>NZ_CP030848.1:0-2400000 GCF_008274825.1 Sphingobacterium hotanense
ATGGAAAAAACGTGTACAAGTGTTTGGGAAAGTTGTCTTGCGGTCATAAAAGATAACATACCGACACAAAGTTTTAAAACATGGTTCGAACCCGTTAAAGCTGTACGTCTTGAAGGAAACGTTTTAACTATTCAAGTACCTAGTTTGTTTTTCTACGAGTGGTTAGAAGAGCATTACGTAGGTATCCTCAGAAAAACGGTTAAAAAGTTTTTAGGAGAGCAAGGTCGTTTGGAGTACAACATCGTAGTAGAGAAGTCCTCGGCGAACACTCCCTATACAACAAACATTCCTTCAAATGGTAATGGTGCAGAGGGCAAGAGACAGTCGATTCCAGTTCCTGTAGCGCTTAATAAGAACATCAAGAATCCATTCGTGATTCCTGGCTTGAAGAAATTGCAAGTTGATCCGCAATTGAACCAGAACTACACTTTCGATAACTTCATTGAAGGGGAGTGTAATCGTTTGGCACGTTCGGCGGGCTATGCGGTGGCAAACAAACCAGGAGGTACATCATTCAACCCCTTGATGGTTTATGGCGATGTAGGGTTAGGGAAGACACACCTTGCGCAAGCTATCGGAAACGAGATTAAGCGTAATCTTCCGGACAAACTTGTTATTTACGTGTCATGTGAGAAGTTCTGTCAGCAATTTGTTGACTCTTTAAAGAACAATACGATCAATGACTTCGTGAATTTCTACCAGGCTATGGACGTTATTATTATGGACGACGTGCATAACTTTGCCGGTAAGGAGAAGACGCAGGATATCTTCTTCCATATCTTCAACCACTTGCATCAGACAGGAAAGCAGATTATTTTGACTTCTGACAAGGCGCCTAAGGATCTTTCAGGACTTGAAGAACGCTTATTGAGCCGCTTTAAGTGGGGTTTATCAGCGGATATCCAGGTTCCAGATTTGGAAACCCGTATGGCGATCTTAAAGAAGAAGATGTACTCTGATGGTATCGAGCTGCCAGAAAATGTGGTAGAGTATGTTGCAAATCAAATTGATAATTCAGTTCGCGAATTAGAGGGTGCTATGGTATCATTACTAGCCCAATCAACATTAAACAAGCGCGAGATCGATTTGAACCTTGCAAAATCTATGTTGAAGAACTTTGTGAAGAATACCCACAAAGAGATTTCAATGGAATACATTCAAAAACTAGTTTGTGAATATTTCGAAGTGCCTGTAGAGATGGTAAAATCGAAAGTTCGGAAACGTGAAATCGTTCAGGCGAGACAGATTTCGATGTACTTGGCTAAGAATCATACGAAGTCATCACTTAAATCTATCGGTAGTTTCTTTGGAGGACGAGATCACTCAACGGTTATCTACGCATGTCAAACAGTAGAGGACTTGATCGAGACGGATAAGAAATTCAAAACTTACGTGCAAGATATTCAAAAGAAGTTAAAGGCTTCTTAAACATATAGTAAAGCTAAAAGATTTTAAAAGGGCATCTGATGAGGATGCCCTTTCTTTTGTGTGCCCAGCATGTGCAATAACTCTAGGGTGTAAGTCCCGAACACGCTTTTGCAGTGGGAAGTGTTAGCTTAGGACAAGGGTGTCCACCGCAAGGTGGAATCTGAAGGAAACCTGAGGCAAAACCTGGGTCCGACGAACAGAAACTACGTACAAGGCCGCAAGTGTTGGGTGAGGCTGCAAAACAAGTCAAAGCCCTGAACTGTACGGAAACACCATGTTAAATGTAGCGGATACAGGGCAGTCCTTTAAGTCCACTTTTTGTCAAACATCATCCTGAACGAAATAGATACGGAACTCAGCTCCCGTGGACATCGATTTGTACGTTATGCGGATGACTGTAGTATCTACACGAAGAGCAATAAATCCGCCACTCGTATTATGCGCAACATCACCAGCTACATCGAATCTACACTAAAGCTGAAGGTGAACCGTGAAAAGAGTAAGGTAAGCAAACCTTCCCAAAGTAGTTTACTCGGCTTTAGTTTCTTCAAAACTCAAGGAGATTGGCAGATTCGTATCTCTGCAAAGAGTATCGAACGAATCCGAGAGAAGTTACGTCAAAATACTCGACGTAATACAGTTACTGCTATGCATGAGCGACTGACTAAACTACGGCAAATTATTCACGGCTGGGTGGATTACTTTCGTAGAGCAACGAATAAGAAGGTGATGTTAGCACTAGATAAACTAGTGCGAAGACGCTTGCGTGTTCTGCTTTGGAAACAATGGAAGACCGCAGGTAATCGAATTCGGAACTTCATGAAACTGGGAGCCAAACGCTGGCTTGCCTACCAACATGCGAACACCCGTAAATCCTATACTCGGACAGGGACAAGCCCTATCGTTCAAACAACGCTAACAAACTCATACTTTACTAAACTAGGTTACGAAGGATTTGCAGACTACTATTACTGGAGAACAACGTCATCAAACGACGTTATTCTAACAAACCGCCTTGGTACGGATCCGTATGCCGGGTGGTGTGAGAGGACAGATAGGGAAATAATCCCTATCTTCTTACTCGATTGCTGTACGGTATAAAAACTTTCATGTTTGCATTGAAACAGCAGCATGGATGAGGGTTATTGATTGCCTTTGAAAACAGACACTTTCAGCAAAAAAGAGGGTTTGTCATAGTCCAAACCCTCTTTTATATGAAACATGAATAATTTCAGATTATTGTTGAGGTTGTGGTTGTGCCTCTGGTGCTTGTTTTTTTGCAGCACGTTCTTCCACGATTTTAGCATACAATGGTTTTTGTTCTTCAGTTAATAAACCAACCACTTTGCTATCTAAGTCAGCTGTAATCGCGGCTAATTGTTCTGCTTTCTTTGCTTCGTCTGTTTGCGCAGCATCAGATTTGATCGCGTGTTTTGCTTTTTTAGCTTCTAACACGATATCATAGATCTGTGTTTGTTGCTCTTGAGTCAAGTTCAATTGTGAAGTCCACTCGGTAACTGTTTGTTTTGCTTTTTCCTCAGGATTTACTTCCTGTGCAAATGTTAGAGTTAATGAAAATAATACTGCGGATACTGCTAAAAATAACTTTTTCATGATGTGTTTTTTTTTCGTTTAAAATTTATTTATTTACTCCGTTTCTGTACAATAATAACAACCGAATTGACTGATTTATTATCTGTTTGTATCAGGTTTGTTACTTTTTAACATTTCTTAACAAGAATTTACCTTGTTTAATTCGATAAATAGTAGGCAAAAAATAGCTTTAAACACCTGTTAAGCAATATTTTTAATAGTATAGAGATAAAAATACGTGAAATGGAAGGGATAAATACGGGAGGAGTGTTTTTACCGTAGAGTCTTAGTTAGATAGCTTTTCCACGACCTGCTCTAGAAAGCTATTCTCTTCAATAATATTCGTTTCAATGGGGATATAATAGACAGGAATATGAACTAATTGGCTGATGTCCATACGCTGCGCATCCTTTTCTGTTGTCAGTATAAGCTTCTTTTTGCTAGCTACTTCCTCATAACAGGATAAAAT
Source organism: Sphingobacterium hotanense (assembly GCF_008274825.1). Lineage (NCBI taxonomy): Bacteria > Pseudomonadati > Bacteroidota > Sphingobacteriia > Sphingobacteriales > Sphingobacteriaceae > Sphingobacterium > Sphingobacterium hotanense. The sequence goes on from NZ_CP030848.1 coordinate 3,491, forward strand.
TTTTTTATAGTCCTTCGCTTGGAAATCATGATGATCGGGATATGCAATATGTTGAAACGATATTCCAAGATTGATCAGATGCTCTTTTAGTGGCTCAGGATTAGCGATTCCTGTAATAAGCAGTAAAGAGTAGTCCGAAAGATTATCTACACTTATATCAGAAGATAGAGGCTTTATCGGCAAATATTTTATGTTGGAATAAAAGATACTAGCCTTCGCATTGTGCTTTCTGATCTTCTGTTCTATGTGATTCTTCTCTTCCGGCCGAATAGTACTTGGACATTTGGTTATTAAAATAATGTCGGCGCGCTTAGTTTGGTCGAAGGTATCTCTAAAATTGCCGGTAGGCAGCAGCAGGATAGGATTTAAGATGGAATAATAATCAAATAATAAAATGGAACAGGTAGGTTTTACCTTTCTATGCTGAAAAGCATCGTCTAACAGAATAAGATCGTGATCCTTTTGAAGGATTTCGATACCCTCTGCCCTATTCTCATCGACAGCGACGGTAATATGTGGATGGTTCTTCTTAATCTGCAGCGGCTCGTCTCCTACAGATTCCACGGTATCAGAAAGCTCTACTTTCCGGAAGCCCTTGGTTTTCCGACCATAGCCTCTGCTGAGCGTCGCAAGCTTATAACGCTGTTGAAGCTTATCTACTAAAAACTGTACTAATGGAGACTTTCCAGCTCCGCCAACTGCTAAATTACCGATGACGATTGTGTTTACAGGGAAGGATTTAGATTGGAATATGCCTAGGTCATAGCATTGATTTCTAACCCATATAATAAGGGTATAGAGGATGGTAAAAGGGAGTAATAACCATCGTAGAATCAGCATAACCTTACTTTTGAATAAGCTTCAAACCCACATCATTAATTCCATGAAGTGGGTTCTCACGCATATTTTGTTCAATAGAGAATACATATTTCCCCGTATCCGGGAATGTAAAGTTCTCTTTCACCAGTATCGATTGCTCGTAAAGGTTTCCCGCCGACTTGCCTGTCCAGCGGCCGTCTAGTTCCGCCAGTTTAACCTCATGTCGATATGCGGTGTCTTTAAGTCCCTTGCCCTTTTCATGCAATAGAATAAAAATATTGGAAAAGGGATAATAGGCATTATGACGAAGATTGACATAGACGTCAAACTTAGTGTTTGGCGCTGTTATCTGTACATCGAAAGCGGGTTTGTTATTATAGTCCCAACTTTGTTTTGGGATATCGATATTCTTTTCAAAGAAGTAGCCCTCTTGGCATGAACTCAGCAAGAAGACGAGCATAAGAAACAAACCGATGTATGCTTTCATTCCTTTACGGTATTAATTTTCAGGTTTCGAACCTCCGTCCTGAGGTCTGTTATTGTTTTTATTTCTATTATTGTTCGGACGTCTTTTCGGTCTAGGGTTTTGATTTCCCTCTTTACCTTCAGCCGACTGTGCTTTCGGTTGCTGACCCTCTGTATTGTTGTTCGGATTAGGCTTTTGCCTTTGTCTCCTATTTGCTGGCTTTACCTGTGGATTTGCCTCCTGTTTAGGTCTTGCTGCATTATCCTGAGGCTTATCGTTCGTATTGTTAGGAGATTTCTTTTTCTTCTTCCTTTTCTTTCTATTACGGTCGTCTAAGCGAGTCAAGCTATCCTGTCCAACTACGTTTTCATAGTCTGGCGCAATTACCTTATCGTCCTCATCATCTTGTACAACGCCTAACTCAGCAGGTTTTTTACCATCTGCGTTCATTGCAGCGAATTCCTTAACCTTCTCTGCCGATAATGGAATCCAGCTTTCAGCACGCGGATAAGAGAACCACATGGTCTTTTTGAAGATATCGATCTTCTGTAAATATGCTACGCCTATCTCGGTTTCGATACGTTCGATATTGGAAGGTATGTCTTTCAGCGCATCCATATAGCTATCCAGTTCATAGTTCAAACAGCATTTCAACTTACCGCATTGTCCGGCAAGTTTCAACGTGTTCAGCGAAAGGTTCTGATACCTTGCTGCAGACGTAGAAACTGTTTTGAAGTCGGTTAACCAAGTAGAACAGCAAAGCTCGCGACCACAGCTACCAATACCGCCTAAGCGGCTAGCTTCCTGTCGCATCCCGATCTGTCTCATTTCAATACGGATACGGAACGCCTCCGCCATGCGCTTAATCAGCTCTCTAAAGTCAACACGACCTTCAGCCGTGTAATAGAAAGTAGCTTTAGTCTTATCACCTTGGTAATCTACATCGGATATTTTCATGGAAAGACCTAGCTCCAGCGCTAAATTACGAGCACGGTGCATGGTTTCCCATTCCAGATCCTTCGCCAACTGATATTTGGCAACATCATTTTCGTTAGCTTTCCGGTAGATTTTCTTGACTACATCTTCTGGTTTGATATTGTTTTTCTTGAGCTGCAAGCGAACTAATTCGCCTGTTAATGAAACATGGCCAATATCGTATCCCCCGGTATTAGGTTCTACGGCCACCATTTCGCCCATTTCTAAGTAGATGTTATCGGTATTTACAAAGAATTCCTTTCGAGAACCTTTAAATCTAACTTCAACAATATCAAACGGTTTATAATTTGAAGGCAAGTCCATATCAACTAGCCAATCGTATATATCTAATTTATTACATCCGCTGGTCATGCAGGTCCCGTTGTTATTACAACCGGCCGGAACAGTACCAAGTGTATTGCTTCCGCAACCACCCCCGGATGAGCAACTGCCACATCCCATATTTTCCTTTTTATATATATTGAGTCTCCTTAAGAGACGTCTTGTATTTAAATAATAAAACTAACTGCAAAGATAAATCTAAAAATAATATTTTAGGATTTGCATTTCTTTCAACAGAATAATGTGTTTTCTCGAGCAGGTCAATCGCCTCTGTTAGCTGTTCTAGGCTAGTTATTTCGGCAAACTTTTTTACGAAATCTAGTTCTTCTCCCTTCAAAAACAACATATCTGAGGCTCCATTCTGCATCAAAACGATCTGTCGGAGCACGTTTATGCTGTAGATCAGGAAGATTTTTTGATTCTCTCGCCCTAATTTGCTCAGCTCTTCTTCACAAAGCTGTATGATATTTAGCCCAGAGTCCGTAACGATAAAGCGAAACCAACGTATCAGCAGGTCAAAATGAGCATTTTCCTCTTCGGCAAGCTGATCGATGGCTTCCTGTATATTACCATCCGCTATAAAAGCGATTTCGTTTGCTCGGTCGCTGTTTATATGTTTTTCTTCTATTAGATAAGATGTCAACTCATCATGACTCAGCTTATTGACTTTCACCAATTGCGTTCTGGAAATAATGGTATTTAATATCTTGTCTTGATTTTCCGCAACTAATAAGAAGAGTGTCTTTGCGGGCGGTTCTTCAATAAGCTTTAGCAATGCATTTCCTTGCGTGTCCAAATACTCCGGAAGCCACATGATCAAGACCTTATATTCAGCCTCAAAGGACTTCAAACTAAGCTTTTTGATAATATCATGCGCTTCAGCGATATTGATGTTCGCCTGTTTGTTTTCAGCTTCTAGCTGTCCTCGCCAATGTGTTAAACTTAAGTATGGATTAGCTAAAAATGCCGTCCTCCACTCTTCCATATAGGTCGTAGCGGTTTCGTCTGCTTTCTTAGCGAAAAAGGGATACGAGAAATGTAAATCAGGGTGGATTAACTTTTCATATTTGATGCAGGAAGCACATTTGCCACAACTGTCATCATCTTGTTTATCCTCGCAGTTGATATACTGAGCATAGGCTACAGCGAGTGCTAGGCTCCCCGAGCCCTCAGGGCCCAAAAAGAGCTGTGCATGGCTCACTCTATTTTCTTTAACGGTAGATACAAGCTGTTGTTTAAGTGCTTGATGCCCTATTATCCTTTTAAACTGCATACTTTATAGGCAAAGTTACAAAAATATAGATACCGCTTTGATTTTATTACGGAGGAAGTAACATTTGCTTTTGAAATATTTAGATTCTTTTCTGTATTATTGCATATAAAAACTATTTTTCCCAGGAAATGAGATTTATTGTATCCACCTCTATTTTATTAAAACAATTACAATCTATTAGCGGCGCATCTAGCTCTAGCACAGTGCTCCCAATCTTAGAGAACTTCTTGTTTGAAATCAAAGATAACTTGTTGACAATTTCAGCTACCGACTTGCAAACCAGTATGGTTACCAGCTTGCAGATCGAAGCGAAAGAAGAAGGTCGCGTGGCGATGCCATCGAAGATCTTAATCGAAACATTGAAAACATTGCCTGATCAACCAGTAGCATTCTCTGTTGATATGAGCACGTTAGCCATTGAGATCAGTGCGGGTGATGGTAAGTATAAATTAAGCGGTGAAAATGCCGATGATTTCCCTAAAATACCGGTTGTTGATAACATCTCAACAGTAAACTTGGCTGCTCCCGTTCTATTGGAAGCAATCAACAAAACAATCTTTGCGGTGAGCAATGATGAACTTCGCCCAGCAATGTCTGGTGTATTAGTTCAATTGGCAGAACAATCTATCACATTCGTAGCTACCGATGCGCACAAATTAGTTCGCTATCGCCGTACGGATATCGGTGCTGAAAAGCCGACATCACTTATCCTTCCTAAGAAAGCACTTACTTTGTTGAAGTCTTCTTTGCCATCGGATGATGTCAATGTTTCAATCGAATACAATAATACAAATGCATTCTTCCAGTTTGGAAACATCAGCCTTATCTGTCGTTTAATCGACGAGCGCTATCCTGATTACGAAGCTGTAATACCTCGCTTAAACCCGAATAAGCTAACAGTAGATCGTTCCTTATTCTTAAACACCTTACGTCGTGTTGTTATTTTCGCTAATAAGACAACACATCAGGTGCGTTTAAAGATCTCAGGATCTGAACTACATATTTCAGCAGAGGATTTAGACTTCTCTAACGAAGCACATGAGCGCTTAAGCTGTCAATTTGAAGGAGAAGACATGGAGATCGGTTTCAATGCGAAATTCTTAGTAGAGATGTTGAACAACTTGAACTGCGAAGAAGTCGTGTTAGAGATGAGCACACCTAATCGTGCGGGCTTATTGTTGCCAGCAATCAAAGAAGACGGTGTTGATGTCTTGATGTTAGTGATGCCTGTGATGTTGAACAATATTTAATTAGCGAAAGACTTTGGATTTTATCTATTCGATTATTGACTTTATTCTCCATATCGATGACCATCTTGTGGAAATCGTCAATAACTATCAGACCTGGACATACCTGATCTTGTTTCTTATTATTTTCGCAGAGACTGGTCTTGTCGTTACTCCTTTTCTACCTGGAGACTCCCTTTTATTTGCAGCAGGAGCTATTATCGCAAAACCTGAAACAGATTTAAATGTCTTTGTGATGTGGATTCTATTGATGGTTGCCGGTATTCTGGGCGACTTGGTCAATTACCATATTGGGAAGTATATCGGACCGAAGGCATTCAGCGGGAAATATAAGTTCTTGAAAAAAGAATACCTGGAGAAAACAGAGAAATTCTACGAGAAGTATGGTGGAAAGACCATTATCTATGCTCGTTTTGTTCCAATCATCAGAACATTTGCTCCTTTCGTGGCGGGAGTAGGATCCATGTCCTACGCTAAATTCGCATCATATAATGTAATCGGCGCAATCTTATGGGTTACCTCCTTCCTATTCATAGGATACTTCTTTGGTGGTTTACCTATTATCAAAGACAATTTCACGATTGTTATTTTCGCCATTATCTTATTATCGATGCTGCCTCCAATTATCGAAGTAGTAAAAGAAAAATACGGAAAAAAGAAGGAAGCCTAAAAAGCTTCCTTTTTTTGTATCTATTCGATTGTTATAGAAATTTCAAAATGTCTTTTATCTATTTTGTTATTTCGCTCAAACTTTAAGACTTTTACAAAGTTTTAAATGAACAATGGAACTTATCAGTACCCTCATCGACTTTATCCTGCACATTGATGTGCATCTGGTCAATATCACCCAAGAATATCAAGCTTGGACCTACCTCATCCTCTTTCTGATCATCTTTGCTGAAACAGGTCTTGTCGTTACGCCCTTCTTGCCCGGAGATTCTGTTTTATTCGCTGCAGGCGCATTGATTGCCAAGCCGGAGACCGATCTCAATTTATTTGTGATGATGGGTTTACTGATTGCCGCCGCTATTATAGGCGATTTCGTGAATTATGAAATAGGGAAACATTTCGGTGCCCGAGTATTCAAACCGGGTTCTAAAATCTTTAAACCTGCCTATCTCGAAAAGACTCAAAATTTCTACAACAAATACGGGTTAAAAACTATTATCTACGCCCGCTTTGTGCCTATTGTCCGCACCTTTGCCCCATTCGTTGCCGGTATTGTGAAGATGCCCTATAGTAAGTTTGGGCTCTATAATATCGTCGGTGGTATCTTATGGGTATCCTTGTTCCTGATTGTTGGTTATTTCTTTGGACAGATTCCATTCGTGAAAAATAATTTTTCCCTTGTGGTACTGGCGATTATCGGTATCTCACTCCTACCGGCTATAATAGAAGTCATAAAAGCACGTTTTTCTAACAGTAAAAAATAACGAAGGCTGTTTAAACGCTTTTTGTTGTTACTAGTCTGTAAAAAGAAAAACTATGCGCTATCTATTACTTGCTATTGCCCTATGGGTGAACCCCATTTTTGCACAGAAAAACATTAAACTTGACCGTTCAGAAGCGAAGAAAGCCTATGAGTATCTCAATAAAATTCGTAGCAATCCTGAAAAATATCGCAGAGCATTACAGATCTCGAATATCAAACAGGTGACCCGCACCAAGTTGGTTTGGAATAAGGATTTAGCGAAGGTAGCAGAGTATAGAGCCTACGATATGGCTAATAGAAACTATTTCGATCATACCAACCCTGAAGGCATAGGACCGAATTATTATATCCAAAAGGCAGGCTACGACTTGAATAAAGATTGGCTGAAGCGCCGTTCTAATAATAATTTTGAGTCTATTGCAGCAAATCACGCTAGTGGCGTGGATGCTATCGAGGCATTTATTATTGGTCATGGATCGCCGGGAAAGATGCATCGCAAACATCTTTTAGGTATGGACCAATGGAATGGCTCACTCAAGGATGTTGGGATAGGCTTTGCGCGCGTTCCACGGGGCTCGACCTACAAAACCTATATCTGTGTCATTATCGCTAAACATGATTGGTAAATAGGCTTATTTCTTTTCTTGAAGTTTTATACCTTTGCATATGATAAAATCAATGACAGGTTATGGTATTGGTTCTGCCGATAATGGAACCGTTAAATATACCGTAGAAATCAAGTCTTTAAATTCTAAGTTTTTAGAACTCAACTTACGCCTACCAAAAGCAGTTTCTGACAAGGAACTATTCCTCCGCGGGGAATGCAGTAAGCTGATCGAGCGCGGAAAAGTCAATATCAACATTTCTACCGAATATGTCGACCAAACGGCAAAAGGAGCCTCTATCAATGCTGAGCTGTTGAAAGCATACTATGTGCAGCTTCAGGAAATTGCAACACAATTGGGCGATTCCAAAACCAACCTATTCGAGCAAGCTTTGAATATGCCTGAGGTAATCAGTCATGATGATGAAGTAGATGAAGAAGAAGGAAATGTCCTAACATCGGCTTTTTATGCTGCTGTAGAAAAATTCAACACCTTCCGTAAGGACGAGGGCAATGTGCTTAAACAAGACTTGCAACATCGTGTAGAATTGATTTTATCACATCTTACAGAGGTTGAATCAGTAGAGGGTAGCCGTATCCCATTGATTCGCGAACGCATCAACCAATATATGGAAGAGGCGGTCGGTAAGGAAAATGTCGATATGAACCGCTTCGAGCAGGAGTTGGTATTCTATATTGAGAAATTAGATATTACCGAAGAGAAAGTTCGCCTTCGTAGCCACTGTAACTACTTCATCGATGCATTGAACGGTGCTGATTCTAATGGGAAGAAATTAGGTTTCATCTCGCAAGAGATGGGTCGTGAGATCAATACCCTTGGTTCTAAAGCCAATAATGCGCAGATCCAACAGATCGTCGTGAAGATGAAGGATGAATTAGAAAAAGTAAAAGAGCAATTGCTAAACGTACTATAGCATGAACGGTAAATTATTAATCTTTTCTGCTCCTTCCGGAGCGGGAAAAACAACCATAGTTAAACGACTATTGGAAAAACACGGGGATAAGATTGCTTTTTCTATCTCTGCAAGTACACGGGAAGCTCGCGGAACCGAGCAAGATGGTGTAGACTATTATTTCATTTCTAAAGAAGATTTCCTTCATAAAGTAGCCAAACAAGAGTTTATTGAGTTTGAAGAGGTGTATAGCGGTACTTTTTACGGAACACTGCGCGCAGAGGTTGAACGCATTTGGAACGAAGGCAAGCATGTAATCTTTGATATTGATGTTGTGGGAGGCTTGCGCTTAAAGTCTAAATTTCCGGAGGAAGCTTTAGCGATATTCGTAAATCCACCATCCTTAGAAGTGCTGAAAGAACGCCTAACAGGTCGTGGCACAGACTCTGAGGAGAAGTTGAAAGAGCGATTTGCAAAAGCAGAGCATGAATTAAGTTTTGCTAACAAGTTTGACGTGGTGCTTCAGAACAACGATTTAGAAACCGCTTGTGCGGAAGCAGAAAAGCTAGTTTTAGATTTTATCAATTCATAAATGAGCAATACACAGGTAGGTTTGTTTTTCGGATCTTTTAATCCGGTGCATATCGGTCACCTGATTATTGCTAATTATATGGCAAATTATACCGCTTTGGATGAGGTTTGGTTCGTGGTATCACCGCAAAACCCATTCAAAGAGAAGAAGAGTTTGGGCAATATGTACGATCGGTTGGAGATGGTCAATCTGGCAATCGAGGGTGTCGACAAATTAAAGGCGTCCGACATTGAGTTTAAATTGCCCCAACCCTCTTATACCATAGATACCCTGACCCATCTGAAGGAAAAATATCCAACGAAGGATTTTATCTTAATCATGGGAGAGGACAATCTACAGGGATTAATGAAATGGAAAAATGCGGATATCCTACTCCGGGATTATCGCATTGTGGTTTATCCTCGCCCCGGCTATGACGGCGGAGAGCTGAAGAACCATCCTTCCATAACCATGACTGAAACCCCAGTAATGGAACTATCTTCCACATTCTTGCGCCAGGCTGTCAAAAACGGCAAATCTATTAAATTCTATACGCCAGATAAGGTCATCGAGTTTATCGATAAAAAGGGTTTATATTCTTAAATCACCCCCACTCTTTCCGAAAAAATTCAAAACAAATCCTGCAATCCCCTGTTGTAATTAGTAAAGTAATCACACAACAAAAAAAGGAGATTAAAAAATGGATAAGTTAGATTTAAAAGGAAAATGGAACGAGATGAAAGGTAAAATCAAGCAAGAATATGCTGATTGGACTGATGATGATTTGAAGTATGAAGAAGGAAAAGATGATGAGTTATTAGGAAGACTTCAACAAAAACTCGGACAAACAAGAGAAGACGTTATCACTTGGCTTAAAGGCCTAGGATAGGCGTATAGTAGTTAGTATTTAGTAGTTAGTATTAAGACCTATGGTCGCTTACTAAGTATTTACTAATCTTTATTTCTGAAAAGTTGGTGCAGAATATCAACTTCTATACATCACTCACTTTTCATTATCTTATATAACCCCAATCAAAGCACTTCTGAAGCGGCTTTGATTGCGGTTTGTATTGGGTTATCATTGGGTTCGAAAGGGGATTAAGCAGAAGCAGGCTTAACCCATGGAAAGCGCCCCTTTCGAAGCCAAAGGTCCAAACCAAAATATCCTGCCAATCCTAGAATCCATCCTTTCTTTTTCAAGAGAAACGGTCCTTTGGAAACCAAAGGTCAAGACACCCCCCTACTCTTATCTAATATTACTACCCGCCATAGGTCTTAATACTAAATACTAACTACTATCCCAAAAATAACATAACCTTGATTTTGCGAAATCCTACTTTTCATATCTTTTCTCTAACTTAGCGATATGTCGAAAAAGAAACCTACTATACTTGTCGTAAATGACGATGGAATTACTGCTCCGGGCATTAAAGTGCTTTTGGAAGTTATGCAGGAAATCGGGGATGTTATTGTTGTGGCGCCTGACAGTCCACAATCGGGCATGGGACACGCGATTACAATCGGTAGACCTTTACGATTAGATAAGATTGATTTATATCCTGGCGTGGAGATGTACAAATGCTCCGGTACGCCTGTTGACTGTGTTAAATTGGCGGTTAACAAGATCTTTAAAGGCAAGAAACCTGATTTATGTGTTTCGGGAATCAATCATGGGTTGAACTATTCGATTAATGTGTTGTATTCAGGAACGATGTCGGCTGCGGTAGAGGGAGCTATCGAGGATATTCCATCGATTGGATTTTCATTAGATGATTTCTCGCATAACGCTGATTTTTCGCATACCAGATCTTATGTGAAGACTATTGCGCAGCAGGTTCTGTTAAATGGTCTTCCAAAGAACACTTTGTTGAATGTCAATTTTCCGAATATAGCTAAGGATATTCATGGCATTAAGGTATGTCGTCAGGCAAATGCGAAGTGGTTTGAGGAGTTCGATGAACGTTTAGACCCATACAACAGAGAATACTTTTGGATGACGGGCAATTTCCTGCTACAGGATCGCGGCGAGGATACGGATGTTTATGCGCTAGCCAATGGCTTTGTCTCCATTGTTCCTACACAATTTGACATGACAGCGCATCATGCAATTCCGGAGTTGAATTCTTGGAATTTTGACGATAAGTAAGCGATGAAGAATAATTTTTTATTGGGTTTAATCTTGGGCGCAATCAGTCCGGCATTAGCTTATTATTTAACTGAATTTACGGAACTGCATCTACAGCTATTTCCTACGAAGCCAGCGGGCTTCTATGTGCTTGCCGCGACGGTTAATCTGGTGGCTGCATGGATTTCGCATAAGAAGGGCTTTGACAAGATAGCAACAGGATTGATCTTAGCGACTTTCTTAGGGATGATGTGGTTAATTTTTACGAAGAATATTTCAATTTAAGCATTTAGGCTGCTTTATAGTTATGGAAAAACTGACACTGGGCTTCTCGCCCTGTCCGAATGATACATTTATTTTTGATGCGTTGATACATGGAAAGATTGACACTGGGGGGCTTCAGTTCCACGTGGAATATCATGATGTGGAAACGCTGAATGCGAAGGCATTTGCTAATGATTTGGATATCACTAAATTAAGCTACCATGCTTTTGCCTATGCGGTTGAAGACTACGAATTGCTGGACGCGGGAAGTGCGCTGGGCTTTGGCGTAGGGCCGCTATTGATCTGCAAGGATGAGGCATTAGCTGCACAATTGGGACGTTACGCCGGAGGCGATCTACCTGAAGAATTTGCTAATCTAAAAGTCGGTATTCCCGGCAAATATACCACCGCTAATTTCCTGTTGGGTCTGGCCTATCCAGGTTTGCAGAACAAACAAGAGATGGTATTCTCGGATATAGAAGCATCTTTACTAGACGGAAGTATCGATGTAGGATTGATTATCCATGAGAACAGGTTCACTTATATGGACAAGGGTCTTCATAAAATTGCGGACCTTGGGGACTTTTGGGAAAAAACGACAGGTTCGCCGATTCCATTAGGGGGAATTGTCATTAAGCGATCATTACCGCAGGAAGTCAAAGAAAAGGTAAATAGGTTGCTGAAGGAAAGCGTGCAGTATGCCTTTGCGAATCCGAAATCGGGCATTGACTATATCCGTTCGCATGCGCAAGAAATGGAAGAAGAAGTCATGTATAAACACATCGAATTGTACGTTAATAGCTATTCTGAGGAACTTGGGGATGAAGGCAGACGTGCCGTCAATCGTATGTTCGATAAGGCCCGCACATTGAATCTGATTCCGACAACATCAAAAAATATATATTTAGTAAAATAATTGATAAAAAAGGTTTGGGAAACTGTTAGTTATCATCTGTATTAACTAAATTTGCCCGATTAATGTCAAAATGTCTGCTACTAGGGTTTGGAGCCATTATTGTACATGCCAATACAGAAATAGAGAATTATGTTAAAATTTTTAAGCAAATTATTCGGCAGTAAGTCTGAAAGAGATATCAAAGGTGTACAACCGATTGTACAGAAGATTAAGGATGAGTACGAGAAGCTATCGGGCTTGAGCCATGATGAACTGCGTGGAAAAACCCTAGAATTTAAGAGCAGAATTGCTGAATATTTGCAAGACATTGATAAGGAAATTGACGAATTGAAACTACATGCGGAGGCTACCGAAGACATGGAAGACAAGACGGCAACATACGAGAAAGTTGATAAATTAACCAAAGACCGCGACAAGAAATTAGAAGAGGTATTAGCGGAGATCCTTCCGGAAGCCTTTGCGGTTGTCAAAGAAACAGCAAGACGTTTTACTGAAAATAAAGAAATCAAGGTTACAGCAACTCAATTTGATAGAGACCTAGCGGTTCGTAAGCCGAACGTTACTATAGACGGCGAGTTTGCAATCTGGAAAAATAGTTGGACTGCAGCTGGTACGGACGTAACATGGAACATGGTTCACTATGATGTTCAGTTGATCGGTGGTATTGTATTGCACCAAGGTAAGATCGCAGAGATGTCTACAGGTGAGGGTAAAACATTAGTAGGTACATTGCCTACTTATTTGAACGCGCTATCTGGCCAAGGTATCCACATCGTAACGGTCAATGATTACTTAGCACGTCGTGACTCGGAGTGGAATGGTCCTATCTTCGAATTCCACGGATTGAGCGTTGATTGTATCGACAAACACCAGCCTAACTCACAACAACGTCGTCAGGCATACCAAGCGGATATCGTTTATGGAACGAACAATGAGTTCGGTTTCGATTATTTGCGTGATAACATGACCAATACCAAAGAGTCGATGGTTCAGCGCAAATTACACTTTGCGATGATTGATGAGGTTGACTCGGTATTAATTGACGATGCACGTACGCCTTTAATTATTTCTGGTCCTATCCCATTGGGCGATCAGCATGAGTTTTACCAATTGAAACCAAGAATCGAACGTTTAGTAAATGCGCAAAAAGCTTATATCAATACCGTATTGAATCAAGCTAAGAAAGCAATTGCTGATGGCGATACAGACGTTGAAAAAGGTGGTTTAGCACTATTCCGTGCTTACCGCGGTTTACCAAAGAATAAAGCTTTAATCAAGTTCTTAAGTGAGGGCAATCACCGTCAGATCTTACAGAAAGTTGAAAACTACTATATGCAGGAGCAGAACCGCCATATGCCGAAGGCAGATGCGGAATTGTTCTTTGTAATCGATGAGAAAAACAATCAAGTAGAGCTTACAGAAAAAGGTATTGAATTAATTACAGCTACTGGAGAAGATCCAAGCTTCTTTATCTTACCAGACGTAGGTACAGAGATTGCGGAAATCGAAAAAACAGATATCCCTGTAGAAGAGAAAGCACAACGTAAAGAGGAGTTGATGCGCGATTACTCGGTAAAAGCAGAGCGTATTCACTCGATCAACCAGTTGTTGAAAGCATATACTTTATTTGAGATCGATGATCAATACATCGTTGATGAGGGTAAAGTAAAGATTGTAGATGAGCAAACAGGTCGTATTATGGATGGTCGTCGTTATTCTGACGGTCTACACCAAGCGATCGAGGCGAAAGAAAATGTGAAAGTAGAGGACGCGACACAAACTTACGCGACGATTACCTTACAAAACTACTTCCGTATGTACCACAAGTTATCAGGGATGACGGGTACTGCATCTACAGAAGCAGGAGAGCTTTGGGAAATCTACAAATTAGACGTTGTGGAGATCCCTACAAACAAAGGAATTCAACGTGATGACCGTCAAGATTTTATCTATCGTACGGCTCGCGAGAAATATAATGCTGTAGCACAAGAAATCCAGACATTGACAGAGGCAGGCCGTCCGGTATTGGTTGGTACGACTTCCGTTGAGATTTCAGAGTTATTAAGCCGTATGTTGAAGCTTCGTGGTGTTAAGCACAATGTGTTGAACGCGAAATTGCACCAGAAAGAGGCGGATATCGTAGCAGAAGCTGGTCGTCCGGGTCAGGTTACTATTGCGACGAACATGGCAGGTCGTGGTACGGATATTAAATTAACAGAAGAGGTTATCAATGCGGGTGGTTTAGCGATCATCGGTACGGAGCGCCATGAGTCTCGTCGTGTTGACCGTCAGTTAAGAGGTCGTGCGGGACGTCAGGGTGACCCAGGTTCGTCACAGTTCTTTGTATCCCTAGAGGATCCATTGATGCGTTTATTTGCTTCAGAGCGTATCTCTAACCTAATGGTTAAGATGGGTGTTGAAGATGGCGAGGTGATGCAACACAGTATGTTGACAAAATCTATCGAGCGTGCTCAACGTAAAGTAGAGGAGAACAACTTTGGTATTCGTAAGCGTTTGTTAGAGTATGACGATGTGATGAACTCGCAACGTAATGTAATTTACACAAAACGTAAGAATGCATTGTTCGGAGAGCGTTTAGACGTGGATTTGAACAATACGATCTATGATGTTGTAGAAGATATCGTATTAGAGGCGAAAGAAGATAATAACTTCGACGAGTTCCAAATTGAAGTAATCCGCGTATTTGCTATCAATCCGGAGATTTCTAAAGAGGAATTTGCTTCGACATCAGGAAATGATTTAGTAGAGAAATTGTTTACTCAGGTAATCAATTACTACCATAAGAAAGCAGAAAACATCGCAGCAATGACATTGCCAGTATTGACCAATGTAATGGCTGAGCGCGGAGGAATGATAGAAAATATCGTAATTCCTTTCAGCGATGGTATTCGTGGCATTCAAGTTGCTTCAAATTTGAAGAAAGCAGTAGAGAGCAATGGTAAGGATGTGTTCAGATCATTTGAGAAAGGCATTGTACTAGCTTTGATCGATGAAGCATGGAAAGAACACCTTCGTGAGATGGATGATTTGAAACAATCTGTTCAGAATGCTGTTTATGAACAAAAAGATCCTATTATTATCTATAAAATGGAGGCTTACAACTTGTTTAAAAACATGTTAGCTTCTATGAATAAAGATATCGTTAGTTTCTTATTTAAAGGAGAGATCCCGGGACAACAACAAGAAGCAGAGAATATTCAAGCTGCTCGTTCGGAGGCTCCGAAGGTAAAAACAACGGAAAC
Source organism: Sphingobacterium hotanense (assembly GCF_008274825.1). Lineage (NCBI taxonomy): Bacteria > Pseudomonadati > Bacteroidota > Sphingobacteriia > Sphingobacteriales > Sphingobacteriaceae > Sphingobacterium > Sphingobacterium hotanense. Next base: position 18,702 of record NZ_CP030848.1, read on the forward strand.
AAAAGAGGAACTTAGTTCACCAACAGGCGTTAGTGAAGAGGATTTGAATACACAGGAGCCGCAAGTAACTCAACCGATTCGTAAAGAACAAGAGGTTGGAAGAAACGATGAGTGTCCTTGTGGATCAGGTCTTAAATACAAGAACTGTCACGGAAAACAAGGTTAAGAAATAAAATGATTAGAAAAGGATTTATTGTAGGTTGCTTCTTTTTAGTGTTGTGCCAATTTGCAAAAGCACAAGAAGGAAAGGTATTAGTTGTTAAAGATTCATTGATTGGGCTTTTACAGGAATATCGCGCATACTATGCAATAAATCCTTCTACATCTACCAAGACTCCTATTACCTTGGAGGAGAAGAAAATCGATAAGCGTTATGCTAAGCGGGTAAAGGTTCGCGGTTTCCGCGTTCAGATCTATTCCGGCAGCAACAGAACCGAGGCTACCAATGTTCAGAATAGCTTCCTACGTCAAAACAGCGACATGGGGGCATATCTAGACTATGTGGAGCCTAATTATCGTGTTAAAGTCGGTGATTTTACCAGCCGTTCAGCGGCAACCGAATATATGAGACGTCTTCGCGGGACATATAGAAATGTCTTTGTATTTGTCGAAGATGTTTGGGTATGGCAATAGCGGAAGAAAGCATGTCTAATATCAAAGAAAAGATTCAAGACCTCGCTGAAGTATATTATCAAGATACAATAACCAACAGAAGACATTTGCACCAACACCCGGAGCTGTCTTTTGAAGAATACAATACCTCAGCCTTCATTCAACAAATTTTAAGAGATTTAAATATCCCCTTCAACATGATGGCCAATACGGGCATTGTTGCAGAGATCAAGGGCGATATCCCATCGGATAAGGTCTTGGCCTTGCGCGCCGATATGGATGCTTTACCTATTACAGAGGTTGAAGGAAGGTCCTATGGTTCTCAGAACCCTGGCGTGATGCATGCCTGTGGGCATGATGTCCATACCTCCTCATTAATCGGGGTGGCAAAAATCTTAAATGATCTGAAGGGCGAATTAGCGGGTACTATCCGTCTGATTTTTCAACCTGGGGAAGAAAGACTTCCTGGCGGAGCTTCGCTGATGATTAAGGAAGGTGCTTTGAAGAATCCGGAACCTATGGGGATTGTCGGACAACATGTGATGCCTTTCCTGGAAACTGGAACAGTCGGCTTTCGTTCGGGCAAGTACATGGCTTCCTGCGATGAATTGTTTATGACGATTCGTGGAAAGGGAGGACATGGCGCACATCCGCATCAGAATATTGATCCTATTGCTATTTCAGCGCAGATTATTACAGCATTGCAGCAGATTGTTAGCCGTAGTGCAGACCCACGGATACCAACGGTACTTTCCTGGGGAAAGATTATAGGCAACGGGGCAACGAATATTATTCCTGAAGAGGTTTATATGGAAGGTACTTTCCGCACCTTCGACGAGGTTTGGCGTGCTGAAGCTCATGAGAAGATGGTGAAGCTTGCTGAAGGAATTGCCGACAGCATGGGTGCCACCTGCGAATTTGAAGTTAGAAAGGGCTATCCATTCTTAATTAACGAGCCGGGAATTACCGAGGCGTCTAGAGCTTATGCAGAAGACTATCTAGGTAAGGATAAGGTCGTTGAATTGGATCTATGGCCGGCTGCGGAGGATTTCTCCTATTATTCTCAAGAGATTTCCGCTTGTTTCTACCGTTTAGGGACAGGAAATAAGGCGAAGGGCATTCAATCTGCCGTTCATACACCGACATTCGATATTGACGAAGAGGCTTTGAAAATCAGTATCGGACTGATGAGTTATATTGCGTTTCGTTATTTATCTGCCTAATATGTCATCCCATCACATTGTTCGTGAGAATCAAGAACCGGCTTTATTTGTTGTAGATCCGCATAATATTGACGCTGAATATTTAGGGCAGCTGTTGGAGTGGAGCCCTACGATTATTACACTTGCTCAGCATTATGAAGTTTTAGCGTCTTGGGGCATCAAAGTCGATGTATTGCTGGTGGATGGACATGTTGCGACCGATATGGAAGAGCATTTGTTGGCCATCAGTTACTCGGAAGATTACTATTCAGCTTTATTTGCCTATCTGGAGAGCAAAAAGAACTATACTCTGAATATCATCGTAGATCAGTTTGAAAAGGCTGATTTCTTAGCATACCTACCTACTTTTACCATTAATTTTATCTCTAACGGTTTCAAATACGTGTTGCTACAGCAGTATGAGAAATGGCTACCTGCGGGATTAATTTTGCATTTACCTGATGCATATCATTTGACGGACAAGTTTAGTAATGTAAATTTACTAGACGCGAATCAATTAGAAGTTCGCGAGGATGGTTTTGTGACCATGCAGAAGACAAATGATTACGTATTAATTGGTGAAGTCTTATGATCCATATTGAAAGAGCAACAGAAGCAGACGCGAGCGTTATTCGTGATTTAGCATTAGCAACCTGGTATCCTACTTATAGTCCCGTTTTAGAGAAAGCACAGATTGATTTTATGTTGGAACAGAGTTATTCTGTGGCGGCGCTGCAGGAAGGAATGCGCGAGAGTGCCGCTTTTTATCTCTTTTTGGAAGATGGTGTTGCGCAAGGCTTTATGAGTCTTTCTACCCATGCCGATAAAATCAGAATCGATAAGCTTTATTTGTTGCCTGCCACCCAGGGGCGCGGTTTTGGGAAATTGATGATCGACTTTGCAGCAGAGGAAGCACAGAAACAGGGTTTGTCGACTTTAGAATTGAATGTAAACCGAAACAATAAGGCCTACCACTTCTACCTGAAACAAGGATTTGAGGTAGTAGAGACGGTGGATATTCCCTACTACCAATTTGTTCTGAATGACTATGTCATGCAGAAAAATCTAATCTCTTAGTTTTTCTACGCGGCTTGGTGTCTGTGTACCATTGATGATACCGATAGCGCCAGCAGCAATTGCTTCTATACTTGATTTTATATTATTGAGGTCTAAAGTGCTCACCTCGTCTTTCACGGTATGATAATAAGCATCTTTATCAATCTGTGAGGTGGAGAAGGTATGTGCCGGCACGCCTAAAGCGGCCAATACGGCATTGTCGCTGCGGTAGAATAAGTTTTGTGTTTTATAAGGGTCGGGATGAAAGGTAAAGGAAGAGCCTTTCAGATTTTCTTGCATCAATGCACCTAAATTGGATGCGTCAAATCCGGTTACATATAAGCTGTTCGGGCCGAATCTCGAGTCTTTTCCGATCATCTCGATATTGATCATCGCAGTTACTTTCTCCGGATCGATATTGTTCGAGAAGTATTTCGAGCCAAACATACCAATCTCTTCTGCGGTAAAAGATACGAAGATCAAGGTGCGTTCGTTGTTGTTCAATTTCTTGTAATAACGGGCAAGTTCAATTAAAGCAGTAGTACCTGAGGCATCATCATCAGCACCATTGGCGATAGAATCCTGCCCCTCCGGCTTGATAATTCCGATATGGTCATAATGCGATGAAAAGATAACAAATTCATCAGCCTTCGATTTGCCTGGGATAATGCCTGCTACATTAAACATAGGAAGCTCTTCTTCTTGGCGCTGTTGAGAGATTTGGTATTTGCCGGCCAGTTGGTCTGCAATTACAAAAACTTTGCTTACAGCGCTTGTACTGGCTTGATCTTTCGTTGTGATGTTTTCACGCCCTGAATAAATCTTTTTGAAGCGAGCAAGGAAGGTATCGTGCTTCTGGTCTACCAATACGATTGCATTATCTGCATCTTTCTGTACATATTCACGGAACTTTAGCGAGAAGTCATCCTCTGCAGTAATATGCAAGGTTTTTAAGCCGGATCCTTCGTTGAAATTTTCCGCTACTCCCCCACCAACGATCAGGAACTTATCCTCGTTGAGCTTCTTGCCATCCCAAAGAACGCTTTGACTGGCTACTTTAGATTTATTGACTAAAAAAGATTGTCTGTAGTTCTCTTCGGCATAAGGCACTAATCCGATATTCTTAAACTCGGAAGCGATGAAATCTGCTGCTCTAGAGATGTCGGGAATCGATAAGGAGGACCTTCCGCGCATTTCGTCGGAAGCTAGCGTATTAAGTATTCTACTGATATTTTCTGTTGAAGTGATCGGTAGTTCTTTTTGTTTTTGTGCAAAACCGAACTGTAAGGTTAGCCCCAATAACAAGGAAAGTGCTAAGGATTTTTTCATGTTTCAAAATTTTTTTGAATTTAATAAATTTAATAAACTAATGACGGAGTGATTGGTTTAATTAATTATCTTTGGTAAAAGCGTATAAATACTATGAAAGAAATTAGCGTTCAGGAATTAAAGGATATGATGGATCATAATGTTGAATTTCAACTAATTGACGTTCGTGAGCCTTTTGAATATGAAGTATCCAATTTAAATGGGGTAAATATTCCATTATCAGGTGTGGTGATTGAATCGGAAAAGATTTCTAAAGACATTCCGGTAATTCTGCAATGCCGTTCGGGAAAGCGTAGTGCTCAAGCGGTTATGCTATTAGAGCAAGAGGGATTTACGAATCTTTCGAACTTGCAAGGTGGTATTTTAGCATGGAAAGATGCTTTCGACCCAGAAATGGAAGTATATTAGAAATTAATAGATAATAACATTATCAATAAAAAGTCCGAGCATAGCTTGGACTTTTTGTTTTTGTGCTTGTTTTTTGATTTTCTGATAAAAAAGAAAATCTTTTGTTATCAATTGATTAAAAACATTGTTTTTCAGGGTAACCTTATTGGAAATATCATAAAACAATTACCTTTATACTAATTTATACCAAGTGTAAACAAATACAATAAATCTATGTCCAGTCAAGACAACACAACGTACAGTTTTTTCCAAGGGGTTGCTCGCAACTTCGACAAAGCGGCCAAATTCACTCGTTTTTCCCCAGGAATTCTCGATCAAATCAAAGCTTGTAACTCTATTCTTCGTGTGAAGTTCCCCGTGAAAATCGGAGAAGAGATCGAAGTAATCGAAGCTTACCGCGTTCAGCACTCACATCATAAGTTGCCATGTAAAGGTGGTATTCGCTTCAGTATGGAAGTAGATCAGGATGAGGTAATGGCGCTTGCGTCATTGATGACTTACAAATGTGCCATCGTAAATGTCCCTTTCGGCGGTGCTAAGGGCGGTATTAAAATCGATGCTAAGAAGTATTCGGAGTATGAGTTAGAGAAGATCACCAGACGTTATACGACGGAATTAGTGAAGAAGAATTTTATCGGTCCAGGAACCGATGTGCCGGCTCCGGATTATGGAACGGGTGCTCGCGAGATGAGCTGGATCGTTGATACATATACCACGTTGAATCCTAATGAGATCAATGCACAGGCTTGTGTTACGGGTAAGCCAATTTCTCAGGGTGGTGTTCGCGGACGTGCCGAAGCAACCGGTTTAGGGGTTTTCTTTGGGGTTCGTGAAGCCGTTAAGAATGAGGAAGACATGGCTGCGCTAGGGCTTTCAGTAGGTATCGCAGGCAAGCGCGTGATTGTTCAGGGTTTAGGAAACGTGGGCTACCATGCAGCAAATTACTTCCAAGACGAAGGTGCTATTTTGGTAGGTTTGATTGAATATGAAGGAGCAATTTACAATGCAGACGGATTAGATTTGAATGCTGTTGTTGCGCACAGAAAAGCTACAGGATCTATTTTGAACTTCCCTGGCGCTGAGAATATCTTGGAATCTGCCAAAGGTCTAGAATATCCATGTGATATCTTAATTCCAGCAGCTTTAGAGTCTGTAATTAATGGCGATAATGCGGATAGAATCCAAGCGCAGATTATTGGTGAGGCAGCGAATGGACCGTTGACTCCGGAAGCGGATGAAATATTGAACGGCAAGGGTAAGTTGGTTATTCCGGACATCTATCTGAATGCCGGTGGTGTGACGGTTTCTTACTTCGAATGGTTGAAGAACTTAAGCCACGTTCGTTATGGACGCTTAGAGAAGCGCTTTAGCGAAAACATGTATGCAGAGATCTTGAATATCATCGAGTCGATGACGAACCAAAAGGTTTCTAAATTAGAACGTAAGATTATTTTACGTGGACCGGATGAGGTGGATTTAGTATATTCTGGATTAGAAGATACTATGATCGGTTCTTATCAAGAAATCCACGATATCTGGAAGAATACCGAGGGTGTTGAGGATTTGAGAACTGCAGCCTTTATCTGTGCCATCAATAAAGTTGGTGAGTCTTATAAAGAATTAGGAATCTTCCCATAAGGATAAAAAGATTTAGATATTCACTACCTTTGTTCCATGAACAAGGTAATTCAACAGACTAAACAGGCCTTTCTGTTTAGTCTGGCTTTTTATATCCTAGCTATACTTTTGCTTCTCTTTAAAGTTGGCTTTGCCCCTATCCTTTTGAGCATTGCGATGCTCGTTTCGTTGATATGGGTGGTACTTGTTCTCCGAGAAATTATGCTTTCCACTTCCATTAGCAATACAGAAAGAATGATAATGGCTTTATTCGTTATCCTGTTGAATATTGTGGGAGGAATTGTTTATTTCTCTTTTCTCAGAAAAAGTGTAATTGGAAGCCCAGTAATAAAAAAGAAATGACGAAGAAGTTTATATTGAACGTAGTATTGAACCTAGGTATTGTATTTCTGATACTTAGTAGTGTGGCCGGTTATAACAGCGGGAATATGTTGTATCTGGGTCTGTCGATTGCCCTATTGGTTGTTTTGGTCTATCTTAAGATTGTTTTATTGAAACAGGTTAGCCGCGACGTTCAGGCAAAGAAAGCTGCGGCAGCACAGGAACTGGCAAGACAAAAAAAGAGGGCTAAAAAATAGCCCTCTGCTTATAAATTTTGTAGCCTTATTTTACGAAAGGCGGCTTTTTAACGATTGCTTTAATCGGCTGATTACGGATAGAAATGAAGATTTCTGTACCGTCTTTTGCGAAAGCAGTATCCACATAGCCTAAACCAACGGATTTCTTCAAGGTTGGTGATTGCGTTCCTGAAGTAACACGACCAATCTTATTTCCTTCAGCATCTACGATTTCGTAATCATGACGAGGAATACCTCTGTCGATCATTTCGAAGCCTACTAACTTTTGTGTCAATCCTCTTTCTTTTTCAGCTTTTAGGTTTTCAGAGTTCACGAAGTCTTTCGTGAATTTAGTAACCCATCCTAGACCCGCTGCTAATGGAGAAGTTGTATCATCGATATCATTTCCATATAAACAGAAGCCCATTTCCAAACGTAAGGTATCACGAGCGCCTAAACCGATTGGTTTGATGCCATATTGTTTACCTGCTTCCATGATCGCATTCCATACTTGCTCCGCATGCTCATTGTCTACATAGATCTCGAAGCCACCAGCGCCTGTATATCCTGTTGCTGACACCAATACATTCTCAACACCGGCAAATACACCTTTTTGGAAAGAATAGTACTCCATAGGCGCTAATTCGATGTCTGTTAAGCCTTGTAATGCATCGGCAGCTTTCGGACCTTGTACAGCGAATAAAGAAGTCTTATCAGAGATATCTTTCATCTCTACACCGAACGTGTTGTATTTGCTGATCCAGTTCCAGTCTTTTTCAATATTGGAAGCATTGACAACGAGAAGGTAAGTGATGTCGTCAATTTTATAAGTCAAGAAATCGTCTACAATTCCACCTTCTTCATTAGGGATATAAGCATATTGTACTTTACCGTCATAAAGCTTAGAAGCATCATTAGAAGAGATTTTTTGAATAAGGTCAAGTGCTTTTTCACCTTTTAAGATGAACTCACCCATATGGCTAACGTCGAACATACCTACTCCGGTACGTACTGTCTCGTGCTCATCATTAATGCCGCTGTATTGAACAGGCATGTTAAAACCAGCGAAAGGAACCATCTTCGCGCCTAAAGCAATATGCAGGTTAGATAACGCAGTATTTTTCATGTTAAAATTAAATGTGTTTTAGTACTACAAAAATAGGTAATTAAACGACAAAAGAGACCTGATTTCCTAAATGTTAAGAAAATGGACAATCGATTACGTAAATCTGACTTGGTCCGAAATATTCAAAATGGTCAATGCTCTTTCGAATTCGGGTTGGAGTTTTGCATATATTTCAACTTGTTCGCCGGATCTAGGCTGTTTGAAGGATAAATGCGATGCATGCAGCAACATGCTGTCATGTGCAAAGGTCTCTTTCCAAAGTTTATTCTGCTTATTGCAGCCATGTGGCCGATCGCCTATGATGGGGTGCAATATGTGTGCAAAATGACGGCGGAGCTGGTGCATTCTTCCTGTCTGTGGCATCGCCTTCACAAGTGAATAGCGTGAGGTCGGGTGCTTCCCGAAAGGAAGATCTATTTCCGTATGCTGAAGGGTTTCAAAATGCGTAATGGCATCCTGCAAGGTTCCGTTGTCCTTCTTCAGAGGGTAATCGATGCTGTCTTTGAGTGGAGAAAATCCGCGAAGAACAGCCAAGTATTCTTTTTTAATCTGGTTGTTGGCAAAGGCCTGCTGAATCAGAGAGTCGGTTTCCTTGTTCATGGAGAACAGTAGTATTCCACCAGTTTTGCGATCCAGACGATGAGCGGGATAGACGGTCTTGCCAATTTGATCTCTCAACAATTGCAAAGCAAATTCAGAAGTATCTGCAGCGATGGATGAGCGGTGTACTAATAGGCCGTGCGGTTTATTGATAGCAATGAGGTCCTGATCTTCGTAGAGTATCTCCAGCATTATTGTTTCTTTAGTACGTCAATAAGCTCGTTCGCTTTCTCGTCAAGCTTTGGACTGATCCAGACCTTCCCGAAAGCCCCTCCTCCTACTGTAACCTTTTCTCCGTTCCAGTTTACTTCACATAGCGAAAAGAGATAATAGTTTTTGGTTTGCACATAGGTGTTGACAAACTCCTCTACAACGCGATCTCCAAAAAGCATCATTCCGAACTCTACAGCATCCTGATGTTCATATTGTAATTGTTTTTTTAAGATTTCCTTCGCCCGATCTCGCAGTTCGTCGTTTATTTCGTCTTTAGAAGGATTTGTCAATATAGCAATAAGCATAATTGCCACGCCCAACAAAGCGAAAAGTCTTGTTTTGCTCATAGCTACAAAAGTAAAGAAAAGTTTAGAAGATGAGATTAAACAACCAAACGCTTAAAGCGTACATCGCATAGATTAAAAGTGTGATGACGATAGCGAGAATAGAAACAATCAAAAAAATGATGTTCTTACCGCTTCCTTGATGTTTATTCTCATAGTAGTGCTCACGCAACAGTTTAATATTCTTATCGTTGGCTTTGTTAAAGAAGTCGAAGATATTCCCTAAGAGAGGTATTGAACCTAGAAGGGCATCCCAAGTGACGTTGAGCAGCATTTTGATGGCAATCTTACCACTTGCCCCATTTCGGTACATCACTGTAACCAATACCAAGGATATGATAAAAGTTGCGATTTGTCCGGCAAAGGGAATAAAGTTGAGGATTGGGTCCAATCCGAAGCGAAAGTTCCCAATACGGAAGCGACTATCCATTAATACAGATAGTCGCTCCACCCAAAGAAAATCTTTATTTATGCGCTCTATTTTAGAGCTATATTGGTTTTCCATTGTTATTTCAATTCAAATACTGCGTCGATATTGCAAGTCAGTTTGATCGGGCGAACATCAATATCAAGTCCACTCCCTCCTATTGCATCAGATTCAGCGTTTGCTGTTTTTGACATCGCCATATAAGCACGTGGCTGCGGCATCACATCATTCCAGCTGAAGCTGCTATTATCATTGATCATTAGCGATTTTCCAACAGTTTCACCGTCTGCTGCTGCTAGAATTTCCGCATTCACTCTGGCATCTTTAACCGCTGCTGTTTTTAACTCTTTCTCAATTGCTTTCTTCTGAGAATGATCGTAACCACTAATGTTGGTATTCTGTAGACCCTGCGAATCTACCTCATCCATCATCGCATTTAAGTTCTTCAAATCGGTTACTTTGATGCGATACTGACGCGACTGAAGTAATTCCGTGTTCTTTTTCTTACGATCAGCAGCATTATAGCTATAAATGTTTTGGATGGTGAAGTTTTCTTTTTTTACACCATATTTCATCGCTGCATCATAAAGTTGCTTTTCTAAGGTTTCTATAGCTACCTTTTTCTTCGCATTGCCATCTTGATAGTATTCCTTCAATGAAATTGAAAGGTAAATGATGTCTGGAGTGACTTCTTTTTCGGCAAAGCCGCGAGTTGCTACTCTTCTGCTATTTTCCATAGATACATTTTGTGCTTGAGCTGTTACCACCAATGCGATAAGCGCTAATATTGATAATATTTTTTTCATAATAACCGTATAATGCTTTTCTAATCTCAAAAATCTTTCCAAAAGATATACAGCATAGACAAGTGACTATTGAAAATGTTTAATCATATTATCCTAATATTTAGTTTTTATTTAGAAAATAATTGATACCTTTAAGAAATAATAAATTAATAACATGCAACAAGGAGTAGTAAAATTCTTTAATGAGGCCAAAGGTTTCGGTTTCATCATTCCAAATTCAGGCGAGAGCGAAATCTTCGTACACGTTTCTGGATTAATTGACAAAATTCGCGAGAAAGACGAAGTTTCTTACGAAGTTGAGCAAGGTCGTAAAGGCCTTAACGCGGTAAATGTAAAGCTTATCTAAGAGAATAGATTCAATATATATTTATTGTGTAAAAGCCCATCGATAATTTTCGATGGGCTTTTTTATGGCGTTTTAATTGAAGATTTCTTCCAGGATATACAGAGAATTGAGCTCTCCAAAGTTTTCAGTATGAAGACGATAATAATCGACGAGCTTCTGTAGAAGATAGCTCCTATCCTCCCTTTTCAGCTTCACGTTGTTACAATTGCTGAATGAACAATTGACTAATTCTCTTAGGTATGAACTGTAAGGCTCTTGCAGTGTATAGACGTGTGCCGGAAGGATGCTCACAAATCTTCCTTCTAATAAGTCGAAATATGGAAGATTGCTCAAAGAAGGTTTAAAACCAAGGTAATGCGAGAGTTTTAGCAGGAAAATGAGATGATAGTTAGCCAAACCTTCTTCGGTCTCATCAAGCCATATAATAGCGTTTTCCAAAAAATCGAAAAGCTGTTTATCCGGGGACTGGTGCCTCAGAACTTTGTAAAGCACTTCGTTCAAAAATAAGGCGATAGAACTTTTAACAATATCCAACGGGATCTGTTTCAATACAGGAAGATGTTGTGCTTCTTTGATTCGCTGCAGATTGTTGTTCTCTTTATTATAAACGACGAGCTCCAGCAAATGGAATGGCTGCAGCATGTTTACCGAAATTTTTGCCTTTGGTTTTCGCGCCCCGTTAATTAAGTAGGATTGCAATCCGAAAGCCTGCGTATAGATTTGTGCAACAACACTGCTTTCCGAATAATTGGTTACTTTGAGCGTAATTCCTTTGGTTTGGTGCAACATGATTTATTTCTCTTGTTGCTCTTTCCGATCATCGATGAGTGTTTTTCTATCGATTTTCCTAAAGATGCGGTACATTAATGCAACGAACCCTATTCCAAAGAAAATAACACCTAATGTCATCAACAGCTTATACCAATTATTCTCGTTTTCCATGAGCGTGTATCCTAAGAACACGCATATAATCCCCGCCGTTAAAAAGACGATTCCCCTTAAAAGATATTTGTTCATTGTGAATTGTTGAAAACTATTGTGATATTCGCTTCGCGATATTTAATGCAAAATACAGTATTTTTGCTGACTTCCACAGCAGTCTTCGATTATTTTAAAAATAATTCCTGAAATAATATTGTATTTCCCAAAAGAAATATAGATATTTGCACACTCGTTTCTAAGGGAACGTATTTTTAACAAGAACAACAATAAAAATCGAATATCATGTCAAGAATTTGTGATTTAACAGGCAAGACGGCATTAAAAGGAAATAACGTATCACACTCGAACGTTAAAACTAAGCGTAAATTCTATCCTAATTTACAGACCAAACGTTTTTACATTCCAGAAGAAGATCGTTGGATTACGTTGAAAGTTTCTACTTCAGCAATCAAAACGATCAACAAAAACGGAATTACAGCAGCAATCGATAAATTTATCAAACAAGGTCATATTTAATAGATAGACCGCCTGTTGTATCAACATTAAATAGAATCATGAAATTCACCCGTGAGGGTATAAATAAAGTAAAACAATGGCAAAAAAGGGAAATAGAGTACAAGTTATCTTAGAATGTACTGAACACAAAGAAAGTGGTCTTCCGGGAATGTCTCGCTATATCACTACTAAGAACAAGAAAAACACTACTGAGCGTTTAGAGTTGAAAAAATTCAACCCAGTATTGAGAAAAGTAACAGTTCACAAAGAAATTAAGTAAAAAACAAGGATTCCTCGGAGTCTATAAAAATATTATACCATGGCAAAGAAGGCAGTTGCATCATTACAAAAAGGTGGTGGTAAAGAATATACTAAAGTAGTTCTTACTACTAAATCTGCAAAAACAGGCGCATATACTTTCAAAGAGAGTATGGTTCACAACGACAAAGTAAAAGAAGTTGTTGCTGCGGCTACTAAATAAGCAGTAAGATATTCCTTTTTTTTAAAGTTTTTCTTTAAAAATCTTATAAACAGCCGTTTTGGTAGTACCAAAAGGGCTTTTTTAGTATTTCCGTTTTCAGTATCTTTGAACGAAAAGCAACGACATATTATACATTTACATCATGGGATTATTTGATTTTTTTAAAAAGAAGCAGGAAACTCCTGAGGCGCAGGAAGCACTCAACAAGGGCTTAGAGAAGACGAAAGAGGGATTCTTTGCGAAAATTACCAAAGCGGTTGTTGGAAAATCAACCATCGATGATGATGTATTGGATAATCTTGAAGAAGTTTTAGTAACCTCTGATGTAGGTGTAACAACGACGCTAAAGATTGTTGATCGTATTCAGAAGCGTGTTGCTCAAGACAAATACGTTACTACTGATGATCTGAACGGCTTATTAAAAGACGAAATCCAAGGTTTACTTGCCGAGAACAACAGCAATGATTTCGAGACCTTCGAATATGGTAATCAAAAGCCCTATGTTATTATGGTCGTTGGGGTAAATGGTGTCGGGAAGACAACGACAATCGGAAAGCTTGCACATCAGTTAAAAGAAGCCGGCAATAAGGTTGTTTTAGGTGCAGCAGATACGTTCCGCGCTGCTGCTGTTGATCAGATACAGTTGTGGGGCGATAGAGTAGGTGTTCGTGTTGTGGCACAGCCCATGGGTTCGGATCCTGCATCAGTTGCTTTCGATACGGTTAAGTCTGCGGTTGCAAATGGCGATGATGTTGCTATTATCGATACGGCAGGACGTCTCCATAATAAGGTTGGCTTAATGAACGAGCTAACGAAGATCAAAAATGTCATGCAGAAGGTCATCCCAGATGCCCCGCATGAAATATTATTGGTATTAGACGCTTCCACGGGCCAGAATGCTATTGAGCAGGCGACGCAGTTTACACAAGCAACGGATGTGAATGCATTAGCATTGACCAAGCTTGATGGTACAGCGAAGGGCGGTGTGGTTATCGGGATATCCGATCAATTCAAAATTCCTGTAAAGTACATTGGAGTAGGAGAGAAGATTGGTGATTTACAGTTATTTAACAAAAAACACTTCGTAGACTCACTATTCCAGTAGTCTACACATTCATATGAGAACAAAAACAAGAAATGCAGCTCCGGTAGTAGCAAAGCCACGTGTGAATGTGGTTACTTTGGGCTGTTCTAAAAATATTCACGATAGCGAGGTTTTAATGGGACAATTGAAAGGCAACCAAATGGATGTCGTTCATGAAGCCAATAATATCCAAGCGAATGATATCGTCGTGATCAATACCTGTGGATTTATTGATAATGCGAAACAGGAGTCTATTGATACCATCCTTCAATTTTCTGAGTTAAAAGATCAAGGCAAGGTCAATAAGGTGATTGTTACAGGCTGTTTGTCGGAGCGATATAAGCCCGAACTAGAAGCTGAGATTCCGAATGTTGATGCTTTCTTCGGTACCAACGATCTTCCGGATCTGCTTTCAACAATTGGTGCGGATTACCGTCATGAGTTGTTGGGCGAGCGTTTATTGACCACACCCTCACATTTCTCATATTTTAAGATTGCAGAAGGTTGTAACAGACCTTGCTCATTCTGTGCTATTCCTTTGATGCGCGGGAAACACGTTTCCAAGTCTATCGATGACTTAGTGAAAGAAGCGAAATTCTTAGCATCGAATGGCACAAAAGAATTGATACTCATTGCGCAGGATTTAACCTATTACGGTCTAGATATCTACGGCAAGCGTAATCTTTCTGATCTATTGCGTCATTTATCGGATGTAAATGGTATCGAGTGGATTCGTTTGCAATATGCGTATCCCTCTGGTTTTCCGATGGACATCCTCGATGCGATGAATGAGCGCTCCAATATTTGTAACTACTTGGATATGCCGCTACAGCATATCAGCGATAATATGCTAACCTCTATGCGTAGAGGAACCAGCAAGCAAAAGCAAATTGATTTAGTAAACAAGATCCGCGATAAAGTGCCTGATATCGCTTTGCGTACGACTTTGATCTGCGGTTACCCGGGAGAAACTGAACAAGATTTCAATGAGATGTTAGAGTGGGTTGAAGAAACCCGTTTCGACAGATTGGGCTGTTTTACTTATTCTCATGAGGAGAAAACGCATGCACATTCTTTAGAAGACAATGTCCCTGAAGAAGTGAAACAAGAGCGCGTAGATCAGATTATGGAGGTTCAGCAAGGGATATCCTATGATATCAACCAGACCAAAATCGGCAATACCTATAAAGTGCTGGTGGATCGTGTGGATGGAGATTACTTCATCGGAAGAACGGAGTATGACTCGCCTGAGGTGGACAACGAAGTGGTATTGGATGCTAAAACAAACTATGCTCGTATCGGAGATTTTGTACAGGTGAAAGTAGACCGTGCAGAAGACTTCGATTTATATGGAAGTATTGTCAAATAAAAGGAACAATAACCCCTAAACCACATCCTTTTCTTACTTTTAGTGATCGGTCGGTTAATTCCGACCATCGAGAACTTTCATAACTGTTGGTCAATCAGCGGAATCATGAAAGTTTTTTTGTAATTTGAATCCTTCTATCTTTTACATTTGAAGCAATATTACTCTAGCTAGATGAAAGCCACATACATAGACTATAGCGACACAGGAAGTTTTTCTAAAACCTTATTAGCATATCTGTCAAAGCAGCCAGATTTAGCCTCTTATTACGGTCATTTTCCAGATCTTGATGGTTTTAAGAAGCAAATTGAGGCGCAGAAGAAGTTCCAACATCGTGAACTGCTAGTCGATCAATTAAAAGATCAATATGCCGAGCTTTTAGCTAGTTCTCCGGAGGTTGCCGAAAATCTAGAGCGGTTAAAAAGCAATAATACATTTACGGTTACCACCGGTCATCAGTTAAATATATTCACCGGCCCCTTATACTTCATTTTTAAGATCGTGACGGCTATAAAGCTCGCGCAGGACCTAAAGGAACGCTTTCCTGAGCAGGATTTTGTGCCCGTTTATTGGATGGCGACTGAAGATCATGATTTTGCGGAAATCAACAACACACGTGTTTACGGAAAGAAGATTGTTTGGGAAGAGGAGGGGATTTCTGCGACCGGCCGAATGAAAACCGACAGCATGGCCGATGTGGTGAAGCAGTATTGCAATACCTTCGGTTTATCGGATAATTCGACGAAACTGACCGAGCTGGTGGAGGAGGCCTATCTTTCCGGATTAAATCTTGCTGATGCTACTCGCAAGTTTGTCAATTCGCTGTTTAAAGCCTATGGTCTTGTTATCATTGATGCCGATAGGGCAGCGCTGAAAAAGGTTTTTGCTCCAATTATTGAGAAAGATATACTTGAAGAAAATAGCTGGAAACATATCGAAGCAACCTCCAAATCATTAGAGGAAGCGGGATTTAATGCCCAAGTGCATGCCCGCGAAATCAACTTCTTTTATCTCACTGATGAATTCAGAGAACGTATCGTTCGCCTAGAAGACGGTCGTTTTGAAGTGCTACATCAGAATATCTTCTTTACCGAAGAGGAGATAAAGCAAGAAATCAAGAAACATCCAGAACGTTTCAGTCCGAACGTGGTGATGCGGCCTCTCTATCAAGAACTCATCCTTCCTAATCTGGCATACATCGGCGGGGGAGCCGAGATCGTGTATTGGCTGCAGCTGAAGGCAAATTTCGACCATTATAAAACGCAGTTTCCAATCCTTGTTCCACGTAATTCAGCGTTAATTACGGATGATAGTGTTGCTGGCAAGGTTTTCCGTCTGGACTTTACCTTCAAAAGTATTTTCAAACCTGTCAATACCCTTAAAAACGAGTATGTCCGTCGGAAGACAAAGCATCGACTGAATCTTCAAGACGAGTGGATGGAATTGAATGCAATATTTGGCAAAATTAAGCTCCGTGCGCATAAGATCGACCCAAGTTTAGGTCCAAGTACCGACGCCGTAAAAGCACGCCTTAAAAAGGCGGTAAACAACTTAGAGAAGAAATTGTTAAAAGCAGAGAAAAGGAACCACGAGGATGCACTCATTCAAATAGGACGGGTTAAAGATAAATTGTTCCCGAATGGCGGTCTGCAAGAGCGTACCGAGAATTTCGCTGTGCTTTATATCAAATACGGAGATGAATTGTTCAACGATTTGTTGAAGAATTTCCAACCCTTAGCTTTTAAATTTAGTGTGCTTTACTAATGATAACTTCTGAAGAACTAATCAAGTCTAATTTCTACTCGTATTACACCGCGAAAACTGGACTTACGCTGTCGGATTTCGAAAGCCTAAGCCCGCTATTCGACTTTCGCGAAGTAGACCATAATCAGCTTATTATGCGTGCCGGCGAGGTTTGCAAGCATATCCTATTTGTCGAAAAAGGATTATTGCAGCTGTTCAGCCTTGATGAAAAAGGAGGCGAGCATATTATGCAGTTTGCACCAGAAAATTGGTTGATGATGGATAGATCCAGTATGTTCTTCAACGAACCATCAAACTACTATATCAAAGCATTGGAGCCTTCCACGGTTGTATTCATTCAGCCTCAATTTCTAGAAGAGGCAGGAAAGATCAATCATGAGTTTACCTGCTTTACAGAAACTTCCTTACAACGCAATATATACTTCCTACAACGTAGAATAAACTCCCTGTTAGCCATGTCGGCTAAAGAAAGATACTTAGAATTCATTGCCATGTACCCGCAGTTGCTGCTGCGTGTTCCGCAATGGATGATCGCTTCGTATTTGGGTATAACTCCAGAAAGCCTCAGCAGAGTGAGACGAGAGATTGCGAAAGATTCTTTCTAGTCCACTTAAATTATTTGCGTAAAAATCTATCTTTGTTAATTATTGCTAATCACTACATTATAAACATTTATGATAAGACCGATTTTTTTCCTTTTTATCGCTTTAGTTAGTCTAGTTTCTTGTAATGACGAAAAGATAGATCCAGTTGGATTGCGTATGGATGTTGATTTGCTTCAAGGTAAATGTGGGCTGATCAAAATGCAGATCAAGAAAGATCATATGATACAGGATTTCCGCGGAAACAAATGTGATCCGAATATAACAAGCGAATATTATACCCTATTTCCGGAGGAGCGCTATGAAGAACTAATCGGTTTAATCGAGGAGCTCGATCTAATGTCCTTGCGCAAACGCGACTGTAATAGTTGCAGCGATGGTAAAGATATTGCCGTTAAAATAAACTATAAAGGGAATACGAATCACTTCACGATAGGCTTAGATCCTGAAGCAGATGCTAATGGAAAATATAAAAAGTTCGTCGAGTTTGTGACGTTTTATATGATTTTTGAGTCTGAAGTTTAATAATTTTTGTAAAAGACGTCGGCGATCATACATCTCGCACTTCCGCCACCAAACTTTTCAATATTATAGAGTGGCGCATGCAACAGCATCCCGTGTCTGCTTAATATGATTTTTTGGCTTGTCGTCAGGCTGTCGAAAGCGCGCGTGCTCATACAGATAAAAGGGTGCCCCTTCTTATTCTTTATCTCGACCATATTTCCGGCAAACTGATGCATTTGCTCCATACTGATCGTTATTATTTCTTTATTCGTCTTGATAAGCCGTTGTTCAATCTTGATTCTAGCATCTATGTCAGGAATGAAATCCCAACATATAACACAGAAATGGATACCTAATGACATCATCCTATTGCTGTGGAATATCGGCTTTAGCTGGGCGTCGAATTGATGGAATGATTGAAAGATAACAGGTTCGTAGCCATGGTCGTTACAAAAGATTATGGCTAGGTTCTCATGCGATCGATCGGATAGAGAGATGTAGGCAATACGATGCACCCGATCCAGAATCAATGCACCATTCCCTTCCAAGAAGAGCTCGCTTTCTTCATAAACGCTGTAATCATTCAATTTCTCAAATTCGAAGCCTTTCATTTAAGCTGACCCAGATAGTTCAGATTGCGCTCGCGTCGCCTATTATAGGCAAACATGGGGTAGAGGGTCGCGCCATCCCCGTGGAAAGAAACGACATGATTTGGAAAGATACTATCGGGCGTTTGATGTTTTCCATTGTTTTGGATTACAATGGTCCGAATTCCTGCATGTTGCAGCAGGGATGCAAAATTGTCGAACTCGGAAGTAGCAGTTTGATTGATCTTTCTAGGAGGTATTTCCTCGCTCTGGAAGTAGTTATTGATCGCGGTTTCTTCGTTTTTCCTAAATAAATAGGGACGAACTAATAAAATCGTATCAGTGGTTTGCATGGTTTTTCTCTCTTGAATTGTAGGTGATTGTCCCAGGACTAAAACAGCAAAGAAATTATATCTAATTAATGGAATAAAAAATATTACAAATATTTAATATATAAATTTTGTCAGTTAAAGGAATTCGTGATTTGTTTAATAATATGTATTGAAAAGAGGAAAAACACCATCATTGCTTAGCGTTTTGATAATTGCTAAACCGCTGATGTTTAAGATGTTCAGCGATCAGTAGGGTGGAAGCTCTCCTTTTTTACAAATGCATGTGAAACATCTAGATTTTCAGATATAATACCTTCCCTTCGGTTACACTACTTTATTTGAAACAATACCCGAATCTTATTACCTAAATTTTAAAAAAATGTGCAATCGATTGATGTGTTAATAAATGTTTTTGCGGCTACGGGTAGGGCAAAAATTACCCATAAAAAGCGTATCTTTGCGCATCTAAATTTTTTATAGCGAAAGTATCTTAAAGAAATTGGATAACAGAACGTTAAACATTGTAAATTTTGCAATCCCATCGTAAAATGAGTAACATAAATTACCAAGAGAAATTCCAGGATCGCCACAACGGTCCTAGCGCTTCGCAAGTAGAGGAAATGTTGACTGTACTTGGCGTTAGCTCCTTAGACGAACTAATCGAGCAAACCGTACCTGCGCAAATCCGTAAAAAAGAACCTTTAAAGTTGCCTGCAGCATTAAGCGAGGTTGCTTACCTTGAAAAGGTTGCTCAAATCGCTGAAAAAAACAAAGTATTCAAATCTTATATCGGTCAGGGATATTTCGATGTAATCTTACCTGGCGTTATTCAACGTAACGTATTCGAGAATCCAGGATGGTACACACAGTACACGCCTTACCAAGCTGAAATCGCACAGGGTCGTCTTCAAGCCTTATTGAACTTCCAAACGATGGTTTCTGACTTAACGGGCTTAGAAGTAGCGAATGCATCATTATTGGATGAAGCTACTGCTGCTGCTGAGGCGATGTTTATGCTATACAGCACGCGCAAAAACAAAGATGCTCATACATTCCTAGTAACCCCGAATATCTACCCGCAAACACTGGATGTATTGCAAACTAGAGCGGTGCCATTTGGTGTAGAGATCCGTGTGGCAGACTTAACTGTTGAAAACTTAGCAGACGATGTATTCGCAGCGTTTATCCAATATCCTGCTGCTGATGGTTCTGTAAATGAATACAAAGAGTTCACGGCTTATGCTCATGATAAAAATATCACAATCTGTGTTGCTACAGATTTAATGGCTTTAGCTTTATTAACGCCTCCAGGAGAATGGGGAGCAGACGTTGTTGTGGGTAACTCACAGCGTTTCGGCGTACCGATGGGCTTTGGTGGTCCTCACGCAGCGTTCTTCGCAACAAAAGACGCCTACAAACGTAATATCCCAGGTCGTATCATCGGTGTAACTTCCGATTCGAACGGTGAATATGCATTGCGTATGGCGCTTCAAACTCGTGAGCAACACATCCGTAGAGATAAAGCTTCTTCTAATATCTGTACTGCGCAAGCATTACTAGCTATTATGGCTTCTTTCTACGCGGTTTACCACGGTCCAAAAGGGATTAAAAACATCGCTTTACGTATCAATGATCTAACTAAACTTGCTGATAAAGCAATCCAAGCCTTAGGTTACAAACAATTAAATGCGACTTACTTCGATACTTTACGTTTCGAAGTCGATAAAGAACTTAGCCCATTGAAGTCTGAAGCTTTGAATCAAGAGCTTAACTTTTACTACGCTGATAATACCGTAGGAATCTCTATCGATGAGACTACGACACTAGCAGATATCGAAACTATCGTGAAAGTATTCGCGAAGATCAAAGGTAAATCTGTAAATGATGTTGATCTATCTGGTTTCACCAAAGAATTAGGAAACTCTATTCCAGAGGAATTAGAGCGCGCTTCTGATTACTTAACACACCCTGTTTTCAATAGCTACCACTCTGAAAGCGAGATGTTGCGTTACATCAAATCGTTAGAAGCAAAAGATCTTTCACTTTGTCATTCGATGATTCCTTTAGGATCATGTACGATGAAGTTGAACGCGACAACCGAGATGGTACCTGTTACTTGGGCTCGTTTCGGCGGATTACATCCATTCGCTCCTGCAGACCAAACAACAGGATACATGCAATTGATCAACGAATTGAACGATTGGTTGTGTGAAATCACTGGATTCGCTAAAATGTCGTTCCAACCGAACTCTGGTGCACAGGGTGAATACGCAGGATTAATGGTTATCCGTGCTTATCATCACAGCCGTGGAGATTTGAATAGAGATATCTGTTTAATCCCGGCTTCTGCACACGGAACAAACCCGGCTTCGGCATCTATGGCAGGCTTGAAAGTGGTTGTTGTGAAATGTGACGAGCGCGGAAACATCGATGTGGAAGACTTAAGAGCAAAAGCAACGGAGCATTCGGCAAACTTAAACTCGCTAATGGTAACTTATCCATCTACGCACGGAGTATTCGAAGAGCCGATTGTTGAGATCTGTAATATCATCCACGAAAATGGTGGTCAAGTATATATGGACGGTGCGAACATGAACGCACAGGTAGGTTTAACAAGCCCAGGATATATTGGTGCTGACGTTTGTCACTTAAACTTACACAAAACATTCTGTATCCCTCACGGTGGTGGTGGTCCTGGTATGGGTCCAATCGGCGTAGCGGCACACTTAGTACCTTTCTTACCTAACCACGAAGTCGTGGAAATCTCTGGCGAAGAGGGTATCTCAGCTGTATCTGCAGCACCTTTCGGTTCAGCATCTATCTTAGTAATCTCCCACGCATACATCGCAATGATGGGTGGCGAAGGATTAACCGATGCTACGAAAACTGCCATCTTAAATGCTAACTACATTAAAGCACGCTTAGAGTCGCACTACCCGGTATTATACGCTGGTGCTAACGGACGTTGTGCACACGAGATGATCTTAGATTGTCGTGGTTTCAAAAACGTAGGAATCGAAGTTGCAGATATCGCAAAACGTTTGATGGACTACGGTTTCCACGCTCCAACTGTGTCATTCCCTGTTGCTGGTACCTTAATGGTTGAGCCTACAGAGTCTGAGTCTAAAGCAGAGTTAGATCGTTTCTGCGAAGCATTAATCGCTATCCGCCAAGAAATCGCTGCTGTAGAAAATGGCGAGGTTGACCAAAAAGATAACGTATTGAAACATGCGCCACATACGGCACGCGTAGTAACTGCAGACGAGTGGGATAGACCTTACTCGCGTCAAAAAGCAGCTTACCCTGTTGAATACTTAAGAATCAATAAATTCTGGCCTTCCGTAGGTCGTGTAAACGACTCACAAGGCGATAGAACGTTAATCTGTTCTTGTCCTCCAATCGAAGCTTACGCAGAAGCGTAGGTAGCGATTAGATGTGAGATTTTAGATATTAGACCTTGCGTCTGTTAAAGAGCTGCTCCTATTGGGGCAGCTTTTTTTTGTTTTTAGAGGGGGCTCTTTCCTAGTTCAACAACACATCCCGCATTCCTAATACCCGCTACACAGTTCCTTTTACTTAAAGCCCTTTTATACCCCTTTCAAACCCAATACAAACCCCAATCATAACCGCTTTTGAAGTGCTTTACATTGGGTCTACATTGGGTTTGATTTAGTTGTCAGCAAATCCTTATCTTAGGGATACTTAAAACCTACTGATATGAAGAGACTAAACCTATTGGGCGCAACGTTATTTCTAATGTTTATGGCTTTTTCCTTGGGAGCAAGTTCACAGAAAAAGCTTTTCACCTTTGGTGTGGAGAAAAGTTTTGATGAATCTATCGTCAATCCCAAGGCAAAAGGAAAGCCGATACAGTGGATTGATGTAAACACTTCGGATACGACCTGGATACCCAAAGGGAAGGTTTTGGTGAACAAGGGCAATCCAATTGGAGTGATCCGCTCAGAGAAAATGTATGAGAATTTTATCATCCATGTGGAATGGCGACATTTGGAAAAAGGAGGTAATTCAGGGGTATTTGTATGGTCGGATGCGGTTCCTGGGAAGAATGACCTGCCGATGGGCATGGAAGTACAGATGTTAGAGCTCGATTGGGTGAATCAGAATACAAGGGACGGTGTTACACCGCCGATTGCCTACGTGCATGGGGAATTGTTTGGTGCCGGAGGAATGACCGCATCACCGGATAATCCTCGTGGAGACCGCAGTAAGTCGATCGAGAATCGCTGTTTGGGAGTTGGGGAATGGAACAAGTATACTGTTGTTTGTATTGATGGCACCGTAAAATTGGCTATAAATGGTAAATTTGTCAATAGCATCCGCTTGGCTTCAAAGCGAAAAGGTTATGTTTGCCTGGAAGCGGAAGGCGCGCTGATGGAGTTTCGGAATTTTCAGCTGATCGAGCTGGAACCGGGAGTTGGGCGGCCTGAATTTGTGGTTGATGCTCTGTAAGGGGTGTTTGCTTTTGGTTAAATGAGATAGAGAAAATGATTAGAAACGTATTTACATATTTGGTTATTGCGGCATTGGCGACCTCTTGCGGAGGTGGTAAATATGCCGCAACGGAGAAAGTTTATAAGAAAAAAGCAAAGGAATTTTCGGAAATCTACAAGGAAGCGCCCGTAGAAGGTCAGCTAGCGAAGATTGGTGCTGATCAAAAGGCGTGGATTGGTTCTACTAACTTTGGGATGCGGAAGCCTAATTACGTGATGATCCATCATACGGCACAAGCGTCGCTAGATCAGACGGTGAAGACTTTCCATAATCAAAAGGTTGGCGTTAGCTCGCATTATGTAATTGGTCGGGATGGCAAGATCGTGCAGATGGTGAACGATTATTTCAGAGCCCACCACGCCGGAGCCGGCAAATGGGGCAATGATACAGACTTAAATTCATCTTCGATCGGTATCGAGCTTGACAATAATGGTACTACCGATCCATGGCCAGATGCTCAAATACAGGCTTTGGTGAAGTTGCTGCAACAGCTAAAGACTTCGTACAATATCCCGCAAGGCAATTTCATAGGACATATGGACTATGCGCCGACGCGTAAGAGTGATCCGTCTCGCTTCCCTTGGAAAACCCTCGCCGACCAAGGTTTCGGATACTGGTATGAGCAACCGCTGGAAGAAGTCCCGGCAAACTTTGATGTCAAAATAGCACTGCGCATCATCGGTTTCGACGTAAAAAACCTAGATGCAGCCATCAAAGGTTTCAAATATCATTATATACAAGAAAATCCAAATGTCGCAACATTAAACGAGCATGAAAAGCGGATTTTGTATGCGATATTTAAGAAATATTTGGATTAGAAATTAGATGTAAGATATTAGAGTAAGGCGCCTTACTCTAATATCTTACATCTAATGCCTAATATCTAAACTATACTGTTTTAACAAACTTCTCGTCGTAGTTTTCGATATCGATGATGTATTTGTTTTGCAATAGGAAGTCGAATAGCGGTTTTGCTTCTTCGGATACCGGCATATTCTTGGTGGTCACGATTTGTTCTTTCTTTTTGTCTAGGTATGGGTAGGCGTAAAGTTTTACGTTTTTGCTGAACATACCGGAGATATAGGATAACAACTCGTTTGTATAGTTTTCTTTGTTGTAGTTGTGTGTGGTGAAGATATTCTTCAGGTTGTACACGTTGGTTGCAATACCTACATGCTTTGGTTTGAAGCTTTGAACAAACTCGGCGAGGTGGTTGTTGCGGCGGAAGTTGGATACCAAGATATTGTTTCCTGTGGAACAAAGGTATTCCGCACGTTCTGCAAAGTAATTTAGATCCTCGTCTGTGATGCTTGAGTTCTCATCCAATACATTTCCCATCAATACCTCAATAAGCACTACAGTGTCCTCCGGCGTTGCTCCGGTATTCTTGCGGAATTCTTCTACGGCAAGATTGAAGAGGTCAAAGTTAGGATTTGACTTCTGACGGTATTTAGTACGAAGGATGATGATGTTCTTTTTGTATAAGTAATCTTTAATCTGTGCGGCCTTTGCGTCAGGTTTAAAGATAGCGGCCTTAGCAAATCCTTTGGCGATCAGGTAGAGGTTCAGCAGGCGTTCATTCGCTTTCTCGAATATAGGGCCAGATACTTTAACTAAGTCGATTTCTACCGATCCTACCGATAGGTTGTCTGCTAGCGATTCGATCATCGTTTGTGGATCTTCCGCGTAGTAATAAGCGGCGAATACTAAGTTTACACCTAAGATCCCCAATACTTTTGTTTGCAATCTATTATCAGAGTCTAATAAGCGGACGTGGATAACGATATCATTGGTCGGTCCGTCGACCTCATGTTGGAAACGGATTCCGATCCAGCCATGCGGTTCATTGGATTTCGTGAAGTTTAAGGTAGTTACGGTATCCGCGAAGGCGAAGAATTTCTTGCTTTTGTATTTTTCGCCCTGTAGGCGTTCGGTTAATAAATCGAACTCATGGTCTAGCATTTTGTTTAAGCGCGTACGGCTCACGTAGCGACCAGACTCCTCCACGCCATAAATTGCATCGGAGAAAGCCATATCATAGGCCGACATGGTTTTTGCGATAGTACCTGATGCGGCGCCTGCTTCGAAGAAGTTACGGGCAACCTCTTGTCCGGCTCCGATCTCTGCAAATGTTCCGTAAATATCAGGGTTTAGGTTTATTTTAAGCGCTTTTCGCTTTGTTTCATAAATTTCTCTAGCCATACGGCAAAGGTAACAAAATAGCGTTGAATATTGCGAAAAGCAGGGCTAAGAAAGAATTAAGTTAGGTCTACATTAAAGTAAACCTAACTTCTTAAAACTGTAGAATAGGGCAGAGGCATGGAGTGCCTGTCCGATTTTATTGTCGAATAGAAAAGCCTTCGCTTCCTCTATACTCATCTCGACCACTTCGATGTCTTCGGAAGTATCGAGTTCCTGTTCTTGTATTTTCACGCCGCCTTGAAGAATATAGGTGAAGGTTGGATTGCCTGAAGTAGCCGGGTTTGCGTAGAGCTTACAAACATATTCAATGGAATCGAATGCATAGCCGGTCTCTTCCAATAGCTCTCTGCGCGCTGCTAGTTCCGGCTCCTCGCCGTCTTCTACCACGCCTGCAGGAAGCTCTACCAATACTTTGCCGGCACCATGGCGATACTGTTTAACAAAGAGGATGGTATTTTCTTTAGTAATACCGATCATATTTACCCATTTCGGGTATTCTAGCACATAATACTCCTCTTTGATATTGCCATTGGGCATTTCGAGTCGATCGACTCTTAGCGTTGCCCAAGGGCGCTGAATGATGTATTTAGAATCTAATACTTTCCACTTTTCCATTAATCCTTGATTATGTCGGCCATCATCACTTCCACTTTATCGTCAAGGCGGTTGGAGATCTGTCCGTACTCTGATGAAAAGGCTAATTTCTCTTTTACGGAGCAGTAGAACTTGATTTTAGGCTCTGTTCCGGAAGGGCGTGCGGAAATTACATCGCCATCAGCTGTAATAAATTGCAGAACATCTGACTTTGGAAGATCGATTTTCGATTTCTCGCCGGTTTTCATGTTCGTTGTTTCGCTGTTTTCGTAGTCGCGAACTTCTACTACTTCAACTCCACCTAACGTTTTAGGAAGCTCTGCACGAAGATCAGCCATCATCTGTTTGATCTCATCAGCACCCGCTTTACCCTTTTTCGTTAGGGAGATTAGTTTTTCTTTGTAGAAGCCATATTCCAAATAAAGCTGTACCAAAACGTCGTATAGCGACTTTCCTTGGTTTTTGAAATAAGCGCACATCTCGGCAATAAAAGCGCAGGAGTTTACCGCATCTTTATCGCGGACAAGATCGCCAACCAGATAGCCGTAACTTTCTTCGCCACCGACCAAGTAGTTTTCCTTGCCCAATAATTTGGTCATCACTTCACCGATGTATTTAAAACCTGTTAATGTTTCATAGTATTTTACATTATGTGCATCCGCAATCGCTGCGAATAGATTAGACGTTACGATGGTTTTTACGATATAATCGTTTGGTTTTAGTTGGCCTAATGCCTTTTTAGAAGAAAGGACATAATAAGTCAGCAAGCTTCCGATCTGGTTTCCGTTGATTAATTGGAAAGATCCAGAAGGTGTTTTAATAGCCACACCAACGCGGTCTGCATCGGGGTCTGTTGCCATCACGACATCTGCGTCCAGCTCTTGGCCCTTTTGCTTTGCTTTCGCCATGGCATCATCTTCCTCCGGATTTGGATAGATCACGGTAGGGAAATTCCCATTTGGTTCAGCTTGTTCCTCTACGATCGTTACATTTTCAAATCCCCATGCTTTCAGCATTTTCGGAACTACGGTAATACCTGTTCCGTGGATTGGAGAGTAAACGATTTTCAGATCTTTTTGCGCTTGAACCGCTTCCGGATGAATGCTTAGTTTTTTGTTCTCAGCGATGTAGATATCGTCGAATTCTGAACCTACTAAGGTGATGTTCTTTTCTACGCGACCGAATTTGATGTCATTGACCGATTGAATAGCATTCACTTCCGTGATTACGTTCTTGTCGTGCGGCGCGACCAATTGTCCGCCATCGTTCCAATATGCTTTGTAGCCGTTATACTCCTTCGGGTTATGCGATGCTGTTAGCATCACACCGCCTTGGCATTCGAAATGACGGACGGCAAAGGATAATACCGGGGTAGGTCGTAATTCTTCAAATAAATAAACATGGATGCCGTTCGCAGAGAATACATCGGCCACTAAGTTTCCGAATGCCTGCGAATTATTGCGGCTGTCATAAGATACTGCGACTTTGATGTCTTGATTCGGGAATTGCTTTAACAGATAGTTCGCTAGGCCCTGCGTCGCTTTTCCGATGGTGTACTTATTCATTCGGTTGGAACCTACGCCCATAATGCCGCGTAAACCACCTGTCCCGAACTCCAATTCTTTGTAGAAGGAGTCTAATAATTCGGTTTCTTCGTTGTTATCAACCAGCTTCTGTACCTGTGCCACCGTATCCTGGTCATATTCGTTCGTCAACCATTGGTTGATTCTCGCCTGTGTGTCTTTATCTAAATTGCCCATGAGGTCTTATTGAATTCTTAATAGTAATGTGTTTCTTATGCGTCGCAACCGCCATATGCGCGATCAAGTAATGTGACATACCAAGCCGTACCAAACTGCTTAACATGGAAGATTAAGCTTTCTTCGGGCTGTGCTAATATAACGCGGTAACTGCCGTTTTCCAACTCTTGGATGCGTTTTTTCTGCTGCTCATTGTATTTGGAAGATTCAAACTCTTCCTCAAACTTGACAATGGTCTGCAACAGTTGCGTTTGGCTGTTCGAGGTTGTGTCGCTGTAGAACCCTGTTTTATCCCATTTCATCGAGCCGCAATCGAAGCTCGGTAATTTTTCGAAGGTCAATACCTGGTCGTTCTGAAGAGGCGGGTAAGCGTAATACTCCGGCACCGGCTTTTTGAAATCAAAGGAGTCGATCAATGCGAATGTATCTGCTGCTCCCGGACGATAGATGATTGCCATGCCAAGTTCCGGATGAACGAGAGCATTTAGCTTTTCATTATCCTGACTGATATATGCCCTAACGAAGCGTGTAATCACTTCCGATATTTGTTGTACTTCTTCCGGTTGATCGATAGGCTCGCGTACAACGCTGTCTTGTTTTTCTTCGGTTGTCTTGTTGCTATTATTACATGCTGTAAGGAACAACCCGCATACGAAAAAGTATGCTAAGTATTTTTTAATCATTACTTGTTGTTTTTTCTTATCGTCTGTCCGATTGCATCCCACATTTCCGGTTCTACGGCTTCCAATCCGCTCAATTGTCCTGCGCCTTGTAACCATTCACCGCCATCGATGGTGATGACCTCGCCATTGATGTAAGCGGAATAATCAGATACCAAAAAAGCTGCCAAATTAGCGAGTTCCTGATGGTCGCCTACGCGTTTTAAGGGTACACGGTTTTTGAAATCGAATTTAGCGGCCAAGTCGCCAGGCAATAATCTGTCCCAAGCTCCCTTTGTCGGGAAAGGTCCTGGAGCAATCGCATTGTGTCGGATTCCATATTTCCCCCATTCTACGGCCAGGGAGCGGGTAAGGGTCAATACGCCACCTTTAGCTACCGCAGAAGGGACAACATATCCCGAACCTGTAAAGGCGTAGGTAGTGATGATGTTGAGCACGTTTGCCTGTTGTTTCTTTTCGATCCAGTTCTTTCCGAATTCCAAGGTACAGTTTACAGTTCCTTTCAAAACGATATCGATAATGGTCGAGAAGGCGTTCGGGGAGAGGCGTTCCGTCGGGGAGATAAAGTTACCCGCCGCGTTGTTTAATAGCACATCGACTTTGCCAAATGCTTTTTCTGCTTGAATACGTAGGTTTTCAACTTCCTCAGGATTGCGAATATCGCATGCGACCGGCAGAACAGCATTACCTGTTTTGTTGTTGATCTCAGCGGCGGCTTCTTCCAATACCGGGAGTTTTCTGCTGCTGATGACTAAATTAGCACCAAGTTCGGAGAAATAGGTTGCCATTGCTTTTCCTAATCCTGTTCCACCACCAGTAACGACGATGGTCTTCCCTTTTAGGGCATCTTGTTGTAAAGCTCCTTGTACTGCCATTTTATTTCTTTGTCAAATTGTCGATAATAGTTTTTAAGATCGAACGCGTCGATGGTGCCCACCATTGCTTAAGTACTTGTTCGATCGCTTCATCCTTTGTTTGTGCAATGTTTTTCAACAGGTCTTTGCGGATATTCATCTTAGTGG
The DNA here is from genome assembly GCF_008274825.1 of Sphingobacterium hotanense. NCBI lineage: Bacteria > Pseudomonadati > Bacteroidota > Sphingobacteriia > Sphingobacteriales > Sphingobacteriaceae > Sphingobacterium > Sphingobacterium hotanense. Next base: position 48,293 of record NZ_CP030848.1, read on the forward strand.
CACCCCATGCGTTTTTATCGAACTGCATATAGTGTTTTGCTTTTCTTCCTGCGGCGGTCTGGATGCGTTCGAAAGGGACAACCTCGTCGAGCAATCCAACCTCTAGGGCAGCCTGTGGAGATAATAGTTTTCCTTCTAGCAGGAATCGATGTGCATTGGCTTTCCCAATCCAGAAACTATAGAGATCGAAGATGCTGGAAGGAACGATAATGCCAACCGGAACTTCGTTTAAACCGATAATGAATTCGCCTTCCGCCATAACGCGGTAATCGCAGCAGATAGCCAGAACGCAACCTCCGGCGGGGCTATGCCCGGTTATCGCAGCGATGCTAGGCTTAGGGAATGCGGCGAGCTGGTGCAATAGGTCTATGAACTTCTCCCAGAACGTGCGGATCTGTTGTTCATCGTATTGAAACAGCGTTATTAAGTCGAGGCCAGAGGTAAAGAATCCTTCTTTCCCTTGCAAAACGATAGCTTCTACGCTAGGGTCGTCTTGCTGTTGCTGAATCGTAGCAGAAAGTTCTTCAATCATTTCAAGATGCATAGCATTTGATCTGCCACGATCTAATTGGATATAACAGATATGGTCTGTTACTTGTGTCTTCAGGTATGAATGCATACGGACGTATTTATAACATTAATTAGGGTAATTTACAGAAAATATTATCATTTCATTTCAAAATCGACTTGCTTTCTGTATATCCTACCCATTAAATCGATGCCTTCCAACGTGATACGGTAAGTTCCCGGCTCGTCGGAAGTATAGAAGTCAAATTGTGCTTTGCCGCTCTCATCCGTAACGAGGTTTGGCACCCAATGTATGGTAGTTCGTAGGTCGCTTTGGAATCCGGAAGTGGAGTCAGGCTCGTAGACAGGTTTGTAGAATTCTTTGATCATCGAAAGACCTTTGGGTTGAGCGACAATCATTCCGATAGGTTTGGAGTTCGCCACGAGACCTCCACCACGCTTTGTCGTGATAATAAGGACGCCATTGGCGCCATTGAATCCATAGATGGAAGTATAATTTACGTTTCTAAGCACTTCAACGGTTTCCACATCGAATGGATTGATCATAGAAAGCATATCGGCCTCCATATACATCCCATCGACGATAAGTTGCATCGGTTCGGTATTGCCTCTTGTCATATAGGCTTGTCCGTTTCGGAATACAACACCTAAAAGACGACCGCCAAGGCAGCTTTCCAAGTTTGGACAGGGACCTAATTCTTCCGCCGTAATAACTTGGTCAGCATTTCCAGGACCATTTAAATTACTAGAGTGCTCTGCCGCTTTTGGCCGGGTAGCACGTACGACGACTTCTTCTATCTGAATAGTTTTGTCCATCAAGCCTTTATTTTCCAACTCGTTATAAAACGCCTTCGTTGCAAGAAATTGGTCCTTAAATACAGTGTTGATGTCGTTGTTGATCAAGGGTTGGTTTCTTCTGATATTGACTTGCGGCTTCGACGTTTCAATCAAGGAAATATCCACATATTTCTTATCTTTTTGATTCCGGGCCGATAGGATAAACTTCACGCTGTCGGGGAAGATGAGATCATCAATTTGGAAATAGCCATCCTCATTTGCGGTCGTATCAATATAATCCATAAAGTTATGTGTGGATATGAGTTGAACCTTTGCATTCGGAACAGCGGCCTTCCTACCCATGCGCTTAACGTATCCTGCGATGCGAATGCCTTTCTCGGCGTGGAACTCCGGTTTCTTATTTGGGGAGTCTAATTTTGCCCAGTTTATCTTACGCCAGCCTTGGGTCAATAAGAGCATGTCCAAGTCTTCGAGCTTAAAGGTTCCATCGCTATTGAAATAATAGGCGGGACGCTCAATGTAGCCTTTGACATCGCTCTGCAGTAGTAAGCTGCTGAGGATATTGGATTGATCTTCCAATTCAGCTCCAATCTTGGATAAGTTAACGACAGACGCTGAAAGTGATGCAACGCGCATGTTATCTGCTTCAGACCCTATAATAATTTCACTAAGCACCTTATCTCTGGTGCCATAGCTTTTATTATCTAGGTTTAAATCTACTGTTGGAACTTCGCTTGTACGCTTATTAAAATATGCTCTTTCCAGAATTGGCTGTAAATTATGATCTAATATGCTGATGGTAATAACGCCGGTTGGCAAGTCTTTCTGTTCCTTAATGAACGTAATATTCTTTTTCTTAGCGGCCTGTTTCGCGATATAGTAAACATTGCCCAAATGTTGGAAGACAATATAGAGATCTTTGCTATCGATTTTGTCTTCAGAGATGTTGACCTGTGTATAAATCTTGTTAAAATTGGTTCCCACGACCATCGCATATCCACTTTTTTGTGGCTGTGGGAGGTCTATCGTTTTGGCTGTGCCATCATTGAACTTAACCTCTGCGCGATAACTACTATTGTCTATTAGGAAAAAGCTGCCAGCAGCCAATCCGAGGTCATTAGTGGCCACTTTCCCAACTGTATCATCGGCATTTGTAAAAACGGTGATTGTGGCGGGAATTCCTCTTCCACGTGGGTCTGTCGTTTTGAAAGCTATCTTATTGAGTTCATTCGCCAAATAGTATCCGCCTTCAGGGAATGCTTGGACATCGTTTTCAGAAAAGAAAGACTGGCTATTGATGTATTTTTTTACGGTGCGTCGGTCCGGCTTTCGAATACTCAGCATGATCCCTCTCCCACGGTTTTTGTTGTCGACCTTGATCAGGATATTGCCATCTTCGTTCAATGTCGCCCGACCCTTATCGATGCTGTCTTCACCATCAAAGACCTCATAACGAACTGTTGTTTTCGGGAGTAGGGTTCCATCGGCGTTCTCCAACTTGATCTGGTAATATGGGGTGCCATCTATCGTGACTAGGGTCGCTTTGGAGAACAGCTCATCGGTTCGTACATTCCCAATTTCCAAAACCTTTTCGAAGAAGTAGTCGGAGCTGTCATTTCGCATCCAATTGGTATAGGCTCTTAAGCGATAGGATCCATCGACTAATGTGTCGGTCAATTCAATTTCCCCTAAGCTGAGTCCGTTGATGTTGAGGTGCATTCTAGATGCTATGATTGTTCCTTTCGGGTCGATGAGATCGACATGGATTAGATTAGAGAGGGTAGAGAGCCTGTTTTCAATATCAATTACAGTATAAGTCTTATACCAAATGGTTTCCCCAGCGCTATACAAGTTGCGGTCCGTATGCATATGAATCTTCTCCTGCGGGTTTTCGGAAGCATATTGCTGTAAACGGCTTTGTAGTAAATTAATGTCTTGAGCGAGGATAGATCCTGTGTGTAAGGATAACAGAATCAGAGTTATAGCATAGAGAATTTGCTTCATAATTCTAATTGGTAAAATCATTATAATGATACGAAAAAATATTCATGATTCCACTGCTTATCGACCGAATCTGACAGATTGTATGGAAGCTTGAAAAGAGGGATGACAAGAAAAAAGCGATAAGATTTTATAAAAGATGCTAAGGGTAGGGTAATATTTGCATTTGCTTCAATATCTTTGCGATATGAATATTCTTATTATCGGCTCTGGAGGTAGAGAGTCTGCCTTTGCCTATAAAATCTCTAAAAGTCCTAAACTATCTAAACTTTTTATTGCACCTGGAAACGCAGGTACTGGTCAGTATGGCGAGAATGTTGCTTTGAAAGTAACTGATTTTAAAGGTATTGCTGATTTTGCTTTGGCGAATAATATTGAAATGATTGTTGTTGGTCCTGAGGAGCCGCTTGTAAAAGGTATTCATGATTATTTCCTAGCTGACGATCAACTGAAACATATTGCGGTGGTTGGCCCACAAGCAGAAGGTGCGCAGTTAGAGGGATCTAAAGACTTCTCTAAGGAGTTCATGATTCGTCATAATGTACCGACTGCTGCTTTCCGTTCATTCGATAAGACAAATTTAGAAGAAGGATTAGCGTATTTGGACACACAGAAGCTTCCTATCGTTTTGAAGGCTGATGGATTAGCGGCTGGAAAGGGTGTGTTGATCTGCGAATCGTATGAAGACGCGAAGATGGAATTGAAGGCTATGATCAGCGACGCGAAGTTTGGCGAAGCCAGCAATGTTGTGGTTGTTGAAGAGTTCTTAAAAGGTATCGAACTTTCTGTTTTCGTGCTTACAGACGGAAAAGATTATAAAGTACTGCCTTCTGCAAAGGATTATAAGCGTATCGGCGAGGGCGATACAGGACTAAATACCGGTGGTATGGGTTCTGTTTCTCCTGTTCCTTTTGCTGATCAAGCTTTCTTAGATAAGGTAGAAGAGCGTATTATCAAACCTACAGTGGATGGTTTGAAGAAGGATAATATCCCTTACAAAGGGTTTATCTTCATCGGATTGATGAATGTGGATGGCGAGCCTTATGTCATTGAATACAACGTTCGTATGGGGGACCCAGAGACAGAATCTGTACTAGTTCGTATCGAGTCGGATTTAGTGGATCTGTTAGAAGGTGTTGCGCAAGGGAATCTTGCTGACCGTTCTTACACGGTATCTCTTAAAACGGCAGCTACGGTAGTGATTGTTTCTGGAGGTTATCCAGGCGATTATGAAGGTGGCAAGGTAATCAGCAATATGGAGAATGTGAAAGAGTCAATCGTTTTCCATGCCGGAACGAAACAGGATGGCGTTGATGTAGTAACTGCCGGAGGTCGCGTTCTAGCAGTGACCGCCTTAGAAGACGATCTGTTTTCGGCCCTACAACAGGCTACAGCGGATGCTGGAAGGATCTTTTTCCAAGGAAAATACTTCAGAACAGACATCGGATTTGATTTGATCTAAAAAAATAATATTTTCACAGCCAATGAGTTAAGGGTTTGCTTTAAAAAATATTTTGGCTATATGGATAAAGAGCCTATATTTGCATCACCAAAGCAAAAAGGCCCGTTCGTCTAGGGGTTAGGACGCAAGATTTTCATTCTTGAAACAGGGGTTCGATTCCCCTACGGGCTACTAAACAGGACAAATGAAATTTATTTTCGTTTGTCCTGTTCTTTTTTTGAAGTAATCCATTGTTTATCTGAAAGATATAGTTTGCGATTACGTTCATTCGGGTGGTTCGATAAATTTTTCCGTCAAACACCAATTTTTCAGGGAATATCGAACCAATTATACCTCTCCTTGTTCTGATTTCACCCTCAGCGTACATTTTGGGAATATTTTCTATGTACTTTAAAGCCCTGTCTAAAGACTTATCTATATTGATTTTCTTGGTATCAGAACCGTCTTTGCTCAACTGTTCTTCCAGACTCTCAATTCGTGTCTTACATTCATCTTTGATTTCGAGGTATTCCTCATCATCAATAATTTCAGATAGCAGTTTGTTGCGTGCTACTGACAACCTTGCATTTAGTTTATCTATTTGCTGTGCAATCTGTTTCTTTTCGTCAAGTGGGTTGTTTACGAATTTCTTGTAGTTGTCCAACAACAGTTTTTTCACTATTTGAGCAGAACCGTTTAACGCAAACTGTCGCATACGCTTTTCAAAAATATCGTTGGCTAATTCAGCTTTTTGGCGGAAGCCACAGGATGAAACGCAATGATAGTAGTAATAACGGCTTGTTCTTCCTTTGGAAGCACTACCTGTTAGGTTGCGACCACATTTGGGACATACTAAGAAACCACGGAGGGGCAGGTTCTCATCTGAAAGTATTTTGGTATTAGGACGTTCTACCCTTTTATTTCCGTCCAATATCAGTTGCACCCTGTCAAAAAGTTCTTTGGATATAAGCGGTTTGTGCTGACCCTGTACCAGATGTGCTTCTTCGTCCTTGAATTTGGCTATGAATATCTTACCGTAGTATAGCGGATTGCGTACGGCTACGTGAAAAGCACTTCGACTTATCGTTGTCTTGTGTAATTTGTTCATTTTTTGCCGTACTTGGTCACAGGCAAACACGCCTTTTGCTATTTCGTTGAAAGCCCAACGCATAGCTGATGCTTCAGGTTCTTTTGGGGCAATGTATTTTCGTCCGTCCTCTTTGCTTCTGTTGATATATCCGAAAGGAGCTCTGCCCATTAAACGTCCCTCTTTCCTTGCCCTACGCATACCGTAAAACGTATTCAATGCCCTGCGGTCATTTTCCACTTCGGGAGCGGACAGATATATCGCAAGCATCATCTTGTTTTCAGGAATGGAAAGGTCTAAAGGCTGTTCTACCGCTTGTGGTTCTATGCCAAGTTAGTTAAGTGTGCTAATCATCTGATAGGCATCACCTGCATTACGGCTAAACCTATCCCATTTGGTAAACAGGATAAGGTTGGTCTTTGAACGTCTCTTTTTAAGACTGTTCAATAATCTTGTCCATTCGGGTCGGTTAAAGGTCTTGGCGGAATGGTCTTCGTAGATAACCTGTCCAACAGCAATCTTATTGGTCGCACAGTACCTTTTCAGACGTTCCTCTTGGTCACGCTGTGAATATCCCTTGTCTGCCTGTTCGTCCGTGGAAACTCGTATATATAAATCGGCTCTTTTCATAGCTAATCTTTTTGAGTGGGTATTAATGTTTTGTGGGATTAGCTAAAGTACGAAATAAATCATTCGGTATCAAAGCATTCACGGATAATTATCATTGTGAGGTTGTACAGAAACTCCATAATCAGTTCGGCTTTTTCCTGTTCCACATCAATACCGACCTCACGGAGAAGTACCATTGCTTCTTCGATAGGTATTTTATCTATTTCCTTTCTCTCCTGCATTGCCTAACTCGTTTTGTCCTGACTAAATTAGTCAGGTAAGCAAGTCAGACTTTCAATGTTGCAGTCAGAGGTCGCATTTGGCGTTCAGATGCTAAATACTTGATTTGGGATTATTGTTTTTTTGGCGAGTCCCTTTGCATTTTTGCTAATGCTCAAACCCCAACACAAAAAATGCAAGTGGGTCGGACCATCCGCTACAAGTCATCGCTCCGTTGCACTTCGCTGTGGGCTTTCCGCTTCTATCCCTCACGAAAACGAAAAAACAATGCTTGAAATATTTGTGTAATTTTGTTGTGTCTATAAACAAGTTGGCGGTTATGGATTGTAGAACGACACCCAAGCACAAAATGGAATACAAAATAATAAAACCTTACAAAGACTTAAAGCCCTTTATACATTTTTATTGGGAGCTGAAAGGAAACGAACTTGAAAAACAATGGGAACGGGTTTTCCCAGACGGTTGTGCAGGTGTAATAATGAATTTGGGAAGTACTTGTTTAACAGATAACGGTTCGCTTTCTATGGAGTTTGGAAAAACGTATGTGGTGGGTGCGATGACTTCATTTAAAGACAGCTTTATCGACAGTGATACTCATTTATTGGGAGTATGTCTAAAACCTGCAACTTTTGCAAATTTCTATAGCTATGCCTCACAAAATGAATTGACAAACGACACAATCGAGTTTGAAAAATCTAATTCATTCAATGTCGATAAAATCTTTAACAACCCATTTGATTATCTTAACCAATTTTTTTCCGACAGAATAAAAGCAAAACATATTCCATTGCAATCGGTTATTAATGATATTCATTCTACAAATGGACAGATCAACATTCACCAGCTGTCAAAACGAAATTTCACGACCGTAAGACAGTTAGAGCGAAATTTCATAAGGTTCATTGGACTATCCCCAAAAGAATATTCAAATATTATTCGCTTTCAAAATGCTTTGTCCATTATCAAAAAATCAGATGAAAATCGAAGTTTTTTAGATGTTGCTTTTGAATGTGGCTACTATGACCATTCGCATCTTACCAATGAAATCAAGCGAAATACGGGGCTTTCACCATCACAACTTTAAAATTGTCGCATTTTTCCAAAGTGCAACCTGCCGTACAAAGCTAACTTTGCAGAAACATTAATATTTATAAAAATGCGGAAAATATCACTTTTCATTGCAATGAGTTTAGACGGTTACATTGCAAAACCTAATGATGACCTTACTTTCTTGAAACTCGTTGAAAAAGCAGGAGAAGATTATGGTTATGGAGAATTTACAGACACAATTGACACATTGATTATTGGCAGAAGAACCTATGATTATGTGCTTAAAAATGTTGGTTTATCCCATTACGAAAATGGACAACGGGATGTCTATGTCATAACAAGAACGGAAAGACCGCAAGTAGGTAGAACGACTTTTTATACAGGGAATTTGACTGAACTGGTCAAACGACTGAAATCTGAAAAAGGGAAAAATATTTATTGTGACGGAGGAGCGGAAGTAATAAATGAACTATTGAAACACGACTTAATAGACGAGTTTATCATTTCGATAGTACCCATTTTATTAGGTAACGGAACAAGACTTTTCAAAGACAGCAGACCAGAGCAAACACTTGAATTTATCAAAGTCAAAACGTTTGAGACTGGATTGACACAACTGCATTACAAGCGACAAAAATAAAACATCAACTAAATTGAATGTTTTCTTTCCTTTCAGCGACTTGTTGAAAGGCTTTTTTCTTTCCCTCAGACAAAGCGAAACGCAAAAACAATACAGTTGAAAGATTTTCTCAAAACCTGTCACATTATTACCTTTGAAATTGTCTAACTCTAAAATCAAAAAATGGACGATTTAAACACATTGAACAAAAAACTATTTCCTTATGCTTACAACATTTTGGGAAATATTGGCGATTGTCAAGACGTAATTCAGGAGGTCTTGATAAAATTCAATAAAAAAGAGGGTTGCTCAATTTCCAATCCAAATGCGTATCTGATAAAATCGGTCATCAACCAAGCCATAAATCTAAAAAAGAAAAACGACAGAGAAAGGCAACAAAAAATCACATTGCCCGAACCAATCGTTACCAATCAAGGTGAAAGCAAAATTGAATTAGACGAGATACTCAATTATTCAATGCTTGTTTTGCTCGACACATTGAACACCAAAGAAAGAGCAGTTTTGTTGTTAAAAGAAGCATTTGATTACCAACACGGTGATATAGCTGAAATATTAGAAATTTCGGCAGAAAATTCCCGACAAATCCTCACAAGAGCCAAAAAGAAACTGAAATTGCGGAAACCCGAAATCGCAACTTCGTCTGCAAAAGACCGAAAATATTTAGAAAAATATGTGTCCGCAATCCGTAAAGGCGATGTAAAAACGTTGGAACAAATATTTTCTGACGAAGTGCAGGTTTTGGCAGATGCAGGAAATAAATTACAGGCTATTGCTGAACTGACTTCGGGAATTGACAACACCATTAAACTGATGACCTACGTTTATGAAAATCATCAAAAAGACCTTGAAATCAAAATTGAAGAAATAAATCATCAATCTGCATTACTGTTTTACAGAGGTACAATCTTGATAAACTGTCAGATATTTGAACTAAACCCAGACGGAAAAATCACAAGTATTTTTTCTGTCGTTGACCCCGAGAAATTGATGAAAATTTAAAGATTTCTCTACTTTCTGTCACGTTCCGCAATTTGAAATTGTCTTACAAGAAATAATTAAATTTTATTGACAATGAAAGAATTTGTATTGATTTTTAGATTAAAAGACATTTCCGATTTCAGGCCAACACCTGAACAAATGCAGGAACGTATGAATTGGTTAGCAGGAATTTCTTCACAAAGCAAATTGCTGGACAAAGGCAACACGCTTTTGCCATTTGCAGGAAGTGCAAAAACGATAAAGTCCAACAAGGAAGTAACTGACGGAGTTTACACCGAAAACAATGAATTTGTTAGCGGTTATGTTGTGGTAAAATCCAAAACCATTGATGAAGCGGTAGAAATTGCAAAAGCTAATCCGATTTTTGACCAAGTAGGTGGAAATATTGAAGTGAGGGAAGTTTTGAAAAGAGATTAGCATTTAACAAAACAACAAATCAAGCCCCGAAAAAAAACGGGGCTTTTATTTTGTATTTTTGTACCAAAAAAGAACAAAAAGATGGCAAAAGTAAGGCGGACAGCCACCGCACCACCCAACCAAAAGACTACGGCATAATGGCAGGGCAAAAAAGGTGGCTTCGCCGAGTTGTTGTGTTGCCCTGCCACCCTTCGGGACTTATTCCGTTTCCTTTTGGTTTTCCGCCTGTCCGTCTTGATTGAATGGCTTTCTTTTTTTTCTGTTTTTTTGTTTTGGAAAATAATTTTAAGAGGGAGAAACGCACTGCCCAACAACAATACACCGCTATCAAAACAACGGTTTGTGTTTCTCGTTATAGATTTCCCTAATCAATTCCCCGAACTCCTGAAAATGGTATTCGATAATGTTGTCCAGATATGCATAAATAGTCAGTTTGTCGATGCCCATAATATTTGTAAGCCTGTTGAACGTATCGTGATGTTCCTGCCGTACATAGACGGATTTACCTTTGCTTGCCGTAGTGTTCGGTATTTTAAAGAACTGCCCACAGTAATCCTCCTTGGTCAGCTTCTTTGACTTTGAGGTCGTTCTTTTGGTATTACTTGCAGTCGGTTTTGTATCTTCCGTTTCTACGGATCTTTCGTCTGCGGTAAAGTCGTCCCAATGTGTTACGGCTTGCTGTTCCTGTTGGGTATTTTTCTTGTTGTTACCGACAATCATTTCCGTAAAATCCTGTTCTTCGGTTTGCTGTTTTTTGTTTTCTTCGTGTATCATATCTATCGTTTTTAATATTATATCAGATTAGCTGTCGGATTAGCTGAACAGTCAGTTGTATATACTATTGTATCTATTTAAGCATCTATGCACCTGTATATTTCCAATTAGCTGTTTGGTTAGCTAAAAAGCCAACGGATTACAAGCAATTTATTTAGCCCGTTGACTAACTCCGTAGCCAATCAGCCAACTAACCATACAAAGGAAATAAAAGCAATCCCAACCCGTATAAACGTGGCACTTTGTGGCACTATTTGGCGTTCATTGGCTTGCGGTGTATCTGTTATTCTTTCCGAAATTTGATACAGGAAATGGGCATTTCCCTTGCTAACTACAATCGGTCTCGAAGAGCGGATTATTGTGTTCATCAGAACACGGCAAGTTGTGTTTTGAGCTGCTTGAAATAAATTCCGCTGCTCAAAACCACTTGCCCTTACGCAGGGAGCTAAACCATTTCTCCGAAGTCGAATGGTTGAAAAAAATTAAAATGGATTTTATTATGGAAAACAAGAACAGAAAACAGAACAAAAGCGGTAGGAAACCAAAGCTGAACCCTGCACAAAACAGGTATATGTTCAGGCTTACCGATGAAGAAAATGCAAAATTTTTATCACTTTTTGACCAATCGGGAATGGACAATAAGGCTAAATTTATTGTTTCGTTATTGTTCGGAAAGGAAATGAAAACGGTTAGAATCGACAAAGGAACAGATGATTTTTATATGCGATTGACATCTTTTCACAGCCAATATCGTTCCGTAGGCGTAAATTATAACCAAATTGTAAAGCTGTTGAACGCCAATTTTTCAGAGAAAAAAGCATTGGCATACCTCTACAAATTGGAAAAACAAACTATTGAAATGGCAATGTTATTCAAAAAAATTGTTGAGATAACTGAAGAATTTGACAGAAATTATCTAAAGAAATAGTAAAAGTTTTTAGTTAGGCATTCTCATAGTTTCGATTTGGGATTGTTCAGCCTGTTACCCAAAGCATAGAGCGTGGATTACGAAGAAGAACAGTTTGCCAAGCAAATGAAGAAGAAAAGTCTGTTTCAGAGGAATTAGATAATGCGGTAGACAAATACATCAATTAGTTTTTAGCTTACTCAATCAGCATATCATAACAATTTACCCAAAGCAATTATGCCCTCTTCCAGCTCTTTTCCAGAAAGCGAGCCGTATCCTAATCTTATGCCGTTTATGGTTTCATCGAAGCTATAAGTATCGGGAGTCATGATTTTGATACCTTTGCTTTTTAGTTTTTTGGAAACCTGCAACCAATCCATTTGTTTATTTGGTACAATCCAGAAAGCCAAACCACCTTCAGGAATTGTATAAGTTGCTTTGTTCTTAATATGTTTATTCAGTACAGTTGCCATAAAATCCCTTTTGGCTTTGTAGTGGTTGGTTGCCTTTTTGATATGCCGTTTTATTGTACCGTCTTTGATAAGTTGTAGAACAGCCTGTTCCATTATGCTGTCGCCTTGCACATCAATAATTTTTCGCAAACTGCCTACCTTTTCAATCAAAGCATCATCATTGCTTGCCAAATAACCGATACGCAGAGCAGGTGCAACAACTTTGCTCATTGTGCCGATATAAACATAATTTTTCAGTTCCGTAAAACTTGACAACGGCAATACAGGACGGTAACCAAAATGAAACTCATTATCATAATCATCTTCGATAATTGTAAAACCGTATTCGTTAGAAAGCCGTATCAATTCCAATCTTCTTTTCAAACTCAATGTTACAGTAGTCGGATATTGGCGGTGCGGTGTAACGTAAATTGCCTTTATCTTTTTGCCCGATTTCAGATAGGCAATAACATCATCAATCAGCAGACCATCTTTATCTACACTTGCGGGTAACAACTTTGCATCTGCATTCTCAAACGCAGACCAAGCAGGTTTATAGCCAGGGTTTTCAACGATTACATAATCATTTTTTGTAAACAGGTATTGAGCCGTCAGATACATTGCCATTTGACTGCCACGAGTGATACAGATATTGTGTTCGTTTACCTGCATACCTCTTTGATGATTGAGCATTTGAACAACGGATTTTCTAAATTCCAAATCGCCTAATTCGTTGCCGTAGCCCATCATCTGCCACCTTGCTTTTTGATTGAAGATTTGGCGGTACGCCCTTGCCAATTCTGTAATGGGTGCAATTTTGCTATCAGGACTTCCATCATCAAACTGTAAATGATAATGCTTGCTTATTGTACTTTTTGCGGTAGCAGTTACACGATTACTTTTTTGTACTTCCTTAAAATCGGGCAATGTATCGGCAACAAAAGTACCCTGCCTTTCTTTGGGAATTAGCCACCCCTCAATAATCAGTACGTTCAGAGCTTCCACAACGGTATTTCGATTGACCTTTAGAAGTTGTGCAAGGTTTCTACTGCCCGGCAACGCATCGCCTGCCTTTAACCTGCCCGAATGAATATCTTTTATAATGGCATCGGCTATTTGCAGATAAACGGCTTTATCCGATTTTTCGTCTAACTGTATTTCAAATTTCCAACCTCGTAACATCTGGACTATTTATTTTTATAAAAACTGTATCATTACAATAGTCCAAAGGTACAATACTTTTGTATCGCAATAGTGCAAAAAACAATAAAAATTTTCAATTATGTCAAAATTAGAAACAGCGACAGAAGTAAAAAAATCAATCCACGCAGAGCAAAAACAATTCAGCTCAAAGGATTTCCACCAGACATTTGCAAGACCGACATTTGTGAGAACATCACACGTTATTCACAAAAATGTTGAAAATGCAGGTGTACACAATCAGTTTTCGGAAGAAAGAAAGCACCCTGTTTTCTTTGTGGACTTACCGAGCAAAAACGTAAGTATGACTATCGGCGGTTTATTGCCCGGACAAAAAACACACAAACATCGTCACACGTACGAAACAATATTGTATGTGCTTGAGGGCAAAGGTTCAACGCTTGTAGAAGATGAAATCGTACAATGGCAAGCAGGCGATGCCGTTTATATTCCGTCTTGGGCGTGGCATCAGCACCAAAATTTAAGTGATAGCGAACCTGCCAAATATATCGCTTGCGAAAATGCACCTCAACTGCAAAACTTGGGCGTTGCGTTGCGTGAAGAAGAGGGCAGAGATTTTTAACTTTTAAAAACAAGATAATAAATGAACAAAGTACCATTTAAAGGTGTAATTGCTTATCCTGTTACACCATTTGACAGCAACGAGAATATTGATATTCCGTTATTCAAAAAACAAGTTGAACGCTTGGTTACGGGAGGTTCTCACGGCATTGCCCCATTGGGAAGCACAGGTGTAATGCCTTACCTCAACGATGCCGAAAAAGAAGCCTTGACCGAAACCTGCATACAGCAGGTAGCGGGCAGAGTGCCTACATTGGTCGGTGTTTCTAACCTTACCACAGAGAAAACCGTTTACCACGCACAATTTGCCGAGAAAGCAGGAGCAACGGCTGTAATGATTATTCCGATGAGTTATTGGAAATTGACCGATGATGAAATTGTGAAACACTACGATGCTGTCGCTTCAAAAATTTCCATTCCGATAATGGCATACAACAACCCTGCAACGGGTGGTGTGGATATGTCGCCTGTATTATTGAAACGTTTATTGGAAATCCCAAATGTTACGATGATAAAGGAAAGTTCGGGCGACATTCAGCGTATGCATTATTTGAGAAAAGAATTGGGCGAAGAAGTCGCTTTTTTCAACGGTTCTAATCCATTGGCATTGTCCGCTTTTTCGGCAGGTGCAAGAGGTTGGTGTACGGCTTCCCCCAATTTAATACCCGAACTTAACATTGCCCTTTACGATGCTGTACAGGAAAACGATTTGGAAAAAGCCCAACGAGTATTCTACAAACAGTTTGATTTGTTGAAATTCATTGTAGCTAAAGGTTTACCACGCTCTATAAAGGCAGGTTTAGATTTGTTGGGTGTAGGTGGTGGCGGTTTCAAAAGCCCTTTGCAACCGCTTAATGAAGCTGAAGTAGCAGAACTGGACAGCATACTTTCGGCTATTGAAAGTGAAGTTTATCAGTATTAACCATAATTCTAAAACAAAGTAAAAATGGCAAGAGCAATTTTTTATCACGCAGGTTGTCCTGTATGCGTAAGTGCAGAAAAGGACATTTTAAATCTCATACCTGAAAATCAGGTTGAAGTAATCCATTTGGGTACAGACAAAATAAAAGTAAAAGATGCAGAAAGTGCAGGTGTAAAATCTGTTCCTGCATTGGTTTTGTCTAACGGCAATGTGTTACACATCAACTTTGGTGCTTCAATAGAAGATTTAAAGTAATCCCAATCTAAAAGTCCGAAAGTCTTTAATGCTTTCGGGCTTTATACATTATTGTTTCAGTGATAAGTTAAAACAAGTAAATTATAATATGAACCCGAAAGAAGAAATTAAACTTGCCGAAGTCCAGGACGAGCAATCGGAAAACGTGGAAGTAATATTGACATTGAACGGCAATACAAAACATATCCAATGGAACAAACAGATACCTTTGCTCGATGCGATGCTCAATGCAGGAATTGATGCACCACATTCGTGTTGCAGAGGTACGTGTGGCACTTGTGTATGTAAATTGGAGGAGGGCGAAGTACGTTTAAGGAGGAATTTTGTTCTATCTGAAGTTCACATACAGCAAGGTTTGATTTTGGCTTGTGTAGCAGTTCCCATAAGTGCAAGCGTTAAAATAAATTATGACGAGTTTTAAAAAAGTACGATAACAAGAATACTTTTATTGATTAGCACTAATTGCGGGTCTGGACTATCTACTTATCCCTAAACTGTACCACCAAACTAATCCTGTAATCTGATACTTTTGTGCCATTATTAAAATTTATCAAAATGGAGTTCAACATCAAAAAAGTAGGTCTAAACGATTTAGACACAACAGCAGAATTATTTAACCTTTATCGGGTTTTTTACCGTCAGGCAGACGATTACGAAAAGTGCAAACAGTTCATTAAAGAACGATTAGACAACGACCAATCAAACATTTTTGTCGTGTATGCAGACGGCAAAGCAGTTGGATTTGTGCAGTTGTACAAACTCTATCATTACATCAAATTGGCAAAGCAATGGTTATTAAGCGATTTGTTTGTTCACCCCGATTACAGAGGTAAAGGACTTTCAGTAGCATTGATAGACCGAGCAAAACAATGGTGCGATGAAACAGGAGCTTGCGGATTGATGCTTGAAACCGAAAAAACAAACGATATAGGTAACAAATTATATCCACGTTGCGGATTTGAGTATGACGGCAATCACAATTATTACTATTGGTGGAAATAACGGACAAGGCGGGCTAAATCGGTTTGCCTTTTTATAAAAAATGGTCGGGTGGTCGAGTGGTTAGACGAGGGTACGCAATACCTTTTACAGTGGTTCAAATCCATTCCCGACCTCAATTTTTATTAAATGAATATACCAAGACCCAAAAGCATAAACGTTCAGTCCATATTGGAAAACGAAAAAGCAATCCTTTATCCTTTACAGGAAAAGGATTTTGAGCTTTTATATACCGTAGCATCAGACCCCGAAATATGGAAACAGCACCCCAATAAAGACCGTTGGAAAAAAGAAGTATTCAGAACATTTTTTGACGGAGCAATGCAAAGTAAAGGTGCATTTAAAATCGTAGAAAAAGCCACAGGAAACACAATAGGAAGTACACGCATTTACGATTACAACGAGCAGGAAAACAGTATATTTATCGGTTATACTTTCTATGCAGTTGAATATTGGAGCAAAGGCATTAACAAATTGGTAAAAGCCATGATGTTAGATTATATTTTTCAGTTCGTTTCAAAAGTGTATTTCCATATCGGGGCAAACAATATCCGTTCGCAGGTTGCCATTGTGCGGATTGGTGCGGAAAAAATCGCAGAACAGGAAGTAACCTATTTTGGCGAAGCACCACGATTGAATTTTGTGTACGAAATCAGTAAAGAAAAATGGCAGAAAACTAAACAGGAATGAATGTATTTGACCATATCATAAACGACAAAGAACAGGTATCACTAAACGATATATTCCTTGATGAAGCTAACAGGCATAAGTTTGAACTGCTTATAAAAGAACATAAATATATTGAGGAATTAAGCCAATACGGACTGCCTGTAAACAACAAGATATTGCTTCACGGCAGTTCGGGTTGTGGCAAAACAATGACCGCCAAAGCCATTGCAAACGCATTGGGTAAAAACATTCTTATACTCAATTTGAGCAATGTAGTCTGTTCACGCATTGGCGAAACATCGCAGAACATCAAACAGGTATTTGACAAAGCAGGCAGGGAAAAAGCCGTTTTGTTTTTAGATGAGTTTGACCAAATCGGAAAAGCAAGGGGAAACGATGATAAAGACGTAGGCGAAATGCGAAGATTGGTAAACACGCTTATTCAGTTGATAGACTACTATCCCGAAAAAGCATTGTTGCTATGTGCTACCAACCACCCCGAAATTATTGATACAGCTTTGTTAAGGCGGTTTCAGTTGCGGATAAACTTTGAAATGCCTACTCAACTGGTTTTAGACGAGTATTACAGCAAACTGTTATCCCGATTTCCAACAGAATTACAAAGCATAGAACGCAAATACAACATCTCATTTGCCGAAGCCAAAGACCATACGTTTACATTGGTAAAATCGGTATTGATAAAAGAATTGGAAGAAAAATCAACCTGTAATGCAAACACAGTACCCAACCTGTAATAAAGAGCAATAAAACAGTAAGGACTTAAAACAGAGAAATGGAAAACGAAATAATAATCAGAGAAATGAAAAAGCAGGATATTCCCGAACTCTTGCGGTTAATGGAAGCTATTGTTTTGTTTGAGGGCGATACAGATTTTAGCCTTTCGGAAAGCGACCTGTTAAGCAGGGGTTTTGGTAAAAATCCCCAATTTGGTGCTATCGTTGCAGATGCAGGTAATAACAAACTTGTAGGTATAGCCGTTCACTACATCATTCCTTTTATGCACAATCTAAAACCCTCGCTAATGCTCAAATGGCTGTATGTTGATGCCAATCAGAGAGGTAAAAACATCGGTAAAAGATTGCTGAAAGGTCTTGCTCAATATGCCTTAAATAACGGATATAAAAAATTCAATTGGTTTGTACTTGGCAATAATGTTGATGCCCAAAAATTTTATAGCAGTATAGGAGCAAAGCCCGATGATAAATGGATACGTTGGACAATTACACCTGAAAAAATGGCTGTATTGGCAGACCAATAACCTTTAATTATTGAAAGTATGAACGAAGAAATTTTACAAAACATTGCTGTTATACAAGAACGGATAAACAATGCCTGTATAAACAGTAACAGAAATCCCGATGAAGTAAAATTACTATTGGCAACCAAAACCGTACCTGCCGAGCGTATAAAAATCGCATTACAGGCAGGGCATACATTGATAGCAGAAAACAAGATACAGGAACTCAGAGAAAAATACGAAGTCTTAAAAGAAGTTCCGCACATCAACCATTTTATAGGGCATTTGCAGACCAACAAAATCAAAGATCTGTTGAAATATAATGTTGCTTGTATTCAGTCGCTTGACCGTTTGGATTTGGCAGAAAAATTACACCAACGCTTACAGTTTGAAAACAAAACCATAGCAGTATTGATACAGGTAAATACTTCGTTTGAGGAAAGCAAATTTGGCGTAAACCCCGATAATGCCATTGAATTGGTAAAGCAGGTTGCACAGTTGGAAACCCTTAAAATAAAAGGTTTAATGACAATAGGTCTGTTCAGTGCCGAAACGGAAAAAGTGCGTAAATGTTTCCGATTGCTCAAAGATATTCAACAGCAAATTATTACTTTAAACATTCCCAACGTAGAAATGCAGGAGTTATCTATGGGTATGAGTGGCGATATGGAAACAGCCATTGCAGAGGGAGCAACCATTATAAGAGTGGGTACGGCTATTTTCGGACAAAGGATTTACCCCGACAGCTATTATTGGAACGAAAAATAAAAACTCAAAAAATAACAAAGAAATGAACGTACATTTTATTCAGCACGAAACCTTTGAAGCCCCAAGTGCTTATTTGGATTCGCCACCCTTCGGGACTTATAGTGCTTCGTTATCTTGTATCCGTTGATAAAATGGCTTTCTTTTTTTTCTGTTTTTTTCTTTTGGAATGAATTTTAGTATTTAATATTCCATAACAATAGCTTCTGCACTTAACGAGGTTAACCGCTCCAAATCTTCCAAAAAATGTTTCGAGATTTGTTCGGTTTCGGCTACGGAAAAATGCTCAGCGAAAGCTGAGCATTTTTTGTATGTATGTATTTTTGATGTGATCCCTGATCCGTAATTCCGGATCATGTACAAAAGTTGTGGAGGGGATAAAACAATAATTTCAAGTTCTTATGTACCTCGTCAAAAGGAGGTAGTTTTTTCGTAGAGATTTGATGCCCCAAGCTTGTTTTCCATGCTCGTTTCACCGTGTTTTCACTTCGAGCGTTAAGCAACTGTTCTACTCCTGTAAATTCAAGTCCTTTAAATGCCATTTTCGCTAAGAAAGCCTCCTTAATCTCCGCCCAATTGAGATCGCTTACATATTTGGATAAATACCATATATCGTAATAGTCACGAGGTGCTGTATAGGAACGTTGGATCAAAGCTCTTAACTTTTCAGACAGCACTTCTCTCATATCGTAACAAGCAATTGCGTCTACTGCAGAACTCAACCTATCTGAATAATCATGATAGACCGTTTTCAAAGTCGGTTCGAACAACATCTTCTCGTATAGAATAATTTCAATCTTAATAGACGTATTCCATCGGACTGGGTCTGGCGGAATTTGATCCTTGGAATGATCGGCTCCCCAAAACTTGACAACGGCAGCATATCCAGTAGGCATATCATTGTGACGAAGATTGGTCAGCTTTTCCAAATGTAATTGCATTCCGGTACGTTCTTGTGGATATTCTGGTCATGTTGACCCCTTTCTGGCAATATTGACCCCCTGATTTTTGGTTTACAGGATTGCCTACAAATGGCCTGACAATATTACTTCTTTTTTCTTAGACTTTCACCTTTAAGTTCGATCCGGTGGGATGTGTGAACTATCCTATCCAGAATAGCATCCGATAATGTATCATCCCCAATCACAGCATGCCAACTGGCCACAGGTAATTGGCTTGCAATGATTGTTGAACATTTGGCATGTCTGTCCTCTATGATTTCCATCAGGTCAATCCTTTGCTGTTGGTCGAGGTTTACCAGGCCGAAGTCATCCATTATAAGCAGTTCTACCTTGGAGAGTTTCATAAGAAGCTTGTGGATCGATCCATCCAACCTGGCCATTTTTGTTCTCAAAAGCAATTTTTGCATACTGAAGTAAGCGACTCTCTTACCTTGGGCACAAGCCCTGAGCCCCAGAGCAGACGCCATGAAAGATTTTCCGCAGCCTGTTGCACCAACGATAATGATCGGCTCGGCCCTTTCGATATATTGGCCTGTGGCCAAGTCCATCAATTGGATCTTGTCGATCCCCCTGGATGGATCCATATTGATCTCTTCAATAGAGGCCTGGTAACGGAAGGCTGCATTCTTCTTTAACCTCTCGAACCGCAGTTCGAAGCGACTGTCAGATTCGGCCTGCAGCAACAGGGTAAGGCCTTCTTCCAGAGCCAGTTTTCCGATCTGCCGTGTTTCTTTCATCGCTTTCCATTGACGCTCCATTCCATGGAAGCGGAGCGTGTTCAATTGTTGTTCTACATTCATCTGTTTCTAAGTTTTATAGTTCATTTTTATGAGTAATAGGATGCTCCCCTGATATTTTCATGTTGTGGCAATTGCTTGTTATCCGCCCGCTCTTGCTGTTGCTCCACCATTCCGTTTTCCAATATTCTTTGTAGGAACTTATAGGACAGCATGTCGTTCCTTAAGGCAATTTCACATGCTTTGAAGAATGTTTCCCCATAGCTACGGTGCAGCCTAAAGAGTCCTTCGCACGTTCTGTAGAGTTGTTCCGGATATCGGTCACTTTGTCCAAAGACCCGAACGACCAGTAAGTGAAAGTCCGAATGGATATCCAGAGCGCGCTTGATATAATAATCTGGCGAACGGGTGCCATACTGCTGGTGCTTGGAAGCAAGATGTTCGGGATGCGTCGAGTATTTGTTGGCAACAAAACTCCTGCTGTGCAGGGCTACCTGTACGTTCTCAATATAGATGTGGACTAAACGCTCAGTATAGACCACTAGGGCCTGTTTGCCAATATGGACATAAGGAACGCTATAGGAATGCCTGTCCCTTTTGAGATGTACATGTCCATTGGTTCCCACTTTGAGGGTCGTATAATATTTCATCGAAAAGCGGTCCCGAGGAAGTGGTCTGAGACTGGACAGCTCGTTGCTGAGAAACCGTTCCTGACGGCAATAGTTCCTGTCCTGCATTCTGGTCTGGTTCAATCTCTCGATACACTCTCCGATAGCAAGGTTGAGTGAGGGGAGATCAAAGAACTGCCTGTTGCGTAACCGGGCAAATACCTGGGTATAGATGATCTTCACATGGTTCTCTACGGCACTTTTATCCCGGGGCCTGGCAGGTCTTGCAGGCACTACGACCGTATCATAATGGTTTGCCAGATCTTCCATGGACCTGTTGATCTCTGGTTCATACCGATCGGTTCGTATGACGGCTGACTTGAGGTTGTCCGGGACAATCGCTCTAGGGACCCCTCCAAGAAACTGCAGGCAGCAGTCCAGTGCATAGAGAAAATCGGGGGATCGCTGACTGGGAACGGCCATGGCAAAACAATAGTTGGAATATGGTAGGCACGCAACAAATATCTCGCATAAAATGATTTCACCAGTCTCATGGTCGATGTAACCCAGCTTCTTGCCGGAGAAATCGATGAAAAGCTTGTCACCGGGTTCGTGGTCCAGTATCATGCTTCCATCGCGACGTGAGACCAGTAATTGCTTTAGATGGAAACAGAACTGGGCATAGCTATATCCCTGTGGATGAGCTACTAAATACTCTTCCCACAAAAGTCTCCGGTTTACACCTATTCGTGATAGTTCTTTTTCAAAATAAGGAAGCCTTTCTTTTAGATACTCGAAACGCTCGTCCCGATAGGCGGGGTTCCCTGATCTGAGCATCCGCTCAAGAACTGGATCTTCCAACTCCAGTATCCTTTCCAGAGATAGATTCAGGTCCGTTACCTTCTTTAGATAGGACTTTACCGTATTCTTGCTGATGGATAGATGACGGGCTATTGTTTTAATGGGATAATTCTCCCTGTGCAATCGTATTAACTGTTTGATCTGACTCATGGGTCTTGATTTACCGGCCATTGGAATATATCGATTAGGTCTAGCCCAAATAAACCAAAAAACAGAAACCCATGAAAAATGAGTGCAAAAGGGGTCAACATCGTCCAGAATAAAATGACCATATCTCGAAAGAGGGGTCAGCTTGCTCCAGAATAAATTGTTCAAACCCTTATTTGAGGGGTCAATATCCGCCAGAATGCCATGCTTTAACAGCCTCTAAATGCAGATGGTGATTTCTTTTTTGTCCAGATTGCTGGGGTCAGCTTACTCCAGAATATCCATTCTTGAACTAATGACATGATTTGCTGCAGTAAATCTATATCCAATTGAAAATCTGGATTAATGGATGTAAAATCTAAATCTTCTGAAAAACGGTAATCCGCGATATAACATTTTCGTAAACATGTTTCCCCTTTGAAGATTAGCGCTTCTCTGCAAGAATCTATCGAAAATATAGCATCAACAAAATGTCCCAATACCCAATCCTTGTCAATAGTATTTCTGGACACTTCGTGTTCCAAAGCTTTTTTCTCTATTTCTTTTTTCAGTATCATTTAGTATTGTTTATTGGTTATGTCTAACAATTCCTTCCGGCTGATATTCAGTCGCAATCGCCATTCTGCGATAAATTCGCCTTCTTCCAATCCCTGAGGATCAAACAAGTTATATTTATTCTTTACCTGCTTCTTGGCAAAATCTATAAAAGATTCCATGCTTGGAATTTGGAGAAGCTCAACCAAATAGCCAATTCGTTTGGTAACCGCTATATTATTCACAGCCTGGCAGTACTCGACTAATTTAGAGGCTTGCATTTGCGCTTGACCAACTGCTCTAATCAATTCCGCATAGCCACCAGAATGTTGAGGTAGATCAAAGCAATCGACTATTGTTTTCTCTACATCAGTGATCGGATACTGAAGGTTGCCGTAACCATTGTGTATGATCCCTGTTTTTTTATTAGCTGCAATCCTAACGAATTTATAAGAAGTACCGAGAATTGATTTATCGTACTTTTTATGTGTCGTTTGAATAAAAACCGTATTGGAGAACTGTTCGGTCAATCCATGTAAATTCAATGCAGACCAATACGCGACAGCACTATTTTCAACAACGAAAGTACCTATGACATATTCGTCCCGAAAACCTTGTTTGCAAAATTTACCTTTTTCCATTCGCACAAGTAGTTCCTTGTCGACTAGATTCTCTAGGATTTCACTTAGGTTGTCAAACTTTTGTTCTAACAACTGCTCAATTTCGGAGAATTTGAACAACTGTATTTCATAGTCGTCCAGCAACTTTAAGAATTCGAGCTGTGGTTTAGTTAAATGTTCTGATATATAAACGCTGTCTGCCATGTTACCTTTTGTGGAACGATAAGACCTAAAAAATGGGTCTTATCGTTCCTCGATTGGTAAAGATGGAACTTATCCTTTTGGTATCGAATAAATATGTCAATATCATCGGAGAAATTACGCCAAAGATAATGAACAGCATAAAAGAATATGAAAACTATCTGATCAAATGCTTTGTCGCTTTTCAGGCTAGAGATAAGATCAAAAAGGGAAATATCTTCCTATAAGCTTTTTATAGAGCTCATCTTTCTAAGCTGAATTCAGGCTCCAACCAATAGCATCCCTTTCCTTCAAAAAGCCGTCAACTAAATTAACAGCATTTGTAATCAATAATGATTTCTTTATTTTTTCGGAATCCAATTGTCTAATTAGGGAATTCATATTTCGGTTCATATCCTTCAAAAGGATGGTCAGGCCATTGAGTGCTTGGTTATACTGCGATGTTTCGCAAGCTTGAGCTTGCAGCAATTTCAGCATTTCGCTGGAAAGATTGAAATTGGGTAATAACAGGTCTTTCTCCTGCTGCTTGATAAAGGACAGGATACGGCTGATCCCTTGGGAAAGCTGATTTCTAAGGGCAAGAGCAAGCTGTCCTCAGTGCTCACAACTATTTTTTTTAAAGGGAAGGACATGTTCCGTGAAGGCGGTGTTCTAGCTTTCATAACTTGTCAGGGTGTCGCTCAAATGCCTAATTTTAGTGTGAGTTTTACAGAATTGTAAAATTTACGAAAGCTCTGTATTATTTTTGCTTAAAAAACACGGTTTAATATAATTGCCACGTCACAATACAATAAAATAAACACGACTTGTTTTAATACAAATATCACAACAATATTTACTAAATTTGCCACATCTGTTTTTAATAAAAATAGCACAGCAGTGTATAATAAATTTATAAGGACATGGCAACACCACGTGAAAGATTTGTAGAGGCCCTAAAATTCTTGCAAGAGCTACAGGAAAAAGGGATTGTAGGCATTCATACAGATGATATGCCGAACAGGAAATACCGTGAAATACTTTCCAAGAATGGTTTTATACGAGAGGTAGCTAAGGGATGGTATATCACCACCAGTCCAGAGGAAAAGGATGGTGAGACAACAGCCTGGTATAGCTCCTATTGGGATTTTGTTGCTATATTTCTGGAAAGAAAGTATGGTGATAATTGGTGCCTGTCTGCCGATCAGTCATTATTGCTACACGCGGCCAATCAATCGGTACCACAGCAATTGCTTGTTCGGTCACCACAAGGAAACAACAATCCTACACCATTGCCACATAATACCTCATTGTTCAATATCCGTGGAGAACTACCATCTGCAGATCAGCTTATCGTAACCCCAAACGGTATCCGGATGTACAATCTACAATCGGCATTAATATACAGTTCTGCCAGCACCTATACCCGTAATGCTATTGATGCACGCACAGTATTGTCACTGATACGTGATGCTTCGGAGCTTTTACCAGTACTTCTAGAGAACGGACATACTACTTTAGCCGGACGCCTTGCTGGCGCTTTCCGTAATATTGACAGGGACAAGATAGCCGATCAAATTATAGACACTTTTAAACAGGCAGACTATGATATCCGTGAAGAAGACCCTTTTGAAAGCAAACTGGACCTAAAGTTGTCCACCCGTGAACGTTCACCCTACGCTAACCGTATACGCCTGATGTGGACACAATTGCGGGAGGTTGTGATCAAAAACTTTCCTGCTGCACCTGGTATTCCAGCCAATCATGATTTGTATGTTAAAAATATAGACGATATATATGTGACAGATGCTTACCACTCACTATCCATTGAGCGTTACCGAGTAACGCCCGAGCTTATTGCCAAGGTAAGTTCAGGCGAATGGAATGCCAAGGAAAATGAGGAAGACCGTAAGCAACGTGATGCGATGGCTGCCAGAGGCTATTATCAAGCTTTCCTGTCTGTAAAAGAAAGTATAAGAGCTGTTTTACAAGAAAAAAATGCTGGTATACAAGCAGATATGGATCATTCAAAATGGTATAGAGAGCTGTTTGAACCAAGTGTAACTGCTGGAATACTGAAAGCATCAGATCTTGCCGGTTATCGTAACCATCAGGTATATATAGGTAATTCAAAGCATGTTCCACTTAGCGTAGACGCTATGAGAGATGTTATACCTATATTGTTTGAAATGCTCGAAGAAGAACCAGAAGCTTCTGTTAGGGCTGTTTTAGGACATTTTATATTTGTATTCATTCACCCTTACATGGATGGTAACGGACGTATAGGAAGGTTCTTAATGAATGCCATGTTGGCTTCTGGAGGCTATCCTTGGACAGTGATACCTGTTGAAAGAAGAGATGAATATATGCAAGCGCTTGAAAAAGCAAGCGTAGATCAGGATATTGCTCCTTTTGCTGCTTTTGTTGGTTATCTGGTTAATGAGGGAATGAAAGGAAAAGCTGTAGCTGAATTACCGGCATAACCTTTAATCCATAGAAGTTAAATAATCATGTTGAAAGCAAAAAGGATTGGCAGTATTGTCAATCCTTTTTGCTTTCTAACTCTGTACCAAAGCTGTAAATCCATTAGTTTCCTGTAAGATTGACTGATAGAAAAATTGCCTGGCGTGAGCTATATCCCTTTCCTCCCGTTGCCCCCTCTCGTCAATCCCATATTAGGTTAATTCTGCGACTATCTAAACCATTTATTTACGTTCTATTTTAGTTCAGCGCGCAATTTGGCTTTGATATCCTCAGCGTATTTGCCCAGCTTGTCCAGATAGGCAATTTGGCTCTGAATCGATTCCTTCACGAAATCCGTATTAAATTCCCAATGTATAGCGATGATTGGCATTTAAAAGATTTAGCGAATTCGCTATATATCAGCAATTCAGAGGTTTCTGAATCATTGCAAAGAAGTGTATATGCCAATCTGATTGATTTGGAGAAGCGCAACGTCCATCGCGGGAACTTGCTTGATTTTCTTATCCACGGAGTGAAATATGTGTTTCCGGCACAAGCAGGAATATTGACAAGAGGTGTTCCTACAGCACATTCACATCCCTTTATGGAGTCTTTTATCAGTAGCGAACAGGCTTATGTCTGGCCGTCTTCTTCCGGCTCCGTCTTGGGGCAGGCCATAGAACCTTTCTACGCCAATCAGGTCAAAGCCATAGCGGAAGATGAAGAACTATACCGATTGCTCGCCCTCTTGGACGTGATCAGAGTAGGCAAACTTCGGGAAAAGACTATTGCAGAGAAAGAATTAAAAGAACTATTAACCCATGTCAAATCATACTAGTATCGTACGGATCAAGGCCGTAAATAATGCCCTACAAGAGTTACGCAACCATGTTGTATTCGTAGGAGGAGCCACCATATCTTTATATGCCGACCGGCCTGTCCTTGAGGTGAGGCCGACTGATGATATTGATGTGATTTTCGAGATACTTAATTACAAACAGCGCCAACAATTGGAAGAATGGCTGAGAGAGATCGGTTTTTCAAATGATGTCGAATCGGGTGTAATCTGTCGGTTCAAGATCAAGGGTATTACCGTGGATATCATGCCCACAGATGATCCATCTATAGGATTCAACAATAAATGGCACCCAAAGGGTTATGAGCATGCTGAAAATTATACGCTTGATGACGGGCAGACAATTCGGATACTGACAGCCCCTATTTTCTCGCAACAAAGTTGGAAGCCTTTAAAGGGTGGGGAGGTGGCGACGGCCGGCTGAGCCATGATTTTGAAGACATTGTCTTTGTATTGGAAAACAGAGAAAAACTGTGGGAGGAGCTGGAAACTAGTGATGATGGAGTAAAAGCATATCTGGTCGCTGAATTTTCAGCACTCATGGACCATCCTCATATCTACGAATGGATAAATAGCCATGTGGAGCGTGGAAATATCCGCCCACAAAATTCAACAATTATTGAGAATATAAAAAATTGGCTAAACAAATCTATGGATAGCTAAGGAAAGGTATTATCTGATTAGAGCAAACGAAAATTAAATGAATAGGATTGAGAATGTACTGTTGAATTATCTACATACGGAAACGAATCATAAAGTATTGCTCACGTGTGATTGGCTTAAGTTTGAAATTGATCAAATTAAGATTTAATGATCACCGGTTCATTCTAAATAGCTATTGGTGACAAATCAGAACTAGAAACGAACAATGCGAACTAAAGGTACAGATATCTCGGACTATGTTATTCATTTTTTACGGAGACAGGATATAAAAGATCGGCTGCCATCTGCAGATCAGCTTACGATAATTCCAAACGGTATCCGGACGCACAATTTACAATCGGCATTAATATACAGTTCAGTATCTATACCCCGAATGCTATTGATGCACGCACAGTATTGTCACTGATACGTGATGCTTCGGAGCTTTTACCATTTTTTTTGAGAACGGACATAAGTTGGAATCGTAGATGTGCTATCCAATTGGTAAGGAAGCATTTTAAAAACTCCTTATTAAACAACAAACAAGAATGCCAACTCTTATTTCAAAAGTTGGCATTCTAATCCCCAGAAAAGTGCTGAGAGAATCGCATTAGCTTCCAGCGATATCTTTTTTAGGTTATTTTAAAATTTAACGGTCACATCAAATTCACCCATTACAACATAGTTCTTAGGTCCACGAATTTGCTTCACCTGGAAATAACGAAATGCATTGGCTGCTGTAAGTTTATAAACCTGTTCAGCGTTGCTTAAGCGGTTGAAAGGATAGTTCCCGAGGACAACAAAGTTGACATTGTCATTGCTTCCCAAAAACTGGACTTCATCAGGCCCCTCTTCATTCGTTGGTGTTTGGCGCCACAGGCTTGCCGAGGTGATGATGCGTGGAACACCGAAATCAACAGTAAAAAAATGAGGATAGGTATGAGGTGAAAGAGTTCCCCAACGAGTTGCTGGGTTTCCATCAATCATCTTTGCGGGTGTATCCGTATTGTAATAGCTGGAATAGCCGACAATTTCCCATTGTTGTTTATTTAACTTAGTGATCTCAAAGAATTCATTATCGCTCACCATAGTTTGATATGCAGTTTCCGGCATATAAAAGGTACGCATACTATAGGAAGTTCCTAGCTTATAATCGGATAAAATCACCGAATGCTCTTCCGCCTTTACGCTAACAGTCTTCTCTTGATTTGACGTAGTGGTATAAGTCACTTCTGACTTCACAATGTCACTCGATGAATTTAGCTGGTCAAAAAGGATGTAAATTGTGTTGTCCACATTTACCCGAGGTTTCGCTGTTCGATTGAGCAATGATGCTTGATATCGCTCGCCGTGAATGGATCCTGATACTTCTACCGGCACCGATACATGCCCGTCCTCATCAAAGGTTTTGATCACGAACGTATAGTAATTCTCTTCCAAGTTCTTGATGTGGCATGAGACCTGTGTTTGATCTACTGGCATTACGACATCCATCGAGTCAGAATAATAATTCCAATAGACTCTCGCCTTTGTCACCTTTGGATCTGAACCTCGCTTCCATGTTAATTTAGCTTCATTTAAGCCCGATTTTACTTCCGCGTCAAGTACCTTCCCTGGATAAATAATGCCGCTAGGAACAACGTATTCTTTATAGGTGCTATCCATTTTTTTGCATGCCATAAATGACAACAATCCAATGAATCCCAATATTAAATATTTAATAGTCTTCATATTTTCTTGATTTAAAACATTAAAACTCTCCCCAAAATGATAATTCCGAAATGGTGACCTGATTAGCTCCTACCGCCCAAGTCTCCGTTGTTTTAAAACGAATGTATCGGTAAGCGGGTGGCGTGAAAGGCATTTCAAAATCTTCGCCGTTTGTGTATCCATAAGCAATATCTTCAGCCGTCAAAGTACCAACAGGAGTTCCTGAAGGCTTGAAGGAATTGAAAGCGCCAATCTTTGTCCATCCTTCCCAACTTCCGTCTCTCGACGGATTATTGCTGCCCCATAATTCAAAGGCCTTCACACAGGAATAATTGTAGGTAAAATTCTGAACACGCTGGTGTGCTTTCATTCGGCTCAAAACGACGGGAACTTTTAAATCGACCGTAAACCATTGTGGCATCGGCGTATTGTTTCTGGAGGCGTATATGCTTGCGCTTGCCACTCCATCCCACATATTGCTTAGTGCGTAGCTACCGGATAGCGCAGGTTGATCGGTAGGCAATTCATATGTAGCAAATGGTTTTGGAACAAATTTTTCGAACAGCGGTGTCAAGTCCCTTACGACAGCGAGTGATTTATTGCCCCAGCGATCTCTTAGGTAAACCGAAAATTTCATTGCTTTACTCGACAGTCCGCGCACAGTGAACACTCCAGAGTCAACAGCTGTGTAGAATGTTTGCAATGGTCTCAATACTCCTTTCCCTGCAGTGTCCGCATCGATAACGATAGCAAGGGGTGCCTTCAATTCATTTTTAATTCTGACACGCACACCACCAAATGCAGTTTCGATGCTTAGATCTTCAAAAGCGATTGAGACTGGTGGTTTCAAGGGCTTAACTTTCACTAAGACAGGGTCGGAAACTTTTTCATTCCGCCCCACACTGAAAATCTTGACTTCCTGTTCTTCGGTAGTGCCGAAACCTTCAAGCCTTAATGTGTCTGAATAAATTGACGATTTACTTTCTTTAAGAACGCCCGGAGTAATTTCGTAAACGGCCTTGACGTAAGCTAAATTAACATCTTTATTCAGCTTATATTTCAAAGTTGCCCCTCCAGGGGTATTTTCAACAATAACATTGGACACTTGAGCTGGGGCTCCGCCATCGCTCTCTATATAGTCCATTCGTGGCTCCTCTTTACAGCTCTGAACGACGAAAATGATAATCAATAGAGTAAATATTTTAAAAGTATTTTTCATAACGTAATGATTATGGTATACAATTACCAACCTAGGTTCTGTACTAGATTTTTATTACTTAACAAGTTAGCGTCTCTGATAGGAAAGAAGTAGTCCTTCATCGAGAATTTCTGGGCATAAATCAATTGTTTTTTATAGTATGCCTCAACGGTTTGTCCAAAGACATTCCATCCTTCTATTGGTCTAGATAATTCATCCGGGGCAGTCTTCCAACGCTTTATATCCCAAAACCGCATACCTTCAAACGCTGTTTCAATCAATGTTTCCCGATGAATGATATCACGCATCCCCGCCTGAGAGCTGTACTTGGTATTCGTTGCGAAATTGTCCCATGCATCACGAATGGTCGGCAAGCCGGCACGTTTTCGCACGATATTGATATATTGGTGGACCTCTTCAGTAGGCCCTGCATTTTCATTCAAAGCTTCGGCGTACATCAGATATAAATGCGGAAGTCTAATTAAAGGCCAGGGATAATTAACTGTCGAGTATCCTCCATTATTGGCTTGTGTACTTTGGTAATGGACAAGTTTTTTCACAAAATACCCTGTAATCGAGCCAAAGCTTCCTTTTTTTCCATTTTTTTGACCTAGTTTCCCTTCTACAAAGTAAATTCCGGAAGGAACTTCATCATTATAATAACCATGTCCGTACCAGACTCCTCCATCAAAACCCAATGAGGCATAGAAACGCGGTTCACGATCGAAGTTGCTTTCCGCAGTTTCATAGTTCAAGCGAATTAGGCGCTGATCTTCAACACCCCCTACTCGAGTAGTGACATTCGTTTGCCACGTTTTATCTTCATCGATAGGTACACCATTTTTCGTATAGAACATATCAACTATTTTCAATGGCACTGCTAGTTCGTAAGTGACGTTTGGATTATCCAAATAGGTTGTCAAATTGGGCGTTGCCCAGAGCTGTAAGTTACTTGCAATGCTCTGCGTATTTGCCCAAATAATTTCCGAGTTCCAACGTTCATTAAACGCATTGCGTAGTTTTAATTGTAGTTTTAATTGCTCAGATATATTCGTCGTTGCGCCCCCTGGTATAAATTCATATAACTTGATTCCTGCGTCATGACATTGATCGATGGCTTGTTTGCATGCATCGGCAGCAAGCTTCCATTTCTGTGCATCATAGACTTGATTAAATAACTGCAAACCATCGCGATTTCTTAATGCTGCTTGATCTTTATTTCCATTAAAAAGCGGACTTGCAGCGGTCAGTAAGACCTTTGCTTTTAAAGCATATACAATGGGTTTTGTAATACGCCCCATCATCCTAATCGGATCAGTAATTGTAGGTTGCAAATCATCCTTCACCTCATCTAACAGTTGAGCAATATATTGAAAACAGCTGTCCACTGGCGCTCTTGATATCTGAACATCTGCGACATTAATATCCACCGGTAAATTTTCTTTTACAAGTGGTATCGGACCATACATACGCACTAAATAGAAATGGTAATATGCTTTTAGAAATTTGACCTCAGCAATCCATTCTTTGCGCTCTTCTTCGGTCATATCTTTAACTCTATTGATATTTTCTAAAAAAATATTACAATCGCGCAGACCTTTATACAAGTCGACCCATATCGCTTCTCCCGCCGGATTTATTGTTGTTTGGCGCCCATTGGCAATATCGAACATGATATGGCTAAATCGATAGCTGCCTGAAAGGTCATTCGTCCAGATTTCATCGCCAGCTAACATAGCCGGATCGCTTGCCATGCCTCCATCTTTGGGCATATATGAATAACAGGTGTACAAGTATTTTTCTGCTTCCGATCGCATCGCGAAAGCGTGGTCTAGGGTTGGTATGTTATCAGGAATAATATCAAGATATCGATTACAAGCACCGAATGTCAGCGTCAAAACCAACAACATGACGGTCAGATACTTTTTATAAAAATTAAAGAATTTCATGGTCGTTCGATTTAAAAGGTTAAATTAAGTCCAACATTTAATACTCTTTGCAGCGGATAGCCTAAACCGTTTCCGGCCATTTCCACATCCCATAGCTTGAAGTTGCTGAATAGCAATAGGTTCGATCCATTGACATACATGCGGAAATTAGAAGCTTTTATGCGGTCGATGAATTTTTGGGGGAATGTATAGCCCAACTCGACTTGCTTAAGTCTAATGAAATTTCCATTGCGCATATACCAAGTGCTTGTTTGGCTATTGTTGATGTTGAGCGTATTGCTCAGGCGAGGCAATGTGGCATAAATATCTCGATTATCTTCCGACCAATAACTATCAGCGTACGCCTTTAATAGTTGATTCATGAATATTCTGCCTGAGCTAGCTTCCATTGTATTATAGTGGTAAGCCACGAATGGCGAAGTTGATCTCGGGTCAATCCAGAACGACTCGTTTGCTGAGCCTTGAAAAAAGGCCGATACGTCGACTTTCTTATAACTAAGTGAGAACCCGAATCCATAGATAATCTCCGGTACAGTCGGGTTGCCGATAGGAACGCGGTCTGCTTCATTGATTTTACCATCCCTATTGACGTCAGTATACTTTATATCGCCACCACCGTATATTCCAAACTCTTGTCTAGGTGCATTAGCAGCCTCTTCATCATCTACGAATAGGCGTTCCGCGATGTAGCCATAAGTTTGGTTCAATGATGTCCCGACGCGCGAGCGCCATGTCTCAGCATATAGGGGTTCTTCATAGACCTCATATTTACTTGTGGCATAGGTAAAATTCGCCCTCACTGATGCCCATAGGTCTTTTGACCAAGCTTGTTGATAGTCAAACGATACATCCATACCCTTACCACTGGCCTTGCCAACATTTGACTTGGAGATACTGGATAATCCCATTGTATTTGGAATACTCGCGCGGTTCATCAGTATATTATCTCTTTTCTCTGTAAAATACTCTACAATTAGGTTAGCCTTGTTAAATAAACTAAGTTCCATCGCAGCGTTCTGTTTAGTAGCTCTTTCCCAAGTAATATTAGGATTGGCATAGCGAGTGACCAACACTCCATTTTTTGTTTCAGAAAGATCTTGTCCAAATCTTGCAGAACGAGACGCGTCATTCATAGCGACATTAGACAAATAAAAGAATCGATCGCTCACATCTCCGATTTGATCATTTCCCACGAATCCATAAGTATATCTAAATCTGAGTTTACTAACGACATTTTGATAAGGCTCAAAGAACTTTTCATTCGAAACGCTCCATGCTAACCCTGCTGAAGGGAAGAATCCAAATCGATTTCTTGTATCAAAGCGCTCGGAACCGTTGTATCCAAAGTTGAACTCGGCGAAATAGCGACGGTCATAGGCGTAGGTAGCTCTTCCCGACAACCCCATGTTCCTTGAGGGCAAGGATTGAAGAAGATCTCCAGCATTGGCATTTAAACTTTCTCTAGCTGTTGCCACCAGCAATGCCCCTATGTTATGTTTCTCGCCAAAGGTGCGGTTGTAGTTTAAAGCTGATTCAAAATAAAACATTGAATTTAATGTCTTCGGTCCTTCATTGAACCCTAAATACTCTGTTCCATTTAGGTTCATTTGATTGATTTTATAAGTATTTGCTATAAAATCATAGGATCCGACTTCGTAATAAAAAGGGTTGTAGGCACGCGTGTAGTAAAAATTAGAGAGACGGGTGAGGTTTAATAACCCTCTAATCGATAGGCCTTCGGTGATGCTACTCAAGTCTTGCTTTAGTTCCAATTGAGCAAGCATCTGCGATCTACTTTGGTCTTTGTAGCCTTTTACCAAATCCGCATATGGATTAACATATCGGTTGTTCAAATCGTAATTACCGAACATGATATGCCCGACGTGTTGATGTTCTTCATCCAACGGATAATATGCTGGAAACAAAACGGGGTTAGAACGCATTACCTTTCGGTATAGGTCTTCTCCTCCATCAATTGGTCCCTTATAATCGTCGAAGTTTCCGCTAAGCCGAACAACCAATTCGGTACTTTTAGTTAGATTGATATTAACATTTGCGCGCAGGGAGTAACTTTTTAAGTCGATATTACTATTGAAATTATTGCGTTTATCAACATTCAGCATTCCATTATCTTGTGTAAAAGCACCAGCAACATAATAGCGAGCGACACCACCTCCTCCACTAACATTCAAGTTATACCGTTGGTTGTTTGTAAAGTCTTTAAAAAGCATTTTTCTCCAATCGTTTGCTGGATAAACTAAAGGATTGACGTTATTACGTGTGTTCTCTATCTTTTCCTCTAGATATGGCAATGGCGCCAATGCGTTACGGGTCGCCGTGGCTTCATTGGCCATTTCCATATAAGTAATTGGGTCTGCCAGATCAACATTCATGGTCGGTGCTGATGTCGAGTTCTCTGCCCTGATAGATATTTTTGCCCTGCCTTCTTTTCCCTGCTTGGTGATAACAAGGATAACGCCATTGGCTCCGCGAGCGCCGTAAAGTGCTGTAGCCGTAGCGTCTTTCATAACGGAAAAGGATTCGATATCATCCGGCTGTAGCCTTGCCAAGTCTGTGGCCGTTAGTTCGATACCATCAATAAGAATTAATGGTCTAGTATTATTTCCAAAAGTTGTAATACCACGTACGAAGAAATCGGCATTATCAGCACCAGGTTCCCCGCTTCGCTGGTAGGCTATCACGCCCGCAACACGGCCGGCAAGCGATTGTGTTAGATTGCTGGAAGGAATCTTTAGATCCTTCGGACTTACGGTCGTTATTGACCCGATAACACTCTCCTTTTTCTGCGTTCCGAATGCCACAACTGCGACTTCTTCTAATGAATTCTGCGCATTTTCAACTAATTTGATTTGAAGTACACTTTCCTTTCCCACAACCACTTCCTGTGTCACATAACCAACTGAAGAAATAACTAGTACTTCAGAGTCATCATTGATCTGGATTTCAAAGTTTCCATCTTTATCCGTTACTGCCCCTCGTGTAGACTCTTTAACTCGGACGCTAACTCCCACGACAGGTTTTCCGGATTCATCGAAAATAGTTCCAGTCACAATCCGTTGGCTAGCCATTAAAACCATATCATTAGCGCTATTTTTTGTTTTTATTGGCACCCGACTATGGCCATCATCCGCATAGCTGCATGTAGCACTATACATCAACATGTATGTGAGGAGCATGAATTTGTTTTTCATAATTAAGGATTTAGTTGATTATCGTCAAATGCCGAAATGACGAGGCTTTTAACAATTAATCGAATCATCATTGTTTAATTAGTTAAATAATAAAATTTTAAGGAAACACTAAGACCGTGCTTTGCTGACTAAGGCCATAATGTGCACAATAACACAAAGTTTTGGTGTGCTTACATTTTATTTCTCTTAAAATTTAAATTAGTTATTCTCTAGGTTAAGTCGTTGTAGAGCCGTCATGTTTTTCTATTTCATAATCTCCTTTCTTTTGAAGTCTAAAAAATAATTAGTGATGAAGCTTAATTGGTCGTTAAGTAAAAGCTGCTTGTCAATTGGTTTTACTTACACTAATTTAAGTTTGAAATCCGTTGAATAAAGGACGGTTTTTTAAGAAATTGATATTCTTAATCAGTTGAATAGCAACATGTTTATGTATGTATTTGGCTGTATAACAGCATTTTACAATATTATTATTTTGTATAACAGAATAATTTCACGTTTTTCAGTCTTTAGAGGTCTTGCGATAAATGAACATCTGTTCTAAATAATTTCCATCAATAGAAAGCATTATCGTCTCCGCTATAACGACAAGCTTTGGGGCGAAGGGCGTTCAGATCAACCGTGCACTGCTGTCGCTGCGCTATTGGTTTGCCTATTTGAACAAAAGGGGCTCAGTATGGGTTATCCAGCAACTGGCCCACAGTTGAAAGGATTGACAAGGAGTGTACCGACGGGCTTATTGGGAAGGGGCGAACTGGATAATTTCTTTGTAAGATATGCCGTGAAAGATGACCGTACCCGCCGAAATAGAATAATACTGAGACTATTGCTCTATCAGGCACTAACTTTGGAGGAACTGGAAACCCTACGGCCGCCCCCCCAACTACGAGCGGGTAAGATCACCATACCTGAAACCACCACCAGTACTTTACGTACATTGGAACTGAGACCCTTTCAGATACTTGACCTGCAGGAATATATCTTGATAATCTGTCTGGAGGATAGAAAAGACCGAACGTCTGTTTACCGGTAGAACAACGTTGAGGACCTAAAGAATACGTTATTACATCTATGCCACGCACTTAGAAGGACCAATCCCCAAGGTAAGGCACGTCACACAGCTACGCCAGAACATGATAATCGAATGGCTGAAGGAAAAGGGACTTCGGTAGGTACAGTAAATGGCCGGCCACCGTTATGTAAGTGCCACCGAAAGCTACCTGACGACCAGCTTCGAAGATCTCCGGGAAGCTTTGAACAAGCATCATTCTTTGAAATAAATAATCCCACCGATCGTCTGACCCTTATGCACCGTGGTGGCGGGAACATTCCACAGCGCTATCCGCCAGCACATTGCCGCTAGGGGTCAAAGAGCCTTCTTAGATCTCGGTTGCAACCCCCCAGATGCTCGAAGCTAAGTAACATAATGGGTCGAGGATGAATATCCCTATGCTTCTGCGCAAGCGGGAGGAAAACGAGCCTTAAGCGTATGTTGCAAAAAGAGAAAATAGTATTCAAGGAACCGCTAAATTCGTTTTGTAAACTGTTGTTTTGAATGGTTTTGCTTATGTGGTTTTTACCTTAGCTTCTATCGCAATCTAATAGTTGGCGACAGTTGAGGAAGCCTATAAGTTGGGATCATTTGCTTAATCCAGTCATGCATTAACTGTACTTTTCGAATGAAAGGGAGGAGTTATACCCCCCTACCCACTTACATATTTCCCAAAAGGGAGCTTTCTAATGGCAAACGTAATTACAATAGACGCCATAATCGTAGCAATGGTAGCTAAAGGAATTACCCATGCTGTACTCAGATATTTTGATATAAGCGGATGAAGGTAATTCAAAGGTATAATATGGCTTAGGTAGATACCGAAACTATACTTATCGACAAGGGATACCCCGCGAGGAACTTCGCCCTGTTTTGTTGACTCTTTTATCAATAAGAACAATGCGCCAGCGGCGATAGCCGTCGTTACGAAGACATAATTGTAGAAAAATGCATCAAGCTTCTTCGCATGCTGGTTGAGTATATTTGTGCCTATTGCACCGATAACCACCATCAGTATAAATGCCGCAGCGAATATGAGTTGGTCTTTTTTGAATTCTGTTGCACGAACGCTCAAGTAGTAGCCGAATATCAGGTACCCAACATATCCGGAGAAGAACGTGAGGTCAAACTTGGGCATTGCTGCGTTCAAAGGCTTGCTCATAAAACACATGGACAACATCCATAGTGCGAGAAAGACTTCGATTTCTCTTTGCGTAGACTGTATGATAATTTTTCGAATGAAAGGTATGGCCAGGTAAAGTCCGATAATCATGTAGAGATACCATAAATGGGCATTTGCACCATGTAGTATCTTATCTACGCTTATGGATAGGATTTTCTCTGTTGATAATAATTCAAACTTTGTATATCGGCAAAAGTAATACACGAGGTAGATTACAGTCCAAAATGCAAAGGGATAGAGTAGTTTGGGGATTCGCTTTTTGTAGAAAATCCACGTGTTCTCATCTTTTGGGATTAGTAAAGCGCCCGACAACATAACAAAAATGGGGACAGAACAGCGCGTGGCAGCATTTATCCAATTGGCATAGTTCCAATCAAAGGCCTTCGTGTCGATGTGGTACAAGAATCCGGTAGACGCATGTATCAATACGACAAATATCGTGGCAATGACACGTAGATAAACGACATAGGAGCTTTTTTCTGCCATGATGTAAAAGTAGGTATCATCGCCAACTTTCTATGTCATCCGAACAATTTTTTGAATTATCGTAGCGGTTTTCTCGATATGTAGACGATTGCGGTGTCTGTCGATGTTGGATAAATGGTTGTATTTCCTTTGGGCGTATGTTCAAAACGAGTACCCTCTGCTCCGACATAAAGTCGCCCTTTCTGATCTTTTACAATACAATTGATACGTGCCTGTCTTGGAAGATACACTTTTTCTTTCCTTCCATTCTCAACCCGATAAATCTGATCAGGGAGAGGAAGCTTGCTAATTGGATCTGTACCTGCCGACTCAAATTCCAGTTTATAAGCGACATCCGCTGATACATCCACCTTTGTTCGATTGAGCCTGGGTTCTTCTTCCAAATAGAGATATTTTGATTGGTGGGTCCAAGTTGTTCCTTCATCTTGCGAATAAAGAAAAGGGCCCCCAGCAATATCGCTAAAACTGCTTAAGGCCACCAGCTGATCCTTATGTTTCACAATCCCCGAGATACCTATGCTGCCACTAAAAACGCGACGCCAATCTTTCCCTTGGTTGGTTGTCAAATAGATATTTCCCTGTGTAGCAACCAAGAGAGAGTCTTCATAATTACCATAGATTGCCGTTATACCGCGTTGTTGACCTGTGAGGATCAGCTTGTTCCAATCCGGGTGATTCATTTCTGGATCCTGTGGATTTGTGGTTGTTGTTTTTTCTTTTTCGCATGCGCAATAGAATGGGGCGACGAGCAAGGTGAGGAATACAAGTAAATTTCGAGAGGACATTAAGTTCAAATTCATGGTCATAGTTCGGAAATTCCTTTTAAGTTAGAGCGACACTGTTAGCAATACTTTGACGAAAATAAATAAAAACAGTTGAAAATGCGAGCGTGATATTCCATAAGCGAGGAATTATTTATACCTTCCGTTGGGAGTATTTGCTGCTTTGGGTCAGCTAACCACCCTTTTTGACCTTTACCAAAATGAGACATTTACTATATTCGTTTGCAATTCTATTCGTCTGCCTATTTAACTCTTGTCGCAGCAATTATCAGGTGCTGAACAAAGGTGTCGCTGGTAATAATTCATCCGATTTACTAGCTCGTGTGGATAAAGACGTGGTAGCCAATAAGCCAGATTTAGTGTTGATGATGGTCGGGACCAACGACATGGTCAATTCCGGAAAGTTCATGAGCACGCAGAAATATTTTGATAACCTCCGTAATATTATCCAGAAGATCAAAGCGGGAAACCCGAAGGTCCATATAGTTGTTTCGAGCATCCTACCTGTGGAAGAGGCTTATCTATTTAAGCGACACGACCCCAGCAAATTTCCAATAAGACCTAATGATAAAATCGATGCGCTGAACGCCGAGCTGAAGAAGTTTGCCCTGGACCAAAAGCTTGACTTCATTCCCTTAAATGAAGAGTTCAAAAAGTACGGCTCTGATTATACGATAAAAGAATCCTTGTTGGTAAACAGTAAGAATTATACGGTTGACGATGGTGTGCATCCGACGGCGCAGGGCTACGAGCTTATCGGAAAGTACTTTGCTCAGCAATTGAAGGAAAAGAAACTGTTGAAGAGAAAGATGCTCATTTTGTGTTTTGGAGATAGTATTACCTATGGTGCGTTTATGGAAGGAAAAGGTACCGCCGAGGGAAATACATATCCCGCCGTTTTACTGCGTAGTTTGACTGGGCGAAATACAAGATAATTTTCTTTTGGGAAACTATCCCTTAGTTTTAAAGAAAAAACCAACAATTACAATTGCTTATTATAGGTCATTTTTGGCGTTCTATACAGTTTAAACAAATAATGTCAGTATTTTAGTTGGCTAATAGTCAAGCGATAAAAGTATTGATATGGATTACGAGTCTTTATTACTCAAAACACGGGACCATATAAGCAAATTAACCAGCGAGCAACGCGGTGATTATTGCTTTCATAATGCCCTTCATACGAATGATGTTGTAGAAGCCACGGAGGAGATGGCAACACATTATCAACTAAATAATCAGGATCGTTTTATTGTTATATGTGCAGCTTATTTTCATGATATCGGCTATCTTTTTGGTGGTGCTATGGATCATGAAGCCCGAGGTGCAGCATGTGCTGAAGCCTTTTTAGAAGCAGAGGGTGTGCCGGAAAACATCATCGATCAAGTGAAGGGATGTATCGTTGCGACGAAGATGCCGCAATCACCAAGAAATCTGCTCGAGCAGATACTTTGCGATGCCGATCTTTTTCATCTTGGCGGTGCTACTTTTGAAGAGCGCAATAAACTGATGCATCAGGAAGCCGAACAATACAATCAGGCGAAAATTGATAAGAATGACTGGCGAGAGAAAACTATTCGATTGATGCAGCAGCATCAATATCATACGGACTATGCACAGCACAAGTTGAATGAAGGCAAACGCATAAATCTAGAAGCTCAGCTGAAAAAGCAGAAGAAAAACCAAGCGAAGATCGAAGCGGAGGGCGACAAGCTCAAAAAACCAGAGCGTGGTATAGAGACTATGTTTCGAATTACCTCTGCGAACAGTCAACGCCTAAGCGATATGGCAGATAATAAGTCCAATATTCTGCTAACAGTAAATTCAATTATCCTCTCGATTATCGTTGCGGTGTTGTTGAAAGCTTTAGATAGCAACCCACATCTAATCGTGCCGACCGTATCACTGATGGCCTGCTCTGTGACAACGATGGTCCTTGCCATCTTAGCAACCATCCCTAAAATTCCTAACGGATATTTTACACAGGAAGATGTAACAAATAAAACGGTCAACTTGTTGTTCTTCGGCAATTTCTATAAAACCCGTTACGATGAGTACCAAGGTGCCATGAATAAAGCAATGGACGATAAAGACTTTCTATATGGGATGTTGACCAAGGATGTGTATTCTCAAGGCGTCGTTTTGGGGCGCAAATATAAATTATTACGATACGCTTATGCTGTTTTTATGCTTGGGCTTATCTTTTCTGTTGCCGCTTTTTGTGTGGCAATCCTAATTGCGAAATAGTATGAATATAGAGTTAATCTTCAGCATGATGCTATTCTCCGGACTAGCGGCTTGTCAATCTCCCACAACAAAGAGTGAGCAAGAAAAGCCAGCACAGGAGGAGTCCGCAGGCTTACAAGCCGACAAAACCTTCGTTCTTCCAAAGAAGCTGAATGAAATATCGGGCATCACTTTCTTGTCAAATGATAACCAGCTGCTTTATGCTGTTCAGGATGAAAGCGGGACGGTTTATTCTTACAATCTAAATGAAGAGAAGATTGTCTCAGAATATGCATTTGCAGACGCGGGAGACTATGAAGAGATCACGACCGATGGTCAATATTTCTTTGTGCTTCGCAGTGATGGAGCGATCTACAGCTTCCCTGTTGATCTTCAGGCGGCAAAATCGGAAGTTCAAGTTTTCGAGGGAGCGTTGGGGAAAGGCGAATACGAGTCGATGTCGTATGATCCACAGCGTAAAGCATTATATGTCTTATGCAAGTCGTGTAACCTGGACAAGGGCAACCCCTCTGTTTCTGGCTATATCGTTAATGTTGATGCTGCGGGAAAACTTAGCCTGAAAGAGAACTTTCAGATCAATTTGGATGCGGTTGCCGCGGTAGACGGTAAGTCTGTTAAATCACTAAAACCATCTTCCTTAAGTAAAAGAAGTTCTCGTAATGAGTGGTACGTGCTTTCATCCGTTGATAAACTTTTATTGATTACCGACGACACCTTTCAGCCGAAAATAGTAATCAGATTTGAAAAGAAACAATTTGAGCAGCCGGAAGGAATTACGTTCGATACGGAAGATCGCATGTATATCAGCAGTGAAAAAAATAAGGCAAAGAACGCTTTGCTTTTTCAATACAATAAGCAACCCTAATGCGTAGGACACTTTTTTTATTTTTCACATTTCTCAGTTTTTACAGCTTTGCGCAAGAGCTGGAACACCGACTTATTGTCTTTGGTGATGCCGGAGAGATTAACAATAAGCAAACTTTTTTGATCGAAAAATCGCATGCATTAAAGGTAGACAAGAAGACGACGGCTTTCTTTGTTGGAGATAATATCTATGAGTTTGGGATGGCTTTGTCTGCACCTGAAAACATGGAAACGGCGAAAATCCTGCAATCTCAATACGAGGGGTTTAGGAAGCTCGATGTACCTGTTTATTTTCTGGCGGGAAATCACGATTGGGATAAGTCAAAAAAAGACGGCCTAGCGAAACTGAAAGCGCAGGAGCAATTTATTCTAGACCAAAAGGATCCTGGATTAAAGTTTATTCCT
Organism: Sphingobacterium hotanense; assembly: GCF_008274825.1. NCBI lineage: Bacteria > Pseudomonadati > Bacteroidota > Sphingobacteriia > Sphingobacteriales > Sphingobacteriaceae > Sphingobacterium > Sphingobacterium hotanense. The sequence goes on from NZ_CP030848.1 coordinate 90,577, forward strand.
AAGGCTGGTACAATTGGCCCTGAGGCTATCCATATGAGTGAGCGATTAACGGTTATTACCTATGATAGCGAATACTGGTTATTTCCACACCATGGACGTAGCATTGAGCAAGATAAGGACGAGTTCATCGCAGAGCTAGGGAAATTGCTTGAAGAGCATCAAGACAAACGCGTTATTCTCATATCGCATCATCCTATGCTTACATTTGGCGAACATGCCCTAAAGTACACTTGGCGTGACCATCTCTTTCCTTTGACGCGCCTTTGGAAGGGTGCTTATCTACCTTTGCCCGGCCTGGGATCATTGTATCCTCTGCTCCGGTCAACAGCCTTTGCTTCCCCGGAGGATATTAAACATCCGTTTTACAGCGACTTAATTGCGCGTGTTACGGAGGTTAGCAAGTTCCACCCAAACCTGATTTTTGTCTCCGGGCATGACCATGGTTTACAGTACATCGATAAAGAGGGGATGCATCAGATCGTGAGCGGATCGGGTGCTAAAACTTCAGAAATACGAAAGGATGAGAGCTTGAAATTCAGATATAATAAGCATGGATTTAGCGTGATAGATTGCCATGATAACGGCGAGTTGCGGATACAGTTCTATATTGACGAACCGCAAGACTCCCTGACGAAAGCATTTGAGGCCGAAATACCATTTCAATTAACACATTAATAGCACCACGATAAAGCAACATGTTAATCAAAACTAGGCGCATTGATAGCAATGTGCTTCCTGCCGAAGGACTAGAGGAATCGCTGTCACTGTGGCCTTTCCTTAATCACTTGCAAAAAACACTGGCCGAGCAAGACGAAGGGATGCTGGTGCCTAAGATTGCAAGTGAGCTTCTTTTGGAAAAGATAAAACAATCAGGGGATATTACGGAAGAGAACCTTACTTCCTATAAAGAACTTTTGGAAAGCTTATACCATCTTGCGAAGGGCGTTTCTAAGAAAAAGAATCAGCAATGGGCATTGGGTTTTCCGGTTCCGGATAAGGTTTTTTTCGGTACTCAGGCTTTTTACGATTTGATCGATACGGACTTCCAGCGTGTTGAGTCTACAAAGAGCAATAGTTTCTTGGATGTTGAATTTGTCAATAAGCAACTCTATCTATTGATATTAGAGCGATTTTATGGTATCCCCGCTATACATAGTAGATTACGTTATGTTAAAAGGACCGGTAAATTTAACCGCTATTATGAATTGGAAATCGACTATTCATATGTGGAGATCCAGCCTAAATCGGAACTGCCGAAGCTAAATCTAACGTCCATAAAGAACAAAGATTCGCTACGTTACAAGGATATTGAGCCCATACTTCGGGGCTTTGATATCTCACAATTCTCGTTTACCGGTTTTACCATCTGCTCATTTGTAGATTGCCATGAAGCTCATGTGACTGAGCAGTTGCAGGGGCTTATCAATAATATCAGTATATATACCGGTGTGGATGGGCTCAATCTATTGAACGATATTCTCGCAAATATCGTCAATTTTGAAGGCGTTAAATCTTCATTTTACCCGATCCTGAAACTTAATGGAATTCCTGTGCTTTCTTCAGACATGGCAAAAGATAGCATGCTTTTAGGTGATTCGGTGTTTTACGACAAAGAGATCATACAAGGCGGATTGATGAAATACTTAGACAATCCTTATATCTTATCCTTTGGCGTAGAAGAAGGAGTCGAATCTCGAGCATCAGAGTTGAAAAGGAGTTTGCAAAAGACGGGATTGACGTCCTACATCTGCTTTCCATTAATTCATAATCAAGGATTGGTTGGAATTTTCGAACTCTACACAAAAGATGAAGCCCGCTTAAACCGCAATATGCTCATTCAGGTACGATCGTTTTACGCGCTCTTGGCCCAATTGGCGTATGATATTGTTCTATCCTTTAAAAGCGAATTAAACAACGTTATTCTTCATAAGTACACCTCTCTGCAATCTGCTGTGGAGTGGAAGTTCAATCAGGTAGCGGCGGAATACCTGGGCGAGGTTATTCATCTAAGTCCGGAGCCGGAACTGGAAAAGATTGTCTTCAATCGGGTTTATCCGTTCTATGCGGCGGTGGATGTTAAGGATTCGAGTCTTCTGCGCAATAAATCCTACAGAGAAGACATCCTAAAACGCGTCAATTTTGTTGCAAGCCTCATCGACCGGATGAAAGACAGAGGTGTTTTATCCGTTGATAAAACATTCGTCGATCGATTTGATGAAGTCAACAACTGGGCAACGGGGCCAAACTTGGAGCATTATATACTCGATATTCTATCCTTCTTTCAAGAGGTTGTTCCAGCCTTTCTGGATAAACTTGAAAAAGCAGAACCAACGATAAAAGCTTCCTTAGCACAATGTCGCAGTAAATTGCAATACAGCTACGAAGACATGAATTCTAGCAATGAGTCTTTTGAGCGATCATTGCAAAAAATAAACCAGGTGGTGAAAGCTGAAATGAACCTATTCAATGCGCAGGTTCAGGAGATTTTCCCTTCCTATTTTGAAACGTTCCGGACGGATGGAGTAGAATACGACCTATACGTAGGGCAATCTATTTCCCCAAGAAATACATTCAAAATGGGTATGCTGAATCAAATCCGTAAGGAGCAGATTATCAGCATTGCTAAGATTGGACAGGCAACACATCAACTAAAATCATCCCTTAGCATTCCCTTAGAAACGACGCAACTGGTCTTTATACACCCTAATCCTATTGATATTAGTTTTCGGGAGGATGAACGCAGATTTGATGTGGAGGGCTCTTACAACATCAGATATCAAATTATCAAGAAACGAATCGACAAAGCTTTGATCCTAGATACCGACGAGCGTTTGGTGCAGCCGGGGCATATTGCTGTTGTCTACAGCAGAAGTCAAATAGCGCGCGATCTGCGGGTGTGTCTTCAGGAAGTTGCTCAAATGGGCTTAATAGAACCAAAAATAGAGGAGGTTCAATTAGAGAATCTTCAGGGCGTAAGCGATCTGAAAGCGATGCGCGTAAAAATAGTGTTAAAGTAAATTATAAGAATATAGGATGATGGCAGCATTCAGGCTCGTATCTATCAAGAATCTATTGGTTATATGCCTATTGTTAGGCATGTTGAAAAGTAATGCCCAGCAGACAGACAGCATAACGACGGTTATCGCATCAGAATATGACCAGGTCGGCGCGGTACATCGTTTTTGGTTAGGCGATAGTTATCGAAAGCTCTACAATACGCCAGTGAGGATGCGTGTTATGGATCTGTCGAAGGAAAAAGGAGGCCTGCAAATCGTGAAGCTTGGCGGAGGGATGCAAACACAATCCTTACGACTTGCTGATCCTAAGGGTGTAGAATGGGTGCTCCGCTCTATTCAGAAATATCCTGAACGAAGCCTTCCCGAGAGTCTTCGAAAAACCATCGCTAAAGACATTGTACAAGATCAGATAGCCATCGCGCATCCGTTCGGAGCATTGACCGTCCCTACGTTCAATCGGGCGCTGAAGATTCCACATTCTGCCCCTGAATTAGTTTATGTAGCGGATGACCCCGCACTTGGTGAATACCGGCCGATCTTTAAGAACAGACCTTACATGTTCGAGGCGAGAATGCCTTTCGAAAATGAAAAGACAGACAATACGGCGAAGGTAATTGAAAAGCTGTTGGAAGATAATGATACTAAAGTTGACCAGAAACTGACTGCAAGAGCGAGGCTCTTAGATTTTGTGCTGGGCGATTGGGACAGACACGAGGATAACTGGCGCTGGGATCCTGAGAAGAAAAAGGGTAAGAAAACCTATAGCCCGGTTCCGCGCGATCGGGATAAGGTTTACTATAAAACTTCTGGTATATTCCCCATTCTGTTGTCTTATCAATGGTTGAAGGCTAATGTGCAGCCCTTTAGTCCGCATATCCGCAATGTTGCGCATTGGAATTTTAATGCCCGACATTTCGACCGATTCTTTATTAATCACCTAGATAGGGAGGGATGGCAAGAGCAGGTGAAGCAGATTCAACAGGTAATGTCGGATTCATTGATTCATCAAGCAATGTTGCAGATGCCGGATACGATTGTGAAGCTCAGTGCTGCCGAGTTAGAGACGAATATCCGCTCGCGTCGCGACGAGCTTGCGGCAACCGTCGATGAATATTATATGACGCTTGCGAAGGTTGTGGACATTCCGCTATCAGCGAAGCGTGAATTTGTCGATATCGACTATAACAGCGATGGCAGTATCACGCTGGATGTGCACAACAAGAAGAAAGATGGCACCGAGGGTGCCAGAATCATGAAAAGACGTTTCTTGCCTTCGGAAACGAAAGAGGTAAGAATTTACGGTATTGCCGGTGAAGATGAATATAAAGTCCATGGGAGCGGACAATCGCCTATTAAGATACGCCTGATCGGAGGGAAGTCACACGACTTATTTGCTGCTAGCAATAGCTTTGGCAAAGGGAACCAACTCTATATCTACGATAATAAAGCCGATACAGCGAATAGCTATGACAATATGAGCATGGCGAAGTTTCGTTTGAAAAAGGATACGGCCGTACATGCATATCAGTATGACAATTTTGTGTATGACCGCCAGGGGGTCTTAGTCAATCTCAATTATGGCGTGGATAGAGGTCTCATTTTTGGTCTTGGATACCTGATCGAAAATCAAGGCTTTCGTAAAAGCCCCTACGCTTATCGGTATGAGTTTTTGGCAAATTACCTAACAGGCCGCCAATCGTTCATATTAGAATACAAGGGAGATATTAAAAAACTCGTAGGGGAGCAGGACTTGCAAATTCATATGCGTGCTTTAGGGCCATTCAATCAAAGTAACTTCTTTGGGTATGGTAATAACACCGAATATCTAAAAGATGAAGAGCATGAGATTTCTTTCTACAGGAACCGATATGATTACGTGAATGCAGATATATTCCTAGGATACGAAGCGTTCAAAAATGCACGCTTATTTTATGGTTCTTCATCGGAGCTGTATCACAGTAAAGCTGATAAAAATGAAGAACGGTTCTTTCATGGTTTTAATCAGACCCATCCGGGAGAAGATATCTTCGGAACAAAATTCTTTACCGGGCTGGCTGCGGGATTCGATTTTGATACACGCGATAATAAAGCCAATGCGAAGAAAGGTTTGCGCTTATTCACGCGTTTGGATTGGAAAGCCGAGCTTGCTGGTCAACAAAGACGATATACTGCTTTAGAGAGCTCCTTAAGCCTTTATAAAACGGTCTTCAATGATTATCTGACACTAGCAAACCGCACAGGCATGCAAACCGTATTCGGCGATCCTTATTTTTATCAGCATGCGCAGATAGGAGGAGAGATGAGTCTACGCGGATTCAACTCTCAACGTTTCACCGGGAAAACAGCGCTGTATAACAATTTGGATGCTCGATTAAAGTTGGCAAACTTTAGTTCCTACTTACTTCCAGGAACGGTTGGTCTGATTGGTTTTTATGATATCGGTAGAGTTTGGATGCCGAACGAGAAGTCCGACAGCTGGCATATGGGTGCCGGCGGTGGGTTCTACTTTATGCCTGGCGACCTCATGATTATTCAAGCGGTTGTAGGTGCTAGTAAAGAAGCGGTATTGCCTTATATCCGTATTGGACTGTCATTCTAAACTAAAACGCTACAACCTTCTGAAGGCTTTTGAAGTGGATAAGGAGATTTATTCTACAGCGCGGTAACCGTACTGTTCGCCTAGCTCGAGACAGCCCTGTAGGTCTAATATGCCATCGGAACAGGTTACATGGGTCAGACTGGCTGCTGCTGCACAAACACCGAGCTTAAGACTGTCTTCCATTGACCACTCTTCGTGGATGCCATAAAGGATGGCTGCTGCTAGCGCATCACCTGCGCCATTGCTTCCGATAATCTGCTCAGGCTTTAATCTAACGCTGGGCTGAAATAGGCTCGCGCCGTTTCGTTGTGCAGCATATACGCCCGCTGGATAATGAATAACGATCCATTGATTTACGCCGAGATTAAACAAATAATCGCAAACCTCCTGACAACGATCTTGCATCTGCTGCGGTTCTTCGATATTCATCAAGTTGATCCCGGAGAGCTTGCTGGCTTCGAATTCGTTTAGGAAAAGGTAGTCAACATAGGGTAACGAGCTTGGAACGACCGATTGAAATCTGTCGGAATCTTCACTAACTAAATCTATCGAGGTATTGAGACCAGCATTTTTCGCTTTTTCTAATAGATGTGATGCATCGGTACGGCCATCTTCTTTGATCTCATCCAATTTGTCCAAGAGTAGTAAATAGCCTAGATGAAAAATGCGAGCATTTGACTTCTGAAAATCAAAATGTCGTGGACAGAGTTGCGCGCTTGCACCTCGATGATGAAAGAAAGTGCGCTTACCTGTTGGTTTTACAGATACGACGGTGGTATAGGAGGTGGACACATTGGGTATCATGGCAATTTGTTGGGTATCAATGCCAATCTGTTTACAATGATCGACAATGCGGATGCCGTGGAAATCAATGCCTACGAGTCCTAATCCTTCTAGTGGAAAACTCGCACCGAGCTGTGTCAGGTCGGTAAGAATATTGTAGGCAGAACCTCCATTGCTGATATATTCATCCAGGATGTTAACAAGCGATTGTTCTTCCGGAAACTTATCGATTACTTTCACCTCGTCCAGAATCCAACTTCCTGCTGCAAGAATACCCGATCGTGTCTTTTTTTCCATTATATTTTTTTGAATTGTGCGGTTTTAATTTACCGCGACTTCCTGTTCTAATACGACTGTCTTATTGTTTGCATGTGATGCTAAGGCTGCGGCGAAAACCTCATGGCTTGCAATGGCTTCCTCTAAGGTTACACAGCCAAATCGCCCAGCTAATTGCCCCTCGCGTTCGGCGAAGTAAGCTGCAAGCATCTGTTGGAAGACGTCCGGAAATCCGGGTTCAAAGATGCCGCCGGTTACAGTTGGAAAGGGCACTTCAAATCCTAAGTCTACACGCTGCCAGGATTGCTCTTTGCCTTCGTTCCAATTATAGGTCCACAGCGCTTTGACATCTTTTGTGCTATAACGAATACCACCTTCCGTACCTAATACTTCAATAAACCAAGTATTTGTTTCGCCGGGAGCGAGGCGTTTCATCTCTAATAACATTGGCACTGTTTCGCCATTTTCCATCTGCACGCGCGTGCTCAATGTGGCGTTGTTCCAGGTGTCGGCACTTGCTATACCGCCCTTGCCATCTGGTCTTTCGGTGATGATTTTTTGTAAATGTGCATATAGCGATTGTGGTTTCCAACCCAATCTAAGGGGGATATGGAGTGCATGTATGCCCAAGTCGCCCATTACACCAATTTCGCCACAATAGGCAGACTGTCGCTTCCAATTGATGGGCTTGTTGGGGTTCATGTCGCTGGCATGCAGAAAGCCAGCTTTAATTTCTATAATTCTTCCTAGTCGTCCGGATTTTACTTCCGATACGACGCGTTGTGGTCCAGGAAAAAACGGCATTTCAGAGCTGCATCGTGCAAACCGACCCTCTTGGTTTGCGACGTTGGCAATTCTTCTCGCTGCAGCAAGATCGATCCCAAAGGGCTTTTCACCCAATAGATCTTTTCCTGCCTGCAGGATGTCGATGTACAGCGATTCGTGCATATGATGGGGCACAGCAATGTAGACCACGTCGACCAGGTCGCTATGAATTAGCTCCTTGTAGTCCGTCGTCAATAGCGAGACGCTACTTATCTGCTTATACCAGCTTAAAGCCTGTTGATCAATATCGCATACTGCGGTCAATTGAACCTGAACAGGAAAGTCTTTTAAAGCAAACCATCTTCCAAATGCACTGGCGGCCTCTTTGCCCATTAAGCCTCCGCCGATAATACCGACATTTACCGTTTTCATATTCCGTCTTTTAATAAGCTAATAACATCTTCTGGTTTTGCGCCACGGTGTACAATTTCCATTAAAGCGCGCGTCATGCCTGCGGGGTTAGCATGTTGAATCACATTCCTTCCATATACAATTCCGCAAACGCCTTGTTGCATCAATTGATAGGTGCGATCTAATATTTCCTGATCGCTGGCTTTCCCTCCGCCGCGCACAAGCACCGGGATATCGCCCGCTACTTCGACAACCTTATGGTAGATCGACACATCGTCCGTAGGATCGGCTTTGATAATGTCAGCACCTAATTCTACGCCTTGACGAACTAAAGGGATTATTTTCTCTGGATCGCCATTGACCATATAACCGCCTGCTTCGTTATTCGGACGAAAGACCAACGGCTCGACCATTAATGGCATCCCGTAGCGTTCGGCTTCGGGTTTAATCTTCAATATATTCTGTATACATTGGTCGGTCACTTCTGGTTCATCAGGGATACTAAATAAATTGACCACTACACAGGTAGCATCTAAGCGAAGGGCTTGCTCTACCGGGTTTTCAATCATTCTACTGAACAGGCTGCGTGGAAGTTGTTTTCCATAAACATTTGCAACGTCCGTTCTCAGCACCAGCGAAGGTTTATGACGACCAGGGATTCTTTGCAGGTAATTTGCTTGTCCGACGGTCAGTTGAATAGCATCTGGAGCGGCATCAACGAGCACTTCAACGGCTTTTTCTACGTCTTCGATTCCATTCAGGAAAGCATATTCGTTAAAAAAGCCATGATCAATAGCGACGTCAAAGCAGTTGCCCGACTCGTTGTTAAATAGTCGATTTAAGCGATATAATTTCATGTGTCTAGGTTAGTATTTTATCCAATTTGTTTATTAACGCTCATGGACTAAGTCGCCGAGCTCCTCTTTTAAGATATTGTTCTGCGGATAGGCATGGCCCAAATGCTGTCGATATCCTTCGCCGTAACTTGCGTTAATTTCTTTTCCTCTTTTCTCTCCAAAGCTTTTCATGGCGATAATGTATTCATCCATTCCATGATGATCGCGGAGCCAATTTCTTTGGGAGGCATGGCAAGCCAGCATATCTTCTTTCAGTTGGATTTTGGAAGAGATGTCGACGATCAATCCCGGCTCTACGGGTTTTCCAAAGCGGTCTTTTCCTTCCATAGCATCCACATAATAAAGATGTGGTGTATAGAAATAGGGCTCTAGGCCTTCTGTTTCAATATTCATTATTCCGGCACTAAAGCAGGCTGTTTGAATAATCTTACTGGTCATTTCATGGTCGACCATGTAACAAGATGGACTCATGGTAATAACGACGCTCGGCTTCGTTTTACGAATTAAAGCGATGGCCTTGACGATGGTTTCTCTGTCGTACATGACGAATACATCGTTGCATTCCAAGCAATGATAGTCTGCATCCAGCATCGCAGCGGCATCTGCGGCTTCTTGCTTTCGGATCTTGCTTATTTCTGCTCTTGAATGTACTGTCGTACCACAGTCTCCTGGCGTCATAGTCGCCATCACAACATTCCAACCCTTGTCTTTCAAGAGCGCTAAAGTTCCTGCGCAGCTGATTTCTGCATCATCAGGATGTGCTACGATGGCTAATACCGTTTTATTTGTGTTCGTCATATTCAGCTTAGTGCATTTCGGTTGTTACAGATTTAATTGCCGGACGGTAGTAATGAAATTCTACGTTCGGGTGATCGGCTAATAGGGACATAGGAACGGCGGTGTCGACAATGCTTTTGGATATCATAAATGGTGTCAGGCGCATGCCGAAAGCATTATCATGATTTCCGGCTTGCCAGATGGATACACGCTCGGCTTTCCATGTTTCAACAGGTCCTACGGTCGTCGCTTGTTGCGGTACACCGACAACATAACCACCTCCGGAAGTTCTGGCATTCTGCATCAACGTAATTGGATGGAGGTCGACAATTCTCGCACTCAGGCTTCTATACTCTTCTACGGTTGGAGGATTATCAGCATATTTTCCACTGCGCTGTAGTGGATCGTTGAATGCCCAATGTTTGGCATCGCCCTGTCCACCTTGCATCGTCACGCAGCGAAATTCATCAAAGCTTTTGGTGTATTCCGCCAAACTCGACGCCAAAGGATAATGAATATTTTCATCTGGCATGCGCAGTTCCGGCTTGATATGGTTGAACAGCATATCGTTATTTGCTTTCACGAAGGATAAGGGATGCGTAGCTGGAACTTCCGTGCCGTTTTCATACCACTCATCCATTCCCCAGAAATGACAGTTCTTTAGGGAGATATTCAAGCTGTTTACCAGTTGAGCAACTAAAGGTAGCTGTTCGGTCGGCCCAATGGGTCCGCAAATTCCAGCAGGAGAGGAGGCTGTGGCTTGTTGCCAGGCCTCAATGTATTGCAGTGCCTCCGCCAGGTAAAAAGACTCTAATGTATCGTGGAAAATCACTTGGAATCCTGGTCTGGAAAGCTGTAAAATATCTTCTGCCGTCAATTGTGCAGCATCGCGCATAATCTGTTCATCGATGGTCGTATAATCCCACCAGCCTTCGGCCAACATGCTGTTTTTTCTCATTTCTCTTCTATTGATTTAGGAAATTATGTTTGATTGAACTCGAACTCTTATTATTATAAGCGAACCACTTGCCCTGTCTTCACCGACTCATCCGCGGCAAAAGCGATTCTTAAGCTATTTACAGCATCTTCCATGTGATCGCTCAGGTCGATGTCTTCTTTTATCGCTTTTAAGAAATAAGCCTGCTCGCGATCGCATAAGCCTTGATGATCCGGCTCATCGGTCAAGTCGAGCCATTCGTCTTCTAGGGCGAATTTTTCGTTCTCATCGAGTGCCGAATGATGGCGTAATATGGATTCCGTCTTCGTATGTGCTTCGATGGATCCTGACTTGCCCGTTCCGCCGGCTTCTTTTGCAACGATGGATACAGAACCTTTCGGACCTACCACATCTTTCACAAAGAAGGCTGTTTCGGATACCATTGGTCCCCAACCCGCCTCGTACCAACCTACCGAACCATCTTCGAAACGAATTTGGAGGTTGCCGTAGTTATAGTTGTCTGCCGGTATTTCATCCGTCAGTCTAGCCCCAATTGCATATACTTGCGTAGGTTTAGAACGGGTCATTTGACACATCACATCAATATAATGCACACCACAGTCTACAATCGGACTTAAGCTTGCCATGAGGTTTCGGTGCAAGGTCCACATCGCTGTATCGCTCTGTTGGTTCAGGTTCATGCGCATTACCAATGGCTTGCCGAGGTCAGACGACATCTCTACAAATTTGATCCAGGAAGGATGGTGTCTTAGAATATAACCGACGACGAGTTTCTTTCCGGTCTTTAATGCTACTTCCTGTACATGCTCTGCCCCTTTAACCGAACTTGCAATTGGTTTTTCGACAAAGACATGTGCTCCGGCCTCCATAGATTTCACTGCATATTCTTCATGCGTGTCTGGATAAGTCGATATACAGACCGCATCGGGTTTGGTTGCCGCTAAAGCAGTTTCAAAATCGTCAAATAGTGGATAAATATTGCCCATTTTCTCGTTCAGCACTTCTTTGCTTTTCCCTCGGGATACAATGCCGCATATTTCAAAGCCATCCATTTTATGGTATGCCCAAGCATGTGAGGCGCCCATGTTGCCACATCCTACGACCAGCACACGCACTTTATTGTTTTCCTTTTCCATAGCTTGATCTTTTTATAGTTCTTTAATACAGATGTCTCTCCATCTTACTTTAATACCTCCTCCGTCGTGGATCTGAAGTGCAATAAAACCCTTCGCTTGACCGATCTTCTCATCATCTAATTGTACCATTTGCTTGTCGTTCAGCCAAGTAGTAATCTTATTTCCCTTGGCCAAGATTTTCATGGTATTCCAGCCGTCGGGGCTTAATGCTTTTTGCGCTTCTTCCGTAGGCTTGATTAACCAGCCTCGACCATAGGATTCATAGATACCGCCGGTATGTAGTCCCGGCGGGGCTACTTCCACTTGCCAACCTTTGATCTTGACACCTTCGATGTCGGAGCGGATGAATACCCCCGAGTTTCCATTGGCTTCTAATTTGAATTGAACCGATAGTTCAAAGTCTTTGTATGGGCTATTGGTCGATAAATAACCGTAGCCTTTGTCTGGTCCGCTTTCGCAAACAAGTTCTTTATTTTCCACATACCATTTCTCGGTTCCATGAATAGTCCAACCGCTAAGGTCTTTGCCATTAAAAAGTTGCTCGCACTGTGCCATCGCTTGGTTGCTCACAAGTAGCAACGCTAGGCTGAGCACGGAAAGTATCGTTTTCATATAATTGCTTTTTTAGGTTTATATTTTACCAGCTTTCAATGGGATCATATCCAGTCGGCGAACAAACATTTCTGCGCCTTCCGACTGCACTTGAATCTTTCCTTTTGAAGGTCGAACGTTGATGGCTTGGTTTACGAGTTTGCCATTAACGTAGATGTCGATTTTATCGCCTTTAACCACACATTCTAATTTGTTCCACTCACCTACAGGTTTGTCTACATCCTTCGCGCCACGGAAGCCTAAAACGTCTTTCCAGTTCGGGTCTCTTCCCCACCAATTGATACGCCCTTTATTGACTGTCACGAGTTCACCGCCTTTCTGGTAAACAGGAGTCGTGCCGTGACGTTCTTTGGCAACCGGACTGGTGATGGAGAAAGCATCTGTGCCATCCCCCACGACAATAAAGTCGCCGACGCCGCCTTCGATGATATTACATTCGATAGAGCGCATCCAGATACCTGAATAGCCGCCATCTTCACCCACGGAATGAAAAAGTAATCCATTATCGCGTGCTGCATTTTTACGGGAACCAAATGTCATTTCGCCCCATTTGAACTCCATAATGAGTTTATAATTTTCGTATTCCTCATCGGTGGTAATACATCCCCATTCTTCGCCGGAGATGCGTAGAATTCCATCATTGATGGTGAATACACCCTTTGGATCTTGGTTTCTGCCCCGATCTTGAATAAAGATATACCAACCGTCAAGATTCTTCTTGTTGAACAATTGAATGGTTTTCGGTTTAGGCTTTTCGCCGTCGGTTTCTTTCTTGGGATCTGTGTGGGCTAATGCCGTTGAACTGAGCATGATGAATAGACATGCTATTCCGAATAATTTTCTCATAATTTAGCCTCCTTATGTATAATTAGTATTTTCAGTTTAAGTATTACATCTTGGAACGTTTGACGCTCCAAGATGTAAAAAAAAGGTTATTTTACTTTTGATTTTTAGGTTGATTACACAAATATATAAATTCTAGTTGTATATACAAGTTAAATTGAAAAATTAGTTCGAATCTCCTTTTTTAAGGTATTCGATAAGATTTGCCATGTCTTCCTTGGACATTGCTTTTTCCATTCCATCCGGCATTAATGACAGTCCTGAATTGGTCAAAGTCTCAATATTACTGCGTAGCACAGCTTCATCAGCGCCTGTTGCTGTCCGAAGGGTAAGCCCATTGTCTGTTTCGGATACCACCCAACCTGACTTGGTACTGCCATCTTTCGTTTTAACGATCACCGATTGGTATTGCGGATAGACCTCATAGTTCGGTACCAGAATATGTAAGAGCAGCGCATCTGCCGGCTGATTCTTGATGCCGGAAAGGTCGGGACCTACTTGCCCCCCTTTGCCACCATAGGTATGGCAGACAGCACACTGGGCCTGAAAAATGGCCGCTCCTGCGGAAGCCACAGGTTTCGCATTTTTCAGCACGTTTTTATATTCTTCATATACCGCCATACGATCACCGCCTTCAAGCTCTTTGAATAAAACCGTTGCTCGATCAGCGATAGCTTTGTCCTTACTTTTCATAAGGCGAGTTCTATCGATCGAGGATATTTCAGCTGCTGCAATCTGACCGCTTTCAATAGCTTTAAACAGGACCGGCAGAAATTTAGTATTGGAAATAAGCGCAGAGATCACAGTAGGTTTTACTTTCGGGGAGTATGCCTTCCATTTCGCTTTGTCTGTTAACAATTCGGCACCTTTTGGATCTTGCAGTTTCGCAATGGAATTTATGGCTTGAATCTGCACCTGCGGTGAATAATGAGCGCTCAATAGCTGACGCAGTGCATCATTAGATTGTTCATAACTCGTGTAGCCTAATAGTGAGATAGCGCGGCTTTGCTTATCCGCCGTATCTTTTAAGGCTATCTCCTTAATTTTACCAACAAAGCTATCCAAGCTCTCGTTTGAAGTGCTGTTGATGGCGTATAATAGCCCTTTATTATTTGGTTTAAGTTCTTGCTTTCTACCATGCAATGCTTCTGATAGCCCTAGCATGGCTGATATTTTCCACTCGTCTACAGCATCCGGAGTCACCAAGCGATGGAAGAAATCGGAAGCCTCAGCAATCGTTCCACCATGGCCTAGCAGTCTTCCTAGGTCTTGCATCACAGCGGCGTAAGCTTTCGGTTCGGCCGATTTCATGCCAGCAAAAGCGCTGATAAAATCTTTAGAACGACCCGACAGCCCACTTAATACCGCTGCTCGGCTCCACTTGTCTGCACCATCTTTAGCTGCAATTTTAGCTAAAGCTTGAACGGCTTCGTTTGTGTTGATATTGCCTAAAGCGATCGCCGAATAATATCTTACGCGTGCCGATGGATCTTCAGCGAGCTGGTTCAACGCTGATTTTGCCTGATCGTATTTTGTATTGCTGGCAAGGATTTGTACCGCCTGCTCACGAATGGAAGCTTCCTCGCTCGCTAATGCTTGATGGAGACTTTCCAAGCTAAGCATTCCCAAATTATGAGCTAACCAAAGTGCTCGGGCTTTCCCCTCGTTATTGGAACTCTTAGCAATGGTTTCTTTTAGTAAGTCAGCGATATCAGCAGGCTTGGATTCTAAAAGTAAGCGAAAAGCGGTCGCTCTTTTCCATTCATCATTTGAGCTCAGGGCATCTACCAAGTCTTTGTTTGTAGATCCAGTGGCCACTTTTCCGGTTTTATCCTCATCCTCTTGGTCGAAGTCCTCGCGCACAACTCTATAGATTCTGCCATCCGTTTTTCCGGCTTCAAAATCCAGTTGCCCACGCATCTCTTCAGGGACATAGGCCGGATGATCAATAACCTTCCGATGCATGTCGACAATATACAGGGCTCCTTCCGGACCATGCTGCGCATAGACTGGGCGGAACCATTCGTCAGTAGATGCTAAAAATTCTTTTCTCTCATTTGCTATAGCGGATGTGAAACTAGCGCCGTTTTCTTTGACAATCTGTCTTTGAACTAAGTTCTGTGCCGATTCGCAGATAAAGATATTGCCTTTATGTTCTGGTCTTAATGCAGTTCCATTGTATACCACCAAACCGCTTGCCGCCGTAAAAGTACCGGTGTGGGATTTTCCCATGAGGTCTGGAATGTACTCCGCGGTAGTCACAGCATTACTGATGGGATAGACCACCGCATTGGCTTCCACTGGCGATACATTCTGTACCATTTCATTGAATGTCAGATGTGGATTGCGCGAAAGGTTCCATGGCTCCATGACGATCTGCATGACCGGGTGACGATTCGATGTACCGAAGCGGTGGCCATAGGGATCCATCGTTAGGCCGAATTGGCTTTTTCCCCCGGTAACTTGGAACTCAAAAGTCTCTGGATTGAAACGACCGTCGGCTGCGGTGTAAGTTACTGCCGGGCGATCAGGATGCTCTGGAGAAGTAATATTACCTCCGTTTAGACCTCCTGTAACATAGACCCAGCCGTCCAAGCCTAAGGTCGGATGGCTCATGCGTATCTGCGAGGTTTTTGTGTCGTTGAATCCGGTTAGCACAGTTTTCTTTATATCAGCAACCCCGTCGCCATCGGAATCTTTGTAATAGTAAATATGTGGTGCACAGGTGATAAATACACCACCTTTCCAAGGGAGAATTCCATTGGGATAGGTGAGTCCTGTTGCGAATTCGTTTCTTTTATCATAAGTGCCATCGCCGTCGGTGTCTTCCAGTAATACGATTCTACCAAGTGTTGTTGGCTCTCCTTCTTCTGCCCGGTCTGGATATCCACGATCCTCGACAACATACATCCTTCGATCTTCGTCGAAAGCGAAAGCTACCGGATCGATGACCATAGGCTCATAAGCCACTGGCTCGATACGAAGTCCCTCCTCCAGCTGAAAGGCATCTAAAGCCTGTTGGATTCGTTCATTCTCATGTTTCTGTTTACAGCCGACGAGCAATACGAGTAGGGATGCGGCTAGAATAGGGTGTCTCATTGGTTTTATAATTGAGTATAGACTTTTAGGTTTTTAGTGGGATTATTTTCCCGATTTATGATCATTTAATAGGCGTAATAAGACTGCAAGAATTTTATCTGCTGCTGTTTCTTCTAAATAGCTCGAACGCGCACGCCAGGTTTCATATCCTCCTAATTTGTGATGTTTAGCGGTAGGGAGATAACCGTTGTAGCCGTTTGCCAGCTCGATGTTAAAAGTCGGCTTAAATGGGCTTTTCGCTTTTAATTCCAAACCAATCTCGACGAATACTTCCGCAGGAATCGCAGTAATTGCTAAATCACCAATTTTGAACACTTGCAGAATTAAATCGACCTGGTCAGGATAATCTCTTAGCAATAAGGTTTCACGTGCGTAAATTTCTTCCAGAGACTGCATTGTGGGACCGGCGGCTTTTGCAACAATGCCTTCAGCGCGTTTAATGTCCTGTGCTGTTGGTTTTCTTACACCCAATCGAATCTCTTCTTGTTTGGCAGCTAGTTTTATTGAGTTTTGTTGAGGGGCATTTTTAATGGCTGAGTAGGATGCGCTAGCAACTTTATCAGCTACAGAGCGTATCTTTTCATAATGAGGAAGAGCTTCTGTTTTCTTTCCGGGCCAATTGATATTGTTGATATCGCCACTAGTTCCATTGCTCATGATGCCAACAAATGGTGGGTCGTTTAATGTTTTTTCGTTAAGCACAAGGTCTCCGATTCTATCGGCGAAGGCTCCGTAATAGTCTGCGGATATCTCCCCTGGTCCAGTTCCACCGACATAATGTAAGGAGTAGTTTGCAAGTACCGCAATTGGTTTACCATCCACAGTTTTTAAGAATATGCTAGGGACCTCCGGGTCGATTGGTCCAGCAGGTTTGTCCATGTTAGGATTTTCAACGCCCGGGTTCATCTTAACCTGATCTTGACCGCCAAATGGATTTGGCATCGCAGTTCCAGGCTTCATATACCAACGGCGATTAAAGACTTCCGATTCCTCTTTTCCCACACCCCAAGAGATAACTGCAGGCGCACGATTTTCATGAGCACGAATAAGTGCGTCTGCAGTTCTTTCGACGATAAAGTCTACATAGGCTGGATCGGGGTCACTTTGAAAGACTCCGCAGGCCGTGCCTGCAGAGTGTGTATGTGTCGCCGACATCATCATATTTTGTACCGGGATCCCGGTAAACTCGGAAGCGCGCTGTTTTGCTTTGTCCAGCGTTTCTCTGGATACCATACATAGATCCAAAACCACAAAACCCAACTTCGTCTGCCCGTCATCCAAGACCAATGCTCTGGCGTGGATATCATCATGCACATGCCTCACCGTCACGTCCTGCATATTCCCATTGATAGAAGAGCCTATTTTGGGAGTGATGGTGCTTTTTGCTGCGCCCGCCTGAAATACTTTGTTGGCGGAATTGCTCTGCGCAAGGGCGCTGCCAGTGAGAAAGAGCAAGGATAATAGGAAGGTACAGACTGAAGATTTCATAGCGTTTTCGGTTTTGATTAGTATGCTGTTCTTGTTTAATTCATCTGAGAAAATAAGTTGGTAATCGTGCTGAAGACTTTTCTAGAGGCATTTATCTCGACACGGTTCGTTCCTAACCAAGTCTCATATCCACCAAGTTTATGCTGCTCTGGAGTAGGCAAGTAGCCGTAAGAGCCATTGGCAAAGGATATGGTGAAGGTCTTATTTTTTGGATATTGCGATTTTAGCGCTAGGCCAGACTCGGCGAAGGTTTCGAAAGGGATGGCTGCGATTTGAAGATCGCCGATGCGGAACGTTTGTAATAACACAGATATCTCCGTAGGCCATTCGTTCTGCAATTGAGTAATGCGCTGCGCATAGGTTCTTTCCAGTGGATGATTGATAGGTTTGGCGTCTTCAGGCATAGCAATTACTCGCTTTGCTAGTGCAAGTTGTTTGTCCGTTGGTTTACGAACCATGAGTGTCTGTTCCGCTTGTTTTGCTTGTAGTTTCAGCCAAGGTTGGTATTTTACGTTTTGTAATGAGCTGTATACTTTTTGCGCAACGTCGTTTGCTACAAATTTCATTTTCTGATAAGGAGCATCTTTTGGTGGGGCACCTTGTACATTGACGTTGTTGATGTCTCCAGAAGTTCCGTTGGTCATTATTCCAACAAATGGTGCGTCTGGGTTATTTTTTGTGAGCAGCTCTTGCATCCGGTTGGCGAAGACGGCAAAGTAGTCCGCAGAGATATCGTGTTTAGGCACTCCTCCGATGTAATGCAAGGAGTAATTTGCCAGAAGTGCGATAGCACGGCCATCAACTGCCTGTACCGATAGAAAGGATACTTCAGGATCTGTTGGTCCTGCCGGTTTCACAATGTCGGGATTGCCAATACCTGGGTTAAATCTTACCGGTTCTTTTTCTCCAAAAGGATTTACGACAAGATCTTTCATATGCCATCTTCTATTGAACACATGTTCGGGAATATTTACTGAACCCCAACCTATCTGTGCAGGCTCCATTCTGTAGATCGCCATATCGACAGCGTCCGCTATTTTTAGTGCTAGAAAGTCCTGATATCGATCCAGACCTTCCTGAGGATTCCATCCACGGCGTTTTGGTCCTTCCCCTTCCGCACTGGTTGCGGAGTGGGTATGCGTGCCGGCGATCAGGATATTCGCTGTGGGGATTCCTGTACGCGCGTTGATTTCTTTTTTAGCTGCATCGCAAACTTTACGCGCCAATCCGATATTATCACAGATAATAAAAGCGAGCTTGCTGTCGCCATCGTCTAGCACTAAACTTCGCGCATGGAGTTCATCGTGGATATTCTTGGCCTCCGGAGGAGTGCCAAAATTGCCAACAATACCACCGCCTAAGTAAGGCGTGATGACGGTTTTAGCAGCACCAGCCATAAAAGTGCGTTGTTGCCCAAAACTCAGCGTCGCGGATAAGATGAAGAGCATTGAAAGTAAGAATTGTCCTACAATCTGTATTTTGATTTTTCTTTCCATAATTATAAGGTTAGGGTAAAAGCCTTACAGATATGATGTGAAATTTGTTCAGGTATGAAGTTTTAATGCGGAGTCATCTTAGGCTTAATCGTTCTCAACAGACTCTTCTTGTAAATATACGACTTGTGTAGACAAGAACAAATAGTTTACATCTTTTATCTTCTTAAATTTTTGTTTTTTATTGATGTTCAGGAGGTACATTGCCATATCCCCAGGCCTGTTTAAATACTGCTGGAGGTGGGGGGCTGGGTACTTTGCCCGGAG
Source organism: Sphingobacterium hotanense (assembly GCF_008274825.1). NCBI lineage: Bacteria > Pseudomonadati > Bacteroidota > Sphingobacteriia > Sphingobacteriales > Sphingobacteriaceae > Sphingobacterium > Sphingobacterium hotanense. The sequence continues at coordinate 109,958 of NZ_CP030848.1, forward strand.
TCATTTGATTTGCCAGTTCAATTCCTGTATTAGCGATCTGTCGACCTGCGGACACTTCCAAGTTAGAATAAGACGTTAATCGTGTTTCGTAGCCTCCACCGCTGGACCCCATTGCTTCCTCCGTCGGAACATAGCCAACACATCCATTTGCCAGTTCCACGATGAATGTGAAAGGAAAATGACTAGCTTTCTTGATATCCAAACCAAATTGGACGAAGTATTCTGCAGGGTTCGAAACGAATGCGACCGGTCCTACTTGGATTGCCTGTACTTCTACTTCTGCTTTCGGCCTTTTCTTAATCATGGCGTCTAATAGAAGGATTTCCTTTGCGAACGTCCATTCTACACTTCCCGATTTTTCCGGCCCTTGTTTCACTAATTCCAAAGATTTTTTGACCTTTTCCTTGGCAGGAATTCTACGGTTTACGGTCCATACTTTCTGTCTGGAGTCTAAAGGAATATCCGAACCTGCGCCACGTTTCGCTAATAACATGGTTTTGTATGCTTCGGCACCAACGCGACCGCCCACTAATTCCCACCATTCTTCCGCAGAGGGGTTTGCATGCTTTGCCATATTGTCTACCTGCGTAATATCACCGCAGGCTCCCTGCATGAACACGACCGGCAATGCGGCATTACCCGTCACTCCCCGCAATGTTCTTTCCATGGCTCCAATCCAATTGGCGGATATCCCATCAGGATTTGTGGTCGCATGACAGGCGAAATTGACGACCATGCCTAATAAGTTGTCTTTTAAATCCCAAACACCAATAGTTCCTACATCCGGATCGATTGGACCTGCATAATCAATGATATCCGGATTTCCTACGCCCGGATGCGTATAGGTCAAACCGTTTTTCATTCGCATTCGGCGGTTAAAGGCAACTTTATCTTCTTTGCCAACGCCAACCGCAAGCTTAGCATCTTGAAGATTAGCATTTGCATCCACGACTGCTGCGACAATTTGATGTTGCAGATACTGTATAAATCCGGGATCCGAAACGATGGACATATTCGTGGCAAGATGCTTAATCAAAGGGTCTGCATCATCAAAATCGCCCGGTTCGGACATGGCGATGGGACCCGAGGAATGGGAATGTGAGGCTCCTATCATGATGTCCTTTCCGGAAATACCGCAAGCCGACTCTATTTCTGCGCGACTAATTTCCACAACACGGCGTGTTATGAAGAGAAGATCGACCCCTACGAGCGCCACTTTCTTCTTTCCATCATCAAATACGACGGCGCGGACTTTACACTGGTCGTGAAACTTCTTATGATGGCTTTTGCCATAGTTGCCCGGCTGCTCCATGCCAATATCAGGCGTGATATCCTTTTCCGAAAAGCCTGCTCGAAAAGTAGGAGCAATCCCATTATGCGGTTTAGCATGTACATGAGCGATTAGAAAAACAGCGAATATAGATGTTATTATATATTTCATAATTTTTTGATTTATCTCCCTTATTGCCAACCTGGATTCTGTGTCAAATTCGGATTGAGTGTAATTTCTTGTGTCGGTATTGGATAGAGATAAAGTTTATTATCCCATTTTCTTGCAGCAAAGCCTGGATAGATAACACGTAAATTTCCATTGGCAGGGTCTCTAGCGCCAAGTATTGTCTTCGGGTTTTCTAATAGCTTGCCTGCTTTCCAACGAACCAAATCGTCCCAACGGTCTCCTTCTGCGGATGTTTCTATTCTCCGTTCTCTGCGTATTTCATTTAGAAGCGGTGAGATTGGTACTTCCCAATTCGGCCAGTTCGGATCAGTAAATCCGACAGCAACGGTCAGATGGGGCATCCCCACTCGATCGCGTAACAGGTTGATTGTTCCGTCTAAGACATCCTGCGTGCATTCGCCTAATTCAGCTTTTGCCTCCGCATAATCCAATAGCACTTTTCCGTAACGATAAATGAAATCATCAATTATAGAAGTGCTCGGCAGACGATCTTTTTCGAAAGGGCTGTATCCCTTGATGATAAAATAGCTTGTCGGACAATTGGCGTTCAGGAATTCTGGCATTTCCTTATAATTCACAGTCCCATTGTCAAAAATGCGATACGGGCGATCTTCGCGATAAATAGATTGTCGCATTCTTGGGTCTCGGTTAACAAACTCATCAGCGAAGTTGGCATCGCCTTTATAAAGCGGACTTAATGCAATTGGTAAACCGTCTTCGCATAGATAGGACTCGACAAAATCCTTGCTGTATCCAGTTTGCGGCTCCCCGAGCTGACGAACGTTGTTGTGCATCCGTTTGTCGGTAATGAAGCGCTGTACTAAAATGCCTTCCGAATTGCCTTTAAGCTCGTATTGAACGAATAGATCGAAGAAGTCTTCTTCCACTTTCCCCGTTTTGTAAACTGAGAATTGGTTTGAATTGATAATCTGCTCAGCAGAACTCGCTGCTAGTCTTAGGAGTTCTTCGTGTCCTGTCCCTACTTGATGATATTTGCGGAAAGTGCCTTCGAAAAGACAGACCTCGGTTTTTAAAGCCAGCGCTGCATACTTCGTTAATCGGTCGGCAGTGGAACTTTCAGGCAGGTTCGCGATGGCGAAGTCAAGGTCTGCCAGGATATTGTTAGTCACGGTCTCTCTACTGTCTCTAGGTGCCGTTAGTTCGGGTGACTCCGGTGTTAGGCTCGTATTCAGCCATGGCACTTCGCCAAATTTCTTCAGCTTCTCTAAGTAGTGGAAGGATTTAAAAAATCGTATTTCTCCCTCCGCTCTCTTCAGTGCCGGGTCGGTGATAGTCATCGTGGCAATGCGATCAAGGGCATAGTTACAACGACGTATTTGTAGCCAGTCAGACTTTCCCCAGCCCCCGTCGGTTGCCGGAACGTTGTATTCATTCCAAGTATAAATATTTCTACTGCTCGGTATTTGGTTGTCACTTGCATTATCAACATTGAACCAAGCAAGCCGTGCATCGAAAAGAGTAGCATAGAACTGGTTTGCATACATCTCCACATCGGATGCTGTTTTCCAAAATGTCGCGTCGCTGATTTCGTCTAAAGGATATTTTTCTAGGTAATCGTCATTGCAGGAAGTTGCTAATAGTATAGCCAACAAACCTATTTTGTATATCTTGTTCATTGTAGTTTCTTTAGGTAATGAATGCTGATTAAAAACTGAAGTTTGCACCGAACGAAAACGATCGGAACATTGGATAAGCGCTAGGTCCGGCAAGTTCAGGGTCAGAAATCTTAATCATTTTGGTTAATGTCCATAAATTGCTTCCCGTAAAGAATACACGAATTCTATCCGAGCTGATCCGTTGTGTCAACTCTTGCGGAAGTGTATAGCCTAAGGTTAATTGCTTCAAGCGTAGGTAAGCGGCATTTTGTAGGTAGCGCGTTTGTACTGTCGTAATATCAGCGGCTCCTGCAATAATTGGCCTAGGGAAGAAGGCATTGGGGTTTTGCGGTGACCAGTAATCCATGGCAACCTTTGGAATACCTACCCACTCGTTGGAGTATTGTGTAAGATAGTAGAGGTTTGAGATGACTAAATCACGTTTTCCAACGCCTTGAAAAAAGATGTCCATGTCGAATCCCTTCCAGGCTAGATTCGTTCTGAAACCGAAGCTATAGCGAGGAGTATTGTTTCCGATGATACTCATGTCGCCTGGGTCGCTCAAAGTTTGTGCTCCGCGTGTTATCTTACCATCGCCGTTGATATCAACCATCCATAAATCGCCGGCCTGTCTTTTTCTACCATTGATATTGCTTTGGTCTAGCGCAAGAGCCTCTTGGTCAGTTTGGAAAAGACCTCCGGTCGTTAGTCCCCAGATGTTTCCCATGTCGGCTCCCTCGTAATAGTCCGAGATGAGGCCTGAAGGGTTACTGAAGCGGGTAATCTTGGCAAGATAGTCTGATAAAATTCCTGTAATTCCATATCTAAAATCGCCTACCTGATCATTCCAGTTTAGGGTGAGGTCAAAGCCTGTGGTTCTTAGATCCGCTGCATTCGCTTGCGGTTCTGTTACGGCTAATACGGCCGGAAGTGTTTGCGACTTGGTCAGCATGTTTTTCGTGTCGCGTGTATAGAAGTCGAAGGAACCGTTCAATCTGTTCTCTAAAAATCCGAAATCTACACCGAAGTTTTTCTGCGTTACAGTTTCCCAGGTCAAGCTCGAACTCACTAATCCTGGAGCGATTACCGACATCGGGCGATCGCCGTTGATTAGGTAGTTTACCTCGGCAGCGGTCATTGTCGCTATATAAGGATAATACAGGTCGATATTCTGATTTCCTAAGTTACCATAGGAGGCGCGGAATTTTAGTTGATTTATACTCTTCTTCAAGGGCTCAAAGAAAGGCTCATTATCCACACGCCATCCGAGGGATACGGAAGGGAAAAATGCAAACCTGTCGCTTTGAGCAAACTTGGAGGTACCATCGTATCGGCCGTTAAATTCTACCAAATAGCGATCAGCATAGCTGTAATTTATACGGGAAAATGCTCCGCGGATAGCATACTCGTTGATCCCATCGTAGGCAAATCGGTCCCCGGATGCTAAATTGATGTACGGAACTTCGTTAATGATCAGATTTCGACGTTCGGCACTTACTGAGTTATATTGTGCATGCTCTTGGTTAAATCCGAGCATCGCCTTGAAATAGTGTTTCTCGGCAAAAGTTTTGGTATAATCTGCGTATGCATTGAACACATAATAGCGATCGTCGTAATTCGAACGGGTTACTCGATTTGGATTACTTCCGCCGTAATAACCCATTACCTCACCAGCAACGTTATAGAATGGCTGTTTTGCTAGATAGGACAACTCTTTAGTAGCCTTATTATTGAACGAGTAGTCCACATTGATGGTCACCTCTTTTATAGGGGTTACTTTGACCAGGCCGGTCATCCACATATCGTTTATATGACGGGTTTGATAGCCGCCTTCGCTTAACATTTGCGCCGGGTTAAAAATAGAGCCTTCATGCGCCCAGTTGCCATTGGGATCCTTTACAGGCTGAGTGGAGTAGACGTTGGTTTGGTAGATGGTACCATCTTCAGGAAAGGAATTCCGGAATTGCGGATCGTTGGGCGGAAAATGTTTGTTGCCGTTGTTGATGCTTACCTTTGTTCCAACGGTAATCCACTCTTTGATATGGTAATTTAAGTTGGTCATGAAGTTGTAGCGTTTATAATACTCATCAAACAAATCTTTGTTCGCTAAGCCGTTCTGCTTGATGAAAGAGAAGGATGAGTAGTAGTCAAACTTTTCTGAACCGCCAGTGATACTAGCCGTATGCTGCTGCATGGGATAGCTTTTATTCATCAGCACATCTTCCCAGTTGGTATTAGCGACTCCTCGCCATTCGTCCGTCGAGCTAGGGTGTACAAAAGAATTGGGTTTTGACGGATCATTATAATGTGCCATCATTGCTTCCATTGTAAGATCATCAAAATAGTTTCTTCCGTTGACCCGCATAGATGCCTCGTTCATGTAGGCGATGCGATCTTTGGTGTCAATAAAATCAATTCGACTTGTTGGGCTATTGGAAGAAAATAAGGTTGAAACGCTGATTACAGGTTTATCTTTTTTTCCGGATTTAGTGGTGATAAGGATAACACCATAGGCTGCCCGGGCGCCATAAATTGCTGCTGAAGCGGCATCTTTTAATATCGTCACGCTTTCAATATCCGAAGGACTGATGAGGTTCGGATCCATCGGTATGCCGTTGACAAGAATCAATGGACCTCCTCCGTTGATGGATGTATTGCCACGAACATTAAAGGTGGATCCCTTTCCAGGAGCACCGCTCCCTTGTGTAACGTTTAGGTTAGGGGCTGTTCCCTGTAATCCCTGCCCCAGCGTGGTAATCGGACGGCTTTCGAGTACCTCGGAAGTAACCGTAGATACTGCACCTGTCAGATTCTCCTTTTTCTGTGTACCATATCCAATCACCACCACATCCCCGATAGAGGTTACATCAGATTGTAGCGTCACATCCGTAACTCCATTTCCGCCGATAGCCATTTCCTGCGTAATATAGCCCACTGTGCTGAAAACGAGCGTATTCGCGTCGGTATTCGCTTGTAAGCTATATTGTCCTTCTGCGTTGGTGGATGTTGCGGCTGTCAATCCTTTCACTTTCACACTCACCCCTTCCAGCGGAACGCCGTCGGTATTTCGGACTCTGCCTGATAATGTTCTTTGTTGATTGCTGTTGTTTTGCACAACATTTGTTCTTTTGAGCATCTTACCCTTTATCAAGGAGTGAGAATCACGTTCGCTTTCGGAGGTTGCCGAAAGATTCCCGGTATTCATGATCAGTCCTGCGCTGATAAAGAATACTCGTAGGATTCGCGATAGTTGCTCTTGGCTGCTAATCTGTTCCATATACATTGTTTGAATTAAACTTGACTCTTTTCCCTTGCCCGAATCGCCAGGCATGGGGGTATAGCGAATGTTTGTACACAAGAATGCTAGGCCCCTTTATTCGCTATAGTTTTAGGGCTGCGGTACTAGGTAAATCTTTAAGTCGTCGTTCAGTGAATCCAAATGTATCTAATGCACGGTTTAGGAATCTCTCAAGCTAACCATTTGGATGCATCGTCTATGTTTTCAGCATGTATAGAGAAGGGTTTTGCAATAGTGATTGCTATTGTCTTCTCATAATTTTCGGTATTCAGTTTATCCGTTGATATAATTAGTTGAACAAATATAATAAAATACTTGTATATACAAGAAATTGAGAGAAAAATAATTATTTATTTTTAATAGAATGAGTTTAATACGGTTTAATACAGTCTATTATGTGCTTTTTTGTTGTCGGTTTGTCGTTGTATTATATGTATATACAAGTATTTTCTTTTGCAACGAATTAAAAGTTAGATCCAGGATTCTGATGTAAGTTTTCCGATGCACATCTATTTTTATTCAGAGAGTAGGGAGTTGCTCGTTGACGGTTTCGCTTGAGTTTCGCAGCTTGTAAGTAAGGCGTTCGGGATTCCTCGAGTATTTGTTTGTAACAAGACTACGGCTGTGTAGGGCTGCTAGTGCGGTTCCTCGGATAGTTGGCAGATATACATATGTTGCTAATGAGCAGCTGGCCGTGCTTAACCCCTAAAGTCCTATCGAGGTTTCCGGAGAGGTTATCGTTGTATATGTTACTGAGTATTAAAGATAAGCCTTTGTAAGTGTTGGCAGCTTTGATTAGCTGGCGATGCAACTGCTCCCGACTACCGGCATGCGCAATTGGAATATTCGGATGGTCGAGGAAACTATGGGAGTTAAATTTTAATGCTTCCAACAGCAGGGGATAGTCTGATCTCGAACTTGTTTTACATGAAAGGAGACATCAATTGGATCGGGATAAAGTTTAAACTGCTTTGTATGGAGGTGGGGGACCAGGCTACTAAACGCAGGGAGCACAATCCGGTTTTCAAAGATGGGCATCGAGAATCCTCGGTGCGAGATATCATGCTCCTATGGTGAACGACTTACAAACTTGACTCATCCAGTCTGACCGACTTTAAATATCGCTTAGATTGGCATGGGAGTGATATGGATAAAGAAAAGAGGGGGAATAGTATGAGAATTGACCAGTATGATGACGGTGCAAGGGTTATTTCGCTAACCAAGGGGATTGACACAGTTGGCTATAGCATCCTCAGCCGTCCTGGGTGATGAAGTTGTGCGAATGCGGCGTCTGTCGGTTACAGGGCTTGCCACTGTCAATAATTTATACATTCCGCAGGGAACGTCCCAAAGCCATTGCTGCGGAAAGTCCAGCATAGCTTCCGCCTATGATGATTACATCAAAATCTTTATTGTCTGTCATACTTTGAATTTTACAGATGAGGTTAATGGAAAAGGCAACGACAATGCGGTTAATGCAAGGCTGTCTTGTTTTATGACTGTTCTGCGTGATATTTTATCGCTCATATTTTTCGGTGTTTGTTTTTTTACCCCTCCGATTGTTTAAATGTTGTGTAAGCATTTATTTCTTTTTCGGAATTATCAGCAATGGTTTGTTCGTGCTCGCGGCCGAAACGGCAGCTCATCGTACATGTATACAATCGCAAAATCGGTGATAAGAGCTGTGCATTTAATTTCATTGGGCTTTTTTATTTTTAATCAGTTCAAACCAATGCATCATTTTTTAAATGCTGTTCGCCATACAGCGAACCAAATTTTTGTGTTTCAATATTTTCCGCGTCCTGGTAAACTGCTAATCGCTGTTCTGCAAAACCTTTGATCAGGCTGATTTTGCAGTCGTTGATCATGCAGTTTTTCCATTGTTCAAAGATTTGGGATATCATCTAATTCCATTTACGCCTGTAACGCAACATTGTTGCAAAAATAAGAAATATGTTTACTTTTGCAACGCTACTGTATTAATCATATTATGAAACAACGTAGAAATCCGGCAGCCAAAGCAGAAAATCTGAATCTGTCCAACCATTTTCGGGATGGCTTTGTTGCGCCCGGAGATCCAGGGGTCATGGGAGGGAGCGAGCGACCGGGTAACAATTATAAGGCATTGGATAGGCTGGAAGAAGGCGATTTAATTCATAAAAGGGTAAATATGGATGTTGGGTGAAGTAAGCGGGCTGTCCTCATTGGTATCCTGGTTGCAATCTTCGGTTATTTTTAGGATTTAATGTAGCTCATCTAGCTAAGTAGCATTCCCCTCAGGTACGGCTTTTGTTGATCGTGCAACCTGCGCTGTTCAACAGTAAATTCCGAAGAAAAGCAAAAATGATAGTCGTTTTGGTTAGTAGTCGATTCCTTCGTAGTCCCAATCAGGTAATAGATATTCTCTTTTTACGGCAAAGCCTACGTCCTTGTCATAAGTAACTTCAATGATTAGTTTAAATTCAGATGTCTTCCAGACGCGAAAGTACGGGCCATCCAGTTTAACCCGATAAGGTTCACCAAAACTGTCTGAAAATATCCTGTTTTCTTCGCTGAATGTTTTCAAGGCGTATTGTTCGGTGTTCAATTTGACGTCGGATTTGCTATATAGCAAGGCTAAACCTATGAGTTTATCTTTTTCGAACGAATAAACCTTTTCAATAAGTAACGGCCCTAGATACTCCTTCTGCTGTAATGTGCTTGTTGTACGAATCGGATCCTTAAGGCTATCTAGCCGAATAACCTGCTCCATTGACATGCCCCAGTTTATGTTATCAAACTGAGCCAGCGCAGTAAAGCTTCTCATGGAAATAAGAATTATAACCAGCGTTTTCATAATTTTCAGTTTTGGTAATCGAATATAGGTATTCTCTGCTTTGGATAAGTGCTCGGTTTATTTTTATTTGGGTGAAGAGCGGAGAGACTACACCTTAAGGAAATGCGAAACATCCTTTTGGATCTTATTATGGGCCGCAGTAAAATGCCTGGATACGTTTGATCAGTACGATGCCTTTAACTTCTGTTTATTTCAATTCCCAATCTGATCATTCTTACTTATATTGCATGATTAATAATTGGTTTGGAGCTTAATCGCCGCCCGGCTTATTTGGCTCGGTTTAGTGCCGCGCAACGCACTAGGCTTTTTTTTAGCTAGTTTTAGTATATTTGGAATAAGATTTCATTGATATGTTAATTAATCAGCCTAGCGGCAGTAGACGCTGGGCTATTTTTTTGACGCTTTGCCGAGCATTTATACGGCGCAGTGCTCTTCCGGCGCAATTGATTCGTCAGCCTTAGGTTTCGCAATTCTTCGGGTGCTTCTTATTCGTTTAAATTCTGTACCTTCAATCTACATTGTTTTTCATAGGACAGTGTGACTTATTGCAAAAAAGGGCCTGACGGTGTGGGAATCAACAGGCCCTTTTCCATGGAGACCTACCCCGTCAGGGTTGACGTTTACTCGCGGTAATAGGGCTTTTTCAGTCTTCTTGAACGGGTCGAACCTGGCGGTTAAGCCCTCCAGGACAGGATGCTTAATTGTTACTCCTTTAAAACCAGTGAAGCGACTTTCCTCCGCTATATCTCATGCTGATCGATTTGCCTTATCTCTATTGCTTGGAATTTGCTTGCCTAGCTAGCATGTATCCTGTATATACAAGAAAAGAGTTGAAAAACCGACCCAGTTCATCTATATTTGTTAACAATTAACAAATTTTTGTGCCTATGCAAAGATCGTCAGGAACACCACTTTATAAAAAGGTGTTTGAGGAATTAAAGAGTAAAATAGATTCCGGTTATTATGAAATAGGTGATTTGTTGCCCTCAGAGAATGATCTCTGCAAGATGTATTTTACGACCCGCCCAACGGTGCGCCAAGCGCTGGGCGACTTGAGCAATCTTGGCTACATCGTCCGGCAACATGGTAAAGGAAGTATAGTCTCTGAACCTAAAAATGGCTTGGGTATCCTTTCCCTGAAAGGATCTACCGCAGGAGTGGGCAAGCATGATCTGAGAACCTCGATGATTACCAAACCGGTTAGGCGTCCTTGGCCCGAAAAATTCGATTTTGAGCTGAGTGCGGAAGAAAAGGAGCTGGGATCGGTCTATCTTTCTAGGCTACGCTATGTGGATGGCCTGCCGACCTTGTTCGAAGAAACCTACATCTCGGACAAGAACTTGCCACGTTTTACGATGCATAATCTGGCAAAGAACTCCTTATTCGATATCTTGAAGAATTATCACCAGGTAGAAGTTAAGGAGGGAGAACAGCGAATTTGGGCGATAGAAGCTTCCCTCGAGCTGGCGAAAATGTTCGACATCGAGGCAAATAAACCCGTGTTACATATGAAGCGGCGCCTGAAGACCAATACAAAAAATCTCTTTATTTATTCATTCTTATACTGTAACACGCAGGATTTTTTTATTCAGGATTATTTTTAGGCACGTGGCACTGGTTCATAGGGTCTGCTGAGCTTTTGCTGCGTTTTCTGTAAGAAGGTTTTCGGGATTCATCTACAGTAGAGATCGCGCAAACGACTCACGCTGCTGGGTGTCTTCCTAACCCAATACTGTTTTCGCATTTATGCTTTTTTCCTTGTTGAGCAGCGGCTTGTACTGCCCGGCCCTTCGTTGAGCTCACAGTTCATCGCGCTAGCCAGAGGCCTTTTTGGATGCGCTGCTATGCTGGAGTTGCTGGCTCTGCTGGGCCTTATGGAACAGACGGCAGTGTGTCTTCGGCCGTCGATGGTTTTGCCTGCTGATCCAGCAAATACTGCCAGATCATTTCTTTATTTTTGCTTGAATTTAAATTGGACGTCAAGATTTCAAAGTTAGTACCGTCGTCATAAAATTGTAGGGATCCACGAATGATCCTTCCCATTTTAGAGATGCCGGTGAACTCAGCGCCCCTCACGCCCGCTTCGATTGTTTCGCAAAATGAGTTTATTTTTGTAATTGTTGCCATATGTTTTTATGATAATAACCCACAACTCTCCAAGAAGTTGTCGGATGGTGTAAGTAGACTGTCATTAGTGAAGTGACTAAGCTATCGAACGTCGGGTAGGTGGGATACAAATGGGCTGTATTTTTCGAAGATAACCTATTGTTCTGCAGTATGGCTAAGGAACGGGCGAGCTAGCGGCGCCCCGGTAAATACGTGTTTGTTTTGCTATTTATACCTCCTAGATGATTTTATACCTGAAATGAGCTAGGCTGCCAACCAATCCCCCCATACTCCGTTCTTTCCATAAACAATAAATTTAAATAGCATGGCAAAACAGAAAGATACCAGTAAGCAAGCAAATGCACATTTGCATGAATTATTTGTTGATGAACTGAGAGACATACTTGGCGCCGAGCGTCAATTGCTTAAAGGGTTAAAGAAAATGGAAAATGCTGCCCAGAGCGAGCAATTGAAAGATGCGTTTAAAACTCACTATCAACAGACTGAAGGGCAAATTGAACGGTTGAAGTCCGTGTTTGAAGAATTGGGTATGAGTGCGCGCGGCAAGAAATGTAAGGCGATGGAGGGGTTACTGGCGGAAGCTGAAGAAATTATTGAAGAATTTCAAGATGACGCAGATGTGATCGACGCGGCATTAATTGCTGCAGCCCAGAAAGTTGAGCATTATGAAATCGCCAGCTACGGATGTGTGGTGACGTACGCCAAATTAATGGGGCATAAACAGGCGCAGGAGACGCTTTTCCAGACGCTTGAAGAGGAAAAGCAGACCGATTCGTTGTTGACCGACATTGCTTTGTCAAGCGCAAATAAAAAGTAAATTGTAAATAGTTAAGTTAATGTGATTGAGAGCCTCCGCTTCATGTGTACATGAATCGGAGGTATTTTTTGCCCCTGTTCTTCGAGTATCAGGCGTCCCTCTAGCAGGTTTGGATTTTTTCGCCTGAAAAAACGGCAACGTTTAGCGTTGGTTAGGTGGAAAGGCCGTTAAATGCTCTTTTGGGGGGCTGGTGCGCTTTGGCGTAGGTATTAAATGAACAATGGCCGGAATTTCTCCCGACCATGGTTTGTGATAAGCATATAAAAGAAAATTATTTGAGATCATAGCGATCCGCATTCATGACCTTATTCCATGCGTCGACAAAATCTTCATAAAACTTATCTTGTGCATCAGCAGACGCATAGACTTCTGCTACCGCGCGAAGTTCTGAGTTCGATCCGAAGACTAAGTCTGCACGGGTAGCAGTCCATCGTGGGTCACCGGTTTTTCTGTCACTGCCTAGATAGATTTCCTTGGATTCATCCATGGCTTTCCATTGGGTTCCCATATCCAGCAGGTTGATGAAGAAATCGTTAGTCAATTGTCCAGGCCGGTCGGTCAAGATACCATTGTTGGAGTTGTCGTAGTTGATATTGATCGAGCGGAGACCTCCCAAAAGAACCGTTAGCTCAGGAGCGGTCAGCTGCAACAGCTGCGCCTTGTCAATGAGAAGCTCTTCGGTGGAGACATCCTTATTTGGTAATTTGCGGTAATTTCTAAAGCCGTCGGCGATCGGCTCCAACCACTTCAATGAGGCCACGTCCGTCATTTCTTGAGGTGCGTCTCCACGGCCAGGGTTAAAAGGAACCGAAAGATCCTTACCGGCGTTTCTTGCTGCTTGCTCAATTCCTGCTGCTCCTGCCAGAATGATCAGATCCGCAAAGGAAATTGTCTTTCCGGTGGCGTTGAATTCTGATTGAAGGTTTTCTAAAGCCTTAAGTACCTTGTCGAGTTGTATAGGGTTGTTTACTTCCCAGTTCTTCATCGGTTCCAGTCGAATGCGCGCACCATTCGCCCCTCCGCGTTTATCCGAGCCGCGGAACGTAGATGCTGAGGCCCATGCCGTTCCGACGAGTTCTGCCACGCTGAGACCGAGTCCTAAAATCTGCTGTTTCAATTGGGCAATATCCCCCTGGGTGACCAGTTCATGCGTCACCTCGGGGATGGGGTCCTGCCACACGAATACCTCTTGAGGAACATCGGGACCCAGGTAGCGTTCTTTCGGTCCCATATCGCGGTGGGTCAATTTAAACCAGGCCTTCCCAAAGGCATCCGCAAACTCATCGGGGTTGTCTAAGAAGCGGCGGCCGATCTTTTCGTAAATTGGGTCTACGCGCAGCGCAATATCGGATGTGAGCATCGTCGGACGGTGTTTTTTCGATGGATCGTGGGCATCGGGAATAATGTTTCCAGTACCTTTCGCTACCCACTGATGGGCGCCCGCGGGTGATTTGGTCAGTTCCCACTCAAATCCATATAGATAGGTAAGAAATAAGTTAGACCATTCGGTAGGTTTGCTCGTCCAAGTGACTTCAAGCCCGGAGGTGATCGTGTCACCGGCATTCCCTGTGCCAAAACTATTTTTCCAGCCAAGGCCTTGCATCTCGAGGTCTGCCGCCTCGGGCTCTGGCCCTACGTGCTCGGCAGAGGCCGCTCCGTGCGTCTTTCCGAAAGTGTGGCCACCAGCGATAAGTGCTAAGGTTTCTTCGTCGTTCATCGCCATTCTGCTGAAGGTATCGCGGATATCAAAAGCCGATGCGGCAGGATCTGGATTTCCGTCGGGACCCTCCGGATTCACATAAATCAATCCCATTTGAACGGCCGCCAGCGGATTTTCCAGGTCGCGACTATGGATTTCCCCATCGGCATTATCATCCGATGAGACCACGCCGCGACCTTCCACCACGCCCTGCGAGCCCTGTGTATAACGGAGATCGCCGCCTAACCAAGTTCTTTCAGACCCCCAGTAGACGTCCATGTCCGGTTCCCATACATCCGGACGTCCGCCAGCGAAACCGATGGTTTTAAATCCCATGGATTCCAGCGCCATGTTTCCCGTCAAGATAATCAGATCCGCCCAGGAAATCTGACGTCCATATTTTTGTTTAATTGGCCATAAAAGGCGTCGTGCTTTGTCAAGAGATACGTTATCAGGCCATGAGTTTAGCGGAGCGAAGCGTTGTTGTCCTGCGCCTGCGCCGCCGCGACCGTCCTGCACGCGGTAGGTACCTGCGCTATGCCATGCCATGCGGATGAACAAAGGACCGTAGTGTCCGAAATCTGCAGGCCACCAATCTTGAGAGTCGGTCATGAGTTGTTTTAGATCTTGCTTAAGCGCTTCTAGATCTAAGCTTTTGAAAGCCTCTGCATAATCAAAATCGGACCCCATCGGGTTGCTCTTTTCGGAATGCTGCTTCAAGATGTGCAAGGGTAATTGGTTGGGCCACCAATCTTTGTTCTGGGTTCCTCTTCCTGCGCTGCCAGTTGCCTTTAAGGTGCCGTTATGAAAAGGACACTTGCTGATGTCTCCATTAGAATGTTCCATAGTAATTGTTCTGTTTTAATATCATTTTTTAATTAGGTTAAAAATAGGAAGATTTACAACATGTTGAAAATCAATAATTTTGATAGCCTATAAGCAAATATTATAAGTTTGGTTTATACTTTGTTGAGACCATTATAGTTAATAACTATTATTTGGTGAAAAATTACTCCCCAACGCCTCTTCCTTTAAATTTAAGCATCTTTTATGAGCTATTTACAGAGATTGAAAACTATTTCGATACGACGGGGCCTGCCCTTGCCAGCAAAGCAGAACGAGACCAAACCAATTCCATCGAACGATTTATCGCCAAAGGGTGTTATCCATACAGCGTGCTGCATCGGCGTGGAGGCATCAGGCTGGTGATAGCTGCGCAAGTTAAGGGAGCATGAAGATTAGAAGCTATGAAGATACCGTATATGGATTTGTTAGGTCGCATCGTTAAACCGATGATCTGGATTATTTTTTGGTTATTGCTTTTTGGGCTTGCTAGCGGACAGCAGCAGGATTCTACGTTGAGGGTAGACAGCCTTTCGGCAGGAGATACCTTCACTGACTGGAAGACTTTTATTGCACAGAAAGGTCGTATTTTGGATAGCATTAAACGCAATCAAGCTTGGGAGCGCGCCACGCCGCAAGAAGCTGAAGTCGACACGGCGATAAGGCAGCTCCAATTGCTGTATGCGGACATGCGGAATTTCCAGCAGGCGCTCTCACGGGTAGGAAGCAACGGGATATCGCAAGACAGTATGGGTAGGCCGAAGCTACAAATAGCAGATTCCTTGGTGCAGCAGACGGATCGGAAGGATTCCTTGCTGCTGATGGAGCGGGAAGCGAATTACCTGATCAGCGAAATCACCCATCAGCTCAACCTTTTCGATAAACTTCGTGAAGAAATCGTTTTGCGTGAATCCAGGCAGGCCCCTAGGGAACTTTGGATTCCAAGGCTCAAGAAAGTTGCCGATAAGAATCTCACCAAGGACGGGGTGAGCGCACCCTTGCTCTCTTTGTCGGCATGGCATGGACAATTCGTACTCTTGTTGCTGAGTTTCCTCTATTTTTATTGGATATACAAAGCGGCGCGAACATCCAAGCAAAAGGATGAGCTTCCGCTTTACAAGAGCCAGCCCCTGCATATACCGATTCTGAAAACGGCGTTGCTTTTTCTTGTCCTCTTCCCTTTATCCTACCCGACCATTCCCGTCTGGACGCTGGAGATTCTATTCTTCACCATCTTTGTTATCCTGTATCTGCTGCTTTATAAGGAATTATCCAGCTTCAAACGCCGCGTAATCCACGCGCTATTTTTTTATTATCTGCTGCTTATTCTGACGAATTTATTCCTGCATGAAGGTCAGCTAATCCAAGGAATTGCCATCTTGGCTAATGTCGTTGGGATCGTTATTTTGTGGAATTTTGGAAAGAAAACTGACAAAGATAATCCGATAGGCTTTCTGCCGATGGCGATCGTCTGGCTGCTCATTGGATGCCATACGGCCAGTGTGCTACTCAATATGCTCGGCTACCTTAATGTAGCGCGCATTGCCAGCCTAACGGCCACGCTGGGTTTGGTCCAAGCACTTTCGTTAAGAACATTCCGGGATATGCTTCTTCATGATCTGGAAAGCATGTTCGATAGACCGCGTAGTGACTCCTTTTTCGCGCACATGGACCAGACCAAGGCGCTACGGAGCCTGGATCGGCTCATTGTGCTTTGTAGCCTCGCGCTGGTTTTGGTGGTGCTGTTGTCGAACCTTCATTTATCAAGTGAGGCCTGGCGGCATTTAAGACTGTTTCTCCAAAGGCAGCTTACCGTAGCGGGGATGGGTATAGGCTATGGCGATCTGATCACTGCGGGGGTGGTGCTCTGGCTCGCCAATAAGCTTCAGCGTTCACTTGGAACTTTCTTTTCCCGTGGCCGTTCTGCCCGACGCGGCTCGGTAGTCACCTTACTACCTTTAGTTCGTTTGGTCATTGTGGTGATTGGATTCTTGGCGGCCTTAGGAATGCTGGGTTTAGGACTGGATAAGCTTACCGTGATCATCGGAGCCCTGAGCGTTGGAATTGGGCTGGGGCTACAAAACGTCGTCAATAACTTTGTCTCGGGTATTATTCTAATTTTTGAGCGGCCATTCAAGCTTGGGGATTACGTCGAGCTTGCCGATAAAAAAGGTCAGGTGGTTGAGATCGGGATTCGATCCAGTACCCTTGTGGCTGATACCGGGGCTCGGGTGATCATTCCAAATGGCGATCTTTTATCCGGACGGCTGGTTAACTGGACCTTGGCCAATTCCGAGACCTATTTTAACATGTCGCTGTCCGTGGAGGAGCCGGTGGATTTAGCGTCCTGGAAAAAGGAACTGATAGCCTTGGCCAAATCGGAACAAGAGGTGAGTCCAACGGCGCGCGTGCGCATCACCACGACGCAGATCGATGTACAACGTTACCTGCTTTCTATCCAGGTAGCCCTACCTAGTGAGCTGGTCGAGGTATTCCGCGGCAAATATCTTGAAGCGATTAAAAAGTCCGCCAGCGCCAAGGACTTGAAAATTTCCTCAACGGCGTAGTACAACTAAAAAAACAGGCATGGAAGAAGCAATTAGACCCCGAGAGATTTCAATCATTCGGCAGCAACAAGGAAGTTATACGGATGCCTACAGCGAAGAAGTCTATCTTCGCTGCCCGGATGGAGAACAGGTACTGCTGGAGCTCGATAAAATTCGAGCGCTCTTTGCAACGCGCAGCGATTACGAGGATCTTAGCCCGCCCGAAACGCCCCTGTTGCTGACTTTCCGGAACAAAAACACAGGTAAATACATTCGCTTTAGCACCTCAGGATAGGTTTGTAAATTACGGTGAAACGCACCGATTGCATTCATCCCCCCAGGCAGCCAACAACTTTTGCGCATCTCTAGCGTGATTTTGATGGATTACGTGTATTTGGGGCGGCTCTGGAGGGCTGCTACCCGCAAGGCTTTCGTGCGGGAGTTTAGGAATGAATGTAGATCACAAGAGCGGCAGGTTTCAGCTGAGTGTGGGTTGGGAGACGATCTTACTCTGCTGGCCACCACAAGGTCAGCCAGCGATGCAAGGTAGCCTGCAATCCTTTGTACGGCTTGTTAAAAAGGTCGGTGCTTTTTGCTATGGAAAAGGATGTTCGTTCATCATCAAAATGCTTGGCAAAGGCGTCAATAGGCCTCCTGTTGCTCAATCAAATCATATTGAGTTACGGGGGTCATCAACCGTGATCCTTCGATAATCCATACCATACCACAATTTTATTCCACACCTCATCGCGCGAGCCGGCGTTCTGCTAAACTTGAAAAGGGATGAGCGTAAAGCTAGTTGAGCTGCTCACGTACATCTTTCACCTTTTGCAAAAGCACCTTAAACTCTTCATGAGTCTTGGTGGCATAGTTCCGCAGGTCGTTATCTTCTAAGCTTTGCGCTGCATCCTGTAGGTAGCCAATGGCCTGCTGCATGTGATTCTGGCTAATGTCGATATAGGCCATATTAAAGGCCTCGGCGGTTTTGGTCTTCAACGTTTCTAGAATCTTTCGATGTTCGATATCTAGATCTTGCGGATAGTGGATGCCCTTATCCATGGCCAGCGCTTTCAGCTCCGCGTTGCCGCGCCGCTGTGCACTGATCATATCGGCTGCATAGTGGGTTAGCTCAGGGTTTTGAACACGCTCCAAGGCAAGTTCTGCTGCCGCGAGCTCCGCAAGGCCTAGGCGTGCAATGTTCATCACAAAGGTGCTATCACCCCGGGATTGAAGCTCGGAAATGCCTTGGTCACCTTGGTGTAGTTCCATGGAGGCTGAATCTGATTCGGATGCCTGAGAGCGCTGTTCTGAGGTGCAGCTCCCCAAAAATAGGAGTGAGGTGATTATTAGTGTCGAAAAGAATGTATACTTCATAGGATATATTTTAAATCTACTTGCTAACCTGAACACTTCACCGCGTATTTGGTTTACCCTGAGAAATTTTTTCGCTTATTCGGGACACATGCATCCCCCCACACTACAAGAAATCGGAAACTATTTTGAGCGGAGTTGTGTCGACAATTCAGTAAAAATTAAATTGAACGAAATCCTAGAGTGTGTGTTTATTCTAAAAGCATATCCCATGGAAAAGAATTTACAACAAATTGAACTGCTAAGACAGGCCATTACGATTAATAACGATCGAGTAGCAGGCTACCAGAAGGCCATTGAGCTCGTCCAGGAGCAGCATCTTCGCGAGCTGCAGAATCTATTTCAACAATATGCTGATCAATCAGCCGAATTTATCGCGCAGCTGAATTCCTTGCTAGAGCAGTTAGGTGGGGAGCAGGTGGATGGCACGAAGTTTAGCGGAAAGATCTTTCGTATATGGATGGATGTAAAGACCTCGCTCTCCACCTCGACCATGCAGGCCGTTTTAGAGCTGTGTGAAAAGGGCGAAGACGAATTCAAGAATAGTTATAAACAAATCCATGAACTCGCTGCGGTGCAGCACTACACTGACCTTGCAACCTTGTTAATCCATCAGCTGTCTGTGCACCAGGCTGCCCATGAGCATATCAAGGTGCTACGCGATCAACAGTCCTAGGTTTCTTTACCCCTGTTCCCCCCATCCATCCAACATCGTTCGACGTTGATTTCATCTATATTCAATCCCTGACCCCCAAGTCAGGGTTATTTGTCTTGTACGGAGCAACTCGCTATTTTTCACGGGCATTCAGGAGATACCTAGCAGCATCGGAACGAGCGCTATTGCGATGAATGAATACAGATTCGAAATGCCGAACCGACCTTAGTTTCTTTGATAATGGTGGCTGCTGGAACGAAAGAACTAACGCCGAAACTCCTTTTTTTGCTTAGCGCACGCAATAACCTACCGCTCCATTTCTTGTGCTGCACCGATTTTGCTGTGCGCTCTTGTTGAGCTTTAGAGAACTGAGCTGAATTCATCGACTATAGCAATAGTACACAGAATTTTTCGCAAAGTTATTCTACTTATAGTGCGGAAGTGGTATATTTGATGATCCGGAGAAATCCTGGTAATTTTGTAATTGAATGGCCAACCTCACCTCGGGTTGGCTTTTTTCTGTAAGGTCTGTTGCCTAAGGCCATCAAAAACTTGTATCCCCGCTGTTGCTTCTGGTGGCCAAGCAAATTGGGTTGCTTTATTTTTTTCTGGGCAGAATATAATAAGACGGATCAAGCCAAATCGCTGGTCAATTTCTCGATGAAAACGGTGGAGTGGTGAAAAAATACTTGCACTAGCCGAGAGAAGAACTAGAACGCTTTGCGAACCTCATATTGCTCGATGATTTACGGGGCGCCGAGCCATTGGTTATGCTGTGATCAGAAGTCGATCTGAAGGTCACTAATTCTTTGATCGGTTGATGCGTTCCATCCATAGCTCGCGGGTATTTGCGCTTTCTAGACATCATGGGACCTTCAGGTGAAGAGCAGCTTTTTAGATACCGTCAACGGCCTGGAAAGTGAATTCCACAATTTTGGGAGGAGAAGAATTGCCGGCGGATTTGCGAGGCCTAAAATCAATCTATGTAATTTTTCTATATTTGCAGTTATTAGATAGCTAATGAATAACCTAAGCCTCCATACAGACCACCAGCTATTGGATTTGATACAATCCGGTAAAATACATGTATTTACAGAACTATACAATCGTTACTGGGACAAGCTGTTTGCGGTCGCTTACAATAGGCTACAAAATATTGAAGAGTCCGAAGAATGTGTGCAGGATGTTTTCTGCAAATTCTGGGCAGTCCGGAAAGATTTTAAATTGAAGAATCAAAGCCTTCAGAATTATCTCGCGCATTCGGTAAGGAACCAGGTTTTTACGGTACTAAGCAGGAGGTACCGTGCCCAGCAGAAGAACCAGCAGCTGGGACATCAACAGGACATTGAACCGCTAAACCCGGAACGCAGCATGATGCTGAAAGAGCTTGAACAGCAGTTCAACGCCGCCATCGATAACCTCCCCCCGCAATGCAAGTTGGTCTTTACCCTGCGGCGCCGCGAAGGACTGTCCGTGGATGAGATCGCAGAAAAATTACATATTTCCCCAAACACCGTAAAGTCCCACCTAAAGAAAGCTAACAGCGATTTAAGAGACAATTTGGATCTGTTTTCCCTGGCAGTACTGATCTCACTGGTTATCTATCGTTAATTTTTTTTAATACCACTCACCCCTAGTGGTTTTTTTTTGGTCTATAGGTATGATCGAACAGAACCTTTATGAAAAATATCCCAGACATCGAGCAATTAGCCGACCGTTTTAAGCGGGGGAACATCAGTAAACAGGAGTTTCAGCAACTTGTGGAATGGTATACCTCTTTTGATGATACCAAAGCCCACATAGAAACAGACGAACCCTTGGAGCAAGAGCAGCTTAAAAACCGGATCCTTAACAGCATAGTCCAACGAGTTCAAGCGGATGAAGTGATGACAGGCGCCTTGGCTGGCACTGTGCGGAAAAAGAACCTGTGGTTATGGCGCGCAGCGGCAATCCTGCTGCTGTTCATCATTGCGGGATTATCCTTCTTTCAATACCGGCGTAGCCAGCAAGCCCCAATGCATGCCGATGCGCAAGCGTTGACCCTGCCTACTGAGCAGGCACGGTTAAGGCTTGGTGATGGGACGGTGATCGAGCTTCGCCCCGACTCGAACGGTCTGATTTCCCGAGAGGAGATTACCTATGCGCAGGGCGGAGTCCTCGTGGACAGCGAGTCGATTCAAGAAAAGCTTCAGAGGCAACCGATCGCTTTGGAGACCCCACACGGAAAGCAGTTTCGGGTCGTATTGTCCGATGGAACTCAGGTTTGGCTGAATGCCAATTCGGTGCTGCGTTACCCACATCGGTTTGCGCAATCGGCCAGGGAAGTCGAGGTGGTCGGTGAGGTCTTTTTTAAGGTAGCGCAAAAAAGCGATGCGAACGGTCATCGCATTCCTTTTCGCGTCAGGACAGCACGCCAGCATATCGAGGTCTTGGGCACCGAGTTCAATATCCATGATTACCCGGGTTTATCCTATGCCCATACGACGTTG
This sequence comes from Sphingobacterium hotanense, assembly GCF_008274825.1. Taxonomy (NCBI): domain Bacteria; kingdom Pseudomonadati; phylum Bacteroidota; class Sphingobacteriia; order Sphingobacteriales; family Sphingobacteriaceae; genus Sphingobacterium; species Sphingobacterium hotanense. The sequence goes on from NZ_CP030848.1 coordinate 131,714, forward strand.
CTAGAAGGGAAAGTCGCGGTAGACCAGGCAGGACAAAGGTACACGTTAAAACCAGACCAACAGTGGACAGTGCAAAACGGAAAAGCCAGCGTGAGGACCGTTGCTACGGATAGCTATGTCGCCTGGCGCCATGGGAAGTTCGATTTCAACAACAAGGCACTAGACCAAGTGCTTGATGAAGTTAGCCTCTGGTACGGCATCAGTGTAGTCTATCCCGACGGCGTCCCGCAAGTAGAACTGACAGGCGATGCTTATCGCGATGACGATTTTAAGCTCATTCTACGACTATTGGATGTAGCGAAGGTGTCCTATACGCTTGACATACCCAATAGGAAGCTAATTATCAAGAAGTAACCCTTGATGTTTTCTCCTTTGATGCCAAATGGTGCAAGTTCCGCCAATGTTTAACCTATTTAACCAATGAAACATAAATTAGAAACAATGATGTCCAAAAACAGTCTTTTGACTCTCTTCTTCCTCTGCTGTTGCCTTCCATTTGTATCAGGGCAGCAAATCAGCCTGTCAGGAGAGAACATCCCTTTTGCAAAGGTACTGGATGCTATCCGGCAGCAGACAGATTACACCGTTTTCGGTAGCAAACTAGAGATCCAGCGAGCCAAGCCGATCACGATCCATGCGGTGAATATGGATTTAAAAAAATTTTTGGAAGAGGTAACCAAGACAGAACCATTCAAATTTTCGATCGAGAATAAGATGATCGGTCTTTCCAAGATTGATCGCGCTCAGGCGCGGCCTACCACGGCGCGCGATGCAGCTCCCGCTACCTTAGCGGGCCGTGTGACGCGTCTGGATAGTGGTTCCCCAATTGCAGATGCAACTATCCGGATACTTGGCAGTTCATATCAGACCAAGAGCAACGCTGATGGAGCATTCCAAATTCAGTATCCGGCAGGGCTGCAGGGGCAGGTTGCAGAAGTTTCCGTATTAGGCATGGAGACGCAGAGAATACCCTTGAATACCAGCGACTTGGGTGCGCTTATGGTGAAGTTGACAGAAAAGAAGCAACAGATCCAGGACGTGGTGGTTACCGGGATTTTCACGCGCCGCAAAGAGAGTTTTTCGGGAGCCGCTTCGAGCTATTCGGGAGATGATCTGCGGCAGGTGAGCGGCCAGAATGTCCTTCAGAGCTTGAATATCATCGATCCCTCATTCAGGATTGTCGAGAATAATGCATTCGGTTCGGATCCCAACCAGCCCCTGAACATCGAGATTCGCGGAAAGACCAGCGTAGCGGATTTAGATGATTCCTATGGAACCAATCCAAATCAGCCGTTATTTATCATCGACGGATTCGAGACCTCGATGGACCGTATACGGGATCTTAGCATGGACAGGGTGGGCTCGATAACGATTCTGAAAGATGCCACCGCGACTGCGATGTACGGCTCCAAAGGTGCCAACGGAGTGGTGGTAGTGGAAACCGTCAAGCCCAAGCCCGGGAAATTAGGACTGAGCTATCAGCTACGTTCGCAGTTCAGCGCTGCTGATCTTTCCGATTATAACTTAATGAACGCCAGAGAAAAGCTGCGCTTTGAACTGCTCGCCGGTGAGTATGGAAAAGTCGATCAGAACGAACATATCATCGATAACATTTACGGCAAGGAATCGCTGTATTTTCAAAGGCTCCGCGAGGTCGAACGGGGGGTAGATAGCTATTGGCTGAATGAGCCCCTGCAGCTAGCCGTAGGTCAGGTGCACGATCTGAATGTTTTTGGGGGCGATCAAGCCTTTCAATATACGGTCGGACTGAATAAGGCGCTTACCCCGGGGGTGATGCGTGGCTCCAAAAGAGATGTGACTGACGGTAGCGTAAAACTGATCTACCGTGTTAAGGGGTTTTCTTTCAGCAATGAGTTGAACGTACGTTTTTCCGAAGCCTCAGACCAGCAGGTGCTCTTCAGTCAGTTTGCGCTCACCAACCCCTATTACCGAAAATATAATTCGCTGGGCGAAGTGGATAAATTTTTGGAGTATGTTGACGGGGTACCGACCGCCGGCCGAGCGAACCCCCTCTACGATTTAAACAACAACAATCTGGATAAGACGGCAAACCAGGAGATCATTAATAATTTTAGCCTGGATTGGCGAATACTGGCCGGACTGAACTTTCGCATGAACATTGGACTTCTGCAAGGGCGAGCGGGACATGAACAGTTTATCTCGCCACACGATTCTCGTTTTAATGAGGTCCCTTTGCTCAACAAAGGGGAGTATGCCGAATCAAATGAGAAAATCATGAACTACAACAGTATGGCCACCCTGACTTATGGTAAGAGCCGGAACCACCACACGTTTAATCTGGTCGCCGGATCGATTTTAAACAGCCGACACAGCAAAACAGCGAGTTTTAGGATTCAGGGTTTTGCGGATGATGAAATCATTAACCCCGCGCTCGCCGCTGCCTATCTCCCTTCGGATCGCCCCGGATATAGGGATCTCAACAGGCGTGAAGTCGGCTTTTTATTAAATACGAACTATGGCTATAAACTGCGCTATCTGTTTGATGCGAATCTGCGCGTGGATGGGTCTTCCATTTATGGCGTCAACAAGAAGTTCACCACCATCTGGAGCGTTGGAGGGGCGTGGAACTTGCACAATGAACCCTTCATGGCGGATGCTTCATCGTGGCTCGGTCAGCTAAAACTGCGGGCATCGATAGGGAATCTGGGCAATCAGAATTTTAACGATTATATTGCCACAGCGATTTACGCCTATCAAACCCAGGTCTCCAATCCTTTCGGACCGGCCCTGCTGATTCAGGAGTTTGGCAATCCCAACTTGGCTTGGCAGAAAACGTTCAATCGTAATTTTGGGCTGGACTTCGTCGCCTTACGCGATCGGATACGTTTGACATTAAACCAGTATACCAAGTTAACCGATCCGCTTCTGGTCCGGATGAGCCTTCCTTCCTCCAACGGGACTTCTCAGTTTTCAGAAAACTTAGGGACCCTGGTGACCCAGGGCATCGAGGCCGATTTGAGCATCGCACCGATTCTGCGGTCAGATTTCTTCTGGAGACTAGGGGTGTCGGCGACAAATAATAAGTCAACCTTTGAAAATATAGGGAATCAGCTTGCCGAGTTTAACAAGAACAACCTGAACAAAAATATGATCCGTTATTATGATGGGGGCAGTCCTGACGACCTGTGGGCAGTACCTTCATTAGGCATCGATCCAGCCACGGGAAGGGAAATGTTCGAGAAGCTGGACGGGGAGGAGACCTTTGTGTACGACAACCAGCATGAGAGGAGAATGGGAAGTACCCGAGCGACGCTCGACGGAAATTTCAATACCAGCCTTTTTTATAAAGGATTTCAGTTTCAGATGTCGTTTCGTTACCGCTTTGGAGGGCAGGCTTTTATGCAGACGCTCTACCATAAGGTCGAGAATATCTCGCAGGGCAACCTCGGATATAACCAAGACCGCCGGGCCCTGTCCGATCGCTGGCAAAAGCCAGGTGATTTGGCCCAGTTCAAAAGTATTTCCGACTTATCCTATACGCCGATGAGCTCGCGCTTCATTCAGGACAACAACGAACTGATACTGCAGTCCGTCTCTGTCTCTTACCGGTCTCAAAAGCTGCGGTGGCTGGAGCGTATTGGAGCCAAATCCTTCCAAATCGGGATGGTTTCTAACGACCTGATGCATCTTTCCAGTATCGTCAACGAGCGTGGCATCGATTATCCTTTTGCTAGAACAGTTACGATGAATCTAGGACTCAGCTTTTAAAATAAAAAATAAATTATGAAAATTTTCTACAAAACGATGTTGTGCCTTTTTTTAGGACTAGCCCTATCGGGCTGCCAGAAATGGCTGAGCGTGACTCCAAATGACCAGTTTGCAGCCGAAGATTTGTTTGTGCGCAAAGAGGGATTTTTTAAGGCGCTCAACGGTATATATACGGGAATGACCAGTTCGAAAAGCTACGGACAAGAGCTTAGCGCCGGCGCAATCGATGTCTTGGCAAGAACCTACCACATTTCCAGCAGCCTGCACGATTACCATACCATCAGTACTTATCAGTATACCGATGCCGAGAATAGGACAATCTTTGAAGGAATTTGGAAGAAGAATTTTGAGTTGATAGCCAATTGCAATGTATTGCTCGATCGCATACCTCAGGCGCCATCGGCGGTTTTACCGGAGCCCTATTACTCCATTGTAAAGGGCGAAGCGCTTGCCTTGCGGGCATTTTTGCATTTCGATATCCTTCGGCTCTTCGGTCCACTTTGGGAGCAGGACGCTATGGATTCCCCATCGTTGCCCTACGTTTCGGTGTCGGGAAACCAGGTGCAGCCCCTGATTTCTGGGGAAGATTATCGGCAAGCTGTCATCGAAGACCTCGGAGCCTCCGTGACCCTGCTATCGGATGATCCCATTCGAAGCCAGGGCGTACGCCACTCCGATAGCCCTAGTGGTGATAGTTTTCTCTATTATCGGCAGTATCGAATGAATTACTTTGCGGTAAAAGCGCTGCTATGCAGAGCCCACCTATGGGCAGGGGAAAAAAGCAAGACTTTCGAGCTTGTCGAGGAATTCCTCAAGGAAACCCAGCAAACGAATCAAGCGATCTTCCCGTTTACCTCCGGCAGTGCCGCTGTTCATACTACCTTGCCTGACCGTCTGTTTTCCACGGAGGTTATCTTTTCCCTATTTGTCAATAGCCGGAGCGATGTTTATAACGCGCTATTCAGCTCGTCCCTGGCCAGGGAGAAACGTCTTAGCTTTGATATGACGGGCACCTCCTTCGATAGGGTCGCCGCATTATATGATGATCAGAACGACTACCGACGCAGGATCTGGCAAATCAGAACGGATAATAACCTGCCCGCCTTAGTCAACGCCAAGTATGAACCCATCGCCGATGCACCCGGAGCGCATATGATTCCGCTCATCCGCATGAGCGAAATGCTGTTGATGGCCGCAGAAACCAGTGCTTCGCTCGAGCAGGGGGTCGCCTATTTAAATCAGGTGCGGCGAAACCGAAACTGTATCGACCTTAAGCCCGATAGCCAGGACGCCTTATTTAGGGCGATCGTGGATGAATTTAGAAAAGAAACGATCGCCGAGGGCCAGCTTTTCTTTTTCTATAAGCGAAACCGGCTAGAATCTATACCGCGCGCAGACCGCTTGACGGGCTCCGCGGCGATGCTGCTACCCAATTATGTGGTACCCTTGCCAGAGTCTGAGACATCGATACGAATTAATTAATCAACCTATGGAAAAGAAAAGAACTGCGATTATTTGGATTTGTTGTTTCATGCTCCTGTGGAGCTGTAAGAAAGATTATCAGCATTATTCGGGGCCCGAGGGCGTTTATTTCGGTGTTCGGTATGATGGTCATATCAACGATCAAGACGGACCCTACCAGTCCAGCACCCACATTGAGTTCATGAAATTGGGGCTTCAACAGATGGACCTCCAAATTCCCGTGCTCATTACAGGGGCGAGCAAGAGCTACGACCGGGTTTTTAAGATATCGGTTGTCGCTGATTCAACCACTGCCGTGCCAGCAGTACATTATCAGGAACTGAACAGACAGTATATCATGCCTGCTTACAGTAATGGCTGCCTGGTGCCCTTAAGGTTATTCTGTGCTCCAGATCTTGACACGATAGAAAGAAGGCTGGTGCTGCAACTAGATGAAACGGAAGATTTTGTAGGGGCGTTCTCTTCTTGGGATCCCCCCCTAGACATTACCGGCCATCATCCCGCGCAGAAATTCGATGCGACGCGTCATACGATTTATCTGAACAATATCATGGTGAAGCCCAATCAGTGGTTGGGTTCGGTGCTTGAAAATGGCGAAGAGTTCAATGCTTTGGGGGCATTTACGCGGCGAAAGATGGATTTCATTACCGAGCGATTGGGCGTAAGCTACGCGGATTTTGCATCACCTTCCAGTATGTCGGTGATCCGTATAGGGCTCATCAGCCAGCAGCTGTCCAAAATCCTCATCGAACGGTTCAACGCCGGTGATCCGGTGCTCGAAGAAGATGGCAGGCTGATGTATGCAGGACAAGTCCCCTGGAAAAGCTATGTAGGAATACCCTGGAAAAAATAAATGAACTTATATCAATTAAAACAATGAATTCTATAAATACGAAAGGCAGTACTTTACTCATCATCGGGCTGGCGCTCTTGAGCGGATTGTTTGGTAGCTGTAGCAAAGACCTGGGAAATTATAATTACTCGGAAATCAGCGAACTCGCTATTTCGAACTTAGAGCAGCAATATGCGGTGCTCACGGGGGTAGATACCCTGATCCTCTCGCCTATTGTAGGGGGAGACCTGGCTAGTTCCAGCGAAGCTGATCTGGAATATCGTTGGACCTTGCGCATGCAAGGGACTAGCCGCGCAGCCGATACCATTGGCACCAGCGCGCAGCTGAAGTTCCCTGTGGGAGTGGAAAAGGGACAGTACCTCTTGGAGTTTCGCGTCAGGGATCGTAGCACGGGCATAGTTTTCAGCAAAAGAGCGAACCTTGCGGTTTCCACACCCTTTACACGTGGCATCCTTATCCTGGGTGAAACGCAGACAGGCGAGGTTGAAGCCCAGATGCTATCGATGATAGCCGATACGATTCTGATGGATGGTTTGATCAGGAATAGCGGACTAGGTCAGACACTGACAAAGCCTGGAGAGATCATGTATGGTGGAGGATTCGTGGACTCCCATAAACTGGTGTGGATCTTTACCGAGTCAGGGTCCTACTTCTTCGATCGGGAGCGCATGAGCAGTGCAAGCACCAATACCATTTCCAGCTTCCTGATGCCAACCGATCCCATTGACGTGCAACAGGAGCAGCCTATAGCTATGGCTCCGCAGATCATCAAATCTGACGGCACGATAAGCGATGAGTTCAGTCGCGCGATTGTCACCCGGACAGGAAATATCTACACGACCTCGACTTTATTGGGACAAGGTGAATTTTATAACCCCATAAACCGATTGGCCTCTGATTTTGAGCGGCTCTTGCCCGCGGCACCCTTCCTGATGTATCCACTGGGAAGCATGTCCTCCATGATGTGGTATAATCAAGAAGAGGACCGGTTTATGGCACTGGCAGGTTTTATGTTCATCGATCATTCTAGTTATCCCGTAGAGGCCGCTGGCGAGGTTTTCTCCTGGAACTTAGGAGCCCAAGGTCAGGAGCTCATCTATGCCGAGAACACTTTTAACCGGGATGGAGGCTTCGTGAATGGCAATACATTTGCCGTGGTGGGTGAAGGGTCAAAGCAGCGTTATATCTATAAGTTCCATGCGCGCGGCAGCAATCCGGTCAAGCTTGCTAGTTACGGGGTTAAAGAAATAGCTTTCAATTTCCACCAAGCCGAGCAGTATGCGTTCAGTTCGAATCGCACGGTTGTGTTTTATACCGTAAATCAGCGCCTGTTTGCGTACGATTATAATCCGGGAAACGAACGGCTCTATCCACTTGATCCCCTGCCTGGGCAGGACATCACCATGATCAAGTTCGATACGCAGCAGAACCCTGCGGAGAATTCGCTTTACATCGCGGGCTATAAGGCCGGCCAGGGCACCCTAAAGCGGTTCAATTTGGACAATAACCCCAATCACGTCGCGCTTCAGGCTGTTCCCAGCGCAGCCTGGGATGGCCTGTTGAAAATAAAAAACATCAACTGGAAAGCGGAGCGTTACTAAGGGGTAGGCTTCCCCTCTCTTGATATTATAAAACTTAAACTAAACTAGATGAGACTTAGATTCTTTATTGCGCTGCTTGCGGCGTTCCCTTGGGCGGGCTTCGCTCAAGAAATCACCTACGAGGTTCGTATCCGCACGGCAGACCCCAAACCGGGCAATATGCTGTTTTTGGTTAGGGATTTTGGATGGCCTAATCAGCAGATCATTGATAGCGCGGAGCTCCGCAGTAGCGGATACCGATTCACAGGGAGAATCGACGAACCGATGAAGCTCCAGGCCGTACTGCGCCATCAGGGAACGGAATTTCCAAAAATGAAAGATGCAGATCTGATCGATTTCTATGCTGAACAGGGTGAAATTGAAATCCGCGGGACCGATTCACTAAAAAAAGCAACGGTTAATGCCGGTGCAATAAACCAGCGTTTCCAGGAATTTCAGCACAATGCCCGCACCCACACGCAAATGTACACCCATACTATAGCGGATTTATACGGCAAGAGTACCCAGGAAGAAAGAGAATCCCCAGAATTTTCCAAGCGAGCCGCGGCCATCTTTAGAAAAATCTTTGCCGTTCAAGATTCGATCAAACGTGCGTTCATTCAGCAGCATCCGGACTCCTACGTCAGTTTAGAGCTATTTAAAGAGGTGGCTAGCAAAGATTATGATGCGACGGCGAACGTAGATCTCTTCCAACTCCTAAGCCCTCAGGTCAGGCAATGGCCATCAGCGGTACCCATTGCCTCCTATATGGCGGATCAGAAACTTCTGGCCGTGGGGAATGAGGCTCCTGATTTCCTTCAATACGATGTCGATCAAAAGCCAGTCAAGCTATCGGATTTCCGTGGAAAATACGTTCTGCTGGATTTTTGGGCGTCATGGTGCGGCCCCTGTCGCGCGGAAAACCCGGTTGTCGTGAAGGCCTACCAGAAGTATCGCGACCAAAATTTTACGGTGTTGGGGGTTTCTCTGGATGCCGAGAAGCAGAAGGCAGCCTGGATAAAGGCCATCCAGGACGACAAGCTGACCTGGACGAACGTGTCGGATCTCAAAGGCTGGAAAAATCAGGCGGCCAGCCTGTATAAGGTGAACTCGATTCCCAAGAACTTTTTGATCGATCCCAATGGCAAGATTATCGCCAGAAACCTCAGAGGGGATGACTTAGAGATTTATTTGCGTAAGTTTCTGAACGCCGATTAATATTGCGCCGGCAGAATCTGCCTGCGAACTACCGCTGGGGGGATCGCAGTGTGCGCTCACCGACCTCAGCGGGCTCCTCCCGATAGGCAGCGGATTATGGAGAAAGGACAGGGCAGGGAAAACCAAACGTCGAATTGTTTGTTCGTATTTCCGTAGCGTATTATAGTTACGCAAGCTCGTAATTTCAATAGTTAGCCCTTTTCTATGAAAAGGGCTAACGTTTTCTAAAGATAGCTGTTTTCAACGGCCTTCAAGAAGCGCATGCCTGCCAGTATTTTTATCGCCACCAGGTTCCCTTTTGCTTGGGTGGCAGTACAATGGTTGTTATTTAAAGCAACGTTTTTGTTAATTTGGCTATAGCTGTCTTGCAAAAATGATTAGCAATACCCGCAGAGATATGCAAGCTTTAATAAGCGAGGGCTTTTTTTTAAAACAACGGAACCAATCTCTAGTTAGAGACTGGTTCACGCATAAGAACATTTACTAATGTCTTGGCAGTTTTGCTAATATCCGATTTTTATAAAGAAAACAAAGAAATATGATACATTTTAATCAAACGCGTATCCCGTTTGCCTTTACGATTAACGAAAATCGGCACAGCTTTCCAGTAGGTAGAAAGGGCCGCCAGGATACTCCCAAGCTTCGTGGTCGATGCGTTTGTACAGGCGGGGCAATCCAAGATTCGGTTGCAGTAGAAACGTGCGCTTCATGATTTTCTGCGCCGGCTATTACGTACCCGTATGACGATGAAAATAGCCAATGCTATAAAAAGAAGTCCAAATAAGATTGAAAGAAACATAGCGATCGAATGATTTACAGTGTACGATATTTTTTAGTCTTTTTCGGCAGCGGAGCTATACTTTGCAAAGCGTAACCCGAGAGTCCGGCACTATATAGTTTTTTCAACCATTTAGCTCGCTTTTTCCTTCGGACCTTTTGCTTTGCATCTATTAAATAAACATTATTTGTAGTTTTCATACATCCTGCTGACTTACTAGCTGAACAAGCTATTGATCACAAAGTTCATTTTTTCTTTCTTTTGGAGCGTTTAAGAAAGATCGATTAGGGGCGGATTAAATAGAGGTCAGGACGGCGCTGTGCTGGCTCCCTGGCTCCCGAGTATGGTGCAACCCCACCGATTGGGCGTATCATAGGCATCCCGGAAATAAACTACATGATGAAATCAAGAAAAGGTACCTGCGCAAAAGCTCTTTAAAAAACGCTGCGAAAGGCGAACGTTCCAATTACGGTAGCATCTGACGCTTCATAATTATCTGGGAAGGAATGGTACAAAAAAAGCATATTCCGAGGGAATATGCTTTCGTGATATCAATTGTATGTTAAAAAAGCTGTACCTATAAGACACTTCAGGTAGAAAATAGTTCATCGATGGTTGCATTATTTTGAATAACATCCAGTTTATACGCTGGAAATACGAGTTCGCTCGCAAGCGGAAACGCTTGCTATCCAGCGGGAGGAGAACCGAAGCACCCTTATAGTATCTTATCTGAGAAGGCCTAAGCCTGTCGCCCGCTTGATCAAGACCGCCGTGTTACGACACCCAAACCTGTTGATCAGGTTTTCGCGATGACCTTCTACGGTACGGCGGGATAAAAAAAGCTGTTCAGCGATCTCCTTGTTGGTGTAGCCGTCAGCCAATAGCTGTAGTACCTCACTTTCGCGCTCAGAGAGGTCGTACTGCGGATCTGTAGCAATAGAAGATTTTGTATGTTGCTCTTGTATCGCTTGTTCGACAAAGCGCATGGATAGTTCTTCGCAAAGGTACTGCCCGCCTGCGGACGTGCGTCGAACGGCGTAGATCAGTTCCTCGGCTCCGATGTTCTTGAGTAAATAGCCTTTAGCGCCAGCGCTGAATGCTTCGGCCAGGTGCCTGCTATCATCCAACATGGTCAATACCAAGATGGGAAGATGGGGATAATGTTGTGCGAATTCCCGTATAAAGGAAATGCCACCTTTGATGGGCATATCGAGGTCAGTGATCAAGAGGTCCGCGTCAATGGACTGTTCCATAGCCTCGAACACCGCTTGTCCATTATCGTATTCTCCCACTACGCTGAGATCCGCTTGACTCTGAAGTACAAGTTTGATTCCGTTTCTAACAACATGGTGATCTTCCGCAAGGAGGATTTTCAATAGGGCCATAAGATGTCTAATTTAAACATAAAAACTGATTAGCGCAAGGGCGGATGTGGGGATTTAAGTTACGGTTCTAACTAAAGTTTGAGGTGATAGCCCTCAGTCCATGTCGCTTTTAGCTGATTCATGGAAGAAGTGGGGCCGCCCATCACTTTTGCTAAGCAGGGGCAAAATAAATCATCGATCGAACCATGCCGGCGTCGCTACAAGGACGGATAAGGAGCTTAGCGCTGTTAAATCTACTTTGAGGTCATAATTAATTTATATCCTCCCGTAATTTATTATTTGCTAGGTTGATCTCTGGGATGTATAATGGGCGCTAATTCGAGGGTTTTTGCGATAGTACAGCTATAAAAGCGATTGTCTATGCTACTTGTTCTAAGTCTTGTTAATCCGTAACTAGTTCGGGTGTGTGTCGTAGGATAGAGATCGTAGCTATGAAATATATAGCGTTTAAGAGAGTGGCTCAGAAAGGTGAGGTGGACTATAGGTGTCATTGAAAATCTAAATTTTACAGACCTCGCATTTGTTATCTGGTTATTGCTATACTTTTGGGTTTATGCATCGCTTCGGTATTGTACAAGCGTTCATTAAGAGCCGATTATAAATGATGGTAGATTTTGAAATCATTAATCAGATTAAAGCAATTAGAATCAGTTCGCTTGTCCGGGATGATCATTTTATGGACTCATTGGTGTTAAAGGGAAATGCGATCAGTATGGAGTATGGACTTAGTGAACGTGCTTCTTATGATCTGGATTTTTCCATGGAGTATGATTTTGTAGAAGAAATAAGGGTGGTGGAAACTAAGCTGAAGAATTTGTTATCGGAAGGGTTTTTAGAGAATGGTTTGGTAACGTTTGATATTAAATTAAACGCCAAGCCCAAAATGCTAAGAAGCGAGGTGCAAGAATTTTGGGGAGGGTATTATCTTGATTCAAATTGATTTCAAAAAGTAACTGGGATAAATATCACCCGGATTTTGAAAAGATCAGAAGATTAGCTTTATCTCTGAATCCAGAGCACTCTACTAAGTTTTCCATCGCTAGAAAAAATTTGACGAAGATTTAAATTGAATACGGGCAGAGAGAAGTTATAAGGAAGGGTTTTAAAGAAGGCATCGAAAAATCTCTGTTGAAAAATAAGAGGTTCAAAACATGTTGGAAATCACAGTTGAAACCGCTGAGAATCGATTATTTAAGTAGCATAAAATAGCGGTCTTCAAATAGACAAGAAAAGGGTTTATGCACATCCACATGCTGTTTTAATCGGTCGTTTTTCAGTGCGCTCCATTTAAAGCTATTTATTTTTCCATTATTACTTGGTTAAGCCAGATTCTTGTAGTGTTACTTTTTAAAATCACTTGAAGCATTTTCAAGGTTGAGTATGTGAAAAATGGGTTGCAATAAAAAGACCTGAAAACTTTTACAGGTGATTAAATACGGTAAAGTAGCTTGTTGAAGTGGGAATAGATACTTTCTATAAGTAATACCGAAGCTCTCTTATTTAACGTTTGAGGTAACCTAGGAACCGGGGACCTGACCGTTGACTTAAACCTAATCGACTATGAGGACAAAATATGCATCTGGCGGAAAAATAAGCAGAATTCATCCGGGCTTTGGTAATCGAAGCTAGGGAAAGCATAGCTGATAGCCAAGCGGGTGGTTTGTTGAATATGATCCATTTGCTTGGGATTGCTGGGGCGCTTTACGATCCAGTTTGGTTTAGCCCCTTGGCCATTGAAAAAAGCCCGCTCCGTGAGTATCGCAAAATATGATCTCTTCCGAGTGGGCTTCCTTGATTATCTGGGAGTATAAATGCAATAGACTACAGGAATGTATGATCCATCATGTATGTTGCCGGCCGATGCGACATGGAGGATACCCTTCAATCCATGCGCAATAATTTTTCGAGCATTTGATGTAACTTGTCTGTGCTGTCGGCGCCCTGAAACACTGCGATCTGATTGAAATCTTTATCAAGAAGTATCTTTGTCGGGAACATGGCAATCGAGAACTCTTTGATCGCATCAAAGCCTTCTAAACCGTCGTTGTTCAAGATCTGCGGCCAGGTAAGTTGATCGTCGGCAATTCCCTTTTGCCATTTTTTCTTAACCTCGTCAATGGGACCTGGACTTTCATGTGCGATACTGACGATCTCCAGGCCCTGTCCTTTGAACTCTTCGTAGATCTTCACGAGCTTAGGATGGGATGCGCGACATGGTAAACACCAGGTTCCCCAGAAATCGAGCAATACGTAGTTTTTTTTCCCCTGACGTAGCGCAGCAGCGGAGGCAGGTTCTTTGTTTTTTTCCAGCAGTCGTCTAACTTTAGTTGCGTAATTCGCTTTAGCCAGCGCAAGATGGCGCTCGACGGACTGCTGTAATCCTGTGAGCGACAGCGCTGCTTCGATTTCTTTAAATTGCTTGGGGGAGAAAATCCCAGCTTCGGCAGCCCGCGCTATAACCATGATGGCTTGGTCTTTCTGCTGACTATGCAGCAGTGCCTTGGCGTAACGGAAAGAACGGGAAGCCTTGAAGTGATCGGGCTGATCATTGTTCGCTTTAATGTTGTCAGCAGGGTAGTAATTCCCTTGAGCACGAAACAAGGGCGTCATATAGGCCACTATGTCTTTAGAACGCTCCTGAGGAATGTCTCTGAGATAAAGGTCGAGCAGTTTCGAATAGAGGTTGATCTGTTCGTTGCTCCAATTGGGTTCACTTTGGAGCGAGTCCAAGGGCACGCGTATTATGTGAAGGAAGTCTTCACTTTTCATGTTTTTGGACAGGGTGTCATATCCGGCAGCGATGGTGATGTCTCGCATGGCCGATGCAGTCATCTGGCCTGCCCAAGAGCGGAACGCATGAACCTTTCCTTGGCGAGCCAAATCCAGTGCGATTTCTTTCTGCATGCCGGCGACGGTCAATCCGCCATAAGCCTGATTTAACAGCACGGGTTCATCGCGTAACTGCTGGTAAATGCTCAGCTTGCGCGCTTTATCCTTGGTTTCCCTGAATTGCTTGAGCATGGAGCGTACCTGCAGGGAGTCTAGTGGGGCTCTAAGGGCTTGCTGTACGGCTTGGTGTAACTGGTCGCCGCGTAGGCTTCGCCCGATGATGCGGCCCTCGCTATCCAGCAAAAAAGATTCCGGCACACTTTGGATGCCGAATTGCTTTACGATAGGCTCATCCCAAAACTTTAAGCTAGAAACGTGATACCAAGGCAAACTGTCTAAACGGATTGCATTTTTCCAGGCTTCTTCGGATCGATCGAGTGAAATAGCAATGATGTTCAGACCCTTGCCATGAAATTTTTCGTATAGTTTTCTAAGGTTCGGGTTTTCTTCCCGGCAGGGCTTACACCAGCTCGCCCAAAAGTCTACCAGAGTAACGGTCCCTTGCGCCTTCACTTCACCTAAACTGAGCGGACGGCGTGCGGTGTCGAGCGAAGTGAAGTCTTCAAGAATAGCGCCCGGGCTTGTTTTCATACCGATTTCAAACCTGCCTCGAATCCGCTTACCTTCTGGACTTTCTTGCACTTGCGGGGATAAGTCTTGGTAGAGAGCGTACACCTGGGCGTCAGCATAATTTACGCCATCGAGCTGTTTAATAACCTGTAAAGAAACGATCGAACGGGGGTGCTCTTTGATAAATGCGATATAGCACTGCCGCAGACCTTCTTGGGCCACTTTAAACTCTTTCTCCAAAGCGGAATAGTCTTGGTTTTCGTTTTGGTTTAGCAGCTGCTGTGCTTGAATTCGGATGTTAACCATCTGATTGATAAACGGTTTTGATTGCGCTTGTAACTGCTCATATTCTAGCGTAGCAAGCGGACCCGTAATCGCGGCTGTTTTTAGGGAGTCAGGATGTTTTAAGGTGACCTTCCCTTGAGCCGCAAGAAACCGCCGGCTATCCTTTTTTTGAGAACTCGTGGGGCTATCATAGTAAATAGCAAATTCAGTAGGTTGCTCTAGGTATGCTTTATAAAGCAACTTTCCCTTGCTGACTGGCACCGTATCGGTGACGGCCTGTTGACCTTCGCCATAAATCACGACAACATGGCGAGAAAGGGGCCAGTTTTTGAATTTCCCGACCAAGGTGAAGTTGGGCTTCTGTGCAGCCGCTTGAAGCGACACACACAGCAGTCCCACAATCAGTCCGGTAAGTGTTATGTATAGTTTAGTAACCTTCATTTTGAGTAAGTTTGTTGTTCGTTTGTAAATCGTTTTCAGGGATAGGAAGAAATTGATCAGTTTGTGCTATATCCGGCTTGCGGCCTTGGAAGAATGTCGTCAAGGGAACGCCCGATCGCTTGGCATCAAACCAGCGATGCCCCTGTTCGCTGAAGAGTTCACGAAGCCTTTCCTGCTGGACGTAAGCAAGCACCTGCGCCTGTGACGCTTGCGGATGGGCGACCGAAAGGAGCCGGAAATCGGCATCGGCCTGATCCGATGCCCCTGCACGTGCGCGAATTGCGTCTATATCCCCGATCGCCTGCGGAAGTTTATTTTGTTGCGCGTAGGCCTCGGCCCTAATTAAATATAGCTCCGCCAAACGCAGCGGTGTAGTAGCCTCCTTTACGGCACCAGGTTCTGCGTTGCCGGTGACCCACAATTTACGCGGAGCTCGCGTTCCTATTCCGGAGCCGCTAGTGCCAAGCTTTGTCCACAGCGCTAAACGCTGATCATCGACGCTGAACTGATCGAGCAGAAATGGAGATAACCGATAGGTCCCGTTAGCATAGTTGGCGTAGTTTCCCGACATCGTGGCTGCCTCGATCGAGTATAGGTTTCCTCCTGGGTTCGCCAGCTGCCATATCGCTTCTTTGGATGCTGCGGTAAAGACCGTGCGCAGGGTTTCCAGGACAAATGCCTCATTGTCGATTACGGCACTGGCGTGTTGGGCAGCCAGTGACCAATCTTTTTGATAGAGATAGACCCGGGCAAGCAGCGCGTCTGCGGCCGCCTGGCTCGCGCGGTAGCGGTTTCCTGCTTCCGGGGCAGATGCGGTCATGGCCGAAATCGCGTACTGGAGGTCAGACACGACCTGCTTATAGATGCTTTGTTGGTCGGAACTTGCTAGCTGGGAATTTTGGTTGTAATCCGCCGTCAACGGCATAGGGATGTCGCCATAGATGTTGGTTAGGTAAAACAGCGAAATTGCGCGGATAAAATATGCTTCCCCCAGCAAGTTGTTGCGAGTAGGTTCATCGAGCGCCGTGCTCCGCTTGACTCCCTCAATGAAGCGATTACTCTGGTAGATATAGGAATAAAATGAAGACCATATGCCCGATACGGTAGAGCTGAGGGAATTCAAATTGTTCTCCAGGAACAGTTGCTGTTCTTGGGAAGGTCCGGCATGGATCAATTCATCCGATGCCAAGCCGAAATTGCCGCCTATGACCGCCAAAAACGGATTGACTTTGAACGAAAAGCCCCCGGTGGTCATACTCTGGTAAATTCCACGCAAGGCGGCCTCGGTGCTTTCTTTGCTTTGGAACACTTTTTCAGCGTCGTATACGCCAGCCGGAATTTTCACCTCCAGGCTTTCTTCGCAACCTGATGCGAAGAATAGCATAGATATAGCAATACATATTTTCAATATTCTCATAGTCATTTGGTAATAGGTTAAGGGTTATAGATTCATCTGCAGACCCACCACATAGGTGCGCAGTGGCGCCAACTTCTGCGTGTAAATGGTCTGTGGATCGCTACCGCGGAAAGGGGAGTAGGTAAAGAGGTTCTGCCCTTGTAGCATGACGTTCAACTGGCGTACCCCGACTTTATTCATCCATTTGCCGGGGAGACTATAGCGTAATTCCACGGTGCGCAAACGGGCGAAAAAAATGTTCTCCCATTTTGCGTCACTGGAGGAACTGGCATAGTTGCCCACCAGCGAATTGGATGCTGAACTAATCGTAGTGAATCGCTGCACATCGGTCTCATCGCCCACTTCTCGCCACCTGTTGAGCACGTAGCGGGGCATATTCCTAATGCCGCCCACGGGGCTTGTCCCTGCGAGCGAACGCCAGTTCTGCATCCACTGTTTAGTGAAGTTGAAGAAGAAGCTGAGCGCAAAATCTTTATACCTGAAATCGTTTTGCAATCCGCCATAAAACGCAGGTTCGCTGTCGAAACCGGACCGCAGATCACCATTGATGTTAACAATCTCATACTTTCCGCTGCCATTTAGATCCTCCACGGAGTACAGCCCTGTGGTGGGATCCACGCCTAGGAAGTGACTCGCGAAGACCAGATCTAACGGTCTGCCTATGACATATTTTTTTGCGTAGGTGCTGTTCTCCAGACCTGGATATGCAATGAGTTTGTTGGACGGGAGCGTCAAGTTAAACGATGTGCGCCATTCAAAATTTGAAGACGCGATGTTCTTGCTATTTACGGTGAGCTCCAGTCCTTTGTTTTGTACCACGACGCCTGTTAGGTTTGCCGTGACCGATGAAAAGCCTGTGGAGTAAGGCAATGCATACTGCACCAAAGGATCGCTTGATCTGTTGCGGTACCAGGCTGCGCCAAAGATAATCCGATCTTTTAAGAATCCGAGTTCTACGGCGACTTCGAGCTTTTTGTTCCTCTCCCAATGCAGGTCAGGCTTAAAGAGCGAAGTGGGGGAAAGGGCCAGCTGCTGATCATAGGTTGGCCCCCATGGGTCCGAGCCATATAGATCGCGATACTTGTAGTCTCCAATTTTATCATTTCCGGTCACCCCGTAGCTTGCCCGGAGTTTTCCGAAACTCATCAGCTCCGCGAATCTGGTAAAGAAGTTCTCGTTGCTGAAGATCCATGCGCCGCCGATCGCACCAAAATTGGAGAATCGGAAGTTCGGACCGAAGCGGCTTGAGCCATCCCTTCTTCCAGACAAGTTTATTAAGTATTTGTTGTGCAGGTTATAACTCAAACGGCCAAAAGCAGCCGTATACTTGTACTCATTGTCGGAGCTGCTGGGGTTGCTAAACCCTGAGCTGGGGATACCGATTAAGGTGCCTAAGAAATCGTCACTGGGGTAATCCTTGATGGTAAAGTTCATCCTGTCGCTACGCTGCGCTTGCCAGGTTCCGCCGAGCAATCCGGTAAAAGTCCCGAACGTGGTCGACTTTTGGTAGTGCAGCTGCGGTTCAAATATAAGGCTGTGATATTCTGTCTTGCCAAACTGTGACATGGCCGAGCGCGAGTCCATGGGGTTCTGCGCGGTCAAAGGCGTGTTGCGGAGCTCATCGGTTAGGATCCGATTGTAGCCGACGCTTGCCTTTAGCTCCAGGTTTTCCATAAATTTGTACCCCAAAAGGGCGCTGGCGATCAGGTTAGTGGTTTTTGCGGAATAGGTCCTCAACAATTGCGCCAGCGGATTGTCGGTCTTTCTCCCTCCTTCATTCCACGCCAGCGACCCGTCTGCTTCAAACAGTTTAATATGTGGCGGTAAGGTGAGGTATTGCGAGAGATCGGCGCCCGGAGCTTGGTTGTGGGTAAAGGAATAATTTCCGCGGAAATCTGCGATGAAACGCTTATTGGCCGACGTGGTTGAGACGTTGATAAATCCGTTTGTCCGTTTATTGGGCGCTAGGTCAGTGATATTCGGAAAAACATCGGACTCTTTGAAATAAGATCCGCCAAGGTTAAACCTGGTGAGCTCGTTGCCACCGGATATGGATCCCTCGATGTTCGAGTATGCCGATCTGCCGCCGATGAGCTGATCGACTAACCCCACCCGCGTGGTGTCCCAAAGCAATAGGTCATAAGCGTTACTGCTGGTCATTTCGATGCCGTCGTTGGCGAACGCTTCGCGGCGCATCATCAAATATTCCGGCGTGGTCAATAAGTCGGGCTTCTGTGCCTTACTGAATCCCGTTACTGCTCTTACATGAATGGAAAGGCCGTCTGTTTTCCCTCTTTTGGTCGTAATGATAATCACTCCCGATGCCCCACGACTTCCGTAGATAGCCGTCGCATCAGCATCTTTCAGTACATCGATACTTTCGATATCGCCGGGGTTGATGGTGGCAAAGGGACTAAGGCCATGCGTGCCCGTGCCCGATATAGCTGAAAGCAAATTGTTCAGATCCTCGTTCCCACTGGCCAGTGGAATCCCATCGATAATGATTAATGGGGATTCTCCGGCTCCTAGATCTGGGTCCACCTGCGTGCGTCCGCGGATCTGTAAGTTGACCGTAGAGCCTGGAACGCCGCTACTTTGGCTGACGATCATCCCCGGAACGCGCCCCTCCAGCGCAGCCATAGGATTCATCACGGGGGAACGGCTGATCTCCTCTCCGCTGACCGTAAAAACGTTGCCGGTATTTAGTCGTTTGGAGGTTTTGCCGTAGGCGATTACTTGCGTTTCATCGAGCACCGACGAGCTCGCTGTCAGGGTAACGCGGATGTGCTGCTGGGAAACGCGTAGATGCTGCGTATCATAGCCTAGGTAATGAACGGAGATCTCCGCTCCCAACGGTACGTCAATCAGCACAAACCCGCCCTGAGCATCGGTGATGGCTACTTTTTTGCCGCCTTGGTACTTGACCGTAGCACCGCTTAGCGCTCGGCCATCGCCGTCCAGTACGCGTCCGGTAATGGGCTGTTGGTCTTCTCTATCGGGCCGGACGTTTCCCTGGGTACCAGTGGCTGTTTCGGTGCTGGGCGTGCTGGCAGCTACCGGGCGCGCTTCAATGAAAAGCAGTTGATCCTGCACCTTGTAACGTAGCGGTTGACCATCGAATATCTTCTTTAGTGCGTCTTGTAGGGATGTGGAATTGAGGTTTATGGTCACCGGTGTAGCTTTGTTGATCGCCTGCGCATTTGCCACATAGGCGAGCCCACTCTGGCGTCTCAGTTCTTTTAGCACATTCACGAGTGGTTCTTCGTGCGCTTTTATAGTTATTTTCTGTGAGTATGCGACAGTGAATGCCGTCATGGTCAGCAGTATTATAAGGCTGAATGTTAATTTCATGATCGTCAATAAAAGACTTAGTTGTTTGGTGCGCTGCTTTTGCTCTGGCTCGCACAAATCCCGCGTTTTCATATGTAATGGATTGAGATACCCCTGTAAAGCTTGGCACTGCTTAATGCGATGTTGCATTTGCAGGCCATATGAACTACATTTGTATCGGTTGGTTAATAGCTGTTGATCTGAATATAATCGTGTGTTAGCCACCCTATTGTTGCCGGAACTGTTAGCGCAGTTTCGGTTTTTTTATGTTGGCCAGTGGTTTCTTTATTTCACTTGCACCCTCCTCCCTTTGATTTCAAATTGATATCGACTGGCCTTTTGCAGGTAGCTCAGGACGTCCTGCAATGGACGATCCCGCGGAATCTCTGCGTAGAACCGTTCATCGGTATACCCTGGGGGGTAATCGACTTGGATATCGTACCATCGCTCGAGCTGGTCCATGATCTCGCTGAGCCATAGGTTGTTGAAGATGAACATGTTCTCGGTCCATCCGGTGATGTCATTAACGTTAACTCGTTGGACCGCAAATTCACCCTTCGATAAGGTTGCCTGTTGACCCGGTTTAAGAACGACAGACTTCGACCCTTGATTGGCAAGGACTTTTACTTTTCCTTCAACTAGCGTAGTTTTAGGTGCATTTTCCGCATAGCTGTTTACATTGAATTTAGTTCCCAGGACTATCAGCTGTTGCCCTTGGGTGTGGACGATAAAAGGTTGATCCTGCTGGTGGGTGACCTCGAAAAACGCTTCTCCCTGCAGTTCGACAACTCGATGCCCTTGGAATCTTCCGGGATACCGTAATTTTGAATCTGCATTTAACGACACTTTCGTTCCATCGGGAAGGGTAACTTGGTAAATGCTTCCCCGAGGTATTTCTAAGAGAATGTCCTGGGTCTGCGCATCGGCCAGTAGCCGCTCCTGGCCCGCGTAACGTGTTCCGCGTTGGTCGGTAATCAGCGCGCCGCTCTGCGTATCCAGATAATGGACGGAGCCGTCGGAAAGAGTGATGGTCGCGCGTTGTTTGCTAGAATAACCTTCTGCAAGTTCTGTTCTCAGGGCCGTCCTGTGTTGATACGCCAGAAATAAACCGGCTGAAAGCCCAATGAAGAGCAAAATAGCAGCCGCATATTTATAAAGAGCTGGGCTTAAACGAAAATGCTTTTGCGTGTTCATCCGAGGATCCTGTTCTAGCCTATTGTCAATGCGGCGCAAATGGAGCTCTAGCTGAAGTTCATCGACTGGCGGACGTTCAGCGCCGATGCTTTCCTGCAGCAAGTCCAGCCACTGCTGCTGCTTGTCCTGGTGACCCGCTAGATGCGTTAATAGTTCCTGATACTCGGATAAAGTGATGGTGTTTTTGGCTACTTTATTCAGCAGGAATCGGGCCCGAGTTTCGAAATCGATGTTCTCCATATAGTATAATACGTAGCCCACTGCAAAAGCAATAGCTCGACTTGAAAAAAAATAAAAAATGTTTGAAAACCTGTAAAACTACGGCCACTAGACCCCTTTAAGTAGCGCGCTGGAAAGCAGGACAATGAAGAGTACAGAATCTTTACTGTAGTTTTCGATGATAAAGCGATTCGCTTTACTGATGTGATCGTTCACGGCTGCCTTAGAAATATGGAGGCGTTTTGCGACCTCCTCATAAGAAAAGCCTTCGAATTTACAGAGACGGAAGACCAATTTGCGCTGGGGCGGGAGCATATCGATGGTTCGCATGAGTTCTTTGTCGCGCAGGATCTGCTCCTGAATGCGCTGCGGATATTGGTGTAATTCGATATGTTCCCAGAACCGTGCGGCCAGCACGCGATCTCGGGACGCACTGCGGTAATAATCATATACCAAATTGGAGGCAATTCGATAGAGGTAGGAACGAAAGGAACGCTCTACGTCGATCTTGCTTCTGTTTTCCCATACTCTTATAAACAGCTCTTGTAGAACCTCCTCGACCAGGTCCCATGATTTCAGCAGATGAAAGAGATTGGTAGCGAGCTTTTTCTTGTACCGGTCATAAAGAGCCTGGAAAGCAGACTTATCTCCCTGCGCCAATCGTGCAATAAGAGCAGTTTCCTCTTGATCTGTCATGTTTTTCAGTAGGTTTGCTTAGACTAGGGACCAAAATTAAAAAACAATATGGATATTTCAGAACTATAATGTGATCCTTGACCTGCTATGGAACCGCTCTTTGTGCGAGCAGGGCCGGGGGAGCCTGCTGTAGATTACAATAAACGATTTTAAAACCTGCAAGTCGGCAGTTTTGCTGGATCCGTTGCGACCTAATTTCGATTGCATACTGGCCATGCGTGAGCGATTCAGCAATAGGAAAACAAGAATGGATGTTTTGTGCCTTCGCTAGGGACCTTTGTCATTTTATCTGAAAAGGTCTTTTGAAAACAGCTGTTATCTACGTGTTTGGAGACGCCATAGGAGGAATATGGCTTTTCCCTGATAGTTAAATGTAGTAATTTAGCTACATTTAGCTGTTTAAAATCACTGTCCCTATGAAGAACTGCTCGCAAAGCAACCTCGTCCGATTTTTACGTCATTCTCCAGTCGCCACTGCGATTTATCAGGGGAGTGAGCTAAGGATAGCCTTTGCTAATGACGCGATGTTGGAGGTTTGGGGATCCGATCAGAAGATTATAGGAGGTTTATTCAGAGATGTATTTCCCGGCTTTGCCGAGGCTGGTTTTGCAGATGCTCTTGAGCGCGTATGGTGCTCGGGTAGGAGCCACATCGGCATCGGGGTTCCGGCACTCATCGGAAGCGTCGAAAAAGAGCTTCGATTCTTCGATTTCGAGTACAAGGCAGTTGTGGAAAATGGCCATACGGTAGCGATTTTGCATACGAGCGTCGATGTCACCAAGCGTATCGAGGCCTCAGAAAATGCGGCGCCGGGCGACAGCGACCCAAATGCTAAGGAGCAGCTGGAGGCGCTAGCCTATATGTTGAACCACGACGCCAAAAATCCGCTCGCTATTGCGAAAATGGCCGTGGACTTTATGCTGCGAAATCAGAACGACCAAGTGCAGGTGGATGCCAAATGGTTTCCTATCCTCAAGGATGCCCTGAAGAGCCTGGAGAACATTATCGATCAGACCTATCAGCTGAGCCAGACAACATCGTGCGAAACCCCCACGCAGACATTTTCGCTCAGCCAGGAGCTTCCCGAGTGGTGGAAGGAACTACGAAGACAACGTCCAAATGAACAAATGGAACTTGTTTTAGGTAAGTTGCTACCACTAAGGTCGCCCAGAGCGCGTGTTAAACAGGTATTTTACTCTTTGATGGACGTGTCGATAAAGAATTGCGCCGATATACGACCCTTGCAGCTCGAAATCTTTAGTGAGCCGGTGGGCCAATGGGTGGTCTACAGTTTCCAAGACAACCGAGGGAAACTTTCCCGAGAAGAGCTCGCTTTTTTTTCCAAAGAGTTTTCCGGAGGAACGCTCTCCAACGAGGCGCGTCGTTACGGACGGGGACTCTTTCAAACTAACCAGTTGATGAAAGCATTAGGCGGTAGGCTCTCCATCAGCAGCGAAGAGGGAAAGGGTGCGTGCGTCAGGTTATATTTCCCCAGGCTGATGAAGGATGCAGCCCGCTAACGGGTTGATCCGTTTGGATTAGCTCGGGCCAAATATCCATCGGGCACCTTTGCGCTTGTTGGGATAACCGTTGTAGTTGGCTCGTTAACTACTCCCACGAGGCCACACTATTTCCAACCGGTGGCATGTATGCTCGAGCAGCCCCTTTTTACCTAGTTGTAACTTTTCTTTGAACTTTCGTATGGGGTGTCGATTGTTGATACTAGTTTGTCTTAACCCGGTGAAATCTTCAGATTCCTTACCCTAGCAAGTTCTCGTAATAAAAGCATGAATTAATAGCTTCCAGTTGCTTTTGAAGACAAGGGCTTTTCGTTTCACTCTACTGATTTCGTGGTAAACTTGCATGAATTACTGAAAGGCTAGTGTGAGTGAAAAATACCTAATACGTGAAGGGTTAGCGCAAAACACGGATACATCGAGCCGTTTTTTTATTTTCTTTTTAAGTAGTTAGCTAATCATCAATCTTGCTTGAGAAATGTTCATGAGAAAAAGCTACTATGAAGATTATAGAAATCAAAGTTCTAAGTGGGCCGAATTTGTGGTCCGTTAATAGACCCAATCTTGTCCAAATGAAGCTGGATATCGAAGAGTTCGAAAGCCTTCCTAGCAATTTGATTGCCGGATTCAGTGAACGTCTTACCGCGCTCATCCCCTCCCTTTATTCGCACAGGTGCTCCGAAGGGAGCGAAGGAGGATTCCTGCGCAGGTTATCTGAGGGAACCTGGATGGGGCACATCATCGAGCACGTTGCCCTTGAACTACAGTGTTTAGCAGGCATGGAGTGCGGATTCGGACGCACGCGATCCACCGGGAAGATCGGTGAGTATTATGTGGTATTTTCTTATGAGCTTCCCCGCCCAGGTCTGGTTGCTGCAAAGAGCGCAGTCCAGTTGGTGGAAAGCTTAGCGAAAGCAGCCCCCTTTGACTTAGAGACCTGCCTCGCTGAACTTCGTGCAATTGCCGCTTTGGAGGGCTTAGGTCCGAGTACGCGCGCCATAGTCGAGTCCGCTAAGGCCAGAGATATTCCTTGGAGGCGCCTCGATGAGGGATCGTTCATTCAATTTGGATATGGGGCGCATTTGAGACGTATCCGCGCCACACTTGCCGATAGTACCAGTAATATTGCTGTAGAAGTAGTTCAGGATAAGTTTCTGGCCAAGAAAATATTGCAGGAGCACTGTTTGCCTGTTCCGCCCGGGTTGGTCGTGGAGGACTCCGCTCAGCTAGGTGCGACAATCAACGAGCTCGGATACCCTTTGGTGATGAAACCCGTGGACGGTAACCACGGGCGGGGTGTCACTACCAATATATGCGACAGGAAATCTGCTGAGCTCGCATTTAAAAAGGCGCGCAGACATGCTGATGAGGTGCTCGTTGAGCGATTTATCAGAGGGGAAGACTACAGACTGTTGTTGATTAATTACAAGCTCGTGGCGGCTGCTAGACGCATCCCTGCCCATATCGTGGGGGATGGTGCGGCAACGATACAGCAACTCATTGACCGGGAGAATGTTAACCCCAATAGAGGGGAAGGACACGAAAAGACTTTAACAAAAATAGAGGTTGACGAACATACCCTGCACATATTAGAGGAGAACTCGCTAACCCTGACGACGATCTTACCCTTTGGAACCAAGCTGTTCCTGAAAGATTCTGCAAACCTTTCCACGGGTGGCACATCGGAAGACGTCACCGATATAGTTCCACCTGAGACCAAGTTCATGGCAGAGCGTGCCGCCCGGATACTGGGGCTCGATATCTGTGGGATCGACCTGATCGCAACTGATATTACCCGTCCCTTAGCAGAACAAGATGCCGCAATCCTTGAAATCAATGCGGCGCCAGGCTTTCGGATGCATACGGCCCCCTCCAGTGGGCGAGCGCGCAAGGTCGGCGAGCAGGTCATCGACATGCTATTTCCTGATGCTTCTAAAGCGAGGATACCAATTGTCGCTGTCACAGGAACCAACGGTAAAACGTCAACGGTCCGGCTAATTTCCCATATCGCACAGCTCCAAGGGAACAAGGTGGGCTGTACCACAACAGAGGGTATATACGTCGATGGTCATTGCGTTGCAACGGGAGACTGCAGTGGTCCCAAAAGTGCAAGAATGGTTCTGAGTGACCCCTTAGTAGATTTCGCCATCCTAGAATGTGCTCGCGGAGGCATCCTGAGAGAAGGCCTTGGATTCGACCGATGTGACGTCAGTGTGATTACCAATATTACTGAAGATCATCTCGGCCTTGACGGCGTGGATGATCTGGCTATGCTAGCACGCGTGAAAGGTACGGTGGCAGAAGCGACAAAAAACACCGGCTTCGCGGTGTTAAATGCAGAGGACGAAATGGTTCTAGGGATGGCAGGCACTCTCCAATGCAAGGTTGCTTACTTTGCTCTGCAACCAGATAATCCTGTTTTGCAAAAGCACTTCCAAGCAGGGGGAGCAGTCGCATACATCAAAGATGGGTGGCTCGTATCGGGCTGGCAGGGAAAGATCGAATCGATAATAAAGGTCGGATGCATTCCTGTTACCATGGGCGGAAAATACGAATGTATGTTGCAGAACTGCCTAGCGGCGTCGATCGCGGCCAAGGCGTCCGGTATAAGCTCAACAGCGATACGCAAGGGCTTGCGGACTTTTTTACCCAATGTGGAAATGAATTTAGGAAGAATGAATACATTCTTTTTGGGCACAGCAAGAATTATTGTCGATTATGCCCATAACGCACATGGCTTCACGGAGCTCGGAAAGTATCTTAATAAGCTGGTTTCCAGTCAAAAGATTGCCATAATTACCGCTGCTGGAGACCGAAGAGAGAAGGACATTATAGCGATGGGGAAAATCTGCGCTGGTATTTTCGATCGGTTGATCATCCGCCACGATGCGGACACGCGTGGACGAAGCCGTGAGGAGATTACCAGCTTGCTACTCCAGGGCATACGAGAGGTCAAACCTCTGGCATCGGTTCCTGTAATTTCCGCGGAGGATGAGGCCATAAAATATGCCATGGATTCGCTGGCTTCGGGGGGGATTTTGGTCGTCTGCAGCGATGACAGTCGCCGGACATTGGATCTAGTTTCCAGAGAAGTAGAATTGAGAACTCTAAATAAGAACTATGGAACCTAAGGGAAAATTATTGTTAATCGGCGGGGCGGAAGAACGCGATGGAAAGCTGGCCGCTGAGCAGACTCTCTCGGATAAGAAATTCGAGGTGTTGAGCCATTTACTACCCTCTTCAAAGACCCAAGGAAGGATCGAAGTGGTTACCTGCGCATCGCAGGTACCCCGCGAAATTTCAGGTACCTATCAGCGGACATTCGATAGGATCGGATTTTCGAATGTAGGATTTCTGCACGCAGATAACCGGCGGGGCGCCGCCCACAAGGAATGGGCAAAAAGACTTGAACAGGCCGATACCGTCTTCCTGACTGGCGGAGATCAAGCGAAATTAGCAACCGTACTGGGCGGTAGCCAAGCCTGGGATACCATTGAGCAAAAGTATAAACAGGAGAAAGGGTTTGTCGTTGCAGGAACCAGCGCAGGAGCGATGGTGTTATCCTCTACCATGATTTTAGGAGGCGGTACGGGTGAGAGTTTATTGAGTCAAGAATTAAAACTAGGTCCGGGTTTAGGTCTGCTAGATCATTGTGTTGTGGACACCCACTTTGTGCGAAGGGGTCGGTTCGCAAGATTAGCACATGCCTTGCTACTCAACCCGCGATATTTAGGGGTCGGCTTGGGCGAAGATTCTGCATTGCTGATCGAGCAAGGCTATCGAGCAACTTGTTTAGGCACTGGTATGGTGGTACTAATGGATGCATCCAAGGTTTCAGACACTAATATTACGGAAGTGGATGACCAGGAAGCAATTTTTGCTATCGGACTTAGAGGGAGTCTATTGATCAAAGGCTGCCGTATCGATCTCAATGATCGAAGTTTAGAATGCATTACCGAAAAAAAATGATATGAAAGCTAGAAAAATCTCTCTTGTCATACATGGCGGCGCCGGTCCGGACAATGAATTTATACGCTCCCATAGGGAAGCATACCTAGATTCGCTGTGTTCAATCTTTCGTTGCGGCTATGGCGCCCTGGAGGAAGAGCGCAGTGCACTCTACGTAGTCGAGCATGTTGTGGCTATGCTTGAGGATAATCCGCTTTTTAATGCAGGCCATGGAGCAGCATTAAATGCAAAAGGAGACATAGAGATGGATGCCTCTATCATGGATGGGCGCACACGGACTTCGGGTGCTGTCTGTGGCTTATCCTTAGTTCGCAATCCAATCAAAGCTGCAGAACTTATCAGACAGAAAACAGATGTTCTTTTAGTGGCCGGAGCCAGCGCGGACGCGCTCGCCGAGAAACTGGAGCTTCGGTAGAGGAGAAAACCTACTTTTTTACTCCGCATCGGCTAAAAGAATGGGAAGCTTTACCTTTAAATCAATTAGATCCGATAGCACTAGGGAATCGCGGCACGGTAGGAGCTGTTGCTCTGGATATCGGTGGAAATTTGGCGGCAGGGACCTCGACCGGCGGCATTACCGGTAAACTACCCGGCCGAGTAAGCGATAGCTGTATCATTGGCGCAGGTTGTTATGCAGCGAATCAAAGTTGCGCGGTATCCTGCACGGGTGACGGAGAGATCATGATGCGGGAGTTTTCCGCATTGAGCATTTCTCAGGCTTGCTGCCATGCTCAGTATTCGCTTCAAATGAATTGTGAAGCCGCGGTATATCGAGCGCGAGAGAAAAGCGGTGATATAGGTGTGATTGCGCTCAACCAAAAGGGAGAAACGGGAATCGCGTTCAACAGTGAGCGAATGATGAGAGCATGGAGCGATGCCTCTGGAAATGTCATAGCAGAGATTTATTGGATGTCTAAATCCCTTTTGTTTTCAATCATAGATATGAAAGTAGCTGTGGACGCAGTCCAACAATTCGATCTAATCCAAGGGAGCCGTGTTTAAAACCTGTACAAAGGAATTCATCGCCAGGGACAGTCAGCACGATAAATAGCAAAGCCAACCATAGGGCTGATTGGCTTTTGCTTGACAATCCCAATAGGGAAGGAGGGCAAACTGTACTAATATAGGAAAACGAACCGAAAAAATGCAAATCTCTAAAAGAGAATTGGTATACCTAAATACACGATAACTAGACCTGCTATGGAGAATCAACTTTAGCGAATCTTCCCCAAACATCTAACGTTGATCGCTGCTTGTACTAAGTTGATATTCCATACTCCAAAGGGTGGCCGTGACGTACAACGCCCGATTCCAGGGCTTAAGATTTCTGTGTTGTTCGTGTTCTTATAGTCTCCCCAGTACATAGCGGCCCTTATGAGCCGAGGGCTTTTAAGATTTTACAGACGACCTCCTGTTCATCGAGTGGTTTGCTCAATATATCGTCAAACAGATCCCCCGGGTCCCTAAGTTGAGCCAGTTCGATGGCAAGATCGTCTGCCGTGAAGGCCAGTACAGGAATATTGGACAAATGGGGATGAGTGCGTACGAACTGAAGGATGTCCCAGCCATTGGTTTCTGGCATATGGAGGTCCGTAATGATTAAATCAATTTTTTCGGTTCTTATAAAGTCCAATGCTTTTTTTCCATTCTCAAAGGAATAAACATGTGGAAAATCTTTAAAGAAATGTTGCAGGTATATTAGGTTAATCCTATTGTCTTCAATTAGCACTATGCGCATATTTTGGGGCAGGTCGCTTCGCTGCCGCTTCTTTGTATTTTCGAGGGACTGCCGGGACTTCTCAACGGGAACCCTCAAGGTAAACGTGGAGCCCTTTCCAAGTGTGCTGGCTAAGCTAAGGCTACCTTGAAGCTGCTGGGTTAAAAGTTTGGAGATATACAAGCCTAGTCCGAAGCCATTTTTGCTGTTTTTGGCCTCGGTGGTATAATACTGCCGAAATACATCACGTTGCTGTGCTGCAGCGATACCGACCCCCGTATCCGCTACCTTGATGATTAACTCTTGCCGTCGGTTGCGTTCTGCCCAGATGCAAGAGAGCGAGACGGTTCCTGTCGGCGTATATTTTATGGCATTGGTTAACAGATTAGAGATAATTTGCTTGATTCGAAAAGCACTGCTATAAATTTCAAGGTCTGCAGGGACATTCAGATGTTCAAGGATTCGTAGGCCTTTCTTTTCTGCATGGTAGGCGTGTAGCAGGATCAGGTCCTGCAGCAGAAAGCGGGGTGAGAAATAATCATACTTCACGCTAAGTGCGCCTATTTCCATTTTGCTAAGGTTCAAGATATCGGTAACCGTGCTATTGATCATGGTAATTTCATACGATATGGCGTCTAGAAACTGGGGCTCAATGTGTTGGTCTACCCCTTCTTTTTTGAGAATATCGACCACGCCGATCAGTGATTCCAACGGTGCGCGTACCTCATGGCTGACACTGGCCAGCACGCTGGTTTTCTCTTCGGCCAACCTGCTGGTATGCTCTTTTTCAAAATTTAGCTTTCGTTCATACTGTCCGGCATTGTGTTGGTAGAAGAGAATGAATATAATCATGAAAAACATAATAATGAGCGCTGTGAGAAGATGGCTCCCGAAGATTCTCGCATTTTCTTCATGTAGCGCAAGATTCAGCTGTTCAGCGTGTTGCAGGTTGCTGCGCTCCAGGGCGATGATGTTATCGAAGCCCTCTTTGAGATTCTTCAAAAGCGTGTAGTTCGCTTGGATAAGCTCCCGCTCTTTCTGTCGCAGTGAGGAATAATCGCGTTGAAGCTGCACGATTTTGCGATCGTATGCACGATGTTTTTGGACGATGATCTTCTGCAGATTACTAAAGATGACCTCAAGCTGGTTGTTCCATACTTGTTCGTATTTATTTTGGAAAATTAGGGTGTCGTTTTTCGCTTTAAAGATTCTTTGAATCAGATTCCCTTTCTTCTGGACTAATGTGTCGGCACGAAGGTTAAGGAGTATGGTATCACGGAGCGTTCGGCTCAGGGTGGTGTCGGGGTCCAAAGAAACCGTCGGATCCATCCCGATGTCCTCCCTAGTGAGCAAAACAGGTAGGGAGTCCTGGGCGAAATAAATAAGCTCATTGACGTTCCTTTTCAAGGAAGCATATTCTCTTGCGAGATAATTTTTCTGTTTGATAGCTGCTGGTCCGGACTTCAGTGGCGCGTTCGGGATTGGTAGATGCAAAAGGGAATCGATGTCGTGGCTTATGGTGTCCAGCTTCGAGGTATACTCCCTGTATACACTATCGTTAAAATCAATGGTGTAAAGACGGAACAGGTTATCCGCCTCGCCATAGGTGGAGAACAGCCGGTACAGTGCCGATGATTTAGATTGGCCCGCGGTATATGCGGCATTTAACTGGTCTTTCACCTGTCGGTATTTTCGATATTGATAGATAAATACCGTACTTAGATAGATGAAAGACAGTAGTGTCGCGCCAATGAGGACCTTTCGCAAGAAAAAGGGCCTTTGGGTGTTATTCAACAAGCTCGGCATAGCTAAGTCTCGGTTAGTTAGTAATCAGCCGAATGACCGTTCTGGAGGACATTCGCTATAAAAGTATCAATTTGAAAATTAAAACACGATAAAAATGCGAAATCTATGCGCTGAACCGAAGGTTAGGATAAGGTTCACATTTTCTCAGGCGTTTCAGAATGGACGTGGGCAAGCCGGCAGGAAGTACGTTGAGCGCCCTTTTCTCGATAGACGACCAGCTAGCGAGGATCTTTATTATACCCTTCAACACCCAGCCATGTGATCTAGTACAACGGTAGCAAATAAAAAAAGGGAGGTTGGTCGAGGCGTGTAAAAAGCAGCTACTCATGGGGACGATGTTCCACTTAGACTAGATTCCTGAAAATGACAATTGAATAGGGGACAGCAAGCGGAGAATATAGTTCTTTGCTATCCAATGTTTGTTATCCGCAGGCGGGTGCTGAGAAGGAGTCTGGCGATCATCTTCTGTATTTCTTGATGTGCAAATCATATGACCCGAGCGTTAAAATTGATATGGGGAGAATGGTACCTCAAGACCCGGTTGCGTTCATCCTATGTTACTGCAAATCTTAAATGTATCAATGAACAGACAAATGATCGAGAATTGGACACAGGATCCTCAATCGTTGAAGCTTCGCAAGAAAGGAACTGGCGTAAACTCGGTCAACTATCGCATCTTTGGTCGAAAAGGTAAGGATTTCTAAACTAGTTCGGCCTTCCGCCGCGTGTTTTGTAGCTTTTTGTAGGCAAGTTTACTCGATTTACAACCAACATCCTTCAAAAGACACAAAAAAAGTGCTTTGATAACAACATCAGTCACCGATTAATAATGGATTTTTAAAGCACCGTTTACTGGCCATTACAAAAACGGAATGTTTTTTTTTGTCCTAAATCACCTTCAGACTCCCACACCTTCGAATATACTGTAGCGGTATTTGCGCCCAATACATCATTTATACCTAAACGTAGGTATTTCCGAACAAAAATATTTGCTCTAATTTTGATTTTATAGACTTGCTACAACAGGTTAACAAACCGTATAAATGGCCGGTCGCGCAAATAAATGTTAAAGCACATCTTATGAAAATAAAAGCAATTCTACTAGGGTCATTGTGGCTGTTGACGCTCGTATCCATTGCTCAAATTAAAGAGTTTGAGGAATATTACGACAATGGTCAGATAAAAACGTCGGGCTTTAAAGCACCAGATGGAGAAAATACGGGGAAGTGGACTCATTACTATGAAAATGGGAACCCATATATCATTCGAAGCTTTGTAAATGGGAAGATTGAAGGAGAAGCATATACCTATTTCGAGAATGGAAATTTAAAGTCCATCGTTAATATGAAAAATGGTGAAATGGAGGGGCAGGTAAAAACAAATTATGAAAATGGTAAACTGAAATCGGTTACTCATATGAGAGGCGGGAAAATGCAGGGAGAAGGAAGGCTGTATACGGAAAATGGTAAATTGAAAGCGATAACCCATTATTTAGATGATATGCAACACGGTGAGCTGAAAACTTATCACCCAAATGGCAATGTAGAGTGGGTCATGCAATATGTTAATAATCTAATCGAGGGCGAGGCAAAGCTTTATTTTGAAACCGGCGAATTGAGAAGTATAGAAAAGTATGTGGGGAGCAAATTGGAAGGTGATCCTTTGGTTTACTTCAAAAATGGGATGCCAGATACAAGACGCGTACAGTTACGAGAGCTATTAGTGAAATACTTGATGCCCAGTAAGGATATCAATGAAATAACAGAAATTGTAGTAACTGAATGTGAGATTTCAATTTTCCACAAAATGACTGGAGAAACTGATGAGCATATAATTAAATTCCCAACCGCCGCGTTAAAATTGGAAGATCATGGCGAAATTGAGTATTCTTCGGACGAGGTAATCTATTATAGGTTGCGTGATGGTGAATATTATATTTCATCAGCAATGAAGTCAACACGCCCCTGGTTCAGCGTGAAACCCGGTGGAAGAGAAAAGGTTGAAGAACTGATGAGAAGCCTCAGTAGAGATTGTAGCCCATTTTCATTGTAATGAGGGGGCATCATTTCCATTCCAGAGGCGTCAATTATTACTGATTTGTTATTAATACGAATGAATCGCTTGCAAACATTTCGTTTTAACGGAACACATAGGTTGACAAATTTTGTGCTTGTAAGAACCTCCCCTACACTAACAATAATTACCCGCTTAGAGCTGGTAAGTTGCTAATGGCTTGCGGTCGAACGAAAAATTATGTCTCAACAATATAATAGTCATTTATGCATCAGTGTTGGCATAAGCACTTAATCAATGACATGGATTGCTCTTTTACGAATATGTCACTGCCGTGGAGGTTTTTTAAGGCAAAGTTTCCCTTTCATTAATTAAGTTGAAATCAACATTGACCCCTGCACAGGATATGGCGCAATAGACCTCGCCGATACAGGAATATTTTTTATATCTGATTTTTTTTCACGATTCCAGCGTTTGAAAGGCTGCGTTATTAGAAGGAAGAACAGTAAAAAAGCTGGTTCTATACGCCTCCGCAGATAATTCAGTACGTGCTTCTTCACTTTTAAAAGTTTAGAAATTAGCATTCAAATTAACGATTTTCGCTGATTATTATAGTGCTCTCAGTTGTCACCGTATTATCGTCAGAGCAACTTGCAATAAAGTTACACCTGCGACCAGTAATAATGCTGTTTGATTAAGTTTTGTTAGTGCTGGGTTATAGGTAAGATAATAAAAGTCGGTTTTTATAATGGTATAATTTTATACCAAATAATGGCATTTAATTAGACCGGCAGTGAAATTTTATTTTTTTTGTATAAAAATATACCAAATTACGGTTTGTGCTCTTCTTTAAAATGCTTATTGGGAATAATGCGTAGTATCATACTATTCAAGTTTTAAGTTCCCTTTCGCTATCGACTTCATTTTAGTTTTGTTAATCTAATTCCACGTAATGAAATGGAGACATTATTTTCTAATGGAGATGAAATATCGAAATCTTTACGTAAAAAACAGCACCAGTTTTTTTGAAAGTTAACTAAGATTGTTTGATGAGGATTCATTTCATAATATTTAAATTTCAAGGGGAAAAGGAGGATAGAAGACGTTAAGGATGATGAACAATCCTCCTAAACGATTCGCTATAAATCGTTAAAGATACTGTCAACGCGAACATTAAGTTAATTGATAGCGGAACGATAAAACAAAATTTGATTTATGGAATAGTGGTTCGGAATGGAGACGTTTTGTTGATAAAAATGCTGAAGAAAAAAATAATATGCGCCGTGTTGAATCTTATTTTTTTTCAACGTTGTTTTATTAATGCGGATCGGGCGATGTCAGGATAATTTCCAGTGTTAGCTGATGCACGCTTTTTCTCTGCAGCCCGTTTTGGGATTCCAGTTTGTTGCCGAGTGATGTGAGTGTATGCGATGTCAGCACGGGGACGACTACTTTTGTTAACTTAAAAAAGCCCATGGAACTGGTGGATCCATAGGCTTTTGTGGGACCTGGCCTGTTGCCGGTCTACTTTATTTCTCTATTTATTTTTTTAGGCGTATATAGTCCGTCATAACATTCGCGCTTTCCTCCAATACAAAATCATAATCGAATTTCGGCTGCGGCTGTCCCTCTTTCCAGAGAGGCAACCCTAGGAATGCCAACTGTTTGTTGATACGGTCCCGATTTTTCAATCTGCTTTTCTCGCGTTCAGCTTTCAATTTTGATTCGTTCAAGCTGACCGAAGGAATAGAGTCAACTTTGTTAAATTCTTCGATATCTTCCAATAAGAACGTATAAGCTGGCGATTTCTCCATTCTTTTCTTGTGGATCGTGTTCAGCGTTGAATTGACTGCTGTAAGATCCGTAATCTTTGGAAAGGTCGACGGTTTTATTTGATCCCATGGAAGAGCGGATGGTTCGGAGCTTTCTCCGAATTTCTCTGCCGAATATTGGGTAGGGAACGTAATATCCGCCGCAACCCCTTTATGCTGGGTACTGCTGCCTGTAACGCGGTAAAATTTGCCCATCGTGATATTGATCTGTCCGAATTCTGGCGCGCCGTTGGGAGTATCTGCATCTTTTTCCCCGGAGGCTTTGATCAACAATTTATTGGTAGCGCTGATAAACCTTGACATGTCTACAGCATTTTGAACGGTTCCTTTACCATAGGATGTGGATCCCAAGATAATGCCGCGGCCATAATCCTGAATGGCGCCGGCGAAAATTTCGGACGCTGAGGCCGAAAAGCGGTTAATAATGACTCCAAACGGCCCATCCCAGGAAACGCCTGATTCTTGGTCGCTGTCGATCTGGACACGATTTCTGGTGTCACGTACCTGGACAACAGGCCCCTTATCGATAAATAGCCCTGTAAGCTCAATTGCCTCCTGTAACGATCCTCCGCCGTTATGACGAAGGTCCATCAATACAGCATCCACGCCATCACGTTTTAAGCTGTCCAGTAGCAGTCGCACGTCTCGTGTGGTACTCTTATAATTTTGGTCGCCCCGGCGCACGGCATCAAAATCGATATAGAATTTCGGAAGGTTGATGATCCCAATACGGTAATTTTTACCATCTTCTCCCTTGACTGTTTTGATTTCGCGCTTCGCGGATTCTTCTTCCAACACGATTTTCTCGCGGGTAAGTTTTACGATTTTAGGGGCCGCAGAGAGCGCTGCGCCCGCGGGTAGTATTTTTAAGCGTACAACAGTACCTTTCTTTCCTTTGATTTTTGCCACGGCAGCATCCAAGCGCCATCCGATGATGTCCTCGAATTCCCCGTCGCCTTGAGCAACTCCGACGATACGGTCGTTAATCTGTAAGGTTTTGTCTTTAAAGGCAGGCCCTCCAGCGATAATCATCTTAATGGTCACCATTTCATTTTCCATTTGGAGTTGGGCGCCGATTCCTTCCAATGTGTTAGACATGCTCTCGTTGAAGGCCTGTGCAAAGGAAGGGTTATAGTAATTGGTATGCGGATCTACCGCGCTGGTAAAAGCCGTCATGATCAGTTGAAAAGCGTCATTGGCATTCGCTTTAGAAGCTTGTGAAATCAGGTTCTTATAGCGGCTGCGAAGCGTTTCTTTGTTCTTTTCTGGATCGTATTTTGCAGAATCACCCGTGCTCAGTTTCAGGTTCAAAAGATCATATTTTACCCGCTTTCTCCATTGCTCCTGAAGCTCAGCCTCTGAGGTCAACCAAGGGAGTTTCTCGCGGAAACTGCTGTACTCCTCTTCCGCCGTAAAATCGTGTTGTTGGTCAACTTGCTGCAGGGCGTAATTCAGGCATTGCAGATAGCGATCGGAGTATTTGTTGAACATATAAAAGGCACTCGAAAGATCGCCCGCTTTGAAGTCCTGTGCGAAACTCTCCTTAAATTGCTGAAAATCTTCGATATCGGTTTGTAATAAGTAGTTCCTTCCCTGGTCTAAGCCTTCTACTAAATTATTGTAGATGATGTTCGAGATTGAATCGTTCATCGGAACGCGTTTATAGCTGAAATTCTCCAACAAATTGGCAACTTCCTTGACGATGATGCCGTGCTGTGTAGTTGGTTTAAGCTGTAGGCTCCCTTGCGACAAGTCTACACGAGGCTTAGCCCCGCAGGCGACGATAGAGATTAGAGAAAGACCTAAGATGAGATTTCTTAACATATAGATGGTTTTCTTAATATTGTTCATTTTTTTATTAGTGCCGTTATCACCTCACTAATGGAACGCTCTCAGAGCAATCCTAGCGGATAAATTTAGTCAAAATTTGAATCAAAGATGGAAGGGCTTCCGTAAAATTATCATTTCAATACTCAATTATCGTCCCACTGTTTTCATTCTTAACACTTTTTAAGAAAATAGGTTGGCCCGGATACGCATAAAAGGGTTAAACGGCACGAGGTAAGCTCCCTAGAATAGTTCTTTGCGCAATTTCCAGTAGTGGGACAAATGTTCGGCAGCATCGTCGTAGTTGCCCATTATCATGTCGATCTCGCCAAGCTTATCGTGAATGGCAAGCTGCAGCACTTTGTTGTTTTCCTGATCCGCTAGTGTTTTCGCGTGCTCTAATTCGGATTTTGCGATCCGATAATTCTGTTGTATAAACTTGGAGTAGCCCAGCATATATTCGATCTCTGGCAGGTCCGTTTTAAAATTACGTGAGCGAGCCAGTTCTCGGGCTTGAATCAAAAACCATTGCGCTTCGGTATGTTTGTTTTGGATCTGGTAGATCTTTGCTAACTGGATCCAAGCTTTGGTCTTGCCTTGGGCATCCTTCATTTTATTGTAGAGCGGAATTGCCCGACGAATGATACTGTTTTCGGCAGCTTGATATTCTTTTTGGTAAGCTCTTATCAACGCTACTCGAACCAAGGAATTCGCTTGGTCAATATTACTTTTGTCGTTGACTGCTCGCTGCAGATACTGTTCTTGAAGGGCATCGGCATGCGCATAGCTTCCCTGATACAAATGAGCATTGGAAAGATTGAATTGAACCACACTAGCATCGTCACGGAATGCAGTGTTTTGAACCAAGGCTAACGCATCCCCCAAAATGCTAATCGCTTTTTTCACGTCCTTTTGCTTGATCGTTTCTAGCGCATACTGGTTCGTCAAACCCACTGCAAGCTGCGTGTTGTTGTTCTTTTTTAATGAGTTAATCAGTTCGGTCCACTTTTCAGGGCTGCTTGGATAGGGTTGGAACTGTTGCTTTAGAAATGCAGCGTTGGAAGTTAGCTGAAACTCCTCCACTAAGTTTTGGTAGTCTAACTGACGGGCAATGGAGTCGTAGAAGTTGGTTTTCTCTTTATAAGAGTCTACCAGAACCTCCTGTTTGGTTCTGGGAGCAGGTAGGACATATACCCGAGGACCAATACCTTTGAACTCGGTATTGTACTTTGTAACGAAGCCCGCGGGATCCAGTAGCTCAGCAGCACTTTGGGCCTTCAGCCCGTTCATCGAAATTATCAGCCCGCAGACCAATTGCACACGCACTTTGTTAAACATCCTTTAAATTGCTTTTTATCAAAATTATCAATTCTATTTAGATTTCATAATTTGAACTGTCGATTAAACGTCAGAATCTTTCACTCGATGTGTTATTCTGTGGTCACGGTCAATTTTTCGCCACATTATGGGACATCGCTCAGCCTGATCATTTCGGGAATTGCCGTTACCAGCAAAAATCGATAGTTTTGTTTTTCTATGACAACGAGAATTCCTTTGGCTGAACGTATGCGTCCGCGAACGCTCGAAGATTATGTCGGCCAAAAGCATATAATTGGAGAGGGTGCGGTCCTCAGAAATGCTATCGATCAGCAGCTCATTCCGTCGATGATCTTTTGGGGTCCTCCAGGGGTGGGCAAAACGACACTAGCCTTGTTGGTAGCCAAAGCTTTGGATCGACCATTCTACAGCTTGAGCGCAATTCAGTCCGGTGTGAAGGAGGTACGGGAAGTGATTGAGAAGGCCGAACAATTGAAACAATTTAATCAGGAGCAGCCCATTCTTTTCATCGATGAGATCCATCGATTCTCTAAATCGCAGCAAGATTCGCTGCTGGGAGCCGTGGAGCGTGGAACCGTGACGCTGATTGGCGCGACAACAGAAAACCCTTCGTTCGAGGTCATCTCTGCCTTGCTTTCTCGATGCCAAGTATATGTGCTGGAGGAGTTAACAAAAGACGATTTGGTGCATATCGTTGATAAAGCGCTCGTGGAAGACGAATTCCTTCGTGGCGAGCATATTGAAATTCAGGAATACGAAGCACTGCTGCAGCTATCTGGTGGCGATGCCCGAAAGCTGCTAAATATTTTAGAGTTGGTCAGCCAGGCGGCGAGCCATTCAAAACAGGCTGTCACTAACGATTTTGTAGCGCGCCATGTACAACAGAATCGCGTTCGCTACGATAAGTCCGGTGAACAGCACTATGACATCATTTCCGCATTCATCAAATCCATCCGTGGTTCGGATCCGAACGCGGCGGTGTACTGGCTGGCCCGGATGATCGAGGGCGGTGAAGACCCTAAGTTTATTGCCCGGCGGTTATTGATCTTAGCGTCCGAGGATATCGGTAATGCAAACCCGAATGCGTTGCTTTTGGCAAACAACTGTTTTCAAGCGGTGAATGTGATCGGCTGGCCGGAATCCCGAATTATTCTCTCGCAAACAGTAACTTATTTGGCCAGCTCTGCCAAAAGCAATGCTGCCTATGAGGCCATCAATAAAGCGCAGGCAATCGTCAAGCAGACTGGAGATCTTTCTATTCCGCTGCATTTGCGAAATGCCCCGACGAAATTGATGAAGGAGCTGGATTACGGAGCAGGCTATAAGTACGCCCACGCTTTTGCTGGAAACTTTGTCGATCAGGAATATATGCCCGATCAGCTGCGTGGCCTTACACTCTACGAACCTGGGAAAAACGCTTCAGAGGAGAAATTGCGTCAGGCTCTAAGGGAACGCTGGAAGGGAAAATATGGATATTAACAAAAAGTGATTACAAAAAATAAGCATGTCAAATACATTTACAAGTATAGATTTTGAATTAGCAACCGCGAAATACAGTAGCGTATGCGCAGTGGGGATTGTGAATGTCGTTGATGGAATCATCGCTAACGAATTCTACAGCTTGGTTCGACCACCAGAGAATAAATATATGTGGCAAACTTCCCGGGTGCACGGCATCAAGCCGAAACACACCGAAAGTGCACCTACTTTTATCGAACTTTTTCCGCAGATCGATGGTTTACTACAGGGACAGGCTATGGTGGCACATGATGAATTGTTGGACCGC
This sequence comes from Sphingobacterium hotanense, assembly GCF_008274825.1. Classification (NCBI taxonomy): domain Bacteria; kingdom Pseudomonadati; phylum Bacteroidota; class Sphingobacteriia; order Sphingobacteriales; family Sphingobacteriaceae; genus Sphingobacterium; species Sphingobacterium hotanense. Next base: position 171,606 of record NZ_CP030848.1, read on the forward strand.
TCGGTACTTAAAGAGACGATGGCGTTTTACAACTTGTCGTATAAGGACTTGGCGCTCCCACCAATGTGGGAATGTACCAGTAAAATATATCGTGCCTTAGGTTTCGAAAGAACTAAGCTGAGTATTTGTTGTCAGATCATGGGCGTTACATTACAGCACCATGATGCATTGTCCGATGCCCGAGCTACGGCAGAGCTGTACCTGAGGAAAGATCTAGTAAAAAACAATTTAAAAATCGGTTAATCATGAGTAAAATTATCAATGTGGTATTATCTGGAGGTGTTGGTTCAAGGTTGTGGCCACTTTCCAGAAAGTCGAAACCGAAGCAGTATTTGCCGATTTTTGACGGTAAGAGCCTGTTCGAGCTCACCGTGGAGCGGAATCATCCGCTGGTGTCCAAAGTAACGCTGGTAGGGTCTATTCAAAATAAAGATCTTGCTGAACCGTATTTACGTAACTTTAATAGCGATGTAATCGCTGAGGCGGCCCCACGGAATACGGCAGCAGCAATCGCTTTTGCTGCGTTCCATGCGGAACCTGACGATATCCTGATTGTGACGCCATCGGACCACCTGATCGAAGGGGAGGAGGAATATCAACAAGCGATCAACCAAGGGATTGTTTTCGCTCAGGAAGGTTATATCGCTACCTTTGGCATTATCCCAACACGGCCAGAAACGGGTTACGGCTATATTGAGCATGAGGGCAATACCGTATTGTCTTTCCGGGAAAAACCCAATGAAGAAACGGCGCGCGATTTCCTAAAAAAGGAATCCTTCCTGTGGAATTCTGGAATTTTCTGCTTCAAAGCGGGGGTGTTCTTGGAAGAGCTGATGCGATTCGAACCTAAGCTATATACGGCTGCGGAAACCGCATTCGAATATGCCGACAATCTCGTGCTGGATCAGGAGCACTCTTTGCAAATCCCCTCGAAGAGCATCGATTATGCGGTATTGGAGCGAAGCGACTTGATTAAGGTGGTCCCTGCAAAATTCCGATGGTCCGACATGGGTGCCTTCGATTCGTTGTACGCCTATTTTAAAGAAAAAGGGCATCCCGTTGATGATCGTGGCAACATTGTTGTAGGGACGGATAAGTACACGGCTTTCGTCGGTCTCTCGAACTGCATGTTGATCAACACGGACGATGCAGTACTGGTGCTGGACAGAGCGCGTGCACAAGATGTCAAACAGGTCTATGAATCCTTAGAAAGAGAAGGTTCTCCTTTAATTTAGTAGTTGCTGTAGCGTTTATTTTACATTCATCGTATTCTCTTACTAAAGATTTAAAGTTAATTTCACAATAAGTTAACTTTGAGGCGTCTGCCTGTTGACTCGAAAGATTTTATAAGAAAACGCTATGGGATTTTGGAATAATTTATTCGGAGGAAAAACAAAAAACGAAAAAACGTACCTAAATAAGTTGTCTTGGATTACTTGGGATATACATAACCACCTATTGCCCGGTATCGACGATGGAAGTCCCGATGTAGAGCAGTCTATCGAATTAATCAAGGGACTCAAAGACTTGGGTATCCATAAGTCAGTCTCCACACCACATGTCATGTACGGCGTTCATAACAACACCCCCGATACTATTCAAGCGGCTCATCGCTCCTTAAAAAATGCATTGAGGGATAATGATATCGATTTCGAGTTGAACTACAGCGCCGAATACATGATCGATGATCAGTTGGATGCGATCATGACAGGTGATCAGCTCTGTTCGATGCCCAATAAGTTCGTGTTGATCGAAATGTCCTATCTCTCGGAATCTAAAGGACTATTTGCAACGATTAAGAATTTACTGGAACGTGGATACCAACCCATATTAGCACACCCAGAACGCTATAATTATTATCATAATAACTTTAAGATCTTCCAAGAGATTAAGAATGCAGGTTGTCTGCTGCAACTCAACTTACTATCGATCAGTAAATACTACGGAGAGCAGGTAAAAACTGCGGCGCTAACATTGATTCGTGCGGGAATGTACGATTTTGTCGGCACTGATATGCACCATACCAGGCACTTAGAAGCCCTGAAAGGGGTAGTTTTGAAGTATGATGTTCGAGAATTGCTACGCGATTGTCCTATTAAGAATGCGACTATGTTCGAAACGGTACAGGAAAAAAAAATTGCTTAAGGCTCGTTAGGTAGCCTTGTGGCTGACGCGACGTCTCTGATTATACAGAAAAGAAGTAATGAAGAGCCCTTTGAGGCTCTTTTTTTGTAAGCGTGTGTATCCAAATGTCAATCGAGAACTTACAGCTCTGCTCGGGAAGAACATGGAGGTTTTGTTGAAAGACTTTTTCCTGAAATTCCTTATATTTTCTTTATTTTGTCAACATGAATAAGACCATTCTGATAACGGGGGGCGCGGGATTCATCGGATCCCATGTTGTTCGCCAGTTTGTCGTTAACTACCCTGATTACAAAATTGTTAATGTGGATTCGTTGACCTATGCTGGAAATCTGGAAAATCTAATAGACGTTGAGGATGCACCCAACTATATTTTTGAGAAGGTAGATATAACCGACCGTCCGAGATTACGCGAACTGTTCGAGCGACATCGCCCTGAGGGAATTATCCATTTAGCGGCCGAGTCACATGTGGACAGATCAATTTCCGACCCCTTAGCGTTTGTCAATACGAACGTAATCGGAACGGTAAATCTATTGGAGGAAGCGCGATCCCTTTGGGACGATTTTGAAGGGAAGCGCTTTCATCATATTTCTACCGATGAAGTATTTGGAGCGCTAGGTGAGCATGGACTATTCACTGAGGACACTAAATACGATCCTCATTCTCCTTATTCAGCGTCGAAAGCATCCTCGGATCATTTCGTCCGAGCCTATCATGACACCTACGGACTTCCCATAGTGATTACCAATTGTTCTAACAATTACGGGCCGAATCATTTCCCTGAAAAGTTGATACCACTCTGCATTTCCAACATTTTACAGAATAAACCTTTGCCCATTTATGGCGATGGCCGATATACACGGGATTGGCTGTATGTTATCGATCATGCACGAGCGATTGATTTGGTCTTCCACAGAGGTCAAAATGCATCATCTTACAATATTGGAGGGTTCAACGAGTGGACAAATATTGACTTAGTGAAAGAGCTCTGTAAGCAGATGGACGAAAAGTTGGGGCGGGAAGCGGGAACATCGGAACGCTTAATTACGTATGTTAAAGATCGTCCGGGGCATGACATACGCTACGCGATCGATGCTACCAAGATTAATGCTGAACTTGGATGGAAACCATCGGTGACTTTCCAAGAAGGACTTTCTGCTACCATCGACTGGTATCTCAGCAATACGGAATGGCTCAAGAAAGTCACATCCGGGGAATATCAGCGGTATTACGTGGAACATTATTCAAAATAAAAGAAGAATTTAATTTATGAAGGCTATAGCGACAGCATTGCAGGGGTGTTATATTATCGAGCCTCAGCTCATTGGTGATGAAAGAGGATATTTCTTTGAGTCGTTCAATGAACTGACCTTTTCCAAGACTATCGGACAGCAGGTGCGTTTTGTGCAGGATAATCAATCGTTCTCGAGCTATGGCGTCTTAAGGGGGCTGCACGCCCAAGCCGGCCAGCATGGACAAGCAAAACTAGTACGTGTTCTGCAAGGCGAAGTGCTGGATGTAGCGGTTGATTTCCGCGATACTTCGCCCACGTTTGGGCAACATATTGCGGTCCTGCTTTCGGCAGAAAACAAAAGGCAGCTTTATGTTCCACGTGGTTTCTTGCACGGTTTTGTTGTGCTCTCCGACTTTGCGGAGTTTTTCTATAAATGCGATAATTATTATAATAAAGCGTCAGAAATAGGAATAAAATATGATGATCCAACCTTGGCGATCGATTGGAAGGTTCCGTTCAGAGACATGATTATCTCCGAAAAAGATCAACAATTACCTTACTTAAACCCAATAAATCAATGATGGACCAGCATCCTAGAGCAACTGTTTTGTTGATTGGCTCCGGCGGGCAATTGGGTTCAGAGCTGAAGGTTTTACTGGAAAATTCTAACCGATACCATAGCGTGTTCCTAGATAGACAGCTCCTTCCTCTAGATGAGGTCGATCAGATTCAGTCGCGACTAGCGGCTTACGAGCCGCAGTATATCATCAACGCTGCTGCGTATACCGCGGTGGATAAAGCAGAAGAAGAGTACCAGACGGCTAACCTCGTCAATCATCTCGCCGTGAAAGAGATAGCCATGTATGCGGAGCGCGCTGGCTGCCATTTCCTTTCCATCTCTACGGACTATGTGTTCGACGGACAGAACAGTCGGCCATGGAGAGAAGAAGATCCTGTAGGTCCGATCAATGTATACGGGAAGACGAAAGCCTTGGGAGAAATGGCTATTCTCCAGGAGAACCCCAATGCCATTATCATAAGAACTTCCTGGGTATATTCTTGGTATGGAAATAATTTTGTAAAGACAATGCTTCGACTGTTTTCGGAAAAGGAGGAGCTGTCCATTGTGGACGATCAGCTAGGCAGTCCTACCTATGCCAAGGATCTTGCCGAAGTCGTAAAACACATCATCGATGGTGAAACATGGGTGCCAGGAATTTACCACTACGCAAATGAAGGGCAATTATCTTGGTATGAATTCGCCATGGCCATCAAGAAAGAGTTAGAATTCACATGTTTGTTGAAGCCTGTGTCCAGTGACGCATACCCAACCGCTGCTAGTCGCCCAAAGTTCTCTGTCTTAGATAAATCAAAAATAAAAGTTACTTTTGGGATTCAGATACCGCAGTGGGAAGCCAGCTTGAAAGAAATGCTGGCAGAGCGGAACCATGAAAAAAGGTAAATAGATCAATAACATGAAAGGAATAATTTTAGCAGGTGGCTCGGGAACGCGTTTGCATCCTTTAACCCAGGTGGTTTCTAAACAATTGTTGCCTGTGTACGATAAGCCGATGATCTATTACCCCTTATCGGTTTTGATGATGGCCGGTATACGCGAAATATTGATTATTTCCACACCAGCTGACTTGCCGAATTTTCGACGTCTTTTTGGCGCAGGTGCTCAGTTGGGGCTTTCCATCTCCTACGCGGAACAACCAAGCCCGGATGGATTAGCGCAAGCCTTTATCATTGGTGAAGAGTTTATCGGGGATGAAGATGTATGTTTGATCCTTGGTGATAACATCTTCTATGGAGCAGGCCTGCAGCAGCTTTTGCTTGATGCCAAGGCCAAAGTTTGCCAGCAGAAGCAGGCCGTGGTTTTCGGTTATTTCGTGGAGGATCCTGAACGTTACGGTGTGGTGGAGGTTGATCAGCATGGCCAAGTGCTGAGCATTGAGGAGAAGCCGACGACGCCGCGATCGAATTATGCTGTGGTCGGTCTTTATTTTTATCCGAACAAAGTCATCCAGGTTGCTAAGGAAGTCCAGCCATCAGCGCGGGGTGAGCTGGAGATTACAGATGTCAATCAGTCTTTTTTACAACAAAATAAATTACACCTGCAGCGGCTGGGGCGCGGATTTGCATGGCTCGACACCGGTACACATGAGTCCCTTTCTGAGGCAACTGAGTTTATTAAGACCATCGAAAAGAGGACCTCTTTAAAGGTCGCTTGTTTAGAAGAAATCGCAATTTTGAAAGGTCTGGTCGATAAAGAAAGTGTGCTGAGAGATATAAACGAAAAAAAAGGGGCCTATTATGATTATGTAAGACGGATCGCTAAGTAGTGGCTCACACGCATTTTTGTCTGCATCATTTGTTACCCCTAAACCCATCAACTCTCCATAATGCGTGGCGGGTTTTATAGTATATTGCGGAGCAACTTTATCGTTCATACAGTGTGCCCATTATTTTAATTCCTTCCGTTTTGTTCATAAACCATTAGCTTGATAAAGCGGATAAATTCGTTAGCGTCCGTTATCTCGATGATACAAAAATTTTCGCTTTTTTATATTGAACTCTCTAATTGTAATAAGCGACACAAAATCAAGTCAGCCTGAGTTCGCCCATGGGGAGATCGGTTCCCTCAATCTGCTTTTCAGCTCCTTTTGACTTTGCTAAGATTGTGCCCGCTACACTATAGGGGGGACGTAGAACCGTCCTTCGCCATGTCGCAAAATGCAAGAGAAATTTTTGGAATGGCGATGCACTATTCTGAGTAAGCGCAGGTTGAGGTTAGCAAGCCCACTCAGGTTAAAGTAATGGTCAACTATGACGATCTCAGCACAAACAAAGCATCGGCTCCTCAGAAGGCAACATCTGTAAAACAAAAATCAGTTACCGAACCATTCAAAGAGGTGTCAATTGCTAAGCTAGGGCACCACGAGCAAAAGATTAGTACGAAGAATATAAAATCAACTATTGTCTATTTGATATGCAAACGGACATTGAACATGGGCGTTTCAGGGATGCATTGAAAAGATGGGCATCGCCACTAAGAGCCAGTTTTGCAGCATAGATTGTGGCACCTACCATCCTCTCAGTTTTGTAAATGATAACAAAGCGCAATGCCCTAGATCTCATGCATTATTAATTCATACGAATAGCAGGAAGTTAACTTTTGAGCAGCGCTATGGGGTTGCGTTTGCTGAGTTGAATTTCGGCGAAAAGCCTGGAGAGCTACAGGTTATCAGATTATTCGAAGTAAATTCATGTCACCGAGTTTTACAACGAGGCCTGTTTTTATGTTTAGGAGTCCGTTAGGCAGTTTATTCCACAGACCAAACAAGACACAGCATGTAAAGGTTTTCGTTGCGCAGAGAAGTAATTGTCAATCGATGCGTAAAGCTCGGCAAATTTTAAGAAGCTGTTGGGTTTAACGCCTCTTGAATCTTGAGGAATTAAGAAACGAGATATTCTTTATTTATATAGGACTGATCCCTATTTCGGAGAAAAGAAAATAGCAACCAAATCCCAATATTCCCCATCCAAAATGTTTTTTTTTAGACTTGTTGAAGATAATCAAAGAGAGGCCTAATGCTATACTTAAAATTCCAATGAATAGTCGCATATCAGATATGATTTTTAATTAGTTAGTCCCAAGCATTTAAAAAATGTTACACCCTCCGCCAATCTTCGGGCATTAAAACTTCCATTTAGCGTTAAACTTCGCTCTATTATGAATTATTAAATAAATTATGCTCGCTAAAATGTTACCTATAAGAATCACAATTATCCAAACAACTTTTTGATATGGATCTAGTTTATCGTTTGTAACGATGTGATATATAGAAAATACAACTATATACATAATAGCCAACGCAAAAATTAGCATGATTGATTGGGAGAATATGCCAAGTAGTACCATAATAACGAGTTTTGATTTAAGTTAATAAAATAAAGTCATAAATGACTGATTATCTATAAAATATTAAATGAACTATGCCGTTATTCAGATAAGAAATGTATAACAAAGGGGGGACATCCAAGCCTTACCATACCCCAGTGGCGCTTAAGATGCCGTATCTCGTTCTCACATTAAGTTTCTCAAGCACCGTTTTCAAGGGTTTTGTTGCGTTTGTATTAGACCTTAAGGAAGGGAAAATTCAATATTACGTGATTCGATTGGGCGTTTCATTGACGGATTCTTGCAATTTTATCCCATAAGGATGCGTGCTAGTTTTTAGCAGGTGCCGCTTTATCACGCTTCCAAAATTTATCTAATCCTTCAGCCATTAGGTCAGGCCACTCCATCAATATGTACCTAATGGATATCTCCCCTACGTTTTCTTCATGACTTGCATTAGATAATTCTATCGCATACCCCAGCGTTCTTCGTAGGAAATCTTTATCTGGAAATCTGTTCATACTTAGGCTCTGTCTCTAGTTCTGATTTTACCCCAACTCCTCATCACTCCATATAAGCAAGTTCGGCAGCACCGATACATCCTCTTTTTCGTCCTGTTAATGAAGGTATTCCCAAAGATTGACTGTCGCTACTGCAGGAGATCCGCCACGTATAATCTGATAGCCATCGTCAATAATTCGTTGTATTTCTTCTCTTTTCATATCAAATAAACCGATGGATAGAAAAATAGATTGCAGGCAGCATTTGAAATGTTGCTAATATTTTTAGTAAACTTGCAGTGATGAAACCATTAGAGATCCATTGTCGGAATAGAGTAATGTATGCAACGATAACGGTGCGAGACCGCGGATCAGGCCGTCGTGATTATGTATTGACCGGAAAAGATGGAGTTTCGCTGTATGTTTTTACTAAAGAGAATGGTCATTGGAAATGCACTTTAGGTTACCTTGACGAAGATCTCAAAGAAGCGGTTGTCAACGCGTTAATTATCCGATTCGATAAAAATATCTGCGATATATTCTATTACAAAGGCGAGCGTAAATTAGTTGAGGTGCGCGAGAAGCAAGGGAATTTATGGCATATTTATGTTAACCTCTCTTATGTCGCAACCATATCCTACGATAAATTCACTAAGAGGTTCGAATACAATTTAGAAGATGAAAGTGGCGTGGTTACTGAAGATCACATCAGAAAGTATATTGGAAAGATTGGAACAGGCGAAATATCTTGGTATAAGGGGGATAGGTGATTAAAATGTCCTTTTTTAGTGGGGCTGGGTGTTATTATCGTAATCGGAGGCTTTTTTTCGCACCGGATTTCCTTCGTACCAGGGTCGTGTTTGTTCTGGTGCTCTGTGTACTGCGTATACTCGCGCTCGTAGCGGTGTCAGACAGCTGACCGTCTCTGAAATAGCTATGCTGATCAGCTTTGGTTCGGCAACTGCCAACCCTAGGTTCCAGGCCGATTTACCGTTAATATGTGCAATAATAATTCTGGTCAGGATCGTTCTACTTTAAAAGGGTAAGGGTTCTACCGTCAGGAAATTTTGGCCGGTGGAATGCATGCTCTAGGGTTATGTGCGGACGGTTGTGCTTTTGGGAAGGTTTCAAATTGAGAACGACAAGGATCTTACTTTTTGCCCGGCGGGAGTTTTTCTGCAAACTTCGAAACCTAAACGACGATTATTTGGGGCAGGTCAAGGAAGGCGTCCTCGAAGTAGATACACATGGAGGCTCAGTTTCTACTCAACCAAGCAAGTGGAGTATGGCCTTTCCCTTCTCGCTATAAGGTAATTTCAGATGATTATAGGATGCGCCCCTTAGCATCTATGTTCTATCGAAATATAGCCAACAGTGTTTGTGAAGATGGGAATGCCCAAGACGCTCGCACAATAGGTGGACAGAAACAATAAAAAGCCAAAGCCTATAGAATTGAATTTTCTATTATTAGGGAAAACGACATCCTAACGATGGTTGCGGCAACATAAATAGGAGGCCCCATATACAGAAGGGGGTATTGGCCTCGCGAGCTGGATAAAGAAGTACTAAACTTAATCGTTGAAAAAAGGGAGTTAATAAAAAGATATGTGCTGCCATGGATTCGCAATGATTCACCTTATTTTATTAAAAATGTGATAAATATCATTCTTTGAGAAAAGCGGCCTTTACTTAGATTTGTATCATGTCAACCGCACCTAAACTATTATTAACTTATTTATTCTTTTTCTCTTTCATAGCGAGGCTATGGGCGGATAATCCTTACGCTTATTTAACAAAGATAAAGGGCGAACAAGCGATGTTGGAAGAAGCGCTAAGCCTGCCGACTAATTTTGGCCAGGATACCGTTTTGATCCACCAAAAGCTTGACCCGCTTATCGATCTGGCAAGAACGGCTGAAAGCGAGTCGCTCGAATGGGCATATTACTTACTAATGGCCGATGCTTTTTCGGTCGCCTACGATCAGGTCAATGTAAGATCCAATTTTTATTTTCAAAGGGCATTACAGCGAGCGGAAGAATCCAATGCTAAGAAGTTAGCGATGTTGACCAATATCCGATGGGGATATTACTATTTTACATACCGTCGAATAGCCAAGGCTTTTCCCTACTTTTTGCGGGCGAACGAATACCGGGATCAAGTGATTTCGGCGACAGTTCCGCTAGTGCCTCTACACTATAATTATATGGCTAATTTTTATAGTTATATCGGCGATCACAAAAAAGCGATTATGTATCTCCAGTCCGCGATACCCTACAGCCCGCAGCGTAGTCGAAAGCGTATCGACATGTTGAATGCCGTGGGCGTTTATCTGAATCGCGATCAACAAATGGAAGCATCAGAACGCTATTTCAAACAGGCTATGCAGGAGGCGGTAAATGCCAATGATTCAGTGTGGGTAGGGATTATCAGTGGTAACCTAGCCGATATCGAGCGAAAGCGGGGAAATCTGGACAAATCGTTGGAGATGGTGCTCCGGAATATTTATTACTCCGAGAAATTTGATGAACCTTTGGACGCGATGCGTGCTTACATCGAGCTCGCAGATATCTACATAGAGAAAAAGGAATGGCAACATGCGAAAGAGGCTTTGTTTCGCTCTCAAGGTTACCTCGAAGAGAAGCCCTATTTCTTACAATATAAGCGAGATATAGCCAAAGCATTTGCGACGATCGCCAAAGGAGAAGGAAATCAAAAGAAGGAAGTTCTTCATCTGCATGAGTTTTTAGCGCTGAGCGATAGCTTGACCAAGCAATCGAATCCAGATGTGATGCAAAAAATCTATTGGCAATGGGAATCTGAACGCTACAATCAAGCCGTTGCCGCGGCAGAGATGAAGAAAGAGCAAACCCAACGGCAGTACCAGCTGATCGGCATGCTGTTGCTTCTGATATTTGTGATTGCCGTGTTGTTGATCAATCGGTCCAGAAATAAAGAACGAATAAAATCTGCGTTATTGGAAAAGGATCAGCTTCGCTTAGCATTTGAGAAAAATCAAGTCGATAACGAATTGATAGTCCTTCGAGATTCCTTAGAAGAGTTTACCAATACCATTAAGCAGAACGACGAGACCATTCAGCAGCTCAGACTGGAGATTGGGCTGAGCAATGATTTAGATCCTGCTCATCAGGAAAAGATCAACGAAAGCATAGGAGATATGCTTGAAAACCATATTATGACCGATGAACGCTGGATAAAATTTAAACAGGTGTTCGACCGCGTTTATCCCGGATTTCTCGTCGAACAAAAATCGATTAATTCCAGATTATCGGAAAATGATTTAAGGTTATTGGCTTTGATGAAATTAGACCTAAGCAACAGAAGTATGAGCGATCTGCTGGGGGTTTCTATAGATGCTGTTAAAAAAGCCAAGCAACGGCTCAAGAAAAAGCAGGAGGCAGTATAAAGCCGGTGATAATTTTCCCTATCCCAAGGGTGGTTTGCATTAAAAATCTTAAACACAACACTTTAAATAATCGCTGCCTTCAGTGAATTACAAGATTTGTAGCTATTTGTCCACCTTTTGTCCACCCCCTGGAACTTCCAGTTACCGGATAATGCTTCTATATTTGAACCATTCCTACGAAGAGAATCAGAAAAGTAAATATAGGCGCAATGAATTATTTAGTGTTAACCGCAATTATTCCATTAGCTGTTGGATTCTTCTATCTCTATAGAAGACTTACCTATAGCAATTTCGATAAATATGCTGACTTAAGCGTTAGTGTATTATTAGACCAGCACAATGGGGATTTTAATTCCCATTATGGATGCATTATTTTTCAACTTCCTAACTACGGGGAACAGGTGAAAGAAGTTGTCATCACGGATGTGCAAAGCAGCAATAAGCATATCCGTGTAAATGCATTCGAAAAGCTCAATTTTTTCCTGACTCCTGGCAAAACGACCGAGAGCGCCATGAGGTCAATAGGATTTTCTATTAGCAACAAAGCATTGTTGAATCACAAAGAACAAAAGGAAAGTTTGGTAGTAAAGGGTTATGTGATCAATAGGGCCGGAAAAAAAATATTATATCTCAAGACGACATATTATACCTTACAAGATTTTTCCAAAGAAATCTTTGTGAACCAAAACGTTAATAAAAAAAGGTTGGTAATTTAGTCGGGGTTATTATACTTTTATTAACATCCAGCGGTAAATGTTACAACGGTTGACTATTCGATCAAATTCGATCGGATTAGCAATCGTTTGCATGTCGGATTTTGCTTTATGATAACAAAGATTTAACACTACGGCCATCCTAACTATTTGTTTTATTCAAAATGTTGAGTACTTTTGTTGCTCAAATACTGACCCATGTTGGATTCGCTGATCACGTCGAAGACTCGATTAAAATTGCTTATTAAATTTTTTGTCTCCGCATCAAATAAGGGATACTTACGCGGAATAGCTGAGGAGTTTAACGAGTCGACAAATTCCGTGAGAAAAGAACTAAATCAGCTAACGGATGCGGGGTACCTAACCAGAAATCAAGAAAATCAACGAATTTATTACCGTGCTAATGTTCAGCACCCTTTGTTTGAATCGCTACAGAATCTGGTACGAAAGTATTTAGGGATCGATAAAGCGGTTGAACATGTCTTAGCAAAATCGGGTGATATTGATCAGGTTTGTCTTTTAGGCGATTATGCGAAAGGCATCGACTCGGGTACAATTGAAGTTATGGTACTGGGAAAAGATGTTGATATTGCATACCTGACCCAACTGGGCACTAAAATGGAATCGTTATTGGATAAACAGATCAAAATCTACTTTGAAAGGCCAGTAAATGTTCAACAGCAGATTATCCTCTTTCAAAAGGAAGATCATTTCGGTAATTTTAAAGACTAGAAGCACGTCGAATGAGAATTAATAAAATAGCATGTATTGGCGCTGGATATGTCGGGGGACCGACCATGTCCGTTATTGCTCAGAAAAATCCACATATACAAGTTACGGTAGTTGACTTGAATGTGGATCGCATAAATGCTTGGAACGACGAGAACCTTGAAAAACTACCTGTCTATGAGCCAGGACTGGATGCGGTTGTAGGTGAGGCCCGAGGTAGAAATCTTTTTTTCTCGACCGATGTAGACCAGGCGATCTCGGATGCCGATATGATATTCATCTCGGTAAACACGCCGACAAAAACATACGGAAAAGGAAAAGGGCAGGCTGCCGATCTTAAATTTATCGAGCTTTGTGCTAGACAGATTGCAGATGTGGCCACATCCTCGAAGGTTATCGTGGAAAAATCGACCATCCCCGTGCGCACGGCAGCGACTATTAAGAGTATATTAGACCATACAGGAAAAGGGCTGCAATTCCAAGTGCTTTCGAATCCCGAGTTCTTGGCCGAAGGGACCGCAATACAGGATCTTCATCATCCGGACCGGATTTTGATCGGAGGAGAGGATCAAAGCGCAATAAAGGCGCTTAAATCAATCTATGAGGCCTGGGTTCCTTCAGAACGAATTATCACGACAAATCTTTGGTCATCCGAACTCTCGAAGTTAGTGGCTAATGCGTTTTTAGCGCAACGGGTATCTTCGATTAACTCCATATCGGAGCTTTGCGAGGCTACAGGAGCGAATGTGGAGGAAGTAGCAAATGCGATCGGTCAGGATACTAGAATAGGTTCTAAATTTTTGAAAGCATCGGTCGGATTTGGTGGTTCGTGTTTTCAAAAGGATTTATTAAATTTAGTATATATTGCCAGATCTTATAACCTGAATGAAGTTGCCGATTATTGGGATCAAGTAATCAAAATCAATGACCACCAAAAAACGAGATTTGCAGAAAAGATTATTCAATCGATGTATAATACAGTAAATGGCAAGAAAATTGCTTTTCTGGGGTGGGCGTTTAAAAAAAACACAAACGATACAAGAGAATCAGCTGCGATTTATGTCGCTGATCATCTATTAGAGGAAAGAGCGCAAATTAATGTGTTTGATCCAAAAGTTCAGGAGCATCAGATTTATAAGGACTTAAAGGAATTAAACACTCGTTCAGCATCTGAAAACAGCGAATTGTTGACAGTGATGGACGATCCTTACAAAGCTTGCCAAGCTGCACACGGAATAGCAATCCTGACTGAATGGGATGAATTTAATGACTACGATTGGAAGAGAATTAAGGACAATATGAAAAAACCTGCTTTTGTTTTTGATGGACGGAAGCTGTTGGATAGAAAAAAGCTGGAAGATTTAGGTTTTGTCTATTATGCTATTGGAGAATAATTGATTCTTGACTCTTAACAATAAATTATATGAAAGAAATAGAAAAAAGTGAGCAAGCGAATTTTGCTGCAAAACGTCAGGATTATAATCCTGGACCTCGAGTAGGTATCACTTTTAGTACGTTCGACTTATTACATGCAGGACACATTATGATGCTCGCAGAGGCGAAACGCCAATGTGATTATTTGATTTGTGGTCTGCAAATGGATCCAACTTTGGACAGACCAGAAAAGAATGCACCAACGCAAACCGTAGTGGAGAGATATATTCAGCTACGAGGATGTGTTTATGTGGATGAAATTGTTCCGTATTCGACAGAGCAGGATTTAGAGGATATCCTAAGGTCTTTTAAATTGGATGTAAGGATTGTGGGAGATGAGTATATAGATCGGGACTTTACAGGTAGACAGTATTGTGAGGAGAAAGGGATTGAGCTTTATTTCAATAGTAGAGATCATCGGTTTTCTAGCTCAGGATTGAGAAAGATCGTGGCGGATAAGGAAAACGCAAAGAATGGGAGTAAATAATCAACATATTTAAAAGAAAAGAAGCAACATATTTATATGAGCAAAATATTGATAACCGGTGGAGCTGGATTCATTGGTTCCAACTTAACGGAGTATTTTTTAGGAAAAGGACATCAAGTTGTCGTTCTTGATAACTTTGCTACTGGGCATCGCCATAACATCGCTCAGCACGCTGAGAATCCGAATTTCAAATTGATCGAAGGTGATATCCGTCGGATGGAAGATTGTCAGAAAGCAGTAGAAGGGGTTGACTATGTTCTACATCAAGCAGCCTTGGGTTCGGTTCCACGTTCTATTAAGGACCCGCAAACGTCTAATGAAGTGAATGTCACTGGTTTTTTAAATATGTTGGTTGCTGCGAGAGACGCTAATGTGAAGCGCTTTATCTATGCAGCCTCTTCATCAACCTATGGCGATTCTGAAAGTCTGCCGAAAGTGGAAGATAAGATTGGGAAACCGCTTTCTCCATATGCGATTACAAAATATGTAAATGAGCTATATGCGGAGATTTTTTCCAAAACCTATGGTATGGAGACAATTGGCCTGAGATATTTTAATGTCTTTGGACGTCGTCAAGACCCAAATGGCGCGTATGCGGCAGTAATTCCTCTTTTTGTAAAGAAATTTATGAATCACGAAAGCCCAGTTATTAATGGCACGGGAGATTATTCTCGTGATTTCACGTATATCGACAATGTCATTCAAATGAACGAGTGTGCAATGCTGACTGAAAATCCAGATGCTGTCAATACCGTTTATAATACGGCTGTTGGTGACCGGACTACTCTAAATGAATTAGTAGGATATCTTAAAGAATTTTTGAGCGAATACGATTCAGATATAGCTCAGGTTGAAGTGGTTCACGGTCCGAACAGGCAAGGCGACATTCCCCATTCCTTAGCGTCTGTAGATAAAGCCAAACAACTTCTAGGTTACGAACCAACCCATGTAATCAAGGATGGATTAAAAGAAGCTACGCAGTGGTATTGGGATAATTTGAAGTAATTAATAATTTAAAATAAATTTACAAACGTAAAATGAAAAAGATAGCTGTTATAGGTTTAGGATATGTAGGATTGCCGCTTGCGCGATTGTTTGCAACAAAATATCCTGTATTGGGATTTGATATCAATCAAAAGCGCATCGATGAATTACGCTCGGGTAGAGATCTAACTCTTGAAGTTGAGGACGACGTTCTGAAGGCTGTTCTTGTTGATCAAAACCCTTTTGATGAAGATACCATTGGTTTATTCTGTTCGAACCAGTTGTCTGATATTGAAAACGCTAATTTTTACGTAGTGACAGTTCCTACACCTGTTGATAAAAATAACAGGCCGGATCTTACACCATTATATAAAGCTTCTGAAACCGTTGGTAAAGTACTGAAAAAGGGGGATATCGTGGTATATGAATCTACTGTATACCCGGGAGTCACGGAAGAAGAATGTATCCCGGTGTTGGAAAGAGTTTCTGGCTTGAAATTTAACGTTGATTTTTATGCAGGATATTCCCCGGAAAGGATCAATCCAGGTGATAAACAGCACACTGTAGAGAAAATCTTAAAAGTTACATCTGGTTCGACTCCAGAAATTGGAGAAGAAGTAGATGAGGTATACAAGTCGGTTATTACGGCAGGAACGCATTTGGCTCCGACTATTAAAGTCGCAGAAGCTGCGAAAGTTATAGAAAACTCTCAACGAGATATCAATATTGCCTTTGTTAATGAACTAGCGAAGATTTTTAATATTTTGAATATCGATACACATGCAGTATTAGAAGCGGCAGGAACTAAATGGAACTTTTTGCCTTTTAAACCGGGATTGGTCGGTGGTCACTGTATTGGAGTTGATCCTTATTATTTGGCTCAAAAAGCGCAAGAACATGGTTATCACCCTGAGATTATTTTAGCGGGACGTCGTTTAAACGATTCCATGGGTGAATATGTTGCCTCGCAGGTGGTTAAAACAATGATAAAAAAGGGTATCAATGTGAATGGTGCGGAGGCGTTGATGCTCGGAATAACGTTTAAAGAGAATTGCCCTGACGTTAGAAATACCAAAATCGTGGACGTTATTAAAGCTTTAGAGGATTATGGGATTAAAGTCACGACTTTTGATCCTTGGGCAAATCCTGTAGAGGTTAAACACGAGTATGGGATTGAAAGTGTGTCGGAATTACCATCGGCTAAATTTGAAGCAGTTATTTTGGGTGTATCCCACAGTGAGTTTTTAGATATTAACTATGATTTCCTAAAACATGATCGAGGTATAATATTCGACGTCAAAGGAGTTTTGGGAATCAAAGCTGATTCTAGCTTGTAAATTTAAAACCTTTGCTTTGCCGTCGTTATTTAAAAAAGGTGTAGTTACCTCAATTTCGAGCTATGCTACTATGGGCTTTGGCGTCGTTCAAACGATGATTTTAAGCCGAGGTCTTGGTCCAGAGCAAGTTGGAGAGCTCTCTTTGATTAGACAAATTGCTTTATTTGGCGCTCAGATAGGGAGTTTTGGAGTGCCCATGGCTATAGTCTATTTTTTGAACAGGCTGAAAATGGATAAATCCATGGTTTATAACACATCTTTTTGGACTATCCAGTTGCTTTCTATAATAAGTTCTCTTGTTATTTTTGTTTTTTTAAGATATTCCTCCTTTTTGGGGAATTATGAGTTATGGACATATTTGGCTATTATCTCATTTATTTTCTTTTCAAATAGCAGATCTTTAATTCAGAGTTTGAACGTTGCTAGCCAAAATGTAAAGAAAATGTCTATAGTCGAGATATTGCCTATGGCTATATCTGTTTTATTTCTAGGATTATGTTATAGTTTCGATGTTCTTGATCTAAAATATGCTCTGTTAATCACAGTAGTTCTTTGGCCATTGATAGGGCTTGTCAACGCGTATATGATAAATGTTAACCAAGCAAGAGTCGGCTTAACATTTAATTTTAAGTACGCAATTCAAAGCTTGAGGTATGGTAGTGTAATAAACCTTTCAGATTTTTTGATAATATTTAATGGCTCGATTACTCTTTTCGTCCTACAGTATTATGTGAAAGATTTTGTTTCAGTAGGATACATGTCCCGTGCCATCACCCTTACGACTCTGATAAATACGGCCTTTATATCGTTTCTACGAATATTATATTCTCACTGGTCGGGTTTAACAGGAGATGAACTTAAAAGAAGTGTAGAAAAAATTTTAAACATTTTGATCTACGTTTCCCTTTTGGCGACGGTGTTAATTCTGGTATGTTCTAAATGGATGATAATCTTCTTATTCGGTCATGAATTTTTACCGGCAAAAGCATTGGTAGATGTTCTTATTTTTGGTGCTTCTTTTTACCTTTTGAGCAAAGCAATTCTGAAGTTGTTTATATCGGACGGAAAAGGTACCTACAATCTTATTTGCTTAGCGATTGGAGCTTCGAGCAACTTCCTTTTGAGTATGGTTCTTATACCTAAATATAACGTACTTGGAGCGGCTTACGCTCAACTTATTTCTGGGATTTTGCTCGCTTTGTCGACCACGATTCTCGCACGCAGGAAGTACGGGATTTCTCTAAGCAAGGTTTTTTTACCCCAAAAATTTTTGTTTAAATTTTTAAAGAATCCGAAGAATGAGTAAAGTTGTTTTTTTTGATTTCCTTTACAATCTAGGTGGAGCGCAAAAATCGACCGTTGATTTACTTCTGAATTTGTCTAGAAATGGAGATCGCGCAGTCTTTCTCGATGCTCATGGAGAATGTAAAGACATTTCTAGTGCAGTTAACGAAGCTGGGTTAGAATACAAAATTGTAAAACCGTCGCTAAATTCGCGGATTGGTAAAGGGAATAAAATTCAAACAATTTTTAAGATTTTGGATTATTTGCCGGTGTATTTGAAACTAATCTTAAAGCTGGGATTAGAGCTAAAGAATACGAAACCTGACTTGGTTTTAGCGAATTCGTCAAAAGGCATTATGTCTTTAATAATTTTAAAACACTTTTATAAAATTGAAATAGTTTTCTTTATCCGAGGGGATGGAGCAATAGAAAATAAAGGAAGTTTGTCGATTTTTTTGATTAATAAATATTGTAAATTTATTGTAACCCAATCAGAATCTATGAAGAAAAAAGCTCACTCGAAAGGGTTTTTGAGCGACAAACTTCGTGTGATTCCTAACATTATAAATACTAGACATCTTAATGAAGAGAAAAATTTATTTTTCAATAAAGATTCTTGCTTAAACATTTTGTTGCCAGCCACTGTAATAAAGGAGAAAGGTATCGTAGAGGCGATCAAAGCGATGGCCGTGTTAAAGGAGAAAGGATTAGCGGTTAATTTGATCGTTGCAGGATCAATTATTCAGCATACGATGTATTCAGAGTTTAATAATTATTTAATTCGCCTGGTTGAAGAATTATCATTAAAAGAGAATGTCCAGTTTTTAGGCTATCGAAATGATATTGTCGGAATTATGAAAGGAGTCGATATCGTGTTGTTGCCTAGTTATAAAGAAGGTATGCCAAGAGTTATTATGGAAGCTATGTATTTGTCCAAAGCTGTTGTAGGTTCAGATGTTGGGGCGGTGTCAGATTTGATAATTAGCGGAAAAACAGGAATATTGATTAAGCCCAAAAGTATTAACGAAATAGTCGATTCCATTTCTTTATTAAATGATGCGGAATTAAGACGGCAAATGGGAACAAACGCTAAAAGTTTAATAGATTTACATTATACGGAAGAAGTTCAGTATAGCAAATTTTTAACTTTAATGATATAATATATGATTCGGGAATTGTCAGTTGATTTTGAAAAAATGAAAGGTTTTTCTCCATCTTTTTTAAGAATATTGCATTTAGCTTTCTCCCATTCTGGTTATCGAGCAGTTTTTTTATACAGAATTGGACATTGGCTAAGGCGTAAGAATATGAGGCTTATGGCTATTTTTTGTGAAAAAATTATGCATCACTTGTGTAATTGCTGGATAAGTACGAATGCCGTGATTGGACAGGGTTTCGTAATAAGGCATGTAGGAACAATTGTTATAGGAGGTCGAGTAACCGCTGGAGAAAACTTAGATATACGACAAGGAATTACTTTGGGTGGCAATATGGGGAAAACTTCGCTGGATGGAAGGAGTCAACCAAAATTGGGCAATAATGTTTTGATTGGCGCGGGTGCCAAGATTCTGGGGCCGGTAGAAATTGGGGACAATTGTTTGATAGGAGCGAATGCTGTGGTTACAAAAGATTTTGAATGCGATTCGATAATTGGCGGTATTCCGGCTATACTGATTAGGAAGAAATTGAACTAACTTTTTGGATTGATTATGCTAAGCAACGAAAGTAAAATATCGGTAATTGATACTATCACGTTTATTTACATGTTTTTTCTGGCCTTTCTTATCGTTAGACCGGAATATTTTCTTATTAATTACCTATCTGTTGGGTTTTTAATAGTTTCAGTTCCTTTTTTATTTCAGCTCCCAACGTTCGCCAAAAGTTTGTTTTTATTTTCTTATCTACTACAAGTACTTTGGCTGTTTTTGGGTTTGTTTTTCATACAGCACGTGAATAATGCTGAAGTTGCCCTAGTTTCCCACGCAAAAAACGTAATTACTGCGATCGCTCCCGCTGTTTTCATTAATAATCGCAAGAAATTACTTATTGTGCTCAGTTTAGTCGTTATCGCTGGATTTTTTAACATGCTAAACAATATTATGGGAGGCGCTAGTGCCCTAACGACGGGGGAACGATTTCTTATGGAAGAGGAACAATTATCGTTGAATAACTTCGCTCATAATTCATTTCTATATATAATTTCTGCGATTAGTCTCCTGTTTTTTGTGGAAAAGCGTGTCGTAAGAGTTTTGCTACTTCTAGTCATCATGACTGGGTGCATTTCTCTTATGATTACAGGTTCTCGCCAAAGTTTTGTAGCATTAATTGGGTTTTTCGTTGCATTTTTCTTTTTTAAATTTAAGGATATAAATCCCAGAATTATTTTTATCCTAATCTCTTCAATTATAATTGGTTTCTTCCTTTTTAATTGGGTATTAGATACATTTCCGAACAGTCCCATCGTTAGGCGATTCTCCGAAGGAACGAATGAGGGGGATGATCAGAGATTAGATTTTTTCAAAATGGCTTGGGATCTATTCTTAGATTCTCCAATATTTGGTTATGGGATGGATACCTTTCGATTCTTTTCGTCTTTCGTTTACACTCATTCGACATACTCCGAAATTTTGTTCAATGGAGGTATCGTTTATGTTTTATTATTTGCAAGTTTTTATTTTATTTCCTTTCATAAAATAAATAATTCTGCACTTCCTATACAGGATGATCAGTCAAGCGTCATCATAAAATCCTTTATCATTAGCGTTCTAGTTTACGGATTGTTTTTTTTAGTACATACCTCTAGATTAGCATTAACTCTTCAGTTTATGTTAATTAATTACGCACTAACTCAAAATAAAAAAAATGTATAGAAATCTAAAAGTGATAGCATTATTAAGCTTTATTCTCATCGGAGCTGTTACATCTGGTAGTTGTAGTGTATTAATCGGAAAAGGGCTATATCCCTCAAATTACGATCAGATAAGAAGCAAGGCATTAGACGAAGGATTCGAATTGGAGAAATCACTTCCAAAGAACTATTCAAGGAAGGGCGATGTCGATTACACAGACTATATTCAAAATGTACTGAATAAACGTAGGGTGGTTATTTTTCCGGACTTTCCACTTTTGGTTAATGATAAAGGACTGACCCTTACCAGCAATTCTGTAATTGTATTTAGAAGGAATTCTAAGATTTATTTGAAGCCGTCTCCGAAACCGAAATACGAGATTTTTAGATTACATAATATTTCTAACGTTTACCTATTTGATTTAACAATTATTGGGGATAAACGATCTCACTTGGGAAAGTCTGGTGAATTTGGTAATGGTATTTCACTAAGGAATGCGCACAATATAAAAATCTTAAATGCAAATGTAGGATCTTGCTGGGGTGATGGCATTATTGTTGGAAGTTTTAATAACAAAGAATGTCGAAACATAGAAATTTACAATACCATATTAGATAATAACAGACGTAATGGTATTTCCATAACATGTGTTAATAATTTGATAATTAGCGGTTTAATTGCAAGAAACACATCCGGAACCATACCTATGAGCGGAATTTGTATTGAACCAAACAATAATAATGAAATGGTCAATAATATTGTCGTTAAGGATTCAAGAACAGAAAATAATATGAGGTGTGGCATTCAAATTGGATTGAGTAAGCTACCAGGGAAGAAGATACAAACAACAAATATTACAATTGAAAATTTTCATGATTATAATTCAAAGATTGGAATCTATTTGGGGTCTTTCAAAAAGCAGTATTTGAATCGTAATAGATTGAGGGGTAATATTCAGCTTCGCAACGTTAAATTAGAAAATAATTTGGAATCTGTAAAGACAGGGTATTATTTCAAACACGGCCCCAATGTGAAAATTTCTGGTTTGAATATTTTGAATAAAGATCGGACACAAAAAGTTGAAGGAATCAAAGCACGAATGAAGTTGAAGGAGTATGCAGATTTTGTTAAATTTGAGGGTGAATAAGGGATGAAAGCAGTATTTATTAATGATCATCGGTTCGTTCACAGTAACGCTGATTCTAAGGTCTATACAACTGGAACTTTGGACTCAGATTTTTGGATAAGGTATACAGTCTTCTTCGACCATTTAACTGTTGTAGGTAGGGGTACAGTGGTAGATGGACAATATTCAAATGAGAATTTATCCTCTGCGCCTGATGTATATTTCCATTTGTTGTTTGATATAAAGGGCGGGAAAGACTACTTTCTTAAAGAAAAGTATATCTTTAATCAGCTTTATTCAATTATTAAGAGTGCTGATTTCGTGGTGATTAGGGTTCCTTCATCAATCGGTAATATTGCAGCACAGGTCTGTTTAAAATTGGGTAAAAAGTACTTGGTAGAGGTTGTTGGATGTATATTAGATGTAAGTAATACTTACGGCAATCCTCTTATGAAGCTCATAGGACGGCTGAGTTATTATAGAATGAGGAAGACAGTAAAGCATTCCGAAGGGGCAATCTATGTAACAGAAAGATTTCTCCAAAAAAGATATCCAACGCAGAAACCATCAATATCTGCGTCGAATGTTCGCTTGTCGACGGGCAATCCTTTAGTCCTCACTGATAGATGTTCTAGACTGCGCGCTTGTCATCAGCACATTACTATAGGTACAATTGGGAGTGTTGACCTCAAATATAAAGGACATCATGTTCTCTTCTATGCAGCTTCTCTTCTAAAACGGAATGGATTTAATTTTACAATCAAAATTGTTGGTGGTGGTAATCCCGACAATTTAAAACAACTTGCAGAAAAATTAGAAATTTTAAATAATATCGAGTTTCTTGGCAAGGTTGCGAAGGGGGATCAAATCTTTCATTTTCTAGATAAGATTGATCTGTATGTACATCCCTCGTTAACGGAAGGGCTCCCTCGCGCGGTAATCGAGGCAATGAGTAGGGGGTGTCCTATTCTTGCATCAAATGCCGGAGGTTTACCGGAATTAATTTCTGAAGATTTTGTGCACAATGTCGGAGATTACCATACTTTAAGTGAACAATTAATGCGGATGGTTGATAGTCCTAATATAATGTATGAGCAAGCTACAATTAACTTTGAAAAATCCAAAGAATTTGATTGTGAGGTTTTGGATCAAAGGCGAAATATGTACATCAACAAACTTTTAAAAAATATATAATTAAATGAGAACAGCGATTATCGTTCCAGGAGTGACTGATCTGAATAAGGGGGATCAAGCATTGGTCTGGGAAAGTTATAGACTTGTTAAAGACACAGAGCTTTTTGATGATATTTATGTCCTATCCAATGGAGATACACCGGAAGAAGAAAATGAACTTTGCTCGCAAACGAAGGAAAAAGGGATCAAACTGATCTCCAACATTATTAAACATCCTCGAAGAGGACAACACCTGAAAGATAAAATTATCCACGAGGGCAAGCTTGATTTTATTAAACAAGTAAAAAATGCTTCTCTTGATTATATTTCTCGATCGTTTTTGATTAACAATGCAAAAAAGCTCAGTTTATTGAAGAGATTATATTCAGCAGATGTTGTTAAGACCGTCGAAATTTTCTCAAAATGTCACACTGTTTTCGTAAAAGGTGGAGGGTTCATCCATGCCCATGGTGAGAGAACTGCACCATACGTTATATGGTATTTATTGTTTTATGTTAACTTGGCCAAGTCGTTAGGAAAGAAAGTCGTTTTTTTGCCGAATTCGTATGGTCCGTTTGAGGGCTTATTTGTTAAAGAGCAAGTTATAGCTGCCTTCTCGAAGATGGAGCTTAAATTGGCCAGGGAACATATATCTGCGCAAGCATTAGGTGATTTGCTAGATGAACCTATCAAAATACTTCCGGATTTGGGGTTTTATCTGCAACCAAAATCTAAAGAATTCGGGGCTAATGTGCTTCGCGAATATTTGCAGAGAGATAATCAGAAATTGAAAGTTGGAATTACAATTCGGCCTTGGAGATTCCCAGGAAAGAGTAACTCGGATCTATTGTATGAAAAGTATATTCAGTCCATTTTCTCCTTGGTTAAACAACTCGTTTCGAGGAACTATCAAGTTTTGTTTTTCAATCAATCTATGGGGCCAAATACTCACGAGGATGATAGGAATGCAATTAGATATTTAACACAAAAGCTTGATAAGAACGATTTTATTTGGGTCGACAAGAATTTTACTTGTGAAGAATTGAAGTCGGTTTATTCGAACTTAGATTTTTTTGTTGGGACACGATTTCATTCAGTGATTTTTTCTATGACTTCTTGTGTTCCATCAATCGCAATAGCTTATGGAGGAAACAAGGGGAGAGGAATAATGCAAGACTTTAATTTGTCTGAATATGTAATCCACATCGACGACGTGAACAAGGAAGACTTGTTAGAAATGTTTTTGCGTCTCGAGCAGAATAAAGACTTAGTGATAAAAACATTGCAGGAACGCGTGAAGACTCTGGAAAATAAAAGAATAGAAACAATTGAATTAATCAAAGAAAGGATTCTCTGATGAAGGTTCTTCAAGTTGTTTCAATATCGTTTTCATTGAAATATTTTATTGGTAACCAATTTAAATACTTTAAGGATCGAGGTGTGAGATTTTATGTTTCATGCTCACCGTCGGATTCTCTCGATTCTTATGCAGACGAAATGGGATTTTCTGTGTTTCCTGTTGAAATATCTAGATCTATTTCACCGCTGCAAGATTTAAAGTCAATATTCAAATTATACAAATATATCAAAGAAAATGATTTCGATGTTGTTATTGCACATTCCCCGAAAGGTGGGTTAGTAGGGATGATTAGTTCGTTTTTGGCAAAAACACCGAAACGTGTTTTTTTTCGGCATGGATTAGTTTTTGAAACCTCTTCAGGTTTAAAAAGGCAATTGCTTATTTTCATTGAGAAGCTTACAAGCCGATGTGCGCATACAGTGGTTAATGTAAGCCAGTCGGTTCAGGACGAAGCTATTAAACTTTCTTTAAACAGGCAAGAGAAAAATTTGATATTGGGAAGAGGTACCTGCAACGGCATTAATATCGATAATTTTAAGCCCAGACAAAAAGTTCGTTATATAAGTGAAACTGTTGTCGGATTTGTTGGAAGGTTAAGTAATGACAAAGGAATTACAGAGCTAGTTGGATCGTGGGAACTTCTTCTCAAGAAATACAAAAACATTAGGTTGCTTTTGATAGGACCAATAGATGATCGTGACGGATTAGTGCCTGAAACATTAGATAAAATTGATAAATTGGAGTCAATTGAATATTTAGGTGCTGTAGACGATACGTCTCGACTCTACAATGATATGGATATTTTTGTTTTGCCTTCATATAGAGAAGGATTCCCTACTGTAACCCTCGAAGCATCCGCATCTGCACTTCCGATTGTTACAACAAAAAAAACAGGTTGTATTGATTCTATCATTGAAAATCACACGGGTATTTTCACAGAGCTTAATCCGGAGGCAATAGCTGGGGCCATTGAATTTTATATTCTTAACAAAGATGTCGCTATTCAACATGGGGACAATGGGCGTAAGTTCGTCGTAGACAATTTTAGTGAAGAAAAAATCTATAATATTATCGATGAAAAGCTGTTATCATGAAAGTGTGTATTTTAGGTAGTACTGGATTTCTCGGCAGACGATTGACAAAGTCATTGATCGGAGCTGAAGGAGTTTCAATTAGACAAGACGATTGGAAAACCAAGTTTTCTGATTATGATATTATTATCAACTTGATAGGAAAAGCACATGATCATCAGGGAATTGCTTCAGAGAAAGATTATTATGATTCAAATTATACTATTCCTAAAAGAGTATTTCATGAGTTTTTGAAGTCTAGCGCGAAAGTCTTTATTCATATTAGCTCAATTGCTGCAGTCGAAGAATATTCAACGGACAAAATGCTGAGTGAAGAAAGTGAATGCAACCCCCAAAGCTTTTATGGCATGTCGAAACATAAGGCAGAGGTGTGGCTGATGTCGCAAACGTTACCAGACAATAAAAAAGTCTTCATTTTAAGGCCGCCAATGATTCATGGACCTGAAGACAAGGGGAATTTGGCTATTTTGTTTAAGTTTGTTTCAAGGGGTATCCCATATCCGTTGATGGCTTTTGATAATAAGCGGACATTTTTATCAATTGATAATTTTTGTTTTTTTATTGAACGTATTTGCAGTAATTATAGGATTTTAGAATCAGGAATATACCATATCTCCGATGATGAAGCAATTTCCACAAAAGAGATAATCAAAATGATTCAAGATGTTACAGGGACAAATTCGAGAAATCTTTGTATTCCGAGAGGTTTAGTAAAGTTTTTGGCTAAGTGCGGTGATTTATTTGGACTTCCCTTGAACAGCAAACGATTAATGAAATTGACAAATACGCTTTTGGTTTCTAACCGGAAGATAAAGTCAGCTATAAATGTCGAATGTCTTCCCGACTCCGGATTGGCGGGGTTGAGGAAAACTATTGATTCATTCTATTTTACTGAAAAATCTCGTTTTTAAAAATGTAATTATATATGGAATATTTAGCACTTTTCCTAACGTTGCTTTTTATAGAATTACTATATTTTAAAGTTGCGAAAAAATTTAACATAATCGATAAACCGAATCTAAGATCTTCTCATGAACATCTAACTTTGCGGGGGGGGGGTATTATATTCTATATAGCTGCGGCTAGCCAGTTTATTACTTCAGAATTCGAATTCCCATGGTTTTTTATTGGATTAACTTCCATGGCTGTGATTTCTTTTGTTGACGATGTTGTTAGTTTGTCGAATAAAATTCGGATATTCGTCCATTTCGCAGCAGTCATATTGATAGCAGTCCAATTACACGTCTTTTCGATGCCTTGGTATTATATAGTTATCGGATTTGTCGTCGTAGTAGGTGTTATCAATGCTTATAACTTTATGGACGGAATAAATGGTATGACTGCCTGTTATAGCCTTTCTGTTGGTGCGCTATTACTGTTGGTCAACTATGAAGTAAATTTTATAGAATCAAATTTTATCATTTATCCATTAATCGGAGTAATGGTTTTTGCAATTTTCAATTTCAGAACGATTGCCAAAACGTTTGCAGGTGACGTGGGATCCGTCTCAATAGCCTTCATTTTAATGTTTTGTTTTGCGAAATTGATATTAAAGACGGGAGACTATATCTATATTCTGTTTTTAACACTTTATGGACTCGATACAGTTTGGACTATCATTAGAAGATTCACCTTGGGTGAAAGTATCTTCGAAGCGCATCGCTCCCATTTGTACCAGTACTTAGGTAATGAAGTCGGTTGTAGTAAATTATTGATTTCTTTTTTGTATGCGGTGCTTCAATTTGGAATTGGGTTGTTAGTAATTTGGATTTCACAATTCGACTTTAGTGTTCAGATTGTTTTTTCAGTTGTTTTGTTGTCGGTATTAAGCGTTGTTTATTTAATTTTGAAGCGAATGATAATTAGGAAATATATTTTCAAGGTACTGTAATGATGTGGAAAATTATTAAAGGCGGAGCTTCTCGGGACGAACGGGGGCAAATTCGGTTCGTTAACGATTTCGATACGTCTGAAACAAAAAGATTCTATTTGATAAAGAATTCAGATCAAGAAATGACTAGAGGATGGAGGGGTCATAAAATCGAACAGAGATGGTTTTTCGCTGTAACGGGGGCGTTTCGTGTATGGTTGGTTAAAATTGACAACTGGGTCAGTCCGAATAAGAATTTGCCGATGGAACAGGTTCTGTTATCCTCAACTGACGATTGTGTGTTGTATGTTCCACCAGGATACGCAACAGCCTTAGAAGTGATAGAACCTGAAAGTGAACTTTTAGTTTTTGCAGATCATCACTTGAAACACGCTGTTGTGGATGACTATACTTTTAGCTTAGATTATTTTATTAAGTCGAACTAACGCTGAGATCTAAATATTAATTAGTATTTAGCTGCTATTTTAGTGTTCTAAACTCAGGTTGGACCAATTTTTGATTACGTTGACCAATATTTAAATTGTAATGAGGATATATCTTTACTTAATTCTCGCGATAAGTTTATTTACTTCTTGCGCTTCTCGGAAAGATCTGGTTTATTTTCAGCCAGATTCTACTGCTCTGACGACTTCTTATGAACTTAATGCTCCAAAGCTACAGCCGGGCGACATTTTGGCAATTTCGGTTACAGCCGACGACGTTAGGGCAACACTCCCATTTAATCAAATTTCGCCATATAATAGTAATGGTACTATTCAAAACACAAACCCCTTTATTCCTACCTATGTTATCGATTTAGAGGGCAACATTGATTTTCCTAAAATTGGGCCGTTGAAATTGGGAGGGAAGACTCGTGCTGAGGCAATCAATATTATTAAAACGGAAGTTAGTAAGTTTATAGTGAATCCGGGCGTAAGTATCGAGATTAGAAATTTCCGGATAACGGTTTTAGGCGAGGTAAGAAATCCTGGGACATTTCAAATCACGAATGATCGAATAACAGTTTTAGAAGCATTAGGTCTCGCTGGCGATTTAACAATCAACGGAGTTAGGAACAATATATTGGTGATACGTGAGTTAGATGGAGAAAAATCGGAATATAGACTTGATCTAACAAGAAGGGAGTCATTAAATTCTCCAGCGTATTATTTAATGCAAAATGATGTAATTTATGTTGAACCAAATGGTGCTAGAATCCAATCATCTAAGTATACGCAAAATACCTCGATATTTGTTTCTATTGCTAGTGTAGTTATCACTGTAATTTCGGTATTAACTCGATAATTATTTGACCAATTTGATATGAACGATAAAACAACAAATATCATTAACGAGAATCAGGAAACAAATTTAAAACAGCTTATCGAACAATATTTTTTTTATTGGAGGTGGTTTGTTATATCAATTTTTGTTTGTATGGCGCTCACGTTAATCTACCTAAGGTACGCCAAACCAACATTTTTAGTTGATGCAAAGATTCTTCTTCAGGATGAAAAGCAAGCTTCTGGAGATATGGCGGGATTAACTGAATTGGCCAACCTCGGCGGTTTGGGGAGTTCGTCAACTGCGTTCGTCAACGATCAAATGGAGGTGATTCGTTCAAGAAGAATCATGCGTAAGGTAGTTACGGCGAATAGACTTCAAATTACTTATTATAGCAAAGGCAAAATAAGATCTTCGGAACTGCTCGAAAACAGGTCTCCCATTAGATTAGTTTTATTAGAGCCTAGTCATCCACGATTGGATTCATTATCATATAAGATCACTGTTAGTAAAAATGGAGCAGATTTTACAATAAAGGATGATCTTGGTGAAGTAATAAAGTACCAATTGGGAAAGACAATTAATTCTCCAATTGGCAAAATTATGTTAATCCCTCAAAAAAATAATGCGTTTGAGGGGGATTTATTAATTTCTTACGTTCCAATTGATAAGTCGATTGATGCGCTTCGTCGAAATATTGTCGTTCAGCCTAATAAGGAAAAGCAGTCTTTTCTTATTAACTTCTCGTTGATACATGCGTCAAAAGAAAAGGGAGTTTTAGTATTGAACTCTTTGATTGATCAATATAATAAAGACGCGACTGAAGATAAAGCTTTAGTTACTCGAGCCACATCAGCATTTATAAATTCGCGACTCGAATTGATATCTAAAGATTTAGAGTCGGCAGATTCCAAAGTTGCGGATTTCAAGGATCGAAATAACATAGTCGATATGTCTACGGAAGCTCAATCGTATTTACAGAGTGCAACTACTAACGAACAAAAACTTGTTGAATTTCAGACGCAACTAAGATTAGCTGACATGATGAGAACTGCAGTCACAGAAGATAATTCGTCGCTGCTACCTTCAAATATAGGGCTGAATGATCCCTCGATTCAGAGTAATATCAAAAGTTATAACGATTTAGTTTTAGAACGCGAAGATTTGTTGCGATCTGCTACACCCGATAATCCTATTGTCAAAAACATAAATAACAATATTAGTGAGATTAATAAAAACCTAAAGATTTCACTAGATAATTTTAGGAACGTTTTGCAAGGTAATGTCAACGCCTTAGTCGCACAGAAACAGAAATTTGAAGGGAAGCTCAGTCAACTTCCTAACCAAGAGAGAGGTTTTAAGGATATTGCCAGACAGCAACAAATTGTAGAGTCACTCTATTTATTCCTTTTACAAAAAAGAGAAGAAACTGAGATAAAAGCTTCGGCAACTCCTGCTAACTTAAAGATTGTAGATGAAGCGTATGCTTATTCAGAGCCAGTTTCGCCAAAGCGTACCTTGTATCTTCTTGGAGCGTTAGTATTCGGACTTTTAGTTCCTTTCGCAATACTCTATATTAAATTCCTGCTAGATAATAAAGTGCATTCTCGCAAAGATATTGAAGAAAGATTCAATGCTCCAATACTTGGTGAAATTCCTACCTCGGAAGATCCAGTTGTCAAAGACAACGATCGGTCGTCTCTTGCTGAGGCCTTCCGTATCTTGAGAACGAACATAGCATTTATGCTAGGTTCTAAGAAGGATTCCGCAGTGATCTTTGTGACATCAACAACATCTGGTGAAGGTAAATCTTTCGTTTCAACGAACCTTTCTCGAATTTTGGCGATGTCGGGTAAAAAGGTTTTACTTATCGGTGCGGATATTCGATCGCCAAAAGTTTTGGATTATCTTGGCCTTTCCCATTTGCAGCATACAAATATTGGCATTACACAATATCTGATCAACCCGGAGATGCCCGTTGAAAACATTATCATTAAGAAGCCCGCCCCATACGATTTCGATATTATCTATTCCGGATATATCGCACCAAATCCAGCAGAACTTTTGATGAATGGACACTTCAATGAGGTAATTGAATTCGGACGTACGAACTATGATTTCGTT
This sequence comes from Sphingobacterium hotanense, assembly GCF_008274825.1. Classification (NCBI taxonomy): domain Bacteria; kingdom Pseudomonadati; phylum Bacteroidota; class Sphingobacteriia; order Sphingobacteriales; family Sphingobacteriaceae; genus Sphingobacterium; species Sphingobacterium hotanense. The sequence continues at coordinate 202,658 of NZ_CP030848.1, forward strand.
ATTGTGGATACTGCTCCAGTGAGCTTAGTAACTGATACATTGCTTATTGCTGAAAATGCTGACTTAACCATGTATGTGACACGTGCGAATTACCTCGATAAGCGCTTGCTAAATGTTCCAAAAGAACTTTACGAGGACGGCAAGTTGAAGAACATGGCAGTCGTATTAAATGATGTGGACTTTGCTCGCGGCTATGGCTATGGTTACGGCTATGGTTATGGTTACGGTTATGTCGATTCTGGCTCAGTATCCTTAAGGGCAAAATTGAAGAAACAGCTTCGCTCTCTGTTTGGGAGTAAGAAAAAATAATGAAAACTTGAAGAGGTAGACGAAGTTCTACCTCTTCATTATCAATAGACTACTGATTCCTACGAATTTCCCCGATTCGTTCTCAAAGTCTGAGCAGGCTGATTATTGCAATGTGGCATTAACTTTGTTCGAACCTCATCATGTTGTATTCGGTCGGTGTTTTTACTTCAGCAGCTATAATCTTCACCTATCACTATCGTAAAACTCTAGAAAATGGATATTAATTCGCTTAAACGTCGCTTCCGTAAGGATAGCCCAAGATGGGTTATCCTATTAATCGATATGGTAATCGTTCTACTTTGTTACTATTTAACAAACTTTACGGTAAATAGTTTCAAGGGTCGGTTCGATGTTGAAATTATGGCGAAAAAGTCTTTATTTATTATGGGAGTTTACTGCTGTTCGTTTCTCTATTTTCGCACCTACCGCGGCATAGTCCGACAAACAGGTTTAAGAGATGCATGGTGTATCCTTAAATCAGTGTCAGTCGCTTTCTTTATATTAATGTTGACTTCTTTCATAGTACGAAGCGGGTTTGATGACAAACAGGCTATTAGTGTGTTTTTTCGACCATCTTACGCTGTCGTCTTTACGCACGCATTTTTTATAACTGTTTGTCTAGTAGCCGCTCGTGTGTTTTATAGAACGGTGTACGAGAAATTTTTCTTTAGTGGAAGAGTGGTTGAAAGGGTAATGATATTTGGCGCAGGTAACATGGGGACACTTACCTTAAACTTATTCAGAAATGAGATAAGAAGAAAAGTAAAAGTTGTAGCTTTTGCGGATGATAATCCGAATAGAATCGGAAAGATGATCAATGGATATAAGATTATTGATATGGAGAAATTAACTCCCGTCTTTGTTAAGAAAATACAAATCGACAGTATCATTATCGCGTTGGATGATAACAATAAAGAACGCCTATCCAAGATATCTGCCAGGATAGAGCCTTTACCTGTTAAGCTTAAGATTATGCCTACTTCGGCAAAGCTATTGAGTGGCAAAGCGGCAACCAGACAATTGAGGACGTTGAAAATAGAGGACTTATTAGGTAGGGAAGCGATAAAATTGGAGAACCCTGTGGTTCATGAAATGATGCGTGATAAGGTAATTCTTGTTACGGGGGGCGCTGGGTCTATCGGATCTGAATTAGTACGTCAGATTGCTTTCACAGACTTCAAGCATCTGATCGTTGTGGATCAAGCGGAATCTGCGCTCTATGATATTCAACAAGAGTTAAGAAGCAGCTGTCAAAAGGATAATGTATTGTTCATGGTTGGAAACGTCAGGGATCGGCAGTTTATGGACTCTATATTTGAACAGTACAGACCACAAATTGTATTCCATGCTGCAGCATATAAGCATGTTCCATTGATGGAGCAGAACCCATACGAGTCAATTCTGACGAATGTTTGGGGGTCGAAAAATGTTGCAGACATGGCTGACAAATATGGCGTTGAGAAATTTGTGATGGTTTCGACTGACAAAGCGGTCAACCCAACAAATGTGATGGGAGCAACTAAGCGAATCGCTGAAATCTACGTCTCAGGACTAAATAGTAAGAGCCGCACTAACTATATTGTTACTCGTTTTGGGAATGTTCTAGGGTCTAACGGATCCGTAATTCCTTTGTTTGAGAAGCAGCTAAAGAAAGGTGGACCTTTGACCGTAACCCATCAAGATATTACAAGGTACTTTATGACGATTCCTGAAGCTTGTCAACTCGTCCAAGAGGCAGCGGTAATGGGAAAGGGGGGAGAGATCTATGTGTTTGATATGGGCAAGCCGGTAAAAATTATTGATCTGGCAATTCGCATGATTCGACTTAAGGGCTACAAATATCCGGAAGACATCAATATTGAAATTACAGGTCTTCGTCCTGGGGAAAAGATTTTTGAAGAATTGCTTGCAGATAATGAAAATACCAGCAAAACTCACCATAATAAGATTATGATCGCACGCGTGAATACCGATGATGTCGATTCGAAAATACAAAAGATTGAGAATTTGTGTACACAGGTAGTCACACCTGCTGGGGATCATAACCCAATGTTGCTCGTCGAGCTTGTTAAAGAGATTGTTCCGGAATACATTTCCAAAAACTCCATCTTCTCCAAGTTGGATAATGTGGCTGAAGATATTGTCGCGAAATAGACTGAAAAATTAGCGTCTTTTAACCTTTCATTTCCCTTCAGGAGCGTTATCTTTGTCTAACAACGATGATCAAGAAAGAGACAATAGAAAAGGTTTTAGACGCTGCTCGTATTGAGGAGGTAGTAGGGGATTTTGTCGATTTAAAGAAAAGAGGAACTTCCTTAATTGGGAATTGTCCATTTCATAATGAAAAGACACCATCGTTCCATGTATCGGTAAATAAAGGGATCTATAAATGCTTCGGATGTGGGGCGGGTGGAGATTCGTTAAAATTTGTGATGGAGCATGAAAAGTATGCCTATCCTGAAGCAATCCGCTACCTTGCTAATAAGTATAATATCCCTATTGAAGAGGTCGAACGCTCGCCAGCTCAAATGGCAGCGCAAGATAAACGAGAAAGTCTCTATGTCATCAATCAATGGGCATCAAAATTCTTCAAGCACTCCTTATGGGAAACAGAGATTGGTCAGTCAATTGGACTGAGCTATTTCCGTGAAAGGGGCTATCGAGAGGACATCATCAAGAAGTTCGATCTTGGGTATTCTCCCGAAGCATGGACTTCTTTAGTCGATGAGGCTGCAAAGGACGGCTTTGCCAAAGAATATCTGACAGAGTTAGGCTTAGCTGTTCAGCGAGACGATAAGTCTTTATATGACCGCTTTCGGGGTCGGGTTATCTTTCCTATTCATAATCTTACTGGCCGGGTTATCGGATTTGGCGGTAGAACTCTAAAGAAGGATAAGACTGTTCCTAAATATGTCAATTCTCCGGAAAGTGAAATTTATCATAAGTCCAATGTCCTCTATGGCCTTCATCTAGCGAAGAAGGCAATTCTAGAAAACGATGTATGTTTTTTGGTAGAGGGTTACGCCGATGTGCTCTCCTGTCATCAGGCAGGGGTCGAACATGTTGTTTCATCTTCAGGAACTTCGTTGACCACTGGCCAGATAAAACTGATTTCTCGTTATACAAAGCAGGTCGTTATCCTTTATGATGGCGATGAAGCCGGCATTAAAGCCTCATTGAGAGGAACAGACATGCTTCTAGAGGAAGGCTTGAATGTAAAAGTGTTGCTTTTCCCTGATGGAAATGATCCGGACTCCTATATTCAGAAGTATGGTGCTAGCGAATTCCGCTCTTACGTAGAGAAAAATCAGGAAGACTTTGTTTTCTACAAGACCAATATTCTTCTTCGTGATGCCAAAGAGGATCCCATTAAGCGTGCGGAGGTTATTCGTGAGGTCGTTGAAAGCATCGCTCTCATCCCTGATGAAATTAAAGTTTCCGTCTACATCCGTCAGTGTAGCTCGTTGTTAGATATCGAGGAACGCGTGCTGCTTTCCGAACTCAATAAAATTCGATTAGCTAAGGCCCGTTCCAAGGAGAAAAAAGAAGCTCAGACACAGCAGAATCAAGCTGCTGCGGCCATAAATATGCCGCCCGGTGGCGAGGAATGGTATCCGGCGGAGATGCTTGCAGCAATGGGGGCGGAGTCGCCTTCAACAGAGGCAGTACAAGTAGAGTCAGCAGAGCTTCGTTTAGAAAAAGAGTTAGTTCGAATTTTACTGAACTACGGTAGAGAACTCGTGCATTGGGAAGGAGATGGTGATGTTCCGGTTGCTCCTTATTTGTTGGCTAGTCTGGATGATATCGAAATTGTGGATAAAACCTGCAAGTTGATTGTAGATGAGTTCGCCAAGCAAGCTGAAAACTTTCAAGTGCCTGAAGCAAAGATTTTTTTCTCTCATGAAAACCCTGAGGTTTCAACTTTAGCGGTAGATTCGGTAGTCAATAAATACGAATTAAGTCCTAGTTGGAACGACGACAAACGTAAGATTTTTGTTCCCGAAGAGCTCGATCAGTTGAAGACGCTGGTCGTCCAAGTCATTTACCGGATCAAGAAGAATAAGATCGAGGTGCAGATGCAGTCGATTCGCGAAGAACTAAAACAGACAACTGATGATGCAGACCTTCAATTTCTCTTGGCAAAATATCAAAAGCTCAAAGAGGGTGAACAGATGCTGGGATCGCTGCTTGGTAATATCGTCGTAAAGTAATCAGTCGCTATACGTGGATAGGCGAACAGGTGTAGACCTGTGCGGCGGCATACTGGAACATCGACCGATTTGAAATTCGCGAACTGCGTCGAAAGTTTGCGGTTGGATGTACCCATGAATAGACAGGATGCTCATGCTTGATACGCGTTAAAGTTAATATCCGAAAAAAAACCCATATACGGATACGTAAATCTTTAAGCGAAAGGCGAAGCATTATGGTGGAGCTCGAGAACCAATATCCTAGTAGAATGAACTCGGATGGATTTATTTGACTGCCTTCATTGTTAAGAAATTAACGTATATTATAGACGCATTTTGGAATTATTAATATGAAACAAAAACTGAAATACTTAGGAGTTGTACTTGCGCTGCCCTTTCTATTCTTTTACAGCTGTAAAACGCAAAAAGGTAAATTTGAGTTTGTGAATCCCATATCGGGGACAAAGGTCTTGAAGGGTGAAAAATTGCAACTCAAGCTAAACTTCAATGATGCGGCGATAGACTCGGTCGTTTATTCTGTTGACGGAGATGTTTTTGATCGAAAAACTGATACGACAACCGTCGCATTCGATACAGATAAGCATGGTTATGGAAATAAGCGTTTAAGCGCTAAAATCTATTCGCAAGGGAAAGAGGATGTCGCCTACAGTGATCTGTTAGTGGTTCCTCCTGCCCCTAAAGCATACGCATTTGAAGTCGTTAATACCTACCCCCATGATTCTACGGCATTTACCCAAGGATTGTATTATGACAACGGGATTCTCTATGAATCTACCGGGAAAGAGGATAGAACTTCGCTGCGTAAGGTGGAGCTAAAAACCGGTAAGATTCTCCAAAAGATGGAAGGGGATGGAACTTTCTTTGGTGAAGGTATGACCGTTGTGGGCGATAAAATCTACTTTTTGACTTGGTTAAACAAAAAAGGATTTATTTACGACAAAGCAAGTTTGAAATTGTTGAAATCATTTGAGTATGGTAAAAGCCAAGAAGGTTGGGGATTGACTTACGACGGAAAACAGTTTATTAAATCGGATGGTTCAGCTAACGTTTATTTCCTTGATCCGGTTAGCTTACAAGAAACAGGGTCCCTTCAAATATTCGACGATAACGGTCCGGTCGATCGCATTAATGAACTGGAGTATGTTGATGGAAAGATTTATGCAAACATTTACGACCAGTCAAAAGATGAGGTGGTTATTATCGACCCGGTGACGGGCGTTGTTGAAGGGAGAATCAATTTTGTTGGGTTATACGATGGGGTAAGAAAGTCTGCTGATAATGAGATGAATGGTATAGCTTATAAACGAGACACGAATACGCTCCTGGTGACCGGTAAGGACTGGACAAAATTGTTTGAGGTGCGCTTAAGTGAGCGTTAACGCCCGAATGAGGTTTTTCATATTTATTTGGTCTAGGCCGGGTGTATCAGACAGCGAGAGTTTCGGTTCATTTTACTTTATAATTTGTCGTCTGGTGAAATCCAGATTACATTCTTTATTTTTTTAACAAACTTTAACACCGTTTTATTACGCTCGTTTCGAGTGTAAAGCGCTAATCCTTTGTGTTTTATCATTTTTTATCAGTGATAGTGTCAGGTTTTCGCTACAATTGTGATCTCTATTATTTTTTTATCATAAGTATCTGTTTATACTTGCAGTTCAACTTTTTAAGTTGAATAATACACTTTTGGTTAAGTGGCCCTTCTTGCTAGGTCAAGGAGGGTTTTTTTTGCTCTATGGCTCTGCTTCGAACAGCCTTTTTGCTAAAATAGAGGAAAGCATCTCGGTGCCATAAAGGGAATAATGGTTTGCATCGTACATAAAATCTCCTCCTTCCGCAAATTCAAAATTTATGATTTCTATATAGTCGATGACCTTCAGGTCTTTGATGAATCGGTTAACATGGTGTGGGCCCGAAAGCTCATACGTTTTCAATGGGCTATTCAAACGAGCGGCTTGCGCTGAAGCTATTGGGTATTCTACACTGTATTTCTTTGTCTGACCTAGATAGCTGACTGGAAGTTTCAAGGAATTAAAATAATCATGATTCGTTTTAAAAAACGTTTTCAGCTCCTGTGCGGTGTAATTGGTGTAATCTGCCATCAAGATGATTTTTTCGAATTGATACTGATTTCTGGGTATAAACTCATCGAATAGATATCGCATTTTATCTCTGGGACCTACATAGTTTCCTGGAGCATTTTTTACAGGAAAGGTTTCGTCCATGCTGATAATGACCAGATTGACGCCATGTTGCTGTGCTGCGCGCTTGAGTGAGTAGGAAAACATTCCCGCGTGGCAATCACCAATCAGAAGGTAGTTGCAGATCGAGTCCGACAAGCTTATCTGGGAGACTGTGCCAAGCGACTCGAAGGGTTCATGGTACTGTAAATGCGTCTTTGAGAAGCCATATTGGACGGGAGCTATTTGAGTTTTGTAATCGCGTAACGTTCGATAGGTATCCAACTGGCTTTCACTAAATATCAGATTTGGAATGCGTGGATGGGTGAACGTGAGCGTTCCCAAGGACATGATGATGGCAGGAATTAACAGCTTTTTTTCGCGGGTGATCGTTCTACGTTCAATAAGCTGATAACTAAAAATTGCCACACTCGAGCTAATAAAAATAATCATGAAAGACGTGGTCCAAGTCCGATCCATTCCTAAGTAGGTGGCGAGTACGATCAGCGGCCAATGCCATAAATAAAGACCATAGGAGTATTTTGCCAGATTAGCTATGAGCGGAAACCGATAGACCTGAAGATCGAATTCCATGAGGATGATAACGGATACACAGAGCAAGGGAAGGATTGTCGCTATGGAAGGCCAACCTTGAAGGTCCCGCGCTTCCAGCAGAAGGACTAAGGCAAAAAGCGAAATCCAACTCAGGATTGCTATCCACATCCGCTGAAATGATGACAGCTTTTGAAGCAGGGGTTGGCGAATAAAGAGTATGAGGGCGCCGCATAGAAATTCCCATAGGCGAGATGGAAATAGGTAAAACGTCGCCTTTTCATTTTTCGGGCCAAGCAAGATCATCCATAGGATGGAAATACACAGCAGTATGACTAAGCTCCATACAATAGACCGGGGATAGTTTTTACTTTTTTTAGCTAACAAAAATAGCAACAAAGGATACAGGAGGTAGAATTGAACTTCGATGGAGAGTGACCAAGTGTGCAATAGAAAGTTCAGCTGTGCACTTGTCGAGAAATATCCGGAGGTGAAGTAATAATACATGTTCGAGAGGTAGCCAAGGCTCCAGAAAGCATTTTTTGCAAAGTCGACGATTTTGAGCGGAACGAGTAGCCATACGAGTATAGCAACAATACCGAGCATGAAAAGGAAGGCCGGCAGCAACCGGTGTGCTCTTCGCCAGTAGAATGCGATTATGTCAGATCGATCCTCGAGTCCGTTTCGCAGAAGTAGTTCGGTAATTAAATAACCTGAAAGCACAAAAAATATATCGACTCCGATAAATCCATTATTGAACCATGGAATCTGCAAGTGATAACCCAACACAATGAAGATTGCAAATGCTCTTATCCCGTCAAGATCGGAACGTCGTTTCTTATCTGATGGGGAAAAAGAATATAACATAGGTTCAATTTAGCCTGTGATTAAATCATATAATGTATAAGTAATGCATGTGCGATTGTTTTCCGTTATTTTGCAGATTTTAAATGTGCAAGGTTGTTTCTCAAAATGATTAATCGCCCAAAAAAAGGTTCTCACGACTGTTTAAATATTGGTTGCATGGTAAACTATTCTAATATGATTAAATATTAATTAGTATAGGGTAAACACACGTGGTTATCCAACTACAAATTAAAAAAAAACTTGTCTTTTTGGAAAATTTTCCCTAAGATTGTTGTTTAAAGTTATAAAAGCGAAAAAATAGCTGAACCTTATTAACAATTTGCCTGTATTCATCAGCGGATTTTCATCTGAAGACTGGTGAGCACGATGTTAGGGCAGAAATTAACTACGTTAACCAACTCAGAAAAAAATCAATTTCAATGTAAAAGGCAATAAAAAATTTTTAACCAAAAGTGTATTATAATGAAAAACAACGTAAAAAAAGTGTACGAGGCACCTGCCATGCAGGTGTATATCGTAGAACTTGAGCAGGGCATTGCTGCGGCATCTGGCAATGCGTCAGAAACGCTTAGTGACTGGACAGATGGTACTGGTGGAAATTCAAATGGAGACTTTTAACAAGGAACAATCTTTGACTTATGAAATCAGTATTAATGAAAAATCTTGCTAATAAAGTAGCTAGTGCGCTTATATTAGCCATGTTGACCCAGTTCGCTGCCAGTTGCAACAAATCTCAAGACATCGAAAAAGTGGAAACAAGCGACAAGCTGCAGTTAAGCGTAAGCATCGCCGGAATTCAAGAAAACTCGGATAAATCGGGCGAGAATAAAGCTGCCGTTAGAAATAACGTTAAGCCATTGGTTCGTTCCTACAACGAATTTGATGCGCTTGTTTCGGTTGATAACCATGTCGAGCAGAGCAGCTCCATCCGTATTCACAGTTCAGCGGCGAAGGCAAATAGCGGCGCGGCGCGTGCAGAAGCCATCGGACCAGGTGTGAAATACCGCTTGTTCCTATACAAGAATGATGGGACCTTCGTAAGCTCTACGGCGTTGACAGCGAATTCAACGGGAAAGGTAGCAATTGAAGCTGGAGAGGATTATAAATGGTATGCGTTAAGCTACAACAACACTGAGGATGTACCCGATGTAACAACGGGAAGTAGCGCAATTACTTTAGCAGGCGGCAAAGACGTATTGCATGCTGCGGGAACACTTTCTGTACCTTCGGATGCTTCGGGTGCTCTTCCATTAGGTATTATCTTTAATCATAAAACTTCTCGTTTGGCTATTGAGTTGAACTCCATGGGAATGTTTGGTGACATGAACAGCGCGACGGTAGCCGTGAGTGGTCTGAGCATGAAATCGGGAACCATCGATATCTTTACTGGAAAATACTCAGATCTTGAAGATTATACCCAAACGATCAATTGGTCTAGCTTTGAAAATGTTGAAGCAGGCTTTAACGATCGTAAAGTTGCTTATGCCTATACGGTGGACTCTACCAATGCGAACAACGTTTCGGTAAGTATTGCTTCACTTCAGTTAACACATGCCTCAGATTTAGTAGAGGGTGAGGGTGCGACCGTGAGAAGTTTCTCAGCTACTCCAGTAAACTTCAGCCCTGTGTCGGTTACTCCGGCAATCGGGAGAACGCACCGAATCTTGTATAATCTGGTGGAATCTGCATTGACTACTGTTGGGGTGTCCAATACAGGAGACTCGGTAAGATGGTCGCGATCGAATCTATACTATGCTGCTGGCACGCATAATCCATACCGATTCTATGCAACAAATGCGCAACGTTCAGACGCAAAAAGCTATTTCGCTTATGGCGCTTTGACACCAGGTCAATTTGTTAATGCAGCGAGCAGACAAGATCCATGTGCACAGGTTTATCCGCAAGGCGTTTGGAGAACACCAACAAACAATGATTTGTACAGTATTTCTGATGGACAGGGCCTTCTGAGCAGTCTTCTAGGAACAGTAGGATCGTTGTTAGGAGCTAGAGACGAGATGGAGAATAGTGAACCTGGCGATGGCACGGCTACTGGACGTTATGCGCAGTTTGAGGTAACGACCCCTCCAAATACAGCTTTTGATGCTCGTTCGAACAACCTACGCTTATACTATAACGGGCAACTGCCTCGACTAGGGGTTCTTCCTAACGGTTTCTTAGACCTTGATTTATCAGGACTTGCGGCTTTATTAGGTTCAAGTTATGGAACTCAATCCCATATCTGGACATCAAATGCTCCTGCAAGCATCTTAACACTGGTAAATCTGGGCGTTTGGGGACATATTGCTTCTACGGAAAGACAAGCTGTTGCCGGGATTCCGTTTGGAACACCGTTTGTCAGAGCTAAACGTACTGGTGAACTCTTAGTTAGTGCTGTTGGTGTCGATGTATTGACCTCTACATTGAAAAACGTTCGTTGCGTACGTAACTAATTTTAGTCATTTATACTATTTTTTACAGAGCAATCCATTAAAACGATTGCTCTGTTTTAATTTATTTTTGAACATAGATCAGTGGTGTCTGATCTTAAAAGTGTACATAATGAAAATAAAAGACAATTTAGTGCTGAGAAAAATAGGTAAAGATTATGTTATTGTTGACCCGAATCAAGGTCAAGTAGATTTAAGTCGAGTTTTCAGCTTTAATGAATCTGCAGCCTTTTTAATAGAATCACTTGGTGAAAAGGAATTTGACTTAGAGACGGCTTCCACAATCTTACAAAATGAATATGGTATTGAACCAGAGAGAGCGATAAATGACTGCCGGGCGATTCTTGTTCAATTGAAGGAGCAACATCTTTTATCAGACTAACTTCTGTATGATCGAGCAAAACTCCACGCAAGCACTGTTGGCCGCTGTACGCTCGTCGCTTTGGCAGAGCGAGGTCGACACACGCTATTTTGAAAATTTGACCGCTAGAGACTGGAAGGAGATATATTTAATGTCTTTTCAGCAAACCGTGGAAGGCTTGGTAGCCACTGCAGTTCAGCAACTCCCTGAGAGATTGCTGCCCCCCATGGAACTGCGACTGAAATGGTTGGTCGCAACATCGCGTATCCAAAAGGCAAATCTCGCAATGGAACAAGCTATTGCAAAGCAGTATCAGCTGTTTAAAAAAGCAGGGATCCGATGTATATTACAAAAGGGGCATGGTGTCTCTAGTTACTATCCTGACCCGACCCTAAGGAAGACGGGCGATATTGATTGGTTTTTTCCCACAACGGATGATTATCAAGCTGCAAAAAAGTTAATCGTTCAGGCTGGTGCGGAGCTGAAAAGCTCTGATAGCTTTAGCAGCGGATTTCAGTGGGGAAGGTTTTATATTGAGCATCATCGGCGAATCATCCAGCTCCGGAATCCTTTTGTTCAAGGTAAGGCATCGCGTTTTGTTAACCGTGAGCTCGCTGAAAAATCACAGCATATTATCAATGGAGTTTCTGTGGAAATTCCGACTGGATTCTTGAATCTTATCCAAGTAAACGCCCATATTCTTAAGCACCAAATAACCTATGGAATTGGTTTACGCCAGCTCTGTGATGCTTGTCTTCTATACTATGCTTACGGAAAACACATTGATCCTCAGGAATTGAAAAATATTTATCAAGAGCTGGGCATGCTAAAATGGTCGCATTACCTGCATCAAATGCTGGTAGATTTGTTTCATCTCCCGTTAGAGAATATTCCCTACCCGATCGAGTATTTTTCAGACGTCCAGTGGATGGAGAATTATATATTGCGCACTGGAAATTTTGGATTTTTCGATCCCGAACATCCCGATAGTGAAAAGCCTGGAGGACGTGTGGATCGTCCCCAACGTCTCTTTCGGAATTTTTACCGTTTTCTCGGTATAGCACCGATGGAAGCGTTGAGCTTTCCCTTTTACCAAGTTTACATTAAATCTTTTCGGTAAACACACGCTTTATGATGAACCGTCAACAGCTATCTTGGATCCTTAATTTCTCAAACGAATATAAGTACAAACTTCTCTCTTATTTCCTATTTGAAATTTTTTCCCTGATTTTTAGCTTTTCCTTTATTTGGTATTCTAAGCTATCGATCGACGCAGCTGTGGGAGGCCAAACGGAAAGTCTTAGCGGATTGTTAGTCATTACAGCCTTGAGCATGTTGCTCTCCTTTGCATGTTCACAACTAGCATCTTACCTCAACGAGCGCAACAAAGCGCTCATGCTTGTGGATTTGCAAAAGCAAATTCTTCAAAAGCAAGTCGACGTTCGTTGGGAGGCACAGAAAAAACATACGGGGGATTTGATGGTTCGTTTACTCAATGATACCCAGGAAATCGTTACAGCAGTCGCCCAGACCATTATAGCCTGTATGGTTAGCTTGATTAAGATCATCGCTGCGACTTGGTTTCTTTGCTGGATGGACCCCTGGTTAGCCGCTGTGCTGCTCCTTATTACTCCCTTTCTTTTGTTTTCTAAATTTTTCTTTCGGAAACTTCGGACCCTTCAAAAATCATTGAAAAATGCGGAAAGTCAGTTAGGAAAGACCATTCAAGATAATCTGCGATTGCGTTTGTTGATTCGCTCGATGAATCAAGACAAACAACGATGGCAGCACGTTGAACACGACCAAAATGAAATCTACCAAATAAAGCGAAGTTTAATCAATTTCTCTACTTTCTCCAAAGGAATATGGGGAGGAGTTTTTAGTTTAAGTTACATTGTTGCCTTTGTTTGGGGAATTCAGAGTTTAAATGCCGGGCTGATCACTGTGGGTACCATGAGCGCTTTCTTGCAATTGGTAATTCGTATTCAGTCTCCTGCTGCGGCACTTATTGGAAACTTACCTTCTCTAATCCGCTTTAGCAGTGCGGTGGACCGTGTAGAGGAGATCTTGAAAGAAACGGTAGAGGAAAGGGTAGAGCCTTGTTTTCTGAAAGACCTGGTGGAAGTAAAGCTTTCCAATTTAGCCTTGCGCGTGGATGGAAACCTATTGGTCACTAATCTTGATTTTACATTTAAAATCGGTGTACCCTCCGTGGTTTTTGGTGCCAGTGGACTCGGCAAGTCGACAATCTTGCGAGCGATCCTAGGACTGCTTAATCCCGTGGCAGGGGCAATCGTCCTGAAAAATCAATCGTTATTCCTGAGCATGAGTCCAGCATACCGTTGCAACTTCGCGTTCGTCCCGCAAGGGGAGAAGATCTTCAACGGAACAATCCGCAATAACTTGCTTTTTGGCACGGATGGGTGTAGCGATGAACGCTTATATGAAGCGCTTGAAATCGCCTGTGCAAATTTTGTGTTTGATTTGCCGTTAGCGTTAGAGACGATGATCGGTGAGTCCGGATTCGGTCTGTCAGAGGGACAGATACAACGATTGGCAGTAGCCCGCGCTATTCTTCAGCCAGCTCGAGCCTGGGTATTTGATGAGGTTACCTCTGCGCTGGACCAAGAGACAGCGCATGCGCTAGTTCGAAACTTAATCCAAGCGGGACGCGATAAAATCATTATATTCGTCACCCATGATATAAGTTTGAGCGGATATTTTGAGAACACCTTGAATCTGACCAAGCGCGCCTTGTTAACGAAGAAATAAGACAAATGCTAGAATCGACGACAACATACTATACAATTGCAGACCATGTCGTAAAAATCGTGGATCATATCGGTCTTGATTTAGACAGAGCCTTACCCAGCTTTCGGCCCTTTGGGGATTTGATTTCTGACACTGCGCCCATGTTAACGTTCGACATTCGTGAACGACAGGATATGGAACCCCTGCCGGCGCGTGAAACATTGAGTGACGTTTCCGTGATTTGGCTAGAAAGTTTTCGATTTGAAGAAAGTGAGAACTGTTATTTTACATCCATTTTGGCGCAAGAGCATAGCGGTGATTGGCTCATGAGTAGTGAAAAAGATTTTAGCCACTCGGTCATCTATCCCATTGCCAATGAAATATACAATACTACAAAATTAAGCTGGTTAATTATGGTTGCCTTCGGACAAGCCTGTTTGGCCCATCGAACGTTACTCATACACGCTTCTGTCGTTGAAAATGGCGAAGCAGCTGTTGCCTTTCTAGGTAAAAGCGGAACGGGAAAAAGCACCCATTCTAGGCTCTGGATGGCGCATAACCCGAATATTCGCCTTTTGAATGATGATAACCCGGCGATCCGGATTCTTGAAGGAAATAAGGTGATGGTTTATGGTACTCCATGGAGCGGGAAAACACATTGTTATCGAAATGCTCGTCTCCCATTGGTTTCCATTATCCGACTTGAGCAGTCAGCCAAGAACGAGATTTTTCTTAGGACTGGAATGTTTGCCCTCACAGCGCTTTTGCCGAGCGGATCGGCTATTCGTTGGAGTTCGAAACTCTACGGCCAGATGTTAAATAATTTAGAAGAGATTCTAGCATCCGTTAAGGTTGGTCACCTCAAGTGTCTGCCAAATGCCGAAGCGGCCGAACTATCTCATTCCTTCGCTTTCGAAAGAAGGATGTGAGTCAATACTGAACGGAAAGCCACTAGGTAAATTGCTGGATTACAGTGTTCTATTCAATCACTTTAAAGGTGAATTCTCGGTTGTCGAAATAGTTTATGAAGCTAGAAACTGCCTTTGAACCCTTGTTAACGAACCTGTTTGTCGGAGGGTCGGGTAGCCCTTATGACCTTGGAATCGATGTTGGGGCCTCACGAAAGCTTCTATAAGCTATTCGATCTTTCCTTAATCGACCGAAATGTGAGTCCCGAGAAGTATCGGATGGTCACGTCTACCTCTAACGGTGTGGATATCAGGTTGAATGACAACGGTTTGATCCAGTCCACGGTCAGGTCGTTCATGGAAACGGTTGCTTTACGTTTCATCGGGATGGATAGTATTGACTGGTATTCATGCAGGTAGTCTAATGCAATGATTCGTAGATTCTTTCGTCTTGTGTCCAGAATAGGTGGATAGTATGGGTAGGGCACAATAGCTAACTAGAGGATTAGATTATTTTTACAAGGCTATTGAGAGCCTTTTGTGTTAATATGCGATGATTATCAGTTATTTCAAACAAGTAATGACCTAAAAAAGAAAATCTTTTCTCTTTTAATTTTCATTATGCAGATAAAATTTTAATTTTAATCCAGGAATCACAAATGGGGGTTCCATGACCAAATAATCCGGATAAAATCAAATTTAATATATTGTTAATATTAGTTAAGTAAATTAGTGTTTACTAAAAAGCATTCAATCAAGATGACCATAGAAAATCAGATATATATGGATTTGAAGAAAGGCGATGTTCATGCCTTTCAGGTTGTATTTGATGCTTATTCAGCCAACATCTTTAACCTATCCCTCCAAATTCTGAAAAGCAAAGTACAAGCGGAGGAAGTCGTCCAGGAAACATTTTTTAAACTCTGGTTTCATCGTGAGGAATTGGATGATGCCAAAGAATTATGGCCATATATTTATGTGATCGCCAAAAGAATCTGTTTTAATCAATTGAGATCCTTAAAGTATAATCAGCTAGCTCAGCAGGAATTGATCAAGAATATGACGCTATCGGTAGAGGATTCTGTTCATCAGCTTACTGAAATCAGTAATATCCTGCAGGAGTCTGTCAATTTATTACCCGCGAGACAGAAACAGGTTTGGATCATGAGCAGAGAGGAAGGCAAATCGCATAAAGAAATTGCGGATGAATTAGGGATTTCTCCAAATACCGTAAAAAATACTATAGTACAATCCTTAAAAACTTTACGCCATACCTTTAAAGAAGCAGATTATCTGTACTTTATATTATTTTTGTTTTTCATATAGTCCCTCCCACTTCTTCGTGTGTACTTAGTATAGTAAATACTTAAATTGTGCATAAGAATCGTTTCGAAGAATTAAACAGAAAATTTTTAAATAACCATATTTCAGAAGAGGAACTTCAGGAATACCTTCAGTTATTGGAGGAGAATGAAGAATTATTCTATGATACGTTAGATACAGTTTACCCGCTACCGAATCAAGGAGAATTTGATCAGCAGCAGGTGTTTCAAGATTTGTTGAATCAGATCAACCTAACAAGTTCACCTAAAACCAAAGGATTAAATTATACCTGGATTTCCATTGCGGCCACCTTGCTTTTAGTGACGGGCATAGCCTTTTATATCTGGAGAAATCCAGACAAATCCTTAGAAAACATTAATCTAACTGTTATCCCTGCGTTTGAAAATAAAGAACAACCTTCAATTGATCCTGCGGCTATCGTATTAGCAGATGGTACACAATTGTCATTGGAAGATGTTGCCCAAGAGGGAATGGAACATGACGGTGTTACGCTTTCAAAAACAGGAAATGACATGATCAAGGTGGCCTTTAGCAAGAGTTTAGCACATACACAGAATGCCTTTCATGAATTCAGAACCACAAAGGGAACCAGATACAATCTTCAACTTCCCGATGGCACCAAAGTTTTCCTTAATTCCGGCTCCGTCTTTAAGATCAGCGCTGATTTTAACCATCAAAGCAGAAAAAGTGAACTCTCTGGAGAGGCATTCTTTGAGGTTGCCCACAATCCTCAGAAACCTTTTCTGGTATCAACAAAAGATTATCAGGTAAAAGTGCTGGGAACCCAATTCAACGTGAAAAGCTATCCAACTTCCAGGGAATCAAGAACCAGTTTGTTAAAAGGCAGCGTACAGGTGAATTCTGCTGGGTCCAACATGATGCTTAAGCCTGGTCAGCAGGCAATAGGACAGTCCGGGAATGAACTGAAGATGGCTAAAGCCAACTTCCGGGAGGTGCTCGCCTGGCGAGACGGTTATTTTAGATTTCAGAATGCAAGTGTACGAGATATTATGAATGATATCCTAAACTGGTATGATATAAAAGATGTCATATACGAATTCAATAGTGATGAACATTTTACCGGTTCTATTAAGCGCTCTCGAAGCTTAAAAGATGTACTTCAGAGCATGGAAAAGATATCGAACCTAAAATTTGAAATTAGAGAAGGGAGGGTGTTCGTAAGAAAGTAGTTGTGAAAGAGAAAGATACGGAAGGGCGGCCACCCTCCCGTGTTTCGAATGGATAAAATCCTTATTAACAGTAAATTATTTACCCAATACTAATCAAATGTATTATTTTTTTACTAGAAATCCCTATTCGAAAAAAATAGGACTAAACAAACTTTTGTTAATTATGAAACTGGTTTCGTTGTTGTTACTTGGAACCATGCTCCATGTGAGCGCTTCGACCATGGGTCAGAAGATCAACATCCGCGCCAAGCAAGCGACTTTACAGGACATTTTACAGGATATTCAAAATCAAACGAATTACGACTTTCTTTATAGCAATAACCAAGTCAACAGCCTGAAAAGGATGGACGTCTTTGTGGAAAATAAAGACTTAAAGGACGTTTTAAAAAAGGTGTTGACACCTAATGGATTGGTGTTTTTCGTGGAGAACAACATGGTTCTGATTAAAACCCGTACCGAGTTGAACAGTGATCCAGCGTTGATTCAGCGTGTGATCGAAGGATATGTTAGGGATGAAAAGAACCAACCGATTACCGGTGCTTCCGTTTCTCTTGTGAACAGCAACCTAGCGACCTCAACCGATGATAGGGGTTATTTTCGGCTAAATAGTCCGACAGAATCTGCTTCTGTTGTGATCACGGCGATCGGTTATGTCAGCCAGACTATTGCGATTTCGGGAACCTCAGCGACGAATATCGTGCTGAAGGAGTCCGTTAGTGGATTAGACGAGGTCGTTGTAGTTGGTTATGGTATCCAGAAGAAAGCAAATTTGACTGGCGCGGTATCGCAGATCAATGCCGAGGATATTGCCCTACGACCGGAAGCTAATATCGCCACCACCTTACAGGGGTTGATGCCCGGTCTGAACATTCAAATGAATAATGGTGACCCATCTACCACGCCCGATATCAACGTTCGTGGGTTTAATTCGATCAACGGAGGAAACCCGCTGGTGTTAATCGATGGAATTGAAGGGAATATTACCCGAGTAAATCCCAATGATATTGAAAGTGTAACAGTACTTAAGGATGCATCATCAGCATCCATTTATGGCGCACGTGGAGCCTTTGGGGTGATCTTAATTACGACCAAAACAGGGAAGGCGGGAACAACCTCGGTTACTTATACCAATAATTTTGGCTGGACTTCTCCGACTGCAAGGACGGATTATATCTCCGATCCCTATGTGTATGGAAAAACGGTAGATGCTGCCCTCTTTGGTTACAACGGATCTTCATATACCAATTACAACGAGATGGATTGGGAAACGATCAAGATGGTGGCCAATGGAGAAATTGAACCGTTCCACGAATTACAAGCTGATGGATCCTATAAATTCTTCCATAAATCCAATTGGTGGGATCACATGTTTAAAAAGCATCAGGCGTCGAATTTTCATAATATTGCCATATCCGGTGGAACAGAAAAGTTGAAGGGCTACCTTTCTGGTCGAATCTTCGAGCGTGAAAGCATCAATAATATAAATGACGATGCCAATATGGATCGCCAGAACCTGAAGGCTAATTTGGTATTCACACCTAACTCCTGGTTGGAATTATCGAACAACATCCAATTTATCAACGAGAAGGACAAGGATTATGGTGGCTATACCAATGGTTTCGGTGGCTTGTGGAGTACAACCACCTGGTATAATCTGATGGCCTTTTACCCTATTATGGTAGATGGTGTACCGACCGATATCGGAACAGGTACTGGTGGCCAAGGTGGTAACGCAGGTCTGCATTCTGGTAAAACCTGGCGCTTGTTCAATAATGAGGAGTTTACCAATACGTTTCGTGTAGTGGCAAAACCATTGGAAGGTCTACAGATCAATTTCGATTATAGTAATCGTATTGAGAATACGGCACGCAGCTTTCGTTTGAATCCCTTTGACTATTTAGCAGGAAATCGATTGGATTTCCGTACGGTTGGTTTGAATCGATTGACCGAATACAGATGGAAAGATAAGTATAATGCGCTAAACCTGTTTGCGACCTACAATAAGACCCTCGCAAATAAACATAACCTGAAATTGTTGGCAGGTTTTAACCAAGAGCAGTTTGACCGCGATCGTGTTGCCACCACTGCCGATAACCTGTTGATCGAAGATCTTTCTAACCTATCATTAGCAACGGTGATGAATAGTATTTCGGGCTCAGCAACCAACTGGTCTATCCAGGGATATTTTGGACGATTGAACTATGATTTCGATAATAAATATCTATTAGAAGTGAATGCTCGCTATGATGGTTCTTCCCGTTTCCCAGTTGACAGTCGTTGGGGACTGTTCCCGTCGGTTTCCCTGGGGTGGCAGGTGGATAGAGAATCTTTCTGGGAGGCTGCTCGTCCCTATGTTTCTTCTTTAAAGTTCAGAAGTTCCTACGGTGTGTTAGGGAACCAAACTGTGGATGTAAATACTTTCAAGGAATTGATGAACGTAGGAACTTCTGAATGGTTGAATGGTGGTCAACGATTGATATTTGCGTCTGTACCAGGGCCTTTACCCAATGTGGTGACTTGGGAGACCACAAAAAGCTTGAATATAGGTGCCGACCTTGGATTTCTGGATAATAAACTCTTGTTGAACCTGGATTGGTACAGGAAAAATGTGGAAGGTATGTATCTTCCGGGAGAACCTCTACCAGCTGTGTTTGGTGCCAATGAGCCTAAGGAGAACTATGCAGCGCTGCGAAATGATGGTTATGAGATCGCAGTTACTTACCAGGATAAATTTGATCTTGCCGGAAGTCCATTGCAGTTTAATGTGACAGCCAACGTAAGCAATTTCAAAGGTGTCATCACCCGATACAATAACCCTAATGGCTTATTGAGCTCATACAACGAGGGGGAGCGTCTGGGCGATATCTGGGGCTACCGAATTGCTGGTCAGTTCCAGTCCGATGAGGAAGCATTGGCTTACCAAAACTCGTTTACCAATCCCGGAAACAGTCTTTCGCAAGTGTACAATGATATTCTGAACGTGATGCAGAACAGCGAATGGAATCACCTACGCGCTGGCGACATCAAATATCTGGATCTCAACGGAGATGGAAGAATTGATAAAGGCCAAAATACACTTGCTGATCACGGAGACTTAGAGCGTATCGGAAATTCCATGCCTAAGTTTCCATTTGGTTTGAACCTGAGCATGCGCTGGAAAAATATCGATATGGGCGTAGCCTTGGCAGGGGTTGCCAGTCAGGATTGGTACCCTACAGGAGATCTTTACTGGGGACCATACCAACGCCCATATTTATCGTTCATCCGAAAAGATTTAGTTGATAATGCTTGGAGACCGGATAAGACCCAGAACACCTATCCACAGATCTATCGCGGGTATTCATCGCTACAATCCGGGAGATCATTATATGAATTGAACGATTATTATTTAACCAATGTTGGTTTCCTGCGTGTTAAAAACCTGAGTTTGGGTTATACTTTCCCGCAATCCTGGACGCAACGAGCAAAAGTGCACAAGCTAAGGGTATTCTTTAGTGGAGAGAATCTATTTACTTGGAGCTTCGGGGGCTTGACTAAATATATAGACCCCGAACAAGCGGGCTCTTCCGTGGATTATTCCTCTCCGGCAACAGCGGATGATCGTGGTGACCTGCGGTCCTACCCGATGGGAAAAACGATTTCTTTTGGTGTCATGTTAACCCTATAAGTTGAAAACATCATGAAAAAAATGACGATAAAATATTATATATACGCTGTGGCAAGTGTTTTCTTGCTAGGTTCCTGTAATAAGGATTTCTTAGAGCGGCCATCAGAGGATCAGGTAGAAGCGCCGTATTTCTTTAATACCGCAAAGGATCTGGAAGTGGCAACCAATGATTTTTATACCATGTTGGTAACGACATCCGTTTATTCGGAAGATGCCAACTCGGATAATTTAATGCCCTTGAATCCTGCCGATAAGATTAAAGGAAATAGGATTGTTCCGGTTGCCAGCGGTAGCGGCGGTTGGTCTTGGGGAAATCTTCGGAAAATAAATTATTTTCTAGCGAACTTTCATAAAGTAGCCGATGAAGATGCCAAAGCCAAGTATGCTGGAATTGCCCGTTTTTTTAGAGCGTATTTTTATTACGATAAGGTGAAGACTTTTGGTGATGTGCCCTGGTACGGAAAGGTCTTATCGGCAAACGATCCCGATCTTTTTAAAGCGAGAGATTCCCGGTTTTTGGTAATGGATTCAATTATGGCCGACTTGGATTATGCCATCGAACATATTCCCGCGGAGAAGCAAGTGAATTTAGTGACAAAGTATACCGCCATGTTGCTGAAGTCACGCGTAGCATTATTCGAAGGGACTTTCCGAAAATATCATAAGCTGGAAGGGGCTGATAAATTCCTGAATGAAGCGGTTGAAGCTTCCCAGATGCTGATCAATTCATCTGCTTATACCTTATTTACTGACGGAGGAGCAGCTGCCGCTTATCGAAATCTTTTTGCCCGTGATAAGCAGGATGCCATAGAAACAATATTGGCTGTTGACTACGAATTGGGACTAAAGGTCCATAGTACGGC
This sequence comes from Sphingobacterium hotanense, assembly GCF_008274825.1. NCBI lineage: Bacteria > Pseudomonadati > Bacteroidota > Sphingobacteriia > Sphingobacteriales > Sphingobacteriaceae > Sphingobacterium > Sphingobacterium hotanense. Next base: position 224,308 of record NZ_CP030848.1, read on the forward strand.
TTATAATTTTACTTCTGCTACTTCCGGGTCTTATGGACTGATGAAAGATGTAGTGAATAGTTACCTGATGAATGATGGCTCCCGATTTACAGACAAGTCCGGTTATCAGACCTATTCTTTTTTCCAGGAGATGCAGAACAGAGACCCTCGGTTGACGCAGACCACAGCTGGGCCAGATTTCAGAGTGAACGGTGAATCAAAGAATGAACCAGTGACCTTGAACATCACAACGACAGGTTACCGCTTGATCAAAGCCCTGCCAAACAGAGCCCAGTGGGGTACCGGAGCTTCTGTATTCGATATCGTTATTTTCCGTTTTGCCGAAGCATTATTGGTCAACGCGGAAGCAAAAGCAGAACTAGGAACATTAACCCAAGGGGATCTGGATAATACCATCAATAGATTGAGAGCGAGAGCGGGCATGCCTAATTTGAATTTGGTACACGCAAACGCCAATCCGGATCCTTATTTGGAAGAAATGTATCCGAATGTGGAAAATACAGCTAATAAAGGGGTGATCCTTGAAATACGGAGAGAAAGAAGGATAGAGTTGTTCAATGAAGGATTGCGCTGGGATGACCTGATGCGTTGGAAAGAGGGCAAAAAAGTGACCAAGCCAATGGTCGGAGTATATTTCTCCGGTTTAGGAAGCCATGATTTTACTGGCGATGCCGTTCCCGATGTGTTTTTGCATACAGGAAGCACAGCAGGTGCACCTGCCTCCATCACTTCCTTTATCAACATCAATCAAAGAACCCTTAGAAATCCATTAACTGGACAACAGAATGCGACTTCCGGAAATCTAGATCCATTTCCGCAGGGAGGAGTTTTCGATGAGCAAAGGGATTATTTTGCGCCATTGCCTTCCGAGGATTTGATCTTGAATAAAAATTTAGTCCAGAACCCAGGTTGGAAATAAGATGAAAAAGATATGCTGTTTATTCGTTGTATGCTTCGGCTTCTTTGTCCTTCTTGGACAGACAGACGCTAAGACGCCAAAGTTTCCGATTGGCTATGCCTTGGATTTCCAAAAAATTACGGACGAAAAGATGCAGTACATCAAGAGTTTGGGAATCAATTATATTGAACTCTCCGGCATTGGTGCCTTGCTTGACAAAAATCTCCAATCGACTCAGGTCGACACTTTATGGACATCCAAAATCAAGGAAGTTGCTGCTATCCTCAAAAGGAACAAAGTGACAGTTTGGTCGATCCACATGCCTTTTAGTGTACACCTGGACATCTCCCGGGTCGACGAAGAAGGGAGATTGCGCGTAATGGAAGCACAATGGAATGTACTACAGATGTTAAAGCCGGTGAAAGCGGAGATTATCCTGTTCCACCCTTCGTTTTATCTGCGGCTTAATGAACGTAGCGAGCGAAAAGCTCAGTTGCAAAAGTCCGTGGCGTACCTGAATAAAGAAGTGAAAGCCATCGGTTCGATTATGGTGGTGGAAAACATGTTGGGTCCGTCCTTAACGGTAAATGGCCGCGAACGACCTTTGATGCGGTCCGTACAGGAGTGTTTAGAGCTTTTTCAGGGCTTTCCTAAAGATGTTGGCTTGGCAGTTGATTTTTGTCATATTGCTGAACCTCAACATTTATTGGCGGCATTTGGATCCAGAGTGAAAACCTTGCATGTTTCCAACGGCGACGGTACGGCCGAATACCATTATCTACCTTGTGATACCCGAGGGAAAAATGACTGGAACAGCATCTTTGCCACATTGGAAAAGATCAAGTATAAGGGGGTGTATATGCATGAGTGCAAATACAATGATGAAAAGGAAATTGTCGACTGCTACCAACATCTTTGGAATGCTTATCAAAAGAGTTTAACAATTAAAAAATGAAATAATGAAGAGTTTATATAGCCTTTTGCTAATGATCACGATTCTTTTTGGATTTTCTTCCTGTAAAAAGGATAAAGAAACATTTGAAGAGAAATTAATGGCGGGCACAGAATTGATGGAGGTTGGAAGTAAAACAGGGAAATACCAATTTGATGTCCTTTCCAACAAAAATATGCTGCTGGAGTCGGATGTAGACTGGATCGTATTGGATACCTCCGAACTTGAAAAGGGAAAACGTAAAGTTATTTTTGAAGTTCACGCCAATCAGGATGACGAGCGGTCCGGACTTATTACCGTTCGCATCAACGATGAGATTTCCAAGCAGGTTCTGGTGAGTCAGGAATCAGGGAAAGTGCCGGTATTCTTTGTCAGCCCGAACGGGACCGGAGACGGATCTTCTTGGGAAAGTCCTTCAACCTTCCATGCGGCTATGGAAAAAGCCACCACAGGAAGTACGATCTATCTGATGGAAGGGACATATACACCGTTTAAAACCATCCGTAATGGAGACTCCGCTGAGGAATCCGATAAAACTTTTGAAATCAATAAGAATATCAGCCTGATTGGTGGTTTCTCATCAGATGCAAGTATTGGGGCAAAACCTAATGCAGCGCTGTACAAAACGATTCTTGATGGACGGTTCTCTAGTGGAAAACAAGCATTCCATACTGTGACGGTAACGGCTGCTAAAGAAGCGGAGTCTCAGGTTTATATCGAAGGATTGGTGATTACCGGAGGTAATGCAACCGATCGAAGTACCAATATATCCATTAATGGACTTAATTTTAGCCGTGGACAGGGTGGTGGAATAGCTATCGGTGGTTCACAGGTACATTTAAAAGCTGTGGAAATTATCGATAACAAAGCAACAGCAGATAAAGGAACTGTTGGATTTGCTGCTGGTATGTACGCCTTTGGTTCGGCCGATGTCATTATGGAGAATTCTAAAGTCAACAATAACACAAATACAGGAAATAACGGTGGTGGCGTATGGATGCACACTTCCAATCTAACGGCTTATAATTCCCAGTTCAATGGGAACACCGCACGTGGCACGGCGGGCGGTGTGCATGGTTACCCAAATGCTAAGATTATTCTCTATAACTCTGAAGTGAACCAAAATAGCAACACCTCGTATGGTGCCGGGTTATACCTTCGAGAAAAATCTACCGGGATTCTGGTGAACTGCTTATTGGTTGGAAATAAAAGTACCTCTAAGAACGGTGGTGGAGCAGTGATGCTGTATGATGATTGTAAAATAGATATTATCAGTTCTACCATTACAGGAAATGAGATTCCAGGGCCTGGCGCAGGTGTATACCGCCGTTCAAAAGTGAATAACCTGACCATCGTCAATTCCATTATCTCTGGAAACAAACAGGATGCGACCTCTACCGATGTGGATGCCTATACGGATAATGCAGGAATTGCACCAACTATCAAGAGCTCTGCAATTGCCGGCCAAGTTTATTCGGAAGCAGGATCCGTAGTGTCGGACCTTTCCTTCAACCCGGCAACCATGTTAAGCGCTCAATATGTACCGATGGGCGTTAATAACCCGGCGTTAATGCATGGATTAAATGGCAGCTCCCTAACGACCCTGGGACAGACCTATAATCCGGTCTTGGAAAGCCAAATCAATGCCGATAAAAATGGCAACGAACGTATGGATACAATCATGGGCGCTTTAATAAAATAACATGAAAAAGATTGCTTTGAGCATACTTCTAAGTGGTATCAGCCTATTTTCGGTTTTCTGTCATTCCAAGACCATCATGCTGGTCTTGGGATCGGCAGATCCAAAAGTATTGGATGAACGCATACAGATCGCTTTGCGTCTATATAAGATTCAAACCTTTGACGACATTATTGTTTCAGGAGGATGTGCTGCGCATGGCTCGACTATATGTGAGGCCAGTAGAATGTTCGACCAGATGAAAGCAAGCGGAATCCCCCCAGAAATAATTCATAAAGAAGAGAATGCAAAGACCACCGTTCAGAATTATATATTCAGTAGGGTATTGGAGAACGAATCAGGAGAAAGAATCATGCAGCCTGGAGATACCGTTTTTGTGGTTTCCAACCATTGGCATGCTGTATCGGTTGCCGCACGATTACAAAAATACGATGGCGTGGTGGCCCGATTTTTTATTGAAGGTTCCCAACAGCCTAAGGAGACCGATAAGCTGGACTATGTCAATATTTTAAATGGGGAGATCGATAATGAGAAGTTTATCGCCAAAGGTACCTGGTTAACTCCCGACGCTGTATGGTCAAAAAACGATTCTATTTATTATCTAATTGGTACGCTTCTGTATGTCAGCAATCCAGATAATACATCCTATTCTGTAAAGAAGTTAAGTTTAGAAATGGATGTTCTGAAAAGTCTCGAGCTTGAAAAAGACTTACATTTCATAGATGACGGAAAGCAGTGGGTGATTTGGGATGGTGCTAAGTTGCAGACTTTGGATAAGTCTTCTGGCAGAAAGGGCGCTCCGTTTGATTGGCATGAGCTGTTGAGAAATGCACCCGAATCATGGAAGCATTCCATGAATACCGGATTTATACAGGAAGGGTCATTGTACCTCTTCTCAGATTCCAAATTACTTATCGCAAAGAAGAAGGGAAAATACTATGATTTTGTAACAGAGAGCTCCGCTGATCAATATTTTAAGAGTTGGCCGTTTGGATGGGGGAAAAGTAATGTGAATGCCGCCTCAATAGACCAACAGACCAAAGAAATACAGCTCTACAGGAATATGGAGGTACTATCCCTTGACCTTAAAAAAAGAACAGTAAAGCAAGTTAAACCATTACGCTTAAAATGGGTGAATTACTAATAAAACAACCAATTCATGAAAAAATTTAATTTTATATACTACCTAGTTTTCCTTTTGCTTTTCACCTCTTGTGAAAAGAACGATGGGACCCAATTGCCCTACGATTACTCCCAGGATCAAACTTTAAGTATCCAGGAGACTTTAGAGAAAGCCGATTGGAAAATCAAGCAGGTGACGGACGGGATAACCTGGAAGCACGTTCAGTTTTCGCAGATTTTTGAATCAAAGCAATATATCAACATGTTCGAAATAGATTTGACCAAGGGCTTTGATATCGAAATCCCCTATGTGAAAACAGGATTCTTGAAAACGAGCGATGCGGCCACAAGAGCCAATGCATTGGTTGCATTTAATGGTTCTTATTTCAATACCAGTGTTGGTGGCTCAACCGTGTTCTTCAAATACGATAATGTAATTCAAAATCCGACGGTGAACGGCTTTAATCCTTATCGGGAAAACGGAGCCATGGTAATCGACGCGTCCGGAAAACCAAAGATTTTGTCAAAACCTTCTTCGGGATGGACCTCGGTCGCAGAACCTGTTGCACTGGCTGGTGGACCGCTATTGATTCAAAATGGCGAAGAGTTGTCACAATTGAATGTGGATTTCAATACGGCTAGACACCCACGGACGGCTGTGGGAATAACAGCAGATCAGAAAATGATTGTGGTTGTTGTCGATGGACGTTCATCCCAATCGCAGGGATTGAGCATTCCACAATTGTCTTCACTAATGAAGGCATTAGGCTGCGTTTCTGCATTAAATTATGATGGCGGTGGTTCAAGCACCGCATGGGTAAAAGGGGATGGAGTCGTCAATTTCCCTTCAGATAATGGGAAGTTTGATCATGAAGGCGAACGGGCCGTAGCGACCGTATTTACCGTGAAATAAGCAATTAAATGTCCAATGGGACGAGCGTTTTATAATTACGCTTCCCTCAAAGGCACAGAACTTCAGTTTTGTGCCTTTTTTTGAAATGTATGTAGTTTATTTTTAAAGTGTTAAATCATTTGTGCGCTGAAAAATCACAACGCATTATATCGAGGAGCCTGTTAGGCCTATATAATTCACGACAGCTGAGCATAGCGCTTTACCAATTGATTTTTATACTTCATCGGTTAGAAACTTTTCGATTATTTGATTTTTAATGGTCGAATCGCTACCGACATAGTGTTTAATGAATGATTCTACAAGTACCTTATTGGTATAGTCAACCAATTCCTTTCGTTCAGTTTCAGAAATGTCCTCTCGTTTAAATGGCAAATCCTGCAGGGTGAAAATATTTGCTAATGCTTCATCATTTATAATCTTCAATTCATTCTACCATTAAACTTATGCCTTAATGTTGATTGGTTGACTTCTTTTTGGAAGTTAACATCTATATCAAATAGATTTCTTACAAATAAATAAATCTCACTTTCAAAAGCAAAGGAGGTATCGGATTCGGTATTAGTAGATTTCGTTGCATATTCCGATGATATGCCCCCAGGGATTCCGGCGATATGCACTGGCACAAATCGATCCGAAATATCCATGATTTACCGGCCATTGGAATATATTGCTGGAAAGATTAAAGCTTATAGATATTTAAACGGGCTCACTCAAAAGCAATTTGCAAAGTTGATGAACGTAGACCCTGCTACTGTAACCCTCCCGAAAATTCGGACTGTCTGAAACGCGAAAATTCGTAACTTAGAACAGTACAATGAAAAAAACAAGAATCAGCGAGAGCCAAATCGTTTCTGCGATCAAGCAACATGAATCGGGTAAAAGCACTTCGGACATCTGCAGGGAGTTGGGTGTCCACCAAGCCACCTTTTACACTTGGAAGAAGAAGTATTCCGGGATGGACAGCCAAGAGCTGCGCCGCATGAAGGAACTGGAGGAAGAGAACCGCCGTCTCAAGCAGATGTATGCGGACCTCGCCCTGGACCACAAGATCCTCAAGGACGTACTCTCAAAAAAGTTCTGAGGCCCTGCCAGCGCAAGGATATGGCTGCTTATGTTATTTCTATGCACCAGATCAGCATCAGCAGGGCCTGCAAGGTTGTCAACCTGCCCAAGTCGATGTATTATTACAGGAACAGGAAGGACGACAGCGAAACGATAGCGAAGCTCCGAGAGCTGGCCGATCGGTATCCAACCGAAGGACAGGACCTTTACTATTCACGTATCCGACACGAGGGACTGAAGTGGAACTACAAACGAATCCGCAGGGTGTATCAACTCTTGGGGATGAACCGTCGCAGAAAGGTCAGGAGACGACTTCCAGCCCGGGTAAAGCAACCGTTATCGATTCCAGAAAGGCCGCTTAAAACATGGTCTCTGGACTTCATGAGCGATGTACTGACCAATAAGCGCAAGTTCAGGACCCTGAATATCATTGATGATTTTAATAGACAGGCCATCGCTATTGAGGTTGCGCACGGTATGCCAGCAAACAAAGTAACCTATCTATTGGAACGCATCATAAAAGAGCAGGGAAAACCTTCACGTTTCCGTACGGATAACGGCCCTGAATTTATCAGTAGGGAATTTCGAGATTGGTGTGCTGGCAAAGAAATAGATATACAGTACATTCAACCAGGCAGGCCGATGCAAAACGGTTACATTGAACGTTTCAACCGCACGTTTCGGGAAAGTATCCTTGATGCCTACCTCTTTGAAGATACACAGCAAGTACAGATACTTGCAGAAGAATGGATTCAGGATTACAACTACAGAAGACCACATGAGTCATTGGGAGGAAAGACACCAATGGAATACGATGCCCTGCCGGCGGCATGTTATCAATAGGTCAACTTTAAAAAAGATTGACCTATTGATAACAACTATTTTTAAATTTGAAAACTCGCCTGGATGCCAGTCCGAAAATAGGGAGGGTTACATGGTAGCGCGTGACCGTTTTAAATGCGGCAATAAGTTCGTACTTCTTTTTAAGTATACGGGTTAGCAATAGAACATCAGTTAGAGGATGTTAAAGAAAAGACCCAAAGGTGAATTCTGATTTCTTTTGCTCGGCACAGACAGATAAAGTTAGATCTATCTCTATATTCCGTTTTGAGATAAAAATTAGAATTCTCAATAATGGTGGTAAAGTTGGCTAGATGACTCGTCATATTTATTGTATCGGAATTTTATCTAGCTCTTATTTTTATTATCTTTAATGTATGGAAGAGTTAAGCCACTTACCGATTGATAAGCAAAACGATATTCTTAAAATTTTAGAAATAATTAAAGAAGTCGCAGTGCCTGAGAAGGTCATTTTGTTCGGGAGCTTTGCGAGGGGAGATTGGGTGGACGATGAGTATGTTGAAAACGGTGCTACATATACATATCGTAGCGATTTTGATTTTCTGGTTGTAACACGTGACTCAAAACTTTTAGAATTAGAAATAAAGAACAGAATCGAAAATCGAACTAGAAGTTCTCGACATCCAGTTAATCCATTGGTGCATGACTTAAAACATATAAACTACGGTTTAGAAAGAGGCCAATATTTCTTTAAATCTATAATTGAAAGTGGTATCTTATTGTTCGATACAAAATCGTTTGATTTTGTAAAATCCCGTGCTTTGTCTATTGAAGAACAGAGAGAACAGGCATTATGTTATTATAATAACTGGATTGAAAGTGGCGTTAGGCTGCTGCGTATTGCAGAGGTCGCGTTTGATATATCATTGGAAGAGGATTTAGCGATGAACGAGGTACTGTTCTTATTACATCAAACCGCTGAAAAATTCTATGCAGGATTGGGCTTAATATACAATGGCTATAAACCAAAAACTCATAGTATCAAGGAATACCGAAATTATACTAAAGAAATCTCCGAAGAGATAAATAAGATTTTTCTGTATCCAGAAAGTTCTTCTAAAGAAGAGGAATTGTTCGAAATTTTACAGAAAAGCTATATTGATGCTCGTTATAAGCAAGATTTTTATGTGAATAAAGCTGATGTTAAATCTATTCTAGAAAAAATTCAGATACTAAAAGTCCTAACTATTAAATATTCGCTTAAAAAACTAAACAGCATTAACTAATTCCATGCCTTCAAAAAGGCAAAATCGTTGTCTAGAAGCTCTTTCGGATGCTTATTTAATCCTTTAGCATACTCAAGAAACGTAGAAAAATTAAAATCCTTATTGCCATTCTCGATATTGCTGATGTTGCTCTTAGTTAAATCGCACCGCGAAGCTAATTGATCTTGACTCAATCCGCACCCCTGACGTGTACGTCTGAGGAACTTCCCAATTTCTTTTAACCGTTCAAAATCTCTCTCTATATTCATTTTAAAACGGAATAAAGCAAATAATAACAAATTATGTGTTATAAGATCTTGCAACTTTAGCGTATTTTTTTTATATTTGCAGTTCATTCATTTGGTAGGCGTGAGAAACCTAAAACCAATGTGAATGCGAATTATAAACTTATACATTCCTAATAGATATTCTGGAAAGGCCTCCCTTGATTCTAGGTCGCGTAGTTTCTCACGCCCAACCATGGCGCAAGGGAGTGGCCTTTCTTGTTTAATTATCTATGGTAGGGTATGTTTTATGCATACCTATAATCTCCTGATCTCTCCTCCCGAGTAGGACATGTGACCATTATGTCACATCCCGTTAAATGTTTTCCTGCTTAGAATAATATGACCCTTATTCAATAAGTTGGATTTCTATTTTCCATAATCCTTATCTCAACACCTTTTCTATGAAAAACTTAATCAAGACATATTTATCTATGACCCATATTTTCTTGCTGCGGGGTTATTATATCGGTCTCAAAAAGCGTTCAAATCTTTGCATGGCAATGCTTACTCTTTGTTTCAGTTTGTTTAGTTACGTCGAAGCCTGGTCCCAAGACGGGACCAGTGCTTTGCGTCCAGGTGTGCTTGAACTGAAAGTCGGAGATGCCCTTCCTGAAGACCTGTGGAATCTTTCATTGACCGTAATAAACCACCCCGAAGGCAAACAAACAATCAGATTAGCTGACTATAAAAATAAACCCATTATCCTTGATTTCTGGGCTACGTGGTGTCCAGGATGTATCACTTCTTTACAGAATTTAGATACTATTCAAAGAGAATTACCTAATGAAGTCGTTATTATACCTATCACCAATGACAACGTGCAAAAGGCTGAGGCATTTATTAAGGAAAGACGATGGCAACTGCCCACGGTAGTAAACAGCTCGATATTACAAGAGTACTTTCCTCATAAATATATTCCCCATTATATATGGGTGAATCAAGAGGGAATAATCGAGGCCATCACAGGGGCCGAGCCCGTTAACAAAGCGAATATTAAGACAGTAATCGGGGGTAGGAACTTGGACGTTCCAAATAAAATAGAACTATTAGATTTTGATCATAAGAAGCCTTTGTTTATAGATGGGAATGGCGGAGAGGGTAATTCTATTAAATATCGATCGTTATTTTCAGAACCGATTCCAGGCTTATTCCAATCTATTTCTGCAGTAATATCCGATACAATTAACCACACTTCCCGGATTTATGGTATCAACTGCCGCGCCTTGACATTATACTCGATTGCGTATCAAAAGCTTCAAAGCTTCCCTAAAGAACGTATTGAGTATGAAATAAAAGATTCTGCGAAACGAGCGCTTTTTGTTACCACGAAAGACGGTCAGACTTCCAAAAACCATTTGTTCACTTACGAATTAATTACACCTTTAAACGCGCCCGACAAAGTAAGGGAACGAGTGGGGGTCGATCTTCAACATTTCTTTGGCTTGAGTGCACGTTTCGAGAGGCGTTTAATTGATTGCTACGTACTGACGGCTCTTCCCACGCTCAAACATGCTTTCTCTAAAGGCGGAGAAAGAAAAGATAACCTGTTCGGTGAGCAAAATGAAGAAAAATATATTCAAAACCAGACAATTGACTTCTTATCCGGCTACCTTAATGAAATTCTGCCTCTAGCGGTAGTTGACGAAATGAGTTACCGAGGAACACTTGATTTAAAGTTTCCACAACCGGACATCCAAAACTTAAAACCGCTTCAGGAAGCGCTTCGCAATCAGGGTATTTCTTTGGAAAAAGGGAATCGAGAGATTGAGTTTTTCATTATCAGTGATAACTAAGAATTTAACGAAACGATGTGTATGAAATACATTATTTTTACCATTTTATCCTTTTACGTAACACTCGGTGTTGCACAAACCACCCCGCGGCGCACAATTTCGTTAGCAGTCGTGGATGAAGACAATCGTCCATTAACGAGTAGCAGTGTTCGGTTGATGGGAAAACAAGGCTCCGTAATTTCTAAAGGTGACGCTAACTTTACGATTGATCTCATCTCAAATGTGGATACCCTTCTGGTCAGCCACCTAGGTTACCACGAACAAAGAGTGAGTATAAAAAATACGAGTCCGCTATTTATTGTGGTAACACTAAAAAAAGCGGGGGCAACAAAGATTGAAGAAGTCGTCGTTAATACAGGATACCAAAGCCTACCTAAGGAGAGAGCAACTGGCTCATTTGAAACCCTAAACCAGGAGTTAATCAACCGCAGTGTTAGTACGGACATTCTCAGTCGCTTAGAAGGAGTCAGCAGCCTTAATTTCAACAATAGGTCAAGCGGTAAAAGCTTATCGATAAGAGGGCGCAGCACCATTATGGGAAATGCATCCCCACTGATTATATTGGATAATTTCCCCTACGAGGGGGACATTGATAATATCAATCCCAATGATGTTGACAATATTACGTTTCTTAAAGATGCGGCGGCAGCTTCCATTTGGGGCGTACGAGCCGCCAACGGCGTAATTGTAATAACCACCAAAAAAGGGAAATACAATAGGCCCTCTTCCGTCGATTTCTCTGCTAATCTAACCTATGGAGCTAAGCCCAATCTTTTCTATGCTCCGATGTTGAGCGCAGCTGATTTTATTGATTTGGAGTTGTATCTTTTTCATAAGGGCTACTACAATGCAACCTTAAACAACGTAAGAAAACCCGTGGTTTCCCCGGTCGTTGAACTTCTTTCGCAGCTAAGAAACGGGAGCTTGTCTTCCAAAGAAGTGAATGAACAAATTGAATCGTTTAAGAAGGTTGATGTTCGCAATGACCTGAGTAAATATTATTATCAGTCAAATCTCAATCAGCAGTATGCATTGAGCTATAGCGGCGGTTCAAATAAGTACAATTACATGCTATCGGCTGGATGGGATAAGAACCAGGAGAACCTAAAGCGTAATGGCTTGGATAGGTTAACGCTCCGATCGGAAAATAACTTCAATCCCTTGGAAGGATTATACCTCCAAGCTGGCATCGTTTTCACCCAAATCAATAGCCAAAATAATAATATGGGCCTTCAAATGATTAATTCCGCTCCGAAGGGATTTTACCCATATGCTTCCCTAGCTGACGCAAATGGAAACCCATTAGCGATACCTTATGAATATCGTCTGGCTTATGTTGATACGGTCGGCTCTGATAAACTTCTTGATTGGCAATACAGACCTTTGGAAGAACTGAATCTCGCAGATAATACGTCACAACAAAACGATATCCGTTTGAATGCGGGGATCCAATATAAACTCTCCAATGGATTTGGGGTGGAAGCACGATATCAGTATCAACAGCAATCGGGGAACGACCGAAACTATGCCGTTCCTAATAGTTTCCCTGCGCGCAATTGGGTTAATCTTTTCAGTTATCAGGATGGATCGGTAATAAACTACCGTGTTCCCACAGGTGGGTTTCTCGATTTAGGGCAATCAAACTTGAAATCCCATGTTGGAAGAGGGCAGCTAAACTATAACAAAACCTGGCATGCAATACATGAACTTTCGGCAATCGTGGGTATGGAGATTCGACAAACCCATACCACTTCCAATAGAAACCGTACTTATGGTTACAATGGCGAGCTTCTAACATTCGGAAGTGTAAACTATGCGGACCTCCTTCCAACTTACAACAATCTGCGTGGAATGTTGCGCATACCGAATAATACTAATTTTGAAGATGTTCTATTTAGGTTTACTTCCTATTATGGAAATGCCGCTTATACGTTAAAAGATAGGTACACGTTATCGGCAAGTCTGCGCAAAGATGCCTCTAACTTATTTGGTGTTGCGACCAACCAGAAAGGGGTACCGCTGTGGTCGTCAGGTTTAAGCTGGCAAGTGCATAAAGAGGACTTCTACAGGCTTGACATGTTGCCAGTGCTCAAATTCCGAGCGACGTATGGTTACAATGGTAATGTCGACAATACGCTGTCGGCGCTTACAACCTTGCGGTCTGCCAGCAATACCTATCTTACCGGGCTTGATTATGCCTACGTTTTCAGCCCCGGAAATCCCGAATTACGCTGGGAAAAATCAGGAATGTTAAACCTAGGAATTGACTTCGGCTTTAAAAACAATCGATTTTCAGGTAGTATAGACTATTATGCGAGAAAGGGAATAGATCTGATCGGACAAGCCCCGATTGATCCTACCACAGGTGTTATATCTCCAACTGCTGAGTTTCTATATAAGGGTAACGTAGCGCAAATGAAAGGGAATGGGTTAGATTTGGTGCTGCATGGACGTATTATAGAGCGCCAGTTTAAATGGCGAACAGATGCGATCTTGAATTATACCACCAACCAGGTCACTAATTACGAAATGTCAAGTTCATCTCTGGCGGCTAATTATGTAGGATATGGACTTCTGGTTTCTCCCTTTAAGGGTAAGCCGGTTTACGGCATCTATAGTTATCCTTGGGCGGGACTGGATCCCCAGAATGGCGATCCCCAAGGTTATCTTGATGGTGAAATAAGCAAGGATTATTACGCTATAACATCTGGATCGCCGTCCTCACTAGTTTTTCACGGTTCGGCTGTGCCTACCGTGTTTGGTTCCTTACGCAATACATTCTTCTACAAGGATTTCTCCCTTTCGTTTACGATGACGTTAAAAGGAGGATATTATTTCCGAAGAAGTAGCATTGATTATCTGGCGCTATACGCAAACTGGAGGGGCGGCCATGCTGACTACCTAAAACGTTGGCAGAATCCTGGCGATGAGAAAAGTACAAATGTCCCGTCTTTACCTTATCCGGCAAACTCCGCGAGGGACGCTTTTTACAACAATTCGACTGTACTTGTAGAGAAAGGCGATCATTTGAGGCTGCAAGATATCAACATGTCATATCGTTTGGGCGATAACAAAACCGGGAAATATATTAAACAGTTACAGATCTACGCTTATCTGAACAACCTTGGAATGATATGGCGAGCTAACAAGGCGGACTTAGATCCAGATTATTATTCAGGAGGCTATCCACTGCCGGTAACTATATCCTTAGGCTGTAGAGCGACATTTTAAATCAAAATTACTACAAGATATGAAAAGAAGAATCTTATACATAGTGGCCGTAATATGCTGTGTTTTTTTCGTGAGTTGTGAAAAATTTTTGGATGAAAAGCCAAATAAGAAATTGGTTGTCCTGTCATCGGTAAAAGACGCTCAGGCTTTATTGAACAATACGAGTGTATTTATAACGGCCCATCCTACATCGGGTGAGTTCGCCGCTGGTGATTTTTATTTGCTTACCGAAGACTGGCAATCACTTAGCTGGCAATCGCATCGGCAGAGTTATATTTGGGGAGATCATGTATTTAATGACATGGAACGAAACGACTGGTCTTTGCCGTATGTAGCCGTTTACAACGCTAACGTTATTCTAGACGCGATTGCCAATGGGGAAATCAAGCAGGGGACACAACGGGAGATCGCCGATGTGCAAGGACAGGCTTTATTTTACCGATCTTACGCCTTATATAGTTTGCTGCAAATTTTTGCAAAAGCATGGGATAACACAACATCAAAATCTGATCTTGGTATCCCTTTAAGGCTATCCTCGGATTTTAATATCCCGGTCAAACGCGCTACGGTTGCGGAATGTTACGAGCAAATCATAAAGGATATGCAAGAGGCAGTAGTTCTGTTGAATGAAACAACTACATTAAAAACTAGGCCCACAAAAACTGCTGCACACGCTTTTTTAGCCAGGATTTATCTAAACATAGGTCGGTATGAACTAGCGCGAGCTTCTGCAAGTGAGGCGCTGGCTTCACATAGCCAGCTCATAAATTATAATACGTTAGACACGACAGCCGAAAATCCATTTGCCATATTTAATGAAGAGGTAATCTATCATGTGCGGCTTTGGAACTTTTTGCCTTATCCACCGGTGCCTAAAATCGATCCTGAGTTGTTTGCGTCTTACCACCACGATGATCTTCGAAGGACGTTGTTTTTTATTAGTAATGGCGACGGGACTTTCAGTTACAAATCAGGTTACAATGGTGATGATGGACTGTTTAACGGATTGGCGACTGACGAACTGTTTCTGATAAGGGCGGAATGTTATGCCCGCCTAGGTCAAACCGAGAAAGGACTACAAGATTTGGATGCTCTACTATCAAAACGATGGAAAGCAGAATCTTACATTCCCTATTCCACAATGACAGAGGTTGATGCCTTAAAAATAATTTTGGATGAGCGAAGAAAAGAATTAGTATTTAGGGGACTGAGATGGTCTGATTTAAAGCGCTTGAATAAAGAGCCTAGATTCGCTGTGACTCTGAAGAAGAAGATAGAAGATAAGGAGTATGTATTATCGCCTAACGATAATAGGTATGTATTTCCCATTCCATCTGCCGTCATTGAAATGACCGGGATTCAGCAGAATCCACGTTAGTTGTAAGAAAAAGCGGAACGCGAAGTTCCGCTTTTTAATGGCTAACTACCTCGCTTTAAATGTAATGTTGGTAGCTTGTGAAAGATCTGGTTGTCCGCTTCCATTATCAGGCGCTTCCAACGTACAGCGAACATCCGACTCATTGGGACAGTTTTCGCTTCCATTGGCGGGGACATAATTTGCTGGGTTGTTATGCCCGGCTGGCGTCGAAGGGGTATAACGCCATACCATTTCCTCATCATGAGTGATTTTTTCAACCATCTTAAAAGACATCGTTAATACTCCGATCGCTAATGCCGCAATCGATAATACATTTACTTTTAATTTTTTCATCTTTTTAAATTTTGAATGAACAAATATTTTTATAACCGTCTTTTGGCCGACCCGCCCGCGACTGTATCGTCTCCGACTTTACTGCCACGCTGTTTTTTCCATAAGTATAGTCCCCATACACTGAGTATCAAAAAGGTAAGGTTGAGAATCAGGTGCTGCATCCAGTTCATGCCGTTTATAACGGATCCGCATCCACAGGGTAATTGCTCCCAGGTACCCAGTAAAGCTATAGCTATGTACGTGCTGAACGCTGTTAGTAATGAGATCGACATGGTCAATCCAAGCTTTTGGAATCTCGATACGACCAGAGTGGCTACCGTTGCTATTTCCAGAACAGGAAGGAGATAGATAAGGATATATCCGAGAAGATCAGGAAATGGTTGGTTAAGGATTCCAGATTTGAATGCCGAAAAATCTAATATCTTATCAATGGTGACGGGTAACCAAAGAGCCAATAGAAGTATGATAATCATTCTGTAGATGTGAGATATGTTTAACATGCGTTTCATATGCTTTCGATTGCTAAGCTCAAATTGGAGATCAGTCATGCTGATCCTTTTCTAGGCACTGCCCAACAGTTCAAATCTCGTCACTCTTTGAGGGAAAAAGAGCGTATCATTGTGGAGCTTTTTTAGCTACTTAGGATTCTGTATAACATTCGATTTTAAGCATTATGTCATTCAGAAGGGGACTGTTCCAGATCCATTCGTATTAGGCTACTAAAAGATTTTTTTCCTTAGCCTGAAAACGGCGCGCATAAGGAGAGCTATTATAAGATGGACGCGACGGTATATTTGTTTTGAGAGTCGAAAGAACCGTTAGGATAGGGTTAGATCATTGTATTTCGAATGTTCTCTTGGTCGAATCGAATGCTTTTAGGGGCTTACTTTTGAAACAGAAGTTTCCTTTTTTGTTGCTGAATGCAGGATCGGGAAATGCCTAACAGATCGGCTTGTTCGAACTGACTGATTCGAATATCGACTTCGGATAGCAGTTTAATAAATAGCTGATATCGTTCTGATGGGCGTAAGCTCCAGCATACGATCCGAAGCCTATGCAGAAACTGTAATTGTTGTTGAATCAGTCTCGACATCAACTCGTTTATAGCCGCATCTTCAGAACTACAGGCTAAAATGGAGGAGTAGGGAATGGCGATAACTGCTCCAGAACGAAGTGATACCAGGTCGCCGGAAATACGTTTCTGGCTGTAAAGATTTACCGTAGTGGAAAGAGCCATTCCAGCATAAGCCAGGTTGAAGATTTTGCGCTTGCCGGAAGGGAGATATTCGATATGCGCTAAAAGGCCGCGCGAAACGAAATAAAAATAATGGGACTTATTTACTGTATTGGATAGGATTTGATGCCTTTTGGTTAGCAACACCTTGCATTGTGATTTTATCCATGACACCTGGTAGCCCGATAATACGCAGGACTCGTTCCAAAATTCAACGAAGAACTTCAGGTCTTTATTCAGGGGAGTGATCTGGTTCATAATCCTATTGGTTTTTTGTTTGCCTAATTTGCTATTTATCTGGCGATGATTTTTACAAACCTTCCTGAAGCACCATTATGTATACGCGAAGCCGCTTTATGTGTCTAAAAACGTGACAAACCTCCTTTCGCTTGAACAATATGGCCTCTTAGTAAAAGAGATTTTGAATTTTGGTTCTTATGGAACAAATTTGAATCAATCGATTGTAAGTCTTCATGGCCAGAAGCCGCTATTCCGATGCGAGATCGGAGTATTTATTAACTTTTCGATACGTATTATGACATCTACAGAAATGGAATCGGTCTTTGGAATGCTTTCGAATTTGCCGCTTTCAGGCGAAGAGAGAGTGAAGTTTATCGAAGATGAACCAGATCCGGAAGATCGGAAATGCAATATCGTATTTCCCTTTTAATCAGCTCGCAGCGTGTAGTTTCGCGCACGCTGTGAGATTTTTGGCTGTTTTCTGTTGATTCCAAGTAAAATTACGTTCGCGCTTACAAAGTAGTAAAATGGGGTTACACGATTTATGGTCCTTAAGGAGTGATGCTGAGAAATGGAAAACATTTGCCTTTATGTCCGCTAGTTTTCAACATATCTTAGGGATTTTCGATTTTAGGGAACAATTCCAACTGTTTTCAAATTATCACCAATATAGCTACCGAAGAAGAGCCGCGCCTTTGCAAAAATGGGCGAATCAAGATAGAGAGGAAATAAAGGTTCTGAACTTGCTGCAACCCGCTCCCAGAATGTGGGTCTCCTTTCATCTAGGAGTTTATCAATGGATACCACTTCGCTTAATGATCGCGGGGATATCGGTATGTCTCATTGTATCCCGAAGTGTCCTACAGGAATACAGAACTATATATGCGAAGTTAGTAGAGCGGATACCGCTAGAAGGAAAATTGTGCTTTCAGGAAGCGGAAGATCCAAAGATTTTTTTTGCTCTAAGACGATTTGTGAAAATGGGATTTCATATTTTTGTCTTCGCTGATGGTGCTTTCGGAAGTATTGATCATCCCAATAAAAATCTTGCCGAGGTAAAATTGTTGGAAGGGTCAATAAGAGTCCGCTCGGGCTATATCAATATTGCTTCCCTATTCAACCTTCCAATTACGAAGATTATAGAGCATTCTTTGGACCCCCACAAGTGGCAACCACTTAAGCTATATGAAATTCCTAACGAAACCATTAAAAATCGCAAAGTTTTTCATGATCAATGCCTCGGTAATCTGTACCGATCGTTTGAAAAAGATCTGGTAAAATTTCCTCACCTATGGGAGACTTGGAGGTATCTTCATCGTTATTATCACCCGCGGTCTGAATTATTGAATTGGAATTCTGACTACAGAATAATTCCCTTGCAAGCTAAAAATGAATATATGTTGTTGGACAAATTTACCTACCGATCGCATCAAATTGATAAGACACAATATGAAAGTTTGTCGAAAATAATTTTTTAGCACAAATTTTTGTTAGTAGATTAGTTAAAATCGGCTATTTCTTCAGCCTCTGGAGCTTTTTATAAACTTAAGTGTGACATGATGATTAAACAGCATATCTGGTTTTGGGTAAGTTATACTTTTTACTTCTTTCTGATTAACAAGATGGGTAATCCAAATCTCAGCTTCTTGACCGTTTTGCTTTCCATCCCGATTTTTGCGTTAATCTTTTACTCTCTTTCTTACATCCTTGACAATTTTTTTGCTAGGAAACTATACATTAAAACAGTGACTTGGATACTAATTATATACAGCCTTGTCGCGTATCTTTTGTTTGCTATTAATCACGATTACCATGGTCTGGGAGTTGTCTATGGAAAATATCTGGTGAAAAACAAAGATTTCAATCCCATACTTTTTCTGCAAAGCTATCTTATACTCATCGGACATTTTACTTTTCTTGCGATCCTAGGCTTCCAATACAACAGCCGCCTCAGAACCGTTATTGAAATGAACAAAGAGATGCAACTGCGCCTCGATGAACAGAAGCTAAGGCAGGAATATGAATATGCAAGTTTAGCGCAACAGGTCCCTCCACATCTGCTGGTGAATGTATTCCAGTCTTGGGCATATCAAATCAAGGCCTCACATCCCGTACTGGCCGATCAAATGGATCAGATGTATAGCTTGATTCATTATTTTATGGAATCTAGTCACCCTGATGCTCCGAGGACGGTCCTTCTGGTTGAAGAAATCGAAATGGTCCGGCAGTATGTACAGATCGAAAACTTTGTCAGCCATGTCCCCCTAAATATTTCATGGCAGGTTTCCGACGCGGTTCACGCACTGATGCTTCCTCCTACGACGCTTATGACTTTGGTTATGAATGCATTGAAGCATGGTGACGCACACTGCTCCGATAAGCCCGTCGAGATCGTTATTCAGCCAGCCCCAGATAGCGTTGAAATACATGTCCGAAACCCCATACCCGCCGTACGCAAGGGGCTTGCCAGCCACGGCCTTGGCCTGAGTAATCTTTCGAGACGATTAGAAATGACATTCGGAAGCGGGCACAAGTTCGTGCATGGCTTTACTTCGCAAGGTTACTCTGCTGAGATTAGTATATACAAATGTGGATCATTAAATTAAGCAAAACATGAAACAATGGACAGCAATTATCCTCGATGACCAGCAAGCGAGCATAGAGCGATTACTTGAGATGATGAAAGATGTAGAATATGTCAACGTCACCAAGTCTTTTACCGACCCAAAAAGAGCACTAACATATATGCGCGTTAATCCGATAGACTTGTTAATACTGGACGTTCAGCTGGGGGGCATGTCTGGCTTTGAATTCCTAGAATCGCTTCCGAAATTGAACTTTAAGACGATTTTGTACACTGCCTACCCGCAGTATGAAGATCAAGGATATCAAAGGAATGTGGTGGATGTTTTGCTAAAACCAGTCTCACCCATCCGCTTGAAAATAGCACTCTCGCGTTTGGATGCAGAAATGAAAAGTGATTTGCCAGAGCTGAGCGACCGAGATTCACTCCAGCATTATGATGATTACTTCAATGTAAAAGGCCCATATCGATATGTACGGACCATCGTGCGCTTTATCAATATTACTCACGTGGAGAAGGCAGGGAACAGCGTGTGCATCTATTTGAACAATGGGAAAGACCCTTTAATATCCAACAGCACGTTTGAACATATTATGGACAAATTGCCCAGCCGCTGGTTCATCAAATGCGGTAAAGGTAGGCTGTTCAATGTGTATTACTTCCATTCATACAGCCACAACCAAATTCGATTGAATTATGTGGAAAAGCTAATCCCTGTAGGGGAGCTGGCCAAACATCCCGAACTCAAGACGTTCCTGAACAGCAATAATATTTAGCGCGGCTGCAATTGCTGGCCGCGTGATCACGCTTCCCTACTCTCTATAATATCTCTATTGAAGAACATAAAGACGATTGATTATGAACCTCAAACGATTCAGCACGCTAATCTGTATAGAAGTAATTATGCAAGAGTTTATGCATCAGAAATATCCCATAGAGGACTTCATAGGATGGGTGCAAAGCCGAGTGCCGGTCCTAGAAGATTCCATTGCTTTAGTAAAAAAAGAATTGGAAAACAAGAAATCTGTAACCGATACTGACCTCCCCTTGAATGAAGGTTATTTCATTTTTTATCAGCAAGCACGTCACCCCGCTGAGCGCCTGGGCGTGATGAGATCTAGTTGTCCCATTGAGATCTCATCCTTTAATAAAGAATATGCTTTTATGATAGACATGTTCGTTGATTTTATCGAATTTTTTGAGAAGCATTTTTCAATGAACGAATCGCTATTTAGATATTCGGCTGTCCAGCAGATGCTATTATCTATCTTCGATGATATTTCTCAAACCGTTAAGCAGCTTCCCCATCACGCTTTAACTGAAAAAATTTTGGATGGATGTGTAAATATCCTATCAATACCTGGAGATAACCTCTTAAGCCGCAACTATAATCACGCTTATTGCTTTTTCGTTTTCAAGTTAGGGGCAACTTGGGATTGGCAAAGGAGAGTCGGAACATTTGCGGCAGTCGAGCGATTTGTAATTTACCTGAATTTCAATGCCGACGGTATCGTGAATTATTTTTTGGAAAAAGTAAGCAAAGAGGTCAGTCAAATGAGCCAGTGTAATCAGCGTATAACTGTATTCCTCGATTACAAAAGGTTGTTGGCACGTCTGCCTGCTCGCCGCAAGACCACATACGACATGTACGGTATGGTTGTAAAGAAGCATCTTGTGAATTGGATAGAAGCGGAACTCAAATATCTCTATGAAGCACCTTCGGTCGGCTTGATTCAAAAACGCGACGTTCCCAAATCACCTGTGCCGCTGTTCAAGAAAATCATATGCAGATTGTCGGGCGATCAATTAGCAATTGTATTACGCGCAGCTGATGAAGTAAAAATGGTGGAATCTCGTTCATTGAATATGGTTTATAACACGATGATCCCCTATATCGCAACAGAAAATAGGACAACGCTCTCCCCCTCATCCATTCGCGTAAAGTCGTACTATCCTGAACAAAAGGATAAAAATCTAGTAATTGATAAATTAAACCAAATGATCGAAAAAATCAAAGATTACTGAAATATGTTGGTTTCCGAGGTGATGAGTCGGTTAGTAGACCCCGCAGCTGTTCCATGATGGATTCAATATAATTTGAAAATAAGACACAAGAAATAGGAGCATATCAGTGATAGATGGTCGTTCATGGGAATAACGCTCTTTGATATTCCGAGCATTTACCGGCGCTCCGACTCTATAGTGCTCAGCATACCCTCAATTTCCGGAATATAATTTGATGCTACTTTAATATGCGCCTGTTCGGCGAGGCCCTAACTTGAGCTATACGTCCCAACCATTGTCTTGTTGCATCACCATGTCGGTGATAAGAGCATGTAGAGAAGTATTGTCTGTGAAAGCTAAAGCCGCGTTGACCTCCTTGAAGAAATAAACGTTTTTATCTCAAGTGAAAAGATTTTTTCCTGAAATGTTGATTTAGCGCCAATCAACCTCGAACTTTATTCGTAGCAAAACCTGGTTCCTAAAATTTTCGTCAGAATAGCCTTTGTATGTAAATTCCTTGACTTCTTCAATCTTACGCAAAATGTCTTCGATTTCTAAAATATAGTTGGCAGTTAACTGGATATCAGTCGCTTGTTCTAGGGTAACATAACGCTTGAATGTCAAAGTTTTTTTCATAGGTTTTTTATATCTGTAAACAAACTTATGAACAATTGGTGTGATTCAACTTAAATTTTCAGTTGAAATTCGGCAGAAATCAATAATAGCCAAAAAAGGATTAAATGAAGGATCTTATAGCCGGCGGTTCATCAAAATGAATACTTGCCTAATTCTAATTTAGGATTTGTACATCCTGTCGCTAGACGCTGTAAGTATCTATCTGTGCGTTTACCGCTTTTAGTATGTTCTGAAAAGTGTCACGGCGTTTGTTGATTTCTTCAATTCTGTATAAAGCATTTAGGTTCTGCAGTCGGGGCCAACAACGTTGTTCATATACCTACATGTAGGCGTTTTTTGGTGAAAATATAAAATTTAGCTCAACGTGTAATACGATCACGTATATTTACTACAGCACTATATAGAATGGATGTGTTTGCGATGTTTTCATAAACAATGTTGGGAATATCTTAACCATTACCTTTAAGGGCGTGGTTGTTTTTTTCTTGTATAACATAGTCCACTTGGTAACGTCAAGCAGATTGTGAATATTAATGGTTCTAAGCCCTTTCGCGTCTCAATAGAAATCCGGTAAATCAATTGGAAACATACCGATTTACCTTTCCTTGTATCGCAGCTAAACGTTACAGTTGTACCATTTCAATTACATTTATTTTATTGTGCTGGAGAATAAGCAAATTTTATGCGTTTTACACAACAAAAAATAAAGGGCTCTACGTGTTGCTTGTTATGTTGGCAATAAATAGAACCCATGGATAGTTAGGCGAGCGTAGATCTGTAGGCTACGCCGCATCTTTACTTTTTTCATCTTCATCCATTTCCAGAATGGCCATAAGGAGTAAATAGTAGCCTCTCTCTAATCCTAAATTTGCTGCTTTTTCTTCTATGCTTTTCATGATATTAGTTGTTATGGTGAATGTTTAATAGTTATTTTGAAATATTCTTGCAACTTCAATGCAAAATTTACAATCGACCTATTTTCCGGTTACAATTAATATTTGGTTATCTAGCTTAAAGAAAATGGAAAAAAAATTAGTCCGAAGGGAAAAATCAGACAATTACAATATGGCGACAATCGATAAATTCTGTCCTAAAAAGAAGACGGTTTGTTGATCCCTAAAGATTACTCAAATGACAGAGGAGCCGTAGCTATTATAACCTAAGGTTTGTGACGTTCTCCGCAGGGAGGGCGCAACTTATCCGGCCTGTTGTAATTTGTAACCCTGAGGATCGGTAGTTTATGGATTTAGATTCAGATGAAATATCTCATAAGGGCTGGATCAACAGAGCTCGATTGCCTTACTCTGCGTGCGCCAGCTAGTGGTCTATTCCATCAGATAATCATTTCGTCTTACTAAGTACTAAATGCTGCAATTCGGGGTCGGAGAGTAATCGTTCGATTTCAGAGAATGCTATTTCAGAAACGTCCTTTTTTATCTGTAAATAGTTTTCTTTTACGAAAGAATCATCGATAGGGTTGATCAATTGAATCGGCTCATATGCTGACTCTTCAGCTTTCAAGGCACTGTGGTCGTTCAGAATTTGCGCATGGAAGCTTTTCAATTCTATAGGGGTTTGCGGCTCGTCGGCGACCACACCTACAAATTCTCCTGAGGAAAGAGATGATATTGTAGATGCAGGAACTGCCAGGTCGAGCTGTTGAGAATGACTGATAGAAGTTCCCGAATCATTGATCGATATGCTTTCCCTATTCTGCATAATCTTTCCCACTCTTTCGGATAATTGACGAGCAGTCTCGCCTGAAACCTGGCCACTAATAACGTTTCCCACGATGTTCATGATGACGTCGGCAAGGTCTCGGCCATAATCTTTTCGCAGCTGGCTAATGTCTTGAACGCCTAGACAAGTGGCTACTCGATTACTTCGCGCTGTAGCAATTAAACTGTCGATATTATTGAGGTAGATCGTCGGAAATTCATCGAAAATCAAGCTGCACTTCTGCATCCCCTTTCGATTGACCTGCTTGATAAGACGATTGACGTATAACGATAGCACTGCGCCATAGATTTGAATCTTCTGAGGATTGTTGCCCATACACACGATCTTGGGGTCCATTGGGTTGTTGATATCCAAGTTAAAGTCATTGCCCGATAGCACGAAGTAGAGCTGGGGCGAGGAAAGCCTGGCAAGGGCAATCTTTGCCGATGCGACTTGTCCCTCCAGCTGTTCCATTACATTGTTAATATACGCATTCACAAAGGGGTTGATCAACACTTCAATTTCTTTATTTGTGCGTAGCAGAGAGAAAAGCCTATCGTAGTCCAATTGCATAAGCTCTATGACGTGAGGCAAGGTGCAAAATTCACCGTCCTGGTATCGGCGTAAATACCATATGACGGCGGTTAAAAGGTTGATCGATGATTCGATAAAGAAATCTCCTTGGCGCTTTATCCAGTCTCGGTTCAATCCCAACAAAATGGTTCGCGCCGATTCAGCGGCGTCTGAAATATCGGTCATCGCAGAAGGCTCCAAAGGGTTGCACCGATGTGAGCGTCGCAGATCATCGAAATTGATGCAGAAAAAACGACTTTTAACAGATTTGTTTTGTTGGGAGAGCTTCCAGTGGTGGTAGGCGATCTGCGTCAGGTCATCGTATTTGAAATCATATACGAACATGGCAAAACCCTTTTTTATATGTTGGGAGATGACATGGCGGATAACGAAGTAGGACTTGCCTGCGCCTGGGTTACCTAACACTAAGAGCGCCCTGAAAGGATTAATGATGTTGATCCAGCTCCGGCGGACTTTGTTCTTCAAACGGTAGCGGCAGGGCAAATTGATAGAATATTCATTCTCGATGAGCTCCTCTTGTTGTGGAAAAGTTTGATTGTCGCGATTAAAGATGTCTTTAGCTAACAAGCGCTGTCGAATCACTCTAGTGATCTGCGTAAATCCTCTGATGAGTAGCAGAAATCCAGCAATCGAAGTGAAGGTATAAAACAGGGACTGCATCTGACGCGTTAAGGGAGTAAACCAAACGACCGAGTTCAAAAGGTAGAGGATGAATCCACTTAAGATACAGACCAGTGCGGGGCCAACTTTGAATTTTTTCTCTTTTCTCCCTTTGGTGCCTATCAATGATAACAGCAAAAATGCAAGAGCTAGTATTTTCGCAAAATGGTAAGTTCTGAATAGGGAAGTCTGTAGCAAGATATTCTTCAGACGTCCTACCCATGGCGAGTCGAGAAGAGATATAGCAAAGCTGCCTTCCACCACCAAAAGGATATGCAGAATCAAAAGACAGAACGCCAAAACTCTGCACATGTCGCTTATTTTTCGCAGCGCCTCTATATTTTCCCCCGTATTCATGCTAAAAACGTTTCCTGTGTGCTTTCTGCGTATTAGTTTTGAGCTCTGTAATATTCCGGTCGCAAGGGTCATTCGGGCCATGCAGGCGCTTTGACACGCTAGCAATTTGTTGATAAGCTTCTTTTGTCAGTCCTTGACTCAACGAGCTCAGCACACAATGGTGGATATGATCCACTAGCATAACCTTTCTTTCTCCATCTTGAAGAGGAGCGTGATAGATGCCAATACCCCGATTGGATAGTTCAGAGCTTAGCTGATGATCAGAAATCTGGCGGTTGGTGAGAAGCAACTTGAGTTGGATTCGCGTTTCCCTGCTCCTTGCAGAAATTCGGAAAGAGTTCATCATAAAAATACGCTCTAAATTCCTATAGGTAGGTTTGGTCTTCAGTTGGCTTGCGAGGATTCCCGTACCTATATTTTTGTTTTGAGAATCGATACTGAAGTACAGCAAGCCAGGGTGTGCTCCTGCAGATTTTTTTGCCAAGGTTACGGCTCTAATCCCATAGGAGGCCAAAACAGCATTCCACTCCGCTAGATGTGTGAGACAATACTGTTTTTGAACAAACCGGATGATGTGCTCCATACTGTGTCTGGTCGCCGATGTTCCGTACTGCAATCGAGTGGGACGCTTTTTATCCAGTTGGGTCAGATCAATGGTTTTCGGCGTGCGGTTAAGGCTATACTTCCTTGCTAAAATTTCAACAGCAGGGAGGGAACGCCGTCTCCACAGGTTGCTGGTGTCTATACGATTTCCATTAGCTTCGATTGCGGTGGTCACAATATGAAGGTGAGGAACTGTAGTGTCCATGTGCTGATAGGTAAGATGCGGCTGGTCCCTAAAACCTATCAAGGCCATGTATTCCCGCGAGAGCTCCCGCAATTGTTCCAGTGAAAGATTGGTCTGGTCCGGGGAAAACGAAAGCATGATATGAAGGCTCTTTACATTCGACCTCAAATTAAGATTGTTTCTATGTTTGAGGTAAGATTGATAGAACGAGCTTGTAATCTGCTGTAAAGGCAATGGGAAGTTACAGCAGTCGATCAAGCTCGCTTTCGCAGAAAGAACCTTTTGCTCGTTATAGTTCAATATTGAACTCATCTGGGTTACTTCTTCAATTCGTGCGAACATAGCTCCATTGGTGTTTAATTTGTTGGTTTAATTCGTCTAATAATTTGATTAGTTCATTGATTTCTGCATCATCAATGGAGCGTAGACTTGGGTTATAAACGCCAATCCTTTCTAGTTCGCGTTGAATTCTTGAAAGAGCGTCCATCATGGCATCCTCTGATAGATTTCGAGTAGTTTTTATGATTCTCCGTCGGAAAATCATTTGCCGAACATAATGGGATAGCGATGGACACGTGCTGGCCTGTTGTCTTCCGGTCAGCAAACTATATTCTTGCGGCGTCAGACGAATACGAATGCTTAAGGAACGTACTGCCTTCTTTCTTGCTTTTTTCATAATTGGGCTGCCTATGATTTTATCTTCAATGATCCGAATGCTACTTTCTTCGAGCGCCCGATCGAACAGGCCCATTCATTCAGATCTTTATGCTCTTTATATAGATTGCTTTCATCCATATACCTTTGATCAGATGCAAGTGCCATCTGTGTCAGATTTCTGCCTGTCTGATCCTGGTCGAAATAAAGTGAGATGTTTCGGTGCTGCTCCAGCAGAGGTTTGGCGCGATCGAAGAACGATGCAGAGTTGAGAACAACGAAATCCATTCTGTTCTCATCTAAATCTCGATGTAAGGTTCGAAAAGTGAGAAAATCCATAAAGCCTTCAAAGGCTGCCACCTTGGGATGATCCCGGATATAAGTAGAAATATCTTTAGGGGAGCTACTAATCTTCATGAAACTGTTGCGAATTTCGTATCCACCAGAACGGTTAGGAAAGCCCAAACCGAAATATGTCTTATTGTCGATTTCAAAATGAAGCTCGCGAAGATAGCGGTCGGCGATGCTGATTGAAATGCGCCTTTCTTGAAGGTAGTTAAGCAACGCATCATGGCGCAAGGAGCGGTTCTCTACAATCCTCAGTCCGCTTCGGGTATTCCATGCGGGGTCCTCTGCTCGCTGCCTTTGCTTGAGTGTCGAGGCGTGGTTAATAGAGTCCAAAAACTCTCCAATAGTGAATTGATTGTATCGCATAGCGAAATCAATTATATTTCCTCCCTGACCCATTCCATAGTCATACCATCTGTTCAACCGTCGATTGATCTTGAAAGAAGCTTCCTTTTCAAGGCGCAGAGGAGAAAGATACCAAAAATTATCCCCACGAACTCGTGTGGGCTCGTGGCCAAGACTTGAGAGATAACTCACCATGTCAATTCCCTTTATCTCGTTCAAGTCGGGCTTTAGTTTTTGAAACGTCATACCTATTCTTCTAATTTCTGAACGACTCTGAGTAAAACTAAATTAGTGAGTGATGGTCAACAAAGGAATACATCGCAAAAAAACGATAGGGGTGCCCGTTGCGAGATAGGATACGGCATCTCATAAACAGGCCAGGAAAGCTATTTTGGTCACTGCCTGTGGAGCGGAACCTTCAGTGCCCACAGACTCGCCAGCCCTAGCGTTAGCTCATCGCATCGGAGTTCAGTGGGTGAATGTTCTGCTATATTGTTTTTGTAATTGGACTGCTTGAGATAAAAAGCCAGGACCTGGTTGCTCAGATAGATTCCGAATCGGGCTTCACAAATATTAGTTTTTCATATGTCCAGGTGCGCTTTTTCCAAATTCAGGGGAAAGGGATAACCTAGAAGACGAGGATGAACCAATAAAAAGACGATGGAAAAAGGTTAGCCAACCTCGGGCGAGGCTGGCTAATTACGCTAACTTTCCTCGAATGAGGTAATATAATTATTTGATATAAATATAATCATAATAGCTAGAACATAGCTTTCTTTTTTGTTGGTGACGATTTCGAATACTTTTTCACCTTGTTACTCATACCTCTCCGATCTAAAAGAGGCCAATCGAGTTTTTAAGGACTAATTGGCTTTGAGAAGCAAAGGGCACGTATGAGTATCGGATGGATGATGAAAAGATGAATCAGGCAAGGTCCTTAAACATTCCACTGATATTCTTTGAGTTTTTGCTGAAGGATTTTCCGAGCAGTATGAATTCTAGTCTTTACCGTGCCTTCAGGAATATCCAGATATGCCGCTATCTCCTGATATTTATAACCCTCGAAATGCATCATAAATGCTTGATAATATTTCTCGGGTAAGCTTTGAAGCGCCTCCTGAATCTCACCTTTTATAAAACTTCTTTCCCCGTGGTTCGATACAGAGGTTAAGACTTTGCTTTCTTGAGACTGTCGATAAGATCGATATTTCTGCGCTAAGGTAGATTTACGACAATCATTAATGAAGGTATTTCTCATAATCGTATAAATCCACCCAAGGACATTGGTGCCCTTGGCAAATTTTGTATGGTTTCGGACAACTTTTAATAACGTATTTTGAACCAAATCTTGGGCGTCCTCATCATTTCCTGTAAACTTAGTCGCATATTGCATAAGCGCTGCCGAATGAGCCAGCACTTCCTTCTTAAAAAAATCATTGTTCATGTTTTAAAAGTTAAGTTTATCCCTACAAATTGTTGACTATGTCTCTGGCCAAAGACGGATTAGATAACTGTGCTAGCGAGAAAGCCTCGCGCCACGCGCTAGCCTGTTCAATGTTAATGGTTGTAATGCCAATGAAATAGCAAGCGTTATGCCAAAATGGCGATTTATGTTGCTTCACTGCATTCAAAATTCCCGAATCGTTGAAATTATGCTGTAGATGGAGAGCTACAGCGAAAAAAAAATGAAATTATCGGCCAGATATGGCACGTTGCCTTTCAACATTTGAACATTTTGTTCCTTCTTGAGCGTCGCGTAAACCGATTCTTAATGATTTCTTAACCTAACCTTTATCCAGGATGACTTTACAATGCATCTTTTTTTTTCTTAGTTTTGCGCGCGTTAGGACATCCTAGCTAATTAATCTATAACCATTTCCTGCCAAAGGAAATATAAAACTCACCTATGAAAAAAAGACATTTATTGCTATGCGCAGCGATGGGCTTAGCACTTCATTCACGGGCAGATGCAAAACCACCCTTCCTCAGCAAAGACCTGGGAAATTTGCACCATGCCTCCTTACAACGAACGATACAAGGATCCGTGAGAAGCGTTTCCGGCGAATCAGTTCCCAATGCATCGGTAAGTAATTTATCCACCGGAAGCTCTGTACAAACCGACGAACAAGGTCGCTTCCAAATCGAAGGACAGGTGGGTCACCAGCTCAGAGTGACCATTGTCGGCTTTGAACCCAGGACACTTACGGTGGATTCCTATAACATGGAAATTTCACTTGATCCTCGTGATGAAGCGTTGGAAGAGGTGGTTGTAGTAGGGTACGGAACGCAAAAAAAAGTGAACTTGACCGGTGCAGTAGCTACCCTGTCTGGCGATGAGTTAGAAAGCCGGCCTATTGCCAACGTAGGGCAAGGGCTACAGGGACAATTACCAGGATTGACCATTAAGAACAACAACACTGGACCAGGGAATTCTGCGCCACAAATCCGCATTCGCGGTATTGGAACTTGGGGCGATGCTAACCCACTGATCGTTATCGATGGTATACCCGGAGGTAACATGAATATTCTAAATCCCGAGGATATCGAAAATATATCAGTCCTCAAGGATGCTGCTTCCTCGTCAATTTATGGTGTGCGCGGAGCCAATGGCGTCATTTTAGTTACGACCAAAAAAGGTAAATCGGGAACACCGAGCTTAAACTTCAATAGCTATTACGGATGGCAAGCCCCCACAGCTTTGCCTAAGTTCCTCGGATCCGTGGACTATATGATTCTTCAAAACGAAGCAAACGAAAATGCTGGGCAAGGCCCTACCTACTCCCAAGATCAGATCGAGATTGCCCGAAATGGTTCTGACCTAAACTATTTCGCCAATACCGATTGGATCCAGGAAGTATATAAAAAATCAGCCCCTCAGCAAAACTATAACCTGAGCCTCCAAGGAGGAAAGGATAAAACCAGCTATTACGCTTCCTATGGATACTTGGGGGAAGGTGGACTGGTCATCGGTGATAATTTCAAAGCGGGCAGGCACAATGCTAGAATACGGTTAAGCACCGAAATTCTAGATCGCGTGCAGCTCGACGGAAATTTAGGCTATGTCGATCGCGGATATAATGGATCGGCCTCAGGAAATGATCCTTTATCCATGGCAACCTCCATACGACCGCTGGTGCCGGTGCGTTTTTCAAATGGTAGTTGGGGATATCACGGTGGCCAAAGTAACCCCGTGGCGATCGCAACAGATGGTGGAACCGATCGTTTTACCTCACAGGAAATAACAGCGAACATTTCCGCTACTGTAAACCTGATGGCCGGACTTGATCTTCGCGGACAATACGGTTTGGTAAAATATAACTCAAAGCGTAATAAACTACTCAAGACCATTAATTACTATAGTCCGGATGATGATAAATTGATCTATCGCTCAAATTATCCAAATAACATCCGCATGGATCATTATTCGCAGACCTACCAAACCTTTGTGGGGACGGCGACCTATCGAAAAAGTATCTTAGAAAAACATAACTTCACCGCCCTGCTGGGTTACTCGCTAGAAGAAACGGTTGGCGCCGATTTTTGGGCGTCTCGCCAAAACCTGCCTGTTCAGGATTTGGAATCCCTGGCAGTAGGAACGGAGAATCAGCTAAATAACAGTTCCAGTAACCAGAATGCACTCATGTCGTTCTTTGGTCGCTTAAATTACGACTATCAAAGCAGGTATCTCTTGGAAGGTAACTTTCGTTACGACGGATCATCGCGCTTTCACCCGGATGTTCGTTGGAACTGGTTCGGATCCTTCTCGGCGGGGTGGGTGCTTTCCGAAGAATCTTTCTTTCAGGATATGAAGAGCTTCTGGAATTTCGCCAAACTGCGACTTTCTTACGGTACGCAAGGTAATGATAAAGTGGGCCGCGACTTTCCATACATGGCAACCCTTTCCTCGGTACAGATCACCAGTAACAATCCGATAGGCGATGAAGGACAAGTAGGGTTTCGGCAGACATTTATCCCGAATCGCTACATCACGTGGGAATCCTCAGAAAAATCGAATGTGGGCCTAGACCTTGCATTCTTGAATTCCCGATTGAGCGTAACGGGCGAGTACTTCGTCAACAATACCAAGTCGATTATCTTAAATCCTCCATTGCCCGATGTAATTGGCGTAGGCACAGGATACCCCGCGCAGAATTCTGGACAAGTACAGAATAAGGGCTGGGAAGTTGTAGTAGGATGGAAGGACAAGGTAGGCGAACTTAGCTATTCCGCAAACTTTAACCTCTCGGATGTGAAGAATAAGATTACCAAGTTGGAGAATTATGCGACCAATTTAGGGGATAAAGTTCGATTAGAAGGCTATCCGTTGGATGCATTCTATGGATTTCAGGCGGATAGGATAGCACAGCAGAGCGACTTTACGTTGGTAGGGGACAAGTTAGTTCCCAACTTTCCATTTCAAAAAGGAGATCTGGTAGCCCCTGGTGATTTGATTTATGTTCCTCAGAATCCTGACGCAAAAGAAATTACCGCGAAGGACGACCGCGTTATCTTGGGAAGCGACATCCCACGTTACACCTACGGATTCAGGGGCGATCTGGCCTACAAGGGCATCGATTTGAGCTTTTTTTTACAAGGTGTGGGTAAAGCCGACGGTTATTTAGGCGGTTCAGCACGCCATCCATTCATCAACAACAGTGCGATGCCTCAAGAGGTGCACCTCGATCGATGGACGCCCGACAATTTAGATGCTTCCTATCCACGGCTGGTTTACATGCGAACCCATAATACGCGCCTATCATCCAAATGGATAGAAGATGCCTCGTATCTTCGATTAAAAAATATTCAGATCGGTTACAGTTTCCCGACCCAATGGATGGAGAAAGTGAGAGTTTCAAAGATGAGGGTATTTGTTTCGGCAGATAACTTATTTACCAAAACAGACTTCTTTTATGGCTACGACCCGGAAATTCCATCGGGAAATACGGGTAACTTTTACCCGCAGGTGAAAACATATGTCGTAGGTGTCAATCTTAATCTTAAATAGTAACTTCCATGAAAAATATCATTAAAAATATCACTCGTTTAAAACATGTATGGATCTTTGTTCCCTTGGTGGCCCTAAATAGTTGTAGTGATTTCCTAGACCGCGTCCCTCAAGACGAAATTGTCGATGAAACCTATTGGAAGACGCAGGAACAATTGGAAATGGCCGTAACGGGAATTTATTCGCGTGTCAAAGCCAAGAACATCATCGATATGGAGAATATGGGGGAGAACACCATGTGGCCTACTACCACCGAGTATAAGGATATCGGTTCTGGCGTATTTCCGGTGACGCAGCCCACAGTGGATAACGAGTGGCGCAACATGTATCGAGACATTAGAGAATGTAACGTGTTTTTGGAAAACTATAAGCGAGCTCAAGAGACCGTAGCTGGAGCTAACGAACGTCTGGCAGCAGAGGTACGAGTCATTCGTGCTCTAGGCTATAGCTTCTTAACATCCTTCTATGGCGATATCCCGCTTATCTTATTGCCCTTAGAACCCGATGACCCTCAGCTTTATGAAGGGCGAAAAAAGCAGGAGGAAGTCGTGGACTTTTTGATTAAAGAACTTGATGAGGCAGCAGCGGTTCTTCCCGAAAAGATCCCGACAGGAAAAGACCTTGGCCGCATTAGCAGAGGAACAGCGCTTGCGTTGAAAGCCAGAATTGCACTAGCTTATCAGCGATATGAGGTAGCCGAGAAAGCAGCAAAACAGGTAATGGATATGGGGGTGTACAAGCTCTATACGACGGGCGATCCCAAAACGTCTTATTACGACCTATTCACTAGAAATGGGAAATTGGCATCTGGAAAAAATCAAGAGACCTTGTTCGCAAGACTCCACAAAATGGACGTGATCATGCACAATTTAAGTCGAGAGATTCAAGTACCCGACCAATTTGCGCGTTTCGTGCCGACTAAATCACTGGTAGATTCCTACCTGTGTATCGATGGGCTGCCGATCGAGAAATCACCGCTTTACAGCGATGCGACCTACGAAGATGTATTTAAAAATCGCGATCCCCGAATGACCCAGACCATCTTGGTGCCCGGAGATCAATGGGGAGGACGATATGACGGTCGCCCCGTAGCACAGAATCCAGATCCAAGTATTTTTATGGTACCCAAATTTACCCAGGACGGACGCGGATCGGTAACTACAACTGGCTATTATTATAAGAAATATGTAGAGCTGTCTGCTGTGCCCAACTACAACCGGGATGATAACGATATCCATCATATCCGCTACGCAGAAGTATTATTGACTTATGCAGAAGCACGAATGGAACAAGGTAAATTAACGCAAGCCGACTTGGATATGTCGATCAATCTGCTAAGGGATCGCGTGGGGATGAAACATATGGACCTGAATTTTTTAGCGCAGAACGGCATGGATATACGTACGGAAATCCGCCGTGAACGTCGCATCGAGCTTGTTCTGGAAGGGCAGCGCTATTTTGATGTTCGCCGATGGAAAGAAGGTGATCGATTGGGTAAAGATATTGAAGGCGTAAAAGCATCTTGGTTTGCGCAGCTAGCAAGCTCCGCGTATAGAAAGAATGCAGAAGGATATTTGGTAGTACAGTGGAACAGAGCTTTCGAGAGCCCTAAAAACTACCTATGGCCCGTGCCGCAGACTCAGATCGACAGAAACCCGAACTTAGGTCAGAATCCAGGTTGGTAAGCACTCTAAGTTCAAAAGATCATACTCGTAGCTGTTCAACATTGTTTGGCGTGATAACCTATAAACAGCTCTACGCATTTATGGGAAATTTATTTATCGCTGCCCAGTGAACTCAATTAACTTCTTTCAATAGCCAGCCCAAAAAGGGGCTGGCTATTTTTTTATTTCAGCTTATCGAGATCGGCGCGTTATTTTTTTGGGATATTGCCAACGTTAATTTAGGCGCTCCATTGACTAAAAGTATCGACCGACAACCTTCCACTCGAGCTTTTCAGCGGAGAATCTCGACAATCTGCTTCTTCCCAAACAGATGTATATTCTACCTGTAGAATCCCACCACATCTTTTCAGCCCGCATCGCCCCAGGTCATTTGATCTATCATCTCTGATGAAAGATAGGGGACTCAGCAGTCACTTCCGATATACCCTCTGAATACGGTTCGAGTCAACCCTAGAAGATAACTCGAGTGGGAGGGATTAACAGCCTTTATCCCTCTCCAGCAGGTTGCCCACAGCACATTGCTTGAGGAGGTACAACTTAGGGTACAGAATAAATTTGTGCTTGCGCTTCCTGGCAATATGGTTTTGCTTTGCTATGGCAAAGGTTAAACATCGGTGATGTTGCCACATCATATTCAGCAATTTAGACCAAAAATTAAAAAAGGAGGCTTTTATGTTTCAAGAAATCACTTGGTTACAATTTTTGACGGCTCTACTGCTTGTTGTCTTGTTGTACTACCTAGTTATTTTTATGTTATTCAGTAATGGGGATTTTAAAAAGCTCCTCAGAACCGGGAGCTTGAAAAATGAAGACATAGATCTTAATCCATCTCCCCTGCAGGATGCTATAGGGGACCAGAACGCGGAGCAAGGGACAATCCACGACGAGTTTGTTAGCCAGCTCCGATTTTACCTCGAACCCTATCAAGGTGAAACGATCGACCGGGAAGGCATCATGTCGGTACTTGCCGGCCTATTAATTCAATATCCTGAAATATTAAGTATGCTCGGATCGCAGGGCTTTATAGCACTGGTAAAAAACGAATTGAAGCAGGCGAAAGTTGATTTCGTCCCTGACCTGGCATGGGACGCGCTATTAGCTAAATAATCCACAAAGGCTCCTCACCCGCTCCCCACGCCCAGCGTATCACCTATGGAATGTGAGGTGACGGGCCTTTCTATTAAACTCGAAAACTATTTTTTTATGAAAACAACTAAAAAAGATTGGATGGGGAAACCACCGGTGTGGTTCATACCCACAGCACATCGCGTGAGCTGCATGCTCCTACTTTTTATCTGCACATTACATAGCCATGCTCAAGATGGTATCGCCGGAATCAATGCCGCCAACGAGCAGGTGCGTAGCTATTTCGAGGAAGGTACCAAGTTGATGTATGCTGTAGGGGCTATACTTGGTCTTATCGGTGCCGTTAAGGTTTTTCAGAAATGGAACAACGGCGACCCCGATACTGGTAAGGTGGCGGCAGCATGGTTCGGAAGCTGCGTTTTTCTGGTTGTCGTGGCAACGGTTATCAAATCATTCTTTGGCGTTTAACTCAGGCAGAGCTATGGCAAACTCAATTTACTCCATCAATAAAGGGGTTAACCAACCCATTATGTTCAAGGGATTTAAGGCCCAATACATCACGTATCTAGCTATTGGTCTGGTAGCATTGCTCCTGCTGTTTGCGATCATGCACTTTTTTGGCGTTCCCTCCTACCTGAGTGTGCCCGGCGTGCTCATCGCGGGGCTTTTCTGGGTACGATACATTCACCTTTTAAGCAACCGATATGGTCAATTTGGCCTATTGAAAAAGCTGGCGATAAGTCGCATGCCCAATAGCCTACACATCGACTCGCGCCGTGTATTTATCCGACCTAACAAATCATAAATTCAATCTTATGGGCATCAATTTAAAAGATATTTTCCCTATAATGGACGTGGAGCACGATTGCATACTCAGCAAATCGGGAGATGTAACCATTGCTTATGAGGTAACGCTGCCTGAAATATTTACGCTGTCGGATCTGGAATACGAGTCGCTCCATCAAGCGTGGATTAAGGCGATACGCACGCTTCCTGAGGGGACCATTTTTCATAAACAAGACTGGTTCAACTTAGCAAAATATACTGCGGATTTCCATGACGGCAGCCTCAGCCATTTAGACCGGTGCAGTGAAGAACACTTCAACGGTAGGCCTTTCCTTAAACATCGCTGCTTTATGATGCTAACCCGATGTTCGAGCAGCAGAAAAACAGTGAACTCACTAACGAGCAGCCTGGTTTCTGGGAAATTTATTCCGACGGAGCTGCTGGAAGAAAAATGGCTAAAAGATTTCGAGGGAATCTGCTCTCAGTTTATACGTATTTTGAACGATAGCGGTTTGGTAAAAACTAAGCGGTTGATAAAAGAGGAGCTTCTGAGCGACACGCACAAGAAAGGATTTATTGAGGCTTACCTAACCTTGTCCCTTACCGAAAAGCCTTTACAACTTAATGATATAACGATCGGCGAAGAACTCAAGATTGGCGATCGTTTCTGTCAGCTATATTCGCTTTCGGACGTCAACGACCTTCCTAATGTATGTGGCAGCAGAATTGACTATAGTCGATATTCGACGGAAAGATCCAAGTTAGGAATCGGTTTCGTATCGAGCATCGGTCAACTGCTCCCTTGCGATCATATCTATAACCAATATATCTTTATTGATAATCGCATCAAAACGATCGAGAGATTTGAGCGTAGGAGACTTCGGCTTCAATCGCTTTCAGCATATTCTCGAGAAAATGCATTTGCGCGCCAGGCAACTGATGCGTTTCTTCAGGAAGCAGCCAGCTTGAAGCGACAACCTATCAAAGCACATTTTAACCTCTTGGTCTGGGCCAGCGATAAATCGCAATTGCAGCAGATAAAAGATCGTGTCTCCTCAGCATTGTCTCAAATCGATGCTGTCACCAAGTTGGAAACCGTCGGTGCGCCACAAATTTTTTGGGCCGGCATACCCGGTAATGCCGCAGAATTTCCAATGAACGATACGTTCCACACCTTTGCACCGCAGGCTGCTTGCCTGCTGAATTTGGAGACGGCTGCTCGAAGTTCGAACAGTCCGGTAGGAATACGTCTTGGAGACCGGTTGACCGGCAATCCCCTGCACGTGGACATTTCCGATGAGCCGATAACAAAAGGATTTTGTACGAACCGAAACAAGTTCATTCTTGGACCCTCCGGAAGCGGCAAATCATTTTTTACAAATCATCTAGTGCGGACCTATTTGCAGCAGTCCAGCCATATCGTTTTAGTTGACGTTGGTCACAGCTATAAGGGTCTGTGCGAGATGGTCTCAGGTTATTATTTCACCTACAGCGAACAGCAGCCTCTTGAATTCAACCCCTTTTATCTGGAGGCGAGCGATTCACTAGATACCGAGAAAAAAGAGAGCATCAAATCGCTTCTGTTGGCACTCTGGAAAAAAGATGATGAAACATTTAGGCGATCCGAATATGTCGCCTTATCTAATGCGATAACCGGATTCTACGAGTATTTGGGGACTAACACCCATATTTTTCCGTCGTTCAATACCTTTTACGAATATCTCAAAGAGGTTTACCACCATCAGCTAAGAAGAGAACATGTCAAGCAACAAGATTTTGATATGGACAACTTTCTATATGTTCTAAAACCTTACTATTTAGGCGGAGAGTTCGATTACTTGCTGAACGCACGAAAAAATCTGGATCTTATTCAGCAGCCCTTTATTGTATTTGAACTGGATCAAATTAAAAACCATCCCATTCTTTTTCCAGTGGTTACTTTGATCATTATGGAAGTATTCATCTCTAAGATGCGTAAGTTAAAAGGCATTCGCAAAGTAATCCTAATTGAGGAAGCATGGAAAGCGCTAATGAAGGAAGGATTTGCCCAGTATATACAATATTTATTCAAGACGGTTCGAAAATTTTATGGCGAAGCGATTGTAGTTACACAGGAAGTTGACGATATCATTTCTTCGCCAATCGTTAAACAGGCTATCATAAACAACAGCGACTGCAAAATCTTGCTCGATCAGAGCAAATACCAGAATAAGTTCGATCATATCCAAGAGCTCTTGGGACTCACGGAAAAGGAAAAGGCCCAAGTGCTTTCTCTGAACCGCTCCAATGATCCGGAATTAAAATACAAAGAAGTATTTATCAGTTTAGGAGGAGTGGTAAGCAGAGTGTTTCGTACCGAGGTGTCCTTGGAAGAATATCTGATTTTCAGTACCGAACAGAAAGAAAAGTTAATGCTCAGCGAGTATGTACGTCTGGCGGGCGGCAGCCTGCATAGCGGGTTGCGCAACTTAGCTAATGCCATTAGAAGCGGACAGGTAAAACTAGGAGATTGATATGAAAAATAGAAAATTCTCACAAATACTGCTGGTCGGCCTACTCGTTTGTGTTCCCATAACGCAGGGATATAGTCAGCTGGCGATCGCTCAGGTCATTAAAGCTGGGATCAAGAGGGTCATCAAAGCAGTCGACCTCCGGGTGCAGCGGCTTCAGAACCAAACAATATGGCTGCAGAACGCTCAGAAAGAATTAGAAAATAAGCTCTCTAAACTTCGACTTCAAGAAATCACACAATGGTCTGAACGTCAGCGCCAGCTTTATAGTGAATATTACAATGAACTAACGAAGGTGAAAACTGTGATCCGGTATTATCGCCGGATTACTGAAATGGCGGCCCTGCAGAAATCGATTCTTCAAGAATATCAACGAGCCTGGAAGAATTTCTCCTCAGATCCGCTATTTAGTGTGGCCGACAAGGCCCACATTAAACAAGTTCATCAAGGCATTTTGCAAGACTGTATGGAGAATGTGGACATGCTTACCCTTGTGATCCAATCTTTCACTACTCAAATGAGCGATGCTGAGCGTCTGTCGCTGATCGAGCAGGTGCGTGAGCGCATGGAAACGAACTACTTTGACATGAAAGTTTTCAACCAACAGACTAATATCCTGCGTCTGAATCGGCAAAAAAATGTACTGGACGACCAACATCTCCGATCTATTTATGGACTAAACTAAAAATGAATCCTATGGATAAGAAACTTATTATTTCAGTATTGTTGGCAAGTTTTGTAACCCATACCAATGCGCAAAACACCGCCGAGTGGCTCCGGCAGAAGCGGACTCAAAATCGGTATTCTTTAGAACAGGTTCTCGCAGCCAATGTGTATACCGATTATATCAAGAAGGGTTATGATGTCCTTGCCGCGGGTCTGGCTGCTGTCGCAAGCAGCAAAAAGTCAGAACTTGAGCAGCATCGCACTTTTTTCGAACGAGTCCGTATGGGCATGATACGCGCTATCCCTGTATCTTATGAGCAAAAATTTCAGAGAATAAATTTACGTATTTCCTATAACCTGCGACTTGCAGCTAAACTAACCGAAAATGGTGCCTTGGCGGCATCGGAAAAACAGTATTTCCGTGGAATATTATCGAGAATAAACCTAGATAGGATGAGGCGAGAGGAAAAGCTCAAAACGGTTCTATCCGCATCGGAACTAGCGATGAACGACCGCCAACGTATAAACTTTCTGGATCGTTGTTTAGCTGAAATGGAATCTGAGTTGGCCTTTTCAAAAACCCTCGTTACGGACTTAGATGCGCTGATAGCCGCAAGAGGGTCGCAGAAACGCGAGTATCATAGACTTAATCGGCTTTTATTAGGAAAGGAGGTTGTGGATGAAAACTAAAGCGAGGTGGATCCTAGCATTGCTGA
Source organism: Sphingobacterium hotanense (assembly GCF_008274825.1). NCBI lineage: Bacteria > Pseudomonadati > Bacteroidota > Sphingobacteriia > Sphingobacteriales > Sphingobacteriaceae > Sphingobacterium > Sphingobacterium hotanense. Next base: position 264,658 of record NZ_CP030848.1, read on the forward strand.
TCTTTCACTTACCTGCGTACGTTTCGGGTCAAAAACACGAAGTCACACAATTACTGTTGAACGTAGAAAAGCTGGCGCAATTCAAGGATGTCCTACGTCAGATGAAACAGGGATATGAGATTCTTTCGAAAGGTTATGGAAGCGTTAAGGATATCACACAGGGTAATTTCTCCTTGCACAAAGCTTTCCTTGACGGATTGCTAAAAGTTAATCCGACGGTTAAAAAATATTATGGAATCTCCGAACTAATCAGTCTACAGCTTCAACTCCTGGATCAAACCAAGCGCTCTTATCTATCCTTCATTCGCTCCGATTGTTTTAATTCCAATGAACTCCAATATATAGCGCGTGTACATCGTAGGGCTATTAAAGAAAGTGTGGAAACCTTGGAAGAGCTCACTGCAATCCTTGCAGATGGTAATTTTCGAATGAGCGACTCAGAAAGGATAGAAGCGATAGACGCACTGCTGGAAAAACAAAGAGAACGCAAACTATCGATAAACGCCTTTGATTCCCGTAACAAGCTATTGGTCCTTCAGCGGATGAAGGAATACAATGACGTGCTCTGGGGTGAGAGGATGAATCGCTGATAAATTTTTATCAAAAATATATGCTTATGAGAAGATCTTTAGTACCCTCGCTTTTACTCTTTGCTCTACCCCAAGGGGGCAGGGCCCAAGATCTCGCCGGCGAGATAGCGAGTTTGCAGCAGGTGCTCGACCAACTATATCAAGAAATGATCCCGCTCTGCAGCGGACTGGTCGGGGCCGGGCAAGGTATAGCCGGGTTTGCGGCGCTGTGGTATATCGGTGCTCGAGTTTGGCGACATATCGTGCGGGCCGAATCGATCGACTTCTATCCCTTGCTTCGGCCGTTCGCTCTTGGCTTTTGCATCGCTTTCTTTCCTAGTGTCGTTGGGCTTATTAATGGGGTCCTGCAGCCGATCGTGCAGGCCACGGGCCAAATGGTGGGCAGATCAGATAAAGCGATAAGTGAACTTTTACAAGCAAAAAAGGAGCAGATAAAAGAAACCGACACCTGGCAAATGTACGTCGGCCACGACGGTGCTGGTGATAGGGATCGCTGGTATAAGTATACCTACGATGATTCCCCCTCGGGAGAAGGCATGTTGGAGGGGGTTGGCAATGATATTAAGTTCGCGATGGCCAAAGCGTCATACGCTTTTCGCAACAGTGTTAAAGAATGGATGAGCGAGATCCTAGCGGTGCTCTTTCAGTCTGCCGCACTATGTATCAATACGCTACGCACATTTCAGCTGATTGTGCTAGCTATTTTGGGGCCGCTGGTATTTGGGCTGTGTGTTTTTGATGGATTTACACATCTGCTTCGCGGTTGGCTGGCCCGATATATACAAGTTTTTTTATGGCTGCCCGTAGCGAACATCTTTGGTAGCATTATCGGCCGTATACAGGAGAATATGCTGAAGATTGATCTCGCCCAGATCCAAGATGCGGGCGATACCTTTTTCAGTCGTACCGATGTGGCCTATCTTATCTTCTTGCTCATCGGAATCGTGGGGTATTTTACAGTTCCCGCCGTTGCTGGTTACATTGTCAGTGCTGGTATGGGCGACGCCTATAGTCGGCAAGTTTCAACGGCTTTCACTACTACGGCAAATGCTGGAGCTGCAGCTGTTGGCGGCGCCGCTGGTGTGGCTCTGGCAGGAGCGCAGCATGCCGTCAGCCACATTGCAGATGCTGTCGGAACTCCATCAAGTTCCGATAAGCCCCAGGAACGCCCCCAACGTTCAGAAGATTATATGCGCGAAAAAATGAAAGGATCACCCTAAAAAATGAAAAATATGTTCAAAAAAATAAAAAATATCGATACGGCTTTTCGTCAGCTGCGACAGACGGTGGTGCTGGTAATTATTTCCAGCACTCTTGTACTAGTAATCGCTTTGGGATTCGCCTACCGACTGGTAAGTCGAACGCAGGACCGTATCTATGTACTGGCCGATGGGAAGGCCTTTCAGGTTTTTGCATCCAGTACCAGAGACAATATTCCCGTAGAAGCGCGTGAGCACATACGCAGCTTCCACCGTTATTTCTTCACCTTAGATCCGGACGAGAAAGCCATCAAATATAATCTCCAGAACGCATTGTACTTGGCCGACGTTAGTGCTAAGCGCGCTTATGATGACCTACAGGAAAATGGCTTCTATGCAAGCCTGATTTCAGGCAACGTCAATCAAACCATTCGGGTGGACAGCGTACAGGTCGATGTGGAAGAGTATCCCTACCGTTTCCGATGCTTTTCAAATCAACAGATTATTCGCCCACGCAGTATAACCCATCGAGAGTTGGTTACCGAAGGCTATTTAAGAAGAGTGTCCCGTAGCGACAACAATCCCCACGGTTTTCTTATTGAGCGTTGGCGGACCGTTCGTAATAGAGATTTATCCACTCAAAACAGATACTGATGGGACAATTAAAGTTCTTTAACAAGTTTCCTCCGAATCGGTTCCTATATGGGCTGGCAAGGAAGGATCAGAAAAAGTTGCTCCGGCCAGGACCACGCCTTGCCCTGTTTCTTCTTATTGTTTTCCTAGTAATCATCATTCAATGCTTTGTTTATCGCCCGTCAATGTTGGATAGCATTGTTTTTCCAAAAACAGCGCCAATTGCTTGGCCAGAGGTATCTTTCCCAGCTGACGAACTGCCGATAATGGAGAAAGAATATCGCCGAATTGAACGATTCTGCCGCTATATGGACAGTCTGAGCCGAAGCGAGCCGGGGAAACATCTCCATGACAGCATTATGAACAAACGCCCAGGGCTATTAGATAGCGCAAAACTGATATTGTTACACTATAAAAATCGTTACCATGACTTTTAGAATTAGATTACCGCTGAAAGTTACACAGGCTAAAAAACGGCTTTTGCTTACCCTGCCATTCCTGTGTTCCCCTTTTCTGGTTGTCATCTTTTGGGCGATGAAATCAGGGACATCCGCCCAACAGGCCAATACAGCATCGCATGGAGGGTTAATGCAGCTTCCGTCGACGGATCTCAACAGGGACCGTGAAATGTCCAAATTGGACCACTACCGTAAATCGGAAAAGGACAGCGCCGAGCATTACAACCGATGGAAACCACTTATGGACAACTGGACCGAACAAATCGATGGTTTATATCCAGTAAGTGAACACTCTATTGAGGCAAATGATGAGGGGCCTGATTATGAAAAACAGCTCTATTTAAAATTGGCGGAGTTGGATCGCAGTCTCCACGAAGTTTCGGATTTTGATGCCTCCTCTGATCGTTCCTCCACTGCTGATCAGCGGATCGAGGTACCCTTGGAAGAAGATGGTCGCAAATCGCTGGCAAGACCAGCAAGAGCTACTCCGTTTTATCACTCAAACTCGACGCTGGAAACTGAGCCAGATCCTGAAATACAGCAGCTGAACACGATGTTAGATAAAATTATCCAAATTCAAGGGCCGAAGGACGGCCCAAACGCATCCTCCTCAGAAATTGAGCTTACGCAACAGCGCCACTTAGAGCGAGAAGCCTCCAGTAGAGGAACACTAATACAGGAGCATATGCAAGATTCTTCATTGACCAGCGGGTTTTATTCCAGTGTATTTTCTGCTGATATGCCTGCTTACAACGCAGTAGCTGCCGTCATCCACGAGAATCAAGTTGTTGGAAATGGATCGGTGCTGAAGATGAGGCTCCTAGAAGACTACCATGCCGGAAGTGTAAAGGTTCCCAAAGGCACGTTTGTATATGGAGCTGTTCAGTTAAATGGTGAACGGATGAAGATCCGCGTCGGGCACATCAATGTGAATGGTCGCATTGTAAATACTAAGTTAGAGGTTCATGACATTGATGGTATTCAAGGGATATATGTGCCAGAGATGCTGGACCGGGAGGTGATCATCAGATCAGCAGATCAATCCATTCAATCAATAGGACTTGGACAAAATATCTCTTCTGCACTAATTTCTGAGGCTACCAGCGCCGGAATCCAGGCTGCAAAGTCCCTGTTTTCCAAGAGAGCTAGGCGTATTAGAATAGAACTTAAGTCGGATTATCGCTTGCTTTTAAAAGACCTATCCATTGTTAAATAATCATTATCCTATGAAACTCCTATTAAACATTTTACTTTACATGCCACTGCTCATGGCAGAGCTATGTTCGGCGCAGTCTACGATAAAAACTTATGCACGTGTGCACCGAGATACACTAAAGATTAATGAAAAGCAAACTACGAATATTCTGTTTGCCCATCCAATTACGGTATTTGACCGAGGAAGCGCGGACATTCTGGCTCAGCGGTCACCCATGGCGGCTGACCTACTCCAAATAAAAGCATCGGGATCCGGCTTTGAGAACACTAACCTTTCCGTGCTGTGCGCGGATGGTAGTCTGCATGTTTTCAATGTTTCCTACGAGCAAAACCCCACAAAACTCATCTGGGAGGTTGGTCTTGTACAACCAGACGCCGTCAATGATAGCGCTACTCAGGCTCGCCAGCGGTATCACGCTCGTGCCCTAAAGGTATCGCAATTGCTAGTGCCTAGTATGTCGGTCGGCCGGGAAAGGCAACAGATTGGCCTGCGCATTAATGGGATTTATATCAGCGAGGACCAGATGTACTTTCATGTTAAGCTTACCAATAAGAGCTACATTCCCTTTGATATCAGTCGGCTAGCGCTCTATAGCAGCGATGGAAAACGTGCGAGACGTGGGGCCTACCAAGAAATAGAGATACCTCCGCTGTATGTCTTGGGTGATGTCAGACGATTGGAAAGACGTTCTGCACATTCAGTAGTGCTAGTGACACCTAAATTGTCGCTAGGCAAAGGGAAAGAATTACGACTGCAGCTTTGGGAAGATCAAGGAGGGCGCCACCAACAACTGGTGATAAAGAATAAGCACTTAATCAAAGCGGTTCCATTAAACTAAACATAAGAAAGGAAAATTACTATGAACCAAAAAAATTATGAGTACCTCAGAGACCAATTATTGTATAGCGGATTTGGCGATTCGATGAATGCTAATTTGCAGAAAGCGATGAAAAAAGGACAAGATCAATTTACACTTAATTTTAAGCGAGAAGACGAAGCCGAACGAATTGCTGCGCAACTAAGATTCTCTAAATCTAAACAGTCCGACATGTATTTTTTTAATTCCTATGAGTTGAAGATCACCAACCGCGCGAGCCTGCAGAGCATCAAGCAGCGGTTTTATGTGAACGGAAGAGATCGGTTCACTTTAAAAGAGGCCTATAATCTTTTGCAGGGGAGGGCTGTACACAAAGATTTAACTAACAAGGAGGGTGAGCGCTATCGGGCATGGGTGCAGCTTGATTTTAAAACAGTTGATTTGGAGGGTAATAGGAAATTTCGCCATTATCATGAAAATTACGGGTTTGATCTCCCTCGAGAGCTAGAGAAGTTTCCCATCAGCGATCTGCAATATCCGGACAGCAAAGAATATCTTATCGCTTCGTTAGAACGCGGGAATCGCCATGATGTAACCTTTATGTTGGAACAAGGGTCGCGGCAAGTTTCTCTTGAGGCGAATCCCAAGTTTAAGTCCGTGGCAATTTACGATGGTTCGATGCGCCTAGAGTTCGTCTCGATGAACTTAGACAAGCACGGACAGCAAAGTGCGCAAGATGTGCAGATGGAAAATAAACAAAAACGTCAGATAGATCAGCAACCACCCGCTAAGCAATCAAAAGGAAAGAGGCTCTAATTATAAGGATATGGATGGGATGAATGTTTCTTGTTGCTTGCATCTGTTTTTCCGCAAATCCGCTCAAGACCCGCGGATAGGCAAGTCGCACTTAGCCGTGTATATTGCACTGCTCCAACGATGGTATGAGCATGAATACCGCTCTCCTTTGCGCATGTTCGCGCGCGACGGTGCACAGGCGGCAAGAGTATCGGTCGCTACCTACCACCAGTGCATAATCGATCTGCACCAGATGGGGTATCTTCGATACCGTCCATCGTTCCGCAGCGATATCGGAAGCCAAATCGAATTTTTTAGATAGATGATATCAAACTATCGCTTGCTATCCCGGTCTTGGCTAGCTGCTGCCGGAGTTAGCGATCGGCGCAATATGATGGTGCCCTCGGCAATAATTTCATGTAGTTGCCAAACCATATATGGAAATGGTTGTTCTACAGAAAACATAAACATCTTAATTATGGCAACAACAACTAAAAAAGAAACGAAGAAAAATGAACAGCCGGCTTCTCAGAAGAAGGCAACGGTAAAAGCGAAAGCGGATGCTGCAAAAGATCTTCAAGAATTATTCGAAGATGGGCTGAAAGATATTTTATGGGCGGAAGAGGAATTAGTTAAAGCATTGCCTAAAATGGAGAAAAATGCTTCATCCAAAAAGCTGAAAGACGCGATCAATGGACATCTGGAAGAGACCAAACAACACGTCGAACGATTGCAAGAGGTTTTTAAATCGATCGGGGTGAAAGCTGAAGCTGAAAAATGTGACGCCATGCAGGGACTCATCGAGGAAGGAGAGAGTATCATGGAAGAAACAGCGCCCGGCGCAGTTCGTGATGCGGGAATAATTGCAGCTTCTCAAAAAATTGAGCACTATGAAATAGCTTCTTATGGGACACTGGCGGCCTTCGCAAAGGTCTTGAAACACGAAGAAGCGCTCAAATTATTATTGACCACGCTTAAGGAAGAGAAAGCGTGCGACGAGAGCTTAACATCGCTCGCCGACACTAATTTGAATAGCAAGGCTGATAAAAAATAGAATAGGCATAATCCAAAAGATGGCGGACTCTAGTTCCGCCATCTTAATGAATAATCTTTGTAAATAAACTCCCCAAAACCAATTCGAACTATTAATTAACTAGAATACATACAGCATATCGTTCTAGACAATCGATCAAGCAATATACGATGGAAATCAACTGCGTTCGGATATTGATTATATATAGAAAGGGTACATAGTTGAGCCATGGTTGCCCAGATGCGCTCAGATTGCAAGCAGCAATGGCCTGTTGCCTATCCGTGTCCTGCTTCGCCCTTATTGAAATATCTAAAGCCTCAAACGCATCGATTTTATACCTAATAAATTTAAGAGCATATTGCGAACAATGACGTGTTTATCTGACGAGCTAATTTTACAGCATCGAACCACCTATCAAATTTCTTAATAGAAACTCTCATGAAGATGCCGCAATGAAATAATATACAAATTGGAAATAATCGAGGGTATTGGCCTTAATTTATTTTTACTAATTCTACCCTACGGTTTTTTGCTTTATTTTCTTCGGAATCGTTTGCTACCAAAGGTTTTTCAGCACCGAAACCTTTTGCGGTTAATCGAGCTTTATTAATTCCATTTGTTATCAAAGCGTTCATTACAGCATTTGCACGATCATTTGATAATTTTTTATTGTGTGCACCATCGCCTGTATTGTCGGTATGCCCTTCAATAGCAATTTTCAGACTTTTATCGTTTTGCAATGCTTCTGCAATTTGCGTTACCACTTCTTTTCCTTCGGTAGAGATATTTGATTTATCTACATCAAAATTGATATATAAAATCGACTTACCTTTTTCGGTCAAGTCTTTCGCAATATCGTCAGCCGTTACTTTGGTAATGGTTTGTTGAAAAGCTTCTTCTTGTAATACATTTAATGTTCCTCCTGCATTATTGGAAGTGAATTGAATATAAATGTTTCCTTTTTCTTCGGAACGAATAACATAAAACTTCATATTTTGATTCCAATACCCCATATCTCCCGAACCACCTTTATTAGGGTCTTGTTTGTTATAACGTTCGTATTCTTCTTTGGTGATTTCTCCATCAAAAACCTTAACCGCTCCGACGGCAAGCAAATAATCCTCCATGCTTTTCTCAAAGTAGCGTTGCGAATATTCTTCGCCTCGAACTGCAGTAACATTTGCTTTATACAATTTACCTTCAAAAGGTGTCATTACACCATTTATAGGGAAGAAACAAACGTCAAAGTTTTTTTGTATGGCACCTTTTCGAGCTTCTAATCCTTTAGGTAAATTAATAAAAGGAAAATCGCCAATATCGGCAGTAGAGAAAGCGATATCTTCTATGTTGAATTCAGCCGAAGAATTAGCTTCTTCTGTTTTAACTTCGTCTGCTTCAACAGAAGTTTCTACCACAATGGACTTGTCATTTTCTTGTTGTTTGTTTGCTTGATTACAAGATACAATCAATGCAGATATTGCAAGAATAAGGACTTTTTTTCTCATTTTAATATACTCAGTTTTATTATACAAAAATCGTTTGTTTTTTAACGGTGAGGATAACTCCTAATGTCAAAAAAGTCAAGAATACTGGATAAAGAGTAAAAAAAACAGCGTGAATCGAGATCAATGACAGACCTAATGCTAAAAATAGATGAACGCAGGCTATTACAATCATTCCTACTGTTCCGATGGAAAAAAATGGGTGAAATTTTCTCATTATACTATTATTTGGGTTTGATAGGCTAAAGATAATAATTTAAATCAGAACCTGATTTTATTGTTTTACACCTTCAAAACGAAAGCGAACATCTGTTGCGGATTGCTCATCTGTACTCACACTAATGTTTTTATTAGAACCATAATAATGAAAGATACCTTCTAAACTACCTGTTAAGGAAACAATATCCTGTGTGTTTTCGCCAAAACAAGCACAAGTTTCAACAGTAAAAGTTTTAGGTGTTACATACGAATATTCTTCGCCTGATTTTGCGGTAATTTTTAATTTATTTCCTCCTTCTTTGGTAACGATAACAATAGCATCAAACCATTCATAACGATTATATGTATTAGATGCGCTTAATTTTCCTTTATACGTTCCTACTGCTGGATCAATAGTTCCTTGCGCTGGTTGTTCGTGTCCGTTGTCATCATCTTTACTACAACTTATAGTTAGTGTTCCCAATATTAATACCGATGCAAGTGCTAAAAGAGCAAATTTTGTGTTTACTTTTTTCATGATTATTTTCAATATTTATGATGAAAAGCAAATTTCAATATAATATAGAATCATGACAATCATCGAAAACCTTGATATTTTTTCTAATGGTTTACCATGATTTTTTTGGGAACAGAAATGACAGCTCTTTTATTTGGATATTTGCGGTTTAATTAGTTAGTGATGTATAAAAACTTTCTGATCATAATAGTTATGTTGTTTTTAGGCAATATGATACAAGCCCAACAACTTGTCCCTTTAGACGAAGTAGCTTATGTAAAACAAATTAATCGTACCATTGAAAATACGAAAAGTGATAGTGTTCGCTTGTATAATACGCTATTACTGTCTGAATATTGGGCACCAACAGATAGTTTAAAAAGTAAACAAGCACTTGATAAAGTACTATCATCTTCTCAAAAAAACTCATTAGCTAAAGGAATTTTACAATACTATCAAGGTGTTTTCTATGCTAACCAAAGTAGTAAATCACAAGCAAAAACATATTACGAACAAGCTATAAAAGCTCTTGAAAACGACTCGATCAACATCGCTTTTTTAATTAAATCATGGTATAATTATGCTTATATACAAGTAGAAGACAAAGGATATGATTATATGGTTAAAACGCTGACAGAATATTGTATTCCGTTGAGTGAAAAAAGTAATAACATAGAACTGTTAGCCTATAGTTATACACAGCTAGGATTAACATTTATGTCGGTTGGGCAATTTGACAAGGCTGAAGAATATCACAAAAAAGCCTTAGAACAACTTGAAAAAATAAAAATCAAGAATAGTGTGCATGTGGTTACTTACTTAAATTTGGTAAGTAATTATTGCTACAAACCCGATAGTAAAACGGCTAAAATATATTTGGATCAGGCAAAAGAACTTATGAAGCCTTTTCCTGAATCACAGCATTATCCTAATTATTATTATCAGGAAGCTATGTATTATACTACTATTCAGGACTTTGATAACGCATTAGCCAGTCTAAGTAAAGGAGCCAAATTAGCTAAAGAGAGCAATCAAACGAAATTATTGCACATGTTGTATTTTAGAATGTACAATGTGTATTTGATGCAAAAAGATTATCGCAAAGCGAAAGCACAATTAGAGCATATTTTAGCTGAAAAAGTATTAGCTAAAGAAGCTGTAAATCGCAGAATAACTTATACGCAATTGGCTGCGGTTAACGATATTTTGGGAGAGCATAAAGAGGCTTATCAATGGATGAAGCAAGCGAGTTTGTTAGGTGACAGCTTACAACAAAACAAATTGTTAGAAAAAATTAACGAACTGGAAATTTTGCATCAAACAGCTGATAAACAACAAAAAATAAACGATTTAGAAAAAGAGAAAAAAGCAAATGAGTTGTTGAGTAAAAACAAAAATTTGCGAATTACTATTTTGGGCATTGCTCTTATATTAAGCTTGGTTATTGCTTTTTTAATTTTTATCAATTACAAGAAACAACAGAAGTTAAACAAACAAATCAGTCTGAGTCATGAGCAGGATTTACTTCATATAGAAAATCAACGTAAATACGAAGCAACACAAGCCATATTACAAGGTGAAGAGCAGGAGAGACAACGAATTGCACAGGATTTACACGATAGTATGGGCGGTATGTTAGCAAATATACGAATGACGATTTCGGCTAATGATTCGTTTAATAAAGAAAAGGTAATTGAAAAATTAGATAAATCTATTGTTGAAATGCGTCGTATTTCCAGGAATCTGATGCCCGAAACACTGAAAAACCTTGGTTTGGAAATCGCTCTAAAAGAATTGTGCGAAGCGATGACACAAAAACAGTTTGCCATTCAGTTTGAAGCCTTTAATTTATCAGAAAACATTCCCTTTAAAACACAAATGGCGTTGTATCGTATCGCACAGGAAAGCATTAGCAACATTACAAAATATGCTCAGGCAACCAATGTTATTGTGCAAATCAGCCAAAATAAGAATATACTGAATTTAACCATTGAAGATGACGGAATAGGGTTTGATAAATCTGAAATCGTATATGGATTAGGCATAAAGAATATACAAAATAGAGCTCAATTGATTAACGGAACGGTTGAAATTACTTCGAATAAAGGAGAAGGAACTACCATAAATGTGGAATGCTATGTATGATAAAAATAAGATAAAACTTGCCATAGTTGATGACCATCCAATGATTTTAGAAGGATTGAAATCACTATTAGAAAAAGATACTAAATTTCACGTTTTTTCCTTTACCAAAGGAGCTGCTGTCATAGATTTTATTCAGGAAAACAAAATAGATGTCGTTTTGCTGGATATTGTTTTGAGCGATGGAAACGGATTGGATTTTTGCAAAATAATCAAACAAAAAGCGCCAAAATCTATCGTCATTGCATTAAGCAATCAAGCTGAACGTAGTATTATTTTTCGTTTTTTAGAAAATGGCGGAAACGGATATATTTTAAAAAATGCAGATTCACGGGAAATAATTGACGGTATCGAAAAAGCGCTGAACGGCGATCTGGCATTGAGCAGAGAAGTGCAGGAGATTATGCTACGGACTTCAGTTACAGATTTTGAGCTTCCCAGATTAACCAAAAGAGAAAAGCAAATTCTTCAGGCAATTGCCAAAGGTAATACTTCTGCTGAAATAGCCGAACAATTATTTATTTCTGTGATAACCGTAGAAACTCATCGCAGGAATATATTGCAGAAGTTTAAAGCTAAAAATATGGTTGAGCTGATAAAGATTGCATCACAGAATCAGCTGATTTAAGTCTTTGACGCCTCGGTGTTTGGTTGCGTAGTAGCTTCAGCTCCCCTGAGAGAGTACGTTAAGGTTTTCTCGCTAGCCTATCGATAACTGATTAAGGCAACGGTAAGCGCTTGTCAGCGCGGATTCCCAAGAAAATCATTCTCGGCGAACCATTCGAAAAAGTCGATAAGATAGCTTGCTAAAAGAAAAGCGTTGTTTGTCAAAATGGATATCATCTGCAGACTGAAAGCTTCAAGTTGGGACCGTGGCAATTGTTCTATAGGCAGGCGAAGATCTACAATGTGAGTTTGGGCCAAACGGGGTATTCGTCTTTCAAGTTCTTTTTCTGCGATTGACCTCTTGGAAATTAACGAGCAGAACTCTACCCAACACCGACGATTTTTAATTGTGGACAAGCGCATTTCAATCAAAAAAGGGATTGTCCTAGAGAAAATCAGCTGATGAGAATCTAACCGTGAATATCAATAAATAAGCCCAACTCGTTATGCAAAAGTTGGGCTGATAAACATAAACTACTGAGTGTGCCTATCAAAAAGTTGATAGAATTCAAATTTAAGAATTTATTTGAAATCCAAGAAAGCCCAGCGTCAATTGGCGCCAGGCTTTATTAATTAACCTCTAAATTTTATGTGAATTTAGTGAATTATTATTAAAAAGCAGCATATTGAGACTGTGAGTAAGGTTGTCTTTCTGAAAAATTGAACATCACTTGTAACCTATTGAACCCTGGTGCCGGAGTAAATACTATTGCAAATACTGAAATTCTTGGATGAAGCACTGCTAGCCGAGATCAGAAAACTCAGCGACGATATTAATAAAAGAAGCCTAGGGTGAATATTTCCGCTAGGCCTCAGTACAAGTTATCATTACAGTATGGAAAACTGCGAAATAAAGCCTAACGAAGAGCACTCCGCCAGGCTCGAATTAATTGTTTTGAAGCAGTCTTATAAAAATAAAAAAAATGAAATAGAATCAAAAAATTTGTACCCCTCTTTTTTAGACCATGAAAAATCAATACTTGAATTCCAATGAAAATTTGATTGAACAATCGCCTGGATCCTTGAACTGAAGAAAACTAGTCCGGCAGCAAATGATCCGCCAGGCCAATTAATTAACTATTTTAGAAAAGTGTTGGATAAAACTAGTAAAAGCCCACGAGATATAGATGTTCGATTTGTCTGTCGGGAATATTGTGCAAATACTGATCATGACAGATATTATTGACTAAGTGAGACTGCGGCATGATTGTAGGATGTAAGAACTATCGAGTTTACCTCCCATCAGCGATGCCATTTCCGTAAATTTCGATCAACGATTTTTTTAATTAGCATTATCCCATGACCGTCAAAAAGTATTGACAGAGGTCGGTACAGCTACCTAATACCGCGCACCTGAGCAAAGTTAGAATGGCAGATCTTGGTTTAGACCTAACAGATAATCGATTCCAAAAATCAGAATCAGCCAGAGCGCGACACTGATCATAAATACAGTCAGCTCATCTGCGAAGGGAGTATGTTGAGGAGTTTTCACATTATGTTCAAATTTATTGACTGCCTATATATTTTCTGTCGTGTTCATCAATACCTCATCAGGTACCCTGTAAATATTACTAATACGGGGAATAAGAAATTTTGTTTGCACGACTGCGAATTTTGAAAGCTAAACAGAACAGGCTTGTTAAGCACATTGAATTGTGCGAAGCAATAGGAGCAAATTAATGCATGCTAGTGTTGTGTCTAATATCATACAATGCTTTATTACCATGACTAAATACTAGATGATCAATCCCTCGAAGGAACCGATTCTTGCGGCTCAAAAGGGAAAATCGTTGTTGAGAATTCTGCTATTGCTAGAGTTAAGATCCAAGGAGCTTGATTGAAACGTGCTTATATTGCAGTAGACGAAGAGCTGATTAAATATATGGATTATCTTTTTTCCCATGGCGAGGTCACATGTATTTTCTTTTTTTAGAAGAGAGCAACTATTTCTGTTCGAGATCGGGTGGTTCGTGCTTCGCAGTCGCGACAGCATACAAGATAGGCGGACCACCTTACAGGAAGTCAAGATCTAGCACCCTCTAATCGGATAAATGTCATTAAGTTGGACAGTTACCCATCGACCTCCGCAATTTTAGTGACCGAAGGCCAATAACCTGATTCATTCAAGAGCAGCCCGAAAAGAACTAACCATCCAAAATGGACAAGTCTCCATGGCTTGGGTCAATTGGATTTTAAGCCCGTCGATGTCCAGGGCAATAGGAGTCTTTTCGATTTCACCAGCACAACGTACTCTTGCGAGGGTATAACTATGTTTGTTTCTAGCTAGTAACGTGTGTTTTAGTCGCGCTTTGGATAGTAATAGCTTAAAATCAGCTAGAACTTCTGAACTTCGATATCAATATTATTCGCATCAAAGGCAAAATCGATATCATTCACATCTTTGTCAGCAAAAACAGTAATCATTTGTTGATTCTTAGTAAAATTAAAGCTTCTGTTTTCTACAAAGATCGAGTAATCATCGGGTGGAAGATTGAACAGATAATGTCCGTTTTGATCTGTATAAGTCTCGTAGATTTGCCCGAGGTGATTTTTAGCGTATACTTTTATTCCATGTATGTCTGTGCGCTGCGTTTTGTACTTATGGTTATTCTCGATGAGTTTTCCGCTTACTTTCTGTAGCATTATTAGAGGAACCTTTAAATCCGTGTTCTTTGTCAATAAGATTGTTTGGAAACCCGATGCCTTCCATTTAGAAGCTGAAACAATCTCCATTTTGTAGGTTCCTTTTGGCATATTGTTAAACTTCACTCTTCCCTGTTCGTCAGTAATAGCTATATTATCTCCCAACTTGACAACGACGTTCGGCTTCGGCGACTCATGTGCTGAAAATTGGCCGTCATTATCCAGGTCAGAATAGAGTAGGATTTCAACGGAATGGTGTGCGGGCTGATTGATTTTTTGCAAATTTTTTCGCACACCGACTCGGAACTGTGTGTTGTACATCTCATGTCCCCACAAGCGCTGCTGAATCTGTGTATATCGGAAGGTACCCGACAGTTCCCAAGAAGGGCGAATCGTGTAGCGTACCTCGCCTTCGGCGAAGCCCATCCATGATGAATAGGAATTCATGTAATCCAGGCTAATGGAGGTCCGCCCCTGCAGCCGTCGTCCCAAGAACGAAAGGTTATAATGCGGTCTTATCGAAACATTATAAAACGGCTTTTCGTTTCGCTGTACGGTCTGATTGTTTTCAGCATTTTTATAATCCGAACGCATAACAGTTTTTGTCGCACCTATTACGCTTTCGGGTTCGGCCGGTTGCTTTGGTGGTTCAGCAGGTTTGCCCCCGAACAGCCTGCCAAGACCTAAACCCTTTGTGTCTTTGAATTGACGTTTAAAGTTGGCAATGAAATTGGAAATTGGGTCGCTGTTCTTATCGACCTGCATAAAAGGTGTGTTCTTTCTTTGCTCGGATTGTTCTTTCTCTTTCCGCTCTTTGTCGGTAATTACTTTTTGTGCCATAGGTTCAAAATTTTCCCCAATGTAAACCATAGAAGTTTACTCCATTTGCCTTTGGCATTTAGTGGCAGTCTTTGGCAGTCAAAGGCATTTTGATAAAAGGAATATTTGAAAAGTGTACCCAAAAAAGAACAAAAAGGCAGCAAAGGTAAGGCGGACAGCCACCACACCGCCCAACCAAAAGCTTACGGCATAATGGCAGGGCAAAAAGGTGGCTTCGCCGAGTTGTTGTGTTTGCCCTGCCACCCTTCGGGACTTATTCCGTTTCCTTTTGGTTTTCCGCTTGTCCGTCTTGATTGAACAGCTTTCTTTTTTTTCTGTTTTTTTCTTTGAAAAGAATTTTACGAAAAAACCTTTTGTGTTTAAATTTATTATTGTAATATTGCGATATTAAAATACAAAAACAATGGGAGCAAGCAAAACAGACCATTTCACAGACCAGCAAAACCAAATTGCGATAGTCGCAAAAGCATTGGGGCATCCTGCAAGGATAGCCATTATAGAATATCTATTGAAAGTAAACGCCTGTATATGCAGTGATATAGTTGATGAACTGCCATTGGCACAGCCTACCGTTTCACAGCATTTAAAAGAGTTGAAAAACGCAGGATTGATAAAAGGAAATATTGAGGGTAATTCTATTTGCTACTGCATCAATGAAAAAACCTTTGACCTACTGAAAGAATATTTTTCAAAAATCATCTTTACCGTAACCAATCAAAAATGTTGTTAGCCGTATGGAAGTTGCATTTATCCTTTCAATAGTATTACTGATAGTTTATTCAATATTGGCATTGTTTGACGGTGTATTTCTGCATTTATACAAATACCGTTTATACGAACATAAGGAAAGCAAATTTGAACATCTTACGCATACCGTTAGGGCTATTCTGTTTACAGGTATTCTTATTTCCTTATT
This sequence comes from Sphingobacterium hotanense, assembly GCF_008274825.1. Lineage (NCBI taxonomy): Bacteria > Pseudomonadati > Bacteroidota > Sphingobacteriia > Sphingobacteriales > Sphingobacteriaceae > Sphingobacterium > Sphingobacterium hotanense. Next base: position 280,823 of record NZ_CP030848.1, read on the forward strand.
CATCAACATAGAAAACAATAGCTTGTTTTTATTCGGTTCTATTTTGGTAGTCGCTGATATTATCACATTGATTATTGATGCTTATGTAGAGAAAGACAGCCGTCAATTTATGGGAGGTTTGCCACGTTGGGAATACATTATACATCTGTTGGTAAACGGTTTTCATTTCGCAAGTATAGCAGTATTCTTAGTGATTAAAATAAACCTTGACAGTAATGGAATTACATTAACGAACAACTTTCAGCAGGTAGAGAGCTTTCATATCTTTAGAGCCATAGCTGTAAACCTGTTGTTCGGAGCCGTTTTAATAAGCCTATTACATATCTTGGTTTACTTTCCAAAATTCAATTTCTACTTTAATAAGTTGCGACTTAAATGTTGCTAAAAAATTTACTTATAACAATCGTAATATTACTATATAACAATAACTCAAAACAATGAAACTATCAAACATCAAAGAAATCTTACCAACATTAGACAATGTTGAATTTCAATTAGAAAACGGAACTTTTGTTCCCGAACATTTCCACGTTACGGAAGTAGGTATTATTACCAAACACTTTATTGATTGTGGCGGAACAATTAGAAACGAGCAAGTCGTCAATTTCCAATTATGGAATGCCAACGATTTTGAACACAGATTAAAACCAACCAAATTATTAAACATCATTAAATTATCCGAAGAAAAATTGGGCATTGATGATGCCGAAATAGAAGTAGAATATCAGAGCGAAACAATCGGTAAATACGATTTGGATTTTAACGGAAACCATTTTGTACTGAAGAACAAACAAACCGCTTGCTTGGCAAGTGATGCCTGCGGTATTCCTGCCGAAAAACAAAAAGTAAAATTATCAGAGCTGAACAGTGCTTGCTGTACACCTAATTCGGGCTGTTGTTAAACCCTATAAACTAATCGTAATGTATAAAAATTTAGCTGAAACCATAAAGGGAATAACTGATGTTCAGACCATAAGCGAGGAACGTAAAACCGTATTACAGCCGTTGGTAGATTACATACAGCAAAAGGTAAATAGCGGACAGGAAATAAATCTAAATTTCATCTGTACCCACAATTCACGCAGAAGCCATTTGTCGCAGGTTTGGGCACAGGTGGCAAGTGTATATTACCATATTCCGAATGTGCATTGTTATTCGGGCGGTACGGAAGAAACGGCACTATTTCCAAAAGTTGCAGAAACATTGACTAATCAGGGTTTAAACATCTTTAAAATTGCAGACAATAATAATCCTGTATATGCTATAAAGTATAGTGAAAATACTTTACCTATAATCGGTTTTTCAAAAAAGTACGATAGCCCTTTCAATCCTGTATCGGCATTCACAGCCATTATGACCTGTTCGCAGGCAGACGGAGGATGTCCTTTCATTGCAGGGGCAGAAAAGAGAATACCTATCACATTTGAAGATCCGAAAATTTCAGACGGTACAACAGAGCAGACAAAAGTCTATACAGAGAGAAGTTTGCAGATAGCAACTGAAATGTTCTATGTTTTTTCAATGATTAAAAAATAACCGATGCAACCAAAACTAAAATTTCTTGACCGTTACCTGACCCTATGGATATTCCTTGCAATGGCATTAGGTGTGGGCTTGGGCTATTTCTTTCCCAATATTTCCAATCTAACAGATAGTTTGTCCGCAGGTACGACCAATATTCCGTTGGCAATAGGCTTGATACTGATGATGTATCCGCCATTGGCAAAAGTAGATTATACATTATTACCCAAAGCGTTTAAGGATAAAAAAGTAATCGGAATATCCTTATTGCTCAATTGGGTAATCGGTACGGTACTGATGTTCGGGTTAGCCGTTCTGTTTTTAAGGAACGAACCTGATTATATGACAGGCTTGATACTGATAGGCTTGGCAAGGTGCATCGCAATGGTAATCGTTTGGAGTGACTTAGCTAAAGCAAACAGAGAATATACAGCTATGTTAGTTGCGTTAAACAGCATCTTCCAGATACTTTCTTATAGCTTCTTAGTTTGGTTATTCATCAACGTATTACCTGCAAAATTAGGATTAGCCAACTTCAATGTAAGCGTATCAATGAAAGACGTAACCGAAAGCGTATTGATATACTTAGGCATTCCATTTTTAGCAGGTTTTCTAAGCCGTTATTTCCTTATCAAATCAAAAGGTATAGAATGGTATAACCGGAAATTTGTACCCCGAATATCGCCCATTACATTATATGCTTTACTGTTTACAATCGTATTAATGTTCAGTCTGAAAGGCGATAAAATATTGGAGTTGCCAATGGATGTAGTAAAAGTAGCCATACCGTTAGTAATCTATTTTGTACTGATGTTTTTTGTGAGCTTCTTCATCAATAAATCCCTTAAAGTTCCTTACGACAAAAACGCATCTATCGCATTTACAGCCACAGGAAACAATTTTGAATTGGCAATAGCCGTAGCCATAGCGGTTTTCGGTATTCATTCGCCACAGGCATTTGTGGGCGTTATCGGACCATTGGTCGAAGTACCTGTGTTGATACTATTGGTAAGGGCAAGTTTATGGTTAAAGAAAAAATATTACAATTAGATTTAATGCCCTGCCACTTTAGTATTTAAAACAATGGCTTGTGCTTCTCGTTATAGATTTCCTTAATCAATTCCCCGAACTCCTGAAAATGGTACTCAATAATGTTGTCCAGATACGCATAAATCGTCAGCTTATCAATGCCCATAATGTTTATAAGCCTGTTGAATGTTTCGTGGTGTTCCTGCCTTACATAGACCGATTTTCCTTTGCTTGCCGTAGTGTTCGGGATTTTAAAGAACTGTCCGCAGTAATCCTCTTTGGTCAGCTTCTTTGGCTTTGATGTCGTTCTTTTGGCATTGCTTGCTGACGGTCTTGTGTGTTCCGTTTCCGCAGTTTTTTCGTTTGCTGTAAGGTCGTCCCGATGCTGTTTCTGTGCAGGCTGTTTCTTTTCATAGCCAAGAAAATTTTCTAAAGAAAAATCCTGTGCTTCGGGTTGCTGTTTTTTGTCGTCTTCGTGTATCATATCACTTGTTTTAATGTTGTTTCATATTAGCTGTTTGGTTAGCTGAACAGCCCATTATATATACCATTGTATCTATACACCTGCATATTTTTAATTAGCTGTTTCATTAACTAAAAAGCCAATGGATTGCCTGCAAGCACTTTAATCCATTGATTAACTCCTTAGCCAATCAGCCAGCTAACCATATACAAAGGAAATAAAAGCAGTCCCAATCTTAATCAGGATGGTAGTCAGTGGCACTATTTGGCGTTCATTGTCGTGTTTGTAAATAGCTGTTATTCAAACACTCTTGTCGAACTTTGTAACGGAAGCGGTTGTTTTTTTCGGCTAACTCCAATCCGTTTTGCAAAACGGATTTTTCTGAACTCCTGTTCAGAGCAAGTTATCTTTTGAGGTACTCGAAATAAATTTCGGCACCTCAAAAGCACTTGCCCTTGCAGGGGGCTGGAAACGGCTCCGAAGTCGCACGTTTATTAAAAATTAAAATGGATTATTATGGAAGAGAAAAACAGAAAACAGATTAGGAAAACAGGAAGGAAACCGAAGAATGACCCTGCCGTCAATCGGTATTCCATTAACCTGAATGCAGAGGACAATGCCAAGTTCCTTGCCCTCTTTGACCAATCGGGAATGAAGATAATGGCACATTTCATTACGGCTTGCATCTTTCAAAAGACGGTTAAGACCGTTAAAATTGATATGGGTGCAGTTGAATATCACACAGGACTGACCAAATTTTTCGGTCAGTTTCGGGGAATAGCAACCAATTACAATCAGCTTGTAAAGCTGTTGAACGCCAATTTTTCGGAGAAAAAAGCATCTGCATACCTCTATAAATTGGAAAAACAGACGGCAGAAATGAAAGAATTGTTGTTAAAAGTTTTAATTCTTACCGATGAATTTGAAAAGAAATATCTAAATAAAGAGTGAAATTATGATTGCAAAAATCGGAAAGGGAAGCAATATGTACGGAGCAATCTTGTACAATCAGCAGAACGTGGAAACGGAAAACGGAACGGTTTTGTTGCTGAACAAGATACCTGACACAATGAACGGCAGGTATTCCGTTGCATATTTCAACAAATGTTTTGAGCCGTATTTGTCTGCCAACATCAAAACGGAAAAGACAGTACGGCATATTTCACTGAACCCAGACCCGAAAGACAAGGTAAGCGATGAGCAGTTTACGGCAATGGCACAGGAATATATGGAGCGTATGGGCTACGGCAATCAGCCTTATATCGTTTTCAAACATACAGACATTGACCGAACGCATATCCATATCGTTTCGACCTGTGTAGGCATTGACGGAAAGAAAATACCCGATGATTACGACCACCCACGTTCAATGGCTATCTGTCGGGATTTGGAAACGAAATACAACCTGCACAAAGCAACCGAGCAGGAGCAGAAACAGGGCAATAAAGTTTTTAAACCTGTTGATTATCAGCGTGGCGATATAAAGAGCCAAATTGCTTCGGTAGTTCGTCACTTGCCAAAGTATTACAGCTTTCCGACTATGGGAAGCTATAATGCTTTGCTGTCGCTATTCAACATTACAGCGGAAGAAGTAAAAGGCGAGCGGAACGGTCAGACCGTAAACGGATTGGTATATGTGGCATTGGACGAAAACGGAAACAAGGCAAGCAATCCGTTTAAAGCATCGCTTTTCGGAAAAGATGCAGGGATTGCACAACTGCAAAAACACTTTGAACAGTCCAAAGAAAAAATGAAAACCAATCCCGCAAGGTCAGTTTTAAAGAATACCGTTGAATTGGCTATGCACACGACAAGCAACGAAATAGAATTTAGAAAACAATTGACCGAACACGGTATTAATACCGTTGTTCGCAGAAACGACAACGGACGGATTTACGGTATAACTTTTATCGACCACGAGAGCCGTAGTGTTTGGAACGGTTCAGCTTTAGACAGAAACCTATCAGCTAATGTATTCAACGATTGGTGGAACAACGGAAACAAACCCGAATTAAAAATACAGAACAGCCCTGTTTCCAAAACAAATACATTGGACGATTTGCCAACGAAAGACCTTTTTGAGTTTATTCCACAGGAGCATTCGACTAATTTCGATTTAGGATTATTCAGCTTGCTACCCGCTGCACAGGGCGTGAATTACGAAGAAGAACAGTTTGCCAACCGGATGAAGAAGAAAAAGAAAAGAGGGAGGAGATTGTAATACAATTATCTTTGTCGGAAGAGGTTTAAAAGATATTTTCAATACATTTGCAATATGAAGTATTTATCATACATATTAGCATTATTAGTGTTGGTCTTATCGACCGCACCTTGCTTTATGGAAGATAAATGTCTTGAAACCGAACAGCAAACAACAAGTAGCCAAGAGCAAAACGATGATGATTGCGTAATGGCGTGTTGCTCGCCTTTTTCCAAGTGTAATACCTGTACAGGATTTGTAATAGACTCTTTTTATTTTTCGACAATAAACTCTATACAACTACCTGTAAAGAAAGCAGGTGCAATACCTGCACCGTCTGTTTCAGACTTTCCTTATTCTATTTGGCATCCTCCACAATTGGCTTAATATATGGTGCTTTCCGCCCAAACTGATTTGTTACGGTGCTTTCCACCGTTATTACTTATTTATTAAATATTAAGCATTATTTTTCAATGAAAAAAATACTCTTTGTGTCATTTTTTATGACACTCAACCTTTGTGTATATGCACAAAATACGTTCAAAGCTGTAATTAAAGACAGCGAAAAAAAAGAGCCTTTAATGGGCGTAACCGCACAGGTAACAGGCACTACAATCGCCACAATTTCCGATGAAAACGGACAGATTATATTAACAGGTATTGCAAACGGTTTGCAAGAAATTCAATTTAGTTATATCGGTTTTGCCCAACGTACCGACAGCTTTAATTTTCCGTTAGAAGATACAGCTCCGATTGAAATCCTACTTTATGAACAATCGGAAGATTTGGAAGAAATCGTTATTTCATCAACAAGAAGTACAAGAACTATCCAAAATATCCCCACACGTATTGAGTTTATAGGAAGTGAGGAGTTAGACGAAAAAGGCAATATGAAAGCAGGGGATATTCGTATGCTTTTGGCAGAAAGCACAGGCATCCACGTACAAACCACATCGCCCACAAGTGCCAATGCAAGTATTCGTATTCAGGGGCTTGACGGACGATATACGCAAATTTTAAAAGACGGTTTTCCTATTTATTCGGGTGCTTCGAGCGGATTGGGTTTGTTGCAAATTCCACCGCTTGACTTAAAGCAGGTTGAAGTTATTAAAGGTTCAACATCTACGCTGTACGGTGGTGGAGCAATAGCAGGTTTGGTAAATCTGATTTCCAAGACACCAACGGAAGAAAGGGATTTGCGTTTTCATTTAAACGGAACATCGGGCAGGGGTTTAGACATCAATGGTTTTTACGGACAGAAGTTTAAGAAAATCGGAACGACAATATTTGCTTCGCATAATCGCAACGGAGCTTACGACCCTGCACAAATCGGGCTTTCTGCCATTCCCCAATTTGAAAGGTATGTACTGAACCCTAAATTATTTGTTTACTTCAATGATAAAACAAAAATGAACTTCGGCATTAACACCACCATTGAAAACCGTTTGGGTGGCGATATGCTTTACATCAAAGGCAAAGGCGATAACGCACACCAATATTTTGAAGAAAACAAAACACAACGCTATTCTACCCAATTTGTTTTTGACCATACGGTAAACGAAAACAGTTTTGTACAGATAAAGAACAGCGTAAGTTATTTTAACCGCAATACAGCTATTCCCAATTACGAGTTTGAGGGAACGCAAACATCCACTTTTACGGAAGCAAGCTATACCCACAGCAAAGAAAAGTCAGAATGGGTAACAGGCGTTAATATTTGGACGGACAATTTTAAAGAAAAGCAGATGACCGCATTTCCGTTGAGAGATTACAACCAAACCACATTCGGGGCTTTCGTTCAAAATTCTTTTAAGGCTACGGATTGGCTTCAATTGGAAACAGGTTTAAGAACGGATTACGTGATAGATTACGGAGCTGTTTTTTTACCGAGAGTATCGGCATTGTTTCAGATTGCAAACGGATTGACTTCACGTATCGGGGGCGGATTTGGCTACAAAACACCAACCATTTTTACAGAAGAAAGCGAACGCATACAATATCAAAACGTAATGCCTATTGACGATAATACCAATAAATTGGAAAAAAGCTACGGAGCAAATGCAGATATAAATTACCGTACTAATATTGGCGATGATTGGACATTCAGCATAAATCATTTATTCTTTTACACCTATTTGGATAACCCTTTGTTGCTTCAAAATATAGCTACAAATACATATCAGTTCATCAATTCATCGGGCTACATTCATACCAAAGGAACAGAAACAAATATCAAAATCGGTTATGATGATTTTAAATTGTTTTTGGGCTACACTTTTACCGATACCCGATTGATTGAAAACGGAACAAATACCGAAAATCCACTAACACCAAAACACCGCATTAACTCTGTACTTATGTATGAAATAGAGGATAAATGGAAAATCGGTTTGGAAGCCTATTATTTTAGTCCGCAAAAGCTCAATGACGGAACAACAGGAAAAGACTATGTTATATGTGGCTTTATGGCTGAAAAAATTTGGGAACGGTTTTCTTTGTACATCAACTTTGAAAATTTCTTTGATACAAGACAGACACGTTTCGACAACATTTATACAGGTACAATAACCAACCCTGTTTTTAAAGACATCTATGCACCATTAGACGGATTTGTAATTAACGGAGGAATAAAATTTAGACTTTAAGAAGATGAATAAAACCATATTTAATATAACAAAAATGGATTGCCCAAGTGAGGAGCAATTAATCCGTATGAAACTGCAAAACTTTGATACGGTAAAGTCATTGGAATTTGATATTCCCAATAGAAAACTAAATGTTTACCATAGTGGAAACCCAGAGCCGATTTTTTCAGCTTTGGAAACCTTGAACCTAAATACAACGCTGATTTCAACCGAAGAAACTAACGCAGTTGTTGAAACAGATACAAGCAATAGCCAACGGAAACTACTATGGACGGTATTGATTATCAATTTCGTTTTCTTTGGATTGGAAATGTTGTTCGGTATTTTTTCCAACTCAATGGCATTGGTAGCGGATAGCTTGGATATGCTTGCCGATAGCATCGTTTACGCATTGGCTTTGTTTGCTGTTGGGGGTACGATTGCAAGAAAAAACAATATCGCCAAATTTGCAGGTTACTTTCAAATCCTGTTAGCCGTTATCGGTTTTGTTGAAGTTATCAGACGTTTTATCGGAATAGAAGCGATGCCCGATTTCAAAACAATGATTATTGTTTCTGTTTTGGCATTGATAGCAAACGTACTTTGTCTTTACCTATTGCAAAAGAACAAGAGTAAAGAAGCCCATATGCAGGCTTCGATGATTTTCACGTCAAACGATGTTATAATCAATTCGGGGGTTATCGTTGCAGGAATTTTGGTCAATTGGTTAAACTCGAGCTATCCCGATTTGATTATCGGAGCTATTGTATTTGTAGTAGTGGCAAGAGGGGCATATAGAATATTGAAATTGGCAAAGTAGTCGTTAAGTTCCCTATTTTAACTAATAGAAACAGACAGGATAATGAAAATACAGGTATTAAGCTGTTGTGAACGTATTTGAATAAAACGGAAGAACAAGGACGAAAGACAGAGTTTATTCTATCAGTATTATGTGAAAAGGGCTTTGCAAGCCCTTTTCTCTTGTCCTGTAATCCCGATAGGGAATAAAATGTTTATTTGTTTTTGAGAAACAAAAAATTCGTATATTTGCTTTGAGCTAACGGAAACACGTTGAAATACAAAGCAATAAGCACCGTTACCAAATCGTTACCTGACTTTTTTGATAATCTTTATAAAAGCTTAGTATTCAACCGATACAGCTTTTTCCTGAAAACTTTAAAATATATTTATCTAATTTTGACATCTGTTAAAATCCTCTGGAATTTTTAAGTGAATGGAAAAGAAAAAAAGAGTTGTCTATCATCATTTGTTCAAGCTTGCTTTAGCGTCTTCCATAGTAAGTATTTGTAGTGTTTTACTGGTTTTCGCTCTTCAAAGGATGACGGAATGGACCGAACACCACATTTTTGAAACCGTGTCAACGACGAATAAAATAGGTTTAATATTTTTACCCACAGTCGGTATCACTGCGATTTACTTTTTGCGAAAGTTTCTATTTAAGGGACGTAAAAACAAAGGAATTACTGAAATTTATAAAACATTAGACCAACGCAAAGAGCATCTTCCCGCTTTTAAGGTACCCTCGCATCTGCTTAACGGTTTTCTAACGGTTATTTCTGGTGGCTCTACCGGTATAGAAGTCTCCTCAGTAGTCGCTACAGCCACGGCAGGGAATATGTTACATAAACAACATTTCTCAGCAAATTTGTATAAACGAGAATTAATATGTGCTGGAGTCACAGCAGCCCTAGCAGTGCTTTTTGCAAGTCCCGTAGCGGGCTTGCTATTTGCCCTGGAAGTTACTGCTAGAAAAACCAGCAAACCTTTATTCATCAGTTGTGGTGTATCTGCGCTGATCTCCTGGACTTTTATTTGGCAGACCGAGGGCACCTCCCTACTATCTACCACTGTTAAAGACTGGCATGGATATGCGATTCCCCTGTTTGTAATATTAAGCCTGTTGGGTGGCTTACTGTCTATTTATTTCACATTATTGTTAACACGGATCAAAAAGCTCTTTGGAAACATCAATAATAATTTCCTGCGGGTAAACTTAGGCGCGGTTTCTGTCGGCATCTTCATTTTTATTTTCCCTCAATTGTATGGAGATAGTTACCATGGATTAAAAGAAATCTTAAATGAACCTGGAAGTATCGCACTACTAAGCCTATTCGTATTGGTATTGCTAAAACCTTTGGCAGCCGCTCTTACACTGGGAGCAGGTGGCGATGGTGGTGTTTTTGCTCCGAGTATCGTAGCGGGTGCCTTGTTAGGCATTCTGTTTGCACAGGTGTGCAACACTTATTTAGGAATGGATTTAATACCGTTAAACTTTGCGCTGGTAGGGGCAGCAGCAACTTTATCTGCGTCCATTTATGCGCCTTTTACGGCACTGGTTTTGGTGTGCTGTATGGTTCCTCAGGGGTTCCAATTATTTATACCCATCTTGTTAGGTAGTTTTGTTGCTTATTATTTTGCAAAGCTCATTATCCCTTACAATGTTTACACTTATGATTTCTATCTTGCTAAAAATGAAACATAAAATACGTTTAGAGTAGCTTTCTGACATCGCTATCTCAGGAACGTGACTGCTCAAAGGTACAGCTTGAAATGCTTAAACGCGTGCTATTCAGTCAAAGGCGTGAACGCGAGGGTGCCCTCTGTCAGACTTTTCTGCCGTGTGGAGCTGGACCTGCTGATTGCGTAGTAACAAGAAGATATCAAAGTAAATTAAATGTAACCCGCAAGCGTTCAAACACAAAAGACGACGAAACATCCCTCACTTCCTCCGGTTATAGAAATGTTGATTCAGCCACAGCATGATTATCAGAATTGGTTTACATAGAGGAAGATACCACCGAGGAACTAGCACATGAACCGGCCAAGTTCTATATTAAAGTTTAGCTCGTATTTTCACCCGTATTTTTTGGACTTCGATTAAAGGTGTTTTTGAATCAATCTCACTGATTTTTCATTGATATAGCCTATTTCTGTACGCCCGTAGAGCGTAATCCCGATCCTGCAAACCAGATCGCGCATTTCCTCCGTGTAGCCTCGTGTCTGATTTTCTCTGGGCAAACGAGGGATCCGTATGGTCATGAGAAAGGGGACTATCATAACCGAAGTGTATAGCAAAAATACCAGACGGGTTCTGAAACCTACAATCATCAGTAAAGGGCAAGGGGCCCAGCCAGCTGCACACCGTGTGCCAGAGAGCCAGGTAATCCAACCGCTGCCCCCGTACCTTTGATGCCTTTCAACCCGTTAATTATTTGCAGATACCATGCTTCAACATGCCTATCCCCAACGTCGATCGAACAGTCAATCATCCTGCATCTATATTTGTGTTTTGCAATTTAATATGCTGCAGTGAAACGTTCCTGATGGTGTTTTGGTTGTTGCACTTCATCCAATAAAACCACCGCTAGATCTTCCGGTGATAGCCTCGAAATGTTGTTTTGGTCCACAACAGGATGGTCTTTTCCTAAGCGGTATTGGCCGGTTCTCCCATCGGTTACGCCGGGGTGCATTTCAATGGCGGGGCTGAAAAATACCCAATCGAGCTCTTTTTCTTCCTTTAGAATATTCAGGTAATCCCTTGCAGCGATTGCTCCGGGCTTAATCTCTGCAGGAAAATCTGCCGAATCCACCAGTTGCTCATTGTCATTGCCATACAAGCTACCTGCGCCACCAATCACAATTAGTCTCTTTACGCCAGAAGTTTTAACGGCTTGCTGAATGGATTTGGAACCGGCAAGGAAATCCTGGTATAAATTAGGGTTGGTCCAGCCTGCATTGAATGCGCTAATGACCACATCCTGATTTTTCAATGCTTTTGTTAGCTCCTCTACGTCATTCACGTCTACCGCGATTTTGCTAATGTTTTCTGCAGAAATATTTTCTGCTTTCCTGGCAATACCGGTTACTTCCAAACCTCTGTTAAGGGCTTCGTTAACTAACTTTGAACCTACAAATCCACTGGCTCCGATAATAGCTACTTTCATAATATTATTTGTTTTTATATGTAATACTTTTTGTTACAATTTGTGAAAAAAAAATTTAATTGAACTGATCTACGAAATCTTTTAAAGATTTATTTTTTAAAAAACTAACCACCACATCGTCTGTGCTGTCGAACAGTTTTTCCAGTTCTGTGTTAATCTCTTTGCCGATTGGACATTTAGGATTGGTGCCATTATTTTTCTTTCCCAATACATGGGGATTTTTCACCGCATTAAAAATATCTGCCATCGTAATTTCGCAACTTGACACTTGCAGCATGGTGCCTCCTTCTTTTCCTTTTTTACTTTGCACCCAGCCCAATTGATGTAAAACAGCAAGCTCTTTTCGAACAATGACAGGATTGATATTGATGCTTTCTGCAATCCATTCTGAACTCATCCATTGGCCGGGAAATTTCGCGAGCAAGGTCAAAATATGGATGATGGTTGCAAATCTTGTGTTGTTCATTATGATACAAAGCTAAGTAGAAATTTTAAATGTAACAAATTATATTACAATTATCTTTTCATTTATTGAATGCGGCGGCTTTTAATAAATCTGGAAAGGATCTCTCAAAGATCAAATTCTATTCACAGGTATCTACCTTTGTGCCTCAAAGACAACGCTAGGCAAGGTGATTTGTAGCCATCATAGCCCTTTTAGATATTTATGTGTAAAAAATAAAATAAGAGTAGGAAAGCATGATTCTAGGAGTATGGAGTAAATGTTAAAATATAAAATAAGAAGGGCTAAACGCTGGATAGGGAACTATTAAGTGTATTTCTCAGCATCACGACGATGTGGATAATACCTGGGAAAAATTAGGATTAAAGGACTTATTGACGAACGATATACAGCTAAACAAGTTTATAAATGGCTTAAACCTATTCGGTGATCGCATGAAGAGAAACAAAACCATGGAACTGTTTTCAGAAATCAGCCTGCGTTAGGTACATGATAAAAAAATGAAAGGAAAATAGTCGAATCTAAATAATATCACTTCGGAAGTGAAATATAAGAAAGGCGGCAATAATATAACTAGAAATCGTTTAGCACTTTGTTCTTGACTCACCATTTTAAATCTCTTTAAAAGTTGAATGAAATGCTATCACTGTATGCACTTTCGAGCGGGATTTTGAAAGTAATTACAAAAAGCAACATGATGGATTAATTGAGAATTTCTACTATTTAAGTTTCGCAACTACCGATACGTGAGGCTTGTGGGCTTCACAAGGGTATGAGCAGAAGGAAGCCTTGGAGATGATCCAATCAACACGCTAGGCAGGGAGAAAGGCGCGAGGCAATCCTAGTTTCGCTTTTCGTTACCACTAGGAATGTTTAGGCAGCTTAATAAAAGAATGGTTATACTCATCGCGACGGCGGACCGACGGTTCTCGATTTTTTATGCACTAATATGCGCATTCACCTGGCTATCAATCTGTCTATTGATTGGATTAAAAGGCGAGTCTGATCCCAGTAAACTGCCAGCGCAGGGGCGCGTGAAAGAAATTTCGATAGCTTGTCCTGCTATGTCCGGTGGGCGTGGCCACTGAAGATCCACGGAGGACCTGTTGATTGACCATGAACTTGCCATTATATTCGCCAATGGCTCCCGCTGATTTTTTAAAACGCGGATAGGCCTGATAGGCGCTGGCTGTCCATTCCCAACGCTGCCCCCAATTCAGGTGCTCGGCCGCAACTTCCCATTCAGCTTCGCTTGCCAGCCTGGCACTCTTCCACAAAGCATAGGCTGCAGCTTCGTAGTAACTAACGTGTGCTACAGGGCATGTGAGGTCCAGTTTTTTCAGGCCTGAAAGGGTATAGTGAAACCACTCGCCATCGATCCGATGCCAATAGAGGGGCGCTCCTATTCTGTGCTCCCGGACCCAGTCCCATCCCTGGGCATGCCAATGTTTAAAATTAACGTAGCCATCGTCCAAAATAAAATCCAGGTACTCGCCATTGCTCACCAATTCATTGGCAATGCCAAAGTCCTCCAGAAACACCGTGTGTCTGCCCAGTTCGTTGTCGAAGCAAAAACCCTCGCCAGTATAGCCAATATCATAGAGCCCCGCCGGTAGATTCACGATCTTCTTGTCTGTTCCCGAATGGCAGGGTCGCTCTATCGGATTCTGGGTACTGTAAGCTGGAAAAAGCGGATTATGTCCCAAAATGTATTTTATATCAGTCCATAGCAGTTCTTGGTGCTGCTGTTCATGGTTCAACCCAAGCTCAATCAGATGGAAAAGTTCCCTGCTGAGCATGCTGCTTTGCAAGAAAGCCTGCATCTGCTGGTCAACGTAGTGGCGATAGTCATATATTTGGTTTACTGTGGGGCGACTTAGATTGCCTCGATCTGTTCGGATGACACGGGCGCCCAGGGACTCATAATAACTATTGAATACGAAGTCGAAATTTTCGTTGAATGGTCGATATTTTTTATGGTGGGGCCGAAGAATGAAGGTCTCGAAAAACCAAGTCGTATGCCCCAGATGCCATTTGGGAGGGCTCACGAATTCAACTGGCTGTACGACAAAGTCTTCCGTGGCAAGGGGCTGGCAAATCCTCTCGGTCTGCGTACGCGTGGTTCTGTAGCGCTCCCACAAACCCTGTTGCTGTGTGTTTTGTTGTCTGATCATATCTTTAAGCTTATTGTACTTCCCATAAAACATCTAAGAACCAATGACGGTGGTCGGTAAACTCCGCTACCATCTTAAATCCACACGCACTGCTCAGTTCCTCAAGCTGCTCTACCGTAAACTTTTGCGAGATCTCCATATAAATAGGTTCAAATTCTTTAAAAACAATTTGTTCTTCCAGAAGTGCTATGGTTTGATTCGCTAGGCTGATCAGATAACTCTTGCAAGCGCCTGTAATAGGATCATAAGTTTGATAATGTTTGAACCGATCGATGTCAAAATTCGTCTGCAACTCCCGGTTGAGCCGCAGCAGCAAATTTTTATTGAAAGCCGCTGTTAATCCGCTGGAATCGTTATAGGCACGGAGTATAGTCTCTGGGTCTTTCCTCAAATCGAAGCCAATCAGTGCGAGGTCGCCCGCACGTAAGGACTGCCGGAGCGCAGTGCAGAAATGTTTGATCTCCGAAGATTCCATGTTACCGATATTTCCGCCAAGGAAAAGTACGAGCTTTCGAAAACCGGCAGCTCGGCTAATCTGCGGGAGGGTCTCCAGATTATCCCCTGACAAAGGCCGCACTTCCATGGCAGGTAAATACTCCGCTATCCGGCTTTTAAGCTGCGCGAGAATGTTTTCGGAGAAATCGACCGGGTGATAGCGTGAAGCAGGCGAAGTCTCATGGATAGCACGAAGGAGATACCGCGTTTTCTGCCCATCCCCGGCCCCCAGTTCGATAATGTCCAACGGCTGATCCTCGGCTCCACATAATTTCGCGATTCTCGGGCTATGTTGCTGAAAGATTTCTAATTCACAGTCGAAAGGGTAATATTCGGGCATCACCATGATCTGCTGAAATAGTTCGTCGCCCCGCTTATCATAAAAATATTTAGCGTTCAAGTGTTTCGGGAAGCTTCGTAAGCCTGCTAGCGTTTCTTTATAAATGTTACTGGCAGAAATGGTGTCACGGATATTACTCATCTTTTTCGGGTTTGGTTTGATTCATTTCGAGCTGGCATTTCTTGTATAATTTCATTAAATTGAGTCGCCATACTAAGGGAACAAACTACGACTGCACTTGTTTTCAAGGATGTTGCCATGCAATTTTTATTAATCTATATTTTCACGTTCTTTTTCACGCTAGCGTTGCGTCATCTTTCCGCAAATGAAGTGGCTGGCGGCCAACGATCCATTAATGTTATCGAGAACATGAAGAATTTATTCAACGACCAAATGTAATACATGCGTATGCTTTTTCCATCTCCTGCTACAGAGAGTTTTAGAGATTATTTGCTAGCACTCTTAGTCCTTTGCAACTTCTACATGAATGTTTCGCAAGTTGGCCGGGCACGAGGAGCCCAAAAGCGTCTGCCGCTGGATCGCAGAGCCCTCCTTTTTCGATGGGGGCTTGCCTTCCATAGCGTGCTGGCGAGTGCTGCTCTTGCTGTTTCAATTTTATTCCGTGAAAGGGAGTGCTTTATCTGGCTATTGACGACGGGTCTGCTGTGGAGCATGGAATCCAGCCTGCTTGCCCTTAATCTCCTTGGAGAGAAAAGAGGCGTCTTTCTACAGCTGTGTCCTTCCATTTTGGTGGCTTTCATCGAGTGTTACCTACGGAGCCAGTAGCTCCGTTCGGCCGCTGGAGGATTGCCGCAATGGTCATTGAATAGACGCCCTTCTTCTCAAAGGAACAGGTATGGTTTGATTCCGCTGCATAAAGCGGCTCCTTCTTCGCTGTTTGAGACGTTCTTTCAGGAGGGTAGGAAACCACAAATGTGAGCGATTGCTCGATACCACAGCCTATGATATTTGGATATTGCGAAGCCCTTTGACAACTAATTCGGAGCGCAGGTGTTCTTGAAGAAAAAGATCATGATCAAACAAGAAACAGGGATGCCCCAGAATATAGTTGCCTTCCGCGCTTGGGGCGAAGTGACAGCACAGGATTTTAAAGAAGTCGTCTTACCAGCCATAGCAGATCTAGTGAGCAAGATTGATGAAATTAATTTTATTTTAATTTTAGACACCTCCCCCGCAGATTTCACTATTGGAGCCTGGCTGCAGGATGCTTGGGCAGGGATTCGTGATTTGACAAAGTGGAACCGTGCTGCGATCGTAACCGGGAATGAGATGGTAGAAAAAATAACGCCTGTTTTTTCGGCGCTCATGATTGGGACTTTCAAAACGTATTCCCATACGCAGATGAATGAAGCCATCAACTGGGTGAGCAGTGGGACATCATGAGAAAATTGCGGGGCCAGCTGATGTTTGCCCTCCAGCTTCTAGCGAGTTAGTTTAAAGCGTGGCTTTGACTAGCTTTTTAAGATGCGATCCTTTTTTTAAAGGTCCCTCTACTCGGCGCACAACCCCGCCAAAGCAGGGCGAGCATTTAAGCAATAAGGCATGACGTTCCATATACCGCGCGATAGCAACATCATATATTACTATTCACTTTTTTTGTTTTTCCGATAAGACTCCTGCCTCAGCAAAGCGTAAAGGTATGGGCTGAGCTGACCTGGTTATGTCTCGGACGGAGATGGATGTTTAAAGAGAATAAACACGTCCGCGAAGGAATATAAACGGAGATCGCAACAACACATGATGGATAAAGCGAAATAATTGATTAAATTGTACCAAAACCTAAAAAATGGATACGCAGCCAATCCCTCCGCTTACGGACAACACCCATTTCCTGATGTTTTCTTTCGATTTGGACAGTGGACGCATTACCGATACAAATCAGCTATTCCGCCAGCGATTCAAGTTTTTGTCCATAAAGGGCACGTTTGAAGATTTTCTTAAGCATTTACATGCCCAAGACCGTGATCGGCTACTGTCTTTGTTACCGTTTAGCGAACATAAGGCAATCCAAGGGCTTATCCTGCGATTTTTCCTCGGCGAGGACATTCGTCATCTAAAGTGCAACTTCTACCCAATCAAGCAGGGGGGACAGGTATTCGCATTAATTGAAGACATTACCCAAAACGTGGAGTACAACGATAATTTATTAAAACATAATGCGAAAAAGAATGCGATTCTTACCATATTGAGTCACGATGTGGCTGGTGCGCTATCGACTGCCGTCAATTTGATAGACCTTGCACAACGCAAGGCTCAGCTAGGGGAGGTGCAAATGGTACAGGAGGCGCTTACAGCGGCGAAAGACATCTGCAAAAGCAATATTTCGATGATTCGTACATTTTTGAAGAAGGAGTTCCTCGCGACCCTGAGCGTGCCTTTGAATACAGATCGCCACGATATCGTGCATAGCCTGCGGAACCTGAGCGATCAATATAAGGTTATGCAAAGCGAGTTGGGCATCGAAGTTTTGTTCCGGTCCAATAAAGAACATATATATATGGAGACTGACCGCGACAAGCTCATCCAGGTATTCAATAATTTGATTTCTAATGCCCTCAAGTTTACGCCCAAAGGGGGCACGGTAACGCTCTGCGCTACAGAAAAGGAGACTGTAATCGAGCTATCGGTACAAGACAACGGAATTGGGATTCCCGACCATCTGAAAGAGGATATTTTTACCAAATTTAGTCTGGCAAAACGAGAAGCTTTAAACGGAGAAGATTCCCATGGGATAGGACTATGGGTAATCAAAATTATGGTAGAGTGGTTAGGAGGTAACATCCATTTCGAAAGCCAGGAAAACAAGGGCACGAATTTTTTGGTCACCTTTTTTAAGGGTACAAGCAAAGTGGGGGATAAATTGACGTAGCTACCTTTTCATTACCCTGTTCTTAAGCAAGGAACGGCTTTCCCCGGGGCTAGCGCTGCTGATCGCTCGCTACCTCAGATTTCAGCTGAATGGTTTGGGTCAATTTGTAGTGCCAGCTGAACTATCTGTCCTAGTAGCTGTTCTTTATAGTGATGATTGAAAGAAAAGGTCACTTCCTTTATCAGGTACCTGGCAGAACAGTGCTGCTGGTCGCTGCTTTCGTGCTGACCATCGTGGTACTCGGCCTCTCGCTGCGCCCTGTTTTAGAGCGCACACTGACGAGAAAATTGCAGGAAAGTGCACAGGGCAAATTCAACCTAACGCTCGAAGGTGCCCGACTGGAACTCTTTCCTCTTCGCCTGCACATAGAACATCTACGTGCATCTTCCGACAGCGCTGTAGCCCTGCGGGAAAAGGACGCGTTTCAGCCCTGGGAGTTTCAGGCAGAAGGGGTGTCGATCAACGGGCTTTCGGTATGGCCTGCCGTTTTCAGCAAAAAGATTTCGATCAAAACTATAACGATCGATACCCTTATGCTTGATATTTCCAGGACTTCTAGCGATGGGAATAGTGAGTCGGGCTACCAGAAGATCTTGGTGTCAGTTCGCCAGAAGATAAATTCCCTAGCGGTAGATGAGTTTTCGATAGCTTCTTTGAACCTTTCTTATAAAAATGCTGCACGTCCCCTGAGGCCCCTGTGGCGTATTGAGGAACTTCAGTTTTCAGCCAAAGGATTTTTAATCGATAGCAGCACCCGGGACGACAACGACCGGATTTTTCTATTTACTGATTTTCAGCTAACCATTCCTAAATGGAAAATTGATCTCCCCCAGACGCCTTACCAGCTCCATTTGGAGGAACTGGCAGTGAATTCTCGCCACAAAGAGGTGTCGATTGGTCAACTTAAGCTTACACCGCGCATCTCTAGAGCAGATTATGTCAGGCAGGACCGCCAGAATAAAGCGTTAATCGATTTGGTCCTGAGGAGCTTCACGATATCCGGTGTTGACTTTTTACAGCTGAGCAAATCCGGGAAGCTTATCGCAGAAACGGCCAATATCGATAAAGGAACCCTGGAGCTGTTCAAGGATAAACGCTTCCAGAAAGAAACGGTATCAAAAATAGGGCAATCCCCTGCCCAGCAACTGATGCAGATTCCGATATGCTTTAGCATACCGCACATAAAAATCAGCGATTTCGATCTTTCCTATCAGGAGATCGGCGAAAAATATGGAAGACAGGGTAGGATAGACTTCAATGCCATTCATGGCAGTCTCGCCAACGTGACCAACGACACGACAGTTTTACGCAAGAAGCCGTTACTGGTGGCAGATTTGAGGGGTCGCATTTATGGTCAGGGAGAACTCCAAGCATTATTCAAGTTCAATCTCCTGAGCCCCAAAGGAGCATATTCCTACCGCGGTTCCCTGAGCCTCATGTCGATGCTGCACTTCAACAGTATTCTGACTCCACTGCTCAATATTCGAGTCGCTTCTGGGAGCTTGCGCCATGCCGCCTTTGATATACAGGCGGACGAGTGGAACAGCAGAGGAACAATGGATTTTAAATATCACGGTTTTGGTTTGGAGATACTTAACAAACCAAGCAAGGGCGGGGGAAAGAAAGCTATTGTTTCTTTTTTCGCGAACAAGTTTATCATCAACGATAGTAATCCCGATGCGAATGAGCGATATCGTCGCGCAGAAATAGCGCAGCAACGCGTAGCGGAGCACCCTTTTTTCAAATCTATTTGGAAAACGCTTTTGGAAGGCATTATGTATTCCACTGGCGTTAATCCCAAGTTCGTTCCCGATTAAGTTCCGTCGCCTCCACAGGATATGGGGACGTTTTGGTTAAAGCTTGTTAAGGAGAAAAGGGACTTTTTGACCGGACGACTCCAAGCATTGCCGATGTCTATGCCCAGGTGTAGTGCCTTTCCATTTGGAGCGTCCCGCCTGATAGCGAAACGATCATAACGCCTAGGGTTGTCAAGCGCAAAACGGAGTTTCGATCGTCGGTAGCGATACCCTCGGCGGTTGTTTCCAAACGTGGTTTACGTCGTTCGCAGGCAAGAGAATTGGCGGGACTCACTCGGCACGCTCGCTTGGTGCCCCATGCTTCGGGGTTCGCTCGATAAGGTTGAGCAATCGAGCTTAGCGGAGGGAGAACTCCAGGAAGTACCATACTGCAAGAAAACTGGATGCCGCGATGAGCAAAAGCTGTAAAGTCTTTTTTAACTTAAAGATTGTTTTAGTGTGAGTCTCACGAGTGCATTTCATTTTCCTAGGGATAATTCTGTTTGAAGCTCTATAGTGAGTTCAAATATTAAGTGAATGATATTAGGCAATATTCGTTCCATTTAGGGTTTTCATCTTCCTAAATTCCTTATTTAGAATTGATTTAAGGGAAGTGGCTTTTATGGAAGCGTGGATATTCCATCTGAAACGGATGCCATACGCTAGTTCAAAACGTTATCCCTCAGATCGTGATTTTGAGCGGGTTTCTGCCCTCAATTTTTGCAGCCAGTTGATTGGCATGCGATCCTTGAGGTAAGGAGTTAAAATTTTATCCTTGCATTGATTCTAGTCACAGAGCTTCTGCGATCTAGGGTGTTCCATAGTCGCTCATTTCCCAATCCATCCTGCTGCTTGGTCAATTTGATCTTTGAGACGATAGGACGCTGGCTTAAACAAATATATCCAGGTGGTTGGGCCTATCCTGAGTCAGGAAGCCTGTTAGTTAGCTTCCTGTAAAAGAGGTCCAATAGATGGAAAATGTTAAGGTTTTGTGCTAGGTAGTGTAAAAAAATGAAACTATTTCTAGGTGTTTGTTTCAAAAAAAGCTATTTTGAAGCGAATCAACTACGATGGTATGAAATGTCCGAATTGTAACCAGACGCTATTAATAGCTGAAAGACACAGGGTAGAAATAGATTACTGCCCGAACTGCAGAGGGGTTTGGCTTGATAAAGGCGAACTGGATAAACTGTTAGATTATGCTGGAAATCAAAATTTAAGTTCACAAGCCCCGGTTGCTGAGGAAAGAAGTCGGCCGAAGGATAATGACCGGTATGATTACGACCGCAGGCAACATGATTATTCGGAAAACCGGAATCATGATAGGCATAATGACCACTATGGCCAGCGGAACTACCAGAAAAAAAAGAAATCTTTTCTTTCCGACTTCTTCGATTTTGATTAGTATATAAAAAGATGGTTGGTCTATCTATATCTGCGAAATAGAATGGAACTCCGCCAAAGCTACCCTTGTAGTCTGGCCAGTCGCTACGGGCTGCCTGTTTGGTGAAATTGTCTAAGCCCGACAGCCGGGTTGTGCTCACATTCGCAAGAGTCTTAGAAGCGTTTAGCACGGAATGGAGTTCTCGAATATGAAAAAAACTGAATCTCAGAAACGTTCTTTGGGTGGGCAGAAATTTTTGAACATGCGATTAGAACAGCTGTGGAAGAAGGGTAGGGGTAAAGTCAGCGGGATGAGGCCATCGGAAAAATAGTAAACTAGATGTCGAGAATACGCGGCAAGTACTATAAAACAAGGGCTAATTTTGCCATTTTTCATCATCCGTATGACTTAAAAACTGGGTGGTTTACTTGGCGATATAATGAAAGTGAGTTTTTTCGTACGGCTGTCATAAAGCTCAGCCCTAGTGAGTATGACTTATTCTTTTTTCACCACCTGGAGCATTACCTACAACCGGACAGGGGACCTATCGAGAGTTTTTGGATCACTCGCTGAGAACCTTGCAAAGCGGAATAGCCGCATTGCCGCGTAAAACAACGAAACATAATCTTGAGAAGATGTACACCAAGCGCGTCCGGCTCCAAAAGTTCCACCACTTTTTGAAAATTAAGCGGGGTTTCCGTTGACCCATCCAGCAAAGCTGCCCAGCCTCGAGATCGTTTCACTAGTTGAATTTTCTTATCCATTGACCCGCTGAGTTATACGGCATTTAAGCCGTTGCATAGTACCTTTGCCTTACCTTGGGGCGCGCTTTTTTGTCTGATCGTAAAAAAAAACGAACCGATGGCGTAGCCATTTGTCCTACTAATAAAAACAGCTATGCTTCCAATTCCACTGTTCTCCATCGTTAAGACAGCGAAAGATCTGTTAACGTCCGGTATTACGACGGTCGATAAATCAATGACTTTTCCCGTTATGCTCCCACAGGATTTCGAACAGCTTTCTTTGGGTTCCTTGTTCTATCTTGAGGAACAGCGAGCTCCGAGAGCTTCACACGGTCTATACCATTGATGGTAGAGAGTGGTACCTGCGAGCAAACGATCGGGCGATTTTTCTTGGAGAATACCCCGATGTATACCAGCCACGCAGTTAAATGCTTGCCCGTTTTGCTGGATCCTCATGAAGACTTTCCTTTGATCGAACGTTTAAGTGCAATGCGGAAGGAATGGTCTGCTCGCCGCTCCGTATGTAGCGTATTAATCATTGTTATTCAAACCCTTCTTAGCGCTTCGCGCTCGCCCAGCTGGTGAGAAAAGAGGCGATCTTTAGCATCGAAGGATTAGCATGTTATAAAGCTTTTTTTCTGGATATGTCTGTTTGCAAAGGCTATCAAAAACGTTCATGCCTATAGGTGTTTTAATGGAAACATGAAAGTTTTGTTCGCTATGCTATCCTCAATGATGGATATTTTTTTATGAATAAGCGTGGAATGTCAGCGTAGTCATTTTCCCGGCACGAAAGAAAATCCTACTTAAAAATCGCGAGTAGTCTCCAATTATTCCAGCCGTATCCATACCTATCCATAGCCATTATAGGCTGAAAGTAATGTTATCGGCACCATTATCTTCTTTGGCCCGCTCGATAGGGTCCTTAGGCGGTACTCCCTTTATCACATTCAAAAAAACGAAATAATCTCCCAGTGGTTCATTGGTAAGATGCAGAGCAAATGGCTTTGCTATTTTTTTAACTTTAAACATTATAGTTATGACGAGATTAATGATAATGGCCGGTTCTATTTTCCTGTGCGCCGCGCTGAGTAGCTGCGGAAACAGTGCGACTCGCAACGATGAGCAGAAAGATACTACCGATAGCGTTTTGAGTGATGCAGGGACTGTGGATCCCGTTGCACTTGATCGGGAAAAGGGCGATACCAGCTTTGTTCTGCACGCCGCCTCCAGCGGGATGGCAGAGGTCAATCTGGCAAATCTGGCTTTACGACAATCTGCAAACGCTGAGGTGAAGGCCTTTGCTGAGAAAATGATTGCCGACCATGGCGCGGCCAACAAAAAGCTGCAGCAGCTGGCAGCACATCATCAGATTGTCCTGCCGGAAAGCTTAGCGGAAAAACACAAAAAGATATACGATGACCTGTCCAGCAGGAAGGCTGCGGAATTTGATTTAGCATATGCAAATGTTATGGTGGAAAGCCATCGAGAAGCACTTGCGCTAATGAAAACGGGCGCAGAGTCGCTAGAGCATGAGGATTTGAAACAATATGCGAAACAAACCACTCCCGTCATATCCAAGCATCTGGAACATGCGCAGGAGCTCCAAAGGTCGGTTCGATAGCGCCGATGTTTTTGAAGAGATGTTCTGGGCTAGTGATCGCTCAGAACATTCTTGTTAAGCCTTTATGAGTAGTCGTTTGCCCGCTGCCTTCCATCGGGTTATGGGCCGTGGGCCCTTGGCGTTATTTTTCCTATCTCATCTTCTAGGCGGCAGCATCTACATGATACGCGGAACCGTGGAAATAAGCTTTCCAAATCCGCTTTTACCGATGCATATGCATTCCACGCCAATTCGGAGCTATTAGCTATAACGCGCACGCAGTCGCCCGGATAGATGATCTCTCGAGATTTTCTGCTTCCTGAATCCTCGGAATCAGGTATTCATTTGGCGCAACCAACCAGTACTATCAGAACCGTGTTGTTCCCCCAGTTGTGATTTAAATGACGCGATTAGCGCTAGCGCCTCGTTTCCAACGTCGACGAGATTTCGATCCTTCCTTGATTCCGGCGGCGACCTACCATACATCATACGGTCGGTATTCCATAATTTCCAGCAGTAGAATTCTTACTTAAAGGTAGGGCTTCAACCTGGGTGTGATGATCTGCTCGATCTACCAGAGAAGCCTTCGTATTTCGTTAATGTGCTAATTGTCACAGGCTCAATCCCCTGAAAAGGGACTTCGATATTCCAGCTTATCAAGCGTTTGCTGGATGCAAAGCAGGTGTCCCTTCAACAAAAATTCAATTTGCTCTTGTTCCGTATACAAAGGGAGGGCCTTCTGATAGGATTTTATGAGCATAGATTCGGTTTCCAGCGCTTGTGGAATAACTGCAATTTCCACGCCTGTTTGGTTGGCAATCTCTTGTAAGACCGCATCAGGCTCACATCCTGGTTCTCCGCTCTCTAAGAGTTGCTGTAGCTGGGTTTTGAAGCGTTGAGAGTCTTGCATCGCCGATTCGAGTGTCTCCTGTAGTTCTGGTTCGCGCTGTTGATCGATGTGCTCGATTAAAAAGCTGTATTGCTCGATGCGCTGTAAATTGCACTCGATGAGCTCGACAAGGGTTTCGTTTAAGTTCTTTTTACTTTTGCTGTCCTTACTATTATTCTTTTTCATAGATTCTGCTTATCATTCGTATCCGTGGGAAACTCGTCCCTTCTAAGGAGAACCGCTGAACGGAAATAATGTTCATTACGCTATGAAAATGGCTTGGTCCACCAACCCCTAAGGCCTGCTATAGGGCGGCGAGTTATCGACCAGTTCGATCCCTAAATGTTTTTCTATGATAAGGCCGAGATCCTATAGTTAGGTGTATCTTAATCATTCATGATAACTACCTTGACGCGATTTTTTACGGTGGGGAAGGCTTTAAGTGTTTCCTCCACGTAGGCTATTGCGCGTTCTGTCGATTGGGAGTGTTTGATATATAGAGCATGTCGTTGGATGAAGAGCTCGACATCGATCTCGGGCATCTTTATTGTTTTCTTTTTCATTGTCTTAGTTTTGAGTTGGACAGCGAAATTCTGTAAAGGCTTGTTTTAAATGTGAGAACGGGTATAAGTACGGAGGTTTGGAGTGCCAAAGCCACGGGACCAAATTCCCACAGATTTAAAGATTTGACGTATGCAGCATGGTCGCTGGGATAATCGGCTTGAGCTAAATTGTCCTGCATTGCTTTTTGTATCTAGGATACGAGCGATGGATGGTCATCAATAGCTATGCGCGCCGCGCGCAGCAGATGACTAGTTAGAGTTGCATGATTTTTACAAATCGCGTAGGGTCTGCTCGGAGAAAGCTTCTACTATTCGGACCTATTTCACCAAACATGCACGGCCTGATGAACGAAATGCGCAACACACTTATAGCTGGCGATATGAAATCTAATTGGCTACTTATTGATCAGTCAGTTCTTTAATCAACAAATAAGAAAAAATGATAGCTAACTGTTTTCAAGTGGCGTACAGAGGAACGCTATGGCCTTGGAAGGACTCCTGGGCAGATGCTCAGAAAATAGTATCGTAGCGACTGTGCTGCCCCCCGGTTCCAACAATACGCTCCGAACAGCACTGGGAGAATGGATTGAAAAGCCCTGAACTCACACATGAAGAAGTCAAAAAAAGGTGAACATCTGCTTTACTAGATGCAGCCAGGAATCCTTCCATGGTATCTTCCGGTCTTCTAGGCGCGGCTAGGAATGCGTATATCGTCACAAAAAAAACGTATTTATACGTGAAATTTTGTATTAGTAACCTTATGGGGAGCTTTCGAGGCACCGGCGGGTATTTTTCGTTTATTTTTGATAATTTAGTGCATTCATCTATCTAGGGAACGCCCAAGCAAAGAGCCTTTGCTCGCCGTACCTAAACGAAATTTATTTTTTGAATGATTCTAATTGTTGACGACAAGCAAGAGAACATTTACTCCCTTGAAAAGACCTTGCATGCAAAAGGTTTTCAGGTGGATTCTGCGCTTTCTGGAGAGGAAGCATTGAAGAAATGTTTAAAACACGATTACGCCTTAATTATTTTGGACGTACAAATGCCGGGAATGGACGGTTATGAGGTTGCCGAGACGCTCTCGGGAACCAAGAAAACCAAGGATATCCCTATTCTTTTCCTATCTGCTGTCAACCGCGAAAAGCATTACATTACTAAAGGATACGATTCCGGCGGAATCGATTATATCACCAAGCCGGTTGATCCGGATATTTTGCTACTGAAGGTCAAGACCTTTTATCGCCTGTATGAACAGACTTATGCCCTGCAGAAGATGCAGGCGGTTCTGCAAATCGAGGTTCGGCAGCGTCAATTAGCTCAGGAAGGACTGTCCCTCAAATTAGAAGAGTTAAATGCTACCTTGGAAGCGTTGCCCCAGATCGCCTTTACGACCGACGCTCAGGGCAACGTCGATTTCGTTAATCAACAATGGTATCGCTATGCGGAGGATAAAGACAGCTGGCCTGTTCTTCATCCAACAGATGCACATATCTTTGAACAGTGGCGCCTGAGTATGTCCCTGCTGGAATCGCTGGAGAAAGAGGTGAGGATTCAAGAACGCCACTCTAATACGTTCCGTTACCACCTGTTGAAAATAGTGCCGATTGTACAAAATCAGGATCAAGTCCGCTGGGTGGGCACAATGACCGATATCGATGTCCAGAAACAACTCGAAAAGAAAAAAGATGAGTTTTTGAGCGTGGCAAGCCATGAACTAAAAACGCCTTTGACCAGTATCAAAGCATTCGCGGAAATTGCCCTTCGAGCAATGAAAGACATGGCTGATCACAAAGCCTACGGATATCTTGCTAAGGTACAAGACCAGTCTCGCAAACTCCATTCCTTGGTGCAGGATTTATTGGATATATCCCGCCTGGAATCAGGCGGCCTGGTAGTCAATTTGGATCAAGTAAATATTGACGCCTTGATCGATCAAGTGATCGAATCGATACTAATGACCCATCAACACCGCCGCCTCCACATTGAACGTACGGGTGAGCGTCTTAATGAACCGCTGATTGCCGATGCGCTCAGGGTGGAACAGGTCTTAAGTAATTACTTGTCTAATGCTGTTAAATATGCGCCTCACTCGGATCTGATCACTTTACATACCGCCATTTCTGATGGTTTTTTGCAAGTGGAAGTCCATGACCAGGGAATCGGCATCCCGAGGCACAAAATCCCCTACGTGTTTGATAAATTTTACCGCGTTCAGGAAGCGTCCGCTCAGTTCCAAGGCTTGGGTCTGGGGTTGCATATTTGTCAAGAGATTATCCGTCAGCATGGCGGAACCTGTGGCGCTCAGAGTGAGCTAGGAAAAGGTTCCACATTTTATTTCACGCTTCCTTTAATAAATTCAAATGGCACAGAAAGTAATTAAAAACCTGCAATTGGGATTTGGATTCTCGATGCTGGTGCTGTTGGCATCCTCGGTCGTCATGTTCCTGTCCTTACAGCAACAACGAGCAAATAAAAAATTGATGGATCAGTCGCAAGCAAATATTACGAATGCACAATTGATCCTCATCGACCTTCAGAATGCAGAAACCGGTCAGCGCGGCTTCCTGCTTACCGGAAAAGATAAATTTTTAGACCCCTATCGGGACAGTCGGACGTTTTTACCTCAGCGAATCGACAAACTCCTCAATGGTGAGCTACCGGCCGAACAGCATACACGCGCCGAAAGGTTGGCCACCTTGGCCAGCCGGCGCATCGATGTGTTAGATGAGCTGATTCAGCAACGCCGTGCACGAGCTGATTTGTCAGCAAATCTGCTTGATGAGGGGAAGGAAATCATGGATTCCTGTCGTGCGCTGATCAGTACAATCCGACAACAAGAAGAACGTCGCGTGGAGAAGCGCTCGCAGCAGTTAGACGATGCGGCATGGACCACCTCGCTCTTAATCGCCGTAGCCTCATTTCTTTCCCTGTTGATTACCTCCTTGTTTTTTTGGAAACTTCGCGCCGACTATAACCAACGCGGCAGATTGCAACAAGAACTCATCGACAAAGATGCGGAGATGAAGCGGCGATTGAACTTGATCCGAGGCATCGCACAACAAATCACCCAAGGGAACTACGAAGTCTCCATTGATGATACGCAGCAAGATGATTTGGGAACGATTGCCTATAGCTTGCAGCTAATGACGGAATCCCTGCGTCAAAATTTCCATCAACTTCATTGGAACCAGTGGCGTAAAGACGGACTTGCCGAGCTTAATGCGGGGCTTATGGGGAACCAGAATGTAGCAGAAGTAAGCCGTTTTAGCCTGCAATTTATTAGACAATATTTGCAGTGCGATAACGGGGCCCTCTATATCGTGGATAGGGGCATGTTCAAATTGATGTACAGCGTAGGCTTGAAATGTGCGCCGGAGATGGAGGTTCCCTTTTCTAAGGGCCTGCTTGGAGAAATCTACACCAGCAAGACACCCAAAGTCCTGGATGATCTTTTTCCACAGGAATTCCAACTTTCTCTGACCCATGGTGAATTATTGGTGAAACAAATAGTGCTGATGCCTGTCCTTTATCAAAAGGAATGTATCGGAGTCATCGAATTGGGAAACCGGAATCCCCTAGATGGAGACCGAATCGAATTAGTACAGGACTTCTGCGAAACGATCGGGGTGGCACTTTCTGCGGCCCAAAGCCGCGCGCGAGTACAGCAGCTTCTGGAGGAAACACAAACCCAGACCGAGGAACTGCAGGTACAACATGCCGAGTTAGAAAATCTGAATTCTGAGCTCGAAGCTCAGGCCAATAAGCTCCGCGTATCTGAAGAAGAGCTTCGATCGCAACAAGAGGAATTACTCGTTTCGAATCGGGAGCTTGAAAATCGCTCACAGGTGCTCGAGGAACGTAATCAAATGATCGCGGTACGCAATATGGAAATTCAGGAAAAAGCCGAAGCACTCGCATTGAGTACCAAATACAAATCGGAATTCCTGGCCAATATGTCGCATGAGCTACGAACGCCGTTAAACTCCATTCTCTTACTTTCCAAGGTGCTGAGCGAAAACATTGAAGGCAACTTGAATAGCGAACAAGTTGAATCTTCACAAGTCATATGGAGCTCAGGTAACGGGCTACTCAACTTGATCGACGAAATTCTCGACCTGTCTAAAATCGAAGCGGGCAAAATGTCCCTTGAAAAGGAGCAGTTTTTACTCACTGACCTGTTGCGCGATGTACAACAGATGTTCAGACCGCTCACCAAAGAAAAGGAACTTTATTTCCATATAGAGAATTTGTTGCCCGCGGATATGCAATTGTCCAGTGACCGCATGCGCTTGGAACAAATTGTCCGCAATTTGCTTTCCAACGCGATCAAATTTACGGAAGAAGGGGGCGTGACCATGCGTCTTGACTATGCGGGGGACCGCCAAGATGCCATTGTCTTAAGTGTCTGCGACACGGGAATCGGTATTTCACCAGAGAAACAGCAATTGGTCTTCGAAGCCTTCCAACAGGCAGACGGATCTACTCGTCGTCGGTTTGGCGGAACGGGACTTGGACTTTCCATTAGCAGAGAAATTGCCCGCATGTTGCAGGGTGAGATAAGCGTGGAAAGCGAGCCGGGAAAAGGGAGTTGCTTTAAACTCGTATTGCCCATCGAGGGACAGCAGATCGAACTATCCGAATTGGAAGACAAGGTCCTTGATGGCAGGGAAGAACCTTCACATGTGGAGGAAGGTCCGTCGTTGATGCTCGCCACAACGATCCCCGAGGAGATCCCCGATGATCGCAAGCATGTTGAGCCAGGCGAAAACACCATTTTGATTGTGGAAGATGATACCGTGTTTGCTAGAATCTTGCTTAATTATGCACAGGACGCTGGCTACAAAGGTATCGTAATTGTGCGGGGCGACAAGGCGCTTGCCGCAGCCATCGCGTATAAGCCAAAGGCCATCCTATTGGATATCGTGCTTCCGATAATGGACGGCTGGCAGGTCCTTGACGCCTTGAAGGCCAATCTGCAGACCAGGCATATTCCTGTGCATATGATGTCATCCGAACAGGCGAAGAAAAACGAAAGTATCCGCAGAGGGGCCATCGATTTTATTCGTAAACCTTTTGAGATCGAGGGTTTACAGGGGATTTTTACAAAAATCGATGAGGCGCTAAAGAAAGATCCAAAAAAAGTCCTCATCGTGGAGGAAAATCCAAAGCACGCAGCGGCCCTCTCGACCTATTTAGAAAGCTTCGAGATTTCGACGGAAATAAAAAGTTCCTTAGAGGACAGCGTACACGCGTTAACACGAGGGGTGGTGGACTGTGTCATCCTAGATATGGGAATTCCAGATAATGTCGGATACGAAACGCTCGAGGCCATAAAAAGTAACAATGGACTGGAAGAGCTCCCTATCATCGTTTTTACAGGCAAGAGCCTTTCGGGGCATGAGGAAATGAAGATCAAAGAATACGCCGACTCGATTGTCCTGAAGACCGTGCATTCTTATCAGCGCATCCTGGACGAAGTAAGCTTGTTCCTTCATTTGGTCGACCACCCTATCCAGAAAAAGAGCCTCACTTCGACACCTTCAACGGGCACCCTGGGCGATATCTTACAGCATAGAAAGATCTTGATCGCCGATGATGACATTCGCAATATCTTTTCCCTCTCCAGGGCACTGGAAAAATACCATGTTGAAGTATTTTCGGCCATGGACGGACAAGAGGCTTGTCAAATGCTGGAGAGCAATCCAGACATTGAAATCGTGCTAATGGACATTATGATGCCTAATATGGACGGCTTTCAAGCAATTACCAAGATTCGAGAGCAGAGCAGATTCAAGAGCCTGCCAATTATTGCAGTGACTGCCAAAGCAATGGTTGGGGATCGGGAACGGTGCATCCGTGCCGGTGCTTCGGACTATATTTCCAAGCCGGTTGATACAGACCAGTTGATATCACTCCTGCGAGTATGGTTATTTGATCGATAAATGAAAATTGAAAAAATGAACGTTTTAATAATTGATGATGATCATCGAAACATCTTTGCGCTCAAGACTGCATTGAAATCTCGAGGCATAACTGCCAATGGAATTTTGAACGGGAAGGAAGGACTGGAGATCCTCAGGAACGATCCAAGTGTAGACGTGGTGCTTTTGGATATGATGATGCCAGAGTTTGATGGCTTTGAAGTGCTCGAGGAGATGCAGAGCTTAAGCCAGGTTAAGCTTCCTGCCGTTATTGCGGTAACAGCGAAAGCCATGAAGGGCGACCGAGAGCGATGTTTGCTCGCAGGGGCGAAGGGGTATGTATCCAAACCCGTCGATATTGATCTGCTGATCGCGGAGATTAAACAGGTTTTAAGACACGGTTAAAATGATTGAGGGACAAGACCTAGAGTGGTTCACGCAGGCCTTTCTCAACGAGTTTGGTTTTGATTTAAGGGACTATAGCCGGAGTTCGCTGACTCGACGCATTCAACGTATCCTCACAGTCTGGCGGCTGAACGACGTTCAGCAGTTGCTGGAGATGATACGTCTGGATCCCGCCTTAGTGACACCCTTTATTCAGCAGGTAACGGTCACGTTTACCACCATGTTTCGGGATCCTGACTTCTTTTTAGAGCTGCGGCGTACCGTGCTCCCCTATTTAAGTACTTTCCCGTTAATTCGTTTGTGGGTTGCTGGCTGCGCTACGGGTGAGGAGGCCTATAGTGCTGCGGTTCTGTTCAAAGAATGCGGATTGCTTGAACGGACATTGATCTACGCTACAGATTTAAATGCGATGGCGGTCGAACGTGCTCGAAAGGGCGTTTTCCCCATGGAAAGCGTTCCTGAATATGCAAACAACTATCTAAGTGCAGGCGGGGACAAAGGTCTTTCGACTTATTACTGCGCCAACCATGGCTATATCCAATTTAGCGAAGAGCTTCGATCTAGAATGGTGTTTTCTACGCACAATCTCGTCTCGGACGCTTCTTTTAACAGTTTTCAACTGATTCTCTGTAGAAATGTGCTGATCTACTTCAACCGCTCGCTACAAAACAAAGTGATTAGCCTGTTCAATGAAAGTCTGGAGAATTCGGGTTTTATTGGACTAGGGTCGAAGGAAACGCTAGCATTCTCTGCCGATACGGACCATTTCCAACGTTGGGGGACGCAGAAGATTTGGAAGAAAAATGGATAAACAATATCTGCCGCAGCTGCGGATAACATTAAACCTAATAACAAGAAATGATTAAGAAAACCATATTAATATTTGACGATGATCCGAACGTTCTGGAGGTCTTTAAGATCGTGCTGGAAGATTTGGGGTACCAGGTAAGACAATCCGCGACGTCACACGATGTGCTGGAAAAAGTTGGGCAATTCGAGCCTGATCTGATTTTGATGGATAACTGGATCCCTGAGATCGGAGGCATCCTCGCTACGCAAATGCTCAAGGCGCACCAAGAGTACAGCAAGATTCCGGTGATACTAGTCTCCGCCAATAGTGATATCGCCAAGCTAGCAAAGCAGGCTGGAGCGAACAGCTACCTACCCAAGCCTTTTGATTTGGATAAACTCGAGGAATGCGTCAGCAAATTTCTCCAATCGGAGGGTTCAGACTTCCCATAGTGGCCTGGGGAAGCCTCCTCATACCGCGTGGGGCGATCCTTAGTTAATCCAGCGAACGTACTTCCTGCTCGAACGTCTGTGCTTCGAGCTTTTTAAGCTCATCAGCGGTGCCTGCAAGGCGCAATTCCAGAAAAAGCTCCATAGGGGATGCGAGGGACCTTCAAGTTAATCCTTTATTAATTGGTCGTCCGTTCAAGATTCTTCTTAAACTATTCGAACTACTGTAAAATGGTAGGGTGGTATGCAGCCTTCACCGCGACATTTTTGGGTGAGATACTGGGTGTAGCTTAGCGCATTAAAAGTGCCCGCGCGTCAGCGGCTGATCAGTGGTGTCAAAACAAAAAAGCCCCCTTGGGGGCTGTTGTTAATCATGCCCTTCCGTTTTTACTATTTTGTTATAAATGCCCAGTAGCAAAAATGGTGCGGCCCATTGGCCGATGAACAATGCGTCTTTGTCGTCCTTCCAGTTGCAACATTTAAGGGCAGCAGAAACACCCATAGAAATTAATGCGGCACCAAGGAATACCACTGAAGGTACTTTTGCCGTTTGCGTTTCGATCGTCTTAGTTAACTTGTCTTCGTTTGCTGTAGTGAATGCCATATTATAAAAATTTAAAGTGTATGTAAGCAAAGGACACCTCGCTGATTATTTCGTTTGAATAAATGTCAATTAGACAGGCAAAAGGAAAGCTATACATGGCGTAGCAACGCGCTCAACGTGCGATACCAAGCACTGAACTTCCAGATGAAGTGCATACGAGGCCCCTCGGAGGTTAAAAAAGTGATCGTTGTTATTTTTTCAGGAGAGTGCAGGATAGTATTGTCCTGTAAAATGCGATATTTGCCCGGATAATCGACACCTATTACCGAAATGAAATACATATTTTGCTTTCCAGCAACCCGGCGGCACGCTAAACCCAATAAAATTGTTTATTCCCCTGTTTTTCTCGAGTTATTGTTTGCCAGCGAGGCTCCCACGTATAGAGCTTAATCTTTACGATCAGTATACCGCTAGTAGGGAACTGATAAGTGTGAGTACGCTCGCGCGATTTAAGCCCGGTCGGTTACACGTATTATGCAATAAATTTTGTCACATCTTATAACCTATTTTTTAACATGAACAAACCTAAGAAGAGCTTGTGGCTCTCTCTCTTACTGTGCCTGTTGCTCACTTTGGGGGCTCAGGAAACGCTCTACGGGCAACGAAACCTCGTTGTTCGGGGACTGGTAAAGGACGCATCAAGTGGAGCGCCACTGGTCGGGGTCTCCGTTGCGGACCAACAAAGCAAGAACACGACGGCGACAAACGAAATGGGAACTTTCGAAATTGCTACCCAGGCAAACGGCAGCCTGTCTTTTCGTTATGTGGGCTATCAACAGATGACTGTCCCGGTGGCAGATCAAACCAATTTACAGGTATCGCTTGTTCCTGAACAATCCGATTTAGAAGAAGTGGTGGTCATCGCCTTCGGCTCCGCCAAGAAGAAGGATCTGACCGGATCGGTATCTTCCATCGGATCGGAAACCCTAGAAAAAAGTCAGATTTCGACGATTTCCCGCGCTTTTGAAGGCGCGGTACCCGGAATCCAGTTCTCGACTAACTCGGGACAACCAGGGGCTGATGCCGCCCTGCGAATCCGCGGTCAAGGTTCTATCAATGCGAGTAACGATCCATTAATTGTTGTGGATGGTGCCCCCTATAGCAATGGCCTGAACTCCTTAAATCCTGCTGATATCGAATCCATTGTGGTTTCTAAAGATGCGGCGGCCAATGCCCTATACGGTTCTCGTGCGGCAAACGGACTTATCTTGGTGACCACGAAAAGTGGCCGCTCGGGTAAAACAAAGATCGCTTTCGATTCCCGTGTCGGGGTGTTGAGTAAAGGGCAAGCCGATTTTGATAAGGTGACAGACCCGGCAACCTATTACGAGTATACCTGGCAGGGAATTTATAACTTCTCGAAGTATTCACCAGATCGCGCGGACAAATTTAAAAGTATGAGTGATGCTGAATTACGTCAGTATGCTGCCACCAACCTATTTACTGCAAATGGTAATAATCTGACGGCGCGCAACGGCTTGGGTAACTACATGCTCTATAAGATTCCCGATGGAACGACTTTAATCGATCCATCCACTGGAAAAATTCAGGCGGGGGCAGAGCTACTTTACCACGATGACTGGGAAGATTATTTCTTTAAAAAGCCTATTCGCCAAGAATATAATGTGCAAATGAATGGTGGTTCAGAAAAAACGGATTTCTTTGTCTCTCTAGGTTACCTGAATGAGCCCGCTTACGTGATGGGTTCGAAGTTCGACCGTTTCAACGGCCGCATGAATATCAATACACAAATCAATGACTGGTTGAAAGGTGGAGCCTCGATGTACTATTCCCGCAGCAATTCGGATATTCCGAATTATAGCGGAGGTACAGTGAACACCAACTTGTTTACCTGGTTAAACTATTTCAGCCCGATCAATGCGCTTTTTGCGCACGATGAGACCGGCGCCATCCGTCATGACCAATACGGTGAAGTGATATTCGACCTAGGAACAGGGGAGACCTACTCACCTTATGGTTCCACGGCGCGTCTTGCTTTTAATGGCTATTCGCCAGGGATCTACTTCCAAAAAGATTTAACCAACCAGAAACGCGATGTGTTTTCAGGACGTGGTTATTTGGAAGCCAGTTTTTTAAAGGATTTCAAGTTTAAGGTAGACTTTGCCTTAGACAACAATTATGTATACAACAAGACCTACACCAATAATGAAAGTGGTGCTGGAGCACGCGACTATCAGGGTACCGTTTCGGGATATTGGGCAAAAGGTACGCAATTAAACAGTACACAAATCTTATCTTGGACAAGAGACTTTGATCAGCATCATATCGATGTGTTGGCTGGTCACGAATTCCGCTGGCAACGATCGGACGATCAGAGTGGGACACGCTACCTGATGTTGGCCTACGATAAACCAAGTTTTGGTAACACAGTGGGCATTCAATCGCTAAGTGGTGGTGCCAGTTCCTCGACTCTGGAAGGGTACTTAAGTCGCGTGAACTATAATTTTGCAGAAAAGTATTACCTTTCAGGTAGCCTCCGTGCCGATGGTTCTTCGTATTTCAGAGCCAACCAATGGGGAACGTTCTGGTCGCTGGGTGGGGCTTACCGAATCTCGCAGGAGCGCTTTCTGTCACAAGCCGATTGGATCAATGATCTGAAGCTCCGCGGGAGTTACGGTGTGCAGGGGAATAACGCTGTAGGAGCTACCAACTGGACGGATATCTGGGCACTTTCCAACGCAGGAAGCTTAGTGTCACCAGCGCCTTCCATTAGCCAGACAGGCTGGGGCAACTTAGACCTGACTTGGGAAACCAATCATACCACGGGTGTGGGAATTGACTTTAATCTCTTCAATCGCCTTTCGGGATCTTTCGATTATTTTAATAGAGACACCAGGAATTTGTTGTTCAGCAAGCCTTTACCCAAATCAACGGGTAGGAGCTCAAGAATGGAAAATGCGGGTGAACTCAATAACAAAGGGGTTGAACTGGAATTAAACTACGCGATTCTACGCAATGATCGCGTGCGATGGTCGGTCGGAGCGAACGCTTCTCGGTACCGCACGACCCTAGTTTCGATGCCCGAGGGTGTGGGTAGCGCAGATTACGACGGTGGTTTTGTTCAAGGAAACTACTTGCGCGGTCCAGGGCGCGACTATTACAACCTGTACATCTACCGCTACGCCGGTGTTGATCAAAATACCGGTTTAGGGATGACCTACAAAACGTTGAAGGCTTCTGATGATTTATCGAAGTATCCAGGTAGCCAGGTCGGTGATATCGTGACGACAACCGCTAACGATGGAACGCGTTACGAACTGGGTACGACTACACCGGATCTGATTGGTGGATTCAACACGAGTGTGAGCTATAAGAACTTTGATTTCTCGGTATTCGCAAGTTATCAATTGGGCGGAAAGACGGTATCGCTTTCTTATCAAGGGTTAACAGGAAATAGTATCGGGCGTGGTATCCACGCCGACTTATTGGATGCCTGGACTCCGGAAAATACCAATTCGAATATTCCAATGCGGATGTTAGGTGGAACCAATCTGGGTAGCACACCGAACGGGGGAGGTGTGGGTCAGTATTCTGACTTCGCTTTATTCGATGCAAGTTACCTGAACATGAAGTCGATTACCCTAGGTTATACTGTGCCCAAACAGCTGCTAACGCAGTTAAACTTCGAACAACTTCGCTTGTCCCTAGCAGCAGAAAACTTGTTCTTTATCTCGGCTAAAAAAGGAGTGGATCCGCGCGTAGCGTTTGACGATGGTTCAGGCGTTGCCGCATTCGGTTATCCACAAGCCAGAGTCGTATCATTTGCCATAAATTTAACGCTGTAAAAATCATGAGTAAGAAAAAAATATATTTAGGTTTGGCAATCTGCAGTTTGATGCTGGGATCTTGTCAAAAGCTGTTGAATATTGATCCGGAGAATAGCTTGACCCAAGAGGATATTCAGGAGGTCGTCAAACGCGACCCTGATAAAGTATTATCTCCTTTGGTGACCAATCTGATTTCTCAAATCAATGGTTATTCAGAGATCAACTCGGTTGATTCCAAAAATTATTCGGTTAACGGCTTGTTATTGAGCTTGAAAGGGAATGATATGGTCCTGGCGGCTTCTTCCAGCTGGTTAAAAACCGACTACGAAATGCGCTCTTACCGGGAAGAGGGATCACCCCGCGTGCAGATTTATTGGGGGACCTTTTATCGTTACATCTATATTGCCAACCAAATTCTATCGTTGATACCTGAAGTGGATCAAACAGATTTAAGTGTAGCGAATAAAAAGTTGATGAATTATAAAGCCACTGCGCTGGCCATACGCGCCTTCGCTTATACCAATTTGATGTGGCTCTACCAAGATGATTACATGCATGGTGGGAAAGATAAATTAGGTGTGCCCATCGTAGATGCAAGTGGAACGCCAAAACCGCGTGCTACGTCCGCAGATAACTGGGCGCTAATCATCGATGGACTGAAAGAAGCCGTTGCGTTATTTAAGAAAGGGGAGGCATACTTTACGCCATCGCGAACCGATGTAGATGGTAGCGTGGCAGCCGCTTTTTTGGTGCGTGCTGCCTTGACAGTCGGTGACTGGGAGACCGTGGTTGCTTCAGCAAATGAAATTTTAGCCGTTTATCCCGAGTTGTTCAACCAAAACGACTATACCAGCTCCGGCATGACCCTGCTGAACAAAGAGACCATCTTCGGTTACGAATTTTCTAGCGTGAACGGTAAAGGAACGTCCTCCTTCCCTGGCTGGATGAATCCCAAGTCTGAAGGTGGCTACGGCGGTTCGCAAGGCCATTGGTTAGCAATTGATCAACGCCTTTATGATGCCATTCCAAACACGGATTACCGGAAAGAAAACTTTGCAGCGCAAGCAATGGATTACACCTACCAGGTTTCGGGAGCTAAGGTGACTTTTCCGAAGTATACGAGCCTAAAATTCGATGCTGTTCGTATATCCTCAGCGATTCCGGAATATAACCAAAACGAGATATACATTCGTAGCTCGGAGATCATTCTTGCCAAGGCGGAGGCCCTAGCGCGCGCGAATAAAAATGCGGAAGCACAGGATGCGCTTTTTCAGCTGGTGTCTAAACGTGATGCCGCTTACCAAAAGAGCAGCAAAACTGGAGATGCTTTGTTGACAGAAATTCAATTGCAACGCCGCATCGAATTATGGGGTGAAGGTGCACATGAATTTTTAGACAACAAACGTTGGCATATCGGAGTGGATCGTACGACTTCGGCGAACCATAGCGAAAAGAAGGTGGTTCCCGCAGGTAAAGATTTTACGTTGCAGATTCCATTGAACACCGAATTGAACTATAACGACCAGATCCAGGAACAGAATCCTTAATCCCTGACTGCTACCTCATAAGTACCAAGAAAGATTCGTTTAGTACCCGCATGGCTTTTGCTTTGCGGGTACTTTATTTTAAGATAAAATCTGGTTCGCAGGGCTTGTGATGGGACGATCAGAAGTGCCAAAGCGTACAGCTGACGCTGTTTGGCCCAGCTATATAATGACCCTTGCTAATCGATATGCGATGGGAAGTCCGGAACTGTTGCACAATTCAAACAGCCTTCGTTACAACCCTTTCCCCAAATAGACTCTTTTTTTGCCAGACAGCCAACATTGAGGCAGTGTTTCATATATGGAGCGGCCAGGAAAGGCCGCTATAATCTACCGTATTAAGGGAGGATATTGCCTTTTTCTAGACGAAGCTTGAGCCGGTCTTGAATCGATATGCTATCCGTATTGTGCTGATCCTTTAAGCGGTCCGATATAAGATACCATATCATACGATTCAGTACATCTTCTTACCATATTTTTATTTTACAGGTTATAGTATCCCTCCCTTTTGTGCGGACTCTTTGCCCGATCTATTCGGAAACATGGTATTCAAAGAGTGGATGAATGCTAATAATAAAGTATTAACCCAACTGAGCAACTTGCCTACGTCGGTGTTCGTGGAATGGGCTCTCTTGAATATAGACCATCTAAAATTTTAATTAAAAATATTAGCAACGATATCCGTATAAATGAAATGACCAAATTGTCTAAAAGAATTTTAGACCTAAAACCAGAATAAAATACCAAATGTAAATATCCTTGCTCATTCTGATAATTCTTGCCGCAAGAAAGATCCTGGTGTTTTCTTTCCTTGGAATTTCTACAGGCGAAGGGGTTTGGATATTAGTGAATAATAATGCCAAATGCTGTAAAAATTCGTTCTTCGACGTCAAACTTTGTTTGCATTCAATAGGATATGACGTGTCAAATCTGCACAAAGCAAAAAAGGCCTTTAAGTTGAGATTTGGCGAAAACAGGAGAGCTAGCGTATTTACAAAGATGGACAGCCAAGTCTCTTCAATGCTTTGATAACGGCGTCCTTATTGCTCACCGAAACATCAAAATCATTATAAGTAAAACGTAACCAACTGGGAGTCTATCAAATTTATATAACACTAATTCAGATACTTTCAAAACGGTTTAATTTTATTCAAAATTAAGTAAAAGTCGAGTGTTTTCTAAAAAGAACTGGACGAAATAAATAGTTAATGCTATTCAATACTTCAATCCATACTTAAATAATCGAATCATAAAGATTCTTACTTTATTAAACATCATGTATCAGGTCAACGCTGGACAGTGTTAGGGTAGCCCGAATAAAGGAGCTGAGGCTTGTCGGTTGGAAAATGTACGTAGCGATGACTTAGAATCATTTACAGGGATCGCTGGGGTAACCAACCCCTTCATTCCGCTCGGCTGTTAAAGTTAACAGCGATAGTTGAGCGGAATGAGGGAAAGTCAGTCAGGATGTTATTGCTTCGGTAATAAGGTAAAGGTTTTTAGTTCCGAAAGATTCAAGTATTTCTGCGCAGCCTGCGTGACAGCAGCTTCGTTGATCTCTTGAATGAGTTTCGGGTAACTTAGTATTTCCGTCGGGTCTTGTCCTTTAATATAGCTGTCTTTCAGGTAGGTCAACCAGAATCTATTCATGTGTAGTGCTTTCTCGTGGTTTAAAAGTGTCTCACTCTTAAACTTGGCCAAGTCATCGGCTTGGACACCTTGTGTCTGCATCAGTCTGATCTCTTCCAAGGTCGCCTCGGTTAGGCGGTCCGATTGTTCGGGGTTGCAGGCAAATATAATTTGCATGGTATAGCGAGGCTCCCAGATGGAGGACGTGTTCAATGAAATTTGCGGCGTGTAAATGCCACTTTCTTTTTCCCGTAAGCGTGCCATGATACGTTTTTCCAACACGTCGCGGAGTGCCTGCAGTTCATACGTGGATTTTGCGCTCTGCTTAAAGACATCCGAGAAATAAAGGATGACGGTAGCCCGGTTTTCCTCCTCTTTGTATATTTTGCTAGAAAATTTTCCTTCTAAACGGTCGACTTTGATCGGTTGGATTTGTTCTTTTTTTCCGGAAGCCGGAAGTGAGCCCAAGTAGGTTTCCAGAAGCGGACTGATCGAATCGATGTCAAAGCTGCCTACGAGTAAAAATTTGAAGTCAGCGGCATTGGCAAAGCGCTCTTTATAAATTTCAAGCATCTTGTCTTTATTTAACGCAGAAATTTCTTTCTTTTCTATCGCCTTATAGAGGTAATGCCCCTTGAACAGGAGTTGAACGATAGAATCCTGAAAGACCTTGATAGGTGACTTGGGCTGCTCTATGGATTTGTGGAGATGAGTCAGCAATTGCTCAAAAGCGGCATCATCTGCTTGCGGCGAGGTAAAATATAGATACGTCAGCTGCAAAGCGTCTACTAAGTTTGTACTCGTGGTTGTCGCGCCAATACCCTCCGAGTAATTGTCGATGTTTGGTCCTATTAAAAGCTGGCGATCCATGTGCATTTTCAGTAAGGTGTTGGCATCGATGCCGTTTAGGCCAGAAGCGCTAATTAAGCCGGTAGCATAACTAGCTGCTCGGTAGTCGCCTTGTTTATAGCGCGTAGTTCCGCCCGGACTGAAGCCCTGAAGAATGATTTCATTGTTTTTAAAGCTGGTTGGTTTTAAAATAACTTGAACCCCATTAGCGAGCTTTAGCTTGGTGACATCCAATTCAGGGATGTACTCTTTGCTTATAATTTTCCCGCGCGTTGTCAACGGTGTTTTTATATAACTCGTTGGAATAGAGTTGGCGATGAAAGGTTCAAGCTTCCCTTTAGCAGCTTGCTGCATCCACTGCTGAAGCTGATCTTGGCTGGGAATTGTAGCCTGACTGTTCTCCGGAACCGTTAAGAAGATGTCAAGATCCGGGCTGTTTAGCCAAGTAGCCGTAGCCTTGTGCAGGCTGTCGAGGGTCAATGTTTTGAAGTTTTCAGTTAACAAGGCATACTCCGTTTCGATATCCAGGGGAATGGTTCCGTCCAGGAAGTGCCTTTGATATTTGCTGGTATATTTATCCGAGGTGAGCTTATCCTTTTCCTGCAACAAATTCTTCGTTTGCTGCAGAATTCTTGAGCGGGCACGATCGAACTCTTCCTGAGTAAATCCATGCCTTTTGATGCGCTCTACTTCTGTCCAATACTTAGTAAATACCGGCTGAATTTTTTCCAGCGGCATGCTCATCGAAATATTGGTCGCCGCAATACCGTTGTATATTTCGCCAGAACTACCGTAGAGCTTATAGCCTTTGCTTTTGTCAGCCTGACTGATGTCCATCAACCGGCTGGAGATTAGGTTATGCCATAGCATTTCCACCATTTGGTTCTTGAAATCAGCTTGATTGATGACTTTACCCACGGTTCTTTTTAGGGAGATGGCCAAACTGCTCTCGGCAGATTCCGGGTTTTTGAAGACTTCGAATTGCGGCTCCCCCTTTAAGGGAATATTTCTGTTGGGAAGGCTAGGGGTTTCACTTGCTTTGGGTAAGCTGGCAAACTGTTTTGTCAGTTCTTGCTCCATCTGGTCCACGTCAATGTCGCCAACGATAATGATGGCCTGGCGGTCAGGGCGGTACCATCGGCGGTAGAATTGAACAATGTCCTCGCGTTTGAAATTTTTGATCACTTCCTCAAGGCCAATTGGGCTACGCTCGGTATAGAGCGAATTTCGGAGCTTCATATCTAGTCGCTTTTGACCCAAGCGTCGATCGGTGGTATTTAAAGTTCGCTTTTCTTCAATGATGACGCCCCGCTCCTGATCGATTTCCGTTTGATCGAAGCTTAGCTCACCGGCCCAATCGCGCATGACTTTTAAACCATTGTGCACCACTTGCTGGTCGGCCGTGGACATGGTGAAATGGTACACCGTCTCATCAAAGCTGGTGTAGGCATTTAAGTCACTGCCAAACTTTACACCTTGCTTTTCTAAGTAATCGATGAGGCTATTTCCAGGAAAATTTTTCGTGCCATTAAATGCCATGTGCTCCGTAAAGTGCGCTAATCCTCTTTCGTGTTCCTGTTCATATACGGAACCTACTTTGTTGACTAAGATAAAATTTGCGCTAGCCTTTTTGGTCTGGTTCGCCCGTAGGTAGTAGGTCAAACCGTTTGAAAGTTTCCCGATACGCACATCTTTGTCAATCGGTAATGTGGAATCTTTGAGTTCCTGTACGGCTTTTTGCTCGCTAATTACACTCGCTGAGGGCCGCTGACCGTAAAGAGCAACGGGAGTAGCAAACGCCAAGAGACAGGCTAAGCGTAGACAAGTGAAGCCTTTATCGGGGATGGTAAATAAATGCATTTTCATAAACGGAATTAATTTTAATTTTGTGTGAGTAGTTTAGAAACGAAAGCTTCAATTTTATCTCCTTCATTTCCTGTAAATTTTCCTAAAATATTGCCCTGTCGGTCAAGCAAAATTTTAGTGGGATAGCCCGTGACATCGTAATCGGTCAATACCCGTTCTGTGCCGCGCACCAACATCGAATGAAGCCAAGGAAGTTCTTGATCTGCGATTGACTTCTTTAGTTTTTGCTCTACGGCTTGTTTATCGGTGCCGTTTTCACGGGCAATACTCCATATTTCCAGACCTTGATCATGATATTTATCGTAGATTGATTTTAGCTTGGGATGGGACTGGATACACGGGACACACCAGGTACCCCAAAAACTTAACAATAGATATTTGCTGGTCCCTAAGCGTTCCTTTACACCCCGTCCATACAGTTCGGGTAGGTTTTTGACCAGGAAATTCAAATTCTCTTTTTCAATCGTTTTGCGTCGAGCAATTTCCGCTTGAAACTTCGACTGACCTTGGTCAATTCCGGCTAAGAGCGCGTTTTTGTCTTGCTCCATGGCCGGGTTCACGTTAATTTCGTTTAAGTAGACTGTGGCTAACACCTCAATGCCTTGCGCTTCTTTGCCCAGTGCGATTAACACTTTGGTGTATTGTAAGTATTGCTGCGCATCGGGGAGGACCTTATTTTCTCGATATAAATAATCCAAATGTTGATAGACTGTTTGATACGCTTGAAGCTGCAACTTCGTTTCCACGAAGCCGTTTAACCACATCTGGTATTCCGCATGACCACGGCTATCGAGCCTTTTATCCGATACCATAACCTGATAGAGGCTGTCCATCTTAGGGGCAAGATAAGAATCGATATAGTTATACTCCCCTCTTTTAGCGAAGGTGACAAACCAGGAACTATAGGCGAAGCGGTAGAACATTCCGAAATTTTCCATTTTACGCAGCCAGACCAGGGCGTTCCCTTTATCCCCCGTGGCTAGAAAATGATCCAGCATGGCTTTGCTGAATTGTATGGCAGCTGACAGGTCGTCCTGTGAAAGTTGTTGATAATCTGGACTTTTAAGCAACGCTTTCTTCTGTTCAATATCAGTTTCTTGCCGGAGACTATCAGTAAACTTCGTCACCTGCTGTTGAAGCTTGCGCACCTGAGCAGTATCCACAATTTGTTGTGCCTTTAGATTTACGCTGAAGTATATCAGTGACAAAAGTAAAATTAGGTTTTTCATAGTTTTTTGGGTTTAATTAACATGATGCTGCGTCACTTAGTTGACCGCCCGCCATGCCATACTTTTAATTTTAATCAGATTAGACCATTTCGACCCTGCCACCGCTTGAAATTCGACCGTGTTCGGATTGGCCACAAGTTTAAACCGTTGTAAGGTTCCCTTGTCGGTAGCATTGTAGCTGGCCAAGTATAAATCATTCTCTAGGGGATGGATCTGTGTGTCAAAGCGGATCATCGTGACTTCGTTATTTTCGCTTAGGTTTAGTGCATAAAATCGCTCATTGCCGGGACTGTAATCGTAAGCGTATAACTTGCCCTCTACCACATACAAAACGAGG
Source organism: Sphingobacterium hotanense (assembly GCF_008274825.1). Lineage (NCBI taxonomy): Bacteria > Pseudomonadati > Bacteroidota > Sphingobacteriia > Sphingobacteriales > Sphingobacteriaceae > Sphingobacterium > Sphingobacterium hotanense. Next base: position 325,379 of record NZ_CP030848.1, read on the forward strand.
GTTCTATAGGAAGCAAAAGCGTAGCTGCTCGCTTTATCAAAATCTATGGCGATGGGCTTGATTTCATATAATCCATTTTGCGTAGGAACAGCACTGTTGGCATAGAACTTATAGATGAAATGTTTATTCTGCCCGTCACGCATGATGGCGAAAGAGTTGCCATTGGTTGCCCCACCATCTGAATTGAAAGAGTTTTCTCCGTAGACCAAGCTGCGCCCTACACTACTTTGATCCCATGAAAATAAGTTCCCTGTATTTTCAGCGATCCGGTTTGAGGTATAGGTCGAAAAAAAACTTGGGATACGCATAAAACGCTTATGCTGGGTATCGAACCAAATCATCGAAGAGGTCGAGCGCAAGGGATAAAACAAGTACGGTGCAGCAGGAAGTAGAACTCTAGGTTGGTCAGCATCGCGATTGAGTGGGTCGGCATACATATCCCCCCCACTTTCTAATATATTGCCGCCAAAGATATGCCCCTCTTTGGTGACCATCAATCTACCGAATGAATCGCCAGTGGAACCGCTAATGGAGTTGATTTGCGGCGCCAGCAGGACAGGGGTCATCTGATCCGAGGTGAGACCAAAGGAGTTGTAATTCAGCGATGCGAAGTTATTGTTTGCAGAACCCTTTAAGGTTGACAGGTCCAAATAGTAGGATCCCGAACTTGTAAAAGCCCATAGTCGATTTCGGGACGCTAGGGCGCCCCCGGAGTGCTGCACATGAATTGGTCCGGTTAGGCTCGGGAGTCCGTTACCAGCTAAAAGTTCTTTGATGACGACCGTGTCGCTGGACATAGCCAGCATGTTGATATCCGCGAGCTTCTGCTCATTTTCGCCAATCAGGAGCATCCCGCGTGATAACTTCGTCCCAATAGTCAATTTGCTCTTGGTAGTCCATCGTATTCCAGATTCAGGGTCATAAACATGGAGAAACAAGTTATAACCACCCGGTGCTTGACGCACTGGGAGGATGAGGTTTTTGCTCGTTCCTACCGTATCCGTATTGAATAAATCTCGGAAGAGCAACCAGGTATAGCGGTACTGTTCACTGTTTTCTTGGTAATGTTCACTGCTCAACTGTGGGCTAATCTGGAGCGTGTCGATTTGGGTGAGCACGTTATATTCGCTTTTTACGCCTTCGATCTTCAGGTCGTATTGCGTTGTATATTCATAGTTGCCTAGATCCTTCGCACAGGAAAACAGTACAAATAATAGGATCCAGTAACAGTGTTTATAATTGATGGTGGTCATCGTTAATTCATTAATGGTTTAGTAATTTTATTTCTTCCAAGGCGTACCGACAATGGATGTCCAAGGAACACCCGTGACATACATCAAACGTCCATCGTCTTCCAGGACTGGAGTTCCAGCGTTAAACTGCGCAATTAGATATTCGGCTGTTTGTCGAGCGATCAATAGCTGTCGAACAGTAGGCATGGTTTGGGTCGATTCAAAATCTGCGTAACTAAGTTGCATGAGCTCGCACATCAGCAGAATTTTTTTCTCCGTGTAGGCACCCCAGGTTAACGTTTCTTGGTTGACCGCAGATACCGAGCCTGACCAAACCGCAGGCTTGGGAAGGAAGTCTTGTATATACAGCGTATGCAGACTGGCGTTAAACTGCTGGATAATGGGTTCTTGGGTATTCGTATATCCGGGGATAGCTTGAAATTTAGGAAAAGATAACCCCAATTCCGAACCTTCTTTTAAACGGAGCCCAATGCTTTTTCGCGCTTTTTTAAGATCTACCGATTTAAAGAGCTTCACGAGCACTTCGGTGCTCGAGCTATGGGCAGGAATGATTGGCGTGGGATTCACTATTTGGAAATGCTGATCAACCAGGGCACTGGTAGAATCCGGATTAATTTCCACATGGAAGCTACGTTCGTAATCTTTTTGGGGCCCAGCAAGAGCTACGGTTATCCCGACAATCGTATCGTTTTTCGTTAGGCTGAAGAGGTTGATACTAGTGGTGGGATGGTAGGGCCATTGCTGCATATAGATAGCATTTTGGCCGCGGCGTACGGCGAAGTATACCCCTTCCTCCCCCTGGTAGCCCATCAGTTCCTTTTCACAAGAAACCAGCGAAACACTCGCGATTAGGCTGCTTACCAAGGCAAGGATGTACAAATATTTGCTATTATTTCTCATTTTGTGTGTCAATTTTATGGTCACTAGTTGTTTTTCGGTGAGCGCATACTGGTCTCACTATCGGGTAGTGGTACTTGGTAATTCGCCACGTCCATTGTTGTATTACTCGTCAAGTGGGTCTCACTCGGACGGGTTGTAAAAGCATGACGTTTGTAATAGTAAAATTGTTGTCCCTCACCAATAAATTCCCGGCGGTATTCTTCGTAAATCAATTGCTTCAGGGCTGCGGCTGTCGCTGGCTGAAGGGAAATCGCATTGCGGTTCAGGCGGAGCTTGTTGACAAAATTTGTTGCAGTTGCCAGATCAGACTCACATTCTGCGGCGATCAGGTACAGTTCGCTGATCCGCACCAAGGGCAACATGTAACGCGCGGGTAAATCAACGGCGTCTTGGAATTTTTGATTGACAAGCACCAAGTTGCCATTGTTATTGACCACTTCCCAAATCTTATAGCGATAATCGTTTTTATCCGAATACATGGCATCGACCCGTGTCATGACCGCATTACCTGTATTTGCGTATAGACGTGTTACTAAATCCAAATTGGCAGAAAACAGTGTGTTGTACAGGTGGGCCCGGTTTACCGTATACACCGCAAACATGACCTCTGAGGAGAACAGACGGTCGGGTAGAAGATTGTTGGTAGCGTCTGCTGCCTTGACGAAAGGAAAAATAGGTTTGGCCTCTTGCTGCACTGCCGCAATGGTTGCTTTGGCAATACTGCCGGCCTGCTCCAGATTACCCATCCACAAATGTACACGTGCCTGCAGTGCATCGATGGCGAAATAATTGAGGCGGTATTGCCGATAGTTCAGGCTATTGTCAAGCGTTTCTGCTGTTGGAATTCTTACGCCGTCAGTTTGAATCGGATCAACATTTTTTAACAGTTGCTTGGCCAGTTGAAAGTCAGCCAGAACTTTCTCACAAATAACTTGTGAAGAATATAACGGTTCTATCTCGAAATTCGGAAGGGTGTAATAGGGAATCGCTTCTTTTTGGGAATCCGATGCGTAAATCGGTCCAAACACGCGAAGCATATCGAAATGTAGAAAAGCCCGTAAGGCTAATGCCTCGCCTTTAACCAAACTGAAATAAGGCTCGGGTAAGTTAGAAGACGGCTCGTCTCCACATTTTTCGAGCAGAATATTGATATTCATAATGCTACTGAACGCTTTCTTCCAGGTAGCATCGAAGGCCGCTTTGCTCACCGCGTCGCTATGTTGGTAGGCCATAAACATACTGTAATTATGGTAAGTGCTGGCTTTCATATAGTATTGCCCCATGACGTCCAGTTCCCCGGCGGTCAAAAATCTGCCATATAGTTCAGGGTCAGAAATCGCAATGTAAATCCCGTTTAATGCTTTCAAAAAACCTTCTTTTTTTGTAAAGAGTTCGTTTTCCGAAATCCGGTCGGTCGGATGTACATCAATCCACTTGTTGCAGGAAGTCATCGTCAGACTCAGCAGGAGGATATAGATTAAGTGTTTTTTCATGGTTTGAAATATTGTAGGATCTTAAAAACCTAAAGTGAGTGAAAATGAAACGCTGTGGGCGAACGGGTTTTCAATGCCACGTTCGTTGCGGATAGTGGATAAATGGAACAGATCGTTAGCGTAAAAGCGTGCCATCACGTGCGCAAGTCCAACACGTCTAAGTAGGGCCCCCGAGTAGGTATCGTAGCCGAAGGAAAAGCTTTCCCCCACCAGCTCGTTTTTGTCCTGGACAAAACGCGAGGAAATTGGCGTGCTAATCGTCCGTGAAATTGCCTTAAATTTAGCTTCATCTCCAGGCGCTTTCCAACGATCGTACAAAGCCCGTTTATCCAGATTATTATATTGCTTTGCCTGACTGATATTTTCGACTTTATTGTAGAGGGTATTCATGAATTCCTGACCCCCATAACGATACCGTATGCTATAGTTGAAGGAGAAGGCCTTGTAATAGAAGGTCATCCCCAGGTTACCCGTTAAGGTAGGTTCGGAGTTACCCACGATTACTTCATCCTGATAACTGTGTTTATAGGTCTGTTCATTCTCTTTGGTGAGGAACATCTCATCCCCTGTCGTTGGGTTAATGCCTAATGAACGGACGGCCCAAAGATCGTTTGGACTTGCCCCATCGTAATATCGTGTTAAATTCAGGCTTTGATTTTGGTTGTTGTAGACGTCCATTTTGTTGCCCAAATCTCCGTAGGTCGTTGTCATATGAATGGCGCTCAGATTCGCAAGCCAGCGAAAATCTTTATGGTTTAGCAATTGTAGATTACTGATCAATGAGAAGCCTTTGCCTCTTTGGGAACCCATATTCTGGGGGTATTGGGTGACGCCTACAGAGGAAGGTAATCCAATATAAACCAATAAGGGGTCCGTTATTTTTTCAAAATATTCAGCGGTGATGCTTATCGCGTTAGCGAATCCTTTAAAGTCAAGGCCAAACGTTTTATTAATAGTTTTTTGCCAACGCAGGGCAGGGTTTGCAGCGCCTGAGGTGTACAAACTGGCCCCAAAAGGATTACGGTTTTCCTGATTGAAAATATAGATTCGGCTCGAAATATAATCATTGAAGTTTTGGTTTCCAGGGTTTCCCATTGAAGCACGTAAGCGTAGGGAATTGACCCATTCCCATTCATAAAAAGGCAAAAACGATTCTCGATGTAGGTTATATCCTAATCCTGCAGACCAAATGGTCGTAAACTGTTTCCCTGCTCCAAAAACCGAGGAGCCGTCCGAACGTACCGTTGCATCGAACAGATACTTTTGATCGTAGGCGTAGCTAAAGCTTAAAAATGCGCTGGCACTACGTCTGGTGGACTGCAAATACTGACTATTTCCACCGTCGGGATAACCGAAGGAAAACGCCGGATTAGCGTATTGATCATCAATGAATCCGACGGTACTGTAGGTACTGCTTCGATCGGTAGTTTCATCGAGGGTACCCCCGAGCACTGCATTTAGCGCATGCTTTTCCTGCAGTACGCGGAAGTATTTCAGCGTAGCTGTTGCATCGTACCGGAAATTGCGGCTATTGCTTTCTTGAAAAGAGCCTCTTTGATCGACATCCGTCTTCATGAATTCAGAATTGAAAGGTGATCGAAAGATCTCGGTTTGTCCGGTTGATTTTTGAAGGCCAAATCGCAGTTCAAAATTTAAATCTGGGCGTAATCTTCCGCGGAACTCGAAATTATTGATGAAGCTATTGACTTCGTTGGTGTTGATGTTGTGGTTGTTAAAATCGTATAATGGATTCAAAGCGATATAGCTGGCCACTTGGGTCAAACTATACCATCCTGGATCCACACCGCCTTGCTCATTGTACATCCGGCGGTAGGGGCTGGCATTGGCGAACTGTGAAAAGGGAACGGGTTGGGTGTTGGATTTGACGTAGTCGATGCTTAAGTTATTGGCAAAAGTATACCAGTCATTTTCGTAGATTAAGCGGATACTACCGCCACTGTTTTGACGGTCAGATCCCTTCATGACACCTTCTTTGGTGGAATGGCGGGCGGTCAGCGTATACAGGAGATGCTTATCACCCCCTGTGGCGCTGATGTTTTGGTCTAAGTTGAAACCTACGCGTAGTGGCTGGGCCAACCAATAGGATTCTACCCCGCTACGGATGTCTTGTAAATAGGCGAAGTAATTGATTTCTTCTTCGGGATTGGTATCCCCGTCTCCCGTAAAATTTCCGTAAACCAATGCCAGTTTTTCGTACTCAAGCTTCTCTTCGGCGTTCATTAAATTGTAATCCGATAAATCCGCCGTACTGACGCTGCTATTGGCATTGTAGCTGAATTTTAATTTTCCAGGTTTTGGTCTTTTGGACACCACAACGACCACGCCATTAGCAGCCTTGGAACCGTAGATCGCTGCGGCGGCCGCGTCTTTTAAGATCGTGATGGATTCCACGCGGTCCATACTGTAATCATTAATCACTGCTAAGCTGCTTTCGAATCCGTCCAAAATAAATAACGGTTGATTGGGGTTGACCCCATAGGCGTCGGTTAATCCTATCACACTGGTCTTGCCGTTTACCTCGATGTCGGGTAGGCGGTTCGGATCGGAGCCGTAAGCGTTGTTTTCTTTAATTTGAAAGGAAGGATCCAAGGTTTTTAAACTTTGGAGGATGTTTTGGTTACCAATCATTTTCAGTTCCTTTCCAGAGAAGGTGGTCGAAGAACCGGTAAAACTTTCTTTTTTTCGGTCGAATATACCGTTGATCACCACCTCATCGATGTTTTCCCCTTCTTCTTCGAGTTCCAAGAGGTAGTAGAATTTATTAAATTCAGTCAACTCAATGTTCTTGTAACCTAAATAACTAATGGTCAGTTTATTGAGGATGCTGTAAAATGGGATTATAAAATTACCTCCGGTATCGGTTTTGATTGAGTTCATCTCGTTCATTCGGATGGTTGCTCCGGCAATACTTTCTCTAGTAGACCGATTGATCACTTTTCCCCGAATACTATTCACTCTGTTGGGTAGTTCTTGCACCACGATGACGTTTTTATTAATCACATAGCGGTAACCACTGAGCTTGTTAAAATAGAAATTTAGGAAGCTTTGTAGATCCGTACGAACTGAGTGATCAAGGTCGATTTGGGTAGATACGTTTAAGTTGGTGCCGCTCAGAACAATGTCCATTCCGGTTTGTTTTTTGATTTGCTGGAAGGCTTCTTCCAAGCTCATGACATCTTTTCGAAGATTAATTTGTTGCGCATAGCCATAACTGCTGATGACCAACATCAAAAAGGTGAGGACATGTTTAAATTTGAAAATGTTATTCATTCGATTAAGGTTAATTTTTATTTGTTATTTGGATTTGGCTGTTTGTTCTGACAATCGACACTTGCGGGTCCATGGCTAAAATTGCTAAGAGTTCTTCCAGGGGTTTATCTCTGGAAAAGTCGATATGGAATCGAAGGTTTTCTAAGGATTTATCGTAAGCAATCTCGACGTTGTACCAGCGGCTTAATTCGCGGCAGAGTTCGTCAAGCCCCACATTTTTCAAGTAGAACGTACGGTTCCTCCAAGCCGTGGCGGAAGTTAGATCGGCCGGCCTGATAGCGACGCCATGATCTACCGTCAACTCTTGGTTAGGTTGGAGGACTAACAGATCTTTACCCAGGCCGCGAGCTTGGATTTTGCCTTGAATTAAAGTCGTTTTTATGGAGGGGTCGTTCGGATTTGCTTTGATGTTGAATTGTGTGCCCAACACCTCAATCTGGTGTTTCTTAAGCAATTTATTCCCGCTAACCGCTACAATAAAACGTCGGTTGGGAAGGTGGGCCACGTCAAAATAGGCTTCTCCTTGCAAGCTTACGCGTACCTCGGATCGCTCCATGGCAATCGGATAGCGTAGGGAAGACCCCGCGTTCAGCGTGATTTTCGTGCCGTCTGTCATTTGCACATCCAGGGTTTTTCCCGCAGGTACTTGAACCTGATGGTAGATGTTCGCACCAAGCGATGCGCCAGCTATTTTTTCGTATGTAATCGAATGCGCTTTTTGCGTGATTTCAACGCCGGCGTGCGAAAGCTGAAGCTCTTCCCTGTTTGAATCGGTGTTTAAGGTCTTTGCATTGTCTGGGCTCAAAGTCAATAGCACGTCCTCGTATTTTGAGTTGGATTTGGGGATTACGTGTATCGAGGCCTCATTGGCAACAGGTTGCCGCTGTGTGGGGAGGAGTTGCAAAGCCTGCTTCATTTCTGTTCGAAAAAGTAGCATCGGAATGGAAAGGAAAAGCAGGATGGCAGCAGCATACCGAAGAATGGAAACGATTTGCGGCTTGCTATGAAGCGGTTGAACAGGATGCAGCTTGTCCCATAAGATGTCGAAGCGATCCTGCGAGGCGGGTAGATTGGTCTTTTCTTGGAGAAATGCACGCTCTACGAGGCGGTCCACGCCGGGTCCCTTCCCATATTTTAAAAATAAGGTGAGGAGTTTTTGCTCATTAGGATCGATGGTGCCCGCTAGGCTTTTTTCGATAAGTTCTTCTAAATAGTTCTGGTCAAAATTTTGGCTCATGAATGTGTATAATGCTCGACCGACCGCTTTAGTATGTCGGCCTTTCTTGTATAGATGAAAAAAAAGGATCTTTGGGGGGGGGGCAGACTTATTTTTTTTCTAAAAAAAGATTAATAAGTGGCAAAATTAAACAAATTGGATAAATCGGTTGCGATACGTTTTAATAAATATTGCTGTCTTCGCTCACAAGGCGAGCTCGTTTAGGGTTTAGCGTGTAATGACCTTGTTACTCCGTGTAAGCTATTTTAGCGTTTGACCTAAGCTATGGAGTAGGGAGAAAATTGAAAATCACACTAGTTTTCTGTTTGAAAAAGGGTTATTGTGTAACCTAATAGCACCTCCCACCCACGCAACAAATAAATTTTATCATGCAATTGAAAGTTGATAAAATCAATATGCACTGCCCTGTCCATAGTTTTTTTTATCTAGCCAATAAAAATCTTTTTAAGATTCTATCATAAAATGACTTTTAGCGACAGCAGTCTGGAAGAATCATAAGAGAAAGGTGCATGTTTTTATGAGGAAATTTGCGAATAAAAATAATTTGAAAATTAAAATTATAATTTATATTTGCATTTGTTTATAATGAGTCTAAATAAAAACTGCAGGAATGTTTAACATGCTGTAAGCAGGAATCAGAAAAAAGACATGATTTATAAAACAAAAGAGCGCCATGCGCAAGACGGTAATCTTCGCATGACGCTATCCTAAATCAGCGGTAACTGATTTAAGAAATTCATACATAAAATTGTATGAAGACCCCTCTACAAGCAATTATGGAAGGGCATGCAAGATAAGAAAAATCAAACAATTTTACACTTGTTTGGGATTTTGTCGAAGCTGTCCTTTCCTATTTTTTAATGCGATTCTAGGGGATCGTATGGAAGGAAGTATCAGGAATAGCATAGTAACAAAAATGCTTTGAAAAGTGCACAGCCATTTTTTTGAGCCAAAATGACAGATCGACAAATTCTTATTAACACATGAAAACCTTAAAATTAATGATTACCCTCGTTGCCATTTTTACCTCTAAAATGGTGAGTGCGCATGCCTTGTGGATAGAAACAGCGGCCATAGGTGTGAAAAATAAAGCACAGGAAGTGAAAATATACTATGGCGAATACAGCCATAATCTGATCGAACCTGTAGAGAAATGGTACTCGGATGTGAAAGCTTTTAAACTTTTTTTGATTTCTCCGGATCAACAAAAAACTGAAGTCAAGACAACGCCCCATTCAAACTACTTCAGCGCCACCTTCAATCCTACACAGCTGGGAACTTATATCCTTACAATTGAACATCCCGCAAAAGAAGCCTACCAAACTACAGCTTTTGAATTCACTGCGCTCGCGAAAGTCCAGGTGGGGAAACAATCGGAAACTAAAGCAGCTTTACCATTAGCCATCCATCTAGAACCTAGGGACTACCAGGTCGGCGATATGATCCACGCAGAGGTTGAACGAAATGACTTAGCGTTGCCACAGGCAGAAGTGGAAGTGGTTATGCCGGATGGTTGGGTAAAATCCTTAAAGACCGATGAGAAGGGATCAATAAGCTTCAAAACGCCGGTGAAAGGCAAATACTTACTGGAAGTAACGGACACGGAGGACAAAAAAACGGATTGGTTCGGCAAATCAATTGAAAAGATTTACAGAGCGAACACTTCTGCTCTTTTTGTTAACTAACTCGCCTGGTCACTTTATCAAAAGATAAAAAAATGTATTTTTTTGTTTCAAAGCCGTTATTAAGTAAGGTTTATACGCATATCGATCAACAAGTTAATCGTCGAGGTGTGAAGCTTCTCACTCTGTTGTTGTGCACGCTCATCAGCAATCTCTCCCTTGCACAACAGAAGGTCAGCTTATCGGGAAAGGTAAAAGATAACCAGCATCAAGCAATCCCTGGTGTCACCGTTCGGCTGGATGGACAGTCCATGTGGACCGATGACCAGGGCAAGTTTAAGTTCATCAACATCAAGAATAAAAATCTTGAAATTACCGCACAAGCTGTCGGGTATCAGGCTTTTAAACAGAAGCTTGTACTGAAAGAGGGGAGCAATAGTTTTGACATCATTCTTGTCGAAAAAGATCAACGTATTGAAGAAATCGCTGTAACCGGTTTGACGAAGTCACAGATGACCAATCGAACGGCCTTCAACGTTACCTCCATAGATGCTACAAAATATTATAATAGCACCATCAATCTGGCGGATGCGCTCGATCAGGTACCTGGTGTCCGTGTTCGAGAGCAAGGTGGTTTGGGATCAAATATCAATTTAGCAATCAATGGTTTCTCAGGGAATCATATTCGATTCTTTATCGACGGCGTGCCCATGGATAATATGGGTTCCACGTTTCAAATGAACACGATTCCAATAAACTTAGCCGAAAATATAGAGGTATTCAAAGGAGTAGTTCCAATTTGGTTAGGTTCAGATGCGCTCGGCGGTGCCATTAATATTGTAACCAATAAATCCAACAGGAACTATATCGACGCTTCGTATTCGTATGGATCTTTTAATACACATAGAACGACTATCAATACCGCGCTAACTCATAGAAGCGGATTAACCCTTGAACTAAACGCCTTCCAAAATTACTCTGACAATAACTACAAAGTGTTTATAGAAAAGCATAACAATAGAAAAGATAACTACGCGCATGCTACAGAAGTGGCGCGTTTTCACGATCAGTTTCACAACGAATCCATTATTGCGAATGTTGGGGTAGTCAATAAATCATATGCTGACCGGCTACTATTTGGCATAACACTCGGTCAAAACTATAAGGAAATACAAACCGGAGCGAGGATGGAATCCGTATTTGGGGCCTGGCACCGAAGAGGTAATATTGTTATGCCGAGTTTGAAGTATAGCAAAAATAATCTAATCAACGGATTAGATGTCATGCTAAACGCAAATATTAATCTGGGTACAGAACAAACCATAGACACGGTTGCCAAGCGGTTTGATTGGTTTGGTGATACCCATGCGGATTTACCACCAAGCTCAGGCGAACGTTCCAGAACGATGTACAAATACAAAAATCGCGACGGTATTGTGACTGCGAATGTAAACTACAATTTGGGGAATAAGCATGTTTTTACCCTCAACAATGTTTTTAATACGTTCAATAGAAGTGGTTCAGACGAGATAAATCCCCAGAACAGTGCCTATGAATACGCGAAGCTATCTCAGAAGAACGTATTAGGCGTTGGTTATCAAATCAAGGAAGAGAGGCTTTGGAGTGCTCATATTTTCGGGAAATTCTTATCTCAAAGAAATAAAAACGGAAATACAAGTTCCGTTAACTCAAGTCGTTTCGGCTATGGAACGGCAGTATCCTATTTCTTAAATGCTGATTTACAACTAAAAGCAAGTTATGAGCTGACCAACAGAATGGCCACGCCCTATGAATTGTTTGGCGACGTGGAAAACCAGGATGCAAATACAAATCTGAAGCCCGAGAGTAGCAACAATTTCAACCTGGGTGTGCTGTATCAATTCGATATGAACCAGAACAACCAATTTGCATTAACTGCAGGCGCATTGTACAGAAATGCGAAAGATTTTATCTATCAACGGTTAAACCAAAATCAAAGTAAATACATGGCTGATAATCGAGATGGCGTACGAACCATAGGAGCCGATTTGGAGCTGCGATATTTCCATAAAAAGTGGTTGTCTGCGGCTACCAGCTGGACCTACCAATACCTGCAGAATATGCAGCAATATGAAGAGGGGTATACCGAAGTAAGTCCGGTCTATAAAGATCAGATGCCGAATATTCCCTATCTATTCGGAAACTTTGATTTGAACGTATATTTCCCAGAATTTACAGGATCGGGTCATAAGCTTAATGTGGGTTACAACCTACAGTATGTGCATGATTTTTACCTGTATTGGCCAAGTCGGGGAGCTACTAAAAACACCATTCCTCAACAATTGAGTCATGATCTAAGCCTCGTTTATAGTATGAGAAATGGTCGCTATAATATCGGTATGGAAGCTAGAAATATCACCAACGAGCGCCTGTACGACAATTTCAGTATGCAAAAACCAGGTCGAGCATTTTACCTGAATCTACGCTATTTTATCACTAAAAAATAATCTTTTAAATTAATAATATTCCTCATGAAAATCAAAAATTTACTAATCACAGCACTTACCTTGAGCACCTTGGCTGCTTGTACAAAGGACGATACAGAACCCGGCGAAAAGGGCAATTTTATTGTTGCTGTTACACCTGTGGCAGCCACTGGCGTTGCAGATTATTTGCTAACAGCCAGTAGCTTAGATACGGGGAAAGTGTCAACAGCAGGGAGAGGGGTCGAACAAGATGGAACTTATAGATACTATGTAACTCATAACAACAAGTTTTTCAGCATGTTGTATGGACAGGGAAATCCTGGTGCGATAACCGTGTATAATATCCTAGACAGTAATTTGAACAAGCTAGCAAACTCGGTGACGGAAACCGTACAAGCTTTTGCGCCGGTGAATGATGATATATTGATGATGAAGATTTCCAGAAGTATCACCAATCCGGTAACGTCCTGGTATCAATTTAATACAAATTCGCTGAACATCACCAGTCAGGGTAATATTAATACTGCAGAGCTAAATAATAACGGCGAGTTAGCGTTCTTCAGCTGGATCAAGCAGGTGGGGTCAAAGGTGTACGCACCTTACTTTTCTGTCAAAGCGTGTTGTGATGCCGCTTTCGGAACTGCCTTCCCTGATCAAGCTTGGATCGCTGTCTACGCATATCCAAGTATGACACTCGAAAAGATCATCAAAGACGACCGTACAAGCTTCATCGGTCGCTATTTTACAGATGGATTAGAGCTTGTGGAAAATGGAGACGTTTATGCTTTTTCCTCTTCCGTAGCGACCTCTATGGGGACCAATACGAGCATGAACAGTACAAAGCCCTCTGCAGTGACCCGAATTAATGCTGGAACTACCGAGTTTGACAAATCTTTTTATATCAACTTCGAAGAGATTTCGGGAGGCTTAAATATTACTAACTGGCTATACGTCGGAAATAATAAGTTCATTACTTTTTCAAACAGCAAAGAAGCCAAAGGCGCTTATTCGGTTGGAAATATAATCGGTGTGTTGGATGTTGCGTCAAAGACCTGGAAAGCAGTATCCGGCTTACCTAAAATAGCGGACATTAAGGGATTCACCAGTAATAACTATTCCGATAAGGCTGGTCGTTTCGGATATATCGGATTGAACCTAACGACAGGAATAGGTTATGTTTATAAAATTGATGCCTCCACAGCGGTCGCTACGCGAGGCTTAAGAATTGAGGGTGGGACTTTAACTGCTATAGAATATTTAAACTAGCTTATATAACCGCTTATGGTCTACCAAGGTAGACGACCGTGGAATGAGCCGGTAGACCATAATAACCCCAATCAACTATGTATACCCTTATTTTAGGAATGATTCTAGTCGCCGCTTTTATTTGGTTCAATACCAGTAAGAAGGTCAGGTTTCCTAAGCGAGCGATTTGGCTAGAGAAGGTTGTAGCAAAGCGAACGAAAGCCCAAGTAATAAGCGCAGTATTAGCGATCAGCAGCCTGTTGGCTACGGTCTATCTTCAAGGCTTGGGAGCGGGTATTTTCGCCTGGTTAATTTATGGTATGGGCTTTCTGAGTTTAATTGTGTTACTTTTTCCTTACCAGTATCTCACGTATAAACATGTGCTTATTCTCTTTGCTTTTTGCCTTGTGTTTGAATTAACGTTTACCTATATCTCTTCTCGATAAAGCCATGCCAGCAAATAAAAAATATCTAAGCAGCCCCTTTCAACGGTTTCTAAAAATTACCGCCGGTTTTATCGGAGGATATCTTGTCATGTTTAGTTTTCACTTGCTAATGACTCTTCTTTTTCAGAAGAAGAATGTCATTGTAACGGCGGGCATCACAGGTTATATACTGTGGGCAACTTTGCTATTATTAGCTTTTTTAGCGAAGAACGCCTGGAAAATATGGATTATTTATCTGCTATTGGCAACGCTTTTTTATTTGCCATTTTTACTCAAGTAAACACTAAATATGAATATTAGAAATTACAATATTTATTTTAATACGCATACCATTTCTGGGATTATCATTTGCGTCCTTTTGTATATTATCTTTTTCGCGGGCTCTTTTTCTTTCTTCAAAAAGGAAATCTCGGCATGGCAGAATAATCGCAGCTATCACAATCAGCAAGTTGACCCCAAGCAATATGCTGAATTTTTAGATTCCCTATCAAAGGGCTACAATTTGAAGGGCAGAGATATTATTTTTTATCTACAACAAAATGGGGCAAAAGGGTATGTCAGCTTTAGCGGATCAAAGGATACCATTGTCAACAAAGAGAATTTAGCGGAACTCGCGAAAACCTCGCAAGGAGCTAAGCCAGCAAATGGACGGCGTGGGCGTGGGGGCCAGGGTGACGGAAGATACATCACCCATGATTTCGTACACAACAAAACTGGCGATTATTCGACGAACTATGATATGGGGGAATTTCTATATCGCCTGCATTTCTTAGCACAATTAAATGAAGTACCTATTCGAATCGGCATTGCTCCATTTGGCTACCTGATCGCCGGTATAACTGCGTTCTTATTCTTATTTGCGCTAATCACTGGGTTACTATTGCATTGGGATAAAATAGTGTCTAATTTTTTTACCTTCCGCCCCTTTAATAGATGGAAAACGGTATGGACGGATATGCATACTGCCCTGGGTGTTATCGGTTTTCCTTACCAGTTTATGTTTGCCGTTACTGGTGTAGTATTGATCATAAACACCGTGTTAATCACGCCTTTTGCAAATCGGTTGTACGATGGTGATACGGAGAAATTGTATGAAGATTTAGAAACTACGCAAAATTTCCCTTTGACCTACGCTTATCAAGAATTGAACAAAAATTTTAGTTTGGAAGCTTACTTGAGGCAAGCTAAAGAGAAGTGGCCGCAGAGCACATTTAAACGGATCACCATCAAGAACTATGGGGACTGGAATATGTATGTTGTCGTCGAAGTCGAACCTCATTTTAATAGGAGTTTCGCTGGAGCTGGGGTCCTAGCGGTCCAAGTTGTAAATGATACGATATTGGCAGAGAAATCGCCTTATACCGATGTTTCTTATGTTGATCGCGTACGCAGTATAATCTATCGCTTGCACCTGGCTGACTTTGGCGGATATCCCGTTAAAGTTATTTACTTCGTATTAGGGGCAATGGGCTGTCTAGTTATTATTTCTGGTATTTTGATCTGGTTGGTAGCTCGCGATAAAAATAATGTCATTCCAATTAAAAGAAAGTTTAACTTTTGGACAGCAAATGTGTTTTTGGCGATATGTTTAAGCATGCTGCCTGTAACTGCTATATCGTTTATTGCCATAAAATTGACCTCTACCGTTACGCAGGAGTTTATTTACGCTTTTTATTTCCGGGTCTGGTTAATATGCACGGCTTACTATATTATTCGTAGAAACTTAAATCGCACGAATCGCGAAACCCTGTTTTTGGGAGCTATAACTTCATCGCTTGTGCCGATCGTCAATGGTATAAAAACCGGCAGCTGGCTTTGGAATAATTTTATCAACGGTAAAATGGATTTGTTTATTATTGATTTTCTATGGTTAGTATTAGGCGTTCTATCTTCGGTGGCATTTATGAAAGTAAGATCTTTTAATTTAGGTTTAGGCAAATCGGTTGGTGCTCAGATAAAATAAGTGATGTTTTATCATAATTGGTTAAGTTGTCGCATTTCCGAGAATAATTTAAAAGGGACTCTAAAAAAGTAAAGTCAAAGCCTCTACGTTGGAATACTGATAACTCCTCGTTTAGCGTTACGTTGAAAATTCAGCATGGACGGGGCCATCCAATTTTTTTGATAGCCTCATTGTTGTTGACTTTTCCCTACCTTACCTAAATGTTTCGCTCCAGTCTTTCGAATGGTGCGGCATCAATGTCTCTTGCTGCGGCCTTTTCCGTTATGCAAGCTCGTAGAATAAAATCATCCATGTCTTATACTACAGGGCTTCCCAGTAGGTATCAATTATTATCTCCCATAAAGTCAGCTAAGGTCAGCCTAGGATAAAGTTTTTCATGAGGTGAAATCTATAGAGCTCCCCGATGTGCATCCTAGGCACTTTACGCAATTATCGGTTTTTTTGTTTGGGTTCATCTTGCTGCTATGTGGTATCTTATTGTCTATATATTGATGCATCTGGAAAGGTTTTATACTTAGGGAAGTAGCAGCTTTCCTGAGAATCGTCTACGAGTATGACAAGGCTTTTTATTAGGATATTGGACACGTTCTACTAGAGTTCTGATGATGCAGGAGCACTCCTTTTCAAGCATTGTCCAGACCTACAGCGTCGTATGCTGAATGTATGTCAGTTCGGGTAACTAGGTTGCACAATCATACGGCGAATATACTCGGATTAAATGCCCTGATCACCGCCGCCCGCTACTGGAAACATAAAAGATTCCAGGCTTTGTAGACCGGACCTGAGATTATCGATCGCTATTTATCGATCATGGAAACTGTTGAGAATATACCTCTCAACTTTTTCACAAGCGGCGCCAAAATTTCGTAAATGGTTGAAACTGCGATACGAAGGAATAATGTCGTAACCACGATCTGCCTACATTATAGAGTGATTTAGCTACTTTTTATTATACGAAATATATAATCTTTGCATAACATTTAAAATTAAGTCAATGGATACAAAAAAAGTATGGTTTGTTACTGGAGCATCTAAGGGATTAGGCCTTACACTGGTAAAAAAACTATTAGCAAACGGATATCGGGTTGCCGCAACCTCAAGAAACCTTAAATCTTTAGAAGAGCAAGTAGGTCCCTCGTCGTTCCAATTTCTACCGATTACCATGGACCTTACCAATAATGAAAATGTCAAGGCCGCGATTCAACGTTGCGTGGAGTATTTTGGGAAAATTGATGTTGTAGTCAATAATGCGGGGTTTGGATTGATCGGTACGCTGGAAGAACTTAGTGATTTAGAGGTCCGCGAGAATTTCGAAGTGAATGTATTTGGATCGCTTAATGTAATCAGAAATGCCGCTCCTTACTTACGTAAACAACGCTTTGGCCATATTTTTAACATAGCTTCTATCGGAGGTTATTCTGGCGGATTCGCTGGGTTTGGCATTTATTGTTCTACTAAATTTGCTGTTGCTGGATTTACTGAAGGTCTAGCAGAAGAAATGAAAGAGTTTGGAGTAAATGTTTCGGTCATTTATCCAGGATATTTCAGAACAACGTTTCTTTCCAGCGGATCGGTGAAGACCGCTACCGAACCTATTTTAGCATATAAAAGTGCCAGGGAATCGGAACAGGCGCACCTCAGCGATATCGATGGCAATCAGCCTAATGATCCTGAACGTGCAGCAGAGATATTAATAGAAGTGAGTGAATTATCAAAACCGCCCGTACACCTTTTCTTGGGAAAAGATGCTTATGCCGTCGCTGAGCAGAAGAACAAACTTATTCAACAGACAATGGCGCAATACGAGATTATGGCCACATCGACAGATCTAATCACATAAAGATCTTAGGCATTGTAAATACAAGATCAATTGACTATCCTTACAGCCGAAACAGCTCCGGGATGGTTCTAAGGATGGCTCAAAAAATTGACTTAGGTTGAAAAAATATGGTTCGGAGCCGTTATGCCCGCTCCGAATCTTCGTAAGAGCTATTTACGACAAGATGCGATCGCAAGTGATATTACCGTTACTGATATGTCTAACCAACAGATTCAGCCAAGTCAATAGTCTCGAATAGATCTTCATATATGAGATCAAGAAGGAATTAACGTTGAAAAAAAATATTAAAAAATCAAAAAAGCAGTGATGAATAACAGTATGGAAGAAAATCTCGAATATATAGGTTTGTGGGTTACTAAAGACGGTTACATTCGGCATGAACTCTTATCCAATTACCGGTATGACGAGGCAAGAGGCAATAAGAATCATGCTTACCAAGGAAGTTATAAGATAAGAGGGAACTATATTGACTATAAAGATGATACAGGGTTTACCGCGGATGGGGAATTTAGAGATGGTGTTCTGTACCATGCTGGCATGATTTTGTACAAACAGGTCAAATAAATCCACGCCAATGAAAAGAACTTATCGTTTTAATTCAATAGCAGAATTTCATGATTTCTGTAATCTGCGAAAACCAGACCATCCCCTGATTAGCTTGATAGACTATAGCCAGGTTTCCTATCCCACCGAGGAAAATGAACTGAAATGGATTCAGAATTTTTATTCTATTGGTCTAAAACGGGATGTTAACGCAAAATTCAATTATGGACAACAAGAGTATGACTTTAATTCTGGTGTGCTAACGTTTGTTTCACCACTACAGTTCCTCAGGCTGGAGGTCAATCCCAAAGTGATGGTAGAGCCCTCGGGATGGTTATTGCTCATTCATCCAGATTTTATTTGGAACACTCCCTTAGTGAAAAAAATAAAGAACTATGACTTTTTTAAATACGCCGTAAACGAAGCTCTTTTCTTGTCCGATAAGGAAGAAAAAGTAATTATAGAAGTCCTTCATAATATCGAAAAAGAATATCAATCCAACATCGACAAGTTCAGCCAGGAAATCATCATTTCACAATTAGAGTTGCTATTCATCTATTCTGAGCGATTTTATGAACGTCAGTTCGTTACTAGAAGAAAATCAAATTATGAGTTGTTGGAAAGGTTTGAGAAAGTACTTTTAGAGCACTTCAAAAATAGCCGCTCATTGCGCAGTGGCACACCCACCGTGGCAGCAATTGCAGAGGAAATGAATATATCTCCTAATTATCTAGGAACGTTATTACGCTTACATACAGCGCAAACAACGCAACAACATATTCAAAATAAATTGATTGATTTCGCAAAAGAAAAATTGACTACCACCCAATTATCGGTAAGCGAAATTGCATATGAGCTTGGATTTGAACATCCACAGTCGTTTAACAAACTGTTTAAACAAAAAACGAAATTAACGCCATTGGCATTCCGAAAACTACATGATTAATGGAGCCTCTTAAATCGATAGATAGATAACCATCGAATTCAGAAGCAAGAGTAACACATTAGAAATAGATAAAGGATTACGTTTATTAGCGTCGTTCGTGGACGGGATTGCGACATAGACGGTTAAAGCGAAGCAAATTGCCTATCGACATCTTTCCCATAGATGTGAAATAATAATTTTCAAGGTAATCATAGGTGAGCAAATGCTATAAACGCCATGACAAAAGCACTGTTGATCATGTTTTCAGTTCGTGAACACTGATCGTCTTTAAGCAGGTTAGGTTATAGTAACCTCTTTAATAAGAAAAGAAGAATCACTGCTAACGGAATGTCATTTAAATATTTAATCAGGTAATTTCTAACCTTCTCGTTAGCTTGTTCATAGTTGTACTTGACGGTTTCAGGAGACACTTGGAGCATGACGGCGACCTGTTTTCGGGATAGGCCTTCATTTTTGATGAATTGATAGGTCAATCGCTGCTTTTCCGGTAACGCCGCTATTGCCTTTTCAAAATGATTTTCCAACTCTTTGTATTCAGCACTGTCGCGGGAAAGTTGACCGTCTCGTAAATCATGTACATAGGCGTCTAAGGTTTCCGTCGGAATCACACGTTGGCGAAGTTGACTAAGAAAAACATTTTTAGCGATTCGATATGCCCATGCATCAAAATTCATCACCTCGGTGAGCTTTTCTCTATTTTTCCATATCAAAATAAAAGTTTCTTGAAGGACTTCTTCGGCGACGTATTCGTCATTTGACAAACGAAAGGCAGTATAGTAAATGTTATCTTTATAGGCACGGTACAGCGCCCTAAAAGCGACTTCACTTCCTTTGGCTACTTCCCTAAGAATGTGCTTAGTATCAGACATCAAGATTTATGTATTAGGTATAGGGATACAAAAGTAAAAAATTAAATAATTAAATCTAATGTTTAGCGATAATGACCTCAGAGCGGCGATCGATGCCGAGCTTAATCCAATTTCTTCGAGGTGGATATTATCCCGTGGCGGAGTAGACGCTTCGGTTCAAGCGGAGGTAGCGTGGCACGCAGGCTAGAATTTCCTCAGTGATCTTTTTAAGCCAGCATACAGATATTATTTTTCAACTGTTTTCACTAATGGAGTACTCCCGTTTGAAAAGAGCTATCGAAGCTTAGAAAGAACATACCTTTTATATTTTGGTGCAATAGTGATGGGCTATTACCGCTTATAATCGGAATTATTTGCTTCCTCCTCCAGCGAAGTTTCATCGCTCGGTGATAACTTAAGGCAAAGAAAGGCCAACAAAACCTCCTTAGGTGCGGGGTTCGACGCGCTAAGGTTTTCACCCCCGTTAAGGGATTGAACAAGGCAATTGGATGACATCCTGCTGCGCAAAAATAATTAATGAAGGCATCTGCGCGGGATGTGGGGGATCTTAGTTTAGACTAACCTAGTGATTGTTCGAGTAGACACCAAACGGATAAAAATGTGATCAGGGCCACTAACAATGTAGCCAAGATAGCTCTGATCCTAGATAAAGTAGCGGATTTAAGTTTCATGATGATCTAGAATTCTGTCGAAAAGACGATTAAGCAATTCATTATTTATTGTAACAACTTCCATGCCTGTTTCATTAATTAGACTAGGAGCGAAACGATCCCAATGTATATGTCGAAAAACAATGATTGGGGGTTTCAATACCCGCCACGGGATGCACTAACTCCAATGTTGAAGTTCTAAAAAGCTGTACTGTTGATCTTACACGTATCTTTGTATTTGGCATGTGCCTTACTATACGCTTGTTTGTACTCCGCCCAATTGGTGGGTTTCCTTAAAGAAATGTCATGTAGATTCACTAGGCATTTCGACTTAATTGATTTCATGACGTTTTTAAGGGCCCACTAGCTATTATTTATGCTAATTGCTGGCATGGCACTAAGTTGCTGCCAGATTCGGAAGGAAGTCCGCTAAAGCCGAATAGGGATCCCGATGAATACTATTTATTGATGGAAGTTCCTGACCGGGAGTCTCCGATGATTCCGCGGTTGTCTCCTGACACTGGAATTCGTATCTGATCGCCCCTTATAGTTGCCTTTGACTGCAGATTTCTTTAGTCGTTTCAGAGATATCCTGCTTCTGGATTTGATAATGGAACTCCGTGGGCGCCAGATTTCCTAACCACAGTCGTCCAGTGGCCTCTGCTTTTTTATTCTGTGATGCTTTGGAGAATTCACCCTCACTTCAAGCCCGAGAAGTATTTACTGAACGCATCCTAAGCTTGCCGTAGGGGAATCGGTTTTTTGAATTTTTGGTCAACCGGAGCAGGGTTAAGTCATTAAGCCAACATTCGAACAGCAGATATAATCCCTCCCAATGGATGTACTAACAGGTCAGTATGTTATTGCAGGTTGAAAGCATGAAATCATATGATGATTTCCAAAAGATAGACTCGGAATTTATAAGCATACTTCGTGCTTGAAGAATAGCATGAGCGTACTTCCGCTAAGGAAGCGGAAAGGATAGCGACAGAGCTTGGTTGCCCAGCCTTAAATTTTGCAGTCCGGATTTTTGATAAGGAAAGTTTGTTCGGATAATTTTAAAGGAAAGCTGATCGTTGTGGAGTTACGGGCTGCTTAATTTAGAATTCAAGGGCTTTAACATAAAAATTGAAGCCCACCTTGATGATGCTGCGCCTAAAGAGAAGTATATGTACGATGAATTAAATTCCTCTTTCTACATATCTGATCGCTATGTCGATTTAAAGAAAAGAATTTCTGTAACTTATAATGGCAAACAGGTATTTAATAAGAAATTAAAATTGTCTGAGGCTGCTTTGGTTGAAAGTACAGCGCTCTTTGCAGATCCAGGAAGGATATTTCCTGCAAAAATTGAAATTAATAGTAACCATAAATAATTCTAAATTCTCGTGTAGCACTCTCTAAAAGAGCTACACGAGAAATTTTTTCTTCTACCTCATTTCAACACTATACTCTCCCGCACGATCCAGTTCAAAGTATGCCGTCCTTTCTTTCGCACTAACTTCTTTCTCCGCCACAACACGCTTACCGCGACGCAAAACCCATTTTCCGGGTTTCAACCCAGTTAAAATAGCCTTGCTATTCTTCTTCCGATTATTTTTAAATCCGAATTTTTCATCGATCTCTTTTCCAGAACTGGCTACGACTAAGTCATCTCCAATATATATCAAATCAACATTTCCGCTCTTTTCTTGCGAAAGAACAAGGGGAGTACTGTTTCCTTCACACACCTGGAATACCGTAAGGTAATGATTCGACTTATCCTTTGCTTGGTGAGAAATCAGTGTTCTATGTCCTTTTCCCTCTGCTAAAGGCGTTTCAGGAACTTCTAACTGTTTTCCGAAAACGTTTGTCGTCATAGCGTCCGAAAGCACTTTAACATCATAACCACCCGAAGGGCTTAAGATAGAAACATGCGTTTTCCCCACGCGTCCATTCAAAGAATTGTGCAATACAAATCCATTAGGAGTAAGTTCTGGTTTATTAAGCGATGCAATCTGCCAATATTTATCGATATCTGGGGTCCTGGTT
Source organism: Sphingobacterium hotanense (assembly GCF_008274825.1). Classification (NCBI taxonomy): domain Bacteria; kingdom Pseudomonadati; phylum Bacteroidota; class Sphingobacteriia; order Sphingobacteriales; family Sphingobacteriaceae; genus Sphingobacterium; species Sphingobacterium hotanense. The sequence goes on from NZ_CP030848.1 coordinate 348,173, forward strand.
TCCATCTGATCGGTTAATACAATCACCGCAGGTATATCTTTCCGGCCAGTATTAATAAAGCAAAACTGCCGTGTGTAATTCAGCATTTTTTCCGAATAGGCACTGCTTAAGTCCGCGGCAAAATAACTGAAATACGGTTGCTTTGGATCGGGACCTACAGCAGTCGCCATTACCTTTCCATTGTGGAACCATGGATCGCTTTCAACTTCTTTTTGAGAGCGTGGCGCACGCTGGTTGAAGCGAGTACCACCATCATTTACTTCGCTACGGTAATACTTTTCATTCGGATCGACAGCAAGCATCACGCTGTGGGAAACCGAGCGCTTGTTGAATCCCATATCATAGGGAGTTCCGTAGAATCGATAGAGTCCGATATCACCAAATTGAAAGCCTCTGTAATATAATTGAATGGCGCCAGCGTCCGCGTGCTGATGGTTCCCGAAATGATAACCACCACCTTTGATCTCTGCCACCACATCGTCGCTATCAGGACCGATATTCCAACCGGTCCTGGCTACCATGGATCCTAAAATTGGTCCAAAGTCCTTTGTAAGAGCTAAACTATTCAAGCTAGGTTCGGCTTTCAAAGTTGGGTCGTTCAGCAATAGAAACATCGTCGGGTTATTGAGCTGGCCATGCCGAAGGAATTCTCCCTTCACAATAGGATCTCGCCCGTAAGTGGACATTAAAAACATCACTTGTGGCGATTTCCAATAGAAAGGCTCACCAGCTTTCCCTGATGCAAAACCATCTCCATCTCGTAACATCTCGCCTGCAGGAGAACGCATATACATAAAATAGGAAGGCATCGAAGTGATATTATCATCAAAGACCTTCTGTCCCGACATTCGATAATACAACCATGCCGCATGCATTTCCCAAGCAAAACGATAAGCCGCATAACCAATACCTTGGTTGTGACGTGGTGATTGATACTCAAAACGGCGCATCGGTACTAAATCTTCTAATATTTGATAGGATACATATTGATAGGGTACAGGATCTTCGTCATAAATCGCAATGCTCATTGCTAAGAAGTCACGGTTGACCATTGCTTCGTTTCCGTGGCCATTCAATATATTCGTACGAAACGGAGGCCAGCCGATTTCCATATCCATCGAGAGGCGCATAAAATCTTTGACCAAATTTTTCTTCTCCTCCTTCGATAGAAGATCATATGTCCAATCGTACACCAAAGCCGCCGTATAAATTGCACGGCCCAGCTCCCGCGTGATGTCCAAAATATTACCGAACTCCACATGAGAAAGATACGCCTTTGTCAGGTCAATAGCCTCCCGACCTATCTTTCTGTCACCAGACATTAAATAATAGAACGCTTTTAGCTCCATCGCCTTCTCCAGGTCAACATTATAAGACATCTCTTCGTTGGGGTCGAAAACAAGCGGAAATGGCTTTAATGCATCGTCCTTAAGTTTGTTCCAAATGGGCGCATGTTCTGGATCAGACAGATTCTTTTTGACCATAGGTAGTGTTTCCTGATTCACCCAAAGCCGTGGCCGACTGCTCGGAGGGCTGACTGATGGCTGATAGGAAGCGGCAGCCGTAGGGACTTTAGGAGCGACATAGTTTTGAATCTGTACGTATTCAAATCGCACTCCTCGAGGCAACCAGATTTTGACATCCTGCTCGCCCGCAGGAAGGTCAAAAATTCCGGTATGCTGGACAGGTCGGTCCCAAGGGACATAGACAACTCGTTTGGTCCCTCGTTTGTCGCCAAATTGTATCCGCATAAACAATGACTCGAACTTCGATTTCGCTTTTTTCATCAATTGAGCTCCCTCTGCGTCGGTCACCGCGTTCGTATAAATCGTATAATGGCCGGCAGTAGGAATACGAATGCGGAAGGCTATATCCGATTCCTCTCGCTCAGAATTTATCGCCTGAGCAACACCTGCTTTCAAGGTAATTCCTGATTTAGTTGTTAACCTAGAATCGATAATTCGTTCGCTGCTTTTCTCGTTAATAAGCATTGCATCGCTATTGATTTTGATTGCCTCGGTTGCCGGAATGATTGTTAGCTTTTTTTCCTGACCTAGAACGATGTTTAGGCAAAAAATCGATAAAAGAAATAGAAACAAATGAGGTTTATATCGTCGGTTCTTTTGGTGTAAAATCATAATGTTGGTTTATTAATGTTGATTTAATTGGTTTTGACTTCTGCAAAATCTACATAAAAGGTATCTATCGCCAATGAGTCTGGCAAAAACCCAGAACGAAACTCAAAGTTGCCTTTCAATGGAAATTGAGCTAAAGTCGTAGTATCCTTAAAATTCTTGTTAAGGATCAGCCTCTGATTATTTGTCATATCCAAATACTTAATCTCAGTTACACTCAATCCTGCCGGTTGATTGACATTCCAAATGATTTTCAGATCATCAGATTTTCTAAGAACTTTCGAAATAGTAGCATTCAGTAGAGATTTTTCATAGAGCGTCCCATAAACGCGTCCGGAGATTTCTGCTTTAACAGAGCTATTTCCTGCATCATCATAAGTGAAAATTTGAAAAGTCTGATTGCCTTCTGGAAGATTGTTAATGATGACTCGTACGGTGTCGACTTCTTCTGATTTATTAACAACGTTTTCTAAAGAATCACGCCGCTGATTCCAATATATCTTATATTTCTTCACCTTCGGATCTGATAAAAGTAACCACGATAGTTCAATCCGATTTCGTCCTGATTTTAGCTTTAGCGAGTCTGCTTTTGCTACGTATATTTTTTCTCCACCCTCCAAAAATTGCACATAAGTATCATCCATACGTCCGCATGAGCCTGCAGAGCAAACGAAAGCGAACAAGATGGTAAATAGTACAAAGGGAGAATTAATTTGCTTTTTCATACACTTTGTTTTTAAGTTCATAACTATTGATCCATTGGTTGACCATATAAATCTAGTTGAGTAAGCATCAAGTTTTGTGCACCAGTCCAAGAACGGATCGTTTTGAATCGGATGTAACGATATGCTTCGGTTTCTGTGGGGAAATTATAGTTCTCTCCTGCAAGTGCATACGCGCTATCCTCAGGAGTCCGCTCACCTACAGGGCTGCCCGAAGGCTTTATAGACTCACAATGAATTAGCAGAGTCCAGCCGTCAAATGAGCCGTCTGGATTCGGATTATTTGACCCCCAAACTTCATAGGTTCGAGGTGTTCCATAGTTATATGCATAGGTCGGACGTTCCGTAGGTGCTTGAAAAACAACCATTCGGCTAAATTTAGATTTTTTGCCTAAATCAATTGTGAACCAATTGGGCATAGACGCACCGGCAGTAGCTTGATAATATAACTTGGAAAGACGAACATAATCTCCGTCCCATATATTGCTAATAGGTCCCCAACTTCCCTGCACCGTATAATTGTCACTTGGTAGTGGATAAGCTTTCCACAACTTTTTCTCCAACATTTCTTCATACAGCGGAGTGATATTCGTCTTTAAAGTGTCCGAATGATTCCCCCATTCATCACGGAAGAAAAAAGCAAAATCGGTCGGATTCGGAAGTAATCCTCGAACGGAATAGTCACGAAACTTCGCGGAGGTGAAGAGGCGATCGTACTGTACCCAGTTCCCTTCTTCATCTTTATAAAGGGTATAAAAAACAATGCCCTTTTCCTTCTCGTTGCTAAACTTAGCATTTAGTCCTCCAAAATCTCGGTTAACAACCAACGTTTTAAAGACTTCGTCGATTGGAGGATTTAATGGATTAATTGTGAATTCGGCAGGACTTGAACGAACTTCAGCTTTATTAACACTATACAGTTTAATTTGATAAGGATTGGTATCGCCAAATCCTTCAAGCTCAATGTAATTCTTATAAACTGACGATTTAATCTCCCGTTCCTCGCCCTTCCCAGTATTATAAACAGCAACAACATATAATATACTTGGGTCGTTGGGTATTGAATAAGTTACTTTTGCCCCGCCGTTTATATTCTCAATTTTCGTTACGGTCGGTTGCCCGGGCGTTGAAGAGACTTCTTCTAAAGGGCTATGAATCATTTCTTGGCAAGCTGCTAATACCATGATAACAGCAATTGCGATATATGTGGTTATTCTTTTCATGATTTTATCATTTTACCATCCTGGACTTTGAACTAAGTTTTTGTTGACGATTAAGTCGTATTCGCGAATCGGCCAGAAATAATCTTTCAGGGCGAACGATTGACGAAATATGGTTTTTTCACGATAGTAATCCTCAGCCCGAGCTTGGTCCATATCCCAACCGCTAATTACATCATTATAAACTTCAATGGCGGTTTTCCAACGACGGACATCCCAAAATCGCTGCCCTTCTAAGCAAAATTCAATATTACGCTCCTGCTGGATAATCTCTCTAAGCCCTTGTTGAGTGTTGAACTTTGTTGGATTTCTCGAATAGGTTGTCCACGATTCCTTGACACCGGCTAAACCTGCTCGCTTGCGTACGAGGTCTAAATAGATGAAGCTTTCATCATTTGGACCCTGCAACTCATTTAATGCTTCTGCGTATAACATGTAGAGGTCTGTTAATCGAAGCATAGTCCAAGGGTAGTCTACAGATGTATAGGTGTTTGCCGTCGTTGATAAAACATTCGTATAGTAAATGTATTTCTTCGGGTAATATCCCGTTACTGTGTGATTTAGATTTCCTCTTTTGCCGCCGCTTTGTCCAAGTTTTAATTCTAGCCAATATGCGTTTTCCTGATCAAAGTTACCTTGGCCAAACCAAACTCCTCCATCGAAGCCAAGCGTCGAATAAAACCTTGATTCTCTGTCAAAATTGTATTCCGCTGTCGTATATCCTTTCCGAATAAAAAAGCGATCTTTATCAACGGCCGTTCGCAAAGAAAACCGATTGTCATATGGCCAGCTGATATCCTCATCGATGGGTATACCATGTTCGCTGTAAAATAAATCGGCAATTCGCATCGGAACTGCAAAATGTCCTTCCACTGCGCCATTGCCTATGGCTGCGGCCGGCAAACTTTTAGGCATGGCATTGACTTGCAAATCGCGCGCATTATTCTTCGTATGTGCCCAAATGATTTCTGAGTTCCAACGTTCTACAAACGAATTCCGCGTATTCATTTGTGTCTTCAGAGAATCCGATAAATTTCTCGCAATATTGGTTTCCTCAAAATAGTACAATTCCATTCCCAATGAATGGCACTTATCAATTGCCTCTTTACACGCAGCTACGGCTTTCGCCCATTTTTCAGGACTCGCAGATTGGCTAAACAGTAGCGTACCGTCTTTATTTGAATAACCAGAGTAATCTGGGTTTCCATTAAATAGGGGACTTGCTGCATAGACCAATATTTTTGCTTTCATACCCATCGCAATAGGCAATGTGATTCTTCCTAATTCCGAATTCTCGTCGTCAACAAGATCTGGCAAGTCTAGGCAAGCTTCATCAATTAATTCGACAATATAATTGAACACCTCGTCGACAGGTTGGCGCGAAACGCGAACTTCCTCTTCGGATGCAGAAATTGGGATGTTTTCCTTCATAATTGGAATTGGCCCATACATTCGCAAAAGGAAAAAATGATAATAGGCCTTTAAGAACTTTACTTCGGCCGCCCATTTCCTTTTTTCAAAATCTTCTACATCCTTGACGTTCATTATGTTTTCTAAGAAAATATTACATTCACGTATAGCGCGCCAAAGGGGGTAAGTGTCATTCCAAAAGTTTAAATAGGGATTAGTGACGTTTTGATTTCCTCTCGCGATGTGCCAAGGATTAGAAGAGATACTCTCACGTACCCACCATAACTCATCACCTCCAAATAGTGCTGGACTTGTGTTTCTATTTCCAAGCTGAGGGAGGTATGAATAGCAGGTAAATAGATAACGTTCAGTAGTCGCACGTAATCGAAATGCATATTCGATCGTGGCGATATTATCCGGAACGATATCCAAGTATTTGTTACAGGAAGTCGCCAGAAATAGTATGAGGAGAAAAATGTATTTTTTCATAATTAAAGAATTAATAGGTTAAAAGGATAGGTTGATTCCAAAATTGACAACTCTTTGCAACGGGTAGCCAAGACCGTTTCCGCCCATTTCGATATCCCATAATTTAAAACCACTTATTAAAAACAGGTTCGTACCACTTGCATAAATTCTTAGCTTATCTGTGTAAAGTCTTTTTGCTAATCTATCTGGTAGAGAATAGCCGATTTCTGCTTGTTTCAATCTAAGGAATGCGCCATTATTCAACCACCAAGTGCTAAGTTGAGTATTGTTTGCTTGATTTTGTGTGCTTAAGCGTGGCCATAGCGCATATAGATCTTGATTTTCCATAGAGAAATGGCTGTCGGAAAATGCTTTTAGAATTTGTTTACCTCCAACGAAAGGTTGTACATTGGCTGGCCCAGTAACACCGTCGACTACGCCTCCTGTCCAAAAGGACGAACGTGCAGAACCTTGGAAGAATGCCGAAATATCAAAGTTTTTATAGCCAATAGAGAATCCGCCTCCATAAATAATCTCTGGGATAGTAGGGAATCCGATTGGAACCTGATCCAATGTGGTTATTAAACCATCGCCATTGACATCTTTATATTTGATATCACCCGCAACATTGGTGGAGCCAAATTGTTGACTCGGTGAATTCGCAACTTCACTGTCATCAACGAATAGGCGTTCAGCAATATATCCCCAAGGCTGATGAATCGAATATCCTAAGCGCGACTTCCACCATTCTTTTTCATAAATAGGCTCTTCGTAAGCCAAGTATTTGCTCTTTGCATAAGTGAAGTTTCCACGAAGCTGCATCCAAAAACCGTTAGAAAAGTTTTCTGAATAGTCAACTGATATATCCATTCCCTGACCGGAGGCACGACCAACATTCGCGCGAACAGCAGCCGACAGACCCATCGTCGTTGGGATAGCCGAGCGGTTCATCAATATATCTTTTCTTTCTTCTTTGAAGAAGTCCGCTTGAATATTAACCTTATTAAATAAGCCTAATTCAAGAGCCAGATTCGTCTTATAGGACGTTTCCCAAGTAATGTCAGGATTTGAATACCGTGTTACATTGATTCCTGGTTGAGTAGTACCATATTCTCTTCCAAAAGTAAACCCTTTGGCGGCATCATTCATTACCACGTTGGATAAATAAAAGAAACGATCTGTAGCCGAGCCGATAGCGTCATTTCCTACTAGTCCGTAGGTACCACGTAGGCGAAGATTGTTAATTTTGCCTTTTAAAGGTTCCCAAAATTTCTCGTTAGAAATGCTCCAAGCTAATCCAAATGAAGGGAAAAATCCGTATCGATGACTTTCATGAAAGCGTTCTGAACCGTTGTAACCGAAGTTCACTTCGGCATAGTAGCGATTATCATAAGAATAAGTTGTGCGGCCTGATAGTCCAAAATTTCTTGACGGTAATGAAAGTTGTAGACTACCTGCAACGGCATTGGTGCTAGAACGGAGGATATTTACCAATAAAGCACTAATGCTATGTTTCTCATTGAATGTTCGTGAGTAATCAATCGCATTCTCCATGTAAAAAACGGAGTTTTGAGCACGAAGCTCGTTGTCAAGACCGAAGCTTAAAAATTCCTCCCCTGAGTTTTCATTCGTGATAGAAACCACATAATCTAAGGTTCGACGATCGTAATAGGCTAATTCATAGAAGAAAGGTTTATATGCGCGTTCGATATCGTATCGGGAGATTCTGTTGGTATTGAACATGGAGCGAAAGCGTAATCCTTCTGTTAAAAACGATAAGTTCTGCTTTATCTCCATCTGCGCCATCATCAGCGAACGATCGTAATCTTTGTAGCCTTTAACCATGTCGGCATATGGATTTAAGAATGCGCGTTCTCGCAAGCCGCCAAACATGATGTGTTCGATATGGCTATGTAAATCATCCACCGGATAGAAAGGGACGAAATCTACAGGATTTGCGCGAACTACTTTGTTATACATGGCACCACCACCTTCAATGGGACCTGTATAATTATCAAAGTTTCCATTTAGGCGGACAATTAATTCTGTGCTTTTTGTCAAATCTATATTGACATTGGCGCGTAGGGTATAGCTCTTTAAATCGACGTTGTTATTGAAGTTGTTTTTTCCGTCAACTCGTAGCATACCGTTATCTTGCGCAAACGACCCGGCAACATAGTAACGAGCAACTTTTCCGCCACCCGTCACGTTCAAGTTGTATCGATGATTAAACGTTTGATCTTTAAAGAGAGCAGAACGCCAATCAACCGCTGGAAATATAATGGGGTGTAAACCCTCGCGTGTCGATTCGATTTTTTCTTGTGTATAGAGGGGTTCGGCGAAAGGGTCACGTGAAACCAAAGCATTGTTATAAAGTTCCATGTATGTTACTGGATCGGCTAATTCAACATTACTTGTTGGAGCAGATACAGATCCTTCTGCGCGCAAAGAAATGTTAGCTTTTCCCTCCTTACCCTGCTTTGTTGTTACGAATATTACACCGTTGGCTCCGCGAGCGCCATATAAAGCGGTGGAAGTCGCATCTTTCATGATAGAAAAGCTCTCGATATCATCGGGACGTAGTCGGGCAAGTTCCGTAACACTCAATTCAACCCCATCAATTAAAATCAATGGATCCACTTTGCCCGTACCAAAGGAAGTCACACCGCGAATAAAGAAATCAGCATTATCCATCCCCGGTTCACCACTTCTTTGAAAGGCAATGATACCTGCGGCTTGTCCTGCCAGAGCCGTGGTCAAATTACTACTGGGGACCCGTAGGTTGTTAGGCTTAATTTGTGTTACAGAGCCCACCATATCCGTCTTTTTCTGAGTTCCAAAAGCAACAACAACAACCTCCTCCAGTGCTTCAGGATCTTCAACAAGCACAATATCGATGCTTTTTTGATTCTGGAGAGTGACTTCCTGAGTCAAGTATCCGGTAAAACTGAACACTAAAACACTGCCCTTCTCTAAATTGGGAAACATAAAATGTCCGTTGCGATCTGTTTGGGTTCCGACTGAAGTACCCCTAATTGTAACTGTCGCTCCTTCAATGGGCTTTCCATCTTTGTCCTTCACAATACCCTGTGCTGTTTGTAGGCTGATTAAACGAATGCTTGAGTGTGCGTAAAGGACGCTCGGAGGGATTCCCAGAAATACTAAAGGAAATGATAGCAGGACAAGCCGCTGTCGTGTTGCGATTTTTAATGTTCTAAATCCTCTGTAGAAATAGGATTTAGAGCATGCTGGTTTGTTGCTCATAATTTGTATAAATTGGTTATTAATATTTTCCGGTTACGTAACCGAAGTGTTTTTGAAGTTGATTCTGTTCAGGTAAACCCCGCCAACCTATTCCCGAAAGTGGATTAACAGCTCGTATATCTGGAGCCTCACACGTAAGACGGCTGTGGCAATGTCTATAGAAAATTTATCAACTTGGTTTAAGCTATTCCGGTTACGTCACCGGTTGGTTATTAGTAAAATGCCACATTCGAAGATAGGAAGCATTTTAGTAACTAACAATTTTTTTTATAATTCTTTTGGTTTGTGACGCATAAAAGGTCCAACTTTTAAGCTATAGGACGGTTGATCCCTTCGATATTTCAATTATTGTTGGAGCGGTAGAATGAGCTCTCGTCTGGGAAATCGAGCTTTCAACCACCGCGTATTAAGATTTACGTCAATGTTACATTCAGCGGGGTAATTCGCGATAACGCCTAGAGCAGGATAATAAAAACCAGCCGGCGCGAAGGGGAAATTTTGCAGCAGGGCAGTTCTCCAAACCGATGATAGGATTGCTAGGATGGTTGCATTTTTGGTGCGTTAGACGCCCCTTAGCGTGTTTTATCGATCCGGGGAGCCTAGCATTATTCAACAAATCTACGAGCAGGGGACAGGCCTAAAAAGAGCATCATGCTGATAGATTAGTTGAAATAAAAAGAAAAAAATGTTGTATAATCAAAAGTTTTAGTTATCATTGTGAATAATCAGGCTCTGCCAATGCTTTTCTGAATGCGATCAGTTTACTTTTCCCTTTTAGTTTCGCGATTTTCAGCTGCTAAGTTTGTTTCAATCTAAAAGATGTAGCACCGATCCAAATTATTCGGATTCACTGATTCGCTCCCCTTTCTTTTTAAACAAGTCGATTAATTTTGTTACCGTTGATTCACGGTAGTCAAGCATGATTTTTTTTATTTTAAACACAATACAATGGCACAAGGAAAAGTTAAGTTCTTTAACAACACGAAAGGTTTTGGATTTATTAGCCCAGAAGACGGTAGTCAGGAAATTTTCGTACACTCGACCGGACTAAGAGACGATATTAGAGAAAACGATTTGGTTACATACGACGTGGAAAGAGGGCAAAAAGGGCTCAATGCAGTTAACGTCCGTATCGCATAGGAAACTCCATCTTGCGATGTTAGGGCTGCGGCATTAGCAATATTGCTTCTGCTGCAGTCTTATTTGATAACGTTACGAAACTATTGAACCGATCCTGAACGATCAATTATACCTTTAATCATCTTTACCATCCCATTTCCCAGTTTTTTCCGCGCATCTAAATTAACGAGCAATTTTTGTTCGTTAGGATTTATCCGTGCCTACTCCACTTGCCGTTCGTGTTTTTATCGTTTTGGAATACAAAATGTGTAGTCAATTGATACTTAACAAGCCTATTGTGGCGAGCGCAGCAACCCATGCTCCAGTGAGCGTCCCTGTCGCCCCATCTTCGATCTCAGCTTAATACCACTCTTGAATGAAATCAACCCTCAATAAACCTTCCGTTAAATTTTGTAAAGACAGTTCTTCGTTTTCGCAGACTTTGAAAGCTAGGATACACCGTTATTTTACGGATCACCATAAGAAAAAAACGGGCAACCGCCGCCTCTTCTTAAAGGCCGCTATCTTACTGATCACGCTAATCGGCCTATATGCGCTACTGCTGTTCAACATTGCTCATTGGTCACTCCAACTGCTATTGTGCATGCTCTTGGGGCTAAATCTCGCGGCTATCGGATTCAACATCATGCACGACGCCGGTCATGATACATTTAGTAGTAATAAAAAGCTGAATACCTTGCTTTCCTATTCACTGAATCTACTTGGTGGAAATATCTACTTTTGGAAATTAAAACACAACATTGCCCACCACACCTATACGAATATCGATGGAGAGGACCATGATATAGAGATCAAGTTCATGCGAATCCATCCCGACCAGCCCCTCAAAAAGCATCATCGATACCAGAGATGGTATTTCCCATTATTGTATAGTATTTCTTATTTGGCATGGATCTTTTATCAGGATTATGAAAAATATTTCAGGCAACGAATGGGAGTGAGCGCCAATAAATTTGACTTTCCCCTGAAAGAAAAACGTATTTTCTGGTTAAGCAAGGGTATTCATTTCTTCCTTTTCTTAATCGTTCCTTGTTGCCTTTTAGGTATAATTCCCACGCTGATTGGGTTGATTGTAGCAGGTATGGCCTGCGGAATCAGTCTTGCCACGATATTTCAGTTGGCTCACGTAGTGACGGAAACCGAGTTTAAGACCTTGACGACTAGGAGGGTGCCGGAAGACTGGATGGTTCATCAGATTCAATCCACTGCTAACTTTGCTACTGACAATAAATACTTAACGTGGTTGCTCGGAGGATTGAACTTTCAAGTCGAGCATCACCTTTTTCCAAAAGTGAGTCATACCCATTATCCGGCGATCAATCGCATCGTTATAGCAACCTGTCAAGAATTCAATATTCCATATACCGAATTTAAAACGCTGCGCGGGGCCTTTGCATCTCATTTAGAAACTTTGAGAAGGATGTCGCATGTGGACAGCTAAAGCTCTGCCCGTACGCTCGAAAGAATCGGTTCATGAACAAAACAGTAGGGCTGGTATTCACCCAAAGAGGGAAAGCATATCTTTTCCAGTCGCTCGGGACAGATGTCTTAGTGATTCTAGAAACAGTGTAGAACAAAAGCAAACGCTAGCGACGGAGCCTTGCCTAAGCCACAACTCAAATTGATCCCAATAGCGACCTAACTAAAAAAATATTTTAATGACGTTTAAAAACATGGGAATCATAGCGCCCTTATTGAAAGCTATTCAGAAGACAGGCTATCAGGAACCTACGGAAATTCAGAGTCGGGCAGTTCCGCTGATATTGAAAGGACACGATATCATTGCCTGCGCCCAGACCGGTACGGGTAAAACGGCCGCATTCGCACTTCCTATATTGCAGCTTTTGCATACTGCAAAAGTCGATCGCAGCCATCCTAGAGCGCTGGTCATTGTTCCTACGCGCGAACTTGCTGTGCAAGTCTCAGAAAGTCTATCAAGCTTCGCCAATGCCCTGGCGTTGCGACATGTGGTGCTCTTTGGCGGTGTATCTCAGCAGCAACAGGTTGCCAAGTTGAAAGAAGGAGTCGATCTAATCGTAGCGACTCCTGGAAGACTGCTCGATTTGCACGCTCAAGCGCATCTAAATATTTCAAAGGTTGCTTGCTTAGTCTTGGATGAGGCAGATAATATGCTCGATATGGGATTTCTGCATGATATTAAAAAAATAATGTCCGCTCTTGCGAAAAAGCGTCAGACGCTATTGTTTTCAGCGACGATGCCCCTTGGAATTCGCAAACTGGCCAAAGAGATGATGCAGCATCCAAAGGAAGTTGCTATTTCCCCTGTTTCCTCAACTGTACCCACAATAAACCAGTCGGTCTACCTAGTGGATAAAACGGAGAAATTATCGCTACTTAAGCAATTTCTCTCTGGAAGGGCCGGGCAGCAAACACTTGTGTTTCTGCGTACAAAACATGGTGCTGATCGCTTGTCAAAGAATTTGTCGAAGTACGGCATCACTGCGGCCTGTATTCACGGAAACAAAACGCAGAGCGCTCGTCAGAAATCGTTAAATTCCTTTAAAGAAGGTAAAGTAGATGTGATGTTGGCGACAGATATAGCAGCAAGAGGGATCGATATCAAGGAACTTCCCATGGTTATCAATTACGATTTACCGGAAGACGCCGAAACGTACGTGCACCGCATAGGTAGAACAGGCCGAGCGGGAAAGACAGGAGAGGCGGTCTCTTTTTGTAGCAATGAGGAAAAGTCATTGTTACTGAAGATTCAAAAGCTGATCGGACGTCAACTGACCTGCAAATAAAGCACTCCAATCTTATTCGCAGACATATTTTGAACGCTTCTCTCTACTGGACCGAAATTCGGTAGGCAGACCGTTCCTTGCCTGTTTAGCTTCAAAAGTAATATAGGTGAAAATGATCACATCCGATATCGAAAATAGGCAGTTTCTCTGCGACATGATGAAAATTTTGTTATATTAACAACATAATCGGGAGAGCCACGAGCCCCCCCTTTTTAAGCAAACCTTTAACCATACGTCTAGGTAAATCTCTGTTATTAATGGGCTTAGCCTCCGTTCTTAGATTGCTGCCATTTTGATAGGTTGCCTCCTCCCTTTCCTAGGCTTCGGACACCAGCAGTAGTCACCAGAAAAACTAGGCAAGGTCATCAACATCAAATGACTGACACGGTGTGTTTCGAGTTAGAAATCAGTCTGGTAGACGATATGCCGACGTTGAGAATTCCCACGGAGCCTGGGATTCATGATGACATCTCGATGAGCGCCGCTTGAAGAAGTGCCAAGGTCGATCTCCCGAACAACCAAAGTATCTATGCTAGCAGGAGTGTCACAAACCCAAGTTACCTGCCGGTCAATCCTGAGGCTACCGCAATGCCTTCATCGATTCTCGTCATCTCTAAATTCGATCCGCACCAAAAGTATTTCGCGGGTCGTGCCATAGGAAAGGAGGCTCGAATGCGCGGATTCAACGTGCTTCTAGCGGTTGGTATCAACTTGATTTGTGACTCGAGTAACGGACACAACTATGAGTAATACTCGGATAATCCAACCCATTCTGGCTTCTTCGGAGGAGCTGCTGTACATAGTATTCAGTGCAACAGGTTATCTCATCGCTCAAACGTTACTCATTGAATACAAATGAAACCAACAGACATTGGCTTAACGCGGTGATCGAACCGGAGGCTTATATGAAGTCTGACCTTTGGGCTTTGAAGGTCGGGCATGAAGAGTCAAATTCTGGGAGTATTATTGGGGCTTCAATAAAATCGATGAGGAATAAGCCAGTAGTAATACCTACTTACTCCAGAACTTGCTTCGTGGTCAATTGGTCGCTGGTACTGGAAACATGATAAGAAATTAACATATCCCTTCGGATTCGGTTTGAGTTACACTAACTTTGCCTTGAGTGAGCTGAAGCTAACGTACGGAAAAGGCTCATTACATCGTTTAACGTTTCCAACACTTAAAATCGTAAAGTAATGCCGCCTTGCGTTCTGGCTGAGGGTAAATCGCCCAATAAAAGATTAGTAGGATTCCAACGCGTAGAGCTCGAGGCGGGGGCAACAAAACAGAATTTCTTGGAAATTGACCAAAGGCTGCTAGCAGGTTATCATTGGGATAAATAGGGCCGGCAAATCAACCCTGGAAATATGACTTTCCTCCTTGAGAACGATTCCCAATGCATGTTCGATCAGGAGTGGATACATTTCCAGAAACTTTTTTTAAATAATCTATAGTTCAAAACAGCCTGCTCTAAGCGTTGCACCACAATGGGTTGGCTATTTTTTTAACGAGTTAATCGTTTCCCGGATAGCAAAGCCCCTCGCACTGGAAACAAACACCCGATGGATAGGGGAGCTTTGAGTCGCTCGTGTGATCGAAATCAATGCTTTTCTTCGATCTCTTTTAAAAATTTATGACAAGATGCTTGACGCTTTATCAGGCATGCTCGTCGTGGAAACTTTTTCATCACTTCGGGTGGATATTTTTTCTTGTAGAAATGGACGATTGCGCTGGCTAGCAACTGGAATCTCGCACCCTCGCCCAAGGTCTATTTGCTATATTGCTCGGATCGATCGGTCGGAGTTCAACTGTTATTTTGCTGATCTCGATTTTTGGCTTAACCTGTTCAATGTCTACGTACGTATACGCCTGCGGAACATGTTATTATTTTTTCTCCGCAGCTCTCACAGCAACCCATCTATCCGACTGAGATGCCATTTACTTGCAGTTGATACCGGTGGCCGTATTGCTGTTATGGTAAATGCATATTTGAATACGCTTAGCTACCAGGTCAGTTCGATAACTCCACAAATCTGATAAGGCCCAGTATAAAAGCGCACTCGTTCTACTATGAAGTATGTGTCAAAACAGTAAAATCAAGGGATGATATGGCCTATCTCTAGGCGAAACTTCATTTTATGATCTAAAGGTACGCTCGGGCTTTCTAGTTGCTGTTCCAATCGGTCTGGGTATAAGATACCATAGAGGTGGTCAACTTCATGTTGAAAAATAACAGCAGTAAATCCTTCAATATTTTCTTCAACAACATTGCCCTTCCTATCCACATATTGTAAACGAATGGCATAGCTACGTTGAACATCCTCTTTGCGATCCGGAATAGAGAGGCAGCCCTCAGCACCGATGCGGATCAGTTTCGAACGCCAGATAATCTTTGGATTGATATAAAACTCAAAAGGTTCATCGGCTTTATCGAAGCGCTGCACCCAAATAACGTTCTTATTGATTCCTACCTGTGGACCAGCGATTCCCACCCCTCTATGCCGCGCATCTTGCACCGTTTTAAACATTCGTGAAGCCAATTTATCGACGAGAGGATCATCAAATTTCAAATCTTCCGATGGTTTTCTCAATACCGCCAATTCCTTCTCGTCGGTAATCAGATAAACATGCATGAGCGTAGTATCATCAGCAGAATTGATGATCTTTCGCTCCGTGTCGTTAAAGTTTTTTGCCGCTGATATATTCACTTTTCGCTCGTTTTTAGGACCTTTGTATTTTTTCTCGCCAGCTTCGATAGCCAAGGATAAGATATTATCCTTAGGTGGCTGTGGGCATCTATAACCATTACTATATGCGCAATACGGATTATAGGCCTTGTTGAAATCTATTGTTAATTCGTTATTTTTAATCTCTTTGATACTTAAATCCAAGTATCGGCCTCCTTCATAGCTGCTAACACCATTCGTGTTGTCCATAAAAGGAACAAATAAATGATCCCTGTAAGCTTCGGTCTGAAATAATGCAACACTTTGATAGGCAGTTAGTGTATGTTTTGCTCCTGATAAATCAAAATGTAATAAAGCATAGCGCTTATACTCATTCGATGTGCCGTCATAGGTTGGCATTCGGAATGTCGGTTCATCGGGCAGTAATTCAACCTTTGCCTTAACAAGGTACTGTTGGTTCGCAGGGAAGTAATCTAAATAAGATAGCTGATCTGCTTTCAACGGTCCATATTCATTTTTTAAATAGGCTGCGTCTTTTTCCTTCCTATATGTTGCTATTTCTTGCGCATGATTTTGTGCAAAAATTAACGAAGGAACGAAGATGAGTAGCAGGAAAACGATTCTTTGCATAGCTTATTATTTATCTCTATCAAAAGTATAGATTTTTAAGAAACATTGAATAAGAATACTTACAAACTTTAATCGTACTTTTGTGGAAAACAATGCCTATGAGATTGATGGCTTTCGATTACGGGACGAAACGTATCGGCATCGCCGTTTCTGATTCTTTACAGATTATCGCTACAGCACTCGATACAGTGCATCCTGAGGAAATCTGGAACTTCCTTCAAAAATACTTAGCAACCGAACAAGTGGAAACATTTGTAGTAGGAAAACCTATGCGACTAGACGGAAGCCCTTCGCAATCAGCACAGCATGTCGTTGGATTTATGCGTAAGTTAAAGAAGACATATCCAAGCATTCCCGTGGTGGAAGTCGATGAACGCTTCACCTCGAAGATTGCCTCTCAAGCCATCGCACAATCGGGACTGAAAAAACAAAAACGCCAGGAGAAAAGTTTTGTCGATACGGTATCTGCCACGCTTATTCTTCAAACTTATATGGACAGCAAAGCATTCTAACAATGGCTCTTAAGGATATACATTTTTTTGCAGAAGACATCGCTTTCACCTTAAAAGAAAAACAGAAGGTGCGTGAATGGATCAACCAAACGATCAAAAATGAAGATTTTATTCGCGTAGCAGAACTCAATTTCATTTTCTGTTCTGACGAATATTTATTGACAATCAATAAGCAATATTTGGGTCATGATACCTATACCGATATCGTGACCTTCGATTCTTCTGAAGAGGAAGACATCATCGCCGGCGATATCTTTATCTCTATCGATCGTATTCGTGAAAATGCGGAGAAGTTTGCTGTTCCAGAACGCGACGAACTTCATCGTGTTATTATCCACGGCGTTTTGCACTTGTGTGGATACTACGATAAGAAAAAAGAAGATAAAGCACTAATGACTCAAAAAGAAGATCAATATCTGAAAGCTAGAGCGTTTTAAGATTACCTTTTGTCCATAAGTAAGTATGATTAGCATCGATGACCAATATTACCTTTAATAATCAAAGCTTTTTCGAGGGCTTAGAGGATTTAATTGCCCAAGGGAAGTCGGTGCAGTTCCGATTGAAAGGACGTAGCATGCAACCTTTTATTCTGGATGGATGTAAAATAACCGTCGCCCCCATAAAATTCGAAGACGCGACGATGGGCGACGTCGTTCTTGCGCGTTGGCGGACGGGCTGGATATTACATCGTGTTCTATTTAAAAATAAGAATTACCTATTTCTCGTGGGCGATGGAAATCTCGCACAGATTGAAAAAGTGAACAAAGATGATTTAATCGCCATTCTGACTTCCTATGAAGGCAAGGATGGCATAGCATATAAAGTCACGACCACATCTAAGTTCCTCTCTGCCGGATGGTTCGCATTTCGCCCGTTTCGACGCCTTTTTCATAAATTGAAGTCCACAACATTTCGTTGATTTCCAGTTCAGTGCGGCGATAGAATTTAAACTTTTGCCCTCCCTCTTGCACTGTCAATCTAAGTCCTAATACAATTCACTAGCTTAATTGGGAGATCAGCAGTTATAGTTTAAGTTTCAAAATTGATATGTACCCCTTCCATTACTCAATACTTTGCATCTCAGTTCAGATACTATTTTTTTGATAACCGGTATTAATGCATTATTTCTCCTATAAAATTAGATACCCCTTTTCCCAACTGACTCAATCATAATTTTGAATAGTAAAAAAAAAGTGTAATATTGCTGTTATAAACCTAAGGTGGCTTTGTGTAAATCAACCAAATCACAAGCTTTTTTCGGAATTGTTAAAAATTTGCAGATGATCCGTGAAGCGGAGTAAGCTTTGTTAAGCGATGATTAACGTATTGTTATCAAATTAGTTGATAATTGGAAGGCTAAAGTGAATTCCTATTTTTGACCAAATTGCTATGAAGAAAGATCACACGCTGACTTCTAAAATTATTTTTATTGGCTACGGAACAACAAAATGTTCGTTTGATGCGAGGTTTAATAGATGTTTAAGGATTGTTATTTGATATGGAGAATCAGAGGATAATTGAGCTATTATATCGGTTAAAGCAGGACGATGTCTCTGCCTTTGAAGAACTGTATAATTTCTACAAGCGACCAATGGCCCAAAGGTTACATAAATTATTGAAAAGCGAAATTTTAGCACAGGATGCGCTTCAAGAGTTATTTATCCGGATTTGGACTTCGAGAGCGAAAATAGATGATCGTCAGCCATTCACTGCCTACTTATATAAAATCGCCCAAAACCTCGTCATCGATTACTATAGAAAGATCGCTAAGGACAGGAATTTGCAAAATGCAATAATGATTGAAGGTAATCTTCAATCTGAATTTAATCATCTAGAACGTAAGGAACAGAGGCAGCATATTCAACGACTCATCGATAAACTTCCCCCCCAACAAAGGCTTGCCTTCACTTTGCATAAAATTGAAGGAAAAAGTCATCAGGAAATATCCGAAATCATGAAGATCGGTCGCTCGACCGTGAACAAACATATTTTTTATGCCAATCAAACTCTAAGAAAAGAGTTGTCAGAATCGATGTCGCTATATACGATTGTAATAATTTGTAATCTCTTTCAAAATATTGCAATCTGATTTTAAAAATTTATTTGAAAGCGATCTCTCGTCCCCAAAATTGAACTAACTATCAGATAGATTCAATTCCTTAGCAAAGGGAATTGGCAGTTTATAATTTTACTTATTACCCTTTTACAACCAATTTTTTAAAAAAAATAATATTCCACTGGATACATTTTACTTTTCATTCGTAATACCTTTATAAACTAACCATTCAATTGACTTATGGATCAATCCTATTTTGTCCATTTATATCAAAAGTTTTTGAACTCTTCAATCACATCAGAAGAGTTAGAACTGCTTTTCGAACACTTCCGTGAGAAGGAAATCGATGCAGGAATCCTAGCAGAAATTGAAAGCGTATTGAAAACGCAAGAATTAAAAAATGAAAACGATCTATTGCAGTCCGCAAGTGTTGAATCAATTGTTTCAGGCTCAGATCGGATTGTTTTTCAGCATATTGCACAGTCAATTAAGGTTCAGTCTTTAAAAAGAAGAAGGTACGTTAGGTATATTGGTATAGCAGCAAGCTTTTTTCTGATTGTAGTTGCCGGAATTCTTGGCCGCAATTGGCCAGAAAAAGACATGACGGGCCGAAATCTTAGCCATGAAATGGTAGAGGAAATCGTTCCGGGAAGTGCGAAGGCATTTATTAAACTCTCCGATGGGAGCGAAATGGAATTGAACTCCTTAACAGGGGAACTAACGACTGGTCAGGATGGAAATATCCTTTATGGTGATGGAGAAACAATTGTCAAAAACAATAAATCTAAATATGTAACGGTAAGCACGCCGCGTGGTGGCAATTATAAAATAAATCTTCCCGATGGAACAACAGTATGGTTGAACTCAGAAAGCAGCATTCGCTTTGAATCGACGTTTCGGGATACAATTCGATTGGTAGAGTTAACCGGGGAAGCATACTTCGATGTTGTACACAAGAGCCACTCTCCCTTCTTGGTTAAGCAGGGGGACCATATTGTACGAGTATTAGGAACTGAATTTAATCTAAAAAACTACGGCAATGGATCTTTTGAAACCACCTTAGTTAGAGGCAAAGTGGAAGTTCAGTCAACCGATGGCAGAAAAAATATCGTGCTACGGCCAGGATTTCAATTTAAGTTAGAAAATAATGTTCGTAGCGTAGAGAAGGTTGATGTTATGTCGTATGTAGGTTGGAAAGAGGGAGTATTCTATTTTCATGGATTAAACTTACCTGAAGTACTTGGGCAGATAGAACGATGGTATGATATCGAGATTCCAAAACAAGGCATTCCGAATGTACCAGTCTACGGCGAGATCGCTCGTACTACACCTATTGGAGAGGTACTGGAGTTATTAACATTGGTGACAGAACTAAAGTTCAATTTAAGAGGGAGGAGGCTACAGATAAGCAATTAATTATTACTAATTATAGAACAGCCAGAAGGGCTTGCAAACCTTCCAGCTGTCATTCAGCGCTCTAAGCTCTACGGTTAAATAATAAACTTAAAACAACCAAATTTCTTCAAAGTTATGAATAAAAAGCATCCCATCAATTTCTTGAGGGTGAAATTTCCGCTATCAAGATTTTACGAAGATGTAAACCTAACAAGCAGCATCATCAAAATGAAACTGATCATCGTCTTTGTTTTATTATCTTTCGCCTCAGCATTTGCAAACGTGAATGCTCAACGTGTCAGTCTGAACGTCAAGAATGTTTCTCTGAATGAGGTGATGCGTTCGATTCGGAAACAGACCGGATATAATTTTGTGCTTCATCCTAATCTTCAAAACAGGTCGATTACCATAACCTCAAATGTCAAAGACCTGCCGTTAGAAAACGCAATTGATGAAATCCTTAAAGATCAGCCAATTGAATATTCAATTAAAGGTAAGTCAATTGCATTGATGCCTAAAACTGCCGATGCGTCTAGAAATGCTGCTATCGATGAGGTTGTTGATCAAGAAACGATTACCGGTCGAGTTGTATCTAGCAATGGCGAAGGTATACTCGGAGCGGTTGTGAAATTAAAGGGGACATCATCTCAGGTACCTACCGAACAAAACGGCTCCTTTACTATCGCTGGACAAATTGGACAAGTTCTACAAGTTAGCTCGATTGGATTTAAAAGGGCAGAACATACCGTCCAAAACCTTAATGTAAACAACATTACATTGATTGAATCGCAAGTAATGATCGAAGAAACTGTGGTTTCCGTGGGATACGGACAGGCTAAAAAAACAGATTTAACGGGCTCCATCTCCACCGTTTCAGGGAAAGACCTTGAAAAGGTTGTACTTACATCTCCTGATAAAGCCTTACAAGGACGTGCGGCAGGCGTATCCGTACGTACAGCCTCGCACGCACCGGGTGGAGGAATCTCAGTAAATGTACGTGGAGCATCCTCCATTACAGCTAGTGGACAGCCTTTATATGTCGTGGACGGCTACCCAATTTCGACAAACTTTTTCAGACCAAATAATGCGATCGAAGGGGGGGATGCTGATGGAAATCCTTTGGCGGCAATCGACGCGTCGAACATTGAGTCTATCGACGTACTAAAAGACGCTTCAGCGACAGCGATTTATGGGTCTCGAGGAGCTAATGGAGTGGTGATTATCACAACTAAGCGCGGAAAACTTGGTAAACCGAAAATCGATGCAGAATCTGTTGTGGGAATTCGGCAGGTATCAAAAAGATATGATCTGATTAGTGGAAGCGAATATGCTCAGCTTCTTAATGAGGAACAAGCTTTAAATAATGCAAAGTTGATTTTCACTCAGGCGGAAATTGATGGTTTTGGCGCAGGGACGGACTGGCAGGAAGTAATGTTTAGAAATGCTGTGAGCCAGCGATATCGCGTCAATGTCTCTGGAGGGACAGAAGGAGTGCGTTATGCTGTTAATTCAACTTACGATAATCAAGATGGTATAATTTTGGGAACAGGCTTTAAAAAGTTTGCTAACACTCTTAATCTTGACGCTAATTTAACACCTAAATTGAAATTTGGAACTTCTTTGAATGTTGCAAATACCTCAGAACAACAGGTGCGGAATGATACCAAAGGTAGCAGCAATTGGCCGAGTATGATTATGAACATTTTCCGAGCACCAATACACATACCTGCAAGGGATGCAAATGGCGTACCGACTAACTTCTCCAATTTTGCTGGGGGCAGCAGTGAGGAAAACCCACTGTATATGGCCGAAGAATACGATATTAATTCTAATACAGTACGTATGTTAGGTTCTTTTTTCGCGAGCTACGAATTGACCAAAGAAATTACAATCCGTTCGCGTTTAGGTTTAGATTATAGGGACTGGCGCCATAAATACTACTATCCGATTAATTCTCGTTCCGCACGCGCGACCCTAGGTGAGGCGGGACAGTATACAGATAGGACCACTAATTTGTTGAACGAAAACCTAATTGAATACAATAAGGAATTCAGTCAGGAACATAAGTTGAATGTCTTATTAGGAATGACCTATCAGCGGGAAAATTCTGAATATCTTTCAGCTTCGGCATATGGTTTTCCCGTCGATTATTATAAATACAACAATTTAGGTATCGCAACTACTCCGTTGCCTGGAAATTCAAATCGCACGCAATGGACACTACTATCTTATTTAGGACGCGTTAATTATAATTTTAATGAACGTTTTATTTTAAGTGGTACCGCTCGTATAGATGGTTCATCCAAGTTTGGAAAGAATAATAAGTTTGGTTTTTTCCCTTCTGCTTCTTTCGCATGGCGTTTGATTGATGAGTCATTTATTCAAAATCTTAATTTTTTCAACGATCTTAAATTACGTGTGGGGTATGGAAATACAGGAAATGAATCTATTGGTATGTATAATTCCATAGGGACTATGGCTGCTTCACGTGTTGCCGCTCTTAGCTATATTTTCGGGGATCAACCTGTAACGATCGCATATCCTAAAAATATTCCGAACCCTGATTTAACATGGGAAAAGGCACGCGATATTAATATCGGGTTAGATTTTGGAATCTTAAATAATAGAATCACCGCAAGTATTGATGCTTATCACAAAAAGACGAATGATTTATTATTGGAAGTGCCACTACCTGGCGAAAGCGGCTACGATTTTATCCTGCAAAATCTGGGCTCTATGGAAAATAAAGGAATTGAGGTGGCCGTGCAAAGTCAGAACTTTAAAGGGAATTTTAATTGGACATCGAATTTTAACATAGCCTTTAACCGAAACAAAATCTTAGATCTAGGTGGTTCCGATTATTTGTTCACGGGATGGGTCGGTGGAAACCTTCATTCTAATAATGGAACAAATGTAGTTCGCTTAGCGCCAGGGATGCCGGTCGGGGCTTTTTATGGTTCTATATACGAAGGTATTTGGCACAGTGCGGAGGAGATTGCTAGCGTAGGTACAATGCCATCGGCACGACCTGGGTCAATGCGCTTTAAAGACACAAACGGAGATGGCGTCTACAATGCACACGATGACAGCTATATCGGGAATCCTAATCCCAAGTTTAATTTTGGATTAACCAATACGTTCAACTATCGACAATTTACTTTAAACGTAATGATGTATGGCGAGTATGGTCAGGATGTAATTTGGCTGACAAAAAAGCGCTTGGCGGGCGGAATTTCACCCGTTAAGGAAGATCGTGAACGTCGTTGGACCCCAGAGAATCCTAACAGAGAAGGCGTAACTTTAGCTGCAAATCAAATTTATCCAAGTGCGCTCAGCACGGATAACACCTATGATGCTTCATTCTTGCGAATTAGCAACGTAAGCTTGTCCTATCTCCTTAACAAGGAACAGTTGGGATGGAATGGTGTGGAAAGTATTCGATTGACTCTCGCTGCAGACAACCCATTTATCATCACCAATTATCCCGGGTATGATCCAGAAGTAAATGCTTACGGGAATAACAACGTAATCAAGGGGATGGATAAATACGGATACCCATCTTCTAAATTTTATTCGTTTGGCATTAACCTTTCATTCTAACGTCATGAAAATTAAGAAATTTACTTACCACGTAAAAGGAATATTACTACTAGCTCCACTGTTTTTTTCGTTGCAGTCTTGCGAAAAATTGTTAGACGAAAAAATTTACAACAGTCAAAATATTGAAAGCTTTTACAGTACTGCTTCTCAAGCAGAGATAGCCCTAAATGGTGTATATAGTAGCTTATGGGATTACATGTATAAAGACGGTTATCATGTCATTCTTGGAGACATCCCGGGCGAAGTTGCACAAGCGAATAACAATCCAAATGAATTCGATTTGTTTGCATGGACAAGTAGCTCTTCGGAATTGAATAATTATTGGGTTGCAGCTTATACGGGAATCAATCGTGCTAATACGTTGATTGATAATTTAGTGAAATCCAGTGTCGAAGCCAAAGATCAGAATCGAATTATTGGTCAGGCAAAGTTTCTTCGAGCACTGTATTATTTTAACTTGGTAAAAGTATTTGGTGGAGTCCCGTTGCATTCAACCGCGACAATGAGCAGTAACGATGCAGCGAAAGAACGTGCTAGCCAACAAGATGTTTATGATTTCATCGTAAAGGACTTAATTGAGTCGACTGAGCTCTTAGGCAGTTTTTCGTCAGCAGACCACACGGCGGGAAGGGTAACTTCAGCAGCAGCCAGATCTTTGTTAGCAAAAGTTTATCTACAGCAGAGGAAATGGGGGGAAGCAGCATTGACCGCCAAAGCTGTAATCGATCTGGGGGTGTATCAATTATTATCAGATTATAACCAAGTAAACGACCCTGCATTTAAAAATTCAAAAGAGCATATTTTTTCCATTCAGAACGGAGGAAAGGACAATTTACCAACTTCATCGGATGGTAATTTTAACTACTTTACGATTCCCGCTATCAGTTTTGAAGGAAAGCAAGTAGAGTTTTCTGCTTCTGGTGGAGGCGCGAGAATACAAATTGAGGAATCGTTTTATGCAAATGAGCCAAAGACCAATAGACAGTATTACTCTTACAGAGATTTTATGCCCTACTATTTTGCCTTAGGTTCTTTTGATAAAATAAACGCTAGAGTGCCCTTAGATCGGGTTCGATTAGTGAAATTTTTTCATCCTAACCTAGCGACAAAGGAGTTAAGAAGTAGCGTCAATACGCCAATCCTCCGTTATTCTGATATGCTATTGACATATGCTGAAGCATTAAATGAACAGTTGGGCCCCAATAGCGAAGCTATAGCGGCATTAAACCAAGTGAGAAGACGTGCGCGCGGCGAAGGAACAGTAAACGAACAGTCAGAAAGCATCTATCCAGATTTATCATTGGCTCTGTCCAAAGAACAGTTCCGTCAGGCAATTTTAATAGAGCGAGCTCGAGAGTTTATTGCAGAAGGCGAGCGCCGCAATGAACTCAATCGACACGATTTATTGGCTTCAACTATAAAAGAACACAGAAATATCACGATTAAACCTGGATATGTTCTTTATCCTATTCCTGAAGTTCAGCGTTCTTTAAACAGTTTGCTGTCTCAGAATCCGGATTACTAGGCGATTTTTGCTCGCTGCGGTTTATGTTTTAAAGAGTAGAGCTGCAAATATTCAAGCTTTAACGATCAGGAATGTTCTCAGCAACTGAAGATCAATATCAAAATCCGATATCCTATTGAATCGTCCTCACCAGCAAGCAGCGAGGACGGTGAGGATTTTCGAACGGATAACCGTAGTTGAGTATAAAAGCTGTTTATATAGACGAATTACTCCCCTGATAAATGGGGGGCTGGAATTCATTTCTCGATACGTCAATAAGAATTATAATGAAACACTCGTTATTTACGCTTTGTCTTAGTCTTACATTGTTTTTAAACCTTTATTGTTATGCACAGGAGCATCCTGTGTTGGAGTTCGATAAGAAAAACAGATTTAAGATAGTTCAGTTTACAGATCTCCATATTCAATATGACTCCTTTCGCTCAGATAGTGTAATCAACATGATGAGGGAAATTGTGAAGAAGGAAAGTCCCGATTTAGTTGTGCTTACTGGAGACGTCGTAGGCTCATCCAACAGAAAAAAGGCTTGGCTAAAAGTCGCTCAAGTGATGATCGATGCGAAAACCCCTTGGTCTGCAATTCTGGGGAATCACGATGCAGAATTCGAAATCGATAAAAAGCAAACAATGGAAGCTATTATCGGCCTTCCTTACAATATGACACAATATGGGCCTCATGAATTACCTGGTGCTGGGAACTATGTTTTACCTATTCAATCGTCAAGTTCCAATGCGATTTCTGCCTTGTGTTATTTCTTCGATTCAGTTGTCGAGGGAGAGCCTGGCCATAATAAAGCTATGAATTCCTGGCTTGATCCCAGTATATTAAATTGGTACCGGCAGCAGAGTGAGTCATTCACCTCTAAAAATAACAATAAACCATATCCATCGTTAGCATTCATTCACATCCCACTTCCGGAATTTAAGAAAATAACTAACTCGAGCTTAAAATACGGAATAGGACAAGATGTTGGCGAAAATATTGAAAAGACGAAACGCGCTCGGCATAGCAATATCTACCAAGCGTTCCTAGAATCCAAGGATGTGATGGGGGTTTTTGCGGGGCATGAACATAACAATAACTATATTGTTTGTCCCGACGGAATCGCTTTAGGATATGGACAAACCAGTGGACGACAAGTGTATGGCAATCTTGGAGCAGGGGCACGTGTCATACAGCTGTATGAGGGAAAACGCGAATTTGACTCTTGGCTAATAAAATATTACGATAATAATCGAGAAGCGGATTTCTGGTACCCAACTTATAATTATGATGCTCTATACCATGTGCAATATCCGCATACTTTTAACGATGGGGTGGATAATAGTAAGATTCAATTGATAAGCATGGCAAATGGAAGAGTTAGTATGCGACTCATGGGAAAAGGAAAAGCAACTATCGATTGGGGCGATGGAACAGTCATTGATCACTTCGAAATGAATGGAGACCAGATGAAGGAACTAACGCACGAATACAATGATCAAGGACCCCGTAAGATAAGAATAGTATCTCAAGAAATAACGAAACTAAATTGTCAGGGAATGCAGCTTACTCAGATATTTCTAGCGAATGCTCCTGAACTGACTGAATTAGATTGCAGTAATAACCGTATCTGGGATTTAGATATCAATAATAATTCAGCACTCAAGGTACTGTGGTGTAACAACAATCAACTTTCTTTTCTAAATCTTGAACATAATCCCTTGTTGACTCAATTGTTCTGCTATCAGAACAATTTACATGAATTAAAACTCCACAAGCAAAGTGAACTTGTTTGGTTGAACTGTTATCAAAATCGACTGTCAAACCTCGATTTAAGCCATAACAGCAAGCTAAGTCGTATAGACTGTTATCGAAATCGACTGTCAAACCTCGATTTAAGCCATAATAGGGCTTTGTATTGGGTACTTGTAAATGATAATCAATTCACTTCGAGAAGTCTGAATGATCTGTTCGCAAGTCTGGCCACACAAACGCTTGATAGATCGAAGAAGATTTATATTTCAGGGAATGTTGGAGAAGTAGATTGCGATAAAAACATAGCAATAACACGCTCGTGGCAAGTTGGGGAGAGATATTAAATAATTTTTAGATGAAAAATTTCTTGATGATAATATTATTGTTAATATGCTCTCCCTTCTTGCTTAAGGCGCAGCAGCAAATCGGCAAAGTGTTCCCGCAATGGCAACAGGGCTATTTGGATTTGCATCATATTAACACGGGACGTGGGGAGTGTCTTTTTGCGATTTTTCCTGATGGTACGACGATGTTGGTTGATGCAGGAGAAACGGGAACTGACCAACGTAACTTTCGACCAAATGCTAGTCAAAGTGCAGGTCAATGGATTGCTCGTTATATTAAACAGATGATGAAGCCGTTGCAGCGTGATAAAATCGACCAAGTACTGCTGACTCATTTTCACGATGATCACATGGGAAATGTAGAACTGAGCGATCGAAAATCTGCTCATGAAGAGTTCATTTTAACTGGTATCACCGAGGTCGGGGAGCTCATCCCGTTTGACAGACTTGTTGATCGAGCTTGGCCAGATTATTCTTGGCCCACTCCACTATCAGAAGATAAGACAATAGGGAACTATCTAAAGTTTGTTGAAAAGCTTCGAGCGAAGCAGGTGCCAATCGAAAAGTTTATGGTCGGATCGGAAAAGCAGTTTAAATTGTACTATAACTCCGATAACTATCCGTCCTTCAAAGTGAGAAATATAGCAGCCAATGGTATTGTATGGACCGGTGTCGAACAGGTTCATCGTAATTATTTTCCACCTATTGAATATTTAAACGAAAATGATTATCCAGAAGAAAATGCGATAAGTACTGTTTTCAAAATCAGCTACGGCAAGTTCGACTATTTCAACGGTGCCGACCTAGTCTCCAAAGAGAAGCCAGGCCACTGGAAACAAATTGAGTTACCTGTAGGTTTGGTTACAGGACCTGTGGAAGTTTGTGAAGTTAATCATCATGGGAAAGATGCGATGAGCAAGGAATTTGTATCAGCCTTATCGCCCCGAGTATTCCTGATTCAAGGGTTCGCACTGAGTCACCCAGACGCTGTAGCGCTAGAAAATATGCTATCCCAAAAAGTATATCCTGGCGAACGAGATGTTTTTTGCAGCAACTTATTTGACGCCAATAGAAAGGTTTTGGGTAGTGAGTTGGTCGATCAAATAAAGAGTACACAGGGCCATATGGTGGTAAGAGTTCACCCTGGCGGTGAAAAATACCAAGTTATTATTCTAGACGATAGCAATGAAAATTATACCATTAAATCTATACACGGGCCTTATGAAAGTAAATAAAACACTTTGGCGAGCGATTATTGTATTCACGGAAATTCTCATTTTCTTCTGTGTATATGGGCAGAATAAATTGCTAGAAATGCCTGAATGGAAGCAAGGGTATTTAGAAATCCACCACGTCAGCACTGGAAAGGGCTCTTCCACTTTTATCATTCTTCCAGACGGTACGACCATGTTAATCGACGCCGGAGATGTCGGTAATACTTCCAATGAAGGCGGCTCTGTCGAAAAAGAGCCGTCTGCTGCACAGACTATAGCGAAGTATATTAATAAGATGACGCCAAAACTCCTTGAGCCAAATATCGATTATGCATTACTGACAAATTTCAATCCCGATCACATTGGCAACACCGGTCTAGGTTTAAATAGTAATAAGTCCGGTAATGATTATCCATCGGGGATTGCTGAGCTGGTTGAGAAGATCGCCGTTAAAAAAATTGTTGATCGTGGCTGGCCAAACTATGAATTGTACGCTAATGATCGAGATAATAGAAGGCTTGGAAATTATATTCGTTTTGCGAAAAAATATGTCAACAATGGAGGGACAATCGATCAATTTGATATAGGTTCAAATGAACAATTTATACTACTCAATAACCCTGCGGAGTATCCTACTTTTGAAGTACAAAACTTAGCAGCCAATGGTCGAATTTGGACGGGGATTAACCAACAGGTTCATGAACATTTTCCTCCGCTGAAAACTTTATCTAAAGAGAATCTTCCTACAGAAAATCAATATAGTGCAGCGATACGTATTTCCTATGGTAGATTTGATTATTTCTATGGAGGAGATTTGGGGCATGACCATGTTCCACCTGGAAGTTGGAAAAACATAGAAGCTGCAGTAGGGTTAGTCGTCGGTCCCGTAGAAGTTTGTGTTGCAAATAATCATGGATTTCATGACGCTATGGGACTAGATTTTCTCCAATCTGTACGACCTCAGAATGTGATTATCCAGCCTTGGAATGCTGGACAGCCAAACAGCACAACTTTTATTCGATTATTGGAGCCTTCTCAAGCCTATCCCGGACCACGCGGAATATTCAGCACTAAAATATATGAAGAAACTAAGTCGATTATACGCGAGTCCAGAATTAATCAGATGAAAAGTACAGCAGGTCATGTAATTATCCGTGTCGACCCCAATGGTGAAATTTATCACATTCATGTTCTCGATCAAAATTACAACCTTCAGTCTTCCTTTGGTCCATATAATTGTAGTTAGTAAAAGGATGTATTCTTGTGGAGATAAACCGCTTCCCAATTTCCTAAGGGCAGCCATATGAAATTTTCCAATGAAGAATTATTCGTAGAATTTTTATTATACGTCAATATGAAACAAGTTTTCCGTGTTTTTTTTATAGCTCTTTTTTTGAAAATCCTTACAATAGGAATATTTGCACAAACGAAATTGCCTAGCTCTATTAACTATAAAAATCTCGAGTCAAGCCATGACGTTTGGGATAGCGATTGGGGACCTTTCTCTAAGCGCTACGTTGGCATATCGCACATTGCATCCAAGGAAAAGGGACTGCGCATTGACTTCTCGATCATACCGGGATATTATCGTAATAAAGTTTACATCCCAAATGTGCTTTTCGAATCGGATTATACTCCTTGGTATGTATCAATCGATGGGCGACTAATTACGTATAGATATCATATGGGTGTTAACGAAGAAGTTTATGCCGACACTACCTATTTGAGGAATGATGAATCCAGCGTGTATCTCAATCTAAAGCTAGTCAATAAAAGCACGGATCCACAAACTATGACTCTTGATTTTATATCACACCTGTGCTTTCCTGATCAGCTGCCTAAATGGAAAATCGAAAATCTAAAAGATTTTCAATGGGTGAACGCAACAGACTATCATGAAATGCAGTTCAGTCATCCGCGTCCTACAGACTATTTAGTTCATATGGGATATCGTCGAGGTGAGATATATTCAGGCGACTTTTTAGATGCGAAAGCAATTGGGAAAGGTTTCGGAAAAAATGCGGACGATTTTTTAATATACAAGTTCGATGTAAGAGACGAGTATCAATATTTGGGTTTAGTTTATCAGATGGAGCATGCTAACACTTCTGGAGAAGTGCAAATTTCAGGCTTTGTGCAAGGAGATGTAGCATTAAAGGGAGGGGAAGGACTTCAGGTAATCTATTTGCCTATTAGCAAAAAAGGCAGGCAAGAATTAGAAATTCGGAGTAAGGGTGGAGAACCGTTCGTAATTAATGGATTCTTCTTATCAAGGCAAGACCCATCCCATCCCATAATAGTAGATAGCATAGCAAACTATATCCCCTTGAGCAAATTACACTCGTCCGAAAAACGTTTGGAATTAAAATACCCTTATGTTGAAAAGACGTATAATATTAACTGGGACTTTGAGCGCACAAAAATTAGAACCTATCAACATCACGAACTCGACCTCTTTTTTAGAGAAAAGATTCACAAGCACGTTGACTTCGATTTTATAGGAGACCAAAAAGGACATTACACGAATGTCCATCTTGGACCAATTTTACTAACGCCCCAAACAGACAGCACAATACATATGATAATTTCGACGGATGAGTCCTCTAAGCCTAAGAAGGGGTGGCCGCTGGAATTTTCAAAACACATAAATGAAATTCAGGAGTTCGAGCGACAGCGGAGCCATGAACGGATTCTAGAGGCTGGACAAGACTATCTCCCAACGATAGAGCGTTTGACAGCGACACTATATAGTAATATTGTATTCCCTATTTACACGAGTAATCGTTTTATTAAGCATTTCACGCCAGGGAAGAATTGGAATAGTCTATACACATGGGATTCAGGTTTCATTGCCCTTGGGCTCAATGAAGTTAATCCAGAACTTGCTCTTGAGAATATTAACGCCTATACAACGAACTCAGAGGAGCAATCTCCATTTTTGCATCATGGCTCTCCATTAGCAATACAACTATATGCGTTTTTTGATCTTTGGAACAAGTCACAAGATAAAACCATGCTTCGATACTTATAT
This sequence comes from Sphingobacterium hotanense, assembly GCF_008274825.1. Classification (NCBI taxonomy): domain Bacteria; kingdom Pseudomonadati; phylum Bacteroidota; class Sphingobacteriia; order Sphingobacteriales; family Sphingobacteriaceae; genus Sphingobacterium; species Sphingobacterium hotanense. The sequence goes on from NZ_CP030848.1 coordinate 380,028, forward strand.
CCTCGTCTGAAAAGGATATATGATTTTATTTCTGGTGAAAATTCGAAAAGTAATACCCTCATGCCGTCCAACCTGATACGTACTTGGGATTACTTTTATAATTCTGGCGGTTGGGATGACTATCCTGCTCAGGTTGCAGTGCATAAATATAAACTTGCAGATACCGTGACGCCCGTAATTAGTACAGCACATTGCATTCGTATGGCGAAAATTTTGCGTTTTGCCGCTTTGGAATTAGGTTTTAACGAAGATGTATCCACATATCAGCGACAAATAAATGAATTTGCCAATGCAGTTCAAAAATATGCATGGAATTCGTCATCTGGTTATTTTAGCTATGTTGTCCATGATAAAATGGGTCAGCCTTTGAGACACTTCACAGATTCAACTGGAGCTGATTACAATATGGGATTGGATGGTGCATATCCACTAATCGCAGGCATATGTACTCCAGAGCAAGAGGAAATTCTTTTAGAGAAGATGTTTTCATCCGATAGAATGTGGACAGCAAGTGGAATGAGCGTGGTAGACCAAAAAAATCCGTATTACAAAAATGATGGGTATTGGAATGGTGCTGTGTGGATGCCACATCAATATTTCGTTTGGAAAACGATGCTAGATTTGGGACGAGCAGATTTAGCAAAAAAGATCGCTGACAAAGCGTTGCAAATTTATCATTTGGAAACTTCGCGATCCAATCACACGTTTGAACATTTTCTTGCCGAAAACGGACGAGGAGCAGGATGGCACCATTTCTCTGGTTTATCGATGCCCATTCTGTCTTGGTTTCACGCATATTTTCAGAAAGGAACACTTACTACTGGATTTGATATTTGGGTGGAACAGCAGGAATTCTCACCAACTTTTGACAGTTTGAACGCTCAACTATTTGTCGCATCATCTGATCGACATAAACCGCAGCTATTGGTATGTCTTAATCCATCTCACCTTTATCAGGTATTGTTAGATGGAAAACCTTGCTTTTTTGAACAAATTGAGCCTGGTTTATTAACTATCCGTTTACCGGAAGGTAGTGGGAAACATCGTCTAGAAATTAAGAAAAGACAAGCCTAAGAGAGCCTGAGTGGCACTTCAATTTATTTCAAGTATTTAATTAAACCAAATATATACCCAAATGAGCACATTTCAAATCAAAGAGAATCCAAGGATCTATGATGCAATTGTAGTTGGATCGGGGGCTGGTGGAGGTATGGCTGGATATATTCTTGCCAATGCGGGACTGAAAGTATTGATGTTGGAGGCAGGACCGTTTTTCGACCCTGCCAAAGATGCTTTACAAATGCGTTGGCCATGGGAGTCTCCACGTCGTGGAGCACCAACAACCCGACCATTTGGCGATTTTGATGCTGCATATGGAGGATGGCAGATTGAAGGTGAACCGTATAGTAAATTAGATGGGACTCAGTTTGAGTGGTTCAGAGCGAGGATGCTCGGCGGAAGAACAAATCATTGGGGCCGCATATCCTTACGTATGGGACCTGATGATTTTCAGCCGACTGACGGTATCACAGATGCATGGCCGATTACTTATGACGATATCAAACCTTTCTATGATCGTGTAGATCGCATGATTGGAATATATGGAACAGTAGAGGGCATAAAAAATGAACCAGATGGTATTTTTATGAAACCTCCCAAACCCAGGTTACATGAACTTTACATAGCGCGAGCTGCTAATAAAGTAGGAGTGCCGGTTATCGCTGGGAGAGGGGCGGTATTGACGGAAGCGTCTTCTGAAATCAAAGGCCGTGGAACCTGCTTTTATTGTGGACAATGTGGGCGCTCCTGTAAAGTTTACGGCGATTTTTCGTCTTCTTCTTGTTTGGTTATTCCTGCAATCAAAACAGGTAATTTAGAAGTAATAGACAATGCTATGGTACGCGAGGTATTGACCAATGATGAGGGTGTTGCTACGGGAGTTTCATATGTGCAAACTCAGACGTATCAAGAGTATTCAGCGAAGGCTAAGGTAATCATATTGGGTGCTAGCGCATGCGAGTCTGCTCGTCTCTTGCTAAATTCTAAGTCTTCCGCACATCCGGCTGGTCTTGGTAATAGTAGTGGATTAATTGGTAAATACCTACACGACTCCACAGGAGCTAGCATGGTAGGGATTGTGCCAAGCCTTTTGGATAGAAAACGTTATAATGAAGACGGTACTGGAAGTGTACATATTTATTCGCCATGGTGGGGAGATCATGGGAATCTTAGTTTTCCCAGAGGCTACCATATTGAGTATGGTGGAGGTATGGGAATGCCTTCTTATGGTTCCTTTCATGGAGTGCCAAATATTAACGGAAAGATCTTTAGTAGCATTGGAGAAGTAAAGGTTTCTGGCGGATACGGTGAATCCTTGAAACAAGATATTAGACGAATCTATGGTGCATCCGTACGCATGTCTGGGCGCGGCACTGCATTGGCTAGGAAGGAAAATTACTGTGAAATTGATCCGCTACAAGTTGACAAGTTTGGTATCCCCACACTGCGATTCCATTATAAATGGGCGAACGAAGAAGTGATGCAGGCAAAACATATGCAAGAAACATTTGAGTCTATCATGCACGAGATGGGCGCAATTATTACTTCCGATCGAAAAGGGTTGGATACCTTATATGGTTTAGAAGCGCCTGGAAAAATTATTCATGAGGGCGGAACGACACGGATGGGCAACGACCCGAAAACATCGGTGCTCAATAAGTGGGGACAGGCGCATGACTGCAAAAACCTTTACGTAGTTGATGCTGGACCTTTCGTGCAACAAGGCGATAAGAACCTGACCTGGACAATCCTAGCGTTATCCATGCGTACGGCAGAATACATCTTAGAACAAAAAAGCAAATTAAACAGCTAATCGAACGATGAACAGAAGAGATTCATTAAAAGCCTTAGGGCTTATTGCTGCAGGCTCTAGCGTAATCGCAGGAGCATGTAAAGCCGATAAAACAAATGCGAAGAAAGCTACGGTAAATGCAGGCGATAAACTTCCGGGTGTGCAGGACTTCGAACATGAGCGCACGCAGGAACTCTTGGACGAGACCTTCTTTACAGAACATGAAATGGCGACCATCACCGTGCTTGCCGATATTATCATTCCAAAGGATGAAATCTCCGGATCTGCCTCTGAGGCGGGCGTACCGGCTTTCATCGAATTTATGGTAAAAGATATTCCAAGCAATCAGGTACCGATGCGTGGCGGATTACGCTGGTTGGATATACAGTCGCAGAAGCGTTTTTCCAACCCATTTATCAAATGCAAAAAAGAAGAACAACTGGCCTTCGTCGACGATATTGCTTATCCTGAAAAAGCAAAACCAGAGATGATGCAGGGCGTTGCTTTTTTCTCAATCCTACGGAATTTTACAACTTCTGGTTTTTTTACGACGAAAATGGGAATCAATGATTTGGGATACGTGGGGAATATTCCAGGCATTTGGCAAGGCGTGCCGCCTGATGTGCTTCGTGCTCACGGTTTTGAGTCCGACAACTTAAAACAAAGTTAGAACAGACATTCGGTAATTTTGCAAAATATGTAATATCCAAATTTGTATTCGGAGCTGATATAATTCAACAGCTCCGAATACAAAATAGTCAACACTCAACTTTGGGTAAATCATAATTTAAAGCTGAATATGGGGATCCCCCCCTTCAAACCCTAACTCTTCTTTATCTCCGGCTTCAAGTCTGTCAGCGACCCAATTTGAATCGGTTTTCCTGCTTCTATACTTTTTCTAGCAGCCACACCGATCAGCACCGACAAAACGCCATCCCTCAGATTGGCTCTGTGGTCGTAAGGATCTTCAGCCGACTTCTTTAAAAACAAATCTTCCTGCAAGCGGCGATCGCCACCACCATGGCCACTACGCTCGCTAGAAACCGTAACGACCTCATATTTTTCCCAGTTTCTGAACAAAATAAGCTGTGATTCCGTAGTATCACTTTTCGCTTGTTGCATCTCTGCAGCGTGCAATTCCTCTTGGCTTAAATTTTCTCCATTGATAAAAGGAATATCTAGCCAAGCATCAATTCTACCTTTTTGCCCGTTGAATGCAATTCGCCAACCTTCATATGGAGAATAGGTGGTTAAAGAGTAATTAGCGATTACGCCATTTTTGTATTTGATCTGTGCGGACATCTTATCGTAAATGTCGATTTCATTTCGATAAACGCAGCCATCTCGAAGATAGCCATCATAGTTTTCGTTCGCTACATATAGATTCATTGCTTGTTTATCCTTCGTAATGTCCCAGTAATAAGCGCAATCTTTCTTATGATCACACGAGCGACAGTTCTTTCCGCGGAATGGACCATTTTTACCATAATGCTCTAAGGCACCATATGCAAAAACCTCTTCCGGTTCTGCCGATAACCACCAGTTCAGCAAATCAAAGTGGTGTGTTGCTTTGTGAATCCATAAGGAGCCACCTTTATTCATCAATCCGTGCCAGCGACGGAAATAAGAAGCGCCATGATGAGTATTCAAGTACCAGTTAAAATCCACAGAAGTAACCTCGCCAATCGCGCCTTCTGAAATAAGCTGTTTAATCTTAGTCATGTAAGGGCTCCAACGGTAATTGAAACCAACAATCACATTCTTCCCATATTTTTTCTCCGCATCAATGATTGCTTGTGCCTTTACTTCATCGATAGTTAATGGTTTTTCCGTTAAAACATCACAATAAGCCAAACCTTTGATAATAAGTTCATGATGAGAAGCATCGGTCGTACAGACCATGATTAAATCTGGCTTTGTTTTACGTAGCATCTCGTCATAATTTACGAAGGTCGGACAAGATACCCCAATATACTCCTTCGCATACTTTAGGCGCCCTGGATTGATGTCGCTTAAACCGACAAATTCGAGTGTGTCAGGAAACTGCTCAACCAATCGACGTCCCCAGAATGTAATTCCTCGAATCCCGGTACCAACGAGTACGACGCGAAGCTTACGATTTAATCCAAAAGCATCAGTAGGAAGGTTGACCATCGTCCCTATGCTCAATAGCGATAAGGTCTTTAAAAATGTCTTTCTTGAAATACTATCCATAATAAATTGTTTTTCATTAGTAAATGCTGTAAAAACACAGAAGCGATTTTACGTTGGTTTAGTTGGTTTTTCGAAGGCAAAACAATCGACGGAATCTATCGAAATTAAAATTCCTACGGAGCTACAGATACAAATCATAGCCCATGTTCGACCAAGAAAAAATTGACAAGTTTATAATTTTATACGAGCAAGGATAAGCCTCGCTCTTTTATAACAATCTACGAAAATCAAGGGTTACTAAGATTAAAAATCTACGCAAACGATGCCGGTATTTTTTCAAGGAATGTTGGAATAAATCCATGTAATTCGATTTTAAATCGCGAGTTGTTGCAATCTGGATATTCAAAACTATGAAAGCCTGTGCTGGTAAAAAACTAACCTGATTAAGCCAATTTCCAATCTGCTAGCGAAGGATTCCGCTTCATTGCTTTTACAATGCTGTTTGTATTAAAATTCTTATCTTGCCAAGTCACTGTGAAAAAAATGCCGTTTAAACCACTAACTTCCCTGGAAAAGGAACGCATTGCGCAATATAGAGATGAGATGGTTTTTAAATCTTATTTCCTTAGGAACTACAAAGTTCTTGAGCGGTATGCCTTTGGTTTTCTAAAAGACTACGCACTCGCTCAAGACGTCTGTTCGGAAGTGATGTGGAAGATGTGGCATTTAGGAAGTGACCTCATGCATGTCTCTTCCGTGGAAGGCTATCTCCTACGGATGGTAAAAAACAGATGCCTCAATTTATTACGATTAAATCAACCTGTTTATCTTGTTCCCGACGATTTCGCGGAAATGAACATAGAGTTCCCGGATCCCGAGCGCCTAATGATGGAAAGTGAAGGGGTTAAAGAAATACAACAGGCCATTGACGCACTGCCTCAGAAAACAAAGCAAGCTTTTCTTCTCGTTAAAGAAGAGTCCCGTAGCTACCAAGAAGCAGCGGAAATAATGAACATCTCCAAGAATACGGTTGATCGACATATTCAGATCGCACTCGCAAAAATCTGGCATTCGCTGAAAAATAGATAATTTTTTATTACTCATTATCAGTATTTTACGCTCCATTTTTCAGGATTTCCAATAATCGATTGGTGATTTTCTCAACCACACGTGTCTATGTGAATGAAGACCAAAAGTATGAATCACACGGACGAAGAATTTCTTAGCTTATTGAATTTAGCACTTGCTAACGAACTGTCAGCCGATCAGGAGATCAGGTTGCAAGAGTTGCTATTGCAAGATCCGGACCGCGTGACACTGTACGAGTACCTACTATCGGAAGAAGAGACAGAGCAGGACAGATTGGAGTTAGAAGTGCTTTATGAGAAGTCCCGACCTAATGATATTCCCGATAGCGTAACGTCAAATCCAACAAAGCCTACAGCGCAAATTTTCCCTTGGAAGAAGTTCTTTCAGGCGGCAGCTGCGGTATTGCTGATTTTTTCACTGTTCTATCTATATAAGACAAAAGAAACTCCAGCAGTCGAAGGCGATTGGATGGAACTGACGACTCAAAAAGGCGAACGTAAATACTTTAAGTTAGTCGACGGAACAGAGGTTTGGCTCAATAGCGATAGTAAGTTGATGTTGAAGCAGGGCTATGGGAAAGAACATCGCAACTTACAGCTGTTGGGTGAGGGTTACTTCTCGGTGGCGAAGAATACGGCGCTGCCGATGAGAGTAAAAGTGGGCGAAGTCGATGTGAATGTCGTAGGAACTATTTTCAACCTACAGGCCTATCCGGATCAAGGACAAGTTGTGACTTCCTTGATAGAAGGAAAAGTAAAACTAACCTTGAACGAAAGCAAAGGCAGCAAGGACTTCGTAATGAAACCCGGCGATAGGATAGAGATTGCTCGTAAGGAAGTCAATGGAAAGGTGAGTTTGGCTCTGGCAGATACAACCGCTATTCAACATACCGTCGCTTTTCGGAACGTCGAGAAAAAAGACAACAAAGCCTTAGATGCGCTTTGGACTGAGAATAAATTGGTGTTCAAAGCAGACCGCTTGGTGGAAGTTGTAAAGAGGCTTGAACGCTGGTACGACGTGACCATTATCGTAGAAAATGATCAATTAAAAGAACAAGCCTTCACAGGAGTTTTTGAGGAACCAACCTGTCAGCAAGTCTTGTCAATACTTCAAAAAACTAATAAAAACCTTAATTATACGATGAAAGGAGAGACCATAATTATCAAATAAAAGATAGAAGACAAACACAAAAAAAGGGTATCCCTTTGGAAAAGGAATACCCAAATGATTTAAACCATGAGCATCTCGCCCTAGGAAAGTTGGATGCTCACATCTGATTATTTAAAAACTAAATTTATGAAAAAAAAATCACATGAACTAAATCGTGTGCCCATTCCTAATTACGTAAAGTGGCTCTTGATGGTCAAATTTATCCTGATTTTTACGTTGGCTTTTGCTGCCCACAGCATGGCTAGCGAATCCAAAGCACAAAACAAAGTTTCCATGCAATTTAAAGATGTGAAACTCAAAAATCTGCTCAATTCAATCGAAGAGCAGACCGCTGTATCATTCATCTACAACGACAATGCGATTCGTGATATCCGCATCGCAGATATACGAGTTGAAAATAAAGATTGGCGCGAACTTTTGCTTCCAATATTGAAAGCGCAGAACTTCCAAATGACGCTGTTAGGAACGAACCGCGTCTTGATTGAAAAAAATAATGAACAATCCAATATAGCTTCAGGGACTGTTAAAGATCAACATGGAAACCCACTTGCGGCAGTATCCGTAAAACAAAAAGGAAAAGAACGTTCCACGAGTACAAATAGCGATGGTCAGTTCTCGTTAGAAACAGAAGGGAATAACCCGGTCTTGATCTTTAGCTACGTTAGTTTTCTGAGCCAAGAAATACCATTTACCGGACAACCGATGCAGGTCACCCTCGCTGAGGACCTTGCGCAGTTAGAAGAGGTTGTTGTGGTAGGTTATGGTACGCAAAAGCGAGTTAATTTAACCGGTTCGGTGGCGACGATATCTGGCGACCAGATTGCAAATCGACCAGTGGTCAATGCGACACAAAGTTTGCAGGGAACCATGCCTGGCCTAAATGTAAGTGTTAATGGTGCAACAAAGCCCGGACAATCTTTTAAACTGAACGTTCGTGGTACAGGTAACTTAAGTGGTTCCGATCAACCTTATGTTTTGGTAGATGGGATGGAGATGTCACTTGCTGATGTCAATCCTAACGATATTGAAAATATTTCCGTACTCAAAGATGCATCTGCTTCAGCAATCTATGGTTCTCGCGCGGCATATGGTGTTATCTTAGTAACAACAAAAAAAGGAGCATCAGGTAGAAAACAAATTAACTTCAGCTCGAATACAGGCTTCACTTCCCCGGTAAATCTACCGGATATGGTCAATTCTGTAGACTTTGCAAATTATTTTAACGCAGCAACTTTCAACGCATTGGGCACGAAGCAATATTCCGAAGAGAAGATTGCCCTTTTGCAGCAATATATCGATAACCCTGGCTCGGTTTCCATATTCCCGGAAGTAAATTCCAACAATTACGGCAGCTGGGAGAACAGTGCAAATGGGGTAGCGAATACAGATTGGTTTAATTTTCATTATAAACCCTATGCGCTTCGCCAGAACTATACCATGAACCTAAGTGGTGGAAATGATGGAACACAATTCTACGTTTCCGGAGGTGTTTACCAAGAGGATGGTGCATTGCGTTATGCGGATATAGACTACAAACGCTATAACGTAAATGTGTCTGTAAATTCACAATTAGCCGATTTTATCAAGCTAAAAAGCAATGTGAAGTACACGCACAATCAGAATCAATCGCCGTTAGCAGGCTATGAAGGCTTATTCTTTCACAACCTTGCCCGTATGCGTCCGAATGTATCACCCTATGATTTCTATGGTAATTTTACAGAGCAATCGTTCGTCCCTTATCTGCAATCAGGTTCACAAGATAAAAGCAATAATGCGGCCCTTGTTATCCTTGGTGGCTTAGAGATAACACCTGCAAAGGACTGGAAAATATTCGCGGATTTGAACTTCAGCAAGCGAAATTTTGAAGGCTCGACCCTTAAAGTTCCTGGTACAATTTATGGCATTGATGGTACGCCGATTACCATGAACCGTTCGGAATTTAATATTCCGCTAGCGGGTAGCTTTGCTCGTACCATGTATGAGCAAACCTACATCACACCGAATATCTATACCAATTATAAAGTCGCTGTAGACAAACATCAATTTGATTTAACGGCAGGTTTCCAACAAGAATACAATCAATACAAAGAGCTTGGCGCTTCAGCGACGGAGTTGATCAGTTTCGACCGTCCGGGAACAGACCTGGCGACAGGCACCAAAGCCTCTTCCGAAGTAAGGAACCACTGGGCAACAAGAGGTTTCTTCGCGCGTATCAACTATAATTTCAACAGCAAGTTCCTTTTAGAACTTAACGGACGTTACGACGGGTCTTCTCGCTTTGCGAGCGACCAGCGATGGGGATTTTTCCCATCTGTTTCTGCGGCGTATAACATCAGCGAGGAACAATTTGTGAAGAACAGCTTGCCTTGGCTGAATCAGTTAAAGCTACGCGGATCCTATGGTAATCTAGGAAATCAAGCGGGCGCAAATATGTACGCGTACCTGGAGAATATGAATATCGTTGTTCCTGGATTGGGAACTGGCGGTCGCTACTATTTTGGCGACGAGCGCGAAAGCTATATTCAAGCGCCAGGTGCTTTTAATCCGCTTATCACTTGGGAGAAGGTTCAAAGCACGAATGTCGGAATAGATTACGCCATGTTAGAAAACCGTCTCTCGGGAACATTAGAATGGTATCAACGCAATACCAAAGATATGTTAGGGCCATCTCGCGATGTAGCAGATATGTATGGTGCTACACCTCCACAGTCGAATAATGCAGACTTAAGAACCCGCGGATGGGAACTCTCCATCAAATGGAAAGACAATATATCGGAAGACTTAAGCTATGATCTCGGTGTCATGTTGACCGACTACCGTTCAGTTGTAACACGCTACCAAAATCCGACGCGATTTAATCCTGCGGGAGCTTGGTATGAGGGTAAGAATGTAGGCGAAATATGGGGATTTACAGCAAATAGCTTGTTGAAAACCGCGGAAGAAGCCGCTAACTACAACGCAACATTGAATAGATCTTATCTTTCAGCACGTGATTGGGTGGCTGGTGATGTAAAATATGAAGACATCAACGGTGACGGCAAGATCGATATCGGTGCAAATAGAGTAGGAGACTCGGGTGATTACAGCATTATCGGAAACAGCAGCGCACGATATAACTTTAGTCTTTCTGGAGGAGTTAATTGGAAGAATTGGAGCCTGAACATGTTATGGCAAGGTGTTGGAAAACAAGACTTCCTGCCTGCTGCCTTAGATGCTTACTTCTGGGGGGCTGGTTCCTTGGCACAGGTTACTGTATTTAAAGCGCATTTAGATTACTTCAGCGAAAGCAATCCGGACGCATACTATCCGAACCCTTATGCTTCCCCTGTCGGTGCTATAGCTTCTTATACCAATAAAACACAATCCCCTGCTAGCCGATATATCCAAAATGCTTCTTACATCCGTCTGAAGAACTTGACGCTGCAATATACGTTCAACAGAGAATGGACACAGCGTATGAAGATCAATCGATTAACTGTGTTCGGCACAGGCGACAACTTGCTGACCTTCACCAAGCTCGCTGGAATGTTCGATCCTGAAACATTAGTTGGCGGACAAGGAACAGGAAAACTATATCCGTTGAGCAAGGTCTATTCTTTCGGTGTAAATATCACATTTTAAGACTATTTCTTATGAAAAAACATCATTATTTATATATTTTATTAGTATTCTTTACGACTAGTTGTGGTAAAGATTTCTTAAATCGACTGCCACAAGATCAACTTTCAACGAGCGGAAGCTTGGCAACAGTCAATGAATTGAGACTGTATATGAATCAGTTTTATGAGCAACTTCCAAATCATCCCAATTTTACGGGAGGTGAGGGGATTGCTTTTGACGATGCGCGTACGGACAACATGATCTTTACCACCGTGAACCCACGATTAAACGGACAGCTGACCATTTCTAACGCAATAGCATTAACCGAGTATAATCAGATCCGCGGATTGAACTTCTTTTTGAATCAAGCCAAAGACGCTAAGGGGAATCAGACAGAAATCAACCAATATTTGGGGGAAGCCTACTTTTTTAGAGCCTGGTTTTATTTTTCTTTAGTTAAAAAATATGGTGATGTAAGCTGGGTCAATACCTTATTAAATTCCGAAGATGAATCGACCTTTTTACAGCGCGATAGCCGTTTAGTGGTCGTGGACTCTATTTTGCAAGATCTTGATCGCGCAAGCGAACTCCTTGCTATTCAAACCAATAACAATAGCATGCGCGTTCACCGCGATGTGGCCTTCGCAATGACTTCTCGTGTTGCTTTGTACGAAGGAACATGGCAAAAATATCATCAAGCAAAAGGGACTGGTTTCGCTTCAAGCGCGGTCACCGCACAGAAAATTAATGCCTATCTAACGCAAGCACGCGATGCTGCAAAAAAAGTAATAGATGCTGGGCGTTGGCAGATTTCATCGACAGGAAACCCGCTGGCAGATTACAAGAACATGTTCAACAATACAGATCTGCGAGGAAACAAAGAAGTGTTGTTATTTCGCCGGTACAATCCGGCAGAGAATATCGGTCACGGAGTTTCTAAATATTTATCCTCCGGAGGTGGCGATATTGGCTTAACATTAAGCTTAGTCGATGATTATCTAACACGCGATGGTAAACCTTTTGTTGGTGCTGTTCGCGAGCAAGCCCAAAAGAATTACGGGCAAGAATTGCAACCTACGATCCGCGATCCGCGGTTATTTCAGACAGCAGGTGTCGCTGGACAGCCTTTGCGCCCGGGCGGCGTGGTGCCACCTTTCCCTCCTATCAATCAAAGTGGCTTCAACAGAAATACCACAGGATATCCGATGTATAAGTATATCGAATACGATAATATCGCTGCAACTACTGATGATGGTATGAGTGCTGCACCCGTTATTTATTTCCGCTACGCCGAGGTGCTTCTAAATTATGCAGAAGCGGTGGTAGAGTTAGATGGTGATGTTAGTTTAGCGACCCAGGCATTGACTCCTTTGAGAACACGTGTCGGTATGCCGGCAATGGACATCGAACTAGAGTATAACGCGCAAGCTGAATATGCATTCCGCACCTTGTCGAAAGCGTTGCAGGCTGTACGTCGCGAACGCCGAGTAGAGATGGTCGCTGAAGGTACGCGTTTAGATGATATAATGCGCTGGGCTGCTGCAGATGTGCTACTAGTTGGAAAAAGACCATTAGGGGCGCTTTTCGTAGGTAGCGACCTGGCTTCACAAAACACAGCAGCCGGTTTCTACAATGATGCCTTGCTTTACTTTGATACGGCTCCTGCCGGTAAAAGCGTAAACTTCTTCCTGAATGGGCAGCCTAATGACGCTAAGCGATATATAGACCCGTATAAGCAAGTGATGCCGAATGGCTACGGATTTAAAGTGAATAGAGATTATCTATTGCCAATTCAACAAAGAATGTTGGAGTTGACAAATGGAAAGTGGAAACAGAACCCTAATTGGTAAACGATGAAAAATAATATAATGCAATTTATTCGACATACATCTTATTTTCTGATGGTATTGCTTTTTGCCACCATCTTCTCTTCTTGTGAGAAGGATCAGCATGTGAAACCTCAACCCGGACCATTTGATGTTACTCATGAAATTCCGGCAAGTATTCCCGCAAATGGCGGCTCTTATACGCTTACCATCGATGCAACAACAAATGGATGGTGGATTGAAGCAGGAGCAGATGCTTCCTGGGTCAGTATCAATCGCAAATATGGTTCTGCAAAAGTAACGCAGCAAGTAGTGGTTGCTAGCAATACGACTTCCGCTGCGCGCGAAGCAACGGTGCTTATCAAATCAACCAACGGAGGAACCGTTAATTTAGTTTTTAAACAACAAAAATAAGTCGATATGAGGATAGTGTTCTTTATCATGTGTATGGCTTGTGCAATAGCTGCTTTAGGACAGCAAAAGAAGCCCAATATAGTCATTATCATTTCTGATGACCATTCCTATCAAACCATCGGAGCCTACGGTTCACAGCACGCGAAAACGCCTCAAATCGACAGGCTAGCGAAAGATGGTGCGGTATTTACGAACGCATATGTCAATAATTCGATATGTGGTCCTTCTAGGGCCACATTATTGACCGGAAAATACAGCCATAAAAATGGTTTTAAGGATAATGAAACCTCGGTATTTGATTTCTCACAAAACCTTTTTGTGAAGGAACTGCAACAGGTTGGCTATCATACTTCCTGGATTGGGAAGATCCATCTAGGTGAGGAGCTTCAAGGTTTTGATTATTATGATGTACTTATCGGTCAAGGACATTATTTCAATCCTGACTTTGTTTCAAAACAGGGTAAAAAACGGGAGGTAGGCTATGTGTCTGATCTAGTAACTGATAAAGCGTTGAATTGGTTAGACACGATCGATCAACAAAATCCGTTCTGTTTGATCATTGGCCATAAAGCGACACATAGAACCTGGATGCCGGATCCGAAAGATTTCGGGACTTATGACAATCAAAATATCCCGATTCCTTCAACCTTCTATGATAACTATGAGAGCCGAAAAGCTGCGGCTGTTCAGGAAATGTCGATTGACAAGGATATGCGCATGGGATACGACCTCAAGATGTTCAACTCGGTGGAGGAGATGATGGCTGATGGTAATTTCAAAAGGATGAATGCTGCACAGCGAGAGGCCTACATCAAGTATTATCGTCCTATCTTTGAGGATTACAAAAACCGTAATTTGCAGGGTAAGGAGCTCGCAGAGTGGAAATATAAACGCTATATGATCGATTATCTGAACACAGCGCAGTCTATGGATCGCAATATTGGTCGTGTTTTAGATTATCTGAAGACGAACAAATTAGAAGAGAATACGGTCGTCATCTATCTTTCCGATCAAGGATTTTATATGGGTGAACATGGATGGTTCGATAAGCGTTTCATGTATGAAGAGTCTTTCAAAACGCCAATGATTATGCGTATGCCGGGGCTTATTCCCGCAACTTCAAAGATTGAAGCTAACGTAGTGAATGCCGATATTGCACCGACCCTTTTAGAACTAGCGGGTGTTGCCAAACCTGCAGATATGCAGGGGAAATCATTCGCTGGGGTGCTCCCAAGGTCGGATAAACAACATCGTGAGGATGTCTTCTACCATTATTTTGAAAATGGAGAACATGCGGTGTCGCCGCACTTCGGTGTGAAATCAGGACGGTATAAACTGATTCGATTCTATAAGCGTGTAGAGGCATGGGAACTTTTCGATTTAGAAAAAGATCCGAAGGAGCTAAAGAATCTGGTATCAGATCCTTCCTATCAAAGCACTTTTAAGAAAATGAAGAAAAGGCTATTGAAGCAAATAAAAGCATTTGATGATGCTCAAGCAGAAGAGATCTTTCACCAGAAACTGAAATAGGGCAGAGAAGTTTTCGGAAAGCTTAAAGCTAGCAATCCCCCATTGCGCAACCGTCAAACGGGAGCGCAATGGGGGGATTTTTATTTTGCCTTTGTTTAATTTTTTCAAGAAGTCTATCAAGATTTTTACTTACCGTAATATTTCAGCTTTTAATGGTATTATTTATCTTGCTGAAATGAAATCTACCTTCCTTTTTTTAGTACTTGCTATCACCGGCATAGGCTTTTCTTATGCGCAACAGTTAGAATCCGCCCTCTTATATTACGGTCAAACAAAGTTCGACAATAGCCGATTTGGAATTTATCATGAGGCACAACTTCGAGATTTTCAATTCGGTGGAGATCATAATCAAACTTTAATCAGGGTAGGAGGACGATACCAAATTAAACCCTTTCTAACCGCAATATTTGGTTATGGCTTTATTTATTCAGAATTGAAAGGTGATCCGAATGCCCCTTTCAACGAACATCGCATCTTTCAAGATTTTGTCCTAACGCATGTTTTGAAATCCACTCGAATCCGCCATCGCCTGCGCTTAGAAGAACGTTTTATAGAAGATCGAGATGTTTATGGGCGAGCCCGTTATTGTCTATTTGCGGACATCCCGCTCAGCGAGAAGAATTTCAACGCAGGCGGTACTTATCTTGCTTTATACGAGGAGGCATTTATCAACGTCTTGCAGCCCTCAACTCAAAAAACGTTTGATAGGAATCGTATTTACGCCGGAGTAGGTTATAAAGTGAAGGATAATTTAGGAATTCAGCTGGGAAGTATGTTGCAGCATGTGGGCTCGAATAAAGGAACCTTTCAGATGCAACTTTCTTTTCACCACGTGGTAAACGTGAATTAAGGAATCTCAATTGAGGATAAAGTCATTCTTTTCCCTGAAAAAATATCGAATAATTACATTCAATTCAAGAGAAACTCTCAATGTCCCAGTACGTTTTACTTCTGACATGCAGCAATATATTGATCAGAGCGCATGATTGGCGCTAAAAAAGTAGTGCCCTTCTCTGGAACGCCATAATACCAAAAACCGCCAATCGTGAGAAGTAAATTCTGTTCGCAATTTCTCAAGCTGATACATCACATGAAATAGCCGTACAGCGATGTGTTGCAGTGATTATGGTGTAAACGAATTGGTGTAAGCTAATGCTGACATTAAAGGCAAGAAGCAAGATTTATGGGGTAAAGCAAGCCATCTGATCGCTTAAAGCCGGGAACGATAAGATACCATTGATTTGTAATGTCTTGCCCCCTGTGTTATGGGTACAGTAGGAGGCAAAATGACCGAAAGAACAAAAGTCTATCGCAGTGGATAGACTTTTGTTGTTAAAGTGTTGTTTTATGACAAATGTAAGCGCTGGCTAAGACGTAGGGTTGTTTTTGGCTCGTATACAGCGTACGTTTCTTCCTTCGTTTTTATTGGCGTTAGGGTATGTTACACTACCCCAAGAAAAGATCCAGGCAATCTTCGACATCGAAGAGTGTACTGAACTGCCTTGGGTTGAATTCGGTGCTGTGGATGTCCAATAGTGGCATTGCCCCGAGGCTAGGGCACCTAAGAGCACTCCTGCAGGACTATTTGAGATGCTACCAGAGGTAGTTCTATATCCACCAAAAGAGATGTAAAGGCGGTTATCATCATAGGCGGTATTGGACGGGTAGCTCGCTGTTTTATTCCAGTAAAAGCCGTAATCGGCACCAACAAATAACCCCATGCGCTCTTCTTTTCCATCGGGTTGTCCAATCGACTGCCAAGTGGCTAAGTCCGGCATCTTCCAAGTACCTTCGGGATATAAACGTGCACAGGCATCGACATTGGAGGAAGGACTTGTCGGCGTTTCAGACATCCAGTTCCAAAAGTCCTGATCTTTCGTATCGACGTTCGTTCCCCCCGGCATAGATTTTAAGCGGTATTTGTCTAATTTGCTCGCGTTGTAAATCAAATTGGTTCTAGCCCAGTAAATACCCTTTACCAAAATAGGGGATTCAATTAGTCGTAATGTTGCTGCATGTCTGGCACCAATGGCCGGTGTGACGGCTTTTGATACGGTGTAAGAGAGTGAGGTAAAACTTCTTTCACGATTATCGTCTAATCGTATTTTTAAAGGGCTTAATCGCACTTTCATCGAATTAGCAGCGATAGTTGCGGTATTAAGCGTGTAAAAATTCGCAATTTTAACTGCGGTACCTTCCGTGCTATTGTCAATTTTCATATTTGCTCCCGAAACAGAGGCAGTAACTGCGGTGATGTTTGAGAAATTACCCGTCAACGGATCGAAGTCCCCCATAGTCATCAGTGCATTCCCGGTCGAGGATCCATCCGCCAGCGATACTGCTGTTCCATCGATGATGGTGCCAAACATTCCACGCACATTAATTTTCGCTTGGATATTAGCGGTTTTGCGTTTAAAAACAATGTTTAAGAAATTGGCTCCTGCTGCCGTCGTTATCGTCCCGGAGGCGTATAGTACATCTTTGTTTGTTAAACTGGCTTTGGCAACCTTCCCGTAGGGCCCCACATCTGGGACTCCAGCTGTTTCGTTAATTGAAAAGGCATACCATTTGTATGTCCAGCCCTTGTATACATCGATCAGTGGATCCGCTCCCGTGTTACCAACTTTGTTGTAAATCAGGTTGTTGTTTTGATCATAGATTAAGATGCGGTATTTGACCTCACTTCCCATCGGCGAATTCGCAGCTTTTGTCCCGGCTCCACCACGTTGAATATCTGTAGAACTTAATCTGAGTTTTTCTAGACCAGCGTTTGCCACGTTTTCCTCTACGCTAACTAGGGCGTCGACAACACCCGATGTCATCATAGTCTCCTGCCTAGCTGAAGTGGCTTTTGCTGTGAGTTGATTACGCGCATTGCTGCTCATCTGCGTCACCATCGATTCATCTTCAATGCCACCGACGTAAATTTTTAAGGTGGTGCCATCTTGCGCTGTTTCCTGCTCAACGTTTGACTTGTCACAGCTGGTAATCAGAAAAAAAACGAAGGCTGTCGACAAAAGTTTTATTGCATAAGAATGCACGTTTCCTGATGCTAATTTCATGTTGGTTGTATTAATTGTTGTTTGTTGAGTTAATTTGCTGGCCCCGTTTAAAGGACATCGAAATCGTTGCTTTGATTCCCGCCATCCGTCCAATCTTCAACCTCTGGAACATAGGGAGAGGTCGATTTACCTGGCTTTAGCGTAGCGGATCCTGCTGCAATACCATCTTCCATGATCACCGTTCTGCAACATATGGTAGGCGGTACATAGTTTTTAATGTTACGTTTCATTTTATTATAGTTTTTAGTGTGCGTCTCCATTTGGATTTCAATATTGAATGAATGACCAAAAGCAGCGTATCATCCATCCAATGGAGTGGATTGAAGCACAAAAATACGGGCTATTTCGATTTAATAAAATTTATGTCATCACGTGGATTTTCACGGGTGTAAGAAGATAATTATTAATGTGTAAAGAAATCTCTACATAAAAAGCGTTATAAGAATTATAATTTCTCAGAACGTGAACTATTTCATTAGAAATTATCTAATTAATGAAAAGTTATGTTTGAGCTTGTCAATGTTGAACTACATTCTAGCGTCAAATGCACCAGCGATGATCTGTTGTTGGGGATGGTACCGTACTTTAATTGGAGTTTCAAGACGAAGGCTTCTTGTGGGCATGAAAAGAAATTTTTGCCTCTACTCGGAGGCGTATTTACAAAAGATCAACAAGCGGGACTTAAATCACGATAGGTATTCCCATAGGGTGCCTTTCGATTCTTCAAGATCAGAAGTGGCTATAGCCGGCGTTACTTCTATTTCGCTTGGATCGATATGCTAGAAGGCTGCGAAATTTGGTCTGAGGTACACCAAGAGTTGTATTGAAAGTGTATTCACGATGCTTTGCCCTTGTGCGGCTAATAGGACAATAAAAAACTAGCATGGAGGTTTTCTTCCAAATGCTTCCTTGGTTGTCCTTAGTGAGGATTTGAAGACACCTGAATAGCGGATGTGGTAATCGCCAGCTGAAGCGTAAACTGAATTTTGCAGCGTGTACTTAATAAAAGGCGTGGGAACTTGTATCTCGCCCCTGATGGAAATCTGATGCCGACTGAGCGCATACGCAAGTCGGCCTGCGGGCTTAATTATTGTGCTTTGAAAACTAGGTGCGCAATTTCTGGGCGCCGGAGCCGACTAGAAGTTCTTCGGGACTGGCACGTTTTATTATCGTCACCTTTGGCGGGATTTCCCAAAGTAATCAAGCGCGTTTTTGCATCCAACCGAGGTAGTTATGTTAGCTCTTTTTGGGGAAATATCAAAAAAAGCCTGCTCCTCTTATCTAAGGAACAGGCCTGTCTCTAACCTCTAATTCCTCTAATAATACTTATTTAAGTACATAGTTAACGAGTTGGTATTGATCAGCATGGGTGCCGTTATAGGTGGTTTTTTCGTAAATGATGCCCACGCTTTTGCATAACCATGTTTCGTACACCAAGGTTAAACTTTGACCCGAAATACTGTTGCGAACGGTTTTCTTCGTTTCTACTTTGATCACATCTTTATAGGTCTTTCCCTGAATGGATTCAGATGATGATTTGGCTAATATTTTACCCTCATTACTGTGCTTAATGGTGCCGGAGGCCATGCCTGAAACAGTGATTGTCAGATCCTCTTTCCAGGTGGCACCCACCGGCAATTTGGTATTGATTGAAGTAATAACGCCAGCTGAAGTGTTCACGCCCATAGCTGAAGTAGCGCCATGGAGCTCGTAAAAGATGCCGTCTTCTTCGCGAATACCATTGGTCAATTCTACTTTTGCATTGGTTCCAACGGGTTTAATTTGGAAGTAGGTCTTTCCGGAGTGTTCGACCGTTTTATGGAGCAAGTATACCGATTTATCTTCAGGGTCATTCAAGTTCACTAGGTTCCAAGTGTTACCAACGGCGAGCGGCCAATATGAACTACTTGATGCCCCCCCTCCCGGAATTGTTGGGTTGCCGGTATCATCTGATTTACTGCAAGCACTGCAGACCATGAGGAAGAGCGCTAAAAGGTATTGAAGGATGTTTTTCATAGTTGTATTTTGATAATGATGATTAATTGATTCGACGTAATTCTACTCGTCTATTTTTCTCGTGATCTGACACTGATGTGCCCCTGACAAGAAGGGAGTCAGACCCGAAACCACGCGCCGATAGGCGAGATTGATTAATGCCGTGCGCGCTGAGGG
Source organism: Sphingobacterium hotanense (assembly GCF_008274825.1). Taxonomy (NCBI): domain Bacteria; kingdom Pseudomonadati; phylum Bacteroidota; class Sphingobacteriia; order Sphingobacteriales; family Sphingobacteriaceae; genus Sphingobacterium; species Sphingobacterium hotanense. Next base: position 399,896 of record NZ_CP030848.1, read on the forward strand.
CAGACATCACCGCGCGAGCCCGTTCATCCGATAACCTTTTGTTGTGTTCGGGATCGCCCGTGCGATCCGTATGGCCCTCGATGGCAATATGGAGCGAGTCTTGTTGTTTGAGCGCCTCGACGATTGGTTGTACAATGAGTTGCCCATCAGCTGTAATCTCGGACTCATCAGGCTTAAAATTGATGTACACAATAGCCTTACCGGCATCATTTAACTCTTCGGAGATTTGTGCTGCGGTCACTTTGCGGATTGTTTGTTCGAAATCCAGCACCTGCATGACGTTGAGTGCTGCTGAGGCGTTGTCTGCGTGGTATTGGATGTAGATGTTTCCTTGAGCTGGACTGCGCAATATCCAGAATTTGATATTTTGTCCTGCGTATCCGATGTCGCCTTCCGATCCTTTGTTAGGGTCTTGTCTGTGAAACCGCTCATACTCTGTCTTGCTGATCTCGCCGTCGAAAACTTTTATTGCGCCGATAGCGCTTAAATACTCCGCCATACTCTTTTCGAAATAATGCTGTGAAAAATTTTGGCCGCGCTCAGCGGAGATGTAGGTTTTGTAAAGGCGTCCTTCTACCGGCGTCATTACGCCTGCCAAGGGGAAGAAACAAACCTCGTATTCACTAAGAAGGGGTTTATTCATTTCCTTGAGGCCCTTAGGTAAATTGATAAAAGGAAAAATGCCAATGTCGGCGCTAGACGTAGCAATGTGAGCCATGTCGAGTGTTGTTTTTCGTCTCGGACGGGGCTGCTGCCAGACCGCAGTGTTCCTGGATCTGCTGCTCTGCTGTCGCAGTTTGGTTCTTTGAACCGGATGGATGACAGGCCTGCATCGTTGCTGCTAAGGCTGTCATCAATAGAAGTCGCTTTATCATAAGGATCATTTTTGCAATGGTTGAATTTGAAATCAAATGTTCTCCCGACGTTTTTTTGAGCGGACCCAACCGGGGCGGTCCCCACTTTTTTCCGTTGAATCGCAAAGATCGACAAAAGAAAGAGGTGTGGCAATCATGGAAATCCGTGATTTTTTTCTACTGGTTTACCGTGATTTTTACTTAGGAAACGCGGCGGAGGTTTATGATTCGGCTTGCCCGCGATTCTTCTGGGGGATTTTCTCGGGAGCTAGCCAACACGGAATATTCGCAGGTAATTCACGTGTAAACTTTTTCCAAACGCGTGTTGCGGTTGTTCTGAATGCTATCTGATAACAAGCGACCGTAATATGCTCGTTCTTTTCCGCTTGTTGTTCTCCAACGATACGCTTGAATTTATTAGACAAGGAATAGGCCTGTTAATGGTCTTTGCGGTAGGGTTATCACCTTAACTCGAGCTTATAATTTCTGAATTCTGTCGTTTACGTGGTTAGGAGCTCTTTCTTCGATGATCTTCGGCCGTAAAGGGAAAAATCTTTTGTTGCTGTTGGACCATAATGCTTCTACTTCAATAGAATGATTCGAACTAACGCTGCACTTAATAAAAAAAGTCAACAATCATTTGCAACACGATATAGCGTAATCGTGTTCATACGACATAGTAAATGAAGTTTTGGGTCAGTAGTACTGTTTGTCGTCCAAATGGCTCTCGTAGTTTGAGTTCCATAAGATTTAACAGTCATCCTTTACTATCACCTTATGCATGAGGTTCGCGTTTACATGCTTTCGCCAAGAAAATGGCAGGTAGAGGAATCTATTAGTTGTCTGTTCGCTGAAAGCGTCAAAATGCGCAATTTATGAACTGACTGCCAACGATGCCAAGACCAATAGATTGTTAGGGCATTAGGAGAAATCTAGGCCTTAAACCACTAACTGATGGTATGGAGCTTAAAACTATTTATCACCGACGTTCTGAAAAACTTTCGATGGCAATCTTTACTTGACTTTTTAACCTAGGGTAATCCTTGAGGGTATTATCAATATACTTCATTGCATGGCCTAGCGACTGCGTTCTCTTTATAAACAGAGCATGTCTTTCTATGAACTTTGCTATATCGAAGGAGTAACGTTGTTTTCTTAATTTTTTCATTGTCCGATTGTTTATGGTTGGACTATGCTGGGAGGAAAAGGCTTATCTTGATCTACAAATGCGTATTTATACGCTGGTGACTAATGCGTCGAAATTAAATTCTTGTCAAGATGACAACTGCTGTCTAAAACCATGAAGTTCTTTAATTGCCTAGGAGAGATAACAAGGTTAGCAGAATCGATACCTGTCCAATTTAGTGGTTGACCTTCTAGAACCTCAGCGAAACATGTTGATACAATTCCATCAAATCTTTATAACGTAAGCGAACTGCCGAATTGAGAGTCAACATATGGGATGGGCTCATTTTGGACAACTAGGAATACTAACTTAGTCTAGAGAAAAGCGCGATAGAGGGTAGACTTTTGCTGAATGTTAATTTTAATGAGTGTTTACCTACTGATTCAGGAATTGATCAATAAAAATTGAAAGTCAATAGATAAGTAAGAATTTGGACTTTGCTCCATGTATAGGGAATGGTCGATAGTTAGCAGGGAAAAGTGCCCACTGGATACTTTCTTTATTCTGCTCAGCATTGGCAATACCTCCCGCAGGCAAGTGTCAAAATACGGCTCCACAGTTGGCAACGCTAACAAAATATCGTAGTGACGAACATGGGCTTCGTTCAATTCCAAATGAGTTCATTCAGGTTGCAAAATAAACCGGATTTCCCAATCGTACGAAAACACTCGGGAAGTATATCAGCGTTATAAAGTCATAATTCCACCCTTACCTGCGTAGAGTTGGCTTAACTCTGGCAAAGGTAGAGGCGAATGCCAGCCCAGGAACAGCGCAATTTGATAACGCAATTATGTTTTAGTCATCTATTGAAAACGAATCTCTTTTCCCCTATCACTATAAACAAGAGTAGACCAGGATGCCAGAGCGGCAAAGGATCCAATGAATTTATGACAAAGCGTTAAGAGCAGAAGATCAGATCAGAACCGCTTATATGAAGATTAAAACAGATGTGTAAAACCGTTGAAAAGTTTATCCCCGTTGTGCAACCGATGGACACGAATCCCAGGACGCTTTAAAGATAATATATCCCAAGATTTCAACAAATCGAGCTAATATCAACAGCGAAAGCCGTCATGCGGCCTTTCTGCTATGAAACATTGTCTTTGTTCTATGCTAGCCAGAAGAAATCTAAAATAAGCTTAGGGCAAGAAATAACTTAAACGACAACGATATTTTACTCAATGGATCCTTTGTCGCCCTCCCCCCCCCTAAAAAATATAAGGGGCATGGAGCCCCCTATATTTACACTTAATAAAAAAATGCATTTAAAAATGCTGAAAAAATATTTGACTCGTTCTATAAGAAACGTTTGTTTAAGAACTAATTCTGTACTAATTGTATAATTCAGCGCAGTTCCGTAATGCCATAGTACATTTACTTTCCAAAGATCTTTTCTAATTCCGCATCCAGCGCAGAACTATCGCTCCCATAAGTTCCAATTACTTTCCCCTGGGGATCTATTAGGATTTTGGTCGGGAAGGCGGTAATCCCAAAGTCTTTAATCGGATCGAATCCAGAATGTTCTCTATCATGGGAAAGGAGGTTTATCCATGGCAATCCGTCGGCTGAAACTGCCGTGTTCCAGTTAGCGATAAGGACATCCAAGTCACCACGACCTTCGTAAGCGACGGCTACTATTTCAAATTCCTTCCCCTTGTATTTTTCGTATAGTTGCTTTAAATGGGGGTGACCGGCACGGCATGGGGCGCACCAACTACCCCAAAAATCTAAAAGGACATATTTCTTATCTATTGTTGATCTCGGGTGCACGATGCCGTTGATATCTTTTTTTAGCATTAACTTGCGTAGCATCTGTGCATGCACACTTGTCGCATTTCTTCTTATATCTAATTGTTTGGACAGATCAGGATGCTGTTTAAACTCGGCTAAAATATGAGATGTTAACTTGTTGTGCAGGGAGTCCGAACTGAGGTATGCGCCAAGAACAGTCGGAATCATTTGAGGATAGGATCTCGCGTAATTTGAATTAGCGAATCTGCGGCTCATGGACTCTTCCCAGGGTACGACCCCTTCATGTGTCGGAACGTCGGATATAAAAAATCCATTCACAATGAATAAGGTTTGTAAATATTTTTCTGTATTTGCCAATGGTTTCCCGGAAACTTCAAGTTTAAGGTAGGCACTCAATAATTGATTATAAATATTGCTGTGCTCCAGCGGTAGATTTAAGTGATATCGATCAAGATTTTCCTGCAGAATTTTTCTCTTACCGGTGTTTGATTGGAGTCGGTCACTGATCGCCATTGCGCACACGCTCTTTATAACATAATCATTTATGTTGTTATAATACGTTAACGCAGCTTCAATATTATTCTGCTCAATGTACGCTGAAATCAAATATTCTAACATGGAATCCTTAATGTACTCGATATCCGCGATGTAAAAATCCTGCTCGTTGAGGAAAGTGCGGTATAGGTTTTCTTGGTCTTGTAAGTTTGTAACACGCTTAAAATCCTCAAACACCGCGTTGGCCTTTTTCACCTTCATGGTTCTAGCTTTCGACTCTTCATCTCCCATGTTTTCCGCCAAGAGCTGTTGTAGGTTGCTGTCATTATTATAGCTTGCGCCAGTGAATTTACCGATGATGACGCCTTCTGAATTTATTAATATTTTTGTGGGATAACCTTTAATATTGTAATTTCTATAAGGATGATCACCTTGGTTTTGACCTTTAAGCATGCTATGTAGCCAGTTAAGTTTTTGACTCTCTATTGATGCTTTTAAGTTTTGCTCCATTTTTAGGGTGTCTTTGCCATTCTCTGCCGCAAGGCTCAAGATTTCCAGACCGTGATCTTTATACTGAGCATAAAGTTGCTTAAGCTTTGGATGGGTTTCCAAGCAAGGAATACACCAGGTGCCCCAGAAGCTCAGAAGAATATACTTACTTTCCGCCACTCTTTTCGTTAAATCATTTCCGTACAATTCTTCCGAGCGCGCCAGCAAGTTTCTGAAATTTTCTTTTTGCTGATCCCGTAAGGATTTTACCCGAGATTCAAAAATCGCCTCACCATTGGGAACGTTTCTTATTAACCATTCTTTCGTCTCTCGGAGCTCTGGTGAAAAGTCAGTGCCATCGGTGTACAGTGTGGCAAACACGGTAATGGCTTCTTCATGCCGGTTTACCGCCGACAGAAGACGGACGTACTGATAAAAGTTTTTTTGATCGTTGAAGTGTTTGAATTTTTTAAACACGAGATCTAAATGCTTTAACGCACCATTAAAATCTTTCAGTAGAAGCTTATTATCCACGAAGTATCTCAGCCGCGTACTGTAGTACGCATAGGTCTCGGACGGGATGCTGGATTGGGTAGTGAGAATATGATAAATACTGTCCATTCCCGGAGAGATCTTCTCGTCGATATAGGCGTACTCTTCTTTGTTGCTAAACTTTTCAAAAAAGGATAACCACATCGCATTATATATTTGTGGGAAAAACCTCATTTTCTCTAACCAAGGAAAAGCATGCTCTTTATCTCCTAAGGCAATATAACGCTCGGCAATAGTATAGCCGAAAGATATTTGGTTAAGCAGGTCTTTCTTTATTAACTCTTGGGCTTCGGTTGATTGAAAGATCGCAATTTTTTTTTCCAGATTTTCCTCCTGACGAATGCTGTCGGCGAGCTTAATCTCTCGAGGTTTATCGGCTGCTGTTTGTGCCGAAAGACTCAACATCGTTATTGCTAAAATAGCAGATAAAAAAACTCTAATTTTTAGTTTCATTTTTTAGTTTACGGCCCTCCATGACCAATTTATAATTTTTGATAGATTTTCCCATTTTTCCTGTGCGACCGGATGCAGATCGACTGTATTAGGGTTCGATCCTAATGTATAACGTTGCAACGTCCCTTTACGCGTAGCATTGTAAGTGCCAATATAGAGTGAGTTGCTGAGCGGATTAATTTGCGTATCAAACTTGATCATGGTCACCTGGTCTGTCGTAGGCAAAGTAATTTCATATAACTTCTCATTGCCCGGGTTGTAATCGTAGGCAAACAGTTTGTGATCTACCACATAAAACACCACAGTGCGGTAGGATGAAAAAGCATACTGCTGCGCGCGTTCAAAATTTGTGGCCAACTTTTTTACGGGGAAATATCCCGTCTTAAGCGGTACTGCACCATTAACATATAGCTTGTAAATAAAGTAGTTGTTGATAGGATCTTTCATAATTGCATACGAATTGCCAAACACCGCGCCCCCATCGGTATTACCCGTATTCTCTGCGTAGACCAGCGTTCGCCCAAATGAAGATTGATTCCACGGGAAAGGATCATCTGGATGGTCCCTCAATGGGTGAGATGTGAAATTATTATAGAACGAAGGAATACGCATGAAACGTTCGGAGGTTTTGTCATACCACAACATGGAATTTGTCCCTTTTAGGGAATATAATAAGAATGGGGCCGCTTCCAAAAGTCGCTGTGGTTTCTCGGCTTCTCGATTTATGGGGTTGGCATAGTAGTCCCCACCATTTTCCATGTAGTTTCCTCCGTAGATGTTTCCATCGCTGGTCACCATCAAGCGAGCAAACCCCTCGCCGATTGTTCCAGTTATGTTGTTTATCTGCGGAGCTAACAAAACAGGATGCATGCCTTGAGGAGAAATAGGAAGGTTCGTATAGGTTAGCTTTGCGAAATTATTGGCGGTACTGCCTGCAAAGGAAGACCGATCAACAAAATAAGAACCATCTTTGGTGAATACCCAAAGCTTGCTCTCGGCAGGGATAAGGCCTCCGGTATGTTGAACAGCAATTCCACCAGTAAGGCGCGGGAGACCGCTGGAAGTGAGAAGGCCACGAATAACCGTGGTATCGGTAGCCATACTAATGAGGTCAACTTCGGCAAATCCTTCTTCTGTTTCACCCATTAGTAGTATGCCACGAGATAACAGTGTTCCCACGACATAGGTCGCCGATTTTTCCCAAACCAAATCGGATTCCATGTCGGTTATTTGAAAAATTAACTTGTAGTTATCAGGAGGAACCGTGACGGGGTATTCCAGCGATCGCGTCCGCCCGATTGTATCCTCAAAAGACAGCGCTTTACGAACTATCCAGCGGTATTGATAACGCTTATTGTCCTCCTCGTTGGAGAATTGAATAGCAGGATTGATTCTTAAAGTGTCTCGATTAAAAATTGAGCGATATTCCCCATCGATTCCTGTTATAGTTACCTCGTTAATTTCCTGATAATCATAATTGCCTAGGTCCTTCGCACAAGAACCCCACAGCATTACGATAAGAAATACAGTGAAAAGTTTTATATATTTCATGTTTGAATTTGTTTTTTTTGGTTATTTGTTTAAATGCTATTGCCATGGAACACCTACTTTGGAAGTCCACGACACGCCCCTAATATACATTAGCCTGCCGTCGGCTTCCAAGACTGGCGCTCCAGCCTCGAAGCGACCTTGTAAATATTGGGACATCTCTCGTGTAATGAGGTTAACACGAATTAGCGGCATCGTCGTTGTTGACGAAAAATCTTGGTAACTTAGGTTCATGACTTCACAAATAAGTAACATCTTTTTCTCTGAATACTCCCCCCAGTTTCCACTTTCGACTAAATCCGCACCAACGTTTCCAGACCATACTGTCGGTTTTGGAAGAAGGTCATCTAAAAGAATCGTATGTAACCCCGCGTCAAATTCCTGAATAATTGGATCTGTGGACTGCGTATATCCTGGTATTGCGTCCCATTGGGGAAAGGAGAGTGATAACTGGTCGCTCGGAACCAAGCGTAGCCCAATCTGCTTGCTTGCCTGTTTAAGGTCCGCAGTGCGATGTAACTTAACCTCAACATAAGTTTTGGAAGAATTAGCCGGGATAGTCATGTGACGTTTTACTGCTGAGAAATGCTTACCCATCACAGCAGTGGTGGAGTCGGGGTTTACTTCCACTTCAAAATTTCGATCATAGGCATAGATGGGACCCGTGGTCAACACTTTCAACCTGATTGTCGTGTCTTGCCCTTGTACGGCAGCAAATCTAACTTTGCTAAATGGTTGATATGGCCAATTGTTTTCTGTCCCATTGGCGCTGCCATGTTGAACTGCAAAATAAATCCCCTCTATCCCTCTATAGTTTATAAGCTCTTTTTCGCAAGAGGAAAAAAGTCCTATAAAAATCACGGCGCATAACAACATTACGATGTTTTCTTTTATCTTTTTCATTTTTAGCGGTCTTTATCTTTCATCTGTATTACGTAAAGCCGTCTCACTGTCGGGCAGCGGTACGTGGTAGGAATTTATACTCATCAGTTTAGTGCTCGTCAGCGACGCATGATTTGGAATTGATGTGAAGGCTCGTCGTTTATAATAATAGAACTGTTGCCCTTCTCCAATAAATTCTCGCCGATGTTCATTCGTTATGGCATTTTGCAAAGCGGTATAATCGGATAGGGTGAGCTGAAAAGCACCACGATTTGCTCTTAACTCGTTGATAAAAGCACTAGCCTGCTCCACACTTCCGGCGCATTCTGCGGCAGTCAGATAGAGTTCGCTTAAACGAATGAGCGGGATCATGTACCGCGCGCTATAGTTGTCGTGGTCTTTGTATTTCTGATTGGTAACTAAAGGCACACCAATTAAAGTCTCCGTGTTCCATATCTTATAACGATAGTCGTTTTTGTCATCATACATCGCCTCAACCCTAGACATGTTGGTATTGCCAGGGTTAGGAGCCAATCGGTTTGGTATTATTTGGGCAGAAGAAAATAGGTTGTTATACATTTGCGTGCGGTTTAAGCTGTAGATTGCAAAGAATACTTCCGTTTCAAATAGACGATCAGGGTTGTCACCATTTGTTGCTGCAGCATGTGTAACAAACGGAAAGATATTCTGATCGGCTTGTCCTATTGCATCAATAGTTTGAGTTGCTACTTCCCAAGCACGCTGGTTGTCGCCTTTCCATAAATAGGTGCGTGCGAGCAGTGCTTGTACGGCATAGTAGTTCAACCGGTATTGACGTAGAGCAAAAGCATTGCCTTCTTTACCCTCACTAGGTGCAGCATCTTTTGAACCGCTTGTGCGAATGGGATCGGTTGTTGCCAGCAATTCTTTAGCTTCATTCAGATCGTTCAGTAGAAACTCCGTGATCTTTTCAGCGGTATAGAGAGGCGAAATGTCTCGGTTCGCATCCCGGTAGTAAGGAATGGTAGGAACGTCTTTGGTCTCCGTGGTGTAAATAGGGCCAAAAAGTCTCAGCATATCTAGATGAAGATATGCACGAAGAGCCAGCGCCTCCCCCTTTACTAATCCGTAATAAGGCTCCGGCAGGATGCTGTTGGGTGAATCGGGAATGTTTTCCATGAGGACATTTATATTAGCGATCGTAGCATAAGCCCGCTGCCAAGCCAACTCAAACCCAGCCTTTGTGATGGACTGTGTGTAGTCGTATGTCATGTAATAGTAATAGGGCTGGGTACTTGAAGTACTCATGTAGTACTGGGCCATAGCATCCAGCTGTCCAGCGGTTAAGAATTGACCATATAAACTGGGATGAGACATTTCAATGTAGATCCCATTTAGCGCTTTAAGATATCCCTCTTTAGTTTGGAATAAAACGCTTTCTGCAAGTCGATCCGTTGGTTTTACATCAATCCACTTGCTGCAGGAACTCATTAACAAGACTGAGATAACGGTAAATATTTTGGTGATATTCATTTTATATAATTTTTTAAAAACCTAAACTAAGCGAGAAGGATACAGAGCGGGCAAATGGATAGTCTAGTCCACGTTCATTTTTTACAGTGGAGCTGTAAAATATGTCGTTCATGTATGCACGCGCCATTAATGAGGACAGTCCTGCTCTTTTCATCCAAGGTTTATTGTTAACCTCATAACCCATGGTAAATGATTCCCCTATCAATTGATTGTTATCTTGTACGAACCGAGAGGAGATGGGGGTTGGACCTCCATATGCTGATGCTATTGACTTAAATTGCGCGACATCTCCGGGCTTCTGCCAGCGGTCGTAGTACGCTCTTTTGTCGTGATTCCAAAAGAGATTATTGGTATTAATGTTTTCGACTTTATTGTATAGCGTCTGCATGAAAATTTGTCCGCCAAGTCGGTATCGTAAATTAGCCGATAAGGAAAAACCCTTATATGAGATGCTAGTTCCGATCACACCTGTGATTTTAGGGTCCGAATTGCCGACGACACGTTCATCCTCATAGTTGTGCGTAAAAGTTTGCTGACCTTCTCGATTCAAGAAAACCTCCCTACCCGTGATCGGATCAATTCCTAATGACGGTACAGCCCATAGATCGGATGGGCTTGCGCCATCATAATATCGCACCAGATTTCTGCTTTTGTTGCTGGTATTATGATTATCAAGGGAGGATCCGAGCTGATCATAAACAGACGTTAGATGGCTTGCTGATAAGTTAACCCTCCAGCTCAATTCATTGCGCTGAAAGAGCAACGCGTTGCTTGTCACAACGAAGCCTTTCGAAATCTGCGTGCCCATATTTTGTGCCATGGATTGACTTCCTGTAGATGATGGCATGCCCACGTAAACCAATAGGGGGTCGGTCGTCTTGTGAATGTAATCACCTTCCAACTTCAAACGTCTGTTAAAGGCTTGCAACTCGATTCCAATATTTTTATTTAAGGTTTTTTGCCAGCGTAAATTCGGATTGCCAAAACTCGACAAGATGACGCTTGAGCCGAAAGGATTTCGATTTTCCTGATTATACCGATAAATCCGAGTGGATATGTAATCTTCGAAATTTTGATTTCCAGGGTTACCTATGGAAGCACGCATTTTGAATATATTGAGCCAACCCCACTTGCTAAAAGGCAGGATGTCTTCATTATGAAGGTTCCAGCCAATACCAGTTGACCAGATTGTTGTGAATTTCCTACTAGCCCCGTAAACCGAAGAACCGTCCGATCGGAGGGTGCCATCGAAGAGAAATCGCTGGTCATATGTATAGCCAGTACTGAGGTAGAAACTTGCACTCCGCCGCTTACTCTCTAAATAATTTGCGTTGCCTGATTCCGGATAACCAAAGGAAAAAGCGGGATTGGTAAACTCTTCATCAACAAAGCCCCTAGCCGCATAGGTGGTGGCAAGCGATGATTTTTGATCCAAACGGACACCAGAGACAAGGTTTAGCAGATGTCGCTCATGGAGCATCTTTACCAATGTTAAGCTTAAATCCGTGTCGTAATTGAGCGCGTTACCGTTGGTCTCCTCATACGTTCCTTTCAGCATCGGATCCACGCTTAAAAACTCGGTATTAAAGGGCGAGCGGAATATTTCTTGGTGTAAATTGTCCTTGTTTAACCCAAGGCGGTAGCGTAAAACTAAACCAGGCCTCATATCCCATAGTAATTCGAAGTTATTGGTGAAACCATTATTTACTGCTCTGTTGCGGTTATTGTTCCGGAAATCGTATAGTGGATTATAATTGTTTTGTTCGCCCGCGGAAGTGAAAAAATTCTCCCATATAGGGTCAACCCCTCCTTGTTCATTGTACTTTCTACGATAAGGATTCGCCTGAGCAAATCGGGAAAAAGATACGGGCTCACGTTCGGCAACGGTATAATCGATGCTTAGTGAATTCGAAAAAGATAGGGAACCCTTACGGTAGATCAATTTCGCGTTACCATTGCTTAGCTGACGGTTAGAGCCCCGCATGACCCCTTGGGTGTTGCCATGCGAAATAGAAAGTAAGTAGCGAAAGTTCTTATCACCCCCTTCTGCAGTCAGGTTATGTCGATTTACGATTCCGGTGCGGAGGGGTTCATTGAGCCAGTAGGTATCTACTCCGCGCTTGATATCCTTTAACTTATCATAGTACAGCAGTTCCCGATCTGGCCTACCCCCAGATCCAGCAGAGGAATTGTCAAACGTTCCATAGTAGCCGGTTAAGCGTTCGAAGTCTAATTTTTCCTGCGCATTCATCAAGTTGTAATCCGATAAATCGGGAAAGGTTACTGAACCATTTAAATTGTACCTGATTTTCAGTTCGCCTGGTAAGGGACGCTTCGACTCAACGACAACGACACCATTGGCAGCTTTGGATCCATAAATGGCAGTAGCCGCGGCATCTTTAAGGACCGTAATAGTTTCAATGCGATCCATACTAAAATCGCTTATCACCGATAAGCTTGTCTCAAATCCATCCAAGATAAAAAGGGGTTGATTGGGGTTGGTGCCATATTCCTCGGTTAGCCCGATCACACTACTTTTGCCATTAATTTCTATGTCGGGAAGTCGATTGGGATCAGAGCCGAATATGCTGCTTTCCATAATTTGAAACGAAGGGTCTAAAGTCTTTAAACTCTGTAATACGTTTTGATTGCCCACTGTCTTGAGTTCTTCAGCGGTATAGGTTGCTGAGGATCCCGTAAAGCTTTCTTTCTTTCGTTGATAAATACCTGTAACTACCGCCTCTTTGATCATTTCTACCTCGTCTTCCATCGAAACTTTTAAGACGCTACCCGGCTCCCATGTCGCCTCAATAGGTTTCATACCGATGAACCGAAAAAGAAATGTAAGCGGTGCGCTGGCCAATGTATTGGGGAATGTAAATACACCGTTATCGGCCGATGTCGCGGTGATCCCTAGTTCCTTAATAGTCACGCTCACGCCAATTATTGCTTGTCCCGTAGAAGCATGGGTGACTTGACCGACAATCGTTTGCCTTTGCGGAGAAACCGCCTGTGGTCGTGCTGAGCGACTGGCGGGCTTTTCTTTCATGTAAAAAGAAATGTTTTTCGATTGGATTTTATAATCAATAGGCTGATTAGCAACCAATCTTTTCAAAAAGTCTTCCAAGTTCATTTCGACTACTACCAGGGTGACAGGCTCCGTCGCTGCTAAAATATTTGAGGTGCTGTAGACAGAATATCCTGTTTGGCGCCTGATTTCTTCAATGACTTTAGTGAACTTCACATCTTTACCCCGAAACGTGATTGTCTGCGCATTTGTCCATTGTCCTGCGCAAAGAAAGAATAGAATAAAGCAAAATATTTTATTCCAAACAGTACTTTTACTAGTGTTCATTAATTGATTTGGTTATTGGTGAGTATTACTTTTCTTAACTATTTTCCTTTTTGCGAAAAATAGTATGTGTTCTTTTCTTTTTCGTTGACGCGTGTGGTTATTAGTAAATGATAAGTTCTTTTTCCGTTTCGTTTAACTTATATTTGATTTTGCTAAGCTCTAGGATATTTAATACAAAGTCGATATCAACATCTCTATACGCGTCTCCCACTAGCTTCACATCAGGAACCTTATTTTGGTAATTAATTCGAAGATCATACCATCTACCTATTTCATGCATGATCTCTTTGAAGCTTTTATTATCAAATGAGAATTTTCCCTCGAGCCAAGCGGTTGCGCCCTTAGTATTCACCTCGTAAATGTCAATCCCTCTCTCGTCTAAGCGAGCTTGTTGTCCTGGTTTGAGCAGCCGCTCATACTGATTAGTAGATATTTTGACACGACCTTCCACCAAGGTCGTACGGATCTCAGGGAGATCGTTGTAGGCTTGTACGTTGAATTTTGTACCCAAGACCTCGATTTCCTGCTTTCCTGTTATGATGGTGAAGGGCCTCTTTGCATCATGCGCGACCTCAAAGAACGCTTCGCCTGTTACTTGTACCACCCGCTTTTTGTCTTTGAATATGGATGGATAGGTTAGGGAAGATGCTGCATTAAGCCACACAACCGTTCCATCAGATAACGTGACTTGGTATTCCCCACCTCGCGGTGTACTGAGTATTAACTCCTGGGACACCGCGGTTGTCAGTTCAGTTCCGTCACTATAGGTGATCGCTTGACCACTGATAATGCCCGAATGCTCATCACTCAAACTAAAGGATTCACCATCAGCTAAGGTTAAAGTAGCTTTCTTTCCGCCCGGTATAATCATACTAGTGCTATGATATACCGCATTATTTTGTAACTGTTGAGGAATGTAAGTCGTATATAGAGCAAACGTGCCTAGAAAAACTACGATACACGCAGCAGTGACTCGCCATAGCTTTGAAATTCTTTTTATTCTTGAAGGAGCATGCAGCCGCTGACTGAGTTTATTCCAATTCCTCTCTACAGCCGCTGCGTCAATTGGTAGTTCTTCGTCCAATATTGGGTCATTTATCTCCCGATCGATCCATTCTTGGATCTGCTGTGCGTTACGCTCCTCGTTAAAATGATGGATTAAGCGTTCCGCTTCTTCAGGAGAACATTTTCGCTGCAGAAATTTTTGATATATGTTGTGCATATCGGCAATTGATTACATTCGTTTAGTATATAGTAATCAATTACGCGGAAAAGTACGGCTCCTGTTGATTTTTTTATGAAAATATTTCGCCTAATAGAAACAGAACGAATGCAGAAGGGTTATGATGAGCCATTTCTACCCTTACGAATTTTAACGCTCGCGTCATATGATCCTTGACAGTAGATAGGGAAATTCCACAGATCGACGCTACCTCCTCATATGTCTTACCCTCCATCTTTACTAACCTAAAAATCTGTTGTCTTTGCGGAGGAAGTTTTGAAATAGCCTTCTCTAAAGCTTCGCTTGTTTGCTTAAAAGATAGTTGCTCGTTTAGCTGATCGTACAACTCTGTGGCATGCACTAGAAGTTGGTTTCGGAGTTGATGGTCTTTACTTGCTCTTTGGTAATATTTGTAAGTCAACAATTTCGCTCTGTGCAAAAGGACTGCTCTGAAAGATACGTTCAACGGTAAGCGTCCTCTGTGCTCCCAGATTTGTAAAAAAAGCTCCTGGTGCAGGTCTTCTGCTGCTTGTGAGTCTAACACTAATGCCCTCAGCCGTCGCATAATTAATACGCCATAACGATTATACAATATCTGATATGCTCTTACATTCCCCTCTCGTAGCTGATCCATCAGTCTATCCTCGGCAATGTCAACACATTCTTTGAAAGGGCGCATTATGAATAAAATATTAGTTTAGTAGAATAATTTGGATTCTCAAACTTACATAATTTAGGGAGTAATGCCAATTTAATCAATCGAGTAGATTAACCAATTCATACATTTTCGCGACCGTGTTGGAAACGTAGGTAACACCAGTCCAGAAAATTTATGGTGGATATATAATAAATATTTAAAATATTCTCCGCACAACAAAGTGATGAAGAGATGACGCCGATGTGAAAAGAATGTTTTATATGAGTTAACGGGCTTAATGAATTCAATCTTTTCATCCCATAGACCGTGTGTTTAAATCCTCAGAAATTCTGATTTTTGATTTTCCACCCTTAAAAGGTGACTATTCTATAAGAGTTGGGTATATTAAGCGTTAGAAGATCCGGTAGGTTGTGTACCTCAGGCTTTTCCTTCCGAATTGACGAATATGACCGGGGAAGTATGTTGTTGAACAACATGTGAAATTGGAAGGCAAAATTTATATGTACAATGATGTAAGTAGGGAGGCTCATGTCCTCCCCAAGGAACGCGAGCGCCTTTCTGCATTATTTAAAAGTAGGTGGAGCGACATTTTGTAGGTGCAATACTGATGGCGCGTAACAGCCCGCCCTGTTTCCATCGTCTAAAACAAACGCTGGAAACAGAACGGAAGAGCATCTTTTTAAGAAGTTTGCTATTAATCCATGAAAACTTCATTAGTTTGTGCTAAACGTTGTGATCCAACATTAGCTGGGCAGGCAATATCGTCTGTGGCATCATAGATCAATTCTTTTCCCGCATTTCTTTCAATGGTCTCCGCCGGTACATAAATTTGTGTTTTCGTACGGCTGTACCCACTTGGGAAATAACGGATGTAATAACCATCTGGGTGGTAGGTCCAAATGCCGCTCGGCGTATCTTCTCTTACCGGAGCCATGCCCGCTAGAATTGCATAATGCTCAAACTCTGCATAAGAATAGTTTCCAGATGAAACTAGGTTTCTAATCTGGTTCTCCGCTTCAAATACCGCCTGCAGTTCCTTTGGTAATTTATTCTTTGCTTCTTGAACAACATCAAAGGGTAGGATACCTAAGGCTCCGCCTTCCAATTGCAATAGTTGCTTCGGGCTCAATAACTTTAAAGCCGTCACCTTTACCGGGCCGGAATAATCACTGAACTTTGTGCGAGCGATGATGGTCCATAATAGCATCTGTATATCGCTTTGTTTCACCTCAGGGTGCTTTTCTGCGCTCTTTAAGATAGCGATTACTAGCTCCTTTTTCTTGCCCAAAGTTGGTGCATACATATAGCCATCCCCCGACGATGGGGCATAGGTGCCGGCCTTTAGACAATAACTCTTGTTGGTGATTTCATAATGTCCCGCAGCTAACACATAGCCAGCGTCAGCTTTTTTCGGAAGGGAGGTTAATGCTTTATAAGTCGCATCATTTTGAAAGTCAGGCATCTCTTGGCCTTGACGGTTGACATCCTCGAAATTCGTGCTGATTGCTTCCGGTGCTTTAAACATTTTATCGAGTCCAAGCACCTTTGCTCCCTTGGCACCCGTTGCTTTCGCAGCTTTGTCCAATAGACCTCCAAATTGCGCATGACTGGCAATCGGTAGAAAGATTAGAACAACAAATAATGAGGATAATGCAGATAATTGTTTTGTTTTCATTTTGTGTACGGTTTTCCGTTTGGTAATAGTTGATACCAAATATACTTTTATTTTTAAAATGAAAGTGCTTAAGGCGATCCCTAATCCTTGATATAGCCATTTGTTTAACTGTGCTGGCGTATAAAAAATTCGATACCGTCATTGTAACAGCATCAGGGTTTGAAAATGTTTATGCACTTATAGCCATTTTTTTATAAATAGAGAAAGGGAGCTTCTATGGGTGGTTGTAAGAAAAATTCGTTGACTGAGAGGTTTATTGATGACATTCTTTATCCCCGTTCAACATCACTTTTTGCAATAAGGTCATCTACTATAAAATGAACTTACCTTAATACCGCATTCTCCAACGGGTTATCAGTCCGTTCTCAACTGTAAACAAAAAATCTGCTTTGCTGGAATATCCACGGCTTGAATATTGTCCTTTGACAACAACTTGGTTTTCGTTAATTATAGTGTATTGTGGGTTCTCAACCCTACCCTGACGGCTGATTATATCACTTTCCAACCACTTACGGGTTTCTTCTGGTGTTTTCATTGTTCCATCTGTCCCATAAGCCTGAGTTGCTGTTTTAGAAAATTGGGCTCTGATATGTTCAGCATGTTTTTCCTGCATGGCTCCCATCAATTTTTTTACAGGCTTGGTTACGTTCTCATCTTGCATTTGTATTGAATTTGAGTTTGGTGCGTTTTTTTATTTGTCTTCATATCTATCTGGCCACAGGCATTAAACGTGATTGCGATAAGCAATGCGGATAAGGATAGTTTAGTGTAAGCCATATTAATTTGATTTTTATGGATGTTGTAAATAGATAATGACCAGATTAAGCAATAAAAAAGGGATTTCAATAGCAACGCTTTTCAAATATTTATTCAATAGCTGTAAACAGATGATCAGCAATATACCTGCTGCCATAAGGAAATTTTCCAATACAAACGTTTTGGGAAACAATATCAGAACCGAAGCAAGCAGTGTTACAACCCCATTAACGATATCGGCATTTTTACAAAATTCCATTTGCCGAACATTTCCAGCATTTCTGGTTTTACATTGAGCATATTTCACCCGTGTTTTGTTCCCATGAACACCGAAAAGAGGATCAGTACTGAATTGAATATTTTTAATATCATTGGCATTATGTTTTAAGAAAAAAGGCAAACAACCAAGTTATTTGCCTTTCAAAAATATACAATAGGTTTCTATCTATCGTGTGGTATAACCACCGTTGGCAAAAATGGTCTGTCCTGTAACCCACCAACCGTCAGTTACCAAAAACTCTACCAACGGAGCAATGTCTTTGATGTCTGTAAGACCGCCCAAATCCGAAGCCGATTTATGATAAGCCACCGCATCGTCGCTTTCCTGTCCGTAGAAGAAAGGTGTATCCATTGGCCCCGGTGCGACCGCAGTCACCGAAATACCACGGGAACCGAATTCCTTGGATGCCGCACGGGTGAAATGTTCCACCGGAGCTTTTGCACCTGCATAGGTAGAGTAATAACCTGTAAATGCTGCCAGCAGAGAAGTGACAATCGTATTGATTTTTCCGTTATCATTCAGCTTTTTACCGGCCTCCTGGATAAAGAAATACGCCACTTTGGAGTTGATGTCGCTCATACTGTCGTATTCTTCTTCCGTTGTATCGGTAAAAGGTTTTTTCAACACTTTGCCTACCGTATTGATAGCAATGTCTATACCACCAAATTTTTCGATAGCTGCGTCAAAAAGTCTCGTGATGTTTTTTACATCCGTTAGATCAGCCTGAAATAAAAATGCTTCTCCGCCAGTGTGTGTAATGTCTGCCAATGTTTTTTCGGCATCTGCTTTTGTAGCATCGCTATTGTAGTGGATCACTACTTTTGCTCCTTTCGCTGCAAAGTTACGGCTCAATAAGCCACCCAGGTTTTTTGCACCGCCGGCAATCAGAACTACTTTACCGTTTACATCATTTCTTGCCATATTATTTGATTTTAAATGTTATACAATTGAATACACAAAGCTGGCAAGATTATTTATTTATTTCATGGTGAACTTTTCGGGAAATTATTTTTTGTTCTGTTGCCGGAATTGTCCGGGTGTTAATCCTACAAACTTTTTGAAAAATTTAGAGAAATTGGATGGATCATATGTCAAGATTTTTGCAATTTCGGATATAGATTTATCGGTTTCCAAAAGCATTCTTTTTGCTTCATCAATAATCTTAAGGTCGTAAAAATGACAGGGATGGTTTCCTGTTTCTTTTTGCACTGTATCGGTCAGATGTTTATGTGAAAGGAACAATTCACCAGCAATCTTGTTGATCTCCATGAATTCGCCCACCTTTCCCGAAACAACATCGGCAATATGCCCGTCCAGAAAACGGAAATAGTTTGCCGTGATTTCTTTGCTTCTTTTTAATATATTTTGGTTTGTTTCATTCATCTTAATATACGAAAAAATAACACAAAAATACGATCTTTCTAAAGATACGTTATGGTGAACTTTTCGGATTATGATGATAAAAAAGCAAATCCCTCCGAATTTTCAGAGGGATCTTGTTTTAACTTTAGAAGAATTTTAAGTACGCCTTTCTAAACTCCTTTAATAATTTATCTAATTCCAAAGACGGGTTACGGACTCTTGTACCTGCTGCTTTGTTTCCTTTTTCTGCCTGTAATTCTGCGTCGGCTTTCAACGCTTTGTAGCTTGCGTTGATTTTTTCGATTAGTTCATTTATTATGAAAGTGAATTAAGATTAGGTAGAAAGGGACATTTTAGAAAACCATTGGCAACATCGTTGTTGGAATAGGCGCGTTTTCTATCCCGACTATCTCTTGAATCTTGACTTATGGTAGCGATGCCTCGCTTACCATGACCTTGTTCTGTGCCTGTTTTTAACGATCCAATTCATATCGAGCCTCCAACTCTGCCATCTTCTCGTCGATACCCTATGTAAGCACTTGGGGTGCTTTGATTGCGTGTGCCTGTCGAGGTTGTGGCGATGGTTGCTTGCGTAGCCGCCTGATTAACAGGCTGACTGCCGAGCTGTGCTGCTCTTGGGCTCTCTTTGCCCTGGGTATTCAGGAAACCTGAAGCCCGTGATCACATACTTTTTTCATCTTTTCACGATACTTCCAGATCTCGTCCACATTAGGTTTGCCGCCAAATATCTAATAATAAGTGATCGCTTGCTGGGTTATTACGTTAGCGATGTGGTTTGCGGCACTTGCTACATCGAGTTTTATAATGTTAAAACGTAGTTCCTGTTCAGCATTTTGTACAATATCGCTGGGCAAGGACCATGCTGGAAGAGCTTGCCCAGTTTTTTCGACTACAATAATTATTTTCACGCTGAGCACTTTGGAATTTAATCCGATTATAGCGCCCCCTGCAGAATAAGTGCCCTGGAAGCCTGCTGTGACGTCCACCTGGGCATCCACCGTATGAATTCGGGTGTAATTGTTGACGGTTGGATTGGGGTGTTCCCATTGCACAGTTTCGCTATAAATGGCTTTCTGTCCATAAATCGAAACGCCGCTCAACGACATTATAGCTAATAGAAAGATAGTTTTCATAACCATTGATCTTTCGATAATAATTGTGGACTTAAGGTAAAGTCAATTGGCTGTTGTCTAAGCGACGGGCGCTACTTTGATATCCAATTTTGAAATTATTACCTATTATGAAAAAAAGGCATTGGAGGCCACGCGTTAGGGATGGGCGGAAGCTTCATATTTCCTTTTGGTATTGTGAAAGTGGCAAGTGCGAAACATAGTTCTTCCTTTCCAGATGGGGCCAATGGTGGCAATCCTGCGGGCTTTGTGCTCTCCTCCGCTGAGAATTCGATTTACATCGCCTGAGATACCGCACTTACACAGCACATGATCTAATCCCTTTATCCTTCAAGCTGGGGTTAGCCATCTTTCCGATTGGCGGTAATTTTACCATGAATGTACAGGAGGCTATTTACGCATCAGTTTTTTTGTAGCCTGAAACCGTGTTCTTGGTGTGCATTATGATATTGCTGAACTAATCCAGATTGATCATGCCACCAGCAAGAAGCAGTTTGAGGAGCAGGGCAAGGATCGGATTCTTTTGGGAATTGGAGAGGAAATAGATGTTTATTTTAGACCGTGAAAACCCCAATCTTAACAGACATTTATAGGAATTGGGAGGAAATAGGAAGATTTAAGAGTCGTGAAGAACTACAATTGGACCTTGAGTTGTATAAAAAGCTCTTGGATATCGTGCGGGTTGGAGATTCGGACCACTTTCTGTTCGACCCGTTTCTCCGCAAAATAGTGATGACCTCCGTTATGTTCGGAAACGTAGTTGTTCTACGTCCCGAAGAGTTGGATGTTGACTATCTGATGAATAACATTCATCCGGAGTGCCTTCCTGTGCTTGGAGATTTCGAAGCAACGGTGGCTGAATTTAAGAAGAGCTTGCCTAACGATAAGTTAACAAAATATAAATCGAGGTACAATTACCGTTTTCGAACAAAACGAGGAGAATATGTGCATATACTGCAACAGTCGAACACGGTGCTGGCCGATGAAGATGGTGCTGTTCTCAGAAATCTGGTGATCCATACCGATATTTTAGAAATTGCTCCCTTCCAGCGCATGAAACTCTCTTTTATCGACTTAGAGGGGGAGCATCGTTCGTAGATGAAAAATCGCACATGTTGTTCAGCAAAACTAAGGAGATATTTTCTAAAAGCGAACTACAAATACTCAAGCTGATGGTGCGGGGTCTGAATAGTGAATCAATTGTTTCGCAGTATTCATCCTATCCACAATCACAGAAAAAGTATTCTGAAATCCGGTCGTTTGAACGTGCAGGAACTATTGGTGGAGCCGATAAGGCAAGATTGGGTTTAATCAGGTTCAGTTCCATACATTCCCGATCGACCTGGGTGGTCTGGAGAAAATCTGACCAACTATATTTTGAAGAACTAATGCGGATTACCTCGGGAAAATATAATTAAAACAGGCTATATCAAATGGGGATTTTCACGAATGATGCCAAATAATAATTAGAAGCATTGTCGTGATAACAAAAAATGAGGCTGTCTAAAAAGGTCTCTTAAAGAAAGAACCCCGTCATTAAAAAATGGCGGGGTTTTTCTGTTTTTTTGTCCTTAAGATTTTGTATCTTAAGGTGCACCCAAAAAAACAATATGGCAAACATACAATTCAAAGCGCTTCCATCCAATAGTCCGAGTCTATTTCCTGAGAATATTTTAGATCGTATTCCAATGAATCATCCGGTTCGTTTGGTGAGTCAGGTTGTTGATCAGTTGGATCTTGAACCTATTATCCGTCAGTATAAAGGCGGAGGCACCACTAGTTTTCACCCTAGAATGCTCATTAAGGTGCTGTTCTACGCCTATTTAAGCAATATCTATTCTTGCCGAAAAATCGAGCAGGCCCTTCACGAGAACATCCATTTCATGTGGCTTTCAGGGAACAGTACACCTGATTATCGTACGATCAATTATTTCAGAGGAAAGCGTCTTAAAGGACAGATACAAGAGCTGTTTGCCAGTATCGTTCGTATGCTACATGATATGGAGTATGTTAGCTTGAAAGTTCAATATGTAGATGGTACCAAGATCGAGTCTGTCGCTGGTCGTTATACGTTCGTTTGGAAGAAATCGGTCGAGAAGAATAAGGTAAAGTTAGAAGCAAACATTGCTTCGGTTCTTTCGGAAATCGAGGCTCAGATCGCCCAAGACCAATCTTCATTAGGTAATCAAGAAGTTAGCAAGGCCATCGATAGCAGTCAGTTGAAGGAAAAGATCGAAGCGATCAATGCCAAGTTCAAAGGAGCCAATAAATCTACTGATAAGCAACTTAAGAAACTTGAAGAGGACTATTTACCTCGACTAGAGAAATATGAAGAGCAACTGGAAGTACTGGGAGATCGCAATAGTTATAGCAAGACCGATACCGATGCTGTGTTTATGCGGATGAAAGAGGACCACATGAAGAATGGCCAGCTTAAGCCAGCCTATAATGCCCAAATCAGCACCGAAGATCAGTTCATCACCCATTACAGCATCCATCAAACAACTGCCGACACCACAACCCTGCCGGAACATTTGGAAGGCTTTGAGTGCCATTACGGAAAACAAAGCGAACAGCTTGTAGCAGACGCGGGTTATGGTAGCGAGCAGAACTATGAATTGATGGAAAAACAGGGCATAACTGCCTTTGTCAAGTACAATTACTTTCATGTGGAACAGAAGCGCAAGCATAAACAGGATCCTTTCTCGGTACAGAATCTGTATTACAACCAGCAAGATGACTATTATGTATGTCCCGCAGGACAGAAGCTCAGCTTTATCGGTCATGCAACCAGAGTTAGTGCCAACGGATACACAGCCCAGGTCAGCTGTTATCAGGCTCAGCGATGCGAAGGCTGCCCGATGCGCAGTGGGTGTCATAAAGCTAAAGGCGATCGGCTCATTGAAGTGAACCATAGACTCAATCAGCTCAAGGATAAAGCCCGGGAAAGGCTGGTATCGGAAGAGGGAATGTACCATCGAAGCAAGCGCCCCATAGAAGTGGAATCCGTTTTCGGTCAGATGAAAAGCAACAACAGGTTTACCCGGTTCACAATGAAAGGACTGGAGAAAGTCGCTGTGGAGTTCGGATTGATGGCCATTGCCCATAACCTCAGAAAATGGGCGAAAAAGTGGGCAAACGATGTCTTCTTTGGGAATGGTTATAGCGATAAAACACTATATACAATAAAAATTCGAGTCAGGAGCGTTAAAACCATAAAATATCGACTTACTGCTTAAAACTCAAAAATGAAAACAGTAATGAAATCGCAAAAGCTATAAAACAGAAGAAGGTGCCTTTTTAGACACCTTCATTTTTTGTGTTATTTCAATGCCCCAAAACAACAATCGAAATTTAATTCTGATTTGAAATCTTAACTTCAATTGTGTCACTGCTTCATGACTCGAAAAGCCACCTTTTACTATAATATTTTAATGCTGATTAAAACTTCTCGAATTGGTTGAAGAAGAAGTTTCCTTCTATTTCTGCATTTTCGTCAGAGTCTGAACCGTGAACCGCATTAGCATCGATAGATTTCGCATATTTATTACGGATGGTACCTTCAGCAGCTTTTGCTGGATCGGTAGCACCGATTAATGTACGGAAATCTTCAACAGCGTTTTCTTTCTCTAAGATAGCAGCTACAATAGGACCTGAAGTCATGAAGCTTACCAAATCACCGTAAAAAGGGCGTTCTTTGTGTACTGCGTAGAAATTTCCAGCAGAAGTTTCTGTTAAGTGAATGTATTTCATTGCTACGATTTTGAAACCGCCAGCAATAATGTCATTTAAGATAGCACCAATGTGACCATTTGCAACTGCATCTGGTTTAATCATTGTGAATGTTCTGTTTGTAGCCATTTTACTCTAAAAATTTTTTGCAAAGTTACGCTTTCCCCACAATAATTAAACTGTAATGCTGTTAAAAGTCCCTCTTTTTTTCTGAAAGTGTCTGTTTTTAAAGCGGATTGCTATGGATGAAGAGAGAGGGCATATCCTCAATACTAAGTAGGAATCTAAATATTCAAAGACTGATTTGCTGCTTTTTATCGGTTTAAACCCCAGTTTTAATGTATTTTGGCAAGTTATTTGTTTAAACAGTGGAAACATTGCTACACAAAGTTTATAAATCACAAACACTTTAATTAATATGAAAAAAATCATTTTGCCTATTTTAATGTCATTCGGATTCCTTTTTGCTTTTACGGGGGCACAGGCACAGACGCCTTATCGTACCGCATTAGGCTTAGGTATTGACGCTGGAGATGGACAAACGTTGTTTGGTCCGCAGATCAAACACAGTTTTGGAGGTTACAATGCCGGTAATGCACAGCTATTGTTCGGTGATCATATCACGGTTTTGGGCGTTGATTATTCTTACAATCAGCGTATTTCGGGTGCTAGGGGCCTATCATGGTATATTGGCGTTGGTCCACAATTATCGTTCATCGATCATGGGAAATGGGATGATGATTGGTTTGACGACGATGATCGTTGGGATGCAGACAATCACGTAGACGTGGCGATCCGCCCGGCAGTAGGTTTGGAATTCAGAATTCCTTCAACACCATTAGCCATGCATTTTGATTGGAAGCCTTGGTGGAATCTTTCGCACAGCTCACATTTTGAGCCAGGAAGATTTTCATTAGGATTCAAGTTCGTGCTGAAGTAGACAATAGAATTATAGTTCAAGATATTGTTTAGTAGACGCTAAACCGTAACTTTGTAGTATGTCGAAGAACCTGCAAGTGACCATAGATAAAGATTCCGGCTTTTGTTTCGGAGTTGTGTATGCCATTGATATGGCAGAAGAGATTCTGGATGAAGAGGGCTATCTTTATTGTTTGGGAGATATTGTGCACAATGATGAGGAAGTCGCTAGGCTAAAAGCCAAAGGACTTCGCATTATTTCACATGACGACTTGCAGACGCTTCACAATGAAAAGGTGCTGATCCGTGCTCACGGAGAGGCGCCTGAAACCTATCGCATCGCGCTGGAAAACAATATTACGCTGATTGATGCCTCATGCCCGGTGGTGTTGAAACTTCAAAACCGTATCAAAACCTCCCATGATGACCAGGAGAAAATCCTGATCTTCGGAAAGCATGGCCATGCTGAAGTGATCGGCTTGCAAGGGCAGACGAACAATGAGGCTATTGTATTTCAGGATATCGAGGAGCTCGATAATGTGGAATTACCGGCTAAATTCACCTTGTATAGCCAGACAACCAAGTCGGTAGATCGTTTCTATCAGATCAAAGATGAACTATTGCGTCGCGGTTATGAGGTGAAAGCAAATGATACAATCTGTCGCCAGGTCTCCAATCGCTATGAAGATCTAGGTAATTTTGCTGAGCAATACGATAAGATCATCTTTGTGTCAGGTAAAAAATCATCTAATGGTAAAGTCTTGTTTGAAGTTTGTAAACAAGTCAACCCGGAAACCCACTTTATTTCCGATCCGGCTGAGTTGGAAAGCAGTTTATTTGCTGACAATGAAACTGTAGGTATCTGTGGAGCTACATCGACTCCGATGTGGTTGATGAAGAAAGTGAAAGAGACTATTGAGTCTTATTAATCGTCATCTTATTTTAATATTCTATAGCAGGGCCTCTTTTGCTATAATTAATAGTTATTTTTGCTCTTCATATGAGGAATAAAGCTAAAAAGGGGGTGCTGTTAGTGCAATTGGGGACGCCTGACTCACCTGCTAAAAGTGATGTTAAACGATATTTAACACAATTTTTGATGGATCCGCGTGTTATGGATATTCCCTATATCTCCAGAACACTATTGGTGAAAGGTATTATTGTTCCGAAGCGATCCGGCAATTCTGCTGCGACCTATTCTAGTATTTGGGATAATGAAGCAGGTTCACCCTTAATGACGTACAGCCTATACCAGCAAAAGAAATTACAGGAAGTATTAGGCAATGAATATCATGTCGAATTGGCGATGCGGTATCAGAACCCTTCGATAGACAATGCGCTAGCGAAAATGGAGGCCATGCTGCTTGAGTCAATAACCGTTATTCCTTTATTTCCCCAGTATGCCTCAGCAACAACTGGTTCTGTTATCGATAAAGTAATGGAGATTATGCGCAGTTGGCAATTTATTCCGAAGATAAACTTCGTCAGCAGCTATTACGATGATCCTTTGATGATTGAGGTCATAGCAGAGCATGCTTTAAAGCATGATTTGGCATCTTTTGATCATTTCCTATTTAGTTATCATGGCCTTCCGGTTCGTCAACTAGGCAAGGTGCATGCAAGCGGCGATGTGAAATGTCCAGACTTTGGTTGTGATCATTGTAAGACAGAGGCTAATCCATATTGCTATCTGTCGCACTGCTATGCAACCACACGTGCCATTACAGAGAAATTAAACCTACCAAAAGATAAGTTCACCGTTTGCTTTCAATCTCGCTTGGGTAAGACGCCTTGGATTCAACCATACACATCTGACACCCTTCACAAATTAGCCCAGAGCGGGGCAAAGCGTATTTTAGTATTCAGCCCTGCCTTCGTTGCAGATTGTATCGAAACGATCGACGAGATTCAGGTTGAATATGCTAACGAGTTTAAAGCATTGGGTGGAGAAGAGGTGCATATGGTAGAAAGCTTGAACAGAAATCCTAAATGGATTGAAACGCTGCGCAGGTTGGTGTTAGCAAACAATAATTAAAGATGTTACAATTAAATACAGTTCTATTATTCATACTGGACTTTTACATATTTTTCGCCCTTCGGGCGACCAATATCAAGTTCGTAACGACAAAATGGTTTACCTATTTGTGGTGGGGGTATTCTATATCCTTGCTTATAGGACTGTTTATTTCTTTTCAATACAGTATTCCACTGATGTATCGCTCGATTATTCTTGTTGCTTTCTTTATGACGGCGGTTAGCAAGTTTATCTTTGCGGCGGTATTGATTATTGATGATATCAGGCGAGGGGGGATATGGCTGTCCCGTATATTCAGCCCTAAAAAGGTAACGCATTTAGAAGAAAATATCGAGGAACTTGAAAAGCCGCTTCCGGAAGTTCCTAAAAATGGGATCTCCAGATCGGAGTTTCTCATGAAGTCTGGGATATTAGTCGCTGCACTTCCGATGTTACCCTTGGCATGGGGCGTAATTTCGACGGCATATGACTATAGGATCCGTCGTCAAAAATTAGTATTGCCTAATCTTCCCAAAGCCTTCCATGGGCTTAAGATAGCACAGATATCCGACGTGCACTCGGGCTCATTCTACAATAAAAAAGCCGTGCAAGGTGGTATCGAGATGTTATTAGGGGAAAAGCCAGATATGATTTTTTTTACTGGAGACTTAGTGAACAATGTGGCTTCCGAAATGAGAGATTACCAAGATATCTTCTCTAAATTGCACGCCGATTTGGGAGTGTTCTCCACCCTAGGAAATCACGATTATGGCGATTATTACTACGGCAAGGAAGACTCTCCAGCAAAGCGTAAGAACCTTCAAGATGTTATTGATACGCATAAAGTGATGGGCTGGGATTTGTTGATGGACGAAAATAGAACCATTAAAATGGGAGCAGACGAGTTATCCATAGTTGGTGTGCAAAACTGGGGTACTGGTCGTTTTCCTAAAAAAGGCGATTTGAAGAAAGCACTGATGGGCACGGAAGAAAAACCGATAAAACTATTGCTGTCACATGATCCTTCTCATTGGCGTGCGGAAGTGTTGGACACCGATGTCGATGCCATGTTTGCCGGCCATACGCATGGGATGCAGTTTGGTGTACGTGGCGAGAACTTCCAATGGTCCCCGGCAAAGTATATTTACAAAGAATGGGCCGGCCTTTACAAAGAAGGAAACAGCCAGTTGTATGTTAATACTGGCTATGGATTTTTAGGCTATCCAGGCCGTGTCGGTATTGCGCCAGAGATTACCATCTTCGAGTTGGCAAGCACATAACCTAGCTTATAACCTTCGTATTTCATTAGATGAACACAGAAAACTTGATGTTTTTCGCACAAGATTTTCTGTGTTCTCAGCTGATTCCTATATGAATCGTATTATAGGCGAATTTCTTTGCGCATAAATAGGAAGTAGCAGCCGGCAAATAAAATGACTGTGCTCGCGATTAGCCCGCTGAGCTGTGGGAAGATGACCGTTAGCGAATTGCCAATCGTGAGATCGGTTGGCAGTGCTCCATAGCTTTGTTCAAGACTCATAGGACCCAAGCTTCTGATCGACGGGGTTAACAGGGCGGCTGTCGCATCATTATAGAGCTGGCTCGGCGATATCCTTGATAAGTTTAAAGCGAAATCCGCATAGTGGAGATACTGCTGCTCGGAGAAGTTCGCCGGATTGCCGACCAGAAAGCTCATCAGTAAACTGACTAGCATTGGGTAAAATACCGAAAAAAACAGCCAACATCCAATCCCTGCCATTGCCGAGGTAGAAGGTTGGGTAAAAATAATTGAGCATAAGATGGAAAGGCTCAACCAAAACCCTACATACAAGATGCTTACTAACACGAAGAGTAGAATGCGGATGAACTCGGCTGGGCTTACCGCAACACCTGTCAGTAGCATCACTGTTCCCAACATCAATAAGGTAATCGAAAGGAACAGCACGGAAACTACGCTTAAAGGTCCAAAGAATTTGCTCAAGAGCACGTTGTCTCGATAGATCGGCTGTGAAAGCAAAGGTATCAATGTCCCGTTGTTGCGCTCCGCATTAATGGCATCAAAGCCTAAAGCGATTCCCAACAGCGGAGCTAGAAAATTCAGAAAAACGTAGAACGGAGGGATCGACTGTTCACTGGCAGTGAAGAGCTTAAGATATAGGTGGAAGCTCTCACCGCTCGCGGCCTCTCGAAATTTCGCGATGGCCAGTAGCGATACGTAGGTTGAACCTACAAAGATCAGCGAAATCAGGGCGACTAAGATGATGAATTTCCAGCTTCGTATGGCCGTGCTGATTTCTTTTCCTATTAGCGTAAAGATAGGCGCTTTTGGTTGTTGATCTGAATCCGAATCGCGCCAGATGTGATGGGGCCCCAATAGTGTGCCGACATTAAATAGTGGTGCTCTTTGATCTGTCTTTTTCATTTTCAAAATACTTGCCGTAGATTTCTTCTAATGTTAATTCATTGCTTTGTACTTGCGTAATGGGTAAGCCTTGACTCGCGCAGCAGGCGACCAACTGTGGAGTCAAGAATTCGGTCGTGGTAATGCTTAAACTATTCTGTCCCCAACTTATCCGTGAGGGCGTGAAACGCGCCTTGAGCAAACCATCGAGCGCTACGGTGTCTACTTCAGCTTCCTGATGCCAGCTGATGCTGCAGTTATGACCCAGTTCAAGCGAGAGTTGCTCGGAGAGGTCTTTGATGCTCCCCATGGCCTTGAGTTTACCTTGCACAAAGATGCCTACACGATGGCAGATTTTTTGCACTTGGTCAAGTTGATGCGAGGAAATGATGACCGTGATACCGTGCTGCCGGTTCAAGTGTTGCACAAGGTCCAGCAATTCTTCAACTCCCTTAGGATCCAAGCCCAATGTCGGCTCGTCCAGTATCAAAATCTTCGGACGCTTGATCAATGCTTGCGCAATACCTAACCGCTGTTTCATGCCTCTGGAATAAGTGCCTGCCTTATTGTTTGCGACACTTGAAAGCCCGACCAAATCCAACAGATCGTCCACGCGCCTGTCCAAATGTTGGCCAGCAACCTGATTGAGCCTAGCAATAAAAGTTAGGTTGTCCTTCGCACTCATTTGCTCGTAAAATCCGATAGTATCGGCCAGATAGCCAATCTTACGTTTGACCTCGATGGCGGAGCGATAGGGCGACTGGCCCATCACACGGATATGTCCCTGGCTGGGCTCTATCAGTCCTAAAATCATGAACATGGTCGTTGTTTTACCAGCGCCGTTTGGACCAAGTAGCCCAAAAATTTCGCCTTTGGCAATCTGCAGATCAAGCTCTTGGACAGCTGGGTGGTCACCATAGCGTTTGCTTACGGACTGGAATTCAATGATCGTCTCTTGCATTTCTGGATGTTTAAAGTTTAATGGAGTACCAGACGCGCCACCATTAGCGGCGACCATACTTTTTTATTAACAAATAGACTAAGGTCAGGGCGATCAGAATCGCTAATATTCCCAACCATCCAGACAATAGGGATGCCTTGACGGTTATCCGTATGTCCGTGTCTTCATTGACTTGAGCGTTCTTAGCTTCGAAAGTTGCCATATAGTCTCCTACGATGGTCTTCTCCGGCGTTTTGAGACTCACAGTGACTTCCTGAGCGGCTCCAGGTCGAAGCGCCTCGACCTTAGCAGGACTGATTTGTGTTTCCCAGTTGGAAGGTAGTTTTGAGCTCAGATCGATGTCTTTAAGATCTAAAGATCCTTCATTTTTTAATAGTAGTTTGATCGTTTTTGTGCCCCCAGCAACCAACGTTTCATTGAGGCGCGAATCCGGTGTGCTTAACGACACCTTATAGTTCCCTTTGACCACCGCTTGGAGTTCTACCGCCAGCGAATCATGTCCAGCTAGTGCAAGAATACGGATCGGATAGGTGCCCGCTTTTACCGTAGGGGAAGGGTAGATTTCCAAGCTTATGGGGTAAGGATCCTTGTTATTCACTTGGACAGCTCGAACAGCACTTCCTTGAGCAGTAAAATTTGCCTGCCAGCCAGCCGGAAGGTCTGCGCTCAGATCATAAGTTGTAGAACCTTCGCGCTGCTGTCGGAGCTCAAGCTGATAGCGGAATACCTCTGCTGCGGTTGCTTCTAAATTGATCAGATTCGCGGATAATGCCCCTTTTTGGGCGACGGCGGGATTTAGACCGGAGCAAAAAGCTAAAAAAAGGAAAACTGCGATAAGAAACGGATGTTTTTGGTTTTTGGTTTTGTAAATAATAGTTTTCATAACAGAATTTAGAACTAAAATATATGGAGATTCACAATGATAGTTTCAAATTTTGCGACAAAGGCTGTTAAATACAGAGTCTGCAGGCCCGAATTTAGAAAACTGATAGTGATTTTGCAAAAAAAAATCACAATTATTTGTGCTTAGTTTACCGGTGTTAAAGGAACGCCTCGTCTATAAAAAAATCTCCTGTTTCCACGGAAACACCAACCAGATTGAACGTTCTTGATGGCCTCTAAAACCAAACACTTTCAGAAAACAATGTGCATAACGTATATTGAATGAACTGTTCTAGATCAATACATGAAGTGGAATCACCAGGGTAAAAAACATGAAGAATTCAGTAAATTTGCGTTCTTGTTCGTTTTTGTAAATATGCCTGTCTATCCCAGAAATTTTGTAGGGTCGAAGCCATGGGCTATCATGATGTCTTCCGGTACGCCGTTCCACATATTCGGCTTATTCCCAACATAGCCCAAATCCTTAATTCCCATTTCGCTGGTGAAGAAGCCTGAGGATGTGAAATTGCGCATCAAAGTGAAAAACGCCACGCCCTGCATCATCTCTGGTTTCGCTTTTTCAGGGTAGGCGATATCATCGACTAAGGCCAGTTGTTCTTCTTTTTTGCATTTGATAAATGGGTTGGAAAAACGCTTCTGCGACTGTATATCCAACCAGCGTAATCCGCCACGCATCGGTACCTGATTGCTTGGAATATCTTTTACCATAAATTCGATAAAAGCCGGTACGCCCGCCTCGGAGGCTGATCCGGAGATTTCATCCTTTGGAATGATAATATCGGCAAGCACAGTGATGGTCGCCATTTCATGTTCAGTAAAGAACGTCTCGTCCAAGAGTTCCTGCGTGCGCTCATGTTCGAAGTCTTGTACACCAGGAAGTTTATCACTAGCTTTTGCAGTAGCTTTCTTCGCATTTGTTTTATCGTCTTTACATGCTCCTGCCATTACGCTGGAGCCTGCAGCAATAAGCCCTAAGGCTTTTAATGAATCTCTTCTGTTCATCGCTCGATTAGCTGTTTAATTTGCTTTTTTGTTCTAAGATGTATTCTGCCGTACGCATCGATAGCGCCAGGATCGTCCAGGTCAGGTTCTTATCGCCTTGTTGCACGAAAGGACCCGCATCAACTACATAGAGATTGTTGCAATCATGTGCCTGTCCCCATTTATTGAGTACCGATGATTTCGGGTCATTCCCCATTCGTGTCGTTCCGCCTTCATGGATAATCTTTCCGGGAGCTTCTAAGCCATATAAGGTGTCTGCACCAGGGATAGATGAGGTGATGATAGCGCCCATTTCATGCATGATCGCCTGAAAAGTCTCCTGCATATGTTTTGCCTGCGCTATTTCTTCGTTTGCCCATTTATAGTGGAAGCGCAGTACCGGTATTCCAAATTTATCAACGCTGTTCGGGTCAATCTCGCAATAGTTGTCCTTGCGGGCTAGAGCCGTTCCACGACCTGCCATCCCCACGTTTGCACCGTAGAATCGGCGATAGTCTTGCTTCAATGAAGCGCCATAACCTCCGGCATCTTTGGTTTCTCCATTTTTGCCAGGCACTTTTCCGTTGATGCTCGGCACACCGTTGAAAGAGCCATAGGATGGCATGCGCATGCCTCCCCCATATTCGATATGGTAGCCTCGAGGGAAGTTGAGTTTGCTATGGTCGCCCCACCATGGCGAGTAAATATGTACACTGCCCGTACCATCTTCGTTATAACGTTTTCTATCCAATAACTGTGGTAGAAAGCCCGATAAGCTGGCTCCGGTAGAATCGTGTAAGTATTTGCCTACTAATCCGCTGCTATTTCCAACACCGGCAGGATGTGCCGCGGACTTCGAGTTGAGCATCAGCCTTGCACTTTCGCAGGCACTGGCTCCTAAAATAACTGTTTTTCCCTTTGCGGTATATTCTTGTAAGTCCTTGGTATTCATATAGGAAACTCCGGTTGCCAGTCCTTCATCGTTGGTCAACACCTCGCGAACCATCGCGTTGTCGATGACTTTTAGATTGCCGGTTTTCATAGCTGGTATAACGAGACAGGAGGATGAGGAGAAGTCTCCATAGACTTTACAGGCCCTTCCGCATTGTCCGCAGTAGAAGCAGGTTCCTCGGCCTTTAATCTCGGAGGAGACTTCCGTAAGGACAGCGCCCCGGCCAGGAATAACTGGGACTCCTGCTTTTCGAGCTCCGCGCGCAATGTAGAGTTCATTTAAACGAGGTTTTGGTGGCTTCATAAAGATTCCGTCCGGTTCGTTATGAATGCCTTCAACAGTTCCATAGATGCCTATCATACGGTCTACTCGGTCGTAAAATGGTTTCACTTCCTCATAGCTGATGGGCCAGGGGTCGGTGATGCCGTCTGTAGGTTGGAAATCGTCAGGTCCCATACGTAAGGAAATACGGCCCCAATGGTTTGTTCTTCCGCCGAGCATCCGCGCTCTGAACCATTCGAATTCGGTTCCAGCGACGGTGCTATAGGGTTCACCATCGAGTTGCCATCCGCCATAGGCAGCATCAAAGTCGCCAAAGGGACGGTTAGTCGATGCGCCGCGACGTGGAGACTCCCAAGGCCAGCGCATTTGTAAGGCATCTTTGGCTGGGTCAAAGAAAGGACCTGCTTCCAGCATCAATACCTTTAAACCAGCATTCGCAAGAATATAGCCTGCCATGCCACCACCAGCACCCGAGCCGACAACAATAGCATCATAAACTTCTGGGTTTTCTTTTATTTGAAAAGCACTCATTAGATAAAGAATGATATGATAATTAAGGTTTAGCAGCGTTAGCCAATATTTTGCTAACTCTTTTTAGTTGAGTTGAATATAGGAAAATATTCTCTTAAGTCAATAAGGTAATCGTTGGGCAATTGTGTTTAATTTATTTCTTGAGCCATTCATGGAAAAGCAATAACAGCCAAGAATAGTTTTGTAGGGCCTGCCGGATCGTTTTTATGGCTGTTGTAATGTAGTTCTCTACAGTGCGTGTCGAGATGCCCATCTCGTCTGCTATTTCTTGGATTGTCTTATGTTGAAAGCGGCTTAGGAAGAAGGCCTGCTTACATTTTGGTGCCAAGTTTTCCATAGTCATCGAAATAATCGTGTGCAGATCATTCAGATCGGCCAGCTCGCTCGTCTGGTTCCATGAATGGTTGGCAAGGAATAAATGGAAGTGATCGGCATATTTCTGTCTTACTTTTTCCGAACGAATGTAAGATAGGACAGCATATTTGGCGGAAGCGAATAGATAATTGCGTAATGTGCCCTCTAAATTTATTGAATCTCGACGATTCCAAAGGCTTACTAATATTTCTTGCAGAATATCTTCGCTGACTTCCTTATTTTTGACAAATCCATTGATAAAAAGTAGGAGGTCCCCGGCAAATTGATCATAAATTTGACCAAATATCTCTTTGTTGCCATTTTTTATGGCCTCCAACAGCGCTTGGTCTGTTAAGATGTTTGCCTTCCACTGATTTTTCATTGTTTTAGAGAACTTTTCAAACTTAAATATTTTTTTTCATTTGAACCTATGTGTTTGGTGGAGATTAGGAGACTTGTATATAAATAGGCAATAATAAATAGGGCTAAATGGATCAGAATAGATTTTTAAGAGTAATCAAAAAGTATCAGGATAATCAGCTATCTGAATCTGAGCGCCTATTGATGGACGAATGGATGAACGAGGTTGCCAAGGATCAGGATGGGGAAGCGGAGACCTGGACGGCGAATCAACTTCAAGATCTGAAGCTTCGAGTATTTAATCAGATCCCGGAAAGTAACGAACCGCATAAGCAAAGTTCGACATGGAAGCTTTGGGTTTCCGGCTTAGCAGCAGCATCCGTATTAGTCCTTTTAGGATTATTCCTATTTCAACAACAACTCCCTACATCAAGCGAAAAACAAATTGCTGTTGCAACGACCGAAATACTTCCTGTCGAAGAGCAGGCAACTATTACGCTAGACAATGGCGAGGTGGTCGAGCTGGGAGATGGCACGTTCTCATTGAATATGGATAGCGACCGCATTTCTAGCGAGGATGGTAATAGTCTATGGGAAAAGGATAATGGAGGAGGGACGGTAAGACAAGTAGTCATCCGCACACCGAAGGGAAAGCAGCTGCGCGTAGCTTTAGAAGATGGTACGCAGGTACATATAAACGCTGGATCTAGTCTGACTTATCCTTTGAGGTTCCCTGCGGATGAACGTAAGGTTGTTCTAGAGGGGGAGGGCTATTTCGATGTTGCCCATCAGGACATCAAAGATGCTTCAGGAAAGAAGAAAAGAAAGCCGTTTAAGGTAGAATCTTCAAATCAAGTAATCGAAGTCTTAGGGACGAAGTTCAACGTCAAGGCCTATGAAGATGAGGATTACGTAAAGACAAACCTGTTAGCTGGATTGATTAATCTGACAAATAATAAAGGTGAGGCGACGTTGCTCCGTCCGAATCAGCAATCTATATTAAGCAAATCAAACAATAAGATGCGTGTGCTCGCATCGGATGGCGAGGAAGCGATCGGATGGATGAGCAATATCTTTTCGTTTCATAATGCCGGCTTGAAAGATATCCTACAAGAGATAGAGCGCTGGTATGATATACGAGTGGATATCGACAAATGGCCTAGCGACCGTTTTTATGGTGAAATCAAGCGCGATGAGCCGCTATCGAAAGTATTAGAACTCATTGAATCGAGCAGTAAGCTTAGATTTAAAGTGATACAAGTGAACAATGAAAGGAGGCTTGTTTTGAAATAATTCTACGAACCTTTTTATCGATTTGATTAGCCCTGAGCTATACCTAAACAAAAACAACCAAATCATAATTTTATCTAATCTACCTGGATTTATGAACCAAATGAAAAACAATGAATCCAGAATAGGATATCGCCTTATTGGTGCTGCTTCTATTCTGGAAAGATGGCGAACTCTGCCGTCAAAGCGAGTGAATAAGATGTGCTGTTTTATCTTATTTTGCTTATTGTGCGCTGCTCCGAACGCTTTATTCGGGCAAAAGATCAGTATTTCAGCACGTGGAAGTTCCTTGGAACAAGTGCTAAAGGAAATAAGGAAACAAAGTGGCTACAATTTCTTTTTGAATGCTGCTATGGTTGAACAGGCAAAACCAATCAATGTGCAGTTTAAGGACAAAGGATTGGAAGAAGGCTTGGTGGAGATCTTTAAGAATCAACCTTTCTATTTCCGTTTGAAGGATAATACCATCATTATCTTTCCAAAATCGGAGAACGATGGTACGCCGAACCGTGGTGAGTCAAGAAATCAACAAAGAAATCAACGTGGAAAAGTCGTGACCATGCAGGGGCAACCCATTGCCGGTGTGACGGTTAAGACTGCGAATTCACAGGTGTCTGTGAAAACGGATGCAGATGGAACTTTTAACATTCCGCTAGCAGACCAAGATGATAGACTTTATGTGTCCTTCGTGGGGATGGAGACACAGGTGGTAGCTATCAATGCCGCGAATGCGATCAATATCATCATGGAAAACCAAGTAAATGCTGTAGAGGATGTGGTGGTGACGGGTTTATTCAATAAAAGTAAAGCGACATTTACCGGTTCTGCCAACAGCTTTACGGGTGAGCAATTGAAAGCCTTAGCGCCTACCAACGTGATCGAAGCACTGACCATGCTGACACCAGGACTTATTAAAGTAGAGTCAAACGCAACAGGGTCAAACCCGAACAGGGTCCCTGATATCTTATTGCGTGGGGTAACTTCTTTCGCAAACAACGATCAGAGCGTCAATCAACCATTGATCATCCGTGATGGAACGATTGTTTCCATGCAGGATCTCTATGATATGAACATCAATGAGATTGCATCTATTACCGTGTTAAAAGATGCTTCGGCGGCAGCACTATACGGTGCAAAAGCGGCAAACGGGGTTATCGTTATTGAACGAAATAGAATTGCAGAAGGAAAGATCAGAATCTCTTACAACCTGACAGGGAGTGTTCAGTTTCCAGACTTCTCAGACTATAATATATTAGATGCTTCGCAGAAGCTCGAGTTCGAAAGACTAGCCGGATTATATACTTCAGCAGATATTACGCAGCAATATGGGTTAGACTCGCTCTACAACGCGCGATTCAAGGACATCAGCCGCGGTGTGAATACCGACTGGATGGCACAGCCCTCTCGCGTAGGCTATACGCAAGACCACTCCCTTCGACTATCTGGTGGTAGTACGGGTACTCGTTACGAACTTAATACCCGTTTTGCACAGGTGAACGGCGTCATGAAAGGTGACTTCAGAAAGCGTTACGGCATGGGCTTCGTATTGGAGCACTATGCGCCGAAGGGATTCTCTTTTACCAACAGAACAACATTAAGCCAAGTGGACAGTAAAAACTCTCCATATGGTGCTTTCTCAAGCTATACACAAGCAAATCCATACGATCGTATCTATGATCAGTATGGTGAATTGAACAAACTCCTATCCTGGGACCAAAGCAACCCGCTCTATGAAGCAAGTATCGGATCCTATGATAAAAGTAGAGAGCAGCTGTTTAGCAATGATTTCGATGCACGCTGGAACATCAATAAAGAGTTCCGATGGACAACGCACTGGAACATTACGTTATCGAACAATGAACGCGAGCTCTTTACTTCGCCATTATCGGCAGCATACCGCTCTGAAACAGACTATTCCAAAAGAGGTAGCATGACCAGAAATGGTGGCAAAGGCATTTCCTATGCCGGTAATACGGTGCTTTCCTACAATAAAATGTTTGACGAGAACCTATTAACGGCGAGTGTGGGTGGAAATATTACCAAGATCGATACGCGTTCTACGATCTATCAAGGCGTGGGTTTCTACGCATCAGATTTAAGTTTTATTGATTTCGCTGCGGGATATCCGGCAACGGGAAAACCAACAGGAAGTCAAGATCTAAATGCTGATTTAGGGACTTTCCTCAACTTGAACTACTCCCACAAAAATAGATACTATGTAGACGGAGTGTATCAAATATCGGGTTCCTCGAAGTTCGGGGCTAACAACCGTTACGGCCATTTCTGGTCGACGGGTATCGGCTGGAACATCCACAATGAGGCCTTCTTACAAGATAAAAATGTAGACTTATTGAAGCTAAGAGCGAGTATGGGCTATACGGGTAAAGTTAATTTCCCATCCTACCAAGCCTTGACTACATACCAGTATCGTAACGAATTAGGCTATCTGAATGGTATTGGCGCTGTGCCGATGGCTATTGGAAATCCTAACCTTTCCTGGGAGCGTAATATGAACTATAACGTAGGAACGGACATAAGCTTCTTGGATCGTCGTTTTAACATCGTCATCGATGCTTATTTGCGCCGTACGACAGACTTATTGATCGATAAAACATTAGCCCCATCCACGGGTGCCGAATCCGGAAAAGATAACCTTGGCGAGATTGAAAACAAAGGGATTGAGTTCCATGCTGACGCTTTTGTTTACCGCAATCAGAACTTATCGGTACAGTTAGGGACCAACATTGTGCACAATCAAAACAAGATCCTTAAGATCTCAAACGCTTTACAAGCGCAAAATGAGAGCAATAACAATGTAGAATCGATTGCACCACTTCCTCAATTCCAAGAGGGAGAATCAACAACGGCGATTAAAGTCGTTCAATCGCATGGTATCGACCCGGCGACAGGACAAGAGGTGTACATCAAAAGAAATGGTGACTTAACCTTTGTTTATGATCCGATTGATAAGGTTGTTATTGGCGATCAATTGCCGAAGTTCTCCGGTAATTTCTTTACCAATATCCGCTACAAGCAATTATCATTTGCAGCATACTTCAACTTCACGAATGGAGGGTATGTGTATAATACTACCCGTGCGACAAAGATCGAAGGTACTGATCCATATTATAATGCTGATATCCGCGTATTCGAAGATCGCTGGACAAAACCTGGCGATATTGCGATGTACAAGGATATCATGGATAGCTCTGCTCCGAAACAAACTAGCCGTTTCGTAGAAAAAGAAAATACCCTGCAATTGCAGCGCTTAAATATTATGTACGATTTCAATCCAAGTTTGGCACGACGCATCGGTGCTAGCAAGATGTCGTTTGGTATTAGTATGAACGACTTGTTCAGAGCTTCTACAGTAAGAATGGAGCGCGGAACCGCTTATCTATATAGCAGAGGCGTAGATTTCAACCTTAATATTTTATTCTAAACCGACCTGAAGATGAAGTTTACAAGAGTAAATTCTATAAAAAAATATTGCGTAGCGGCATGTTGCGCTATGCTGATGATACAGTCGTCATGTGATAGTTTCCTTGACGTTCGCCCTGTCGGAGAATTACCTTCCGATAAGTTATTAGAGAAGCCTGAGGGCTTTGAAAGTGCACTGTATGGAGCCTATGCTTCATTGCGTGCCGACAATCTTTATGGCAAGACATTATCGCATGAGATGATCGAGGTATTAGCACAGTACTTCGAATGTCCTTCTAACGAGTATGTGGACCAGGTAAAGGTCTATAATTACAAACATACCCTATTAGAAACGGCGACCAACAACGTTTGGAAGAATATGTACACCAACATCTCCAACGTAAATAATATCCTGGAATCCCTAGCAAAGAAAGACGCCGGAAGTATGCGCTATTATAACCTATACAAAGGCGAGGCTTTAGGCTTGCGTGCATTTATGCACTTCGAGTTGTTACGTTTGTTTACCGAGGATATTAAGCTCAATGCAGCTGCTTCGGGCATACCTTATGTGAAGACTTTCTCACAGCAAAGCACTCCATTTAGTACAGCTGCGGTAGTCTATGACGCTATCATAACTGATTTGAAAGATGCAGAAGCTTTGTTAGCCGAGGATCAGAACTATTTTACCTATCCAAAGGCAAATCCTGCGGAACCTTTTATCAAGGATCGCGATATCCACTTCAACCTTTATGCTGTGCAGGCTATTCTAGCACGTGTATATCTCACAAAAGGCGACTTGGATAATGCAGCAATCTATGCGAAAAAGGTAATCGATTCCCAGAAGTTTGAGTTATTGGATAAAACGGAAATTGCTGAGGCAAAAATCCGAGGTATACTGTTTCCCAAAGAAGCCATCTTCGGTTTATATTCCGATTTATATTACACAACGGTCTATGAACGCTTTTATCAAGAAACAACCCGTTTTTCCTATAACCTAAGAAAAGATATCAGAAATATCTATTCGTTGGAAGAGAAAGGTCATGACTATCGCTGGGAAGGCTATATCAAAATGCCAACTATGTCCGGCGGCAACTACCGCTTTGTAAAGCTTGTGGATCCGTTCCAAGTAAATGATAATGCTTTTCAACGCCCTGCGAATGCCATTACCGGTATCAACATGATTCGTTTACCAGAAATGTATTATATCATGGCGGAAGCTCTTCTTTCCAAAAACCCAACAGAGGCACAGACGTATTTTGATGCGGTCTTGAAATCTCGCGGATTGGAAGGCTTAAGCGAACGCGATCCTGCGCTTCAACTGACGCAAGAACGTATCGACGCCGAACGCTATAAAGAGTTTATCGGGGAAGGACAAACCTTCTTTAATATGAAGCGCCGCAACCTGGATATCATGAGCACTATTAACATAAAGATTCCAGCAAGCAATGCCATCTACGTGTGGCCTATCCCGGATGCAGAGAAAGAATTTAACAACTAATGAAACAGGTCATGAAGAATTATAAAAATATAACCTTATTAAGCCTTCTTGCCGTGGCAGGAATGTTCTTATATTCTTGTAAGGAATCTAGCTTAGTCGTCGATGATCAAGATATAAAAGGGATCTATTTCCAAAAAGATAGTATCAATTACTCCTTTGGAGTCACTCCTTTGGAAGTTGAATCGCATACCTTGCAAATTCCTCTTCGTATTATGGGGACTCCATCGGAATCCGATAGAAATTTCACGGTCAAAGTGAATCCAACTAATACGACCGCACAAGCCAATGTTCACTACCAGTTGTCAGATCAGTTGGTCGTGAAGGCAGATTCTATCAACGCATATTTACAGATCAAAATAGATCGCCAATCGCTCGAACAAAATACCTACAAAGTAGAGTTGAATTTGGAGGAAGACCAAAACTTTAAACCGGTCAACGAGAACTTCAAGAAGGTGGTCGTTTATTTCAACAACCGTGTCGAACGCCCGGACTGGAAAGATTATGCGGGAAATCAAACTTGGCCAGACTACAAATTAGGGAATTGGAATCCGCTGACCTATGTGAAGTTCATTGAGCTGTTCCGCGACATGAAAAATACAGCGCCAAGTACGTATGACGCGATGGTCAAGGAGTTTGGTGAAGACCTGGTGAATGTTACTTACGGCTGGGCATGGAGTTACGACTTCAGTTTGCAGAAATATGTACTAGCACCGCTCTACAAGTATTTTATGGAGGATAATCCAGAGTTGGGCGTGGTGATACCGAAGCCAGCTAATTATTAAATCGTTTAAAGACCTAGAATAATGAAAATGAAAAATATATTAGTTATTTGGATGGCCGTAGGTTCGCTGCTTATCCAGAGTTGCTATAAAGATCATACGACCGTAGATACGAGGGAAATATCGGAAATAGCCATTGAGCTTGCCAATGTACCTACAGATGTATTGGACATGGATAAGAATGAAACCGTCAACTTTAAACCGACCATTACGCAGCAGGATGATAAGCTTGCATTGGAATACGAATGGGAAGTAGACCATGAGATCGTTTCAAGAGAAAAAGACTTCACGTTCAAAGGCGACAAATTAGGATCCTATATCGTACGACTCAAAGTCAGCAACCAGGACGGTAGTTCTTTTAAGACCTTCAAACTGAATGTCAATTCGCCTTACGAGGAGGGTTTGATCATCTTAGGAGAGTCTCCGGAGCAAAAAGCGACGATTACCTTTATCCGTAAGCACGCAAATAAATTAATTTCGGAAACGAAAGTGGATGAAATCGAACGCGATGCCTTTGCGATCAATAATGATGGAGCGGCTTTAGGAAACCAGCCTACCGATATCGTACGCCGTAATAACCAGCTCTTTGTTTCGACTATCGGCAATCAAACAATCACGCTGTTGAACCATAATACCTTCGAAGTAGAGACAAAAGTTACCGCGCCTGAGTTTCCGGACTTCAATCCCTACCGTTTGAATATACCAAATACCACAGCGACCAAAGCACAAGTATTGACGAAGGAAGGTAAACTCTATTCATTGGCGACCAACGAATTCTTGATTCAGAAAGATAATTCGTTTGATGCTAATGTCAAATTGGAAGTCAAAACACAGTTTGTTCCGGACATGAACTTTACGTCAAACTATTACTGGGATAATGCCAATTCGCGTTTATGGAATATTTGGTACACCAAATCAAGTTCTTTGAATGAATTCGAAGGTCAAGACCTTGTACAGTTCTTCTTTGCCAACAATCGCGTATATACGTTGACTAAGTCGAAGCAGAATCCTAACCAATGGAGCAGAACCGTATTCGGGCCATACATTCAGGTATATTTCTCAACACCATTGGAAATATTGGAGAAAGAAACATTTACATCGACCAATCAACTCTTAAATAAAGCGTCACTGACATTGGTAAACGATAAGTTGTTCAATCTTTTGTATGTATCGGGAAAAAGCATTTACCAATGGTTTTACTCAAGCAAAGACCTGTCGTCAACACCATTCATAACCATTGATATCCCTGGAGAGATTACCGCAATGGAGCGCAGCTTGAGTGGTAATGAGCTTTTCGTTGCTGTTTATGATGCTGCCGCTGCAGGTAATAAAGGATCAGTATTGGTTTACAACATCGAAAACGGTAGAAAGATAACCTCTTTCTTAAATGTGTCGGATAAAGCGGTACGTATGCTTTACAAAAAGAAAATCTAATTCAATGAGAGTAGTTCATCATCACCATACGGTAGGGCTTTTAATAGCCCTACTTATTCTGCCTTTTACCCAGATATCGGCACAGCAGAAAGCCAGCTCCGTAAAAGGGAAGATCAATCTAGACAGCAACTACGTTGTCTTAATTTCACCCTTGTTGGCAAACCCTGAGAACGACGAGTCTACGCAAGAGTTACCCATTGCTCAGGACGGCTCATTCGCCTGGAAGAATGAGGATCAGTCTTCTTCTTGGTATCAAGTGATGTTTATGCCTAAAGCACGTAATAAGCAGTTGGGAGCAACATTTCCTTTATTTCTAAGCCCGAAGGCGAAGGAAGAACTTCAGCTATCCTACAATGATACGAGCTATATCCATTCGTTATCGAAAAAGACCAGTGCAGAGAACAGTGCCCTGATCAACTATGCCGGTTTTATCAACCAGCGTATTCGTGAAAGCTTTGTCAATCCTCCTAAGAAGGAAAATCTAACGGCTTTCTTAAATTCTTACCTGGAGAAGGCACAACAGCTGGCTTCAACACCGAATCTGAAGAACAAAGAGGTCAAAGATTATCTCAAACTATGGTCCTACAATAGCTATTTATCCGCGTTGTTTTCAATGGACCGCGCTGGCGAAATCAAAACCTTGCCTGCGGACTTATTGGCAACGATGGATAGCGAACAGATCTTTATGTTCTACAACGGGGTTGGCAACTTAAACCAGTTAATCGACTCTCGTTTGAAAAGCAAAGGAATCGCAAAACGCGATAAGGTCTATTTGCCGAGCAAGATAGCATTGATCAAGGAAACGTTCAATAATGAAAAACTAGTCGATGGCCTGATTAAATCTGATCTTGCCAGCTATGTTTCCTCGT
This sequence comes from Sphingobacterium hotanense, assembly GCF_008274825.1. Lineage (NCBI taxonomy): Bacteria > Pseudomonadati > Bacteroidota > Sphingobacteriia > Sphingobacteriales > Sphingobacteriaceae > Sphingobacterium > Sphingobacterium hotanense. The sequence goes on from NZ_CP030848.1 coordinate 443,757, forward strand.
ATAGATTGACAAGCCAAGAGCAATTTGCGAAAGATATCGAAGACCTGAAGCAGCACCTAGCACATATCAACGACAAGAAAGCTGCTGAAAGAATGCTTAGAGATTTCGCAAACTTGCGTTACACTGCCATTGGTAGCGAAATGCCCAACATTAAATTTAAAGATGCGCAAGGGCAGGAGGTTAGTTTGCAAGCTTTTAAAGGTAAGTATATCTACATCGACCTATGGGCGTCTTGGTGTGTTCCATGTATCAAAGAAGTTCCTTATTTAAAAGAATTAGAAAAGACTTTCGCAGAAAAGAATATCGCCTTCGTCAGCATTTCTTTGGATGAGAATAAAGAAGCTTGGAAAAATAAGATGAAGGAATTGGACCTACATGGCGCACAGTGGGAGCTAGGCGATTCTTCCTTCGATAAATTGATGAACGTTCGTGGCATCCCTCATTTCATCCTATACGGGCCAGATGGCAAACTAATCTACTATCAAGCACCAAGACCGAGTTCCGCAGAGATTAAAGAAATTTTCAAAAATATATAATGACAATCAATAGCATATGGAAGAGTGGATTAGCTCTTCTTACACTTGGGATTTTCATCTCCCAAAATAGCGCACAAGCGCAATCTTTCCGCCCGCTTACCGCAGATGAGAAAAATGCCTATCCCGACAATCAGGCAATCTTATTGACCTTAGAAAACAAGGCCGATTCCATTATCGCCAGCAAAAATCACCTGACGCCGCAGCAAGCAAAGGAACAGCTCAAAGCGAGCATAAATAAAAAAGTAAAGATTAAGGCCGTAAAGCCAAACAATAAGGTGCTCAGTTCCGAAGAAATTGTTAAAAAGTTGAAATTATCGACGGTTATTGTTGCAGACGCTTACTTATGTGGAAAATGCGCCCGTACGCATATAGCTCCGTCTTCGGGCTATATCATAGATGAATCGGGAATCTTCGTAACAAACTACCACGTCGTAGAATCATTCGTAAAACCACAGACAAACGGACAGGCGAAGCTTTCCTTGCAAGTGATGACATGGGATGGGAAAGTATATGCCGTCTCGGAGATTCTTTCTGCCAATCAAGATATGGACTTAGCCATCGTCAAGCTAAATGTAGGCAAGGATAATTTGGTGCCCCTAGCACTTGGGCCGGACGCAGAGATCGGTTCGGAGGTCTTTGTCTTGAGCCATCCGCATATGCTCTTCGATTTCTTCTCGAAAGGAATTGTCGCTAGAAAATATAGCCGATATACCAGATACGGCTCCAAAGATAGTTACCCTGAAATGGAAATCACAGCAGACTTTGCTGCCGGTTCATCTGGAGCAGCGGTAGTAGACAATAAAGGAAACTTAGTGTCTACGGTGGCTACTACCTGGTCATTATACTACGATAGCCAACGTAAATCTGACCTGCAGATGGTCGTTAAAGGGACAAAGCCTGTTATCTGTTTGAAGGAATTGCTTTTGTTATAGAAGTTAGTAGTTAGACCTATGACGGGATGTTATGGTTGGAGGGAAAGAGGGTAGTTTTGAATATGGGATGCGAGGAAGATTTGTTGGGGCTTATTTCTACTTCTAAGGTCTACAATCTAGTCTGAATCAGGAAAGGAAGGTGCAAGGATGGTCAGGATCTTGGTCCTCTTGAAATCTTTCCTTTCCTAGTCAGACAAATCATCCTTTTATACAGTACGTTTCTTCGTTTACTCAAAACCCTTATAAAACCCTTTCACTCCTCTTTCATAACCCCATCATAGCCGCTTCGAAAGGGTTATGATAGGGGAGTGAATAGCCTATGAATGGTAAGTGCTTGAACGTAGGTGTCGAGGGGCTGAGGATTTGCTTAGCTGAACTAGCAAAGGAAGGGTTAAGGGATGAGTAGAATAGTCCAATATCTAGTCTGAACCAGCATTTAGGGGGTATATAATTCAATAGAAACAATTGAAAAGTATGAATGTAGATACTTTTTCGTTGTTTCCCAACAAGTTGGGTGGTTGCTAACTACTTACCTTTGTGACAAATATTTTGCTGAAGTCTTTTTTAGTCAAATCGCTTTTGTGGATTACAAAAAACAAATCTCCAGCATCTCCCCATTGAAAATCGCCTCGAGATTTTACCAACAGCAAAATCACCCAATCTTGGGGAATGCCTTTCCAAGTCAGCGATGCTTGTAATTCAGGTGACTCATGTTGCGTAAATGCATAACAATTCATCGCGTAGTCAAATTCTTTGAGATCCAAAATAGGAGTTTCAAGTTTATCGTACAATTCGTCAAGTAATTCCCCTTGTTGTAGCAAAGATTTCCCTTTGCCTTCCAATAAGTATTTGTTTTGATGGTACGCGTAAGATGAGGGCGCAGAATTCAGTAAAAAAGCATCTGCTTTATATGCTGTGTACTGGCCATTGAACAATTCGAAAAAATCTTCTTCCTCGAAATGGAATCGTCCTCCCGATTCTAATGTCTTGTTGTCCTCGACATACAGCACTTTTGCCAAATCTTCGTCGTCGTATCCGAAAAAATGAAAACTCTTGAAAAAGAAAAATAAGGTCCCGGTACGAGGAAGATAGGTCTGCAATTCTGCAATACTTTTGCAGTTTATTTGTGCGATAAACTCATAGTGATAGTTCTTTGCTCATCTGTACTACAAAAAGTCGGGAATGGAATTGTTTGAGGGAGATCTGGATATCCTCCAAATCGATGATTTCCTATCAATGCATAATTATCTTTTGATGTATTGTTAAATCCTACTGACTTTTTTATCAACGAAAGGATAGATTCGCGTTCACGAGTTAATTTATTTTTATCGATTATTTTATTTACTGGGGCAATCAGGTCTTTGTCTTGTTCTGCAAGGAAATCATTTTCATTCCAGGCCAGCATACCTTTACCATCGGCGCCATGATAGCTATAGTCGAGTAATCGTCTTTTGTCATCAATATCGAGTTCTAATCCGTCGAATGAATTATATTCAGGAGGTGAATTTTTTAAAGGATTTCCATTAGCCTGAATGGAGGTTAGCGAATCTTGTTTTAGCAACGAAACAGGTTGTGTTGTAAGTTGATTATCTATAACGTCCAACGTATTTAGAGAAGGCAAGTTAATCTCTTCAGGAATACTTTCGAGAGCGTTATTCTGAAGCGCAAGATATTTCATATTGGGTAAAGAGAAAAGCGACGCAGGTAAGTTTTTGAGCTCAGAAAAATTTATAGACAATCTTTCTAAGTTTTGTAGGTGGCCGATTTCTTCAGGCAAATGTTGCAATCTTGTTCCGTTTATATGAATCGTGATTAATTCGCGCAACTCTACCAATCGTTCGTCGAATTCGAAAAAGTCTAATTTAGTTTGGTCAATAAAATTTCCACGATTTGTAATCGTCAGATAAGCAAGGTTTTTGAATGTGTAAACCTCATTTGGTAACGTTTTGAACGTTGGATTTATAATTTCTAAATTGCGTACATCCGATGGATTGGCGGAGTTTGTTTCTTCCAAACTTTTGAAACGATAGAATTCCCAATTCAAACATTTGGAATCCAATTGAACAGCGACTTGTAGTGCAAACTCGGGAACATCGTTATAAGGGGGAGACCATTTACCATCGACTAATACCCAGCCGTCTTTATATTCGACTCTACCGAAAAAATCTAGTGAATATTCAAACCCATCCTTGCTAAAGTTGGTGTGGTCTCGTAGATTTTTATCTTCTTCGAACGAAATCACTCCTGTTGGAGTTCCATTCTCGTGAATTCTTAATGCCTCGAATGAAATTTTTAGTTTGTTATCCGGATTATAAGTATCGAAAAGTTTGTCGTTTTGTTCGCTTTCAATAGTGCTTATATCAACTGTAATTTGTGTATATAAGGTCCCAATGAGTTCGGCAATGGTCCACGAGGTTTGTTGCTAATCAATTGGGTAGTCTTTGCCATCGATCTTGAAGTACGATGTTGGATTCGATACCTGTTCCATACTATGAGCTGTTAGTTAGAAAGTGCAATGATTTTATTAAAAATAAGCATTAATCTTAATGTTCGATAACGTTTCATTAACTGAGCATAAATCCAATGGCCACGTTTACGCATTATAGAGGTGGGAATGAGCGGTCAGTATTATTCATATTACAGATTCTACGTATCCGACTTAATTTCACGTTAGGCTTGCGAGGTGTAACAGGTAAAGGAAGGGTTTTAGGAACTTATCACTACTGTTGATGTCAAAATGGCAAATTATATAATGCCGCCTTAGGTCTAAATACTAACTACTAATGCGAATTAAGGGTTGAAAATAGGCTTTATGAAACAGGCTGTTAATTTACCGAACACATGTACTAATAGTCCTTTGGTAGATCTGACCTTACTTGCGTTTTGTATCTGTGTTTTTTCATTTATCCAATTAAAAAAGGATTCGATTGGTTGTCTTACCTTAGATACTGCTCTTGAAAACAGGTCATTATAAGCACGATCCCTGTTTTTTAAACAATCTGGTTTTCCTTGGGTTTCCCTTATCGGAGTATACATAATTGATTTTTTTTCTTTATAAAACCACTCGAAGAACGGGGCGTCACGGTATATCTTGTCACCAAAGAACGTCCTACCTGCGATGGATGCCCAATTCTCCTTAAATATGTTCAGGTCACTTTCAGATGCCTTGCTTATTACAATGCTTTCCGGACGAGGCAGCGTGGATTTGTTATAGCTGTTGAGCGCATGAAGCTTTAATCCAAAATACCAAAGCCTCTTCGTTGAGCAGAAGCTTTTATCCGTTATCTCCAGAGCTACCTTTGCCCTTCTAGTCCCACTGCAGGTTATGATGGGCATAGAGTCCAGTAGGGAAAATTCTCTGGAGCACTCCTCTGGTGCAAAGTCCTCTATAACTGACTGACAAAGAGATCTCAAAACATCAAAAAGGCGGTTGATACGGGTGTTGAATGCTACGTATGAAGTTAGCTTGGGAAACCAATCCATCAGATAATCCGAGGCGAATTTATGGATCTGCTTGATCCTTAGCCGCTGTTCCTCGTGCACACTGAATAAATAGATGGTCAAAACCTCCTGATCAGTAAAGTCAGGTTTGTTATTGTTTGAAAATCGCTGACAGTAATATTGCAGTTCACTGTCATATTTATCACACACATACTGGTATAATTTTATTAATTTTAGAGCCTTGGCCTGATTGATCATGTTCTTTTATAATGCGTAAGGAACATTATAAATATACTGATAATCAGGCTTTTATACAAGTTTTCGACCCTCTTTTTAAGAAGATTTTTCCAATATATTTCAACCCTTAATTCGCATTACTAAATACTAACTACTAATAACTACGACTAAAGTGTAAAATAAACACTTAGTTCTTCGACTTATCATTGTATTTTGTATTTTAGATAAAAGAAGAGCAAAAACCCATGCCTGAACCAACAATAAACGAAAATCCACACAAACGATTAAACTTACTTACGGGTGAATTTATCCTCGTATCCCCGCATCGAAGTAAACGGCCTTGGCAAGGGCAAGTGGAGGAAACCTCTGCAGATCAACGTCCGGAATATGATTCTACCTGTTATTTATGTCCTGGGAATCAACGCGCTGATGGTACCTTAAATCCAGATTATAAGGATAGTTTTGTTTTTGTAAATGATTTCTCTGCCTTGCTTCCCGATACGGAAAGCACATTCATCGATGAGGATGGTCTATTGATTGCGGAGACCGAGCGGGGGATCTGTAAAGTTATTGCTTTTAGTCCTCGACATGATCTTACTTTGCCAGAAATGGAAGTTCAGGATATCAAAAAGGTCGTGAATTTATGGCAGCAGGAGTTTGTGGAATTGCGTCGCGATGATTGGATCAAATACATACAGATTTTCGAAAATAAAGGGGCGATCATGGGCTGCAGCAACCCGCATCCGCATGGTCAGATATGGGCACAGAGTAGCCTTCCTGTAGAAATTATAAAAGAAGATATACAACTGCGTGCATACTTCGAAGATCATCAAAGGAGTTTACTTGCCGATTATATAGATCTAGAAGAGCGAAAAGATGAACGCGTGATCATCGCTAATGAGCACTTTGTGGCACTGGTTCCCTATTGGGCTTCCTGGCCTTTCGAAACGATGATGGTTTCAAGAAGACATGTACAAGATATTAGTCAGTTTACTGACCAAGAAAAGCAAGATCTTGCCAAGACCATAAAGGAACTCACTGTCCGTTACGACAATATTTTCAACACATCATTTCCATACTCCGCCGGGATGCATCAGGCTCCTGTCAATAGTGAAGATCAGCAGCATTGGCATTGGCATATGCACTTTTATCCACCGCTATTGCGGTCTGCTTCGGTTAAAAAGTTTATGGTTGGTTATGAAATGTTGGCCAATCCACAGCGAGATATCACCGCTGAGCGTGCTGCAGAAATCATTAAAGAACAAAGTACCACCCATTATAAGGCTCAATAGATGATCGATAAGCATATACTCGAATCGCGTTTTAAGGATGTTTTTGGAAAGAATCCTGACCTTGTTGTTAAATCTCCAGGGCGAATCAATATTATTGGCGAGCATACCGATTATAATGAGGGCTTCGTATTGCCCGCTGCCATCGATAAAGCAGTATATGTCGTAGTTAGGAAACGGGAGGATGATCTCATCAACCTTTATGCGGAAGATTTTAAAGAGAATTTTGCGATTTCAATGAAAGACGTTGCGCCGACGGCGCAAGGTTGGCCGAACTATATACTGGGCGTAGTGCAGCAAATAGAGAATAAGGGGCTTAGCCTATCTGGATTTGACTTGTATATCGACGGAGACATTCCTGTAGGGGCTGGTCTATCGTCCTCGGCTGCAGTAGAATGTGCAACGGGTTATGCTTTGAACGAATTGTATGGGTTGAATCTTGATCGCGTCACCATTGCTAAAATGGGGCAAATGGCCGAGCATACCTATGCGGGGGTGAAATGTGGGATTATGGATCAATTCGCTTCGGTATTGAGCAAGGCGGGGCATGTAATCCGTTTGGATTGTCGCGACCTTAGCTATACCTACGTGCCCTTAGATTTGGGGAACCATGAGCTTGTGCTTCTTAATACCAATGTAAAGCATGCTTTAGCATCTTCTGCATACAATGACCGTCGTCATGCTTGCGAGCATGCGGTAGGTCTGCTGCAGGCTAAATACCCGCAGGTGAAGAGCTTGCGCGATGTCAGCATAGCGCAGTTGGACGAACTGGTAAAGCCTGTTGATCCGGAAGCCTATTCGAAGGCTAGATTTGTATTGGAAGAAAATGAACGTCTAAATAGAGCATGCGAAGCCTTACAGGCAAGCGATATTACTGCCCTTGGCGAGCAGCTATTCCTAGCCCATGAGGGATTGAGCAAGGAATATGGAGTGAGCTGTGCGGAACTAGACTACCTAGTGGACCGGGCGAAGCAATTTAAACAGGTGAAGGGGGCAAGAATGATGGGTGGCGGTTTTGGTGGTTGCACCATCAATATCGTAGAAAAGGGATTTGGCCCTCAATTAGTTGAAGCCTTGTCCGAAGGCTACCGCTCGAGATTTGACTTGGAATTAGCGGCTATTTTCGTCGCCATTGATAATGGAACGGAAGTCGTATATTAGATACACGATTATAAACAATCTGATGAATAAGAAACTAATCAACCTAATCCTGGGTTGTGCTTTGTTGGCTCTATTATCTTGCCAGCAGGGAACAAAACAAGATAAAACCAGCCCATCACCCACGGGTAGCAAAGAGCTAGTTGACTCCGCGCAGTTTAATGAAGATATAGATGGTAAAGCCGTAAGATTATTTATTTTAAAGAACGCCAAGGGAGCGACTGCCTATTTGACCAATTTTGGCGCCCGCCTCGTTGGACTTGTAGTTCCAAATAAAGATGGCGCTATGACTGATGTTGTTTTGGGATTTAGCAAGGCTTCGCTGTATAACAATCCCGAAGAGCCCTACTTTGGACCAATAGTTGGCCCTTTCGGCAACCGAATTGCAAACGGGAAGTTCAGCATTGATGGGGAGCAATACACGACGCCTACGAACAATGGTAAGAATACTTTGCATGGTGGATTTAAGGGCTTGCATTTTGCGAATTGGGAGGCTAAACAAATCGACGAGAAAAGCGTTGTTTTCTCGCACACCTTGCCCGATAGATACGAGGGTTTTCCTGGTAATATCAAAATTGAAGTGACTTACAGTCTGTCTGATCATGATGAACTGACGATTGCTTACCATGCTACGACTGATAAAAAGACGGTTATCAACCTGACCAACCACGCTTATTTCAATTTAAACGGGGAGGGTAGTGGTTCCATCTTGAATCATCAATTGACGCTATTTGCGGATCAGATGACACCGATGGACAGCACACTGATTCCAACAGGAGCGATTAGTTCGGTTAAAGGAACGCCATTTGATTTTACGAGCGCGAAAAGCATTGGCAAAGACATTGAAGTTGCTAATGAGCAACTGACTTTTGGCAAAGGCTTTGATCATAATTTTGTGTTGAATGGCACAAAAGTCGACGGTCTGAATCATGCTGCCAAGGTTGTTGGAGATCAGTCTGGCATTGTGATGGATATCTATACAGAAGAGCCGGGCATTCAATTTTACTCCGGAAACTTTATGGCAGAAAAAGTAACCCTGAAGAACGGCAATAAAGACAGTTTCAGGACGGGCTTCTGCTTAGAGCCGCAGCATTTCCCGGACTCGCCAAACCAACCTAACTTCCCGTCGACCATCCTTAATCCCGGCGACAGCTATTCGACCAAATCTGTTTATAAATTCTCAGTTCAATAATCCATGGAAACTAAAGATTATATCGTATTCCTATGCTATTTCGCTATCGTTGCGGGCTATGGACTTTACATTTATTATAAGAAGAAATCAGCTTCAGGCGATTCTAAGGATTATTTTCTTGCCGAGGGGTCACTAACCTGGTGGGCAATTGGAGCTTCGCTTATTGCGTCCAATATTTCGGCGGAGCAGTTTATCGGTATGAGCGGCTCGGGTTTTAAGATCGGGTTGGCGATAGCGACTTATGAATGGATGGCTGCTGCGACTTTAATTGTCGTTGCGGTGTTTTTCTTGCCTGTCTACCTTAAGAACAAGATATTCACCATGCCGCAGTTCCTGAATGTCCGGTATAATGGAACGGTCTCGATGATTATGGCGGTCTTTTGGTTATTGCTTTATATCGTGGTCAACCTTACTTCCATCTTGTTTTTAGGGGCATTGGCGGTGTCGAGTATATCGGGTTTAGATTTTCAACTTTGTATGATCGGATTGGCGGTTTTTGCCATCGTTATCACCTTAGGGGGGATGAAAGTAATTGGGTATACCGATGTCATCCAAGTATTTTTCCTTATCCTGGGTGGGCTTGCTACCACGTATCTTGCCTTAAATTTGGTTTCTGACCACTTTGGTGGCGAGGGGATCCTACAGGGCTTCAATATCGTGCATGAAAAAGCTGCCGATCATTTCCATATGATCTTAAAACCTGATAATCCGAATTACATCGATCTTCCGGGCTTAAGTGTCTTGATCGGTGGTATGTGGGTGATCAATCTTAGTTATTGGGGCTGTAATCAATACATCACGCAGCGCGCATTAGGAGCTGATCTAGGAACAGCAAGAAACGGGCTTTTATTTGCTGCAGTGTTAAAGTTATTGATGCCGATCATTGTGGTATTACCTGGAATTGCAGCATTTGTGCTGTACAATGATGGCTTGTTCCAACAGGAAATGATGGCAAGCGGGGAGCTAAATCCGGATAGAGCTTATCCGGTGTTGCTAAGTTTGTTGCCTACAGGTCTAAAAGGTCTGTCATTTGCGGCATTAACGGCTGCTGTTGTGGCATCGCTTGCCGGAAAAGCAAACTCGGTTGCGACGATTTTCTCGCTAGACATTTACCAAAAGATATTCGATAAAAATGCTTCTGAGCGGAGGTTGGTGAACGTGGGAAAGATCACTATCATCGTTTCCATGATCTTAGCGATTATTATTGCGCCGCATTTGGGAATTGATAAGAAGGGTGGTTTCCAATATATTCAGGAGTATACCGGCTTTGTTTCGCCAGGTATTTTTGCGATGTTCTTGCTGGGTTTCTTTTGGAAGAAAACGACGTCGAATGCCGCCCTGTTTGCGACTATCGGCGGATTCTTAATGTCGATCGTATTGAAGTTCTTGCCTCAGTTTATGGACCTATCTTTTCTGGCATCTACGGGTTTCGCTATTCCGGTGAATGGTGTTTATGAAATACCGTTTATCGATCGCGTTGGTTTTGTATTCTTGTTCTGTGTAATCGGAATGTACTTTATCAGTATTTATGAGAATAAACGCGGCGTAGCTCCGAATGGATTGGAAGTGGATACAACGATGTTCAAGACAAAGACTGGTTTTGCGGTAGGCGCATTGCTGGTATTGGGAATTACAGCGGCCTTGTACACCATATTTTGGTAAGGAATTAATTTAGCTTAACATTTGCGCATATCGGATGAGGAGAGGGCATGGTGTTTGTGAATGATGTTGATGGTGTCTTCAATTTAAATCAACTTGCTAAGTGCCGTTTTTATTTTTCGGCCTGTCGTGCAAATGAACATATAAAAAACAAAAAAATATAAAACCGTCTATGGATTTAACTAGAATATTTGAGAAGCAGCTTTCTGATCGGACGATCACTTTCCATGCAACATATGATCTTAAGAGCCATGGTTTTAATATTACCGAGGATGATCGAATTTCTTACGAACTTAGGTTCGATCCTTCGAATAGGTCTTGGTTTGTGACCGGGGAACATCAGCCTTCAATTCCGGTAGAGGAATTGGCGAGGTTGGTGCAGGAAAGCTATGGTCATTTTGTATAGCCATTGGCTGAAATAATGGCTTAATAAGGATTCGATGGTTTTCCGAAAGGAACTGTTAAATAAGCTCCCTTAGCGATGTTTTCTTCTAAGGGAGCTTGTTGATATTTTTTAGCGTAGCTCTAGCTCAACGTATACTGGGTAATGGTCGGAAATGATGTGTGTTTTCTCATTTTTCAACACAATACTCTTCGTAAGCATCTTCTTTGCTGTTTCGTTTGCCCACAGAAAGTCTATTCGCTTTCCGATTCCTGCATTAGATTGCTTAATTTTAGCTTCCCCACTTTTGAAGGTTGGAACGGAGCTTTCAAAATTCTTGTTCAATACCTTGTAGGAATCATAAAATCCTGCGTCTTCCAATTTTTTTAACACGGAATAATCAATCGCCCCATTGTTCAGGTTGCGAACCTGTTCGCGCTTTATTTCCTGTTCCTTCATGGATGCTAGCACCGCCTGGTCATAGTTATTGCTGTCAGATTCAGATAAGGAGTTGAAATCGCCCATAATCAGGATCGGTTCTTTAGGATTGAGCTCTTTGGTCTGTGCAATGATGTTCTCCACCTCTTCCAAACGTTTCTTATAGCTAAATGGCGAGAAGTGGATTACGAAAATGTGTATTCCCTCTATCTTCGCATAGATATAGCTGTGCCACATATTCTCGGTTACTTTTTTGAAGTTGACCATTGGCTTTTTCGAAGTAAGTGCGGTCGGGAAGCCTTCTTCTTTTGATTGCAAAGCATAGGGATGGTTATAGCGTTTCGCTAACTCTTCTAATGTTTTTTGCTTCCAACCGTTCATTTCTTGGGTAGCGACTATATCGGGGTCTAGCTCTTTCACCAATTCGACATAGCGAGCGATGTTGGCTGTAGAATCCTTCTGCAGTCCGTATAGTACATTATAAGATAAGATTTTAATCTTTTTTTGAGCTACTGCTTGTGTGGATACACAAGCAATAGCGATAATCGATAAGTATTTTACGATGTTTTTCATTTTTGTGAGTTCTATGTTCCTGAAGATGCCCATCCTGGGTTTTGTTTCAACTGAGGGTTTAATTCAAGTTCTTGAGTTGGAATAGGGTAGAGATAATCTTTTCCTTCATCCCATTTTTTGATGATGTCTGGGAGAATATTATTCCCATCCGAAAACACAAAAGGAATTGACTATTTCAGCCAATTCCTTTATTTATCGTTTCTCAATTTATCCTATCCCTTCCAGAGCCTCTTCAAAATCGCCAATTAAATCATCGATATGCTCAATCCCTACCGATATTCTCAACATTCCGGGCGTTATTCCCGAGGTTTTCTTTTGCGATTTATCATGATGGCTCCCCCACATACTTGCAGGATGCACCACTAAAGATTCCACACCCCCCAAGCTTGCCGCATTGGCAAAGATTTGTAACTTATTCAAAACTTGCTGCGCGTGCTGATAGGCCTGATCTTCATCGCCGACAATCTCGATACAAAGCATACCTGTTCCGCCACGCATCTGCTCGGCCGCCAATTCATATTGCGGATGCGATCTCAAACCAATGTAAGCGACATGTTTAATCGCAGGATGTTTTTCAAACCATTCCGCGAGGGCAAGAGCATTGCTGTTGATCTGTTTTACGCGCATAGAAAGAGTCTTCATGCCGCGAAGCAGAAGCCAGGAGTCAAATGGACTTAGCGATGCGCCTAAAACCAGCGACCTGCGCCATGCCTTATGAATAAACTCTTTACTGCCACCTATTGCGCCTGCCGTTAAATCACTATGGCCGCCAAGGTATTTCGTTGCGCTATGCACAATGATGTCAATCCCGTAGTCTGAAGGCGTTTGATTGATAGGCGAAGCAAAGGTATTGTCGACCATGGTGGTAATTCCATGTTTCTTGCCCAATTGCCCTATATATTCCAAGTCGGTCACATCAAGGTTTGGATTGGAAGGTGTTTCCACATAAATCAATTTCGTATTTTGCTGAATTGCACGCTCAAAGGCTGTGTTATCCGTTTGATCAACATGCGTAACTGTGACGCCATAGTCGCTTAGGAATTCTTTAAAAAATAGCATCGCGCCCGAATAAAGCGAGTTTTGAGTGACCACATGGTCTCCTTCTTTTACTACGGCAAGGATAGCGGTGCTGATGGCTGCCATTCCCGTCGCTAATAATAATGCATCTTCAGTTTTCTCTAAGCTGGCGAGGATTACCGCCGCCTGTGAGTTCGTTGGATTGCCATGGCGATGGTAGAATGTAGGATGTTTTGTTTCTGTCGCTGCAACGATATACTGCTGCAAGTCTTCATCAGCGTAGTAAGTGGAGGTCTGATATATAGGCGTAACAACCGCTTTACTCTCGTTGAAGGCTCTTCCTTGATGTATAAGGTCCGTTTCTAAATGTGACATGATCGGTAGATTGAAATAAATGAGATGGAAATTAGCAAAAATAGCGCGTAAATCGTTAATTTCAAGTCCTAAATATTCAAATGAATATTGCTTATTAACCTACTCGTATGAAGAATTTTATACTTTGCTTGCTATGTGCATGCTGTTCTTTGAGCAATGCGCAGATAAAATCACCGGCGGAGTTTCTTGGCTATCAAGTCGGAACCCGCGTGACTCCCCATTGGAAAATCCTGGCCTATTATGACCATGTTGCTGAGCAGGTCCCTAACCAAGTGAAATCAGAAGCCTATGGCACTTCCGTTGAAGGACGCCCCATGCGTGTTTATTACATCTCATCAGCGAGCAACATCAGTAAACTCGAAGACATCCGAACCAATAATCTTCGATTGGCGCATGCTTTAGAAGGAACTGGACAAACCAATATGCCCGCTATTATCTGGATGAGCAACAACGTGCATGGTAATGAAACGTCGTCGGCCGAAGCATCGATGATGACGTTATTTGAATTAGTGAACCCTGCGAACACAAAGGCAAAAGCCTGGTTAGATAAGTCCTTGATCATTATCGACCCCTGCTTAAACCCGGATGGGACAGAGCGTTATGCGAACTTCCATAATGGCGTGGTCGGGAAGAATTACAATCCTGATTTATATGCTCGAGAGCACCGCGAGCCTTGGCCTGGTGGACGATATAATCATTATTATTTCGACTTGAATAGAGATTGGGCATGGCAGACACAAGCGGAAAGCACACAGCGCGCCGTTATTTACAACAAATGGCTCCCACATATCCACGTCGATTTCCATGAGCAAGGAATCAACTCGCCATATTATTTTCCGCCAGCTGCCGAACCTTTCCATGAGGTCATTACCCCATGGCAAAGAGAGTTTCAGACGACCATAGGAAAGCATAATGCAAATTATTTCGACTCCAAAGGCTGGCTATATTTCACCAAAGAGCGCTTCGACCTATTCTATCCGTCCTACGGAGACACCTATCCCTTGTATTCAGGGTCTATCGGCATGACCTATGAGAAGGCGGGAAATGGATCCGCTGGCTTAGGCGTCTACATGGACGACCGCGATACTTTAACCTTAGTAGATCGCGCTATTCAGCATCATGCCTCCGGACTCAATGTGGTCGATGTCGTATCTGCAAACGCGGAGAGGGTAGTTCAAGAGTTCAAGAAGTTTGGAGACGATGCTGTTGCTGGAAAACTGTCTTCATATCATACCTACGTACTCAAATATGACCAGGCTAGCGATGGAAGAATCAGAGCGTTATTGAACCTTCTTGATAAGAACAAAATCAACTATTACAGTTCTACTGGATCCGTGAGAGGCTTAGATTACTTCAGCAAGAAAGAGCAATCACATAGCTTAACAGCCAATGATGTCGTGATCCCGGGCAATCAAGCCAAGGCAGCCTTAGTACGCGTTCTATTTGAACCGGAAGCTAAGTTAACAGACTCGGTTACTTATGATATTACAGCTTGGTCGTTGCCTTACGTATATGGCATCCCGGCGATCGCTTCTCACACCAAAACTAGCAATTTAAAACCCTATCAGCTTGCCAAGATCAGCAATGAGAGCAGCGCTGGGTTTGGTTACGCCATAAAATGGGATGGTTTCTCTGCAGCACAGTTAACCGCTGCCTTGTTGAAGAATAAAGTGAGCTTAAAATCCTCCGAACAATCTTTCAAGATTGGAAGCGAAGAGTTTCCGAAAGGCTCTATTCTAATTATGAAGAATGCCAATCAGACGGTTAAGCTAGATCAGCTATTGAAAGAAAATGCCGATCGATTGCAAGTGAAAGTCTATAACCTAAGCTCAGGAATTGTAGAAGGCGGCAAGGATTTAGGAAGCTCGGACGTGAAAACGCTGAAAGCACCGAAGATCATGATGTTTGCTGGCGAGGGACTTCGTGCTACCAATGTTGGCGAGGTATGGCATTATTTTGATGAGCAATTAGACTATCCAATTGCCCTGGTTAATCCTTTAGATTTTTCACGCGTTAAATGGGAAGAAATCGATGTCGTGGTGTTAGCGAACGGTACACACCCTTTTTTGAAAGATAAAGCGCAAGCCGCAAGATTCGCTTCCTGGTTAAGTGCAGGAGGAAAAGTAATTGCACTTGAATCTGCAGTCGGGCAGTTAGCCTCGCAGGAGTGGAGTGCTTTGAAGCCATTAAAGCAAGACTCTGTGTCGAAGAGCAAAGCAACTCCATTGCAGAAATATAGCGATCGCGAGCGCGAATCGCTAAAAGAATACACGGCGGGAGCCATCTATAAAGTAACATTTGACAACTCGCATCCCTTGATGTTCGGTATCAAAGATTACTTCACTTTGAAACAGGATGCAAATCTTTATCAATACTTCGAAGCAGGCAAAGGATGGAATGTCGGCTATATCAACGAAGGAGCAAAAATGAGCGGCTTTGTAGGAAACAATTTAGCGAAAAAATTAAAGAATGGACTAGTATTTGCCGAGCAGAAAGTAGGGCAGGGTTCTGTCATCTACTTAACCGATAATGTGTTGTTCCGTAATTTCTGGGAAAATGGAAAGGTAATTATGGCAAATGCCGTATTCCTAACGGCAGACTAAAATACCCATTTACAGGGATTGAATGATGTTCTATTGAAGGCTAAATTAGCTGCTCAATAGAACATCGTATTTTGAAAAAGAACCTCATCCGTATTCGCAGATCTCGAAAAAAAGCAAGCGCGTTCATTAAGTTTAGCTTGGGCTATTTAAAATTCCTTTATCAAACTGCTATAAAACCCTAACTACCTCATTTCAGACAACAGGCTAATCGCATATTCTATGCTGTTCACATTGCTGATAGCAATACGAAGCTGTCCTTTTACCTCCTTCAGGTTACTGATGCTGGCATGTCTTTGAATAAAGGCCAATACCTTCCCAAACTGCTCAGATTGATAATAGCTCGACTTGGTATTGCTCACAAAGAATCCTTTCAATGTTTCTTTCTTGTAGGAAATCTTTTCTAAGCCGATCTCTTTCCCTAGCCATTGCAATCTTAAGGTATTGAATAGCTCAAATACAGGCGCAGGGATAGGTCCGAAACGATCGACCAGTTCGCGTTCAAATGCCTGTAGCTCCGTCTCATTCTTTAACTTCGCAATATCATTATACAGATTATAGCGCTCGGAGATATTCGTCACGTACTCATCGGGGATGAGCACTTCCAAATCGGTGTCTATCTGCGTAAAAGTCACATACTTTCTATCCTTGTCGTCTGCGAATAGTTCGCCGAACTCATCATCCTTCAGCTCCTGTACGGCTTCATCCAATATCTTATTGTACATCTCGAAGCCGATCTCTGCAATAAATCCAGATTGCTCCGCACCCAATAGATTACCGGATCCGCGGATATCCAGGTCGCGCATCGCCACATTGAATCCTGAGCCCAGTTCCGAAAACTCTTCAATTGCCGAAAGGCGTTTGTAGGCTTCGTTCGTCAAAGTCGATAATGGCGGGCTCAACAAATAACAGAATGCTTTCTTGTTGGAGCGGCCCACGCGGCCGCGCATCTGGTGCAGGTCGCTCAAGCCGAACATATGCGCTTGATTAATGATAATCGTATTCGCATTTGGGATGTCCAGACCCGCTTCGATAATAGTGGTTGCAATCAGTACATCGTAATCATGGTTGATAAACTTCAACATCACATCCTCGAGTTCATCCCCCTCTAGCTG
The DNA here is from genome assembly GCF_008274825.1 of Sphingobacterium hotanense. Lineage (NCBI taxonomy): Bacteria > Pseudomonadati > Bacteroidota > Sphingobacteriia > Sphingobacteriales > Sphingobacteriaceae > Sphingobacterium > Sphingobacterium hotanense. Next base: position 460,701 of record NZ_CP030848.1, read on the forward strand.
TCCATGCGCTATACCGACTTTCGCCCCGGGTACCAGCTTACGAATCAGCATGCCCAATTGCGGAAGATCAGCGACACGGTTGTGGATAAAGAAGACCTGTCCGCCACGATCCAACTCATAACTTACCGCTTCCTTGATCAGTGCATCGTTAAAAACATGCAGTTCTGTTTGCACAGGCTGCCTGTTTGGTGGTGGCGTGGAGATAATGCTCAAATCGCGAGCACCCATCAGTGAGAAATGGAGGGTTCGAGGAATTGGAGTAGCCGTCAAAGTCAATGAATCCACATTGGCGCGCATCACTTTCAGCTTCTCTTTCACCGATACACCGAATTTCTGCTCCTCATCAATGATCATCAGCCCCAGATCTTTGAACTTCACATCTTTGCTTACCAATCGATGGGTACCGATGATGATATCAATCTTGCCCTCCTCCAAGCGTTTTAAGCTGTCTTTAATCTGTTTTGAAGACTTAAAGCGGTTAATGTAGTCAATGTTAGCCGGCAATCCCTTCAGACGCTCAGAGAAGGTTCTGTAATGTTGCAGGGCGAGGATGGTTGTCGGAACCAATACCGCAACCTGCTTACTATCGGCAACAGCTTTAAACGCGGCACGTATTGCCACCTCTGTCTTGCCAAAACCAACATCACCACAAACCAATCTGTCCATCGGATGTGGCGATTCCATATCCTTCTTCACGTCATTGGTAGCCTTTTCCTGGTCGGGCGTATCCTCATAGATGAAGGAAGCCTCCAGCTCGCGCTGCAGGTAAGTGTCGGGGCTAAACGCATTGCCGGTTTGGGCCTTACGTTTGGCGTATAATTGAATCAGGTCACGGGCAATATCCTTAACCTTCTTCTTCGTAGTTTTCTTTAATTTTTCCCAAGCATCTGTCCCCAGTTTATTCATCTTCGGAACGGTGCCTTCTTTGCCGGAGTACTTGGAAATACGGTTTAAGGAGTTGATATTGACGTAGAGCAAGTCATTGTCAGCATAGATCAGGCGAATCATCTCTTGGGTCTTGCCGTTCACATCAATCTTCTCCAAACCTGCATATTTGCCGACTCCATGGTCAATATGAGTAATATAATCGCCTGGTTTTAGTTCGCTCAGCTCTTTTAAGGTAATCGCTTGCGAACGCTCATAGCCCTTGCGGCGCTTATATTTATAATAGCGATCAAAGATTTGATGATCGGTATAGCAGGCCAACTTCTGCTCATCATCACGGAATCCTTCGCGCAAAGCCTTGTAAACGGGCGTAAAGCTAATGGTCTTGTCCAAATCGTCCAAGATGGCATAGATACGCTCGATTTGTTTGGTCGAATCAGAGAAGATCAGGTTCTTGATTGCATTCTTCTCATTTTCATGGAAATTATGAATCAGTAAATTGAAATCCTTATTGAAAGATGGCTGCGGATGTATATCGAAGTTGATCGTGTGATCTGCTTTATAGTAAAACTGTTTGCCAAATTCGATGACAGGAAACTCGAACAGCATGGCTGCAAAATTCTTCTCATCGGTAAAGGTAAAACGTGGGTCGATCCAATCTGGGTTGCGTTGAATATCTTGTTCAGAAAGCGCCTTCCAGAATTTAGAAGCACGATTATAGCCTTCTTTAATAATGTCTAAGCTATACTGCACATCCTTTGCCCATATAATGGCGTTCTTGTCGATGTATTCCAACAAAGAAATATGGTTGGCAGATAGAAACTTAGCCTGAACGTTCGGGACGATAGTAACTGTATGTATTTTGCTGACCGAAAGTTGAGATTCAATATCAAAGGTTCGGATACTTTCAATTTCATCACCAAAAAACTCAATACGATATGGGAGGTCATTGGAGAACGAGAAGATATCGACGATTCCACCGCGAATGGCAAACTGCCCTGGTTCATAGACGAAATCTACACGTTCGAAATCGTACTCATAGAGGAACTCATTGATGAAATCAATGCTGAGCTTAATATTCTGCGTAATCTCCAGCGTGTTCTTTTCCAAGTCCTGCTTGTTGATCACCTTCTCGGAGATCGCTTCGGGATAAGTCACTACGATACGTGGTAATTCCGAATTATGGTTCAAGGAGCTTAACGTCTCCGCACGTTGCAAAACATGCGCGCTATCGATAATGCTGATATCGAAAGCTTTCTTGTAGGAAGCCGGGAAAAATAAGATTTGCTTATCAAACAGGCTTTCCAAGTCGCTCAAAAAGAAGGAGGCATCCTCGTGATTAGGGAGAACAAAGACGTTCATCCTTTTTTCTTCCGCATACAAGGCTGCAGCCAGCATGGCATCGGACGAACCAATAAGCCCTTTTAGCTGAATCTTCGGATTTCGCGCTTGTATATTTTCCTTAATGGAATGAACTTGTTCGGATTGACTGTATTTTTCTAAAAGGTCTTGGATGTTCACGTGTGAGAATATTTTTGCAAAGTTACAAAAATTTATGTTTTGCTATTGATACTACAGGCTGTGGTCGTGGGCGAAGTCTATCACGCGGGTCATTTGATCTTGCAAGTCAAATTGCAGATCCTCATGCAGTTTGTCAAAGGAAGTCATCGCATTCTTGATGCGTCCCTGCACGTATTTCTGTAATTTCAATGCGGGCGCTAATGCCGAGGGCTCGAAAAGACGGGGGAAGAGGTCGAATGCATCTTCCAGGATAATCAACCTGCACTCGACAACACTAAATTTATCCTTAGTAATTTTCTCATGTTCATTCACCAGACCGGAGGCTTGTCGTAAATAAGCATGCAGTTGTTTGTAATTACTATACATCGGCAGGTTCTTGATGGAAGCTTGCGCTAGCTCAAAATGGCGATCTAGCCTATTTTTCAGATCAGTGATGCGGTCTTCCAGATCCAATTCATCCTCCAGAAGCTCATAATGCAGCTGTTTGACCAGCATCTTATCCTTGTTGATCAGTCGAATCAACAATTTGTCCTTCTCTTTTTGCGGAAGATTGAGGACGGCTTCCTTCAGGGTTTGATCTTTGTATAATGACATTTTTAAAAATACAGAATATTTTTAACGCCTTCTAATCTGAAGTTTTAATCCCAGGGATAATCCCAAGTAATCTTGTGCTTTCAGATAGCTGTTTTGAATTCTGCTGATCAGCATCAGGTCGTTGGTATGAATATCATAAAAGAATTTTATGCCTTCGAAATAGGAGCTGAATGAGGGAATTTTATATTCAATTCCCTGCCCTATAAATGCGTTGAAACGAAGTTTTGTCGAAAAAGTATAATAATTGCTCGGATATTTCTCAGGAGCATCAAACCAAAATTGATCGCCAATCATGGTATTGATGTATAATCCAGTACGCAGGGGCTGGTAAGCGAAACGTTCGTTGAGCGAGATTTTCCACGGCGTGTAAGTTTGTCGAAGGGTTAGGGTAACCTTCGCGCGATCGGTATCATAACGAGGAACAATACCGGCCATAAATTCGGTAGCCCACTGGTCTTTGCGACCGTGATCCCAACCTGCTCCAACCGATATCAAACCGATCGATCCGGCAAATTGAGTAACAAAATTGGAAGGAACTAAGGTAAATGAGGCCTTTTTTAGCTGACGCGTTTTCTTTTCTACGAGCGCCGTGCTATCAAGATATACCGTATCCTTCACGTAGGCAGAGGCGAAGCCGGACAAGAACAACAAAAGGAAAATGAGCGTAAAAAACTTAGCGTTAAAAAGAGATGATTTCATGCGTATAGCTGTTCTTGGTGATCGTGAAAAGTAGAAATTGGCGTTTTCCTATGTTCGGCGTGCCGTAGTAGTAAATGCCATCATTGAAGATGTCTTCATTCTGATAGCGGTGGTCATGCCCATGATTTGCATAAAGTAAGTTCGGGAATAGGTTAATACTGTATTGAAATACATCCTTTACATTGTTGTTGAACTGCTCCGAAGTTGGTTTCGCATGCATAACAAAAACCGTTTGGTCAAACTTATCTTTGTCAGCATCTCGCTGGGCTTGGATAAAGGAAAAGTCAGGGATGGGGTTGGAATAATCCGACTCCAAAGCATTCGTATTTAAACATACAAACTTAGTACGCCCTGCAATAAAGCTGAAATTCAACGGGCCGAACACAATACGAAAGATATCATCACCGTTTGCAAGAACATCGTGGTTACCGATCAATGCCACATAGGGCCTGTGGAGACCTTCCAATATATCGCGTTGTAATAAAAACTCCTTCGTAACACCAAAATCGGTTAAGTCGCCGGTATGTACGATAAAATCTAAATCATCTCTGTTGTTCGCAAAATCGACAAAATCATCAAGCTCATCATACCAGCGCTGCGAATCGCTGATTAGCGCGTAGCGAATGGTATCCTTATCTCGCATCTCTTCTTCAATGCGTTGGATATTGCTGATATTAATATCCCTTTTACCTTTAATGTCACCGTCATAGGGGTGAACATCAAACATTTCACAACCGCTCATTAGCAGAATCCCTATTAATAAGAACCAAAAGGCGTGTATTATTTTCATTTTGCTGACTATTTGAACGCGAAAGTAAAATAATATAAGCCAATCCCACAATTGTACTTCCATTATTACGCGAATATGATAGACCTACGCAAAGTATTCCGCAAGTCTGAATCGTTTATATAGAGGAAACCATTATGGTACTAATTGTTGCGCATTTTTATGAAATAGGTAAAAAACACCATTAAGAAATGTTTTATTACCATATTTGATGGTAGTTATTGCCTACCTTTGTGTTGTATGGCAAAGATACCTGTTATAGAGCAATGTACAGTTTCCTACAAGGAGGATAAGCACCTTCTTGCGGATCGTTTAGACGTGTATTTGCTGAACAATAGAAATATGGTATTTCCGCATAGGCATAATTGTTACCATTTGGTACTTTTCCTGGAAGGATCGGGTTCGCACGAGATCGACTTTAAAACTTATCCCGTTTCTGTAGGACAGGTCTACTGCATGGGGCCAGGGCAGGTACATTCCTGGATGTTCGAAGGAAATATGCAGGGCTATATCATCAATTTCGATATCGACTATTTTAAATCCCTGTTGCTCCGACCAGATTATATCGAAAATTTATCAATATTCTCGACCTTGAACGACTCCGTTTTTTCATTGACGGAGGAAACCTTAAAACAGGTCGTCCCTTTATTTGATCAGTTGGTCGGTCTGAAGAACAGTCCTGCGGAAGACGATTTAAAGAAGTCTCTTTTGCTCTATATTTTGCTTAAACTCGAGCAGGATTACATGCCTAGTTTTCCTACGAAAACGATGGACTATCAGATGATGCTGATCAAGAACTTTATTGCGCTGGTCGATAAGCGCTATAAAGACTTGCACCTGCCGAAAGAATACGCCGAGTTATTATTTGTCACACCCAATCACCTCAACGGTGTTTGTAAGGAGTATTTAGGCTTGCAAGCTGGCGAGGTTATTCGAAACAGAATACATCTAGAGGCAAAACGCTTACTAATTTTACCTGACTGGACTATATCACAGGTGGCCTACGAGTTACAGTTTAGCGACAACTCCTATTTCACCAAATTTTTTAAAAAGGTAGCTGGGATGACACCCGAAGAATTTAGGAAATCACAATGGAAGTAAATGCAAAAATGAATACGAACTATCAAATTCCCTCAGAAATAAAAAGCGCGATCGACGGCAAATGCCCTCGATGCCGAACGGGCAATATGTTTAAGGGCCCCTTATTGAGCTTTAAATCGGCAAAAATGAATGTAAAATGTCCTGCCTGCGATTTGAAATTTGAAAAGGAGCCTGGTTATTTCTACGTAGCGATGTACATCAGCTATGCCATGAGCGTAGCTGAGCTGGTAGCATCCTGTGTGGCAACATACCTAATTACCGGAAATATGGAAAGCCCTTGGTTATACGTTATCGTAGCGCTAGCGGCAACATTAATATTCGCTCCGTTCAACAACCGGTATTCCAGGATTATTTTGTTGTATTGGATGACGCCTCAGTTCAAATTCAACCCGAAGATATACCAAGAAGTAAAGGACTTCGATCAAAAGAAATAAGCGTAATTTTTAGATTTTTTTAAAGAGGCTTTCCGAAAGGGAAGCCTTTTTCCGTTCAGCTTGTTCCTATCTCGAATAACTCAACCAATTTTATAACTCTAATCGTACCCAATGGATAATCCTTTCGGAGTGGTCTTACTTGGGTTAGACATTGGGTTTGAAAGGGATTTTTATTGAGTTTAAGTCGAAGCTGACTCGATGAGAAATCGAGCTTGCCCTTCTCCCCGAAAATTAGAAAATACAAAAAGGGCTAGAAAGAACGTCCTAGCCTTTTTTGTATCCATAAGTAGCCAGCTACAGGTCTACATACTATGTGCTAACTCCTACCGAGCTAGGATATGGGATTTTCGCTTAGATATTTCTCCCATGCCCAAGCTGAAGCCATCATTTCTTCGATACCCAGTTCGGCCTTCCAGCCTAGTTCATTTGTAGACTTGGTAACATCGCCCCATACTTTAATGATATCTCCTTCACGACGTGGACCGATTACATAGTTCAGCTTTTGACCTGATGCTTTTTCAAAAGCGCCGATGGCTTCCAATACCGAATATCCATTTCCAGTACCCACATTGAAGACATCGTAGTTGCCATTTGGATTACCTTTTTCCAATAGTTTGATTGCTGCTACGTGTGCTTTTGCTAAATCCACAACGTGGATATAGTCGCGTACGGCGGATCCGTCAGGTGTTTCATAGTCATCTCCGAATACGGTTAGTTTTTCACGTTTTCCGATGGCAGTCTGCGTAATGAATGGCAATAAATTCTGAGGTACTCCGATTGGTAATTCGCCGATCAACGCTGTTTCATGTGCTCCAACCGGGTTGAAGTAACGAAGAGCGATTACTTGGTAATTGTCGTATGCGCTAGCCGATTCTTGTAAGATTTCTTCAGCGATTTGTTTGGTGTTGCCATAAGGGGAAGTTGCGCGTTTTACCGGCGCCGCTTCGTTTACTGGTAATACATCCGGCTCTCCGTAAACTGTACAGCTCGAAGAGAATACAAAGTTGATAGGTTTTTGACGATAAGCTTGTAATAAGTTGATTAACGAATAGAAGTTGTTGTGGTAATATTTCAAAGGATCTTGCACCGATTCGCCGACTGCTTTAGACGCTGCAAAATGGATGATCCCTTTGATATCTGGATTCGAAGCCACAAATTCATTTACTTTAGCCGTATCGCACAGGTCGAATTGGTGAAACTCTGGTTTCACTCCGATAATTTTCTCGATCTGATCTAAAATCTTAATGTTTGAATTTGATAGATTGTCGATTAGTACAGGTGTATAACCTGCATTGTGCAATTCTACTACCGTGTGTGATCCAATGAATCCTGTTCCTCCGGTTACTAATATTTTACTCATATGCTATATAATGTGCTAAGTTTATACTATTGCTCGTTAAATAATGTCTTGTAATAGGCTATTGTTTTCTCTAGACCTTCGCGTCGACCAACCTTGGGTTCCCAGTTTAGCAGTTCCTTGGCTTTCCGAATATCGGGTCTCCTTTGCTTGGGGTCGTCGATTGGTAGCTCTTCAAAAACAATCTTGGAAGAACTATGCGTGAGTTCGATAACCTCCTTTGCCAGATCTAAGAGCGTCATTTCATCGGGATTTCCAATGTTGACGGGTAGGGGGTAATCGCTAAAGAGTAGCTTGCAGATGCCTTCGATTTGGTCTGTAACATAACAGAAGGAGCGCGTTTGCATGCCATTGCCAAAGACAGTCAAATCCTTGCCTTGCAGTGCCTGCGATATGAATGTAGGTAATGCTCTGCCGTCATGGAGTCGCATGCGCGGGCCAAAGGTGTTGAATATGCGTGCTATTCTTGTTTCTAAGGAGTGCGCATTGTGATAGGCCATGGTCATGGCCTCCTGAAAGCGTTTCGCTTCATCGTAGACCCCACGAGGCCCCACTGGATTTACATTTCCCCAATACTCTTCCGATTGTGGAGATACTAAAGGATCGCCATAGACTTCCGATGTGGAAGCCACTACTATGCGTGCTTTCTTGCTCTTTGCTAGTCCAAGTAGATTGTGTGTGCCGAGTGACCCTACTTTTAGGGTTTGTATAGGTATCTTCAGGTAGTCGATCGGACTTGCGGGAGATGCGAAATGTAAGATGTAATGGAGCTCGCCCGGTACGTGCACGAATTTGCTTACATCGTGATGATAGAATTCGAAGTTGGGGAGGTGGAATAGGTGTTCAATATTTTTGATATCCCCGGTTATCAAATTATCCATACCAATTACGTGGAATTCCTCTTTGATAAAGTGGTCGCAGAGGTGAGAACCTAGGAATCCTGCCGCTCCAGTAATTAATATTCGTTTGGGCTTCTCCTTTTGCACAATAGTGAATTTGAAAAGGTTTAATATCTTTGACGAAGATAAACATTACTTTTAACATTATGCGTTTACTTTACGATCTGGGCATATTCCTGTACGGCACATTACTTCGGCTGATTGCGCCTTTTCATGCAAAAGCGAAGCTATGGGTGGCGGGTCGTAAGGGGCTATTGAAGCAGATCAATCAAACGGTTGATTCTAATCAAAAACACATCTGGTTTCACTTCGCTTCCCTAGGTGAATTTGAGCAGGGGCGCTCTGTCATGGAGCAGATTAAGCAGCGCTATCCTGAAGAGAAAATAATTGTAACTTTTTTCTCGCCCTCGGGCTATGAGATCCGTAAAAACACGGATTTGGCGGACTATGTCTTCTATTTACCGGATGATACCGCGGCAAATGCGCGCAAGTTTTTAGACGCTATCAATCCAAAGTTGGCGATTTTCACGAAATACGAATACTGGTATCATTATTTTGATGCACTTGAGAAACGCGGGATTCGTTTGTTGATGATTTCAGCGATCTTCCGTGAGGAGCAGTTGTTCTTTAAGCGTCATGGTGGCTTTTACCGTAGGATACTGAAGAAAGTTTCCTTTTTCTTTACCCAGAATATGGAAAGCGTGCATATGCTGAAGTGGATTGGGATTACCAAAGCAGGGTTGGCCGGCGACACGCGTTTTGATCGGGTCGTGGAGCTCCCAAAGACGCATAAAGCAATTGAACAGGCCAAAGAATTTGTCGGCGATAAGCGCGTATTGGTTGGCGGAAGTACTTGGCCAGCGGATGAGGAGCTGATCAAGGACTTGTTGTCGAGGTATCCGGATTGGAAAGCGATTATTGCTCCCCATGAAATTCATGATGAGCATATTGCACAGCTAATGAAATTCTTCCCGTCGGCCCTACGTTTCTCGAAATTCGGCACTTATGCCGCTGAAGAAATTGCTCGAGAACAGGTGTTGATCATTGATAATATCGGGATGTTGTCTTCGCTTTATTATTATGGGGACATCGCTTATATAGGTGGTGGTTTTGGCGCGGGAATTCATAATACGCTGGAAGGGGCGACCTATGGCATGCCGGTTATTTTTGGTCCTAAATACGAGAAGTTTAAGGAAGCGATGGATTTGGTGGAACTGGGTGCCGGTTTCCCGATTAGCAGCAAGGAAGAATTGGAGCACATATTTGCTGCATTACAAGACCCTGAGAAGCTGAAATTGGCGGGTGAATCAGCGAAGAAATATGTGCATACGCGTTCAGGGGCTACGCAGATTATTATGAAATATTTGGAAACCGAGAAACTGATAGGTGAAAACGGATCTTAAAAGCATGGATAAAGTTAAAGCTGCGCTAGCTGCCGCACCAAATTTTATCCATGCTATTTTCTATAGCTGTCCGTAGTTAATTAAATTTCCATATCAAATTTCTCGCCGTTCTCTTGAGTCAGATGACTTGCTCTATTCCTAGACAATGCACTTTTGCGACCGTACAAGAGAATCTTAATAATAAGTATATCTTCTAACGCCTGCTATATGTCTTGCTAGGCGCATTACTTGGTGCGTATAGCCGTATTCGTTGTCATACCATACATAGATTACGACGTTTTTGCCGTCTGCTGATACGATGGTTGCTGGCGCATCAACTACGGATGCTGCAGTGGTGCCGACGATATCAGATGATACGAGCTCAGCGTTGTTGGCGTATTGAATTTGTTCTACTAAATCGCCCTCTAAGGCTGCTTTTTTCAACAGACCGTTTATCTCCTCTACCGTAGTGATGGACTTTAACTCTAGATTTAAGATGGCTAGAGAGCCATTAGGAACAGGAACACGGATAGCATTTGATGTTAGTTTTCCGGCTAGAACCGGTAATACTTTCGCAACTGCGCTTCCAGCGCCAGTTTCTGTGATAACCATATTTAATGCCGCTGCACGTCCTCGTCTAGACTTTTTGTGGAAGTTGTCGACTAGGTTCTGGTCGTTGGTATACGAGTGGATGGTTTCGATATGGCCTTTTACAATTCCGATACGTTTCTCTAGTACTGCGAGAACCGGTGAAATTGCATTGGTCGTACAGGATGCAGCAGAGAATATATTATCCTTCTTTTTATCTGCATCATATTCATTTACGCCGTAAACGATATTTGGAACGCCTTTGCCTGGAGCCGTCAATAAGACTTGCGTAGCACCATTGGAGGTTAAATGACGACTAAGTTCTTGTTGATCTCTAAAAGCACCCGTATTGTCGATTACAAGGGCGTTATTGATATCGTATTGTGTATAATCAATATTTTCAGGGTTTTTTGCAGAAATCATATAAACAGGTACGCCATTGACGATCAGTGCACCTTTTTCTACATCGGTATCTACCTGGCCTTCAAAGTCACCGTGGATAGAATCTTGACGTAATAAGCTAGCTCTTTTTTCTAGTGTTTTTTCATCCAACTGATCTCTGGTGACAATGGCTCGTAAACGTAATTGACGACCGGCGGCAGCTTTGCTGATCAATTCTCTCGCCAACAAGCGGCCAATCCTGCCGAATCCATAAAGAACAACGTCTCTTGGTTCGAAGGTTTGGTGTTGATGGGCGGGAGCTAGTTCCTTGGAAAGGAAAGCCTCTAAATCTTCGAGTTGAACATGCTGCTTGCGCACTTCTAATGCCAATTTACCAATATCAATACGAGAAGGCGTTAGTTCTAAGCTTTGTATAATCTCAGCAATCTGAAGAGTTTCCTCTATACTGATTTCTTTCTCTGCCAACTCTTTTGTCTTTTGATGGAGATTGAGAATGAAACTTACGCGACGATCAATCAGTTGATTGCGGAATAGAACCAGCTCAATGGATTGATTGAACCATAAATCGCTTACTACTTGAATGAGCCTTACGCAAGCGTTTTGCTTGACTTTGTAACTTTTGATTTGGTTCTCAAAAGTAGGAGATTGTACCATAATAATTATAATAGATTATATGGCGCAAAAATATGAATTATAATACTGGTAATCAGTGAGGTTTTGGAGAATTAGGGATTTGTTAACAAATACTGGTTAATATATTTTCATTACTAAAGAATCGATACTATTGTTAACATAACGCAAAATATGAACCCCCCGAATTAAGAAACTATAAATAAATCGGAAGCTATTTGATCTGCAATTAGTTTTCCTGAGGCGGTTAGAACAAGATATTGTTCGTCTTTCAGGAATAAATCTTCCTGTTTCAGATAAATATCGGCCTCTTTTTTAAGGTAGGAGACGTAGTCGCTATCAAAGTTGTCTTTGAGGTATTCGAAATCCACTCCCCATTTTGTGCGCAGGGACGTCATGACGTACTCATTAAATCGATCGTCTAGGCTTAGCTTTTCGGTTTCTAATGCCAATTCGTTTTGGAAAAGCTGCTTGGTGTACAATGCATTATTGGCGATATTCCAAGATCGCGATACGCCGTTGAAGGAATGCGCAGATGGGCCAATGCCGAGATAGTGTTTTCCCTTCCAATAATTGCTGTTATGAATGGCATGTTTGCCGGGCTTCGCGAAATTTGAAATCTCATACTGCTCGTAGCCGTTTTCTGTTAAGTGGGAAATCAGCATAAGCATCTGCTCTGCACTCTGCTCTTCGTTAATCTGAGCCGTTCTTCCTTTCTTTATCATATGGTCGAGCGCTGTTTTCTTTTCTACGGTCATAGAATAAGAGGAGATATGCGGTATCTGAAAATCAATGAGCTGCTGCATGTTGGCTTTCCATTTCAAATCGGTCAATAGGGGATATCCATAGATCAAATCGCAAGTGATGTTTTCGAAGCCTGCGTCCTGTACGCGCATGATCGCAGATTTCGCTTCTTCAGCATTGTGTGCTCTATTCATCCATCGCAAATCTTCTTCATAAAAGGATTGGATGCCAATGGAAAAGCGGTTGATGGTTGTTTGTCTTAAGGCATTGACTTTGTTTCTGTCCAGGTCGTCAGGATTGGCCTCCAAGGTGATTTCTGCATCGGGTGCTATTTCGTAGTTTTCGGCAACTTTTCCAATCAGGCGTTCGATCTCGTCGGCTGTTAGTGTGGAAGGGGTGCCTCCGCCGAAGTAAATGGAGTTGATGGTTTTGTTTTCGAGGTAGTTGGAACGTATGCTCAATTCCTTATGCATAGCCTGCAGCATTTCGTCTTTGTATTGCATGGAAGTACTAAAGTGGAAATCGCAGTAGTAACAAGCTTGCTTGCAAAAAGGAATATGGAAGTAGATCATGGGTGCCCGTTTTTATAAGGCAAAGATAAGGAATTACGCAGAACCATTTACGCTCATATTCTGTAGCTTTTGCTCTGTGATATTTATATCTATACTCCAATAGTAACTGCATCCATCGAGTACAATAACTCGGTCATTTTTCCAAGATTCAGAGTCGTCCATATGATATCCTTTTAGTCGATCCAATACAGAATGCCTGGCCCATAAGAAATTAACATATAAAATTTTGTGTCCCATATTATCGATGTAGCCGTAATATTGTCTTCTGTAATTTTTTAGGTTTTTATGTATAATTGGACAGCCATCACCTTGGTTATACATGGTATCGTTGGCGGATTTTATATTTTTTTTGAGAATTTCTTCGGCCTCATTAATTTCTTTTATACTTGGAGTAAATCTACTCACACCTAAATTACATAGAAAACAATCGGCATCTTTTGAGAAAATTACACTCTCTATTTTTCCTTTTTTTATTAATTCAACATTTGAATTGAGCGCTTCAAGAGCTGTCTGATATGAACATTCAGCTCATCAAGTGAAAAAAATGTCATCTGCCGTATCGGGTAATAGATGCGTTGATAGGTCAGATGGACCGCATTTTCCACCAGGGCCTTGTCCTGCGCGGCATAGCTCCGGGTGGGATTGATCACGCAGTTGTAATGGCGGGCAAAGTCCTTGAAGGTCCGGTTGATCTCAGCTTCGTACTTGCTGGCCCTATTGACCGCTGATTTCAGGTTGTCCGATACGATGGCTCTGGGGACACCCTGAAAGAACTGCAGGGCATTCCTGCAGCAGGATATAAGATCTGCCCGCCTTTGTGTCATACATGCCTGAACATAAGTGTATTGGCTATAGGGAAGAATAGCGACAAATACTTCAACGTTCGTTACTTCGCCAGTATCACGGTCGACGATCTGGAGCTTCTTTCCAGCAAAGTCTATGAACATTTCCTGCCCGGCAACATGGTCGAGCTTCATGGAGCCTTTTTCTATAGGATATTTACGGCGGTAATGCTCCAGAAACTGGTAGAGCTATATGGATCTTTGCTCTGTTCGACATATTGCTGATAGTGGTACAGAAAGGTAAAGCCGGGATGGTTACGCGCCCTGTTTACACCCTCGAAAAACAGCATCAGTTCATTGTGACGGTCGGTATCGATCGTAGTATAGGAAGAAAATAATTCAGCTAAAGCGGCATTGTCCAACTCCAGAAGAGACGTGAAAGGGTAATCACTGGCAGAGAACAGTTTGATATAGGTATTTACGGTATTGCGTGAAATACCCAAAATGACGGCTATTCTACGATTGCTCAAACCATCAATATGTAATGTAAGGATCTGTTTTAAGTCCATTGGATCAAGTATATTGGCCATGTCGCTGATTTTTTTTGGCGACAAGGTAATTTATTGATCTCAGAAAGTGGCACAAATCAAACCGTAAACCACTGCTGTATAAAGAGTAGTTGGATATTCTGGAGTAAGCTGACCCCAGCAATCTGGACAAAAAAGAAATCACCATCTGCATTTAGAGGCTGTTAAAGCATGGCATTCTGGCGGATATTGACCCCTCAAATAAGGGTTTGAACAATTTATTCTGGAGCAAGCTGACCCCTCTTTCGAGATATGGTCATTTTATTCTGGACGATGTTGACCCCTTTTGCACTCATGTTTCATGGGTTTCTGTTTTTTGGTTTATTTGGGCTAGACCTAATTGATATATTCCAATGGCCGGTAAATCAAGACCCATGAGTCAGATCAAACAGTTAATACGATTGCACAGGGAGAATTATCCCATTAAAACAATAGCCCGTCATCTATCCATCAGCAAGAATACGGTAAAGTCCTATCTAAAGAAGGTAACGGACCTGAATCTATCTCTGGAAAGGATACTGGAGTTGGAAGATCCAGTTCTTGAGCGGATGCTCAGATCGGGGAACCCCGCCTATCGGGACGAGCGTTTCGAGTATCTAAAAGAAAGGCTTCCTTATTTTGAAAAAGAACTATCACGAATAGGTGTAAACCGGAGACTTTTGTGGGAAGAGTATTTAGTAGCTCATCCAGAGGGATATAGCTATGCCCAGTTCTGTTTCCATCTAAAGCAATTACTGGTCTCACGTCGCGATGGAAGCATGATACTGGACCACGAACCCGGTGACAAGCTTTTCATCGATTTCTCCGGCAAGAAGCTGGGTTACATCGACCATGAGACTGGTGAAATCATTTTATGCGAGATATTTGTTGCGTGCCTACCATATTCCAACTATTGTTTTGCCATGGCCGTTCCCAGTCAGCGATCCCCCGATTTTCTCTATGCACTGGACTGCTGCCTGCAGTTTCTTGGAGGGGTCCCCAGAGCGATTGTCCCGGACAACCTCAAGTCAGCCGTCATACGAACCGATCGGTATGAACCAGAGATCAACAGGTCCATGGAAGATCTGGCAAACCATTATGATACGGTCGTAGTGCCTGCAAGACCTGCCAGGCCCCGGGATAAAAGTGCCGTAGAGAACCATGTGAAGATCATCTATACCCAGGTATTTGCCCGGTTACGCAACAGGCAGTTCTTTGATCTCCCCTCACTCAACCTTGCTATCGGAGAGTGTATCGAGAGATTGAACCAGACCAGAATGCAGGACAGGAACTATTGCCGTCAGGAACGGTTTCTCAGCAACGAGCTGTCCAGTCTCAGACCACTTCCTCGGGACCGCTTTTCGATGAAATATTATACGACCCTCAAAGTGGGAACTAATGGACATGTACATCTCAAAAGGGACAGGCATTCCTATAGCGTTCCTTATGTCCATATTGGCAAACAGGCCCTAGTGGTCTATACTGAGCGTTTAGTCCACATCTATATTGAGAACGTACAGGTAGCCCTGCACAGCAGGAGTTTTGTTGCCAACAAATACTCGACGCATCCCGAACACCTTGCTTCCAAGCACCAGCAGTATGGCACCCGTTCGCCAGATTATTATATCAAGCGCGCTCTGGATATCCATTCGGACTTTCACTTACTGGTCGTTCGGGTCTTTGGACAAAGTGACCGATATCCGGAACAACTCTACAGAACGTGCGAAGGACTCTTTAGGCTGCACCGTAGCTATGGGGAAACATTCTTCAAAGCATGTGAAATTGCCTTAAGGAACGACATGCTGTCCTATAAGTTCCTACAAAGAATATTGGAAAACGGAATGGTGGAGCAACAGCAAGAGGGGGCGGATAACAAGCAATTGCCACAACATGAAAATATCAGGGGAGCATCCTATTACTCATAAAAATGAACTATAAAACTTAGAAACAGATGAATGTAGAACAACAATTGAACACGCTCCGCTTCCATGGAATGGAGCGTCAATGGAAAGCGATGAAAGAAACACGGCAGATCGGAAAACTGGCTCTGGAAGAAGGCCTTACCCTGTTGCTGCAGGCCGAATCTGACAGTCGCTTCGAACTGCGGTTCGAGAGGTTAAAGAAGAATGCAGCCTTCCGTTACCAGGCCTCTATTGAAGAGATCAATATGGATCCATCCAGGGGGATCGACAAGATCCAATTGATGGACTTGGCCACAGGCCAATATATCGAAAGGGCCGAGCCGATCATTATCGTTGGTGCAACAGGCTGCGGAAAATCTTTCATGGCGTCTGCTCTGGGGCTCAGGGCTTGTGCCCAAGGTAAGAGAGTCGCTTACTTCAGTATGCAAAAATTGCTTTTGAGAACAAAAATGGCCAGGTTGGATGGATCGATCCACAAGCTTCTTATGAAACTCTCCAAGGTAGAACTGCTTATAATGGATGACTTCGGCCTGGTAAACCTCGACCAACAGCAAAGGATTGACCTGATGGAAATCATAGAGGACAGACATGCCAAATGTTCAACAATCATTGCAAGCCAATTACCTGTGGCCAGTTGGCATGCTGTGATTGGGGATGATACATTATCGGATGCTATTCTGGATAGGATAGTTCACACATCCCACCGGATCGAACTTAAAGGTGAAAGTCTAAGAAAAAAGAAGTAATATTGTCAGGCCATTTGTAGGCAATCCTGTAAACCAAAAATCAGGGGGTCAATATTGCCAGAAAGGGGTCAACATGACCAGAATATCCACAAGTAGAATGCTGTTGGTAATTAATTCAAGTAAACTTTGTTTCATTTAATTTTTTCGTAATGTTGGTTAAAGCTTACAGCTAACGTTTTGGGTATTGCCGAAGGCGGGGAAATCGAAGCGATAAGTTTCGATTTTGCACCGAGGTGAGCCAAAACGAATTTTTGTGAGTTAAATTTAAAAATAAAAAACGAATAAAATTCGTTTTTGGGGGAGATAGAAGTACAAACTTTCAATTTAGTACTGCATCTCCGCTTTTGGCAATACCTTGTTAGCGGTATGTGCTTTTATTCGTCTTTGTTTGTTTTGATAAGTGTTTGCATATAGCTATTCAGATTAGAAAGGTTTTTGTCAATGCTTGAAAAAAATTCAATGTCTGCATTTTCTACTTTCGTAAGTGCTGTCTGCAAAATCTTTTTCCCGTTTGTTGTCAGCTTTACAATTTTTGCTCTTGTGTCGGTGGCGTGTTCTTGTCTTGTAATCAGTTTTTTGGTTTCTAAAGTCCGTAATACTTTTGATACCATCATACGGTCAAAGTTGTTGAGATTAGCAATTTCTACCTGCGTAATGTTTTCGCTTTTGTTGGTAAGCCACGCAATGGAAGTTAGTAAAACAAACTGCGTGTGTGTTAAATCCAAGGGATCTAACACTTTTTTTAGTTTGCGTTGCCAAAGTAATGTTAGTTGTCCTAATAAATACCCCGGACTTGTGTCGGGACTCTTAAAGATAAATTCAATTTTTTCAGACATATTCTTTTTGTAACATTTTAGATGAAATTAAATTAAAATCGTGTTGCTTTATTTCAAAGAAACCAAAGCGAAACGGATAACCCCAACTTTTTTTGTTTTGAATAAAATTCAAGTCGTCAATCAGCGGAAGAATGGACACGTCTTCGCTTTCATAAAATTCAATATTCCTTCTGAATGGACAAAAATCCGCAGTCATCTGAAACGGATATACTTCATTGTCTTTTACTATTCCGATTGCCGTAAATTCCTGACACTTTTCAGGCTTTCCAAATGTAAGTTTTCCCGAATAGTAAATCACAAAATCGCCTTTTTGCATTCTTTTCAAAGGCGATGATTTCCCGTGACAGGCTTGTGCAATTCCTTCTGCAACGCCTGTTCTTACGTGGTCTTTAGATGCTACGATAATCCAATATTTCGTTGGTCTATCTTTCATTTTGGCTAATTATTTCGTTGCATGAAAGTCAACACGTATCCGTCAAGGTCTTTTACCATCAATGTTTTGCCAAAAGGCGTTTGGTTGATACCACCCAAAATTGGAATTTTTCTATCTTCAAACTGCTCTTTTAGTTTTTCAATTGTTCCGTCAATAGCAAACCAAAGAGAGGTGCCAATTCCTAACTCTTTTCCGTCAATGTTTCCAATTGGTTTACGGATAGCAAAACTTGCTTCGCCTTTATTGTATTTAAAAACAACAGCTTCGGGATTACCGATTTCCAAAGGCTCAAAGCCTAATTTATTTGTGTAGAAGTCTTTTGAGGCTTCCAAATCTCTCACTTGAAGAGATGCAAATTCTAATCGTCTCATTGTTTAAAATTTCAATTGTTGCTGTAAATATAATATACACGACAACAATAAACAAATTTTTTCTGTTTTTTTTATTTTAGTTGTCAAGAAATGCGTCGATAAGTTTTTTATGAGTGGTTGAGTAGCATTACCGCTAACGTTTTGGGTATTGCCGAAGGCGGGGAAATCGAAGCGATAAGTTTTGATTTTGCACCGAGGCGAGCCAAAACGAATTTTTATGAGTTAAATTTAAAAATAAAAAACGAATAAAATTCGTTTTTGGCGGAGATAGAAGCACAAACCTTGAATTTAGCAATTTAAGCCTGCTTTTGGCAATACCTTGTTACCTGCAGTACTATTCAAGATGCTTTTTTAAAAACTTTGCGGTTTCCGATTTTTTGTTTTTTAAAAGGTCTGCAACGAAACCTTCAAAAATTAAATTTCCGCCATATTTACCTGCACCAATCCCGATGTCAATTATCCAGTCGGCTTTTGAAATAATATCTAAATTATGTTCTATTACAATTAACGTATTGCCTTTGTCAATAAGGCGATTTATAATTACCATTAACTTCTCTGTATCGGCGGGATGTAAACCTGTGCTTGGTTCGTCTAATACAAAAGTATTGTTCACACTATTCAATTCCTTTGTTAATTTTAAGCGTTGCCTTTCCCCGCCTGAAAAACTATTGAGGCGTTGTCCTAAAGTCAAATAACCCAAACCCAGTTCTACCAATAAATTAAAATGATGGACAAAATCATTTTCCTCAAAGAAAATTTGGGATTCTTCCACCGTTAATTCCATTACTTCCGCAATGTTTTTGCTATTATATTGATAATGCAGAACATCTGGATTAAAACCATTTCCGCCACAAACTTCGCAAGGTTCTTCTACATCTTCCATAAAAGCCAAATCAATTTTTTCGATACCCAATCCTTTACAATTAGGGCAAGCTCCTTCTCCGTTTCGGCTGAAAATTTTGTTGCTTACGTTGTTTTCTTTGGCGAATAAATTACGAATGAAATCGGAGATATCAAGATAAGTAAGCAAGTTGCTTCTTGAAGTTGCCGCAAAAATTGATTGGTCAATAATTTTCACATCGGGAAATTGAATAGGCAAAACTTTACTGATTAATGTGCTTTTGCCCGAACCTGCTACTCCTGTAACAACCGTCAATACTTTTTTTGGAATATTTACTGTGATGTTTTTTAGATTATGTAATTGTGCATTTTTAATGGTTAAATAACTTTCGGATTTACGTGGAGATGTATTGTAAGTTCTTTTTTGCAAAAAATAACTGCCTGTTTTTCCAGCTGAATTTTTTAATTTTTCAAAACTACCTTCATATACAATTTCCCCACCTTTTTTGCCCGACAATGGACCCATATCTACAATGTGTTCGGCAATTTTAATCAAGTCGGGGTCGTGTTCTACAATTAAAACGGTATTGCTCTTGTCTTTTATTTGCTGAATAATTCCTGCAATATTTTCTAAATCTTTTGGATGTAAACCGATGCTCGGTTCATCAAAAATGTATAAAAGATTTTCTAGACTGTTGCCCAAATGCTTCACCATTTTTATGCGTTGCGATTCACCGCCTGATAAAGTATTTGTAACTCTGTCGAGCGTTAAATATTGAAGCCCGATATTCACCACATTTTTAAGCTTTTTGATTAGCTCATTTAGTAGTGTTTCATATGCTTTTGAAGAAAGTGTTTTTATAAAATTAAGCAATTCATCAATTGGCAGTTCCGAACAATCAGCAATGTTTTTACCATTAATTTTGCAGGATAAAATTTTTTCGTTCAACCTTTTTCCGTTGCAGGCAGGGCAAGGCTCTGAAATTAATATCTTTTGAAGTTCATTTTTGCGGGTATTGAATTCTTTACTATCCTTTTTTAAAAAATCATTGGTTAGTCTGGGAATAATTCCTTTGTAAAGCATTGTTTTTCCCCAGCTTTTATGAGGATTTTTTGGTTTATGCTCGTCTGCGTACAATAAAAGCTCCCATTCTTTAGAAGAATATTCTCCAAGTTTTTTATCGTTGTCAAAATATCCGGAATAGGCATACCTTATCCATCTGTAACCGCCCGGCTGAAAAGTAGGAAATAAAATTGCTCCTTCATTCAGCGATTTATTTTTGTCGAATAAGTTGGTTATATTAATCGTTTGTTTCTGTCCCAAACCTTCACAAATAGGGCACATTCCTTGGGGATTATTGAAAGAAAACACATTGGAATATCCGACAAATGGCTTTCCCATTCTGGAAAAAAGTAAACGTAGCGAGGCATAAATATCTGTAGCAGTACCAACTGTTGACCTTGCGTTACCACCCAATCTTTTTTGATTGATTATTACAGGAACATTTAAATGCTCAATTTTATCAACATCTGCCACACCAAAATGCATCAGTCTGTTCCTTACAAAACTGTTTTGCGTTTCATTAATCTGCCGTTGTGCTTCAGCACCAATTGTTTCAAAAACTAGCGAAGATTTACCCGAACCAGAAACACCCGTAAAAACGGTAATTTTATTTTTTGGTATTTCAAGAGAAATATTTTTTAAATTATTTTGCCTTGCACCTGTTATTTTTATTGTTTCCATAATGTTTGAGCAATTTGTTCATCGTTTAATGTTTAGGGCAGGTTGGTTGAAAGTATTGCAGGTAACGTTTTGCGTGTATGAGAAGTAGCGGATTAAAAAGCACTTCACTTTTAGTTTGGCACTAACTTTTATTAAAAGCTCAGACCTTTGATTTAGCACTGAACCCGCTATTTTTCATACACGCTGTTGGTAGCCGTATTTATTCGATTCTATTTTGTCCTAAATATTCTAATAAAGCATTAATTCTTCTGATTCTTCTAGCACGACTCTTTGTTCCCGCATTCATTGATATTTGATAATCAGTCGCGTAAGGATTTTCATTTTTTTCTCTGAGGTCAGTATAGAAACTGTCTAGTTGTGTGTCTATATCAGGAATTTGTATTCCATTTTCATACATATGCCAAGCGAGACCAAATAAACCATACATATGACTAACTCCGAAGATTCTATATTTCTCAAGGTCAAGGTTAAAGGTTTGAATTATTTCTGTTATTCGTTCAAACTCATTAAATACATCTTCGGTGTTTTCAAAGTTTGATGCTGCATATTTTGAAAATAAATCGTCAATAATCTCAGTCCTATCACTCGCAAATAATTGATTTTCTAAAATCACAAATAAAAGCTCAGAGATGAATTCGTGGTGCTCTAGCCTATTTCTCTCTAGTTTAGAAAGTGGATATTGCCAAAAATCAATATTTGAGCACCTTTCTATCAGTTGATAAAAGTTAGAATTGTGATATTTTGCGTTCCTTAATTCTTGATTAGTTAATGGCTCTCCATTGCGATTCAATCTATCAAATATATTATTAACTATATCAATTTGGTCTGTATCAACATACTCAATTGTTAGTTCGTATTTCCAAAAAACTTTTTTCCATTCTGAGAGACCTTTTTCATCGAAATCTTTAAAAAACAAACCATTTAGAACTTCATCTCCATAGGTGTCATTACTAAAATCATCTGGTATACTAACTTCATTTTTTATAAATGAAATAATTGTTGTAAGGCGCTGCTTTCCATCGATTACGTCATAAATAGTCTTCCCGGTTTCAGTATCAATATGCTGATGTAAAAAAATGGGAGGCATTGGAAAATTCTTTAAAATGGTATCGATTAAAAAAGACTTCTTGGAGTATGACCAAACATCTGAAGGTCTTTGATAATCAGGTTCAAAGTTGTATTTCCCTAATTGATAATTTTCCCAAAAGGTGGCAATATTAATATTATTGCTATTTCTTTCTAATACTTTCATATCTATTCACTTAAAGATTTAGAGTCATTATAGAAAATGACATTTTTAAAAAGAGTTGTCATAACAGCATTTAGAATCCTCGGTGGATTGGGATTTATTACTCGTACATTACTAATTTCTGGAGAAATGTTCGTAAGTATTGAATCTATTTCAAGTCTGTCTACGTGCCAATATGACATCCCGCAAAATACAACTTCATCCGATTCCGTTAGAGATTTGGCTTGTTCAATAGCACTTTCTCTTACTACACTTGCCCATTTGAAATCCAATCTGCTTGAATCACCTGCAGGAGGTATTATTGCATTTATCTTATTTAAGGCATCTAAGCTGGTATATTTAATTTCAAATTCAGAAATATTTCCATCATTAGTATCTGTGTCGTAATCAATTTTAAAATCTTCAACAACCTTTTTTACTTTATGAACGAAACTAATTGAACCGTGTGGTTTATAGATTTTAAATTTTGAATCGGAATTATTAAAGCAAGCTATATCAAAACTAATATTAAGTTTTTGAAGGACTTTCTCAAGCCAAATATCATAGTTGAAAGTTACGATGTGAACTTTTCCAATATCAGGAGAATCATTAAGCTTCTTTAGGTAGGATGTCCAACCCCAGTTTTCAAGATTTATATTAGGCACATCAATCTGGCTATCATAATGAACAAAAAGAGCATATAAGTATGTTGAAAGCTCGCGGTAGGCTCTTATGTATATATTTGATTCGTCACGATTATTTTTCTGTAAAATGTTTGCACAGGTAATTATGTCTTCAATTAATTCAATTGTCTGGTTTGGATCTGAATTAGGTCTCGCTCCCAAATTCCAGAGATTCGGACAATACTTGTATGACAGGAATCCTGATTGATTATTGCCTGGCCAAGGAACCTTCTCCCCATTTTTAAACAGGTTTCTTGCATTGATTTCATCAAGTTTTCCTATACTATTGAGAAAGTCCAATGTGAACCCATTTCCTAATATTATGTATATATTCTTCATTTGGCTGTATTCATTCGTAATATGGCTACCAACAACGGTCAAGTATAAGAGCAGTAGCGGATTTCAAGGCGATTACTTGTCCGCCACCACCAAAGTTTCTTAGATGCACAGACCTTGATTTTACCACTTCACCCGCTATTGCTTTTATACAATGTTGTATGCCCGTGCTTTCTTTTCGTCCGTGCGTTGGGAAAGACACACTTATTGACAAGCTTTGGCTGGCGCGGCTGGTTTGAGCGGCTTGGCAATGTGTGTGGCTTTGAAGGGTTGGCATATTATCTGATTTTATTTTTCATTAGTTCTGTCAGACTTGTTGTAAACGGAAATGCTGATGCTCTGCCTGTCGAATAATTTTCCAGGTTTCTGAAATTCCAACTGACGTTCTCAAATTCACTGTCAGTCACAGGTTCTATTTGAATAACGAGATAGTTATCCTGTGATGGAGAAGGATAACCTTTTCTGATTAAGTCGGCCTTGGAATAAACTTTTGGTCCTTTGCTGACAATCTTCCATAAGTCACCGGAGTCCGTGTCACCTATAGTGTGAAGTAATAAGTATTTTGAACTTACCGTTTCTTTGTCAAGTATGAGAGACCCTGTTCCTGAACCCATTCTGAAATTATATAGTCCTTTTTGTTGAATCCAGTTGTATTGTTCCGGTGAGTTGTAATAACCCACCAAAATAAAAGTATCGTCCGGTATTAAGTCTCTGTTGGTGTTGTAAGGTTCCGGTAGTGGTTCTTTTACAACATTTTCTGATTCAGGCGGATTTTTATAGATGTCAAAAGTTCTGTAAGCAATTTTTTCCCTCTGTGATGCACGGTTTAT
The DNA here is from genome assembly GCF_008274825.1 of Sphingobacterium hotanense. Taxonomy (NCBI): domain Bacteria; kingdom Pseudomonadati; phylum Bacteroidota; class Sphingobacteriia; order Sphingobacteriales; family Sphingobacteriaceae; genus Sphingobacterium; species Sphingobacterium hotanense. Next base: position 484,613 of record NZ_CP030848.1, read on the forward strand.
GAAGTGTTCAATTATTTCAAGAATAAATGTTTTCAGTTCTCCGATACCACTGTCTGTTTTAGATGGTTTTACAGGAAATGCTCCAAGTCCCGGTATAATTTCATGAAATCCTTTTTGGTTGATGGATTTGTCACCAGGGTATAAAACATAAGCACCACCTGTTCTTCTGATAGCATCTTTGTACGCGTGCATCTTAAGCAGGTCTGCATTTTTGTATATGCCTTTTCTGTTTTCTGCTTTTTCTTCGTCAAGGTCGTTGTCTGTGTTCCGCTCCAGAAAATCGGTCAGATTGGCAATTTTGTATTTCGCATCAAAATGAACGTGAACTATGAGTTCCTGTTTTTCCGCTTCGGTTTCTGAAATTCCAAAAGGCCAGAACGAAAGTGTATAGTCAGGTCGTAACGTGGTTGTCCAGCTGCCTGAATCGGGATAAGTTTTCTTTCCGCTGAATGAGCGGTTGTAATTAAAACGAATATTCAGTTTTCTACTTCCTGAGTCATAAACGCCACGAAGTGCAGTAAATTTGCCCTGCTTAATTTGCAGATTCAAACCGTCAGGCGTTTCTTTTATTAAGTCTGAAATGTCTTTGGGTTCTATATCAAAGATGGATTGAAACAAATCGAGCAGTTTGAAAAATAGCCAATATTCATAAAGTGTGGCAATATCTTTTTTCCCTCCGCTGTAAATATCATCACCGCCTTTCCAGATAAGTTTGGCTGCAAGGTCAAACATGAGCCATACACGCAATACTTCACGGTAACCTTCTTTTCGCTGCAACACCGGACTGTTCAGCTTTAATGTTGTTGGTCTTGAAATGTCTTTGAAAAGAGTATGATGCAATTGACCTTCCAGTTCACGAATCAATAATTCTGACTCGTTTTCCATTTTCTTGTGTCTGAACTCTTTTGCCTTGTTGTTTATGTCTGTGCAAAATTTCAGGAAGTTTTCAAGCGCATGTTTTATGAAACGATTCTCAGGAGTATCAACTGAATCTGTTTTTCTGATGGTTGTGATTCGTTCCGGCAATGTACCAATGCCATAGCTTCTCAAATAATGACTTTCAGGCAACTTAGTTCGCTTGCTGCCTTTCAGTATTTCTTTAATGTTGGTGTTTGAAAATCTTCTTGCGTTGCGAATGTCTTTTTCTTCCGTGGTTTCTGTCCATTTTGTTACGGGTGCAGTCACAATTCGGTGAATAGCTTCGGCAAACTCGTCAGTTCCAATTACTGACTTAATGAAGGCAAATTTCTGATAAAGTGTCTGACTGTCTTTGATGTAATCAATTTCAAAATGTTGCGAAACCGGTGAATTTGCCTGCAACAAAAGGTCCGTACATTTTTCGGTAATCAGTTCCAGCATATCGCGGTAATCATCGCGATAACCTGATTTTATTGATTGAACCTCTAATTCGACTTTGCAGCATTCCTGATTGGATTCTTTTTCCAATAATGGAATCGAAAGGGTTCCTACGAAAATATTTGGAGAAATTGTTCCTAGATTTTTGGTTCTCTTGTGCTGTTGTATGATGTTTTCGCCAACATCACCCAAAATAAAATCAGGGTCGCTGATTTGAAAATCATAGTAACAACCTTCGACCAGTTGAAATCGGGCTTCATTATGCTCACTAGAGTTTTCTTCTGCATCAAACAACGAATCAGGCCTGCGGGCATCTATCCAGAGCCGTAAACCTTCCTGAATGGAATCAAGTTTGATTTCTATGTTTGATACTGACTTCATTTATTACGCTTCAGCAAAACTGGCAAAACCGTTATCAATTGCTCCCCGATACATGCGTGTTATTTTTTCAAGGGAAAGCGGATAAAGCACATTTGCGCCATTGAAATCAAAGTCAGCGTTTTCAAAAACATCTTTAATGATTTTGACATCACCGGCTATGCAAAATGAGCCCAACGTTTCCAATACCGGACACAACTTTCTGCGTGAACCGTGCAGCTTGGGCAATAGCTTCTGTATGATAGCAACATCAATCTTTTGATTGGTTGTAAGCGTATTATCCAAAACAGTAAGCTGATGAATCAAACGCAGAATTTCTGTTGCACTGCGGTAGCCAAATTCTGCTCCGGTTTTCTTTAACTCGCCAAAGAACTGAACCAAAGCCGCATTGATTTCGGTAATATCAGCGGTTGCAAATTCTCTGCTTGCAGTCATTTCCAGAAAGTTCTTAGCCATACCGGCTCCTTTGCCGGTAAGGGCATCCATGTTAATGTCTCTGATATTGCTGAGAAAGTTTTTCATTTCATCCTGCGTAACCCTGAACTCAATGGTATTGGCTCTGTCGAGCACCTTAGGGCTGAACATGTTTGTAGTTTCATCAATGTTCACGGTGCCGATGATGAACAGATTGGAAGGAACCTTCAATTTTGCTGGAACACCGTTTTGTACCGTTCCTTCAGCATACAACGGAATTTCTTCCTTTGATTCCATTACACTCAGAAAGTCGGCAAAATACCGTTCTACATGGCTCAGATTCATTTCGTCCAAGATCAGAAAATGCGGCAGGTCGGGCTGATTGTTGGCCTGAATAATTAAGTCAAGTACTCCACTATCGGGCTTCACATATTCTTCAGACTTCAGTGCATTGGGATAACCCAGCAAAGGTTCACGGTTGGTCCAGTCGGCACCCACAGGGATAATTCGATACTGACTTTCATCCTGACAAATCCACTGCACAAAAGCCTGTGCCAGTTTAGTTTTACCGGAACCGGAAAGACCAGTTAGGATGACGAAAGGTTTGGTGAGAAGAGAGGCTGTAAATCTTGTGATTAATTTGTTTGAATAACTTAATCCGGAAAATTCAAGTTCAGTAAGGAAATTTTCAATAACAAACTTTACATTGGGTACATTTTCAAGTTTTATCAGATAGTAAATTCCATCTTTTCTTTTAATGCGAAATTCCGGATATTTCTTCTCAAAAAAGAATTTTAAATTAGAAAAAGAAAGGCTATAGTCACCTTCGCCATTCCATTGAGTTGTAAAATAATAGAACTTATTGCTTTCAATAAGAATAGGTTCCTCAAAATATCGAATAGTGTTTGAAGATGTAAGAGATTCTTTAGTTTGTAATGACGAAAATTCGCCAATTAGTCTTTTGAATATGTCAAAATCATGCGAAATGAAATTAACTCCATTTATTACAGATGCATTTTGTTTTGTGGAATCAAGTATTTCATGCCAATCATTTCCAAAGAAATATGTAAAAATATACTTTGCGAATTCTCTTATTGATTTGTCTTTATAGGCAACATTTTCTTGTTGGGTTGTTGAATTTGCAGATTCTTCTTTTGGTAAATATAGTTGTGCTAATTTGTTTAGTTTATCAAATGCATTTTCAAGAGGACCATCTTCTATTTCCATATATTGATCTGTATCAATATTTTCTAGTTTAGGTGAATTGGCCCAAGCAATAATTTTACTAATTGTCGTAAACAATGGTTTAGTTTGAACTGTGGACATTGCATTTGCAGGTCCATCTGAATAAAATTCACTACCTAAGTCTCTCCATTCCTTTTCAATATAGTTTTTATGAGCCCTAAAGGAATTAATATTCGACTTAATATCTTTAATGATTGTGATAAAAGAATCAAGACCAAGTGTAAATTCTTTTACGGTTCCTCTTTTACCGGAATTACTAAACGTAATATTTCCTCCAACATCACTTTGTGTTGCAGTGAATGACGATGAGGAATTTTTGCTTTCCAAATATTCTTTAAGTGTCATATTGATAAAAGTTGACTTATGATTTCTTTTGCGAGAGTTTTTACAACAGGAACAGAAACACTATTCCCAAACTGTTTGTAAGCTTGGTTGTCCGAAACGGGTATTTCATACCAACTATCTATAGGATAGCCTTGCAGCCTGGCTGCCTCAAATGGATGAAGCTTTCTTGGTCTGTCCGCTCTTCCGTTATTTCCTGTTTGTTCTATGAGAATTTCACTACCGTCTTTATAGTACCTTGCTGAAATGGTACTTGTATAGGGCGATTTGGCATTAAAAAGTGAATAGCCAAAGCCATTACCTTTTTCTGCATGTTCAATTCTTCTTCGTTTATGTCCTGACCAAAGCTTTTCTGAAATTGTATATGTCTTCTTATACTTTTTCTCAAGTTTTTCCAATTCTTTATCCTTTAAGAGAATATCACCAACGAAAATTCTTTTTGCTTCCTCGTCTCGTTTCTCTTTTTCAAAAATTACTTCATTGTCTTCGGTTAGCCCAAATGGAAATTTAAAGTCAGTCTTTTTTATTGCATCTTTGTACCATGCTACTATGAAAATTCTTTCTCTGTTTTGAGGAACGCCAAAGTGTTTACTGTTCAGAACTTCAGCGGCAACTTCATATCCCAATTCGTTTAGAGTTCGCTTTATAACTTTGAATGTGTTACCCTTGTCATGGTTTTTAAAACCTTTGACATTTTCTAAAAGAAGAATTTTAGGTATTGAAACTTTTTTATTGAGTTTGTTTGCTTCAATTTTAGACTTGACAATTTCTTTGATATTGAAAAACAAGGTTCCTCTTGTGTCATCAAATCCTTTTTTTAAGCCTGCATGTGAAAATGGCTGGCATGGAAAGCCCGCACATAAAATATCAAAATCAGGAATCTTAGAATAATCAAGTTTTGGGTCGGTTATGTCTTCATTAAAATTTCCGTTTTCAAAAATCTCTGGGGAAATTTTAATGAAGTTATGTTCATAAGTTTGGCGGGCAAATTTGTCAATCTCTGAAGCGAAAACACATCTGCCACCATTCTCATGCATGGCGATATGAAATCCTCCAATTCCGGCAAACAGGTCAATGAATCTGAATTCCTTTTTCTTTTTGGCCATTTAGTTTTTAGCTTCTTTAGTTATTGTAAACAAAATATTTTCAAGCGTTGTATTTCTTTTCTCCGGTTTTAACTCACATTCCCAAATGACTGTTGAGTTCCATCCGCTTTCTTTCAAATCCTTCATTGCTTTGATGTCCCTTTTTATTGTTTCTTCAATTTTATCCCGCCACCATTCAGTTCTTGTTTTAGGCAACACAAAATACTTGCATCCTTTATGTCCATGCCAGAAACAACCGTTCACAAAAATTACTGTATGATATTTAGCAAGCGTTAAATCGGGTTTTCCTGGCAAGTTTTTGTTGTGCAGTCTGTATCTTATGCCGTGCGCATGGAGATACTTCCTCAAAAGCATTTCTGGCTTTGTGTCAGTTCCCTTAATTCTGCTCATGTTGTAGCTACGGGTTGCCTTGTCGTGTACATCTGCCATACTTATTTCTTAGTGGAAACAATTAACTCCTTGATATCCACATCAAGAATATTTGCAATCTCTGTCAATACTTCAAGTCTTGGTTGTTGTCGGTTTTTAACATAGCCGTTCACCATGTTGTAACTTTTTCCAAGCTTGTCAGCCAACCAAGTTTGCTTAATTCCTTTCTCTTCAAGTACTTCCTTTATTCGGTTCATTTCCGCATAAATTTAAGCTGCTAAAATAGCCCAAATATTTCTATTATCTCATTTTTCAATATAAATATCATTCGTTTCCTTGTTAGTCTGTCCGAGCGTGGGCAAAAAAATAGGCTCTTTTGGTTTTTTTGCGTTTGGCTTGTGGGTCGGCAAAAACCAAATGTGCCTATTTGCGCGTTGGCTTTTTCAGCATGGCATACAACGTTTCTCAGCTATACGCAGGCAGGGATTTTAACCACTGAACTTCCTACGAAGAACTGAACTTCAAATTTACCACTTTCCTGTCTTACGAAGCACGAACCCCCTGCTTGCGTATAGGTGATGTTATGCGGTCGGCTTTCATTTTCTCTTCTTTCTCGTTAATTTGTCAAGCAAAGTTACTAAATTTGCAGTCAAGCAATTTCAATTTTTGAATTATGTATTTCAGCAGACCTTGGACTTCTATCTAAGTGATAGGCAGTCCTGAATAAATTCCAATCAATCTTTTAGGGCAAGACAATCAGTCTATGCTTTGTGTGTGCTGTCATTTTTTTTGATGGCATTGCTTTGTCGTAGTTGCTCTGTCGGGTAATACTGTCTATTCACTTCTCTGTGATTTGAATTCAAGTATTCACCTGTAAGAAGTTACTAATGACAAAAAAGAAATTGCCCGTTCGTTTTACGGGTCAGCACTTTACTATTGATAAAGTGCTAATAAAAGATGCAATAAGACAAGCAAATATAAGTAATCAGGATACGGTTTTAGATATTGGGGCAGGCAAGGGGTTTCTTACTGTTCATTTACTAAAAATCGCCAACAATGTTGTTGCTATTGAAAACGACACAGCTTTGGTTGAACATTTACGAAAATTATTTTCTGATGCCCGAAATGTTCAAGTTGTCGGTTGTGATTTTAGGAATTTTGCAGTTCCGAAATTTCCTTTCAAAGTGGTGTCAAATATTCCTTATGGCATTACTTCCGATATTTTCAAAATCCTGATGTTTGAGAGTCTTGGAAATTTTCTGGGAGGTTCCATTGTCCTTCAGTTAGAACCTACACAAAAGTTATTTTCGAGGAAGCTTTACAATCCATATACCGTTTTCTATCATACTTTTTTTGATTTGAAACTTGTCTATGAGGTAGGTCCTGAAAGTTTCTTGCCACCGCCAACTGTCAAATCAGCCCTGTTAAACATTAAAAGAAAACACTTATTTTTTGATTTTAAGTTTAAAGCCAAATACTTAGCATTTATTTCCTGTCTGTTAGAGAAACCTGATTTATCTGTAAAAACAGCTTTAAAGTCGATTTTCAGGAAAAGTCAGGTCAGGTCAATTTCGGAAAAATTCGGTTTAAACCTTAATGCTCAAATTGTTTGTTTGTCTCCAAGTCAATGGGTAAACTGTTTTTTGGAAATGCTGGAAGTTGTCCCTGAAAAATTTCATCCTTCGTAGTTCAAAGTCGGGTGGTTGTCAAGATGATTTTTTTGGTTTGGTGTCGTCTTTTAAGCTGCCGCATAATGGCTCGGCGAATTGGCGAAGTAGCGAAGCTGTATCGAAGATACAAAAGCGGAGCTATTTAGCCAAGTCGCTTGTTGTAAGCAGTCCGCGAAGCGGCGGCTTACGGCAAGCGACGTAAGTCGCCGAGCCATTGTTAGCAAGGAGCGCAGCGGATTGCTAACGTGCCGCGTATTGGCGATGGGCGGGATTTTTAGCACTGAACTTTAATCGAAGAACAGAAGTTGAATTTTGCACTTCCGTTGATACGAAGCCGTTCAGCCCGCCTATTGCCAATACGATGTTGTACGACGTAGTTATGTTTTGGGTTTTAGTCCAGCTAAATATTTTCGTATGTCATTTTCTAATTTATCCGGGTATTTGTACTCTAATTTTTTTGACAATTCAGTTCCTATTTCTGAAACTAAATCAGTCATTGAAAATAGAGCAGTCCAATTTTCCTTTATATCGCTCCCTGAAAATGTTTGTTCTGTTTTAGCCCACATTTCCTGGTTAAGATACTTTTTGAAAAGTCGTCCATATTTATTGGTCGTTATGTTCCAATTGTGTTCACTTGCAATGTGCCATTCAATTAAAGGAATTAAATATTCTGTGCGAATAACGGTTTCCGACATAAATTTCGCATAGAATATTTCATCTCTCACAAGACACTTTGCCACGTAAGTTGTGTCCCACCAAAAATCGTTTATTAGATTTTGAAACTCTTTTTCAGACGGTTTTTTGATAATGGAAATTTGATAAGTTGGTTTCAGCATTTGCTTTGTAATACCATCTTTATCAATTAAAATTTTATAACCAATATCCCAATCTTCTGGTAATTCTTTCTCTTGCGTTTCCTTTATAAATTTTGATTTGCTGTAAAGTTTAAAATCTACTTTCACACCGTCTTCATAAAGTAGCATTTTCATTGCGTGTTTATGGTTAAAACAACTTTCGTCTTCTTCAATCATAGCAATTGGATTTCCGAATTTAAGCGTCCAGCTTTTGTCTGAAATGTAATTTGTATTATCCTCAAAAACAAATTCAATGTCTAAATCACTAAATTCGTCAACAAGTGCTAAAGGATTTACAAGTGAACTTGTCAGAAGAAGAACTCTTACATCTTCGTTTTTCTCCGACCATTCTATAATTGTTCTTAACTTTTCTTCTCTGACTTTCATTTTGTTTGGTTCGGTTTTACTATGTCGTACAATGGCTCGGCGAATTGGCGAAGTAGCGAAGCTGTATCGAAGATACAAAAGCGGAGCTATTTAGCCAAGTCGCTTGTTGTAAGCAGTCCGCGAAGCGGCGGCTTACGGCAAGCGACGTAAGTCGCCGAGCCATTGTTAGCAAGGAGCGCAGCGGATTGCTAACAACGGTCAAGTATAAGCGTAGTGCGGGTTTTCGGAGCAATACACTGTCCGCCAACACGAACTTTGATAGATGGCAAAATACTAAATTTTAGCCACTTCGCCCGCATTACGCTTATACAATGTTGGCGGTAGTTTATTTATTCAATTCTCCTTAATACCCCCTTTAATTTTGCTTCAACTCCAAGATTATCAAAAAGTTTTTCAGTCAATGTTAATGTCTTCTTGAAAGCTGTTTTAATATCTGTCGGATCTAATTCTGATGTTGTCTGCTGAAATAACGAATACCAATCTGGATCTATGTCTTTTTCCAAGTTTTTTGTTGGACTTTCCCAATGTTTGGTTTGGTATGTTTCAATTCTTATTAACCAAAGTAAATATTTTTGAACATTTGATAAGCTTTGGTAAGCGTGAGCAAATTCCTGTCGTTTAATTAAGTTGCTTGTTGTAAGTAAAACATTCAACAACGATTGGCTCAACCACAGGATATTTTCATTTGTTGTTCGATCAGGTACTTTAGTTTTTATTTCTTTGAGCGTGTTAGTCAATAAATCTTCTTTATCTACTAAAATCATCTTGTCAAAGTCGCTAAACTCTACCGATCCGTCCCACGATTTGATAACTTCCATTTGGTCGTTTGTCAAAAAATGAAACTCCCCCCTTATCATATTTTCAAAAATGGCAACTTCACTTCCAAACTCGTTGGTAAAATATAATGCCAAAGGATGAATTTGGCTTACCCAATTTTCAGCGGAAAATTTTTCTTTATCCTTCAAGAAGATGTAGAATTCAATATCTGAATATTTGTCCCCTTCATTTTTGGTAAATGACCCGTACATAAATACGGCAGAAATATTTTTATCATTTTGAGCTATTGACTTTGTTTTGTCAATCATTTGTAGCTGTGTCATTTTCTAATTTTTTAATATTAACAATCGCCCTTTCTACTTTGCGTATTAAAGGATATTTCAATTCTTATTCTATCTTACAGTTACTTATAGCTTCATTTTCTTGAATGTTTTTCGTTGTTAATTGTTTCTTCAAATTACCGCCAATGGCTCGGCGAATTGGCGAAGTAGCGAAGCTGTATCGAAGATACAAAAGCGGAGCTATTTAGCCAAGTCGCTTGTTGTAAGCAGTCCGCGAAGCGGCGGCTTACGGCAAGCGACGTAAGTCGCCGAGCCATTGTTAGCAAGGAGCGCAGCGGATTGCTAACAACGGTTTGGGTATTTGCGATGGCACGGCATTTGAAAACCGTCAGCCGAAAATATGCACAAAAGTTGATAGTAGTACAAATGTTCAATTACTTCCGTCAGTCGTGCTATTGCAAATACCATGTTAGCGGGTCGTTGTTCTATGTCAAATAATAATTGTTTATTCATTAGTCTATAATAACATTCTTCCCTTGTTCTCTAAGTTTTTCCAGTCCATCTTTCATAGCTTTAATCTCTTCAAGGGTATGTCCGTGCCAACCGGTTACTTCTCCAACAACTTTAAAAGGATGTTTCGAACGATAGGATTTTGTGGGATTACCAGGAAATTTTTTGTCCGTTACGTTGGGGTCATCTTCTATGTCGCCTGTTGCTTCTACTAAATAAATCCTTTCACGTCCGTTGCCCAAAGCAAGTTCTGCTCCTAATATTGCAGTATTCAGTGTAGCCGAAACATAAATATGCTTTAATATTCTGTTTTCTTCATAATTACTGTTGAAACCTACTTGAATGAAATCGCCAATTTTCAAGTCAGCCTTTGTTCCGTGAAAATAGGTTTGAGCAAACGGTGTAGGAATATGAAGTACGGCTTTATCTTCTATTTTGGTTGTGTTCATAGTTATTTCTTATTGTTTCTCGTTTACTTTTTCAATTTCTTTATTCATCAACTCCAATGCTTTGTGGAAGTATTTTTCTAAAATGTTTAATTCATCACTATTGAATGACACAAAAAGGTCGTGTGTTTTGTTTTGGTAGTTACTATAAAATGGTGTAACCAACTTTGTTATTCTATCAATATTGGGAACTATGATTATTTTCCGCCTGTCAGTTTTGTCGGGCTGTCTTTTTACGAGTTTTTTGTTTTCAAACCGGTCTATTAGCCCTGTAACCGAACCTGTTGTTAACCCTGTAAGTAGGGCAAGTTCACCTGCTGTCATTTGACCTTTTTGAATTAAGAAACCTAAATATTTATGGTCAGTGCCAGTCAGTCCAATTTTTCTACCAATGCTTTCGTGCATTTGAATAGATGTGTAGGCATAAAGTTGGCTCAATTTCCTTAAGTTGATGATTTTTTCTTTGACAGGCATAAATCTTGTTAACCATTTATCTTGACAACAAAGATAATATATTTTTTTGGTAGTTACCTAAAATGTTTGATTCAAAATTTAAGGATAGTTGATTTTGGTTTGTCTGTCAGGGATGGGTGTCGCTCTACAATGCCCGCTAATGGCTCGGCGAATTGGCGAAGTAGCGAAGCTGTATCGAAGATACAAAAGCGGAGCTATTTAGCCAAGTCGCTTGTTGTAAGCAGTCCGCGAAGCGGCGGCTTACGGCAAGCGACGTAAGTCGCCGAGCCATTGTTAGCAAGGAGCGCAGCGGATTGCTAACAACGGTTCGGGGTTTGGTGAAGGTGGGGTTTAGAAAGTAATAAAGTACAAATTTAGCACAAAAGCTAATAGAAAGTACAAATGTTCAGCCTAGCACTAAAGCCCCACTTTTGCCAAACCCATGTTATCGGCATGTGCTATTTTCTGTCCGAATTTATATCGTTCAAGTCTGCACAAGCCTTTTTCAATGTGATTATTTTCTTGACGATGTTCTTTCATATTCTACAATTTTAAATGAGTATTGATGTTTATTGTCTGACTCTCTAAAAATGGAATTCATAATTGTCCACTCACTAAGTTGAAAGTGGGGAAAAAAGGTGTCGCCTTTTAGTTCACAATTTACATGTGTTATATAAAGTCTGTCAGCAATAATTATCAATTGAGTATAAATTTCTTCGCCACCACAGATAAAAAGTTCAGCCTCTCCGTTTTGCTTTGCATATTCTAAACCTTCATCAATTGAGTTTACAATTACGCATTCACTATCTTGGAATTTACTGTCTCTTGTTACAACAATAATCTTTCTATCCTTCAATTTTTTTCCTAACGACTGATACGTCTTTCTTCCCATCAGCACAAAATGTCCTAAGGTTTTAGTTTTAAAATACTTCAAGTCCTCAGGCAAATGCCATAGTAAGCTATTGTTTAAACCAATTGCATTGTTTTTTTCTATTGCACTTATTAATGAAATTAGCATTCCTTCAAATTTATTGGTTTAATAGTTTCTTTGAAATGAATTGTCATGAAATGTCGTTTTAGTGAATTTTCGTTGTCAATTTCTTGTCGGTCAGTTTGATGTTGACTGGTCGTCCAAGCATTGCCGATAACGAAAAATGGTAGCCGTAGTTGCCGGATTTACAGCACTTTCGTATCAATTTAGCACTTCGGTTCGTTAAAAGCACCAAAGTATCAAGTTGGCACGAAAGCCGGCAATTATCGGCTACCATATGTTAGTGGCATTTATCATTTCATTATATTCATTTGCTTTAACGCATTTTTTGTTACATTAATTCTCGATGAAATAAAATCATCAACATTCAATCCGTCTGTCGGAATTACATTTGTTGCAAAAAAATAAACATTAGATTTTGTTTCAACATAACCAACAAACCAACCATTATATTTTTCTTCTATCGAACTTAATCCAGTCTTACCGCTTAAAATGTAATTTTCAGTTCGCTCAATTTCCATAATATTTTTGACAATCTTTATTGTCCTATCAGAAATTGGAAATTTTGAAAAATAGAATTTCCTTAAAAAGTCGATTTGTTGTTTTTGAGATATTTTTGAATTTCCTTCAAGCCAAAAATTGTCAATCGTTAAACTGTCAAAAATCATATTTTTATACTCAAATTTTTCTAAATATTCTTTCATTTTAATTGTTCCGATTTTCCTTGCAATTTCCTGATAGCAAGGAACACAGGAAATTCTAAAAGCATCTTTAAATGATAAATCTTTTTCCCAAATATCCATTTTTCTCTGCTCGCCATTCCATTTTAAAATAGTTGTATCATTTTCAATAATGCCTAATTCAACAGCAATTATAGAATTTGGAATTTTGAATGTTGATGCAGGTAATTTTCCGTTTTTAGCCCAATCAAAGTCATTTGAGTAAAAAGTATTCTTGTCGTTATCATAAATTAGAATTGAACCATTTACTTGAAAACTATCTAAAATTTTGTCAAAATCAGAAATTTCTGTTTCAATTATGTTTTTATTCGTTGTTGTGTTACAGCAAACAAATAAAAATATCATTGAAATAAAAACTACAAATAAAATATTTTTCATTTATTGTCTAATTATCGTTTGTTTTTGTTGCCACTAACGGGAAACGCATTGGCGAAGTGGCGGATAAATTGAACCGAAAGTTCAATTTAGCAGTGACGTAGCCGATGTGTTTCCACAGAAGCTAAATTATTAAAAAAAAGCTGAATGTGGGACACATTCGGCGGAATAAAAAGCACAAAAGTTGAATTTTGAACTTAACCCGCCATTTTGCCAATGCGATGTTATGTGTAGTTTTTTAGTATCTTTGTCAGATGAAATTATCAGATTAGCAAATTTACTTTACGCAACGTATAGGAAGAGAATAGTTTAGTATTATTCTTCGTTTCCTTATTGTCTCTTATTGTAAATTAAATATGTTAAATAATGAAAAATTACTTCGAAAGTCCTTTTAAAGGAAAAATAATCAAAGACCACATAACTAATCCCAATATAATTTCGGGTAAATATTCTTATTATTCTGGTTATTATCACGGTCATTCATTTGACGATTGTGCTCGTTATCTGTTTCCGGACAGGAATGATGTCGATAAACTAATTATCGGTTCTTATTGTTCAATAGGGAGCGGTGCAAGTTTCATAATGGCAGGTAATCAAGGTCATAAATATGATTGGATTTCCAGTTTTCCATTTTTTTATATGTCTGAATTTGATGTTTTCAGTAAAAGCCAAGATGGATTTCAAAAAGCAGGAGATACAGTTGTTGGGAATGATGTTTGGATTGGTAGTGAAGCTATGATAATGCCAGGAGTTCAGATAGGAGATGGAGCTGTTATTGGCAGTCGTGCTTTGGTTACAAAAGATGTTGAACCTTATTCAATTGTAGGGGGAAATCCAGCCAAATTGATAAAAAAGAGATTTAGTGATGATGACATCCAAAAATTGCAGGAAATGAAATGGTGGGAATGGGATGAAGAAACCCTTTTTGAAGCAATGCCAATTCTTTGTTCAAATAAAATCGATTTGTTGTACAAGTTTTTTAGAAAAATGAAATGATAAAAAGAAGGTTCCGAAATTCGAGGGCACTGAAAAAGTCCCCTTAGAAAATAAAGGTTAAAAAAGGGAGTCGAAAACTGCAGTTTTCTGCTCCCTTTTTCGTATTTTAAGGTAAGCTTTAATGGACATCAGGATGCTCTCTACCCAACAAAAAATACAGTTCAGTTCCTATTCAGGATTGTACGATATCATCGTACCAAAAGATAATCTACTTCGAAAAATCAACGATCTTATCGATTTCAGTTTTATCTATGACGAGCTTTTGGCTAAGTATTGCCAGACGAATGGCCGTACAGCGGAGAGCCCTATCAAGATGTTCAAATACCTTCTGTTAAAAACGATCTACACCGTTTCGGATGTAGATGTCGTTGAACGTTCCAGATATGATATGTCCTTCAAATATTTTCTTGAAATGGCACCAGAGGAGGATGTGATCAATTCAAGTTCGCTTACCAAATTCCGCAAACTACGATTAAAAGATATGGATCTGTTGAACCTGTTGATCAATAAGACGGTAATGATTGCTCTTGAAAAAGGCATTATAAAATCAAAGTCTATTATCGTAGACGCGACCCATACCGTTTCCAGATCGAATCCGCACACAGCATTGGCAGTACTCAGGGAACGCTCCAAACTATTAAGAAAAGCGATATATCAGATTGATGGGGAATACAAGAGGAATCTACCACAAAAGAATGAATCCAACGACCTGGATCAAGAGCTTGCTTATTGCAGGGAATTACAGAGGGTCCTTGATGAAGATCAATCTATCAGTGAAATACCGGCTGTGAAAGAAAAGCTGAATCTGTTGAAGGAAACCATTGAAGACACAAAAGAATACTATCTGCTCTCTAAGGATGATGAGGCCAGACTTGGACACAAGTCAGTGGACAGCAGTTTCTTTGGCTATAAAACACATCTGGCGATGACTGAGGAACGCATCATTACAGCAGCGGTCGTTACTACAGGCGAAAAAGGTGATGGCCCTGAACTACCTAGGTTATTAGAGATCAGCCAGCAGAATGGAATGCAAGTGGATACAATAATAGGTGATGCCGCGTATTCGGGAAAAGAAAATCTTCAGTTGGCAAAAGAACAAAACATTGATATCATCGCTAAATTAAATCCATCCATTACCCAAGGCTTTAGGAAAGATAAAGACAAGTTTGACTATAATAAAGATGCGGATATGTTTGTTTGTCCCGCAGGACATTTGGCCATCCGCAAGGCGCGTCAGGGAAAGAAGGAACAAGGTACAAATCAAACGGAGACCTATTACTTTGATGTGAAGAAATGTAAGGTCTGTCCTCTTAGGGACGGATGTTACAAGCAAGGGGCCAGAACCAAATCCTATTCAGTCTCCATAAAATCCGAACTCCATAGGGATCAGATGGCTTTCCAGCAAACCGATTATTATCGAAGCAAGTCTAAGCAAAGGTATAAGATCGAGGCCAAGAACAGTGAGCTCAAGAATGTCCATGGCTATGGCAGAGCTGATGCTTATGGAATCCATAATATGGAAATGCAGGGCGCAATGGCCATCTTCACCGTAAACCTGAAAAGAATCCTGAAATTGATATAAAAAGGTGGGATATTGCCTCAAAAAAGCCTGGATGGAATGCTAAAAACTCAAATAGCAAGTCCTAGTCGCTTAAACCTTCAATAAGCTCATAAAAAACAAACTTCCAGAAACCCTTTGAACAAAAATGACCGAGTAGGGGAAAACCTATACTCAGTCATTTCTTTAAGTCTCATTAGAAAGTTGAGGCTTTTTCAGTGCCCTCCGAAATTCGGAGCCTTTTTGTTTTAACTGCGTTTGCGGCTAAAATTACACATAACGGCTGGCAAATTGGCGATGGAGCCGACTTTTAGCACAAATGTTGAATAGAATTACTAATCTTCAACATTGCACAAAAGTTCAATAGAAGTACTTCACCGGCTCTATTGCCAATTTGTTTGTTATGTGCCGTTTTATTCCATTTTATACATTTAACAATTGCTGAAACGTAAAGTCGGGTTTAAACATTTCAATTTCGTTTTGAGTTGATTCTTCTTGTGCTTCTTTGCCATAGATAAACATTTGCTGTTCATAATTTTTAACAGCCTCTTCAATGCTATTAAATTTTCCATCGGCTAGATTATCAGACAATATCAAGGCATCCACCAACCCACTATTTACTCCCTGCCCTGCAAAAGGCGGCATCAAATGTGCGGCATCCCCAATCATTGTTATGGGTAATGGGCGCTTGCTTTTCCAAGGCTTTTCTAAAGGAAATATCCGTGTAGCCAATCCTACAAATGACAACGTCGTATGAATCAATTCTTTGTAGCGTTCGTCCCAATCGGAAAATTCTTTCAGAAGAAAATCAACGACACTATTTCTGTTTTGAAAATCTACCTGCGTTTGGTTTTTCCATTCATCAGGTGTTTTAAAACTTATTCCAAAATGCAATGCACCATTATTATTGGGGTTAGCAAATAATAAATTACCTTGGTGAGATGCCATTAGCCGGTTTCCATTGCATAGCTGAAAAAATCCAGGACAGTTTATCTCTGGTTGATGAATATCGGCTTGTATATTGAAAGTACCTGTTTCTTCAACTTCCGTGTCGGTAACAAATTTTCTTACCTTGGACATCCCGCCATTGGCAAGAATAACCAAATCTGCTGTTTCACTCGGTTTATTCTCAAAAGTTAGTGTCCACTTCTTCTTACCAGGTTCAAGCATAACAAGTTTTCTATCCCAAATAACCGTGTCGTTTTCTAAACTATTCAACAAGATAGCCCTTAAGTCATTTCTGTTTATTTCAGGATTGTCAAATCGATTTTCGGGCTTTACATTTTTTGTGGATAAAATATTGCCTTTTTTATCAGCAATATTTACACCCATTGGTAAGGCTAAGTCATAATAAGTTTGTAACAATCCCGCTTTTTTCATTGCTTCCTGACCTGAACCTTTGTGTAGGTCAAGGGTTCCACCAAAAATTCTTGCCTCTCGGTCGTTGTCTCTTTCGTAAACTGAAACGTCTATGCCGTTTTGCTGTAATAATTTTGCCATAGTCAGTCCAACGGGTCCACCACCAATTATTGCAACGTTCTTATCACTAAGTAAATTCATTTGTTTGTCTGTATCTATTCGCATTGTCATTCAAAAATGGCCCATAACGGCTGGCAAATTGGCGATGGAGCCGACTTTTAGCACAAATGTTGAATAGAATTACTAATCTTCAACATTGCACAAAAGTTCAATAGAAGTACTTCACCGGCTCTATTGCCAATTTGTTTGTTATGTGCCGTTTTATTCCATTTTATACATTTAACAATTGCTGAAACGTAAAGTCGGGTTTAAACATTTCAATTTCGTTTTGAGTTGATTCTTCTTGTGCTTCTTTGCCATAGATAAACATTTGCTGTTCATAATTTTTAACAGCCTCTTCAATGCTATTAAATTTTCCATCGGCTAGATTATCAGACAATATCAAGGCATCCACCAACCCACTATTTACTCCCTGCCCTGCAAAAGGCGGCATCAAATGTGCGGCATCCCCAATCATTGTTATGGGTAATGGGCGCTTGCTTTTCCAAGGCTTTTCTAAAGGAAATATCCGTGTAGCCAATCCTACAAATGACAACGTCGTATGAATCAATTCTTTGTAGCGTTCGTCCCAATCGGAAAATTCTTTCAGAAGAAAATCAACGACACTATTTCTGTTTTGAAAATCTACCTGCGTTTGGTTTTTCCATTCATCAGGTGTTTTAAAACTTATTCCAAAATGCAATGCACCATTATTATTGGGGTTAGCAAATAATAAATTACCTTGGTGAGATGCCATTAGCCGGTTTCCATTGCATAGCTGAAAAAATCCAGGACAGTTTATCTCTGGTTGATGAATATCGGCTTGTATATTGAAAGTACCTGTTTCTTCAACTTCCGTGTCGGTAACAAATTTTCTTACCTTGGACATCCCGCCATTGGCAAGAATAACCAAATCTGCTGTTTCACTCGGTTTATTCTCAAAAGTTAGTGTCCACTTCTTCTTACCAGGTTCAAGCATAACAAGTTTTCTATCCCAAATAACCGTGTCGTTTTCTAAACTATTCAACAAGATAGCCCTTAAGTCATTTCTGTTTATTTCAGGATTGTCAAATCGATTTTCGGGCTTTACATTTTTTGTGGATAAAATATTGCCTTTTTTATCAGCAATATTTACACCCATTGGTAAGGCTAAGTCATAATAAGTTTGTAACAATCCCGCTTTTTTCATTGCTTCCTGACCTGAACCTTTGTGTAGGTCAAGGGTTCCACCAAAAATTCTTGCCTCTCGGTCGTTGTCTCTTTCGTAAACTGAAACGTCTATGCCGTTTTGCTGTAATAATTTTGCCATAGTCAGTCCAACGGGTCCACCACCAATTATTGCAACGTTCTTATCACTAAGTAAATTCATTTGTTTGTCTGTATCTATTCGCATTGTCATTCAAAAATGGCCCATAACGGCTCGGCGAATTGGCGAAGTAGCGAAGCTGTATCGAAGATACAAAAGCGGAGCTATTTAGCCAAGTCGCTTGTTGTAAGCAGTCCGCGAAGCGGCGGCTTACGGCAAGCGACGTAAGTCGCCGAGCCATTGTTAGCAAGGAGCGCAGCGGATTGCTAACAACATCTGTTTTAACGAAACGAATATACGGAAAATTTCGCTTAACCAACCCTATATACGTGTTTCGTTATTTGACTTTTCTTTCTACATAAGATATTGATATATTTATATTTAAAAAATAAAACCGCACAAATAGCGAAACAAAATATTATAAAATACTATTTCCCTGATATGAATAGCGAAATCATACTTGAAACCTTCGAAAAGAGATTGCTGATGCAGAGATATGCTGCCAATACCATTAGATCGTACAAGGATTACGCTAGTATATTTCTTAAACATGTTAGCAAATATCCCTCCCTTGAAGAAATTCCACTGTCAGATATTGAGGCGTTTATAAACGAAAAAGTTCAAAATGGGAAAATTAGTGTTTCCTATCAAAAAGGATTAGTGGGCGCAATCAAGAAGATGTACGAACTGATATTGGACAAAAAAATCCAACTGGATTACTTATACCCGAAACGCTCATTTTCTAAATTACCTAAATTCTTTTCAAAAGAAGAAGTAAGAAATATTCTCGATAACACTCAAAATCTAAAACACAAGGCTATTCTGATGACAATCTATAGTTGTGGACTACGTCTTAGCGAACTGTTGAATCTCAAAATCAAAGACATAAAATCTTCCGATGGAATTATCAGAATCCATCAAAGCAAAGGCAATAAAGATCGGATTGTATCATTACCAGACAAATTGCTGGCGACTTTGAGACATTATTATCAAGCATTCAAGCCAAAGGAGTACCTCTTCGAAGGTGAGAAGGGTGGCAAGTATAGCGAACGAAGTGTACAGTTGATTCTGAAAAAAGCATTGATCAAAGCAAATGTTCAGTCGGAAGGCTCTGTACATACATTGCGACATTCTTATGCCACACATTTAATCCAATCAGGTATCGATATCCGAATTGTAAAAGAGTTATTGGGTCATGAAAATATAAAAACGACTATGATCTACACTCATATCACTGACATAGACAAGCAAAAGACTCCTAGCCCTCTTGATTTTTTATAAGAATAAGATGAACTTTTCACGCTCTATAGAAACAAGCATTATGTTCCAATCATTCTTTAAGAAGGGTTATTCTTCTAGCTTAACTTAACTTTGCTTAGGTTATTGAATCATCAATATTCAGATATAATTTGTCCGAAATGTGTCCGAAAAAAGAAAAAGCCACTGATTATCAGTGGCTTTTGTCGGGGTGGCAGGATTCGAACCTTTGATCTTATTATTCCGAAATATTTTAAACTCATTTAAATAATGAGTAATTTTGATTTCAGAGTTCTTATATAGATTTACAAATTACTGCCTTAACTGGTGCCCTTAGAAAAACATAAAATTTAACACATTGAAAGTAAACATGTTAAATATGACAATATTATCCCAGCGGGATCAACTTAATAGCATCGAAAAAAATGGCCATTTTCAACCAATTTTGGGCTAAATAAGCGGTTCTTACACGGTCGGCATGTTCGCTAGACCGTTCTAGCAAATCCCTATCGCGCCGCATGCTCCAAACTCCGAGTAGCACCTTTTGGTTTGGTTATTCCAAGCGCTCAAGTCCCTTGGTCGAAGGTCCACAGAGCATCTTGCCATTTACGTTAAAGCGAGAGCCATGACACGGGCAATCCCACGACAGTTCTGCGTTATTCCAGCGTACTTCACA
Organism: Sphingobacterium hotanense; assembly: GCF_008274825.1. Lineage (NCBI taxonomy): Bacteria > Pseudomonadati > Bacteroidota > Sphingobacteriia > Sphingobacteriales > Sphingobacteriaceae > Sphingobacterium > Sphingobacterium hotanense. The sequence goes on from NZ_CP030848.1 coordinate 504,618, forward strand.
CTTTGCATGCGGGCATGTGCTTTTCAAAACATGCCTTTGACCACTACTTTCCGCATAAATGGCGTAGGCAGCACCTTCGTGTCGTACAACTTTCGCCTCTCCGGGTTGAACGTCGGCCAATGAGCTGATTCGATCCATAGTAATTTTGTCGCCGATCATGTCTTTTATCACGCTGGCATTTTCCTTGATGAACGTCGTGAAGCCTGCCGTAGGTTTGAATCTATTGGGGTCGAACAGTTTTGCAAATCGGTTTGGTCGCTGCATAATCATATCGGTAAGGATGGCGGAGGAAAGTGTCCCAAACGTCATTCCGTTACCTCTGAATCCTGTGGCGACGAAAGCGCGACCTGAACTAGACGGAAGGATTCCTATCGAAGGGAGACCATCGGCGGGCTCGAAATACTGACTCGACCAAGCGTAGTGAACTCGGTCAATGTCGAAAAAGTTCCGGCAGTAATTTTCCAAGCGTGCGAAGCAGGCTCCTGCATCGTCGGTGTGGCCTGTTTTATGGTCCTCTCCGCCAGCAATGATCATTTTTTTTCCATCCACGATATGAGTCCGATAGTAGTGATAAGGATCATGGAGGTCATAACCCAACGTATGGGGATAGTCACCGTTCTTTAATGTAAAGGCGATTGCATAGCTTCGATAGGGTGCTGTTGTAAAATGCAATAGACTGATTCCTGGCGGAGTGTGGGTTGCAAAAACAACGTGCGAACTCCGAATTTTACCTTGACTAGTGTAAAGTAAGACTTCGTCGCCTGTCTCTTTATGGGATTCGTAAAGACAGTTTTCTACAAAAGTTCCTCCCGTCTTTAAAAATTCCTCGGCCAGGGCATTGATATATTTCAGTGGGTGGAATTGAGCTTGTCCTGGGATTAACAAAGCCTTTTTGGAGGGAATAGGAAATTGAGTATGCTCAGTGTACTTCATCTCATAGCCAATTTTTTGCGCACCTTCGAAAATTTTTGCTAATTCCTTTACCTGATCGTCATCAATAGCGAAAAGTTCAGCATCCTTGCGTTGAAAATCACAATCAATGTTATGCAAAGAAACGTTCGCAGCGAAGACTTGCATAGCTTCTTTTCCTGCCTCGGCAAACAGCCGTGCATTTTCTAACCCAAACTTGTTTATTGCTTCTTCAAAACTCGTGTCGAAAAAGTCATTTAGGTGAGCCGTGGTGCCTCCCGTCGTACCAAAACCAATATTATTGGCTTCTATAAGAAGACATTTTAATCCCTGATCTTGAAGTCGGTAAGCAGTTGAAATACCTGTAAGTCCAGCGCCGACAATTACTACGTCGTATCTTTGACTACTTCCTAAGGATCCTTCATACTTTTTTACTGCAGATTGCCATAAACTTTTGCGTGCTCCGTCTCTAAACATGTCGAAATATGATTGGTGAATACCTAATGTATAGCAGATAAACACCTCACAGAAGATTTGGTTGTTTCCTTTTAGAATTTTAAGAAGTTGTGAGTTGCACAAACTCGTTAATTGGACTTTTAAGGACCGATTTTAGGATGTCTGATACAAGCATTTCTTACCCGTTTTGACAAAAGTTGATCGTGCTCGTGTTGACCTACAGATGGTGTCATTTTCTATATTTCAATGACTAGATAAATATTAAATAGTTTTGTTATATTTGACCATCTTGTGTAGACAAGGTGTGTAGCAACCTAAATTACTTGTCATGACCGTATTGTGTAGTTTCACTGATACACAGCTAATCGCTCGTGTTAAATATGGTGATCACGTGGCCTTCACAGAGATCTACGAACGATATTGGAACGTTTTGTTTATACATGCTTTAAAAATTGTTAAAAGCGAAGATAAAGCAATGGATATCGTTCAAGACCTTTTTACTGCACTATGGGAAGATGCTGGTATGTGCAAGATTCAAGTATCTCTAAAAGCCTATCTCTATGCGGCTGTTCGAAACAGAACTTTAGACGTCATCCGACGGCAAGGTGTTGAAATTCGGTACTTAGAATCGTTTAATAAGCACACAATTGCAGGGAACCTCGATACGGAAGAAACTGTTTCTTTTAATGAGCTCGTCAGGTTAATCGATGCTGGTGTAGCAGACTTACCCCAGCAAATGCAGCGTATTTTTTGTATGAGTTATAGAGAGGGGCAACCTCATGCGCAAATCGCGGACGAGCTCAACATCACCATCCATACCGTAAAAAAGACTATCACACGTGCACGTCATTTTTTGCGAGCGTGGTTTATACAATTTCTTCTTCTTTTTTCTCTATTACACCTCCTTTCTTAGCAATATTTACTATTTGCCTCTTTCTGTTGGGCTACTGCAGTCCAGCCTTCTCAAGAACGCGATTTACGGCTGAGTTGTAATTTGAAAGATTAAAGTTTTTATAAAGGCATGTCCACCTTTCCTAAACCAAAACGTCTCACTATTAAATCGAGATTATAAACTAACCCTAAATGAGGAGAGAAGAGTTGCAAGAGCTTCTTAATAGATATCTTGCTGGAGAATGCACTCCCAGTCAGAAACGAATGGTGGAAACCTGGTTTAACCAATTGTCAAAGGAGGAGAATGAGTTGCCTTATGCGCCCGATTGGGATATTGTAAAAGAAACAATTTACGACCGCCTGCCTCAACCTAAACGTCATACTAGGTCGATTTGGCTGTCGGTTGCAGCGGCTGTAGTACTTCTCGTCATTGCAGGCTCCCTACATTGGAAAACTTCGCCTACTGATAAAAACGATGTGCAGGCGAAGACGGAAAGCGCCTTAAAAGAGGCGAACCAAATTATGCTAACCTTATCCGATGGAAAAACATTGGTAATGGATAAAGATCAACAAGGAATAAGAATCGACAATATGTCTATCCGCTATCTAGATGGGAATTATCCGGCGATTGCAAACTCTACAGAGTCTTTCGACGTAAGGGCGGGAGTCAAGCTGAGTACGCCTATTGGACAGCAATTTCGGGTCGTCTTCGAAGATGAAACGGAAGTCTTATTGAATGCGGCATCGACGCTATCCTGTCCGAAAGTATTTTCGAACGATCGAAGAGAAGTTCATCTTGATGGCGAAGCTTTTTTTAAGGTCTCTAAGAATAAGGACAGGCCTTTTTATGTAAAAACCCTTAATCAGGAAATCAAGGTTCTGGGAACATCTTTTGGCGTGAGTGCATTTGCAGAAGACGAAACTGTGAAAACGACGCTGGTTAGTGGATCTGTTTTGGTTCAGCCGAAAAATACGCGTTTAGCAGGTGTCGAATTGTCGCCCGGAGAGCAGAGCATTCTAGCGAAAGATAAATTAAGGAAAGAGCATGTGGATACCGATTCGGAGCTTTCCTGGCTCGATGGAAGCTTTTCCTTCAAGAGCGACGATATCCAGTCGGTTATGAAAATGTTGCAGCGATGGTATGATATCGAAGTGCATTATGAGGGGCAGGTGTCTAAGGAACGCTTCAACGGCGTGATTCCGCGTAGTGAAAGTATAGATCCAGTATTGGAGTTACTGGAGAAAACTAAATCTGTTCGCTTTAAAAAAGAAGGAAGGAGGATTACGGTTATGCAGTAGTATAGATATAAAGAAGAAGCCGGAAATGCTCGCAACATGTCCGGCTGTATGTCCGAGTTTTAAACAAAATTATACGTTAATTTTTTTTCATTATAAACCAAACAATGACAAATATATGGTTTTTTATGCAACTTATAGGAAGACGATCAGGCGAATACATCTGATAATCATCGGCCTCATCGTGGGGATGCTACATATAAACGCCGAAGTTAGCAGCCAGTTAATAACACTTTCTGTGTCCAAAGCGCCTCTGTCCTCCATCATCAATCAGGTACGCGCGCAGAGCGGTTATGGTTTTTTATATACGGATGCAATGCTTGAAGGAACACAGCCCGTTTCTCTTTCGTTAAACCGAGTAAAGCTAAAGGATGCGCTAGATCAAATTTTTAAAGATCAACCTGTTAGTTATTCTATCAGCGCGAAGACAGTTGTTTTGGAGCGCAAGCATGATAATAAAAAGAATAAGGAATTGAGCTTGCCCGTCGGGAAAACGAGTGCCACTCAACAGCGTGTGGCGGGCGTGGTAACAAACGAACAGGCGATACCCCTGCAAGGCGTTTCGGTCTTTTTAAAAGGAACGACTTCGGGAACTAGTACCGACAGTAATGGACAATTTGAATTGGCTGTTGCGTCCAATGCAGGAGTTTTGGTATTGAGCTTATTAGGGTATAAGCAGTTGGAGGTTGATTTGGCGGGGCAAGAATCACCATTGCGCATTACGCTAAGTTCCCTGCCGACCAACCTAGATGAAGTTGTGGTTATGGGTTATTCTACCAAACAGATATCGCACCTGTCAAGTGCTGTAGCAGTTATTTCCGGAGAGAAACTTAATGACGTTACTTCTACCAATGTGACGAACCTCTTGCAAGGGAAAGTCGCAGGGGTAATTGTTTCCAACTCTTCGGGCGACCCCAATGCGAGTGCAAGCATAAATATACGAGGTGCAGGGTCGATAAATGCGGGATCTAGCCCGCTGTATGTTGTTGACGGCATTGTCGGAGGTACGGCAAATGCATCTGATGTAGAGTCAGTCACGATATTGAAGGATGCTGCGGCAACTGGGTTATACGGCTCCAGAGCAGCAAACGGGGTTATTATTATAACGACAAAGTCTGGAAAGTCTGGGAAGACGAAGGTTAATTTGACCTCTTCATTTGGGTTCAACACTGCCAATACTGGAAATTTCAAAGTGATGGATTCCCAGCAACTATATGATTATGAAAAATCCTTTTATCCTGCCGATAGATTTGATAAGGATATCCCCGCTTCCGTTTTATCTCAAAATACGAATTGGTTCGATCATGCTTTCCGTAGAGGGTTGACACAAAACCATGCGCTTTCCGTTTCTGGCGGTTCGGAAAAAACAACGTTTTACATGGCTGGAAACTACTATTTCGAAGAAGGAACTTTAAAATTTAATTCGAATAAGCAATTAAATGTTCGGTCTAATATCAGGCATAACATCAACGATAAGTTAGAGCTGAATGTGAAGATGAACGGGAAGCTTTCCTTGGAGCGTGCCGACCCTTCAGGGCTAGACGGAGCACTGTACGGAGCCTATATGAATATGCCTTGGGATAATCCTTTCGACGCGGATGGGAATATTAAAAGGGGTACAGAAGGCGGATGGTACGGTCGGGAACAAGAAAACTTTCTACATGGCTGGCAATATAATTTAGATCAGGGCAATAATAAAGCAATAGACATGGATGCCACGCTGAAGTATAATATCTTACCTTCCCTGAGTATCTCTACTTTTAATCGAATTACCTACAGACTTTACGAGAATGAAATTTATCATGACGTTCGCTCAAAGGCCGGAAAAGGATTGGGTAGATTGAGTAATTCGTCTAGCGAGGGTTTATCCCTCATTACCTCCAATCGTTTAAATTATACGCGAAATTTTGGGAATCATAATTTCGAAGCATTAGCAGTTTTCGAAGCAGAGAAAAATAAAAATAAAGCCAATGGAGTAACCGGTGAAGGCTTAGCACCAGGCCTGCACGTCATGAGTGCGGCATCTCGTATTTTGGATGCTACTGGCGGTGTTGATGAAAATATATTTACCAAGGGGCTGTTTCAATTGGACTACAACTACGATAGTCGATATTTCTTGATCGGCTCATTAATTAATGAGGCGTCCTCGCGATTCGGAAGAAGCAACCGTTCTGCTAATTTCTATACCTTGGGAGGTGCATGGATCATCAGTAGCGAGAGCTTTTTGAAAGACCATACTGCAATCGACCTATTGAAACTTAGGCTCAGCTACGGTATCACTGGAAATGCGAATATAGGCAACTACCAGGCCTTAGGACTTTACAGTTTTACAACACAATATGCGAATAACTCAGGGGCTGTTCCTTTTCAGATGCGTAATGATGACTTAACCTGGGAAAAAGCAGCCAGTTATAATTTAGGCTTCGACTTTTCCTTCTTTAAGCGTTTTGCTATCAATGTTGATCTCTATGACAAGAGAACAAAAGGCCTATTGCTGAATGTTGAAAGACCCTATACAAGTGGGTTTGCGTCTGTAATTCAGAATGTTGGGTCTATTCAAAATAGGGGTATTGAGGTCAATCTTAATTCGGAGAATATTAGAGGCAAATTTAATTGGCAAACCAATTTTAACATCGCTTTCAATAGAAATAAAGTGTTGGAATTGCATCAAGGTAAAGACATCCGCCAAGGGAATATGTTAATAACCGAAGGAAGTGACATGTACACCTGGAATATGCGTAAATGGGTAGGGGTTGATCCGGAAAACGGAGATCCACTATGGGAGAAGATTTCTACCGATGCTCAGGGCAATTCGACTGTGACTCAAACTTCTTCCTATGCCGATGCAACGCAACAGAATGTAGGTTCGGCCTCTCCAAGTTTTACTGGAGGGATGAACAATACGTTTAGTTATGCAAATGTCTCGCTATCAGCTTTCTTTAATTTCGTAAAAGGGAATTTAATCTATCATACTTCACGGGGACTGTTTGATTCAGACGGTGCATATAACACATACAACAGTATGGTGCTAGCGGATGGATGGACAAGATGGGAGAAGCCGGGCGACCAAGCGACACATCCTAAGCCTATTTTCGGAGGTAACAACAACTCAAATCAAGCATCGTCAAGATATCTTGAGGATGGAAGCTATTTGCGCCTACGAAATGTGACGCTTGCTTATGAATTGCCAACAGAACTATCAAAACGACTGAGTTTAGGGCATGCACGAATCTATCTCAGCGGTGATAATCTATTAACTTTTACCAAATTTTCGGGAATGGATCCCGAAGTTGTATTAGGGCCGTATGGAGGATCATCTAGCGTGAAATATCCGATTAGCCGAAAGATTCTATTAGGAGTTAATGTTAGTTTTTAAATACGCACTTGGATCAACGTTTATCACAGGTCCAGCAAAAAATATTTCTCATGAAAAAACTAGTTAAGAACAAGAGCATACTTTATTCCATAGCGTTCGTATTTGTTTTGAGCGCGTGTAATAAAGACCTTCAGCCCTACGATAGCAAGTCTAACGACGTAGCCCTTGTGACGCCCGATGATATTCAGATCGCAACCTATGGCAATTATTCCATGTTGGTTGCTGAGGCCTATACAAGGCACCTGCTAACGTTGAACGAATGGCCAGGCGATAATGTCGTTCAGAGTGGTGCAGATGGAGATCAAGCGTCTCTTGGCGCTTCCTATAGGCATATTCCAGGGATGTACCCTACGACAGATTTTTGGGCGCAATCATACCGATTGATTTATGCGACCAATTTAATTATTGAACGGATCAGGGACGGTGAGTCGGCGCAATTAGATCAGCTGAAAGGGGAAAATCTATTTCTTCGGGCGATGGCGCATTTTAATCTAGTGCGCCTGTTTGGGCGACCGTATCCGCAAGGAAAGGGAAGTAACTTAGGGATACCAATTAAGCGAGATACAGAAACCGAAGATCTGCCAACTCGCAATACCGTGAAAGAAGTGTATGAGTTCGTGATCAACGACCTTCTTACGGCAGTTAACCTGATGTCAGAAAGCAAAAACTCGAATTTTGCTTCAAAGGAAGTAGCAGAAGCCTTATTGTCGAGAGTTTATCTTTATATGGAAGATAACGAGAATGCAATTCTATATGCTAATAAAGTGTTGGAGTCGAATCGATATCAGTTGGCAACGACTGACGTTTATATCAAATCCCCAACCCTAGTGCCAGAAAGCAACCCAGAGACAATCTTTAACATCAGGCATACCATTTCTGATAATAAAGATAAGAATGCGGTTGGCTCGCTGTATTATAACGATCCTGCAACCCTTTCTACCGGCTGGGGTGAGTACTATGCCTCACAAGCTTTGATGGATTTGCTTAACGAAAATCCACAAGATGCGCGTTTGAGTTTCATAACCCCACATTACATCGACGGCCAGTTGCAATATCGCGGAACGTCTCCCCAATATTTCATTAATAAGTACAACTGGCAAGAAGGGATTGCGAATCTGAGCTCCCCTGTATATCTAAGACTAGCAGAAATGTATTTGAATAGGGCAGAGGCTAACGCAAAGCTAGGAAATATGCAAGCTGCGATAGACGACGTAAATATCATACGTCAGCGAGCGAGACTCACAGGCTCAGCAGCCTATTCACTCACTAACTTAAAAGGCCGTGGGACAGTGCTGGCGGTTGTTCTAGAAGAAAGGAGACTCGAATTGGCATACGAAGGCCAACGCGCCAGCGATTTGTACAGGAATAACTTGCCATTGGTAAGAGCGTATCCAGGTTTACATGGTACAGATAACTTTAACTTCCGTGTAGAACCAACAAGCCCTAGAATAATATATTATATACCGGAAAGAGAGATTAATGTTAATCCCAATTTGATACAGAATCCATAACTGGACAAAGATGAAAACTGTTCTCACATACTTGAATAAATAGAAGACAATGATTTGTAGAAATAATAATATTAATAGTCCTAAGTTGCCACGAGAAGGAAATGGTTTAGCGTTCAATCAACAAAATGAAACTAGAACTCTTCACGAATTGAGTTTAATGATGCAAAATTCTCGTGGGTTCTCAGTTATACTCTGTCTCTTCGCTTTCTGCTTCCTATCCATATCAAGCTGCGCTCGTAAAGCCGATAACGAAGACGCCAGCACAATCTCCTATCTGCAAGTTCCAGACGATTTCGTTATTGAGGAAGCAGTCTCACCGGATCTGATATCCTTCCCTATGTTTGCAAGCTTTGATGACCAAGGACGCTTATTCGTATTTGAGTCAACTGGCGTAAATACAATGGGAACCGAAAAGATGCTGGCAGAACCCAGCTATCATATCCGTCTTTTGGAAGATACCGATGGTGACGGCGAATTCGATAAGAGCACAATCTATGTAGATAAAGTACCATTACCAATGGGCGGAACCTTCTATCAGGGAAGCTTATATGCGGCAGCACCACCTAACTTAATGCGCTATACCGACACCGATAACGATGGGAAGGCGGATAAGCAGGAAGTCATATTAAATGGCTGGGTATTGAATGCCAACGCTGCAACCTTGCATGGGCCCTTCATGGGGCCCGATGGCTGGCTTTATCTCTGTGATGCCCGACGAGGCTTCGATATAAAAACGAAAGAAGGCGCTCAAATGAAAGGGAAGAGTGCCCGCATTTGGCGATGTCGCCCGGACGGTACAGGACTTGAGGCGATGTCTGGCGGAGGTTTTGATAATACAATCGAAATGGTATTCATGCCGGGCGGAGAAACTATAGGTACAATGACCTATTTCACCGACCCTCAAAATGGCCAGCGCGATGGGCTTATGCACTGGGTGGAAGGCGGAGTATATCCCAAATATAACAGCGTGATAGATGAGGATCAATTAAAACTAACCGGCGATCTAATGCCCGTGATGACAAAGCTTCCGAGAATTGCACACTCAGGACTCTTAAGGTATCGTGGAGACGGCCTTGGTGAGGATTACGATGGCAATTTGTTTAGCGCGGTATTCAACACAGGAAAGATTACTAGACATAAGATTACCCGATCCGGCGCGACTTTCAAAACGGTCGAAGAGGATTTTATGACATCAAAAAATCCAGATACCCATCCTACAGATGTACTCCAAGATGCCGATGGTAGCCTGTTGGTAATTATAACAGGCGGATGGTTTATTGAAGGCTGTCCTTTATCTCGTGTAGCGAAGCCGGAAGTAGCTGGAGGTATCTATAGAATACGCAGAAAGGATGCAAAGAAAGTTGATGACCCTTGGGGAAAACAGATCGCGTTAAATAAAAGAAGTCCCGAAGAACTTGTAAAATACATAAACGATCCGCGAATCATGGTAAAAGATGCGGCGGTGGAGCAATTGGTAAGCAAAGGTCAACAAGCCGTACCTTCCTTAGTCGGATTACTTCAGGATAAATCAGAGGATACTCGTATTTCTACTGTGTTTGCTTTGGCACGCATTGGAACAGAAGATGCCCTAGTGGGGGTAAGGTCTGCGCTAGGCGATGATAGCCCTATTGTTCGAACAGCGGCAGCCCGAAGTGTGGGTCTTGCGGCAGATAGTAAATCAGTACAAACCCTCATGCAGATGGTACAACGTGATTCTGCGTCCGTACGTCGACAAGCGGCAACTGCCCTCGGACAGATTGCAGACCCAAGCTGCATACCGGCATTATTAAACGCCGCGTCGAACCCGAACGACCGTTTTGTTGAACATGCAATTATCCACAGTTTAACCACGCTTCAAAAACCAGAGCTTTTAGTCCCCGCGTTGCAGAGCCCTCAACAGGGTACAAAGCGAGCAGCATTAATTGCGCTAGATCAAATGGATAATTCACCTCTGCGTCAGGAACAGGTATTGGCATTTCTGCAAAGTAAAGATCCTGTTCTTCGAAAGACAGGTGTTTGGATTGCATCGCATAGACCCCAATGGGCAGACATGGTGATTACCTTCCTGAAGAATGGTCTGAATATCGACGCACTCGAAAAGGAGGAATCAAATGCTATCCAGAAAATGTTGGTTACCTTCAGTAATGACAACAAGTTACAAACCTATATCGCCAATGAACTTGGAAGCAAGCAAGCCTCCGTATCTTGGAAACAAATGCTCCTGAATGTTATTTCTGAGAGCCCAATAACAGACTTCCCTAGCATATGGGCAACCCAACTAGGTAACATGCTCCGTTCCGACAACGACATCTTGAAGCGCAGTGTTTTGAATCTTGTTGAATCGCGAAGACTCTCCTCACTGAACAACGATTTACAAAAGATCATTTTGGACGAATCTATAGATCCTGACTTCCGAATCGGAGCATTGGGCGCTCGCGCGATGACGGTTCCTGAACTATCCGATAAAGAGTTTAATATTCTGACAGGGTTTTTGACCCCGCCATCTGAGTCGCCAATCCGCCAAGCTGCAGCTCGCTTGATAGGCCGATCCAAACTAAATGAAGCGCAGTTGTCAGCGCTTGCAGAACAACATGTCGCTAAAGCCGATTTATTTCTGCTACCTAGCTTAATGAGTGCTTTTGAAGTTAGTAGAAGCGAAAGGGTTGGCCGAGCCTTAATTAAAGCACTCGCTCAGAGTACCGACCGATTAGACAATCTCTCTGAACAGGATATGCAGAAATTGCTAGCAAACTTCCCTGCGGATGTCCAAAAAGAGGGGCAGCCTTTGATGGAAGAATTGAAAAAACGACATGCCGAACGTTTAGCCAAATTGGAAGAACTCGAAGCGAGCTTAAGTCGTGGCGACCTTGATAGAGGAAAGAAAATCTTCTTCGGGAAATCAGCATGCTTCACCTGTCATGCCGTCGGACAAGAAGGTGCGCACTTTGGTCCGGATCTTAGCAATATCGGCGAGATTAGATCAAAGCACGATATTTTGGAAGCGATAGTCTATCCTAGTGTGAGCTTTGCTAGGGAATATGATACCTATCAAATTAAGACGAAAACCAAAACTTATATGGGCGTGATAAAAGAACAATTCCCAGACCAGATAATCCTTGCTGTAGGACCTGGAGCGGAGGTGCGAATTCCAAAGAATGAAATTATATCGTCCGAACCGCACAGTGTGTCGATGATGCCGCCAGGTTTAGAAAAAGGGTTAAGCGTTGAAGAGCTCTCCGACTTGATGGCTTATTTAAAGTCTCTGCCAGATTCGTATAAAACGATGAAATAATTGAAGTTTTTCCAATTACATATCAAATAATATCCAGCGGCGTTTCTTAAAAAAAGTGCGCCGCATTTGGGAGTAATCGTTGCTGTTTCTTTTTCAACAGATCGTAAAGTGTCGCAGTTGTGTGACCATTATCTCAAATTTTATACCTTTTCCTCCCTTATTCTTGGTTTTTACGATTTATACATTTAGCTTAGTATCAATTAACCATCCGCAAAACCTGAAGAATATCAAATTTTATAAAAATATACTTCTTCATGTAAAATGTATTGCCGTGAACGTAAACGGGATACAGAGAGGCGAATTATATTTTATGAACAGACGACAGTTTATTGGAAATTGTAGCTTAATTTTAGCAGCAACCCAAGCAAACGCTATAAAGGCATCAACTAATCTGCAGAAAACCATGCTTAATCAATTAAAGGTTATTCATACGGGATACGCCGTGGAAAAAGAAAAGCTTCGATTCCCCTTCGGATTCAAAGGCGCATTCCTCACCGAACTATGGCAGGCGGTTGCATATGTTAAGGACCCATCTGGTAATTATGGGGTAGGCCTAGGAACTCAGAGCGTCCTATACGGTGATGCGGATACTTTTGCGTCTACTGATGAAACCACCGGCAATTCTTGGATGCTCGACGTCAGTAAAACTGCATTAAAATGGCTGGAAAATAAAGAGTTTAATACGCCAATGGATGCGATTGAGCAGCTTGTTCCCTATTTGGAGCAGGAAGGTAAAAAAATAACAAAGCGCGACAATCTACATGTCAACTTCATTTACAATGCCCTTGTCTCGGTAGATAATGCCTTGTGGATGCTGTATGGCAAAAAAAATAAAGTAGAAAGTTTCCAGCAGATGATCCCAGAAATTTATCGACCTGCATTTCAAAACAAGAACAAACAGGTAGCCGTCATGTTCCAAATATCCTACAAGATGCCACTTGAAGATATTGCTGCAGCGGTGGATCAAGGATATTTCGTCTTTAAGATAAAAACAGGCAGCCCGGGCGCTCAACAAGTGATGTTAAAGCAAGACAAAGCTCGATTGAAAGAAATTCACGACTGCATAAACAGTAGACTAAATAATCAAAGCAATAAAAAATCCATTTATTACACCATGGATGCAAACGGTCGTTATGAGCGAAAAGCAGATTTGTCAAGCTACCTAGATTATGCAAAAGAAATTGGTGCCTTCGATCGTATTTTGCTTTACGAGGAGCCATTTGTGGAAGAAAATCAAGAAAGAGTAGATGATCTACCGGTGTTGATAGGGGCAGATGAAAGCATTCATAGCGAGGCAGATGCTTATAAAAAGATAGAACTCGGCTATAAGGCATTCATTCTAAAAGGAATTGCCAAAACCCTCAGTTTAACCGTAAAAATTGCGAAAATAGCACATGAAAACAACATTCCCTGCCTCTGTTCTGATTTGACGGTAAATCCCGTCCTGATGGAATGGAACAAAATCATCGCAGCAAGCCTATCGCCTTTCCCGATCGTTAATATGGGATTAATGGAAACCAACGGCGATATGAACTACCTAGCATGGGAAGCAATGAAACAACGACCTCCCTTCCCCAATGCAAGCTGGACAAAAGTAGAAAATGGAACGTTTCATTTAAATGAAGATTTTTTCGAAAAAATTGGCGGTATTATGACTACTTCGGCACATTATCAAAAGCTGCTGCAGATCACGTAGGGATCGAAAGCAACATTCTCTAAACCTAACCATGTATACAAAACCTGTTTTTTTAAGTATGCTAAGCATCTTGCTTCTCTTTTTAACGAGCAATAATGCTTTGATTAAGGAAGATACTCCTGCAGCCAAGTTGGTGAAAATGTCAGTGCTGCCGGGACTACGCTTCGACGTACCAAGGTTCCATGTGCAACCTGGACAGAAAGTCGTTATTGAATTCGAGAATACCGACGATATGGATCATAACTTGCTGATAATAAATCCCGGAACAAGAGAAAAAATCGTCGAACTGGCTGGTAAACTAGGAGCGCAGGGAATGGCAAAATCATATGTACCGGATAGCAAGGACATCCTTTGGCATACCAAGATTCTTCATGCCGGTCAAAAGGAGAAACTCGCTTTCACTGCGCCAAGCGTAGAGGGCGTTTATCCTTATGTCTGTACCTTCCCCGGTCATGGACATGTGATGTATGGAGCGATATATGTCAACAAATCAGGGAAGATGCCCGAATTAGCAAAAGATCCCCATTTACCCGAATTAAGTAAGCATTCCGAACATCAGCATCATCATAAAAAGAACCACCCGTACGAACCGAAGGCGCCATATCACTACAGGATATATATGGAAGGAGCTAGTCCGGCGGCCGTTGCGGTACATCTGCCCGGGCAAATTTCTTATTGCTGGGATGCCGCTGTTTGCGACCTGCGATACATTTGGCAAGGCGAATTTCTCGACAATACAGCCATCTGGAAAGGACATAAAGATGCTAAAGCAAAAATATTAGGCGATATCTTCTACAAACAGGCAAATCTCCCATCGATAGCGATAGCATCAGCAAATAGCCCTAACAAAAGGCAGTTTAAGGGTTATAAGATCTTGAAAGACAAATACCTGGAGTTCCATTATCAAATCGACAAGATGGATATTTTTGAAACGATTAAAGAAACCGGCGACAGAAAAGGCATAATACGCACATTTAGAATACCAGATGTGAATGCGGATTTAACCTTCCAACATACCTTATCGACCGGAATGAAAACCTGGTATAAAGGCGCTCCACTTCAAAGTACAATCTTAAAACTTAGTTCTGCGGAGGCCAAAGAATTTACCCTGGAATACAAAATAGAAGACTAAATGAAATCATTATTCTATATACTTTTAGCTTGCACAGCTTTTTCGCTAGCATGTTCCGATCATCAATCGGACGAGAAAAATGCTTTCTATATCGATTCTATTGCCACTCCTGAAGGCTTGACAGCAGAAGTCGCCGCATTGGACGCCTTGCCCGACGGTCGAATAGTTGCGACCTTTATGCGTGGTGAAATCATGATTTACAATCCTGAAACCAAGGAATGGAAACTTTTTGCAAGCGGATTGCACGAGCCCCTCGGCATCAAAGCCATCAGCGATAAGGAAATGCTAGTCATGCAACTCCCGGAGCTGACGCGAATTAAGGATACCGATAACGATGGGGAGGCGGACCTATTTGAAACGATATACGATGGATTTGGTATGACGGGGAATTACCATGAATTCAGCTATGGACCTGTACAAGATAAAAACGGGAATCTCTATATAGCGCTCAATTCTTCCTCTTCAGGTGGAGGGATGTCTGATGAACTAAGAGGCGATACCCTCATGATCGGAAAAATGAAAGTGGGAAACGCCATGTTTTCCGTTGTGCCCTATCGCGGCTGGGTAATGAAAATTGATAAAAACTTTAAAATAACCCCTTTCGCATCGGGTTTTCGTTCACCAAATGGAATCGCATTAGACGCAAAGGATAGACTTTATGTCACCGAAAATCAAGGCGACTGGGTCGGAACTAGCCCACTATATCATGTCGAGGAAGGAAAACACTACGGACATCCCGCCAGTATCGTGTGGACAAAAGGCTGGAACAGGGGCAACCCATTCGATTTGCCTGTTGATACCTTAGATAAAATGCGCGAAAAACCAACGGTGATCTTCCCGCACGACCTGCTTGCAAATTCGCCAACCCAACCGATTCTGATCAAAGACAATAAAAATCTGAAAGCATTCGACGGACAGTTTATCATTGGGGAGATGAGTAGTGAGCGCTTAGTTCGAGTAATGCTCGAAGAAGTAAACGGTGTTATGCAGGGAGCCGCAACTGTGTTCATTCAGGGAGAGGGACTCCGAAAAGGAAACAATAGGCTAGTATTTTCACCTAATGGCGACCTATGGGTGGGCCAGGCCGACCATGGATGGCTAGGCGATCGCGGCATACAAAGAATTCGATTCACCGGAAAGACACCTTTCGACGTTAAAGACATGAAAATCCAGAAAAACGGTTTTGAATTGAACTTTACCGACGATGTTGCCAATACAGAAAATGAACCCATCGACAGCCTCGTTAAAGTCCGCCGATATAGATACCATTACCATAAAAAGTATGGCTCCGAACAAATCGATATAAAAAACATTAAAATAAACAAAGCAGACTGGTCAAAAGGCCGAAAGCAACTACAGCTGCAGCTGGAACCTCTGGAAAAAGGCTACGTCTATGAAGTTGCCCTAACCAAACTGAAGAATGAAAATAACACGGATAGCCTACAGAATAAGCTTGTTATGTATACCATTAAAGAACTTCGGAAATAGTAATTAAAGTTCCTTCACCAATATCTCGCCGGGGAGACCATCAAAGGATTTGTATTCATGAAATACGAATCCTTGTTTTTCGAGTATTTTCCTAGATGCCACATTTTTCGGGTCAATGATGGCATAAAGATGCTTTAGTTTCGTTGAAACAGCCATCTCGACAAGTATTCTAGCAACCTTATGGCCTATACCTTTACCCCAAAACTTCGGAAGCAACAAATATCCAATTTCTGCACGCTCGGTTTTTCTGTCTTCGATACTCAACTTCCCAAGACCGATAAACTCATTTGTATTCGAATTAATCATCATAAAGTGACCAAACCGCTCATCTATTTGGTCATTTTGCAGAAGCTTAGCAAAATCTTCTTTAGCTTCATTCAAATCAAATGCGCGCTCGGTAACCATCTTCATGACACGCAAATCACCAACCAATTGGTAATAACTGTCAAAGTCAGTTTCTTGGAATTTTCTAAGGGTGATTTTCATAACTCTCATGGCGCTAGTAAAAATAATAGACAAGGAATTTACTACATTTGTTTTTCTTAAAAATACAATAAAATAACTGAAAATGAATTCTTGTGTGTTAAAATCACTGTAGTCTAAAAGCTTCTATTTAGGAAAATTAACCTGATCCTGCCAATCCTTAAATCCTTTCTTTCCTGGTTCAAAGACAACATCGTAAACTCAAACCCAATACAAACGCAATACAAACCCAATGATAATCCCAATCAAACCCCTTTCGATGGGTTATGATGGGGGTTAATAAGAGCTTTAGATTGTGAATGACTAAAAGCAGCCTACTATCAATTTCCTTTTATTCTTATTTGAAATTCATACATGTTTTTGTTAATTTTATTGACTATCGAGAGATAGCAAACATTCTTGAAAACATTAATGCGTAGTTGCGACCAATACTTAATCTATACGACTCAAAATAGCGTACGCTTTCTGTTAATTAGTCTCTATTTTTTTAATGGTTTCGCACTAAATGCACAACAGCACGAAGAAAAACATCGAATGGATACTGCTAAAGTCTCGATATCAAATTTCTCGCATCATTTCATTGCAGAAATTCGCCCCTCTTATGTTTTTCCGACCTCGCCATTTTATAGAAGTGAGGTCGCCAATGAACAGCTCAGCAAGAGAGCCGTTTCAGGACATCTGAAATATTCCTTCGCTTTGCCGAAAGGTAGTCTTGGAAAACAGGTTTACTCTAAAACACAACAAGGGATAGGCATCGCCGTATTCGACTTTGCTAATCATAAAGAACTGGGGACACCGATTTCGACCTACCTGTTCCAAACTGCCGAACTGTCTAAGCTTAGCGAATTCGCATCTCTGAATTACGAATGGAACTTTGGTTTGTCGACAGGATGGCGACCCTATGATCCCATCAACAACCCCGGTAACATGATCATCGGATCGAAATTGAATGCATATATCAATTTGGGGCTTTTTTTGAAATGGCAAGTTGCGGAGCGTTATTGCCTAACCACTGGAGCGGAACTTACCCATTTTTCAAACGGCAATACCGAATATCCAAACGCGGGTTTGAACATGGTCGGCGCAAAACTAGGATTGATGTACAATCTATCCAATGATAAGTCAGAAACATCGAAAGAGGAACAAGTGGTGAAAATTCCGACTTTCCCGCGCCACTTCAGCTATGATTTTGTCGTCTTTGGATCTTGGCGCAGAAAAGGAATCGAATTCGGAAACACACAGGTGGCATCCCCTGATAAATATCCCGTGCTGGGCGCATATTTTGCACCCATGTATAACCTGAACTATAGATTCCGAACCGGAATATCCCTGGATGGCCTATATGACGGAAGTGGGAATGTCTATACAGAAGATTATATTATCGGATCCGAGCAGCCTTTTATTAAACCAAATTGGAATCAACAATTGGCGCTTGGCCTGTCTGCTCGTGCTGATTTCACGATGCCGATTTTTACGATAAGTATGGGAATCGGAACGAATGTTTTGCACAAAGGTGGAGATTTTGGTGGTACATATCAGAGCTTAGCCCTAAAAACAAAGATGAGCAGAGATCTCTTCCTCCATATTGGGTACAACGTTAAAGATTTCAGAGACCCCAACTATCTGATGTTGGGAATTGGTTATCGCTTCAATAATAAAACACCATCATTGATTAGCTTTTGATAAAAATGTTAACTCAATGTTTTTGTAATGTTATAATTTTTAGCCTCCTATTACGCTGTATTGTAATGTAAGATATATTTACAAAAAAATAGAGAAGGGTCATAAATAGCCTGCTTCCCCTACTAATTATTTTGTTATTTAGTGTTAAGTTTTTGTTAGATGTATGAAACATCTGTTTAAATTCAAGAATAAGTCTTAATTTTATCCTATATACTAAATTCGCAACAAAATGACCAACATTAAAGAACGTGTGCTTCACATCGCGGAGGTAAAAGGTATTTCTAAAATCGATTTTTTTAAAGACCTAGGTTTGTCTTATGCTAATTTTAAGGGAGTACAAAAAACTTCTGCGTTAGGGTCAGATGCTGTGGCTAGTATTTTAGCTTCCCATTCAGATATCGATCCCGAATGGTTGTTGAATGGCGCAGGGGGAATGTTTAGAGGAAATTTAAATGGAGCAGACCACCAGGCGCTGACACTTCCATCAAAGATAGATGATCTCGATCAAACGAATGCCGTCATTGAAGCTTTGGAAAAAGTAATTTCTGCGCAGCAAATGACTATTCAATCGCAAGAAATTACCATCAACGCGCTGGCAAGTAGAATAGCGTCGCTGGAAAAGAAAAAGTCGAAAAAGAAAAAGTAATAGCATTAAAATTCTAAGAAAAGAAAGAGTAGCCAAGTCAAACATCATTGAGTTGGCTTTTTTATGAAATTGTCTGTTTTCAAGGACCACCATGGTCTTTCACCAAAGTTTGTATTTCAATAGAAATAGGGAGATTTTAATATAAATTAAACTGTTTTCAGTATATTGGGGTGAGCGTTTTATGAAAAAAATATATTTCCTTCTTTTTGCTGTGCTTTTATTTGTCCAAGCAACTTATGCACAGGGCAGTAGTGATGCTTGGATGCGTTGCTATAACGTAGATAGTACCCTCGTCGGGTTTAAAGATAAGAACGGGAAGCTGATGATCCAGACAAAATACATCCCTTCGATGACTATTGCAGATGAATTCGATAAAATCATATCCGCAGTGGAGGAGAACGATGATCAGTGGAAAGCTTACTACATCACAAAGCAGGGCGGTATAGTAGGAAGGGATAGCCTCTATTTCTTTGATAGTACCCCCGATTGTGAAAACGAAGGTTTCATTCGTTTTAAAGCTCGGGATACCGAGAAGATAGGCATATTCAATTCGAATGGCGATATTACAGTTCCTGCCGAGTATAATGGACTTACCAAAGTCCGTAACGGGCTGCTAGTCGGTCTTAAAGGCGCGACGAAAGTCTACTATAAGGATAGTCAAGGGAATACTATTGAAGAGCATTATGGATGGGAGAACGGGAAGGAGATCTTGATAGATACGCTGAACAATCTGCTCGTTGAAAACTTTCCTTATAACGATAAACTGAATTATTATAGCCTCGAGATTGCAGATAAGCCAAGTGCAGACAGCATTCGAGATTCTTTTAAAGGTGTCAATGGGAAATTCTATAGTTTCATTAATTATGAAAGGGAAGCCGAGCAGGTAATTCGCGAATATTTGCAAAAAGGCTTGACGCCAGAGAGGGTAGAAGAACTCTGTTTTCAAGAAGTGACCTATTGGGAAAAAGACGCCGGATGGCTTCCGCTTCCGAAAAAGGAATTTGTGAAACGGTTTTACAAACAGCTAGAAGATAATCTTCATCAGCTAAATATAAAGCCAAAAACTTACTTTTTTAGCCTCGATGGATTGAATCCTTTTATCTTCGACACGCCGCTATACGCCAAATATTTTGACAACTGCGGATTCTCCAACGAATGGAGATATCCAACAGTCAACCTCGTGTTGGACAATTCAGAAGAGAGTGCGCGGCCTCAAACGCACATGCATTTCCTTCGAACCGAGAAAGGATTTAAATTAATAATGGTCAGTTTTTAATAAACTTAGAACAACGGATAGGATAATTATTTTATACGATGCAGATACGAAAAGGAGAGAAGAAAGATGCGGCAGCTATCGCCGAACATTTATTGCTGGCAATGGAGGATATCGTTTATCTATTCATTGGTGAAGAGAATTATGATGAAGCTTATCGCTTTATTTCCACACTCGTTGAGCATGAGGGCAATCAATATTCATACAACAATAACTGGGTTGTAGAAGAGGACGGTCAGGTCGTTGCAACGGCGCTGCTGTACGATGGCGCTCATCTGGAGCAACTCCGGACACCGGTGGCTAACTTGTTGCGCGAAGCCTACGACTTGGATTTTAACCCCGAAGCAGAGACTCAGGCAGGAGAATATTATATCGACTGTATAGGCGTAAACCCAAGTCAGCAAGGAAAAGGAATTGGTACGAAGATATTGCATTTCCTGATCGATGAATATGTGGAAAAACAAGGGATTACCCTTGGACTCCTAGTCGATGAAATCAATCCCAATGCAAAGAAACTCTATGAGCGAATAGGTTTTGAGGTTGTAGGTGAGAAGACCTTGCTCGGAAAGAGGTTAGAACACATGCAGAAGATACCAACCCATCTTAAATAATAAAGGGCCTGTCCAATCGGACAGCCCTTTAAATTTATAGGAGTTGATATTACTTGAGCTTATTTTAACCACCACGGTTTTGCCGTTGTGACATCAGAACCGCCGAATTGACTAGCAATCGCTGCTGATACGTTTGCTGAATTATTGTTGTATTCGCCCGCTGGGTACATCCAACGGTAAGCAATGTGGTTTTTGTTAGATTTCGCAAACTCTGGGTAGCTGGTTCTTAAATGATCAAAATAGGCTGTCCAACCTCCCTGATGAAAAGAACGAAGATACTTTTGCATAAGGATTCGCTCAAGCTTAGCTTCTTTCGTCGATACTGAACTTAATTTAACTGATGACTGAGCAAGGTAAGTATTGGCGACAGATTCATTCACATAGCTCGCCATATTCTTAGCGTAGTTTTCATAGAATTTAAAGCCTGATTTGATGCCTTCCTCATAATAGGTATTCGCATCGCCGCTTATCCATCCTCTAACTACAGCTTCCGCTAATAGGAACTGCTGCTCAGCATATCCAATTAATATAGATGGCTCATTCGTAGCATCTTTCGTAAAACGGTCCGCAACTTTAGATACTAAGCCCTTAGTCGCTTTCTCATTCACTTGCCCATAAGGCTTAATCGGGTCTCCACCTTCGTACGCCTTGAAGTCATTTACGGGTTTACCTGCTTTTGCCGCTTCTGGAGTCCTCGTAAAGAGCACAAATAAACGAGCATCTTTTAAGTCCTGAAGTCTTTTGATGTAAGTAGAGTCTACATACATCCCTGAACCATAACCACTTGAGTTGAACTCCGGATAACGGTTTCCTGCCTGGTCTAAATAGACTAATTTTCCATCGTCGCCAGATCCTGTAAACAGAGGCTGCGAGCTAACGATATTTGCAAACGTTTCCTTAGGAGCAATAGTCGCATCCCCTTCTTTCGTAGATAATGTCATCAACACTTTTAAGCGGTATGCATTTACCATTTTGCGCCATTGTGAAGCCGACCCGTTATAGATGATATCTCCATTAATCTTCGACTCAACTTTTGATAACAAGGTATTCGCCTCTTCCAACTCTTTTAAGATGCCTAAAAACACGTCTTTTTGGCTATCATACTTCGGAGTTAACAAACCAGCGCTCTCTCCTTTTAAAGCTTCGCTATAGGGAATATCTCCGAAAGTTAAGGTTAAGTTGTAGAAATAATAAGCACGGATGAATTTGCCAATCCCAACATATTCAGGAAGAGCCATACGCTCGCCCTCCTCGATCATCTTCGTTACGTTTCTCAAATTGTTATATGCTCCAAAGTCGCTACGTTGCCATGCATAAATCTGATTCGCGTTTTCGCCGTCCGTCTGTACGATCATTTTTAATGCGTATAAAGGCCCAGTACCTTTAAAGGAGTTGAATGCGTCCCATTCAATCTTTGTTAATAAAAACTGTGGGTGTGTGGTTTTGGATTCGTTGGGATTGGTATTGATCTCCGATAGTTTACGACATGAACTATTCGTAAATGCTAAGAACAAGGCAAGCGCCAATAGAATATATGAATTGATTTTCATTGTTTAGAATTTAAAGTTTAAGGATACACCGATGTAACGTGATGATGGGTCTTGCAAGTTGTTGTCATCACCAAAGTCAGGATCTAGGTAAGGAATATTCTGCCACATCAATAAGTTATATCCGAATACCGAGGCGTTAATTGCTTTTACCTTGTCCGTTTTGATAAACTTGTTGATATCATAACCTACAGACAGACGTCTCAATTTCACAAACGAGCGGTCAAATACGTTCGCGAAGAATTTGTTCTCATCCTCTGTTACGCGCGCCTGATAAGGATATATTTGACTCCATGTTTGCCAACTAACCGCTTGTGTATTCTTCTCATATTGACGTGTGTCCGAGATTACATGACCATCAACATCTCTCTTCAATTCACCACCAGTTACTATTACACCTTCCGGTACATATACATATTTGCCAGCGCTGTATTCTGCTTCGCGATATTTGGTCGATGAAGGATGCTTTCCTCCCCACCACATTTTTTCATGTGTAACAGAGTTAATCAACCCGCCAATTGAGCCGTCGATATCTAGATTTACAGTAACATCATGGATATTGAATCTATTCTGTAATCCGAATCTCCAATTTGGCTCTAAATGACCGATGTTTTTTGCATAACTGTCACGGATTGGCATTCGCGTATTTGGATTTAAGATCACCTGACCATCAGCAGATTTCTGCCAAACCGTCGCATAGAATGAATCCGCACGGTCGCCAACCTTAAGCTCACCAAATTTTTTGGCCCCTTCAATATGCTCAACTTTCTTAATCTGACGACTCCAGTTTACTCCGAAGTCCCAGTTAAATTTCTCTCTCTTAATCGGGTTGATGCTCAACATTATTTCCACACCATGCGTTCTGTAGTCGATGACATTCGACTTCTTATAGTTGAATGCGGATGCTCCTGAGGTTGGTAAGTTTTGAATTTGAAACTCATCGCCTACATTATAATAAGTCGCTTCTGCGCTAACTCTATTATTTAAGAATGATAAAGCAAAACCAGCTTCAAAGGATGTGGAACGCTCTGGGTTAATGTTAGGGTTAGCAAGGATTTCCGGATAGCTTACAGATGGTGTTGCACCATATGTTAAGCTCTTCGCATAAGTTAAATATGTGCTATATGGATCTAAATCGCTGGATACCTGCGCAAGCGATGAATACACTTTTAAGTAGTCAATTCCTGCAGGTAATTTGAAGTAATCAGATAAGATAGAACTTAAAGATACCGCTGGATAGAAATAAGAATTCTGACCTTGTGGTAATGCCGAAGACCAGTCATTTCTAGCTGAAAAGTTTAAGTAAGTAGATCTTAAGACATCAAAACTAACCGATCCGTAAACCGAACGAATAACTTTCTCGGAAAGGAACGACGTTGAAGTCGAAGGACCTTGTGTATTTCCCAAAGCATAAAGTTGCGGTACGATCAGTCCATCAGTAGCTGAGTAGAAGTTATTGAACTTTCTTTGGTAAGTGGAAGAACCAGCATTAATGTTGATTCCGAAGTTCTCACCGAAGTTATCTTGATAAGTTGCTAGTACGTCAGCATCGAAATCAAGACGTTTGTTGTTCCAAACTTTATAGTCACCGTTTCTGGAGTCTCCATAGTTCATGTAAGATTTCGGACTTTGCATATCTTCAAAAGTCATGTTTTGTCTTGCCGAAGCACGCCCCTGTAAGGAGAACTTTGGAGATATCTGCCAGTTTAAAGTAGACTGTCCATGCAATACATCGCGGTTATGCTGTTGATTCAACTCTTGTGCTGCGAAATAAGGGTTGTTGTACCATGCATAGTTATAATTCGCTTGGCGGAACCCTTCTTGACCTGGTACATATAAATGTTCGCTTAACTCTTTGCCATTCACGTCATTACCCATCCATAATAAGATGGTGTACATGTGGTTCTTAGGGCCATAGCCGTAACGAGGATAGTTTGGCGAATAAACTTTATTGTAAGATAAATTCACATCCAATTGCAAGGATGGGTTGAACATATAAGATGTGTTCAAAATTGCACCTCCTGATTGTAACTGTGAGTTAGGAACCTGACCTTGTTGGATCGCATACTTTCCAGTAAAGAATACAGCGGCTTTTTCACCTTTGTAGGCCAAGCTTACGTTGTTGTCATTTACAAAACCCATGCGTAAGAAATCCTTCAGATTGTTATGCGAGACGAAGTCTGTCGGTACGCGCTCGTATAATGCGCGGTCGTCATAAATAGTTCCTTTAACATCTCCCCACCAAGGGATGATCTCCCCAGTTTTCTTATTTCTAACGGGGCTATTCCATTGAGGTACTTGAATGCCTGCATCAAGCTTAGGACCCCAAGTCATGTCACCATCAGAGATACCGCCATCAGCGCCATCCCAGAACTCATATTTACCATTAGAACCAGAACCATACTCATTCTGTGTTTCCGGGAATACGGTAAATCCTGCAGTAACCATATTGGTCGAAGTGAAGTTGACTTCCAGGTTCTCAGATGTAGCGGACTTTGTTGTAATCAATATGGCACCGTCTTTACCACGTGAACCATATAGGGTAGAAGCGGCTGTACCTTTCAATACGTTGATGTTTGCAATGTTTTCACTTGGAACATCAAAGAAATCAGTTTCTACTACAATACCGTCAATAACGATAATCGGCTTTTTCCCACGAAGCGAGAAGTTGGGTTTTTGGAAAATACCAGTCGGATTCGTAACGTTTAAACCAGCCACTTGTCCAGACAGAGCATTACCTATATTCATTGTTTTAGATTGATCTAAAACTTCTGTTTTTACCTCCTGCGTTGCATATCCGATCTTTCGCTTTTGTTGTTTGATGCCCATTGCGGTCACAACGACCTCTTCGATTGCAGACTCTTCTTTTACGAGGATGATATTTATTGGAGCGTTGTTGAACGTGACACGTTGAGTAACATAGCCCAGCGAGCTTATCTCCAGCACATCGCCGGAATTAGCTTCAATTTGAAAACTCCCATCCAGCTTACTTCCAGCGACAGCTTTATTTGTCAAGTTTCGGATGGTCGCCCCAACAACCGCTTCGTTGTTCTCATTTTTAATAGCGCCATTGGAATAGGTTGCATCAATGGAATAAAATGGGTTAGTTGAATGTCTATCAACGGGCTTCGATGCATACAAGCTGCCCAGAAAAGAACACATAACCAGCGTAAGACCTAGCTTTGTGCAATTCCGGTAATTACGGTGTAAAGATAAATTCATAAAAAATAATGAGATTAATAATGTTTTGTTCCTATCCTAGGAAATTGTTGCAAAAGAAGCGAAATGCCTTTAACAGGTGTTTAATCAACTGTTAAATATTAGGGGATTTTGTGTTAACTCTGGATAAAGAGTTAACACAGAGTAAATATTCCACACTTAGAAATAATGCGAATTTTTATCGATATTCGTGAAGTTTAGACAAACTTTTAGAAAGAGGTCGGTGTTATTATACCATACGCTATGAAAGAAGAGATCGTTAAGTTGGAAACTGTTAATAAAATCTATAAAACCGGAGATACGAGCATCACTGCTTTAGATACGACGGATATAGGTTTCAACAGCGGAGAGCTTACGCTAATAATGGGGCCTTCAGGGAGCGGTAAGACCACTTTGTTATCTATTCTGGGGTTTGTGATCTATCCTTCCTCGGGACGCGTTTTCTACAAAGGCCAGGAGGTGACCGAACTTAAGGAGAATGCACTAGCCGATTTGCGACTTAAAGAGATCGGATTCGTCTTCCAGCATTTTAATCTTATTGAACCTTTAAATGCCTTAGAGAATGTGATGCAACCTTTAATTCTTCAGGGAAT
Organism: Sphingobacterium hotanense; assembly: GCF_008274825.1. NCBI lineage: Bacteria > Pseudomonadati > Bacteroidota > Sphingobacteriia > Sphingobacteriales > Sphingobacteriaceae > Sphingobacterium > Sphingobacterium hotanense. Next base: position 530,720 of record NZ_CP030848.1, read on the forward strand.
GGATTCAGGAAAGGCCTCGGAAAAGGCGAAGAAGGCGCTAGAAGAAGTGGGATTGGGAGATCGTATTAAAAATCTGCCGAAGAAGCTTAGTGGCGGGCAAAAGCAACGGGTTTCAATTGCCAGAGCACTAGTAACCGAGCCGTCGATGATTTTATGTGACGAGCCGACCGCCTCATTAGATGCTAAGAGCGCCGAAATGATCATGAATGAGCTTAAATCGCTCGCAGACTCGGGAAAAGCTGTAATCATTGTCACGCACGATCTACGCCTTCGCAAATTTGCTGATCGCGTAATCTATGTTGAAGAGGGTATCGTGTCAAATACCATAAAAAATGAAGATGACTACAAATAGAATATTTTGCATACTGTTAATTTTCATGCTTTTCGTAGCACTTTTTTCCTGTGGCAACAAAAAGGAAGAGAAGCAGCAATCCAATAAAGAAATACTTGAAGAAATCAAGGAAATCAAGGCAGTTGGAAAAGTGGTAAGCGCGAAAGATTGGACCATCATTTCCTCCAACACTTCCGCTCGCATCAAAGAACTTATGATAGAGGATGGCGACTCCGTTAGCAAAGGGCAATTGCTCATGCAGCTGGAGGCGGGAAATACTGACCTCGATGTGCAGCAAGCCCAAGCGCAGCTCAATAGCCTAAACAAAGAAAACAGAACAATTCTAGAAGATATACGGAAGGCGAGGGTTTACGCCGATGAACTGAAAGATAAATACGAAACGTCCAAACGTCTGTATGAGCAGGATGCTGAAACCAAAGAAAAGATGAGTACGGATTATTCTAATTGGCAACAACAGGAGCTTACGTTAAAAGGTTTACAGCAAAAACAACAAGCCCAGCAAGCCTCCGCCTACGAGCAGCAGCTTGAAATTCAAAAAGCCCAAAATACAAGATCAGACTTTCAAATCATTGCCGCCTCATCCGGTGTCATTACGGATCTGGTAGCAAAAGTTGGGCAGAGTGTGCAGGCAGCGATGGAGTTAGGGAAAATCATCGATGTAGAGCATCCGATGGTTGAAGCCGAGGTCGATGAGCTTTTTGTGAATGATGTCAAAGTCGGGCAGTCGGTACTGATTTTTCCGGTAGGCCGGAAAGATCAAGCAGCCAATGGACGGATAAGCTACCTTAGCCCGATTCTATCGGAGAAATCTATCTTATATGAAACGGCTAATGAGGGGCAGGATCGTCGCGTTAGAAAGATAAAAATTGAGATTGAAGGAAATAATGTATTAACCATTAATTCTAAAGTTGATTGTACCATAAGGATTAGATAGATGTTGAAATTAGCGTTTAAATTTATTCGGTATGACCGCGCCAAAAGCGTAGGTATTATCATCGCTATTGTGATCAGCATCTTCTTGATCGGTCAACAGTTGGGGCTATTGTTCTTTCTGATGGGCTTGATGGGCAACTTGGTCGGCAATGCGCCGGTTCAGGACAATGAGATGTGGATCATCGAAGCGCAAAGCAATAACATCAATTCGGTAAATAGTATCGACCAGCGATTAGTTCAACAAATTGGTAGCCTTCCTGCCGTCGATATCGCCTATCCTGTGGTCTTGGCACCCGCTCAAGCCACCTTCTTGGATGGGAAAACTGCAGCTGTCACGCTCGTAGGGTCGCCGGTACCTGAGTTTATCATGGGGCCAATCCCCAATCGGATAGCGGAAGGAGAGATCAGTTCGCTCATAGATCCCAATGCCGTATCCGCGGAGACATTTAGTGCAAAGACCTGGAATACCGAGCTCCATTTGGACAAGCCTATCGAAATTAATGGGAAGCGGGCAATGATTACTTTATTAACGAGAAATGCACAAGCCTTCGGTGCTAGCCTGATGTACACCTCGATTGAAAACGCCCGATTGCTAGGCAATGCAGATCCGACCAAAGTAAGCGTAATAGTCGCCAAGCTTAAAGAAGGCGCTGATAAGGAACAGATTGCGCAGGATATTGGGCAACTATTCCCACAATTACAGGCTTGGGATCCCAGAAAGTTGGAAAGCTCTACTGTTCGCGAAATTCTCATTACCTCCAACATGGGGATGAGCTTCGGAACCTTAGTGCTGTTCGCTATGATCAGCGGCTTTTTCATCATTGGCTTGACCCTATACTCTTCGGCATTAGACCGTATCAAAGATTATGGAACACTAAAAGCTATTGGTGCGAAAAAAGGATACGTCAATAAGTTGATCGTCGCGCAGGCCTTCCTTTACGCGATCATTGGCTATAGCATCGCCATGCTGTTATTATACGGCTTTAAGTTCGGTGTCGCCAATTCAGGACTAGTGATCCAAATCAGTGTTGGCTTTGCCTTGTTTTTATTATTTATTACCCTGATAATTTCCATTGGAGGATCCTTGTTCGCCGTTCGGAAGATTTCCAAACTCGAACCTGCCTCGGTATTTTAACATGAAAAAGATTGTATCTGTCATATTGCTTATCCTACCTGTTTGGGTTGCTGCACAATCGCTGAGCATCGAACAATTGTGGGGAGAATTGAGCAAGAACAACAGCTTGCAGCAATGGCAAGTAGAAACGGCGATTAAACAGGAAGAACTAAGTGAACAAAAAAAAACACGCATTCCGGTATTCTATATTGATGCGAATCTGCAGCATAATCTCATTATTCCGACGACGCCGGTTCCGGCGATTGCGTTCGATCCGACTGCACCCAATGGTGCCATTATACCGCTCAAGTTTGCTACCAAATGGTCTTCCAAGGTCGGCGTACAAATGGAATGGGATATTTTCGACCCTAAACGGACCGTCACGCAGCAACAAAAACAAATAGAGATCAATAAATCGACGATCGAGCAAGTACGCCAAACCGAGCAGTGGAGAAAAGATGCAACTCTAGCCTATGCTGCGGTCGTTCTGGCCAGTGAGCAATATGCATTAGCCGTAGAAGACTCCATCGCTTATCAAAAGATACTCGCTGTCGTTAAATCCAGATACGAAGAGGGGAGAGAAGGGACATCCGAATACGTTCAAGCACAGCAGGAACTTGAGCGCAAGCGAATAACACTTTATGAAGCATGGTCTGTATTGGTCGACTCTGATTTAGAACTTGGGCGATATCAAGATTTAGATACGACGAAGGTATTGAGTTCAAATATGCAGGACATCCGTCAATTCATCCAGGCTTTACAACTTCACAACTACGATCTAGAAATGTTGAAGCTCGACCAGCAGATGAATGAGCTGCAGCAGCGATCGCTAAAAAAGGAGCTATTGCCTACCCTTAAGCTAAATGCCTATTTGGGGGAACAGTTTTATAGTAATGAATTCCGGCTCGACAGGGGCTCAGACTGGTTTGGAAATAGCTTTGTGAACCTTGCTTTGCGCATTCCGCTCAGCACCTATTTCACCTTGCAGCCAAGCCTTAGAAAGAATAACCTACAACAGCAATTGACCAGCCTTCAACTGGAAGAAGAACAGTTAAACGATAGGATACAAAGCCAGCAAAAGACTGTAAAATTGCAAGCAGCAGAAAAGAAATTAGCAGCTTATCAGCGGATCGAACGTTTGGCGCTAGAAAATAAAGCGACCAAAGAAAAAGCGTTTCATGCGGGTCGCATCTTATTAACAGAACTTATGCAAGCCTATGCAAGTTATAACCAAGCGAAGAAAGACTTGTGGCAGGCAGAATATGACCATTTGAAAATAGCCTTAGAAGAGTAATAGATACCCGTAAATCTCTAATAACAAAGGCTGCTAGTGAAGATCTAGCAGCCTTTGTTCATTGGAATATTGATGTCCCTAGCCGATTAGGGCTTATACACATTATCGTCCTGTTTTACATCAGCCAGACGCTGTGTCGGATCGATTACCACCTCTTTTGCTTTCTTCGGAAGTGTAATCGTATAGCTAGGCTTCGTCCAGAACCAGTCGGCCAGTACGGTGCGCTTAACACCCTGATAGATACTGTATGACTCTTCTGCTGGTTTCTCACCGCGCATCTCACGTAGCGGAATGTAGAACAACTCTTTACTGCCATCGGTATAAGTTACCAACACATCAATAGGCATCGCAAAATCAGAGTTATTACGGATGGTTAACGCGTTATCAGAGATATTCGTAATACCATAGTCTATTTTGCGCGTAGTATTTAAGAATAGATTGAAATACCATTTCAAATTTATGCCGGAAATTTCTTCAGCAGTACGCTTGAAATCGTTTGGCGTGGGATGCTTGAATTTCCATTTATCGTAGAAGGCAAGGAAAGTCTTGTGCAGGTTTTCTTTTCCAATGATATAGCCTAATTGCTCTGCCAATACTGCCCCTTTGCTGTAAGCCTGTGTGCTATAAGCAAAGTTTGTGTTATAATAATCCGCCAATAGGCTCATTGGTTCCTCTTTGCCCGAAAGTGCTAATCTATAATACGAGTTATAGGCCGCGCCAATAGGATTAAGTGCTCTAGCTGTTGGTCTTAAGAACAATTCCTGATAGGCTAAATCCTCGATGTAGCTGGTAAAACCCTCATCGAACCACTCGTCTACTGTTTCATTGATACCGAATAGATGCTGATACCAGGAGTGTGCCGCTTCGTGGAAAATAACGCCCACTAAGCCTTTCAGATCTCTACCTCCTGTTACCAAAGTCGCGGTACCATATTCCATTCCACCATCACCACCTTGAACTACCGTATAAGTAGACCATGGATAGGCACCGAACTTCGTTGCGGTGAAGTCGAAGAAATCAGTAGCCATGCCTAATGCCGTTTTCCAGTTTGAAACGATAGTCGCATCGGTAGGTAAGAATACCGTGTAAACCGTAATACCACCCTTGGATTTTGCTGAGTCGACCACAAATTTCGGATCTGCAGCCCATGCGAAGTCATGGATGTTTTCCGCTTTATAATGCCATGAAGCCTTATTGTTCTTCGTCTTCACTTTAGCATTCTTTACATAACCCTTCACTTCCGATGGGTTCTGTAATTTGCCGGATGAACCGATTACATAGTCTTTATTGATATGGATAGTCACATCAAAGTTCCCGAAAGGAGCAACGAATTCGCGACCTACATATTCGTCTAAGTGCCATCCGAACTCATCGAAATGTGCCATCTTAGGATACCATTGTGTCATCGAGAAAGCAACGCCCTCTGCCGAGTTGCGTCCGCTGCGGCGTATTTGCTCAGGGACTTGCGCCTCCCATGTCAGCTCGAATGTTGCGCTGCTGTTATCCGCAATTGCGGAAGGTAAAGTTACTTCCAAGATCGTACCGTCTTCTTTGAAGGTCGCGTCCTGACCGTTGAACTTCACGGTTTTGATTTTCTGATAACCGATTTGGTTAGGTTTTAAAGTCGATATTCTGCTCTGTAATTGCGGTTTTTCTTTGCTGCCGGTATTCTGCATCATGCGGCGATCGGGATCGGGGATCACCTTCAAGCGCTCGTCCATCATGCTCCCAGGTTGGAAAGCATTAAAATAAAGATGGAAAAACACCTTGTTTAACGACTGACCGGAGTTATTGCTGTATTTCAAGGTCATCTTTCCATCATACTGAAAAGTCTTTTCATTGACATCAATATCCATTGTATAGTCAACGCCTTGTTGCCAGTAGCCTTTACGCTGTGCAAATCCAGCAAGCGATACTACCGTTAAGAATAGAAGGGTTATCGAAAATTTAAGTTTCATAACCCCAAAAATACAAAAATGTTTGATTGATTAATTAGGTATCGATGTAGCAATCACGATACCTAAATTTTTAGGCAATGACAAACTCGATGCCCAGCTCACGAAGGCGAGCCGTCAGCTCGTCAAACTGATCTGTATGGACGAATAATTTGTTTCGCCAAACCCGCATCGGCGTGGATTTGCCCTTGCGGTATATCGCTAATAGGTTGCCGCCTGAACGCATGTGGTTCTTGATGTATTCAATTTGGTCGATAGCAACTTCCGAAGTCTTACCGGCCTTCTCAATGATAAGGCGGTTGCCATCGATAGTCCAGGTGGAATCCTGATAACTGAGCTTGGCACCAAGAAACATAATCGCTGGAATACAGAACAGCAACGCAATAATCTTGATCAATTCGCGTAGCTCAAAAAAAGAAAGGATATAGCCAACAGCGAAGAGTCCGCCAAGGAGTATCCAAATAAATTTACCACGATGTAGGGTATGAATTTTATATTCCATCCGGCTTAATAGTTCACATTAGGCTTCACTTCCTCGCCTTTCTGGTTGATGTAGATCATTTCCTCTTCTCCTGTCTTAACCACATTGGCATAGCCGTCGACAAATTGCCCGGCAAAGCTGTAGTTAAAAGGAATTACCGTCTCTCCTTTACCATTGATGTATCCGTAGCTCACGCCATCACGACTGGCTACAAAGAGATCGTCTACATAGGCTAGAAATAAGTATTGGAAATCGCCCACTACAAGCTTTTGATCTTTGATCGTGTAGACCTGCATGTTAGAACCATCCAAAACTACATAGTATTTCTTGTCGAACTGCATAATGCTTTCGTAAGCCGCAGGAACTACGACTTTACCGGATTGATCAACCAAACCATATTTGTCTCCTTCAGAATACACGGCATATCCATCAATGAATGGTGCAAGCGATGAATAGCTGACGTTCCATAGTTTTTTACCCTGCTTATCCATTAAGCCAGCTTGCCCATCTTTGGAGTAGATATAGGCATTGACAGCAGGGTCAAATAGTAATTCATCATATTCCAACGGAACAGTGAAATTTGCAGTCGTATCGATGATCCCATATTTATAGTCTTCGGTGACAACGACGAATGTTCCATCGATGTATTCCCCAACAGATGAGTAAATGGGCCGAGTTAACACGCGACCGTCCTCTGTTTTTAGACCATAACTAAAGCTTGTAGAGTCATGATAAGCAATATAGCCAGCACCGAGCTCGATATCATTCGTTACTTCTAATTCGTCAGTGGATATAGTTTCTTCTTCTTGAGCGAAAGCTAAATGTCCGATTAGACATAGCAAGGTGAAAACTGTAGCTAATTTCATGTTGTTGTGAATTATTTTTCAAAAATCCCTGTTTTTTTTGATTCTTCAAAAGGGATAATTCATTATTTATTAACAATCCGCGGTCAAGTCGATTAAAGCATTCATGATTCTATTTTTTAAGACCAACTCTGTGCAAAGATTTTTCATTTGCAGAAAAATTCTTGTAGAAAATATGTTTTGGTGACTCCTAAATCAAACTCGTATCAAACTCAAATTAAAGCCCTTCCGAATGGGTTCTGATTTGGGGTAGCATTGGGTTTGTGTTGGGGTTAAAAGGGGAGTATCCTAAAGTAGGATTATTAAAAAAGCATTGAACTATCTGAACAATGCTTTTTTTTCTTTTGATAAATTCTGATAGGTGGTTAGTATTCTTCGACTAACTTAAAATCTTAATGTTTTCTCCGGGTTTAATTTTGTGCCGTTGCTCAGCAATTCATAATGAAGATGTGGACCTGTTGATCGGCCAGTATTTCCTAAGCCACCAATTATTTGACCCGCTTCTACACGTTGTCCTACGCGAACATTTGTTCTGGAAAGATGTGCGTATCTAGTTTCCCATCCATTGCTGTGTTCTATAATGACTACACGTCCGTACTGACCTTTGTAACCTGCATGCACCACTTTGCCCGCAGCAGTCGCTTTAATAGGTTCTCCGGTTCTGCCTTTGATATCAATGCCCGAATGCATTTCTCTACCTCTATTTGTAAAAGGGTTGCGACGGTAACCAAAGCGTGATGTAATCTTGCCATGATGAGGAATTCCTAAAGGAATACCTTCTAATTTCTTATCTAAATTTTTTAACTCTTTCTTGTAAAACTTGGTTAGTTCTTCCAAGTTTATTTCCTCCTCAACTGGTCCTCCGACGTTTTTTATTTTAGGGGCGATATCTTTTAATCCCCTTTTACGCATTTTGGCATTAATTTGGTTAAGAGTACTATCGATAGCGTCAAATGATTTCTGGACTTGCTCCATACTCATTTGATTTGAGGCTTCCTCCGTTGCTAGCGATTGTTTTGCAGCCTCAAGGGCTTTCACTTTCTGAGTTAACTCTTTTTCGTAACGTTCGCTGGTGTTTTTTGTAGCGAGGTAAACGATAGTACCGCAGGCTAGGCAAATCAATAAAATGCCCAAGCCAAGAACTCTTTTCCAGTTTTTTACTATAAAAGTAGGAACCTGGATCTTGCGATCAGAATCTCCGTTGGCATCTAGAATAACAACGGAAGTCTTTTGTTTAATCATACTTTTTACTTCTCTAAATACTGCTAGTCGAATTGCTAATTTATAGCAACTCTTAAATATTTAAGGATTTTTTAACATTTAATAACTTTCCTGCTAACGTTTCTTGGAATAATTTTCATCTTTGCAATATGTCATTTTCAGCACGTATACTCGATTGGTACCATGACCATAAAAGAGCATTACCATGGCGAGAAACAAAGAATCCCTACATTATTTGGCTTTCCGAGATCATCCTCCAGCAGACAAGAGTTGAGCAAGGGACACCATATTTTTTTAAATTTGTAGAGGAATATCCAAATGTAACAAAATTCGCTGCCGCTGAACAGGCAAGTATTCTTCGCTTATGGCAGGGGTTGGGGTATTACTCCCGTGCTCGAAATATGCATAAAGCTGCTAAACAGGTGGTTGATCTGTATGATGGCATATTTCCGACGCATTATAAAGATCTTTTATCGCTGCCCGGAGTGGGCGAATATACAGCTGCTGCCATTGCCTCCTTCGCTGAAAATCACGCACATGCGGTGTTAGATGGCAATGTTTTCCGCGTTTTATCACGTTATTTCGGAATTGAAGAGCCCATCAATTCGACCGCTGGTAAGAAGTTGTTTTCCAAGCTTGCCGATGAGTTATTAGATCGGGTGCATCCGGGAGAATATAATCAGGCGATGATGGATTTCGGCGCTATGCAATGTAAGCCGAAGAATCCAGATTGTAGTATTTGTCCATTACAAGTCGATTGTGTTGCGTATGGGAAGGGCTTACAGGCAGAACTTCCAAAGAAATTGAAAGGAAAAAAAAGCCGGAACCGATATTTTCATTATTTTGTACTGGAGCGCGATGGCGAGGTGATGATGTCGCAGCGCCCGGAAGGTGATGTTTGGACAAACCTTTTTGAGTTTCCGATGTTAGAAACTAGTGAGATGCAATCGCACATTGAATTGCAAGCATCTGCTGCTTTTCGCGATATTTTTGGGGATGCACAGCTACGCCCGATCGTCGGGATGCAGAAGCATGTTCTTAGTCATCAGAATATTTACGCGAGCTTTTATAAGCTGGAAAATATCGATACAGATATAGCGAAAAAAAGCAATTGGAATTATTATTTGTTGGAAAATTTAGATAAATTAGCTAAACATAAACTCATTAGCTCTTTCGTTGAGCGATATTTTTAGTGCTAACTAATCCTAAATTATTGATTATCGTATGTCTGGTGTAAACAAAGTTATTTTAGTAGGGCATCTAGGTAAAGACCCTGAGATCCGTTATTTGGAAGGTAATGTAAGCGTGGCGAGTTTTCCGTTGGCAACATCAGAGACCTTCAGTAAAGACGGTAAGCGTATTGAGCAAACCGAGTGGCATAATATCGTTTTATGGCGTGGACTTGCTGATGTTGCGGGAAAGTACTTAAGTAAAGGCAAGTTGGTCTACATCGAAGGGAAATTGAGAACCCGTTCCTATGAAGATAAAGAAGGTATTCGTCGATATACGACAGAAATCGTTGCTGAGAGCTTTAATTTATTAGGACGTCGATCGGACTTCGAGCCGCAAAATCCACAAGGATCATCTACCGCTACATCTACCACTGAAGCTGAAAAAGAACAATCTGTTGATTTTACGGAGAATGATGATGATAATGATGGCTTGCCATTTTAACATTTGCCTAATTAATTACCCGAGCATATCATAAACTTTTTAAAAATTGCTGTATCTTTGGCGCATGTTGCAAGATAAAATAACGCAGTATACCCAAGAGATTGAAGCATTTGCTCCGAATTCGGCGCATGATGTGGAAGCATTCCGTCTTAAGTTTTTAGTGTCGAAAGGCGTCGTGAAGAGTTTGTTCGAAGAGTTCAAAACGGTTTCATCAGAAGAGAAGCGCGTTTTGGGTAAAGTATTGAACGAATTCAAACAATTAGCTGAAAACAAGTTTAAGGAAGCTTCAGAGCAATTTAATAATGCAGCGGATAGCGGTCAGAATAAGAGTGAAGGTGATCTTACCTTACCGGGCGAAGGTTTCCAAGTCGGTTCAAGACATCCATTATCTTTAGTGCGCAAAGAAATCGTTGAGATCTTTAAGAAATTAGGTTTCATTGTTGCCGAAGGTAATGAAATTGAAGACGATTGGCATAACTTCTCGGCATTGAATTTTGCTCCGGAGCATCCAGCGCGTGATATGCAGGATACCTTCTTTGTGAAGAAACAAGACGGTAATGATGTGGTATTGCGTACGCATACCTCTTCGGTACAGGTTCGATTGATGGAAAACGGACAACCTCCATTCCGTGCGATTATGCCTGGGCGTGTTTATCGTAATGAAGCTATTTCTGCTCGTGCACACTGCTTCTTCCATCAGGTGGAAGGTTTGTACGTAGACGAGGAGGTTTCATTTGCAGATTTGAAGCAGACTTTATATCACTTTGTGAAAGAGTTGTACGGTGAGGATACGAAAGTTCGTTTCCGTCCTTCTTATTTCCCTTTTACAGAACCTTCGGCAGAGATGGATATCTCCTGTTCGATCTGTAAGGGCGCCGGTTGTCAGATGTGTAAGCAATCGGGCTGGGTAGAGATCTTAGGCTGTGGTATGGTGGATCCAAATGTATTGGAGAACTGTGGTATCGACAGTAAGAAATATTCGGGTTATGCATTCGGTATGGGTATCGAACGTATCACCAACTTGAAATATGAGATTCGCGACTTAAGGCTATTCTCGGAAAATGATGTTCGTTTCTTGTCTCAATTCGAAACAGAGATCATTTAATATAATGAAAATCAAACCTCTGCTGCCCATACCCTGGGCAGTAGAACTTTATAAACGTTAAACTAGTTAATGGAAGATAAAATAGTCATAGCAATTAAGAAGTCTGCTCGCGAACTTTTTAGAAAGTATGGCTATAACAAAACTAGTGTCAACGAACTCGCCAAAAACGCTTCCATCGCTAAAGCGACCTTTTACAAACATTTTGCGAGTAAGGAACTGATCCTTCACGCTGTCCTGATGGATTATATCGAAGAGAATGTGTCGGACATCTTGAATAAGCATGTTAACGAAAAGGACTTGGCGACCTTTCTGGCGAATACCATCCTCAGGGTCAGCCGTGTTACCTATACGGTTTGTAATGAGTTTGTAGGCTGGGAATTCCTCCGAGAGTCTGCCAATGCGCAGGAATACCTCAAGATACTCTCGGACGATTTAGAGTTTCTGTTGTTGCGCTCCTTTATGCAAAATGAAACCATCAGCGCCACCATCCCCGAAGAACGCCTCACCTTCCTGATCAAGTGTAGCAAGAATATCGTATTCTCCTTCGCATTTACCGCCGTCTCCGTCGCAGACGTCCGCAAGAATTTTATTTCCTTCCAAAAAGATATGCTCCCTTACTTGGTTGAGGCAACCTTGTTGTAGGATAGACATCATTGAACGATTGTTTGACGAATATTTGTTAGACGATATTCGCACGTTTATTGCGAAAAAGTAAACGTCATATGCTAATGTCTAAAATCTGACATCTAATATCTAATCTAAATCGTATTTTTGCACCCACTATGGGAAGAAGAATTGCTCAAGACAAAAAGTTTATTTCCGATCTGTCGATCATTGACATTGCAGAAGAGGGAAAAGGTGTAGCTAAGCAGGATAATTTAGTTTATTTTATTGAGCGTGCTGTGCCTGGGGATGTGGTTGATGTGGAGTTGATGCGCAAGAAAAAGAGCTTTGTGGAGGGGCGTGTGACGGCGATTAAGCAGGCGTCGGAATATCGTGTTGAGCCGTTTTGCACTCATTTTGGGGTTTGTGGCGGCTGTAAATGGCAGCATATGACCTATGAGGCGCAGCTGAAGTTCAAGGAACAATATGTTGGAAACGCGCTTGCTCGTATCGGGAAGGTTGATGTTTCGGATATGGAACCGATCTTGGCGTCGGAGCAAACAAGCTACTACCGTAATAAATTAGAATTTACTTTTTCCAATAAACGGTGGTTAACCGATTTGGATGATGTGCAGCCGGGCGATTCGATGGATGCCCTAGGGTTTCACGTGCCGGGAAGATTTGATAAGATCTTGACGGTAGACCATTGTTATCTTCAACAAGATCCGTCAAACGATTTGCGCAATAGCATTTTTGAATTTGCGAAGGCCAATGAGATCTCTTTTTACGACTTGAAACAACATGAAGGTGCATTAAGAAATTTGATTATACGTACTTCTTCCACAGGAGAATTGATGGTTATCGTTGTATTCGCTTATCCGGAAGACGGACAGGTTGATTTGTTGATGTCTTTCATTCAAGAAAAATTCCCGACGATTACGTCCTTACTATATATTATCAACCAGAAGCGCAACGATACGATCTTCGATCAGGATATTCACATCTATGCCGGTCGTGATTTTATCTATGAAGAAATGGAAGGGCTGAAATTTAAAGTAGGGCCGAAGTCATTCTATCAGACCAATTCGCGTCAGGCTTATGAGCTTTATAAGATCACGCGCGAGTTTGCGGACTTAAAAGGGGACGAGCTGGTTTACGATTTATATACAGGCGCTGGTACAATTGCCAACTTCGTAGCGAAAACAGCTCGCGAAGTTGTAGGTGTTGAATATGTGCCTACAGCGATCCAGGATGCGAAGGTCAACTCGGCAATCAATGGTATCGACAATACGAAGTTCTATGCTGGGGATATGAAGGATGTTTTAACGAGCGATTTCATCAAGGAGCACGGCAAGCCGGATGTAGTGATCACGGATCCTCCGCGCGCGGGTATGCATGCCGATGTGGTGGAGCGTATTCTGGAAATGGAAAGTGAGAAGGTGGTTTATGTAAGCTGTAATGCAGCTACGCAGGCTCGTGATTTGGAAATGCTGCAAAGCAAATATGAAGTAGCGAGAATAAAACCCGTAGATATGTTCCCTCATACACAACATGTGGAGAACGTGGTCTTATTAAAACTGAAGAAATAATGGATTTACAAGATTTACTAAATAAGCCGGAAGGTGAGGGGCAAGCTCCGAAAGGAAAGAGCCCTCTAGTTAGTTTGAAAGCAGATTTAGATTTCTATAAGGAAGCTATTCAAGAGGTTTCCGTGGAGCTGATGGCAGAGGGATATACCGTGTTCCCTATTTTTGTGGCACACCAGCATGAAGTGGATTTGGGTGAGGTGATTCTGGATCGTAATGAATTGAATGCCGCTTGGACTATTCACGCTAGCTCGCTGGAAGAGTTTATTGAAAAGGGCCTGATTGACGAAGATAGGCGCGGCTATTTTGAGAAAAGTTTCAAGCCGGCGAATGAATTTATGTGTTTATTCGTGATCGTTCCGGAGGGTGCAAACTTCGTTTTTTATCCATATTAACGCTATCTTTTTTAAACTTTTTAACATTTGTCAGTCTAAACTATTGCTACCTTTAGCATATTCTATGCATTATAAAATAAAAAATATAGTCCTTTTAAGTCTATTGCTATGCTTAGGCTGTGCTTTCTCGTTACACGCGCAGGAGGCAGGGTCTATTTCTGGTTTAGTATTGGAGAAAGGCACGAGTACTCGGATTAGCGATGTCAATGTGAATAACCTAAAGAACGGACAATCGGCTCGCACGAATGCATATGGTGTATTTACCATTTTCGCAGCAGTTGGCGACACGCTGTCGTTCAATAAAGTGGGCTACGGTCCGGTAAAGACAGTCGTTAGGACCTTGGAAGATATTCTAGTGGATTTGCAGTCCGGATTGACCATTGAAACGGTTGTTGTTACCCGTACCTCGAAGGAAGCGGAATTGCGTGGTTATTTGGACGAGTATAGAAAAAAGGGTGTTTACAACAATGGACAGAATAAATTCGGAACCTACCTAGCAAGTCCTGCAACAGCACTTTATAATCTGTTTGGTCAGGAAGCAAAGAATGCGAAGCGTTTTGAGAAATATATGCATCAAGAGCTGGAAGCAACTAAAGTAGATCGGATTTTTAATAAAACTTTGGTCACGCAATTGACCAAGTTGGAGGGGGAAGAGCTACAGTCCTTTATGGATCTTTATCGCCCTTCGTATAGTACTGCACAATATTGGGGTCAGTATGATATTATGAGCTACATTACGAGGTCCTTTAAATCTTGGGATGAGCAGGGAAGACCAAAATCCCAACGACTTCCAAAGTTAGAAATTCCAGAGCAGCAAAAATAACACGCTGATTTTTAGCAAATTATAGTGTATTGGTTTTGGTGAAATGCATTTTGGCATTGGCTTTGCAAATTCATTTCTTATTGAAACAATTAAAGGTATTAAGATAAAATTAGTGATTATGAAAATGAATAAAAGATTAGCGGTATACGGATTAACAGTTGCAACTTCAGCGATGATGTTTGCAAGTTGTTCAACTATCCAAAATACAAGTAGCACAACAAAAGGTGCCGTAGTTGGTACGGCTGCAGGTGGTGCTATTGGAGCATTGATCGGTGGTAAAGCTGGTAACACAGCAGTTGGTGCTATCGCTGGTGCGGTTATCGGTGGTGCTGCAGGTACATTGATCGGTAAGAAAATGGACAAGCAAGCCAAAGAAATAGAGAACACTGTTGCTGGTGCTGAAGTAGAACAGGTTGGTGAAGGTATTTTGGTTAAATTTGATTCGGGAATCTTATTCGATTTCAATAGTACTGCGTTGAAAGCTAGCGCAAAAGAAAATATTGCGAAATTAGTAGAGACATTAAATAAAGAGCCGGATACTGAAATCTTAGTTTTAGGACACACAGATAACGTAGGTACGCTTCAGGCTAACCAGAAAGTATCTGATGGACGTGCGGCATCAGTGAAATCATACGCTGTATCTCAAGGTTTAGCGAGTGGACGTATCAAAACTGAAGGAAAGAACTACTCGGAGCCAATAGCATCGAACGATACAGAAGCTGGTAGAGCAGAAAACCGTCGCGTTGAGATCGTTATTGTAGCGAGCAAAAAAATGCAACAAGAGGCTAAGCAAGAAGCTGGTCAATAAGAACAACAGTATAAATAGATAGAAAAGGCGTATCATTTGATGCGCCTTTTCGCGTTTGGCTTTTTTTGTTAAATTTTAGTCAACTGCTGACAAACTGTCATTTCTTTTGGTTTTTATTACTAACTTTGTAGTCTTTGAAAATTGACTATGCTAGAGTTATCACATACAACTAAAACACACGATGAGACGCGCCAAGGAGAGGCTTTGGAGTTGGTGCCTACCGGAATGTCCAATGGTCGTAAGCTTTATATCGAAAGCTACGGATGCCAGATGAACTTTTCGGACAGTGAGATTGTTGCTTCTATCCTAATGGAAAAAGGGTATGAAACAACGCGTGATTATAGGGATGCGGACGTGGTGTTTATCAACACATGTTCGATTCGCGAGAATGCGGAGACCCGCGTTCGTAATCGTCTGAAAGAGTTTGAGTCAGCGAAGGCAAAGAATCCGGGTATGGTCGTTGGTGTGTTGGGCTGTATGGCAGAGCGTTTGAAAGCTAAGTTCTTGGAAGAAGAGAAATTGGTTGACGTGGTGGTGGGACCGGACGCGTACAGAGATCTTCCGAATCTGATTGATAAGGTTGACGAAGGTGGTCGTGCGGTAAATGTTTTGTTATCTCGTGAGGAAACATATGCTGATATCAGTCCGGTTCGTTTGAATTCGAATGGTATCTCGGCTTTCATTTCTATCATGCGTGGTTGTGATAATATGTGTTCATTCTGTGTTGTGCCTTTTACGAGAGGTCGCGAGCGCAGTAGAGATGCGGAATCTATCGTCAAAGAAGCACAGGGATTGTTTGACGCCGGATACAAAGAAGTAACCTTATTGGGTCAAAACGTTGACTCGTATAAATATACGCCTGCCGTTGCGGAAGGCGAAGAGCCTAAGCCTACTGTAAACTTTGCACAGTTATTAGCTTTAGTTGCAGAGGTGAGTCCGGAGTTGCGCATTAGATTCTCTACGTCGCATCCGAAGGATATTACAGATGAGGTGCTTCATACGATGGCACGCTATGATAATATTTGTAAGTATATCCACTTGCCAGTACAGTCTGGAAACTCTAGAGTATTGGAGCTGATGAACAGAACATACGACAGAGAATGGTATATGGAACGCGTAGATGCAATCCGTCGTATCATCCCTAGCTGTGGTATTTCTACCGATGTGATTACCGGTTTCTGTACAGAGACGGAGGAAGAGCATCAGGAAACCTTGTCGATGATGGAATATGTGAAATATGACTTCGCTTATATGTTCGCTTATTCGGAAAGACCAGGTACATTGGCGGCAAAGCGCTATGAGGACGATATCCCGGAAGAGGTGAAAAAGCGCCGCTTGACGGAAGTTGTCGATCTTCAGCGCGAGCATAGTTTATATCGCGTGCAGAACTTTGTGGGCAAAGTTCATCGTGTGTTGATCGAAGGATTCTCTAAACGTTCAGATAAAGACTACTGCGGTAGAAATGACCAGAATACAATGGTTGTTTTCCCGGTAGATGAACGCTATAATGTAGGCGACTACGTTAATGTATTAGGAGAAAGCTGTACATCAGCAACATTGATCGGAAAGATCGTAGACTAATATTTCAAAATAGAAGCTTATAAATGGATCATCAAGATATAAAGAATAGGTTTGGAATAATTGGAAATTCACCCTTATTGAATCGTGCAATCGATATTGCACGCCAAGTGGCACCTACCGATATATCGGTTTTGATTCAAGGGGAAAGTGGTTCAGGTAAAGAGGTTTTTTCACACATTATTCATCAATTAAGTGGCCGCAAGCACGGGCCGTTTATTGCGGTGAACTGTGGTGCGATTCCTGAAGGAACAATCGATTCGGAGCTTTTTGGTCACGAGAAGGGTTCATTCACCGGTGCTCATGAGGCTCGTAAGGGATACTTCGAGGTAGTCGATGGTGGTACCATTTTTTTGGATGAAGTTGGCGAGTTGCCCTTAGGTACTCAAGCTCGTTTGCTCCGTGTGTTGGAAAGTGGCGAATATATCCGTGTTGGATCTTCTAAGGTGCAGAAAACAAATGTGCGTGTTGTAGCTGCAACGAATGTCGATGTCTATGAAGCGGTAAAGAAGGGTAAATTCCGTGAGGACTTATATTACCGGTTGAATACTGTTCCCTTGCGTATCCCGCCTCTGCGTGAGCGTAAGGAAGATATCTATTTGCTGTTCCGTAAGTTTGTCGTAGATTTTGCTGATAAGTATAGGACACCAGGCATACAATTGACGCCTGATGCTCAAGATTTATTGTCCAATTACTCCTGGCCGGGTAATGTTCGCCAGTTGAAAAATATTGCCGAGCAAATCGCTGTACTGGAAAAGGAACGTGTTGTTACTGCTCAAATATTGAGCAACTACATCCCTATCGAATCGCATACCACATTGCCGATGCCGGTAAAGGATGCGAATAAAGAGAATTTTTCCGAAAGAGACCTGTTGTATAAGGTGCTTTTTGATATGAGAAAAGATATGGTCGATTTGAAAAAGCTCGTGGTTGAATTGATTCAGAATGGTTTCAATCCGGGGACTATTGAACAGAACTCGCCATATATCAATCAATTATATCAAGAAGTTCGTCCTGCAACAACGAATATTGTTAATGACGATTATGCGATCGCGCAGCCTCCAACATTAACGATCCACAAGCCGAATCAGCCGAATGGCAACAAGAACGATTATTTAACTTATGATACAGAAGATGTTGAGGAAGTTGAGGAATCATTATCTTTGGTAGACAAGGAGTCTGATTTGATCAAAAAGGCCCTGAGAAAGCATAAAGGTAAGAGGAAGGCAGCGGCTCAGGAGCTAGGGATCTCAGAACGTACCTTGTATAGAAAAATTAAAGATTTAAATCTCGACTAATCTATCAAATTGATGTTTAAGATAAGAGGATTCGCCCTTGGCAGTTTATTAGCCATGTTAATGGTCTGCTTGATTCAAGGTTGTGGTGTAAATTATAGTTTGTCTGGTGGATCAATTCCAGAGAATCTGAAGACTTATTCTGTGGCATTCTTTGAGAATATTTCTCCGGTTGTTAATCCGAATTTAAGTCAGACTTTCACCGAGAAGCTGAAAGAAACGATCCGGACGCAATCTCGCTTAAGTCAGGTGAATCAGGACGGCGATGCCCTTTTTGAGGGTGTCATCACCAACTACGCTATTACAGCGGCTGCAGTTGAGTCTAATACTGATTTTGCCGCATTGAATCGCTTGACAGTTACTGTAAAAGTGACTTATAAAAATACGAAAGACGAAACAGGTGAAAGCGACTTTGAAGAATCTTTTACACAATTCAAAGAGTTTCGCGGTGAATTTACAGCGCAAGAGAACACCCTGTCTGCAGAAATAGTGAAGATGCTAACGGAAGACATCTTTAATAGAGCTTTTAACAACTGGTAATCTACTTATTCAATACAATGGATCAACTTAATATATTTAGAAAAGCATTGGAGAATCCCCTAGAAGTTAGTGAGGCGGATTTTCAGTACTTGCTTTCCAAATATCCTTATGCTCAACCCATCGTTTTTGCAAATGAACGTAGAAAGCAATTGGAACAACAGGCAATTGATAAGCAGAAGACCTTGTTGTATGCCTATAATGCGTTCTGGCTGCGTGATTATCTGCAAAAGCCGGTAAAGGTTATTCCAGAGCTGGAAGTAGATTCCGATGATTATATTAGTTTTGAAGAGGTAGAAGCTCCATCGGCTCTTGCGGAGGATATCGAAGATACTCCCCAAGTGGAAGATTTACAGCAGGAAGAGATTGCTGAAGAGGAACTTAATTATGTAGAAGCCGAAAAAGAGTTATCGGAAGATTCGCCAACGAGCGCTACGGCGGAGGAAGAGAAGGTCGCTGAGGATCATTTAGAAGACGAAGAGCCTGAGGAAGAGATTGATGAGAGCCAACTTTTCGATTATGAGAAGTATGTTTTAGGGGCGAAACTAAGAAGTACTGCCAGAGTTGCTCCAGAAGTAGAGGTCGAGGAGGAGATTGAAGAGGAAGAACCAGTAGCACTGGCCGAAGATGTAGAAGAACAAAATGTGCGTTCTGAAGAGGATATTAGCTTATATAATGATGAGCTCATGCCGTATAGCTTCCGTTGGTGGTTATACAAGACTCGACTTGAACATGCGGATACTTATCAGCCTTTTGCACAGCCCGCATTTCCCAAACCCCATAAGGGACAGTTCGATCCACGTAAGTTGGATGAAGCTATTTTAGATCAGCAGATCCGAGAGAATATTTTCCATTTGCAAAACCCGGAAGATAAGCTCAGCGCGCAATATCAAAAAGATACAGTAGAATTTAACCCCGCGGAAGAGAAAGATGAGGTCATCGAGAAGTTTATTCGTGAAGAGCCTCAAATTCAACCTCCGAAGGCAGAGGAAATCAACAACGAAAATAAAGCAAGAAAGAGCTCTGAAGATCGTCTTTCTGTTGTCACCGAGACCTTAGCAAATATTTACGAAGGACAGGCCATGTATGAGAAAGCGATTTTGGTGTTTAAAAAATTAATTTCCGAGAATCCAGAAAAAAAATCGTACTTTGCGACCCGAATTAAAGAGTTAGAACAAAAGTTATAAATAGAAATATAGAAATGACAACCTTATTTATTATCCTTATCATTTTAGCGAGCTTATTATTATCGTTTTTTGTATTGATACAGAATCCAAAAGGTGGAGGTTTATCTTCAGGATTTTCTGGCGGAGCTAACTTAATGGGGGTTCAACGTACCGGCGATATTTTAGAAAAAGGTACATGGATTTTAATCATCGCATTAATGGTGTTCAGTTTAGCAATTAACATCATGGGGCCTTCAGGAACAAAGACCGGTGGTTTAGGGGATCAGATTGAGGCGCCAGCGCAAGGTCCTAATCTCAACTTGAATCCTAACACAAATCCTACTGCTCCTGCCACAGGTACTACGGCACCTGCAGCTCAGGCACCTGCGGCTACAGATTCAACTAAATAAGCTTAATCTCACTAAAAATATTTATTTAGCCCTGTCCAATGTGACAGGGCTTTTTTTATTTCCAAGTGCAATGGCCTACTTGGCAAGTTAAAATTGTTTGATGGTCATTTTGACAGACTGACACGAATTTCCTTCGCATATGTCAGTAATTGGGCTTGAAAATGGAAAAATTGGCAAGAAAAAAGCTCTTTTTTTGATTGGCATAGTTACTGATGCCTTACGTTCGAATAAGTAAATTAAAATATAATAAACTGATATACAATTATGGCTTTAAGTATTAAACCTATCGGAGACAGAGTAGTAGTTGAAGCTGCTCCAGCAGAAGAAAAAACAGCATCGGGTATCTACATTCCTGACACAGCGAAAGAAAAACCATCTCAGGGTACAATCGTTGCAGTAGGTACTGGAAAACCTGACGAACCTCTTACTGTACAAGTTGGCGATAAAGTATTGTATGGTAAATATGCAGGTACTGAAATTACTTATGAAGGTAAAGAATATTTAATTATGCGTGAAGCTGATATTTACGCAGTTCTGTAATTTAATCAATCAATCATTAACAATCTAACAATAATAGCAGCGAAAGAATGATCGGTACTGTTATTATTCGACTACAATTTTCATAACAATGGCAAAACAAGTAAAATATAACGTTGAAGCGCGCGACGCATTGAAAAAAGGTGTTGATACTTTAGCGAACGCTGTAAAAGTAACATTAGGACCTAAGGGTCGTAACGTAATTATCGAAAAGAAGTTTGGATCACCAGCGATCACTAAAGATGGTGTTTCTGTTGCTAAAGAAATCGAATTGAAAGATGCTTTAGAGAACATGGGTGCTCAAATGGTGAAGGAAGTTGCATCTAAAACTGCTGATCAAGCAGGTGACGGTACAACTACTGCAACAGTATTAGCACAAGCTATCGTTGCTCCAGGTATCAAATCGGTTGCTGCAGGTGCAAACCCAATGGATTTGAAACGCGGTATTGACAAAGCTGTCGCTGCAGTTGTAAATAACTTGAAAGCACAATCTCAAGTAGTGGGTGCTGACAATAACAAAATCAAACAAGTTGCTTCTATCTCTGCAAACAATGATGAGATCATCGGTTCATTAATTGCTGAAGCAATGGAAAAAGTAGGAAACGATGGTGTTATCACCGTTGAAGAAGCAAAAGGTACTGAAACAGAAGTAAAAACTGTGGAAGGTATGCAGTTCGATCGTGGATACTTATCTCCATATTTCGTGACGAACTCAGATAAAATGGAAGCTGAATTAGAAAGCCCTTACATTTTAATCTACGACAAGAAGATCAGCAACATGAAAGAATTGTTGCCGATTTTGGAAAAACAAGTACAAACAGGCAAGCCATTATTGATTATTGCTGAAGACTTAGATGGCGAAGCATTGGCTACATTAGTTGTGAACAAAATCCGTGGATCGCTGAAAGTAGCTGCGGTAAAAGCTCCTGGATTCGGTGACCGTCGTAAAGCTATGCTAGAAGATATCGCTATCTTAACTGGTGGTACAGTGATCTCTGAAGAAAGAGGTTATAAATTAGAAAACGCTGAGTTATCATACTTAGGACAAGCTGAGAAAGTAGTTATCGACAAAGATAACACAACTATTATCAATGGTTCTGGTGTGGCTGACGATATCAAAGCACGCGTTGCACAAATCCGTTCTCAAATTGAGACTACGACTTCTGACTACGATCGTGAGAAATTACAAGAGCGTTTAGCTAAGTTATCAGGTGGTGTTGCGGTATTATACGTTGGAGCAACTACTGAGGTTGAAATGAAAGAGAAGAAAGACCGTGTTGATGATGCGTTACATGCTACTCGTGCTGCGGTAGAAGAAGGTATTGTTGCAGGTGGTGGTGTTGCTTTCATCCGTGCTACTGAAGCATTGAGTGACCTTAAAGGAGACAATGAAGACGAGCAAATCGGTATTGACATTATCAAACGCGCTATCGAAGAGCCATTACGTCAAATCTGTGCTAACGCAGGTATCGAAGGTGCTGTAATCGTTCAAAAAGTAAAAGAAGGATCGGCAGACTTTGGTTACAATGCACGCACTGACAAATACGAAAACTTAATCGCTGCGGGTGTTATTGACCCAACTAAAGTATCTCGTGTAGCCTTAGAAAATGCAGCTTCTGTAGCGTCGATGTTATTGACAACAGAATGTGTATTGGCAGACGAGCCTGAAGAAAACGTTGCTGGTGCTGGTGCACCTCCAATGGGTGGCGGTATGGGCGGCATGATGTAAGCCCAACAATATCCTATAGAAAATAGCTGTCTCAAAAGGACAGCTATTTTTTTTCCTAATGTCTTAATTTGCAACTGCTTTTAGGCGCTTTCATCTCTGTTTCGCTTTGGATAGCATTATGTAAGTTTTTAGTCCTCTCTTTTGCTTAGGAAATGCTAAAGAATCCACTTATTTTAGATTATCACAATCAACAGCATGGAATACTCACCAATCTTAGTCACCGTACTCATCTTCGTCTTCGGACTTATCCTTGTATATTTCGTATGGCGCAATGTCAGCAACAAAAAAGTTGTTAATGCCGTCATTCCGACGCATGATACGATCTTGAAGGTGTTGACCGAGGATGTGAAGTTCTTTACGAAGCTAAATCAGGAGCAACAGAACACTTTCGTTAGTAGGGTGGAGTATTTCCTTCAAACGACTAAGATAAGCCCTGAAAAGGGCGCTAAAATCACGGATGAGCATCGTGTATTGGTTGCTGCAAGTGCCACCATACCCTTATTTCACTTCAATTCCTGGTCGTACGAGAATCTGGATGAAGTGTTGATTTATCCCGAAGTTTTCAATGAGAAATACAATACGTTAGACGATGAGCGCAATATACTCGGCATGGTCGGGGATGGCGCGATGCATCGCAAGATGATTCTTTCGCTTCCTGCATTGTTGGCGGGGTTCCAGCAGAATTCCAATAATAACACTGCGATCCATGAGTTTGTGCACCTAATTGATAAGGCAGACGGTGAGGTGGATGGTGTACCGGAATACCTCATTCCTAAGGAATTGATTAATCCCTGGTTGAGGGAGATGCACGAAACCATATCACTTATCCGTAGAGACAAATCAGATATTCGCGATTATGCGGCAACGAATCAAGCGGAGTTTCTTGCGGTGGTTTCCGAGTACTTCTTCCAGAAACCAAAGCAATTAAAAGAAGACCATCCCGAGTTGTATGATCTTCTTGATGAAATATACAACGATAAGAAAGATCTAAAGTAGGTTTAAATCTCTTGCTGTATTTCTGTTTTCAAGTTGCCCTGAAATTGGTTGTCGACAAGCAAAATAGCGACCGGGCGAACGCTAAAACTCTGTTTTTCACCTAGAACTTCCTTGTAAGTAACAGCAATTTCTTCACCCTGTTTTTCGACCGCTATACTATCGATGGTCGGTGTCAGGTCGGAAGTCGCTGAGATAATAGCGATGACATATTGTTTATCGAAATCAATAGGCGTTGGCTGGCCATCCTTTCCCATGGTTGCTGCGGGCGAGAACAGTTCGTCGAAAGCCGCTTGGGTTTCAATCTTATGAATACCGTTTCGATCTTCCCCTATCGTATTTTTCACAAAATAATTTTGCGCTAAGACATACGGAATAGCATTATTTGCCGGAGTCTGTAGCTGCTCTGTTTCAGTGCTATCAGCATTCATTGTTTGATGTTCTTTCGGCTGATTATTGCAGGATGCCAATATAAGAAGCGCGGCAGGTATCGTTTTCGAAATTACTCTCATGATAAATATTCCTTTCGTAAATTCTATGTAAATATAAGATTTCCAATTTACTTAGCGTTCTCGGAATTCCCAAAGCAATGCTAGCTCGGATATTGTTTTCCTAGTTATTATTGAATAAATTTGTTAAGCAGCTCGGGTAATCAGCTTGTTTTAATGTAGTTAGGTGAAACAAAATCGGTCGAATAAAAGTTCTTATTGCAGGCGATACTCAACCTTGCGCTCGATGAGCATAAGACAATTCATTCATCAACGTTAAATTAAGATAAAAGCGAATAACTTATGGAATACAGAAAATTAGGCAATAGTGAATTAAGTGTGTCTGCGATCACCTTTGGTGCGTGGGCTGCAGGCGGCTGGATGTGGGGTTCAACCGACAGAAATGATGCAATCCAGGCCATTCGAGCATCCTACGACCTGGGCGTAACTTCTATTGATACCGCACCAATCTATGGACAAGGCACTTCCGAAGAGATTGTCGGCGAAGCGATAAGAGGTCTGCCGCGCGATAAGGTTCAGCTACTAACCAAATTTGGGATGCGCTGGGACTCAGACCAAGGCGAGTTCGCCTTCCACAGTAAAAACAATGATGGTGAAGCAATCGAGATCTATAAATATGCCGGCAAAGACTCGGTAATCTACGAATGCGAACAAAGTTTGAAACGACTGGGGACAGACTATATCGATTTGTATCAGATTCATTGGCCCGATGTCACGACGCCCATCGACGAAACCTTTGAAGCGGTGTCGCGATTGGTAGAGCAGGGCAAGGTGCGCTATGTTGGCGTATGCAACTACAACGCTGCGCAGATGGCAGAAGCAGAACGCACCATTCCTCTCGTGTCCAACCAAATCCCTTTCAGCATGGTAAACCGAGCTGTGGAGGATGAAGCGGTTCCTTATTGTATTCAGCACGGAAAATCGGTGTTGGCATACAGTCCTTTGGAGCGCGGGTTGCTAACGGGCAAGATCCATGCTGGCTATATCTTCCAAGAAGGCGACCACCGTGCTAATCTTCCTCATTTCCAACCTGACTTTATCGAGAAGGCGAACATCCTTTTAGAGCGAATCAAGCCCCTTGCCGATGATAAAAAGGTTAGCCTGAGTCAGCTAGTTTTACGCTGGACCATCGAACGGGCGGGCATTACAGTGGCTCTGGCGGGTGCTAGAAATGCCGACCAGGCGATACAAAATGCCAAGTCTATCGAACTGAAATTATCTGCCGATGAGCTGGAGTTTGTGAGTGCTGTAGTCGATGCTTTTTAAACCCCTGAAATAATAATGCAGAAGCAATAAGGATGGACATTAACTGATATCCAGTAGTTTTTGAATCTTGTTGTCTTCAGTGAAAGTAAAGATTGACTTGCCTTTCAAGTTAATCTTATCACCCTTTTTTATGCTGCCCGGGAAGTCCATCGCCAGGGTAGCTTCATATTCAATTTCAATTTCGGAGTAGTCGCTGAGATGTTGAATCGAAGTGATGGTCTGCTTTCGATCAGAAAAATATTCCATTGCCATTTCCGCCTGTTCGCGGAACGCATCCTTTCCTTTCAGGGTGTCTGTGGTTACATTATTCTGTATATTCTCAAATTGAATATCATCAGCAAAGTCTGCCAACATCCGAGGGATGTCAAAACTGTTATACGCAGCGATGTAATTACGGATTACTTCTTCTCGTTTGTTCATCTTGGCTTCCTATTCTTTTAATTTTTTTGAAATCGAATCTTTCTATAAAGATAGGATTACCCGATAAAGATCTGCCATATCAATACAGATTTTAATCTTTGCTAGAAGTTAAAGAAGTTTTGCTTGAGGCATTCAAATTGGCGAATCGGGAGACAGGTGTCGGAGGAGAGGAGGGTTTCATTTAGAAAACAATAACGACTATTAGGAAACGGTGTCGCGGAATCGAACTACCTTTTAAAAGTTTTCTCCCTGATTTCTAAATATCCCCGAAAAGGGCGATGGGGGGTTGGAATTAGATTTTGTAATTTGCTACTCTAAAAGTAGCGGTCGACATTTTTTTTGTAGGCTCGGTATACGAATTTTATAGATATAGCGTACTCTTTATGAATATGAATTACGAAGAACTTGAACAGTTATTTTATGCCAATGAGATTGAAGCATGTATCGCAGAGGGGGAAAAGGCGCTCGGGTCGTCGCCGAACGATCTGGATGTTTTATTTCTAATGGCTGTTGCGCATCATGATCTGGCCTATCGTGAAGGCCACGAGGAGGCATATGCGTCCATACAGCAGTACGTTATACCCTATTTACGAAGAATTTTAGCGTTAGACCCTTCAAATAATAAAGCGTTATATAATATCCTGAGTTATCCTTTAGGGAATGAGTATGTCCTATGGCAGATTGCACGTCCGCAGAAACACATTACAGAAGAGAATAAGGATGAGTTTATTGCCTATGCGCGAGCGCTGATAGCACAGCCCGAGTCAGCACCCTATGGTTTTGATTTTTTAGTTAAGATTTACGAATCACTTGGCGAAAGGGAGCATCTTTTGGCGACTATAGAGCGAGGGATTGCTTTTTTTAGGGAAACCTTTGCAGATAACCGAGACTTGATGGATAAGAATGTTTCCTACTTCTGGTTAAAGAAAATCTATATGCTGGATTTTTCAAAGATTGCGACGGGCGGAGAAATTGTTAAGATGATAGCCGATCAAATCGAACACTATGTGAGCAATAATAACCAGAGCTATTTGGATTTGGCAGAGATTGCTTACGAAAATCAAGCAGTGGACCTATCCTTGAAAATTATGATGAAGTTGATTGAGGGCGACAATTCTGATCATGCGACTCAAGAAGGTTTGGTTAAATGGTATCATCGATTTGAGGGATTGATCAATCAGTCCTACAGCAATCCTGATGTTTTTTATTATCAGATGATTATCGAGCGAAACTATGCAGAAAAGATCGGTAAGGAAGAGGACTTCTATTTTCGCCATGCCGGAGCTTTGATGCAGAGCAACCCAAATGGATATGCGAGTTTTCACTTTGCAGGAACTTATTTATACGAACATGGCGATTATTTAGAAGCGATAAAACTACTAGATAAAGCCTGCACGCTACACCTCAATGTGCTCAGTTGGCGTCGGCAGGTGGAATCCAAGTTTTTGGCCCACCAACTGATCAGTTCTTCCGTTCCCACCTTTACGGATAAACCAAGAGATCTTTATAACGCCGGTGTGGATATCGCAAATTTCATATCGGGACTCCATGTGAACGAAGAGTCGAGAATGGAGTTTCGAAAGATAGAGTTAGCGATCTACAAACAGGCTTACGATGCTTTCCATAGGTATTTTGATGATTGGGAGTTTGAGAGTGACACGTTAGGAGACCGCCATAATATGGCGATGAACTGCAATAACTACGCGATTGTACTGGCAGCGTTTAAACGTTATGCGGACGCTGCAGAAATTGCTCAAGAGGGCTTGCAATATTCGGAATTTGCAGAATTGCATAATACCTTAGTAGATTCTTTAATAAAAGGCGAGGACTATGAGGGTGCCAACGTAGCAATTCATAATTTCTTCAGCGTTTATAATGAGGATATGGTGTATTACTACAACTATATCCAGCATCGCGCATCCCAGATTGTCGTGCATGACAAGTTAGGCCTTTCGGAAGATATTAGGGCAGAAGCCGAGGAGCTGCTTTTTGAAATCTATGGGCATTACAACGAGAATCCTGATATCTCAGACTATGATTTTCGGGATTTTGAATATGCGAAAAATCTCGTTGAAGGCGTTTTATTTACTTACTTCGCGGATGAACCTAATGAGGTACGGCGGGCCTACTATGCCGATCTGGCAAGTCGTTTCCCAGACGAAGCAAATCCGCAATATCATCTGATGCAGATCAACAACGAGGCGGAGAATTATGCCGAGGTCAATAAAGCGGCGCGCTTATACATGGAAAATAAGCGTTCGTTCCTGCTGAACGACTTTGATAAGGCCAAGACGATTTATATGATCGTAAAGAGCCATTTTCAATTGGCTCAATATCGCGAAGGGGCGGCGATGTTTGAGGACTATAATCAGTTTGTAGGGCAAACATTGGAATCTTCGGAATATTCGCTTTGGTTGAGCTATGGTATTCTGTTGCATGATAAGTTGAACAACAAAGCTTTGGTTACGCAATATACAGATCAGTTTCAGGCAATATACGATCAGGAAGGATGGGGCTATGATGATCTGTCGGAGGATGTATATTTGGCAAAGGCCCATACGCTATATCAATCAGGCGAACTGAAAGAAGCACATAGAACATTGAACTATGTACTTTCTTTTGATAATCCCTCGGCTCTCGCCACAGAATATAAAAACAGTTGGAAAAAGCCCGGCTTGTTTTCTAAGTTTTTCTAAAACGCGATTTAAAGAAATAAGGAAGCTGCCCAGAAGGCAGCTTTTTTTGTCAAAGTGTCTGTCTTCAAAGCCTGCCAAGAAGTTTCATTCCTGCTGCTGTATTAATGTAAATGTGAAAGTTTCTGCTAAGGCTCCTGCCTATCTCACAGCAACTTGGTTTGAGACTGGTTCTGCTCATATCCCTTTCAAGGCCCTCTCAAACTCACTACAAACCCCTATCAGAATCTTTTTGAAATTGGGATTGATAGGGGTTTGTATGAGGTTAGAAAAGTGTTTGCTATATAGTAGGTGCCCTCTTTTCTATCTATGAACGTGGCAAGTATTTAATTAGCCAACGCTTTACTGATCATTTCTTTCAGTTTGGGATCGGAAGGACGTGGGCTATCTGCTGCGATCAGATTACCTTTTTTATCCACTAGAATGTATCTTGGGATACCGTCTACTTTATAGGTTTGGGATAGAATATTGCCTGGTCCTGCATGCAATTGAATGCCTTTTAGTTTTTTCTCTTTCACGTAGGTTTCCCATTTATCTTTTTCTTTATCTACCGACACCCCTACGAAAGCAACATCTTTGCCCGCAAAATCATCATTCAATTTTTCCCAATGTGGTTCTTCCGCACGGCATGGTCCACACCAGGTTGCCCACATGTCGATCAACACAACTTTTCCGCGCAGGTCTTTCAAGGCTGTTTGTTTGCCCGTTACGTCAGGATAGCTGAAGCTAACGGCTGTTGCACCGGTTTTGGATTCTGCCAATTTTGACTCCACAGCTGCAACACGCGCGATTTGCTCCGGCAAAGTGATGTATTGGTTATAAGCTTCTTTCGAAATCTGGAACTCTTCCATAGAGCGCGCTCTCTCCATTTTGCTGACGATAAACTGTCCTTTTAAGACGTCGGAAGGGATGCTTGCGATTAAGGTCGACTCGTCTGCGAGGTTTTTTCCTTTGTTCTTCTGTAGAATAAGGTTGGTGAAGAAACGGTCGCCATAAGGCAGCTGCAATAGGAAATCGTTGAGGTAGTTGTCTACCTTGAAGTTTTGATAGTATGGCGTAAACTCCTCTTCGTCGGGATGCGCTGAGCGCGGCATGTAATTATAGCCGATGGCGTAGTATGCAAAATCGTATTCTACGATGCTTGGGTATAGTTTATCAAAAGTCTTATTGCCCGTTTTTGGATCTTTCTTGTACTGCGCCAAATTTGCATACATGTCTTCAACCTGAGGAAAGAAATCAACGTAGGTGCTCTGACCGCCTAGCCTGCTGGATTTCGCCTGAATATCGGCTATTGTAATATCCCAATTGTTCAGTGCCTTAATTTCTTTACTATTGGTGCTTATGAGTTCATAATCCTCACGGTGCAATTTGATAACAAGGTCTTCATTTCCTCGGAAATAAAATTTAAAGTTTCCTTGTGGTCTTGTGCTCGTTCCGCTTCCGATCACATAGAAACCTTCGTACTCTGGTGTAAATCGGAATCCGAAGCGACCTTCGGAATCAGGGATACTCAAAGCGACCTCAACAAGACGGCCGTTGAGCACTTTGAATAGGGATACGCGGACTATATCGTTTTTATCGACAGTTCCGGTAATGTTTGCGGGTTTTGTCTGAGCAAATACAAAGATGCTGATCAGCAAAGTTGCTATTAAAGAGATTGTTTTTTTCATTATATGTTGTCTGTTTTTCGGGTAATACCTTATTCTATTGTAGTTTTTGTTTCGTCGAAGAACGAAACGGTTATTTTTTTATCCTTAGGGAGACTTCTTAATTTCTCGATGGATTTACTGTTTTTGGCCAGCCTACTCTCGAGTATTCGGTCGATAGAATTTACTCTTTTTCCTTTCTCTGGGCTGTTTGGTGTTCCTATCCTTTCGAGCAGTATCAAATCGCCCTGGTTGTTCCAACCAAAAAGGTAATCGCGGATCAGGAAGTCTGCAGGATAACTATGTAGCTTGTTTTTGCTCAGGTATATTTCGCCATCCAACAGGTTGATAAAATGGTTGTAGCGGCTAATTGCACGTACGCCCAGTGATCCATCTGCTCCGGGGTTCCAATCTTTATTAGCTGAGCTGCCACCCATTAAACTGATGGGGAAGTTTAGCATAGGTTCCATATTTTCTAAGGCCAGGGATCGGGCTATTCCGGTGAAGGTTGGGGTTACTGTTCCTAAGCTGCTGGTCGACGAGGAGACTTCGGATTTGAATCCCGAGACTAGCAGTTTATGCTCCTTGACGAATGGTCGAAAGGCTATTAAGCTATAGCCGGCACCTGTGTCGAAAATAAAATCTCCGCGGATAGGAGCCTCGCCGGTAATAGAAAGGTCCGCGTGGAGGTGGATAACCCCCTGTGGGAATGTAATAGGAATAGGCTTGCCTTCACCAGGGTAGTTGAAATCGCCGAATTCGAAAAGCGATAGCTCGTTATTGTCGTAATCGATATGGGTAATGTATCTTCTCAAGATGCTGTTGCCAATAATTCCATCGGAGTGATCGTCTGGCCGGCTAGGAAAGATAGCGATGGACATGTTGTCCATCTTTAACTCGCCGATCTCGACGTAGTTGCCTTCAGACACTTTGATTTGCTGTGTCCCACCAACCACTGATGCATTATTTTCCCTTGTTACTTTTACGCCTATCGCGTTTGCCTTTTTTTCATCAAGCGCCATGCCGTCGGCTCCGGTATCAAAGAGCATGTTAAGCGTTTTGCCTGTCCCGTTGATGCTTAGCTTCAGTAGGATAGAGCCATTTTTATTTTCAAACGGGATCTTGGCGATTAGCTTTGGATTGGCAGCTCTTTTAATGCCGTATAAGCGATCGAAAAGCTCGATCTGCTTAATCTTGCCTTGCGAGTCAAGTCTTGCGAAAGAGGTGTCTAATTCGCCTTTGTTGCCTTTGAGGATAATGCTGGCTTTTCGATCTGGCAGCTCCTTCAATTCCACGAAGGTATAGCCTCGTTGATCTTGGATTTTGTTGAAGCAATAATCGGCAGCTTGGTGCGTATAGCCGGCAATCGAGAATCGGGCGCTGAGAAATTGCGTTAACTGTTTGTTTTGAGCTTTCGGTGAAAGCGCAGATAATAGCATAGCGGAAAGAGCTAAAAAATTAATAGTTGTTTTCATGGTAATTTTCGAGGTGATGAAAATTAATATTTGCGGTCAATTTACTCAACCGCAAATATCATAAATTACATGTTGTCTGTGTAAACAACGTCAACAACTTTTCCCATACCTTCAAAAGGATTGAAGGACTCGGTTAGTGTGCCCATTAATCCGTTTACTCGAAGGAAATCTACTCGACCTGAAGAAGTAGGATTACTTTGTTCATGAGATCCGACTATTAAACTATAGGCGACCGGCTCGAGGCGAACTTTGTTCCTATCGAAACCTGTATTACCGGGTTTTAGATTCGAGGTAAACGTTTGGAATTTAAGGAGTGTTATCTCGCGGCCAGTGTATTCTTTTGCAACTTTTAATACCTTGGCATCCATGTCGTATTGATATATTTTATTATTTGCAGCATAAAATACATAACCATATAAGTGATCAACTGCAAAGCAAGATGCGCTTGCGATACCCGGAAAAGTAGTTGTGATATCGGTTACCGAGTTTACAGCAAAGCTTGCATCTTCTCCAAAAGTCATACGAACCAAAAAATAATTTGTAGCATTTTTCATTACTGCAATTGCTTGACCATTGAAAGCAAGTGTATGCTGCATCCACACCATGTCCATATTGGTGTTTCTAACATCTAACGCCTGTCCCTCGGATGATAAGGGAGTGGCATATTGAGATGCGTAATTGAATGTCATAAAGCGACGGTTGTCAATATCGTAAATCAAAGTATTACTGTATACATTGCCCATTGGTGCCGCAATATATTCTGATATTCTATATCCCGTACCATCTGGATTTGTATTAATAGGGATATTATAAGACTTTTGGTAAATATAATACATACTGTAAATATTGTTGTCTTTGATGGCGATAGATTGGCCTGATGAAAATCCGAATAATTTATTAGCTGAATTTGGTTTTCCAGCGGATGTTTCATTTGTAAAACTGTATTTTGTTGTGTTATACAACATACCATCTGTCACATTGATCTTATACGTTTTGTTCTCTGTGTTGATGTACAGGTAGTTTTTTGCCGCTCTTGTGATCACGTCTTGATTATGGAAATTGGCAAGTGAAACGGGCTTTCCGGCCAGATCTAATGTGGAACCATCGATTTCATTTTTTAGCAGTACGTTGAAGTCTCGATATTCAACAGGATATGTGTTCCAATTTGTTGGATCATCTTGAAAATAATCGAGGTGTGATTGACTATTTTTATCACTTAATACGAACCATCCGTACTTTTCGAATTTTCCAGAAATCTTTAAGGTAAAGTCATAAATCCAAATGCTTCCTGTTTTTTTGTTGCGAACTTTCAAATAACATGGGTAAGTACCAACTACTAAAGCTGGGATAACCTCGAAATTACGTGTCTTACACAGGACTCTTTTCTTTTCAGGGCCGGATACGATGGAATTATCAAATGCTACCCATTCATATTCTAAATCAGCTTCATCGATTTGGTTTAATTTGTTTTCAAATTCCGGAATAAAGTTGACAGGTTGCCCTAGCCCAATTTTGAGGGTGTCTAATAAATGGATATTTCCTATTTTTAAGGAATCGACATCAACATAATCATAGTTTCCTAGATCTTTATTACAGCTAGCGCAAAAAACGATCAGGAATAAAATTGAGATATATAAAATCTTTTTCATATTACTTAGCATAAGGGCCCATTGTGATTTCATTTCCAGCATCGTCGAGGTAAATGTTTCCCTCTATCTTTTCTTTATTTAGCCAGTATTTCATATAGGAGGACCAATTTATAATCTGACTGATCGAAATACCCAATTTCGAATCATAGAATACAGCGGGGTTAGCTTTGAGAACTTCTAACATCAGTTCCATTTTTCTTCGGGAATAATTGCCAAAATATCCCAACACCGTTGATTTCCCAGCGAACGTAGTCCAGATGTAAGGCACTGGAAACATATCGTCATATGAGAGTTCATAAGATAGCAGGTCAATCGTATATCCCGAGTTTTTTTTCGTTGCGATATTCGTTATAAAATCAGCATTGGGTTGTAGTGTAAGTTTTAAATACACTTGACTTGATAGTAGATCTTCCGTACGATGCAAGATTAAAGAAATCGTGTCCACCGTTCTGTTTGCTCTGATAACAGGCGCTGTTTGGAAGTCAAAATGAATCCCCTCTTTCATCGTACATGTGTCTGGAATGACAACATTAATCGGTCTATCCTGCTCAGATTTCGGCCCGGTAATTCTTACAGGGATCTTGATTATCGTGTCTGTCAAGGATGCAGAAGCCAATCCCAGGGAAATAACTTGATTAAACTTATCATATCTTGTCTTTGAATAATTCTCTAAGAAATAAATATTATTTCCCGACGTATTTTCGTCGTAGAGGTCTAAAGTGTCCTCTTTGCAGGCAAACAAGGACAAAAAGCTGATACTAAAAAGTAAATATTTAAATAATTTTTTCATGTTTGATAGTTTATCTTGCGTCAAATTCTTCTTGCGGAACTGGAATAACAAATGTAGATGCATTCACAGCCAACTGATTTCCTCCATTGGTCATAGACAGAATTGAAGTGGATCC
This sequence comes from Sphingobacterium hotanense, assembly GCF_008274825.1. Classification (NCBI taxonomy): domain Bacteria; kingdom Pseudomonadati; phylum Bacteroidota; class Sphingobacteriia; order Sphingobacteriales; family Sphingobacteriaceae; genus Sphingobacterium; species Sphingobacterium hotanense. The sequence continues at coordinate 564,735 of NZ_CP030848.1, forward strand.
GATGCGTTTATAATAATAGAAGAGCTGTCCCTCACCATAAAACTCCTTTATATATTCTTTTGTGAGCTCATCTCTTAAGGTAGAGGGATTGCTGATATCCACTAATAAGTTACGATGTCTTCGTACAGTATTTAAATAGTCTAAAGCCTCTATTGGATCTTCGGTAGATTCTGCCGCGATGTAATACATTTCGGAAATACGGATAACCGGTACCATGAAACGACTGATGTTAGCTTTATTGGAGATCTCAGCGTATTTGATGAATGTTCTATATCCTACTCCAGTTGTGGAATAAGGCCATAAATAAGTATAACGATAGTCTCCTTCGTAATTTTCATATACTTTACTGATTGCATTGTCAGAACCCGTTGCCAGTAAATCGCCGTCAAGTAAGTTTCCATCAAAGCGGCCAAGGAATAAGTCGTTTAGTTTGGGGTTAAATACTGCGAATATATTTTCAGAAAAAAACTTTCTATCTGTATCCTTTCCGGCAATCGTAATGGCAGAGTGGGTAACCCAAGGAAATACATCTTGCGCATCAATCAAAGATTTTGCGGCTGCAAAAGCATTGGGTTTATCATTTATCCACTGGTATACACGCGCTTTCAATGCAAGTACTGCATAATAATTGAAACGATTATTGTTATAGTTATCGGTGCTTTTTCCTCCTCTAATCGGATCATTTGCTAGAAGTGCCTCCGCTTCTGCAATATCTTCGAGAATGAACTGAACCACTTCTTTATTTGTCGAAAAGTCGGAAATATTCGTCGACAATGTGCGGTAATATGGAATGGCCGAGAAACTCTCGTTTGATTCGTTGTAAGGCTGTCCAAACATTCTCAATAGGTCGAAATGGATGAAAGCTCGCATTCCAATTGCTTCTCCTAGGTATTGGTTCTTTTGTGCAGAAGTTAATCCATTCTCAATCTTAGGGAGATTGGCCACGAGGTCATTAATATTTGCAATAGTAGCATACATTTGTGTCCAAATATTATTGAACGTATTCTGGGATGACTCGGAGCCGTAAGAAAAAGAATCAAAGACATAGTAGGGGTTCTGTGTGTTTGAAACTTTATAGCGTTGAGCCAATACATCTAACACCGTCAGGGTGAGGTTTCCCCCATATAACGATTCGTTCCCTAATTTTTGGTATAAACCATTCATCACTTCAGCCACCCCCGCTGGAGTTCGATAAATTTGATCTTTTGTAAATTTATCTTCGGGCTGTACATCTAACCATTTTTTGCACGACGACGTTAATGCAATAGCGAATATTGCTAGTACGATTGTCAATGATTTATTTGTTTTGTAAAATAATTTCATTTTCTTAGAATTTTGCATTTATTGTGATAGAGTACATTTTTGAATAGGGATAGTCGATACCACGCTCGCGACGGATTGTAGACCATCTACCGATTTCGTTTGTGATACCCGTTATACGTAAATTGCTTAAGCCCGCTCTCTTAATCCAAGCATAGTCTTTAAAGTCATAGCCAAGTGAAATTGACTCGAATGAAAATGAATTTTCTTGCTGGATAAAACGAGATGAAATGCGAGTAAGGTCATTTAATCCAATTCCTTTGAACTGAGCGATGTCGCCAGGTTCTTTCCAACGATCGTATAAGGCTCGTTTATCTTGATTGTATGATGTGATACTCGATAAGGAGATATTTTCAACTTTATTGAATAATGCAGTATTCATCACATCTTGATCCCAGATGTAACGCATGTATGCAGACATTGAAAATCCTTTATAATTTAAAGTTGTGCTCAATACACCTTGGAAAGCTGGATTACCATTTCCTAGCGCGACAATATCTTTTGCATCATAGTCAAAGGTTTGAGAACCGTCAATCTTTAGATATATTTCACGACCGGTTGCGGGGTCAATGCCAAGTGACTGGACGGCCCAAAGTGTGTTAGGTGAGTAACCGTCTTTGTACCGTTTAAGCGAATTTGAGTTCTGAAGACTTTTATTCATACCCGCGAGCTTATTGTTAAAATTGTTGTAAGTCTGGGAACTTGTTGCTCCAGTTACTCCCACATTCCAATAAAATCTTTCTTCTGGACGTTGAATAATATTATAGCGAACAATACCTTCAATTCCTTTAACGGTTAGGTCACCTGCGTTAAAAGGATATGCCATCAAGCCAGTAGAGGCTGGTAAATCGACAGCGACAGCTAGATTATTGGTCTTTTTCAAGTAGGCGTTAAACGTTACGGTCAATCTGTTGTCGAGAAGTGTAGCATCTAATCCTCCACTAAGCTGGTTTGTTTTTTGCCAACGTAGGTTTTCGTTAGCAAACGTTGATAAAGTAACTCCTTGTCCGAAATAACTGTAAGCACTCAAATAGCGATACGTAGAGATTGAAGTGGTAGATGAGAAGTTCTGATTTCCGGTTATACCATAGTTTGCTCTTAAACGTAGCATATTGAAATTAGGATTATCTTTTAGGAACCCCTCATTGTGCAAGTTCCAACTTGCTCCGACAGAGAAGAACGGAGAATAAGGATTCTTTCGTCCGAAAGATGTAGATCCATCATAGTTGAATGAAGCATCAAAACTATAACGTCTATCGTAACTATAATTCAATGCCGAAATAAAAGAATTACGACGGCTTACAGATTTCGCTGAAGAGGGAGTCCCATCTTCTGTGTAACCGTAGGCGAATGCTGGATTACCATTGCTTGTTAAGGGAAAGCCTTGTGCGCTGAATCCTAAGCTACTGTTGGTGTTATCGGAAAATTCGAGACGTGCATTGGCTGTAATGGAATGCTTTTCTATATTTTTTCCGTAGGTTACCATGGCATTTGCATTATAAGAGAACAGGTCACGGCCTCTAGAATTAAACGCTCCTTTTAATAACGGAGATATCTGGAAATAGCGAGAATTCAGAGGTGAGATAAAAGCCTCCGCAGTCGTAGATTCTTTTCTCAGTTGCAATCCCGCTTGTACCCGTAAGGCATCATTTATCGTATAGATAGCTGCCAAATTATTCGCAATTCCCCAATTTTTTGAACGATCGTAGCTATTTTGGTTCGCGTTGTATAACGGATTCGCAATCAAGTAAGTTTTGTTGTAATACACATCAAGGTATTCATCCAAATTTGCTTGCGTTGCATCTGCTTTGGTGTAGTAGGGTTTTAAATTTGCCCAAGTCGAGAAGCTACCGTAATTGGATTCTGAAGATCCATAACCACTTATAGTCAAATTGTTGCTGATATTAATCTTGTCTTTGCGATAGATTAAATTGATTCTACCACCCCAATCTTTGCGGCCGGAGTTTTTCATTACCGCATTATTATTCTTGAAGTTACCGCCGATGTTAAACAAAAAGCTCTCTGATCCACCCTCAGCATATAAGGAATGACGATGAGCAAATCCTGTTCGGATTGGCTCTTTCAGCCAATAGGAGTCAATACCAGATTGTACCTTCTCCAAGCGATTATTGTATAAGCGATCGTAGTAATCGTACTGTGCTTCTGGTTGATGGCTTGGCGCAGTATAAACACCGGAAAGTCTTTCGAATTCCAAGATTTCAGCAGCGTTCATCAGGTTATAACTTCCTAGGTCGGCAAGCTCTAAGTTCATGTCACTTGTGTAATTCACCCGAATTTCTCCTGGTTGTGGTTTGATTGTTTCAACCACCACCACGCCATTGGAAGCTCTTGAACCATAAATAGCGGTGGAACTCGCATCCTTATTGATAGTAATGGATGCAATTCTATTCATGTCTAAATCTAAAATCGAGCGTAAGCTTGTTTCGAAACCATCTAGAATAAAAAGTGGTTGGTTTGGATCGTTTGTAAATTCATCCCGAAGATTTTCGCTGGTGATACTCGTTGTTCCACGTAATTCAATATTTGGAAGTACATTTGGATTGGCTCCGGAAAGGTTGTTTTCCATTACCAAAAAGGATGGATCTAATGATTTCATTGCCTGAATTACGTTCGTGTTGGCAACTTGTTTCAAATCTTCTTGCGTATATCTGTTAGAAGCGCCGGAGAAAGTTTCCTTTTTGAAGCTCATCATCCCTGTCGCCACCACTTCCTCAATATTATTATCACGTTTTTTTAAGACAATTCTCATTGCTCGGCGATCTAAGCTGGCCTTTACCTCACTTGTCTCAAAGCCAACGAAACTAACAACCAATAACTCATTTAAACTTGTGATTGGGAGTTCAAATTCACCATTCTGCTTAGTTGATGTCGCTTTTTTAGGGTCAGACTTTAATCGAATGGACGCTCCGATAATTGGGTGTCCATCTTCGTCAACAACCGAGCCTCGCACTATAGTTTGATTTAACGCTGAAAACTTTTCTGCATTCTGCGTAATTGAACGTCCCTCAACATTGTTTCTGTTATTTGTCCTCTTTACAACAATGGTCTTGTCGAAATATTCGAAGGTGAGGCTTTGTTGTTTCAGCACACTATTTAGCACCTCTCGCAGAGGCGTGCTGTTAAAATTTACACTGATTTTCTTACTTGCGTTGATATCGTTCTTATTGTAAAAAAACGTGTAACCCGATTGTTTTTCGAGTTCTTTAAGCACGGTGGAGAGCTCTGTGTTTTTCTTGTTTAGCGTTATTTCTTGAGCAATAGAACGTGCATTTGCTTGCGAAAAAAGGGCTCCTAAAAATAGTGTAACTATTTTCAATCTCATTATCATGTTGGATAAGAATCCAGAATCTGCAAGGGGACTTTTTGTTGTTACGCGAGTTTGTTGAGCAACAGGATCGCCCATTAGATCGGTAGATTCCACCCCCTTATACAAGAATGGATATAAATAAAAATTCATTAAATTCGTTGTTGGTTGTAAATGATTAAAAACTGGTCATGTTTACTTTGAATTTTCAGCCAAAAAAGTCATGCGAATCCTGCGCCAACAGGGTTCGTTTTTTTTTTATGGCATAGGCATGTGCTTAACTGCTGTTAAATTGCTTTTTCATTTTTTTCGATTTGTATTGGTGAATTAATTTATAAGTAATCGGATTCGGTTATTCTTTGCTTTGATCGGTTTTATTTGAAGTTCCGCGTAACTCATCAAGGCAATTAGTTTATCTAAAGCTAAGTTTCGAGGAATAATGCCGATATATTGGTCATTTCGCGTGTTTTTCAGGTATCTGATGTCGATGTCATACCAACGCGCGATTTCATTAAACGTGTCATCATTATCCACCCCGTCAAATACAAATTGCCCGTTCGTCCATCCTAAGACCTGATCTAAATCCACTGTTTTCACGCTAAGGGATGCCTTATCGTCTGTATAAATCTGCTGCTGCGGTTTTAGGGGTAGAATCTTTTTATGCTGAGTTGATGTCACTTGAACCGAACCTTCTGCAAGCGTGGTAAATGTTTTGCCCTCATCGCCAAAAGACTTTACATTGAATTTTGTCCCATAGACTTCAATTTCCTGTTGGTCTGTGACTACAATAAAGCGATCTTTATTCGGCGTTTTTTGTATCTCGAAATAGCCTTCACCTTCCAATGAAACCTTCCTGTTCCCTTTGCTAAACTGCGTAGGATAGGTAAGTTTCGATTCTGAATTTAACGTAACACGGCTTCCATCGCTAAGAGTCAGCGTGTAAACGGAGGCTTTAGGAACGCGAATTGTGTTCATTTGTGGAACGCCAGTTTTGTTATTCAAATAGGTTACTTCGCCATTACCGTCTTTCATGATTGTGACATCTCCGCGTTGAAGTAAGTTATTTGGGGCAAGTTTGTCGAGGTCTATTTCCTCTCCATTTTCCAAAATAATAATGGCACGTTCTTTTGCGGGCTGTATCGCTGCAAGCTGAGCAATGGTCGGTGTCTGAACAGTATACATTCTGTTTTCGACAATTCTCCATCCAAAATAACTGGCTAGGATAAGCACAGCGGCAGCGACCAACCGAGGCCATAATAATACAGCTGGTTTTTTATGTTCAGCGGCCAGTTGTTTTATCAGTTTTTTCTTAACAGACCGGACCGAGTGATTTAGGGCGTCGTCATGATATTCAATTGGATGGTCGATGGAATTGTACCATGCCAATAGACTAGCCTTCTCTTCTTTCGTTGAGGTGCCATTTAGAAATTTGGAAGTTTCTTGCGGTACTTGGTTTTCTTGCATCACAATTTTATATTCGGTATCCCGTAAATATCAAGTGAATGAAAAGCGATGCACCTTCTACTCGTTTTGAAAAAAAATAAAAAATTGGGTAGGCTGATGACGACATTGTCCTTAAGCTGGCTCACTTTAGCATAACAGAATAATGCTCATTATAAAATAAGCAGATAAGGTTGGGTTAGCGATCTTAGTCGTTTAATAGCTTTGTTGATATGTTTTTCAACTGTTGACTCCGAAATCTGCAGCTTTTGCGCTATTTCTCTATTTGATAAAAATTCACTACGGCTTAATTTAAATACCTCCCTACATTTTTCTGGCAGATTCTCAATTTCCTTTTCAATCAAGTCCAACGTATATCGATAGTATAGGCGGTCTTCTAGCGGTACGTCCTCATCTAAGATATCTAGTGAAGATATATCTAATTGTAGGGTTGGCTTCGAATATTTTTTTCTAGAATAAGCGATGATAAGGTATCTACAGGATGAATATAGATAAGCAGGCACTGATATGATTTCTGTCAATCGACTTTTATTTTTCCAAAGTGAAAGAAAAAGATCGTGTAGGATATCTTCAGCAACTTCTTGATCATTTACCTTAGAAAAGATATGCCGGGTTAGTTCAGTGGCAAATAAATCATAAAATATCGAAAATGCACGCTCATTACCATGGCTGATAGCTTCCAACAATTGGTTATAGGAATGAGAATCTTCGTTTGACATTTTTGCTAAAATGGTAAAATTAGGAAATAAAAAATCATAAATTAATCTGAAATATTATTTTATGCCAATGTGATTATGGTTAAATCGGTTAATTAGATAAAGTTTTCGTAAAAAAACAACCGCACAGAGGGTTTCGTTATATCTGAAAGAATATCAAATTAATTAATCGCTCAAATTAAGGAAATGTCGATAGATGAAGAAAATTGAAGTAACATAAACATCTTGGAGCTCTAGGTCTCCCTTATAAACACAAGCACCCTATAACCATTTTTAGTTTTCTGAATGAAAAAGCTATTTTGGCTAGAAAGTTGTGACTATTTAAACAAACCGAAATCTAACGGTTTATAAAATTACTTATTGTAATTAATCTATACCATGAAACATCAAACGAAATTATGGCCCCTGCTTTTACTATCGCTGCTGTTTTTGGCGTGTTCATCCCCGACGAAAGAGCAGATTTTCCAACGTACCGCATTGAATGCTAATTTGGTTTCTGCAGCTTATCGGCCCATATATTTCACTGAAATCTTAGAACTAAAGTCAAAAAATAACCTGCCGTCTACCGCGAAGGAATACATTAATTCCAGAACAATTGCCCCGCTGCATGAGGCTATTGAAAAGGCTAAAGAGCTTAAACAGACCCAAGATGCCCAAGAATTGATTAGCGCTTCATTGGATTATATGGTATCCGGGAAACGCCTTTTTGAAAAGGATTATCTACGTATAGCAGAAATGATCGACTCGGGGAAATCTCCTGAGGAGGTGAAGATCGCAATCGATCAACTGTTTACAACGACCGAGACTGAAATGCTAAACAAACAAAACAGAATGGTTTCTGTAGCTACAGTTTTCGCTAAGGAACATCGTATTAATTACGTCGTTCGGTAAAGACTCAGCAGGCACTTCGCTAATCCTAGCAAATACAAGAGCCTTTATTAGTTATCCCCAGAGTTAGCGGAATCTTGTTACTGTTGGCTCAAGTTTAGTACGTGTCGTGAACTTAATAAACCACACCAGGTCGCCTTTAAATGTTGTAGGTCTGAATCTCTATCGGGGTAAACATGAAGTGGACCCTATGTCGATCCACACTTACCTTATTCATTGAGCATATTCTTAGGAGGCTTGCATAGGAGAAGCAGGCCAAAAGTCACCCATTGCCGTTATAGAAATATATTTACTATTTTAGTCAAAGGAGAGCAGCTAAAAAAACTAGTACTTTTATTCATGCACTGGTTGTTTCAGCAGGCCTAAATTGATTTAAAAGGAAGTAAGCGACGATGAGTAATATCACCTTGAAGGAATTGGCAAAAAAGTTGGGGATTTCGATATCTACGGTATCGAAAGCCTTGAACGATAGTTTTGAAATTAGTGATGAAACGAAGCAACGCGTTCGTGATATGGCTGATGAATATGACTATCGACCAAATATCCTGGCGAAAAGCCTAAAAACGGGGCGCAGCAATACTATCGCGGTTATTATTCCCTATCTGGCAAATCCATTTCAGTCGCAGATTCTTGAGGGCGCTCAGCAGGCGGCCTATGAGCGTAATTACAAGCTGGTTTTTATGCAAAGTAGGGAGAATGCCGACTTGGAGCGCGACTCGTTGCGCACCTTACATCAACAGAATATCGATGGCGTGATCATAACGCCTTCCGCAAACAGCGATCTGAAATACCTCAAGCAGTTTCATCAAAATTGTCCTCTAGTTTTGGTCGATCGTATAGACTTTGAACTGGATACATTCAAGATTGGCGTTAATAATGAAAAAGGCGCTTTCGACGCTACGCAGCATCTTATCGATATGGGAAGAAAGGATATTGTGGTGCTTTGTGGGATGAATATTGGCGTGAGTCAGAAGCGAATTGCTGGATATAAGAAGGCTTTGTTGGCTAATTACATACCCGAAAAGGTAGAAAACATTATTCAAGTGGATTACGGTCAATCCCGTGAGGATTTGATAAAAAACCTGACCAATATCCTAGCAACGAAACTCAAAGAACATAAGGGGCCTATCGGTCTTTTGGGTACAACGGATACGCTTACCGTCAGTGCCCTTGGTATTCTTTCAAAGTTAGGTGTTTCCGTCCCGGAGCAGGTTGCGGTTATTGGTTTTGCAAATACGGAAGTTGCGGAGTCGCTCAATCCTTCTCTCTCGACGATTATTCAGCCGGCATTTGATATCGGCTATAAGGGAGTGGAGAAGTTAATAGAATTAGTCGAGTCGAAAAACCGCTCACAGGTTGATTTCGACACGACCATATTGGATACCACGATTATACCCCGTCGCTCTTCTACAGCTTAACAGGTTTCATTCTAGGTACTAATATTTTCATAATACACCAAGCGATCAAGTACGCGACAGCACAAAAGGTAAAGATGATCATATAACCTTTATCAATCCCGTTTACTACCGTCTGGCCTTGTGCAGCCAACTGCTTTAAGAATTCTTCAATATTTGCGACACCCTGTTGCTCAAAGAAAGCTTTCTTACTCTCCACATTGGCCAGTTCCGGGAATCGAGTTACTAGGTTTTCACCATTCACTTGGCTCCAGTTGGTTTCGGCATGGTCAAACAGCTTTCCAGAATAAATATTGATGAAAAATGATCCCAAACCACCTGCTAATCCACCAATTCCGGTAACCGTTGCAATGGCTTTCTTAGGGAACATATCGCCGACTGTCGAGAAGATATTTGCCGACCAAGACTGGTGAGCTGCTGCTCCAACTCCGATTAATAAAACCGGAATCCAGAAAGATATATGTCCGTAAGGCTGTGCAAGCAATACCACTAATGGGAAGAACGCAAAGATCAACATAGCGCGCATACGTCCGGCGTATGCATTCATCCCTTTATTGATAAAATAAGAAGGTAGCCAACCACCTATAATGGACAGCATTGTGATGCTATACAATACAAAAAGGGCTAACTGACCATTCAAATCGGATGATTTGATGCCATAAACTGAACTTAGGTAGGCAGGCATCCAGAACAAGTAGAACCACCATACGCCGTCGGTCATAAACTTACCAATAGCGAATGCCCATGTTTGTTTATGTTTCAAACAGTTCATGATTGTTACTTTACCGGTCGGAACCGCATCCGCAGTTGTTGCTTGCTGCGCTTCCAAAATATCATCCTGCTGTATATAACTTAATTCTGCTTCGTTTACTTTAGGGTGTACCTCGGGCTTATCGTACATGTAGATCCAAAAGCCCATCCATACGAATCCAAGCGCACCGATAATAATAAAAGACATTTCCCAACCATACCATTTTGCGATAACCGGGATAGAAAGAGGGGCAGCAAGAGCACCGATAGTCGAACCGGCATTGAAAATACTTGTTGCTAATGCTCTGTCTTTTTTCGGGAAATATTCTGCTGTTGTTTTGATCGCGGCAGGGAAGTTTCCAGCCTCACCGATGGCTAATACAAATCGGGCGAAGATAAAGAGTACGACAGACACATTGACTACACGCGCAACATCATGCACGTTGGCAATGGCCTCTTTCGCTCCTTCAAACCCAACGAACCACTCACCGGCAAGGATGCCCGACGTAGCAATGCCACAGTAGGCATGAAGAATCGCACCGACCGACCAGACTCCTATAGCCCATAAGAAGCCTTTCTTGGTGTCCATCCAATCGACAAAACGACCAGCAAAGAGCATCCCCACAGCATAAAATATAGAGAATAGGGCGGTAATTAGTCCGTAGTCATTATTTGTCCAATGAAATTCTGGCGAGATAAAGTCTTTCCATGTGAGCGATAATACTTGTCTGTCCAGGTAATTGATCGTTGTGGCGAAAAATAGCAACGCACAAATGGTCCACCTATATTTTCCTGCTTTCTGTTCGTTCATTAGTTTATGATCTTGGTTAAGTGCTTTAGGCTAAACTGAGCAGGAACCGTTTGATTGTTAGGTTTTGGGTTGTGCTGTCAGACTGACCTACTGGTATAGCGTTTATAATATTCCCAATTTTATTAAATATCTCTGGTATTTGAAAACTTTAGTTACGCTATCGTTTTCGGAGATTAATACGAGCGGTCGTTACGGCCGCTAAGTAGTCACCTGGAAGCCTGAGAAGTGGGGGTAGGAATCGATACTGCATTTCGGGAAATCCTAAGCCTAGTCGAAATCGATTTCGCAGATAAAAGGGCTTATCGCTAATTGTTAGTCCTATATTAATCAAATAAAACAAACTATGTTATGGAAACTACCTTTGAAAGCAGGTATGCTATTGGACCAAATGAAACCAAAACTTTAGACACGAAAGGACTGCGTGAGAACTTTTTAATCGACAGGTTATTTTGGAACGATCGCATTCACTTTGTTTACACACATTTTGACCGTTACATGGCTGGGGGTGCAATGCCGGTCGATCAGAAGTTAAAGCTAGAAACGATAGAACCTCTTTTAAAAGAGGAGTTCTTCTTGAGCCGTCGCGAATTAGGAATCATCAATGTTGGTGGAGCAGGCACAGTAGAGGTGGACGGCGAACAGATCGACTTAGGAACCAAGGAGGCTTTGTATATAGGCAAGGGTGTGAAGGATGTTTACTTCAGCAGTAAGAATGCGGCAGAGCCTGCAAAGTTCTATCTGAATTCTACGCCAGCACATCATAGCTATCCGACGAGGAAAGTGACAAAGGAACAGGCGAATAAGATTGAACTGGGTTCGTTGGAGACTTCCAATCACCGCGTGATCAATCAAATGCTATTGCATACAGTCATCGAAACTTGCCAACTGCAAATGGGGATGACTGAATTGAAGCCGGGTTCCGTGTGGAACACGATGCCTGCGCATACTCACGACAGAAGAATGGAAGTTTACTTCTATTTTGATCTTCCGGAAGGCCAGTCAGTTTCGCACTTTATGGGGCCGGTTGACGAAACTCGCCATATCTGGATGCAGAATGAGCAAGCGGTCATTTCTCCACCATGGTCTATCCACTCGGGTGCAGGCACTAGTAATTATACTTTTATTTGGGGGATGGCCGGAGAGAATATGGATTATGATGATATGGACAAGAGTTCGATAACAGAACTGAGATAATATGAAAAAATTACTCTTGCTATGCTTGATGAGCGCAGGGGCTGTTTACAACAGCTATGCCCAGCAGCATATCTTGGTCTCGAACCCAACGAATCTGAGCCGACAGGAATTGATATCAATCCCTTACGCGAAGTTTCAGCAACATTTTAATTTGGATACCCTTTTTACGGTGAAGGATGCAAGTGGCAATACATTGCCTCACCAAATAGAGAGATTAGGCGGCCAAACGCCGGTGAATGTATTGGTTCAGGTTGCTGTAGCGCCGAAAGAACGCGTCACATTGACGGTAGCTGAAGGTACGCCGACCGCTGTTGTGCCGAACACCTATGCGCGGTATGTTCCTGAGCGGTTTGACGATTTTGCATGGGAGAATGATGTGGTCGCTTTCCGAATGTATGGCAAGGCATTAGAGGGACGTAAGGATGACGCGCAGGGTATGGATTATTGGGCAAAGCGCACCGATCAGCTGATAATCAATAAGTGGTATAAAACTGATGACTACCATAAAGACCACGGCGAAGGAATGGACTACTATTCGGTAGGACAAACGCTAGGAGCTGGGGATGTTGCTCTATACTTCAATGATGATGTGAAATATACCAAACATTACCGTCGGTATCAGGTATTAGACAATGGTCCGCTGCGTACGACCTTTCGTTTAGAGTTTGATCCTGAAGAGGTCGAAGGGCAGCAGATTAGCCTGAGCAAAACCATCAGTTTGGATGCGGGTAGTCATTTCAATAAGATTGCCTTGCATTTTAATAACTCCTCCAATAAATCGACTCCAATTGCGATTGGAATAGTAAAGAGAAAGGAAGAGAATCCTTTGTTGACAGTGGGGAAAGGCAATAATTCTTTAGCTTATTGGGAGCCTGAAATTAATGCAAGCGGGCGTACCGGTGTTGCGGTTATTGTGCCTAATCAAAAGGTTAGATACAATAATAATCGTCCGGAGCAAGCTTTGCTGATCAGTTCGGCGAAAAGCGGGAATGACTTTGTCTACTACAATGGAGCTGCATGGGATCGTGCGGGGAAAATAACCAATGCAGAGGCTTGGAATAAAGTGGTTGAGGAGTATAAGAATAAATTGAAGAAACCTTTGAAGGTAGTTTTAAAATAAGAAATAATGAGTGTTTTGAATACGTTTGATTTAAAGGGTAAAGTAGCTATTGTTACGGGTTGTAAACGTGGTATTGGAAAGGCTATGGCCGAGGGTTTAGCGGAAGCAGGAGCGGATATCATTGGTGTTTCGGCATCGTTGGAATTGGAAGGTTCGGCAGTGCAAAAGTCTATCGAGGGTTTGGGAAGAAAGTTCTACGCCTATCAATGTGATTTTGCGAACAGAGAGTCGCTTTATGCATTCATCAAGCAGGTTAAACAAGATCATCCAACCATTGATATCTTATTCAACAACGCTGGAAATATCCTGCGTAAGCCTGCGGCTGAACATCCGGATGAGTATTGGGATGAAATCATTGAAATCAACCAGAATGCGCAGTTTATCCTGACTCGTGAAATAGGTAAGGATATGGTTGCTCGAGGCTCCGGGAAGATTGTGTTCACGGCTTCTTTGCTTTCTTTCCAAGGCGGGATCAATGTACCTGGTTATGCAGCATCGAAAGGAGCAATTGCTTCACTTACGAAGGCATTTGCCAACGAATGGGCTAGCAAGGGCGTAAATGTCAATGCAATTGCCCCAGGATACATTGCGACCGATAATACTGAAGCTTTGCGCAATGATGCTAATCGTTCGGCATCGATTTTAGATCGTATTCCTGCAGGTCGTTGGGGAGAGGCGGAGGATTTTAAAGGTCCGGCGGTATTCCTTGCTTCTAAAGCAGCAGACTATGTTCACGGTACTATTTTAACTGTTGATGGCGGTTGGATGGGTAGATAATACCCGTGCTAAAAATATACAACCAAGAAGCTTCAGGTTATATCATCAACCTGAAGCTTCCTTAACACCTTCTCGCGAGAGAACATGATTATTCCTATCGCCTGTATTATTCTAGGAAGGGATATAATCGATGCTCAATAGATAACTGCATATTGTTATCAATTGGCTTCAACCTTTATAAACTTTTGACGTACATTGGTACAGTCGATCTCCACACTAACCATAGGGAGACTTAAGTAAAAAATATACGTATTGGATTTTAGAATTCAGGGTTCCGCAGGTCACCGTGTGCTTTGTTGGTCTTGTCATTCTGGCTCCATACTATAATAAATAACCTATATAAACTATTAATGAGTTAACCATTTTAAACAAAAAATCATGTACAAAAATTATGATGTACGGCCGGGCCTTAATGGTTTGGCGTCCAGAAGGATGAATGGCAAGATTCTGTCCATCATCGCCTCGTTTTTGGTGATGGGTGGTACACAAGCGCACGCGCTCGTTCCTTCAACAGAGAGCAGTATCCACAAGAGTATTTCTAAGCAATCAACAGTAAACGGGCGAGTGACTGATGGCGGATCTCCGGTTCAAGGGGTTTCCGTAACGGTGAAAGGTGTTGCCGGATCAGGCACGACGACCAATGCTAACGGTGAGTTCAGCGTTCAGGTGGATAACCAGAATGCAACGTTAGTCTTTACGATGGTTGGTTTTACAACACAAGAAGTTCCATTGCGCGGACAAAGCAATGTGAATGTTAGTTTAGTTTCTACCGATACAGATATCGAGCAGGTAGTTGTAATCGGATATGGTACCCAAAAGAAGAGCGATTTAACGGGTTCTGTCTCTTCGGTAGGATCGGAGAAAATCAATGCTTTTCCATTAGCTGGAACAGCGCAAGCATTACAGGGGCGTGCTCCTGGGGTATCGGTATCCAGTATCAACGGCGAGCCTGGACGGGCGCCGCGCGTTCGCGTTCGTGGAGGAACTTCCATCAACGCAAGTTCTGATCCTCTATATGTAGTGGATGGCTTCCCCGGCAGTACTCCGCCGGCACCTGAGGATGTGGAGTCGATAGAGATTCTGAAGGATGCTTCGGCAACTGCAATCTATGGTTCGCGTGGCGCGAATGGTGTGATCATGATTACAACGAAGAAGGGTAAGATCGGAAAGCCTATGGTGGAGTTCAACAATTCCATCGCCACACAACAAGTCGGGAAGCGATTAGATCTGTTGAACGCATCGGAATTTGGAGCCTACATCAACGATGTTTATGTGAATGGCGGCAATAATAATATTCCTTTTCCTAATCCGGAGTCATTAGGTGAAGGTACGGATTGGCAGGATCTGGTTTTCCGAAATGGAAATCTATTGAGTAATCAATTATCGGTATCCGGTGGGTCTGATAATATCCGTTATTACACGTCAGTCAATCATTATGGACAAAAAGGTACGGTGATAGAATCGGATTACCGCCGTTTCTCAGGGACTTCGAATCTGGATATGAAGGTGAATGACCGCATCAAGATCGGTACACGTTTGCTATTTAACAGAAGTATATTAAACGGCGTGAGAACACAAGAGAGCAGTAGTGGTACGACTGCTGCAGGTGTTATCTCGGGGGCTTTACGTTTCGAACCTACGCAGGGCATCTTTGACGACGCAGGAAACTATACCTTAAAGAAGTTTGGGGATCCACATGATAACCCTGTTGCGGCAGCCAGAGAGCGCGCTAATGAAGTGAAAACCGACTTGTTCCAGGGGAATGGTTATCTGGAGCTTACTTTATTAAAGGATTTAATCTTCCGCAGTATGGTGGGATTACAGGTTAGCAACCAGCGTACCGGTAATTACGTGTCAAAGCGACTGGTGGAAGGACGTAACTTTGGAGGTATTGGTTCCATCGCTGCTCATAAGAATACAAACGTAATCAGCGAGAATTATTTGAACTATAATCTGAAGATCAACGAGGCGAATAATTTAGATGCAATGGTTGGTTACTCTTATCAAAGTTCAAGAAACGAGTCATGGCAAGCAAACAATCGGAACTTTATTTCCGACAGCTTCTCATATTGGAACTTAGGCGCCGGTTCTAATTACCAGAATGCCTCCTCGAATTTAGAAGACTGGATCATGTCTTCTTTCTATGGTCGTATCAACTACAACCTATTGGGAAGATACCTATTCACGGCAACAGGGCGTTACGATGGTTCATCGCGTTTTGGAGAAAACAATAAATGGGCATTTTTCCCGTCGGCAGCCTTCGCATGGAATGTCAGCCAAGAGCCGTTCATGGAGTCGGTCGAAGCGATCTCCAACTTAAAGATCAGAACAAGTTACGGGGAGACGGGTAACTCCGAGATCGGTTCATATCAGTCCTTAGCGCGCTATTCCGCAACCTTGGCGACAATGGGTGGAGTACCTGTCAATGCTGTTCGTCCTACGAACGTTGCCAACCCTAACTTAACTTGGGAAACAACGAAACAAACTGATGCAGGTATCGACATCGGATTCTTGAATAACAAAATCAACCTGACGGTAGATTATTACTACAAGAAAACGATCGACTTACTGTATTCTGTTCCCTTGCCGATCTACTCCGGATACACAGGCTCACTTCAGAACGTGGGTAGTGTTGAGAACAAAGGATGGGAATTTGCATTAGGAACAACGAATATCGATCGCGAATTGAAATGGAATACCGACTTCAATATTACCTTCAACAGAAACAAAATCCTTCAACTGCCGGGTGGCGATATCCGTTATAATACTATTCCTGGGCATATGTTGTCTACCGACTCGCAGATCTTGCGCGAAGGTGAAGTGGTTGGAGCGTTCTACGGTTGGGTATTTGACGGTGTATACCAACAGGGCGATGACTTTAGTCCGCAACCTAGCAAAAAGCCGGGCGACGTGAAGTACCAAGATATCTTTGGGCGCGATGCTTCCAATAACTTGGTTGTCGGCGCTGATGGCAAGATTAACGCAGATGACAGAACAATTATCGGTAATCCTCATCCGGACTTTATCTTCGGTTTTAACAATGACTTCAAATACAAGAACTTCGATCTAAATATCTTCTTCCAAGGGTCTTACGGTAATGACATGTTGAATATTACGCGCATGGAATTAGACTGGATGGCTGGAAAAGGAAATGCAACAAAAGATGCATTGAACCGCTGGACACCAACAAATACCAATACGGATGTGCCACGTGCTAGTGCTTCTAATAATCCGGAAGTATCCTCACGTTGGGTTGAAGATGGTTCTTACCTACGTTTGAAGAACTTAGCATTGGGCTATAATGTTCCCAAAACTGCTATCGGGAAAATCGGGATAGATCAATTGCGGTTATTCGTAAGTGCGCAGAATATCTGGACATGGACCAATTACTCGGGATTTGATCCAGAAGTTAGCTTCCAGGATTCTAACCGGAACATCGGTTTAGACTACATGGGCTACCCGAACATCAAGTCTTTCACATTTGGTATTAATGCAAGGTTTTAATTCGACTCTTTTAATTATGAAAAAGATATTTAAGTTTTTTGTTATCGCTGGTTTATGTGTTGTATCGGCTTCCTGTACGAAGTTGGATGAAGAACCGACCAGCATATTAGTTCCTTCACAGTATTTCAATACAGAAGCCGATGCTGAGGCTGCGGTGATGGGTATATACAGTTTAGTTGCGAACGGAGATGGATATGGGCGTCGTTTAACCATGGTGCTACAATTATTGGGTGATGATATGGACATTGCCGATATCGGTACGCAATCCAGCCGTATTCAGCTCAATAGCTTTAGCCATGACGCTAGTAATCAGGATATCCTTGCGGTATGGCGTACCGCATATTTAGGTATCGGTGCGGCCAATGCGGCAATCGATGGTATTCCGAAAGTGCAGATGGACGAGAAGAAGAAAAATGCGCTTATTGCTGAGGCTAGGGTATTGAGAGCATTGTTTTATTCACATTTAGTACAATTGTTTGGCGATGTACCTTATATGGGTGCTAGCGTTACGGATCCAGCAACAGTAACTGACATTCCGAGAACGAAGGCTGATGAAGTATATGGCCATATGATCGAGGATTGTAAGTTTGGGGTGGCTAATCTGCCCGATACTTATGCAAGTAATAACCGTGCAAGACCTTCGAAAGGTTCAGCACAGACATTATTAGCGTCGATTTACATGATACAAGGGAAGTGGGCTGAGGCCGCGACCGAGGCTGAGGCGGTAATCAAAGCTGCAAGTTCTTATAACTATGCTTTGGTAAGAGACTTCCAAGATCTATGGAAAGCAGACTTGGGTTTCCAATCCGAACACGTATGGGTTGCTGACTTTACGGGAGGTATCACAGGAGAGAACAGTTCAAATGTGGATTATACAGCACCAATGACGGGAGTACGTGATGCTGACATGCAAGGATGGAGCGTATTAGTCCCATCAAATGGGATGTTTGCAAGCTTCTCGGATCAGGATTATCGTAAGAAGATCAGTTACTTGTTAGAAACACCAATAAAGGGTGTTATGACACCGTGGAGTAAGTTCCGTTGGCCTAAGATTCACACCGCGAAGTGGTGCTTATTTCCAGGCAACAATGCAGGCGCTGATGGGGCAGATTCGGATATCAAGCATGTTATCTTCCGTTATGCTGAGGTTTTATTGATGGCTGCCGAAGCAATCAACGAAAGCAAAGGCGGTCCTACGGCGGAAGCTTACAGTTATCTAAACGCTGTTAGAGCGCGAGCGCGCTATACGCCGCAAGGACAACAGGCCTATCCTGCCGATGCGACGGGAATGACACAGGCGCAATTCAGAGCGGCAGTACGCGAAGAGCGTCGTGTAGAACTTGCATTCGAATGGAAGCGATGGTATGATATCAAACGTTGGAATATCGTTGTTGAATCTTTCACAAAACCCGATGCTTTAGAAAAGCAGGCTAACGTGAAAGATCATCATAAACTATTACCGGTGCCGCAAGATGAGATAAATAGAAATCAAAACTTGTTGCCGCAGAATCCGGGGTATTAATACCTAGAAATAAAGTCAGCCTGCATTTAGTTGAATGCAGATATCGATTAAATTATAATGAGAGAAGAAGCTGTCCAATTGGGCAGCTTCTTCTTCATTTTTCAACTTAATAGTGATAATAAAACGCAATCGGGGAGATTGCATACATCTTTCTAATTAACAATTATGGAGAGGATTTTTTGTATTTTAATTATTGCCTAGTATCTTCTTCCTAAGCCCCTTGTTCTCTTGAGGGCGTATGAGCAGGCGATAGCTGTTGCCATTGTTTGCCGACTCAGGATCATTGCTGATAATAACCTGTACTAGCTCTTTGGATTGCGGTCGTATATACGAATTGGTTAATGTGTTATTCTTTCCGACCTCCGTCTTCACCAATCTATAGTCTGCTTTCTTCAGCTCATCGAGCGTCTGCTCGTAAAAAGCAGGTTCTGATAGCTCGAGGAATATCCTATTCTTGCTCATGTTTTTGACATGGATAGTCCCTAAGAGATGCCCTTGCGCATTCCTGTAGATTACGGAGTCCTGCTTGAGGTCATCATCTCTCCAAGTACTATAGAGCGAGAATCCTTTTTGATATAGGACATTTTGGACTTCTGCGACAGCCTTGCTGCGTAAGCTCTTCAATTCTGATAAACTGATTTCCTGAGCTTGAGTCGCAGCGAGCGGGAATATCATCATGCATATTAGAACTGGAAGTAGATGTCGCATACAGAACAATCGGTATCTTTTTAAATTCAATTTATACGCCTGTTGGGTTATGTTTCAACTTGTTTTCCATATCGATATACTCGCTATCGCTCTTCAATCTGTATGACTTAGCACGGACGGTCACCTTGAATTTCTTTCTTTTCTGATCTACGATATAACGTGGGTTAAGTACGCCGTCAGCGCCATTTTCAATCGCTTGTCTTTCTGCAGCAAGGAGAGCTGCTTGCTTCAATTGCTCAAGTGTATAGCGCTTAAACTGTTTTTTGTTTTCCACCGTAAAGATTGCATCCTTGTCCAAGATCGTATACTCGTTACGCTTTAACGTATTGCTGATTTGTGTCGTTTGCGAGTTGATGCTATTCTCTATGTTTTTTGAAGATCCACAAGAACCGAAAAACAGGCCAGACACTGCTATTGCTAGCATATACTTAAATGATTTCATGATGAAAATTGAATTAGATTAATAAATATTTCGATGCAAAAATGCGTCATTTCTAAAATTGATGGGAAATAAGCATAGGGTAGTTTGGCGTGTAGTTTTGCACTAATCTTGGAGTAGGGGGAGATGCTTACCCTGCGGGTAGTGGTTGCTAAGTGATTTTAGGCGAGGACGATAGCTGGTTCCTGTATTGGCGTTAGGGTTTGTGTGGAATAGAAATGAATCGCCAAAACTTTCTGTAATCGACCAATGAAATTGTAGCAATGGAGGATTTGTTTCTAAAAAAGCCTTCCAAATACTCGGGAATTAAGGTATTTTTGTTGTTAACATCTATTATTATCCTACGAAAAACAAGCAATAGCATCTACGGCAAACGCTCATTTTCGACTATCTTATTTCAATAATGCGAAAGGCTTTATTAGTATTTTTTACCCTTTTTTGCGGTCTGTTTTTACATGGACAGTCGATCGATCCCTTACAGCTGAAGCGTAAGATCGCTAAGCTGAACGACCAGCATCAGTATGATAAATCTATTCTCTATCTCGAAGAAATCCTTAGCAGTGAGGACGCCACGGCTTATGATCGTTTTCATGTCTATGTGCAAAAATCGTTGACCTATAAGCGTCTTTTCAATTATACGGTCACCTTGAATAATCTGGATCTAGCTCTTTTGGAGGCAGAGCGCGACAGTTTACATGCTGACGAAATAAAAAGCAGAGTTTTGATCGAACGTCTTTTCGTGTATTTCGATCTACAACGCTATGATGAGTTTGATAAGTTACTGGAGATGATTACGCCTAAGCATCTACAACATGTCGATCAGGAGACTGTCGCTATTTATACGAGTATCCTTGGGATATTAGCGATGCGCGAAGGTCATTATGAGGAGGCTGAAGTTCAGCTAAACCGGGCAATCGCGCTGTTGCAGAAAGAGAGTCCTAAAGATTTGCCAAATGTTTACCGTGTCAAAGTAGCCCTATATGGTAAAATGGGGCGGCATGCAGATGCTATTGAGGCATACGAAAAAGGATTGGCCTATGCGGAGCAATATAAAATGGATCTCTATCGTATCATTATGTACGAAACAATCACTACATATTACAAGGAGCTGGGAGATTATAAAAATGCTTTTCATTATCAGCTAAAGGTTAGCGAGACGCGTACTAAATATAATGCTAACAATGTTAGCGGGGTATTGACGGAGCTGGAGAAGGAACTCTTGCAGCAGCGCAAGAATATGGAAGTGGAATATGAAAAATCATATAAAGCCTATCTGCTTATTATTGGTGGAATCTTGTTATTGCTGATTATTACGTTGGTGAGGCTCTTGATTGTAAGTTTACAGAAGCGCGTATTGGTCGAGCGGGAAAATAATCATATACGTAATGAAATTGAGAAGTTGACTAATGAGCGCAACGAGCTTGGAATAAAAAGAATCGATATAGCTTCAGTAGGGTTAACCGAGCGGCAGCAGGAGATCATTAAATTGGTGCAGCAAGGAATGACGAACAAGCAAATTGGTGATACGCTATTTATATCTGAAAATACCGTTAAATATCATCTCAAACAGATTTACGAGATTCTTGGTGTGGAGAGTAGAACCGATTTAAAGCGATCTACCCTGTAAGAAAGATTGCTAAAACTCAAAAATAGCCCTCTCCATTGAAAAGTCTTTTTTTGACCGTTCAATAGGAAAGGGCTGCATGCAACAACTCAATTTAGTTTTTCATAGCTGCTAGGGCCGTTCTCTTGCTTGCTCGTCATGGTTTTTCTTCTTGGCACTTCGCATGCGCCCGACGAACAGGTGTTTATATTCAATATTGGCAATAGGGTGAAAAGCGCACCTAAGCCTGCTATCAGCCAATGTGAAGCCATCACTCCCTGAATGGTGATAACCACCCCCATAGCCAATCGAAGCAACCTGATCACATTCCAACTTCTTAAATAATTCATATTCTCGTCCTTTCTTTTATCAACAAAATAGCCATCTTCTTCTTTCAAAGATATCCGCTTAGCATAAACATATCGGTAACCTGAGTTACATAGGCTACCGATTAAAGGAGAAGCATTCGGTTTAACGTAATTTTTAGGGGATGATATTTAAAGCGATACTATGCCTTTTTTCTCATTGTTGTTACCATAAAAACATGCGCTTATTTTTTAATACATTTGATACCAACAACAAAACCTACATCGCCTTGAAGAATATAGTAACAGGAACTGCGCTTTTATCGCTCGTTTGCCTAGCAACAATTGGACGCGCTCAGGATGAAAGAAAAGAAGTAGTTACCTTTGAAGACGCCTACAAGCGAACCTATCATATCAGTAAAATAGATAGCCAAAAGCCACAGATTGACGGCAAGCTCGACGAGGATATCTGGCAGAACCGAGGTATGTGGTCGGAGAAATTCTCTCAGGTTATTCCTTTCGAGCGCGTGCATACCAATTCGTGGACACGCGTCAAGTTGTTTTACGACGATCAGAATATCTATGTCGGTGTTTACTGTAAAGATGAACATCCTGAGACGATGAATGCGTTTATTGGGAATCGCGACGATAACAGCAATGGCGATTTGATCAGTATTGCCTTCGATACCTATCATGACTATCGGGTTGCTCCGGAGTTCAATATCAATCTTGGTGGAAATAAAACGGATTTAACGGTAACTGATAAGCTGTCGGTCAACCTCAGCTGGAATGCAGTATGGGAGGGGAGGACGCATATCAATATGCAGGACTCTTCCTGGACGGCAGAGCTTCGGATACCGTTTAGTCAACTTCGCTACAATCAAGAGAACGAGGATGGGGTATGGGGGCTGCACGTCCGCCGAATTATCCGTAGAAATAATGAGGTACAGAACTGGAGTTTAATTCCTATAAAAAATAACGGGCATGTCTTTTCCTTTGGAGAGATGCATGGCATGACGGATCTTCCGAAGCCTAGAGGGATCGAGTTTCTGCCCTATGCGATGACAAAATATGTAAATGAACCGAAGATTCCGAATAGTCCTTTCCAGAAAGGACAGAAGTTTCACGTGAATGCGGGGCTGGACGCGAAGTTCTCTTTGAGCGACTATACCTTGGATATGACCATCAATCCCGATTACGGGCAGGTGGAACTCGATCCTTCGGTTATGAACTTGACGGCATACGAGGTTTTCTATGATGAAAAGCGCCCATTTTTCTTAGAAGGGAAACATATTTTGGAATTTGACAACAACGAGCGGGGAATGATGTTCTATTCACGTCGTATCGGTGCAATGCCTTCCTACAAACCACAAGGAATAGACAATATAGAAAACTTCGCCAGTACTCCTAGCTTTATTCCAATTTTAGGCGCTCTTAAGCTGACGGGAACCAACAAAAATGGGCTAACCGTAGGCTTGCTGGAGAGTATCACAGGCAAAACACAATCGCAGACCTCGAGAAAAGGCGTACGCGGAGAGGAACTGACCGAGCCGCTGACAAATTACACCGTCGCCAGGTTGCAGAAGAATTGGGACGGAAATACGCTTTTTGGCGGGATGATTACTTCCGTGAACCGAAAGCTGGATGAGGATCATCTAAAAGAGGCGCTAGTAGAGAATGCCTTTACCGCCGGATTGGATTTTACCCAGTATTTCAATAAGCGATTGTATTATATCGACGCCAAGGCGATGTATAGCACCTTAAACGGCTCCGCTAGCTCGATATTGATGAAGAAACGTAACGCCACGCATTATTATCACCGGGCCTCGAGTATCGATTATCTTGATTTGGATCCAACGGCAACTACGCTCGCCGGTACCGGGGGGTATGTGAAGGCCGGAAAAAAAGGAAATGCACAATGGAATTATTCGCAAACGTTTAACTGGTCTTCCCCAGGCTTCGATCTGAACGACGTTGGCTATAACAAAGAGTCGGATTACATGCTTAACGAATCGGAGGTCGCCTTCCGCAAGACCGATCCTTGGGGGCCATTTCGATTTGCAGGTATCAACCTGACCCAAAAGAATATCTGGAATTTTGGTGGGCAGGCAATCAATAATGATGTCGCTCTTCGTTTTCGGAGCTTAAGTACTGTTCATCGTTTTGAAATGGACGTGAAAGAGACCTTCAGCTGGAATACGGTGGATAGCCGTAGGCTACGAGGCGGTCCGGATATGCGCTATGGATCTAACTTCGAAACGAATGTCGATTTGAGTACGGACCGTGCCAAGCGCGTGGTTTTTAAAATTCTTTACAACGGGCGGCATTATCTCGAAGAGAAAACAGCTTACAATACTCTACAGCCTAGTTTTATCTTCCGAATCGGCAATCATGTGAAGCTGACCACGCAATTCAACTATGCCAATAATACCGATGAACTGCAATATGTGAACACTGTTGCGGCTAGCGATGGTAACGAGGAGAGCACGGAATATGTATTAGGACGAATGAAACAACGTACCTATGGTATCACGATGAACATGCAAGTGAACCTGACCCCTGATATTTCTATACAATATTATGGTTCCCCTTTTACATCGACTGCAAAATATGATCGATTTAAAACCGCACTGGATACCCGATCGCATAATTACGCGGAACGTTTCTCGGGCATTGCGGATCAGGAAATCACGGCAGGAGATGGTAACTATGCGGTGCTAAAAGATGGCAAGTCGTTTAGTTTTAAAGACCCGAACTTTAGCTTCAATGAGTTTCGTTCGAATTTAGTTGCCCGTTGGGAATACAAGCCAGGGTCGACGGTTTATCTGGTTTGGGAGCACAATCGATCAAGACAAGATCCTCGCTATTACCCAACATGGGGAAACAACATCGATCGCATGTTCGGATTCCAAGGAGTCAACACACTGATGTTGAAGATGAACTATTGGTTTGCGCTGTAATGTGAAAAACCGTGTTAATGCTGTTAAAACAAGTGTTTATTACGGTTTTTTCACAATTATTTGTAAGTCAGCAATTTAGTTGTTAAATTGTAGGTAGAAATAATTGGCAAATTGCCTGTCAGGTATTGCGAATCTCCATTCGCTAGAGCGGGTTATCTTAGTCAATCGAATTATCATCAATTACATATTAAATAGGAGGACTAACATCATGGACAGCTTAAAATTCGAAATCAGCACCGCCACGCAGCAGCAGCTGCAAAGAGTTCAAGAAGTATTAAACGACGTAAGTTCTATCGATGAATGGCAAATTGCCCCCTATGTTGACGGCTATTTGGTGTCCCTCAAAGGCATCAATATGCAAATTGCCAACATCTTGACTTGTATTTCTGCACTAGGCCTGGATGCAGAACGATTGTATGAGGAGTAATAGCCATCCCACCGTTAACAAAACTCCATTTACCTTTTAAACAGCTTCTGTTTATTGAAACAAAGTACTTATTGGAAGTGCCGTTATACTCATAATACGAATAGAAATGATGGAACTTATGCTGTTATAGAGGCGCTGAATGTTACATTGAAAATACGCTTGTACCTTCGTTTTAAAGAAGAAGAATCTGTAGGTTTAGGCAGCCGTCTCCGTGGTAGTATTTACTTGATAAATTGCGTAATATTTCGTATCTTTGACATATTCACAAAGGATCATAACTCTTATATCCAAGGCACATCTCCCTTCTTAAGATATTAATCTTCCTTATTTATTCACCCTTAATACTATTTAATGGCTAAAAGTCAACTCACATTTAAGAAAAAAGAAACTGCAAAGAAGAAGCTTCAGAAGAAGCAAGAAAAACAAGAACGAAGAGAAATCAATAAGTCGAACAATAATAAGGGCAAAGCTCTTGAAGAAATGTTTGCTTACGTGGACGAGTATGGAAATATTTCTGATACTCCGCCATCGCAACCTTACAAATTCAAAGAAGAAGACCTTCAGCGTCCAGCTGACCCGACGGAAGAATACCATTTCGGAAAAGTGTCTTTCTACAACGAAGTAGGTCACTATGGTTTTATCCGTGACAACGAAACGCGAGAAACCGTTTATTTTAATGACAACTTAGCGGGTATGGTATTGAACCTTAACCAAGCGGTTAAATACAAATACGCGCGTTCTAAGCAAGGAAATCAAATTACGGAAGTAGAGAAGATTTAATCTTTACTTTCCTACGAGATAAATTAGAAGCTGCCCAAAAGGGCGGCTTCTTCTCGTTTATATGGATTTTGTTTACCGCTTTTCCCTATCCTCTTTGAGACTTGGTCGACTCAAACCCAATGTAAAGCCCTTTCAAACCCAATACAAACCCCAATCAGAAGCCTTTCCGAGCGGCTATGATATGGGTTTTAATTTAATATAGGTGGGGAGTGAGTTATTCAAGGTCAGACCTTAGTTATTAGATCATAGCATGTCAACACTTCTTTTTCTGAAGGGTGACTTATTATCCTTTTTTATTTGGCTTTTCGGGAATGTGCAGCTTGGTGCCAAGCTTCTGATTTAGTTGCTTTATAAAATGAGTGGCTAACATGGGAGATTCGATTTCCATTCGCTCATGGATGAAAAAATAAAGATTCTGTAAGCCTCCTTTTTTCCATTCTGCAATCTTATCGACCCACTCGTCGAGACGGGTATAATCAGATGGGTGATTTGCTCCGACATAGCGTATAAATGCCGTGGGGGTCGTTAATCGCATATGCAACATATCGCGACGACCGGGCGTGTCAACAATGATGTTGGTCGTTTTATTTTTCTCTAGCAACTTGTAAAGTTTCTCCGCATTTTCAGGCTCAAACCATTCTTCATTTCGAACTTCCACCGCCAATGGATATCCTTTTGGGAATGTTTCTACGAAGCGTTCAACGCGGTCAAAATCCTTCGGTTTGAAGTTGTTTATCATCTGTAAGAACGCCATCCCGAGTTTCTCTTCAAACAGTACAGTGGAATCTACAAAAGCCTCAAGTTTTTCTTCGAAATTCAGGAGTCGACCGTAGTGGGATATGGACTGCGTTATCTTTGGGAAGAATTTAAAGCCATTCGGGGTTTTGTTTTTCCAAGTTTCCACCTGCTCCTTGGTTGGCGATTTGTAGAACGTAGCATTCATTTCGATGGAATTGAACTGTGTAGCGTAGTAAGTCAGCTCGTCTTTTGTGCCGCGTGGATAGAATCCTTTCAGGTCGCTGCGGTTCCATTTTGCGCAACCTACGTATACGGCCAGGGGTTTCTTGCTTTTATGCTTTTTTAGTAGGGCAAGCGTTTCCTTTAGGGTTTCGGGGAGTTTGAAGTCGATGGATGAGGGGTCTGCTACTTGTCCGAATTTCATTGTTGATGATGTTTATGGAGGTGTTTTTTAATTAACAATGTTATCAGGAGAATGTTGAGCGGGGAGGGATAAATAATTCGAGAGAGGGATTGAGGAGGAATGCGCATTGGGGTGTTTTTGCGTATTTTAAGTGTGGAGAAGAAGTTCATGGTAGCTTTGTTGCGGAAGAATATTGGCGTTTGGATGTTGATTAACGTGGGTAGCAAAAATCGAAGTAAGTGTTAATATAAATTGCTTCTAAATTCTGCGAGCGTGGTTTTAGTCACCTTGCCGGACTTTGCCTCCTTTATTGCCTTTTCAGTATCTTTACTATAACGTGGTTCTTCATGCTTTACAAAAGCGAGTGTTTTAAGGTATTCAATGAATTCTTTTGCGTGCTACGGGGATCTATTTTTATAGTGATTTCCAGATCCACATATTTTATTAATACTATCCCAAAGTTACTGAAAAATTAAAATGCTCGCTATCGGCTGGGAAAGAAAAGAAAGCACCGCATGAAACATATAAACATTTAAGATATAAATTCATTTTCTCCCAAAATATCGTTATTTGGAATTTTCGATCATGACTGATGGTGACATTACAAGACATAAAAAAAAGCGACTTTTTCAAGTCGCTTTTCGTAGCCCGTAGGGGAATAACACACTTCGGGTAATAGTTTATTTATCAGTTCTTTACAAACTCACCTTTTCCTAACTCACCGAATCACTCACTGGTTTGATATTATTTTTAGCTGCAATTGCCTATTATCTAATATAGTAACTATTTGTGACATTATAA
This sequence comes from Sphingobacterium hotanense, assembly GCF_008274825.1. NCBI lineage: Bacteria > Pseudomonadati > Bacteroidota > Sphingobacteriia > Sphingobacteriales > Sphingobacteriaceae > Sphingobacterium > Sphingobacterium hotanense. The sequence continues at coordinate 592,702 of NZ_CP030848.1, forward strand.
TACTATAAATTACGAAATCAAGTAATTTTAACGGTTCGAATTCCGCTGGGATAATATATTAAATTATAACACACTCATTATTAGTGTGTCAAATATTGTTATTTAATAAGGGCACTAGTTAAGGCAGTAGTTCTTTGAAATTTTAAGAACTTCAATTAAATTCTAACCTTTTTAAGATTTGTTTAGCATTAATTGAAATCATTGGATTCATGACTTTGTTTTTCTATTATTAGAAATGAATTAGGAAGATTGTACTTACAATAGGCTATAGAAGGATTATAGAATTGTTTCGCTATCAAAAAAAAATAGAACTTTCTAAGTATCTAATTTATAAAAAAAACTATTTATATTAAAAGTCAATATGACGAAATACGCATCATTTTGTTAATTTGCAAAATTATACGGTGTTTTATTTTGTGAAATATCATTGTTAACCATAATAATATAACCAAAATTCCGCAAATGAATTTGACAATAGATAAAATCCAACTAGCTTATAGTAAGCTAAAAACATATGTGTATTACGATAACACTGAACTATTTTTAAGAGAAAAATTGATTGAATTTGAAACAGACACAATAAAGTCTGATTTCAAATTAAGCTGGCAAGTTTCCAACCTATATTCAGACGTTACAAAAAATATCGTTGATATTTTCTCTCAAAAAGAAAAAACAATAAATGAAAATTTAGATTATAAGTTCAATAAAATACTTACAGAACTAAATAATTTTGATGAGAATAACGATTTTTTTAAGGAATTATTCAAATCCATAAATGTAAATTTCTTTCCGAAAAAAATTTATACTCCAGAACAAGATGAAAATTTTATAACAAATAAAAAACAATATGGCACTTATGAATTAGAGCGAGTAACTGCGTTTATTGATATGCCAATTGAATTTCATATAATTTCCATATTATGGATTAATGAATTGGGATATCAATTCGATGCTGAATTATTAAAAGAGTGCAAGGGCAATAGGCTACTTCTAAATAAAGAAAAAACAGGAGTTATCAATAGTTCTTCTCTTTTTAAACCTTATTTCACCCAATATCAAAAATGGCGCGATGAATCTATCATCGTTGCTCAAAATTTATTAAATGAAGAAAAGAATGCTCTCTTCATTAATCTTGATATTAAAGACTATTTCCATTCATGTCGAATTAATTTGGATAAATATTTCAATATTGAATCCCCAAATAGTGTGAATTACATTCTAAGGAAAATTCACATTATTTACTCAGAGTTAATAGCAAAGAAATATAATTTTCCTAAAGACTTTTCAGAAGAATTAAATAATAAATCATTGTTGCCAATTGGATTATTATCATCCTATATTATTGCTAATAATTATCTAAATGATTTCGATAAAATTATTACGAATAAATTCAAACCGGCGTATTATGGTAGATATGTAGATGACATACTAATCGTACTTTCGGAACCCAATATTGATAATTACTCAAATAAAACGTACGAAAAATATTCTTTTAATTTTGAGGAGTATAAATCAAGAATATTAAAAGAAACGAAAAGTGACTTAAAAGAATTCAATTTATCTAGAGTGGATAAATACCTTTTACAAACCTTGAACCCACTCTTTACAGTAATACCAGGAAATAACAATAAAAATATAATTAAAATTGATAAATATGACAATTTAGTTTGCCAATCTGAAAAAACATTGATGTATTACTTTGATTATGAAGAATCTGATTTAGTAATCGATAAGTTAAAACAAGAGTTAGACTTCAAATCAAGTGAATTTAAGGATCTTCCCGACGATAATGATGGATTAGGTGATTTTGATAAAAATGCTTATTATTTAAATTATACGGATTCGGATGGAAAAGTTAGAACTCTTAAAGATTATAAAGAAAACAGATATGGTTTAACCATTTATTTAACCAATAAAATTCTTGGAGCAACTAAACATAAACAAAATGTTTCAGATGAAGAAATTCAAAAATTTTTAAAATTATTTAATGGTCAAAACATCATTGAATTTTATAGGCTTTGGGAAAAGATATTTACTTATTTACTTGTTAATAATAAACCCGCAGAGTATGTAGATTTCTATTTCAGATGCATCGAAGAAATACAAAAAATTAAATTACACAAAGATAGTTTCAAAGCAACAAAGATCAAGGAGTTTTGTGTAATAAATACTTTAATTGGTTTCTTAGATATTTCTCATGAACTCGTATTATCATTGCATCCTAACTTTTTAAAACAAAACAAGAAAGTTTTAAAAAATTTTGAATACCGTAGTAATAAAATCCAAACAAATTATCTCAGTTTCTTTTTTAATGAGATTACTCGTCCAGATTCTTTTTGGTCAACAAGATATAGAAAAACGAACATGATGAGACATCACTATGTTTCAATTCCTCTATTAAATTACACTAAAGAAAGCTACACTTCTTCAATTAATTTATTAAGCCTTAACTTTAATGTTGAAGATTATACAATCGATCAAGAGCTGATAATAAATTCTCCTCGGCCACTAAAGTTTTGGGAGTGTACCATTTCTCAACTTTTCACTGACCTAAAATATCAAACTAAAAATTTAGAAAATGAACCCTTAAATATTGCTGATTATTACGAAAGTGAGCACTTTTTGAATGAAGCATTCAATCGATTTAAAAAAGCGAATAAAAAACATAGGTCAGTTGATACCTTTGAAGATTCTATCGATTATTATAAAGACAAGTTTTATAAGATATTAGAACAAGAAGAAGATAGTCAAACTTTATTAGAAATTCATTCCAATTCAGATGAAAAAATTTTCAAGCCGAAAATAGGTGTAGCAAATACATTGGTTAGTGAAAAAAATATTATTGAGGGTTTACGAAATAGACCTAATATTTCCAATAATAGGTACCAAACTCTTGTCAAATTTCTAAAAGAAACTAGAAGAAATAATGCTGACATAATTACATTTCCTGAGTTCTTTTTACCTATCGAAATTTTTTCAAGCCTAGCAAGGTATGCAGAAAAAAATCAAACACTTATAGTATCGGGATTAGAACACATTACAGTAAATAATTTTTCTTTTAATTTTGTTGCAACAGTTTTGCCTGTAGATATTAATGGATACAAAGATGCAACAATAGTTTTTAGGTTAAAAAATCATTATGCTCCAATTGAAGAAGAATTAATAAAAGGAAATCATTATTTAATACCAAAACCAGCTCTAAACCGATACCATATTTTTAAATGGAAAAACATCTATTTCTCTGTTTTTTACTGTTTTGAATTAGCAAATATCGCACATCGTAGTCTATTAAGAAGTAAGATAGACTTATTATTTGCTATTGAATATAATCAAGACACAAACTATTTTTCAAATTTAGTTGAATCAATCATAAGAGATATTCATTGTTATGTTGTACAGGTTAATTCAAGTCATTTTGGTGATACAAGAATAAGCCAACCTACTAAATCTTATAATATAGACATTGTGAAACTAAAAGGTGGAGAAAACAATGTCACAGTCTTAGGAAGTATTGATATAGATAAACTAAGGGAATTTCAAAGAAAAAAATTCAGTTTAACAAGGTCAGACAACACATTTAAACCTTTACCGCCTGACTTTGACAAAAATGAAGTGATTAAACGAATTAAAAATAAATAACTACTCCTTAAAAGGTATACGCAAAAGTGGCGTTGAATGATTTCTACGTAAGATTTGTGCAAAAGTTTATCATTAAGATCTCTAGTTATTTTTAGTGCTAAAAATCTCCAATTTCGGAAATTTTCAAAACGTTAAGTGTAATTTTATAACAAATCATGTAGACTTCCTTGTTTTTTTTCAATTACTTTAGAATAATTTTGTTTGTCATATCCTTTTTGAGCTTGACTAATCATGCTATTAGAACATCTCCAAAAAAACATGATAAAATATACAAGTGACAAGAGAATCATTGATTTTTTCATATAAATTTGGTGTATTAAAAAAATAATAAATATTAGATTTTTAACAAAATCCTTTATACTGTAAAATAGTATTTTACCATTGCTATCATAAATTGAATCCCTTTTCAATTTATAATTACTTATAATTTAAATCAGAAAAATGTTAAATACTAATATGAATGATTTTAATGTAGACAATTATATTTTAGACTCTGCAATTTTTCTAAACTCTTTAATTATAGGAGATAGAAACATAATGGAATCTTCATTATAATTTTCTTTGGATTCTTGCTCTGCTTTAATTCTTGAGGAGACATAATCTTTATCTTTCAATTTTTTTGTATCAAACTTTAAACTTCTGATATTTAAACTTATACCTATACTAAATGAACACAACATATCTAAGTGAGGAAGTTTAATTCGATCTCTTGAAGTCATATTCACGAGCTTTTTATATTCTTCCTCATTTTTTGGTCTAGTAGTCTGAAATTCAGCTATAAAGATTATTTGAATGATATTATCTTTTTCGATTTCTTTGGCTATATTATTAACAGTTCTATATAAAGTTGTCTTTATTGAACTATCAAAAGAATATATATTATAAGTCAAATCTGAATAAATTTTTATAAAGGTGGGCATTAAAGTATTTTGCATTGATCTTATAATAACATGCATTATTGTAAAATCTTCATACAAATTACAGAGAGAGGAAAAAAAAGGTAAATCTTCACAGCTTTTTAAAGGAATCCTCATTTTATCAGATTCATCTCCCAACATTAGTCTAATTTTTGAACCTCTTTCAAAAAATTGATCTTCCTTGTAATAAACATAATCGTCATTCATTAGGAAATCTGAAGGAATTTTATAAAAATTTATTCCATTTATTTCTTTTTCTAATTTATTAACTAACTCAGAATCTTGATTGACGATTAATTTTAGACTATTTAACAGCTCAAGCATTTGAGCAATTCCTTCGTTTATTAACTCAAATAAATTTAATTCATTACCATTTTCAGAAAATACATATCCTATTGAAAAAAAAACCTCATTGGATTCAATGCTATCAAACGTTGACTTAATTTCTTCTTTAAGTTCTGAAATTTCTATATCGTTATCTATAGTATATATATTACAATGAACCACTATAGAAGAACTCGGTGAAAATATTGTTATATGAATTTTTTTATTTAAAGGAAATGGACATTCTTTTACAACTGCATTTCTTTTATCAACAAGCCATTTTCCTGTACTATTTTTTAATAATCTATCTCTTAAATGATAATAATTATCAATAAACTCTGTGTGAGCCAGAGATTTTTGAAGAACAAATGTGATATTTCTAAATTCGGAAAAAAAATTGTCCAAATAATTTATGTTTTCGAAAAAATTTTTATTCTTTTCAAATTTATCTAAATTGTATAAAGCATTATATAACTTATGATATGCTGGATAAAGTAAATTTTTCATACTATTCTATAGTTCTATTTTGTTAATAAGATACAAAATTTTACATTCCGTTATTGTCATATAATGCTTTATTGTTATCCATAATTCAAAATATCCCTCAACCTTCAAACTGTAGTACCTTTATGTCTCACAATAGACTAATTGCATTTGAGCAAGCGGAAGTTGGGCATAGCCCTACTTTGCTTGTCGTATGCGCTGCAAACCGATATTAAGGTATCCTCCAGGGATACCTTTCTTAGTTTAAACACCGATGGTGTTTGATTCCCGTATACTTTCTGGTATCCTCTGATGGTATCTTGCGTGATCAATCTCGCCATAGCAAGCCAAGCTACACCTCCAACTGCCAGTTCAGATCAGTTCATTTCAAGGTATTGTACTTTGTAATTCACTATTAAATGGACATGATATGAAGATTGACATTGTTACCATGGAAGAACTGTTACAGGTTAAACAAGAGATTGTTGCAGAGATAATGCAAGCGTTGGAAACTCAAAGGAATAAAACAGAGAGCAGACTGTGGTTTCGAAGTGCAGAAGTAAGAAAGATGCTGAACATATCCCCCGGCACCTTACAAAATCTTAGGATCAATGGTACCTTGCCTTATCGAAAGATCGGCGGAACCATCTTTTACAATAGAGCAGATATACAGCGCATGATGAGCGGAGGGCAGCATGACTAATCGCATGCATATACCGAATCATCTTTTTAGCATGTACTTTCAACAAATCGTCCAAAACAAAAAGATATTGCCCACGCACATCGGACTGCTCATGGCTTTGTTTTATTACCATGAAGTAGATAAGCCATTGCATTATTTCCGCGCTAGTCGTAGCGAACTGATGAAGTTTTCAAAGATCCGCTCCACATCGACCTACCATAAATGTCTTCATGAGTTAATACAATTTGGATATTTGGAGTACATCCCTTCCTATCATCCTAAACAGGCTAGCAAATTTCGTTTTATTGGTATTCCCGAAGAAAGATGAAGCCCAGGGTCGATCAGAATATAAAATCTGTTCGCTTCCCAAAAGAGGTTGACGAGCGATTGTCGATCCTTGCGCGTAAACTCGGGCGTACCAAACGTATGCTGTTCGTGCAGATGGTCGACTATTTCTACAGAAGCAAGAAGGATCCCATCGATCTAAACGATGAGGTGCTCAAAAAAGAGCTATCCAGCGGAATTAATCGCATACTATCCTTTATCCGTAAACAAGAGGATGACTTATTGGTGCCGCTCTATTCCATGGTCAGCGAACTGTCTACTCTGGCAACACTTCAGCGCTCAATCAGTAAGTCGATTGCCGAAAATCAAGTCAAAGGAAATGAGGCGTTTGGAGAAAGCACCAGGCAGTTCAAACAGCTTGATGCACATTTGAAAAAGCTCATTGTGGGACTTGGGGAGAAAAATGTCTTGAAATCCAATTTTAGAAGAATCCTGGAGCATTATATTGCTCAGCGTGAAGCCATGGGCTGGCCGGTATCCGCGGCTAAGAAAGATGAACTGGCTAAGGAAGTGCGGCTGGCTCTGGAAAAATTATAGCAGTTATAAAGTCATGTTCATCAACATCACGACCTCCGAAACGGGAGACAACAAAGGAAGCTGCGGTGCACTGGTAAGTTATCTGGAGAAGGAAAATAGGGAAAAGAAAAGTGTCAGTGAACACGAAAAATGGTTTAACGGAAATAGCAATAATATAAACCCGCACCAGGTACGTATCGGGATTGACAATAATATCGCAAAGCTTGGCAAGGGTGATAGCAAATTCTTTTTGATCAATATTAGTCCCAGCCAAAAGGAACTTGCCCATCTGGTTTCGCTATATGGAGAGCAGGGGGCAAAGCAGCAGCTGAAGCGTTTCGCCATTGGCGTCATGGATGAATATGCGAAAACTTTTAAGCGCGAGAACATTCGAAGCCATAAAGACCTGCTCTGGTTCGCTAAAGTCGAAGAGCATCGCTATTATGGGTACAACGACAAGGAAGTAAGGGAAGGAATCAAACAACGGGGCGAAGTCAAGGACGGGCGGCAAATGCACGTGCAGATCATCGTCAGTCGCAAGGATTTGCTCAACCGAGTTAAACTCAGTCCGCAGAATACTTCACGTGGAAAGAACGCTTCGCATTCATCAAAACTCGGACAATTTGACCGTGTTGCGTTCAAACAGTCCGGCGAAAGGCTGTTTGATGAATTTTTTAGCTTTGAACGCGGGTTGAGCGAGCGGATGGATTACGCCAACACGATCAAGCATGGAACGATTAAGCAAAAGACGCAGCTACATGCCCTTATGCAATTTTCTGAAGCCCATGCGAAGCCATTACCGCCTTTGGCACTAAACCATCTGTTGACCAGTATTCTTGATAACAAGCGTTTTGATTTTTGGGATTCGCTTACCTCTATTTCCTTAGAAACAGGAGGTCTGTTGCACAGTTTTCTGGAATCTTCCTATGATTCCACCGATGAGATGCCGTACATCGCGAGTGAACAAGAGCGTAGACGCAGGAAAAAGCGTAAAGGGAGGGACAGGTAGATTTTGTTGAATTTCAATCGTCAATTTCGGTTTCAGAATCTTCATGCTCCGATTTTTTAAATAACTGCATAAAAGGAGAGAATTATATTTCAATCCATGATAGGGATCAAAGTTCGGACGCTGTCCTTCTGGGCGGGACAAGAAATTCCGACATAAACACATCCCATCAGCACACCTCCATCCTTTATTTCGTTGCTTCTTGCCCTTGGTCGGCCAGGTCCGGTGCGGGCTCCATAATCATTTCTTGAAACTTAAAAAAGAACGTTATGGAAAACATCAAAAAAGGAACGCTTCTGTACCAGGTTGCAGAGGTTCAATTGAGTTACAGCAACCGGATCCCTAGCTCCCAGATGCCTGTGGTAACCTCTTCACGCGAGGCTTACAGCGTGATCATGGATAGCTGGCAACAAGAAAGTTTAGAGCTTTTTGAGCGCTTTCGGGTTCTGTTGATGAATACAGGCAACCGCGTAATGGGTGTTTATGAAGCTTCCAGTGGCGGGATTTCGGGAACCGTAGTCGATATTAGATTATTGATGATTACGGCGCTGAAGGCTACCGCTACGGGCATCATCGTCTTTCACAACCATCCGTCAGGGAACCTCAAACCGAGTACGGAAGACAGGAAGCTAACCCAGCGCATCCATCAGGCAGCAACTTATTTGGACATCAAGTTACATGATCACTTGATCGTAGGCAAGGAAGGTTATCTATCCTTTCGGGATGAAGGGCTTTTATAGCCCTATTTTGGATCTTACTTTTTTAAGCTAGATCTGAATTGCCGTCGATTAATTCCATACATCATTTACCTCCTTTCTCAGTCCATCTATCCGATCGTTTTAGGCTGGATCGCTGACCAGCGGGATAGAAAGATTGGTAGCAAGCAAGCTTTCTTGCTGAGCTGACAGGCTGGTGGCCTGCAGGTCAAACGTCCGGCTCCGTGCTCCGAGTATCTTTTATATTTGGGTTTTGGGGCATCTTTTTCCGAGGAATTAAGGATCGATTTCTTCCAAGGCTTTAACGAAATGTCTCAACGGGAGTAGCATCCGCGGTGTGTTGTTGGTTTATATTCAGGTATTTATTTCTGAATTCGATGTTGATCTTGCTGTAAATCTTTTCAAATAGTTCGCAGAGCACGTTCATCTTTTGCTCGATCCTATCTAAGGTTTCAAGCGAAATCTGGAAGTCATCCTCGTAGCGGGTCGCGCGGTAGATTTCTTCCAGCGTTAATAACAGCTTGTTATCAGCTATATGATCTAAATCAAATACGGGATTGTCGTAGGGATAGATTTTTTGCAGGGTCAGATTATGGCTCCTGATGGAATGGGTGATCTTGTCCTTTCCTGTAAGAATAATCTCCAGGTTGCGATAAGTCTGTTCCAATACCTGATGAATCATAAAAGCTGCTATCGATAGGTTTGAATTGGCCTTGAAGTGAAAATATCCGTTCTTGAATTCATTAATCTTTTTAGCTTCTCTTTCTTGGCGATCTTCGAACAGCGCAAAGCACTCTGAAGGATTAAAGTTGTTTGGAATTGGAGAAAACTCGGAATCAGGGTTTTGATACAGCAGGTTTTCAGGTTGGCAGGTACAATATAGGAATAGGTTCCCCTTTTTGATTTTCTCCTTAGTCTGGAAAGCGACAAAGCATTTGATATGGTAATTGTCAAAATGCTTTATACTATTAACCATCTTTGGAGTAATTTCACCGATCGTATGGACATACTTGTTCGACACCAATAGAACAAGCGCTGTATGTTCGGCTGACTCATGGAAGTCACTTCGATAAATACATTCGATCAGGAAGTTCGATGTTAAGATTCGGATCAGCTCTGCCAACTGTCCGTTTTTTGGCAATGCTTTAGAAACCATAATTGAAAGTTTTAGTAGATTTTTAAATCTCGTCCAATAGCGAGATCTTTTGAGGGTTTCGATGTTTATTAAACCACCATTGGACCCATTTTTGGTTAAAAATATGATGCCCTGCATGAAAAACATCGCTCTCGCTGCCTTCGATGTCCAAACTGAATGATCTGGAAAAGTAGGCTTGGTTTACTTTCAATTCTGCCAGCATCTCTTTGATCTCTTTCCTGTCATAGTCACTTTTTTCGGTTCGGCAAGAGAGGAAGAACCTGTTCGATAAATTTCTTTGCTTTTTTGTCCCATCCATTTTATAACCCAAGTTGTCCAGGTATTCTTGGATGATCTTTTCAGGAGTTAGGCCGAGGATAGCGCAGATATACCTAATATTTGCATGGACGAAAATGGAATACTTCTTACTACGAGAAGAATAGCGATTATCGATTTCATGGTATTTACGACAGGCCTGTTCCATGGAAAGGAACTTTTTTCTTAATCTTTTCATATTGTGTTGCTTTTGAAATATGAAGTTCAGGATACTAGCGGGTCTATACAATTCAGAACCTTGCATAAATTATCCTACAAAGAGAATATGTTATCCGTGAAATATTCCTTAAATTCGTAAAAGGGTTGATCGAAAGATCTATCTTTAGATAATTGACGTCGAATTATGGAAAGGACACAACATATCCACGAAGGAAGAAATATCAAAAGGTTCAGGGAAATGCTGGGCATGAAGCAAGAAGCACTTGCTTTTGAATTGGGCGAAGATTGGACTCAGAAGAAAGTATCTCAGTTGGAAGCTAAAGAGAAGATTGAAGCAGATATTTTAGAACAAATCGCAAAAATCCTGAATGTTACTCCTGAAGCTATTCAAAGATTTAATGAGGAAGCTGCAATAAATATAATTTCTAGTAATTTATATGATAATTCAGGTTGTGTTAATTACAATTTTAATCCAATTGACAAGCTCATCGAAGTTTATGAAGAAAATAAAAAACTTTACGAACAATTGCTAAATGCTGAAAAGGAAAAGATAACATATCTTGAACAGCTGTTAAATTCAAAAAACTAACACTACCAAATACATAGTTGGCATCCCATACAAAATTTGATTAGGATGCCTTTTTTGTTTATGGGCAATATTCCCATTTAATTTTATTAATCAATCAAGGTGTGTTATTGAATAGTTGAGAAGGGACCAGAAGCTATAGCAAATTCCGAAAATAAATTTTTAATTGTAATAAAAAACATTACAATTAAAAATTTTCTTATATTTGCCCCAATGAATAATACAAGATTTGCGACATCGGTTCATATCCTTACACTTCTAGCGCTCAAGCCTGAGGAATGGCTCAGTTCTGAATTTATTGCAGGAAGTATCAATATAAACCCAGTGATCGTACGTAAAGAGATTATCTTTCTTTCGGGAGCCGGGTTGATACAGACGAAAAAGGGAAAAGATGGGGGGGCGAAATTAAATCGCCCAGCAAGTTTAATCTACCTATCGGAGATTCTGGAAACCGTACATTATTCCGATATGTTGGGAAGAAAAAATCTCAATACCAATCCTCAATGTGTCATTGGAAGCCAGATCAATGAAAGGTTAGATTCATTATTTAAACGAACTGATCTCCTCATAAAAGAGAGTTTGGGAAAACAAAGTTTAGCTGACTTTTTAAATCAATTTTAAAAAAATTTGATCCTATATGTAACAAAAAATATTACATATTATAGGTTAATATTAAGGAGTTATATATTCTTTTTTTTTAGAAACATTAAATAACAAGAACATATGAAAATTGGAATTACGGGAGCAACAGGTCAACTAGGTCGAATAGCTGTTGATAAATTAAAATTGTATACACCTTCAGATCACTTCGTTGCTTTGGTTCGATCACCTGAAAAAGCGGTAGAACTGGGGATAGAAGTACGTTTGTTTGATTATTCCAATCCGGAAACTTTAGCAGAATCCTTGAAAGGAATAGATAAGTTGCTTTTAATTTCTGGCAGTGAAGTTGGTCAACGCGAAGTTCAACACAAAAATGTTATTGAAGCGGCCAAAGTATCAGGCGTTAAAGAGATTATATATACAAGTCTTCTTCATGCAGATACTTCAAGTTTGAATCTGGCAACAGAGCATTTGGCAACTGAACAAATTTTAAAAGAGTCTGGAATTACTTACACCATTTTGCGGAATGGTTGGTATACAGAAAACTATTTCGGATCATTGGCCGGTGCAATCGAATCCGGCATATTGGCAGGATCTGCCGGTGAGGGTAAAATTTCTTCGGCATCGCGCGAAGATTATGCCGAAGCTGCAGCTAAAGTTCTAACAGGTGACGGACATGCTAATAAAACTTATGAGCTAGCCGGAGATATAGCCTATACATTGGCAGATTTTGCCAAAGAGGCATCTGAACAATCTGGTAAGTTCATCCAGTACAACAATATTTCCGAAAAGGAGTATTCAGAATTATTAATTAAAATAGGCTTACCAGAATCATTAGCAGCTTCGATAGCTGGTTGGGATATAGGTGCTTCCAAAGATGATTTATTTGATGATTCAAAAACATTATCTTCATTGTTGGGTAGACCAACTACAACTTTAAAGGACGCTATTAAAACCTTTCTAATTCAGTAATCTTCATTGCTGGTTTTTAGAAATTAATAACATTTTAGACTTTTCTTGATACCGCCAATTCAAAAAGATTGGATTGGTGGTATCAAAATAATCTAAAACGAAATTATAATATTAATCGAAAATCAACATTAAGTTACTCTAGCCGTTTAATGCAACCAAAGCGGTTATTTAGAAAAATGACCCGCAGAGCCCCGAACTTATTTCCAACATTTAATGGATATTTATAACTAAATGTATAAAATCCCCTATTTTTTTGGGTATCCAGACAGTCTTGATCAGAGATTTTATCTATAATAAATTGATTGTCGAAAGGTATTCGTAACTGTCAATACGTTTCAAGCTTTGCAATAAGATTTTCCATATCCTTACTTATCCGATTGTCCAATAATTTTGCGTAATGCTGTGTTGTGCGAATATCAAGGTGACCTAGCATCTTGGAAACCGTTTCAATCGGCACCCCATTCGAAAGTGTTATTGTGGTTGCGAACGTATGTCTTGCAATATGAAAGGTCAGTTCTTTCGTTATTCCACACAGATCTGCTATTTCTTTGAGATAGCTGTTCATTTTCTGATTGCTCAGTATGGGCAATAGTTGGCCGTTAGATTCACATGGAGGATAATTTCGATATAACTCTAGGATTTCAAGTGCCTTTGGAAGGATAGGAATAGATGAAAGTGTATTCGTCTTTTGTCTGTTGATCTTTATCCATAATCGATTGTCAACCCCAACCTCAATATTTCGTTTGGTTAGTTTTGATACATCCGCATAGGAAAGTCCCGTATAACAGCAGAACACAAATATGTCCCTAACATGATGGAGCCTTAGAATATTAAGCTTTTTGCTTTCGATTCGTGTTAGTTCGTCTCTGTTCAGATGGCACTTCTCCTTGGGCTTGGCATTTGTCTTATAAAACTTGAAAGGATTTGACATAATCCATTCATGTGCTAGACTTAGATTAATAATCTTTCTTAGATGCTTCATGTATTTGGCAGCCGAAATATCAGAGCATTCTTTTTCAGATCGAAGATAATATTCATAGCCTAATATGAAAGAATGGTCAATTTTATAAAGTTCAATATCTGCAGTTGAAAATTTCTTTGTAATATAGCTTTCTAAATGCGAATAGGTCGTCCTGTAACCCTTTAACGTATTCTCCCGAAATCCATTGCCCAGCAAAGATTCCATTTTAAGGTTATGGTCTTTTAGAACCGATAATAACGTCCTTTGATTTTCTGTCTTTCCTGTAATTTTTGATTTAAAAAGTTCAATGGTGGGTATTTCTCCCATTTTCAAGATTTCAACGTGGAGAGCAGCAACTTTCAGATTCAACATTTCCAGATAGCTGTTTAACGTCTTGACCTCCTCAGTATTGCCTTTAGAACGATTTGCTTTGGAAATCCATCGGCTGGGGTCGCAACTCTTTCCTGTCGAGATTTCACATACCGATCCATCGATCGTAATTCTCATGTAAATGGGCTTAGCTCCACTGACATAATTCTTTGGTTTCTTCAAGTAGAAGAGCAAGGAATAATTTGTACTCATGATTTAACATTTAAAATGTGTAACAAAATTAGCCTTGCAGCGAAAAAACATCAAGATGTTCGATTGTAGAACATGTTGTAAATCAGTGAATTGAATACGTCTCAGTGAGTACTTCAATCAAATTTAATGACTCACCGAATGACTCACTAAAAGTTTGCGAATTTCTGAACATTTTGATCTGCCGTGAAAACAAAAAAGCCTGCAAACGTTCAATTTGCAAGCTTTTGTATGTTTTGATCTTCGATCTAGTAGCCCGTAGGGGAATCGAACCCCTGTTTCAAGAATGAAAATCTTGCGTCCTAACCCCTAGACGAACGGGCCTTATTGTGTTTCGGTGTGCAAATATAGAATTTACTTTTTTATTCGCAAAATATTTTTGATAAAAATTGAATAACTACGTTTTTTGCCTAATTTTAAGCATTAACATTCATTAAATCATGCAACTATTAACGAAAATGGGACTGGTTATTCTCCTATCAAGCATGTCTAGCCTATTTGTACAAGGTCAAGACCTTAATCTAAAATGGGATTATGGAAAGACGTACGATGGTAAAGACGATCTGGGGCTTCAACTAACACTACTCAATAAATCCGACAATACATTAAAACTTAACGATTACGCCTTATGGTTCAGTTCGATGTATCCCATCAACGAAGGTAATTTTGGTGCTTATACCATTCATAATCGAAATGGGAATTTATACAGTATAGATTTTCATAATCAGTCAGTCGCTCCGCAGGACTCTTTATTGATCAGCTACCAATCGCCTTATCCGATTGCGCATACTTCACTGATTCCAAACGGTTTTTACTTGCAGCACCATAAAGATCATAAAGATGTTATCGAGATCGGCGATCCAACAATTACACCATTGAAATTATCGAAGGCTGAACAGCAGCAGTTTCTCTCTGCACTGTATGAGAAGAATGCTGCGAGAAGTGGCGATGCGAACCAGTTGATACTGCCAACACCGATGTCTATCAAAGAGGGTAGAGGCACGTTGACACTTTCTGGCTCAGTGGGATATTACATCGATGTTGCATTTAATTTCGAAATGAATATGTTTCAGGAATTCGCGGCTCAGCTTGGACAACTGAGTTTTACAGAAGCCCAGCAGAACGCTGCCAAGGTTAGGGTATTATTCGATAAGACTTTAGGAGAAGAAGAATATAAGCTTTCGATCAGTTCGACCGGTGTAGAGATAAAAGCTGGGAAGCCTTCAGGGGCATTCTATGCAATTCAATCGGTGAAATCTTTAATGACGGCGGATCAATTAAATAGCATTGGAAATGTCAATCTACCATACTTAGAGGTGCACGATAAACCTCGCTATGAGTATAGAGGGCTGATGATTGATATTGCTAGAAATTTCAAGGATAAGAAAGTTATTCTAAAATACCTTGATTTGATGGCGATGTACAAAATCAATAAGCTGCATCTTCATTTTATTGATGATGAGGGATGGCGTCTGGAAATCCCGACATTACCGGAATTAACGGACATCGGATCTGTTCGCTCGCCTTATTTTCAGGATGGACAAAGCTTGCAGCCGGCTTATGGCTCGGGAACTGCAGTAACCAATGGGCATTATCTTTCTAAAGCGGACTTCCAAGAAATTTTAAAGTATGCCGCAGCGCGCTATATCACAGTTATTCCTGAAATTGAAACACCTGGACATGCACGTGCTGCAATCAAGGCTATGGAAGCACGCTATAATCGTCTCATGGCGCAAGGTAAGCAAAAAGAGGCCGAAGAGTTTTTGTTATATGAAGCCGAGGATAAGTCGGTTTATAGCTCTGCGCAGTATTGGAACGATAATGTGATGAATCCGGCTCTTCCTTCTGTTTATCGCTTCTTGGATGTGGTTATTACCGAGATTCAACAAATGTACACAGAAGCGGGCTTGCAGTTGGAGACGATTTCTTTAGGAGGTGATGAAGTTCCGTCGGGCTCATGGGAAGATTCGCCAAAGATCAAAGAACTGATGGTCAAGGAAGGTTTCACGTCAGTTTATGAGGTCTGGCCCTATTATATCGCTCGTATCCAGGAAATCTGTGCTGCTAAAGGCTTGCAGATGGCGGGTTGGGAAGAAATAGGAATGGTCAATAAAGGCAATGGAATGGTCGTTAATGAAGAACTGGCACATAAGAATATGTTGCTGGATGTTTGGAATAACGTAATTGGAGGAGGACAAGAGGATTTGGCATATAAACTAGCAAATGCGGGATACAAGACCGTCTTTGCCAGCTGCGCGAACTATTATCTTGATATGGTGTGGGATAAGGATTTCCGTGAACCAGGTCTTAAATGGGCATCCATCACTGATCTATATCAGTCTTTCGCCTTGCTTCCAGAATCATTCTTCTCCAATATGAAGTATACAGAAGCGGGCTCTAAATTGGAAGATAGCTATATCGCTGGAAAAGTACGTTTAACCGAGAAAGGGAAATCGAATCTAGTGGGCTTAAAGGCCGCGTTATGGCAGGAAACTGTATTAACCGCCGATCGAATGGATTATATGCTTTTACCGCGCTTATATGCATTAGCGGAACGTGCGTGGAGACCTGCACACGCTTGGGAAAATGACTTTAAGTTTGACAAGAAAGCGTTTGATAAAACCTATACTGCCTTTATCAATAAGGTAGGCAAGCAAGAGCTTCCGAAATTGCAGCAGCTTGCAGGAGGATTCCAATACCGTTTGCCATCGGTGGGGGTGAAGCAACAAGGTGATAAGCTACTTGCTAATGTCGAATACCCAGGATTCGTGATACATTATACGACCGATGGGTCGGAACCGAATTCAAATAGCCTGGTGTTCCCAAAAGAAGGAATTAAGTTAAGAAAAGGAAATAAAGTTAAACTTGCTACTGTTTCTACTGATCACAGAGTAGGAAGGGTGAGTGAGTATATTAATGAATAGCTAAGGAATAGAAAAGCCCGCGATTTGCGGGCTTTTCCATTAGAATGTTTTGAACTTTTGCTTTTCCATATCTGTAAAGGATGCAACCTTTTGATAGGAGATGCTATCTGAGCTACCTTTAAAGCTCGTAGGAAGCACTAAACCACTACCGATGTCTTTATAGCCATTAACGATATAACTCTTGCTATCGACGTCTATACGCTTAATTAAGCCGGTTTCTTCATTAACATAGATGCTTCCTGATTTACCAAGGAAGTTGTTGAAAGTTATCTTCTTCAAACGCTCCGCATTGATGATCTTACTTTCGGTCTGATCGCTCAGCGTAGAATTGGATAATAACGTAACGGGTAGCGACAATACCTTTAAGTCCAGATTATACTGTTCGATTATATTTGAAAGATCGTCCCTATAATCTTGAACTGGAAGTGTTGCTCCGTTCTCATTGAATACTCCTGTTAGTTTCTGCGTGCGTACGTTGAATAATAACACAACACTCTCGTTGTTGATTCCACCTTCAAAGCGGACATCACCGGTTTTCTTATCCAAGAGGAACTTACGCTCCGAACTAATCGAGCTAAATTTGCTGTTACCTGATACGGTAAACATCATATAGTTTGTGTTATCCCATTTGCTTTTCCCGCCGATACCCGTCCAGATCTTATCACTGATGGAACTGCTCTGAGCGAAGATGGGTTGCAATGGAATTGTTACTATAATAAGAAACATGTAGATATAGTAAACTATATTCTTCTTATTTTTCATAATACTGAAATTTTATGTGAACTAGGGTACACCCTATTTTTGTGATTACCTGCTTCTATATTTCTTTTTGGGATATGAACCATAGGCAGCGCACGTTTGGGATGCACATGAAGATAGGATGCTTGTCCCTAAGAACACAACACCCAGAACTATAAATAGATAACGCTTCATAACACTAGTTAATCAAAAACAATACCACTAATGGCTCTGATGGATTAAGCCCATTTGAATGGCTGTGATAGCGGCTTCTTCTCCCTTATTGCCATGTTTTCCTCCTGCGCGGTCGATCGCTTGTTGTAGGTTGTCGGTCGTTAAAACGCCGAAAATAACAGGTTTACTGTGTTTTAAACCTACTTGTGCAAGCTCAGTACCGACAGCTTGGCAGATAAAATCAAAATGTCTTGTCTCGCCCTGAATTACACAGCCTAATGCAATAACTGCGTCTAGATTTTTATTTCGAAGAGCAATATCACTTCCTGCGATCAATTCGTAACTTCCCGGAACCTCAATCAGCTCGATATTTTCTTCCTTTGCGCCGTGATCCAATAAACCTTTGTATGCTCCGTTCAACAATGCGCCAGTAATCTGTGCATTCCACTGGGATACCACAATTGCGAACTTTAAGTTCTCGGCACTGCCAACTTCGATATGGGAAAAATCTGAAAGGTTTTTTAAACTGCTTGACATAATAAAAAATGTTATCCTATAAAAAAGGGCCACCTGTTGGGGGCCCTCAAAGTTACTAAAATTTTATAATTACTGTTTCGCTTGTACTCTAGCGATAAAGCTGTCGATCGTTGTCGCTTCTGCGCTCTCAGGGAAATCATTGCGAATCTTCTCATAAGTAGCTTCAGCATTTTTGTAGTCTTGAAGCTCTTCATATACTAATCCTAACTTCTTCAAGAATACCGGAGTAGTAAATGTATTTGATGATTTCTCCGCAGCTTTCTTATAGAAGTTTGCAGCTTTATCATAAATCTTCTCTTCAGAATACGCATCGCCTAATAGACCGATTACTAAAGGGTCAAGGATTGCGCTTCCAGTCTCGGAGTATTGCTCTAGATATTTGATTGCTTCCTTGAAGTTCTTTTGGCGAAGGTATAGACCACCTAAATATGCATTAGCGATGTTTGCTGATTTTGTATTGCTGTATTCGTCCGCAATCTCTTTGAAACCTGCGAAAGAACCGTCGCCTTCGATAGCTTTCTTCTGCAATGAATCAACGGTAGCGTACTGCTCCGCTTGGTACATTTCAGCTGCTGCTTTCTCTGCTCTAGGTGCTAGATATAGTTTTTGATAGCCGATGTATAATAAAATCAATACGATAACACCAACAACGATAAAGATGATGCTCCTTTCGTTTTCTTGAAAAAAAGATTTCTTCGAACCGCTAGTAGTCGTTGAAGAAACGTTTTGTTTATTTTGTGACATTCTTAGTTTGAATAGATTACGGAACGCAAAAATACACTTTTATAGAATACTTGCAATAATTTCCCGAAAATAATTAAGTGGTTTGCGAGTTAGCTGCTTCGACAGTTTCTTTGTCCAATTGCTCATAAATAGAGTTTTGACTCTTGAACTCCGGTACAATAACCTTCATCTGCCTTACAATGTTCATGTTGTTATGCATGTTAAGTGCTTTGGAAAGGTTGGCTATCTCCGTTTTTACAAGTTCGAAATCATTCTCCCTTACTTTAGCAATCATGATCTTTTCATGGTGCGTTGAAACTGTGTTTTCTAAGTCGTTGAGCAACTCCTCATAAAGTTTCTCGCCAGGACGTAGGCCTGTAAATTTGATTTCAATATCCTTAAATGGCGTATGTCCTGATAATTTTATCATCTTCTTCGCCAAGTCGACGATTTTTACTGATTTACCCATATCAAATACGAAGATCTCGCCACCATTACCCATGTTGCCAGCTTCAAGAACGAGTTGACAGGCTTCTGGAATGGTCATGAAATAACGTGTGATATCAGGGTGGGTTACCGTCACTGGGCCACCCTTTTCGATTTGGTCTTTAAAACGAGGGATTACTGAACCGTTTGAACCTAATACATTCCCGAAACGAGTAGTAATAAACTTGGTCCCCTTACCGTCATTTAAGTTAAATAGGTAATTGTTCAGGGTTTGCACATACTTTTCAGCAATTCTTTTGGTTGCACCCATCACATTCGTCGGATTCACAGCTTTATCCGTAGATACGAAAACAAACTTGCCAACCTCGAATTCAACAGCAAGATTTGCTAATAGATATGTGCCGAATACGTTGGTTTTAACACCCTCGCTAGGGTGGTTCTCCATCATCGGAACATGCTTATAAGCCGCAGCGTGGTACACAAAATGCGGTTTGAACGTTTGGAACAGCTCGCGCATTCTTTCCTCATTGCGGATATCAGCAATATAGGTATGATATATTTGATTTTTAAACTGATCCTGAAGGTCGAGTTGAAGGTTGTGTAGCGGAGACTCAGCTTGATCACAGAGGATAATCATTTGTGGTTCGTAACGGCCTAGTTGCTTTGATATTTCGCTACCAATGGAACCCGCAGCACCTGTCACTAATACACGCTTGCCACGTAGTTGATCTAACAATTTTTCATTAGAAATCTGAATAGGAGCACGTTCTAACAAGTCTTCAATCTTAATCTTTTTGATTTGACTTGGTGAGAGATCACCATTCATAATCTTATTGACCGGTGGCAATGTCAATACATTGACGTTATGCTCGAGAGCCTGATCGATAATCGCATTCTTGGTGTCGATATCAATTCGCGATGAGGCAATAATCAATTCGTCGATACCATATTTGTCGATAATGCGTTGGAAGTCTTTAGAAGCAAAAATCTTAAGACCATCGATGGATTTACCGATTTTCGCTTCATTGTCATCAATATAGGCGACAATGGTCTTGTCGGAACGGAAATCATGCTCGAACGTACGTTTTACGGCGATCCCCAAATCACCAGCGCCATATACTGCTGCGTTTTTGCGACCATTGCGAGCCGACTTGGTATATTGAAAAAATATCTTGATACAGGTTCTGTAGGTTGTCAGCCCTGTAAATGCAAACAAAGAATAGATAATGATTAGGTTGGTCGGTACCGACAGATGAATATCAAATGCAATGAAGACCAACTTCACCAAGAACATAATAATCGAAGTAAACACGATGGTCGATAAAATTCGAATCGAATCTACCGCTGAAGTGTAACGAACTATACCGCTGTATAGTCTGAAAACAAAAAATGAAACCGCAGTTAAGCTAATGCAGAACAGAAAAGATGTCGCAAAATCTACTCTTGAAAAGGCTTCGAGCTTAAAATTATGGTACAAAATGAATGCAAAGAGAAAAGCAATCGCCGAAACTGCGATATCAAACATGAAAATAATCCATCTTGGAACAATCCTGATATGATTCAATGGTCTAAAGAGCTTCATTGTGATAGGTTAGAATGCAAACTTACGATTATTTTAACTTCTGAACTTCCTATTTTTTAGTAAATATAATCTTAAAAGCGTGTTTAATTGAAAGAATATTACGTATTTTTAGGTTAACATATTAAGTTTTAAATGATAAACGTGTCGAAGATTGCTCAGCAGGGTGTGTTACAACCTCAAGAAGCCATGCTGAAAACGGGAAAGAAAAAGGGACGATTGACCATAGGAATACCCAAAGAAACATCTTTTCAAGAAAATAGAATTGCGCTAACTCCACTGTCCGTCGGCTTATTGGTCGAGAACGGACATGAAATCATTTTGGAAAGCGGTGCAGGTAACAAATCTAACTTCCTCGACCATCATTATAGTGAGCAAGGCGCACAGATTGTCTACGACGCTAAGGAAGTCTTCAAAGCGGATATTATCATCAAAATATCAAGCCCTACATTGAAGGAAGTCGAACTGATGAGAAACCGGCAGGTTCTCTTTAGCTCACAGCAGCCTTCGCTCATGGGGATTGAAATTCTCAAAGCCTTAATGAAAAAACAGATAACGGCACTTTCCTACGAATACTTACAGGACGAGGGCGGACATCTTTCTGTCGTACGTGCCATGAGTGAAATTGTAGGTGCTACTTCGGTATTGATTGCCGCAGAATACTTAAGTAATGTTTTTGACGGGAAAGGCCTCATGCTAGGCGGTGTAACAGGTGTTCCACCTACCGAGATGGTGATCATCGGCGCAGGCACAGTAGGTGAATTCGCAGCACGAACTGCTATTGCCTTAGGTGCTCAAGTCAAAGTATTCGATAGTTCTATCTATCGACTTAGGCGTTTGCAGAGTAACGTCGGCAGCCGTGTATTCACTTCTGTTATTCAGCCTATCATCCTTAATAAAGCCGTTCTTACCTCAGATGTTGTTATTGGCGCGGTTCGCGCTAAGAACGGAAGAACTCCTTGTCTGATTTCAGAAGATACCGTATCGAAGATGAAGCCTAATTCCGTGCTTATCGACGTGAGCATCGATCAAGGCGGTTGTTTTGAAACCTCGGAAGTTACCAACCACGATAAACCGGTATTCAAAAAGTACGATGTCATTCACTATTGTGTGCCCAATATCGCGTCCAGAGTAGCTCGTACCGCGACCTATGCCTTAACCAATATCTTTACCCCGATTCTACTGGAGATTGGTGAATCCGGAGGTATGAACGCCATGATATGGGCGAATCAAGGGATTCGCAGTGCAATCTATCTATATCACGGGAACCTGTGTAACAAGGATATGAGCGAGAAATTCAACCTGCCATGCAAAGATCTTGATCTGATCGTTATGGCCAACCTATAAACCATGAAAAATTTATTTTTTGTATTATCCATTATGCTATCTAGTGCTGCGTTCGCCCAGGATAAAGGCGAAATGAGACCCTTGTATTCCGGAAATCAGATTCCGGGAGCCACAAAGCCGACCGCTGAATGGACGGATAAAGAAATTCCAAAGCTTTATGTACATCCCGCTGCGCAGAACAGTAAGGATTTGGCATTCTTGGTCATCCCCGGGGGTGGCTATGCGGGAGTAGCGATGAACCATGAAGGACATGATGTGGCCAATCGTTTAAATGATTTAGGCTACAATGCTTATGTGTTGGAATATCGTTTGCCTAAGGTCGAAACGATGAAAGACAAGCGTTTCGGACCCTTGCAGGACGCTCAATACGCTTTAAGAACGGTAAGGAAAGAAAACCCGGGCAAGCGTGTGGTCGTGTTGGGTTTCTCGGCTGGAGGACATCTGGCAGGATCACTAAGCACCTTATACAATAGACCGCAAACCGAAGAACTGAAAGATACCAACCTACGCCCTGACTTCTCGGTGTTATGTTATCCCGTAATTAGTATGGACGATGCTATCACACATAAGGGTTCAAAAAATAACCTCATTGGTCCTGATTTCAAGGCGGAGGATGTCGAGCTGTTTTCGTTAGAGAAGCAAGTCGACGAGAACTCGCAACCGACCTTCTTGATGAGTGCAAAGGATGATAAAGGCGTGCCAATCGAGAATAGCTACCGCTATCAGAAAGCTTTAAAGATGAATAGAGTCGAAAACATGATCTTTACCTATGAAGAGGGTGGACATGGCTTTGGTTTAGTCAATAAGACCGACGCTCGCGATTGGTTTGATGCGATGATTCAATGGGTCGAAAAAGTAAAGAAATTCTAAAATAGCATCGAGCTTAAGACTCGAAGTGATGAACATAAGATACGAGAATATTAATTCTCGTATTTTTTTTGGTCGCTTTTGCCGGGAACTGAACAGCATGCAAAGTCAGGTCATCGTTTCCAATAATCAATTCGGTAAACATCCCTCTGAATTTGCTGTCTTTTACCCAATATTTTCCTTCGCTAGCCTCTTCAAACTGAATAGCCTCTTGATGAATGGCAATCAATCCTTTAGCATCAATAGCTAACTTTGAAGCCTGTTCTGCTGTTAATACATTGCTTTTAGCGAGCAATCTTGCGGTATAGGGATTCTGCGGATGATAATACAGTTCCGTTGGATTGCCTTGGTCTACGATAAGCCCGTTTTTCATGACGATCAGGTAATCCGCCATCGCCAAGACTTCTGCCGGGTCATGAGATACAAGTACTACCGTTAATCCAGTATCCTTTACGATTTGTTGAATATCCTGTTGAAGATCGTCGCGGAAAGCAGCGTCGACTTGGTTGAAAGGCTCGTCCATCAACAAAACCTCCGGATCATTGATTAAAGCGCGACAAATAGCCACCCTTTGCTTCTCACCGCCGCTTAGGTCGGCTACTCTTTTCTGCGCCAAGTGGTCCATCCGCAACTTCGCCAGCACTTCTTGGGTCTTATTACGTTTCCTGTCCAGGTCGGTATTTGGAAGTTGGGACGCCACATTATCCCAAACCTTCGCATACAGGTTGAGGTCATCAAATCCCTGCGACACCAGTTTCATCGCATCATGTCCAGGAATAAGCTTATCTTTTCTTGTCGGAACCAGCCATCCTCTATAGCGTACTTCGCCGGTAGCAGGTTCTGCCAAACCATAGATTAAACGCAGAAGCGTACTTTTTCCACTTCCCGATTCACCGATAATGGCAGTAATCTTCCCCTCCTCAATACCAAAATTTACCTCATTGACGGCAACGACGCGCTGCGTGCCTTCAAAAATACAGGACAGGTCTTTCCCATGAATTAAGGGTAGATTAGGTTGCTGTACATCGGAGAATATGTATTGACAAGAAGATGTTTTCTGACTCATAAATAAAACTTTCATGTTTCCATTGAAACAGCAGCAAAAAAGAATTCCTTGTTGTTCATGGAAAACAGACAATTCAAAAAAAGAAATGTCGGGCTTTTCAACCCGACACAAAAATACATTTTACAATCTGTAATTACTATTAAAAACCCAGTGTTAAACCGAATGTAAGGTTTCTGACGCCTTCTTGCGCCGGGCTTTTCTCGAACATATCGTTGATATAATATTTGGTAAATAAGCCAAAGTTGTCATAACCTATTCGTGCAAAGCCCCCGTATTGGAATGTCGCTAAGTTATAGGTGTCTTTGTATTTCTGTTTTCCAAACTCCTCACTTTTCAAGCGCTGTGTACCCTTCAACAATACACCTGTCATCGCGCCGAAAGCGAATTTCAAGCGTTTGCCATTGTTCAACTTATGGCTTCTCAACTCGAAGCTCAAAGGCAGTCGAAGGTAAGTGGATGTAAAAACGTTCTTTTTGTATTTAGAATTAGGGTCAAGGTCAGCAAATTCTAAGGGAGTCACATCTTTCAGCAAAAGCACATCATTTTCTAAGCGAAGATAGTTCCACTCGAAACCTGCAGATGCGTACACCTTAAAGACATCGCTGAAACGGACGCCGAATTGTGCGACATCAAAACCAAAGTTCGATGCTTTCTTATAGTCTAAATTCTTATTTCCTTCGGATAGGGTAAAGCTGCCATTATCTACTAATCTGGAGAAACCCCAGTCGACGCGAGAGAATGTGATCCCGCCAAAGGTACGTGGATAAGTTATTTTCTTCTCATCGTCTTTGTCGTCTTTGCCCACGTTAATATCAATCTCTGCGCGCACCTTTCGTTCCGTAGAGTCTGTTTTTGCCTCTTTGCTAATTTTGATTTGCGCTTGCGTAAATTGCAATCCTAAGCATAAAACTGCTGCAAATACTAGGGTAATTCTCGGTCTCATAACTTATCTTCTATTTCTTGCTAAACTTTTTGTTAAATCTATTCGAATGTTTCCTTCTTCATCGTTGCTGAACGATACGTCGCCACCACCGATATTGATGTTATCGGCAATACCGTTCAATACTTTTGTTAATATACTTTGTTTTGGTTTTTTATCGGTATTCGCTTTTTGCGCATACATTACTTCTTCATTTTCTATGATGTTCACCAGCGGCTGTATAGGTGCGACCTCACGATGGCTTAGCTGTATTTCATTATCCATCGCTTTTAATTCGGGCAACTCCACGCTGTTTTTCATCACTTCAATGGGTTCTACCTGTTCCTTTTCGATAGCGGTATAAACTTTTTGTCCTTGTTCTTTTACTTGCACAGTAGCTGTCGACTCCTGTTTTTTGGCTACCAACCTACTTGTTTTTTTTCCTTCGATAGAAATGGGAGAAGTTTCTTGTGGAACAACAGGGTAATTCTGGCTTTCCACTTCTTTTGTTTCAACAAATTCCTCTGTCTTCGGATAGGACAGTTCCGGTGCCTTCGCAATTTGTCGATGCTCAGCGGGTTGTGGTAATGCATCTTTCGAACGGTAGATGTAAATACCCACACCGAAGAATAACATGATGGCTGCGGCAGCGGCGAAATAGCGCCATAATACAATTGGCTTTGTCTCTACAGGCTCCTCAGTCGGTAGTTCCGAAGCAATTTTATCCCATAGCCCTGCAGGGGGCTTCGCCTCAGCATTCCTTAAGTTCTTGGCAAACAAGTCGTCTAATTCTTGATCTTTCATATGCCTAGTTCCTCCATTTTTATAATTCGTTCTCGAAGCCATTGCCTCGCTCGCGATAGTTGAGATTTGGAATTGCCTTCCGAAATCTGAAGCATATCCGCAATCTCCCTATGGTTATAGCCCTCTATCGCATATAGGTTAAATACTGTTTTATAACCTAATGGTAGCTCTTTAATCAATTTTAAGAGGTCTTTATAATCCAAATTGTTGAGCTGTAGCGTGGAATGCTCGACCAAATCCGCTCCGTAAACCTCTTCTGTAGAAACAAAACTCATTTTGTTCCTTCTATAAGTTTCAATTGCAGTATTGACCATGATTCTACGGATCCAACCTTCAAGAACGCCTGTGCCTTCAAAAAGTGCACTTTTTGTAAACACCTTAATAAATCCCTGTTGAAGCATGTCCTCAGCTTCAAAGGAATCCCGAGCATAACGAAGGCAGATAGCGTACATTTTGGGAGCGAAGTGCTGATACAGCTCAGCCTGCGCTTTTCGATCGTTAAGCTTGCAACGATCCCAAATATGTATAATTCTCTCTGGCTCCAATTGATGTTCGGTTTATTATAAAGACGCCGTCCCTAGCAAAAGGGTTGCAACAGAAAAGAAAATTATTTGATTTTTATCTTTCGGCTTTGAGTATCAATGATTTCTATTTCAATATTCACAGCGTCATCAGGGAGAATGTTTGGGATTTTCTCCGGCCATTCGATAAAACAGTATGCCCCCGAATAGAAATACTCCTCATAGCCCAAATCGTAGGCTTCCTGTTCATCCTTCAATCGGTAGAAATCAAAATGATAAATAGGACCAGCGGCAGTAGCATATTCATTGACAATGGAAAAGGTAGGACTCGAGGTACTATCCTCAACATCTAATACCTCACAAATAGCTTTGATAAAGGTGGTTTTTCCAGCACCCATCGCACCGTTAAAAAGAAAGATCTTCGCATCCGGTTTTTGTTGTAATAACCACTGCGCAGCAGCAGTCAGGTCATCCGTTGAGTTTACCAAGTATTCCATGCCCAAAATTAGCGAATATATACTATTGTTTTGGGGTATATGTTATAAATGGGATAATCATCTCTTCCAGCGATATGCCCCCATGTTGGAATGTACCGCTAAAGTGATTGACGAAGTGATTATAATTGTTAGGATAGACAAAATAGGTGTCTTCTTTTGCGAATACAAAAGCTGAGCTCACGTTTAAACGTGGTAATTGTGCTTCTAATGGGTTTTTAATAATAAATACATCCTTGTCTATAAAGTTGAGGTTTTTGCCCTGTTTATAGCGTAGGTTGGTATTGGTGTTTCTGTCGCCGATGATTTTACTTGGTTTACGGACGCGAATGGTACCGTGGTCGGTCGTAATAATGACGCGAACATTTTTCTGCGATAACCATTTTAGTACCTCTAATAAGGGAGAGTGTTCGAACCAGGAAAGTGTCAATGAGCGGTAGGCCGCTTCGTCATTAGCAAGTTCGCGGATCATGGCCATATCGGTGCGGGCGTGAGAAAGCATATCGACAAAATTGTAAACAAACACATTTAAGTCGATCTGCATATGCTTATTGATGTTTTCTAATACATCCCTTCCTTGTTCAAGCGTAATAACCTTGGTATAGCTATGCTTGATATCGCGGCGATAGATTCGTTTTACTTGATCGGCTAGGAAAACATCTTCGTAGAGGTTCTTGCCACCTTCATCGTCGTCATTCTGCCATTCTTTTGGGAAGCGTTTCTCCATTTCCAGTGGCGTTAAGCCTGAGAATATAGCGTTCCGAGCGTATTGTGTTGCGGTAGGAAGTATACTGTAATAGCTATCTTCCTCTTCCACGCGGTAATAATCAGAGATTACCTCATTGATGACCTTCCATTGGTCATAACGTAAGTTGTCGATCAGGAAAAAGAAGGTGGGCTTATCGGCTTCCATTTTTGGGAAAACCTTCTTCTTAAAAAGCTGATGTGATAAAATAGGTGCTTCTTCTGGGTTTTTCATCCAGTTGAGGTAGTTTTTCTCAATAAATTTGGAGAACAACAAGTTGGCTTCAGACTTCTGCATGGTCAAGATTTCATGCATGCCCGCATCTTCAAGTTTCTCCAAAGATAATTCCCAATAAAGGAGTTTTTTATAGGCTTCCACCCATTCTTCGTGGTTCAGATCATCGTTCATTCGCATTCCGAGTTGGCGGAAGTCCTGCTGATAGGCCATTGAAGTTCGTTCGCTCACCAATCGTCTATTTTCGGTGAACTTTTTGATCGTCAGAAGGATTTGCTTCGGATTGACCGGCTTGATCAGGTAATCGTCGATTTTTGCGCCGATAGCATCCTCCATCAGGTGCTCTTCTTCGTTTTTCGTTACCAGTACAGTAGGGATAGAAGGGTTGATGGACTTTAAAATGTTCAATGTTTCCAGGCCCGTTAATCCCGGCATATTTTCATCTAGAAATACTAAGTCGAAGGGTTCGCTTTTGAATGCTTCAACAGCATCGGCACCATTGTTTACGGTTTTGACCTTATAGTCTTTTTGTTCCAACAATAAAATATGAGGTTTTAAGAACTCAATTTCATCATCAGCCCAAAGTATATGTGTTTTTTGCATGGAATTTCACTGAATATACTTGCTAATTTACGTCTTTTTTCTTTGTGACAACGGAATATTAACCTTGCTTAACATTCACGTTGCTGTTTAATTGCTTGATTTGGAAGGCCCATTCGAACAAGCCTGATAATATTTGACTGTTTTTAATTAGTAATTTAAATCTCAGGGAATAATAGTTTTCTTTTTTGAAATTCTAGTTAATACAACCGTTTGTGTTTTTGTAGAATTGTCGGGTTTCCACTACCATAAGCCTGATATTCTCTTGATTTTAAGCATTATCTTTACCCCATATGGGGGAAAAGGTCTTTAAACTGTCTTTTTTGCGCTTTTTTTAACATTAATTAAGTATCATCTATGTATCTTTGCACGTATCTTAGCCTAGTATTAGATGGTTTGATGTCAAAACTAGGTTGTGTAAAGTGCTAGTTATTAGTCAGTTGAATAAGAAGAAAATAATAAATGACCCAGTTTACGGATTTGTAACAATTCCGTCGGGTTTCATTTACGATATCATCCAGCATCCATTTTTACAGCGTCTACGCTACATAAAACAGGTAAGCATGACCCATTTGGTTTATCCGGGGGCATTGCATACGCGTTTTCAGCATGTTATCGGGGCGATGCATTTGATGGGCTTAGCAATCGAAACGCTTCGGGGTAAGGAGGTAGAGATTTCGGAGGAAGAGGAGGAAGCAGCTTTAGCGGCTATTTTGTTGCATGATGTGGGCCACGGTCCATTTTCTCATTCGTTGGAGCACACCTTAGTGGAAGGTGTTTCACATGAAATCATTTCAGCTTTGCTGATGGATAAGTTAAATACGGAATTTGACGGGCGATTAAACCTGGCGATTACCATATTTAACAATAAATACCACCGTAAGTTCTTACATCAGTTGGTGTCTGGGCAACTGGATACCGATCGGATGGATTATTTAAATAGAGATAGCTTTTTTACCGGTGTATCTGAGGGGGTGATTTCCTTTGATCGTATTATCAAGATGTTGAACGTGAAGGACAATGAATTGGTAGTCGAGAGCAAAGGGATCTACTCGGTAGAGAAGTTCTTGATTGCGCGGAGGCTGATGTATTGGCAAGTTTATCTGCATAAGACGGTGATTACCGCCGAGCAGATGATGATCAAAGCCTTGGCCCGAGCAAAAGAATTGAGTAATCAAGGTGTTAGCTTATTTGCTACGCCAGCACTAGCTCATTTCCTGAAGAATCAAATCAACAAGGAAACCTTCCTAGAGGATGAGTCGCATTTGTCCTGGTTTACGCGTTTGGATGATACCGATATTATGTCGGCAATCAAAATCTGGGCAAGCCACGAAGATCCGATTCTAAGCTTGTTATGTTCAAAAATCGTTCATCGTGAACTGTTCCGAACAGAAATGAGCAAAACGCCTTTTTCTGCCGAATATCTGGAAGAAATAAAGGAAAGGGTTCTGAAAACGTTTGATGTCGAGGAAAAAGATTTGGGCTATTTTTTATATGAGCAGGTAGTAGGCAATAGTGCCTATGACACCTCGATAAACAGCATTCGTGTGTTGGAGAAGAATGGTCGCCTATGTGATATAGCCGAAGCATCTGATTTATCCAATATTGAAGCGTTGGCGAAACGTGTAGAAAAATATGCTGTGACCTATCCAAAGGAAATTGGGTATGTTAATGTCGAGATGCTCGAAGATTGTTAAAATACATATAATTACCGAATGCAATTCACCGCTGAACAGATAGCAACATTACTGAAAGGAACAGTGGAAGGGAATCCTGCCGTGTTGGTAGATAGTCTTTCCAAAATCGAAGAGTCTAATTCATCGAGCCTAACCTTTTTGGCCAATCCAAAATACGAGCATTTTATTTATGAGATCGAAGCTGGTATTATCGTTATTAACGAAGACCTTGTCCTGCAAAAACCTGTGAAATCCACATTAGTTCGTGTAAAGAACGCCTATTCGGCGTTTACCGAACTGCTTAAATTGTATCATGAACTTCGTAATGAGCGTCATGGCATAGATGAAGCTGTGCATATACACGAAACTGTGCAGATGGGCGAAAGCCCTTATATTGGCGCCTTTGCCTACATCGGCAAGAACGTAAAATTGGGTAATCGCGTTAAGATTTATCCGCAAGTTTATATTGGCGATAATGTGCAGATCGGCGACAATACCGTTTTATTTCCTGGAGCAAAGGTCTATGAGGATTGTATCATCGGAAAGTCGGTAATTGTGCATGCGGGTGCTGTAGTGGGTAGTGACGGCTTCGGTTTTGCGCCGAAAGAAGACGGAACCTATGATAAGATCCCGCAGATTGGGAATGTTATTATTGAGGATTTCGTTGAAATTGGAGCAAATACGGTGATTGACCGCGCAACAATGGGGTCGACCGTTATCCGCCAGGGCGTTAAATTGGACAACCTCATCCAAATCGCACACAACGTGGAAATCGGGAAAAATACGGTAATTGCAGCACAAACTGGAATTTCCGGTAGCACAAAGGTCGGAGAACACGTTGTCTTAGGAGGACAGGTTGGTGTGGTAGGCCATATTACGATTGCCAAGGGAACGCAAGTGCAGGCGCAATCTGGTATCAACCGTTCCATTTTAGATGAGAATAAGAAATGGGGGGGAAGCCCGGCATTTCCATATAATAATGAGCTACGCTCGCAGGTTCTATATTCCAAATTACCGGAGATGGAACGCCGTTTAGCGGAGCTTGAGAAGCAATTAAAAGAGAAAAATAATACCTAACTTTACCCGAATTACGCAAAACTATAATGATAGATATGAACGTTAAACAAAGAACCATTAAGTCCGATATCGAATTTTCGGGTGTTGGGTTGCACACGGGTAAGCAAGTGCACCTGACGTTAAAACCAGCACCGGAGAACCATTGGTATAAATTTAAACGTGTGGATTTAGATGGCGAACCTACTGTAAATGTTGACGCTGATAATGTGACAAATACGGCTAGAGGAACAACGATTTCTCAGAATGGCGCATCTGTCAGTACTATCGAGCACCTTATGGCTGCCCTTGTGGGTTTGCAGTTGGATAACGTATTGATCGAAATTGATGGCCCTGAAGTGCCAATTCTAGATGGTAGTGCTGCCATCTTCATAGATAAAATACAAGAAGTAGGTTTCCAAGATCAGGATGCTGATAGAGATTTCTTCGAAGTAACGGATAATATCCATTACAACGATCCTGAGAACAAAGTGGAAATCGTAGCGATGCCGGTAGATGGCTACCGCATTACTTGTATGATTGATTTCAACTCGCCGGTATTAGGAAGTCAGCACGCTTCCATCACTAACATCGATGAGTTTAGCAAAGAAATTGCGTCGTCACGCACATTCTGTTTCTTGCATGAATTAGAAGCTTTAGTAAGTCAGAACCTGATTAAAGGTGGGGACTTATCTAATGCAATAGTTATTGTCGACAAGGAAATAGAAGAAGATGAGTTGGAGAAACTTCAGGTATTGTTCCATAAGCGCGTGGAAGTTGCGCAAGAAGGAATTTTGAATAACATCTCATTACGACATCAGAATGAACCTGCCCGTCATAAACTATTGGATATGATCGGTGATTTGGCTTTAGTAGGCAAACCTATCAAGGGGCATATCATGGCGGCACGCCCAGGCCATGCGGCAAACGTAGCCTTTGCGAAACGTATTAAAGCGCAAATGAAGCGAGAAAAGAACAAAAAGAATGTGAAGGTCTATGACCCGAATACGCCGCCGGTGTACGATACGGTTCAGATCATGAACATATTACCTCACCGTCAACCATTCTTGATGATTGATAAGATCTTGGAACTTTCGGAAACCCACGTTGTTGGTTTGAAGAATGTAACCATGAATGAGGACTTATTTATGGGGCATTTCCCTGGTGCACCATTATTTCCTGGAGTATTGCAAATTGAAGCGATGGCTCAAACAGGAGGAATATTGGTTTTAAATACGGTACCTGATCCTGAAAACTGGTTGACTCTATTCTTGAAGATTGAAAACGCAAGATTCAAGAACCAAGTTGTACCGGGTGATACAGTTATCTTCACTTGTGAATTGTTAGAGCCTATTCGTCGTGGTATTGCACGTATGAAGGGTGTCGGCATGGTTGGAGACAAAGTGGTGAGTGAAGCTGAATTAATGGCTCAAATCGTGAAGGTAAAAGGATAATTAAAAAGAAATGATTCAACCCTTATCATACATACATCCTGAAGCTAAAATAGCACAGAATGTAGTCATTGAACCCTTTAGCACCATACACAAGGATGTGGAAATTGGCGAGGGAACGTGGATTGGCTCCAACGTGACCATCATGAATGGTGCACGCATTGGTAAAAACTGCCGGATATTTCCTGGGGCAGTAATTTCCGGTGAGCCGCAAGATCTAAAATTTGAAGGCGAGGTCACAACAGCGGAAATTGGTGATAATACCACGATTCGCGAATGTGTGACTATCAACCGCGGTACGAAAGATCGCTATAGAACCGTAATTGGAAAGAACTGCTTGATTCAAGCATATAGCCATATTGCGCACGATTGTTTTATCGGCGACAACTGTATCTTCTCTAACTCGAGTACCTTAGCAGGCCATATCACTGTTGGTGATTATGTGGTGCTTGCAGGGATGGTGGCAGTACATCAGTTTTGTAAAATCGGATCGCACGCCTTCGTTACAGGTGGTACACTTGTGCGCAAGGACGTTCCTCCGTATATTAAAGCAGCGCGCGAGCCTATTTCTTATGCCGGTATCAACTCGGTTGGACTAAGAAGAAGAGGCTACAGCAATGAACAAATTAATGAGATTCAGAACATCTACCGTGTGCTGTTTGTTCAACACAGTAATTTAGGTAAGGCTTTGGATATTGTCGAGGCAGAATTTGAAGCAACGGAACTAAGAGATGAGATTCTTGGCTTCGTCAGAGCTTCTAACCGCGGTGTTGTAAAAGGTTTTGGACAGGGTAGATCGGGTATTTAACTTTAAGCAAGTGATTATTTGAATATAACTTTACAAGATATTGGTAGAAGGTATAATCGAGAATGGATTTTTAGACATATCGATTATACCTTTTCTTTTGGAAACCGCTACGCTATTTTGGGTCCCAATGGTTCTGGTAAGTCTACTTTGATTAAGGTGCTGACCGGTGCATTGACCCCGAGTGAAGGAACGCTAGGATACCCAAAGGACGGGAAGGAAGTGGAGATTGAGGAAGTCTACCGACATACGGCTATTGCAGCGCCTTATGTTGAATTGATTGAGGAATTTACCCTTAGCGAACTGATAGATTTTCATTTTCAATTTAAGCCGCTCCTGAATGGATTTTCATTAGAAGCCGTTAAGGAATGCTTGGGATTTGGTGAAAATGTATTTCAAAAGGAGATTCGTCATTTCTCCTCAGGGATGAAGCAACGCGTAAAGCTTGTTTTGGCTTGTTGTTCCGATAGTAAGATTCTTTTCTTGGACGAGCCGACGAGCAATCTGGATAAAGTGGGTGAGGCATGGTATTTAGATTTAGTAGAGGATACCGTAAAAGACCGCCTGCTGATCATCGGTTCCAATCAAGAACATGAGTATGCCTTCTGCAACGAATATCTTGAAATAATGGATTTTAAATAGACAATTTGGGTTACTTTTTATATTTTTGTGACCAATAATTAATATAGACTATGGCAAAAGCTTCAGATGTAAAGAGTGGGAATGTCCTACGTTTTAATGGTGAATTAGTAACGGTTGAGGAGTTTATCCACCGTACGCCAGGAAACTTACGTGCGTTCTATCAAGCTAGAATGCGCAATGTGAAGACCGGTAAATTAGTAGAATACAGATTTAGAACCGATGAAGAGGTAGAGATTGCTCGTGTAGAGACTAACGACTACCAATATTTATATGAGGATGGAGACTTTTTCGTAGTAATGGACAACGAGACTTACGAACAGTTCAATATCCCGAAATTGCTTTTCGGAAGCACAGCACGTTTCTTGAAAGAAGGTATGAATGTAATCGTTGCGTTTGAGAGCGACGAGCCTATCATGGCACAAGCGCCTCAGAACGTTGAATTGGAGATTACTTATACAGAGCCTGCGGTTAAAGGTGATACATCAACAAACGCGTTGAAAAAAGCAACTGTGGAAACAGGAGTGGAGATCAATGTGCCTTTGTTTATTAACCAAGGTGATAAAGTTAAAGTTGATACGCGTACTGGTGATTACATCGAACGTGTAAAATAATATTTAGGTTTAGGTTGATTATTCGGTCTTGTTAGCGCTCAGCTGCAAGGCCGTTTTTTTTGATACACATGAAGAAGCAAGAACTACGCGAAATCTATAAGGCACGACGCAATGGCTTAACAGCAGAGCAATTGACCTTGTTGGATGAGCAGCTATTAGAGCAATTGCAGCAATATGATTGGTCGGCAGTTCGGTATCTGCATCTTTATCTATCTATCGAGAAGTTCAAGGAGTTCAATACCTGGCCATTCATTAAATGGATTTGGCAGCAATACCCGGAAATAACATTAGTTACTTCGAAGTCAGATTTTGAAACACATCAGCTTCATCATTATCGTTTAGAGAAGGACGGCAAGCTGCTGAGCAACTCTTGGGGTATACCAGAACCTATCGATGCTGAGGAGGTGGCTGTGGAGCTTATCGATGCAGTCCTGACGCCCTTGTTGGTTGTTGATCAGCACGGTAATCGAGTGGGCTATGGAAAGGGTTTCTACGATCGTTTCTTAGCAAATTGTAGACCCAATGTATTGAAGTTCGGAATATCCTATTTCGAACCTGTTCCGTTGATTGAGGACGTCAATGAATGGGATGTCGCAATCTCCCGGCTGTTTACTCCCGGTAAAACTTTTTATCTAGAAGGCTAATCCGGACTACAAATCTCAAATTAAAGAGCATTTTCTGCAATTTCGCCAATATGTAGGCGTTCTGATTGTATTAATGCGATTTAGCATACATGCTATGCAGCACAGAAAGAGGGATAGATCAGAGATCTTTAAGATAATAGAAATGACGTTGTCTAAAAAGCTATGATTAACATAATTTCGTTATTTACTCCCTGTGATGCTTATTCAAGCATATAACCGGCTAATAGATAAATCAATTAGCCACAAGGTTAACATAAGCTTTTTAGACACGTTCTTTCGTAAAGAACGAGGAGATTTGAAAAGAGAATTTCATTCATATAATCCTAACTTGTAATAGTTAAAGAAAAGGCCTTCCGATTGGATGGCCCTTTTTCTTTTGATAAATATAAGCTGTCCTCAAGGGCAGCTTTATCTTTTACTTGTAGAGGATTCTGAACTTGATAGTATTATCGATCTGCTTCAGCTGCTTCAGCATCTTTTTATCATATGCGGCATCGATATCCGTTACTGCGTAGCCTATTTCGCCACGCGTCATCAGGAATTGAGAGAATATGTTGATGTTATTCTCCGCATATACATTGTTGATCTGCGCCATGATGCCCGGTACATTCTTATGGATATGTAATAGACGGTGCGCGCGTGTAAGCTTCGGTAACAGCATATTAGGGAAGTTGCGGCTTTGATCGGTATCACCATGGTTGATGAAATCGGCCATTCGGCGTGGGATAAACTCCGAATTGCGTTTTTTTCCTTTTTTGTCGTCGAAGACAACAATTCCCTTTTCATTACAGATCGTCTTTGACACACGGCCTTTGATATCGCCTAAGTATCCGATAGTCTTCAATTTGTCGGCTCTACTCAGTTGCTCGTCCGTGATGCTGATATCCGAACCTAACAGAATCATGCCGACATCTTTGGTGTATTTTTCTTCGAAAGTTTCTTTAACGCGGATGGAGAATCCGTCGCGCTTTAAGATATGGGAAGCAATCTCCGGAACATTACCTACGATAAGACAAAGGATTCGGTTCTTTGGATAGGATATTGCTCGTGGAAGGTCATTAACATATAGGAATTCATCAAAGCTTGGCGCGATATGATCTGCTTTATCGGTCACCGATTGGCGAGCGATGTTCTCCGTAAATGCGTAGAACTTCTCAATTAACCCGGATTCTTTTAACTGAAAATCAGAGTAACCATCTCCAATACCGAAGATTCGGCCTTGAATTTCCAATTGCTTTAATAGTTTCACTTTTCCGCCCTCATCTGACAAGGGGTTTGCTTCGTCATATCCGATGATGTTGCCCGCTTCATCAAATTTAAACGTGTTAGCGTAGATGTTTTCTTTCTTGATGTGATAAGGAATAACTACAGGCGTAATAAACTCTTTGAACCCCCCAGACACAATCCAAGCAGTATCTGCATTGTCTTTGAAGAACTCTTTGTTCCGGCTAAAGGATTTCGAGACCTTTTTCTTCAGGTGGACAATTAATTTGGCAAGGTGATCACGGTTTGCTTCTAAAAGCTTAACACGGCCAGCAAGGCTTTCACGAAATGAAATCTTCCCCTCCATCGCCAGATTCGTAAATCTTTCGATTTCCTCATAAATGGCTTGGCGGTTGGGGTTATTTTCTAATGAAATTCGTGCTAATTCGTCTAATGCTTCGACTTGGGTAAAGGTGCTGTCGAAGTCAATAATGTAGTAATTTTTCACGTTATTATATTCTGTTTAGATTGTTTTCGTGTAATAGGTGTCGATTACTTCCTTCAAGGTATTATCCAATGGTTTGAAGGATACGCCTAGGGCTTTTGTAATCTTGCTATTGTCGTATTCTAGTTTCTTATTGGCTGCCCTCGCAGTCTCTTTGGTCAAAGCAGGACGCTTTCCATTGAGAAAAGATGCAACTTTCGATAGGCGCCATGCCATCGACAAAACAACACGACTCGCAGCAATACTTGGTCTAGGTTTCTGCATGTAGTCGCTGATCTTGCTCAACAAGTCTTGATTACTAATGTTTTCTGCATTGAGGATGAAACGCTCACCCGTAATATCCGAGTTCATCAACTTGATCATGATCTGGGCAACATCATCTACATCTACAATGCCTACGCTGCCTAAGGGATAGATTTTATTTCCCTTTTTTACCATGTCAAATATGGTTCTAGATCCATTCTCTCCCGGGCCAACGCCCATGATGATTGATGGATTAACGATGACAGCGTCTAAGCCTTCAACAATTCCTCGCCACACTTCCATTTCGCTCTCATATTTGGCTAGAGAATAGTTCGAGATTTTTCTGTTGTATTCCCACTTGTCGGATTCCTTGATAGGAAGTCCTAACTTATTGGTGCCTAACGCAGCAATAGAGCTAACGTGGACTAAGCGGGCCTGATAAAGCAGGGAAAGATTAACGATGTGTTTGGTGCCTTCGATATTCGTTTGAAACATCGCCGTGACATCCTCCTTATGGTAGGAGATTTTAGCAGCGCAGTGGTAAACTTGCTGAATGGTCGGGAATATCTCTTTCAACGCAAAATAATCAGTGATATCCGCGTCTACCCATTGTATTAAAGAAGAGGATTTTAAATGATCGGGAATGATAGAAGTAGGTCTTTTCAACGCTACGATACTTTCGCCATTATCAATAAGGTGTTTTAAAACTGTTGAACCTAAAAATCCTGTACCACCTGTAACTAAAATCACGTTAAACTTATTGTTGAAAATTGCTGAATTCAAAGATAACCTATTGAAAAGTCCTATGCAAGTCATTTTAGACCGTACATCTTACTTTTGAGTAAATATTTTATCCAGCACTTTGCAGCTATCCAAAAAGACTTCCTAACTTTTTGTTGAAAAAATGTTCTTAGCAATATTTATTTATAAAATGCATCTTTGTTAAAATCCACGGAAGCCATAGTTTTAACTTCCTGCAACAGCGCAATATATGACATTAGCAGACTTTCTAAGCCCCATCTCCCTAGCCGATCTAGGTGAAGAAACGACTTATTACAACTCTCAATTCGGAAAGATCATCGAAAAATATACCGACAGCTTTCCCGATATCTTTGAAGCGGATGTAAAACCGAACATAGCCATCATTGGGATTGAAGAGGATCGAGCGGCGGTGAACAACAAGGGAGCAGCGAAAGGAGCGAATCAGGTCCGCAGACATCTCTATGATCTATATCAGGGAGATTATACGGTGAAGATTGTAGATCTAGGGAATATTAAAGCTGGAGCAACCATCAAGGATACTTACGTGGCGGTGAAGCTTGTGTTGGAGGAATTGATCAAACATGATATCTTGCCAATCTTAATTGGAGGTGGCCATGATTTGACCTATGCGCAATACACTGCTTATGAGAACTTAGAACAGCGTGTAGAAGTCGCTATCATCGACTCTAAGTTTGATTTAGATCAGGATTATAGTGAGAATACGTCATTAAACTCAAATACCTTCTTAAACCATATCATACTACATCAGCCAGATTATCTGTTTAACCTTAGCAATATTGGATATCAGACATATCTAGTGAGCAAGGAGTCTATCAATATGTATGATAAACTTTTCTTCAACGCGTTGCGTCTTGGTGCATTTTCCGGCAAGCTTGACCAAGCGGAGCCAATCATCCGATCGGCAGATATGGTCAGCTTCGATATTAGCGCTATCCGCGCATCGGAAGCAGGCGGTAATGCGAATGCAGGACCCAATGGTCTGTACGGCGATGAGGCCTGCCAATTAGCGCGTTATGCCGGTATGTCAGATAAGTGTTCGTCGGTAGGATTTTATGAATACAACCCGAGCTTTGACCCTATGGGGCAAACAGCAATGTTGATATCGCAAATGATATGGTGCTTTGTGGATGGTTATTACAGTCGTAAGAAGGATGCGCCTATGTATCCGAAATCAAACTACATGATCTATCGTACGACTTTGGAAGCGGAAGATTACGAGTTAGTATTCGTGAAGAGCAAGAGATCGGATCGTTGGTGGATGCAGGTGCCTTATTTCGGTTCAAAATCCGTAAATGAGAGGTTCTATCTGGTGCCTTGTCGATACGAGGATTACCAGTTGGCCGTGGCAGGTGAGATGCCTGATTTATGGTGGAAAACACATCAGAAACTACAATAGAATTCTTTTTTTAATTATTGGGAATGGAAAGTTTGTATATAGCGATCATCATCATTTTGTTGGTCATAGTAATCTATGCGCTGTGGCGAAACGGACAGGCGGTTAGTAGATCGACCCATGAACGTGCGATAAAAGAACAACAGCAATTACAGATTGAGTATGGCAAGTTGCAGGAAAGAGAGCGGTTAACAAATGTTGAGCGCGAAAGATTGCAAAAGGAATTAACGGCAGAAGTCAATAATAGGCAAGCCATTGAGCGAACCTTGGAAGGAACGAATGCTTACCTACAAGCCCAGCAAGATAAGTTTGCGGAGCAAAAGATAGAGATAGAAAACCTCAAAAAACAATTCAATTCAGAATTTCAGGTACTTGCGAATAAGATTCTGGAAGAGAAGACGCTCAAGTTTACTCAGCAGAATCAGCAGAACATAAGTTTGATTCTAGACCCTTTGAAAGAAAAGATTAAGTCGTTTGAGGAGAAAGTAGAGAAGACCTATCAGCAGGAGTCTGCGGAGCGCAGCGTTTTAAAAGGCGTTGTTGAACAGCTGATGCAGCAGAGTATGCAGATAAAAGACGAGGCGAATAATCTTGCTAAAGCCCTGAAAGGGGATAATAAGAGACAGGGGAACTGGGGGGAAGTTATTTTAGAGCGTGTGTTGGAGCGTTCGGGATTATTGAAAGACCAAGAGTATAAATTGCAAGCAGCCATCCTTGACGAGGACGGGAAGAGGCTGCAACCTGATGCCGTCATCTTTCTCCCTGACGAGAAGCACTTGATCGTCGATTCGAAACTATCCCTCGTTGCCTACGAAAGAGCGGTCAATGCAGATACAGAAGAAGATAGAGCATTATTTGTTAAACAGCATGTGCAATCCATTGAGAACCATGTTAAAGAGCTTTCTGCCAAGGATTACCAGTCTTTGTATAAGATTGTGTCGCCGGAGTTTGTATTGATGTTCATTCCGATTGAATCCTCGCTTAGTCTTGCCGTTAACCATAAGCCGGAGTTGTTTTCCGATGCTTGGGATAGGAGAGTGGTTATTGTAAGCCCGTCGACCTTGCTTGCTACGCTAAGGACCATAGCGAGCATTTGGAAACAGGAGCGCCAAAATAGAAATGTTTTGGAAATAGCTAAAGAGGCGGGCCTATTATACGACAAATTCGTTGGTTTCTTAGACGATATGGACCAGATTCAAAGCTTTATCCAAAAGGCTGCTTCGAAGCATGAGGATGCGATGAAAAAGCTATCTACGGGGTCAGGAAATGTGATCAAGAAAGTCGAATCACTGAAGGTATTAGGCGCGAAAGCGAACAAACAAATAAACGATAAGCATCTAGAAGAATAAAGGGCTGTCTTTCGACAACCCTTTATCAATATTAGTATCCTGCTGCTTTGTCATCCCCTCGAGGGTCAGCACCAGTTTGTAGTTTGCCATTCGGCAAAACCACAATATTTTCAACACGTCCGATAGGACCTCTTTTATTGATTCCATAGCCATCTTTCTGTAAGCTTGCGCGCGTCTTTGCATCAATTGCTTTTTCTTCTACGTCGATGTAATCTGGTTTCCATTGATGGTGAAACCGCGGCGCAGAAACAGATTCCTGTGCGGTCATATCGAATTCTAATACATTCAAAATCGTTTGGAAAACAGAGGTTATGATGGTAGAACCACCAGGCGTTCCGACCACCATCTTCAGCTTCCCATCTTTCTCGATAATCGTCGGAGTCATCGCGCTTAGCATACGCTTGCCGGGTTCTACGGCATTGGCTTTGCCACCTAACAAGCCATACATATTTGGTGTACCAGGCTTCACGGAGAAATCGTCCATCTCGTTATTCAACAAAAAGCCAGCGCCTTCCACCCAGACTAATGCCCCATAAGACCCATTGATAGTGGTGGTCAATGAAACTGCATTGCCATCCTTGTCTACTATGCTATAATGCGTTGTTTCTTCCGATTCATATCCCGGGAATTTCGCCGCCTTCACCTCATCGCTAGGCGTTGCACGCTTCAAGCTAACCTTTGCCATGCGATCTTGGTTAAACTTCGCATCCGTTAGGTTGGCTACCGGTACGCTATAAAAGTCAGGGTCGCCTAAGTGAGTAGCGCGGTCGGCATATACGCGGCGTTCGGCTTCCACCATCGCGCGTACAGTGCTGTCGTGTTGAAAGCCCCATCTTGCTAGGGGATATTTTTCAACAGATTGCAATAGCGCCATTAATGCTACGCCGCCACTTGAAGGTGGGGGCATAGAGATAACTTTGTAGCCTTTATAGTTGCCCACAATAGGGGTTCTCCAAACGGCTTGGTAGTTTGCAAGATCCTCCAGACTGATGATACCATTGCCTTTCTTCATCTCGGCAACGATGTATTCCGCTGTTTTTCCTTTATAAAAGCCATCACGACCTTGGTCTGCAATGCGTCTTAGTGTTTCCCCTAATTCTTTCTGCACAAATAAATCTCCCGCTTTCCATTCAGCGTCACGAATAATAGCTGCGCCATTAGGATTGTGTTTTTTAAAGCGCTCTTGGTATCGGTTGAATTCTCCTGCCTGCTGCGCCGTAATCGGGAATCCTCCCTCGGCCAACTCGATAGCAGGCTGCAAAAGTTCTTTCCAGCTTAAGCTGCCATATTTTTTGAAAGCTTCCTCCATGCCGGCAACTGACCCGGGAACACCGGCAGCCAATTGTCCGTAAAGACTCAAGTCTGTAATCGGATTACCATCCTTATCCAAATACATATCCCGATGTGCTTTTGCAGGTGCTTTCTCACGAAAATCAAGAGAGTTTACTAAACCTGATTTATCGCGATAAACCATGAACCCACCTCCTCCGAGGTTACCCGCATTGGGATAAACAACGACTAATGCGAATTTAACAGCAATAGCAGCATCGACCGCATTTCCTCCTTTTTTAAGAATAGCAACTCCCACCTCTGATGCGATAGGATGTGCGGTTACCACCGCGCCGTTTTTATATTCTTGCTGATCTTGGGCCTGCTGTTGAGTAACAGAACAGGAACCTAGAAAGAAGGCGATGAATAATAAGTAAAATATATTAGGTAATTTCATGTGCTAAAGATATTAAATTTGGCCCTATTACTTGAATATATTAACCCTCAAATAACAATCTGAACGCATGAAATACCTTTTTATCATCCTTTTGAGCTCCCTTTCTTTAACACTCTCGGCGCAGACTATCAAAGTCCTGAGCTACAATATCCACCATGCAAATCCGCCGGCCAAGCCAGGTGTTATTGATTTGCCGGCTATTGCGAAAGTGATTGTCGACTCCAAAGCTGAGATCGTGGGGATTCAAGAAGTCGATATCCATGTGTCTAGGTCGGAGATGGTCAATCAAGCGGAAAAGCTTGCTGAATTGACTGGAATGGACTATTATTTTTCCAAAGGTATTGACTTGGAAAAGGGATACTATGGCACGCTAATTCTCTCTAAACATAAGATTGTAGGCAAGAGAAGATATGATCTGCCTATGCCGGTAAAAAGTGAAAATAGATCTTTGGCTATCGTTGATGTAGAATTGCCAAATGGCAAGCGTGTTTCCCTAGCGAATACACACCTTGATCTACATGAAGAAAATAGAATCGCTCAGGCACATTTTATCAACGAGCTGGCCGAGCTATATAGCAGCCCTCTAATTCTTGTTGGTGATCTGAATGCTAAACCCGGATCCGAACCTATCAAGCTGTTGGAGCAGTTCTTCGTAAGAAATACCACATCCAATGTGCCTACCTCTCCGAATGTCAATCCGCGCAATGAAATAGACTACATTATGCTCCTTGATAATGTTAAGTTCAAATGGAAATCGTATAAAGTGATACCAGAGCATGAGGCCTCTGATCATTTGCCCTTATTTGCAGAGATAGAGATTCAATAGATAAAAACTATGAGAAGCTATTTCAGCTTCTCATTGTTTTTATGTCGCTCGCTATCGCGTTTAGTCTTTTTATCTAAGTTTTTGGTCAAGGCATCGGTCAGATCAATACCCGTTTGATTAGCTAAACAGATCAGCACAAAAAGGATATCCGCCATTTCATCGGCAAGATTTACTTCCTCATCCGATTTCTTAAAAGATTGCTCTCCATATTGCCGAGCCATAATACGCGCCACTTCACCGACCTCCTCCATTAACATCGCTGTATTGGTTAGTTCATTGAAATAGCGTACTCCCGTGCTATTTATCCATTTATCTACTATGGCTTGCGCTTCTGCTATCGTCATATCTATTTCCTTTAGAAGTTGTCTTTATCTTTAGTATTCATGATAATCGTAACGGGGCCATCATTGCGCAGGTCGATTTTCATATCAGCACCGAAGATTCCCAGCTGCGCCGGCTTGCCCAGCAAATCCGATAGGTAAATTCCCATCGCCTCATACATAGGCTTCGCAATATCGGGCTTT
Organism: Sphingobacterium hotanense; assembly: GCF_008274825.1. Taxonomy (NCBI): domain Bacteria; kingdom Pseudomonadati; phylum Bacteroidota; class Sphingobacteriia; order Sphingobacteriales; family Sphingobacteriaceae; genus Sphingobacterium; species Sphingobacterium hotanense. The sequence continues at coordinate 636,811 of NZ_CP030848.1, forward strand.
CCCGCGCGAATGAACGAAGGTCGATTGCCTTTCTTCGTCTGTGCAAACAAGGTGAACTGCGATATCAGCAAAATATTGCCTTCAATATCCTGTATGGACTTATTCATTAGTCCCTGCTCATCCGAGAAGATACGTAGGTTCACTAACTTCTGTCCCAACCACTCCATATCTGCCTTTGTATCTCCTTCTTCTACACCCAGAAATACCAATAATCCTTGCTCAATTTCTCCCGTTATCTTATTGTCTACCGTGCAGCTCGCATGGCTCACTCGTTGTATTACTGCTCGCATGCACTAAAAGTAAAAAGATAATAACGATTTGCCAATCCTTAGAACCTAATATTCAATCCTAACATAAAATTAGTCTCTGCCTGTGGGTAGTAAAAATTATAGTAATCTCGCGTTCCTTTGCTTTCAAACTTCTGCCCCCAAGTGTAACCAGTTGTCTCGTACTTGCTGTTGAAGATGTTGTTCACCGTCAAATTCAAGTCGATACGCTCGATTCCTAATGCTGAAAAGCTATAAATACCCTGAATATTGTTCACAAAGGAAGGATCGATACTACGTTCCTTTGCTCCGCTATTGTCCAAGTAGAGTCTAGAAACATATTTGCTCAACAAACTAAAAGATAAAGCATCCGTAGGTTTGTATGTGAAGATATTCGATAGAACAGCTGCAGGTGACTTCGCAATTGTAGTCGATTTATAGAAAATCTCTTCCTCGCCGACATAATTCCAATCGTTCTCATTATCATAGACCAGAATTTTCTCCGTGAAGTTCTTGATCTTATTCTGACTCAATGCTGCGGTCACTCCCCAAACGAACTGTGAATTAATATTCCAGGCAGCATCCAATTCAAAACCAATCCGATAACTATCCTCCACGTTCTGGCGCAATGCCGCTCCGACATCATTAAGTGCTCCAGTAGGAATCAACTGATTCTTGTAAAACATCCCATATACATTCGCGCCAATATTGAACTGCTGATCTCTAAAGCGATAACCCGCCTCTACATTCTGCATTTGTTCCGGCTTCGGGAATTCATTCAATGGGTTCTCTACGTAGTCCGAACGCTTTGGCTCTTTGCTCGCAAAAGCATAGGATGCATAAAGATTACTGTTCGAATTGATGAAGTAGGTCGCTCCAACCTTCGGATTAAAGAAGTTGAGCTTGTCTTTGAAATAAAGATGTTTTACTTTATCATCGTCCCCTTCTCCTAAGTAGTAAATATTTCTGTACTGCAAATCCACGTTAAACAACCAATCATCCAATCGATAATCGGCCTTCACAAAGAAATTGAAGTCGTTTTTATCGGCCTCATTGTAATAATAACGATCGCCTAAATTACTGTCTGATGCATACCGCGCCCAAATAACCTCGCCATAATGCTTCCCTCGATATTGATTATATGCACCGCCAAAGATGAAACTCAGGTTGCTGTTCGCTCTGTAGTTTGCAGAATAGGTCGCCCCATAGAAGTGATTGTCTAACCAGCGACGGCGAATGAGGTCTGATCGGCTGATCGTATCTTGCCCATGAAAGAGCGTGTCCATGCCGTAACGAATCATTTTATCGTTCGGACGGAATTCCTCATAGAAGCCTGCGCCACGCGTATAATGCAACGCTGCATTGAGATTCAGTTTGTCGCTCGCTTCAAACGTGTATTGCAAATGGGCATGCGTTTGCGTGTAATTATCGGTTTGATTGTCATACGTATAATAATTAAACTTTCGGCCTTCCTCTTTCAAACGGTTGACTTCTTCGGGGCTGTACAATTCCATCGCCGCAGCATATTCGTTCAGTCTACTGTAGTCTCCGGTAATCAAAGGCTCCGGCGTACCATACCATGACTGATAGGTCTTTTCTTTTCCAGAAAAAACTGTGGCTTTTAGAATGTGCTTGTCGGTGTACAATCCTCCATCAACATAGAAAGACTTTAAATCTGAGCTTGCCCGATTTATATAGCCGTCAGACGCTACGCGAGATAATCTTGCATTGAAAGCATATTTATTATTAATTAATCCCGAACCTACTTTTAAAGTGTTCTTCCAGGAGTTGTACGACCCGATGGAGTTATTCAATTCCGCATATGGCTCCACTTCAAGCGCATCCGTCTGAATATTTAGAGAAGCACCGAAGGCGCCTGCTCCATTGGTGGAAGTACCGATACCACGCTGTACCTGGATACTTTGCACAGAAGAAGCAAAATCCGGAAGATTCACAAAGAAACTGCCCATGCTCTCTGCATCATTTAAGGGTATACCGTTTAGGGTGATATTGATACGTTCGTTGTCCGATCCACGTACCGTCATGCTCGTATAGCCAATTCCAGCGCCCGCGTCTGAGCTAACAACAACCCCCGGAGTTTGATTGATCAGGAAAGGAATATCCTGGCCCAAGTTGTTCTTGCGGATTTCTTCCTTATCAATGTTCTTATAAGTTGTTGCTGCGTTTTCTTTTGCGCGAGTTGCCGTTACGAAAACCTCCTCAGTTACGAATGAACTTTCTTTTAGTTGAACATTCAAACTGGTTTGCTCGCTTGGATTAATCTGTATAGAATAATTTTGATATCCAAGAAATGTTACCTGTAATAAATAATTTTTTGTAGCTAAATTACTAAAAACAAACAGCCCATTTTGGTCTGTTTTACCCGTTTCCGAAGCTAATTTTACCGTAGCTCCCGCTAGTGGTTCTTGGTCTTTGTTACTGACTTTTACTGTCAATGCATGTTGCGCAAAACCCAACATGATCAGGTGGCAAAAGGCAACTGTCGCCCATACCTTTTTTAACATAATGTTTGTTTGTGTAAATGAGTTAAACTTCACTATTGCAAGGGGTTACAATAGCCCTTATTTAACCGCCCACTCCCTACGCTGGCATTATCCAGATCAGGTACGCACTGCCTTTATCAGAGCCGTGCTGGGTATAATCTCAGCCTTTATTTGTGTTGTCGAACAACAAGGCACCCCTATTTGATGGTACAAAATTAACCTTTTAATACCTTTAAACAAAATCGATCCTTTACTGTAACAAATTTGTAATTATTGTTTTATTAGTTAACATTTGTTGAAATTTTTGTAAATTTACTGTTATATAACCCTCCGGGGGTGGATTACGCTAACTTTAACAAAACGGTTTTAAAAAATTTATGAAGTATTATGCTGCTGATATTGTATTTCCAGTAACTGGCCCTGCAATAAAAAAAGGGATCGTAGCAATGGACGACCATGGAACTATTAAAGGGATTTACAACCAAGGTGAAGTCGACGATTCAAAAGTAGAATTTCTGAAAGGAGCCCTAATTCCTGGCTTCGTAAATGCACACTGTCATCTTGAACTTTCGCATATGGAAGGCGTTGTCCCGCAACACACCGGATTACCACAGTTCTTAATGAAGGTAATGACCGAACGTGGGGCGAAAGATAAGGCCGTTGACGAGGCTATGAAAGCTGCGGATAAAGCGATGTATGAAAATGGAATACAAGCTGTGGGTGACCACGCGAACTCCTCACTATCCGCTAAAGTGAAAGAAAATAGTCCGATGCTGTATCATACTTTTGTCGAGGTGATGGCATTATCTAATGACGATGTAGAGGCGCGGATTGATCAAGCAAAAGAAATTGAATTCCATTTCGATTACAAAAGATCTTCTATTACGCCGCATGCACCGTACTCATGCTCAAAAACCTTATTCAAAACCTTTAAGAAAGCCGTTGGAGAAGATAATATCATCAGTATTCATAATCAAGAAAGTGATGAGGAAAACAAACTTTTTAGATATAATAAAGGCGAATTCCTAGACTTCTATGAGAAAATGAAACTTTCTGTGGATGGTTTCCGTGCGCAAGCTAGAAACTCGCTGCAGTCTTTCTTACCATATATTCCAACAAAGAATAAACTAATCTTAGTTCACAATACATACACTTCCATCAAAGATTTAGACTTCGTTGATCGCATGGGCAGAAAGGTATATTTCTGTTTGTGTCCAAAAGCAAATCTATACATCGAGAACAAGCTTCCTAAAGTGGAAAACTTCCTATTGGGAGGTCATGAAATCGTAATTGGTACGGATAGTTTGGCATCCAACACATCGTTAGATATATTGGATGAACTAAAAGTACTTCATGCGGAATATCCACATCTTGATTTTAATGAAACTATCAAATGGGCTACTATTAACGGTGCGAAAGCATTGAATATTGACCATGAATTAGGATCCTTAGAGGAAGGTAAAAAACCGGGTCTTGTTCTGTTAGAAGGCATGGAAAGCTTTAAACTAGATCAGAAAATTAAAGTTAAACGAATCCGATAGCTTTTTCTAATTCTTCTTTTACCTTTGTAACCATGAAGCATTTGAATGTCTTGGTCAAAGGAAAAGTACAAGGGGTGTACTTTCGTGCCTCTACGAAAGCGGTTGCTGATCAGTTAGGCGTAAAGGGGTTTGTATTAAATCAGCCTGACGGAACCGTCTATTTGGAGGCCGAAGGAGATGCCATCGCCTTAGATTTACTGCTAGACTTTTGTGACGAAGGCCCAGCCGAGGCGGAAGTTACCGGTGTAGAGGTTACTGAGACAACAGAACTGAAACATTTCAAGAACTTCGAAGTCATAAAAAAAATTAAGTAAGGTGTCGGTAGTAAAGAAATTTATAAGCGATACGGCGATATATGGTCTTACCACCATATTATCCCGTATGCTTAGTTTTTTAATGACCCCACTGCTGACAAAGAAGTTCGCGACAGCAGTGTACGGCGTTTTTACCAATCTATATGCCTACGCTTCCATGATCAATGCGATCCTTGCATTTGGAATGGAAACCACCTTTTTCCGCTACCTGCAAAAGGTGGAAGGCGACAAGCAGAAAGTTTTTGATACCAGTTTCTTCGTTACGATAATAAGTAGCGCTTTGTTCGTGCTCACCGTTCTGACCTTTGCCAACCCGATTGGCTATTGGTTGAGCAACGGGGAGAATGTTGCCGAATATGTCACCTTCGTAAAATATTTTGCTGTTATTCTTGCCGCAGACGCGCTTGCCGTGGTGCCCTTTGCTAAACTGCGTGCAGAAGGTAGACCCATCAAATATGGCGTTATTAAGATCGCCAATATCCTGATCTACGTCTTTTTTATCTTGTTTTTCCTCTATTTCTTGCCTTATCTGACAGCGGAATATACCTTTTGGAAGGAGTTTGCTTCGGGTTGGTTTCGAGAAGGATGGCTAGGGAATGTTTTCATAGCAAACCTAATCGCATCCGTAGTTACCCTGGTGATGCTGATACCACAGATGATCAGTTTCAGATTCCGTGTGGATGGCGCGCTCATCAAGCAGATGTTAAGCTATACTTTTCCTATTCTGATTGCGAATATTTCCTTCATCATCAACGAGAATCTAGATAAGATGATGCTGCCCCGTCTTATTCCTGGCGAAAGGGGAGATAGCGAATTGGGTATCTATGGAGCCGTGGCTAAAATTGCTGTATTCTTGAATCTATTTGTAACGGCTTTTCGTTTGGGCGCAGAGCCTTTTTTTTTCAGCTATTCGAAAAACGAAAACGCAAGGAAAACCTATGCCATGATCATGGAATATTTTATTATTGCGATGTTGGTCGTAATGGTTGGTATCTGTGCTAATATTGACTGGTTAAAGCATTTCATTCCGAGCAAAGAAGGCGGTGAGCAAAACTACTGGTCGGGACTGTTTATTGTTCCCGTATTGCTCCTAAACTACGTTTTGTTGGGTATTTACATGAATTTATCCGTATGGTATAAGCTGTCTGATCAGACGAGATATGCGCTTTATATTTCGGGTATCGGCGCATTGGCGACCATTATATTGAACTTTGCCCTAATTCCAACCTACTCTTATGTGGGCGCTGCTATATCTACTACGATTACTTATTTACTGATGGTTACACTTTCCTATGTGTGGGGGCAAAAGAACTACAGTATACCTTATAATGTGAAGAAAATTGCAGGCTATATGCTTTTGGGGGTAGCCTTAGCGTTTGCAGCATTTCATCTGCACTTTTGGATCGGAAACGTCTTGTTTATCGTATTCCTCAGCATAGTAGCCTACTTGGAAAAGAATATGCTGTTGAAAGTGTTGCGCAGAAGGTAACTGCAGAGAATCCACTTTTTGCTTGCTCAACTCGAACATTGCCAAAAGATTTCTTGGAAAAAGAATAGCAATAAAAAAGTCGCTTTTTAAGCGACTTCCTCAGCAAAATTATGCTTTATTTCTTCTAAGACTTCGATGATTTCATCGTACTTCATCAGCTCCACCAGTCTCATTCTGTATTCTTTAAAATTAGGAATGCCTTTGAAATAGTTGGCATAATGCCTTCTCATTTCGAAGATGCCCGTTTTGTCGCCTTTCCATTCGATCGACTTCGTCAAGTGCGTGCGGCAAACTTCAACACGCTCGGCAACGGTAGGTCCATCCAGTCGCTCGCCTGTTTCGAAAAAGTGCTTCACCTCGCGGAAAATCCAAGGGTAACCAATGGATGCACGGCCGATCATAATACCATCCACCTCGTATTCCTGACGCCAAGCCGCTGCTTTATCGACTGAATCCACATCGCCATTCCCGAAAATAGGAATCTTGATGCGCGGATTGCGTTTCACATCGCGAATCATAGACCAGTCTGCCTGTCCTTTATACATCTGCGCGCGCGTTCTACCGTGGATAGATAAGGCTTTAATACCGATATCCTGAAGACGCTCTGCAACTTCATACACATTCTTTGTACTATCGTCCCAACCTAAGCGTGTTTTTACAGTAACGGGAAGATGTGTAGCCTCAACAACTGCTTTGGTCATCGCTACCATCTTATCAATATCTTGCAATAAACTAGCGCCAGCACCACGACAGGCTACGTTCTTTACCGGACATCCATAGTTGATATCGATTAAATCCGGATTAGCCGCCGAACAGATCTCTGCAGATTGACGCATATGCTCAATATCAGATCCGAAGATCTGAATCCCGATAGGGCGCTCATACTCGAAAATATCCAACTTCTGTCTCGATTTCGCTGCATCACGAATCAATCCCTCCGAAGAGATGAATTCCGTGTACATCATATCAACCCCATTTTGTTTACACACAAAGCGGAACGGTGGATCACTCACATCTTCCATCGGAGCTAGCAACAATGGAAACTCCCCTAAATCAATATGTTCACCAATCTTTACTGACATGCTTGTTGAAAATTTTTACAAAGGTAAGCAAAATTCTTATTTCCTTGCCAAACTGCCCTCGAGTGGCATAGATGGGAGATTCAGCTGACAATCACTTTCTTCAAAAACGATGTCGGTCCTGGACATGCTCGACACAGAACCCTTTCAAACCCAATACAGACCCAATACAAACCCCTTTCAAAAGCGCTTCGACAGGGGTTTATATGGGGTTTCAAAAGGCTCAAGATAGGATCTGTGTCCTAGCACATATAAACTAGTCTTTATTCACTTTGTCTGTAAATTCCTGAATAGCCAACATCGGGTTTTCTGTTTTCATAAAGTTTTCGCCGATCAGAAATGCCTGAAACCCTGCTTTCTTCAATTCGTTGATGGTTTGAGGGTCTGAAATTCCACTTTCGGAAACCTTGATGTATCGGTTCGGGATTTTGTTTACAAGATTATAGGAGTGGTCCAGCGAAACGACAAAGTCTTTCAGATTGCGGTTATTTACGCCAATGGCGTCGATCGTATCAAATAGACTTTTGTTTAATTCTTCTTCATTATGCACTTCCAAAAGTACATTTAGACCGAGTGATTTTGCATAGCTGGAGAGGCTTACGATCTCCTCGTTGCTTAAACAAGCTGCTATCAATAGGATGATATCGGCGCCGTAAGCTTTTGCTTCAGTAATCTGGTATTCGTCTACGATAAATTCCTTGCGCAATAACGGGATTTGCAGAACCTCGCGTGCTTCCGTCAAATCTTTTAGATCGCCTTGAAAGAAATCTTTGTCGGTTAATACGGAGATCGCTGATGCTCCAGCTTCTTGGTAGCCTTTAACAACTTCCTGTACCGAATCGCGCCCGTTTATCAAACCCTTAGATGGGGATGCGCGCTTGTATTCGGCAATAATTCCCGATCGCTCTGGGTGTAAAATAGACTCGCGAAGGTTGTAGCATTCTCTTTGAAATAGCGGATAGGATTTTAGCTCTTCGCTGGATACATTCGCTTTTGCTTCGGCAACTTCCTCTCTTTTGCGTTCAACTATTGTATCTAATATCGTCATGATGTATTCTGCTGATGATTGTTTTGGTTTATGATGGGTTAATCCTTTAACCAGTTTTCAATTAAGATTTTACCATTGTCGGTCAAGATTGATTCCGGGTGAAATTGCATTCCTCTCACATCATATTCTTTATGCGATAATGCCATGATGACACCGGAAGGATCAACAGCTGTAATTTTTAACGATTCGGGTAAAGTTTTATCCTCTACCGCCCAGGAATGGTATCTTCCAATTTTTGAATCGGACGGGAAATTCTGAAATAATTTTTCCTCAGGGTCTGTGATGTGTATGCTTGTCGCAACACCATGTAAAGGCTTCGGCATATTGTACAGCGTGCCGCCGAAAACTTCGGCAATGGCCTGCTGCCCTAGGCAAATTCCAAGAATGCTTTTGCTGGGCGCGTAGGTGCGGATGACATCCATCAATAGACCGGCTTCCTCAGGGATGCCCGGCCCAGGCGATAATAATATTTTGTCGTATTGTTCGACGTCTGCAAGTTCAAACTTGTCGTTGCGAACGACCACGTAAGCTGTGTTCAATTCCTGTAGAAGGTGAACGAGATTATAGGTGAATGAATCGTAATTGTCGATTACTAAAACTGGCTTGCTCATGTTATATAGTTTCCGCTAATTCTAAGGCTCTGCGAAGGGCCGATATTTTGTTGTTTACTTCTTGTAGTTCTTTTTCGGGATCGGAATCCAATACAATTCCCGCTCCGGCTTGGTAGTGCAGGTTATTCTGCTTGCTCAAAAACGAACGGATCATGATGGCATGGTTAAAATCGCCGTTAAATCCCATATAGCCAATTGCTCCAGAGTAGAAGGAGCGTTGGAATCCCTCATAGCGATCGATCAAGGTCAATGCCATATGTTTTGGCGCGCCCGATAGCGTGCCGGCAGGGAAAGTATCGCCTACGACGTCGAATGGATTTGCATTCGGATTTAACTTGCCGCTTACCTTGGACACCAGGTGGATGACATGGGAATAGTACTGTGCTTCTTTATATGATTTGACTTCCACTTGCGTGCAGTGACGACTGAGGTCATTTCTTGCCAAGTCGACCAACATCACATGTTCGGCAGATTCTTTCGGGTCGTTCTTCAACTCCTCCGCAATCTTCTCGTCCTGTTCCATATTTCCCGTTCTCTTGAACGTTCCGGCGATAGGGTAGATGCTCGCAACATCTTTTTTGATGGTCAATTGCGCTTCCGGAGATGATCCGAATAGCTTAAAATCGCCGTAATCGAAATAGAACAGGTAAGGCGAGGGGTTGATGGAGCGCAATGCGCGATATACGTTGAATTCATCACCAGAGAATGGGGTTTTAAATCCGCGCGAGGGAACGATTTGGAATACATCGCCACGCTGAATATGTTCTTTCATCTTCAAAACAAGGTTTTTGAAATCCTCGTCGCTCATGTTGGACGTTTCTGCCCCTTTCTTTTGGAAGGTATATTCAGGGAAATTCTTGTTTTGAATAAGAAATTGAAGACGATCTAGCTCGCTGCTTTCGCTGTCTAAGAGGTTTTCGAAGATATGTAACTGATTCCTGAAGTGGTCTATAGCGATTACAAATTTGTAGACATGGTATTGAAGAGTAGGGATATCTTTTTCAGGATGCGGGGGAGTAGTTAATTGGATGTCTTCGAAATAGTTGACGGCGTCGAAGGTGAAATAGCCGAAAATACCGTTTGAAATGACATTTACTTCAGGGGCGTTTTCCGATTGAAATGATTTTCTGAAGTTGGACACTTCCTCCCGCAGATTAAGTCCTTCAGCGTTCTTGCTGATTTTTTGTCCGTCGGGAAGCGAAATGTTCAGGGTTTTGCCTTCCAGGATGATACCAGCAATAGGCTGGCAACAGATATAACTGATGTTGTTGTCGCGGCTATGGTATTCTGAACTTTCCAACAAAAGGCTGTTCGGGAAAGTGTCACGAAGTCTTAAGTACATGCTCACAGGTGTTGTCGTATCTGCGAGGATGTTTTTATGATTCGTTTTAAAAGTATAGTTCATATGTTGTTTATAATATATTGTGTCAAAAATAAAAAAAGCCCGACGTACTCTACGTCGGGCTTACCATTCAGTGGTTTTGGTTGATTATGAAAATCTTATCGTAAAATATACCACCCTCCCGACTTATTTAGTCAGAAGCCACCAACGGTTAGTATATTGAAATGCTCTCATTATTAACACACAAATTTAAAGGAAATTTTGAAATATCAAACTTTATTTAAAGAAAAAATAAAGAAAGTAAGTTTTTATTAATCATTTAGCAAATCTGGACGCCTTTCTTTTGTTCTTTGTAGCTGTTGTTCGTGGCGCCAAGCTGTGATTTTTGCTTCATGCCCACTCAATAGGATGTCTGGAACCTTATGGCCCCGCCACTCTACCGGGCGAGTATATATTGGAGCATCTAATAGACCATCTTGAAAAGAGTCGGATAGGGCAGAGGTCTCATCAGAAAGAACTCCCGGAATTAATCGGATGATGGCATCTACGAGAATTGCGGCTGGCAACTCGCCTCCCGATAGTACATAATCGCCAATGGAAATTTCCCGAGTAACATATATATCACGGATGCGTTGATCGATACCTTTATAATGTCCGCACAGGATGATGACGTTTTCTAATGTAGATAATGAGTTTGCGATATCCTGATTTAAGGTAACACCGTCAGGAGTCATGTAGATAACTTCATCGTAATTACGCTCAGATTGCAGTTTTTCGATACATGCGGCGAATGGCGCAATCTGCATTACCATCCCCGAGCCACCGCCATAAGGATAATCGTCTACAGATTTTTGTTTGTTTTCGCTGTAATCGCGAAGGTTGTGTACATGAATTTCTGCAATGCCCTTTTTCTGTGCTCTCTGCAAAATAGAATGGGCAAACGGACTTTGTAGTAAGTCTGGTAGAACAGTAATGATATCGAATCTCATAACTGCAAAGGTAGGAAGAAAGGGTGAAAAATGGGGTGTTTGAATCCTTGTGAAATATTTTTAATGTTCTTGTAAATAATAGTTGTCTATGATTGGTGTTTTTGGATAATTATTGGCTGAATTTAATTATTGATTTTGTTGTAAATAATTGTGAGGTGATAATTCTGTTCAAAATCTTTTAATGATATACCTAAAGGTTTGATGAAAATGCAATAATGTTGTTTTAAGAAAAGAAATAATGAATAAGGATAATTTAAGTCTGATAACTTAAAGTTTGTAAGAAATTGTGTGAAATATTTGCTGTAACAACTTTGCTATCCTATATTGCCCTCAGATTTAACAAAATTTTAACGTTTTGTTATTTCTTACAAACCAAAGAAAGCGATTAACTAAACAACAACAAAACATGAAACAAAAATTACTCAGTATTTTTTTGCTGTGTACTTTATTCGTTGGGATATCGTATGCGCAAAATCGTCAGGTGAGTGGTAGAGTTACGTCTTCGACAGATGGATCTCCGATTGCAGGAGCTTCTGTGGTTGAGGCTGGAACGTCTAATGCTACTCAAACAGACAATTCAGGAAATTTCAGTATCTCAGTTGGCCCCAATGCAACGCTATCCGTTAGTTTTGTGGGTTTTGCTGCGCAGCGTGTGGCTGTGGGAAGTAACAGCGTTGTGAATGTGCAATTGATTAGCGACGACTTGTCGCTAGAAGAGGTGGTAGTTACCGGATATGGTACGACAACCAAATTGAGACAAACAGGTTCGACTACCGTTGTGCAGTCTAAAGATGTAGAACAAACGCCTTTCCCTTCAATTGACCGTGCCCTTCAAGGACGCGTTCCGGGCTTACAGTCGTCTGGAGGATCCGGTCAGCCTGGATCAGCACAAACTATTAGAATTAGAGGTGTTGGATCTATTTCCGGGTCTTCATCACCATTATACGTTATTGATGGAGTGCCTGTAAACTCAGGTGATCTTTCTAGAGCAACTCCAACAGCTAACGTATTAGCAGGTATCAACCCGAACGATATTGAAAACATCACAGTTTTAAAAGATGCTTCATCGACGGCTATCTACGGTTCGCGTGGTTCCAATGGTGTTATCTTAATCACGACAAAATCAGGTAAAGCTGGAAAGACAAAGTTTAGATTAGATGCTGATTTCGGTTCAGTAAAGCCAGGTGTTAGCCCTAAAAAAGCGCGTGCACTGACTACCGAAGAAAATATTATGTTGATTGGAGAGTCTTTGTTAAACAATCCTACTTACGTAGATGCTTATAAATTAACACCAGACAATATTCGTGAATTTGTTATCAGTGAAAACGGGTTCGGGATTGACCCTTCAATAAACACTAATTGGTATGATGAGGTTACGCGTACAGGAAGTCAACAACAGTATAATTTGTCACTTGACGGCGGTAATGAGAAAACCACGTTTAACGTGGGCGGCGGGTTTTTCAAACAAGAAGGAACGATCCCTAATTCAGATTTCACTAGATATTCCGGAAAGCTATCATTAAAACATAATATCAATGATCGTTTTACCGTGGGAACTAATATGATCCTATCAACCTCGAATTTAAAAGGATTATTGAACGGGGGAGCATTTGGTAACCCGGTATTGACTAGCTTCTTCTTAATGCCAAGTATTCCCTCTAGAAATCCTGATGGATCAAACTATATCTCTGGAGACCTAGCAGCAGGAGCTGGTTTATACAATCCTCTAGAGATTTTGGATAAGGACAGAAGAAGTAACAATACACAGAAGGCTATTGATAGTATTTATGGAGAGTACAAAATTCTTCCAAACTTAAAAATTTCTTCTAAATATGGTATTGATTACAACAATCTAGAAGAAGATTATTACAACAATCCAAATTATGGTGACGGTAGAAACGTTGGTGGTAGAAGTTACAGAGACTATACTCGTTATTTCAATTGGGTGTGGACTAACTTGGTTGACTATCGTTGGGACATTGATGAAGACAAAAATTGGGTGGCAAATATTAAAGCGGGTTATGAGGCTCAAAAATCTCAATCCTACAGCTCTTCGGTAGGTGTTTATAATGTGCCATTGAATACTGATTTGACAGTTCCTTCTGTAGGTGCAACGCCAATTACAGCTACAGGTTCAAATGACGACTATTCATTCGCTTCATTCCTTGCACTAGGAGATTTCTCTTATAAAAATACGTATGTTGTTTCTTGGAGTTATCGTAATGATGGTTCGTCACGTTTCGGATCAGATAAACGCTATGGTAATTTCTGGTCTGTGGCGGGGAGTTGGAATTTAGATCAAGAAGATTTCATTAGAGAAGTTGATGCCATCAGCGCATTAAAATTACGTGCTTCTTATGGTGTGACAGGAAATGCGGGCATCGGAAATAATGCATGGAGAACTTTGTACGGATATACTAGAACAACTTATAACTTCGTGTATGATGGAAATATCGGAGCGGGACCGACACAATATGGTCTATCTAACCTAACATGGGAAAAGACGAATTCTTATGATATTGGTCTTGATGCGGAATTCTTGAATCATCGTTTAGGAGTTACATTTGATTTCTACAACAGAGAGTCAGAAGGACTTTTATATGCTGTTCCAGTTCCATATACTACCGGTTTCAATAGTTACGTAGCTAATTATGCTGGTTTAAGAAATCGCGGTTTTGAAGTCGCATTAAATGGTACTCCTGTTAAAACGGACGATTTTCAATGGGATTTAAATTTTAACATTTCAGTAAATAAAAATAAAACAACTAGATTAGTTGGAGACGAGCAAATCTCTAGCCCTTTCATTAGAAGAGTTGGCGAAGATTATTTCTCTTACTATCTTCCTCAATGGGCAGGAGCAGATCCTGAAAATGGCGACCCATTGTGGTATAAAGATGAAACTAGAACAGAAACAACAAACGTGTATAGTCAAGCAAAACGTGTTTTGTTAGGAAAAACAGCTTTACCGAAAGCTTTTGGTAGCTTCGGTACTACATTGAATTATAAAGGTATTGGGTTAGATGCGTTGTTCTATTATAACTTTGGAAACCATATCTATCAAGGATTTTACTCTTACCAAAATAGTGGTGGTGCATATTACGGTTCTTACAACCAAAGTGCTTTAGAATTAGATCGTTGGCAGAAACCTGGTGATGTTACTGATGTTCCTCGTCCTGTATTTGCTTCTGGAAATAAAAATGCCTTTGGCGCATCTGATCGATTATTAAAAGGTGGAGATTTCATCCGTCTACGTGATGTTACATTGAGCTACAGTTTACCATCAAATTGGATCGAAACTGCTAAGCTTTCTAACGTACGTGTTTACCTTCGCGGTTCAAATCTGTGGACTTGGGTAAAAGACGATACATTACCATTTGACCCGGAAGCGGGAAGCTCAGAGGTTGCCGGCGGTACTCAAGGGGTAACGAACTTTGATGTCTTTATTCCTAAGACCTTTACATTCGGAATTAACGTTGGATTTTAAAGATGCTTAACATGAAAATTAAATTTAAAAATATAATATTTACGGGGCTGGTAGCAGGAACTTTGTTAAGTTCTTGTAGTAAAGATTTCTTAGATCTTCCCCCTTATACCTCCGTTCCAGCTGAGACCGCTTTGTTGACAGAAGCAGATGCGTTGTCTGCTCTAACGGGAACATATGCTGGAATGCGTGTATTCGACCTCTACGGCAGAACTATACCATTGATGGGTGATTTGTGGGCTGATAATGTTAAGATTTCTACTAGAAACGCTGGACGTTATACTGAAATATATAATCTGAATTTCGTAGAAAACAATCAATGGTTTACAGGGATGTGGCAGAATGCCTATAGAGTTATCAATCGTGCAAACAACATTATTCATTCGACTCCATCTGGTGATGAAGCTAATATCAACCAGTATAAAGGAGAAGCTTATGCTGTTCGTGCTTTATTGCATTTTGAATTGGTTCGTTTCTTTGCGCGTCCGTATACTGATAATCCTGCAGGTCTTGGTGTTCCGCTTGTGACAACATTCGACATTGAAGGTAAACCTTCGCGTGCCACAGTCGAAGAGGTGTATACTCAAGTTTTATCGGATTTAGATGAAGCCTATAAATTGATGAGTAAGGCACCGAATACTGGGCGTTTCTCGAAATATTCAGCGCGTGCTTTGGCAGCTAGAGTAAACCTTCATAAAGGAACCCCAGCAGCAAATCAACTGGCTTTAAATTATGCGAAAGAAGTAATCGATAATAGTGGTGTTGATTTAGTTCCTATGGCTGGATTGGAAGCTTATTGGGGAGCACTTGGTTCACATTCATTTGGCAATGAAACATTATTCGAAATAGTTTCAGATCAAATTGATAATGCCGGATTTGATGAATTGCCATATTTCTTCGGTCAGACAGGTTATGGTGATGGATTAGCGCATAATGCTTTTTACGAGTCATACGCGGATACAGACGTTAGAAAAAAACTTATTATTAAAGGGGCTCGAGTGAGGGCAGAAAATCCAGCGTATATTATTAATAAGTATCCGGATTTAGTAAATTATGGTACCAAGAAAATTTTACGTATCTCGGAGATGTATTTGACTGCGGCTGAAGCTGCATATAATCTAGGGAATGCAGATGCAAAGACTTATCTAGAGGCTCTTGTAACAGAACGTGATCCAAGTGCGACCGTTACTGAGACCGGTAGTGCGCTTTTAGAACGTATAATCACGGAACGTAGAAAAGAGCTAGCTTTCGAGGGAGATAGAGTACATACTTTAAACAGATTAAAACGTGATATAACAGGACGTTCTCCTAGTTCTGCTGCTACAATTACATATTCGAATTTCCGTCGCGTTGCTCCGATTCCATTAACGGAATTAGATCGTAACGATAATTTGGAACAGAATACGGGTTGGCAACAATAAGATATATTTCATATCCGATGAAATAGGGACTGCATATTTGTAGTCCCTTTTTTGTTGTCAGTGCAGCTAACTATTGTTCAATATTTAAGTAATTTCAAAGCAGGTTGCTGCACTTTTTCTAACCTATTCTATTTGTTACAAATGACGTGTTAGTATCCCTCCGATAACAGTAATGCTATTTCTTGAATTAGGTTTTTGTTAGGTATAAGATTGACCTGCAGTGTTTTGGAAGCTGAAGGTAGTAGTATATTTATTGAAATACAACAAAATATGTCGACAAATGTTTATATTGTGCGGAATTTGCAAGCTATTTTTTGAAGTTGGAAGAATAAAATAGTGTTATGCAACTAATTTATTATTGTTTGTTCTGAATAACACATAATTTACCTAACATGATATTAACCTTCCTGTTCTATACTTTACAATCGCACTCATTCTTAGTTGCATAAAACACCAATGTTACCACATCATTATGAATTTCTTAATTCTAGAATTCACAAAACTTTAAATCATTGATATTCAACCATCCTAAACCTCTAAATTTTAATTTTAGATAAAACTATACTTATTAGTAACCGACATTTATTTATCAATAATTTATAAAATAACGCCATTTCCCCAATTACTTTTGTAAAAAGTTTAAAAAACAACCAATATTTTGAATTATTCACAAAAAATTGATTAACAAGGTATTTTGTTTGTCTTAAGGTTAATGAAAGTCTATATTTGCACCCTGTTTAACAATTTTTAACAGTTATTGCTCAGAATTCTTTAATTATTACAAACAAAATGAAACAAAAATTACTCAGTTTTATTTTTGTGATGACGTGCCTTATTGGGGTTGCGTTTGCACAAAATCGTCAAGTGAGTGGTCAAGTAACTGCGGCAGATGGGGGCGCTCCATTATCAGGAGTATCTGTCATTATCGTCGGTACGACTACTTCTACCCAAACAGACGACTCCGGAAACTATTCCCTTACAGTTGCTGACAATGCTACTCTAGCATTCTCGTATGTAGGGTATGTTTCTCAACGTATTTCAGTTGCTGGTAAGTCGGTAGTTAATGCTGCCTTAGTAAGCGAAGAAGCTACATTAGAAGAAGTTGTTGTCGTAGGTTACGGTAGCACAACAAAAGAAGCTTTTACAGGTTCAGCGAAAAAAGTTGATGGTGCTAAACTACAACAAAAGAACGTTTCCAACATTTCACAAGCGATTGCTGGTGAGGTTGCTGGTTTACAAGTAGTGAATACTACTGGTCAGCCAGGTAGCTCTGCTACTATTCGTATCCGTGGTTTTGGTTCTGTAAATGGTAACCGCGATCCTTTGTATGTTGTTGATGGTGTTCCTTTCTCAGGAAACATTACATCAATCAACAATGCAGACATCGAAAACGTAACGGTATTGAAAGATGCTGCTGCGACCGCAATTTACGGTTCTCGTGGTGCGAATGGGGTTATCTTGATTACGACAAAAACAGGTCGCGGTCAACAATCATTCGTTGAAGCAGATGCTAACTTCGGTAGCAACATGTCATTACTTCCACGTTATGATGTAATCAAATCAGCAGAAGAATATATCGGATTGAGCTGGGAAGCGATGTACAACGAAGGTATCACTAGAGGACAAGACGGTGTAGCATTCGCTAATCAACGTTTATTCTCAGGTTCTGGTATCAACGCATTGAACAACATATGGAACGTATCTTCAGTTGCAGATCTAATCGATCCTACAACAAGAACAGTGAAATCAGGTGTTACTCGTAAATACAACCCTGAAAACTGGGAAGACTATGCATTCCAAAGTGCAGCGAGAACTGATATCAACGTAAGATTTGGTGGTTCTAGCGAGAAGACAAACTACTTTACTTCCCTAGGTTATTTAGGCGATAAAGGTTACTCGATCAACTCTGATTTCGAGCGTTTAACAGGTCGTTTAAGCTTAGATCACAAAGTAAACAAATTCATCAATGTGGGTATGAACGCGAACTACTCTAAAGTAGAGCGTAATACTGGTGGCCAGTCTGAAGACTCAGGAAGTATTTTCTGGTTCGTAGACAACATTCCTTCCATCTACCCATTATTCCAAAGAGATGCTGACGGTAACACAATCGACGATCCTTACTACGGTGGAAGCGTATTCGATTATGGTACAGTTTCAAAACGTAAATTCGGTTCATTAACGAACGCGATTGCTGATGCTACTTATGACATCAAACGTCATAACCGTAACGAATTAAACGGTAGAGCATATGTTAACTTCAATATTATTGACGGTTTAACGTTCGAAAACTCTTTAGGTATTCAGTACTACAACAATATTTACAACGACAGAGCTAACAAATTCTACGGAAGTGCAGCAGGTCAAAACGGTTCATTGTACCAAAGACGTACAGAGTTGAACTACTATAACTTGTTAAACTTATTACGTTATAGAAAAGACTTCGGCGATCACTCTTTCGAGGCATTAGCTGCTCACGAGGCTGTAAAATGGGATTCAAATATCCTTGATAACTCAGGGTACAACCTAGTATCAAACGATATCTTAGACTTCAGCAACGTAGTTGTATCTAACCCAATCAAATCTTGGACTGAGGACTACTCATTAGAAAGTTACTTCGGTCAGATCAACTACGATTACAAAAACAAGTATTACTTGTCAGGTAGTTTAAGACGCGATGGATCTTCAAGATTTAAAAACGAGAAATGGGGTACTTTCGGTTCGGTAGGTGCAGGATGGATTGTGTCTAACGAAGACTTCATGAACGATCAGAACATCTTCAAGTTCTTGAAATACAAAGTTTCATACGGTGTATTAGGTGATCAAGCAGGCGTAGGTTACTACCCAGGTTACATCACTTACAACGTAGAAAATGTAAACAACGAAGCTGCATTCACATTCAACAACAAAGGTAATGAAGACCTTACTTGGGAGACTTCAAAAATGTTCCAAACAGGTGTTGAATTTGAAATCGGCAACTTCTTAACAGGTACAGTAGAATACTACATCAAAAATACAGATAACTTAATCTTTGACTACGGTATGGGACCATCAATCGGTTACCAAACTATCAAAGTAAATGATGGTCAATTGAGAAACCAAGGTATCGAGTTTGATTTAGTAGGTCATATCGTTAAGAACGAAAACTTCTATTTAGATTTAGGTATCAACGGTGAGGCGTTCAAAAACAAAATCACTAAAATGCCAATCGATCCTTCGACTCAATTACCAAAAGTTATTGATATCCAAGGAAGCTACGGATGGGCTGAAGGTCATTCAATCTATGATTTCTACATGAGAGACTTCGTAGGTGTGGATCCTGAGGATGGTCTAAGTATGTGGAAAGTGTACTACACTGACAACAACGGAGACGGTTCATTCAATGCTGGTGAGCAAATCGCATCAATGGCATTGTTCAACAACCCAGACAACAAAGAAATCAAAGAAGGAACAACAAAAACTTATTCGCAAGCAACACAATACTACGTTGGCAAATCAGCTATTCCAGCTATCAGAGGTGCTTTCAACCTAAGAGCAGGTTACAAAGGATTTGACTTAAGCGCGCAACTATTGTATAGCCTAGGTGGATATGCTTATGACGGTGCATACGCTATTTTGATGAATAACGATGCTATCGGTAGCAACAACTGGCATAACGACATCTTCAACAGATGGCAAAAACCAGGCGACGTTACTGACGTGCCTAGATTGAGCAATGATTGGGACGCGAATGTTAACTCAGTATCGACTAGATTCTTAACGAAATCAAACTACTTGATGTTAAACAACGTTCGTTTAGGATATAACTTCAAATCAGATTGGATTAAAACTTTTGGTGCTCAAGCATTATCAGTATGGGTATCTGCGGATAACTTAGCTATTGCTTCAGCAAGAAAAGGATTTAACCCTTCAACTCACCAAGCTGGTTCTTCTAGCATGTACAGATACTCACCTTTATCAACGGTAAGTGCTGGTTTAAGAGTTAAGTTTTAATTTTATAAGCGTTTAAGAAAATGAAAAAAACATTAAATATATTGTTGGCAGGCTCTTTAGTTTTTGCTTCTTGTAGCAAAGATTTCTTAGACAGCGCCCCAACAGAGCAATTGTCTACCGACCAAATCGAAGAAGCCGGTAAACAAGATCCTAACGTTTTGAACGGTTACATCACAGGTTTGTATGCGACAATGTATACTACATTTACAGCGCTTCCTGCAGATGAAGACCATGATGACTTCGGACAAAAAGGATACGATATCTATATGGATATGTTAGCGTCAGACATGGTATTAACCGGTCTGAACTACGGATGGTATTCAAACGTTGTTCGTTATATCGCGACAACTGACTACACACGTGCTGAGGCTTCAAAACCTTGGAACTACTATTACAAAATCATTATGTCTGCAAACTCGGCAATGGACGCTATCGGTGGCTCAGAAGTGGAGATCCCTGCAGATCAAAAAGATGCTCGTTTTGTAATGGGACAAGCAAAAGCTATGCGTGCGTATGCTTACTTCTACCTAGCAAATTTATATGCTCCTGAGTACGGTTCTGGTAATGATAAAATCTTACCTATCTATACGAACACAGATCAACCAAATCAACCTCTTTCTACAACGAAAGAAGTATATGATCTAATCATTTCAGATTTGGAAACTGCGGTAGAATACTTAAATGGATTCAACAGAACAGGTAAACACCAAATCAACAAATACGTTGCTGAAGGTTTGTTAGCTTACGCTTTGGGTGCTAGAGGTACGCAAGCAGACTGGCAAAAAGTAGCTACTTTAACTAATGATATCATTACTAATGGTGGCTTCCCTTTGACTACAAAAAGTCAATCAGCAGCTGTATTAGACGGACAAGGATTAGTTGTTAATGGCGACGGTGGTTTCAATAACATTGCTACACCAAGCTGGATGTGGGGTGTTGATTTAACATTAGCGAGCAACTTAGACTTAGTATCATGGTGGGGACAAGTGGATTACTGGAGCTATAGCTACGCTGCTGCTGGTGACCCTAAAGCAATTGATAAAGGTCTTTACGCTAAAATCCCTGCAAACGACGTTCGTAAAGGACAGTTTGATGCAGACGAGTTAATGCCGATCAACAAATTCTACACACCTGAGCGTGAAGCAATGGGTCAACGTCAAATCGTAACTGACTACTTGTACATGCGTGTTGATGAAATGGTATTGTTAAATGCAGAAGCAAATGCTAATATCGGAAACGAAGCTGCGGCAATCGCATCGTTGAAAAAATTATTAGACTTGCGTTTGGATAATACAAGCTACCTTTCAACATTGTCAGGTCAGCGCTTAAAAGACGAAATTTACTTACAAACTCGTATTGAACTTTGGGGTGAAGGTAAATCTTACTTAGCATTGAAACGTAACAAAGCGACGGTTACAAGAGGTGAAAACCACTTATACTTCGCAGGTCAATCGTTCAAATACAATGCTGATCAATTAACATTCCCAATTCCACAGGTGGAAATTCAGAATAACCCTCAAATTAATTAATTTGATTTTTCTTAATAGAAAAGGCCTCGCAAATCGCGAGGCCTTTTTGTTTGAAAGTGTTTGTTTTCGATTTCTATATATCGTTCTCTAAACGGTTGCTGCGAGAATGCTCAGTTCCTGCGCCACGCGTCCGGCAATACTTGCGAAGGACTTCGTTACAGGATCATCAGCATCTAGGGCCACCGGGAATCCATTATCACCAGCATCTGCAACGGCTTTTACCAAAGGAATCTCTCCGATAAACGGCACATTGTTTTGTTCAGCAAGGCGTTTTCCACCATCTTTTCCGAAGATATAATATTTGTTGTCGGGAAGTTCGGCAGGGGTAAAGTATGCCATGTTTTCGATGACACCTAAGATCGGTACTTGCACGCCTTCCATCTGATACATCGCCATACCCTTGATCGCGTCGGCAAGCGCGACTTGCTGTGGCGTCGTCACAATGACAGCACCAGAAATAGGGTATTGCTGAGCCACCGTAATATGTATATCACCCGTACCTGGAGGCATGTCGACTACTAAATAGTCTAGCTCGCCCCAGTCGGTATCATTGAATAGCTGTTTGATTGCTGAGGTCGCCATCGGGCCACGCCACGGAATCGGTTGGTTCGGATCTGTAAAAAATCCGATTGACAGTAATTTCAACCCAAATTTTTCGATAGGTACAATCTTGGTCTGCCCATCAGCCGTCTGCGTAGATTCTGGTCTTGCTCCGTCCAGTCCAAACATGATAGGCACCGAAGGGCCATAGATATCAGCATCCAATAATCCCGTCTTTGCACCTGTCTGCGACAGTGCCAATGCTAGATTGGCTGCAACGGTTGATTTTCCGACGCCCCCTTTTCCAGAGGATACTAATACGATGTTTTTGATGTTCTTTAGCTGAGCGTTTTCCACAGGACGGACACGAGCGGTCATGTTGATTTCTACATCCACATCCTTAGACACGAAAAAAGCAATAGCGTTGCGGCAAGCATGTTCTATATGGCCTTTTAGCGGGCAAGCGGGAGTGGTAAGTACAACGTCGAATTTTATCTTATTAGGTAGAATTTCGATGTTTTCAATCATGTTTAGAGTGACTAAATCTTTCTTCAGATCAGGCTCTTCCACATTACTCAAAGCATCTAAGATTTGTTGTTTTGTAATCATGGTTTCACAATATTCATACAAACTTAAGGAAAGATGGACAATATCATGTCATAAAGATGTTTTTAATGAATTTTATCTATTTTTATCAAATTAATAATGAAGAAACGGTCTATTTATGCTGGTAAAAGAATGGCTGAGGAAGCTTGATTTTTCGTTCCTGCGGAAGCGCTGGTTTTTAATTACAGCGGGTGCTGTTTTGGGGATCTTCCTGATTGGATTATTCTGGGGGCTATCCGTTCGGGGAAAAATGTTAGATCAAGCGGTGGTGAAAGTGAAGAAGAAACTCAAGGACGATTATCAGCTCGATTTACGTATTGGGAGCTATGATTTTGCAGGCTTGACGACTGTGGAGTTCCAAAAGGTCCGCGTTGTTCCAGATTCCGCAGATCAGTTGGCGGCTATGGATAAATTTAAAGTGTCCGTAAAGCTGTTCCCCCTAATTTCCGGGACAATCAAATTGGGTTCCTTGCAAATAGAAAACGCCGATATCACCTTGGTAAAAGAGGATAACACCTCCAATTATGACTTTTTATTTCGAAAGAAAGCCAAGGATTCAACTGCGGTTGATACCAGCAGCCGAACGTTAGCCGAGACGGTCGATCGATTGATCAAGCAGGTTTTCCTGAAGGTTCCTCGCGATTTGAACATGACGAATGTGAATTTGTCGTATCAGGATAGTTCAGGAACCCAAATGGTGCGTATTCCAGTTGGCGAAATCGACAATGGGGATTACGATGTCGATGTCTTCTTGAACGAGCAGGATGCGAAATGGAACTTCAGCGGCGAGGTCAATCCCGATAAGCAGACATTGAGCGTTAAAATCACTTCGGATAATAAGGATGCCGAGTTACCATTTTTACGCAGAAAATACGGACTTCAGGTGAGTTTCGATGAACTTGCCTTTCACCTAGACGATGTATCTCGGAAGGGTAAAGATGTACTGGAAGTATTGGGTGGTTGGTCGACCAAGAACCTGAAAATTTATCAGCGACGCTTATCTGGCGAACAGGTTGTTCTTCCTGAAGGGGCGGCGCTTGGCGGATTTCATGTGTCGGAGAATACGATTCAGTTAATCGAGGGCACCAAGGTGCAGGTCAAAGAATTTTCTTTTGAACCTCGACTAAAATACACACGTAAGCCTAAGAAGTTATTGAGCATGGCAGTCCATACGGGTAAGTTTAAGGCGCAGAATTTTTTTGATGCGATACCGAAAGGGCTTTTTGACCAGCTTGACGGTTTACAGGTTGAGGGCGATATTCAATATGACATGGATTTTGAGGTAGATTTGGATGATCCCGATCAGTTGAAGTTCAGTTCCAAAATAGACGATGCGGCATTGAAAATTGTAAAATGGGGCAAGGCCGATATTGCCGCCTTAAACCAGCCCTTTGTTTATGAGGCTTATGATGATACGACAAAACTACGCGATATCGTTGTGGGGCCCGCCAATCCAATGTTTACTCCGCTGGATCAGGTTTCTTCGATTTTAAAGAAAACGGTGTTGAATACCGAAGATCCTTTTTTCTATAAACACAAGGGGTTCGAACTGGAAGCCTTCCAGTTGTCAATCGTTACGAATATTAAAGAGAAGAAGTTCAAACGTGGAGCAAGCACCATTTCTATGCAGCTGGTAAAGAATGTTTACCTGAATAGGAATAAAACAATGATGCGCAAGTTTGAGGAGATCTTGCTTGTTTGGCTAATGGAGCAATCTGGGCAGGTAAGCAAAGATCGCTTATTGGAAATTTATCTGAATGTAATCGAATGGGGCAAAAACGTCTATGGTATTGCGGAAGCTTCGCAGTATTATTTTGGGAAGAAACCTTCAGAAATAACGATTGGGGAGAGTTTGTTCCTATCGAGTATTATCCCGCGACCGAAAACCGGTCTATCGTCATTTGACTATACCGGACAATTGAAACCCTGGGTCATGAAGCATTTTAATACCTATGGTTATATCATGAACAAGATGCGGCAATTGGATAATGAAAATGTCCCTGCGAATTACGGGTTCTATCAGGCACAATTGCAGCCAAATCTGCGCCCGGCGCGTCCGAAAGGCGTTGTTGATACGGCGGCATCTTTCGATGATCTTAAAGATATGGCCGAAGAGATGGATTTAGAAGACCAACTGCGCAAGTCTATCCGCGAGCGATTATTCGGTAAGGAAGAAAACAAAGAGGAAAACTAAGCATGAAGAACATAATAATTGATGACCTGCATTTTGAATTGATGATCGATTATGATCAGATTCAAAAGCGTATCCGCCTTATCGGAATTGATATCAATCTTCGTTATGAAGATAAGCATCCTGTTTTTATCGGCGTTCTGAATGGTTGCTTTATGTTTATGGCTGATCTGATGAAGCAGATACATATCCCATGTGAGATGTCGTTCGTTAAGCTAGCATCCTATACGGGAACAGATCAGGGGCGTATTTCGGAATTGATAGGTGTGGGGATGGATTTGACGGGGCGTCATGTGGTGATTGTAGAGGATATCGTAGATACGGGCAATTCGTTGGTTCATACGATTGAAGCGCTGGAGAAACTTCAGGTGGCGAGTATTTCCGTGGCGACATTACTCATGAAGCCGGAATGCCTTTTATATTCTTTTGATAACATCATGTATGTAGGTTTCGAGATCGAGAAGGAATTTGTAGTAGGCTATGGCCTGGACTACAATGGTCAATGTCGAAACCTACAGCATATCTATAAGCAGTTCGATCCGCTTACTAACGAAAAGAGCAGCTAAGCATATGGTCATTGACCATACCTACCGCCTGCATATAGGCGTAGCATATAGTGGTCCCAAAGAATCGAATTCCTCTTTTCTTCAAATCCTTGGCGATCGCGTCTGAAATAGGGGAGGTTGCGGGAGCCTGACGATAGTCTTCATAGCTATTGATGATAGGCTTTTTGTCGGGCATGAATGAATATAAGTAATTGTAGAAACTGCCGAACTCCTTCTGAATATCCATAAAGATCTGTGCATTGCTGATCGTTGTTTTAATTTTCAGCTTATTCCTGATAATTCCCGGGTCCTGTAATAAACGCTCTTGATCTTTCTCTGTCATCGCGGCAACCTTTTCCACATCGAAATCAGCAAATGCTTTTCTATAGTTTTCGCGTCGTCGCAGGATCGTAATCCAGCTTAATCCAGCTTGCGCAGATTCTAAAATGAGAAATTCGAATAGTGTTTTGTCGTCCTTTACTTGTTTTCCCCATTCCTGATCGTGGTAGGCTTGATATTCGGCATCATTACCACACCAGCCACAGCGTACTAGCTCTTTATTGCTCATTTTTCAATTTCTAAAGCGATTATTTTATTCTAACTTTACGGCACTCATGAAACATCGTGTGCTATTCCGTTTTCTGTTAATTTTTACCGTATTGTTTGGTTTTGCCCAACAAGGTGCCGCTACCATACCGGTAGGTAATGTGCAAATATTACCTGCTGATAGCCTACCATTTAACGATAGTTTAGCGCAGGTTTCACCCTTAGACTCCCTAGATTCGGCATTTAAATATACTGAAATCATCCCCGGTTTAAGGAAAGATAATAATTTCTTAACAGAGCGCTTGAAGCAGCAGCTGAAAATTGGGCGCCACGACTTGCTGTTTGGTGTAGAAAGAATTGAAGCATCAACGGATGCGGAGCGTATAATTTCGGGAAAATTGAAAAGCGAGCGTCCGATTTGGGTCTTGATTATTGTTTTCTTTCTATTCTTGATTTTGGCTATTATACGCATTGTTTTCCCAATGGAACTGCGTACCATTGTTGATGCCTACTACAAAGAAAGGTTGTTATTACAAGTTAGTAAAGAGGATAGTTTGGCAACTTCCTGGCCCTATATTTTCCTCTATGCTTTGTTCAGCCTGTCGCTCGGGCTGTTCATCGTCTTGGTTATGTCGAGTTTCAGCGACAAAAATTATCTTACTTTTGAGAATTTTATAAAAAATGCAATTTTCGTAGCGGCTTTATTCATCGCTAAGATTTTAATTATTCGCTTTGTATCTTTTATATTTTCTTTAGAAAAGATTGTGCGTGAGTACGTTGCGGTCTTGTATCTCGTCTATTTTAACAGCATGTTTTTATTGATGCCATTCTTGTTGGCTCTACTGTTTGTACCTGTGGCATATTTTCAATTTATTACGGTTGTTTACGTTGTTTTAATAATAATTTTATTCACTTACCGCTTCCTACGGACCGCTTTACACCTATTCGGGAATTTCAAGTTTTCTATTTTTTATTTAATTCTTTATCTTTGCAGTCTCGAACTAGCACCTATTTTAATATTAGTTAGAGCACTTAGTAAATAAGAAAGAATTTATGCAGATTGATGTAGAAAGATCCAAAAAAGTAAAGAGCATTCTTGTTACTTTACCAAAACCTGAAAACGATAAATCTCCCTACTTCACCTTAGCTGAGAAATACAATCTACGATTGGACTTCCGCGGTTTTATCCATGTGGAAGGTGTTCCGGCTAAAGATGTACGAAAAGATAAGGTAAACTTTGCGGACCATACTGCAGTAATTTTTACGAGTAAAAATGCTGTAGATCACTTCTTTAGAGTTTGTGAAGAAATGCGTTTTGAGGTATCCGCAGAGATGAAATATTTCTGTATCTCCGAAACCATTGCTTTATACTTGCAGAAATACATACAGTACCGCAAGCGTAAAATCTTCTTCGGTAAACAAACTGCAAAAGATCTGGAAGACGTGTTGAAGAAGCACAATAAAGAGAAATTCTTATTCCCATGCTCTGACGTGGCAAACGAAGAAACACAACGTTGGTTGCAAGAAAACGGATATGATTTCACTCCTGCCGTTCTATTCAGAACGGTCATCAGCGACATCAAAGATCTAAAGGATGTATTCTACGATATCATCGTCTTCTTTAGCCCTTCAAGCGTACAGTCACTATATGAGAACTTCCCAGATTTCGTACAGAACAATACACGCATCGCAGCGTTCGGCTCAAGTACTCAACAGGCATTGCTAGATCATGACCTTATCCTTGATATCCCTGCCCCGACGCCAAATGCACCAAGCATGACGATGGCAATCGAACAGTATATTAAGCAAGTGAATAAATAGTAGTTTAGATATTAGATGTAAGATAGTAGACATTCGAAATTTCTAATCGCCTAGAGATAGAAAAATTGCTGTTGAAGATATTTTAAGCCCTTAGGATTTTTTCTAGGGGCTTTTTTTAATTTGAGATTTTAGACATTAGGTATTAATCTGTGCAAAAGCTCTTTTTCATTTTGAAAATAGCCGTCTTAGCCGTGTCTGATGTCTAATATCTAATGTCTACACGACTGTGACAAATCCCCATCATGAATCTGCTTCGCCAGATTTTTATAATATTTGCTGCTGTTGGATGGAAAAGTGGGATAAAAGTTATAAACATTCGGCTACAATATCTTGTTTTATTGTTGATAATGGTTGATTTTAATGGTAATCGGGGTAATTTTGGGACCGGCCAAATTATCGTGAATCGGATATGATTTTTATGTTAAAATGGAAAAAGAATTGAATTTTTCTTGTTTAATAAGATTCCATTTAAGATTTTTGGCTTTCGTGGTAGCGAAACTATCCAAATCTTCATTAGTGAAATTTATATTGAATAATATTATATAATGATACTTAAACCTTTCAAACGTATACTCCAGGGTGCATTATTATTAACGGTTGTACTTACTGGATGTAATAGACCAGATAGCTCTGGCGAATTGGTTGGTACTCGATTAGACAGGTTAAAAGAGAATAAAACACCTTTCGGAATGGTGCTCATCCCGGGGGGAACCTTTATTATGGGGCAGTCTGATGAAGATATTACCTTTTCTCAAACCTCGCAGAACAGACAGGTTACCATCGCTCCATTCTATATGGACGATACAGAAATCTCAAATAGCGAATATCGTCAGTTTGTAAACTGGGTTCGTGATTCCATCTTAATTTATAACCACCTCAATGATCCTTCGTATTTCAAGACTTCGGCATCCGGCGACTCGAGACATATCGATTGGGAGAGAGTGCGCAAGAATTCGCCATGGAATGCACAGACCCCAGCACAACAGGAAGGTTTAAACCAAATGTATTACCAAGGCGAAGACCGTATTTTTGGTAAAAATGAATTGGATGTACGTCAATTGACCTACCATTATGAATGGTACGATCTGCGTGCTGCGGTTGCTGCCAAAAATGACCCTTCAAAGAAACGTTCGGATTTTATCTTAAGAGATACCATGTTGATCTATCCGGATACGACGGTTTGGTTAACAGATTTTTCATATGCTCAGAACGAGCCTTTGGTAGAAAGTTATTTTTCCCATGCTTCTTATGATGAATATCCGGTAGTAGGGGTGACCTGGCGACAAGCGCAGGCTTTCAATACCTGGAGAACATTATTATTCAACAACAATGCTGCAAATAAGCGTCGTGAAGAACGTGCTCCTTATCAATTGCCTTCCGAGGCTCAGTGGGAGTATGCTGCTCGCGGTGGTAAAATTGGAACTCAGTTTCCATGGGGTGGTCCGACAGCTCGCAATGCGAAAGGCTGTCTGATGGCTAATTTCAAGCCAGGGCGTGGTAACTACCTGGATGATGGTGCTGCTTATACTGCTCCCGTTTATTCGTACTTCCCGAACGACTACGGTTTGTATAACATGGCAGGGAATGTCGCGGAATGGACGCAATCAAGTTATAATGAATCAGCCTATTCTTTCGTTCATGATATGAACCCGACATATACTTACCATGCTTCGCCATCCGATCATGAGACGATGAAGCGTAAGGTTATTCGCGGTGGCTCATGGAAGGACGTGGGATACTTCTTGCAAAATTCAACTCGTCAGTACGAGTATCAAGATACAGCGAAAGCTTATTTAGGCTTCCGCAGTGTATTAGCCTATAAAGGGGTTTTGAATAGATAATCAATCAACATATACTAAACAACATAAACTACTAACATTTTAAACGATGGCAAGAAAGAAAAGATTCGGATTCGGTATCAACACGCTTATTAACTGGGGTGCCTCAGTGGTCATTATTGGACTAATGTTCAAAATTCTTCACTTCAAAGGTGGAGAGTGGATGATTGGTATAGGCTTGGCCGTGGAAGCTGTATTATTCTTCATCATGGGGTTTTTATCTGCGGAAGAAGACGTGGATTGGACTCGTGTTTATCCGGAGTTAGACGAAGATTTTAAAGGCGAATTGCCGACACGTAGCGTGCAACAGGTACAAGTGGCACAACCTACCGCGATTGGTAATACGGCTGCACTCGATAAATTATTGCAAGACGCGAACATTGACGAAAACCTGATCGGAAACTTAGGAGATGGTCTTCGTACGTTTGGTGATAAGGTAGCTGCTATTTCAAAAGTAGCAGACACCGCTACGGCGACAAATCAGTTTGCAGATAAATTAAATGCTGCCGCAACGGGTGCATCACAATTGAGTCATGCGTTTGAACGTGCTGCTGCTGACTTGCAGACTTTCAATGAGTCGGCTACAGATATGCAACAGTTTAAAGAGCAAGTAAACACTTTCAATAAGAACCTATCATCGTTGAACGCCATCTACGGTGGAATGCTTTCTGCAATGAATCCAACATCTGGAAACAGATCATAACGAAGTTTGAACTAGATTTTTAACATTTAAAAAAATAGAAAACTGACTTATGGCAGGTAGAAAAGAAACACCAAGGCAGAAGATGATCGGGATCCTTTATTTGGTTCTACTAGGCTTAGTAGCACTAAATGTAAGTGATTCCCTTCTGGATGCTTTCAAAAACTTGGGTGATAGTTTAAAAACATCGACAGAAAATACCCAAACGGGTATCGATAATATGTTCCTTTCTTTCCGTGAAACGAAAATGAAGGAGAACCCGGAGCGCGCACAGCCTTTATTAACGAAAGCTGAGCAAGCACAGAAACTAGTAGCGGCTTTGACGAGCAAAGTAGCGGAATATAACCGATTGTTTATGGAAGAAGGTGGTGGTCTGGAAGAGAGCACCGGCGATGTAAGCAAGCGTAGTAACGTTGATATCTCTCCTCGATTGATGATCAATCAGGGTCGCGGAAAAGAATTGCGCGACTTGATTAATAAGACCGCTGCAGAATTGAAGAAATTGACGAACAACGAGGTTGATTTTGCGCTTTTAGCAGCAGATCCGAAGGATCGTGGTGGGGTTAAGAAGACTTGGGAAGAAGCCAACTTTGGAGATGGTATTCCTTTGACCGCTGCTATCACAGCATTAGAGAAAATCAATGCAGATGCGAAGAATGCGGAGTCTGCAGTTGTAAAACATATTTTTGGTAAGATGGATCAAGCTGTAGTAAACTTAGACCGTTTCTCGGCAGTTGCTGTTGCTCCGACTTCTTACTTAATTCAAGGCCAGCCTTACACAGCAAAAGTATTCCTGACGGCATACGACTCCAAGTCGACTCCTCAGATTTCAGTAAACGGAAGTCCTTTGCAGGTTGTTGATGGACAAGGGATGTACTCGGTGAATACGTCGTCAGAAGGGGTATTCAGCTGGAAAGGATTAATCAGCGTTCAGCAAACTGACGGTACAGTGAAAACTTACGAAACAGAGCCGATTTCTTATCAGGTTGCTCGCCCTTCGGCGGTGGTATCTCCGGATAAGATGAATGTGCTATACATCGGTGTTGATAACCCTATTTCGGTTTCTGCTCCTGGTATTGCTCGTGAGAATCTGATTGTTTCGGGTTCCGGAGTTTCGATTTCTGGGTCTGGCGGTAAATATAATGCTCGTGTTTCTTCAACCGGAGAAGCAACAGTTAATGTATCGGCAAAAATTGGAGACAAGACGCAGCAGTTGAGCAGTACGAAGTTCCGTGTGAAGCGTATTCCAAAACCGACGGCTCGCGTTGCTGGTAAAACAGGAGGTCGTATCTCTGCAGCACAATTACGCGGTCAGAACGTGGTTGCTGCCTCATTAGATAATTTCGAATTTGATGCGAAGTTCCGCATCTCTAAATTCAATATGTATATCGCAAAACCACGTGTAGATCCTATAGGACCTTACACAACCAGTGGATCAAACTTTAGCGCACAGATGAAGTCTGGCTTATCAGGAGTGACCAGTGGTTCGGTGGTAATGATCTATGATATCGTAGGGGTAGGGCCTGACGGCGTTGCCCAAAACTTGGACCCTATTACGTTCCAGGTTACCAATTAATCAATTTAGATGATTAGTATCATGAAAAAGTTAGTATTAGCAGCAACTGTTTTTTTCTCCTTGCAAGCCTCGGCACAACAGGAGAACCTGAACAATAGTGTAGACCCCGTTCAGGCAGTTGACACCTTGCCTCCAGTTGATGGATATGTAGTGAAATCAGATTTCGAAAATCGGAAGGTCGTTCCTTATGCTAATATTCGTCAGACGGATATCGCTTTCAGCAAACGTGTATGGCGCGAAATGGATCTGCGTGTGAAGATGAATCAAGCTTTCGCATCTCCTAAGTCGAGTTTGATTAATATTCTCTTAGAAGCGATCCAAGAGGGTAAATTACGCGCATACGATCCAACGCCTACCAAAGATGACCCTAACGGCGATTCGTTCAAGACTTTGCTAGCACCCGATCAGGTGATGGCTCGTTTTGGTGGCGATTCGATCTTGGTAGAAGAATTCAATGAGAATAATGAGGTAATCGGATCGAGCTACCAACAGCGTGATTTCGATGCAACGCAGGTGGTGAAGTTTCGTATCAAAGAGGATTGGATATTTGATAAGCAACGCTCGGTATTCGAGGCTCGTATTGTGGGCATAGCGCCTTTGATTACGCCTCAGATCCCAGGTGCGTCGGATATTATCATGCCGGTTGACGGAACGGGTACAGATGCAGGGAGCAGTGCTCCAGTAGACCCATTTGATCCATTTGCGGTTCCAGCAGAAAATAATACGGAAACAACAACGAATGCAACTCCTCCTGCAGATGTAGCTCTTCCTCCGGTAGGTGGCAATAGTTTCATCCCGCAGATCGATGCGACTCCGGCTTTCTGGGTATATTTCCCAGAGGCACGTCATGTCCTTGTAAACAAAGAGGTCATGAATCGACATAACGACGCTACCGGCTTGAGCTATGATGATATCTTTATCAAACGCATGTTTGCAAGCTATATCGTGAAGCAATCAAACCCTGAGGATCTTCGAATCAAAGATTATATCAGTGATGACATGGAGCGCCTGTTTGAATCAGAAAGAATTAAAAAATCGTTGATGGATTACGAGCAAGACTTGTGGTCTTACTAGAAATCTGACGGTTATCATTTTTTAGAAGAATATTTCTACATAATTTGTCACTGTTTCGCGATAAAAAATGTTAATTGCGATACTTTGGGAATATTTATTGTAGAAATATTTTTTTTATGTTTGTACTAACACGTAAATGGTAATCTTGTGAAATTAAAACCTGTAAATAGTATCTCTGGGATTGCTCCAAATGACTTTGTAAAAGATTATCTGAACAAGGGTCAGCCGGTCATCATAAAGGATTTCGTAAGTAAGGACAGCCCTTGTTGGACCAAGTGGAGCTACGATTATTTCAAGGAAATAGCGGGCAACGAGCAAATCGATGTATATGGACGCGAGGAAGAATCCCAAAACCATGCTGCGAGCCCTCCGGTGGGCAGAATGAGCTTTGGCCAGTATCTGGATAAAATTAGCACAGAGCCTACGGAATTACGTCTTTTCTTATTCAATTTGATGAAGATAAGACCAGAGCTGAAGAAGGATGTAATCTTCAATGATGTGACAGGAGGAAAGGTTCTTCAATGGCTACCCTATATGTTCTTTGGTGGAGAGGGCTCCGCAACGCGTAATCACTTCGATATTGATATGTCGCATGTTTTCATTACGCAATTCCAAGGAAAGAAGCGTATCTGGTTGTTTCCAAATGATCAGTCTGACTTAATGTATAAACTTCCCTATAACTTTCATAGCATTGCTAACTTGAAAACTAGCAGTGTTAGTGAATACCCTGCAATTGAGTATTTGGATGGCTATGAGGCAGTAATTGGTCCGGGGGAAACATTATATATGCCTGCGGGATGGTGGCATTACATCCAGTACGAAACTGAAGGCTATTCAATCTCTGTTCGTGCATTAGCAAATTCACTTACTGAAAAGCTGAAAGGGGCGAGAAATTTATTCGTGACTCGTCATTTTGATGATACAATGCGCAAAATATTTAAGGATAAATGGTTTGATTACAAAATCAAAACTGCGCAGTCTCGAGCTAGTCGAGCGATAAGAAAATATAAAAAATAAGAGAAGGCTGTCTGCAAAGACAGCCTTTATTTGTTTATGGTGTTTCGAAACCATATTTCTTGTAAATTTCTCTCGCTTCTTTGGTCTGCATAAAACCTAGAAAGTCTGCTGCGGCTTTTGCCCTTGGGGCATTCTTTAAGCTAGCAATCTGATACTTGGCCTTTACGTTATCAGCATTTGGAATCGCGACTTCATCAACAGGGTGCTTAAGCAGTTTCTGAAATACAACTTCAGAATGCCATACAGGAGCTGCATCGGCTTGTTGATACAATATCCGCATGGGACTCTCGCGATGGTGAATCTTCGTGAGATAGGTAGTTCCATCTTCTACCTTCGTTTCCATGATCTGCTTTTCCAGTTGTTTACCGCCGATCTTGTTGTAAACAGATACAATTTGATTTCCCACACCTTCCCAGGCCGGATTAGGCATTGCGACGCGTAGCGTAGGTTTTGCTAAATCTTTAATACCCGTTACTTTCGAAGGGTTTCCTGCAGGGACCATAATAGTCAACTTATTGAAAGCGTAAGTATCTATTTTGTTGAGATGCTCTTTCATGCCCTGAATTCTATTGGTGCCGGCGGCATACACATCGGGTTTATGTGTAATGCGAAGGTTTCCAATCGTAATGGAACCTCCTTCAATCTGTTTCGCAAGAATACCCGGAGGTAGGGTTTCTACGAAAATACGCTCGTATTCCGGATGTTGCTTCTTAAAGGCGGTGATCAACTCCGGGATGCACATAAACTGGTTGCCGGCGAAGAAAACCACCAATTGCGGGTCGACGATATCGCCATATAGATCCGGTACATTGTCTATTCCGGGGATGGTGAAATTGACGGCAGACTCCGGGGATGGATTCCATGGCGGATCATATCTATGCTCTTGGGCGTTGCTGTTTTGTTGCATGATGAAAACACTAAGTAGTGCGACAATAGATTTCTTTAATGCGGATGTATTCATGAACTTAAGGTTTTACGATGGTCCAACCTTCTGATCCGCGAATAACAAGTTCACCATTCCCACTAGGCACATAGCCAATAAAGTCAAACATCTGTTCTTTGGTCAAGTTGCGCTCCTGTAGCGAATTGCTACACTGCGCTACCCGTACGCCTTTATTGATCAGGTCTTTGATCTGCGTTTCGAATGCGGATGTTTTCAAAAGTGCTTCAGTACCACCAGAAAAGGTAATCAACTCAACTTCAACTTTACCCTTTAGACGAGGATCGTTGAGTAAGTTGTTGATGTTTCTGATCGCTTTTTTAATAATATCCGGGTTATTGCTATCCAGCTGATAGATCACTTGATAGTGTTTCTTATGCGCTTCAGCGCCTTGATATTCCGCGTTTTCTTTCAGTTTTGTTTCCATATTCTTGTTGTCTTGGGCGTACAGGCTCATCCCCAATAAAAGTGAGCAGCCTAGTACAATAAATTTTTTCATATGCTTAAAAATTAAAAGGTCCGTATTTATGTTGTTCTTGTGTAACATTATCCGCATATGGCGGATATGCGGCATCTCTAGGTTTCTGGCTTAACACAGGGTAATCCAGCTCCTTGTTGGACTTTTGAGGACGGTCGAAGGAGTTTATATAGGCCGCAACATCAAAAGCTTCCTCATCGCTTAAAACAGGCTCTAAGGGATCAACACCTAAAGGCATGTTGCCTTTGATAAACTTTGCCGCTGTGATAACCCGCGCCATACCTGCTCCATCGTTGAAAGAATCCTCTCCCCATAATGGTGGATAAACATAGCCATCCTTCGGATTGTTTGCCAATTTAGGCAATCCTTGTCCATCTGCTTGATGACAAGAGACGCATTGTTTCTGGAAAACGAGTTGTCCATGATTGAGGTCAGCTTTGCGGTCTGGTACTTTTAAGTCTACAAAACCTTGCCCTTTAATCCGTTTCCCGATCCGTACATCAGCACTTAAGTGTTTGATATAACTGACCATGGCCAGCATTTCCCTGCTGTCAATGGGTAGCTTCTTTCCGTTCATACTCCGCTCGAAGCAACCATTAATACGGTCTTCCAAGGTGCCAACCTTGCCGTCGCGCCCACTATAAACGGGGAATAAGGCGCTTAATCCAACGTAAGGCGCGGCATAGGCTTTTGTGCCGGCTTCCAGGTGGCAGGAAGCGCAGGCAAGGCGATTCCCAGTAAAGGCCGCAACTTTAGGATTTTCAGGACCTAAATACTTATACGTTTCACGAATAAGTTGTTCGCCGTAGGCGGCCATTTTTCCATCCTCTGTATCGGGATAGGGGCTGAGCTTGAAGTCTTCCACGCTGTTCAACAGCTGGCCATCCGCTTCTTTCGAAGGTTGCTCCACTGCGGCAGATGCATGCTGCTGTTGAAATGGGATAAAAGGAAGCAAGAAAATAAGGATCACTAGCAAGACAAAAAGGATAGACATCGCTTTCGTTATTCTGCTGAGCTTATTGATCTCGCGAAGTAAGTTTACCGGTTGGTTAGAGTGATTTGCCATGGAAGCAAACTTAGCCTACTTTCCATAAGCGTTAAAACGGTATTCTGTTATGCCTTATAACTATTTGTTATGGAAGTTTTTCAATTCTCTATTCAGGAATCGCAGGAATTGCTTTGGAAGATCCGAAACTTCCCCATGCAGATGAACGAGATATAAGTTGCGCGCAATAGCCCATTTATCATTCATTATCTCTGCTAATTTGCCGCTTTCGATCTCTTCTTTGACGGCAAATTTTGAGAGAATCCCAATACTATCTTTGTATTGGATGTATTTTTTAATTGACTCGGAGCTAGACATTTCAACGCGATTGATCAGATGTTTTGCATCAATCCCTATCTCTTTAAACCGTTGGAATACGATATCATTTGTTCCCGAGCCCGGTTCTCTAAAAACAAACTCCTGCTTGCTGAAATCATCTATAGAAAGCTCCTGTTGTTGAAAGATCGGATGCTTGCTGCGAGCAATAAAGATCAGTTGATCGTCTAATATTTTAGTGTATTTTAAAGACTTGTCCTCGGCCAAACCCTCAACAAATCCAAGCGCAATCTTCTGTTCGAATAACCACTTTGTTACATGCGCAGTATTGCCATTATACAACTTGATATTGACTAATGGGTTTTCCTCCGTGAATTTAGCGATGAGTTGCGGAAGAATATACTGCGACAGGGTAGTGCTAGCGCCAATCACGAGATTACCCTTTAGTTTATCATTTAAAAGCCCAAGCCTATAATCTAGCAATTCGTATTGCTTGCTGATCGTACTTGCAGCCTCCATTAATGTTTTACCAGCTTCGGTAAGCTGTAGACGGTTTCCATTCCTTAGAAACAGCGCATGCCCTACCAGGCTTTCCAGCTCCTGAATATGTTTGGAAACAGCAGGTTGACTGATGAAAAGCTCACGCGAAGTCTTCGTAAAGCTTAAACTCTTCGCTGCATGGTAAAATACTTTGATTCTAAAATTAACTTCTAACATCAGATTATGTTATTGAACTTTTGAATATTGAAGAAATAGATAGATTTCAGTGAAGGATTAAAATAGACTCGATCGGTCTAAATAATACTCTAATTTCTAAAATCTAATCCCGCCATAGGTCTAAATATTAACTACTAACTACTTCAATCTTCCACCGCGCTTTCCTTCACGCTGTACTTATAAAACAATGTAAAGGGATCTGAGGGATACACTGCTGCATCGGGATTATGTTTGAACGGTACTTGCTGATCAAAAAGCTCTTCTAACGTACTTTTCAGAAATGCCACAAAAACCTCCTTTTGCTCGGCGAGGGTTTGATGGCTAAGCACAAAGCTACCATTATTGTTTTTAAAGACAGTACCGTCTTCACGCATCCTTCTTGCGACGTATAGGTGAGGCTCGAGATTACGAAGGCCCGTTACTTGCTCATATACATAGGCATAGAATAGCGTTTGCACAAGCGCTTTGTTTTCCGTGTTTGCCGCAAATACTACATCTAGGTTGCGGAATGTTACGCTATCCGAACCGGTTTTGTAATCGACGATACGAAGCTTTGTTTGCCCATCTTTTGTGAGCACTTCATCAACGCGGTCGATGATACCATATAAACTTACGGTTTCAATGCTGCCGTTGATTTCTATTGGAAAATCTAGGATATAATCATCACTGTTTTCGAGCTCGACAATACGGATCGCCTGATACTGGTCAATA
This sequence comes from Sphingobacterium hotanense, assembly GCF_008274825.1. Taxonomy (NCBI): domain Bacteria; kingdom Pseudomonadati; phylum Bacteroidota; class Sphingobacteriia; order Sphingobacteriales; family Sphingobacteriaceae; genus Sphingobacterium; species Sphingobacterium hotanense. Next base: position 675,036 of record NZ_CP030848.1, read on the forward strand.
TCATATCGCAAGTACATTTTCACATACTCGGCAGCAATCTTATGCATGATGCGCTGCAAGCTATTGAGTTCATTGACCGTATTGAAGCTTGTGAGGTATTCATTACCAATCTGCTTCAAGACCACTTGATCTGCTATTTCCAGTTTCGCTTTCAAGCTTTCGGTCGCAACAAAATCATCGACTGCTTTTAGCGGAGCCAACAATTCTTCCATACTCTCATGTATGACAGTCCCAAGTTTATTCATCTCGAATTCCTGACTTATGGAAGGTGGTTCCTTGATGTCGGCGACATATTTCAAGAAGAATTGCAGGGGCGATTGCAGGTAGCTAGTGAATGCAGAAGCGGAAATTCGCTTCCCATGCTTGATATAGCTGCCGTATAGTTTATTCCAGACCTCGCCTGTTTTCTCGATAACCAATTCCTGCGGCTGCGTTGGAAAAGTCAGCGGTTGTTGCTGCGTATGTTTTACGAAGTTGAACTTGGTTTCAAACTCTAATTGTTTGATGAAGCGACTTTCCTCGCCCGAGCTGCTTTCACTGACTACCGCATTGTAGAATAGATGAATATCGCTACTGTATTGAAAATGGCGATAGAATAAATAAGCCGATAGGGCGTCTTGGTTTTCTAAGACAGGAAGCCCGTATGCTTTCCTTAAATTGTTGGGCAGGAAAGTTGGCGAATTCGATGTCTTCGGCAAAATGCCTTCATTGGCACCCAGGATATACACCTGATCGAAGTTCAGACAGCGACTCTCTAACAGCCCCATGATCTGCAAACCTTTAAGTGGGTTACCCTCAATAGCCGAGCTAATCGGTCCGAGGGCCTTTCTGATCAATCCGATTTGGAATCCAATGCTCAGTTTTCCCAGATTGGAGAATCCCAGTTGGAGCTGATTCAGCACCTTCTTCGTCTCCATCAGCAGGTTAGACTCAATCTGCCGGATACGGTCGTTGTCTGCCAGCGAAAGCAATAAACTGTCGATCATTGCGCTTAAGGTCGGTATAGTCTGCTCGGCAGACTGTAATTTGCGGAAGAAATGCGGCAGTACCGATTGGCTGATATCGATTTCCTTGACCTCCACTTCAAACAATTGCTTATCTGCCGACTCAGTCTGTATCTGTTGCTTTTGTTGCTTCGACACCTTACTCATCGGATTGGTTAAGTAGGTCTCCAACAGCTGATAAGGAATTTTTTCTTTATGTTGCTGGGATATCAACACCTGCACATTCATCCAAAGATCCAACAAACCATAGATTGGCGATTGAATTAGCGGATATCCGGTCGTGATATTCACATCCGTATAAGGTAAACTCTGCAAGAGCGGAACGAGCATGCTTTCATCGGCAAGTAGAATAGCCGATGACTTGCTCTGATCCTGATTTTCGCTCAACAAGTCGTATAGCAATTTCGTTTCGCTGATCTTTCCTAAGCTCTGATACACATGTACATCATCTGCTCGGTTCCCGATAACGTTTGGAACATCGCCTAAAGCATTCAATAATCCCGTTTGGAAAATGTTGCGTCGGATAAACAGACCTGCTTCCTGTAGTTTATCATCCAGGTAATGGCTGTCCGCATCGAAATAGAAAAGCGCCTTGCCCTGTTCCTGCCATTCTCTGAATAGTTTAGCTTCGGCTCTGTTGAGGGCATTGAAACCCACGAAGAGTACTTGTTTAAACTGGTCGACAAAGATCTCATTTTCTGCCTTACCCTCCGCCAAATCGCGGTATATGGTTGGGAAATTCGTCTGACCTTCAGCTTGCAAACGCTCTTTAAAGGCTTTGTATAATGTAGGTAGTCTACGCCATAAGCGAAGGAATCTTTTCTGTACTCCCGTATGTCCTTGAACGCTGAACGACTGCCAGAATTGTCGAATAAAAGCCTGCTGTTCGGGCGTGAAATGCTGGAAGGCGAGCTCAATTTCCGTCGTGTCGGAAAGCTCCATAAAGATTTGAGCGATATCCACAAGATCGTAGTCTAGCTGACTGAAGTCGCTGAGGATAATCTCCGCGATGGGATAAAACTCTTCTAAGGTCTCCGGTTCGACGCCTTCCTTGGCGAGCAGCTCATTGTGAAGCTCGTATAAATAGAAGAACTGACTGATAGGCGATGCCTGTACCTTCGTCGTCGACAAGCTAAAGAACTCTTGGATGGTAAAGAATTGTGGCGACCAGATTGCCTGCTGATAAACATCGACCAAATGCTTTTTCAAATAGGTAATCGGTCTTTTATTATTGAAAACGACGGCAATATCAGAGATATCTTTGCCATATCGTTGTTGAATATCTTCTGCTACTAGGCGTAGAAATGCTTTGTTCATAGGGATTGCTTAAATAACTTCTACTAATTCTTTTGATTTGGCATAATACAGATAGCCTTTTACATTTTCATAACCTACATTTCGGATGGCCTTCATGTATTTATCAACCTGCGCCTTGTGGCCTACATAATCTCCCTGCGTGAATTTGAAATCTAGCACTATCGTACTGTTGGGGCTGGTAAATACCTTGTCGGGGCGAATGGTCTCTCCATCGGCTGTAATGATGCTTGCTTCGTTCCAAATCTTAAAATCACCATTCAACCAGCTATTGATTTGCGGGTGATGCCATATTTCGTGGATCTCCTGCAACAGTGCCTCGCGGTCTTCCATAGGGAGAATCCCCTCCTGAATATATTTATCGATCAGTAGATCAATATCTTTTTCCTGCGATGCCTCCGATACGATTTCATGGGCCAGTACCCCATATTGCGCCGCTTTCTCCATCATCAGGATATTATTGATGCTTCTAGTGCTCGCGTGTTCCCATTCCTTTTCCAATACATTGGATATCGGATAATGTTGGAGCGCGATATAATTGCCTTCGGCTTTCAAAGCTTCATCCGATTTGCTGATGATATGCTGTATATTGAGCTGATTGTTTTCCAACTTGAATACCGCGTTATCTGCTGAGAGGGCTTGTATCAGTAAATCAGAAATATACTCGTTGCTCGGCTCAAAACCTTTAATTTCACCAGTCTTCTTGTCAACATTCTGTTTAAACTGAGGCGCCGAAATGTATAAGTGCTGTTTCGCACGGGTGTTTGCTACATAGAATGTGTTTAACGCATCCATGTAATTGAAGAGCATCTCTTCGAAATACTGCTGATAGAATATCGAGTTGCCGAGCGATTTACTGTACTTTATAGGAATCTTTCCTAATGCAGCGAAAGGACTGTTTTCTACATTGATCCAGAAGTCGCCTCGCGACATACCGTCTAAGCTCCAAGAGCAGAAAGGAAGCATTACGACATCATAAGCGAGACCTTTAGATTTGTGGATGGTGGTAACCTCAATGGCATCAATCTTTCCATTGCTTGGAAGCACTGCTTTTTCGCCATCTTCCAGCCAATATTCCAGAAATTGTATCAAACCGCGCTCGCCCATTGCGGAGAAGGCGGTGATGATATCTTTGAATGCCAGTAAATAGGGCAGGTGAATGCTGCCTTCATCAGTTAATCCATAGATCTCGATCAGTTTCTCCGACAGATGTATCAATGGCATTTTCTGTAGAGCGTCCCATTGCGCAATCAGCTCATCGGGCACTAACCCCTGAAGTTCCTGAATATTATTGTCTCTGAATTTTAACCAATAGGATTGATCAAAGGCAGATTTTCCTTTGCTTAGTTGATAGAGGTAGGCCATGTTGGCATGTTGAATAACATGCTTGTCTGACTGGTAGACCAGCGCTTTGAATGTTTCTACCAATAACTGGATCGCATGATTCGAAACCAAAGTAAGCGCATCACCAGAGATCACCTCATAGTTCAACTGATGGGTGTTTTTGTAATCCATCAATTGTTGAATGAGGAGTCTCGCCTGCGCATTGCTACGAACGAGGATACCAATCTGCGAAGGCTGATAGCGTCCGCTGCTGATCCATTCGGCAACTTTTTCGCAGAGGGCATCGATAGATGCTTCCTCGACCTGATTGCGCCTGCGCGCTCCATTCTCTACCGGAAGAAATGTTATCTCAATAGAGCCTTGGTTCGCAGCATCTGCCTGCAGTTGCTCGGGGAGTTCCTGATTGCTGCCTTCGTATGCTTTGATCAGCATCTGATCATTCCCTGTGGCAGTCCACCATTCCTTACCTTCCTTATTCAACGATTCAAGTACCTGCTCATTCAATACATTTTGCATCAATTGTGGAATACTGCTGAAGAGGTAATTATTCAACTTAATGATATTCGGAAGGCTGCGGTAATTGGTCAACAGCGCACCCTGATCGATAAATTGTGGTCTCGATTGTTCGTTCAGGTGGAACGAGTCGGAAACTTGCTGCTCGACTTGTTGTAGCAAGATTCGCCAATCGCCGTTTCGCCAGCGATAAATACTTTGCTTCACATCGCCCACAATAAGATGCTCGCTCATTTTTCCTTGCGAATTGGCGAGCGCATTGAGTAGGAGTGGGCTATAGTTTTTCCATTGAATTCTAGACGTATCCTGAAACTCATCAAACAGGAAATAATTGTATCGGTTCCCTATTTTCTCCCATATAAATGTGGGATCGTTGTTTTCATCTAATCCTAATTTGTTCAGTAGTATCTGCGAGTCCGAAATCAGTTGCGATGCATTCTCTTTGCGCCATAAACTCAAGAGGTCGCTCATCTCTTTCAACAAACGTAGGAAGTAGAGGTTAGCTTCGACCGCTTTATAAGCGATATAGCTTGGAAATAGTTTGTGTATCTCGAAGATCGTTTGCAGCGCAGGTTGAATGCCGATTTGTAGGTCGTATCTAACTTCTTTATTCTGATCGGTAAAAGCGTCATCATTATCCTGGAGGATCAGGAACTTATCAAATATCTTTTGCAGATCTGTTTCATTGATTTTGTGCAGGTTGCTATCGACTTTACTTGCGGAAATGAGCTTGTTGCGAGACTTGTTTTTCATTTCCGACTCGTCTACGCCCAAGGAGCGGAATGTTTCCTTGAAGGCCTCGATTGCCTGAGAAAAGGTGGCAAGGAAGGCTTTAGACTTCTCGGCTATTTCTTTCTGCAGTAAATTGAAAACCTGATTGGTGTCGGCAGTGAGCAAGTAGGAGTCAAATTCCTGGAAGTTTTCTGAAAAGATAAGACCTGCCAATGCCATAAGTTGCTGTCGGTAGTTCCAGTTTTCATTATTCGCTATCTTTTGCTCCGCGTACGCGATAATCCATTCTAATAGTTCAGGTTTCTCATCCAAAAGCTGATTCAGCATAATGGTCAGATCCTTTTTCACCTTATTGGTATTCATTTCGATGGCATACGCTGCATCAAGGTTGAGCTCATAGGTGAAGCTACGGATTACCTTTTGGGAGAAACCATCGATGGTGCTGACCGAGAAATGGCTATAATCGTGCAGTATGCGGCGATAAACGCGATAAGCTTTCTCCTGCAAAGTGTTGGCATCCCATTCGGGATATTGCTCTAATAGAAGTTTTCTATAGCTTTCAATATTCCTATGCGGATCAGCGATTGCAAGACCATGCAGTACGGATAGAATACGTTCTTTCATCTCCGCCGTTGCTTTATTGGTAAATGTAACGGCGAGTATCTCCCGGTAGTTGCTTTCCTTGGCGAGCAATAGACTGAGGTAATGTACTGTAAGACTGAATGTTTTTCCAGACCCGGCAGATGCCTTGACGATCTTTAGAGGTGCTTTTCCTGACATAGCAATGAACGCGGATTTATGAGGTTGAATATCGCTAATATCGGCTTAATCCTCAAATTTAATCCGAAATAGGGAGATGCAGTTTGAGGTACGCCGATCTTCGGTGTTTCTGCGTTAACAATCTTTTGATATTTAGCTTTTTAGTAATTATAATTTTTGTATCTTTGCGTCCCCTCCTGCATGTAGCAACGGGGGATATGTTGAATACATAAAATAAATTAAAACATGGCAACTAAAATCAGATTGCAAAGACACGGTAAAAAAGGAAAACCTTTTTACCATGTAGTAGTAGCAGATGCACGTGCTCCACGTGATGGTAAATTCATTGAGCGTATCGGTTCTTATAACCCGAACACTAACCCAGCAACTATCATCTTAGATTTCGATAGAGCATTAACATGGGTGAACAATGGTGCACAACCTACTGACACAGCTCGCGCTATCCTTTCTTACAAAGGTGTTCTTTACAAAAAACACTTACAAGGTGGTGTGAAAAAAGGTGCTTTCGATGAGGCTAAAGCAGAAGAATTATTCGCTGCTTGGACTGAAGGAAATGATGCGAAAATCGAAGGTAAAAAATCTGGCTTAGCACAATCTAAAGGAGAAGCTAAAAAAGCTGCTCTAGCTGCTGAAGCTAAGAAAAAAGAAGAAAAAGCTGCTGCTATCGCTGCTAAAAATGCTCCAGTTGAAGAAGCTGCTGCAGAAGAAGCTGCCGAAGAAGCTGCTGAAGAAAACACAGAAGAAACAGAAGGATAATCCTTTCGAAAATCTTTTATTGAAAAAAGGCCGGTCTGCTATGCAGACTGGCCTTTTTTAGATATTAGACATAAGATATTAGACATTAGAGTAGGGCGGGTTAGGGATTTTTTCTGAATCAGTAAAGAAGATTTGTTTTACCCGTGGGTTTAGAGAGGAAGAGGAATTTTGTTTTGAACCAAGAAAGGGAGGATACTAGGATTGGCAAGATCCTGTTAATCTTTTTATCCTTCCTTTCCTAGTTGAGAAAAAATCCCTCGACACTACTGTCTAATATCTTATATTTAAAATCTACTCCCGGCATTGGTCTAAATACTAACTACTAAATACTAGCGTCGACATTGACCCAATACTTACCCCAATCAGAGCCGCTCTGATTGGGGTAAGTATTGGGGTCTGAAAATGCAATAGATAAAGTAAGTCTGCTTCTAGTCCCGACGCGGCGGAAAGAAAGCCAGCTAGTCAAAAGTAAAAATGCCAACCTTTCGGTTGGCATTTTTACTATCTATCAAAGGTCTAATTGTCTAATGTCTAACATCTAACATCTAAGCCTACTGTGTTGGATTTTGTGTCAATTGCCCAGGATAAGAGTTGATTGCCGATTGTGGGATGTAATAGATTACACGGTAATCGGTAGCAGGGATTACTGCTTGTTGCTCATGTGGTCCTGGGTAGTCGCGTGTGAGGGATTTTCCGTTGCGAAATACATCATAGCTGCGTTCTGCTTGGAAGGCTAATTCTAACTGACGTTCTTTATCGATTTTTTCGCTTGCGTCGGCTGCTGATAGACTAGTATAGGCGCCGTTTTCAATAGAACGCGTACGGATTTTGTTTAAGTCTGCTAATGCTTCAGCATATTTACCGAGTTTGGCATTGGCTTCTGCCCGGTTTAAGTAAATTTCACCTAATCTGCTGATTACTGGTGAGTGTAGGTGTGAGTTCTCGCCTTCGCGCGATGCTTTTACAATGTAGAACTGTGGGTAAGCACGGTTCAAGGAAATGTAATAGTCTAAAACACCGGTATAGGGTCTTCCGTCTTTATGCTTGATCGAATAGATTCCTTGTGAGGCATTTACAGGCGTCAGCGTGTAACGGTCCACAACAGGTTTTTTGTCTACCGTTGTTACTTCCTTCGCGATCAATGTATTTCCACTGCGAATGATGGTGTCTTGCATGTAGTTTTTAGAAGTCTCGCTATCTTGTTTGATGTAGCGGAAAACTTCGGTGTACTTACCGCCGTTGTCATCGTAGGTAGGTTCGATAAAAGCAGCACGCGCATCAACGATCTTGTAGCTATCGGGTCTCCAGTCATTTCTGCCGGTTTCGTTCAATAGATCGATGTATTTTGCACTTGCGTACATTTCTCCCCAACCTTGACCACCAATGTTTGCATACATACCACCAACACCATAGTAATGATCGCTGCCCGAGAATTCAGATGCTAAGCGTTTTACGGCAAAGATTGTTTCTTTGTTGTTCTCTGGAGTAAAAGTATTATAGCGCATGAATTCCGCGCGACCTAACAGGTTGAATTTGCCTGAGTTGATCACTTTATCCGCATATTCTGCTGAAAGTTTCGCGTACTGCGCATTGGGTGCTTCATAGGTTCCGCTCATGTATAAGTAAACCCGTGAAAGCAATGCTTGTGCTGCTTCTTTGGTAGCGTAGATATTCCCTTTACTTAGCGTCAGCAATGATTCAGCTTTCGTTAAATCGGCGATAATCTGATCGTATGTTTCTTTCACTGTTGCGCGGTCTGGGAAGTTCAGGTCGCCTAGTGGGTTCTCCGGTGTTCCATTTACAATTGGCACTCCAAGGTTAGTTTCCGGACTTTGGTAATATGGGCGGCCGTATGCACGCACCAAATAAAAGTACATTAAACCGCGGATGTAGTAACACTCTCCAATCTGGTTGTCTACCTCAACGTTTTCGCCTTCTTTTAGGAATTTCATCGCATTCGACGCTTGTGCAATCGCCTTGTAGCTGTAGTCCCAGAAGTTTGATAAGCGGTAGTTATTCGGTGTGCGGGAGAAGGAGATGAACTCATAGAAAGCATCTGTTGATGCTCCACGAATCATCATGTTATCACCTGCGTATTCACCAGCGCGGTGCATGGGATCAGACCATGCTTTTAATTGTGCGTATGCACCTGTAATCAGGGCTTGCGGATTTTCCGCTACCCCTTCTGTATCCATTGATCCTTTTGGCAGTCTGTCGATCTCACAAGAGGAGAACAATGCTGTTGCCGATAGTATAAATAATAGCTTTTTCATATGATATAATCCCCTCAATTAAAATGTAACATTCAAACCAAACATAAACTTACGTGTTGCAGGGTAAACCGCAGGAAGCGCTGTTTCCAACAGTTTTCCAGTTTCCGGATGGATCGTTGCTTCTGGATCTACACCCGAGTAATCTGTCCATGTGAATAAGTTTTCGCCAGACAAGAATACTCTCACGTTGCTTAAATAGTATTGAGGTAGTTTGAATGAATAACCTACAGCTAATGATCTTAATCTTAAGAAGTCATTGCTTTCCAGGTATCTTGATGATGCTTTGTTACCGTTGTTGGAGTTGTTGTAGCGTGCTACCGGGTGAGTGGCTACATCGCCTGGTTTTTCCCAACGGCTCCAACCATCTTGTAATTTCATTTGGTTTCTGTCAACATATGCTCCGTCAGCATCTAATTCCTGGCGTGCATAGTTGTATTTCTGTCCACCGATAGAGAAACCGAAGTTCGCTGTCAAATCGAAGTCTTTGTAAGCTACGAACGTTCCGAATCCGCCGAATAAGTCTGCTGCTGCTTTGCCCATTTTACGGTATGTTCCCTCAGCGTATTTTTCTGTTTTGCTTTTGCCGATTACATTTCCTTCAGCGTCCAAATCATCTTTGTACCACATTGGTTTACCGTTGTCTGGATTTACGCCAGCCCATTCGATCATGTAATAGGTGTCGACAGGAGCGCCAATCTCTAATAGGCGTTGTGCCGAACCCGCGATGCCGGAGTTGTCGCCCGCAATAATAGGTTTTGAGATCAATTCGCCGTTTTGCAAGGTTTTGTAAAGGTCGGTCAATTTGTTTTTGTTATGTCCTAAATTGAGGTCCATACTCCATAACCAGTCTCCTTTTTTGATGATATCACCACCAATAGTCAATTCATAACCTCTATTTTGCATTTCACCAACATTTCTCCAAATCGATGTAACCCCGATTAAGCCTGTTACCGGAACTTGGAACAATACGTTGTCTGTCGTTTTGTTGTAGTAATCAGCGGTTAGGCGTAAGCGATTGTTGAAGAATCCCGCATCTACTCCTACGCCTGCAGTATAGGTGTTCTCCCATTGTAGGTTCGGGTTTCCGATTTGGTTAATTAAAGCACCCGGTGTACCGTTGTAGCCTGATTGGGAAGTGATTGCATAAAGGTCGTACTGTGGATATAATGATGTTGGCTTATTACCTACAGAACCGTATGCTGCGCGAAGTTTTAAGTTGTTGATTTTATCAACATTGAACCAGCTTTCGTTGTGGATATTCCATGCTCCACTGATGGAGAAGAAATTGCCATATTTTACGTCGGTACCGAAATTGGAAGCACCATCTCTACGGAAGGACGCTTGCGCTAAATAGCGGTTGTCGTATGCGTAGTTTGCATTGGCAAGATAAGACTGAGTTGCCCATTCGTTGATTGAACCTTTTGTACGCTCTGGTTTAGCAACAACGTCCAACACCTCGAAGCCAGGTAAGAAGCCTGTTCCATAGATATCAATAATCTTTTCGTTGAAATCGTTGAATTCATAGGCAACAATACCATTAACTGCATGCTTGTCCCACGTTTTGTTGAAGCGCAATAATTGGTTCGTATAGCGCCGTGTATTGTCTAAACGATATTCTGTGATACGGCCTAACACACTTTCACCTCCATTGGAACGTGGATCTGTGTATCCTGAGGAAGAATATAAGTTCGTGCGGTAGCTATTTACCGATGCGAATGTCAACCAATCTGTTAATCGAATATCAAAGTCGAAGTTACCTTGTAGTTCATAGTTAGTGGTTGCAGATTTGTTCCATTGCAAGTCGTATAAGTAGTTCGTGCTTGCATTGTTTACCCATCCGCTGTAGCGGTGTGGTACTAAACTTCCATCCGCATCATATGGGCTATCCCAAGGAAGGTTAGTCACCATCGCACCTGTATCATATTGTCTATCGTCGGTACCTCTACGTGCGGCAACGATCGAAGGTTTGATGCTCAACCATTCGAATGGCTTGTAAACCGTATTCAAACGGATATTGTAGCGGTCGTAGTCAAAACCTTTGACTGCTCCTAATTCATTGTAATATCCTAGGGAAAGGTAAGATTGTAAAGTTTCATTACCGCCTTGTAGGGAAATGTTGTGGTTTTGGGTGAATCCGTTGCGAGTTGCGACATCCCACCAATCGAAGTTTGAGTTTCTTAACTCTTCATTCCATCTCGGGAATTTGATGTCACTTGCGTTTTGGAAAGATGCGAAGTAATCATATAATTCTGCACCGTTCATCATTTGCATATTTCCATTCGTCAATTGGTTGAAGCCTAATTTCGTAGAATAGGAAAGTTGCATTTTCTGCGATCTAGGTGCTTTTGTCGTCACGACTACCACACCATTGGCTCCTTGCGATCCGTAGAGTGAAGTTGAAGCAGCGTCTTTCAGCACGGTTAGATTGGCGATATCATCGGGGTTTAAATCGCCTGGGCTGTACCCTACGATTACACCATCGATTACCCATAGTGGGCTAGTAACACCGTTTACCGATGCTTGTCCGCGGATAACAACAGCACCACGGGTTCCCGGTCTACCGGTACTTGGCGCTACATACACACCAGCAGCTTTACCGTTCAACATGTTCTCCACCGATGGAGTCGTTACGTCTCTAAGTTTTTGGCCGCTCACATTTTGTAATGCACCAGTTAAGCTTTCTTTCTTTTGTTGAATACCATAACCCACTACAACGACTTCATCTAAAGAATTTACAGATTCTTCCAAGTCGATATTCATGTTATTCGATTCGATTTTACGTTCTACTTTTTCATAGCCTACAGCGGAGATAATTAAGGTTTGGCCCACTTTAGCATTGATGGAGAAGGCTCCATTTTCATCTGTTGAAGAGATGATTTTTGGATCTTCTTTCACGCTGATGGTAACAGCGGCTAATGGTCCTGTAGCACCTTTAATAGTACCACTAACTACTTCTTGAAAAGCAAGGGCATGAATAGAACTGGATTCTTTTAGGTTAGATGCTAACACAGCATCTGGGGTAAGTAGGGCTAATGTCAGTACCGATGTAATTGGGTAAAACGTACTGGCAAGAAATGCCCTGGATAATCTTTTTTTGCACATAAGCGTCTTGTTTAATAAAAGTAGATCTTGGCTACACAATTTAGTATTGTTGCGGCAATATTAACTTTTTGTAAATAGAATGCTATATCATTTTTGAACTCAATCGTTTGCGTATTTTCATGCAAACGATTGCATATGCAACATCGTGTAAATGGCTTTTTCATGTAAATAGTAACATTTTTGATATCATTAAGTTGCTTCAACAACTATGTATCAATTAATTATATCCCTGTCATTTTGCCTGATTTTCATTGTTTTTTGATTTTCCTAATTGTTAAATTGGACGGTATTGCAGCGGCGTGCCTTAGGCGTTTTATTGTCCGATTATTTCTGTACTTTTGTATTTAAATTCATGCTATGACAATCGATCAAACATTCTATATAGGTTACATCAGTAAAACCCGCGGCTTGAAAGGGGAGGTGCAATTATTCTTTGAATTTGAGGACTATATGGATTTGGATTTTGATGTATTGTTTCTCGAGGTGAATAAGAAGTTAGTACCCTACTTCGTTGATACGTTGAAGATGCACAACAATAGTACGGCTTACGCTACTTTTGAGGACATCGATCATATTGATAAGGCCCAGCCTTTGATCAAGAAGAAAATGTATTTGCCGCTAGATCAGAAGCCTGAGCGCGATCCCGATGATTTCCGTTACACGGATTTAGTAGGTTACATGGCAATTGAAGAGGAAGAAGGTGAGCTTGGGGAGATTACACAGGTACAAGAGATGCCGCAGCAGTTCATCGCTACGGTCGATATGGATGGCACGGAAGTGATGTTCCCATTGAACGAAAACTTCATTGTAGGCATAGATCCTGAGGAACAGGTTGTTGTACTTCGTCTTCCTGAGGGATTGATCGATATGTATTTCGAGCAGTAGAACGGCGTTTTCGATATTTTTCCATTTTATTTTCTGGTTTTCATTTTGAGTTCTTGCTTCTATTAGCGATATTAGCCCTCGCTTATAGAGAAAGGCAGAGGGACTAGACCCGCTGAAGCCTTAGCAACCTGTCCCTTGACAAGGTGCTAAATTCTACCCCGATAGGGAAAGATAAGCTGAAACTCAGGTATCGCTGTGTTTTCTCTAAGCCTAAAGGAATTTTATGAAAATCGTAGACCACATTAAGAACGCACAGGGTAAGACCCTATATTCATTTGAGTTATTGCCACCGGCAAAAGGACAGGGAATTCAGAGTATTTTCAAGACCATGGATGAGCTTATGGAGTTCAATCCGCCTTTCATCGATGTTACTTACCATCGCGAGGATTACCTGTATAAACAGCATTCCAGTGGTCTATTAGAGCGTGTTGCCTATCGTAAGCGTCCGGGCACTGTTGCTATCTGTGCTGCGATTATGAGTAAGTATAAGGTGGATGCGGTTCCGCATTTGATCTGTGGCGGTTTTACGAAAGAGGAGACCGAGAATGCCTTGATCGATTTAAACTTTTTGGGTATCGATAATGTGTTGGTACTACGCGGAGACGCGAGAAAAGGTGATTCGGACTTTATACCGACGGTTGGTGGTCATGCCTATGCGACGGATCTTCTGGAGCAGGTCGTTGATATGAACAATGGTCGTTATCTGCATGAGGATATCGAGAGCTCGGCAAAGACCGACTTCTGTATCGGAGTGGCGGGCTATCCGGAGAAGCACTTCGAGGCACCAAACTTTAATACAGACTTTAAATGGTTGAAGAAGAAGGTGGAAATGGGTGCGGAGTTTATTGTTACGCAAATGTTCTTCAACGTGGAGAAGTACAAGGAATTTGTGACGAAATGTCGTGAGCATGGTATCCATGTTCCGATTATTCCGGGTTTGAAACCCCTGACAACGAAGAATCAGTTGATTACGCTTCCTCGAATCTTTCACTTGGATATCCCTGAGGAATTGAGCGATGCTGTGGATGCATGTAAGACTAATGCGGATGTGCGCCAGGTAGGCGAGGAGTGGTTAGTGCAACAGTGTAAAGAACTGATTGAGTTTGGCGCGCCGGTACTACATTTCTATACAATGAGTAATCCGGGACCGACGAAGAAGATTGTAGAAAAATTAGTTTAGATATTAGAGTTAGATAATAGATTTTAGACATTAGATATTAGAGCGTGGAGCCGATGATTTAGATTTCGGTTTTGTGCTATAAGATACAGGAGCCAAGACGAGAGTCTTGGTTTTTTGATTTTGGTGTTTTTGGGGAACTCTGATTGATTGTTTTTAATATTTTATTGGGCGAGTGGTTTGGGGGGCTTAATTTCTGTTAAAATTTGTTAAGCGAAGCGCAGTTTCTGGTTTTCAGTTTATCTTTATTCGGAATTACTAACCTATACTCTTATGAGCTATCAAAAACTGAATAACCTTCTCGGCTGGAGCTGTGGAATCTTGGCAACAATAGTTTATGTAATGAGCGTTGAAAAGTCAAGTAGCTGGTGGGATACGGGCGAATTTATTGCTTCGGCACATAAGTTAGAGGTTGTTCATCAACCTGGGGCACCCTTGTTTCTGATGATACAGAATGTGTTTTCAAATTTTGCAATGGGCGATGTCAGTAAGGCGGCATATTGGATGAATATCGGTTCAGCAATTTGCAGCGGTTTGACGATTGTATTTCTATTTTGGACAATCAGTGCTATTGCGAAGAAACTGGTTCTGAGCGATGGGGAATGGACCTCGGTAAAGTTGTATCAGGTTTTTGGAGCCGCGATTGTGGGTTCGTTGGCTTATAGTTTTACGGATTCTTTCTGGTACTCGGCAGTGGAGTCGGAGGTTTATTCGATGTCGTCACTATGTACTGCCGTTGTATTTTGGTTGGCGTTGAAATGGGATGCACGGGCAGATGAAGCGGATAGTAATAAATGGTTATTGGCGATTGCCTATGTAATGGGGCTTTCTATCGGGGTGCACTTGTTGAATCTTCTGACTATTCCGGTGATTGCTTTGATGATATATTTCCGCAGGACGAACAAGGTCGAGTGGAAGGGGATTGCTAAATCCTTAGGTTGGGGCGTACTGGCCTTAGCATTTGTGCTATGGGGCGTTATTCAGTATAGCGTTCGCTTTGCTGCTAATTTCGACCTTTTCTTTGTCAATAGTTTGGGACTTCCGTTTGGATCGGGTGTGGCGTTTTTTATAGTGCTTTTAGTTGCTGGGATTGTTTTCGGGCTTTATTATGCTGCTCGTAGAGCAAAGCCGATTATGCATTTGGCGCTGTTGAGTTTGAGTTTTATCTTTTTAGGATTCGGATCTTATAGCCTGTTATTGATTCGCGCACAAACGAATATTTCTTTGAACAACTATGATCCGGATAATGCCTTCAATTTATTGAGTTATTTAAGTCGGGAGCAATATCAATCGGAGCCTTTATTTAAAGGGCAGACTTTTGATGCGCGTCCCGTTGATATGACGTCCGGTTCGACCTATAGAAAGGATGCGGATCGCTATACCAGGATCAGCAGCAATAACCGCTATGTTTATGATAAAGAGATGTTGTTCCCACGGATATATAGCGATAAACATACGGCATTTTACCGTCAGTATTTAAATATTCCTGAGGGGCAGTCGCCTAGTATGGGCGATAACTTGAAGTTCTTCTTCAATTATCAGTTGAACCATATGTATGCTCGCTACTTCCTGTGGAACTTCGTTGGGCGTCAGAACGATGTGCCTAGTCAGGGGCAGGTTTATGCGGGCAATTGGTTGTCGGGAATCACATTTCTTGATAATCTCCGTTTGCCTGGACAGTCGCATTTGTCAAATAGCATGTTAAAGGATCCGAGCAGGAATACTTATTTTTTCTTGCCTTTATTGCTTGGTTTTCTTGGGATATTATGGCAGTTGAAGAAGAGCAAGAAGGATACGGCTATTTTGGGATTGCTGTTCTTTTTCACTGGTTTGGCAATCGTGATTTACTTGAATCAGACGCCTAATCAGCCTAGGGAAAGAGATTATGCTTACGCGGGATCATTTTACGTATTTGCGATCTGGATTGGATTAGGGGTAGTTGCTGTTGTGGACTTGTTAACGAAATTAGTGAAGGTTCCGGCGAAGACCTTAGCTTTGGCAAGTTCTGCTATCTGTTTGCTGGCTGTTCCGACTTTACTGTTGAAGGAAAATTGGAATGATCACAATCGATCGGAGCGTATGATGACCAGAGATTTTGCAATGAACATGCTGAATTCTTGTGCGCCAAATGCAATCCTATTCACCTATGCGGACAACGATACTTTCCCGCTGTGGTATTTGCAGGAGGTAGAAGGTGTTAGACCGGATGTACGGGTGTTGAATTATGGTTATCTGCAGTCTGATTGGTATGTGGAGCAGGCTTTAACCGACATTAACGAGTCGAAAGCATTGCCATTGGGATTTGCTTATGATAAGGTGAAGCGTGGACAACGGGATGGTATTCAGGTGTTTGATATGGGGGTAGAGGGTTATACGGATGTGAAGACCGTATTGGATATTATGCTTTCGGATAATCAACAGAATATGATGCAATTGCAGTCTGGGGAGTATGTGAATGTCATGCCGACGAAGAAACTGCAATTGAAGATTGATAGAGAGCAGGTGTTGAAGAATAAGGTAGTACCGCAGGAGTGGGAAAACGCTATTCCGGAATATATGCAGTGGGATTACAATCAGAATTATGTGTCGCGTGCAGAGCTGAGCCTAATGGGCTTGTTGGAAAATAATAATTGGGAGCGACCGATTTACTTTGTGAAGCAGGCACCTAATGATATTTTCATGGGGATGGATAAGTATTTAGCATCGGAAGGGCTAGTTTACCGTTTGATGCCGGTGGAAGTTGGTCAACAGGCTGATGACGCTACTTTGATCAATACAGAGGCAATCTATACAAATGCGGTAGAGAAGTTCAAATGGACGGATATCAAGAATCTTGATTACTTTGATACCGACTCTAATTTTATCTATGATTCTTATGTGCAGCCGAATCTGTATGCACAAGGACTGGAGAGTTTGGTGCAGAAGAATAAGCTTCCGGAAGCGAAGAAGCTAGCGCTAGTTGCTCTTGAGCATCAGCCTAAGGAGCCAAAGACTATGCGCCAGAGTTATTTGAATGCAATACTTGCAGATACCTTAGTGAAGGTGAAGGAGCTTGATAAAGCGAAAGAACTGGCGGCAAAGAACATCAAAGCGATAGACGAGAAGCTGAATTACCAAAAAGGTATTATGGAAGCTTCTGAGGGATATGATCTGTATAGTATTCAACTCGGCTTAGGAGCATTGGAAAGATATCAAGCTATATTGAAGCAGATTGGTGACGAGGGATTGGTTGCAGAAGGGAATCGGGTTTGGAGTAAGTATGAGCAGGCATGGCTGCAGGGGAGTTGAGAAAATATATCAATAATTAGATTTTAGATAAAAGAAAAGAGGAGCGAAAGCTCCTCTTTTTATTTTATCTAATTCTTTAAAATTATTTTTTTGCTTCCTTAGCCCAAGAGTCTTTCAATGTTACCGTACGGTTAAACACTGGCTTTTCAGCAGTTGAAAGTTTGTTGTCTGGTGTAAAATATCCTAGGCGGATAAACTGATACCCTTTTCCAATCTCCGCGTTTGCTAAGTCTGGTTCGATATAAGCTTTTTCGATGATTTGTAGACTATCCTTGTTGATCGATGATTTGAAATCTTCGGCAGCCGCAGGGTTTTCGTCATGGAATAAACGGTCGTAAAGTCTCACCTCTGCTTCTCTGGCATGCTCGACCGATACCCAATGGATAGTTCCTTTCACTTTCATGCCGGAAGTGTCTTCTCCTGATTTTGAGTTAGGTGCGTATTCACAGTAAACTTCTGTCACATTGCCTTGCTCGTCTTTCTTAAAGTCTGTACAAGTAACAATATAGCCGTGTTTCAAGCGTACAGAAAGTCCAGGTCCTAATCGGAAGAACTTCTTAGGTGCATCTTCCATGAAGTCATCACGCTCGATCCAGAGCTCTTTTGAGAACGGAATAATACGTGACCCCTCGCCACCTTCTACTTCAGGGTTATTTTCACCGTGCAGCTCCTCAACTTGGCCTTCTGGATAGTTCGTGATAATCAACTTAATCGGATCAAGAACTGCCATTCTGCGCCATGCTGTTTTATTCAAATCTTCGCGGATACAGAACTCCAAAAGACTAACATCAATCATGTTTTCGCGCTTTTGTATACCGATGCGTTCGCAGAAATTACGAATACTTGCAGGCGTATAGCCGCGTCTGCGCAGTCCTGAGATCGTCGGCATACGTGGGTCGTCCCAACCTTCAACGAATTTCTCGTTTACTAATTGCAACAGCTTACGCTTGCTCATTACCGTGTAGTTTAGATTTAGGCGAGCAAATTCGTATTGTTTCGACGGGAAAATCTCCAGTCTATCAATCAACCAATCATATAATGGACGGTGCGGAATAAATTCTAGTGTACAAACAGAATGCGTGATTTTTTCGATGGAGTCTGATTGTCCATGTGCGAAATCATACATCGGATAGATACACCATTTATCTCCTGTACGGTGATGATGAGCATGCTTGATGCGGTAGATAATAGGATCGCGCATGTGCATGTTCGGACTCGCTAGATCTATTTTCGCACGTAGTACTTTCTCTCCGTCCTTATACTTGCCTTCGCGCATTTCTTCAAACAACTGAAGGTTTTCTTCAATGCTGCGGCTGCGTGCTGGCGTAGGAGTTCCCGGTTCAGTAGGCGTACCTTTAGCCGCTGCGATTTCTTCAGCAGTACTGTCATCTACATAAGCGAGATCCTTTTTAATCAACTCGACAGCATAGGCGTATAGAGTATCGAAATAGTCGGAAGTGTATAGCTCTTCAGCCCACTGGAATCCCAACCATTGAATATCGTGCTTGATACTATCCACATACTCCACATCTTCCGTTACCGGGTTGGTATCATCAAAACGTAGGTTTGTTTTTCCGTTATACTTCTGTGCTAATGCGAAGTTTAAACAGATGGATTTTGCATGTCCGATATGAAGATAGCCATTTGGCTCGGGAGGGAAACGTGTTAGCACGCGGCCATCATTCTTCCCATTTCGAAGATCCTCTTCGATAATCTCTTCAATAAAATTCAATGATTTTTCTTCTTCTACCATGTAGCAAAGTTAGGTATTTCATCGATATATTGGATGAGATGGTACCGAATACTTACTGCTTTTTACTTATTTTCGGGTTATTAAATATTCATTATGAGATTTAGATTTTTCCTACTTATTTTCTTGCTCCTTCCAGTGGTCACTTTCGCGCAAAAAAGACCAAAGCCAAAGATGCTGATATATGCGGATGGTTTTGTGGGTTGGGCTGCTGCTGTTCAAGCCAGCAAGTCTAATGTCGAGACGATTTTAGTAATCGACAATCTTGATTTCTTAGCAAGCAATTCCAATGAGAAAGTTGTTATTGATCAAAAATATAATCTGAATGGTGGGATTTGGATGGAATTGCTCATGGATATGGCGATGAGTAAGACGAAAGACCAAGTACTGGCGAACACCGTGAAAAGTGACTTTAGCCCTAGACTAGCGACGAATAGTATCGAGCGGTTTAAGGCGAAGATGCAGGGTGTAACGATTATTGTTGGGGAGGATATCAGCAAATGCGAGCGGGGGAGGAGGAACTGGCAGTTGATGTTGTCTAATAAGGAACGCTTTAGCGTACCTGTAGTAATCGACGCTACAAAGGATGGGAAGCTTTATCGAAACCTAACATTGCCTGATACTATGGCGGCGAGAAAAACTGCATTCTTGCCCGTATCGCAAGTTACATTGCCCTTAAGTCGTACGACGATGGCAGTAGAAGAACGCGCCGGAGAAGTGTATCTGGCTACTTTACAACAGCTTTTGAATGCTCAATATGAAAACATGTTCAGCATAGGTCCCGGAAGCGAATTGAGCGATTCGCCCAATGATATACCTATGAGCATTGCGCTAGGACAAGGATTGGCTGCAGTTGCAGGTTATTGCGCTTTTTTTGACACAAACATCGAGAAACTTGATGTCCGAAAAGTACAATCGGAATTACTGACTTTCAATGCTAGATTGAATCCGTATGTTGATATTGCAATTGATGATCCGCATTATGCTTCTATTCAAAAGTTCTATTTAACAGGGTTCTTTCTAGGAGAAGTAAAGGATGGTGCTATGTACTTCCATAAGGATACCGCAGTTAGGTTCGATGATGTCAAAGGAGTCTTAAATGATATCTATTCTCGCAGTCAGCTATGGTTTTTAGACAACTACCGAAATGAAGAAATGAAATGGAAGGACTTGATTAGCCTGATCAAGTTTGTTTCCTTGAAAGGGGATGAGGTTGAACAACAACTCATAAAGGAATGGTCTACGAAAAGAAAGTTTGAAGGAAATTATGATCCCGAAGCCTTTGTCACGCGAGGGCAGCTTGCAGTTGTTACGGATCTTTATTCCGCGTCCTATGCAAAGGCAATCAGCGTGGATGGGCAGTTTAAAAAATAGCAGTTGCTAAATGATTATATACAATAAAAGCTTGTTCGAATGAACAAGCTTTTATTGTTGAATTTTAATGAGTCAGGCCTATTTGAAAGCAAACACATTACCTAGTTTATCAGTTCCGGTATATGTACAACCTTGATCGATCAACTCTCCCGTTCCGATATTGATTACCATCCCATGGACAGCTAAATCATCACGCTCTTTCCATGCATTTTGAATAATCGATGTACTGCATAAATTAAAAACCTGCTCTTTTACATTTAATTCGACCAAACGATCAGCTTTTTGTTCTTTATCTTCGATAGCATCAATTTCTTCAGCATGTAGGCGGTAAACATCTTTGATATGGCATAACCAGTTGTCGATAATACCGTATTGCGTAGAGCTTAAAGAAGCAGCTACACCTCCACAACCATAGTGTCCAGCCACGATAACATGTTTTACCTTTAAAACATTCACTGCATAGTCAAGTACAGAAAGCATACTCATATCCGAGTGAACACACATGTTGGCAATATTGCGATGTACAAATACTTCTCCTGGTTTCTTACCGGTCAATTCGTTCGCAGGAACACGGCTATCAGCGCATCCGATCCATAATACTTCCGGACTTTGGCCTTTTGCTAATTGTTGAAATCTGCCCGTTTCGTCGTTTTTCACGAACTCAACCCACTCTTTGTTACCCTCTTTAATGTTGTTGAAACCAGTTTCTAATACTTTATTTTCCATGTTTTTTGTCAATATGATTTAATGGCAACCCTGAAAAGGGTTGCACAAGTTTCAGAATTTCTTTGAATTAATTAAACTACTTTTTGAAGTTTTTGTTTTTTTAAGCGAAAATTACCATTGAAGGACTTCTTCTTGTAATTCACATCGTTCAGCTCAATTTCCAAGCCTTTGCTCAATGCATTTTGTTCGAAATCCTTGATTACGTCAATAACATCCTTGTCAATAAATTTACTTTTCTGACCATCGATGACCACCGACTTAACACCCTTTGGTAAGTTGTATAGCTTCTGTTGGATAGGCGCTTTGTTTAAGAATGTCACTTCTTCAGCAAGCGTTAGAACCGCAGTATCTGTATCTTCTTTCTGAACGATGTTGAACTGATATGCATTCGTCATGTTCGCTTTCAAGATATAGAAGGTTGCTACCACGATACCAATACCTACTCCAGTTAACAAATCGGTAAATACTACCGCTGCAACTGTGACGAAGAAAGGAATAAATTGATCCAATCCTTTTTTGTAGATCTGTTTGAATAAAGCTGGCTTCGCCAATTTAAAACCTGTGTGCAATAAGATTGCAGCTAAACCAGCCAATGGAATCAAATTAATGATAGATGGAATAGCTAAGAGAGCTACTAATAACCATAAACCATGTAGGATAGCCGACTGTCTAGTACGTCCACCAGAGTTTGCATTCGCCGAAGATCTTACGATAACCGAAGTCATTGGTAAACCACCTAATAAACCACTCGTCATATTTCCTATACCCTGTGCTACTAACTCTCTGTTTGTAGGAGAGTTACGCTTGAATGGGTCGATCTTATCAACCGCTTCAATACTCAAAAGCGTCTCTAAACTCGCGATAATGGCGATAGTAAATGCAACTACCCATACCTCTTGATTAACAATCTGCGTGAAGTCAGGGAAGATAAATAAGCCCTTGAACTCTGCAAATGAAGATACTACAGGAATGGACACAAAGTGATCTGGATTCAATGCGAAAGAAGTTCCTTGAAATGCAAATCCTAATCCAACGCCTAGAATCACAACGATTAGAGGAGCAGGGATTTTGTTCAGCTTCTTAATATTCGGCCAGAAAATTAATACAGCTAGTGATAATAAACAGATGATTGTTGCTCCCCAGTTTACACTAGAAAATATTGTGTTTGTGAAAGCAGCAATACCGCCGCCATCTTCCACTTCGAATGCATGTGTTTCGGTCATACCAAAAGCTAATGGAATTTGCTTAAGGATAATCGTAATACCGATAGCAGCCAGCATCCCCAGAATAACTGAAGAAGGGAAATAGTTACCAATCATACCGGCTTTGATGACACCTAATACCAATTGGATAACGCCCGCCAGCATAACAGCTAGTAAGAATGTTTGATAAGCACCTAGTTGGGTGATCGCACCTAATACAATAACGGTTAATCCTGCCGCAGGGCCACTAACACTTAGTGCCGACCCGGAGATCGATGCGACAACTATACCACCAATGATTCCCGTTAAAACACCTGCAAAAAGAGGCGCTCCAGAAGCCATGGCAATTCCTAAACAGAGTGGCAATGCCACTAAAAATACTACAATACTTGCGGGGAAGTCATATTTTAAGTCTCTTTTCGATAATTTGAGAAAAGCAGACAAACGTGTTCCTAACATAATAAAAATAACTTTTTAAAATTCAACATTTAACGATGTAATAATCGCCAGTACAGCCATTAAGACCTAGCAAAGTAGCATCAGAAAGGCGATTTAAAATAAAATGGATGTTGAATTACGCGTTAGGAGGCGGTGTAGGAACGCGTGGATGAAAGGCACAGATCGTCCTTTCATTTTTAAGGTAATGTTTCGTGCGTCCAGTGTTTTCTACCGTTGGATTGAAGCTAAGGAAATCCATAGCATCAGGTTTGAAAATCTTGATACTGTGCTCATGCAAATCTTCGTTGTTACTGTTATTGCCTTTCGCCGTGTTCTCAATTTCTAATTGCATCACGACTTGCAAAACAGTTCCTCGGTCTAAGACGTCCACAAAAATAGGCGTCATGCTAATCAGCATCTTCGTGAAGAAGATGAAGAAGCATAATTTCGCTGCTATTATGCGCTGTGTTTTAGAAAAGAAATGAGTCTCTGCAATCATAAACTTCACAAAAATAAAATTAAATTTTAAAAAATCACTTTTTTTGGAATTAAATTGTGAAATGATGACAAAACTATGTATTTAATCCTGATTGGCTAACAATTTGTTAATATTAGAAAACTACTTAAGTTTATAATTAGAATATTATCTTTATTTATTGAGTGCATTACCTGAATAAAAATCTATGATAACACAACCGTTTATCGACAAAATTACCGCTTCTTATAGCCCTAAAGGGCCATTTATACAATTAGGATCAGGTATCCTAAATGGAGAGGTTGTTACCGCTGCCAAAGTAAATTTGGCGCTAAAGATGATGAACCGCCACGGTTTGATCGCTGGTGCAACCGGAACCGGTAAAACCCGAACGCTACAACTCATGGCCGAACAGCTTTCGGATGCTGGTGTTCCTGTTTTAATGCTCGACGTCAAAGGCGATCTCTCGGGATTAGCAGAACCGGGAAAAACAAACGACGCATTGATCGAGCGCGGAAACGCCGTGGGTATTCCTTTCGAGCCTTCCAGTTTTCCTATCGAATTATTTTCACTAAGCGGTAAGCTTGGTGCCCCAATGCGTGTCACGGTAGAAGACTTTGGTCCTGTGCTTTTGTCCAGAATCCTGGACTTGAATGATACACAGTCCGGCGTATTGAGTGCGATCTTCAAGTATGCCGACGATAATCAGTTGCCGATTGTAGACTTTCAAGATTTAAAGAAACTGCTGAGCTACCTATCTGAGGGCCCGGGTGCGGAGGAAATCAAAGCCGATTACGGAAAGATCAGTTCGGCATCGGCGAGTACTATTCTTCGGAAGATCGTCGCTATCGAGCAGCAGGGTTTAGAACATATCTTCGGCGAAAAAGAGTTCGATATCAATGATCTATTTGGTAAAGTTGATGGAAAAGGCGTTATCACACTGCTGAATATTTCCGATATACAAGATCAGCCCTTGTTGTTCTCTACTTTCCTGCTTAGTTTGCTAGCACAGCTTTTTAAACATCTACCAGAGGTCGGGGATCTCGATAAACCCAAATTAGTATTCTTCTTCGACGAAGCCCATTTACTATTTAACGACGCCTCTAAGGCTTTCTTAACACAGATTGAACAGATCGTCCGGTTGATCCGATCGAAGGGCATAGGCGTGTTCTTTTGTACTCAGGCAGCGACGGATATCCCCGAGAGTGTATTAGGACAATTAGGAAATCGCGTACAACATGCTTTGCGTGCCTTTACTCCGAATGATGCAGAGAATCTTCGCAAGACGGTAAAAACCTATCCAAGATCTGATTTTTATGAGATCGATAAAATATTGACCTCCTTAGGTACGGGTCAAGCCCTAGTTACGGTATTGAACGATAAGGGTATCCCTACAGAAGTAGTAGCAACCCATCTCGTACCTGCACGAGCAGTAATGGGGCCGTGCAGCTCGCAATTGTACACAGAACTTGTCAGCGGTTCAGATTATGCAAGTAAATATCAGGAGCGCGTAGAGCGACGTACAGCAGCAGAGATTATAGATGAGCGTATGGCGCAGTTCGAACAGCAACAGGCGACGGAAGCTGCGCGCAAAGAGCAGGAGAAAGCCAGCAAGTCTAGATCGTCTTCCAGCTCCAGAAGGCAGACCCCGCTAGAGGCGGCACAAAACCAAGCATCCCGCACCTTAGCACGCGAGGGCTCCAAGCTATTAGGGAAGATAGCAACGGGAATCCTAAACGCGATCTTCAAAAAGAAATAGATAAAATACTATATTTGCAACGCTATTAAAATACTAAACATAAAATAAGATAATTATGGGAAAACCTACTTTGGTAGTTCTGGCAGCAGGAATGGCTAGCCGCTATGGTTCATTAAAGCAAGTAGACGGATTCGGACCACACGGCGAAACGATTATTGATTACTCCATTTATGATGCTATTAGAGCCGGTTTTGGAAAAGTAGTATTTATTATTCGCGAAGAATTCGAGCAGGTAATGCGCGAGAAATTCGACAAGAAACTAAATGGCAAGATCGAGGTAGATTATGCCTTCCAAGATTTCAACTTAAAGAAATTCGGTGTTGACCGTGAAATTGAACGCACAAAACCTTGGGGAACTGCCCATGCGGTAATGAGCGCTAAAGATAAAGTAGATGGTCCATTCTGTGTAATCAACGCAGATGACTTCTATGGCTACGATGCCTTCAAAAAGATGGCAGATTTCCTGACCAACGATGTCAATGATACCCACATGTCTTTGATGGGCTTTGAATTAGGCAATACGATGTCAGACTACGGCTATGTATCTAGAGGTGTTTGTGAGGTAAATGCTGAAGGACATATGGATTCTGTTACAGAACGTGTTAATATTTTCTATAAAACTGACGATGCGGGCAACAAGAAAATCGTATTTGAAGAAAACGGTGTAGAAACTGAATTGCCTGCTGATACGCGTGTTTCGATGAACTTCTGGGGCTTTACTCCAAAAGTATTTGATATCGCGTTATCCCTATTCCCTAAGTTTGTTGAAGAGAATGGCGATAATCCTAAATCAGAATTCTTTATCCCTACCATTCCAGATTACATGGTGAAAGAAGGATTAGCAGATTACCGCGTCATCCCAACTTCTTCAAAATGGTTCGGAGTAACATACATGGAAGATAAACCAATCGTTCAAGAAAGCATCTCTAAATTGGTTGCTGACGGTGTTTATCCTGAAAAACTATTCTAAGAAATCTTGGATATATCAATATTCAATGGCAGGTTCAAAAACCTGCCATTGTTTTTTCTGAAAGTCTCTGTTTTCAAAGGCCATTAAGAATTCGCATCCCTATTGCTGTTTCAACCGAAATATGAAAGTTTTCACAGACCATCAACAACTTTCCTCCCGATTCATGATTCACTGGAATCATGGATATTTTTTTTACATCAATTTCCCGATATTAGCAGCATATCCATCGAACTATGAAGCGATTTATGCTAACTATCCTTTATATCCTACTTGGTCTAATTGTATTCGCGGGGCTCTATTTCGGAGCCGATGCAATCCTATCCCGTATTCCATCGCCCAAGTCACAAAGCATATCGCTTCCGCTCGAAATTGAAGCCTATGTGCTTTCCAATGGCGTGCATACCGATATCGTATTGCCCATTAAAAACGATCTCCAAGACTGGACTAGCGTATTTCCAATAGAAAATACCAAGGGTAAAAATCCCAATCAACCCTACGTATCCATAGGCTGGGGCGATAAAGGCTTCTACCTCAATACCCCCGAATGGAAAGACCTAACCCTTAAAACAGCCCTCATCGCCGGAATCGGTATAGGTGAAACCGCATTGCATATCACCTACTATAACCAAATGGTTGAAAACGATCTTTGCCACAAAGTAACCATCGATCGCTCCCAATACAAAGCCCTGCGCGACTACATCCTCGCGGCCCTAGACACAGACGCCGACGGAAAACCAATCCTCATCCAAACAAACGCCCAATACGGCCAAGACGACGCCTTCTACGAAGCCAAAGGTGCCTACAACCTATTCTTCTCCTGCAACACCTGGACCAACAAAGCCCTCAAAAAAGCCAACATGCCAAGCGGCATCTGGACGGTATTTGATAAAGGAGTTTTGAGACATTACGAAAAGTAGATTTTAGACATTAGATATAAGACATCAGATGTTAGGCAGAAAGAAGTCTAACATCTGATGTCTTATGTCTAATGTCTCATAAATAAAAAAGGCTCGATTCAACTGAATCGAGCCTTTTTTATTTTATGAATTGTTTTTTTATTTCACTTCTTCAAAATCTACATCTTGCACATCATCTGCGCCGCCTTGGTTTCCGCCGTTGTTGGCTTGTTGTCCGGCATTGCCTTGCGCTTGCTCTTGGCCTGCGCCTTGTTGAGATGCTGCGTACATCTCTTCAGATGCAGCGTTCCAAGCGTTTTGTAACTCAGTAGATGCAGTATCGATGTCTTCAAAGTTTTTAGCAGCATGAGCAGCTTTCAATTTCTCTAAGCCTGCTTCGATAGGTGCTTTTTTGTCTGCTGAGATCTTGTCGCCGTATTCTTTCAATTGTTTTTCGGTAGAGAAGACCAATGCATCAGCAGAGTTCAACTTATCAACTTCTTCTTTTACTTTTTTATCCGCTTCAGCGTTAGCTTCTGCTTCTTGTTTCATACGTTTTACTTCCTCGTCTGATAGACCTGATGAAGCTTCGATACGAATGTTTTGCTCTTTACCTGTAGCTTTATCGATCGCTGATACTTTGATGATACCGTTGGCATCGATATCGAATACTACTTCGATTTGAGGGATACCACGTGGAGCAGGAGGGATGTCTGTCAGTTGGAAACGTCCTAATGTACGGTTCTGTGCAGCCATCGGGCGCTCACCTTGTAACACATGGATCTCTACAGATGGTTGGTTATCTGATGCTGTCGAGAAAACCTCCGATTTACGTGTAGGGATTGTTGTGTTAGACTCGATTAATTTTGTCATCACACCACCCATTGTTTCGATACCTAATGAAAGTGGAGTAACGTCTAATAATAATACATCCTTAACCTCACCAGTTAATACACCACCTTGGATAGCAGCACCTAATGCTACAACCTCGTCAGGGTTAACGCCTTTTGAAGGCTCTTTTCCGAAGAATTTCTTAACCGCTTCTTGGATTGCAGGGATACGTGTAGAACCACCTACCAAGATAACCTCATCGATATCTGAAGTGCTGAAACCAGCGTTTTTCAATGCTGTACGGCAAGGCTCGATTGTACGCTCTACTAATGGAGCAACTAAGCTTTCAAATTTAGCACGTGATAAATTACGAACTAAGTGTTTGGGACCTGTTGCATCAGCAGTGATGTATGGTAAGTTGATCTCCGTAGATGTTGTGCTTGATAATTCAATCTTCGCTTTCTCAGCAGCTTCTTTCAAACGTTGCAATGCCATCGCGTCTTTCTTCAAGTCGAAGCCATTGTTTTCGTCAGCAAATTCTGCCGCTAACCAGTTGATGATTGCGTTATCGAAGTCATCACCACCTAAGTGTGTATCGCCATCAGTAGATTTTACTTCAAATACACCGTCACCTAATTCTAACACTGAAACGTCATGTGTACCACCACCACAGTCGAACACAGCGATTTTCATGTCTTTGTTTGCTTTGTCAAGACCGTAAGCTAAAGCTGCTGCCGTAGGCTCGTTGATGATACGTTCTACTTTTAAACCAGCAATCTCACCAGCTTCTTTGGTCGCTTGACGCTGCGCATCGTTAAAGTATGCGGGAACAGTAATTACTGCGCGAGATACCTCTTGTCCTAAATAGTCCTCTGCAGTTTTCTTCATCTTTTGAAGAATCATCGCCGAGATCTCTTGAGGAGTATATTTACGGTCGTCAATTTCTACACGTGGTGTATTGTTGTCGCCCTTTACCACTTTATATGGTACATGTGAAATTTCATTTTTTGCCTCGTCAAATGAGGTACCCATAAAACGTTTAATGGAATATACCGTTTTGTGTGGGTTAGTGATAGCTTGACGCTTTGCAGGGT
This sequence comes from Sphingobacterium hotanense, assembly GCF_008274825.1. Classification (NCBI taxonomy): domain Bacteria; kingdom Pseudomonadati; phylum Bacteroidota; class Sphingobacteriia; order Sphingobacteriales; family Sphingobacteriaceae; genus Sphingobacterium; species Sphingobacterium hotanense. Next base: position 703,719 of record NZ_CP030848.1, read on the forward strand.
CACCAACTTTACGCTCGCCACCATCTACAAATGCTACAATCGAAGGCGTCGTACGTTTCCCTTCGTTGTTTGCAATAACTACCGGTTCGTTACCTTCCATTACAGCAACACATGAGTTGGTAGTTCCTAAGTCGATTCCTATAATTTTTGACATATCTTATTTATATTTTCTTATTTACTATTTTACGTTGTTAATTTCTCTATACTCATCAACGCTTATGCCAAAGGATTGTTTTCACCTTTTATCCGACGAAATCATCCATTCCGACAGTTAATTGTCATGGTTCTGTGACAATATGTCATTGCAAGCCCCGTTTGACCGCCTGAAATCGGTCATCTTTACCTCATATTGCAACAGGAGAACATGACCTTCGTCAGGTTTTTTCTGAATTATATTATTATTCTGTACTTTTGATGAAAAATAATCCAACATGAATTTTGATGAATACCAGAGGTACTTCGCAGATATTTTAGAAAACACAGAGAAATACGAAGTCTACCACAATGATGCTGAATACCTAAATTACACCAAGTTAAATTGGTCGAGAATGAACAGATGGTTAAAGAAATTCGAACCATCGGAAGAGATGAAAGCATGCATTCAGCGTATCAAAGATGAACAACATTGGATTGTAATCACCGAACCTTGGTGTGGTGATGCGGCACACTCCGTAGCCCAAATTTATAATATTGTCAAAGACAATCCTTTTATCGATTTAGACATACAACTCCGCGACACCGAGCCATTCCTTATTGACGAATACTTGACCAACGGCGGTAAATCCATCCCTAAGTTAATTATCCGTAATGATGTAGGTCATGACAAAATCGTGTGGGGACCACGTCCTGCCGCGCTGCAGGCCATCTTCGAAGAGATGAAAGCAGAAGGAAAACCTTTCCCTGAAATCAAAGAAGCCATCCAACGTTGGTATAACGACGATAAAGGCGTCGAAATCCAAAAAGAATTGCAGGAAGCGCTGAAGGAATATTAGGGTTTAGATTTGAGATATTAGACATTAGATATTAGAACTGTATAGTTCAGAAAGGGCCTTGGAAACAAGGCCTTTTTTTGTGCGGTTGTATTCTTTCGTTCTTTATCTCTTTATTTCTTTCTTTCTTTCTTTCCCCCTTACTTACACTTTTGTACTCTCATTGATGTTTTTTTGAACGTCGGTTCAAAACAAACTCTAAAATCAAACTCTACAACCGCAATCGGTCTAATGTCTAATATCTAAACCCCAACTACTACAAAGACCCCTTGTAAACCCAATACATAACCCTTTCACTTCCCTTTCAAACCCAATCGCGAGCGGGTTTGAAAGGGGTTTACATGGGTTCTATATGGAGTATAACCTGAACTTGTCTTTGCGTTATTTCCAAGATTCTCTTACATTTATCTATCATTTATCATTCAGCTATACGCCTATGAATATTGAAGAGCTTCGCGACTATTGCATTGCACAAAGAGGCACCACAGAGGAGACACCTTTTGGGCCGGATACCTTAGTTTTTAAAGTGATGGGCAAAGTATTTTTGCTGGTTGGGTTAGATCAGGTTGAAGACCTCACTTTCAATGTTAAGTGCGATCCGGAATATGCGGTGGAACTGCGCGAGAAATACGAACATACAGTAAAACCGGGTTACCATATGAATAAGAAGCATTGGAATACGCTGTATGCAAATCGGCAGCTTACGGATGCTGAGCTTTTTCGGTTGATTCAGCATAGCTATGATTTGATCGTGCAAGGGCTTCCGAAAAAAATAAGGGAAGAATTGGAGAGCTAAGGGCTTGTTTACAACGAAGTAGCACATACCGAATGTAAAGAATCTGTTTGATTGGGAAATCTACCTCTGGTTTCTACAAGCTTTCCTCCTTATTAATACTATCTTTGCCGCGGTTATTACCTGCCCATCAGGTATGCCGATTTTATTAACAATACAGTATTATAATGATTTACTCAAAACTTTGGCTTATTCCCATTGGGATTTTGCTTTTTCTATCAAGTTGTATTAAAGACGAGGCCAAGAACATGGAAGCGGATATCGTTTCGGTGAATGTTCCTGACAGCGTCATCAACACGAAGCCGATCATCAACAATCGCAATGTCGTTATCTACATTAAGCAAGGTGCGATCGACTTAAAGAAGTTTGCGTTCGAATTCGAATTGACGCCAGGGGCGGTATCTGTTCCTGCATCAGGCAGCGAACAGGATTTTACAGCGCCCGTTGCTTATGAAGTTACCTCAGAAGATGGCAAGTTCACGAAGACTTACCATGTTTCATTGATTGAATCTTCTGTGCCGTCGAATTTCGACTTCGAACTTTTCGGGCAGGATGAGAAGAAGAAATGGATCTATTTTTATGAAGAGGTCGAGGGGATGCAACAGAGTCTATGGGCATCGGGCAACTCGGGCTTCGCCTTTACGGCGGGCAACAACCCTACAGAGCAATCTTACCCTACGCAGTCGACAATCGATGCGAAATATGTGGTGAGTGGCGAGCATGCCCTATACTTAGAAACAAAGTCTACAGGCTTCTTGGGCGGACTTGTTAAAAAACCGATTGCTGCGGGCAACCTGTTTATCGGTTCGTTGTTCAGCAAGTCTATAGTTGAAATCGAAACGCGCTTTGGTTTGCCATACAATAAGGTGCCGGAGACATTCGAAGGATTCTATAAATATGAGCCGGGCGCTAAGGTTATCAATGCGCAGGGGCAAACCGTGGATGTGACGGACGAGTGCGATATCTATGCAGTATTCTATGATCGCGTTGCTTTAATGAAAGGCACTGCCAATGATGATGTCAATCCGGGGCGTACTTGGTTAACAGATACTGACGTTAAGAACAGTCCATATATCGTCGCTATAGCTCAGGTGAAGGAAACAGGTAAAACCGATGGCGACGGCATGGTAAAGTTTACTGTACCTTTTGAGTTCAAGAAAGAATTTAATCGCGCGGAGGTGGATGCCTTCCGATATAATATTGCTGTAGTGTTTTCTGCAAGTAAGAATGGTGCTGTTTTCCAAGGAGCAGTGGGTAGTAAATTAATTGTAGACAACGTAAAAATCAACACGAAGTAATGAATAAGCTATATAAAAATATTAGATACGCGGTTTTAAGTTTTTGTGCTTTGGTACTTGCTAGCTCGGCTTCGGCGCAGGTTCAAGAGCCTGGTAAATTGAGTTTGGATGTTGAAGTCGGAACAAAAATCGGCGGTGCGGCTCCATTGAGCATGCCGGTCGAAATTCGCGAAATCAAAAGTTTCCGTCCTGCTATGCCTTTTTTCGTCGGTGCGAAGGCAAACTACGCGATCGATCAGCATTGGGGCGTACGTGCAGGCTTGGTTTTGGATGGCAAGGGGATGAAAACAGAGGCGAATGTGAAAGGATATAAAACGACATTCAATGCTGCCGAGGATCCTTCAGAAAACGTAAGAGGGTACTACTATGGTGATATTTCCACGAATGTAGAAAATCTGTACCTCACGGTTCCTTTGCAGGCGACTTATCAATTTGGCGAGCACTGGAATGTGCAGGCGGGCCCTTATGTTTCTTTTGCAGTCATGAAGAAATTCTATGGAGAGGCAATCGAGGGATATATGCGCGATGAAGAACCGACAGGTGAGAAAATCGGGATCAACAATACCGCCTATGATTTTAAGAACAGTATCAGAAATGTCGATGTGGGAATGAGCTTGGGAGGAAAATACAGTTTCACACAACGCTACTATGCTTTGGCTCAGTTTGATTATGGTTTCAATAGCATCATGAAAACAGGCTTTGAAAGCATCAGTTTTAATATGCATAATATCTTCATGAATATAGGCGTGGGAATGCGCGTATTTTAGTGAAAAAGCAAATACATGAAAAAGGGGCAGTCTGATAAAGAAAGCCCCTTTTTTATGAAAATGTCTGTTGAAAATGGATTACATTTTCAATCCAATTTCTCTAAGTCTTTCGTCTAGATACTGTCCTGCCGTATAATCTTCGTATGCTTTCGGGTGTTCCGCGTCGATACAAGAATCTAAGCTCGCTAAACTCATGCTTGCTTTCGGATGCAAGAAGAATGGAACCGAGAAACGTGATGTACCCATCAGTTCTCTTGGCGGATTCACCACACGGTGGGTTGTCGATTTTAATTTGTTGTTTGTTAAACGTTGCAACATATCGCCTACGTTCACCACAATGTCCTTACCTTTTGCACGGATTGGGAACCATTCGTTGTCCTTCGTTAATACCTCTAGTCCGTCAGCACTAGCGCCAATCAATAGCGTGATCAAGTTGATATCCTCATGGGCACCTGCGCGAACAGCCTCCGGAGAGATAGCATCAGGGTTTTCAATAGGGAAGTAGTGTATAGCACGAAGAATAGAATTTCCGTTGATGACGTACTTTTCAAAGTAATCTTCGGGCAATTCAAGGTATGTCGCAATTGCTTTCAACAAATTACGACCAGCTTCTTCAAGTTTCTTGTAGATTTCTGATGTCGCGGCATTGAACTCTGGAAGTTCCGTAACTTCCGGGTTGTCTGGGAAATCAGCTTTCGAATATTCCTCGCCAACGATGGTTTGTCCGCGTTGCCAGAATTCTTTTAAGTCTGGAGTAGTGGAGTCCTTGGCTTTTTCTCTTCCTTTGGAAGTATAGCCACGTTGGCCTGCTAGTTCAGGAAATTCATATTTGCGTTTGATTTCTTCAGGCTGTCCGAAGAATTTCTTTACGCTGTCATAAAGACTATCGATTAGTTCGTCCGAAAGGCCGTGGTTGGCAATGGTCACAAAGCCTGTTTCGTTAAAGGCTTTGCCTAAATCTTGCACAAACTGAGCGCGTTGCTCGGCTGTACCCGCGGTATAGTGCGTTAAGTCTAATCTTGGGATATTTACTAATGCCATGTTAATTTTATTTGAGTACAAAGTTAATGTATTAAAAAGCGTAAAAATACGTTTGCTGTTTATAACCGGTTTTAAAAACAGCTTAAAGATATGGTTTTCAATGGGTAAAAGTTTTCCACATTTTGAAAACATAGTCTTTATTTGGGCTGTTCTCCTAAAACTAATTCATCTATGTCAAAGATTTATTAAAAAATCACAAAAGAGTTTGTTTTTTAAAATCAATCTGTTAAATTTGTTATGCTTGCATAATAAATATTAAAGAAGCGTCCCAACTATGAGCCAAGATAACACGATAGATTATTTTTTGAAGACAGCCTGGCAAACGGTTGCAAACAAATATAATGTCATTGCTTCGCAGCATGGCTTCACTCAAGCCGCTGGATATATTTTAATCAATATCCACCGTGAGGGTACTCCGGTTTCGCAGATTGCTAATTCCACGGGCGTGAAGACCACGTCTTTATCTCGCGTTTTAAATAACCTGGAAAGCCTAGGTTTTATTTATAGAGAGACGAGCGATACGGATAAGCGTTCGGTTAAGGTTTATTTGACCGAATTGGGCAGAGAGAAGCGCGGTATTGCGAAGGATGTGGTAAGAGAGTTCAATGAGTTTTTGAACAATTCTTTTACCGACAGAGAACGGACAACATTGATCAAGGCATTGGCGAAGATCAATGAATTAGCATTAAACTATGCGCCAGAGAAAAAAATAGCGCAGACAGTAATAAAATAGAAAAACACAAGATATGAATAGAAATATTAAGAAAGTAGCTGTATTAGGATCCGGAGTAATGGGGTCACGAATTGCTTGCCACTTTGCTAATATCGGTGTGGAGGTATTGTTGTTGGACATTGTTCCACGTGAGCTTTTACCGGCCGAAGAGGCCAAAGGCTTAACCTTCGAAAGTCCATTGGTTCGCAATCGTATTGTGAATACCTCTTTGGACACGGCAATCAAGTCGAACCCTGCGCCTTTATTCAGCAAGTCTTTTGCAAAGCGCATCTCTACGGGTAATTTTGAAGATGATATGTACAAGATTGCTCAGGTAGATTGGGTTATCGAAGTCGTGGTAGAACGTTTGGATATCAAAAAATCGGTATTCGATCAGGTTGAACAATACCGTAAACCGGGCACATTGATTACTTCGAATACTTCGGGTATTCCAATTCATTTGATGGAAGAAGGTCGCTCAGAAGATTTTAAAGCACATTTCTGTGGTACCCACTTCTTCAACCCCCCACGCTATTTACAACTATTAGAAATTATACCTACACCTAACACGAAAAAAGAAGTTGTTGATTTCTTGTTGGAATTCGGCGACAAGATGTTAGGCAAAACGGTGGTATTGTGTAAAGATACACCGGCGTTTATCGGTAACCGTATCGGTGTTTACTCCATGCTTGCCTTGACGCATTTGGTGGAGAAAATGGACTTGACGGTAGAGGAGGTCGATAAATATACAGGCCCAGCGATGGGGCACCCTAAATCGGCAACCTTCCGCACGGCAGATGTTGTAGGTTTAGATACCTTGGTCAACGTGGCCAATGGTTTAGCGCAGAATGCGCCTGATGATGAGGCGAAAGGCGTATTCCAACTGCCATCGTTTATCACCAAAATGGTAGAGAACAAATGGTTGGGCGAGAAAACTAAAAAAGGATTCTATGAGAAAGTGAAGGATGCGAGTGGAAACTCCGAAATCCTCTCTTTGAACCTGAAGACTTTTGAATATGGTACACAGCAAAAGGTTAAATCTTCGACTTTAGAAGCTACCAAAGCTGTTGAAGATATTCGCAAGCGCATGAAGGTGTACGAGCAGGGTACAGATAAGGCTGCGGAATTATTCCGTGCGATGCATTACCCATTGTTCGAATATGTTTCAAAACGTGTTCCTGAGATTACCGACGATTTCTTCCGTATCGATGACGCGATGCGTGCTGGTTTCGGTTGGGAAATTGGTCCGTTTGAAGTATGGGATGCTTTAGGCGTACGCGAAACAATAGAGAAAATTAAGAAGGAAGAGAAACGTCTTCCGGGCCAAGATGGCGAAGTTGCTCACTGGGTACACGATATGTTGGCTTCGGGATTTGAATCTTTCTATAAAGTTGAAAACGGTGTGCGTCATTTTTATGATATCGCATCGAAATCATACAAGCCAATCCCAGGTACCGAAGACTTGATTGTATTAGACCATATTCGCGATACCAAGACGATCTGGAAGAACTCTGGGGTGTCGATCATCGACTTAGGCGACGGCATTATCGCTTGTGAGTTCCACACGAAGATGAATACCATTGGTGGCGATGTTATTCAAGGATTGAATAAAGCAATCGACCTAGCGGAAAAAGAATACCGCGGATTGGTAATCGGTAATGACGGCAAGAACTTCTCTGCTGGTGCGAATATCGGGATGATCTTCATGATGGCGGTAGAGCAAGATTACGATGAGCTGAACATGGCGATTCGTATGTTCCAAAATACATCGATGAGAATCCGTTATTCAGCGATTCCGGTTGTTGTGGCGCCATTCCAGCTGGCGTTAGGCGGTGGATGTGAGTTCTCTATGCACGCTGACTTTGTTCAGGCACATGCAGAGACCTACATGGGACTGGTAGAATTCGGTGTTGGTGTTATCCCTGGTGGTGGCGGTTCGAAAGAGTTCGCATTGCGCGCTTCAGACGAATACAAAGACGACCAGATTACACAAAACACCTTGAAAGATCGCTTCCTGACCGTTGGTCAAGCTAAAGTATCTACTTCCGCTGTTGAAGCCCACGAGTTAGGATACTTGGAGACCGGAAAATACGCGATCACGATGAATCGTGCGCGCCTCTTAGCAGACGCGAAAGCAAAAGCGATAGAACTAGCGGATGCAGGTTATATACAACCCGCACCAAGAAATGACATTAAAGTTTTAGGTAACCAAGGATTAGGTATAGTCTACGTAGGAGCATCCTCGATGCGTGCCGGAAATTACATCTCCGACCACGACAAGAAGATCTCCGAGAAACTAGGCTGGGTAATGTGTGGTGGCGATTTATCAGCCCCAACAGAAGTATCCGAGCAATACCTCTTGGACCTAGAAAGAAAAGCATTCCTCGAACTTTGCGGCGAGCGCAAAACGTTGGAGCGTATTCAGCATATGTTGACGAAGGGAAAGGCACTTCGGAACTAGTGAATAGATTTTAGACATTAGACTGTAAGCTGGCAATAGAATAAAATGCATAACCTGAAAGAGATCAAAGTTTGGAAGAAAGCGATCAAGCTGGCTACAGAAATCTATCTTGTAGTTTCTGATTTTACAAAAGGAGAAAAGTTCGGGTTATCGAATCAAATTAAAAGGTCAGCAGTATCAATTGCTTCGAATATAGCGGAGGGCGCAGGGAGGAATTCAAATAAAGAGTTCGGGCAGTTTCTCAGTATCGCAAATGGTTCTTGCTATGAACTTTTAACGCAAATCACGATTGCGTCGAAGCTAGGTTTAATGGAAAAATCAAAGTCTGAAGAGATATGCAAAAAGATCGTCGAGATTCAAAAGATGATCTATGGTTTTAAAAAGAAATTGAAAAAAGAGGTTTGATTCTTTACAGCGGAGAAATTCTCCGCTTAAAAAGAAAATATCGGAATAATATTGTGGGAAGGATTCTAAAATCTAACATCTCCCACCTTACATCTAAGTATAAACAATGGGAAGAATGCAGATTCTGATGTCTAATGTCTCCCATCTAATATCTAAAAAAAGAAATGGAAGCATACATTGTAGCAGGATATCGTACAGCGGTGGGGAAGGCCCCTAGAGGTGGTTTTCGCTTTATGCGTGCAGATGATTTGGCGGCTGATGTCATCAAGCATTTGGTGGCCTCTGTTCCAAATTTAAATAAAGAAGAAATCGACGATGTGATTGTCGGGAATGCGATGCCTGAGGCGGAGCAGGGATTAAATGTTGGACGCTTGATCTCTTTGATGGGATTGCAGACGGATAAGGTTCCGGGTGTGACGGTAAACCGTTATTGTGCATCGGGATTGGAGACTATTGCGACTGCTGTGGCGAAGATTAAGTCGGGTATGGCCGATGTAATTATCGCTGGGGGGGTGGAAGTGATGTCTGGGATGCCTTTTGGTGGCTGGAAGATCGTTCCGAACCCTGTTGTTGCAAAGGAAAATCCGGACTGGTACTGGGGGATGGGCTTAACGGCGGAAGCGGTAGCTCACGACTATAAGGTTTCACGTGAAGATCAAGATGCATTCGCATTGAAATCGCATCAGAAAGCAATCGCAGCGATCAAGAATGGTCATCTGAAAGATGGTATCGTGCCGATTACGGTAAAAGAGAACTACCTGAAAGATGGCAAGATGGCGACGCGCGAATATGTGGTGGATACGGATGAAGGTCCTAGAGCTGATTCGACACTAGAGGCATTAGCGAAACTAAGACCGGTATTTGCTGCTGATGGTAGTGTTACGGCGGGTAACTCATCGCAAACATCAGATGGTGCGGCTTTCGTTTTGGTGATGTCTGAGGCAAAGATGAAAGAATTGGGATTACGGCCTATTGCTAAGTTGGTAAGCTATGCAGTGGCAGGTGTTCCACCGCGTATTATGGGTATCGGTCCGATCTACGCTATTCCAAAGGCTTTGGAGCAAGCGGGATTAAAGAAAGAAGATATTGACCTATTCGAATTGAATGAGGCCTTTGCTTCGCAATCCTTAGCTGTGATCCGCGAATTGGGATTGGATGAGGAAAAAGTGAATGTAAATGGTGGTGCTATTGCATTAGGACACCCACTGGGTTGTACCGGTGCGAAGTTGACCGTACAGGTATTGAACGAATTGAAACGCCAAGGCAAGAAATACGGGATGGTGACGATGTGTGTGGGAACTGGACAGGGAGCAGCTGGTATATTCGAATTACTATAAGATTAAAAGTATAACAAGGCTTAAAATAAAATATTATGTCTGAAGAAGTAAAAAATAAAGCAATTAAGGGAGGTGAGTTCGTAATCCGTGAAACACCTTATACTGATATATTCATTCCTGAAGAATTCGATGAAGAGGCGCAGATGATTCGCCAAACCTGCATCGACTTCTTAGATACCGAGGTATTGAACAAGCTTGAGCGCATTGATGCGCAGGAGGAAGGTTTGATGCAAAGCCTGATGGACAAAGCGGGTGAGCTTGGTATGTTGGGGGTATCTATTCCTGAGGAATATGGCGGTTTTGGAAAGAATTTCAACACTTCTATGTTGGTTGCTGATGCAGTTGGTGGTGGATTCTCCTTCGCTGTAGCATTGTCGGCACATACGGGTATCGGTACTTTACCGATCCTTTACTATGGAAATGCAGAGCAAAAAGCGAAGTATATTCCTAAATTGGGTACTGGTGAATGGAAAGCAGCATACTGCTTGACGGAGCCTAACTCGGGTTCTGATGCGAACTCAGGTCGTACATCCGCAAAATTGAATGCGGAAGGAACGCACTACTTGATCAATGGTCAGAAGATGTGGATCACAAATGGTGGTTTTGCTGATATCTATATTGTATTCGCGAAGATTGATGACGATAAAAACTTAACGGCATTTATCGTGGAGAAAGACTTCGGCGGTATCACGATGAATCCTGAGGAGCATAAATTAGGTATCAAAGGTTCTTCTACACGCCAGATCTTCTTCAATGATTGTCCGGTTCCTGTAGAAAACATGTTATCCGAGCGTGAGAATGGATTCAAGATTGCGGTTAACATTTTAAATATTGGTCGTATTAAGCTTGGTGCTGCGACGATTGGTTCTGCTCGTGCAGTATTATCGACGGCTATCAACTATGCTAACGAACGCGTACAGTTTAACTTGCCTATTTCCAAATTTGGAGCTATTCGCTATAAGATTGCGGAGTCTGCTATTCGTTTATTTGCGAACGAATCTGCGGCTTACCGTGCCGGACAGAACATCGATGATGCCTATGATGCGTTAATTGCTGGCGGAATGGACGAAGCGAAAGCGAAGTTGAAGTCTGTAGAGCAGTTTGCGATCGAATGTGCGATCATTAAAGTGTGGTGTTCTGAGATGTTAGACTATGTGGTTGACGAGGGTGTTCAGATCTATGGTGGTATGGGCTATTCAGCAGATGCACCAATGGAGCGTGCATACCGCGATGCTCGTATCAACCGTATCTTCGAAGGTACAAACGAGGTGAACCGCTTATTAGTAATCGATATGTTGTTGAAACGTGCGATGAAAGGCGAGATTGATTTAATGGGGCCTGCAACAGCAGTAGCAGGCGAATTGATGTCTATTCCTGACTTCGGCGAAGAAGATGAGACTCCATTTGCTGCTGAGAAGAAAATCATCACTAACCTGAAAAAGGCTGGTTTGATGATCGCAGGATCTGCTGTGCAGAAGTTAATGATGTCTTTGTCGAAAGAACAAGAAATTTTGATGAATATCTCTGATATCATTGGATATGTCTATGTAGCAGAATCGGCATTATTGCGCGCAGAGAAATTACAGCACACCGTAGGTGGTGAAAAAGCAGCTTACGCTGCGGATATGGCTAAAGTATACTTGTACTCAGCTGTTGACAAAGTAAATATTGCAGGTAAAGAAGCTTTATACTCTTTCGCTGAAGGAGATGAGTTAAACATGATGTTGGTTGGTCTTCGTCGCTTCACTAAAGCACAGCCATTCAACGTGAAAGATGCTCGTCAGCGAATTGCTAAAAAGCTTATTGAAGAAAATAAATACTGTTTCTAGTATTAAGGTTGATTATGGAAAGGCCCCGAGAAATCGGGGCTTTTTTTGTTTTTCAATGATGCACAATTCTCTTGAAAAATACCCTTTGTTAGGTATTGATTGCAGGATGCTTGACTTTGTAATTTCGTAAAGATCACTTTAATGTACGGTTATGAAGTATTTTGATTTGCTAAAAAGGTTGTTTTTGGTTCTGTGTATAACGACATTTTCCATGTCTTGCGATAAAGAAGAGGCTGTTGATCCGAAGCCAAAAGAACCACCTATAGAAAAGCCTGACAATGCGGCCAATGGGGGCGACATATATCGCTATCAAATGATAACTGTCAATGTTTCTTCTGAAACTCTGACAAAAGAAAGCTATACGGCCAAATTGGGGGACAAAACCATAACGCTCACTCGGCTGGATGAGAAGAATCTAATTTTTATTCCCGATGAAAATATCCCCTTTGGAGAGCAACGACTGGTAATTCCCGAGCTAAAGCATTTCGCAATCAAATTTGAAATAAAAGATCAGGTTCTGGCAAATAGTCCGGAGAAGACGCTGGAGCCTCTTTTGAATAAGTTTCAAGAAGTTATAGATGTAAGTGGAACGCCTGGCGCAGAACAGGCTATTTCGAATGTGAAAGCCGCTAAGGATGCCTTCACAAAAGCAAATAGTAACCAGCGGAAAATAATGGCACAGACTTACATGGCAAATAAGGCGTTTATCGATCAGCTTATTCAATCTTCTTTTTCTAATCGCATACAAATCGCCAGAACTTCCCTACCGACCTTGCAAAATATCGGACAGAAGGCTGCAATTGGCGGCAATGTTCATGGAACTTTGTCCAATCAAGAGAAGATTGACCTAATCAACAAGCATATGACTGCCATTCTAGTGATGTCCGTTTCGACGGGCGGTGTGGCTTTTGCTTTGCCTTGGGGATGGCATACGCTTGTTTTTCTGGGTGCTACTGGCGTCGCTGCCTGGTGTGCAATTGATGCAGTAGTGGAAATCGCTCGATTGACTTTCTATTATACAGCTATTGAATTTGGGATTACAAATACAAATAGATCGAAGCGTGAAACCCTTTCTCCCGGGATTAAAGGTAACATCCTAGGGTTGAATACATTGATGGCTTCTACGCCCGACATATTGGATATCGTGACAGGAAAGGACCGAATATTCGCCTTCAACATGAATGCACGCAGCCCACAATCGGGAGATCGAACAGGAAGTAGTCTGCTTATGAAGACCTTGTTCGAAAAAACCGACGAGCTAAATGGTTATCTAAATAAAGCAAATAATGCAATCAATTGGGTCAACTCAAACCTGTATGCAGGTTTTTCAATCTTCAAGATTCCTACATTTCCGAATGTAGGTCAAGTTGGTCAAGTTCAGGTTGGCACAAATATCTTTGATAAAGAGCTAAAACTAAGTATTAGCCATCCGAACTTGAAAGTAAATAAGCTAGCATTGAGTCAATCGGGAAGTCTTCTCCTCAATGTTGAAACAGTAAATACGACGGAGTCGACTATAAACGCCGAGCTGAAATATGCCTTTAAAGATGATTTTACGAATTTTTCCGGCTCTGTGCCTATAAAAGTCCAAAACAATATCTCTTTGGTGGGTACCTGGAAGCTAGTGTCATTATACAGTGGGATTCCGGTTGGAGAGGAGGTTCTCTATACGCATCCTCAATGTTCTAATATCGTTTCATTCAAGACTACGACCACGGGTCAAATGGTTTTTACGGAAACTACATTCTCCTCACAATATCACTATGATACCTATAATCGGGGGTCTTATGCGGTTAATCTGGAAAACTGTACGATAGCAGGAAATTACCCTTTGAAGCATGAACCGGTAAATGGTGGATATTCAGGAACATATACCTTAGAGGGTATGAAAATAAAATATATTGGTATAGTACCGAATATAAACGTGTTCGAGTTAATTGATGAGAATTCGATTAATTACGGAGGTGATATTTTTGTACGGGTAAATTCTAATTAGTTGCGTTTAAGTAATATTACTTTTGAACCAACTTAATCCAATTGATATTGTTTAAATTTATGATTTACCAATCAATATCAATTTGGACGCATATGATGCTATCGTTGTAGGTTCTGGGCCGAATGGCTTTGCTGCAGCTATCTTGTTGCAGCAACAGGGACTTCAGACTTTACTGATTGAGGGTGCCGATACGGTTGGTGGCGGGATGCGGACGAAGGAAGTCACACTTCCGGGGTTCAAACATGATATCTGCTCTGCCATTCATCCCATGGCTTTAGCATCTCCATTTCTTTCCACATTGCCTTTAATTGAGCATGGACTCCAATTTGTCTATGCGCCAAATGAAGTAGCACATCCATTAGACACAGAGCACGCTGTCATTTTACGCCGCAATCTAGATCAAACGGCTTTAGCCTTAGGCAAGGATAGCATGACGTATAGCGCACTATTTGAGCCTTTCGTAAATCAATGGGAAGATCTTTCGCGCGCTGTTCTAGGGCCGTTAAGAATTCCACGAAATCCATTGTTGATGGCGAAGTTTGGGTTGAAGGCTTTGCCTTCCGCGGCAATGATAGCGAAGTCGTTCCAAACCACAGAAGCGAAGGCGTTGTGGGCAGGGCTCTGCGCCCATGGTATTCAACCTTTAGAGAACTTAACGACAGCTGCCATTGGAATGATGTTAGGTACAGTAGGACATCGCTTCGGATGGCCAATTGCGGTTGGTGGCTCTCAGGCTCTCGCTGATGCTCTAGCATCTTATTTTATGGCCATTGGGGGGAAGATTCAAACCGACTATTGGGTCGATGATATCAAACAGTTGCCAAATCACAAAGTCTTGCTATTAGACATGACCCCAAAGCAGGTCTTAAGTGTCAAAGGTTTAGCGTTAAGAACGGGCTATAGAAATCAGTTGAAAGCCTATAGGCAGGGCTTAGGTGTTTTTAAGATGGATTGGGCATTATCCGAACCTATCCCTTTTCGTAATCCTGAAGTAATGCAGTCTTCGACTGTCCATTTGGGTGGTACCTATGAAGAAATAGCTCTCGCGGAATATCAGACGGCACAGGGAAGAATTCCCGATGCACCTTATGTGTTATTATCTCAACAAAGCTTATTCGATTCGACACGTGCACCCGCAGGGAAACACACCGCATGGGCGTACTGCCATGTTCCACATGGATCAACTGTCGATTGTACCGAAATCATAGAAAACCAAATAGAACGATTCGCTCCGGGATTTAAGGATATCATAATGGCGAAGCATTCTTTCAATACCCAGCAGATGGAAAGCTACAACCCCAACTATGTGGGTGGAGATATTAATGGTGGGGTTATGGACTTAGCACAACTCTACACCCGGCCAAGCTTCTCCTTAACTCCCTATAGAACTTCAAATGAGAATGTATATATGGCATCCTCTTCAACACCTCCAGGTGGAGGTGTACATGGCATGTGTGGATTCCACGCAGCAAGAATAGCCCTAGAGGATCATTTTAAAATAAAAATAACCCTATAATGACAAAAATTGTGTTAGCCGGAGGAACTGGCAATTTAGGTAATCTGTTGATCCCATATTTTAGAGAACGTGAAGATGAGATTGTTGTACTTTCGAGAAGAAAGATGGTCAAGCATCATCCGAGGATAGATTTCGTCTTATGGGATGGTGAAACGCAAGGTGAATGGACGGAAGCCTTGCAAGGTGCTGATGTGATAATCAACCTGAGTGGTGCCTCTATCAACAAGCGCTTTACTGCCAAAAACAAGAAGCTTCTGTACAATTCTCGATTGCAACCTACTAAAGCATTAGCAACAGCCATACAATCACTGGACAATCCTGCAAAGCTGTGGATCAATTTCTCTGGCGTGGCGATATTTAATGGGGCGGAAGATCTGCAAGATGAGCATGGCAACGCTTATGGCGATGATTTTCTGGCAAAGCTATCGATAGATTGGGAAGCCGCCTGTACGCAAGCCCATACTCCCCAAACAGAAAAGGTAATTCTACGAATGAGCCCCGTACTATCAAAACAGTCGGGTATTATTCGCGAGCTAACGCCTTTGGCAAAGCTAGGACTAGCCGGTACCATCGGTTCCGGAAAACAGATGATGCCCTGGATACATGAGGAAGACTTCTGCCGATTAGTCTGTTGGATTATTGATCAAGAACAACAGGAACCGATTTACCATGCTTGCAGCCCGCATCCTGAATCGAACAAGAACTTTATGAAGACTCTCCGTCAGGTTGTCGGTCGATCGATAGGATTGCCTTTGCCGACGCCACTTGCAAAGGTGGGTGCACTGTTGAAAGGAACAGACCCTACACTGCTTTTAGAAACAGTTCCTGTAACGACAAATGTTACGCTAAAAAATGGCTTTAAGTTTAATTTTCCCTATCTTCACGACGCTATAAAACAGTTGATCAAATAATCAATTTAAACTTTCATGTCTACTAAACCATTTGCAATATCGGAAGATTGGGTAGTTGTTATTTTAGGACTTGCCATCATTATCCTGGCCCTTTCCGGTGTTATTATTCCCAAACCTTCATTTAGCTGGGCCGACTCGACAGCATTGACCAATAAGGTGTTAAGCCTTGATAATCTAAAAATTATAGGCGCCCAATTCGGGTTAGTCTACATCACAGCAATCGTCGGGGCAGTATTGCTTCGCAAAGATCTCAAAGCACTGCTCATCGTATTCCCTATCGTGATGATCTTGACGGTGATAGCATTGATCATCGCAGGAAATGAGACCGTTAAGAATTACAATCTAGAAGCTGTTATTTTTTCCTTGGCCATCGGTTTGATCATCAGTAACTGCTTTAAGTTGCCGCAGTGGTTCAAGGACGCACTTAGCACGGAGCTTTATGTGAAGATCGGTTTAGTACTTCTAGGTACTACGGTAATCTTTGGAGATATCCTAAAGGCAGGATCGTTAGGCCTTATCCAGGCGTTATTAGTCGTGGTGTCGGTATGGTACTTTGCCTACTGGGTATGTCGTAAATTGAAAATCGACAAAGAGATGTCGCTTATGTTGTCTAGTGCGGTATCTATCTGTGGCGTATCTGCCGCTATAGCGACCTCAGGAGCCATTAAAGGCGATACGAAGAAGCTTTCCTATGTCATTTCATTAGTTCTTATTACGGCTATCCCGATGATGATCTTCATGCCCTATCTTGCGGAATGGATGAACCTGCCGCAGGAAGTAACGGGAGCATGGTTGGGCGGTAGTATCGACACGACGGGTGCTGTTGTAGCATCAGGCTCATTAGTGGGCGAAGAAGCGCTGAAGATCAGTACCATTGTTAAGTTTTCTCAGAATGTATTGTTAGGAATAGCGGCATTTTTTATTAGCATTTACTGGACCTACTCTAAATCGGTAGACGATGAAACGAAGAAGGATAAACCTACATTGAAACTCATTTGGGACAGGTTTCCAAAGTTTGTAGTAGGCTTCGTATTCGTGTCTTTGATGTTCTCTTTCATCGTATCGCCGGAGGCTAACAATATGGTCAAGGATAGTCTTAAAAGTATCCAAGGATTGTGGTTTGCACTCGCATTTACTTCGATTGGTCTGGAAACAAACTTCAAAGATCTTTTCAAACAGGATAACAAAAAGCCTTTGTATGCATTTATCGTAGCGCAGACTTTCAATATCGTCGTTACACTGATGATTGCGATGGCACTATTCGGTTAAACAATAGCCATTATAAAAGAGTTTTTCCAAAACAGATAGAAGGGAACGGCAATGCGCTGTTTCCTTTTTTTTGATGTATTCAGGCAAGCTTCACAAAAAAATACCGAATGTTCGGTATTGTCAGCATTTTACCGGATAAATAGCTTTGCTTCATTAATTAATCCTAAATATTAAGAATATGAAAGCAATGAAATTCCTCTACATCTTATTCGCGCTATGTATTTTCACCTCATGTGAAAAAGATGAAGACAAAACAGAAGACTCGCCAATTGTGGGGACTTGGCAAGTGGTGAATTATGAACGTAAGACTGGTGTAAATGGTACTTGGGCTCCAGTAAGCGATTTATCCTGTAGATTGCAAGAAAAGCAAACTTACAGTGCCGACGGACAGTTTAACCAAACCTCAGGAGCCTGTGCCGGCGCAAACACCGGAATATCCGGTACGTGGAAACTATCATCTGACAAATCTACCGTGACCTATACTTATACCAAATACTCTGGAGAGTTTCCTCGGACCGTTGAAAAGCTCAATGCTAGCGATCTAGTTATTTCCTGGGACTCGGGCAGTACGACCGGAGCTTATTTCCGCGTGACGTATCGTAAATCGAATTAACCTAAATTAAGAAGTCATGAAAGGAAATATTTACAGTCTTATTTTGTTGTTTATTCTTGTCGGCAATAGCTTATACGGACAGGAATATACGACTAAAACGTCAGGCTATTACAACGGCACAGGAAGCAATGGTATTCAGTATGTGCAATTCGGATTGAACGTCAGAATGTTTAAATACGGGGATATGTTGCTGATCGGCTGGAACCCGGTGGATGTTCAAATCGGTGATGAGTATGTGTATAAGGGGAAGAAATATTCGGCTAGTCAGTTCCCGGAAATCAAACAGATCAGAGTTAAGAGTATGACGGGGCAATTGACCGCTAGAGATAATACTGGTAGGATAATCGACTCCAAAGGTGCTCAGATTAATGTGGGGGGCTATTTAGACAATTCGGGCGCATTAGGGGATAATAACAAGCCGTTTAAAGAAGGAGTGACGACGGAATGGTTCGAGAAGAATATTCTAAAGCGATCCGTTCAGAGCCCACAACTCGATGTCGTTATCAACTCGGTCTACATCGATAACTTTGATGCTGCAAATGCTGCTATCGAAAGATTCTTGAAAGGAGGATCTGACAAGAAGAGAGCCGCAGAAGTTGCCTTGGAAGCTGGTCGTGCCCTCAGTGCGGAAGACGTGGCGCTAGCAAGTGCCAAGATTGGTTTAGTAGAACAGCTTGATCCCTCGTACAGCAGCCTTGCTAACTTAAAGAACCGTTTGGCATCCTTGATCGAAAACAAAAAACGCAAGGAAGCAGAGGATAAAAAGAAGGCAGAAGAGGAGGAGCCGAAAGAGGATGAAAATCCTGAAGACGAGAAGGAGGAAGGAGTGAAGAAAGAAGAAGAAAAGAAGAAAGAGGAAGAAAAGCCGATGAGCGTTAGTGAATACGACGCGCGATTGCGATATAATATTGTAACCAATTACAACCAAATTATTGGAGGTGCATATAACTTAGGTGGCTCTCAATTTGGCGCTAGTAAAGAGAAAATGGTGCAGGGCTTGATCTCTAGCAGCGCCGAATATCTGCAACGCAATCCGTATGATCAGGAAATAAGGAATATCAAGCAGTACTTAGAGAATAATGAAACTACGGCGGCGGTTGTTACCCAAGCGGTGAGTGTCGCTCAGGATTTTGTTGCTGATTTTGCATTCCAATTGGAATATAACTTTTCACCCAAAAAGGAAGGTGAGACCAGCGCGTTTAGGCAGTATTATGTGACCATGCCGATGAGCAAGGATGCTATCAATAACCTTTTCCAATTCACCTCTGCCATCTCGTGGAACTTCCTGCCTAGCCGAAGTTATGAAATGGAATACGTGAAATCGGGCAACGAAGCAGGGGAGTTTAAGTACAAGGATGACGTCAAGGTAGCCACCGTCGGATTTCGCTTTGCGCTTTACCCTAGACTGTATAAAGGACTGCATGCGAATATCGAGACCGATATACATGGTGGAGTGATCATGAGCCGTTTCGACGAAGAGATCAATCCTAGTGGCTTTACCTATTATTTAGCGGGTAAACTTGGTTTGAGCTACCGTCTTGGAAAAGGTTTCCAACTGGGTATTGGATACGGTATGGGGTATTTGCCATTATATGCGACTTCTGATACGCAGGTCATCAACGATGTCGAATACCAAATAACCAAATTTAAAAATGGTAAAGATGCAACCCTGAAATACATCAGTCCGAGTATCAAGTTTTACTTTTAATACTAGCGATAATTTAGTTTAATAGATTAAGTGTAAAAAATGAGGGATTGTGATTAACACAGTCTCTCATTTTTATTAGTATAAGTGCCATTTCGGCCCAGATCAGGATATTTTGCAAATAATTTATGGAATTACGTATCTTGAATCATCTTATTGATGAAGGTAAACAAGTATGAACGAGAAAGAGCTGCTACATCATTACAGGCAAACAGGCAACTTGGATAGTCTAGGGAAATTATATTCTCCCTATATGTCTCTGCTCTATGGTGTTTGCTTTAAATACCTTCAGGATGCAGAGCAGAGTCAAGATGCGGTGATGCAGATATTCGACGAGTTGATTGTGAAATTACGCACGCACGAGGTCGATAATTTTAAGAGTTGGTTGTATGTTTATGCGCGCAACTATTGTTTGATGCAATTGCGTAAAGATAAACAGATCACCAAGGTAGATATAGAAGATAACCTGTATGAAAGCGAGCAAAAGCTGAGCAGCAAGGATGAGAATCGTTGGGAGGAACAGGATTTTGATAAGTTGGAAACCTGTATAGCGGGTTTGGCCAGCGAGCAGGCGCAGTGTATTCGACTATTCTATTTAGAACAAAAGTGTTATAAAGATATCGTCGATCTGACGGGGTTTGAGCTCTCCAAAGTGAAGAGCTATATCCAAAACGGAAGGCGGAATCTGAAAATATGTATGGAGAAGAAGTAATGGAAAATAATTACCAGTTATCGAGAATTCATAATTACGTCATGGGGCTCATGAGTAAGGAGGAGATGTATGAGATGGAGCGTGAGGCATTGAATGATCCTTTTCTACAAGATGCCATCGACGGTTATAAAGCGCAAAATGGGGTTGATGTTCATCAGCTGAGTATTTTGCAACAGCGGTTGGCGCAGCGTTTGGAAACAAGAAGTGCCGAACGAGATAAGCGTTTCTACGGTTGGCAAAGGCTGACCATAGGTGCTGCAGGTGCCGTATTGTTTTTAGTAGCCTGCTCCTTGATATTCTTTAAGTTTATCATCCAACCGGCAAAGGAGAAAACCAATGAGGTGGTGCTGATGGAAGAACATCTGCGACTGACTACGAGCCAACTGTCGGATTCGGATGCTGTACCTGTAGGCGGATGGGAAATGTTTAATGAGGAATTGAATGCAGAATTAAGAGATATCGTTGGAGACGCTGAATTGCAATTGGAGTTTAATCTGATTGATGGTGAAGCGCAGGATATTAAATTTATTAAGAATACAAATAATACCATGGCTATATCGGTTGCCAGCTTCCTGCAGGAAAAGGTGAGGTGGATAGGAAAAGTAGGGAAGTTGGATATACGTATAGATTCAAAAAAATAGGTGCTCGCGAGGAGGGCACTGAAAAAGTCCCCTTAGAAAATAAAGGTTAAAAAAGGGAGTCGAAAACTGCAGTTTTCTGCTCCCTTTTTCGTATTTTAAGGTAAGCTTTAATGGACATCAGGATGCTCTCTACCCAACAAAAAATACAGTTCAGTTCCTATTCAGGATTGTACGATATCATCGTACCAAAAGATAATCTACTTCGAAAAATCAACGATCTTATCGATTTCAGTTTTATCTATGACGAGCTTTTGGCTAAGTATTGCCAGACGAATGGCCGTACAGCGGAGAGCCCTATCAAGATGTTCAAATACCTTCTGTTAAAAACGATCTACACCGTTTCGGATGTAGATGTCGTTGAACGTTCCAGATATGATATGTCCTTCAAATATTTTCTTGAAATGGCACCAGAGGAGGATGTGATCAATTCAAGTTCGCTTACCAAATTCCGCAAACTACGATTAAAAGATATGGATCTGTTGAACCTGTTGATCAATAAGACGGTAATGATTGCTCTTGAAAAAGGCATTATAAAATCAAAGTCTATTATCGTAGACGCGACCCATACCGTTTCCAGATCGAATCCGCACACAGCATTGGCAGTACTCAGGGAACGCTCCAAACTATTAAGAAAAGCGATATATCAGATTGATGGGGAATACAAGAGGAATCTACCACAAAAGAATGAATCCAACGACCTGGATCAAGAGCTTGCTTATTGCAGGGAATTACAGAGGGTCCTTGATGAAGATCAATCTATCAGTGAAATACCGGCTGTGAAAGAAAAGCTGAATCTGTTGAAGGAAACCATTGAAGACACAAAAGAATACTATCTGCTCTCTAAGGATGATGAGGCCAGACTTGGACACAAGTCAGTGGACAGCAGTTTCTTTGGCTATAAAACACATCTGGCGATGACTGAGGAACGCATCATTACAGCAGCGGTCGTTACTACAGGCGAAAAAGGTGATGGCCCTGAACTACCTAGGTTATTAGAGATCAGCCAGCAGAATGGAATGCAAGTGGATACAATAATAGGTGATGCCGCGTATTCGGGAAAAGAAAATCTTCAGTTGGCAAAAGAACAAAACATTGATATCATCGCTAAATTAAATCCATCCATTACCCAAGGCTTTAGGAAAGATAAAGACAAGTTTGACTATAATAAAGATGCGGATATGTTTGTTTGTCCCGCAGGACATTTGGCCATCCGCAAGGCGCGTCAGGGAAAGAAGGAACAAGGTACAAATCAAACGGAGACCTATTACTTTGATGTGAAGAAATGTAAGGTCTGTCCTCTTAGGGACGGATGTTACAAGCAAGGGGCCAGAACCAAATCCTATTCAGTCTCCATAAAATCCGAACTCCATAGGGATCAGATGGCTTTCCAGCAAACCGATTATTATCGAAGCAAGTCTAAGCAAAGGTATAAGATCGAGGCCAAGAACAGTGAGCTCAAGAATGTCCATGGCTATGGCAGAGCTGATGCTTATGGAATCCATAATATGGAAATGCAGGGCGCAATGGCCATCTTCACCGTAAACCTGAAAAGAATCCTGAAATTGATATAAAAAGGTGGGATATTGCCTCAAAAAAGCCTGGATGGAATGCTAAAAACTCAAATAGCAAGTCCTAGTCGCTTAAACCTTCAATAAGCTCATAAAAAACAAACTTCCAGAAACCCTTTGAACAAAAATGACCGAGTAGGGGAAAACCTATACTCAGTCATTTCTTTAAGTCTCATTAGAAAGTTGAGGCTTTTTCAGTGCCCTCCTCGCGAGAGCACCTATTTTTCATTAGGGATTATTCCTCCCATCTGATTTTATCTTCGATCGGTGTGCGAACTGGTTCGCGTTCTTCCGACTCATGGTGTCCTAAGTAGAAGAATCCGATACATTTCTGATTAGGCTCTAGATTTAAGAAAGGACCGATATGGTTAATCAGTCCTGGCGATGCCCAGTAACCGCCCAAACCAAGGGAATGAGCTGCTAACCACATGTTTTCCACCGATGCCGCTGTAGCGCATAGTTCTTCCCATTCAGGCACATCGCCTGTATAGTTCACCACGATTGCGATTGCCGCGTTGGATTGTGTCGCTTTCTTCGCCATATTTTGTTCCGTCAATTCGGTGTACTTCTCTGCCGGCGTTACGCTTTTGTAAATGCTTGCAAGTTCATCGCCTAGGCGCAATAGCCCTTCTTTACGGAATATGACGAAACGCCAAGGCTGCGTACGCTTATGCGTAGGAGCCGCGTTTGCCGCTTCTAGAATCGTTAATATATCTTCTCTGCTAACCTCTTCATTCGTGAATGAAGTTTGGAATACAGATCTTCTGGTTTGAATCGCTTTTAATACTTCGTTGTTTTGCATGTCCTTTCGTGTACTGTTTTAATTGCTAAAGATAGCCTTTTGCAACTTAATTATGTGTCTTTGCTCAGTCATTTCGGCTTATGCCACTTCTTCCCAAAGCGCAGCAATATGTAAAATCGTTAATACCGCTTTTTGCATATCCTGTACCGAAACCCATTCTTGTTTACCGTGGAATGCATGACCTCCAGCAAAGATATTCGGACATGGAAGTCCCATAAACGATAAGCGTGAGCCATCGGTACCTCCGCGGATACTGCGTTTTTCGGCTTTCATGCCGGCACGCTCAATACCCATCATCGCAATATCAACCACGCGCGGATGCTGATCCAAAACCTCTTTCATGTTGCGGTACTGCTCGTTCACCGTGAAAGTGAAGCTCGCACCAGCATATTTAGCGACTACCTCTTTGGCAATAGCCTCTAATTCTGCTTCGTGCTCTGCCAATTTCTTTGTATCATGGTCGCGGATAATGAAGTCGATCGTCGCCTCTTCTACCGAACCGGTCATGTGGACAGGGTGTACAAATCCTTCTTTTCCGGATGTTGTTTCCGGCGAAAGACGATCTTTCGGAAGACTGTCGATCAAATCTGCAGCGATTTTTAAAGCATTGACCATTTTGTTCTTAGCGTATCCCGGGTGAATGGAAATACCGTCAATCTTGATGCGAACGCCATCAGCAGAGAATGTTTCATCCTCTAGGGTGCCGGCGCGCTCCCCATCCATCGTGTAACCGTAATCTGCACCTAATTTCTTAAGATCAGCATGGTCAACTCCACGACCGATTTCTTCATCAGGAGTGAAAAGAATCTTGATATCACCGTGTTTAATCTCAGGGTTCTGCATCAGGATGCGCGCAGCATCCATAATTTCTGCCACACCAGCTTTATCATCAGCGCCAAGAAGGGTTTTTCCGCTAGCAGTAACCACATCGTTTCCGATCTGATCCTTCAAATCAGGATGATCCGACAGGCGAATTACGATTTTGTTATCATCGGGAAGCACAAGGTCTTGACCTTGATAATTGTGGTGGATGATCGGTTTAACATCCGTTCCTGACGAGTCAGGAGAGGTGTCAACATGCGAACAAAAGCAGATAACCGGTACTTTTTTATCGGTATTCGAAGGAATCGTTGCATATACATAACCGAGCTCATCAAGATGTGCATCTTCAATGCCGATTGCCAATAGTTCTTCAACAAGCAAACGACTAAGGTTTTTCTGTTTTTCAGTAGAAGGAACCGTTGTCGAGTTTACATCCGATTGCGTATCAATCTGTACATATCTGGTGAAATTTTCAGCGACCTGAAAATCTTTTATATCGTTAATTTCCATAAAGGCAAATCTACAAATTTCTACGCTATCTTACTTTTGTTGGTCAGCCCAACCGAATACTTTATTCAAGATGCTAGAGTTTCTCGATCCTCCCAAGTTTTGACGAATCTTAAGCTCCTGATCAGCAACTTTCACAAAAAGACCCGAGATCGCTCGTTGTGTAACATAAGCCGTCAAATCGGTTTCGATTTTATTGCCTAATGGTAATTTGTTGTATGCGCTCGTTAACTGATTCCAGTAGGTGGAAACATTGTTTTTGCCCATTGCAGATTGTATGATAGGGCTGAAACGCGTCGTTAACTCCGCCGTAGTGCTTCTCTTGAAAAATTGCGTAGCAGCATCTTGCTGTCCGCTCAAAAGGATGTTGAATGCATCATTAACCGTCATTCTCGAAAGAGAACCCACAAATACAGATGATGCTTCCTTAACGGCTGTTTCCGCTGCGCGGTTCATGCTCGTGATGAATTGATCGCAAAGATTTCCCATCCCTACCGCGCGAAGTGCAGATTCTACTTTTCTCGCTTCCTCCGGCATCAATATTTTCACCGCCGCATCGCCTAAGAAACCATCTTTTAATGACAACACGCGGATACTCTCGTTTAGTCCGTTGCTAAGGGCTTGCTTAACACCTAGATTAGCTTCCGATTGCGTAATGCCGCCAGTAGTTCCTGCATTAGTTGTCGTGGAACCTGTACTGGTTGTACCCGTTCCTTGTGGAGGAAGAGTGAAACCACCAGTATTTAAACTTTCGCAGCTTGATAGAAACAGTACCGCTGCACCCAACGATATTTTGAGATAGTTATTCATAGTTAAAATTTTTGTAAAAATAGGCGATTGATATTAGATGTGAGACAATAGATGTAAGACATTAGACCTAAGGCGGACTAGGATAGTTTTTTTTGCTGTCTGAAACAGGAAAGGAAGGACACAAGGATTGACAGGATCGGGTCTAACATCTATTGTCTGATATCTATTGTCTAGTCCTGATATATATTAGATTTTATCCAAAATCTAATCATACCCAATTCAAACCCAAATCATACCCAATTTGAATGGGTTCTGATTGGGGTTTGAATTGGGTTTAAAAGGGCTTTAAGTAATCGCTGTCTGGATAAATAATAATTGGATTAGTTATTTAGTTCAGTTGAAATTCTAGTTGTTGTTGCAGGAGGGTTGTAGAGATTTTTTAGGATGGTTTTAGCGAGGTAGGGCGGAAGGGCAGAAAAATGCAATAAAAAAGGAGCTGCCCGGTTTGGGGAGCTCCTTTTCTATCTATGTTTTTGTGAATTCTAGGGTTGTTTACTTCCAGCTTAGGGTTGCAGCAACCGGAAAGTGATCAGATGGGTAGCGACCTAGATAAGTATCAGTCAATACGCCATACTTTAATACTTTGAAAGGTTTGCTAATAAAAATATGGTCTATACGTCCTTTTTCCTTGATATCTTTGCCCCAAGCGTTAAAAGTCGAATTGGGTTCGTAGATAATCGGGGATAGGTCGTAAACATCTTGTACGACATTGCTTTTTGCTAGGGTGAAGTAGGCAGGGTTGTTTTCATCCACGTTGAAGTCGCCCGTAATGATCAAAGGGAGGTCTTTCGCTAGCTCTTTTGCTTTCGCCATCATCAGCTTTGCGCTTTCTACGCGCGCTTCTTTACCGATATGGTCAAAGTGGGTATTCATTAGGATGAATTTCTTGCCATTGTTTTTGTCTTGGAAAACTCCCCAAGTACAAATACGGGGTAGGGCAGCATCCCAACCTTTGTTAGGTTTTTCCGTGTCGGTGGCCGATAGCCAGAATGTACCATTTTTCATCAACTTGAAGCGGTTCGTATTATATAGGATAGCGGAATGTTCTCCTTTGTTAGAGCCATCATCGCGTCCTACGCCGACATACTGAAAGTTCGGAAGTGCTGTAAGCATATCATCTAACTGTTCTTTGAAAGCCTCTTGAACGCCGAAAATGTCGAATTCGTGGTATTTGATAAGGTTGTTTACCGCATGTTTTCTTACATCCCAAAGGTTGCCGGTATCCGCTTTAGTTTTCATGCGGATGTTGAATGTAGCTACGTTGAATGTAGCGACATTGAACTTTTGAGCATAAGAGAAACTGACAAGTAATAATAGGGTTAGGTTGATTAGGATTTTCTTCATGTTAATTGCTCATTATTTTTGATAGTAGTTCTGGTTCATCAGTGGTAATATAATCGACTTTTTCGTTCAAAAAGTATTTCATATCGGCTTCGTTGTTGACCGTCCAAACGTTTACCTTTAATCTTAAATCCTTGCTCTCTTTTATCCAAGTTGGATTCTTTTTAAGCGCATTGAGGTTGTAATCTATACCGCTCAGTTTGGCTTCTTTGACTTGTGCCGGGGTTTTATCACCATTCAAATAATGCACTTTTGAATTTTTATCAAGCTCGCGGAATTTTAAACAAGCGTCCCAATCGAATGCAATATACTCCACTCTTTTCTTAGCTTTCATCTTTTTTACAAGGGCTAAGGAAAGTTCTACGGCTTTTAAGGTTCTTTCTTTGCTGATTCTGCTTGTTTTCAATTCGTAAATCAACTTGGTTTTCTTTTGTTTTAAACCTGCTGCTAGATACTCTTCTACTGTAGGAATCGACTCGCCATTAGGATGCTTCTTCGCAAGTAATTCTTGATAGGTTAATTGTTCGATTTCCAATCCGTAAAAATCATGATCATGGCATACGACCAATACATCATCCTTTGTCAAATGCACATCAAATTCTGATCCCCATAGTTTCTGCTCGATCGCTCCATTTAAGGATGCAATGGAATTCTGCGGAACCTGTGTGTTTTTCCAAACGCCACGATGCGCGATGATTGAAGTTTGCGCGAATAATCCGACATGGAAAATTATAGTCATAGCAACTAGTAAGAAGGTTTTTTTCATTTTATAATGGTGTTAGTTTTTAAGATAGATAATATTCGCCACATTTCTTTGTCCTTCGTGGTCAAATTTCTTGTTGTCTGATGGGTAATTGACGATGTCGTTGGGACTTCCGCCGTTAACGAAAAGGGTAGAGCTCCCACCGCCGTCAAGGTTCATTGCGTCTTGTGCGCCAATCCATTTCATCAGCGAGGCTAGCTCATGGAGGTTCATGCCTTGAGCCTGCGCATTTCTGCCATCGACAACCAAAAGGATCAGTTTGTTCTTTTTGGCAATGCCAATAGCTGTCCGAGGGTGTCGGTTATCGTTGAAGGGGTTATTGCTGAGGTTGTAGCGGTTTGTGTTTTGGAGGAGTAGGGGGCCGGATAGCATGACGTCTCGAGCTGGGGATTCTTCCACATTGTCTGTCGAAGCAGCTTGAATGGTCACTCGCTTTTTGTCGATGCTTAAGACCGCATTTGCACGGTCGGATTTCTTGGCAGTCGGGTTGACGACCTGTCCATCGACCTTGATATAATCGACGGCTCCGCCGTCTTTCATATTGAAAAAGCCACCATTGATAGCCACCAAGGCATTATTTTTTAAAGCGAATTGTGAGGTTGGTTTAAGTGTTTTGGCATCTGCAGCGAGATGGAGATGTTTTCCTTGCTTCTTTAAATCAATTTCTACCCAGTTGACTTCTTGCACACTGTTGAAAAGATTGTCGAAATGTCCTTGCTTCCATGTGACTCCTTTAGCAACTTTCTTCACGGTCCAGTGCTTATTTACGACTGTTAATGAATCGGAAGACTGCGCCCGGCTGTGGAGGATAGAACAGGATAAAAATAGGAGGAATAGGTAGTTTAGCTTGAAAAGGTAACTTCGATGCATGGTTTAAATCATTTTATCGAAGTTACCCAAATTATGTTAAGTTATTATTAAAAATGCTTTGGGGCGTTTTAATTTTAATAAAATTGTTGCAATTGGCTTAGTATTCTTGAATAATTGCTTTTATTCTGCTTCTTTTTCTTTGAAAAGCGTGGCCAGAAATTCTTCTAATTCTGCGCCTCTCAGGTTTTTAGCAATGATCTTGCCCTCTTGGTCCAGAAGAAAAGTGGCAGGGATGGAAGTGATAGCAAACAATCCGCTAGCAATCGATTTTTCTTTTTGCTGATCTAACAATTGTGTCCAAGGCAGCTGATGTTGCTTTAACGCTGTTTGCCATGCAGCAGGGTTTTGGTCGATAGAGATACCAATAATCTTAAAGGGATACGTTGTGGTGTATTCGTTATGAACTGTTTTTAAAGTTTTGAATTCCTGAATACAAAATAGGCTTCGCCCTCAAGGAAGACTTCCCGTTCTTGTCCAACAAAGTTCGCATCATACTTTAGCTTGGAGTTAGCATTTAACCAAACCTTGCTACCATCCGATAGCACAATGGCGGCTATCTTTCGAGATGGAACGGCAATCTGTTGTATATAAGGAAGTTTATCTTGTCGTTCTTTTATTCTATACTGTGCAATTCCGCTACTATCTTTTTCTGCCGCATAAAGGTCTGCATGCTGTTGAGCATCGGAAAGCTCCACCTGCGACCCGTCCGGCAAAGTCATCGAAATACTACCTTCAGTAAATACCATGCTATCCTGTTGCGCGATCAGCGATTCTTCCAAATGATCGGAATCCTGCGTTGCTCGAAACTGTAGAAAGCCGAAATAGCCGATAGTGGCGACAACAGCAGCGACGGCCACCCATCGAAAGTAAGGTGCTCGCGGATTCTTGGTCTTTTCCGGCGGAAAAACATGAGCCTCGATACGCTCATATTCTCTTGCTGATATCTTGTGATAAGCAGGCAGCACTTCCTCGTCCAAATCCACTTCTTGGAAGTGCTCTTCGATACATTCATTCCATGCATCACTGAACTCCTTCTCGGAAAACTGTTCGATGAGCCATGCTGCTTCATCCGTGTGGCACTTGCCAGCAAGAAATCGCTTAAATAGTTCTCGTTTGTCGTAAGTATTCATAAATGGATTAATCGGTTATGGACTTTGATGAAGCCTACTATTACTAGTAATACGGAAAGAGGGGTGAAAGTCTATGCTCGAAGGAAGAAGAAAAATAAAAAAAATATAAAATGCTGCTTAATTTACTCCTATTAGATACAGAAGGACAACAATGAAAGAAGTAAGCTATACATTTTAGGACCCAATTCTTGCTGCAGGAATCGCATCGCCTTCGCCATATGGTCCTTAACCGTTCCGATACTCACGTCGTGTAGCTTGGCCGCTTCCTCATAAGACTTGCCTTGAAATTTGCAGAGCATAAATATCGCTTTTCTTTTCTCCGGTAACCGGTCGATCGCAGAGTACAGTTGTTCCATCAGGGACCTTGTCGAATCGTCTGCTTCCTCGAGTTCGTAGAAAAGTGTGGCCTGCATCAACAATGCCTGCTTGATCGCTTCATTGGTGGATGCTTCCCGGTAATAATCGACGACTAGATTTCGCGCAATGCGATGTAGCAAGGGCCATATACCGCTCTCGCTAAGAATATTCTTGCGGTAAAACCAAATTCGAATAAAAGCAGTCTGATGTATTTCTAGAATAATATCCTGATCGGGCAACAAGCTGTCTAAACGCTGTAGCAAGATAGGAGAGTACATTTCATACAGCTTCGTAAAAGCTCTTTGATCGCCTGCTCTTAGCTGCAAAATCAATGGGTGGTCTACTAGATTGCTGTCTTTCAATATTATATCTTATTTTATTTAATTGTTACAAAAATATAATATTTGGATAATTATAATAGGGTTAACTAAAATCTTAACAAAAAGAAAACGGTTAGTCAACTTTGACTAACCGTTTTCTTTTACTTAAAAGTATCTTTTAATGAAGGAATGCGTTGTTTATTGATCGCCTTTCCATTCGCCATAAAATTGTTCCAAAAATCCTTCCATGTAATCATGGCGTTTCTCAGCAATCGCTTTTGCGGTCGGTGTATTCATCTTATCTTTCAACAGCAACAATTTCTCGTAGAAGTGATTGATGGTCGGTGCTGTCGTTTTCTTATACGACTCCTTGTCTTGATTTAATTGTGCGGGAATATTCGGATTATAGATTTCTCGGTTCTTAAATCCACCATAGGTAAATGCTCGTGCAATCCCGATCGCTCCAATAGCATCCAATCGGTCTGCATCCTGCACAACCTCTAATTCCTTGGAATGAAATGTCACTTCACCCAGAGACGCTTTGAACGACATATTCAGGATAATGTGCTGCACATGTTCAATGATTTCCTGCTCGACCCCAATGGAATGAAGGAATTCTCCAGCCACCCGCGGACCAATAGTTTCATCGCCATCATGGAATTTGCTATCCGCAATATCATGCAACAAAGCCGTCAACTCGCAGACTAAGGGATCTGCTTTTTCGTGTTGCAGAATATGCTTGGTATTGTTCCATACACGTTGAATATGCCACCAATCGTGACCCGATTCGGCATCTTTCAATGTGTCCTGAACAAAAGAGACTGTCAGGTCGAGAATTTCGTCCTTACTTTTCTTTTGTTCCTTCATAGAGCTCGTATTGTAACAAACGACAGTCTAATTTACCATTGAAGAATTCGAATCTTCTAGACGCACGTAAGCCGATTTTCTTCGCTAAATCCGGGTTCCCCGTAAACACATAACCGCGGTATCCTTTGCAATCCTGCTTCAAAAAGTCGCCCATGCGCTTGTAGGTAAGCTCCAATTTGCTATGCACGCCCAATCGTTCGCCATATTCCGGGTTGAACATGATAACGCCATCACCCACCGGAATTGTAGTTTCAGCAAAATCACAAACTTCAAATTCAATCAAATGCTCTACACCAGCGGTCCGGGCATTTGATTTTGATATTTCAATCGCATCGGCCGAAATATCAGAAGCAATGATATGGGGTAAGTTCTGTTTATCGGTTATTTCTTTGAGGATACGACGTTCCTCAAAGAAAACCTCCTCGTTGTAGCCTATAAAATGCATGAATGAGTAATTCATACGCTGCAATCCGGGTTTACGATTCTGCGCAATCAAGGCTGCTTCAATCGCCAATGTTCCTGAACCACACATCGGGTTTACAAATGGTGATTTCCCATCCCATTGCGTGGCAAGGATGGTAGCCGTTGCTAAAGCTTCCAGCATCGGTGCCTTCCCTGGATGCTTACGGTAGCCATGCTTCGCTAAGGTTTCACCGGAAGTATCTAAAAAGATTTCCGCGCGGTCTTCCATCCAGTGCAGATGGATAACAGCCTTTGATAGGTCTGGCCCCGTATTCGGACGCAATCCTTTTTTATCTTTTATGCGATCCACAATCGCATCTTTTACCTTGACATTGGCAAATAATGGCGTGGTGATCGTTTCATTATGTACATTGGATGTTACGGAAAAGTAGCCATCAAACGGGATGATATCTTCCCAGCTGATCCCCAATAATTGCTTATATAGTTCGTTGGCATCACTCGCCTTGAACGATTTAATTTCATACAATACCTGGCTGGCTGTGCGCAGGTTTAAATTTAACTTGATACACTCATTTACAGAGGCTTTCACCTCGACGCCGGTGTTGAATGCACGCTTAATTTCGAATCCTAAATCTTTCACTTCTTGCTCCAGATAAGGAGATAAGCGACGGTTGCAGGTAATGATAACCTTGCTTTGGGTGTTGAAAACTTCTGCCATATTTCTGCAAAGTTACTTATTCTCTTAGCAAAAATTGTTTAATTTTACGGTTTAATAGTTTAGTTATGGAAATAAGAGGAAAAGTACATGAAGTAGGCGCGACACAACAAGTTACAGAATCTTTCAAAAAGAGAGATATGATTGTTGCATACGCTGAAAACCCACAATTTGTAGAATACATCCGCTTTGAGGCAACTCAAGATCGCGTTAATATATTTGATAACCTTGCAGTAGGTGAAGATGTAGAAGTATCTTTCAACCTTCGTGGTCGTCCTTGGACGAACAAAGAAGGGGTTACAACTTACTTCAACTCTTTAGTAGCTTGGCGTGTTACCAAATTGGCAAACACTGCAGCATCTGCACCGGCACCGGGTTATGCTGATATGCCTCCGGTAGATATTTCTTCGAGCGGCGCTGATGATGACGACTTACCTTTCTAATTAGAAAGAAAAGATAATAGCAAAGGGGACTCCGAACGGGATCCCCTTTTTTGGGTAAAAAAACTCCGGTTTCAGCAGAGAGCAAGCTTAGACCGGAGCGCTTTTGATAATATGCTACTAGAATTTATATCCAATACCAACTCCCACTAAGAATGGATTGATGTCTACTGTTGCCGGAATGGCTAAACCAGCAGCTAAGTTTGAAGCATCTACGTCAACATCTGTTTTCAAGAAGATGTATTTAGCATCCACGTTAAGGAAGAATTTATCTGTAATGTTAATGTCAGTACCGATCTGTGTAGCAAATCCAAATTTGTTTTTGTAGTCTACACCTTTTACTGTGGCACCTTCATCTACATTATAGAATATTGTATAGTTCACACCCACACCAACGTACGGTTTAACCAATTTTCCAGGATAGAAATGGTATTGCGCTGTCAATGTTGGAGGAAGTAACCAAACAGAACCTAAATCAACCTCTGCTGATGACGCACCACCAATTGCAGTTAAGTTTGATCCTGTTGTATTAACATTGTGTTTTGTTGTTCCTAAGATCAATTCTGCCGCAATGTTCTTTGTAAAGAAATACGTAAAATCTAGCTCTGGAATAAATTTAGTGTTGATGTCAACATCACCACCGATTGTTGCGATTTCAGCAGATGGCGTAGGAATAACGGCAACCCCACGTAAGCGTACCTGCCACTTGTTAAAATCTGTTGTTTGGGCTTGTGTAAAGCTCATGCCTACTGCAAATAGGCCGGCAATAGTTAATAATAGTTTTTTCATTGCAATAACGATTTGTTATACCACAAATATATTGTCAGATAAACCCAAAATAAATGATGAATATCAGGATAGTAAGTAAATAATGTAATAGTTAAACAATTT
Source organism: Sphingobacterium hotanense (assembly GCF_008274825.1). NCBI lineage: Bacteria > Pseudomonadati > Bacteroidota > Sphingobacteriia > Sphingobacteriales > Sphingobacteriaceae > Sphingobacterium > Sphingobacterium hotanense. The sequence goes on from NZ_CP030848.1 coordinate 737,340, forward strand.
TGAACTAATTAACTTTATACTATTTGTTTTTGGAAGTATTTAGAAGTTAGTAGTTAGTATTTAGACCTATGGCGGCCTGCCTTTTTTTAGACGTTTGGGTTTGGAAAAGGGAATTTTGTTTTGAATACCAGGAAAGGAAGGATGCAAGGATTGACAGGATCGGGCACAGTTTATTTGAAAGGGTATTGTCTTGAACCAGGAAAGGAAGGATTTTAGGATTAGCAGGATCCTGTAATTCTTTTCATCCTTCCTTTCCTGGTTGAAAGACAACACGCCAGAATCGCCAATCCTTAAACCCCACCTTTCTTCCGTTCAAAACAAATTTCCCTTTCTACTTCGAAAGCCAATACTCTAATGTCTTATATCTAATGTCTAAAATCTAACTGCAACTACTCAAAACCATTGCTCTTCCCTTTCAAACCCAATACAAAGCCCAATCAAATCCGCTCGAGAGCGGGTTTGATTGGGCTTTGTATTGGGTTAACTTAAGCTTTGACTTTACTTAGATTTTATCTCTCTTTTATCTTCGTCGTACAAGCCAATTAGTAAGCTGTTTCCATTGTCATCGACTTTTAGGGCACCGTATTTAGCTTTTTCGAAACGTTCGCCTGTTCCTTCTTGGAAGAAGAAGGATTCCGCTCCGATATTTACGCGCCATTGTGTTGGGTTGGTGTAGGCGATCAACACTTCTCCGGGTGCTAATGGGGCCTTTTCGGCTTGGAATCTTTGTAATTCGCCTACCTGATGGTTATCTAATTTAAGGACTGCATACCCTCTACGAGGGATGCTGTCGGGCTGTACATTGCTGTTCAGTTTATAGTTGAGCATCATGTAATCGCCCTGCATCAGCGATCGAGGGTCTACGGGCGCTAATTCCAACAGCACTAATTTCCCTTCTTTGAGGGTATCTTCTTTTTGCGCAATGCTATAGTTGAAGTAAGCCAACAATAATAGTAAGTTGACAACGATGAGTATGATGCTAATTTTCTTCATGACGACTTAATTTAAGGCTCACAAAATATAGAATGATAAAGAATGCTCCGGAGATCATCATAGCGATTGATTTGTTGAGCAAGGAAATCTCCAGATCGGAATAGAACCTGGAAACTGCATAGAGCAGAAGTAAAATGCCTAGTACAAATCCGGTCTTATAATTTGCCAAGAAGCTGACTAAGATCAAAAATATAGCGCCGGAAATGGCAGGAGCAAATAGGGTTGGCAGCAGGCAGCATAAACAAAGCAAATACAATAAGACTATTGTTCGCTTGTTACTGATGGCCAATTTCTCGAAAACATAATGCAGCGCAACAAAACAGAGTACGATAAAGGATAGCGAACTTGACAACGCATAATAGTTTGTAAGGATAAATTTCTGATCTAGCGTTAGGTAAATAAGCCCGATGATTAAGCAAAAAGTTAGTGCCGTGCGGATGGGATTGTATCGAATGGAAAAGAAGTCTCTTTTACTGATGATGCGGGCTTCTTTGATATACAGGTAAGCTAAAACTAAGCCCAGCGCAGGGACATAGAAATAGGACAGGTTATCCCAGTCTGCTTGGTTGAGTGCCGCGAGCAAGGTTCCGCAGGCAATCAGGACCAATATGAAGGTCATGATGTAGTTTCGTACGAAGTTGATACTGACGGTCGCGAGGATACAGATGATTAGCAATGCTGATTCGTCTGACAGGCGGTAATCTTCTAATGCAAGACCTATCAGTGTAAAGCCAAGAATAAGACCCGATACCGCAATGGTATCCAATAGCAGCATTTTAGTCTTTCGGCTAAAGAAGATTGATCCCGTAAGAAAGATCAGACCGAAGATCAGTTGCGTGATTCTGTTCTCCAAAATTCCAAAAGTGAATAGGAATCCGGTGAATGTGGAGCTTGCCATAAGCCCACCGAAAATAGATAGGATCTTGATTGGGAGACTTTGTGTCTCATCACGTTCCTGGAATTCGGTTTCTATTGCTTGCCGATCGAAACTGTGCGCTGCCTCCGACCATCCAAGGTTTTGTGTTAGTTCGTCGAAATTTAATCTACTTTTCATGACGATTCTTTTTTTAACATGTGTATTAAATTGTAGACCACCAAACTGATGCTTGCGATAATAAATAAACTGACGAATAGATAGGAATCTTTCCAGTTGCTGATTTCTAGAATCAAGCCTGTCAGTATGATGATGATGCTGAGTGGTATGGCGGATAAGTAGAAGATACTTCGCTGCTTAATTCCGTAGCCAATTCCTAGTCCATAAAAGGCGATCGTTAGTAGAGGTAAATATGGGAAATCTGCCTTCGAGGCGAAGATGTAGACTAAATTCCCAATCGTTGCAAAGGTAAGTGCCGCTAAAGCGACAATATTGGTGAAATATGTTGGGATACTTACACCTTTCCAAGAATGATTGATCAAATGTGATGCAACTAGCGGAATCAGGTTGAGAACAAACAAGATGGTAAAGTTCAATCCTTCGTCCCAATGCCTTGTCACTTGTGTCGTATACAGGATAAAGGTGGTATTGACCAATCCTAGGAACAGTATCCAGAGGGGTGGAAAATTGCTGATCAACACCCAAATGCCGATAAATAATGTCCATGCAAGGAAAAAGTCGTAGGCATCTGCTCCGGTCTGATAGATTTGCCCGAACACGGAAAACATGACGCCGACCAATAGGGAAGCCCCTGTCAGTAATATTTTGCGTGTGTTAGGTGTGAGTTTTGGCAATAAGGCGATTACGCAGACAACGATAACTAGCATTTGTACGAGGCCAAGTTTGGCGAATTTGTCTAGTTCGTCCCAATTGTAAGCAAAGAAGAAGATAACGCCTGCAGCAAAAAAGCCAATGCCTAACGCTAGTAATGCATATTTTAGAAAATTAGACCAATCGTTTCTTTGGTTGAATACTTCGGTTTTTAATGCCTTTTCAATTTGCGTTTCTGATAGATCGCTATGTTTTGCAAGGATATGTATATCCTCGCGTTTAATGCTCTTCATGAGAGGGGGATTTAATAGGTTAAGTTACCAAAATTATTTAAACAACCCGCAGCCTCGACAAGCAAGGACTGCGGGGAAACCGCTAAGTTATAAGGTCTTTTCGTTTGCCAACTTAGCGTCTCTTGTGTTTTTCTGAACGGCAATGGCAGCAAAAACACTGAGCACAAAGGATATTCCGTAGAATCCTTTTTCACTTAAGGTCAAGTCAGCATTCCACAGACCAACGACCAATAATACGATCGAGGCAATGGTCGCAAACCAGCTTAAGCTATAGTAAATCTCAGTTACAGCCAACCCTTCAGCTTTATCTCGTACGCTTTTCTGTACCGAGATAACGGCAAATAATCCAAATAGTAAAATGGTAAAATAATAGCCTTTTTCATTGAGTGCCATATCGGCATTCCATAATCCTATACAAAATGCGACAGCACCTGTAATTAATGCTAACCAAGAGGCGCCTACGAAGGCAGCTGTCGGTTTGTACGGATTCTTTGTTCCTTCCGACCCCTTTGGAGTCAAGTTGTTTTCTTCTGATTGGATATTTAGCGGTTCCATATTTTTAATTTTTGTTGATTAATACGACGTAAAGGTCGGGGGAATCGGGCTGCTTGCAAACTTAGTTTCATTAAAATACTGACGATATAAAAGAGATATTTTTGATATATTTAGAAAGAAATTATAGTGTATGGATGATTTATCGCAGCTGATCGACTTGCTTAATAATCAGGATAAAGCAGATTTTAAGAGTTTTCTAAACAGAAAAAATAAGCGCAAGGATGCCAAGAATATTCGTTTGTTCAATTTTTTAGAAACTGACGATAAAAAATCAATAAATAAATTATATTCAAAGCAAAAAAATAAAGATGCATATCATGCGCTTCGCAAAAGATTGCAGGATAATGTGCTCCAATTCCTTTCGCAACGCGCATTTGAAAGCAAAGACAGCGCGGTCTACGAAATACTGAGGAACCTCGTTGTTGCTCGATTCTTATTGGAGAATAGTGCTGCGAAGATTGGTTTGAAATGTTTGGATCGTGCGGAGCGTTTGGCCGTTCAAGAAGAGCAGTTTGGTTTGGTCAATGAAGTCTTTTTGTTGCGTATGCAGTATGCGCATTTGGATAGGGATTTAGCCTTAGACCGTTTATTAGATCGTTTTACTTTGAACCAAACGCATATGCAACGGGAAGCGAAGATGCATATGGCCTATGCCTACCTGCGTCGGGAATTGCAGGAGATACATCTGAAAGGGAAAATCGTTAACCTGACGGAGTTGATCGAAGCGACACTGAAGAAATATCAGATCGCGGTGCTGGATCTGATGAATTATAAGTCGCTCTATCAAATCCTCTATATCGCGAACGAGTATGCGGCCATCAATCAGAATTATGGATTGATCGAAAGATATGTTCGGAAAACGTATCAATACATTCAGGGCTTGGAAAAACCGAAGGAGCGCCATCTCTATTATCATCTCTATATCCTTTATTACCTAGCAAATTTCAATTTGCGCAATAAAAGGTTTGCAGAAAGCATTAGTTATTTAACGCAGATGGACGAATTGATGGATAGCAGTAAATCTTACAGAGAGCAGTTTATGCTGCGGTATCAACTGCTGCTGGGATTGAACTATCATTTTTCGGGGAAGCCTCAAGAAGGTATCCAAGCGATTGAGAAAGGATTATCGTATGCGACTAAGAAATCCAGCCAAGAGGATATCGACGATCTGTATCTGAGTCTGACCATGTTCTATGCGCAGCATCGGGACTCGCGCAGCTTAAGCTATCTAGCGAAATTGGGACATACCGATCATTGGTATGAGAAGAAGATGGGGATGCTGTGGACGATTCGAAAGAATTTGATGGAGATTTTGGTGCATTTGCAATTCGAGAATACGGAGCTGGCGGTTTCGCGGCTGCATAGTTTCAAACGCCGCTACAAGAAGTATTTGTTGAGCATTCAGGAGGAGCGTGTCATGGTTTTCCTAAGCATGGTTGAGCGCTCCATTCAAAAACCTGACATCGTCAGCGAGCAAACTTATCAGGATACCGTTCTTTCTATGGTTGATATCGACGCGAATAAAGATATCTTTAACCTAAGCTTTATTGCGTGGCTAATGGCGAAATGGGAGAAAAAGACAGCTTATGAACTGACGCTGTCGCTGATTGAAACCGTATAGAAATTGAGGAATTGGGCCTAGGAATTTTCACCGATAAAAATGACGTAATGACAGGTGTTTTTATGCCAATTACCTAGTTTTTAGGATGAAAGTATGCATTGGAATAAGAATTGGTGTATTTTTATAAAAATAATTAAATTGCAAAATGGGTTGGGCAACAAAGAAAAGTAGACCGTGGGAGGTCAGACAGTTAATGTGGACGATTTTGTCTGTATTAATGATTATCCCATTGCCTATACATATACATCCCTTCGTCATGTTGGGACAAGCTAAGAAAACGAAGGTTCGTTCTTGGTATGTTGCGGGGGTGGCATTATTGGCCGTAGAGATTGCACTGTTGGTATCCTTCATTTACTTCTTCGGAACATTGAGCTCCGCGATGCTGCTAACGATGGGTGGTTCTGTGGTGTCTTATATCGTTGGTAATGGCATGCTGCTGAATCAGGCGAAGCCTTATTTACAGCGCTTGGAGCTGGGCGAGGTTCGTCCGTTGACATGGATATCGACGCCTTCTGCACAGAAATATTTGGAACTTAAATCGGCGTCTATTGATACGCCTCAATTTTTTGTGGAACGACTGTTACATTGGCGCAAGCAAATAGACAATAGAAGTATTCAAACGGATATCGATAAGATTATCCGGTTATTTCAATTGTTGGAGAAGAAAGATGTTCGTGAAGCAGAGAAGTTTCTTGTGCGCCATTCGACGGTAGTGAATGTGCTGATGCAATATGATGAGTTGGAGAATACGCATCTGAGCAATAGCATCACGATGGAATCGAAGCGTAAGCTGGAAAGTGTGATACGCCAGGCTTCGGTGGCCATTGAGCAAGAAGTAACGAATCATTTTAAGATGGGGATGCTGGATGTATCGGCGGAGACCGATGTTTATCTGCAAACCTTAAAAAGTAGAAACCTTTTAAAAGATTAAGATATTATGGCAAACTTAGATTTGACAAATTTGGATGATGACCAGAACAAGAATAAGCCTGGCGAAATCGCTGTAAACTTTACAGAGGAAGAGAAGGGCTTAATTCAACAATATAAGGATAAGATTAACTTAAAATCAACCACTGATATTATCCAATTTGGTGTCGGTAGCCAGTCCAATGTAAGTAATTTCTCGAACGAGATTTTGAAGCAGGTGCGGACCAAGGATCTTGGTGGTGCGGAAGATATTCTGTTGAATCTTCGTGGGGAGATTAAGAATTTCGATGAGAAATTGAATAAGAAACCGTTGATTCCTTTCTTCGATAATATCAAGAAAAAGATCGGTCGTCTTCGTACGGAATATGCTTCTGTGGAGAAGAACATTCATAGCATTGAATTGAAGCTGGAGGGGCACTATAAGAACTTAGCGAAGGATGTCAACATCTTCGATAAGCTTTTTGTTCAGAATCAGCAATACTTTAAAGACCTTTCGCTGCATATTCAAGCAGGGGAGGAGAAGTTGCATGAGGTGCTAACCGTGACTTTACCGGCGATGAAAGCGGAGGCTGAATCGACAGGAGATCAGCATAAGATACAGGAGTATAAAGACATGGAGCAACATGTTGTTCGTTTCGAACGTAAGGTGCATGACCTGAAGCTTACCCGAATGGTGGTCTTGCAGACGGCTCCGCAGATTCGTATGATCCAAAGCAATAGCAGCTCGCTGATGGAAAAAATCCAGTCAAGTATTGTGAATACCTTGCCTTTGTGGAAGAACCAAATGGTATTGACTTTAGGTATTGCGCATGCGCAGAGCGCGTTGGAAGCACAACGTGCGGTTACTGACGCGACGAATGAACTCTTGAAGCGCAATTCGGAGATGTTGAAAGATGCGACTATCAATGTAGCGAAGGAAACGGAGCGTGGTATTATCGACGTGGAAACCATTAAGAAAGCGAATACGGATATTATCACGACGATTGAAGAGGTGTTGCGTATTCAGAAAGAGGGTAGAGAGAAACGTAAGGTTGCCGAAGCAGATCTATTGCAGGCGGAGACTGAATTGAAGAACCATATTTTGAAATCGTCGGATGAGACGAGACTGATAAACTAGATAAAAAGAAAGAGCCGCGTTTAGCGGCTCTTTCTTTTTATAGTTCCCAACGTTTTTTAGGTACGCAGGTAATGTCTTTGATCTTCTTGAGAACGACAGGTCTTGCATCAAATTTGTTTTCCAATACGACGCTATCCTTGCTTTTGTAAGCCACTTTATAGCGTGGCAAGTATTCCCCTTGCTTATAACATCCGGAGATCTTTTGTTTCCAGTTGGGTTTTGTATAGACGCCTTCGACAATCATACTGTCGCCGCGCAATACATAGACAGCCTTTGCATATTCTGTCCATTCTCCATTTTTGTAGCAACTGTCGGGCATTGTTTTTACCTTATTGTGCACTTTCATGGTTGTGTAAATCGAGTCGCAGGTGACACGGAATTCATGTAAGGTATAGTTCAGCATATTTGCTGAGTTGGGGATGCTGTCCTGTACCCATACACCCTGAAACCAATCTGCTCCCTCATCCTGCATATCAGAATGTCGCTGACAGCTGCTGCCAATAAAAAACATACCTAACACTAGGGCAAGGTATGCTTTCATTGAAATATGTAATTTTAAGCGTTTATCCACTCTTTTATTTTAAGCTACCTACCATATCTTCCGGTTTTACCCACTCGTCGAATTGCTCGGCAGTAACATAACCTAATGCGATAGCTGTTTCTTTTAATGTAGAATTGTTTTTGTGTGCTGTTTGTGCAATCTCCGCAGCTTTGTAGTAACCGATCTTCGTGTTCAATGCTGTTACTAACATCAAGGAGTTGTCTACTAATTCTTTGATGCGTGCGTAGTTAGGCTCGATACCTACCGCACAGTGCTCTTCGAAAGATACACATGCATCTCCGATAAGTCTTGCTGATTGTAAGAAGTTTGCAGCCATCAATGGTTTGAATACGTTAAGCTCGTAGTGACCTTGCGTACCTCCGATTGTGATTGCTACATCATTACCCATTACCTGTGCTGCAACCATTGTTAAAGCCTCACACTGCGTAGGGTTTACTTTTCCTGGCATAATCGACGATCCTGGTTCGTTCTCCGGAATAAGGATCTCACCAATTCCTGAACGAGGACCTGATGCTAACATACGGATATCGTTAGCAATCTTATTCAATGCTACGGCTAATTGTTTCAAAGCACCGTGTGTTTCAACGATAGCATCGTGTGCTGCTAGTGCTTCGAATTTGTTCTCGGCAGTAACGAATGGATGACCTGTGAACTCAGCGATATATTTGGCAACAACAACGTCGTATCCGTTAGGTGTATTTAAACCCGTACCAACGGCTGTACCACCTAATGCTACTTCTGCAAGGTGTGATAACGTATTTCTTAACGCTTTAAGACCGTGATTTAACTGCGCTACATAGCCTGAAAGCTCTTGACCTAGTGTAAGTGGTGTAGCATCCATTAAATGCGTACGTCCAATCTTTACTACGTTCATGAACTCTTCGGATTTTCTTTTCAATGTATCGCGAAGCTTCTCAACGCCAGGGATAGTCACTTCTACTACTGCTTTGTAAGCCGCAATGTGCATACCCGTAGGGAATGTATCGTTAGAAGACTGTGATTTGTTTACATCATCATTCGCTTTTAATACAGGCTCACCTTCGCCGATCTTTCCACCTGCAAGTACTTGCGCGCGGTTAGCGACTACTTCATTCACATTCATGTTGGACTGTGTTCCTGATCCTGTTTGCCAGATAACTAATGGGAATTGGTCATCTAGTTTACCTGCTAAGATTTCGTCGCATACTGCAGCGATAGCATCACGCTTCTCTACAGGTAGTACGCCTAATTCATGGTTAGCATAGGCAGCTGCTTTCTTTAGGTAAGCAAAGCCTGCTATGATCTCATGTGGCATAGATGCCGCTGGACCAATTTTAAAGTTGTTTCTTGAACGTTCAGTTTGTGCACCCCAGTATTTGTCGGCAGGTACTTGAACCTCGCCCATGGTGTCTTTTTCTATTCTGAATGACATAATTACAAATTTTTGTTAGGCAAATTTAGGACTGTCATAACGTATATCCAAATCTTATTCCTTCGTCGTTAACGAAAGATGTGGACTCTGTTTACTTTAATCGTTGACTTAACCTAACGTAGATGATTGGAATATAGTTTTTACGAATTTTATGATAGGCTAAAGATACTTAAAAAAAGCCTATTTTATTGCTTTTCGCCAATTGTTGAGGCCACGCAGGTGTGTTATGCGGATTTTGCATCTATGTTTGGAGAGGAGAAAGGGGAGTGTTGGGGTACTTATACTTCTTCGACAATGCTCTCGCCTTTGCTTAGGTCGCAGGAAGTCCATTGCCAGGTCTCATGTAAGCGGATTTTACCGTTTGCTAAAACTTCAGGGCGTGATTGGCAGATACCTGTCATGAGTTCGCCAGCATGATTAACCTGATGATAGCGCATGTCGATTGTGCCATACTCAGAAACTATCCCTAAAAGATGCCCATATTTAATAGCTCCGCCACTGTAGTCCGCGAAGACAATATTGCCGATATGCTTGTAATGAAATTCTGTTTCAGGGGAAGTTTCGCCGTTGTTGCTGTTGCTTAAGGTTCGGAATATGCGGTTGTGGTAGTTGATAGATCTTACGTTCATGGCGCTGGTATTTATTTATGATGAAAAGGCTATCAATAACAACATTAATTCAGCCTTTTTTGCATGTGTTCTTCTATGTGATGATAAAGTTGTTTCGGCTTTAATGTGCGCCAAGGGAAGTTGTTGAAATACTGTCCGAAGTTAATGTAATAGTCGATGTGGTTGCTCTCGAATTCTTGAATAACATGTTCGCGGAAATTGATTCCTACGATCCACCCGTCTTCGACATCTTGAAACCATTCTTCATAATAGGAATCATCGGAAGCATGGAAGTTCAAAACGTTCTCTCCAATCAGGATAAACTTATTGATACCCTCGCCGATCATCAGGTCGATGATCTCGCGTTTTAGGATCATGATGTCGTTGTAGATCGCATCGTTCCATTCGCCAATGAGTTCAATGATGCAGAATCCTTTATCGTAATCTGCATACAAAACTTTCAGGTAAAGCGTCAATGATCCAAACTCATCCCATTGTGGATGTAAAAGAAAATTATAGATTTTCTTATCAAACTCAAATTCTGAATGTATAGTGCCATAAAATGGGCTTCGCTCATCTTCTGAGGCTATATAATCGTCTCTCCAGTTGTAATATGGTTCTATTTCGTGCATGAGTATGTAAAAATATTGAAAATTGCTGAAATATTACCGTTACAAGTCTTGTTTGGACTGTTAATTGTTGATAAATTATTTATTATATTATTCTTTTAAACAAATCGTTAAGTGTTAATTTTGCGCACCAGACCATAAATGCAAAAAGGAAGAAAGAGGAATATTTTCGTTGCAGCCACCTATGCGGCTACACTCCTATTAGGATTGATTCTCGGGCAGAATTACGCTGACCAAGAGCGAATCAGTTCTGGTGGTTCCTTGGTGCCTATTGGTATTTCCGATAATGCGTATAAGATACAACAGGTTGTAGATCTTATTTCCACCCGATATGTGGATAGCATCAATATGGATTCCGTCCAAAACGGGGCGATCAACCATATCATTTCCCATCTCGATCCTTACTCTTTATTTCTGATGCCTAATGAGTCGCAGACTCAAACGGAAATCCTTGAAGGTACTTTCGAAGGGATAGGAATGGAGTATTTCAATCTGAACGATACCCTGCTGGTAGTTGGAGTGATTACCAATGGTCCGGCGGATAAGGCTGGTTTCAAAGTAGGGGATCGAATTCTGAAGATTAGTAATAAACCCGTTGCAGGGAATCTGGTGTCGAAGGAAGAAGTAGAGAAGCTAATTCGTGGTAAGCGTGGTACAGAGGTAGAGATGTTCATCCAACGCGATTCCATTGCGCTGCCATTCCCCTTGAAAGCAAAGCGAGACCAGATCAGTGTAAGCTCCTTGGACGTAGCTTACATGATCGAACCTACCGTCGCGTTCGTTCGTATCCGTCGTTTCGGATTGAAGACTGCGGAAGAGTTTCGGAATGCGATCATCGAGCTTAAGAAGCAAGGTGCGAAGAACCTCATCCTCGACTTGAGAGACAATGGCGGAGGATACTTTCATATCGCAATCAAGTTGGCAAGCGAGTTCTTCGCCGATCAACGCTTGGTAGTATATACGGAAGGAGCTCATGAAGCGCGCAGAGATTACCTATCGGAAAGTAAAGGCAATTACGCAAATGGTAAACTGGTGGTGCTAGTGAATGAGCGTACGGCTTCTGCGAGTGAAGTTGTTGCAGGTGCAGTGCAAGATTGGGATCGAGGTATTTTGATCGGACGTCGTACTTATGGAAAAGGGATTGTCCAAGAGCTATTCGATTTCTCTGATGGATCAACGATCAACTTGAGTATTGCTCGATACTATACGCCGCTAGGACGTAGTATCCAACGTAAATACAGTCCGAATTGGTCAAATATGCAAGATTACGCGTCTATGTATAGCGGTCTTTGGTCATTAGACACGACGTATGCACATGGAAAGTCATACCAAACGGGCTTGGGCAAGAAGCTCTTCTCTGGTGGAGGTATTGTGCCTGATCTGTTAGTTCCTGTGGACTCTAACGAGGTGAGCATTATTTATCAGGATCTAGCGCAGTCGAGTCTTGTAGAGCAGTTTGTCTACAGTCGCTTCACGAAGAAACTACCTGCCTATTCTATCGAGAACTTCTTGCAAGGATATACCCTTCCAAATTCAGAGTACAGCAGCTTTATTAATTTCCTTAACCAAAGGGGAGTTCGCCTAAGCGCACGCAAACAGATAGACTTGCACGATCTGATACAAAGTGATATTGAAGCTCTCTTGGGTCGGTACTATTTCGGTAGGGAAGCTTATTTTAAAGTAAAGAATCGTTATGATTTCTTTATCGAGAAGGCTTTACAGCAGCTTAACACACAATCTTAATTTCCTTTGTGCATACTTAAATCTGCCCAAATCGGGTAGTGATCTGAAAGCTTTTCCTTAATGATATGGTAGTTGTTGACAGCGAATTGCTTGTCGGCAAAAATATAATCTATCTGGAGGATAGGTAGCATCTCGAAATGCGTAATACCCCATCCATTGCCTTTCTCCTGAAATGCATTCTTCATATCCTTTCCAATCAGATTAACGCTGTATGACATGGGGGTATCATTAAAATCACCCATGATAATCTTCGGCAGGTGGCTTTCGGCCATATGTTCGGATAGAGACTCCGCCTGATTACTGCGCTGTTCGAAAGCCCATTTCAGCTTTCTTCCTACACGGCGAGTTGCCGTTTCTTCTGCTCCTCCGGCTCCGCCAGGATTCTGAATGAATTCCTTATCTTCGTTTTGCAATCCAAATGAGCGGAGGTGCACATTATAGACACGGATCGTATCTTGATTTTTTACGATATCAGCGTAAATGATACGGTTGATACCGTATTCATTCTTTTTAATCAATCCTGAGTTAATGATGGGATATTTAGAAAAAATAGCCTGTCCATAGGCCATATAATCGTTCTGTGTCGATGGAGCAAAGTAATAGGTATCAAAGTCAGCTTTGTTTTTTAGAGTCTCGCTAAAACGCTTATTGCCTTTGATTGTGCTATAGAACTCTTGCACACACAATACATCCGGCTTTGTTTCATTGACGATCTCGATGAATTCCTCTTTAGGCGGCTTCTCGGAACCCTCAATTGGAGAGAACATATGTGCATTGAAGGACATGACACGAAGCGAGGTGTCGGAAGGAGCCAAATCAACCTGTTCGCTAAAGGTTATATGCTGCGTCATCAGGTTCCAACCTAATAATATCGCACCAAGAGAAAGAAGTGCGAAACGCGGTTTTCGTAGTATCCAGTAAAGAATAAATCCGACATTGATAAGCAGGATAGGCAAATAACCCAATCCTAAGAAGGCAATACCCCAGAAAGACTTTGGATTGATAAAAGAAGCGGAGTAGCTTAGAAGTAGACCGACAACTGCAAGCAAATTGCCAAGCATCACGGTTTTGCTGAAAAAACCCAAGTTCTTTTTGTTAATTAACATTACTCTTGCTCTTCTCTACTTACTTTAAAAAGGATTTCTTTTTCCCGTGAAGATAGACTTTCATAACCGTATTGGGAAATTTTATCCAATATTTCATCGATTACCTCTTGGTTCGGTAAGTCGCCTTTATAGCTTCTGTAAACCGGTGGTTTATTTTCTGTATGTACAACACGTAATTTACTGTCAGGTTTTCGTTCAAAAAGCTTGCTCCAATCATTTCCTTTGCGTAGCTGACTAATGAACAGCATCCCCCATGAGGTGCTGATCAGTAATGATATTGCGCCAGGCTTGTTGATTAAAAATAGGAAGAGAAACTGCAACCCCAAAAAGACGAATGCAATCGTTTGGAACTTCACATTGCCAAACAAGAAAAGTCTGAATTCCATTTTAGGAACCAGTATCAGCAAGCTTCCCATCAATGCTCCGATGCTCATCGCATTGGTATGCAGAAAGGTCTGTGGACTCTTCGCTAAGAGTGGAATCTGCGATAGAGCTAAGAAGGAAAGGCCTCCGATGAAGATAGCACTTAAGAATACCGTCAGGAACTGACGATTATTTAAAAAGCCTAAAAAGACATTCCCTAGCCAATAGATCCACAGGCAATCGAACAGAATATTAAACAATCCGGTGTATAGGAAAGGATAGGTCACTAACGACCAAGGCTGTTGGATAAACTTACTGAATTCACCGGGTAGACTCAGGTAGCTCAACACTTTATCGTAAAGAGGATAGTTGGTGATCCCAACTTCCACAAAAAGATCAAACAGATGAATAATAACGAATAGAAAAATCTGCGCAGATAAAATATAGGGTATCGGCGAGCGGCTACTGTAAGTAGTTTTAAAAAAATCTTTCAGTGCGTTATCTTTCTTCATCACGATCTACTAATAATAATTGCCTCGGCGTACTCCCCACATTTTTAATAGGATAAAACCAAATAGCGCTCCCCCGACGTGTGCTAAGTGCGCAATCGAGGAGCCTCCTCTAGAGAATCCTAAGTATACTTCTATAACTATTAAAATTGGAATAAAGTATTTTGCTTTTATAGGAACAGGAATGAAAAGTAACATCAATTCCATGTTTGGAAACAAAACTGCAAAAGCCAATAATAAGCCATAAATAGCTCCCGAAGCTCCTACCAAAGGCGTGCCATAAATCGATGCTAGCGTGTTGAAGTTCTCCTGTGAAATCTGCTTTGTGCTGTAGATTCGATCATTTAGCATGTCAAAATTGACGTAATCCGATGCCTGCACGGTTCCTGTAATCTGATACACCTCAATGGCCTGAACCCCATACTGCAAAACCAAAGCCCCCAATCCACAGATCAGATAGTAGTTTAGGAATTTCTTAGAGCCTAAAACGCGCTCGACGATAGGACCGAACATCACCAAGGAAAACATATTGAAGAAAATATGTGCAAAGCCCAGATTGTCGTGCATGAACATATAGGTAATCGGCTGCCAGATATGGAAAAATGGTGAGTCTGGATAAAATACACCGAATAATCTTGGTGCCTGAGTAAATATTAACGAACCTATAAAACAGACCACATTGATGATCAGTAAGTTCTTAACAACCGGAGGTAAATTTCCTAATAGATTATTCATATTTCAATTAAATATCGGTCTAAATGTTTCTAGCAAATCGCTCTGCTAATTCTTGTAATGTATATGTGATGATAACGGGTTTCCCATGAATCGAAATATTCGGTAATTCGCAGGCGAATAGGCGGTCGATTAAGTCCTCCATCCCTTGGTTATCTAATTTTGTACCGGCCTTTATAGCGGCATTCTTTGCCAAACTCTTCGCCAGTTTCTCGCGCTTATTCAACCGCAGGTCGCTCTGGTTCTTGAAATCCTCCAGCAACTGTTCGATAATCTGCCCCTCATTTACATTCTCTAGATCTGCAGGAATCCCATCCACGACAAAAGTCGTTTTCCCGAACGGGCGCAACTGAAAACCCAAAGAATGAATCTCAGGCAACATGTCCTGAATCAATGCAAAATCTGCCGCATTCAGCTCTACCGTCTGTGGAAACAAACTTTGCTGACTCGAACCCTGATTGTTGATCAAATGCTGTTGAAATTGCTCAAACAGAATGCGCTCATGCGCCGCCTGCTGATCAATCAACATAAATCCAGAATGAATCTGCGATACAATATAACGATTATGTAACTGGAAAAACTGCTTTTTCGGCTGATCTGATGCCTGAATAAAACCACTGTCGGTCGCTTGCTCTTCCGGAATAAGCGGCAACTGTGTAGATTCCTCTTGCTCTGTAATCTGATAAAGCGAATCCCAGTTCTGAGGAATGCTCGTCTTACGCTCTAAGGCCTCCGGATAGCTGTATGAACGGCTTACCGCCGATCGTGCGCTCGGATTACCATCATCGAACGGATTGAAATTCGGATTGAAATTAATAGTCGGCGCCTGTATCTCATCCAATGGCTTAGGCGTGATCAAGGTGTCAAATCCTGTTTCCTGTTCAAAGTCTAAAGATGGGGTTATATTATACCGACCTAATGAACGCTTTACCGCAGAACGAAGAATAGCGTAAATAGCCTTCTCATCTTCATATTTTATCTCCGTTTTCGTAGGATGTACATTGATATCGATCTTCGAAGGGTCGATGTCGATGAACAAGACATACAATGGAAACATATCTGCCGGAAGAATCTCCTCGTAGGCATTCAGAACTGCATGATTCAAATAAGGATCCTTAATAAAACGATTGTTCACAAAGAAAAACTGCTCTCCGCGCGTCTTCTTCGCAAACTCAGGCTTCCCAATATACCCCTTAATGTTCAATATGGTCGTCGTCTCCTCTACAGGCACCAGACGCTGGTTATAGCTATTGCCAAACAAATGGACTATCCGCTGCTTCAGGGATTCCTTCGGAAGGTGGAACATCTCGTTACCATCGCTATGCAACGAGAAGAAAATCTCGGGATGAGCCAAGGCAATACGCTGAAACTCGTCGAGAATATGTCTCAACTCTACGGAATTGCTCTTCAGAAAGTTGCGTCTCGCAGGAATGTTGTAGAATAGGTTTTTCACCGAGATACTACTGCCTGCTGGAGTCTGATCCGGATATTGCTGAACAACTTCCGAACCTTCGATCTCAACAACAGTTCCTAACTCATCCTCATGTCGGCGCGTACGAAGTTCCACGTGCGCAATCGCCGCAATAGAAGCCATCGCCTCACCACGGAAGCCCATCGTACGGATAGCAAATAAATCCTCCGCCTTACGGATTTTCGACGTCGCATGCCGCTCAAAACATACACGAGCATCCGTAACGCTCATACCACAGCCATTGTCAATAACCTGAATCAATGACTTCCCCGCATCCTTTACAATAAGTTTTATTTGATCTGCCCCCGCATCGATAGCATTCTCCATCATCTCCTTCACTGCTGATGCTGGTCGTTGAACAACCTCACCCGCCGCGATCTGATTGGCTACTGAATCGGGAAGCAATTGAATAATATCCGACATAGTCTACAAAGTTAACAAAAATGATGCTAATCATCCCCGATAAACGCCCCACAAGCCTTTCCCGCTGAAAAACAATTTATTGCCTTTTTTAGTATAACATCGATTAGCATATTTCTGTTCGAAATCCATGACGGATTGACAGTAATTTTAAAGAAAAAAGAGCCGTAAATACTTACGGCTCTCAAAAGGCTTTTTTATTTTATTCTAGAACAGCTTGCTGTCCTTAATTATCTTAGTCGACCAACCTATCAACGATGGCAATTGCCTTGTCGATATCTTCCTTCGTTGCGGTCAGATGCGGTCTGAAACGAATACTACGATCGCCACAGCCTAAAATCAACATCTTCTCGCCCATCGCTTTCGCTACCAAGGCATCGCGCTCTTTGTCTGTAGGTAAATCAAATGCGCAAAGCAAGCCTTTACCGCGTACCGCAGTGATACTTGGATGTTTTTTTGCAAGGATATTTAATTGTTCTATCAAATATGCCCCCAATACAGCTGCTTTTTCTACCAAGTTCTCTTGCTCGATGATTTCTAAAATCAAACGGAAGCGAACCATATCAACCAAATTACCACCGAACGTCGAGTTAATACGGCTTGACTCTTTGAATACATGGTTTTCCACGCGATCAAATTTCTCTTTATTCGCC
Organism: Sphingobacterium hotanense; assembly: GCF_008274825.1. Taxonomy (NCBI): domain Bacteria; kingdom Pseudomonadati; phylum Bacteroidota; class Sphingobacteriia; order Sphingobacteriales; family Sphingobacteriaceae; genus Sphingobacterium; species Sphingobacterium hotanense. Next base: position 754,758 of record NZ_CP030848.1, read on the forward strand.
AAAATTCCACATACTTGGGTCTTCTTACCAAAAGAGATCACATCAGGAATAATGCCTAAGTGCTCATAGCACCACATTTTACCCGTCATCGCGATACCAGTCTGTACCTCGTCTAAGATTAATATAATATCATTCTTATCGCAGATCTCACGCAGCTTCTGGAAAAACTCATTGCGGAAATGGTTATCTCCACCTTCTGCCTGTATAGGCTCGATGATTAAGCATGCGATATCCGCTGGGTTTTTCGCAATAGCAGCCTCAATTTCTTGAATGGCTTGCTCTTCTGCCTTGATGGCATCATTTACAGACTCCTCAGTCAATGGAAACTGCAGCCTCGGATTGCTGATTCTTGGCCAATCGAATTTCGGAAAGTACATGTACTTTCGCGGATCCTTCGTATTTGTTAAGGACAAAGTATAGCCGGAACGGCCGTGGAATGCCTGCTTAAAGTGAATTACTTGGCTCGCCTCTTGCTCGATACCCTTGCTTAAGTTCAATCTAGTTTTCCAATCGAATGCTGCTTTCAATGCGTTTTCAACCGCCAAAGCTCCGCCATCGATGAAAAAACAATACCTTAATTCTTTAGGAATACCTACGCGCTCGAAGGTGTCCAAGAAATCGGCATATTCTCTAGGGTATACGTCCGATAGAGCCAACTTATTGATGGCAGACTGCTTCAGCGCATCTGCATTTTTTAAAATATGAGGATGGTTGTAACCAACAGGGGAGGAAGCAAACATGCTGAACATATCTAAATACTCGTTCCCATCAACATCCACAATATAGGAGCCGTGCGACTTCTCCAAGTCAATAACTACCGGTAGGCCGTCGGCAAGAATATGCTTCGCTAATCTTTGATGTGTCTCTCTCATAATGCTTATAAATCAAATTTAATCCCTTGTGCCAAAGGAAGGTTAGTCGTATAGTTAATGGTATTCGTTTGACGGCGCATATAAACTTTCCATGCGTCCGATCCAGATTCACGACCACCGCCGGTTTCTTTCTCTCCGCCGAAAGCTCCGCCGATTTCAGCACCCGAAGTACCAATGTTAACATTCGCAATACCACAGTCTGAACCATTCTGACTTAAGAAAAGCTCCGACTCGCGAACGCTGTTCGTCATGATCGCAGAGGATAAACCTTGTTTTACACCATTTTGTAAGGCAATAGCCTCCTCCAATTCGCCTTTGTATTTTATTAAATAAAGGATTGGGGCGAAGGTCTCATGCTGAACAATCTCATAATGGTTCTCTACCTCGGCAATAACCGGCGTAACGTAGCAACCGCTTTCATAACCCTTCCCTTTCAACACTTCTCCCTTCGTTAAAAGCTTGCCGCCTTCTTCCTTAATTTTTTCTAAAGCATTCAAATACATATCAACAGCATCAGTATCAATTAATGGTCCCATGTGATGTTTAATATCTAAAGGATCACCGATTTTAATCTGCTTATAGGCATCCACTAAAGATTTTTTCACCTTATCATAAATGCTCTCATGAATAATCAAGCGTCTTGTGCTGGTACAACGTTGTCCTGCAGTTCCTACGGCTCCGAATACCGCACCAATAATCGTCATCTTCAGATCAGCGCTTGGCGTCACGATGATGGCGTTGTTTCCGCCTAATTCTAACAGCGATTTGCCCAGACGTTGTGCTACGGTCGTCGCCACGATCTTACCCATGCGGGTAGAACCCGTCGCTGATACCAATGGAATGCGCTCATCGGATGATATCCATTCTCCAACTTCCTTGTCGCCAGTAACGATCGAAGAAATGCCCTCCGGCAATTTATTCGCTTTTAAGATGTCGGCTATGATTTTCTGACATGCAACCGCACACAAAGGCGTTTTCTCGCTCGCCTTCCAAACCACAACATCGCCACATACTAATGCTAATGCTGCGTTCCACGCCCAAACAGCAACAGGGAAATTGAAAGCCGTGATGATACCAACAATTCCTAGCGGATGATATTGGTCGTACATACGGTGCCCCGGACGCTCCGAGTGGATGGTGTTTCCATATAACTGTCTCGATAAACCAACCGCAAAGTCACAGATGTCGATCATTTCCTGAACCTCACCCATACCTTCTTGGTATGATTTACCCATCTCGTAAGACACAAGTTTGCCCAATAAAGGTTTTACTTCTCGCAGTTTTTCGCCCAATTGCCTAACAATCTCTCCGCGCTTCGGTGCAGGGATATCTCGCCATTCCAATTTAGCCTTCTCTGCTTCCTGCATCACTTTTTCATATTCCTTTTTGGTACTGCTTTGAACCTTCGCTATCAGCTTTCCGTTGGTTGGCGAGTATGACGCTATCAATCCTCCTTTTGAAAACCACTTGCTACCTGTACTTGTGCCCAAGTTTTCTACTTCTATTCCTAGTGCTTTTAATTCTTTGGATGTCATATGTTGGTTTATATTATTCGAAATTTGACTAAATATAGAGAATATAATTTATTATTTATATTAAATTATCGAATTATATGAATTTTGTTGTCCCCAATTCCGAAGAAAACTCAATCTTCAGAGAAACTGCTAAGTGCTTGAGATAAAGATTATAACAAAGTTTGCTTCCCTGAAAACATCAACAAACCAACAGTAAACACATAGAACCGTCAAAAAATTAGTGATAGCAGTCATTTTCGAAACGTTCACCACATCTTATATTTAACTTTACTATGTGCCTAATCAAAAGGAGGCGCATAAATACGAAACCTCCATTATAAAAAGAACTAAAAAAATAATGAAAGCACAAAGGAATAACCCTTTATAAAAACAATACACTTGCGCTAATATTTAACATAGCAAAGGCGACATACTCTAAAATCTAAAGTCTTATATCTAATATCTAACGTCTAATATCTAACCATGGTTGACTACTTTAAAATCGAAGACCTTCTTTCGGCAGAACATATCTTAATTCGCGATGCTATTCGCGACTTTGTAAACTTAGAAATACGTCCTGAAATAGATCATTTTGCACAGGAGCATAAGGAAATTCCCAATCTGATGAAGAAGTTGGGGGAAGTCGGTGCGCTCGGTCCTTTTATTCCACAGGAATACGGTGGGGCAGGACTTGATTATCTAGCCTATGGTCTTATCATGCAAGAACTGGAAGCGGGCGACTCGGCGATACGCTCTGCAGCGTCCGTGCAATCGTCGCTCGTAATGTATCCTATTTATTCCTTCGGGTCCGAAGAACAACGAAAGAAATATCTACCTGCCTTAGGCGCAGGAGAATTTATTGGTGCTTTTGGCCTAACAGAACCTAATCACGGATCGGACCCCGGAAGTATGGAAACTAGATTAACGCCTGATGGGGATGGTTTCCGACTACATGGTTCTAAAATGTGGATCACGAATGCGCCGATATGTGATGTAGCCGTTGTATGGGCGCGTGATCATGAGGATAAAGTTCGTGGTGTAATCGTTGAGCGGAAGATGGAAGGATTTTCTACACCCGAAACATTGAACAAATGGTCTTTGCGTGCGTCAAAGACTGGCGAGCTTGTTTTCGATCAGGTGTATATTCCTAAAGAGTATGTGCTGCCGCATGTTCAAAGTATGCGCGGACCGCTATCTTGCTTAAACTCCGCGCGCTACGGTATTTCTTGGGGCGCCATCGGTGCAGCAATAGACTGCTATGAGGTGGCCTTGAAGTACGCCAAAGAACGGGAACAATTCGGCAAACCGATCGCGTCCTTCCAATTGCAACAAAAGAAATTGGCAGAAATGCTGACTGAGATCACAAAAGCGCAGCTCCTTTCCTGGCGCCTGGCAACCTTGAGGAACAATGACCAAGCGAGCCCGCAACAAATTTCAATGGCGAAGCGCAATAATGTGCATATGGCATTGCAGGTGGCACGTGAAGCGCGCCAAGTGCTCGGTGCAATGGGAATCGTTGGCGACTATCCGATTATGCGCCACATGATGAACCTGGAGTCGGTAATAACCTATGAGGGTACTCATGATGTACATTTATTGATCACCGGACAAGATATAACGGGTATCAGCGCCTTCCAATAGTGCTATCTATTATAAGGCATATCACTAACCCATCGGAAACCTCGGGTTTTTAAGTCGATATTTTCCATATCTATCTTATTTATATAGATGGATATGGAATCTTTAGACCCGATGTCCCTTAACATGATCCCTGCTTCACGTTTTTCATAGCGAAAATGCTGAGTTGGCTCTCCCGCCTTCCCAATAATCTTGATTTCTTTATTAAGGCTGTCGCTCGTCATCTGATAGGTGCGACTTTTCATCTCCGCATCGCGGACGATCAGTGATTGCTCGTTGATGAAGATCAGAAAATGCCAGTCATCTGGAATCCGAAGTTTCTTCCGGTTCTCATATTCGCGCAGCGGTAAATAGTAAACGCCATAAAGATCGCTCTCTGTTTGTATGAATTGCTTGATAAACTTATCAGCCCTTATAATACTTTGCACGGCAGGTGCGACGGTTGCAAGGAGCATAATTACTTTTATCGATATCAAACTTATTCGCTTCCAGCGTGCATTAAGTTGCAGGCTCGGCGGAGGGCTGAGCGAAATAGCTTTTCCTTGTATAAGCAGTTTGTAGAATTTGCTGATGTTCGGACCTAATAGATATAGAGAAAATAATACCAGAGTTGTCGAGAGCATCTTGACGGGCACATCATAGAAATAATTAGTCGCCATCACGTTGATACTAACACCTAGGGTAATGATTGCCCCGATCGTCATCGTCTTCCTAAACAATAACAAAACGCCCAACATCTCAGCGATACCTATCATTATATTATAAGGATGCGATGCGCCGTAGAATGCCCAAGCCAAGCCCATAGGCGAATATTGATATAGCGGCTCCGTCAGTTTATATAAGGTAGGGAAGGGGAACTGCCCCTGAAAGAGCTTGATAACTCCATAGTTGAACATGGTGATGCCAACATAATATCGTAGAAGCACCGTTAACCAGTAATAGAGTTTCGGATATTCTCTGTTTTTCCGATCAACGAGCGACCAAACTATACAAGCAATAATAGATAGCAGCAATATCAATAGTAAGATCAGCCAATGCACGGTGCTGTCGCCGCTACCATTCCTATAATAAGGAACGGTTTGATTCAGGTCTAGCCATCCTGCAGTCATGCCCTTCATGAACCCGATTATTGCGTCGCCCATCAAGGGAACGAAAGGAGTAAGAAAGAGGAACGTATGATTATTGAACAGCAGGATAAATAATAGAAAGAGAATAAAGCAGAACCTAAAGAATATAGGTTGTTTCGGAAACATACGCGTGGCAGTGATATCGTTGTCGGTATTCATGTTTGGTTAGTAAGTAGGTTAAATATAATAGATGTCTGTGGGAATAGCTGCGGTCGCATTTAGATTTAACTTTTTTTAAGAGCTGGATTGGGCTGGTTGAAATGGGGGTGTTGTTTTTTTTCCTTGGATCAGGAAAGGAAGGGAATTTTGTCTTTGAACCAGGAAAGGAAGGATTTAAGGATTGGCAGGATCGGGCGTACGTTTCCTAAAAGATATATAATCGATCCCTTTATCCACCGCCATACCCGATCCTGCTCATCCTTGCATCCTTCCTTTCCTGGTTCAGACGAAACACTTCAAAAATGGATTAGCACCCTGTTGGCCTCTTTCAATTTTCGAACTGTCCAGGCTGTAATATTCTATAACTTGCCTTTTTTGTCTTGAACCAGGAAGGGAAGGATTTAAGGATTGACAGGATCGGGCACACGTTTCTTAAAAGATATATAATTGATCTCCTTATCCACCGCCATACCTGATCCTGATCATCCTTGTATCCTTCCTTTCCTGGTTCAGAAACGAACTCATTTTTTCTTTCAACATGATCCTGCTCATCCTTGCATCCTTCCTTTCCTGGTTCAGACAAACGCCGAAAAATCAAAACTTTCTTTCTCCCCTCCTTCAAAGACCAACCCGAAAAGACAAAATCCCCCTTCTAAAACAAAGTTTCAAAGACAGCTCCCCAATCCCCGCCGCACAGCTCCGACGGCTCAGAACCCTTGTTCTCCCAATACAGACCCCATACAGAACCCAATCAAGCCCGCTCGGCAAGGACTCTGATAGGGGAGAGCAAGGTTCCTACAAAAGCTTTGACCCAACCCAAGCCCCTTTCAGGCCCCTTCCAATCCCCCATTTCCCTCCACTAACCCGCAGAACCGCCCCTTCCTACCTATTTCTCGATAAATTATTGCTCACATTGCTAGCGAGTTACGCTATTCCGCTAAAAATATTCGTTTGCAGGTCTTGGAAGTATGGTCAATTTGTCCCTATCTTTGCACCACTCCGCAAGGGAGGGACGGTCGAAACGGCCATGACATCGGGAAGGAAAGAGCAGGATCTGCAGGGTTGAAAAGCACCCAGGATCCACCTCAAAATAAGCCTCAAAAAATATTTTAAAATAAATTTTGCAGATTAAAAAAAAACCTTCTACCTTTGCAGTCCCAACTACGGGGAACGGCTGAGAGCGCAAGGCTCGAAGCTGATAAAACTGAAAGCTTGAGCGCCACGGAAACAAGGCGCACAACATAAGAAAAGCGGAAGCGAGATGCGGAAGCGAAAAGTTCTTTAAGAAATAATGATCATGTAGCGCAGCGAGTAGACGCAAGTCGAAAGTTGAACAAGAAGATTTTTTAAATCAATTCAACCAGATCGGAACCAGGGAAACAGATATTTAAATAAAGACAATTCTATTTATTATAAATAGTCTTGATCTTACACTTCATTTTACAATGGAGAGTTTGATCCTGGCTCAGGATGAACGCTAGCGGCAGGCCTAATACATGCAAGTCGAACGGGATCCATTTGTTAGCTTGCTAACAGATGGTGAGAGTGGCGCACGGGTGCGTAACGCGTGAGCAACCTACCCATATCAGGGGGATAGCCCGAAGAAATTCGGATTAACACCGCATAAGACTACGAGATGGCATCATCAAGTAGTTAAATATTTATAGGATATGGATGGGCTCGCGTGACATTAGCTAGTTGGTGAGGTAACGGCTCACCAAGGCGACGATGTCTAGGGGCTCTGAGAGGAGAATCCCCCACACTGGTACTGAGACACGGACCAGACTCCTACGGGAGGCAGCAGTAAGGAATATTGGTCAATGGACGGAAGTCTGAACCAGCCATGCCGCGTGCAGGATGACTGCCCTATGGGTTGTAAACTGCTTTTGTCGAGGAATAAACCTATCTACGTGTAGATAGCTGAATGTACTCGAAGAATAAGGATCGGCTAACTCCGTGCCAGCAGCCGCGGTAATACGGAGGATCCGAGCGTTATCCGGATTTATTGGGTTTAAAGGGTGCGTAGGCGGCACTTTAAGTCAGGGGTGAAAGACGGCAGCTTAACTGTCGCAGTGCCTTTGATACTGAAGTGCTTGAATGCGGTTGAAGACGGCGGAATGAGACAAGTAGCGGTGAAATGCATAGATATGTCTCAGAACACCGATTGCGAAGGCAGCTGTCTAAGCCGTTATTGACGCTGATGCACGAAAGCGTGGGGATCGAACAGGATTAGATACCCTGGTAGTCCACGCCCTAAACGATGATAACTCGATGTTTGCGATATACAGTAAGCGTCCAAGCGAAAGCGTTAAGTTATCCACCTGGGGAGTACGCCCGCAAGGGTGAAACTCAAAGGAATTGACGGGGGCCCGCACAAGCGGAGGAGCATGTGGTTTAATTCGATGATACGCGAGGAACCTTACCCGGGCTTGAAAGTTACTGAAGGATGCAGAGACGCATCCGTCCTTCGGGACAGGAAACTAGGTGCTGCATGGCTGTCGTCAGCTCGTGCCGTGAGGTGTTGGGTTAAGTCCCGCAACGAGCGCAACCCCTATGTTTAGTTGCCAGCATTTAAGGTGGGGACTCTAAACAGACTGCCTGCGCAAGCAGAGAGGAAGGCGGGGACGACGTCAAGTCATCATGGCCCTTACGTCCGGGGCTACACACGTGCTACAATGGATGGTACAGCGGGCAGCTACATAGCAATATGATGCCAATCTCGAAAAGCCATTCACAGTTCGGATCGGGGTCTGCAACTCGACCCCGTGAAGTTGGATTCGCTAGTAATCGCGTATCAGCAATGACGCGGTGAATACGTTCCCGGGCCTTGTACACACCGCCCGTCAAGCCATGAAAGCTGGGGGTACCTAAAGCATGTAACCGCAAGGAGCGTGTTAGGGTAAAACCGGTAATTGGGGCTAAGTCGTAACAAGGTAGCCGTACCGGAAGGTGCGGCTGGAATACCTCCTTTCTAGAGCCTGATTCCGGCTCGTCTGCGCAACATTTGATCGTTAAAACAAGAAACACATTAGAAGAAAGTACCTGCCCAGCGTAAGTTGGCATGGTATCTTGAGAAGATGAGAATTAAGCTAGTCCCGTAGCTCAGTTGGTTAGAGCACTACACTGATAATGTAGGGGTCAGCAGTTCAAATCTGCTCGGGACTACCATAAGACACACGATGGGGAATTAGCTCAGCTGGCTAGAGCACCTGCCTTGCACGCAGGGGGTCAACGGTTCGAATCCGTTATTCTCCACAAGTCATCGAAGATGACAGATGTGAGACATCAGACAACAGACAATAGAGCCCTTTACGGCGCCCTAGGTCTACGATCTAATATCTGACATCTATTATCTAGCGAAGACAAAGAGTTCTTTGACATATTGGAAGAAAAGAGACACAAGAGAAGACAACAGAAGCTTTTTCTACTTGTAGAACAAGCGAAAGCAACCTATCACTTAGCAAAAGGGGTGATAGTGTGAAGAAAGTAAATAAGGGCACACGGGGGATGCCTAGGCTCTCAGAGGCGATGAAGGACGTGATAAGCTGCGATAAGCTGCGGGGATTGGCAAATGCGATTCGATCCGCAGATTTCCGAATGGGGCAACCTAATATACTGAAGGTATATTGTATAATACGCGAACGCGCCGAACTGAAACATCTAAGTAAGCGTAGGAGGAGAAAATAATAATGATTTCCCAAGTAGTGGCGAGCGAACGGGAAAGAGCCCAAACCTATATTGTTACGGCAATATGGGGGTTGTAGGACCACGACATTGTACTGTGCTATGAACTGGAAGCAGGTGGGAAACTGCGCGATATGGGTGATAGCCCCGTACAGGTAAAGAATACAGGCATAGTGGTATCCTGAGTACCGCGGGACCGGAGAAATCCTGTGGGAATCTGCCAGCACCATCTGGTAAGGCTAAATACTCCTGAGAGACCGATAGTGAACCAGTACCGTGAGGGAAAGGTGAAAAGAACCTCGAACAGAGGAGTGAAAAGAACCTGAAACCGTGTGCTTACAAGCGGTCGGAGCGGACTTGTTCCGTGACGGCGTGCCTTTTGCATAATGAGCCTACGAGTTACTCTTGTCCGGCAAGGTTAATTGATTAAGTCAAGGAGCCGAAGCGAAAGCGAGTCTGAATAGGGCGCATAGTCGGATGAGGTAGACGCGAAACCTTGTGATCTACCCTTGGGCAGGTTGAAGGTGCGGTAACACGTACTGGAGGACCGAACCGATAAACGTTGAAAAGTTTCCGGATGACCTGAGGGTAGGGGTGAAAGGCCAATCAAACTGGGAAATAGCTCGTACTCCCCGAAATGTTTTTAGGAACAGCGTCGGCATTGAGTCTAGCAGAGGTAGAGCTACCGATTGGGTGCGGGGGAGTCAAATCCTACCAAATCCAGACGAACTCCGAATGCTGTTAGATATGGCCGGCAGTGAGGCTTTGGGTGCTAAGGTCCAAGGCCGAGAGGGAAAGAACCCAGACCATCAGCTAAGGTCCCTAAATGTAGTCTAAGTTGAACTAACGAGGTCCGGTTGCCCAGACAGCTAGGATGTTGGCTTGGAAGCAGCCATTCATTTAAAGAGTGCGTAACAGCTCACTAGTCGAGCGACCGGGCGTGGATAATAAACGGGCATCAAGATTACTACCGAAGCTATGGATTGCAATTTATTGCACTGGTAGGGGAGCATTCTATAGGGGGCGAATCCGCAAGGTGACTTGTGGTGGACTTTATAGAAAAGCAAATGTAGGCATAAGTAACGATAAGGCGGGTGAGAAACCCGCCCACCGAAAGACCCAGGTTTCCTGATCAACGCTAATCGGATCAGGGTTAGTCGGGGCCTAAGGCTCATCCGAAAGGAGAACGCCGATGGACAACGGGTTAATATTCCCGTACTGTTGATGACTGCGATGTGGTGACGGAGTAGTGACACTGCCGCGAACTGACGGAATAGTTCGTTGAAGGACGTAGGTATTGGACCGGTAGGCAAATCCGCCGGTCTAGCTGAAATCTGATAGTACAGCAAACCCTCGGGGGCGCTGATAGTGCAGGTAAGCAGACTTCCAAGAAAACCCGCTAAGCTTCAGGTTATCAACACCCGTACCGCAAACCGACACAGGTGGTCGAGGAGAGAATCCTAAGGTGCTCGAGTGAATCATGGCTAAGGAACTCGGCAAAATGGCCCTGTAACTTCGGGAGAAGGGGCGCTTCCTCCAGTGATGGAGAAGCCGCAGTGAAAAGGCCCAGGCGACTGTTTAGCAAAAACATATGGCTTTGCGAAATCGAAAGATGAAGTATAAGGCCTGACACCTGCCCGGTGCTGGAAGGTTAAGAGGGGATGTCATCCGCAAGGAGAAGCATTGAATCGAAGCCCCAGTAAACGGCGGCCGTAACTATAACGGTCCTAAGGTAGCGAAATTCCTTGTCGGGTAAGTTCCGACCTGCACGAATGGTGTAACGATCTGGGCGCTGTCTCAGCCATGAGCTCGGTGAAATTGTGGTATCGGTGAAGACGCCGGTTACCCGCAACGGGACGGAAAGACCCCATGAACCTTCACTATAGCTTAACATTGAAATTGGGTACAGGATGTGTAGGATAGGCGGGAGTATGTGAAGCGGTTTCGCCAGGAATCGTGGATACAACCTTGAAATACCGCCCTTTCTGTATTCGGTTTCTAACTCGGCTGTGCCGAGGACATTGTTTGGTGGGTAGTTTGACTGGGGTGGTCGCCTCCAAAAAGGTAACGGAGGCTTTCAAAGGTAAGCTCAGTACGCTTGGTAACCGTACGAGGAGTGCAATGGCATAAGCTTGCTTGACTGTGAGACCTACAAGTCGACCAGGGTCGAAAGACGGACATAGTGATCCGGTGGTTCTGTATGGAAGGGCCATCGCTCAAAGGATAAAAGGTACTCTGGGGATAACAGGCTGATCTCCCCCAAGAGCTCATATCGACGGGGAGGTTTGGCACCTCGATGTCGGCTCGTCACATCCTGGGGCTGGAGAAGGTCCCAAGGGTTGGGCTGTTCGCCCATTAAAGTGGCACGCGAGCTGGGTTCAGAACGTCGCGAGACAGTTCGGTCCCTATCTGTTGTGGGCGTTGGAAGTTTGAGTGGATCTGACCTTAGTACGAGAGGACCGGGTTGGACGGACCGCTGGTGAACCTGTTATGCCGCCAGGTGTACGGCAGGGTAGCTACGTCCGGGATAGATAAGCGCTGAAAGCATCTAAGTGCGAAACTAGCCACGAGATGAGACTTCCTTATAGGGTCGTTGTAGATGACGACGTTGATAGGTCATAGGTGTAAAGGTTGAGAGACCAAAGCCAAGTGATACTAATAGCCCGAAGCTTTCCAATGCAGATAGTCTGTTGTCCTCTCTCTTTTTGAATCTTTTCTTCCAATAACATGTCAATGTTGGTACTTGCAAAGTGCAGGTTCAACAATAAGATATTCAGGTGCCTATATCGGCGGTGTCCACCTCTTCCCATTCCGAACAGAGAAGTTAAGCCCGCCAGAGCCGATGGTATTGCCGTAACAGGTGGGAGAGTAGGTCGGCGCCTATTTTTATACGAAAAGCTCGTTATCGAAAGATGACGGGCTTTTTTGTTGGTCTAGATTTTAGATGTTAGACATGAGATATTAGAGTAGGGCGCGGATATGGCGCCTTTTTTTTGTGGGTTGTTTTTGCTTGAAAGACGGATTGATAAGGAAAGATGATCTTTTGAGTTGTTTTTGCTTGAAAGGGAAGGAGTAGTAAAGAAAGATGATCTTTTGATCTTTTGATGTTTGTCTTGAACCAGGAAAGGAAGCATTAGAGGAGTGGCAAGATCATGCTAATCTTTTAATCCTTCCTTTCCTGGTTCAGAAAGCATGTCTAATATCTAATGTCTATTAAAGATATCCAGAGAAGCCATGCTCTAATGTCTTATATCTGATAACTATTATCTCCTTTAAACGACTTCGATAATTTTGTTTTAATAATGTAAGGAGAGAAATTATTAAGAAATTATTGGTTTTGTAGATAATTGTTTACAAAATTCGTATATTGCTTCGGGATAAGCGGTAAAATGAGAAATCATCCCATACCGACTACTATGTTTAGTAAATCCCATCCTACTTATACTAGCTATCTATGAAATCAATTAATGTTGCTCTAATAGACGACAGTTCTATTTATCGTGAATTGCTGAAGATGATTCTGCGCTCTGTTCCTGATTACAAGTTTAATATATTGTTTGAAGCTGAAACGTTAGTGGGTATAGAAGATAATAAACAATATCATGAAGAATTGGATGTGATTCTTTTAGACATCATGATGCCTGATATTGATGGTGTCACCGGGATTCCTATTCTACAAGACTTATTTCCTACTAGTTCAATTATCATGGTTTCGGATGTTGAAAGTCCGGAGGTAAAGGAGGAGTGCATTGAGAAGGGAGCGATGAGTTATATTATCAAGAGTGCGGTGCAAACTAGGCTTGCTCCAGAGATTATTGCGTATTGCAACAATTAAGTATATAACATATATTTAAAGAAAGGTCGGTATTTATATATCGACCTATTTTGTTTTATAAGAGCCTTATTTTATTGGATCTTGTGTTTTTCACTTTTAAGCGTGAAAGCACTATAATAACATTATTACATAAGCGTATCGCCTTTTTTTCCTAATTTACTGATTGTTATAACGACTCAACTTAATCGTACGGAAATTATTTTCCAAGACTTATGAAAAAGAAAACACTGATTATTGTTCTGGTAGCTCTGGCTGTACTAGGGGGTATGATTTTCTACCGGATTAGCAGTAATAAAGAAAAAGACGCCAAGAATGCCGGTCCAAGAGGCGGGGGGCGATCCGCTGCTAAGGTATATGGAAAAGTAATTCAAGGACAAACTTTCTCGGACTTTTTAACGCTATCGGGCTCGATTGAAGCGGACGAACAGATCGAATTGCATACAGAAATCTCCGGTATTGTGGAGTCCATTAATTTTTCGGAAGGTGGGCGTGTGGGCAACGGACAGGTGTTGATTACGTTAAATGATGCGGAGCTACAAGCTCAGCTTGCACAAGCAAGAACGAGGAATAACCTTGCCGCAGAGAATGAGCGCCGGGCAAAGCTTCTTCTCGAAAAGGAAGCAATCAGTCAGGAGGAATACGATATCGCGAGTGCTGATTTTCGTACTGCTCAATCTCAAATCCAACTCATCCAAGCTCAGTTGAGCAAAACAGTTATTCGTGCTCCTTTTTCCGGAACTATCGGCTTACGTAATATCTCCAAAGGAAGTTATATTACCCCAGCGACTAGTATTGCAAAGCTTGTCAATATGAATCGCCTCAAGGTATCCTTTTCCATTCCTGAGAAATATGCCAATAAAGTACGCGTTGGAAGTCAGATTAAATTTGATGTTCAAGGTGTTGAAGGTGATTTTTCCGCTAAGATTTATGCTACGGAACCTTCAGTAGAAGCGAATACTAGAACACTATTGGTGAAAGCCATTTCTACGAATACTGGAAATCAACTTATACCTGGTACTTTCGCCAATATCGTCTTTCCTTTAGAAACTATTGATAACGGGTTACTAGTTCCAGCCGAAGCCTTAATACCTATTCAGAATGGAAAGAAAATCTTCGTGATGAAGAATGGTTTAGCGACGGAGGTTTTGGTTGAAACCGGCGCAAGAACAGACGCAGATATCCTGATTACATCAGGACTTAATCCTGGTGATACTGTATTGACTTCTGGAGTTATGGCGCTTAGGAATGGAACACCTGTACAAGTGACGCTGCGATAAGAAAGGAAAAATGAGTTTATCTACCATAAGTATCAAAAGGCCCGTTCTGGCCATCGTCATGAATCTCGTGCTGATCCTGTTTGGAATCATCGGCTACACCTTTTTGGGGGTCCGGGAATACCCGTCCATTGATCCTGCGCAGATTTCAGTCCGTACGAGCTATGCCGGAGCCAATGCTGATATCATCGAATCGCAGATTACCGAACCTTTAGAAAAGTCGATCAACTCCATTGATGGTATCCGTAATATCTCTTCCTCTTCCAATCAAGGTTCTAGTAATATCACCATAGAATTCAATTTAGGGAAGAACCTAGAGGAAGCTGCCAATGATGTTCGTGATAAAGTATCTCAAGCGCAGCGAAATCTACCTCAGGATATTGATGCTGCACCGGTCGTGTCCAAAGCTGATGCCGACTCTGAGCCGATCATCACCATGACCATGCAAAGTGCAACACGGAATGTACTTGAACTATCAGATTATGCTGAGAATGTTATAGCCCAACGTCTGCAAACTATACCGGGCGTAAGTTCTGTCCAGATATGGGGACAGCGTAAATATGCGATGCGTCTATGGATAGACCCGAATAAGCTTGCTTCTTACGGATTGACCGTATTGGATGTTCGTGCAGCATTGAATACACAGAATGTCGAGTTGCCATCCGGTAAACTTACAGGAGCTAATACCGAGCTTGCCATTAAAACTATTGGTAACCTTGCTTCCGAAGAGGAGTTTAATAATATCATCATCCGCGCAGACAATAACCGTGTGGTTAAATTAGGCGATGTGGGGAATGCTGCTTTAGAAGCTGAGAATTTCGAAACAAAGATGTCGGATTCCGGATACCCGATGGTGAGTTTAGCCATTATACCACAGCCAGGAACCAACTATCTAGAGATTGCCGAACAATTCTATAAAGAATACGATAAACTGCAGAACGAATTGCCGGAAGGCTTCGAACTCAATATTGCTATCGATAATACGCTCTTCGTGAAGAAAGCCGTTTTGGAAGTAGTAGAAACGCTCTTGATCGCTATTGTATTAGTAGTATTGATTATCTACATCTTCTTCCGTAATTGGTCGATTGCCTTCAGGCCTTTGATTGATATTCCCGTATCCCTAATAGCTACATTCTTTATCATGTATTTATGTGGGTTCTCCATCAACGTATTGACTTTGTTGGCCATTGTACTCGCAACGGGTCTGGTGGTGGACGACGGTATTGTCGTAACGGAGAACATCTTCAAAAAGGTAGAAGAAGGGATGTCGCCAATACAGGCAGCGATCAAAGGATCCAATGAGATCTTCTTTGCCGTTATTTCGATCTCCATCACCCTAGCGGCCGTATTCCTACCTGTTATCTTCTTAGAAGGCTTCGTAGGGCGGTTGTTTCGAGAGTTTGGGGTCGTCATCGGGGCGGCCGTCCTCATATCGGCTTTCGTATCATTGACCTTGACCCCGATGCTGAATGCTTACCTGATGAAAGGCGGTGAGCAAAAGAAATCTAAATTCTATATGCGGACAGAGAAGTACTTCGAAATGATGAATACCGAATATGCCGGCGCGTTAAAAGGCTTTCTAAACCATAGATGGCTAAGTTTTGCCACTATTATCGGCTGTTTCGCATTGATCTACTTGTTTTACCAACTCTTACCGAAAGAAACCGCTCCTTATGATGATAGAAGTTATATCAGTTTAAGAGTCACAGCACCAGAGGGTGTCTCGTATGACTATATGGATCGTTTCATGACCGATCTGACCATGTTGATCAATGATTCGGTACCTGAGAAGAAGGTAAGCTTGGTGATTACTTCTCCAGGCTTCGGATCTGCTTCTTCCAACTCAGGATTTGTGAGGTTGGGATTAGTGCAGCCGGACGAACGCGAGCGAAGCCAAGCGGAGATCGCTGACGACCTATCCCGATTAACACGGGGCTATTCAGAAGGACGTGTCGCTGTTTCGCAGCAACCGACCATCTCAGTCAACCGACGTGGAGGTTTGCCAATACAGTACATCATCCAAGCACCTAACTTCCAAAAACTGGAAGAGAAGATTCCGGAATTTATGGAAGAATTGTCGAAAGAGAATACTTTCTCGATGACCGATGTGAACTTGAAATTCAATAAGCCGGAGGTATATGTATCGATTGATCGTGAAAAAGCACAGACACTTGGTGTGTCGGTCTTGGACGTTGCACAAACCTTACAGATGTCTTTAGCTGGACAGCGCTTTGGCTACTTCATGATGAATGGTAAGCAATATCAGGTGATGGGACAGTTTGACCGTGCTGATCGTGCTACACCAATGGATTTGGCTGCTATTTTCGTTAAGAACAATCGCGGCGAGCTGATACAGTTGGATAATATCGTTGAGCTAGAAGAGCGCAGCAGTCCGCCACAACTTTACCATAACAACCGTTATATGTCGGCGACGGTGTCTGCTGGTCTCGCTCCGGGACGAAGCATGGGTGACGGTATTGATGCGATGGAACGGGTTAAAGAAAAAGTATTGGACGAAACCTTTACCACCGACTTAGGCGGTGAATCGCGAGATTTTGTAGAGAGTGGATCGAATACGATGTTCGCATTCGGGTTAGCAGTGTTACTGATCTTTCTAATCCTAGCAGCGCAGTTCGAGAGCTTCATCGATCCAATTATCATCTTGATCACCGTGCCGATGGCGGTGGCAGGAGCGATGTTTTCTTTATGGCTATTCGGACAGTCCTGGAACATCTTTAGTCAGATCGGAACCATTATGTTGATCGGGCTTGTGACGAAGAACGGTATCCTGATTGTTGAATTTGCCAATCAATTACGAGAACAAGGCTATAAAAAATACGAAGCGGTCGTGGTCGCTTCGGAATCACGCTTAAGACCTATCCTAATGACCTCTTTAGCAATTGCGTTAGGCGCATTGCCGATTGCGCTGTCTTTAGGCGCCGCATCGACCAGTCGTATGGGTATGGGGGTCGTAATTGTTGGCGGAACGATGTTCTCCCTAGTGTTAACTTTGTTCGTTATCCCGGCATTCTACCTGATGCTATCCAGAGATAAGAAGCCACATCCAGAATTTGAAAATATTGAAGAATAATAACATGAGAATAGTTGCTGTCATATCCTTTATTGTGTGCTTTGTGTCGATTTCTCGAGCGCAAGGACTATTGACGGTCAGGGAAGCAGTGGAAACTGCGTTAGAGAACAACTTTGAAATCAAGCTGTCGCAGAACGATCTACGCGTTGCGCAAGAGAATGTGACTTACGGCAATGCCGGGATGTTGCCGACTGTTACGGGAAATTTCTCTCAAAACAACAATCTTCAAAACTCCACGCAGACCCAAGCGTCAGGAGAGGAACGCTCCTTAAGGAATGCCAAGAACAATAGCATGAACTATGGCGTTAGCATTGGTTGGACCATCTTTGACGGTCTAGGCATGTTCTCGCGCTATGATATCTTAAAGGAAAATCAAAAGCTTGGCGAAGTCGAACTGAAGCGAACGGTATTGAATAAGGTGTCGGAAGTTATATCAACCTATTTCACGATTGTCGAGCAGAACAACCTCCTGCAAGCAATAGACTCCAGCATCATTATCTCGAAAGAAAGGTTGCAGACTGCAGAGAACAGGTTCTCCATTGGAAAGGCATCCCGCTTGGAAGTTCTGAATGTGCAGGTGAATTTAAATGAGGACGAGTCTACTCGATTGCGGCAGGCAGATGTTGTAAAAAACTTGAAGATTACCTTAAACAGCCTAATGGCACGCGACCTCAGTATAGAATTTGATGTTGAACGCGATGTTGAATACGACGATACCTTGATTCTAGATGAACTGATGCAGAAAGCTAAGCAGCACAATCCCGACCTGCAGCTTATCGCGATCAACAGAAGGATGGCCGAGCTCGAACTAAAAAGAGTGAAAGCCGCACGCTATCCAACGGTTCGACTCAATACCGGCTATAACTTCTCCGAGACTGAATCCAGCTTAGGATTCGTTTCCCAATCCAATTCGCGTGGATTAAATTATGGTGTTACAGCCTCCGTGAATATCTTCGATGGCTTTAACCAACGTCGCAATGAGCGTGTCGCAAAGATCCAGATTGAAAGCGCCGACCTATTGATCGAACAACAGAATCTGACCATCAACACAGCCATCGCAACAGCATTCCAAACTTATCAAACGAACCTATCCTTAGCTCGCCTCGAAGAGACGAATGAAGATATTGCACGCCAGAACTTAAACATAACCCTAGAGAAATATAAGATAGGCTCCATCTCCGCCGTCGAATTCCGCGACGCCCAAGAGAACTTCATCAACGCCGTATCCCGTTTCAACACCGCAAAACTGCAAGCCAAGCTCTCAGAACTTCAATTGAAAGAGATTATTGGGAATATCGATCTGAATTAGATATTAGATGATAGACATTAGACATTAGATGCGTAGGACGCCACTTAATTGACAATAGTAAGTAGACTCAATTATTTAGACCGTTATGCTCTAATATCTAAAATCTAATTTCTAAAATCTAATACGAACAAAGCCGCTCTTTCTAGAACGGCTTTGTCTTATAATTTACGAAATGTCTTTGAGTAGTTGAGGATGTTTTCTATCGTCTTTTCGTTTGGATCTTTTGCAATCTGTTGAATGCAGTTTTTGATCTTTTCAGCGAAAACCTCTAGTTGAGTATCTTCATGTAAGTCTGTACCAAGACCTTCGTAATTTACATCTTTTACAGGAGTAGAATTTTCCACCATAAGCATCTTGATTTATGTTTATTATCTAAACGGAAGATACAAAGTATTATTGTGAAAAATTTAACATTTTTTTACTTTTTCTTTGAAGACAGTTTGTTAGCTTCTACGACCGCCTTGTATGCATTCACAATACCGCCGCTTACGCTGATTTCATCTAAATAAACACGCTTCGAACCAGACTCGCCTTTGATCTTAACTTTCTGATCCACTTTCGTTACGCTCTTTAAAATCACGTCTTTCACTTGTGCTGCTGTCAAGTCAGGGTAGTAGGAGCGGATCAATGCTGCCAAACCTGCCACAACTGGCGATGCCATACTGGTCCCTTGTTGGTCTTTGTATTTCGAACCTGGTACGGTAGAGTTGATCTTTACCCCAGGAGCAAATACATCTACACTGCGGTAACCATAGTTAGAGAATTCAGCTAATAAGTCGCCGTCTACTTTCCAACCTGTAGCACCAACAGTGATCCAGTTCTTCGCTTCGCCGACCACAGCATCAAGACTGTCTGTGAAATATTTCATCGGGTAGTTCTTTACGACATCATTGTCCTTCGAATCATTGCCTGCAGCATGTACTAATAAAACGTCTTTCGATTCCGCATATTTGATAGCGTCATCTACCGTTTTCTTGTTATACACATAGCCTTTACCGAAGCTCATATTGATTACGCGAGCACCATTATCTACAGCATAACGAATAGCGTTCGCTACATCCTTATCGCGCTCATCACCATCAGGGACATTTCTAACGGTCATGATCTGTACATTGTTTGCCACACCGTTCACACCAAGCTTATTATCGCGCTTCGCACCAATAATACCTGCTACGTGCGTTCCGTGCTCCGCATCTGGACCAGTTACATCATTATTCCCATAATGACGTTCTGTAGCATCCTCATAATTATCACCAACGATATGTCTAGAATCGTATTCCTTGTTTAAATGATACTCTACTTGATTAGAAAAATAGGTAGCACCTTCTTTCAGATCTTCGTAAAACTTATCGAATGTAGTTTTGTCAAGTTCCTTTTTCGCAATGCGGATCGCCATTTTCTGACGGTCAGAAGTTGCTTGGAAAGCATCTAAATCTGCTTTTGTAATATCCTTAGGCTCTTTGTTCAATCCTTTGATCATTCCATCGAACTCCTGCTTCAAACGGCCATAGTTCAAGTTTCCGAATTGTGCCTCATCCATCTTGGATGTATAATCGGTGATCATCTTCTGATAAGCGACAAACTCTCTACGTTCCTTTTCAGACAGAGGCGTAGTTGGAAGAACAGAGATATATTTAGGTTCGTAAAGGCGAATCAAGCGAGTAACCTCTAAATTATCGTATGTTACGTTTTCACCCTTCGCATTTCCCAAAAAGTTCCATCCGTGAACATCGTCTATATAACCATTGCCGTCATCGTCTTTGCCATTGCCAGGGATTTCTTTTGGATTGGTCCATAGCACATCCTTTAAATCCTCATGTTTGATATCGACACCGCTATCCAATACCGCTACGACTACAGGCGTCGATTTACGGCCTTTCAATAGTTCATAAGCTTTCTCTGTACTAATTCCCATTACCCCATCTTTCTGGAAATCTAGATTATACCAGTTTGCTGGAGGCGCGTCTTTATCTTGTTTTTCTTGAGCAAATCCCAATGTCGGCAAAAGTCCGAACGCTAAATAGCATAATAGTTTATTTGTTTTATGCATGTTTCAAAATTTATGTTTTAGCAAATATAATTTATTCGCCGCTTGCGAATTGTTAATAAATCTAAAAAGCGGCTAATTTTGAGTATTTTTATCGTTGCAAAACAAACCATTTACTAGATATGAGCAATAAATTGATAATAAGTTTAATTTTAGCAACTATGATATCTTCTTGTTCTACAGATAAGAACAGCAATAAAAAGGCCATAAAATGGCCGGATGCGACCGCCCCAGTTGCGGCAGAAAAAGCACATCAGCGCGTTATTCATGGCGAGTCTGTCGATGATCCTTACTACTGGCTGAACGATTATTTTAAGAAAGGTGCTGATTCATCTGCGGTCGTAGCCTACCTGGAGGCCGAAAATGGATATACAGATACGATGATGAAGGATACAGAGGCGCTGCAGAGCAAGCTGTTCACGGAAATGAAAAATCGTATTAAGGAAGCGGATGAGTCTGTTCCTTATTTGATGAACGGGTACTATTACTACCGCAAGACCGAAGAAGGAAAGCAATATTATAAATACTGTCGTAAGAAGGGCAGTTTGGATGCGCCAGAGGAGGTTATCTTAAATGTAGATGAGATGGCGGAGGGATTTCCTTATTACTCGGTATCGGGCATAGCAGTGAGTCCGGACAACAAGATGGTAGCTTATGGTGTGGACACTGTTTCGAGAAGAGAGTATGTTATCCATGTGAAGAACCTGGAGACTGGTGAAATATTGAAAGATAGAATTTCACAGACATCGGGAGATCCGGTATGGGCGGCCGATAACAAGACCTTGTTTTATACGGCAAAGCATCCGGTAACATTATTGAGCGAAAAAATAAAGAGACATAGCTTAGGTCAGCCGAGCAGCGCGGATGTCGTTGTTTATGATGAAAAAGATAACACCAATTACATCGGTGTTTGGAAATCGAAGGATGATAAATACATCTTCATCTATTCGGGTGGTACTTTGAGTTCGGAAACCCGTTTTATCAAAGCAGATGAACCTTCCGCAAACTTTACTGTTTTCCAGCCGCGAATTAAAGATGTATTATACAACGTGACGCCACTTGCTGATCGTTTCTTAATCCATACAAACGATAATGCGAAGAACTTCAAGATTATGGAGGCTCCATTAGACAAACCGGGGAAAGAAAACTGGAAAGAATATATCCCGCACCGTGAGGATGTATTGATCGAGGGTATCGACGAGTTTGCTAATTATTTGGCGATTTCTGAACGCAAGAACGGCTTAACGAATTTGGCTATCCGCAATTTAAAAGATAATTCACAACATTACCTAGACTTCGGCGAGGCCGCGTATACCGTTTACCCAAGCACGAATGCCGAGTATCATTCAGATGTCCTTCGTTACGGTTATACTTCATTGGTCACTCCTTCGTCAACCTTCGATTATGACATGAAGACCAAGGAGAAAACCTTGTTGAAACAGCAGGAAGTTTTGGGCGGATACGATGCAGCGCAATATGTAACAGAGCGTATTATGGCGAAAGCTAAAGACGGCGTGCAGGTTCCGATTTCTATCGTCTATAAAAAAGGAACGAAGAAGGACGGGCAGGCGCCATTATTATTATATGCTTATGGCTCGTATGGTGCCTCGATGGACCCGAGCTTCAACTCCGGACGTCTTTCGCTATTAGATCGTGGATTCATCTACGCTATAGCGCATATCCGCGGTGGCGAAGAAATGGGACGTCAATGGTATGAGGACGGAAAGATGATGAAGAAAAAGAATACCTTCACCGATTTTATCGACTGCGGACAATTCTTGATCGATCAAAAATATACCTCCAAAGAACACTTGTATGCACAAGGCGGGAGTGCCGGCGGACTATTGATGGGGGCTATTATCAATATGGCTCCAACCTTATGGAATGGTGTTATTGCTCAGGTTCCATTCGTTGATGTGGTGAACACGATGTTGGATGAAACGATTCCATTGACGACGAACGAATATGACGAATGGGGCAATCCGAACAACAAAGAGGCATATGATTATATGAAGTCTTATTCGCCATACGAAAATATAGAAGCCAAGGAATATCCAAATCTTCTAGTGACTACAGGCTTGCACGATTCACAGGTGCAGTATTTCGAACCCGCGAAATGGGTTGCAAAGCTGCGCAAAGTGAAGAAAGGCGATAATGTGATCCTATTGAAGACTGATATGGATTATGGTCATGGCGGCGCTTCTGGTCGCTTCGACTATCTGAAAGATGTCGCTTTAAACTATTCGTTTTTGCTGAAGTTAGAAGGCATCACCGAATAGGTATAAGACATAAACAAACTCATACTTAATCAAACCCAATACAAACCCCTATCATAGCCCTTTCGAAGCGGTTGTGATAGGGGTTTGTATTGGGTTTAAAAGGGTTCTGTGTCGAAGCAGTGTCGGCCAAAAATAGAATTGTCTAAGATAGAATCTTAGACAAGTAGATCGAAAGGCAGGACCCTTTAGGAGGCTTTGCCTAATTTTAGAAATTATTTAACGTGATATTGCTTGCCAGCGTCCGATTCGGCCTGACATAGAAGTGAAGCTCGATAAGATTATTGATGCTCTTGTTTTTCGATTTCTCTCGAATCAATTTGGTGTTGCTTGTAGTTACGCACAGCATTCTTGCTGGCGGTTTGAGATACCAGGAAGCCGATGATAGCAATAACCGTCACCACGACAATCCCCCAAACATGCTTTTTCTTGTCCTGCTTTACTAACCAGTACATGAAATAAACGTAAGGGATGACAAATATGACAAAGAAGAAAATGCTAGGACCTACCATGTTGTTTTTAAAATTTGGAACAAAATTAAGTATTTATTTGTTCTTCAGAAAATTGGGTAGGTTATTAGATGGAATTCTGACAAAAGATTGATGATGCTGACTGTTTGGAACGAGGGTTGTTATGAAGCAGATGCAAAACTGCTACAAGCTGTAGCAGTTTTATCACGGGGCAAAATCTGTTATGATTAGACAAAGTACAACCGCATTATGCAATTGCGTTTAACACCAATTTGTTTTAAGGACGTTATAAGTCTATTGTTCAAACAATGTTTTTTTAAACGTTTTAAAGATTCAAGAGTCTTATTAGCAGTCTGGCAATGATGGATTTGGCTTGTTGGAGATAAAATAAAAAATCTACAATTATATTGCATAAAAGAAAAAAATAATTGTTTACTTTTGCGCAGTCTGATTACAGCGAACAACAGAATATAATGAACTATAAAAAGGTATATATGAACACATTCGACCGAGCTTTACACAAGCTGGGGGTGAAGGTTTATTATGCGCTTCGTTCATTTAGTTGTCCGCTTCTACGATTCCGACGACCTATTCTGCCTCGAGCTTGATTCTGAGGCAGGCAAACTCCAATTTTAAGGTTCATCAAGCTCGATGGATTCTGTTCAAAATTTAATTTACAGTTTTTTAGAATACCTCGGTATTTATTTTTTAGGTCGACATTATTAATGACAATCTCTGATTTTTTGATTATTCCCGCAACAGCAGCTCATGTGGAGTATGCGGATGATATTTGTAATGAAATGTTCGAGTCTGCAAAGGCTCGCGGAACAGGTATTGCACGTCGTAAGCCGGAATATGTAGCCCGTAAGATGGATGAGGGCAAAGCGGTAATTGCTTTGCACAAAGATGGTCGATGGGCGGGTTTCTGTTATATCGAAACTTGGAGCCATGGTGATTACGTTGCTAATTCGGGGCTTATCGTCAATCCAGAATTTCGTAAGGTCGGCTTAGCTAAGGCGATCAAAAAGCGCGTATTCGAATTGTCTAGAGAGAAATATCCGAAGGCTAAGATATTTGGTTTAACGACGGGTTTGGCGGTAATGAAGATCAACTCTGATTTGGGGTACGAGCCGGTTACTTATTCGGAGCTGACGCAAGACGAGGAGTTCTGGAAAGGTTGCCAATCCTGTGTCAACTATGATATCTTGATGTCTAAAGACCGCAAGAACTGCATGTGTACGGCAATGTTATGGGATCCGGTCGAGAAAGAACGTGAATTGAAGGAGAAGATACAGCGTCGTGCGGAAGCGAAAGAACGTTTGGATCGAATTTCGAAGAAGCAATCGTTGTTGAAGCGTATTGAAGCGAAGCTATGGAAATCGACCAAAAAGTTTGTTGCCAGTGTAATTCCTGTAGGGGTGAAGCCGGTTAAAGGATTTTAAATTGTTATTTTTGTAATTATCAGCATATTAATCATTATAAGATGAAAAAAGTAGTTTTAGCATTTAGTGGCGGATTAGATACCTCATTCTGTTGCATCTATCTATCTCGTGATTTGGGTTTAGAAGTTCATTCTGTTATTGTAAACACGGGTGGATTCTCTGACGAAGAGTTGCAAGCTGTTGAAAAGAGAGCTTATGAATTGGGCGTTAAATCGCATACTACCATTGATGAAACTGAAGACTACTACCGCGATACGATTAAGTATTTGATTTTTGGAAACGTGTTGAAGAATGCGACTTATCCATTGTCTGTATCTGCAGAGCGTGTTTGCCAAGCGACAGCTATTGCAAACTACTGTAAGAAAATCGGTGCTGAGTGCGTTGCGCACGGTTCTACGGGTGCTGGAAACGATCAGGTTCGTTTTGATATGATCTTCCAGACTTTAATTCCGGGGATCGAAATCATTACGCCAATTCGTGATCTAAAATTATCGCGCGAAGCGGAAATTGAGTATTTAAACAATCATGGTGTTGAGTATTCCGCAGAGAAAGCTAAATACTCAATCAATAAAGGTTTGTGGGGAACATCGGTAGGAGGCGCTGAGACTTTGACGTCAAATCAATACTTGCCGGAGTCGGCATGGCCTACGCCCGTTACTTCAAGCGAACCTCGCCAGATTACGATCGATTTTGAAAAAGGTGAGCCTGTGGCTTTGAACGGTGAGAAGATCGGTGCAGTGAAGGTTATTCAAGAGTTACAAGCGATTGCACAGCCTTATGGTATTGGTCGCGATATCCACGTTGGAGATACGATCATCGGTATCAAAGGTCGTGTGGGATTTGAAGCTGCTGCGTCTGTAATCTTGATCAAGGCACACCATACCTTAGAAAAACATACGTTGACGAAATGGCAATTATCTTGGAAGGACCAATTAGCGGCTTTCTACGGTAATTATATGCACGAAGGCCAAATGCACGATCCGGTGATGCGTGATATGGAAGCTTTCCTAAAGAGCTCGCAGGAGACCGTGACAGGCCGTGTATTCGTTGAGCTTCACCCATACCGTTTCGTTATTATCGGAATTGAATCAGAGCATGATTTGATGTCGAACAAATTCGGTAGCTATGGCGAAATGAACGAGGGCTATACTGGCGACGATGTAAAAGGTTTCTCGAAAATCTTTGGTAACCAGACCATCATCTGGCATAAAGTGAACGGCAAAGGCTAAGATATATAAGGCACAGTAGTTTACTGTGCCTTTTTTAATTGAAGATACTATGGAAAAAATTAAAGTAGGAATTGTTGGGTCTGCAGGATATACAGGTGGAGAATTGCTTCGTATCCTGATCTTCCACCCCCAAGTGGATATTGTATTTGCTAATAGTGCATCAAACGCTGGAAACAAGCTGTCTGACGTGCATAACGATTTGTTTGGCGATACTGATTTAACATTTTCCTCTGATTTTCATTCAAATATTGATGTTTTATTTCTGTGCGTGGGGCATGGTGATGCGAAGAAGTTTTTAGATGCCAATCCGGTGGATCCTAGCGTAAAGATTATTGATCTTTCGCAAGATTATCGTCTGCGTGCGAACACGGCTTATCAAGGAAAGGACTTTGTTTATGGTCTGCCTGAATTGAACAAGGATAAGATCAAAGGAGCACAGTACATCGCTAACCCAGGCTGTTTCGCTACGAATATACAGTTAGCCTTATTGCCGCTGGCGAGCAAAGGTTTACTGCCAGAGCAAATCCATGTGAATGCGACAACAGGATCGACAGGGGCAGGGCAGAAGCCTTCGGCTACGACGCATTTCTCCTGGAGAAACAATAACTTATCTGCATACAAATCATTTGACCATCAGCACCTGCAGGAGATCTCTGAATCCTTAGACCAGTTACAAGAGGGTTTTCTTCCAACGGGCGAGGGGTCTTTGTTGGAACGTGCAGCGGAGAAAATCAATTTCATTCCGCAACGGGGTGACTTTGCTAGAGGTATTTTTTCTGCTATCTATGTAGATTCTGATTTATCGGAAGCTGCCGCATATGAGCTTTATGAGTCTTTTTATGCAAATCATCCTTTTACTCATGTTTCCAAAGCGAATATAGACTTGAAACAAGTGGTCAATACCAATAAGAGCATTATCCATTTGGAGAAACATGGCAATAAATTGCTGATTTTGAATGCTACGGATAATCTGTTGAAAGGTGCGTCCGGACAGGCTGTACAGAACATGAACCTCATGTTTGGTTTGGATGAAAGAGAAGGACTGAGATTAAAATCTGTTGGATTTTAAGTTAGATATTAGACATTAGATATAAGATTTTAGACAGTAGATTTTAGAACTTTCTGCGCCGAATATTTTTCGGAAAGAACCTAGTAGTATTAGATATTCGATTTTAGAAATATTTCATCCTTGAAATGAAGATAAAATAAAAAGGAACCCGCTCAGCGAGTTCCTTTTTATTTTATCCGATGTTAGGCGTCTAATGTCTAAAATCTAACATCTAATGTCTAATAATTATCTTTCTAAAAGATTTACTTTTCTTTCGACCGATACGTTGTCACCAGTGATTGCATTACCGTCTTTATCGATTAGCGTAAGTTTCACTGTTGCTTCTCCTTTAGGAAGGTTCAATACCTCGTATGGGGTCCATTGATCCAAGATAAATTCTTGACCGTTGATTGTTGCTTTTACTTTGTTTCCGTCTGCAGAAAGCGTTGTATTGTTGATGAAGAAGTCTAACAATAATACATTCGTTTCATCGCCTTTGTAATCGCCTTTCGGACGGCTATAGAACAACGAAGGTTCTGTAGGTGTCGGCTCTTCTGTAATCTTCGCATCAGCACCTACTTTAAACTTAATCAATTTCGCTGCTTCAGCAGTTTTGATAGACTCGTGGAATGAGCGCGACAAGAAAGATAGCAAGTAATGCTCCGAGTTTACAGGAACTGTAAAGGTGTGTTCTGGCTTATATAATGCAACGTATGGTGTGTTATCCAAAATAAAGTGGATATGCTGTCCGTCGTGCGAATTTGCCATGTGGTGCGTATGTTCGGTCTGCTCAGTCAGATTAAAGTTCTGTACGTCGTATTTTACGGTAATCTTAGCAGAGTCTGCGCCAGCTTTGACAGATTCTATCGAAGCGATCTTTAAAGTTGCTCCTGGGAACTCTTTAGCATGTTGAAGGGGATTAACAGCGATAGCACCTACTGAATCGGCTAATGCTGTTGTATCTTTTACTTCTCCATCTTTGTTCTTCGTGGATTTGTTATCACATGATGCAAAGAGAGCTGTCGCCGCTAACAATGCACATACTGTTTTCATCGTTCTCATATTAAATTATTTAGTCGAATTAATGTTTATTATTTACGAACAAGTGAAAGCAATAATTGTTTGCATTTTATTGAAATACAATATCCAAGGACTCTTTGATTTTCGCTAAAGTCTGCGTTAGGTCTTCCTCCGTATGCGCTGCGGAGATAAATCCGACTTCATATCCCGAAGGACCAAAGTAGACGCCACGGTTCAATAATTCGCGGTGCATTTTCTTATAGAACTCCATGGAAGCAGGGTCGATTTGATCGGCACGTTGGATTTTCTCTTGTTCGGTAAACGCGAACCAGAAGATAGAACCTATCGTGAATATCTTGATTTGATAGCCACGTTCAGCGATAAAGCTACGTAGTTCTTCAACAAAAGCTTGAGTAGTTTGCTCTAATTTCTCGTAGAAACCTGGTTGTGCTAAGATGGATAATGCGGCGATACCTGCGGCCATGGCTACGGGGTTTCCTGCCAATGTTCCTGCTTGATACACTGCGCCATCGGGTGAGATACAGCTCATCAATTCTTTTGAAGCACCATATGCTCCAACAGGCATACCACCACCTATAATCTTACCGTAGGTCAGGATGTCTGGTTGAATATCATAGTATTTTGAAGCACCTTCAAAACCTAAGCGGAAACCGGTAATAACCTCATCGAAAATTAATAGGGCACCGTTTGTTTTCGTGATTTCGCGTAGGAATTTGATGTACTCTTTGTCTTGAATTAAAAGGCCATTATTTGCAGGCACCCCTTCGATAATAACAGCAGCGATTTGATCTTTGAAATCAGCAAAAACCTTTTTTAATGCTTCTTTATCGTTCAATGCAATCACGATGGTTTCATCAGCGAATGCCTTTGGAACACCAGCCGACGAAGTTTCACCAAAAGTAACCAATCCGGATCCGGCTTTCACAAGAAGAGAGTCGGAGTGTCCATGATAACATCCTTCGAATTTTACGATTTTATCACGTTTTGTATAACCTCTAGCTAAACGAATTGCCGACATGACGGCTTCCGTTCCGGAGCTCACAAAACGTATTTTCTCGATTTTCTTATTGTTGTTTAAGATCAATTCTGCAAGTTCATTCTCCAAGGCAGTCGGCGCACCAAAGCTTAATCCTTTGCCTAGTTGATTTTGTACCGCTTCGCGGATTTCAGGGTTGTTATGACCTAAGATTAGCGGCCCCCAAGAACAACAGTAGTCGATAAATTCATTGCCATCAGCGTCCCATAAATGAGCTTTGTCGCCACGTTCGATAAATAATGGTGTACCATAAACGGATTTGAAAGCACGAACCGGAGAATTTACGCCTCCCGGGAAATATTGCTTAGCTTTTTCAAATAACTCGGCTGATTTTTCGCGTGAAATATCTGAAACAGATGTTGTCATAGTATAATGTATTTTGTTAAGTACACAAAGATACGAGTATTTAGAACTTAGCGGTTTTTATTCTGTCCTTTTTCCCTGCTTGTCATTTGTTTCCTCAGGATTTAAGCTAGTCTTTACATTCGCTAGACTTTCGTGTTATAAAATGCGCAGCATGTTACAAAAGCGAATCATCTTTATAAAAAGTGAGGTACACAATTTCGATGGATAGACTTCAAGAGGAAAACATTTTATTTAATATACACTCATACAGAAAATAAAATAGGTTTACAGCATCTTATTGTATCCAATAAAGTTATTCCTTACAAATAGCTTAACTGTTTTGCCTTCCGGGAGGAACCGGCAGTAGATGTTCTTTGAAATCTTGATATTCATACTTCTGCAATGCAGGAAAGCCTCAGAGGTATGATAATTCCGTTTTGGTCTTTTGCGAATAAAATAAACTCCGCATATATTAATATCAAATGAAAAAAGCCACCGATAGGTGGCTTTTTCTTGAAGGTGTAGCCGACCATAGGTCTAACTACTAACTACTAAGTACTGCGCAGTCTATTTACCTTCTTCTAATACTTTAGTTACTAATTCAGCAGCTTCTTTTAATAAGATTGCTGAGTATACTTGTAAACCTGATGCATCGATAAGGTCTTTTGCTTCTTTCGCGTTAGTTCCTTGTAAACGTACGATGATTGGCACAGGAATATTTCCGATTTCGTTGTAAGCATCAATAACACCTTGAGCAACGCGGTCACAACGAACGATACCACCGAAGATGTTGATTAAGATAGCTTTTACGTTAGGGTCTTTTAAGATGATGTTGAAACCAGCTTTAACAGTCTCTGCATTTGCAGTACCACCTACGTCTAAGAAGTTAGCAGGCTCACCACCAGCTAATTTGATGATGTCCATAGTAGCCATCGCAAGACCAGCACCATTTACCATACATCCAACGTTTCCGTCTAATTTTACGTAGTTTAAGTTTGACTCACCAGCTTCTACTTCTGTAGGATCTTCTTCCGTGATGTCGCGTAATGCAGCGATATCAGCGTGACGGTATAAAGCATTCTCATCTAAGTTTACTTTCGCGTCTACTGCTAAGATTTTGTTATCAGAAGTTTTTAATACTGGGTTGATTTCGAACATAGAAGCATCGATAGAATCGTATGCTTTGTATAGAGCAGCTACAAACTTAACCATGTCTTTGTGTGCAGCGCCTGATAATCCTAAGTTGAAAGCAATCTTACGTGCTTGGAAGCCTTGTAAGCCTACTTTAGGATCGATCTCTTCTTTGAAAATTAAGTGAGGAGTTTTTTCAGCAACCTCTTCAATGTCCATACCACCTTCTGTTGAGTACATAATGATGTTGCGACCCGTAGCACGGTCTAACAATACAGACATGTAGAATTCTTTTGTTTCACTCTCTCCAGGGTAGTAAACATCCTGAGCGATTAAAACTTTGTTAACTTTTTTACCTTCTGGACCAGTCTGCGGAGTTACTAATTGCATACCGATGATGTCAGTAGAACGTTGTAATACTTCATCATGGTTTTTTGCTAATTTCACACCACCACCTTTACCACGGCCACCCGCATGGATTTGTGCTTTTACCACAACCCAATCCGAGTTGAATTCTTCTTTCATTCTTTTCGCAGCCTCAACAGCTTGCTCTGGGGTTTCAGCAACAATACCTTCTTGTACTGCTACTCCGAAACTCTTAAGTATTTCTTTTCCTTGATATTCGTGAATGTTCATTGATAAAAAAATTTGCTGTAAAAATAGCGTATTTATTCGGAAGGGACAAGTTATTATTTTCATAAATGTCTATTTCTGGCCGAAGTTTACCAATAGCAGAAAGGGAGCTGCTAATTTTTTTACTATTTTCGCAGTATGATCTTAAAGGCCAATAATATTTTTAAATCCTATGGTGATCTTCCGATCTTAAAGGGAGTCAGCGTATCGGTTAATAAAGGTGAAATTGTTTCCATTGTAGGGGCTTCCGGCGCGGGAAAAAGTACGCTTCTGCATATTATGGGGACATTGGACAAGCCCGATAAAGGCACCTTGATGATCGAGGGGGTCGATGTGTTTTCATTGAGTGAGAAGAACCTGAGTGATTTTAGAAATAAGCATATTGGTTTTGTATTCCAATTTCATCATTTGTTGCCCGAGTTTACGGCATTAGAGAATGTTTGCATTCCTGCGTTTATCGCTGGGATGGACAAGGGGCAGGCGGAGAAGAGAGGGATGGAGTTGCTGGACGTTTTGGGGGTTGCCCATCGTGCGAAACATAAGCCCTCGGCGATGTCGGGAGGGGAGCAACAACGAGTATCTGTTGCGCGCGCCTTGATAAACGATCCTACTATCGTGTTAGCCGATGAGCCTTCGGGAAATCTAGATTCGGAGAATGCGGCATCTTTACATCAGTTGTTTTTCGACTTGCGCGATAAGATGCAACAGACTTTCGTCATCGTGACGCATAATGAGGACTTGGCTCGCATTTCAGATCGTACCATCCACATGCGCGATGGTTTAATTTACTAGTATGGAGAAGATATTGATTACCTATGGCACACGTGCGTTAGCACAGCGTGTGGCCCAAATGATAAAAGAGAAGTTTGAAGTGCAGTTTGCAACTTCGGAGTCCATTCCGTCGGTGCTACAAAAGCAGTATATCCCAATTCCTAATGGAGTCAATCCTACCTTTGCTCATGAATTGTTGAAACTCTGCCTGGATAATCAGATTAACTATCTGTTGGCATTGGGATTTAAAGAGCTCGAGACCCTAGCTGAAGCGAAGTTGCTGTTCGAAGAATATGATATTCATTTGCTTGGGCCGGATTTAGAGGAGTTGAAGGAACTCTTCGTGCTTCAAAATCCCAATAAGGAGCTGGAGCTGCAGCTCGTTCATCATGGCGTAAATGTGTTGGACGGACAGAGCGTTCAGTTTACAGGCTCGGGTCTGATGGTACTTTCGGATGAAGGTGAGGAGTTTGCATTGTGTACTATTTAATCAAATCATGACAATTTCAGAATTTCCAAAAGACAAGAAGGTCTATCTGTTCGAGTTGGACGATGTTTTGTATCCTAAGCAGGATTTCTTGTTACAAGTCTATTATTTATTTGCTCAATTTTTAGAGTTTACGGAGGCTAGGCCGATCTCGGCAGAGATGACTGCGTTTATGAAAGACACGCTTTTGTCGAAAGGCGAAGAAGCGGTGTTCGCTGCGACTGCAGAACAGTTTGCTCTGAAAGAAGAGTATCGCGAAAACTTTGAGCGATTACAGGTAAATGGGCATCTTCCGCTGAAGTTGTTCTTGTTTGATGAGATCAAGAATCTTTTCAAGGAACTCTCGGCATCAGGGAAACAGATCGCCGTTCTGACCAAAGGCAACCCTGCCTTACAGTTAAATAAATTGCGACATATCGATTGGGAGGGTTATGATAAGAAACTTAAAGTTTATTTTGTAGACGAGTTAGCCTTCCGAGATATTGAACCTTTTAGTTATATTGCTTCTGAAAATAATGTAAATGTGGAAGATTTACATTTCTCAGATACCAATTTGACTAGAAAAAAACCATGAAATTCAGAATTACCCTTGTTCTCGCTCTTTTCTTAGCAGCGTTCGCATCCTGTAAGAAGGATGGACCAAATCCGGATGCCGATAAAGAAATATTACTTCGCGACTCCACCTATTATTATTCGCTTGTACTATCATTATGGACAGATAAAATCCCTGAGCCTAAGATGAAAAGTAAAGATGAGATAGATTTACGTGCTTTTACAGGAAATCTTTCCACGGCGGAGCAAGTGTTGGATAAAGTGAAGAGCTATACGACATTGGATCGATTTAGTTTTATCGACCGCGAAGGGGTGGTTGGTGAAGAGATCGGGCAAGGACTACATAAAGAGTTCGGATTGGTACCTGATTATTTCTCGCCGGACCAAACAGCCCAAAATGCGAAGCTTTATATCAAGCTTGTACAGAAGAATTCCCCTGCCGAGGCTGCAGGAATTGTTCGCGGCATGGAGGTGTTGAGCATTGACGGCAATAGTAAAATAGACTATACCACGCAAAAGAATCAGGGTTTTGCTTTGGTGAATAAGTTATTTGGCGGATCAGAAAAAATTAGTCTTCAGGTTAAAAATCCGGCAGACGGAAAGGTTTCTACCGTTAATTTGAATGCTGCTTCGTATCAGATAGATCCTATTATTGCCAATAAAGTAGTAGAGCGTGGAGGGAAGAAAGTAGGCTATTTGGCATACACTTCCTTTGTTGAGGTGCTTACAAAGACCGGTACGAATAGTTATTACAACGGACTTGTACAGGCTGTTAAGAATTTGGAATCTCAGGGGATTCAAGAACTGGTTGTCGATCTACGTTATAACGGAGGAGGATCAACCAATGCTGCAGAGCTATTGACGAACTTGCTTGCTCCAACAAAAGTTGGAACAGGCGTCATGTACAGCTACAAGATTAATGAATATTTAAAGGGTTGGGGTTGGGATAATGAGAGCGATCCGGAGGCACCTTTCAGATCCGTGAAATTCAATAAAGAAAACAGCTTAAACCTTTCAAAGATCTATTTCCTCGTAACAAAAAGTACAGCCTCAGCGAGTGAATTGCTGATGAACTCACTAATTCCGCATATGCAAGTGGAAATCATTAGCCAGAACGACGCAGGTTCCTATGGTAAACCTGTTGGTTTCTTTGGACTAGGGGTTGTTGATGATTATGCTGAACTTTACATCACATCTTTCCAAACGCTCAACAGCGATGGTAATGGCGATTACTTCAACGGCTTAAGCGGTACAAAGAAGAACTCAACAGACGATATACATCATGCCTTAGGCGATCCGGATGAGCGTATGTTTGCAGATGCTTTATATCATATCGTTAATAAAACTTACCAGTCTGCATCAGCGTCTACTAGAAGATCAAGTACTGGACAAGAGATAAGACCAAAAGCATTTGATATTCCAATGAAAAACGATGTTTCAATGAGTATGTTCAAGTTTGCTAATGACAAGAATATGCCACAAATAAAATAATTTAGCTGGGGTATTAATCTTTTCTGTTATCAAATGGTCTGAATTTTGGTGCGTATGTTTACTTGTTAGAATATCTCTGAAAAACATCTACTAGCGTTAAATTGAATGAAAAAATTAATACCCCTTTTTGCATTGCTGATATTATTCGGCTGTAAAAAAGATATAACGAAGATTAGCCCTCCGCCGAGGCCTGAACCTCCGATTTCTTCGAGAACAGAGGAGCAAAAGCTTCGCGATAGTGTTTATTACTATTATAAAGAGCAATCCTATTGGACGGAGTCTATAGGAACTTATGACCCAATCTCAAGCTTTACGGATAAATACAGTACGCCAGATGACGTGCTCAGCGCTTTAATGCAGCAAACGCCATTCCATGCCGGCTATGATGGACCGATCGATCGGTTTTCAAGAATTGAGGATATCAGTTCCGACGGCGGTTCGCGTGCGAAGCGGGCAGACTTAGCAGATGGTTATGGTATTTACCTAACATTTGCACGTGTGAGTGGCGCCGTATATCTCTATGCGTATTTTATCGAAGGCGGATCACCAGCGGAGAGCAAAGGTATGCGTAGGGGAGACCGTATCATTGAGGTGAATGGAAATACGGATATGAGCCAAAACAATACCTCTTTTATACAATCTGCGTTGGATGGTCCTAAATTAAACCTGAAAGTATTGCGCGATGGCAAGGAGGTTGTCGTTCCGGAGATGACTTATACCAGTTATGATATCAATCCCGTTACTAAAGATTCTGTACTTACAATTGGCACTAAGAAATACGGCTATTTAGCATTGTCTTCCTTCGAAGAGATGACCGATGACCGCGGTAATAGCACTGCAATGTTGAACGATCTTAATGCAGCCTTTGATAATTTTCAGAAAAACAATGTCAATGAACTGATATTAGATTTTCGAGTAAACACTGGTGGATATGTTAGCACTGCGATTTACCTAGCCAACAAGATTATCAATAGCAAAGGAGATAATCAACTGATGTTCTCATATGATGTCAATAAGAATCTAGAGAAGTATAAATCCGGAAGGGGTGCTCAATTCGACGATGAAATCTTCGATAAAAACAATAATGCTGAAGTTCAAAAGGTAGTGTTCCTAGTAACTGAATATACCGCTTCTGCGGCAGAAATTGTTATTAGCGTACTGAAGCCGTACATGGACGTCAAACTCGTTGCAGAAGAGTCCGCGACGTTCGGAAAACCAGTTGGATTCTACCGACAAGATATTATGGGTAAGATCGGTCTTTGGGCGGCATCTTTCAAAGTTGTTAATGCTTCGGGATATACCGACTATTGGGATGGTATACCTGCTGATATCAGAAACATAACGGACAATGTCACGCTAGACTTCGGAAACCCGAATGAGAATATGATTGCCGCTGCATTGAACTACCTATCTACTGGATCATTGACGACGGCTGCTCGCGAAGCGAGAGCATCTACAAGAATAGGTTC
Source organism: Sphingobacterium hotanense (assembly GCF_008274825.1). Lineage (NCBI taxonomy): Bacteria > Pseudomonadati > Bacteroidota > Sphingobacteriia > Sphingobacteriales > Sphingobacteriaceae > Sphingobacterium > Sphingobacterium hotanense. Next base: position 790,729 of record NZ_CP030848.1, read on the forward strand.
ATCGTCTGCAATTCCATTAAATAGAATAAATAAATTGCGCGAAAGGGACTTAATAAAGAATTAAAAGTTCATTATTAAATTCTTAACTTTACAGCATGGCAGGAAATAAACCGACCACAATAAAAGAAATCGCACGCAAGCTTAAGATTTCACCTTCCACGGTGTCAAGAGCGTTAAATGATCATCCAAGTATCGGCTTGGTTACTACCATGCGCGTTAAAAAGATGGCAGAAGAAATGGCCTATGAGCCAAACCAAACTGCTATCTTCTTCAAACAACGTAAGACTTTTACCATTGGGGTTATATTACCCAAACTTTCTGAACCCTTCTTTTCCGAAGCTATTTCTGCCATCGAGAATGTCGCTGAAGAGAAAAAATATACCGTACTGCTAGGTCAATCGTTAGATGATGAGCAACGCGAGCTGAACATCGTTCAAACTTTCAAAAAGCATCGTGTGGATGGTATCCTTGTATCATTAGGAAAAAATACGGGCGACACAGACTTTATGGAAGTGTTAGCAAAAACCGAGATCCCTGTTGTGTTCTTCGACTGTGTACCTGATTTACCGAATGTGCACAAGGTATATAGCGACCTATCCTCAGGTATGATAGAAGCAATTAGCGCATTTATTGAGCGCGGACATAACAAGATTGCTTTGATCAATGGTCCTGAGTCTTTGTTAGCAAGTAAAGACCGTACTGCTGCCTATACCGAGGCATTAACTAAGAATGGTATTCCGTTCGACAGCAATTATATTGTGCATACCGACTTAACGGAAACTGGCAATGAGGAGGCGATGGAGAAGCTATGCTCATTAGCAGACAGACCGTCAGCTGTTGTATCCTTTAATGATTTCGTGACGCTGGACCTTATCCGCTACGCGAAGCTTCGCGGTATTGTATTAAACCAAGATATGTATTTCATTAGCTATGCGAATTATCCTTTGTGGAAATATATGGACAATCCGCCGATGGGTAGTATCGAACAATATCCCGAACAGCAAGCTCATCGCGCTGCCGAGATATTATTCGACTGTATAGATAAGAAGGAATATGTAGAAACTCCACAGGAAGTCGTATACCCTTCAAAATTAGTATTGAAGTAAATTAAGCGAGCTGAATGCTATAGGTGATATCTACGCCGCCGGCAGCTAGCATATCATGTACAGAACAATATTTCTTCACGGCTAGTTCAGCAGCTTTCTGCGCTTTAACCTCGTCGATATTGCCCTTTAGTTTAAACGTAATGTGAATCTTCGTAAAGATGTTGGGGATCTCATCGCGTCTTTGTCCTTCGACCTCTACCTGTATATCTTCAATTTCCTGACGTTGCTTTTCCAAGATGGTCGTTAAGTCGAATACACTGCAAGATCCTAGCGCGATCAACACCAATTCCATTGGTCGAACCCCTTTTCCTTCGCCTCCAATAGAATCTGGACCATCAATATTCACTTTCACTGATGAAGAGGGCGCTGTTGCTTCAAAATGTACCGCCTGGTTTTTACGTTGTAGTTCTACTTTCATTGTTTCGATAATTGTGTCTATCAAAAATAGCTAATTTCCTATTCATTTGCGTATGGCAGTAAACCTCTTTACGCATAATTGACCATGTTCAAATTAAAACTCTTAAGAGAACGCTGTGTGCTAAGTGTAGCGGCAATTTGCTGATATCTGTAGCTTAATTGCCTTTATAACAAGATTTTGACAAAAGAGCAATCGGTTGTGTAAATAGGACAAACGTTTGCATGCACAAATCATTTTTGTTTTTTCAAAATTCGTTTTATCATTGTATATGGAGTTACGCATAATACTCCTAACCAAATTATACCGTTCATTTATTTGATAGTATTTTCAATTTGACTGTTTAGTTTGTTTTAAAATAGGTGATTTTTAGGGGGATTTCGTGTCCCCCTTAATTTTGTAAACCCAAGATTTTGTAAATTAGATCTTATTTAAATATTTACCATGAATAATTCGCGTAGAGATTTCTTGAAGAAGGCTGGCCTGTTATCGAGTGTTGCGATAACTCTACCGTCTTTGCAAAACGAAGTGTTTGCTTCCCAAAACTTTAATATGTCGGGCTTTGCAGCTCCGAAAATTGATAAAGTAAAGGTCGCAATTATTGGATTAGGAATGCGTGGTCCCGGTGCTGTGGATCGTATTTCATATATTGAAGGTGCAGAGATTGTTGCATTATGTGACAGACATGCAGACCGTGTAACCAAGGCTCAAACAATCTTAACCAAAAAAGGTCTTAAAGAAGCGAAAGCTTATTCAGGTGAAGATGGTTGGAAAACCATGCTGAAGAACGAAGAGTTAGATCTAGTTTATATCTGTACACCATGGGAATACCATGCTCCAATGGCTATTGAAGCAATGAAGTCGGGTGCTCATGCAGCAACTGAAGTTCCAATTGGTTTAACAATCTCGGAGATTTGGGAAGTTGTTAAGACATCAGAAGCAACTAAGAAGCACTGTATGATGTTGGAGAACTGTTGTTATGATTTCTTCGAAATGTTGACTCTTAATATGGCTCGTCAGGGCATGTTCGGTGAATTAGTACATGCAGAAGGCGCTTATATCCACGATTTATTAGATCTTAACTTCAACAAAAACGGTTATGACAACATGTGGAGATTGCGTGAAAACATTAAGATGAATGGTAACTTATATCCGACGCACGGTATTGGTCCAATCGCTCAATGTTTGAATATCAACTGTGGTGATAAAATGAATCATCTTGTTGCTATGCAATCTAACGACTTCATGATGGCTGATAAAGCGCGTGAATTGGCAGGTAAAGACTCATTCTTCCAAGAATTTGTTGGCAAACGCTACAGAGGAAATATGGATACTACCTTGATCAAAACAGAAAAAGGTAAAACGATGATGATCCAACATGATGTTACCTCACCTCGCCCTTATTCTCGTATCCACTTATTGAGCGGTACAAAAGGATTCGCACAGAAATATCCTAAAGAGGGTATCGCATTCGGACACAGCTATATTAAGCCTGAGGAATTAAAAGCGTTATACGACCAATACACACCAGAGCTAGTGAAGTTCATCGGTGAACAAGCAAAACAAGTTGGTGGTCATGGTGGTATGGACTTTATGATGGACTGGCGTTTAATTGACTGTTTAAGAAATGGTCTTCCATTGGATCAAACAGTATATGACGGTGCATCTTGGAGTGCAGTGGTTCCTTTGAGCGTTCAGTCGGTAGCAAAAAACAGCAGAACGGTGGATATCCCTGACTTCACTAGAGGTAATTGGAAAACCAATAAACCTCATGATATGACTTTAAACGGTGGTGGTAACACTGGAATCCGTGCTAAAGTAGAATCTAAAAAAGATGTTCAGTTGAATGTTCAGTAAGAATAGATATTAGATTAAAGATATTAGACATTAGAGTAGGAATTCCTAATCATAGGTCATATAGCTTGTAGAATCTGAAAGAATATAGAGGGGTTTTCCAATTTTTTGGAAAACCCCTTTTTTTCTGAAAGTGTCTGTTTTTAGAGGCCATCAAGAATTATCATTCCGGTTGGTATTTCAATGGAAACATGAAAGTTTTTGTGCAAATACTATTTTTACTTTATGTTTGGGCTAATTCATCCCGTAAGTAAGAAATGCTACTAAATTGGTAGACTATTTCTTTCAATTCTCAAAAAGCCTACTATATTTGTATTATTACCAGCAAAAGCCTCCATCTATGCGAAAACTTATCTTTACTACCTTAATTGCTTCGGCTTCTATATTGCCAGGATTTGCTCAGCAGGCCACTGCCGTGGATTCCTCGCAGATGCTATGTCATGCTGAGGCGGTACCGTCTCGTGCGACTGCGATTATGAAAGCAAATGTTGCACAACAGGGAAAAGATACGGTCAAGATGGTTTACATAAAAGGAGGAACCTTTCAGATGGGGTCTTCAAATTTCACCGATGCAAAGCCTATTCACGAAGTGACGCTGTCACCGTTCTATATGGATGAGCATGAAGTCACGAATGATCAATATGCCGCGTTTGTAAAGGCTACAGGATATATCACGGTAGCAGAACGGCCTTTAGATCCAAAAGAATTTCCGAATGTAGATCCCAAGTTACTCGTTCCGGGGTCGGCAGTGTTCAAAGCGCCAAATCAGGTGCAGGGGATGCAGAACCACCTTCAGTGGTGGGATTATGTCCCGGGGGCAAATTGGCGTCATCCTGAAGGTCCAGAAAGCACGATAGAAGGAAAAGGCGATCATCCTGTCACCCAACTAGCTTACGAAGATGCTGAAGCATATGCGAAATGGGCAGGGAAGAGATTGCCAACCGAAGCCGAATGGGAATTCGCAGCCAAAGAGGGAAGACATACGGATGAAACCTATTATTGGGGTAACGAGAAAACACCGCATGGTGAATGGATGGCCAATATATTCCAAGGAACTTTCCCAACCAACAATAGCAAGGAAGACGGCTACGAATCAACAGCTCCCGTTAAGCATTTCCCACCCAACCTTTACGGATTATATGATATGGAAGGAAACGTATGGGAGTGGTGCTCCGATTTTTATAGACCAGACTACTACGCAAACAGTCCAAAAGAAAACCCGAAAGGTCCTGCAGAATCTTATGACCCCCAAGAACCCGGCGCCGTAAAACGCGTACAGCGTGGTGGCTCTTTTCTTTGCAACGATCAATACTGCGAACGCTATAAAGCCGGCAGCCGAGGAAAAGGAGAAGTAAACTCACCAACAAATAATGTTGGTTTTAGATGTGTGAAGTAGATATTAGACATTAGATATAAGAACCTGCAGCAGTGCCGATTTTTTTGCATTTTAAGAGGAAAGAGAGTTGTCTTTGAACCAAGAAAGGAAGGATTTTAGGATATGCAGGATCCTGTTTATCTTTTCATCTTTCCTTTTCTGGTTCAAGACAAATTTTCCTTCCTTTCCTGATTCAAGACAAATTTTCTTCTTTTCCTGGTTCAAGACAACCAACATTCTAAATCTCTCCCCTTAAAACATAAAAAAAACCTGCACTGCTGCAGGTTCTTATATCTAATGTCTAAAATCTAATATCTAAATCTACTGTGCATTTAAGAACATTGATTTTTGACTATACAATTCTCTAAAGTGAGGGTCGTTCAAATCTTTGATAAAACGAATTGCTTCACCAGTTGATTTCATCTCAGGACCTAATTGTTTATCAACCTCAGGGAATTTTGAGAATGAGAATACTGGTTCTTTGATTGCGTATCCTTCTAACTTGCGAACGATGCTAAAGTCTTTCAGCTTGTTTTCACCTAACATGACTTTCGTAGCGATATTGATGTAAGGAACATCGTAAGCTTTCGCGATGAAAGGAACTGTACGTGATGCACGAGGATTCGCTTCGATTACATATACGTTCTCATCTTTGATTGCAAATTGGATGTTCAATAAACCTCTTACGTTCAATGCTTTCGCTAATTTGATTGAATACTCTTCCATCTTTTGTTGAACGCCTTCCGATAGACTGAATGGAGGCAGTACCGCCGATGAGTCTCCCGAGTGGATACCTGCAGGCTCAATATGCTCCATCATACCGATGATGTGTACATCTTCACCATCACAGATAGAATCCGACTCTGCTTCTTCCGCTCTGTCTAAGAAGTGGTCAATTAAGATCTGGTTTCCTGGAAGGCTCTTCAATAGGTTAACTACTGCTTTTTCCAAGTCCTCATCGTTGATCACAATGCTCATCCCTTGTCCACCCAACACATAGGAAGGACGTACTAAAACCGGGTAACCAACTTCGTTTGCCACTTTCAATGCTTCCTCAGCATTCGTAGCAACACCATATTTAGGATAAGGAATTTCTAACTCTTTCAATAAATCAGAGAAACGACCGCGATCTTCCGCTAAGTCCATATTCTCGAATGAAGTACCGATGATTTTCACACCTAAAGCTTCTAAGCGCTCAGCCATCTTCAATGCCGTCTGACCACCTAACTGTACGATTACACCTTCCGGTTTTTCTAGTTCGATAATCTCGCGAACATGCTCCCAGAATACAGGCTCGAAGTATAACTTATCGGCCATGTTAAAGTCGGTAGAAACCGTTTCAGGGTTACAGTTAACCATGATTGCTTCGTACCCACATTCTTTTGCAGCTAATAATCCGTGTACACATGAGTAATCGAATTCGATACCTTGACCGATGCGGTTAGGACCTGAACCCAATACGATGATTTTCTTGCGATCAGAAACGATAGATTCGTTCTCATCTTCGAAAGTCGAGTAGTAGTAAGGCGTGTGTGCAGGGAATTCTGCCGCACATGTATCAACCATTTTATAAACACGACTTATACCTAATTCTTTACGACGGTCATAAACCTCATCTTCCGTCACATTCCCCAACAACCATGAAATTTGGTAATCAGAATATCCTTTTTGTTTCAAGGTCATGAAGAAATCACGAGGGATATTGTTCAATTGGTAGCGACGTAGTTCACCCTCCAATTGTACTAATTCTTGAATCTGTACCAAGAACCACTTGTCGATAAGCGTTGCTTTACGAATAGATTCCAATGGAACACCTAGTTCGAAAGCATCTTTAATATGGAAAAGACGATCAGCACTTGGATGCTCCAAGCTGTACATGATCTCTTCTAAATTTCTAGATTGACGACCATCAGCACCTAGACCTGCACGGCCAGTTTCTAATGATTGTGCTGCTTTTTGAAGCGCTTCGATGAACGTACGGCCGATTGCCATAACCTCGCCAACAGCTTTCATCTGCAGACCTAATTCTTTATTTGCACCTTTGAATTTATCAAAGTTGAAACGAGGAACTTTCACGATTACATAGTCTAACGTCGGCTCGAAATAAGCAGAGGTAGTCTTTGTAATTTGATTTTGAAGCTCGTCTAAGTTATAACCGATAGCTAATTTCGCAGCGATTTTCGCAATGGGGTAACCTGTTGCTTTTGATGCTAATGCTGAAGAACGAGATACACGAGGGTTGATTTCGATCGCGATGATTTCTTCATTCTCGGGATTCACTGAGAACTGAACGTTACAACCTCCAGCGAAGTTACCGATCGAGCGCATCATCTTAATTGCTTGATTACGCATATCTTGGTAGCACTTATCAGAAAGCGTCATTCCTGGTGCTACTGTGATCGAGTCACCCGTGTGGATACCCATTGGGTCAAAGTTCTCAATAGTACAGATAATGATTACGTTATCGTTTGTATCACGCAACAATTCTAGCTCAAATTCTTTCCAACCTAAAACCGCTTGCTCAACCAATACTTCGTGTGTTGGCGAAGCATGAAGACCACGATTTAAAGCCGCGTCAAAATCTTCTTTCTTATGTACGAACCCACCTCCGGTTCCAGCCAATGTATAAGAAGGACGGATAACCAATGGGAAACCAATGATTTGTGCCGCTTCTTTACCTTCTAAGAAAGAGTTAGCGATTTTTGAAGTCGCAACCCCAACGCCGATGTCGATCATTAATTGACGGAATTCCTCGCGGTTTTCTGTTTTTTCAATCGCTGCAACATCAACACCGATTACTTTCACGTTGTACTTGTCCCAAATACCGCGGTTTGATGCTTCAATACACAAGTTCAAAGCTGTCTGTCCACCCATTGTAGGTAAAACAGCATCGATTTGACGCTCTTGAAGAATCTGCTCAATACTTTCGCATGTTAATGGAAGTAGGTAAACATGATCCGCTACAACATTATCAGTCATGATTGTTGCAGGGTTAGAGTTGATGATGGAAACTGAAATACCCTCTTCTTTTAAAGATAAGGCTGCTTGAGATCCTGAGTAATCAAATTCACAGGCTTGACCGATGACAATAGGTCCAGATCCAATGATTAATACCGAATTAATGGAGGTGTTTCTAGGCATTATTATTTATTTCAATTGTTAAATACAAAAACTGTTGCCGACAAAACAGACAAGGAAATGTCTGATAGAAAGAGGGAATTCCGACTGCTTTGTCGGAGTGCAAAGTTACATTTTTTATTTTAATAATGAACGAATATTTGTTGAGAATTTTACTTTATCCAGACCCTCGCTCCATAACGCCCATCTAACACAATTCTACGCAACAAAAGGGAGAATGCTTCGTGTCATACCCCTTTCAAACCCAATGAATAGTAGTTAGTATTTAGTAATGCGAATTAAGGGTTGAAAATAGGCTTTATGAAACAGGCTGTTAATTTACCGAACACATGTACTAATAGTCCTTTGGTAGATCTGACCTTACTTGCGTTTTGTATCTGTGTTTTTTCATTTATCCAATTAAAAAAGGATTCGATTGGTTGTCTTACCCTAGATACTGCTCTTGAAAACAGATCATTATAAGCACGATCCCTGTTTTTTAAACAATCCGGCTTTCCTTGGGTTTCCCTTATCGGGGTATACATAATTGATTTCTTTTCTTTATAAAACCACTCGAAGAATGGGGCGTCACGGTATATCTTGTCACCAAAGAACGTCCTACCTGCGATGGATGCCCAATTCTCCTTAAATATGTTCAGGTCACTTTCAGATGCCTTGCTTATTACTATGCTTTCCGGACGAGGCAGCGTGGATTTGTTATAGCTGTTGAGCGCATGAAGTTTTAATCCAAAATACCAAAGCCTCTTCGTTGAGCAGAAGCTTTTATCCGTTATCTCCAGAGCTACCTTTGCTCTTCTAGTCCCACTGCAGGTTATGATGGGCATAGAGTCCAGTAGGGAAAATTCTCTGGAGCACTCTTCTGGAGCAAAGTCCTCTATAACTGACTGACAGAGAGATCTCAAAACATCAAAAAGGCGGTTGATACGGGTGTTGAATGCTACGTACGAAGTTAGCTTGGGAAACCAATCCATCAGATAATCCGAGGCGAATTTATGAATCTGCTTGATCCTTAGCCGCTGTTCCTCGTGCACACTGAATAAATAGATGGTCAAAACCTCCTGATCAGTAAAGTCAGGTTTGTTATTGTTTGAAAATCGCTGACAGTAATATTGCAGTTCACTGTCATATTTATCACACACATACTGGTATAATTTTATTAATTTTAGAGCCTTGGCCTGATTGATCATGTTCTTTTATAATGCTTAAGGAACATTATAAATATACTGATAATCAGGCTTTTATACAAGTTTTCAACCCTCTTTTTAAGAAGATTTTTCCAATATATTTCAACCCTTAATTCGCATTAGTAGTTAGTATTTAGACCTAGGGCCGCTATGGATGTGGGACATTATACTTTGTTTTGAACCAGGAAAGGAAGGATATAAGGATTGTCAGGATCCTGTTCATACTTGCATCCTTTCTTTCCTGGTTCAAGACAATACCTTATAAAATAAGCTGTACCCGATCCTGTTCATCGTTGCATCCTTTCTTTCCTGGTTCAGAACAATACCCTATCAAATAAGCTGTACCCGATCCTGTTCATCTTTACATCCTTCCTTTCCAGGTTCAAGATAACACCCTATCAAATAAGCTGTACCCGATCCTGTTCATCCTTGCCTCCTTCCTTTCCTGGTTCAAGACAATACCTTATAAAATAAGGCGTACTGATCCTGTTCATCGTTGCATCCTTCCTTTCCTGGTTCAGAAAAAAGTTAAAGGAGAAAATGCTGGCTGTCTTGAACCAAGAAAGGAAGGATATAAGGATGAGCAGGATTCGGTCTAATGTCTTAAATCTTATTTCTAAAATCTAACTACAGGAAAGGAATGATTTTAGGATTGTCAGGATCTGGTCTAATATCTGAAATCTTATATCTAATATATAACTAATAAATTAAATATGTTTACCTTTGTGCTATGATTGAACTACCGGTTATTCCAGCAAACCAGACACAGCGTAAACCAGATTGGTTGCGTGTTAAGCTTCCTGTGGGTAAAGAATACCGCCACGTGAGAGGCCTGGTTGACGAGCATAAATTACATACGATTTGCGAAAGCGGTAACTGTCCGAACATGGGAGAGTGTTGGGGAGCAGGTACGGCTACTTTCATGATTTTGGGGAATATCTGTACGCGTTCGTGTTCTTTCTGTGCGGTAGCCACAGGACGTCCATTGGCCGTAGATACAGATGAGCCTAATCGTGTAGCAAACTCGGTGAAGTTAATGCAGGTAAAGCATTGTGTAATAACATCGGTTGACCGTGATGATTTGAAGGATGGTGGTTCGACGATTTGGGCGGAGACTATTTTGGCTATTCGTAGAGAAAGTCCTGAAACTACATTAGAGACTTTGATTCCAGATTTCAAAGGACAATGGGAAAACTTAGATCGTTTGATCGCTGTTCGCCCGGAAGTAGTTTCTCATAATATTGAAACGGTAAGACGTCTAACAAGAGAAGTGCGTATCCAAGCGAAATATGATCGCTCTTTGGAGTGTTTACGCAGAATTGCAGCTGCTGGTTTGCGAACAAAATCGGGTATTATGCTAGGTTTTGGCGAGACCGAAGAGGATGTGGTTGAGACGATGCAAGATTTATATGATGCAGGCGTGAATATATTGACTATCGGTCAATATTTACAACCTACAAAGGCGCATCACCCGGTAGTCGAGTGGGTTACTCCAGAAACTTTCGAGAAGTATAAAGAAATTGGTTTAAAGATGGGATTTAAGTATGTTGAATCAGGGCCGTTGGTTCGTTCATCTTACCACGCAGAGAAACATTTGTTTGATATGCAATAATACATTGAAACCTTAGCCTCGCTAAGGTTTTTTTATTTTCTGAAACTGTCTGTTCTCAAAATCCAGCAAGAACTTTCTTTCCTGTTGCTGTTTCAATAGTAAGATGAAAGTCTTAGTATGCTTTCCGCTCATTGATAAAGATTTGTTATATTTCATAAACCAAAACAACCCTTATGAAGCATACTTTTTGGAAACACGTGTTTTTGCCATACATCCTATTAAGTTTCACCATTATGCTGCTTTTGGGATTGATATTTGCAGCTTTTGCGATGGGAGGGAACTCTTTTTGGCCTTCCTGGGCTATGTGGATCGTTCCTATCGCAGTTAGCATTGTTGCCATTTGGTTCCTCCGCGATCGCTATTTTAAGGACTTATATCTCGGGCGACACCACTTTGCTCAAGTTTATGCCGTCGACGTTTTCCTTTACGTATCGCTATGTTTAATTTCTGTGTTCATTTTTATTCCGACGGGCAAGAGCATTCGTTATAATTTAGCGGATGTTGTTCGTCTAGAATCGGTAAATGATATTAAGCCTTATGAATCATTTGACTTTATTGAGTTGAACGATTGGCATGTAGACCGTATGCGTGTTATTCCCTTTTCCTATTTCGAATTTGCGGGAGGTGCTAACTTGGGTAAGGTCGAATTAAATACGCTGTTCGTTGTTCCCTTGTTTTCCAAAAAAGATCCATATTTGACGACCGCCAAGGCTTGGATGGGATTTAAGTACACTGACTACGTCTCGTTCATAAATGTGATTCGCGGTAATCAAGAAGACTTGGATGAACATTTACGTCGTTCATATAATCACTTCAAGATGCGCGATATTAGTGATTTTGCGTATTTGGAGGCATTGCCTAAGAATAAAGTGCGCAATATGTTTCAGGCGCTGGCAGCTACGCATACCTATTATAATAGCAAATACGATAACGTGTATGTGGGGCAAGAAGTCGAACGTGATATTCTTTCGTTATACTATCTACAGTTTACGCTATTTCTGTACCTGATTTTTGGATTACCTGTTGCGCTGTTATTCAGTTGGCTGATTTATCGTGTACAAAAGAAAAACGAGCTGCAAGAGCTCGCTACAACATAATTTTATTGATTTCTTTTGAATACCGATTCGCCTGCTACAAAGGTTTGCAGGGTTTTGATGTCACGGAGTTTTTCAGGAGCCGCTTGCATGATGTCTTCATCCAGGATAACGAAATCAGCGTCTTTACCTTTTTCAATACTTCCTCTTTTCTTTTCTTGGAAACAAGCATAGGCTGCCCAGATGGTCATTCCACGTAAAGCCTGCTCTCGGGTGATGGCATTCTCGAACTGAAAACCGCCTTTCGGGAAATTATTCTTATCGACTCGAGCGACTGCAGCGTGGAATCCATATAAAGGATTGTAATGTTCCACGGGAAAATCGCTCCCTAATGCTAGCAATCCATATTGTTCCAATAAATCTCTGTAGGCATAGGCGCCTTTCATACGGTCATGTCCCAGGCGATCTTCCGCCCAATACATATCTGATGTGGCGTGCGTAGGCTGCACCGAAGGGATGATGGAGAACTCTTTAAATTTCTTGAAATCACCGGGTGCAATGATTTGAGCATGCTCAATACGCCATCTACGATCTTTGGAATCCTTCAGATATTTACCATAGGTGTCCAAGATCAGGCGATTTGCCGAATCCCCAATTGCATGCGTATTTACTTGGAAGTTGCTTTTCGCCAACTGCTTGATCAAGTCGTCAAATTCTTCCGAGCTCTGCAAAAGGAAGCCGTTCGTCGGCGAGTCATGGTAGGGGTGTAGTAAGCAGGCGCCCCGTGATCCTAGGGCTCCATCTGCCATTAGTTTAAAAGAGCGAACAGTCAAACGTTCAGATTCAAATGTGCCGGAGCGAAGGTAATTCTTAACACTTTTAGGATTGGAAGCCACCATCGCATAATTTCGGATCTGCAGGGAGTCGGCATTGTAAAAGACCTTCAATACATCGATCTGTTGTTCCGTCAAGCCAGCGTCGACTATGCTTGTTAGACCGACGGAAAACAGGGAGTCCTGTGTTCTTTTGAGCATTTTTACCAGTACTTCATTATTCTGTTCAGGGATATGCTCGCTAACCAGTTTCATCGCATTGTCCAATAGGATACCATCCAATTCACCCTCTTCGTTAGAAGAAATCAGTCCGCCCTCGACCATAAATACACTGTCGATAGAAGCAGCAGCTAAAGCTTTGCTGTTGACCAAAGCGGCGTGATAATCAACGCGAGAAAGAAAGATTGGAATATCGGGGAAATATTTGTCCAACGAGTCTTTTGTTGGGAATTGCTTGTCGGGCCATAAGTTTTGATCCCAGCCATTGCCAATGATCCATTTCTTATCCGGATTTGCCGTTATATAAGTTTGTAATCTAGAGAGGAGTTCGTCGTAGGAGGCCGTCCCTAAGAGGTTGACCTCGTCCATAGCATCCGCTAGAAGGAAGAAGTGTCCGTGTGAATCGTAGAAACCAGGATAGACGAATTTACCGGCAGCATCAATCTTTTCTTTTGCATCGTATTTATTCAATAAATCCTGTGAATTACCACGATCGATGAATACACCGTTATTTATAGCAATCGCTTCGACCGTTCGAAAAGAAGAGTCTACCGTGTACACCTTTGCGTTGTATACGATTAAGTCGATCTGCTGATTGGTGGTGCAGGAAAACAAAAGTGATATACTGAATAGTATGCAAATATAAAGGCTTGCCTTTCTCATAATTATTGGTTGATTGCTAAAAGTACAAAGAAAAGTCTGTAAGAAGAAAAAGCTTCTTTTAATTTTAAAAGAAGCTTTTTCAGTATTCAAAATTCAAAATACAAAGATTGTTAGCAGTATTCGTCAAATGCTGCGACTAAGTTGTCAGCGATCATTTGAGCTGGACGGCCTTCAATCATGTGTCTTTCTATCATGTGCACTAATTGTCCATCTTTAAATAATGCCATTGCTGGAGATGATGGAGGGTAAGGCAACATGTATTGGCGTGCTTTATCTACCGCGTCTTTCTCCATACCTGCAAATACCGTAACCAATTTGTCCGGATGTTTAGCATTTTTAACTGCAGCTTTCGCAGCTGGACGAGCATTTGCTGCCGCACAACCACATACCGAGTTTACAACAACGAATACTGTTCCTTCAGAAGGAATCGCCGCATCCACTTCTTCAACACTTTTTAATTCTTGGAATCCTGCGTCTACAAGTTCTTGACGCATTGGAGCTACTAGATATTCTGGGTACATTTTCTTTACTTTTTAGTTTATGCAAATATAGGCTTAAAACTGAGTTACGTCAAGCAAGGTTCCTCAAGTTAATGTCAATTTCTGTAGGTATAATGCTATTGTATTTTGAATTGACTTGGCTATCAAGTAATTTTGTACCGCAAAAACTAAAATAAAGATTATTTATGTCATCATTAGAAACTACCTACGTACCTTACAAAGTGAAAGATATCTCTTTAGCCGAATGGGGTCGTAAAGAAATAGAATTGGCAGAAGCAGAGATGCCAGGATTAATGAGCCTTCGTAAAGAGTTTGGTGCTTCTAAACCATTAAAAGGTGCTCGTATCGCGGGCTGTTTGCACATGACGATTCAAACTGCAGTGTTAATCGAAACATTGGTAGAATTAGGTGCGGATGTATCTTGGTCATCATGTAACATCTTCTCAACACAGGACCATGCTGCTGCGGCGATTGCTGCTGCGGGAATTCCGGTTTATGCTTGGAAGGGTATGAACGAAGAGGAGTTTAACTGGTGTATTGAGCAGACTTTGTTCTTTGGCGAAGAACGTCAGCCTTTAAATATGATTTTAGATGATGGTGGCGATTTGACCAATATGGTGTTCGATCAATTTCCTGAGTTAATTGATGGCATCAGAGGTCTTTCTGAAGAGACTACAACTGGTGTGCACCGTTTATACGAGCGCATGAAAAAAGGAACATTGCACTTGCCTGCAATTAACGTGAATGACTCGGTTACAAAATCGAAATTTGATAACAAATATGGCTGCCGTGAGTCTTTAGTAGATGCGATCCGCCGTGCTACTGACTTAATGTTGGCCGGTAAGGTTGCGGTTGTAGCAGGCTACGGAGATGTAGGTAAAGGTTCCGCAGAATCTTTACGTTCTGCTGGAGTACGCGTAATCGTTACGGAAATTGACCCTATCTGTGCGTTGCAAGCGGCAATGGAAGGCTACGAAGTGAAGAAAATGGCTGATGCGATTGTTGAAGCAAACATCGTAGTAACCACAACAGGTAATAAGGATATCGTTCGTCCGGAACACTTCAAAGCAATGAAAGATAAAACTGTAGTTTGTAATATCGGACACTTCGATAATGAAATCGATGTTGCCTGGTTAAATGACAACTACGGATCTACTAAAGTGGAAATCAAACCGCAAGTTGATAAATATACAATCGACGGTAAGGATATTATCTTATTAGCCGAAGGCCGTTTAGTAAACTTAGGATGTGCAACTGGTCACCCTTCTTTCGTAATGTCAAACTCGTTCACTAACCAAACTTTAGCGCAATTAGAGTTGTGGACAAACACAGATCAATACGAAAAGCAAGTGTACACACTTCCTAAACACTTAGATGAGAAAGTTGCTCGTTTACACTTAGCACATATCGGTGTAGAGTTAGAAGAACTAACACAAGAACAAGCAGAATATATCGGTGTTACGGTAGAAGGCCCTTACAAGCCGGAAGCGTATCGTTATTAGATATTAGATATTAGACATCAGATATTAGATGTAAGATTTAAGAACCTGCAGCAATGCAGGTTTTTTTGTGGTTTGTTTTGAAGAAAGGAAGGATTTTAGAATTGGGATTTTGTCTTTGAAATAGGAAAGGAAGGGAATTTTGTTTTGAACAGGGAAAGGAAGGATAAAAGGGTGAGCAGGATCGTGTATTACGTTTGATAGTGGATGAATTATATTTTTTATAGGAGACGTTTAGTGAAACGTCTTCTGAAACGCACGATTATGATCTGAATCCCATCATTCTCCACTATACCTGATCCTGTCAATCCTTGAATCCTTCCTTTCCTGGTTCAGAAATAGTATTTAGTAGTTAGTACTTAGTATAAAGAACTATGGTGGGCAATTTGTCCCTCACTTTTACCGCATGCCAAATATCCTGCTCATCCTTGCATCCTTCCTTTCCTTTCTTCAAGGCAAATTCCAATATCTAACATCTAAAATCAATTTCCGCCATAGGTCTAACTACTAACTACTAAATACTAACTACTTTTTTTGTTTTATTCAATTCTTCTCCATATCTTAGCCGTCGCTTATAGAGAAAGGCAGAGGGAATAGACCCGATGAAGCCTTAGCAACCTGTCTCTTGACAAGGTGCTAAATTCTACCTTTGAAAAAGGAATGATAAGCCAAGTTCACTAGTCCTAAGTGGCCTTCTCTAGCAAAGTAAAATAGTAGATTAAAAATTTATTCAATACTGTATGTTATTAACGAACAACTTAGGATACCCACGTGTGGGTGCATTCCGCGAGCTAAAGAAAGCTAACGAAGCTTACTGGGCGAAGAAAATTAGCGCGGAAGAATTATTGCAAGCTGGACTGAAAATCCGTGAAGGCAACTGGAAGACTCAACAAGAAGCGGGTATCGATTTGATCCCATCGAATGACTTCTCATTTTACGATCAAGTATTGGACTTATCTTTAACTGTAGGTGCAATCCCTGCTCGTTACAATTCATTATTAAATAAAATCGATCGCCAATATAACTTAGACTTATATTTTGCGATGGCTCGTGGTTTCCAAGAGGGTGGCGTAGATGTTACTGCTATGGAAATGACAAAATGGTTCGACACGAACTACCACTATATCGTTCCTGAGTTTGTAAAAAACCAAGAATTCAAATTAACTTCTGAAAAATTCTTAAGCGAATATAACGAAGCTAAACAATTGGGTATTGAGACTAAACCAGTTATCATTGGCCCAATCTCTTACTTATTATTAGGTAAGGAAAAAGAATCAGGATTTAACCGTATCGACCTTATCGATAACTTACTTCCTGTATACGAAGAAATCTTATCAAAGTTAGCGGAAGCTGGTGCTCAATACGTTCAAATCGACGAACCTTTCTTAGCGCTTGATATTGATGATGCTACTCGCGCATTGTACGGTAAAGTTTTTGAAAAACTTGCTGCTGCTGCGAAAGGCGTTAAATTAATCGTTGCTACATATTTCGAAGCTCTACGCGACAACGAAGACACAGCAGTTAGTCTTCCGGTATACGCGTTACACCTAGACTTAGTTCGTGGTGAAAAACAGCTTGACACTATATTATCAAAAGTTCCAGCTTCATTGACTTTATCTTTAGGTATTGTCGAAGGAAGAAATATCTGGAAAAATGATTACGAAAACTCTTTAGTAAAAATCAAACAAGCAGTTGATGCTTTAGGTAAAGACCGCGTATGGGTTGCTCCTTCATCGTCATTATTGCACGTTCCATTTGATTTAGATAACGAAAATAACGAAGAGTCGCTTCCTAAAGAAGTTAAAAACTGGTTAGCATTTGCTAAACAAAAATTAGCGGAAGTTAAGGACTTAGCGGTATTAGCAGAAGGTGAAGTTGATGCTGCGACTCAAGAACGTTTCGAAGCTAACAAAGCTGCTGCAGAAAGCCGTCGTACTTCTCCATTGATCCACAAGCCAGAGGTTAAAGAACGCGTTAGCAACATTACTGATGATGATGCAAAACGTACTTCTCCTTTTGACGCACGTAAAGCTGCTCAACAAGCTAAATTTAACTTGCCAGGATTCGCAACTACAACAATCGGTTCATTCCCACAAACGAAAGATGTTCGTAAATGGAGAGCTGATTTGAAAAAAGGAGCAATCTCACAAGAGCAATACGACAAAGAAATCGCTGAAGAAACTGAAAGAACAATCCGTTTACAGGAAGAATTAGATATCGATGTATTAGTACACGGTGAATTCGAGCGTAACGACATGGTTGAGTACTTCGGTGAGCAATTAGCAGGATATGCATTTACTCAAAACGGATGGGTTCAATCCTACGGTTCTCGTTGCGTTAAACCTCCGGTAATTTATGGTGATGTATACCGTCCTGAAGACATGACTGTACGTTGGTCAGCTTATGCACAATCGTTGACTAACCGTCCAGTGAAAGGGATGTTGACAGGTCCTGTTACGATCTTACAATGGTCTTTCGTGCGTAATGATCAACCTCGTTCAACAACGACATATCAAATCGCTTTAGCTATTCTTGACGAAGTTCAGGCATTAGAAAAAGCAGGTATCAAAATTATTCAAATTGATGAGCCAGCTATTCGCGAAGGTCTACCATTGCGTAAAGCAGATCAACAAGCATATTTAGATTGGGCTGTACGTTCATTCCGCGTTTCTTCGTCAAACGTTGATGATGATACGCAGATCCACACACACATGTGTTACTCAGAATTCAACGATATCATTCAAGATATCGCTGCAATGGATGCTGACGTGATCACGATTGAGACTTCACGTTCTCAAATGGAATTATTAGATGCATTTGCTGACTTTAAATATCCAAACGATATTGGTCCTGGTGTATATGATATCCACTCTCCACGCGTTCCTAGCACGGAAGAAATGGTGAATTTACTTCGTAAAGCAAAAGCGGTAGTTCCTGCTGAGCAATTATGGGTTAACCCTGACTGTGGTTTGAAAACTCGTGCTTGGCCTGAGACAAAAGCAGCATTAGAATCTATGGTGGAAGCCGCTAAGATTTTAAGAGCTGAATAAACTAAGCTTGTAGTAATATAAAATATCGTATGAAACGGTCTGCGTAGTGATATGCAGACCGTTTTTGTTTATTTTCTTGGATAAACATTTATACAGATCGTTCCAATCGCTTTTCGGTAGCATGTTGGTTTACAAATCATTAGTATGATGTATCGAGAAACGAAGTTCGATTCGGGCTTTGTACTCAAACTATTTGTAGCTATGGTTGTTTTTAATAGTAAAGGAAATAAAATATGAATAGATTGACATTAGGATTAATGGTTTTTGCGGTGACTAGTTTATTGAGTAGTTGTGCTGCAATTGAGGGTATCTTTAAAGCGGGGATGTGGTCCGGCATTATCATGGTAGTTATTGTTGTTGCCTTGATTATTTGGTTAATTTCAAAATTCATGAACCGCGGCGGTGGAGTAGATTAAAATCTTTTACTAAAACTTTACTTCTACTTAATATAATTTGCTGTAATTTAAAGCAAATTTCATATCACATGAAGCATACGCTGCTATTAGTCTGCCTGATTAACTTGATCCTCCCGGTTCTAGCACAATCAGGATACCCAAAACCCTCGAATATGAAAGATGTTTTGTTTTATATCCAACATAATCGGGGGCATAATACTTATATCTACGCTTTGAATCGACTTGATGATGGCAACATCAATAAGAAGGATCCGATCGAAGTGTATCGTGAATTATTTGATGAGGACGGCAAGATAAAGCCGCTCTCTGTAATTCAGCGGAATTTCGCCTATGGCATCTCTACGCAAGTAGTGGATTCAGATTCCTACGAGGCATCAATCGTGTCGCTGCCAAGCCAAAAGTTTTTCCTGCACATCAAGTCAAATAAGGGTTCCTATGTTGAAACCACGGTGAACAACGTGAAGATGCGTGTAGATCGTATTTTTATTCAGCAGAAGGAGGGAACTTCGGGCCTTGGAACCAAGGTGGACCATATTATTTTCTATGGGAAATCGGGACACCGATCTGTTGTAGAGAAACTCGAGATAAAAGAGTAAGCCCCATTATTTTGATAATTACCGATTTTCTATCCTGCACATCAAAGTACAGGACAGTCTTATCGATTATTTGCCTTAATTTAGACGTTTAACGTTCTAACCGATCATTTTAGATCCATGAGTAAAAAAATACTATTCAAATACAATTCAAAATATCCTTCAGTAACTGATTTAAAGCGTAAAGCTAAATCAAGAATTCCCAAGTTTGCTTTCGATTACCTCGAAGGAGGCTGTAATGAAGAGCTTAACTTAGCAAGAAATGAGAATGATTTTGACGATATTCTTCTAAAGCCACAGTATCTGCATGTTGCTGGCGATATTGATATGTCGGTAAACCTGTTCGGCCGAACTTATGCTGCTCCCTTCGGTATTTCACCGATTGGATTGCAAGGACTAATGTGGCCTAATGCACCTGAAATATTGGCGAAAGCCGCTGCCAAGCATGATATACCCTATACCTTAAGTACCGTTTCTACCAGTTCGATAGAACGCATCGCCGAGGTCTCCGATGGGAAGGCATGGTTTCAGCTTTATCATCCTACGGAAGATCGATTAAGAGATGATATTTTACGCCGTTTAAAAGATGTAGAATGTCCTGTTTTGGTGGTACTCGTCGATGTTCCTTCATTCGGCTTACGGTATCGGGAAATTAAATCGGGTCTTTCTATGCCGCCCAAGATGAATATTCAGAATATATTGCAGGCAATGGTCTGTCCGGCATGGGGGATTAAAACACTTCAGCACGGGATTCCTTCCTTTGCCACGTTGAAACCCTATATGGAAAAGGGATTAGATCTCGCGCAGCTTGGACAATTCATGAACCGTACATTCACTGGGAAAGTGAATGTGGAGAAAGTGAAAGCGATTCGCGATATTTGGCAAGGACCTTTGGTGTTAAAAGGTATTACAACCGATGAAGATATGGAAGCTGCAATTCAGGTCGGTGCCGATGGGGTCATTGTTTCCAACCATGGTGGCCGACAGATTGATGCAGGTGAATCTTCTATACATTCATTGATGAAATTAGCTTCAAATCCTGTGTATAAGGAAAAGATAAAGATTATGTTGGATGGTGGGATACGCTCTGGCGTGGATTTAGGTAGAGCCTATGCCGTGGGTTCGGATTTTAACTTTATGGGCCGCCCATTTATGTATGGCGTCGGGGCATTAGGGGATGAGGGTGCGGATCATACCATAACCATGTTCAAAGCACAATTGTATCAGGTCATGCAACAATTAACGCTTGAAAATATAACACAGTTTCCGGGTAGACTGATAAGATAAAAACAAAGCCACCTATTTTAGGTGGCTTTGTTTTTATATAAATGCTATTTAAAAATTATTTCGTTTCGAAGAATCTATCTTTTTCCAAATTTGTCTTCATAGGCTTTCTCCAGCGCGAACATCTCATCGCGTAATTTCGCTGCCTCTAAGAATTCCATCTCTTTTGCAGCTTTTTCCATACGCTTGCGCACTGTTTCTATCGCTTTTTTCATTTCATTATCGCTCATATATTCGATAAGTGGATCGGCAGCAACAGAAGCTGCCGCATCTGGTTCTATATAAGCTTTTGGTCCTACCCCCATATCAGCGACCGAAGTTTGCTCCAGAATCTCTTCTTTTGTTTTACCAACCGTACGAGGGGTAATGCCATGTTCTAAGTTGTAACTGATCTGCTTATCACGACGTCTGTTCGTTTCATCGATGGTAATCCGCATACTATCAGTCATCTTGTCCGCATACATAATCACGCGGCCTTTTTCATTACGTGCTGCACGTCCGATCGTTTGGATTAAGGAACGTTCAGATCGCAAGAAACCCTCTTTATCGGCATCTAAAATAGCCACCAAGGTCACTTCTGGTAAGTCTAAACCCTCTCTTAATAAGTTGACCCCGACAAGGACATCAAATTCGCCCAAGCGCAGTCCGCGAAGTATTTCCACGCGTTCTAAGGTTTTTACTTCCGAGTGGATATAGCGTACTTTGATATTCAAGCGGGTCATGTATTTGGTAAGCTCTTCCGCCATACGCTTCGTCAAAGTCGTCGCCAGCACTCTACCGCCCTCTTTAATGGTCTTATCAACTTCTTCCAAGAAATCGTCGACCTGGTTGATTGCAGGTTTAACTTCTATGATCGGGTCTAAAAGGCCTGTAGGACGAATGACTTGCTCGACAACAACACCTTCGGTCTGTTGCAATTCGTAATCCCCTGGAGTAGCCGATACATATACCGTTTGATTGGTCAGGGATTCGAATTCCGGGAAGTTCAATGGTCGGTTATCTAATGCCGCCGGTAATCGGAAACCGTGCTCTACTAATGAAATCTTTCTTGAGCGGTCGCCACCATACATCGCACGCAATTGAGGGATGGTCACGTGGCTTTCATCAATAACCATGAGGTAATCATCCGGGAAATAATCGATCAAACAGAAGGGGCGCATGCCTGGTTGTCTGCCATCAAAAAATCGAGAATAGTTCTCAATTCCCGAACAGTAGCCCAATTCGCGCATCATTTCTAAATCGTAATTAACACGCTCTTCAAGACGCTTTGCTTCCAACATTTTACCCTCATCTTCCAGTTGTGCTTTGCGATGGACCAATTCTTCCTGAATGCCCCAGATCGATTGGGTGAACTTCTCTTTCGGCGTAACGAAAAGATTGGCCGGAAATAAAGCTAGGGTTTCATGCTTTTGAAGCGTTCGTCCCGACACAGGATCTATTTCACTAAGCTCGTCTATATCGTCGCCGAAAAAGGAAATGCGATAGGCGTTATCCATATAAGCAGGGTAGACATCGACTGTATCGCCTTTTACTCTAAACGTACCGCGTTTGAAATCTGCCGTAGTCCTTGCGTAAAGTATTTCGACCAATTTATGTAAAAAGGCATTTCTACTAATGGTGGTACCTACGCCAAATCGAAAGATTGAGCGCGAGAAATCTTCTGGGTTACCCATACCGTAAATACACGATACGGATGAGACTACAATAACATCTCTTCGTCCAGACATAAGCGCAGAGGTCGTTGCTAAACGGAGTTTTTCGATTTCCTCATTGATCGCTAAATCTTTCTCTATGTACGTGTTGGATGAAGCAATGAATGCTTCCGGTTGGTAATAGTCATAATAGGACACGAAATAATGCACTGCATTATTGGGAAAGAATTGTTTGAACTCTCCATATAACTGTGCTGCCAATGTCTTATTGTGGCTTAAAATAAGGGTTGGTTTCTGCGTTTCTTGAATAAGATTCGCCACGGTAAATGTTTTACCAGATCCCGTTACGCCTAATAATGTTTGATATTGTTCTCCTTGCTCGACGCCCGCTACTAATTCTTTGATCGCTTGAGGCTGATCGCCAGTAGGTTTATATTCAGATGTTAATTGAAATTTCATGCTTACCTTTCCACGCTAATTTATCAAATATTATTCCGTTTCCATAATAACTGATTAACGCACTCAATTGCGGAAAATAATTATTAAATTGCTTAACAACAAGACTTTTTGTCATGATAACGATCTTAACAAAACAGAACAGTATTGCCAATCATTTTTTGGCAGAATTAAGAGATGTACGGATACAGCAAGATCGGATGCGGTTTCGCCGCAATCTTGAGCGCCTCGGTGAGGTGATGGCCTATGAGATCAGTAAGACACTGGAATACCATTACGTCGATGTGGAAACACCGCTCGGTGTCGCAAGCACGCATTTGATGCCTCAGCAGCCGGTGATTGCCACGATTATGCGCGCGGGTCTACCGTTTCATCAGGGATTACTAAATGTTTTTGATCGCGCTGATAGCGCCTTTATCGCAGCCTATCGCCATACCAAGAAGAGTGGTGAGTTTGAAATCCATAAGAAATATCAAAACACGCCGAATCTTGATGAAAAAGTGGTCATCATGGCCGATCCTATGTTGGCAACAGGAAAAAGCTTAGTGCTCTGTTGTAAAGATTTATTGAGTGAATACAATATCAAAGAGCTTCATATCGCTACTGTCATTGCTTCGGAAGAGGGGATACAGCATGTGAGAGCCTTCTTGCCGGAGGTGCAGATCTGGGTGGGAGCGGTCGATAATGAGCTGACCAGCAAGTCTTATATCGTTCCAGGTTTGGGGGATGCGGGCGACCTGGCATATGGTAATAAGGAATAACCTCCTAGCACAAGAGTAAACAAACATTTAGCAATTAGTTAATATATAATAAAAATATAATGAACAGTTTATCAGTACATTTAGATAACAAAACCTTTGTATATGGAATGGCAAAAATACAATGGAGAATTATTAAAGCTCCCGATCCTATCCGCAGTTGAGGACACTATTATCCGCGAACAGAACCTAGGTAACAAATTAAAGGTTTATATCGGTACCGACTCCCAGGTCAAGCGAGGTATCGTCGAATTCGCGACTGTCATTGTCTTCCTTCGGGAACACCGCGGTGGCTTTATGTTCATCCACAAAGACCGCAAAATGCACAACATGAGCATCAAAGAGAGGATGCTACTTGAAGTACAACACTCCATCGAAACAGCCTACGAGCTTTGTCCACTTCTCGATCAGTATTCCGTAGACCTTGAAGTCCACGCTGACATCAACACCAATCCCAACTTTCAATCCAATACCGCACTCAAAGAAGCCATGGGCTATATCTTAGGAATGGGATTCATCTTCAAGGCGAAACCAGAATCTTTTGCAAGTACAAACTGCGCCAATAAATTGGTTCAATAGCTTGTAGAAGACCTTTCTTTCCTAATTATTGCTATCTTTAGTTATCCTTAATAACTGAAGAATGCAGGATTTTCTCTCTCAACTTTACCAACAATTTCTAGAAACTAGCCTGTTGGAGTGGCTTGCTACCATCTCCGGGTTCATCTGTGTATTCCTCGCAGCAAAACAAAATATATGGAACTGGCCTATCAGTATTATCAGCGTCAGTCTCTATCTATATATCTTCTATCAGGCTAAACTATATGGAGATTCTACTTTACAAATTTATTTCCTCGGGACGGCTGTATACGGATGGTATTATTGGAATAGGCGAGCGCACTCTGAGGAGAAGCCGATTACATCCTTCAATAGTAAACAACTGGGATTGACTATAGCAATTATTTTATTGATTGCGGGTATTCTCGGCTATTTTCTAGATCATAAAACGGATTCTGATGTGCCTTACATCGATGGTTTCTGTACAGCGACCAGTTTAGTTGCGCAGTTTTTGATGACACGCAAAGTTCTTCAAAATTGGCTGCTGTGGGTATTTGTCGATTTATGCTATATTCCGCTCTATATTCATAAGGATTTAATTCTGACGGCGATTCTCTACATCGCATTCACGATCATTGCATGGAATGGATATAGGGATTGGCGAAAAAGCTATCTTAATTTTCAGTAATATTGTCCCTTTATGCAGGCTACTGAAAACAAGACCATCAAGATCGCCGTTGTCGGACCGGAGTCTACCGGAAAATCGACCATGGCGAAATACCTCGCGAAAGAATTAAAGACGCTGGCCGTTCCGGAGTACGCTAGATATTACTGCGAGCATTTGAATCGTGAATACACGCTCCAGGACGAAGTCAATATGTTTTATGGGCAAGTAGCCCTCGAAGAGGCTTTCCTTGCCACTGAGCCTTCTGTAATCGTCTGTGACACTACAATTCTGACGGTCAAGATATGGTGTGACCACCTTTTCGGTGAAACTCCGAAAGAAGTAACCGATGAAATTAAAAAAAGGCAGTATGATTTTTATCTACTCATGGATATCGACCTTCCTTGGGAAGATGATCCACTACGCGATTTTCCAACCGAAAGAGCGCACTTTATGCAGGTCTGGAAAGACGAACTAGACGCATTAAATGCCAACTATAAAGTGGTATCAGGATTAGGAGAGGAACGACTGAAAAACGGACTTCGGGAAGTGGAAGGGAGATTTTAGAATCTAGACTTTAGATTTTAGACATTAGATATTAGAAACTGCAGCAGTGCAGTTTTTTTTATTTTGGAATGGGGAGAGGTGGAGGTTGTGGGCGAGAAAGGAAGGATGTTTTTGCACCTTTGGTTTAGAGAGGAAGAGGTAGATTGTTTTGAACCAAGAAAGGAAGGATTTTTTGTCTTTGAACCAGGAAAGGAAGGATTAAAAGATTTGCAGGATCTTGTTAATCCTTACATCCTTTTTTTCCTGGTTCAAGACAACATAATGCTTAAAAAAAGAACCCGCATTGCTGCAGGTTCTTATGTCTAATGTCTCAAATCTAATATCTAAATCTAGCTTACCAAAAGCTTATACCCTTTACCATGTACATTCACGATTTCTACATTCGGGTCTTCTTTCAGGTATTTTCTCAACTTACTTAAGAAAACGTCCATACTACGGCCGGTGAAGTAGTTGTCGTCGTGCCAGATTTTGACTAATGCTTCTTCACGGGTTAAGACGTCATTCTTTTTTAAGCAAAGAAGGCGCAGAAGTTCGGCTTCTTTTGTCGACAATTTCTGTTGTTGACCTTTGTAAGAGATAATCTGACTTGTATAATCGAAGAAGTAATCGCCGATTTCGAATTTATCTGCAACTTCTTCTTCTTTGTCTTTTGCAGCTCGTTTTAGGAGTGCATTTATTCTTAGCAATAATTCTTCGACGCGGAAGGGTTTGGTGATATAGTCATCGCCGCCTAACTCGAAGGCCTGCGTCTTATCTTCCATCATTCCTTTCGCTGTTGCGTAGATGATTGGTATTGTTTGATTGATCTTCCGAATGTCTTTACCTAAAGAGAAACCATCCTTCTTAGGCATCATGACATCGAGGATACATAAGTCAAAATTATCCTTTCTAAAGGCTTCTAATGCTTCTTGACCATCCTTGCTCAATACTACATCGAATTTGCCTTTTAGTTCCAGATAGTCTTTCAAAAGATCGCCCAAGTTAGGGTCATCTTCCGCTAATAATATTTTTTGATTCATATAATTCCTTTGCTATTTTATTAAGCAACCTCTTGTGAGGCATGCTTTAATGGTAAAGTTACTTCAAATTGTGTGCCTTTATCTTTCTCGCTTTTCACAGTGATCTTTCCGTTGAGGCGTTTTATAATGTCATTAACATAACTTAGTCCCAATCCAAAACCCTTGACATTATGGATATTTCCAGTCGGAATACGGTAAAACTGATCAAAAATCTTCTCCGCTTGATCTTTTGTCATTCCAATTCCTTTGTCAGAAACAGCGATTACGATATTCTTCCCACGGTTGAATGTTTTAAAAGTTATTTCAGGACGTTCTTTACTGTACTTAATGGCATTATCAACCAAGTTGTACATTACATTCGATAAGTGAAGCTCATCACCAATCACCAAATCATGCTCCGCATCCAGGTGTATATTTAAGGTTCCTTCGGCTTTTTCTAATTGCAGCTTCATACTTTCTAACACCGCATTTGCCAAATTGTTGATCTGTACGTTGGTTCGTTCGATTTTTAAATTCTCTTTTTCGAGTCGAGCAATATTGAGGACACGCTCGATATGAGAACCTAGGCGCACGTTTTCATCATAAATTATATTGGCAAGCTTGCTCACCCTTCGCTCGTCCGCAGAGATTTCCGGATCTTTTAATGACTCCGAAGCAATCATGATAGTGGCAACAGGGGTCTTGAATTCGTGCGTCATATTGTTGATGAAATCCGTTTTCATCTCGGAGATCTTCTTCTGACGGAAGATAATGCTTAGCGTATAGGCGAAACAGCCTATAAGCAATGCCAGCAGGGCTAAGATTGGCAGCAACCAATAACCCATGGTGCTCGCTATTACAGAGCCTTTATTAGGGAAATATACACGCAGCTCACCAGGAGATTTACCTTCATCGCTCTGGAATAGTCGCGCTTTGTAAATCATTGGAGGGGTATCGGTTTCTTTAATCTTCTCATCTTTATAGTTAAAGATTGCTTGGAAGACCAAAGGACTATTCTCTGAATTACGAACCTGCATCACGAATGAGGAATTGATTCCACGTTGGTCTAGTTCATTGATCAGTAAGTCTACAGCCTGCGTTTTGTCGATACGTTGTTCTAAAGGACGCTTCGATAATTGCATACCGATCGCTACATCCTCCATAATAGCACTCTGTTTTCCACCCATGATCTTCAGGGAATCGAAAAGTGTTTCTGCACCGATCAATTTCTGATTGCGGAGTTTGTTCAATTTCTTCTCTAATACATCAATTTGTGAGAGTACGCGCAGGTCAACAGGAGGAGGGAGGGTTCTGATTTCGAAAGTCGCTGTGATTGCGGAATTCGGTCCGAAAATAGGGATGACATAGCGTGCGCTATCGTCTTTTGCTTTCACTTCTTTGACTTCGCGGATAGCATAAACGCGCGCAAATTCTCCAATGGTCATTTCGCTAGTATAACCCTGCTCTAAGGTAATTCGAACTAGATGATTGTATTCTTTACGGCGGATGTAGGTTTCGTAGAAATTGTTGCTGATCAAAACGGTTGGATACTGTTGATTCAAGCGGGTTTCCATCTCATTGAAGCGCTGCGTATGTGAAAATGCAAGGCGTTGTAACAACTTGATGCTATCCTGATATTTAACTTGGAGCGCTAAAATCTGTTCGTTCTTCTGCAAGCGTTCCTGATCCTGTCTGAATTTCTCTTGATTTTCACGTTCCTGCTGGCGGGCAAACTCATATATTTCGATACGTTCAATTTTATTTGCGACGGCCGTCAGCGAGGCTTTCACTGCCTCGTCAAATAGCTTTGACTTCTGTTTGAATGATTCCCGGATGAAGTAATACTGCATGGCCATAACACCCAAGAGCGCAATGGACATTAATCCAATAATCAACGTAATACTTCTTTTCTTCATTTGTTACAAAAATAATAAGGGATTTATGTCGTTTTCTTCATTTAACACAATTTAACAGCGGTTACCATGGTTTTCTAATTCGCATAGCCTTGATATTGAGTATATTTAGGTGGTTAAAAGACTTGCTTATGAAAACGATTGCCCCATTATTTGTTTTGATATTTGGTTTTCTTATAAACTCTCAAGCACAAAATAAGGAAAATATCATCCCTAAGCAAAAGGGCTTACCGGACTGGGCAGATAGCGTTAAGATCAAACGTCCTGACTTTAAGATTATGGCGGACGGGACACCGAATATTCTACCTCAAGATAGTACCAACACGAATCCTGTCGATATTCCCAATAGTCTGATGAATCGTCGGTTGATACAAAAGGACGATTCCATTATACTGATCAAACCTTTAGATGGGAAGAAGAATTCGCCAATGCCGGGTACTGAGCCTTTGGATCAAAAGAAGAAATAAGTTTTAAGGAAATAAAAAGGCCATCTGTTAGACGGCCTTTATTATTCTTATGCATTCTGCTTACATTACTTCTGAAACGCGGATAGTATTTGTTCTACCTTTTGCGTGAAGTGGAGTAGAAGAAGTGTTGATTACGATTTGTCCTGGCTCAACCAAATGGTATTTCTTCAATAAGCCATTCACATCCTGGATAGTACCATCTGTGCTTTCGTACTTGTCATAGATGAAGGATTGTACACCCCATACTAGACTTAATTGCGTTAATAATTTCTCATTACCGGTGAATACGTAAATATCAGCATCTGGACGGTAGCTAGAAATTTCTAATGCGGTGTAACCCGAGGCAGTCATAACAGCGATAGCCGAAGCCTTCGTTTTTTCTGCTAAGAAAATAGAGGATCCACAGATTGCGTCAGGGATACGTGTTACTTCAACAGTACCTAATGTTTCTTTCTCGCTGTAATAAGGATAAGAAGTGCTTTCTACGTGGGTAATTACTTTCGCCATGGTCTCGATTACGATCTCTGGGAATTCACCAACTGAAGTTTCACCACTTAGCATGACGGCATCTGCACCATCAATTACTGAGTTCGCAACGTCGTTCACTTCGGCGCGCGTAGGACGAGGCGTAGTAATCATACTCTCCAACATTTGGGTAGCAATAATTACTGGTTTCGCTAGATTACGACATTTTTGAGCGATGATTTTTTGCAATCCCGGAACTTCTTCCATTGGCATCTCAACCCCTAAATCCCCACGAGCAACCATCACAGCATCTGTCGCTTCGATAATTGCATCGATATTATCGATTGCTTCTGGTTTTTCAATTTTCGCAATAACGCGAGCATGAGAACCTTTCTCTTTGATAATCTCTTTACACTGCTTGATATCTTCTGCGGAACGAACGAATGACATGGCGATCCAGTCAGCACCGTGGTCTAATGCGAAGTTTAAGTTATCTAAATCCTCTTCAGTTAATGAAGGGATAGACACTTTTGTGTTTGGCAAGTTAACCCCTTTTCTCGATGTTAGGATACCTCCGTGTACAACTTCACATTTTACTGTGTCTTTGTGATTTGTACTCAAAACGCGCAATTGAAGTTTTCCATCATCTAACAAGATGATTTCGTCTTCTTTTACGTCGTTCGGGAAGTTTTCGTAAGTGATATAGATGCGGTTCTCGTCGCCAATTAATTCTTCTGTAGTGATTTCAACCTGACTTCCGTTGATTAGGATTGCTCCGCCTTCTTTCATTTTGCCGATACGGATTTTCGGTCCTTGTAAGTCTGCAAGGATACCTACCTTAAACGGGAACTCTTGGTTGATTTCTTTAATAGTGTTGATTACTTTCAGGTGGTCTTCTTGGCTTCCGTGCGAGAAGTTTAAACGGCAAACGTCTACTCCTTTAGCAATCATTCGGGTCAATACTTCTTTTTTTGAGGAAGCGGGGCCTAAAGTAGCTACAATTTTGGTTCGCTTTTTTAGTTTATCCATGTAATGTCTTTTTTTTAATGTTTTAAATCAATATTATTTGCAGTGTTCCACACTTTTCCCCGGAGGGTTTCGATTTAGGTTTTGGTGTATATTTTACACTATCTAAAAATAATTCGCTAAAATATCAGATTTTCTTTAGATTTCAATGCCGTTGGGTCTATTTCTTTTACAAGTAGTACTTCCGGTATCGCTTTAATGTTCTCTATTAGCGCTTCTAGATCTTCTTCATCAATATAATGTTTTATCAGCAGAAAGTAGTCAAAGCTCACAATCTCTGGGATCAAAGTACCTCCTTCAATAGACTTATTGCTAAGTAGATAGAATTCGAAGTCGTAAGTTTGATTATTGTAACGGTAGGTGATGAAATGATGTTGTACGCTGGGTTTGTTTTTCTTCGTCTCGTAGATGATGTGGTAGTCGAGTTCGTTTTGCGGTTTTTCTTTTTCCTTGCCGTTATGGTCTATGTAATCTTCTTTACCATGTACGAGTTTGAGCCCGGTGTGTTTGTTGATAAAGTGACAAAGCCGATAGTCTCTTAAGACGGAGCTTATGCCAATCAGGATAAAATCCAGTTCGAGGTCAAAGTCGGTTTCAAGTTTAAAAGTTATCTTGCTCAATCTATGATTTCTTTCAGTTCAGATAGCAAAAATACGGTTTTCAATAGATTAAAGAGGGTGCTTTACGTAAAAATATCATTAAATAAGGATTAAGTTTGTAAAAGCGTATTTCTTTTGTTATTATTGAATAGAGTTAGTTTTTAGCAGGTTGGAAAACCTTTCTTGGGGTAACTTTGTTCTTTATTTGTTTTCAAAAGTCAAAAAGATTTGATTTTTGGGGAAATTTATTTTTTCTTTGCACAGATTTATTAAACAATTAAACTAGAAAATCATGTCAGATATCGCATCAAGAGTAAAAGCTATTATCGTTGAAAAGTTAGGTGTAGATGAAAACGAAGTAACACCAGAGGCTTCTTTCACGAATGATTTAGGTGCAGACTCACTTGATACAGTTGAGTTGATCATGGAATTCGAAAAAGAATTCAACGTTGCTATTCCAGACGATCAGGCTGAGAACATTAGCACAGTAGGTCAAGCAATCGCTTATTTAGAAAAAAACGTTAACTAACTAATTTTATTAGGCCAAACATATTAATGGAGCTTAAAAGAGTAGTTGTAACAGGATTGGGTGCACTTACACCCCTAGGTAACACCGTCGCAGAATACTGGGATGGGTTAATTAATGGTGTAAGTGGTGCCGCTCCTATTACGCATTTTGATGCGTCAAAATTCAAAACCCAATTTGCTTGTGAAGTGAAGGGGTTTGATCCACATAACTATATGGACCGTAAAGAGGCTCGTAAAATCGACCCTTTCGTTCAATATGCAATTGCATCGACCGACGAAGCTGTCAAAGATGCGGGATTAGAGTTTGATAAACTAGATACCAATCGTATTGGTGTAATTTGGGGGTCAGGTATTGGGGGCTTGACTACATTTTTGGATGAGGTTGCTGGATTTGCAAAGGGCGATGGTACACCACGCTTTAATCCTTTCTTTATACCGAAGATGTTAATTGATTTAGCTCCGGGACATATCTCTATGCGACATGGCTTGAGAGGTCCTAACTTTTCAGCAGTTTCAGCTTGTGCTTCTGCAACAAACGCGATGATTGATGCATTCAACTATATCCGTATGGGTTTAGCTGATGTGATCATTAGCGGAGGTTCTGAGGCGACAATTAATGAAGCTGGTATTGGCGGGTTCAATGCAATGCATGCACTTTCCACTCGTAATGATGATCCGAAAACGGCATCACGTCCTTTTGATAAGGATCGCGACGGTTTCGTTTCTGGCGAGGGTTCAGGTGCTATTATATTAGAAAGTTTAGAGCATGCTTTAGCACGTGGTGCTAAGATTTATGCTGAGATTGCCGGTGGTGGTATGAGTGCAGATGCATATCACATTACTGCTTCGCATCCAGAAGGATTAGGTGCTCGCTTAGCGATGAGCAAAGCTTTGGCTGATGCGAATTTAGACGCAACAGCTATTGATTATATTAACGTGCATGGTACATCGACTCCAGTAGGCGATGTTAGTGAGACCAAAGCTATTATTGAGCAATTTGGGGATCATGCATATAAATTGAATATTAGTTCTACAAAATCAATGACGGGTCACCTATTAGGTGCTGCGGGAGCAGTGGAGTCGATTGCATCGATTCTTGCTGTACAAAATGATATTGTACCTCCTACAATCAATCATTTTACGGACGATCCTGAAATTGACAATAGATTGAACTTTACTTTCAACAAAGCACAGAAACGTGTTGTTAATGCTGCATTAAGCAATACATTCGGATTCGGTGGACACAATGCTTCTTTGATTGTTAAAAAATACAAAGCATAGTTTTGGTTGAAAGAAAAAGATAAGGAATTGAATAGGTAGTTTTCTCCAAAAACTACCTATTTCTTCTTAAAGATGTTGGTATGCCGATTAGTGTTTATAAACTGTATTTATCTCCCCAAAAAGCTTACTTCAAGAAGTTAAAGAATATCTTAGGCTTTGTGCCGGGGAATGTCAGGTTATACCAAATGGCGTTTCGACATAAATCGGTTGCTAAGCCGATTAAAGAGGGGGTTAAAAATAGCAATGAGCGTTTAGAGTTTTTGGGTGATGCTGTTCTGGGTTCAGTAGTAGCAGAACTATTGTTTAAACTTTACCCTTATAAAGATGAAGGTTTCTTAACAGAAATGCGTTCGAAGATTGTTTCACGTGCAAACTTGAATCAGCTGTCGCGCAAACTTGGTTTCAACGAACTCATTGAATTTGATGCCCGCATGATCAGTTATCCTAATAAGCAGGGTTCTTTATTGGGCGATGCATTCGAAGCATTGATCGGAGCCGTGTATCTGGATAAAGGGTATAAATTCACTCGTGAATTTTTATTGTCACGCATCATCAAACCACACGTCGATATACACACCCTAGAAATTACTGAAACCAACTTCAAAAGCCGTTTGATCGAATGGTGTCAACACAATGGAAAAGAGGTTGCCTTCATTCAGATCGATAACCCCGAAGGAGAGTCTGCCAAGATGTTCTCTGTTAAGGTGGTGGTAGACGGAGAAGACTGCGGTATAGGTCGCGACTTCAATAAGAAAAGCGCCGAGAAAATGGCCGCAGAAAAAGCCTGCGAGTATTTGAAGATATTTGAATAGGGTAGTATTTAGTAGCTAGTATTTAGTAGTTAGACCCAAGTCGGAAGATATTTCTAATTTTTTTAAAGGAATTTGGTAGTCCCATCCCTCTGTTCATGCTTCATGTTCATATGCATCTCTTTGCAAAAAAATAAGGCTTAATTATCCACCCTAGGTCTTAATACTAAATACTAACTACTAAATACTATTTTTGCTACCTTTGCCCTCATGGCATCAATTAAACCATCATTAGCTAAAGGAACACGTGATTTTACTCCGGTAGAAATGGAGAAACGTAATCACATTTACAATACATTAAAGACGATTTTCAAGAAGTATGGGTACAGTGAGATTCAGACTCCCTCGTTTGAGAATTTGAGTACATTGACCGGGAAGTATGGAGACGAAGGTGATAAGTTGATTTTTAAGATCTTAAATTCTGGGGATTACTTATCGAAGGCCCCGGAGAACTTATTGGCCGAGAAGAACTCGACTGCTTTGATTTCTTCGATCTCGGAAAAGGCTTTGCGCTATGACTTGACTGTTCCTTTTGCTCGCTATGTGGTGATGCATCAAAATGAAATTTCTTTACCTTTCAAGCGTTTCCAAATACAGCCGGTGTGGCGTGCGGATCGTCCTCAAAGGGGGAGATACCGTGAGTTTTACCAATGTGATGTCGACGTGGTTGGCTCTGATTCTTTGCTGAATGAGGCAGAGTTTGTATTGATCTATCATGAGGCTTTGACGAAATTGGGTTTGAAGGATTTCAATATCAAGTTGAACAACCGTAAGATCCTTTCTGGTATTGCTGAAGTCGTAGGAAAACCTGAATTGATCGTCGATATGACGGTAGCTATCGATAAACTCGATAAGATTGGTTTGGAAGGGGTAAACAAAGAACTCTTGGAGCGTGGTTTTACGGAGGCTGACTTAGCGGTCCTAAAGCCTATCATTGAGCTCAACGGCTCAAATCAAGAGAAATTGGATTCGCTGAAGTCTGTGTTAGCTAATTCCTCTGTTGGTTTAAAGGGGGTAGAGGAGATTGAAACAGTATTTGAATATCTTCGAAAACTCGGTCAGTCTGCAATTTTAGAAAGGGAAGTGGAAGTGGATATAACGCTGGCTCGTGGTCTTAACTATTACACAGGATGTATTTTCGAGGTGAAGACGAACGAGGTGCAGATGGGGAGCATTGGTGGAGGTGGTCGTTATGATGACTTGACCGGTATGTTCGGGTTAAAAGATCTGACTGGCGTAGGAGTTTCCTTTGGGGCGGATCGCATCTATGATGTTTTGGAAGAATTGCAGTTGTTTCCACCGAGCAATGGCGAGCGGACGAAAGTGTTGATCATCAATTTTGCCCAAGCACTAGAGGCATCTACTTTACCTATATTGTTTAAATTGCGTGAAGCTGGTATTGCGGCAGAACTTTATCCGTCGGCCGTGAAACTCAAGAAGCAAATGAGCTATGCAGATTCGAAGCAGATACCTTATGTTTTGTTGGTTGGCGATGAAGAAGTCGCTTCCGGACAATTGAGTTTAAAGAATATGGAAACCGGCGAGCAGCAGAAAGTAACGTTGGAAGATCTATCAAAAATATTAGCATAACTTAGAACGGCCTGAAATGGGCCGTTTGTTATTTATATCGGCCTTGAATTTTGTTAGTGTTATGACAAAATGCGTTAAATGTCACCTAAAATTTATCCGAAATCTCGTTAATATTGATTAGATTTGTAGTCAGTTAAGTAAAGAAATTCAATTCGTACAAATGAGTTCAACACCTATAACAAAAGAAACCTATTTAGAGTGGTATAAATCAATGCTGCTCATGCGCAAGTTTGAAGAGAAGTCTGGCCAATTATACGGACAGCAAAAAATACGCGGATTCTGTCACTTATATATTGGACAAGAAGCAGTAGTAGCTGGGACAATGTCAGTTATTAAGCCGGAAGATTCATTGATTACAGCATACCGCGACCACGCTCATGCATTAGCAAAAGGCGTTTCTGCAGATGCTTGTATGGCGGAATTGTTCGGTAAAGCTACTGGTTGTTCAAAAGGTAAAGGTGGTTCGATGCACTTTTTCTCTAAGGAGCATAAATTTATGGGTGGACACGGTATCGTAGGTGGCCAGATTCCTTTAGGTGCTGGTATTGCATTTGCTGAAAAATACTTAGGCACAAACAACGTGAACATCTGTTATATGGGTGATGGCGCTGTACGCCAAGGAGCTTTCAATGAAACATTAAATATGGCGATGTTATGGAAGTTACCTGTAATTTTCGTTTGTGAGAACAACGGTTATGCAATGGGTACTTCAGTACAACGTACAACAAACATGACGGATATCTACAAAATGGGTCTTGGTTTTGATATGCCATGTGCTCCAGTTGATGGTATGGACGTTGTTGCTGTTCACAACGCAATGGATGAGGCTGTTCAACGTGCTCGTGCGGGTGAAGGTCCTACATTCTTAGAAATTCGTACTTACCGTTATAAAGGTCACTCAATGTCTGACCCTGCGAAATACCGTACGAAAGAAGAGTTGGAAGAGTATAAAGGGAGAGATCCATTGTTGGCTACAAAACATGCCATCGTTGAGAACAAGTATGCTGACGAGGCTTGGTTTGCAGAAGTAGATGCTGAGATTAAGAAAATTGTTGATGATTCAGTGAAGTTTGCCGAGGAGTCTCCATATCCTACAGCGGATGAGATCTACAAAGATGTATATGTACAAGAGGATTATCCTTTTGTAATGGATTAATTAGAATTACTTTAACTAAAATAGAAGATACCTAAACAATGGCTGAAGTAGTAAGAATGCCGAAGATGAGCGACACAATGACTGAAGGTGTGATCGCGAAATGGCACAAAAAAGTTGGTGATAAAGTAAACTCTGGTGACTTGGTTGCCGAGATTGAAACAGATAAAGCGACAATGGACTTCGAATCTTATCAAGAAGGAACATTGTTATATATTGGTCCTAAAGAAGGTGAAGCTGTAGCGATTGATGCAGTTATCGCTGTTTTAGGTGAAGAAGGTGAAGATTATAAAGCTTTACTAGAAGGCGACGCGGCACCTGCAGCGAAAGCTGAGGAGACTTCGAAAGAAGAGGCTCCAAAAGAAGAGAAAAAAGAAGAAAAAGCTGAGGAATCGTCTCCTGCTGGCGAACAAGTTTCTGCTGAAGATTTAGGTGTTACTGTAATTACAATGCCTTTACTAAGCGATACGATGACTGAAGGTGTTATCGCACAGTGGAACTTTAAAGTTGGTGATTCTATTAAGTCTGACGATGCGATTGCAGACGTTGAGACAGATAAAGCGACAATGGAAGTAACAGCATACGCTGAAGGTACTTTATTGTATGTTGGTGTTGAGGCTGGTCAAGCGGCGAAAGTAAATGATATCATTGCGATCGTTGGTCCTGCTGGAACTGATGTAACTCCATTGTTGAATCAAAAGCCGGCTGCAAAAGCGGAAGATAAATCCGAAGAGAAGAAAGCTGATGCTCCAGCGGAAACAAGTCCTGCTCCGGAAGCTGCTAGCAGCACTTCATCAGATTCACGTGTGAAAGCTTCTCCATTAGCGAAGAAAATTGCTAAGGAAAAAGGAATTGACCTTTCACAAGTAAAAGGTTCGGCTGAAGGTGGACGTATTGTTAAGAAAGACGTGGAGAACTTTACCCCTTCTGCGGCACCAGCTGCGGCTGCGGCATCTGCTCCTGCGAAAGCTGCAGAGACTGAAGCGAAGACTGTAAGTTTACCTCAATATATTGGAGAAGAGCGTTTCACTGAAAAACCGGTAAACCAAATGCGTAAAACAATTGCTCGTCGTTTGTCAGAGTCATTGTTTACTGCACCTCACTTCTATTTGAACGTTAGTATCGATATGGATAATGCGATCGCTGCGCGTGCTCAAATCAATGAAGTTGCTCCAGTAAAAGTATCGTTCAATGATATCGTTATCAAAGCGGTAGCAATCGCATTGAAACAACACCCTGCTGTGAACTCTTCTTGGTTAGGTGATAAAATCAGATACAATGAGCATACAAACATTGGTGTTGCTATCGCTG
The DNA here is from genome assembly GCF_008274825.1 of Sphingobacterium hotanense. NCBI lineage: Bacteria > Pseudomonadati > Bacteroidota > Sphingobacteriia > Sphingobacteriales > Sphingobacteriaceae > Sphingobacterium > Sphingobacterium hotanense. Next base: position 828,296 of record NZ_CP030848.1, read on the forward strand.
TTGAAGACGGCTTGTTAGTACCTGTTGTTCGTTTCGCTGATGGTAAATCGTTATCACATATATCTGCGGAAGTGAAAGACTTCGCTCAAAAAGCAAAAGCTAAGAAATTGCAACCTTCTGATTGGGAAGGATCAACTTTCACCGTTTCTAACTTAGGTATGTTCGGTATTGATGAGTTTACATCGATTATCAATTCACCTGATGGCGCTATTCTTTCCGTAGGTGCTATCCAACAAATTCCAGTTGTTAAGAATGGAGCTGTTGTACCAGGAAACGTAATGAAGTTGTCTTTAGGTTGTGACCACCGCGTAGTGGATGGTGCAACAGGAGCACAATTCTTACAAACTCTAAAAGGATTATTAGAAGCGCCAATTCGTTTATTGGCCTAAACAATAAGAAACAAAGAAAGCCCTCGCGAGAGGGCTTTCTTTGTTTCAGTATATAGTATTTAGTAGTTAGTATATAGACCTATAATTTGTTATTTGCGTATTAGTGGTTGAAAGCAAAAAGAAGGGGCGGATAAATAGGCAAGGAGTGAGGTAGGGAATGTCTTTATAGTTGAGAGGGAAGATGACATGGTGGTCAGCATTGGGTCTTAATACTAAATACTAAGTACTAACTACTAACAATCAGTTGTTTTTTTGTCGAGAAAAAACTATTTTGTGTTGCATTGACAATTTAATCGATCGAATAGACTTAGAACGGATAGCGTGAATTTTAGAAAGTTTAGTTTAGCCCTTGGGATTGCGGTTTTTGCTTTAGCATCCTGCGGAGGGTCTCCAGAAGCAAAGCAGGTTGAAGAGCGGGAAAAGCAGGAGAAAAAAGATAGCATAAGTTTAATATACAATCCTGCGGAAGCGGATCAGCAGATAGATTCATTTATGCAGAATTTGCACAAGCGTGCTGGGTTTAACGGCAATGTTTTGGTGGCAAAGAAAGGGAAGATTCTTTATCAGAATTCGTTTGGTTGGGCAAATCACTTATTGAAGGATAGTCTAAATATCAATTCGCAGTTTGAGTTAGCATCGGTTTCCAAACCTATGACCGCGCTAGGGGTGCTGATCTTGACCGAGCAAGGTAAGTTGAAACTTACGGATTCAGTCGAACAATATTATCCAGATTTTCCATATAAGGGTATTACAATACAGCAATTGTTGTCTCATCGTTCAGGACTTCCAAACTATGTTTATTTTGCGGAGACGGTTTGGCCTGATCGTAAGAAGGGCATGACGAACCAAGATGCGATGAGGTTATTGATTCAGCATCATCCAGGCCGCTATGGTGCGCCCGATGGCAGATTCCATTATAACAATTCTAACTATATGGTCCTAGGATCAATCATCGAGAAGGTGAGTGGGAAGGATTTTGCCGTTTTTATGAAGGAAAATGTTTTCGATCCTGCGGGGATGAAAAATACAAATGTTTATTCTAAAGCGGTTTACGAGAAAATTCCAACACATGTCGTAGGGCATGATAAGGTTTGGAGACGCTCTGTTGTACAGAATTATCTGGATGGGCCTGTGGGCGACAAAGGGATTTATAGTACAGTACGCGACCTGTATAAGCTTGATCTTGCCTTGCGAGATGGTCGTGTATTAGGAAAGGCTTTGCAGGATTCTTCTTTTGTTCCTCGTAGCGACGCCAAGCGGAGTCTGTTCAGTTATGGCTATGGCTGGCGTACATTCAATCCTCCTGGCAATCCAATTGTTTACCATACAGGATGGTGGCATGGATTCAAAAGCTTGTTCGTGCGTGATTTGAAGAACGACGTGACGATTGTACTTCTAACAAACATGGCAAACGGCAGCTTGAATAATTTAGATAATTTGTATAAGATATTAGAAATTCCTATTTTGAGACAAAATGCGTACAACGCAAATGGAGAATTTGTTCAATAATTAATTCAGTAACATATGAAAAAAACCTTGATTTTGGGAGCGAGTACTAATCCAGCTAGATACTCCTATTTAGTAGCAAATAAGTTGGTAAGGAAAGGATTTCCTATTGTGAATGTTGGTAGAAAGGTTGGAACGGTTGCTGGAGCAGAGATTGAGCCTGCCGAGACTATTCATCAGGATATTGATACGATTACTTTGTATGTTGGTCCACAAAACCAAGCACCTTATTACGATTATATTTTAAAAACTAATCCGAAGCGTATCATCTTTAATCCGGGTGCGGAGAATGCTGAACTTGCAGATAAAGCAAGGGCGCAGGGTATAGAAGTCGTAGAGGCATGTACTTTGGTTATGTTGAATACCGGACAATTTTAATTCCATATAAATATTAAAAACAAGAAGAGGCTATCATAAAGAGATAGCCTCTTCTTGTTTGGGGGTAACTCGCGAAATCGATTTCGGTTTTTTAATGATTCTTATTGAAAAACTATCCTTACTTTCAAATTTCCTATAAAAGGGAAAACCAAAAGAAACCTTATTAAATAGTGCTAATTATACATCTATGAACACAAAAACTTTATTATTCTCTTCGCTATTGTTTATGCTGAGTGCTGGCTCTGTGATAGGGCAAGCGAAAAAAGATCTTGTGTTAGACAAGAGCTTCATTGACGGGCAACTTGCAGCTTCAGCGAAGCAAATCAAAGTACTGGCCGCAGCAACACCGGAAGATCAGTTTCCGAAGACTTTCGAAAAAGGAGCCCATGTATTTTCCGGGTCGAAATGGTGGTGTTCGGGATTTTATCCTGGAACATTGTTATTGCTCTCGGAAGGAACCGGTGATAAGGAATTGCTGAATCTTGCATTAGCAAAGCTCAAGCATTTGGAGAAGGAACAATACAATAAAGGAACCCACGATCTTGGATTTATGTTGTTCTGTAGTTTCGGTAATGCTTTACGTCTAACTGGAGATAGTACGCAGTTTAAACCAATATTAGCAACGGGCGCAGAATCTTTGACATCTAGATACAGTCCGAAAACACAAGCGATTCGTTCATGGGATCATGGTAAATGGAAGTTTCCTGTGATCATTGATAATATGATGAATTTGGAGTTCTTAATGCAGGTGTCTAAGATGACCGGGAATCAGAAATATGCGGATATCTCTAAAACCCATGCCAACACAACGATCAAAAATCACTTCCGTAAAGACAATAGTTCTTATCACGTTATTGATTATGATCCAGAAACAGGTGCTGTCATTGCCAAGAAAACACATCAGGGTTTTTCTGATGAGTCAGCGTGGGCAAGAGGACAGGCTTGGGCATTGTATGGTTATACGATGATGTATAGAGAAACAAAGGATAAAGCATATTTAAATCAAGCGCGCAAGATTGCCAAATATATCTTGAATCATAAGAATATGCCTGCGGACTTAATTCCAGTTTGGGATTATGATTATGATAAAGTTCCTGCTGATAGTAAGATCTATAGTCAAAGGGATTTGCGCGACGTTTCTGCTGGTGCGTTATTTGCTTCAGCATTGATGGAGCTATCTTCTTATACAAAAGGGAAAGAATCAACAAATTACTTTAAAAAGGCTGAAACCATGCTGAAGAACCTATCATCAGATACCTATTTTGCTAAGAATGGGGAAAATGGTGGCTTTATCTTGAAACACAGTGTAGGAGCATTGCCATTGAATTCTGAAATTGATGTTCCTTTAACCTATGCTGACTATTATTACGTAGAGGCATTAGTAAGATACAAACGCTTACTTGCGGGCGAACCTTTAATCAAAGAATAAAATTTCTAGGTAAAGGGCAGACTGGTCATTCGGAATAAAAAAAATAATTCACTTATTATTTGATAGTTATAAAATAGTTTGTAATTTTGCAATCCCTTTAGGGGGGATTGTGTCTTGAGCGAAGCCCTACTGCTTCGATGGACGATTAATTAATTAATTTATAACATGTCAGGAATTATTGGTAAAAAAGTAGGAATGACCAGCCTGTTCAACACTGAAGGGAAAAACATCCCTTGTACAGTAATCGAGGCTGGGCCGTGCGTGGTTACGCAGATACGTACGGTAGAGAAAGATGGCTATTCAGCAGTTCAACTTGGTTTTGATGAAGCTAAGGAAAAGAACACATCGGCTCCTCTAAAAGGACACTTTGCAAAGGCAGGGGTTAGTCCTAAGCGTAAACTAGTTGAGTTCAAAACTTTCGAAGATGAGAAGCAACTAGGTGACATCGTGGATGTTACTTTATTTGAAGAAGGCGAGTACGTTGATGTAGTTGGTACTTCAAAAGGTAAAGGTTTCCAAGGTGTAATGAAGCGTCACGGATTTGGTGGTGTAGGTGGTGCGACTCACGGTCAGCACAACAGACTACGTGCGCCAGGTTCATTGGGAGCTTCATCATGGCCTTCACGTGTATTCAAAGGAATGCGCATGGCAGGTCGTACGGGTGGTGAGCGTGTAAAAGTTCAAAACTTACAAGTATTGAAAGTTTACCCTGAGCAAAACCTAATCGTTGTTAGTGGTTCCATTCCAGGAGCTAAAGGTTCATTTGTAATCGTAGACAAATAGTAGAGAGATGGAAGTTAAAGTATTAAATTTATCAGGTAAAGAAACAGGTGCCAAGGTGCAACTTCCTGAGTCAGTATTCGGTGTAGAGCCAAACGACCATGCGATCTATTTAGATGTGAAACAATACTTAGCGAACCAACGCCAAGGAACACACAAATCTAAACAACGTAATGAAATCGCGGGTTCAACTCGTAAATTACACAAACAAAAAGGTACAGGTGGTGCTCGTGCGGGCTCTATCAAATCTCCATTGTTTAATGGTGGTGGTCGTGTATTCGGTCCTCAACCAAGAGACTACAGCTTTAAATTGAACAAAAAATTAAAGCAATTAGCTCGTAAATCGGCGTTAAGCTACAAAGCACAAGAGAACAATGTTGTTGTATTGGACGAAGTGAACTTCGATTCAATCAAAACAAAGAACTATGTGTCTTTAATCAACGCTTTAAATGTTGCTGATGAAAAAACTTTATTAGTATTATCAGCATACAATAACAATGTTTATTTATCAAGCAGAAACTTGAAGAAAGCAAAAGTTATTGTAGCATCAGAGTTGAATACATATGATGTATTAAATGCTACAAAATTATTGTTGACTGCAGATTCTGTAAAAACTTTGGAGGAAGCATTAGCTAAGTAATATGGAAATTATTAAAAAACCTATCTTAACTGAGAAAGCTTCATTATTGACGGAAAAATTAAACCGTTACGCTTTCAAAGTAGATCACAGAGCAAACAAAATCCAGATCAAACAAGCTGTTGAGCAAATGTTTGGCGTATCAGTAGTTGCAGTTAACACTGCAGTTGTTGCGGGTAAAGCAAAAAGCCGTTACACAAAAGCTGGTTTCGTTTCTGGAAGAAGCCCTAAGTATAAAAAGGCCATCATCACAATTAAGGATGGTGAAACTATTGACTTTTACAGTACACTATAATAAGAAATGGCAGTTAAAAGATTCAAACCGGTAACCCCTGGTACACGCTTTAGAGTTGGTGCTGATTATTCAGACGTTACAACAAACGTTCCTGAGAAATCATTAGTAGTAGCTAAAGTAAAGAAATCAGGTGGTCGTAATAACTCCGGTAAAATGACTATGCGTTACATCGGTGGGGGACACAAAAAAGTATACCGATTAATAGATTTCAAACGCGATAAAAAAGATATCCCTGCAACAGTAGCTACAATCGAGTACGATCCGAATCGTACTGCACGTATTGCATTATTGCACTACGCTGATGGTGAGAAACGTTACATCATTGCTCCAGCTGGTTTAACAGTTGGTCAAACTGTAATTGCAGGTGAATCAGTAGCCCCAGAAGTTGGTAATACAATGCCACTTGCAAACATTCCATTAGGTTCTATCATCCACAACATCGAGTTGAATCCTGGTCAAGGTGGTTCAATCGCTCGTTCGGCAGGAACTTACGCGCAATTATCTGCACGTGATGGAAAGTATGCAATTATCAAATTGCCATCAGGAGAGACTCGTATGATCTTATTAACCTGTGTTGCAACGATTGGTTCAGTATCAAATGCTGAGAAATCTAACCAAGTGTTAGGTAAAGCTGGTCGTAAGCGTTGGTTAGGTCGTCGTCCTCGCGTACGTGGTGTTGCTATGAACCCTGTTGATCACCCTATGGGAGGTGGTGAAGGTCGTTCATCAGGAGGTCACCCTCGTTCACGCACAGGAGTTTTAGCTAAAGGCTACAAAACTCGCTACAAGAAGAAAACATCGAATCGTTACATCATTGAGAGAAGGAAAAAATAATGGCTCGTTCAATTAAAAAAGGTCCTTATATCGATCACAACTTAGAAAGAAAAGTTCTTTCTATGAATGAAACAAACAAAAAGTCAGTAATTAAGACTTGGTCTCGTAGATCAATGATTTCACCTGATTTTGTTGGCCATACCTTCGCAGTGCACAACGGGAATAAATTCATTCCAGTTTATGTAACAGAGAATATGGTTGGTCACAAGCTTGGTGAATTTGCGCCTACGCGTACTTTCAGAGGCCACGCAGAAAAGAAAAAATAATAGGTAATGGAAGCAACAAAGAAACTTAAAAAATCTGTTTTAATTAAACAGCGCAAAGAGCAGTTAAAAGCTCAGGTAGGAGGAGCTTCTACTGCCAAATTATTGAACTGCCCTACGTCTCCGCGCAAAATGCGTTTAGTAGTGGATCTTATCCGTGGTCAAAAAGTTGAGAATGCATTATACATTCTAAAACATACAGGTAAAGAGGCTGCTATCCGTGTTGAGAAATTATTATTATCAGCAATCAAAAACTGGGAAGCTAAAAATGAAGGCGCTTCAGTTGAGGATGGTGGTTTATTTGTAAAAGAAGTGTCTGTTGGTGGTGGTCGTCAATTAAAGAGATTACGTCCAGCTCCACAAGGTCGTGGTTACAGAATTCGCAAGCGTTCAAATCATGTTACTTTGGTGGTAGACAGTGTAAACAACGTTAATAACTAATATTACTAAGAATGGGACAAAAAGCAAATCCAATAGGTAGCAGATTAGGGATCATCAAAGGATGGGATTCTAATTGGTTCGGAGGCAACAACTATTCTGATAAGTTAGTTGAGGACGAAAAAATCAGAAAGTATCTTTCTGTACGTATCGCTAAAGGCGGTGTAGCAAAAGTTGTTATTGAAAGAACTTTAAAACGTATTACTGTTACAATCCACACGGCACGTCCAGGAATCGTTATCGGTAAAGGCGGACAAGAGGTTGATAAGATCAAAGAAGAGTTAAAGAAATTGACTAAGAAAGATGTTCAGATCAACATTTTTGAAATCAAACGTCCTGAGCTAGATGCGAAGTTAGTAGCTGAAGGTATTGCAAAACAATTAGAGGCTCGTATCTCTTTCCGTCGTGCAATGAAAACAGCTATCGCTTCAACGATGCGTATGGGTGCTGAAGGTATCAAAGTAATGTGTTCAGGTCGTTTAGGTGGTGCTGAGATGGCACGTACTGAACAATACAAAGAAGGAAGAACTCCTTTACACACATTACGTGCAGATATCGATTATGCTTTAGCAGAAGCATTAACTACTTACGGTAAGATCGGTGTGAAAGTTTGGATCTGTAAAGGTGAAGTTTACGGTAAACGTGACTTATCTCCAAACATCGGTCAAGCATCAGGTGTGAAGTCACGTGGTGGCAACGAAGGTGGTTCAGACCGTCGTGACAACCGTGGCGGAGGCCGTCGTGATAACAACCGTGGTGGTGGTCGTCGTGATAACAACCGTGGTGGAAAAAGAGATTAATTAATTAAGATTTAAAACTATCTGTTAGAACAGATTTTAACAAAATACGAACATGTTACAGCCAAAAAGAACGAAGTTCAGAAAGATGCAGAAAGGCCGCATGAAGGGTAATGCTAGCCGTGGTGCGGAGTTATCTTTCGGTTCTTTCGGTATCAAATCACTGGAGTCAGCATGGATCACAAGCCGTCAAATTGAGGCAGCACGTATCGCCGTAACACGTTATATGAAACGTGAAGGTCAAGTGTGGATCCGTATCTTCCCTGACAAACCTGTTACTAAGAAACCTGCAGAGGTACGTATGGGTAAGGGTAAGGGTGCTCCAGAATACTGGGTAGCAGTAGTACGCCCAGGCCGTATGTTATTTGAAGCAGAAGGTGTGCCTTTAGAGATTGCTAAAGAAGCATTACGTTTAGCTGCTCAAAAATTACCGGTTCAAACTAAGTTTGTGATACGTAGAGATTACGTTGAAGCATAATAATCGTCGGTAATGTCTAAAATTTAGCCTTACGGCCGTTACCCGTAAGGCAATATTAAAAGTTTAGATAACCCGACCCAACACTGGAAAAAAATGAAAAATTCAGAAATCGTAGAATTATCAACAGAGGATTTAACAGCTCGTCTTGCAGAAGAGAAAGCTGCCTTTAACAAATTGAAATTTGCACACGCTGTTTCTGCTATTGAGAACCCAAATGTTATCAAAGCAGCTCGCAGAACTATCGCTCGTATCTCTACAGAGGTTTCAAAGCGTAAGAATGCAGCAAAATCTGAAACAGCCTCTGAGGCATAAAAATTAAGTCGAAATGGAAAGAAATTTAAGAAAAACAAGAATCGGCTTAGTAGTTAGCAATAAAATGGACAAATCGATTACAGTAGCGGTTGAGCGTAAAGTGAAACACCCTATCTACGGTAAGTTCGTTAAAAAAACTACTAAATTCAAAGCTCATGACGAAGAGAATACCTGCGGTATCGGCGATACGGTATTAATCATGGAAACTCGTCCGCTGAGTAAGACAAAAAACTGGAGATTAGTTGAAATTTTAGAAAGGGCTAAATAATGGTACAACAGGAATCAAGATTAAATGTAGCTGACAATAGCGGAGCTAAAGAGGTTTTAGTAATCCGTGTATTGGGCGGTACGCGCAAGCGTTATGCATCTATCGGTGATAAGATCGTTGTTACCGTAAAGAGCGCTATACCTTCAGGAAACGTGAAGAAAGGTTCAGTTTCTAAAGCAGTTGTAGTTCGTACGAAAAAAGAGATTCGTCGTAAAGATGGTTCTTACATTCGTTTCGATGATAACGCTGCAGTATTGTTAAACAATAACGATGAGCCTCGCGGTACTCGTATTTTTGGCCCAGTTGCCAGAGAGTTACGTGAGAAGCAGTTCATGAAAATCGTATCACTAGCACCGGAGGTTTTATAATTATGGCACAGAAGAAAAAAACTACTACTCACAAAATCAAAATTAAAAAAGGAGATTTAGTGAAAGTTATCGCTGGTAACTCTAAAGGTGTTCAAGGAAAAGTTTTACAAATTTTAGTGGATGCAGATAGAGCTATCGTAGAAGGCGCTAATATCGTTAAGAAACACACTAAACCTAGTGCAGCAAACCCTAACGGTGGTATCATCGAGAAGGAAGCTGCGATTAACATCTCTAACATTGCTTTAATCGATCCTAAAACAGGTAATACTACTCGTATTGGACGTAAAGTAAATGCAGATGGTAAAATAGTACGTTACGCAAAAAAATCAGGGGAGGAGATTAAATAATGACTTATTCACCGAGATTAAAAGGGAAATACGCGGATGAGATCCGTGCAGCTCTAAAAGAGAAATTCCAATACAAGAGCGTTATGCAAGTTCCTAGATTGGAGAAGATCGTTGTATCTCAAGGTATTGGTGCTGCTACTGCTGACAAGAAATTAATCGACAATGCAATTGGCGAGTTAACTTTGATCACAGGACAACAAGCAGTTCCGACAAAGTCTAAAAAAGATATTTCGAACTTTAAATTGCGTAAAGGCATGCCTATTGGTGCTCGTGTAACATTACGCGACAACAATATGTACGAATTCTTAGATCGTTTAATTGCTGTTTCATTACCTCGTATCCGTGACTTCCGCGGTATCAACGATAAAGGATTCGATGGACACGGTAACTACAACTTAGGTATTACTGAGCAGATCATCTTCCCTGAGATCAACATTGACAAAATCAATAAGATCCAAGGTATGGATATCACTTTCGTAACTTCTGCTAAGAATGACATCGAAGCATTAGAGTTATTGAAACAATTCGGTTTACCATTCAAAAATCAAAATTCGAACAACAATGGCTAAAGAAGGATTAAAAGCACGCGAAGTAAAGCGTCAGAAATTAGTTGCGAAGTTTGCTGAGAAACGTGCTGCATTAAAAGCAGCTGGTGACTATGCAGCTTTAGACAAATTACCTAAGAATGCTTCACCTGTACGTTTGCACAATCGTTGTAAATTAACAGGTCGTCCTAAGGGATATATGCGTCAATTTGGTATCTCTCGTGTAACATTCCGTGAGATGGCATTAGACGGAAAAATCCCAGGGGTGAAAAAAGCTTCTTGGTAAACCAAAAAAAATATTTACTTTTGCCCGGATAAATCGCGTAATGCGGTTTATCGGGTTTTTTTTGCATTGCAAATATTGTTAACAGATAATAGGTCTGTCCTTTAGGTAAAGGATGGAAACCATTATCATAATTTTTATAAATAATGAATACAGATCCAATAGCGGATTACCTTACACGAGTAAGGAATGCCATTAAGGCCAACCACAGGGTTGTTGAAATTCCTGCATCGAACCTAAAAAAAGAAATCACTAAAGTTCTTTTTGACAAGGGTTACATTGCTAATTACAAATTTATTGAAGAAGGTCCTCAAGGCACAATCAAAATTGCTTTGAAATACCATCCAATTAGCAAAGTACCGGCTATTCGCACTTTGACACGTGTGAGTAAACCTGGTTTAAGAAAGTATGCAAATGTTGACAACCTTCCTCGTGTTCTGAACGGTCTAGGTATTGCTATCCTATCTACATCTAAAGGTGTAATGTCGGATAAAGAAGCTGGCGTTCAAAATGTTGGTGGTGAAGTTTTATGTTACGTTTATTAATCTAGGAAAAAACACACAAAGAAATGTCAAGAATTGGAAAAGCGCCAATTGCTATTCCCTCGGGAGTATCAATTACTGTATCAGACAAGAACTTGTTGACAGTAAAAGGCCCTAAAGGTGAATTAACACAACAAGTGGACAGCGACATCACTGTTAAAGAAGAAGATGGTCAGATCGTCGTTACACGTCCTACAGAACAAAAGAAACACAAAGCATTACACGGCTTATACCGCGCCTTGATTAACAACATGGTAGTCGGTGTAACCGAAGGGTACAAAACTACACAAGAGTTAGTGGGTGTTGGTTACCGTGCTTCAAACACTGGTAATACATTAGAGTTAACTTTAGGATTCTCTCACCAGATTGTTTTCGTATTGCCAAAGGAAATTACAGTTACAACTACTGCTGAAAAAGGTAAGAACCCTACAATTACATTGGAGTCAATTGACAAACAATTAATCGGACAGGTAGCAGCGAAAATCCGCGGCTTCCGTAAACCAGAGCCATACAAAGGTAAAGGTATTAAGTTCGCAGGGGAAGTATTAAGAAGAAAAGCAGGTAAATCAGCTAAAAAATAATAACCATGGCAGGAATTAAATCAACTCGTAGAGCGAGAATAAAAAAAGGAATCAGAAAACACCTGGCTGGATCTACAGAACGTCCGCGTTTAACGGTTTTTAGAAGTAATAAAGGTATCTATGCACAGATCATTGATGATACATTGGGTAAGACTTTAGTGTCTGCTTCTTCATCATCAAAAGAATTTGCTGCATCAGGTAACAAAGTTGATCAATCTAAAGCTGTAGGTAAAATGGTTGCTGAGAAAGCGATCGCAGCAGGAATTAGCAAAGTAGTTTTTGACCGTAATGGGTATCTATACCATGGCCGTATTAAATCATTGGCTGAAGGTGCTCGCGAAGGCGGTTTAGACTTTTAATCAAAGAAAGAAATGGCATTAAGCAATATTAAAAGAGTAAAATCAAGCGAGATTGAATTAAAAGATCGCTTAGTAAGCATCCAACGTGTAGCGAAAGTTACTAAAGGTGGTCGTACCTTCAGTTTCTCGGCTATCGTTGTAGTTGGTGACGAGAATGGCATCGTAGGATACGGTTTAGGTAAAGCAAAAGAGGTTACTGAAGCAATTACTAAAGGTATTGATGACGCTAAGAAAAACTTAGTGAAAGTTCCTATCATTAAAGGTACAGTTCCTCATGAGCAGTACGGTAAATACTCTGGTGGTTCAGTTTTGATTAAACCAGCTGTACACGGTACAGGAGTATTAGCGGGTGGTGCTATGCGTGCAGTTTTAGAGTCTGCAGGTATCACTGACGTATTAGCAAAATCATTAGGATCTTCTAACCCTCACAATGTTGTTAAAGCTACTATCGACGCTTTAGCAAACATGCGTGATGCTTATACAGTGGCACAAACACGTGGTGTCGATTTAAACAAAGTATTTAACGGTTAATATCATGGCAAAAATTAAAATCACCCAGATAAAGAGCGTTATCGACAGAAGCGAGCGCCAAAAGAAAACTATTGAGGCATTAGGTTTGAAAAAAATCAATCACTCAGTAGAAGTTGAAGCTACACCAGCAATCATTGGTATGGTTCGTAAAGTGAATCATTTAGTAGCAGTAGAAACTGTTTAAAAATAACAATGGAAAGGATTTCTCACAGTCCTTTCCATTCTGTTTATTCATTAAATATTAAAAGGTTATTGCCTGTTTAGTGAGAGCGAAGGCGTAACACAATCAAGTTTAAAATGAACTTAAGTAATTTAAAACCAGCAGTTGGTTCAACAAAAAGTAAGAAACGTATTGGTCGTGGTCAAGGATCAGGTCGTGGCGGAACTTCAACTCGTGGACACAAAGGTGCCGGATCTCGTTCAGGTCACTCTACGAAGATTGGTTTCGAAGGTGGTCAAATGCCTTTACAACGTCGCGTTCCTAAATTCGGATTCAAAAACATTAATCGTGTAGAATATGTAGGTGTTAACTTAGATGTATTACAAGGTTTAGTTGAGAAACACAATTTAACGACTGTAGACTTTGAAACTTTAAATGTTCACGGTTTAATCTCTAAAAACGACAAGGTGAAAATCTTAGGTCGTGGTGAGTTTACTGCGAAAGTAGAAGTTAAAGCTCATGCGTTCTCTACCTCAGCTCAAAAAGCTATTGAAGCAGCAGGTGGTTCTATCGTTAAACTGTAATAATACATGAAGAAACTAATCACAACCTTAACCAATATATGGAAGATTGAAGAACTACGTAATCGTATTTTAAATACGTTACTATTTCTTTTAATATACCGCATAGGATGTCACGTGGTATTGCCAGGTGTTAATCCGGATGCATTGGTAGTAAACAGAGAAGGTGGTAATGATATTATGAACCTAATCAATATGTTTGCCGGTGGATCTTTTTCACGTGCGGCAATTTTTGCATTAGGCGTAATGCCATACATCTCCGCATCTATCGTTGTGCAGTTATTGGGGATAGCTGTTCCTGCTTTTCAGAAAATGCAAAAAGAGGGAGAGTCTGGGCGTAAGAAGATGACGCAAATTACTCGTTACCTAACAGTAGCGATTACTTTGGTACAGTCAATTGCATACGTGAAGACACAAATCGGTCCTGAAGCGAAAACTATTGCTGATCCGATGTTCTCTATTCTTTCTGCAATCGTGTTGACAGCAGGTACACTGTTTGTGATGTGGCTAGGTGAGAAGATTACTGATAAAGGTATCGGTAATGGTATTTCACTTATTATTATGGCAGGTATTATCGCGCAGCTTCCTGCAGGTATTACAGCAGAGTGGGGATCAAGAATGAGTCCTAGTGGTGGTGGTCCAATTCCATTGTTATTAGAATTCGTAGCCTTGTTCTTCGTTGTAATATTTACCATTCTTGTGGTTCAAGGGGTTCGTAAGATTCCTGTACAATACGCTAAGAAAATCGTTGGAAATAAACAAATCGGTGGTGTTCGTCAGTACATTCCTTTGAAAGTGAATGCAGCAGGTGTAATGCCAATCATTTTCGCGCAAGCGATCATGTTCCTTCCGATGTCCTTAACGCAGTTCTTCCCGAACGTGCAATCGGACTTCCTGACGTCTTTGAGTAACTATACATCTGTGACGTATAATGTTGTATTTGCTTTGTTGATCATCGCATTTACATTCTTCTACACCGCAATCATGGTTAATCCTCAGCAGATGTCGGAGGATATGAAAAAGAATGGTGGATTTATTCCGGGCGTTAAACCTGGATATGAAACTAATTTGTTTATCGATAATGTGATTTCTCACATTACATTCCCAGGGGCAATATTTGTAGCTGTGATTGCTATTTTACCAGCGATTGCTACATTGTTTGGTGTTAACAACCAATTCGCTCATTTCTATGGTGGTACTTCGTTGTTGATCTTAGTAGGGGTAGTGTTGGATACCATCCAACAAATTGAAAGTCACTTGTTGATGCGCCACTACGACGGATTGATGAAGACAGGTAGAGTAAAAGGCCGTAGCTCGGCAACAACAGTTGAGGGTTACGACCAATCAGCAATTTAATTTTTGAATGTCTAAAGTATATTATAAAACAGACGAAGAAATTGAGCAAGTGCGAGAGTCAGCAAATGTACTCTCGCAGTTACTTGCTGAAATTGCTTCGTTAGTTAAACCGGGTATCACAACATTGTCTCTTGATCAGTTCGCTTTTGAATTTATCAAAGATCATAAAGGTACACCTGCGTTTTTAAATTACCACGGTTTTCCGTACTCGCTTTGTATTTCGGTGAATGATCAAATCGTTCATGGTTTTCCAAGTGAGTATGTGTTGCAAGAGGGAGACATCGTGTCTGTTGATGGTGGTGTTAATTTAAATGGTTTTATTAGTGACTCTGCTTATACTTTTGGTGTAGGTGAGATCTCTCCGGAAGCACAGCAATTACTGGATGTTACTAAAGCTTCACTTTACAAAGGTATTGATGAAGCGGTAGCTGGTAAACGTGTCGGGGATATATCTGCAGCCGTTCAAGAATACGTAACGCGTTATAACTATGGTATTGTTCGCGAACTTGTAGGACACGGTGTTGGTTTCCATTTACATGAGAAACCTGAAGTGCCAAACTACGGTAAGCGAGGTTCCGGTCCTAAACTTGAAGAGGGGTTAGTAATTTGTATTGAACCTATGATCAATGCAGGTAAAGGAGGCGTGAAGTTTTGGGACGATGGATGGACAGTAAGTACCATTGATGGTAAACTTTCAGCTCACTTTGAGCAGATGGTTGCGATCAGAAAGGGCAAACCGGACGTATTATTAAATTTTGATGCAATAGAGAAAGTTTTAGATAAAAAGTAGTTGGTTTTCAATTAATTTATTTATCTTTGCACTCCTGTTTTGCGAATTTATACACAAAAATAAGAGCTTATATGGCTAAACAAGCCTCGATAGAACAAGACGGTATCATAAAGGAAGCACTTTCAAACGCGATGTTTCGTGTAGAGCTAGAGAATGGTCATGAGATCATTGCCCACATTTCTGGGAAAATGCGCATGCACTACATCAAAATTCTGCCGGGTGATAAAGTGAAGTTGGAAATGTCTCCATATGATTTAACCAAAGGAAGAATTACATACCGCTATAAATAGGCTCCGGTTTATTGGTAGCAGTATAAAAAACTTATAAAAATGAAAGTTAGAGCATCAATTAAAAAACGCAGTGCGGATTGTAAGATCATCCGTCGCAAAGGAAAAGTTTTTGTAATTAACAAAAAGAACCCTAAGTTCAAACAACGTCAAGGGTAGTTATTAACATAATCGCTTAAAATATTATATGGCAAGGATATCAGGTATAGATTTACCTAAAAACAAAAGAGGTGTTATTGGCCTTACCTATATTTTCGGTATTGGTCGTTCCACTGCTGCTTATATCTTAGATAAAGCAGGCATCGATCAGAACGTGAAAGTTCAGGAATGGAATGATGATCAATTAGCTGCAATTCGTACTATCATCAACGATGAAATCAAAGTTGAAGGTGCATTACGTTCAGAAGTACAATTGAACATCAAACGTTTGATGGATATTGGTTGTTACCGTGGATTACGCCACCGTAAACACTTACCAGTTCGTGGTCAACGCACTAAAAACAACTCTCGTACTCGTAAAGGAAAACGTAAGACAGTTGCTAACAAGAAAAAAGCTACTAAATAATAAGTAATTAAGAAATGGCTAAAAGTAAAAAAGTTACTAAAAAACGTATCGTAGTTATTGAGCCTGTTGGTCAAGCTCATATCAACGCTACTTTTAACAACATCATCGTAACTTTGACTAACAATCAAGGTCAAACAATTTCATGGTCTTCAGCTGGTAAGATGGGCTTCAAAGGTTCTAAAAAGAACACTCCATATGCTGCTTCACAAGCTGCTAACGACTGTGGTAAAGTTGCATACGACTTAGGATTGCGTAAAGTTGAAGTTTTTGTAAAAGGACCTGGTGCTGGACGTGAGTCGGCGATCCGTTCTTTACAAACAATTGGAATCGACGTAACGACGATTAAGGATATTACTCCACTTCCTCACAACGGTTGTCGTCCTCCAAAACGTAGAAGAGTTTAATAATAGAGTGTTTAAGATAAGATTCTTCAGCTAAAGGCTGAATGATACTTCAAACAGAACAAACAAATGGCAAGATATACAGGACCTAAGTCCAAAATCGCTCGTAAATTTAGAGAGCCAATTTTCGGCCCAGATAAGGCATTAGAAAAGAAAAACTATCCTCCAGGCCAACACGGTCCTTCAAAAAGAAGAGGAAAACAATCTGAATATGCAATTCAGTTATTAGAGAAACAAAAAGCTAAATATACTTACGGTGTATTAGAGCGTCAATTCTCTAACTTATTCGTAAAAGCAGCAGCAAAACAAGGTATTACAGGTGAGAACTTCTTGAAATTATTAGAAGCACGTTTAGATAATATCGTTTACCGTTTAGGAATCGCTCCTACACGTTCAGCTGCTCGTCAATTAGTTTCGCACAAGCATATTACTGTTAACGGTCAAGTAGTTAACATTCCATCATATAGCATTCGCCCTGGTGATGTTATTGAAGTTCGCGAGCGTTCGAAATCATTAGAAGCGATTTCAAACTCGGTAGCTGGAAGAAAAATCAACAAATTCAGCTGGTTAGAGTGGGATGCAAACGAATTGAAAGGTACTTTCGTAACTTACCCTGAAAGAGCTGACATTCCAGAGAACATTAAAGAAAATTTAATTGTAGAGTTATACTCTAAATAATAAATGATACTAACATGCATTCTACTAAAGTTTGCATGTTAGTATTATATCATATCAAGTACTAAAACTTAAAAGAACATAAATGGCAATTTTAGCATTTCAAAGACCGGATAAAGTTATCATGCAAAAATCAACTGATTTTGATGGTACTTTCGAATTTCGTCCATTAGAACCAGGTTTTGGTGTAACTATTGGTAATGCTTTGCGCCGTATTTTATTGTCCTCTCTAGAAGGATATGCAATTACGTCGGTAAGATTTTCAGGCGTTTCGCACGAATTCTCTACGATTAAAGGCGTGGTAGAAGATGTTACGGAAATCATTCTTAATTTGAAGCAAGTACGTTTCAAAAAGACTGGTGAGCAAGGCGATAACGAGAAAATCTTTGTAGTTATCAACGGCCAAGATCAATTTACAGCTGGAGACATTACTAAATTCTCTAACAATTTCACTGTATTAAACCCTGAATTGGTTATCTGTAACATGGATAACTCCGTTACTGTAGAGGTTGAAATCTCGGTAGGTAAAGGTCGTGGTTATGTGAATGCGGAAGAAAATAAAGTAGTTGACGGTCCTGTTGGAATGATCGCGATCGATTCTATCTACACTCCGATCAAAAATGTAAAATATACCATTGAGAACTATCGTGTTGAGCAAAAGACTGACTACGAGAAATTGTTGTTAGACATCTCTACTGATGGTTCTATTCATCCAGAAGATGCTTTGAAAGAAGCAGCTAAAATCTTAATTCAACACTTCATGTTATTCTCTGATGAGAACATGTTGTTGGAATCTCAAACTAAAGAAGAGACTAAGGTTGTTGATGAAGAGATCTTACACATGCGTAAGATTTTGAAAACGGAGTTAGTTGACTTAGATCTTTCAGTTCGTGCTTTGAACTGTTTGAAAGCAGCTGATATCCGCACATTAGCAGAATTAGTAACTTACGACGTTGCAGATATGTTGAAATTCCGCAACTTCGGTAAGAAATCTTTAAGCGAGATTCAAGAGTTAGTTAAATCTAAAGGTTTATCGTTTGGTATGAACTTGTCTAAGTACAAGCTAGACGAAGAATAATAAATTACTATAATAAGCGACCTGTTGCGTAATTCCTCTTGGGAGTAGAGATAATAATCTGATTATACGATACAAGCTTGAAAGAAAGAACGGTACGCACAAAAACAAATTAAAAAAATGAGACACGGAAAAAAAGTTAATCACTTAGGCCGCACTGACAGTCACCGTAAGGCGATGTTAGCTAACATGGCGACTTCATTAATTAAACACAAACGTATTACTACGACTTTAGCAAAAGCTAAAGCTTTACGTACTTACGTTGAGCCTTTGATTACAAAATCTAAAAACGACACTACACATTCACGTCGTACGGTATTCGCTTACTTAAAAGATAAAGATGCTGTTACTATCTTATTCCGCGAAGTATCTGAAAAAGTTGCTTCTCGTCCAGGTGGTTACACTCGTATCATCAAATTGGAAAACCGTTTAGGTGATAACGCAGAGATGGCATTTATCGAATTAGTAGACTACAACGAAGTTTACGGAAAAACTGCTAAAACTGAGAAAAAATCTACTCGTCGTCGTTCTACATCAAAGAAAAAACCTACTGAGACTGAAGCAAAAGCTCCAGTTGCTAAAGGTGATGATTTAACAATCGTTGAAGGTATCGGTCCTAAAATTGCTGAAGTATTAGCAGCTGCTGGAATCGATACTTACGCTGAATTAGCTAAAACTGATGCAGAAAAAGTTAAAGAAATTTTAGCTGAAGCTGGTTCTAACTTCAATACTTCTGATCCTACTACTTGGGCTGAACAAGCACAATTAGCAGCTGACGGTAAATTCGAAGAATTAGAAAAATTGAAAGCTGAATTAGACGGCGGTAAAAAAGTTGATGAATAATCATTGATTTTTTAACGAAATAAGAAAGTCCCCTTGCAAAAGGGGACTTTTTTTATTTTATCAAGATTCGTAAACTATTACTACATATATTTGTAATTCACATCATACGAAAGCATAATAAATGGAACTTTTTAATGTTTACCCTGTTAATCCTATCAATATCGTAAAAGCAAAAGGATCATTGGTATGGGATGAACAAGGCACAGAGTACTTGGATCTGTACGGCGGCCACGCTGTCATTTCTATAGGCCATACGCATCCTCACTATGTGGAGGCGCTTAAAAATCAGTTGGATAAGATTGGTTTTTATTCAAATTCCGTTTTAATTCCTATTCAACAACAACTTGCCCGACAGTTAGGCGAGGTGTCTGGAAAGTCTGACTATACCTTATTTCTTTGTAATTCCGGTGCTGAAGCGAATGAGAATGCATTGAAATTAGCATCCTTTCATACCGGAAGGAAGAAGATAATTGCTTTCAACAAGTCGTTTCATGGTCGTACGTCGTTAGCGGTTGCTGCGACCGATAACCCTAGCATTGTTGCGCCAGTTAATCAAACTGACAATGTTGTGTTTCTTCCGTTTAATGACGAAGAAGCTTTAACTAAAGCATTTCGGGAGTATGGAGACGAAATCGCTGCTGTCATTATTGAAGGAATTCAAGGTGTCGGTGGTATTCGCGCGGCATCGGTTTCCTTTTTAAAAGCTATTCGTTCATTGAGCGATACTTACGGTGCAGTATATATTGCAGATTCCGTGCAATGTGGTTATGGAAGAACTGGTTCGTTCTATTCGCATGACTATGCAGGTGTAGAAGCAGATATCTATACGATGGCTAAAGGTATGGGAAATGGTTTCCCTATTGGCGGTATCACTATAGCTCCAAAGTTCAAGGCGTCATATGGTTTATTAGGCACTACCTTTGGTGGAAATCACTTAGCATGCGCTGCAGCTGTTGCCGTATTAGATGTTATCAAAGAGGAGAATCTACTTCAGAATGCTGAGCAAGTTGGGAATTATTTGATTGAGGAACTTAAGAAGTTTGATCAGGTGTTGGAAGTTAGGGGCCGGGGGTTGATGATCGGTATTGAGTTACCTGAAGAGCTTGCGCAAGTGAAGAAAGATCTATTGTTGATCAACAAGATTTTTACAGGAGAGGCAAAGCCGAATGTGATTCGTATTTTACCAGCATTGAATATTACTAAAGAAATTGCAGATCGCTTTTTAACAGCTTTTGACGAGCGTTTGAAAGCTTAATTATATCGACATGAAGAACTTTTTTTCTGTAGCGGATGTAAAAAATCTAAAAGCTATAGTAGACGAGGCATTAACGTTAAAAGCCAATCCTTTTGGCAACGAAGACCTTGGCAAGCATAAAACAATTGGTTTGGTTTTCTTAAATCCAAGTCTTCGTACGCGTCTTAGTACCCAAAAGGCAGCGATGAATCTTGGGATGCAGGTCATTGTGATGAACATGGATAAAGATGGCTGGGCATTAGAGACTCGTGACGGCGTTATTATGAATGGCACGACCGTAGAGCACATCCGAGAGGCTGCGGCTGTTATGGGCGAGTATTGCGATATCCTGGGACTACGTTCATTTCCATCACTGAAAGATAAGGAAGCAGACTATACCGAAGATCTATTTAATAAATTCGTCAAGTTCGCAGGCGTACCGGTGGTATCTTTAGAAAGTGCTACTAGACATCCATTGCAGAGTCTAACCGATTTGATTACCATTACAGAGCATAAAAAGAAAGATAAACCTAAAGTAGTACTTGCTTGGGCGCCTCATGTGAAAGCACTTCCGCAAGCTGTTCCAAACTCGTTTGCAGAGTGGATGTGTAAGGCACAAGAAGAGGGCTTGGTGGATTTCACTATTGCGCATCCGGTTGGATACGAATTATCCGAAGGATTTACGGAGGGGGCCAACATCAGTAACAAACTTGATGAAGCCTTGGCCGACGCGGATTTCGTGTATGTAAAAAACTGGTCTTCTTTCAGAGAATACGGAGCGGTATATCCGGTATCTGAGGATTGGATGATGAATAATGAAAAATTAAAGCTGACAAATGATGCGAAGGTTATGCATTGTCTACCTGTTAGACGCGACCTTGAGTTATCATCAGAAATTCTCGACGGGCCGAATTCTTTAGTGATCAAAGAAGCAGGCAATCGTGTGTGGGCTGCGCAAGTGGTATTGAAGAGGTTGTTGGAGGGTTTGAAATAAAATAGAATGTCGGTATTAAACATTATAAAAATCGGTGGAAACATCATTGACGATTCTGTTCAATTAGATGCTTTCCTCGAAAAATTCTCTGCGTTGCAGGGACGTAAAATATTAGTCCACGGTGGTGGCAAAATCGCAACGCGTATCGCTGCCGATTTAGGTATAGAAGCTAAGATGGTCGAAGGACGTCGCATCACTGATGGACCGATGCTGGATGTGGTTACCATGGTCTACGCGGGGCTTACCAACAAGAATATAGTAGCCAATCTGCAAAAGCTGAATTGCGATGCTATAGGCTTGTGCGGGGCTGATGCCAATGTAATCAAGGCGATCAAACGTCCGGTTCGGGACATTGACTACGGATTTGCCGGAGATATCCTTGCAGATTCGGTGAATTCCCTTGCGATAAAGAAACTTCTGGAAGCCGAATTCACGCCGGTTTTTTCTGCAATTACTCATAATGGCATGGGGCAGCTTTTGAATACCAACGCAGATACCATTGCATCTTCCTTAGCCATCGCCCTGTCAAATGTCTACGAAGTTTCATTAATCTATTGCTTCGAGAAAAATGGTGTCCTATTAGACGTGGATAATGAAAACTCCGTAATCGAGACCATCCGTTCCGGAGAATTTCAGCAGTTAAAAGATAATAAAATTATACACGATGGCATGATTCCCAAGTTACAAAATGCATTTGATGCTATTGCAAAGGGGGTTAGCAATGTGTATATTGGCAATGCCAATAATTTACATCTGTACCAACAGCGTAAATTTGGCACTTGTTTAATTGCCTAAATCTATACAACATGCAAAAAATTACAATCATCGGAGGGGGTAATATCGGCCTTTCTTTAGCCAAGGGATTGGTGAAGGCTGATTATTGCCAAGCTGATGCAATCACGATCACTAGGAGATCGATGGTTTCATTAGAAGAGGAGAAGAACGCAGGCTTTGGAGTCAGCGAGAACAACGTCGAAGCCATTCAAGGTGCAGACTATATCGTGCTTGCTATTTTGCCTCAGCAGATTCGCAAAGTACTTGACGAACTACAGCCTTCTTTGAGTCCCAATCAGATTGTAATTTCAGTCGTGTCAGGTGTGACCTGCGCTGACATCAAAGAAGTCATCGGTAATGATAAAACAGTTATCCGAGTTATGCCGAATACAGCTATTGCTATTGGCCAATCGATGACCTGTATGGCGACTGATAACGCCACAGATGCTCAAATCAAAGCCGTTACGACAATGTTTGAAACGGTAGGTTCGGTAGTACTCATTAATGAGGATCTGATGACCTCGGCGACTGCATTGTGCGCCTGTGGTATTGCGTTCTTTTTACGTAGTATCCGCGCGGCATCTCAAGGAGGGGTAGAAATCGGTTTTCATGCACACGATGCGCTCAAAATGGCCATTCAAACCGCAAAAGGCGCCGCGGATCTACTCTTGCAGATGGAGAGTCATCCTGAAAGCGAGATCGATAAAGTTACCTCACCAAAAGGATGCACCATCGCAGGTCTCAATGAAATGGAACACAATGGCTTTAGCTCCGCATTTATCAAAGGCATAAAATTATCAGCTAAGAAAGCTGGAGGTTTATACAATGACTAATATATCAGAACTGACGAGCGATAGTATCGCATTATTGAAAAGCATGATCAGTACCCCCTCGCTTAGTCGTGAGGAAGAGCACACTGCCGCTTTAATACGTCAATTCTTTCATACCCATGAAATCCCAACGGAAAAAGTTGGCAATAATATCATTGCATATAATCAATTTCATTCGGCCGACAAGCCATATATTCTTTTGAATTCCCATCATGATACCGTCAAAGCGAACCCTGGCTATACGAAAGATCCCTTTCAGCCGCTGGTGGAAGATGGTAAATTGTATGGGTTAGGAAGCAATGATGCCGGTGGTTGCTTGGTTTCCTTAATTGCAGCATTCCGTTATTTCTATGCTCATCAAGATCTCCCATTCAACTTATGCCTCATTGCATCAGCAGAGGAGGAAGTATCGGGGAAGAATGGGGTAGAAGAAGCTTACAAACATGTACCGGCTTGTAGTTTCGCTATTGTCGGCGAACCGACCCTCTTAAATCTAGCTGTTGCAGAGAAAGGATTAATGGTTTTGGACTGTGCTGCACATGGGCAATCCGGACATGCCGCGCGTGAAGAAGGCATAAACGCCATCTACTTAGCGCTGGAAGATATAGCATGGTTCCGAAGCTTTCAATTTCCGAAGCTTTCTAGCTTCCTAGGACCGGTTAAGATGAGCGTAACGATGATAGACGCGGGTTCACAGCATAACGTTGTTCCTGCGCTCTGTAAATACGTCGTCGATGTGCGAAGTACAGACGTTTATACCAATCAGGAAATATTGGATATCATCAAATCGCATGTGAAATCCGAGGTAATCGCCCGGTCTACCCGTTTGAATCCTTCAACCATTGCGGTCGATCATCCCATCGTACAGTCGGGTATCAAGCTTGGAAAGGAAATCTATGGGAGTCCGACGATGAGCGATCAGGCATTATTGCCGATTCCTTCAATTAAAGTCGGGCCTGGAGATTCAGCAAGATCGCATACAGCAGATGAGTTTATCTATTTACACGAAATTGAGGACGGTATAGCTTTCTATATCTCACTTCTAAATAATATTATATAAAGAGAGCGGGCATGCCCGCTCTCTTTATATAATATTATTTAGAATATCAAAAATTCTCTTCTCCACTCGATGTTTTAAAGGAATTCGATCGTTTTTACAACGTAATTTGACGTTTAATGCTCTCTTCAAGCGAAATAATCGTCTCGGTACGTTGAATTCCTTTCAAGCCTTGTATGTCTTCGTTCAAAACCTTACGTAAATGTGAGGTGTCACGACAGATAATTTTTGCAAAAGCAGAATATTGACCAGTACAATAATGCAATTCTACAACTTCTTTCACCTGTTTTAACTGTTCAACGGCATCAGAATACTGAGAACCCTTCTCTAAATAGATTCCTAAGAAGGCTGTGATGTCAAAACCAACTTTTTGAGGGTTAATTATCAGGTTAGAACCGTTGATTATTCCCAATTCCTCCATTTTTTTCATGCGAACATGGATAGTTCCACCAGAAACTATCAATTTTTTCGCAATTTCTGTATATGGAATTGATGCATCTTCCATCAAGATGGATAAAATTTGAACATCTAGGTTGTCTAAATCGTAATTTGAATAGTTTTTTTCCATAAAAATGGTATTATTACGTGTATAATTTGTTTACTTTTTAAAATTATCTAAAAAATTCAGAAAAATTTCTATTTTTTTGAATGAAAATGTAAATTTGTTGTAACAAAAGCAGAAAAAACTTGCTGATTTTGTATAAAGTAGCCCCTCAAAATAACATAGGTTTATAATTGGTTAGCGTCGAAGCTCCTCGCCCGAGGAGCTTCTTCCATTTTTGCCAAACCATCGAAACCTAACGATTTGAATATTTTTCAAAAATAATAACTTTTCAGCGTATTTTAATATTCAAATGATAAAATTATATCATTTTTTTTGTCATATTTATATTTCAATTCTGAAAGATTTATCTTTTATAAATTAGTACATTAGTGATTACCTGATATCAATAGCAGATGGAAATCGAAGACGTTAAAATTTCAAGAAAGAAACCTGTGTTTCCAGTGGGCGCAGGCCTTCTTAAGTACCTTAAAATGTATCAAAGGGATAGTAGACTACCCATTGCATACGCAGATTTGCTGAACTTCGACGAAACTGTGCCTGTCATCGATAAGAATGGGGTAGATACCTATTGGGAAATACCTTTATACCCACAGCATGTACAAGACCATCTCTATGAACAACTTAAAATCGTCTATGCAGAACTTAAAGCGTCGGGTAATACACGAATCGTGCAGCATAAGGTAATCGAACGAATAGAATTCTGCGCCTTTGGTAATACGCGACCCTTTCGGATCAAGATCGTCAATCGCCTGAATGATGTTTATGATTATTTCTATATCAAGCAAGCCGATGCTTCCCGCATATACGGTTTGGAATTGGAGGAAATTCTATCGCCAAATCAGGTGAATTATCTTTATGACCGATCTACTTTGGTGGAGGAGCATATTGTTGGTATTCCGGGAGATGTTTTCGCCAAGTCGCGCATGTACACTCCGGATTACAATCAGACCCGGATTGCAAAAGAGTTTGTAAAGTTCAATGAACGCTGTGTTATTTCACTTCTGGGAGATATGCGCGCTTATAACTTCGTGATGCAGATTACTCCGGATTTTGACGATTTCCAATTTCGAATTCGTGCCATCGATTTCGATCAGCAGTTCTATGAGGGAAATATCAAGGTTTATATGCCGCAGTTCTTCAAAGAAAACTATCCTTATGTGAAACTATCGATGGATCATTTAAATGAGAAAACGGTCTTGCAATATCAGCAGGAAGAGCGTTCTTCCATTGTACATCGCGTCCGGAGCGAACGGCATAGAATTAAAGATCTTCGGGATGCATCAAAAACGCAGCAGCTTTCTACAGAGGAGAATATCATCAAGTTGAGAGAGGCTCATGCACAATACTATGACGATCCGAAATATTTACAATGTCAATCCATGACTGATATTATCGAACGGAACGTCAAGAACGTGATACGCTCTGTACAGCTCTAACGAACACGTTTTACATTATCTTTTACGAAGGCCTCCCAACCAGAATAAGATTTGCTGCTTGTGCCCGTGTTTTGCTGAAAAGCATGGCATACCGCTACAGCCAATCCATCGGTAGCATCTAGGAACTCAGGTGTTTCTTTGAAGCTCAGGAGCGTCTGTATCATTGCAGCGACCTGTTCTTTGCTCGCATTACCATTGCCGGTGACAGACTGTTTTATTTTGCGGGGGGCATATTCAAAAATCGGAATATCTGCATTCAGTGCTGCAGCCATCGCGACGCCCTGCGCTCGACCTAATTTCAACATGACCTGTATATTCTTGCCATAGAATGGTGCTTCTAAAGCAACACAATCAGGTTTGTATTCTTCAATTAGGGCAGAGGTTTTCTTAAATATGCGCTGCAACTTCAAGGCGTGGTCGTCCAGATGGCCCATTTTGATGACCCCCATCGTGATCAAGGTTATTTTCTTATTTACCTCTTTAACGATTCCATAACCAAGCACCACTGTACCCGGGTCAATCCCTAAAATGATGCGCTCCTTCGCCTTTTCCTTTTGCATGCTACAATATTACAAAAATCCTTGCAAACGGCTCGTGCGCGGATGTCACTCCTTTGTATGGTTCCATTAAATCTCTTATTCTTAATAATTGAACAATGTGTAGCCCATTTGTTGACTTTCCGGAAAGTAGCGTGCTCAAAAACCTTTTATTTATTAAAAAATTGTTAAAATTGTGCTTTCAAATCAGAAATTGACAAAGACACAGCGAAAATATCTCAACCTTTTGATCAAGTTTATCATTGTTGCACTAGCAATGTGGTTCGTGGTTTCGAAGGTCAATAATCAAAAGAATTTAGCGGAATTTAAAAACCTCATCGAAACGATAGATCCCATTACTATTCGTGTGGTATTAGGACTGGTATTCTTGCTGATGCTGCTCAACTGGCTCTTAGAGGTCGTTAAATGGCGATTCTTGAGTCGTCGATTGGAATACTTGGGGATGTGGAAGGCCATACGATCGGTCTTTTGTGGTCTTACCTGGGCAATTTTTACACCGAATAGGATTGGTGAATATGGCGGACGAATTATGCTGCTCAAGCCTGAGAATCGTGCTTCCGGCGCTGTAGCTATGGGCGTTGGGCTATTTGCTCAATTGGTCCTGACATCGGTATTTGGGGCAATCAGTATTGCCTGGTTTGTTACGACCTTTATCGAAACACCCACTTCTGTAGATTTTGGCGTATGGTTGCTGGCTATCATTTATGCATTAGCCTTTCTTATTCTTTATTTCAATGTGTCTTGGGTGGATTACTTGGTCGGTAAGGTCAAGTTTCTACATAAGGTTAAGCCATTCTTCGCGGTATTGGAGGATTATTCGGTACGCGAACTAGCCTACGTTCTTTGGCTGTCCACATGCCGATTTGTGATTTTCACATCGCAGTATATAATTTTGATGCTTGTGTTCTTGCCCGAGCTTTCCATCGCCTCCATGTTGCCGATGATTTTTATATTATTCTTTATCCAATCGGCCGTTCCTTCACTAGATATATTTGATTTCAGCGTACGGAGTTTTGTGGCGAGCAATTTGTTTGCTTATATCACTACGCAAGAATTAGCAGTGATGGCTATTGTTTCCTGTGTTTGGTTTGTGAATTTGATATTTCCAGCTATCATTGGAGCATTTTTTGTGTTTAACGTGAATTATATCAGTGATAACAAGTCTTAGTTTATTTCTTTTCATCATGTGCGTGGTCTACGTGGTGCTCGTGCTGTATATGCGCGCTGGATGGATGCGTCTTGCTATCATCAAACCGAGCGCAATATTGCCTAAGAGTAAGGTGAGCGTCATCATCGCTGCTAGAAATGAAGAGGATAACATTGGCCGAACCTTGGATTGCCTTATGGCACAAGATTTTCCAAAAGAACTTCTAGAAGTCATCGTCGTAGACGACCATTCTACCGATAGAACCAGTGAGATTATTTTGTCCTACGCAGAACGCGGTGTCCGTTTGATTAGTTTGGAAGCGGGGGATAAGTTAAACTCCTATAAGAAATATGCGATAAATAAAGCGATCGACTCCTCAAACGGCGAAATTATCGTAACAACGGATGCTGACTGTCGTATGGGGCCGAACTGGCTAAAAACCATCATCCATTTTATGGAAGCCAACGATTTGTATATGGTTTCCAGCCCCGTAAGTTATCATGAGGAGAAATCCTATTTTGAGAACCTACAGACTTTGGAATTCTTATACCTGATCGGTTTGGGCGCTGCGGGTATCGGCAATGGCAATCCTACTACTTGTAATGGAGCAAATTTGGCCTACCGAAAAGAAGTTTTTTACGAGATGGGCGGATTTAAAGGCATCGATGAATTGGCATCGGGCGATGATGAACTGCTCTTGCATAAAATTGCGGAAAAGTATGCTTCGCGTATAGGCTTTTGCAAAGCAAGAGAAGCTATAGTTTATACGGATGCGAAGGAGAACCTCTCTGCATTTTTAAGCCAACGTAGGCGTTGGGCATCAAAGAGTACGAAGTATAAGGATAAGCGTGTTGTGGCTCTTGGTGTTTCTATTTGGCTCTTCAATTTGGCCTTATTGGTCAATATCCTTTGTTTTTGTTGGGCAGATGCGGATGCAGAACGTTTGATATTATTGTCGATCCTGATGAAGATCGTCGTGGAGTTCGCTTTCTTATATCCGGTTGTTTCATTTGCAAACCGTAAATCCTTACTGCTCAATCTACCGCTTATCAGTTTATTGCATTCCGTGTACCTCGTTTACATCGGTATTTTAGGAAATGTAGGTAAATACGATTGGAAGGGGCGTTCGGTAAAATAACTAGTGTTTTTCCTCAATAACTTTTGCGCGGATTAAATCTTCTGCTTTCTTTACGATTTCCTCAACATTTAACCCTGTTGTATCAATAGGATCTAAAACTTCCCAGGACATCGATGTAAATGGACGAAGTGGGAAAGCTCCCCATTGCACCATTTTGTATGAGCCATTGATCGCAATCGGCACCACTAATGCATCTGGATTTTTCTTCAGTAATGTCGCTATCCCACCCACAGAAAAGTTCTTCATCTTTCCTGTTTTAGTACGTGTTCCCTCCGGAAAAATAAATGCCGACCAGTTATTCTTTTTCATGTTATTTGCGAGGGTCAAAATCTCAGCAATGGATTGTTTAGGGTCCTTGCGGTCGATATTTGCTGCCCCACCATGTTTTAGATTGAAAGAAATACTTGGAATATTAGCGGTCATCAATTCCAATTTGGAGATGAATTTACCATGGAATCTACGTAGGAAGAAGATCAATGGTGGAATATCATAGGTGCTTTGATGATTTGCTACAAAGACAATAGGTCGCCCCGTTGGGATATTCTTGTTATCCATAAAATGGGTTCTATTGAATAGGGTATAATTACAGGCTACCAATAAACCGTTTAAAATATCTACGCTATTTTTATGTGCATTATAACCGCCCAGCTTTAAACATAACCATTGAATAGGATGGAATATGATAAGCGATAAACCAAAACAAAAATAAAAGATAGGTGTTAGGATAAATCCCAATATTTTTCTCATTACTCGAACTAAATTGTGCAAATATACGAATTCGAATTTATAGGAGATTGTAACGATTGTTGATGCAGTTTTGTTTGTTGATGTTTTAATAATGTTAATATATTGTTTAACTTTATTAATAATCTAATAGATATTATGAAGTTTCCAATACATTGTCCTGCCTGCGATTCCGAAATGAGTGTCGTTAAGCTATTTTGTGGCTCCTGCGAGACGGAGGTGGCAGGGAAGTTTAATTTTCCCACGCTCATGCGTCTAGAACCGGAAGAGCAGGAATTTGTTGTTCAGTTTCTGTTGTACTCCGGAAGTTTAAAAGAAATGGCCAATAAAATGGGAAAGAGCTATCCCACTGTACGCAATAAGCTGGATGAGCTGATTGAAAAAATTAAGACATTTTAACCTAAATTTTATGAATTACTTCGAAGAGTCGCAGAGCTTTGTTTCTAAATGGACAATAGCGATTGCTATTTTGCTACTTGGTTTGCTTTCTTATCGGTTTTTAGCGGGTGGGACCATAAGTATGCTTGCCGAGAACGTCGGATTTTGGATCATGCTGCTGATATTTATCGCTTTGTTCGCCGTACGATTGAAAACAACCTATGATGCGGAAGGGATCCATATTCATTTTATTCCTTTTGTGTTCAACCGAGTTTATAAATGGGAGGATATGGAAGAGGCCTATCTACGAAAATACTCCCTTATGGACTATGGCGGATGGGGCTATCGTTTCGGTAGTGATGGCTTAGCAATTACTACCAGTGGCAATAAGGGGCTCCAACTGAAGATGAAGACGGGTAAGAAAGTGCTAATAGGCACACAGGACACTGATGCAGTACAACGAATCCTCGACTATTATTTATCTCAAGAAAGGAGAAAATCTGATGTTTAAAATGTTGTTGAACCCTTTCGAAAACCATACAGATCGGACACTATCGATCTTTTGAATTCTTGTAATGCTGACCATGATCCTTCTGTGTTGGCAATGGAACATCATAGCAGACGGCATCATACAATTGCATAATACGGCCGAAAAGCCCCTCTGGAAAGTAATCATCAATCTCGGTATCAATGTTGGACTCTTGAGTTTATTGATGTTCGGAGTAGCTAAACTGAGTTATCAGAAAACTCGATTTATTGACGTGCTGAAAGTTGTATTGGTGGCAAATTTTGCGCAAGTTATGGTGATGCTCTTGTTATTCAATCCCTTCCTGCAGGAAATGATGATGCCTTTGGAGAAAGCTATCTTGGAAGGCGATATGATGTTGAAGACCGTTCCACAGACGAATTTAATAGTCATCAGTATTGTTTCCTTATTCGCAGTCGGCATGCTCTATTACTTCTTCCACCTTTTAGTTCTGGGTATGAAAATTGCCATGAATAGCAAAAAGGCTTATCATGTTATCCTCATTATTTTGTTGACGATGATACTGGATACCTTTTTACATTTTTTTAATCCGTATTTGATATGATAAAAAAGTACTTTCTTTTCATCTTCAGTTTAAGTTTTTCTTTGTTTGCCTGTGGACAGTCTTTTGAAGGTTCCTGGACAGGCACCCTAGTACTTCCTACCGTTAAGCTCCCAACAGTCTTTGAGTTTACTTACGACGGACAATGGAAGGGGACGATGCAGAGCCCCTCCCAAAGCATGGCAAAATTGCCATTCTCCGCGATCGAGGCCGATGGGGATTCCATACATGTCGAAGTACGTTCTTTCGGAATCAAGTATTCCGGGAAGTTATCTAGCGATAAACAAGCGATTACAGGGCAGGTTCAGCAGGGATCCATGCGAGCGCCCTTAGACTTTAAGAAAGGTCCCTGGAAAAGCTATAAACGCCCACAGGCGGTAAATCCTCCCTATAGTTATGATACAGTTGATGTAAAAATCCCGAATAGGGAAGATTATGTCGTTTTGGCCGGGACAATTACGCGTCCAAAATCCGGAGGCAAACACCCAGGCGTAGTATTAGTGACGGGCAGTGGTCCTCAAGATCGTAATTCGACCATTTACGGGCATCAGTCGTTTAAGTTGATAGCCGATTATTTGACGAAGCGAGGAATCGTCGTTCTACGTTATGACGATCGCGGTGTTGGACAGTCTACAGGAATTTATACCCAAGCAACAACCAGCGATTTTGGAAAGGATGCTTTATCCGCATTAAATTATCTGAGCAAACAGGCTGACGTTGATCCCAAGAAAGTGGGTGTTATTGGCCACAGTGAGGGCGGATTGATCGCCACGATCTTAGCAGGGCAGCGTGTTCCTTCGCTTAAGTTTATTGTAGACTTGGCGGGTCCGGCTATAGCGATCGACTCTTTAATGGTTTTGCAAAGCGAAGCTGTTATGAAAGTTCAGGGGAAAACGATGAGTGCACAAGATCGCGCGCTGATTAAAAAGAACTACGAAATCGTAAAAAGCAAGCTGTCAGCAGAAGAAGCGTTCGAAGCGCTAATGGCGAATATGCGAGCGGTGCCGGGCAGTCAGAATGTGCAGTTTGGTGATGAAATCGGCGTGTTGGTCACTCCTTGGTATAGACATTTTATGAAGATCGACCCAATTCCTTTCATTAAAAAAATAAATATCCCTGTATTTGCCGCCTTCGGCGGTACCGACGTACAGGTAATCGCAGCACCCAATATGGAAAGCCTTACAGACAACCTCCCACGTAATCTAAAATCCATTGTCAAGGTGTACCCCGGATTAAACCATCTGTTTCAAACTTCAAAATCCGGTTCCCACCTCGAATATGGAGATATCGAAGAGACATTTAGCCCAGAGGTATTGAAGGATATGGCAGATTGGATTTTAAGTAGAGATTAGATATAAGACATTAGATATTAGAGTAGGGCGCCGATTAGGCGCCTTTTTTTGTGGGTTGTTTGAACTAGGAAAGGAAGGATGCTCTGTCTTTGAACCAGGAAAGGAAGGATTTAAGGATTATCAGGGTCGGGTGGAAAGGCAGGAAAGGCGTGAATGGTATTTTTATAGGAGGCGTTTAGTGAAACGTCTCTACGCATTGGCGTCCAATTGGCTTCTATATAATTTTGAACTTTATAGAAGGTAAATATGACGAACCGCGTAGAGACGTTTCACTAAACGTCTCCTGAAACGCCGATTTCGATGTAAATACAGGCATCCAAGCCTATACCCGATCCTGACCATCCTTAAATCCTTCCTTTTCTGGTTCAAAGACAAACCCTTTTTTTCCTTTCAACATGATCCTGCTAATCCTTGCATCCTTCCTTTCCTGGTTCAGAAATAGCACTCTAATGTCTAACATCTACTAAATACTAACTACTATTCAAAACCAATTCAAACCCAATACAAACCCCTATCAAAGCCCTTCTGAAAGGGTTATGATAGGGGTTTGTATGGGTTGATGAAAAGTTATGCTAAGGTATTGCTCAGTAGCATTTCTTTCCTAGTTATATCCAGGATTTTGTTCTAGTTTAGAATTGACGGATACTTCGCGGTATGGAATTGGGAATACCAGTTCCGGAGCGTTGTATGTATATGTTCCGACGTTTCTTTTTGTGCGTTTCAAATCATGGATTCTGTAGCCTTCAAATGCTAGTTCTTTGTCTCGCTCTGCTAATATATCATTCACGGTTACGGTCGCTAGATCAGCAAGTCCTGCACGCTGGCGTAGGGCATTGATATCGTTTGCTGGGCTATCACCTACGGAGGTTCCTAGTCTTGCATTACATTCGGCACGCGTTAGGTAAAGCTCAGTTAAGCGTACGACAGGGATATTGTCGAAGTAGTTGTACCATTTTTTGGTAAACCAGCCTGTTTTTGCTCCGGTACCTTCGTAGATCATTTGCGTTCTGCGTTTATCCGTAGTTGCATAAGTATTTACAAAAGCATTGAGGATACTTAGGTCGCCACGACCTACTTTACCCCCCGTATTATTTAGATAGCTCGAATAGAAAGTCGCAAGACCATCGTTTGATGAGCCTGCATTACTTTGTTCGTTCTGTTGAATCTCAAATACACCTTCTGAAGAATTCTTTACGCGGAATGGGTCTTCTAGGTTTGATGCTAAAGAGTATTCGCCGCTTTCGATGATGTCATTCGCTTGCTCCCTAGCGTTAGGATAGTCGCCTTTTTGCAGGTATAAGCGCGCAAGCATTCCTTTTGCGGCGTATAGATCTGGGCTATCACTTAGCAAGGATACTGCCTCTATCAGATCGGCTTGTGCCTGATCATAAACTTGAGCGACCGTGCTTCTGGCGATATCCGAAATGATGTCTTCAAAACCTTTAACGGCTTTAGTGACAATAGGAACACCTAGGCTTCCGTTTGCAGCTCCGGCCTCATAAGGTAGAGCGTATAATCTAACGAGTTCAAAGTGCATACTACCACGAATAAACAAGGCTTTGCCGTACAATTCATTTTTCATGTCCGGATCAGTTACTACGTCCAAAGACTCAATGACCGTATTGGCAGCATTTATTGCTTGGTATGCGTGTGTCCAAGTTCTCGTAGCATCCTCATTTGTGGATATTAAATTTTGATTAGATATATCGCGATAGGTGCTGAACGAACCGGTCCAGTTGAGATAGCTCGGGCTCGCATAAAGATCCCCAATCATCACCAAATTTGTTCCATATAGTGCTGGCTCTGCCATAATGGTATAAGCACCCACAAGCACGTTGTTAACGTCTGCCGCTGTTGATAGGGCATTTTCAGAGGATATATCATCCTGAGGTTCCATATCTAGTTTCTTTCCACAAGAACTTGCCAGTAAAGAAAAAGCTAGTACAGAATATGATAGATTTTTTATGATTTTCATGACTTTATCGTTTTTGTTTAGAAACCTACATTAATTCCAAAAGTGATCGTGCGCGGTTGCGGAGCAGTGTAAAAATCTGTTCCTAATTGAACAGCACCCGCAAATGTGGTGTTGATCTCCGGATCATAACCGTTGTAATCAGTCAATGTGAGTAAGTTCGTTGCTGAAACATAAACTCTAGCACGTTGCATTTTTAGTTTATTAGCCGTTTCGTTTGGTAAATTATACCCGAACACCAAATTTTTGATACGGAAGTAAGAACCATCCTGAATGTAACGTGATGACGCACGTGTACCATTAGCCGAATCGAATCGTGGTTGTGGTACCATCGTGATGTCTCCTGGATTTCTCCAATAGTCCATCTGATCAGTCGTTTGGTTATCGAAATAATCACCATTTGCAGATTGAAATCCACCGGCAGCATTATAGATATCATTGCCGCTCACGAATTGTGTCTGAATATCAAGATCGAAATTCTTGTAGGAGAATTTGTTGCCAAAACCACCGTAGAAGTTCGGGTTTGGATCTCCGATAGGCTGATCTGCAGCTTCTGAGTAGTCGCTTGTTGTTGTTTCTCTAGTTTCGTCTAAGTAATATAGGGCGTCGCCATTTTCAGGGTCAACACCGGCATATGCTTTTCCATAGAAGAAACCATAAGGCATGCCTTCTTCCAAGCGGCCCAAATAGCGACCTCCAGGATAGATCGGCTGTCCGTCGACTAATTTTAGGATTTTGTTTCTGTTCCAAGCAATGTTGAATGAGGTCGACCATTTAAATTCTCCGACGAAATTTTTAGAGTTTAAGCTCAGTTCAAGCCCCTTGTTCTCCAGGCTTCCAATATTTCTGAAAACAGTCGTAAATCCACTGGTGGATACCACAGGCATGTCTAACAATAGGTCGGTGGTCTTTTTATGATAGGCCTCGATAGTTCCGGAAATGCGATCTGCTAAAATTCCGAAATCTAAACCGATATTGGTCTGCGCTGTCTGTTCCCAAGTCAGATGCGGATCCCCTAATCTGTAGGCAACAGTTCCCGGAATACCCGCGTAGTTAGCGCCACTGTATAGCGTTCTGGAAGCGAAATTGGAAATATTCTCATTCCCTGTTAAGCCGTAACTTGCTCTAAGTTTCAAGAAGTTTAAGGAGTTGCTTTCTTTCAGGAAGTTTTCCTCTGAGATAACCCATCCGATGGATGCTGCAGGGAAGGTTCCGTATTTTGATTCTTTTCCGAATCTGGAAGAACCGTCAGTACGGATAGATGCTTCAAATAAATAGCGGTCCATCAGTTTATAGTTAGCGCGCGCAAAATAGGATACAATCGATCTTGAGGTTGCCGACGAGCTAGCATCTGATTTTACAGCTGCTGAAGTAATCTTTCTGAATAAATCGGAAGGAAAGTTCTTACCTTCTGCCATCGTATATCTGAACTGTTGCTCTTGATAAGACATACCACCTAATAGACCTAGGTTATGGATTTCATTGAAGGTTTTCGAGTAAGTCAAGGTATTGTTGGTGTTGAAGTTCACCGAACGCGCTTGGTAGCTAAAGCCATAACCTCCTGAATCTCCACCGTCTTGTGTCCGCATACCTAAGTATAAATCTTCTTCTAAGTTTTGGAAGTCCATACCATATTCCGAGCGGAATACTAAGTCTGATGTTATTCTGGCATTGGCATAGGCGGTTCCGAATGTGCGGTAGGTGCTTGATAGATTGTTTCCGTTTTCTAGATCGATCAAGTTGTTGTAATAAACCGTGTAATTGTACAGTTCTCCATTTTC
Organism: Sphingobacterium hotanense; assembly: GCF_008274825.1. NCBI lineage: Bacteria > Pseudomonadati > Bacteroidota > Sphingobacteriia > Sphingobacteriales > Sphingobacteriaceae > Sphingobacterium > Sphingobacterium hotanense. Next base: position 864,436 of record NZ_CP030848.1, read on the forward strand.
ATCGCGTATGGGTTGGATAGGAGGTAGCGCATTTAATTGCAAAGGATTTGAGAACGCATTATCGCTGTTTACACGATAGTTATCGATTTTGTTGATGTTCAAAGTACCGCCAATGTCTAAGAAATCGAAAGCAGAATGGTCGACACCAATACGTCCCGATGTTCTTTTAAAACGGTTACCGATGATAATACCTTTTGTGTCTGCATAACTTCCGGACGCTGTAAACCTTGTCTTAGCATCACCACCAGAAATGCTTAAGCTTCCTTGTTGCAGGTTGCCACGACGCATACCTTCGTCCACCCAGTTAGAGTTGTAGTTTTTATCCCAATCGTCTGTACCCGTCCAATCAGCCCAGAAAGAGCTAACGTCAGGATATTGTTCGTCGGGATCTGGACCTATATAGCCTGCATTATTCAATGCTGCGGAAAGGAGTTCGCGATATTGGTCAGCATTTAAGAAATCGCCCTTATTTGTTGGGTCGCTAAATCCTGCAAAGTAGCTTAGGTCGATTTTCGTTCTGCCGGCTTTACCTTTTTTTGTTGTAATCAATACAACCCCGTTGGATGCTCTGGAACCATAGATAGCGGATGCAGAACCATCTTTTAGTACCTCCATGGATTCGATATCATCCGGGCTGATTGCGGCAAGTGGGTTATCCGGTTCGTCATAAGTTCCCATCGCTTCGGTAACCATCGGAATTCCATCGATTACGTATAATGGCTGTGTTCCAGCGGAAATGGAAGAAATACCGCGAACGCGGATCTGTAGTGCCTGTCCTAATTTACCGGAGCTTGTATTCACAAATACGCCGGGAGCACGGCCCTGTAAACCTGCCTCTACCGTTTGTAGGGGAACATCCTCTAGATCCGACATCTTAACACTTGCTACAGAACCGGTCATGTCTTTTTTGACCTGCGTACCATAACCTACTACAACTACCTCTTCCAAATCTGCGGCAGAAGGTATAAGTTGTACATCCACTGTTCCAACAGTGGCGGCAACTTGTTGAGACGAATAGCCGATGTAGGTAAAGAAGAGGAATCGGGTCGATTCATTGAGTCCGATTTCATAGCGTCCATTCACGTCCGTTTGGGCTACGAAGTTGGTTCCCACCGCCTTTATTGTCGCACCAGCGATGGGTTGGTTTGTAACGGCATCAGTAACAGTACCCGTTACTTGTCTGCTTTGTCCAAATGCCACTATAGGTAGCCAACAAAGCATTATGAAAAACAGTAGATTTCTTTTCATAATTTAAGTTTTCTAGTTAATTAATTTGTTGTTGTTTGAAGGGCTGGGCCCCAAAAAAGCTTATGTGTTGTGTTTGTTTATTGTGGCTTCGGAAAGTATGTCTTTAACTGATTCAATGGTTTGGATTAGTTAAATTTTAGGTTTTTCGTTGTAAAGATGTTATTGTTTCAGCATTTACTAGTAGTAAATTTATAAATAAATCTGATTTATTATTGTTTTTCGTTAAAAAACTTCGATAAGCATATTAGGGAAAGCTTATTTTATAATAAAAAGGCTTTGTGGGGGGGAATAGCTGAGATTCTTAAGAGGATGGAGATAAAAAACAAAAAGCCCTATATGGAATAGGGCTTAATAATATCGTATATTGGATTACGGTGTGGTGTTTGCCACGGGTAATATCTTTCCGTTATAATATTTATGGCCATTTTGCGCAAATTCTGCAATGTATCGGCCCATTTCAAAGGCTAAGGTTCCGGCTTCGACGCCTGGAAACGCTGCTTCGAACATCTCGGTTTGGGAGGACCCTAATGCCAGACAATTTACTTTGATGCCCTTGTCTTTAAATTCCTCCGCCAAACATTCTGTCAATACGGCTAATGCCGCCTTACTACTTGAGTAGGCCGACAGTCCCGGAAACTTGGCCGAGCCTTGAAAACCGCCCATACTACTGATATTGACGATATGGCTACCTTCCTTCATCAATGGTGCGATATGACGGATCATATTGATATGCCCAATTAGGTTCGACTGTAGCATCTGTGCGAAATCCTCATTGGTCGATTCTAAGAAGGGCTTGTTGATTAATGCGCCGGCATTATTGATCAATATATCGACCTGCTCAAATTTGGATTGGACGAAGGGTACTAAGGAGTCGGGATAGTTGTCATAAACAATATCGAATTGTGCTGGATAAAGAGTTCCCCCGTCGTGGTTTAAGGAACTGGCGATCTCATGCAGCTTACGAAGCTTGTCGGCTGAACGTGCCAATGCGATCACTTTATGATCCTTATTTGCTGTTAAATCTAATACTGCTTCGAATCCAATGCCACTACTGGCTCCTGTTACGATAATATTTGCCATTATTCTTCTTCTTTTTCAATTTCTTCTTCAACCTCTTTTGCCGATGGAAGCTTGTCTGCACCCAGGCGCTGTGGTCGGAAAATATAATAAATGCCACTCGACGCTACTAAAAGGGATATGATATAAAATATCAAACTGATAGTAACCGCGATATGCTGATCTAATTGTAGGTATGTTGCTAAACTGAAGATCACCGTTTCTCGCAATCCGATTGCTCCACCAATTGAAGGCACGATGGCCACAAGCGAGGATACCATGAAAATGAGGAGATAGGGAGAGAACTTTCCATCGAAGTTCATCGCATAAAGGATAAAGATGGCGGTAATGGTTTGGAAACCTTGAACTGCCAGTGCTTTAAAATGGGTAATGATAAAATTGTTCAAGAACTGCTTGAAAAATGTTCTCAATACAAACAGGTAACTGATGGTACCCAATGCTAAGACCGCGATAGTAATATAGTTAGGTATGGCTAACCGCGGCATAAAGATTACGAGCGTTCCGGCCACAATACACAATGCCCAGAGTCCGCTTAAGCGATCAAAAAATACAGCGCCAAGCACTTGTCTTCTGGATATTTGAAAGGTTTTCTTGAGGAAGAATATTTTGTATCCATCGCCGCCAATTCCGCCGGGCAGGAAAAAGTTGTATAAGAGTCCGAGTTGATAAAGTCGGAAGTTATAACGTTCGGAAAGTTTTAATCCTATTGCTTTGAAGAATGAGTTGAGACGCGAGGAGGCTACTAATATCGAGCAGCAGTAGGCGAGAAAAGCAAGCAATAAGTAGAGCGGGTTGCTATCCCTCAGAACATCCTTTAGCTCGGTCAACGATATCTTGGTGGAAACCCAGTAGACCGCACCGAAAGTGATGATTACTTTCAGTAGGTTTTTGACTATATTCCAAACTTTCGAGTCTTGCATGGGCAAAGATCAATTATAATAAGGGGTATATTTTTGAGAAAAGCATCATTAGGTAGACGAAAAGAAAACCGCCTGCTAAAGAGAACAACCAGTTGATGTCTGTTCTTTTATATTTTTCTCGGAGCATGATCACCATTAGAATAATAAAAATAATAAATAGTGAAATGGGTGCAAATATAGCCCATTTGTGTGGAAAATATAATGAAATGTTCTTCAATAAATTAGCATCTTTGCTGAAGGAGTAGGCTATTCCGATAATAAGTATGATCATAACAATTCGTAATATCGCCTTGGCAACGATTTTGCTTATGGTATGATTTTTGGAAGTAGTGTTCATCAAAATATCGTTCTTTTTTGAGGTTACTAATATACATTTAATATACTATTTTAAACTTTGTAATATGCATAAACGTATTTTATCCTTTTTGTCCTTATTAACGATGGTGTTAATTTTAGGAAGTTGCGGTGCGCAGAAAAAATCAACTGTTGGTGGTACAGAGACTTCGCAAGGTCCTACTGCGTCGCAGTGGCGCGCTGGTGTTAAAGGTAAATGGGTGTTGAATTCTGTTGAACGTGAAAACATTCCGAGCACTTATACGATCAAGAACATTTTTGATGAAGCTCCTGTAGATTGTTTCATCGGTTCGGTTTGGGATTTACCGGGTGGTGCGCAACGCGGAACGATTACTTTCAACGCTGATGGCACTTTATGTGCAAATGGTGCTGTTCGTAACATCGTTTGGTCTATTTTTAACCCTGGAAAAACAGGTGGTGAGCCGGCGTTTCAATTTAAGAAAGTATACGCTGGAGACAAAGCATCTAATGTGACTAGCGGATACCGCTTAGATCTTTCTTTCGCTGATGAGAACGGTATGACGATGCGTATGCCGATTCCATTGGATCAAGGACAAGGTTACTTGGTGTTCAATTTCTCACGCGCTAACTAAGAATAGCACAGAAAAAACTTTAAGCCGCAGAAATTTTCTGCGGCTTTGTTGTTTAAACATCAATTGTTTGCATTAATTTTAAATATATTTGCGTAATTTTTACGCATTGGATGAATCCACAACATATGAAAGTCGCACTAATTACAGGGATTACGGGTCAGGATGGCGCATATCTAGCTGAATTTCTATTGAAAAAAGGCTATATGGTCCATGGGTTGAAAAGAAGAAGTTCCTTGTTCAACACCGATCGCATCGATCACTTATATCAGGATCCTCATGAGTTAGGGAGGAATTTCGTGCTTCATTACGGTGATTTAACGGATTCTACTAATTTAATTCGCGTGATACAAGAGACGCGCCCGCATGAGATTTACAATCTCGCAGCGCAATCGCATGTGAAAGTAAGTTTTGATACGCCAGAGTACACGGCGAATGCTGACGGTATCGGGATGTTGCGCATCTTGGAAGCTGTTCGTCTTTTAGGCTTAATCGAACATACGAAAGTCTATCAGGCATCAACTTCTGAGCTTTACGGTTTGGTGCAAGAAGTTCCGCAGAGCGAAAGCACTCCGTTTTATCCACGTAGCCCATATGCTGTTGCTAAAATGTATGCATACTGGATTACGGTGAATTACCGCGAAGCTTACAACATGTTTGCTTGCAACGGAATTTTATTTAACCATGAAAGTCCTGTCCGCGGAGAGACATTCGTTACGCGTAAGATTACAAGAGCAGCCGCGAAAATCGCATTGGGATTGCAAGATAAACTCTATTTAGGAAATTTATCGGCACAGCGCGATTGGGGGCATGCAAGAGACTATGTAGAAGCAATGTGGCTTATATTACAGCAGGAGAAGCCGGAAGACTTTGTTATTGCAACAGGTGTGACGACCACAGTGCGTGAATTTGTTCGCATGGCTTTCGCCGAGTTAGGAATTGAGATTGAGTTTAGCGGAAAAGGGGAGGCTGAAAAAGCGGTTATCATTGATCGCGACGAAGAGCGATTGCAGGAATTGGGTCTTAGCGCTGAGCACATCAAGTTAGGACAGACTGTAGTGAAAGTGGATCCGCAATATTATCGTCCGACGGAAGTTGATCTATTGATTGGTGATCCTTCTAAGGCGCAGAGCAAACTGGGCTGGAAACCAAGGTATTCGCTTGATATGTTGGTGAATGAGATGGTTCTTTCGGATTTGAAAGTTATGCAGCGTGAAGAATACTTAAAGAAAGGCGGTTTCACAACTTTAAATTATTTCGAATAATTGGAGTTGGAACAGTTTTTGCGTTTGGTTTTACGAATATGTTAATAGAATATTAAACGTACGTTGTCTGATTGATTTAATCGAATCTTCGCTGGGATAACATGTACGTGCAAGCATCATGAAAACAGGAATACAAAATACAGGAATGAATGAGGATCAAGAACAGGTTGCGGTAAAACGCGATAGTTCGAAGATTTACTTTTTCATTATAGCGATAGCGGCACTTTTAGCGACGAATATATATTTCTACGTAAAGTTTAAGTCATCGGGTGAGAAGCTTTATACCGTGACTTTGCAGAAAGAAAGTTTGCAATCGGAGATTGATCGTATCGAGGCAGAGTTGGATAATATCAGATCCCAGTCGAACGGTTCGACTGAAGATTTTCAATCGGCAGAACAGGTTGTTCGTTTAAAAATTGAAGAATTGCGCAACGGTTTAGAAAGCGGCGAGATTACTGATGAACAAATTGAGAATGCTAAACAGCAAGTTTATCAGTTGAAGACGCAGGTTTCTAGAATGAAGGACGAGGTGACGGAATTACGTATTAAAAACGAACTGCTGGCTGAAGCGAATTCGGATTTGAAGAATGAGGTAACAGCTACGAGGCAACGCTCTGAAAACCTAAGCAAAGAAACTAAGGTCTTGAACGAGAAAATTAATAAAGCATCTTCCATCAAAGTTTCAAACATTCATATTGCCGGAGTTGAAGAAAAGAAGGGTGGCGTGATAGAGATTGAGACGAAATCGAAACGCATCGATAAGCTTCAAATCAGCTTTACGGTAGCTGATAATCCTTTGGCGAGTACGGGCAAGAAGGATATTTTTGTTCGCGTAATCAATCCGAAAGGCAATTTAGAGGCAAACTCAGAGGATATTTTTTATGTGCATGGTGAAAAGTTACAGTATAGTTTCAAGCAAAGCATAAACTTTACAAACAACGGTCAAGAGTATCAGATGGAATGGGGCAACAACGGCGAGCGTTTTCAAAAAGGCGCTTATACGATATTGCTTTATGCGGATAATTCCATCATGGGAAGAGCATCTATTGTATTGAAATAATAAAGGTATTATACTATTATAGAAAAGCGGGTTTTCCAACTGGGAAACCCGCTTTTTCGTTATTTAATAATTCCTTTTGATTATATTTTTCTGGAGGTATTGATTTCAATGTAGTGTTGAAGTTCCCTTTTTGATGGTGTTAGATGATTGATTTATGTCCCAAAAGGTGAATAGAGGGGATGAAGAGACTATTTATTCGACTCCTTTAGCATATGTAAGCCCGTTATCTTCAGGGCATGCATTTCAGAGCTCGCTGAAGTCTTTATTATATCGACCGGTATAAATGGTCCTTTAATGAATATCTTCACTTACACAGCTTTTTTGCTGGTAAACAATATGGGAATATAGACTTAATAATACCGCGCCGGTAAATGCCGGTGTTGTTTATCCTTCTAACATTTCCTCGTTATAAAGCGGAAGAATAATGGTAAAGGTGGTGCCGATTCCTTCGAATGTCGTAAAAGATATTTGTCCCTTCATGGACTCTACTGTTTTCTTTACAAAGGCTAATCCTAGACCAGTTCCAGAGCTTTTGGTTGTAAAGTTCGGTTGGAAGATCTTAGGTACTAACTCGCTCGGAATTCCCAGGCCATTATCCTTCAATAAGATGCGTACGTGTTTCTCATCCGCATAATCTACCAATACACTAATGAGGTGTTTTTTGCGTGTTATGGATGCCTCTAATGAGTTTTTCAGTAGGTTGTTGAAGGTTCTTAGCAACTGATCCTTATCGCCCAATACGTAGATGTTTTCCTGATCAGTATTGTTGATTACTTTGATATAAGTATTATGCGTATTGTGGTACACATTCGCCGATTTATTGATTTTCTCAATAATATTGATTTTTGTCAGGTTGGTATCCGGGAGTTTTGCAAAATTCGAGAATTCGGTTGCTATTTTCGATAAGCTGTTGATTTGCTCAATGAATGAATTAGAGAACTTGTAGAATCTTTCTTCAAAACGAGGGTCGCCTTCTCGGTAACTTCGAGAAAGTTGCTGTATGCCCAGCTTCATTGGTGTTAACGGGTTCTTGATTTCGTGGGCGATCTGTTTGGCCATCTCTCGCCATGCATATTCACGTTCCGCATTCATCAATTGCTTCGCATTTTCCTCCAACTTAACAATCATGTAATTGTACTCCTTGATCAAGGCGCCGATCTCATCGTCTCTCTCCCAATAGAGCGGCTCGTTAGGCTTATTGCTGAAGATAGTTTCTGATAGCTTTCTACCGATTAAACTCAATGGTTTAGTAATTGAATTAGCTACTAGAACCGTAAAGAATCCAAACGCCAAGATGATGATGGTATAGATGTTCAATAAGGTGTTAAGAAGTAAGTTCTGGCTGGCATTTTCTTGTTCTGCCGTCGTAAAATACGGGATATTCAGAAAGAGGACCGTGTTGTAGTCATTATTTCTGATAGCTGCAAAGCTTGAATTATATTCGAACTTGACAAGCTTCTCTTTCAAGAATAAATCTGTCTTCTTGCGGATGTTCAGGTTATTGAAAGCTGTCGGATTGATATAGGTGGAGATAAGCTCCATATCGTAAATTCGCGGCTGTGAAGTGTATCGAAGCTTTCCGTTCTTATCGTATAAGTTGAAGTCTGTTACCGAAGTTTCGGACAGCTTTTGCAAGATTTCTTCAAAACGGTTTTCATCGAGGTTCGGTGACTCCTGCATTAGACTTTCAATCTTATTGACAACATCGAGAATATATTTCTGGCGTTGCTCTACAGAATCCTTTTCTAGCTGGTAGGAGATACTGATAAACGTAATCAAACCGGAGATGACAATAGCAAATATTACCACGCCGACAATCATGGTTTGAATACGGGTACTATATTGAACCCGGTTTACCAGAAGTTTGAAGTGGTATTTAACGCTGTTGAAGTTAAATGCTCGGCGTGTGACCGTGGTACTTACATAGCGAATAAAATTAAAGAATAGGAAGAAGGTGTAAAGACTCAGGAATAAGAATGAAAAGATAGCGATAGACTGCCAGAAGTTTAACTGAGGCGTACTTACCACTAAACTGGTATGGTTGTCTGGTCGATAGATGACGTGGAAATAGCCATTGTAGTTTTCATTATTGGTGTATTGGCCAATTTTGCTAGCAAAGTTATCGTCTCTATTCGGATAGGTAAATGAACCATTCTGCGTCACTAAGTATCCGTCGCGATACAGGGCGAAGGATGAGGCAAGCTGCTTGTGTTTGTTGATGAACTCGGAACGACTGTCGGCTAAAATAACAGGGTAATTCAATGAAGCGTTGAAGGCTTTATTCTTGAAGTTCAGATAAACCTGCACCAGGTCTTCCTTGCCATTACGAACGATAGGTATTTCAAACTGTAGGAAATATTCGTGCGTCCCTAATTCACTTCTTACTCGATAGAAGTTCTGCGTCTGTGGTACTTTCGTTGAGTTGTTGATTACCTTTTCACGGTATTCCTCTATCTTATCTGAGTTATAATGCTCGAGTGGTCTTTGATCGTAGTAGTAATAACTATTGAATTCAAATTTAGACAGATAGCCACTGAAGTAATGTGTTTTGAGGTATTGGTTGATGATATCAGTCTGCGTATTCGGGAGACTGATGGTGAACAACTGTTTTAGTTGCTCATCTTTTAAAATATCTTTTTCAAGATCTACGAATAGGGCAAGGGCATTAAAGTCGTCTTCGGCTTCCAATTGTCCTAGTGTCACTTTCATTTCCTGTTCCACCTTATCATGCACACTGCGCATATATACGGACGTCGCCATGAAGGCTAGGAAAACCAACGTTAGGATAAAGGTCGGTAGGTTGAGGCTCATGCGCATATTGCTATATGCTCTCAACATGATAACGCCCGCTAGGAATATATTGAAGAAAGTATTTTCACCGATAATAATGGCATTCAGGATAATGGCCGTTACTAAAGCAATCAGCTGCAGATTTAAGAAAGAGGTCGTATTGGGTAGGATGTTTTTGAGAAACCCAACGATCGTATCAATGAAATATAGCAGGATGACCATATTGACACAAAAGATCAATGTGTTGATCCAACTGTAGGTGTCAAACGATAAGAGCTGTGTGAAGTCGAGGCTTACTTGTGAGCTATTTGTTATTAATGTCGATAAGTGGTAGAAGAGTAGGTTCGAAACGAAATAGATGCTCAATATTGACGCTAATGCGATCAATCCCGATAGGGTTGGTTTCTTCCAAGTCTCGGGGAATTTTAAGAAGCCCATAACTGATCGAACATAGAACACAAACCAGATGACGAAAAAGGTCGTCATCAGGAAGGCCCAAAGATTCGGAAGGATCGGACTAAATGCATAATACTTTGGATTAAATAACCCTAAGCTGGATTGAGAGGCAAGCCAGTTGGTTTTTAAATCAACGTAGCGAGTCAACATTAAAATTAAGGCAAAGAATGCTATCGACAGCCATGGTCGACCATTCTTAGCAGTCATATAACTAACGTTGTGAACAAAAATCAGAAAGCATAAGGACGCGAATATCCAACAGATGAACTGTATGTTGATGAAGATGTTATCATGTTTACCTTCGCTCAGCTTTACAGAAAACAAATAAGATCCGTTGTTGCTATATATATTCTTGATGTTTTCGGTATCCGTATAATCCGCAATGGCAAGGTTGTCAGACTTCAATAAAGTCACATTGAAGATATTTTCTAAATACTGGTTTGTAAATGGAAAATCAGCTTTTATGGGGATAATCGCCAATAGGGAGCTGTTATCTGAAAGCACTTTCTTCTTAACGACCAGATGCCGGTTATCTTCTTTTATATAATTAACGTCCGATTGAAAGCCGAGGTCATTGACTGGAACAAATAGGTTTGTACTCCAGAAGATGGGCTGATGGTTCTTATAAACGAAAAAAAAGATCCGCTCTTTTGCTCCAATCTTTTTAGTGATATCTAATGCTTGTGTAGGGTAGATCTCCACATTTTGAAAAGCTTTCATCATGCTGGAGTCTGCAAAAAACTGGTCTACCAGTTCTTCCGAACGGTGTAGGTTGTTGGAGAGCGTGCGGGTATCTAATTCCAACATATCTTCCTTGGTGACGATATTGTTAATCGTGATAGCCGTCGTTAAGAATAAAACTGTTAGAATCAGTAGAAGAATTCGTATTCTATTACCCATTAAGATTTAAGATTATTAAGGGTAAATATAAACAAAACTTTCAGCATTCCACTTAATGGATAAAGCGAATGAAAGTACTTTTAAGCAGTATTTTAGAAGAATTTAGTGTGTATAACTACAATACTGATGTGAAGATTGCGATTGCAGCCGGCATTCAGATGAATAGCTGGGACAATAACAGGGTAGAAGACATAAAAAAAGTCCTCGTAAAATGCTTACGAGGACCTTATAGCTTAGTGAGAATTCCTTATGCGTGGATATCTTCTTGACGGAAGAACTTCGCAGTAAAGTACTCACGGTTCATTCTAGCGATATTTGTCAATTTAATTCCTTTTGGACATTCCGCTTCACAAGCTCCTGTGTTTGTACAGTTACCAAAGCCTTCAGCATCCATTTGATCAACCATTGCTTGCGCACGTTCGTAACGCTCTGTTTGACCCTGAGGAAGTAACGCAAATTGAGAGATCTTAGCTGATACGAATAACATAGCTGAAGCATTTTTACACGCTGCAACACATGCTCCACATCCGATACAGGTAGCTGATTCGAAAGCCTCGTCAGCAACGCGTTTTGGAATTGGAATAGTATTCGCATCAGGCACACCACCAGTATTGATATTTACATATCCACCAGCTTGTTGGATGCGGTCAAAAGCAGTTCTATCTACAGCTAAATCCTTCAATACAGGAAAAGCTGCTGCACGCCATGGTTCAATAACGATAGTTTGTCCATCGTGGAATGAACGCATGTGTAATTGACAGGTCGTAATACCGTATTTAGGACCATGCGGGCGACCATTAATTACTAATGAACACATACCGCAGATACCTTCACGACAATCGTGGTCAAAGTAAATAGGATCTTCACCTTTACGAGTCAAATCTTCGTTCACTACATCAAGCATCTCAAGGAAAGACATATCATCAGCGATATCTTTAGCTTGGTAAGTAACGAATTGTCCTTTGTCGTTTATATTTTTTTGACGCCAAACTTTTAGCGTTAAATTCATATGTCCACTCATAATAGTAATATTGAGTATCAAAAGGCTATTGCTAGCCTTTTGCTTATTTATAACTTCTTTGTGTTAACTTAACGTTTTCGAATACTAGCTCTTCTTTGTGTAGTGCTTCCGGTTGGTTATCACCTTTGTACTCCCATGCAGCAACATAAGCGTAGTGATCATCATCACGTTTTGCTTCGCCTTCTTCTGTTTGAGATTCAAGACGGAAGTGTCCTCCACATGATTCGTTACGGTTCAACGCATCGTCTACCATTAACTCTCCTAATTCTAGGAAGTCAGCAACACGACCAGCTTTCTCTAACGACATGTTAAGTTCTTCGTTCTCACCTAATACACAAGCATTCTCCCAGAATTCTTTACGTAATTCTTGGATAAGACCTTTTGCTTTAGTCAATCCTTCAGCTGTACGCGCCATACCACAGTATTCCCACATGATATGACCAAGTTTTTTGTGAATATCATCAACAGTCTTAGTACCTCTTAGCGCTAATAATTTGTTGATTTTATCTTCTACTTCTTTACGAGTTTGCTCAAAAGCAGGGTGATTTTTATCTACTGGTTTGAAGTTTCCGATTTTAGCTAGGTAATCACCAACAGTAAATGGAATTACGAAGTAACCATCAGAAAGACCTTGCATTAAGGCAGAAGCACCTAGGCGGTTAGCACCGTGGTCAGAGAAGTTCGCTTCTCCTAAACAGTATAAACCAGGTACAGTAGTCATTAAGTTGTAATCAACCCAAACACCACCCATGGTATAGTGAACAGCAGGGTAGATACGCATTGGTTGCTCGTATGGGTTCTCATCAGTAATCTGATAGTACATATCGAACAAGTTACCATATTTCGCTTCTACTGTATCTTTTCCTAAGCGTTGGATAGCATCAGCGAAATCTAAGAATACCGCTACTCCAGATTTACCAACACCACGTCCTTCGTCAACCATTTCCTTAGCGTTACGAGAGGCAACGTCACGAGGAACTAAGTTACCGAATGAAGGATATTTTCTTTCTAAGAAGTAATCGCGATCATCTTCTTTGATGTCTTTAGGCTTCATTTCGCCTTTACGCAATTTCTCAGCTAATTCAATAGTTTTAGGAACCCATACACGACCGTCGTTACGTAATGATTCAGACATCAACGTAAGCTTCGATTGGTGATCACCAGTAACTGGGATACAAGTAGGGTGGATTTGTGTGTAACATGGGTTAGCGAAGAATGCACCACGTTTGTGTGCTCTCCATGCTGCCGTTACGTTACATCCCATTGCGTTAGTCGATAGGAAAAACACGTTTCCATATCCACCAGTACATAATAATACCGCGTGGCCTTCATGTGATTCAATCTTTCCTGTAACTAAATCACGAGTAATAATACCGCGAGCTTCGCCATCGATCTTAACAAGATCTAACATTTCATGGCGCGTATAAGATTGTACTTTTCCTTTTTGAATCTGACGGTTAAGTGCTGAATATGCACCTAATAATAATTGTTGTCCAGTTTGTCCACGAGCGTAGAACGTACGAGATACTTGGGCTCCACCGAATGAACGGTTATCCAATAAACCTCCGTATTCACGTGCGAAAGGAACACCTTGAGCAACACATTGATCGATGATGTTTACCGAAACCTCCGCTAAACGATATACGTTTGCTTCGCGAGCGCGGTAGTCACCACCTTTGATAGTGTCATAAAATAAACGGAAAACAGAGTCACCGTCATTTTGGTAATTTTTAGCAGCATTGATACCACCTTGTGCAGCGATAGAGTGCGCACGACGTGGTGAATCTTGGTAGCAGAAAGTCTTTACGTTGTAACCTAATTCTGCAAGAGATGCTGCCGCAGATGCACCAGCTAAACCTGTACCAACAACGATAATCGTGAATTTACGTTTGTTGGCCGGGTTAACCAGCTTCATATCAAATTTATGTTTTGACCATTTTAGGGCCAATGGGCCTGCAGGTACTTTTGAATCTAACATATCCTTCTTTTATTTAGTAGATTTCGCTATTGCTTCAATCTGTAAATAACCTATTTAACAAAATAAAAATACAACGGCATTGCAGCGAAGGCAATTGGAATGATGATACCGAATATCCAAATTCCAATCCATTTAATGATGCCGACATAGCGCTTGTGGTTGAAACCAATTGTCTGGAATGCAGACTGGAAACCGTGAATTAAGTGAAATGACAAGGCAGCCATTCCTAAAAGATATAATCCAACTAAGAAAGGATTTTGGAATGCTACAGCAACTTGCTTGTATAAATCTTTTGACTGAACAGTTTCTACACCTTCGTTAACAAAGATTTTATACCCGTCATACTCTGCAGGAATCTCATCTAAAGAGATGATCTCTTGATTTCCTGTTGCTAGTTCAGTGTGGTATTCTACATAAGGAGTAGAACCAAACTTGTACTGGTACCAGAAGTTTTGCATGTGTGTTACGATGAAAACTAATAATACAGTACCTAAGATTCCCATGTTACGTGAGTTCCAAGCACTGCTCGCTTTACCATCATACTGGTTGTAGCCAATTGGTCTCGCCGCTTTGTTTTTAGTAGTCAATACTAAAGCGTAAACCGCGTGGATAATGATAGAAGCGTAAAGTAAGTAAGAAACTACCTTGATAGGTGTAAAGTGGGTCATGAAATAAGCGTAATTGTTGAACGCATACCCCGCATCATCTTTAAAGAGCTGTAAATTACCAATCAAATGAACAATCAAGAACGTACATAAGAACAATCCTGTCAAGCTCATGATTAGTTTCTTCCCTAGTGAAGATGTTAATACTGGCTTTGATTTACTCATTATTACTATGAATTTAATTTAGTTCCGCAAATCTATCTAATTGATGACACTTTTGTGAGAAATATGTACAAAAAAGCACTAATTTAGAATCTTTCTAATCTGCAGGGAAAAAAGAAAGGCTCGATTGAATAACAAACGAGCCTAAACTTTTAATTATCTTTTAGTTACAGGAATGCATATCCTACGCCAATCGACCACATACTGATCTTTTGTTTTTGGTTGCTGCTTTCGCTGAGGTTGTTTAAACCGTGCTCATAGCGAAGATCTACAGTGAAGTTGCGGATATCGGCACCAACACCTCCAATGATTCCTGTTGATGTCTTTTTATAATCTGCAAAATTTGTCGCAGTCTTGATATCGAATTTTCCATCTTGTGCAAATGAAAATACCGGACCTGCTTGGATACGTACGCCTAATGGACCTAATCCGATTCTAGTACCTAATAGAATAGGAAGATCCATACTTTTAATCGTCACTTCGCCAGCCTCAGCATCTTCTGTAGGATCGAATCCTGCTTTCTTTTGGCTATAATAAAGCTCTGGCTGCACGTGGAAGCCTGCAATCCCAACACGGCCCCAAACACCTAGTTGATAACCCGTTTTGGTGTCAGAGTTCAACCATTTGCCATCAGATTTTAAACTAGAGAAGTTTAATGCACCCTTAACCCCTAATTTGAAACTAGGTAGCAATTGAGCTTGTGAAGCCTGCACCATTAGAAATAGCGCAGCAAATGCTAGTATAATTTTTTTCATGTTAAAAATTTATATATTTACTGTTTCTATCACTAAAATAGACTTTTTTATCTATAAACGGCATATATCCATGATTAATTTCAAGATTCAAGCGCAAGATTGGCCTATTCTAAAGCTAAAATTACAACGTAAATACAACCGACTTACCGATGAAGATCTGACGTTCCAAGACGGTCAGGAAGATGAATTGTTAAGGCGTTTGGCAAAGCGACTTCACAGGAATGTTGATTATGTGCTTTTCACCTTGTCAAAGGAAATGTCTGACCTGGACTCTAATAGATTGTAACATGCAGGAAGAGCTGATCAGCTGGGCTGATTTCGAGCGCGTAGATTTAAGAGTGGGAACTATTCTAACTGCCGAGGATTTTCCGAAGGCGAAGCGAGCAGCCTATCAATTGACTGTGGATTTTGGAGAAGAAATAGGTATCCTCAAATCAAGCGCACAAATAACAGTACATTATACAAAGGAAGAATTGGTCGGTCGGCAGGTAGTGGCCGTGGTCAATTTTCCAAAAAAGCAGATAGCAAACTTTATGTCCGAATGTCTAGTGACCGGATTTGAAGATCATAACGGAGATATCATCCTAACGACCGTTGAGCGTCAAGTTCCAAACGGTTCCAAATTAAAATAATGAAAGTTTACAACTTTGAGAGTGATCTGAATTTAACACCTGAAAATTCAGACCAACAGTATATGCGCGAAGCACTGAAGCTCGCGGAACAAGCATTCCGGGAGAATGAGGTGCCTATTGGGGCTATCATCGTTGCAAATGGCAAGATTATCGGGAAAGGCTATAACCTGACGGAACGCCTTAACGACGTTACGGCCCATGCAGAGATGCAAGCCTTTACGGCGGCTGCCAATTTCCTTGGCGGCAAATATCTAAAAGACTGTACCCTATATGTCACGATTGAACCATGCGTCATGTGCGCTGGAGCATCCTATTGGACCCAAATCAGTAGAATCGTATATGGTGCGAAGGATGAAAAACGGGGATACTCAGCAATTCATGATAAAATTATACACCCCAAGACGGAAATCAAGTCTGGCGTGCTCGAAGAAGACTGTGCAAACTTAGTAAAGTCTTTTTTTCGTAATAAACGCTAATATCGAAGATAAAATTAGGCGCTAAACAAACTTATGTTAGGTCAAATTGTTTTATATTCGTATAATACTTAAGAACAACATAACATTCATTAAATATACATTATTATGGCATTTCAATTAGAAGCGTTACCATACGCAGCAGACGCATTAGAACCACATATTGACAAAGAAACAATGGAGATTCACCATGATCGCCATCACCAAGCTTACGTAGACAATTTGAACAAAGCTATTGCCGGTACTGATGCTGAGAATGCTTCTCTAGAAGACATTATCAAAAACATTAGTAAATACCCTGCAGCAGTTCGCAACAATGGTGGTGGTCACTACAACCACCAATTATTCTGGACTGTATTAGGTGCTAATAAAGGTGGTGAGCCTACAGGTGAGTTGGCGACTGCGATCAACGACACTTTCGGTTCATTCGATGAATTGAAAAAGAAATTACAAGAAGCCGGTGCGACTCGTTTCGGATCAGGTTGGTCTTGGTTAATCGTTGGTGCTGATGGGAAATTAGCTGTTACATCAACTCCAAATCAAGATAATCCACTTATGGATGTTGCTGAAGTAAAAGGTACGCCAATCCTTGGCATTGACGTTTGGGAGCATGCGTACTACTTAAAGTACCAAAACAAACGCCCAGCCTACTTAGATGCAATCTTCAATGTGATTGATTGGGATGCGGTTGCAGAGCGTTATAACGCAGCAAAGTAATCGCTAAGAGATAAATCTTATAAAAACGGATAACGAGAAATTGTTATCCGTTTTTTTATATTGAGGTGTCAAGGTCACGCAATAATCAAATAGTGACTACTCTCATTTTATTAGGAAATTAGGCGTTTATGCTGGTCGTTTGGACAATATAGGTTTATTATCGAATTAGATAAGTTTTAACAATAGTTTTATTATTTCGTAATTTCGTACTGCAAATTGTTCAAACTGTTAGAGTTAAGCAATACGCTCGATAAGCCACCCTAACTTCAAAAGCCGCTTATCGGAGAACTATTCAAGTAATGAAGCACTAGACTACCTATCATGTGTATCAATGTCAAAACATGTAAATAAGCGGTCTGGTCAATTAAAATAGATACAAATATGTTAAAAGGATTTTTTAATGTTCCTGTACCGACGAATGAGCCAGTATACAGCTATGCTCCAGGAACTAAAGAAAGAAGCTTATTAAAAGAAGCTATTGCTGCTGCTAGAGCAAATGAAATTGACGTCCCAATGTATATCGGTGGCGAGGAAGTACATACTACGAAAAAAGGTAAATTAACTCCTCCGCATGATCACCAACATATCCTAGGCCATTATAGCCAAGGAACAAAAGAGCATGTTAAGCAAGCAATCGATGCTGCATTAGCTGCGAAGAACGATTGGGAGAATTTGCCATGGGAGCAACGCGCTGCTATCTTCTTGAAAGCTGCCGAATTAATTTCTAGCAAATACCGCTACAAATTAAATGCTGCAACAATGTTAGGTCAATCTAAAAATGCTTATCAAGCAGAGATTGATTCAGCATGTGAGATCGCTGACTTCTTGCGTTTCAACGTGAAATACATGTCAGAAATCTACCAACAACAACCTCCAATCAGCCCTAAGAATGTTTGGAACCGTGTGGAGCAACGCCCATTAGAGGGATTTGTTTTCGCATTGACGCCATTCAACTTTACCGCTATCGCTGGTAACTTGCCTACAAGTGCGGCTATGATGGGTAACGTGGTTGTATGGAAACCATCGAACACACAAATTTATTCAGCAAACGTATTGATGCAAATCTTTAAAGAAGCTGGTGTACCTGATGGTGTTATCAACTTAGTATATGTATCAGGACCTGAAGCTGGTGATGTTATCTTCAAACATCCAGATTTTGCAGGTATCCACTTCACGGGTTCTACCGGTGTCTTCCAAGATATTTGGAAAACAATTGGTGAGAATATCCACGTATATAAAACTTATCCACGTATCGTAGGAGAGACAGGTGGTAAAGACTTTATCCTTGCACACCCTTCGGCAGATCTTGATGTGCTGAACACCGCATTAGTAAGAGGTGCTTTCGAGTTCCAAGGACAAAAATGTTCTGCAGCTTCTCGCGCCTATGTTCCTAAGTCACTTTGGGAAGATTTGAAAAAATCAATGGAGCGAGATATCAAATCGTTCAGAATCGGTGGTACTGAGGACTTCAGCAACTTTATCAATGCTGTAATCGACGAGAAATCATTCGATAAGATTACGAAGTACATCGATAGAGCGAAAGAATCTAAAGATGCAGAAGTAGTAATCGGTGGTGAATACGATAAATCAAAAGGTTATTTTATCCACCCTACAGTTATTTTAGCGAAAAAAGGAGATTACGAAACTTTATCTGAAGAGTTATTCGGCCCGGTTTTAACGATCTACGTATATGACGATAACAAATGGGAAGAAACTTTGAAACTAGTAGATGAAACATCTATCTATGCTTTAACAGGTTCTATCATTGCTCAGGATCGTTACGCTATTGAAGAGGCAACTCATTACCTACGTAATGCTGCAGGTAACTTCTACATCAACGATAAATGTACAGGTGCAGTAGTAGGCCAACAGCCATTTGGTGGTGCTAGAGGTTCTGGTACAAACGATAAGGCAGGGTCGATGATCAACCTATTACGTTGGGTATCGCCAAGAACAATCAAAGAAACATTCAATCCGGATACAGACTACAGATATCCATTCTTATCCGAAGAATAACAATACTCCTAATTGCATAATATAGAGAAAGGGGACCGATGGTCTCCTTTTTCTTTTTAGGTGCCTCAAGGAATCAAAAAACTTTCATGCATCCATTATTGAGACACCAACAGGAACGAAAGTTCTTGATGGCCTCTGAAAACAGAGACCTTCAGAAAAAAAACAGCAGCCATCAAAGATAGCTGCTGCATATTTCCCATATTTTTGAAACCTAGTGGGAATTTGATTGTAATAAAAAAGCTTATTCGTCTTCGTTTAAGATCGTCTCGTCTAAATTCTGACCTGTAACCTCTGCTCTAATTTTTGCTTCTAACTCATCTGATAAATCAGGGTTATCTAACAATAGCGACTTCACAGCATCACGACCTTGACCTAATTTTGTATCTCCATAGCTAAACCAAGAACCTGATTTCTTAACGATTCCATATTCTACACCTAAGTCAATGATTTCACCAACCTTAGAAATACCTTCGCCGAACATAATGTCAAATTCAGCAATACGGAATGGAGGAGCTACTTTATTCTTAACGATTTTTACTTTAACACGGTTACCTGCTACTTCATCAGCATCTTTGATCTGCGATGTACGACGGATGTCTAAACGAACAGAAGCGTAGAACTTAAGCGCATTACCACCTGTAGTCGTTTCTGGATTACCGAACATCACACCAATTTTCTCACGCAATTGGTTGATGAATATACAACAACAGTTTGTTTTTGCGATCGTACCTGTAAGCTTACGTAGGGCTTGCGACATTAAACGCGCTTGCAGACCCATCTTCGACTCACCCATTTCACCTTCAATCTCTCCCTTTGGCACCAATGCAGCAACCGAGTCAATTACGATGACATCAATAGCTCCCGAACGGATTAAGTTGTCAGCAATTTCTAGCGCTTGCTCACCATGGTCAGGCTGAGAAATCAATAAGTTCTCGATATCAACACCTAATTTCTGAGCGTAGTACTTATCAAAAGCGTGCTCCGCATCAATGATTGCAGCAATACCACCTTTTTTCTGTGCTTCCGCAACAATATGCGTCGCTAAAGTTGTCTTACCTGATGATTCAGGACCGTAAATCTCAATGATACGGCCTTTAGGAACACCGCCAATACCTAAGGCGATATCTAAACCTAAGGATCCCGTAGAAATAGACTCGATAGGCTCTACTGCAGTATCACCTAATTTCATGATCGTACCTTTACCGAACGATTTTTCTAATTTATCTAAAGTAAGCTGTAGCGCCTTTAATTTGTCTGAGTTGCTCATATTTTTAGTATATCGAATTCAAAAATAATATAATAATGGAATAATACAAAATTATTTACTAAAAAAATTAGTTTAATATTCCATCTGTAAAGTTAACTTGTTTCTATTTAAATAAATGTTAAGGTTTATTGTTATTCTAGGTCCTTTTCTACAATAGCTTTCGCTTTATAGGTTTTCTCAAAGTATTTGCAGAAATAGGTAATCGGACATTCTTCACACTTCGGTTTCCTTGCCAGACAGATATAACGTCCATGAAGAATCAACCAATGATGCGCAATCGCAATCGTATCTTTCGGCAGGTACTTCACTAATTGCTTCTCTACCGCCAAGGGAGTCGTTGCTCTGGAAGTTAGACCAAGTCGGTTTGCCACGCGGAACACATGTGTGTCAACAGCCATCGCCGGGTTATGGTAGACCACCGAGGATATCACATTTGCCGTCTTTCTGCCGACCCCGGGAAGTTTCACAAGGTCTTCAATCTTTTCCGGCACAACCCCATTAAATTCGCTTAGCAATTTCTGTCCCATACCAACCAAATGTTTGGCCTTATTATTCGGATAGCTCACCGAACGGATGTAAGAAAATACCTCATCGACCGAGCTTTCCGCTAAGCTCTCCGCATCAGGATAACGCGCAAATAGGGCGGGGGTGATCTGATTAATTCGCTTATCGGTACATTGTGCCGATAAGATTACCGCGACCAACAATTCGAAGGGATTACTATAATTTAACTCAGTTTGTGCATCCGGATTGTGCGTAGAAAAATACTCCACAAAAGCCTTATACCTGTCTTTCTTAAGCATAGTCAAAGATACGCATCTTTGAGAGAATTGATAGCTTAACAGGCGTAGATTACAATTGCTTGATAGAAAATTCAAGGAGAAGACGCGCAGTCTGGAAATAAGAAAGGGCTGCACATGGGCAGCCCTAACCTTCTGTTAAGTTTTCCAAAATTAATTCGGATATTTTACACCTCTATAAAGAGAGATATCTACTTTAGGAATGGATGCATTATACTCCTTGTTGATAGCATCAATAAACAAGTTAGCAACGATTGCATTACCCATTGGCGTTAAGTGCACACCGTCTAATGAGAATGCATTACCCGTAATGAAAGCCGAGCTAATACCGATGCCATTGTACACATAGCCACCCTTAACTTTATTTAAGAAGGCATGTACATCAGCAACCGCTACACTTTTGCTTTCTGCTACTTGCTTAATTACAGTGTTGAACTCGTTAACTCGAGCACTTACTTGCGCTACTTCCGCTTCGTCCAATACATTATGGTCCTCGATTGGATTCGCTGGACTGATACCATAGCCAGGACCAACTTCGTTTGGTTTACCCAATGCTGCGGTATTGAAGGTCAAAGGGAATAAATCCTTTGCCGTTGCCGGGCGAACACCAGTTTTTGTTTTGATGATCACATTTTTGAATGCCCCTTGCGATGCCGCTTCTACACCTGCGTTCAAGCGTGCCGTAGTTACCGTATTTAAGAAAGGCACAGCCGTAACATCAGGAATCGTAGCTACAACACCTTTTTGACCTTTTGCAGTCAACGTGGTAATAAAGTTCGTGTATAACTGTGTAAATAAAGGTAGTGATGTCAAATTCTTTGTTGGATCTTCAACCGGACCTGCAGGTGTATTTACCGTAGAGACTGCACCGTTCATAGCGTAGCCTAAAACATCATTGTTTCCTAACCAAAAAGAGAAGAACGTATAATCATGACCTGCAGCATACTGAAAGTAAGTCATTGTTGCTGGCGTATTATCCGGCAAAAGACGCTCGAAATAGGGATTGCCATTAGCGGTTCCTACACCCTGTGCAAAAGCCATATCTAAACGCATGCCCGGAACTCCTAAGTTTTGAATAGGGTCGGTATATTTAATATATAATGGTTTCCCAGCTGCATTAGCTCCGCGAATCGCTAAATCAGTTGTTACCGGCTTCATCACAGGATTTCCATCCACTAAAGATTCCAACATAATATATCCGGAACCGTTTGCTTTATCTGCCGGGAAGAATGGTGAAGTAAAATCGCCGCCACCCACATTCTTCATCTGCGCTGCCATCAAGTTCGGAAAAGCTACTTTCTGACCTTCTAAATAAAGGCCATTATCCGCATAACCCGATGTTAGCGAGTTACCAATGGCTACATATTTCGAAAAGTCTGCAGTACCCTTACTAAAAGTTGGAGCATCAATTTCGGGTTTACAGGAACTAACAAGTCCTAAAATTGCTAGTCCAATATATAATCTAAAGTTCTTTTTCATTGTTTTCATCAATTAAGGCTTACCATTTATAAGACAGGGAGATACCTGGTGCATGGATATTGGTTTCGTATGCTCCGTGAAGCAATGTTTCCGCATTGGTAGTCGTACGCTTCAAGATCTTTTGGAATACATAGGCGGCAGACATTTCCCATTTCGGATTGAACTTGTAGGATACACCCCCAGCAGCCATGATACGGTTATTATCCGGCGTCTCTGGATATACATATTTCGCTTGAACCGGCGTGTAAACATAACCCGCACCTACACGTAATGCCAATGCATCGTTCACGTCGTAGTTGATACCTGCTTTACCCGAGAAGGCATTTTGATATCTCTTCTCCGAACGTGTGTCTTGCAATACCGGTGTGTTCGTTTCGTAATCGAATACCAATTCTTTGTAGATATCGTAGTTGATCAATGATCCGTCGATTGCGGCTTGAACTTTATCGCTCAGTGGGAATGCGATACCAATGTTGAATGTAGAAGGTAAAGGCAATTCGGCGTCGAATTTACCATTAGGGAAATTTGCTGCCAATGAAGTCGGAACCTCAAAAGTAGCGTCGCCACCTTCTAGTTTTGTAACAACTTTCGAACGGTAGCTTAAGGAGATGGCAAATTGATCTTCTAGGTTGTAGTGTACCCCGACATTATAACCCATACCCGTACCTGTTCCCTTTAGGGTTGCCTGTCCGGCAGTTCCATCCGGGTAGAACACAGGTAGAGCACGACCTAGATCAACCAATCCGATGTTATAAACAAATCCACCACCTACGCTGAACTGCTCAGTAAGCTTAAAGCTCAATGTTGGTTGTATATAAATTGCGCGCATAGAAAGGTGCGTCAGAGAGAAGCGTCCTGGCCATTCTTTGCCCCAATCTACCGAGCCACCGAAAGGTGTATAAACGCCGATACCGGCTTTCCACCAAGAGTTTTTCGGGCCAAAAGTAGCATAAGCACCAAATGGAGGCGAAATTTGAAATTTCGTATCGTGTGATTCCGTACTTCCATGTTCACGGAAAGCAGATCGGTACATAACAGCACTAGCACCAACCTGAATGGCGTTGTGGTCCATCTTTACTAATGCACCCGGGTTGTAAAATATAGACGTTTCATCTATAAATAGTGCAGAACCTGCGCCGGCCATACCTACGGCTTTCTGACTTTGCGTATTCACTTGCGAGCCTTGTGCATGCAATAGAATAGGGGAAGCTAATAACAAACTCAGTAATAATCGTTTCATATAAATATTGATTAGCGTTTTTTCAAATTAGATTTGATATGCTAACATAGCATTTTTTTATTAATTAAAATAAAAATATTTGTCACAATTTAATAATATGCGAGTAAATGAATATCGTTCAAACATATTTGCATATTAAATGGTTATCTTTAGGAATACAATTCTAAAAGATATTATGGCACAAATTAAATTCAAGGGCAACGCAGTTCATTCGGAAGGAAACCTACCTAAAGTAGGCGATACTGCTCCAAACTTCACACTAACAGCAGGCGACCTTTCGTCTAAGTCATTGAGCGACTTCAAAGGTAAGAAAGTTATTTTAAATATATTCCCGAGTATCGATACTGGTACATGCGCCGCGTCTGTACGCCAATTCAATGAAAAGGCAACAAGCTTAGATAATACAGTTGTTTTAGGTATCTCTAAAGATCTTCCTTTTGCACACTCACGCTTCTGTGCAGCAGAGGGAATCGAAAATGTAATCACCCTATCAGACTTTAAAGACAATGCTTTCGCAGACGCTTACGGCGTTAAGTTCGCAGACGGTCCTCTAGCAGGTCTGTTAAGCCGCTCCGTAGTGGTAATCGACGAAGAAGGTAAAGTAGTTTATACCGAGCAGGTAGAAGAAACTACCGAAGAGCCGGATTATGATAAAGCACTGGCTAGTATTTAAATATTAGATATAAGATTTTAGACATTAGATCTTAGAGTAGGGCGCCGATTAGGCGCCTTTATTTGTGGGTTGTTTTGAACCAGGAAAGGAAGGGTGCAAGGATGGTCAGGATCGGGCAATGTGACGTATGATCGATTGTATTTTTATAGGAGACGTTTCACTAAACGCATGATATCAATACCGTAAATGTGCATACCACTATACGACACGATACCCGATCCTGTTCATCCTTGCATTCTTCCTTTCCTGGTTCAAGACAAACTTCACTTCATTTCCTAATTCAAAACAAAATTTCCTTTCTAACCAAAAGTTCAAAACAACCCCCTTAAAAACAAAAAAGCGAACCATTACAGTCCGCTCAAGGTCTAAAATCTTATATCTAATGTCTAATATCTAGCTCGCCCCCAATGCCTGCAAAATATCGCCGATAATATCTTCTTGTTCTTCGATACCTACGGAAAGGCGCACCGTTCCGGGGCGGATACCTAGCTTTTCGCGTTCGGCTTCGGAGAGTTTAGAGTGCGTTGTTGTTGCCGGATGCGTCGCGATACTGCGGGCATCACCGAGGTTGGAGGTGTATTTTATCATTTTGAGGGCATCCAAGAATTTGAATGCGCGTTCTTTTCCGCCTTTCACTTCAAACGTCACGATACCACCGCCTGCTTTCATCTGCTTTTTCGCCAATTCATACTGCGGGTGCGAGGGTAGGAAAGGGTATTTAACGTCGGCAATTTCGGGATGCTGCTCTAAAGTCTGTGCCAATGCCAGCGCATTCGAACAGTGTCTGTCCATGCGCAATCCTAATGTTTCGATACTCTTTGAAAGTACCCAAGCATTAAATGGCGACATGGAAGGACCGGTATGGCGAATCAAGAACATCATTTTGTCCATCAATTCTTTCTTTCCCACAACTACGCCACCCAACACGCGACCTTGACCATCCATATATTTTGTTGCTGAGTGGATGGACAGATCGAACCCATATTGCAAGGGTTTCTGAAGGTAAGGCGTTGCGAAGCAGTTATCGATGGCAAAGATAATGTGTGGATATTTCTTTTTAAGTCCGCCTAACCATTCCAGATCCACCAATTCAAGGCCAGGGTTGGACGGCGACTCTAAGAATATAAATTTCGTATTGGGTTGAATGGCTTTCTCCCACTCGTCTTGATTGATGGCATCCACATAAGTCGTGGTAACACCCCAACGTGGGAATAGCTGCGTGAACAACTGATGCGTAGATCCAAAAATGGCGCGCGAAGATACGATGTGGTCACCACTTTCAATGAACCCCGCGAAGGTCGCAAAAACTGCTCCCATGCCCGAAGCAAACGCTAAACCAGCCTCTGCATTTTCTAACAGACAAACCTTATTGATAAATTCTGTTGTGTTCGGATTCGCATAACGAGAATAAACCATCCCTTCCTCTTCTTCTGCAAAAACAGCACGCCCTTGATCGGCACTGTCAAAAATAAAACTTGAGGTAAGGTAAAGAGGAACAGAGTGTTCGCGTAATGCGGAGCGCTGTGCTTGCTCGCGGATGATTTTGGATTGTTCGTTGTTCATGATGGGCAAATTTATTTACTTTTATGCATAAACTACTAATCTTGTCGAATTTATTTTTGATTTTTTTTTGAGTGATGGCCTCTTCGGTGCTAGCATAGGGCAACGTTTGCTTATAACCCTTTCAAAGCCCTTTCAAACCCAATGTAAAACCCTTTCACAACCGCTCGCGAACGGCTTTGAAAGGGCTATACATTGGGACAGATATGTTGTTTACTTTTCGGAGCTCAGTAGAAGAAATTTGTTTGCTGAGCACGATTAACTTCCAGCGATTGGACTTCCGAAAATGCCGACCGCCAATTCCGCCCAAAGAATGATCAACAGGAAAAGGACGATTGCGGTTCCAATCCAAAAGTTTCTTTTGTTCTTTACGTTTCTCCACAAGAGGTCGATAATGAATACCGAACCGAATAATAGAATGCCCGCTACCAAAAAGTCGATTGCGTTCCAATTAACCTCATTTGTAAATTGCATAGCTACTATCGGAATGCATAAAAGAACGACAGGGATAAAATAGATCCAGCGTTGTGGGGTGTGATTTGTTATCATAATCTTTTGTTATTAAAAGTACTTTGAAATACAAAGTAAAATATTAGAAACGATTGCTGCAAGTTTTTTGGATAATATTTTAACTAGGTTGGAATAAATCGTTTATCGATACGTTTATGAGGGTAACATTCTAATCGGTAATCTTTTTATTCGTTTTCGAATTGAGTATCTTGAGGGCACATTTAGCATTATATGAAAAGAACTAAACTATTATCTATCCTATTATTTACTCCTTTTTTAAGTATGGCTCAAACAGAGCCCGCGCCTTATGGCGCAACCCCATCTGAGCGCCAACTGCGTTGGCATGAGATGGAAATGTACACCTTGATTCATTTTACGCCGACAACTTTTCAAAATAAGGAGTGGGGCTATGGGGATGCTGATCCCAAAATATTTAATCCGACGAAATTTGACGCCAATCAGATTGCTGCTGCGGCAGCTGCTGGAGGTTTTAAAGGGCTGATTTCGGTGGCAAAACATCACGATGGTTTTTGTTTATGGCCCACGGCTACGACCGAGTATTCGGTAGCGAGTTCGCCATGGAAAGAAGGCAAAGGGGATATGGTCCGCGAGTTTAAGAAAGCGTCGCATGCTAATGGACTGCAGTTTGGCGTGTACCTATCTGCTTGGGATCGTAATGATACCCGTTATGGCACAAAAGCTTACGCCGATGCATATCGAGAGCAATTAACCGAATTGATGAGCAATTATGGGGAGCTATTTACATCATGGCATGATGGCGCCAATGGCGGGGATGGCTACTATGGCGGTAAAAACGAAAAGCGAACGATCGACCGTTCTACTTACTATGAGTGGCATGAAAAAACCTGGCCTATCGTGCGCAAGCTGCAGCCGATGGCGATGATTTTTTCTGACGTCGGACCGGACATGCGCTGGGTGGGGAATGAGAAAGGCTTTGCAGCCGAAACTTCTTGGTCAACATTGACGCCAAAAAGTAAAGACGGCAAACCTCCGGTGCCGGGACAGGTTGATGAAACCAATTTGTCCACAGGAGATCGTGGTGGGGAATATTGGATTCCTGCAGAGTGTGATGTTCCGCAGCGACCGGGATGGTTTTACCACGAGGATCAGAATGATCGTGTGAAGACTCCGGATCAGTTATTTGAAATCTACCTGAAGTCCGTAGGCAGAGGGGGAGGAATGAACCTAGGTTTAGCGCCAATGCCGGAGGGTATCTTACATGATAACGATATTTTATCTTTAAAATCCTTTGGACAGAAGTTGAAAGAAACCTTTAAAACTGACCTGACAGCAGGGGCGATGGCGAAGGCAAGCAATGTGCGAGAGAACCACGAGCAGTTTTCGACCGCAAAATTGTTTGATGGTGATCGTTACTCGTATTATGCGTCGGATGATCAGGTATTGAATCCGAGCGTTGAGATTTCCCTCCCGAGTGCGCAGACATTTGATTTGATTCGTTTACGCGAAAACATTAAGCTTGGTCAGCGTTTAGACAGTGTGAAGATCTCAGTTTGGGAAAATAGCAGTTGGAAATTAATCGGCGAGGCGACGAGTATCGGCGCAAATCGCTTAATTAAATTAGCGAGTCCGGTAACGGCGCAGCGTTTGAAGGTTGACTTATTCGCACCCGTAGCGCCAACTTTAAGCGAGTTTGCGTTGTTTAAAGAGGCAGCATCGAATTTTGGATTGGCAACGACAGAACGCAAGCGCGTTGCGAAACAGGACATGACAATTATTTCGGCAGATAAGCATGTTAGCAATGCGATCGACAATAATTTGAGAAGTATTTGGGAGACCACGACCAGCAGAAGCAAATTTATTGAGATTCGCTTAACAAAGAATGAATGGCTGACGGGGATGCAATATACGCCACGACAAGATGCAAAGCTTGCTGGTGTGCCGACGAAATATAAAGTCTATAGCAGTAAAGATGGGAAAGCTTGGCAAACCGTCGCTATCGGCGAGTTTTCGAATATAAAGGCAAATGCAACCGCACAGATGATCAATTTTTCTACGCCCGTTGAGGCCCATTATATTCGATTTGAACCTATCGAAGTGTTAAGTGAGGATAAAGCTTTCTCTGTTGCCGAGTTTGATTTATTTGTAAAATAATATGAGGTATATACTTGCTGTCGTTTTATCAGGTTTTGTTTCCTTTTCATCTGCGCAGGACATGAAGCTTCGTTATGATCAGCCTGCGAAACATTGGGAAGAGACTTTGCCCCTAGGGAACGGTTTGATTGGGATGATGCCCGATGGGAAAGTATCCGATGAGCAGCTGGTTTTGAATGAGATCTCTTTATGGTCTGGAAGTCCGCAGGATGCAAACAATTATGACGCACATAAGAGTGTTTCCAAGATACAAGAGCTGCTTTTTCAAGGTAGAAACGACTTAGCGGAGCAATTAGTCAATCAAAACTTCGTATGTACCGGGGCAGGCTCAGGTGGTGGGAAGGGAGCATTGCAGCCCTACGGCTGTTTCCAAAATTTTGGCTTTCTGAATTTTCTGCATTTCGATATCGACGAGGTTAGTAACTACCAGCGCTCTCTGGATATCTCTACCGCACGTGCGCAGACTAGCTTTACGGCAGCAGGAGTAAAGTATCAACGTGACTATTTTACTTCCTTTGCGGACAACGCAGGCGTCGTTCATTTGACGGCGAATAAGCGAAAGTCTATTGGCTTTGCGCTACATTTCTATAGAGATGAAAATATCAAGTCCTATCAGATCAAGGATAACGAAATAACGATCGAGGGGCGTTTGCCCGACGGTAAGGGCGGCGATGGAATGCGCTTTGCAGCGAAGATCAAGGTCATTGCAAAAGGTGGTTCGCTGATGAACTATGATAATCAGCTCGTGATAAAAAAGGCCGATGAGGCATTGGTTTTGTTTGTTGCCAGCACAGATTATTACGATCATGACCCAGTAGCGTACGTTACGGCAGAGATGGATAAGTTGAAAGGTAAATCCTACAAGCAATTAGCAAAGGCACATCAAAAGGCCTACGAGCCGTTATTCTCACGTGTAGATTTAAAACTTGCCCAAGATAGGAGTCAGGAATCGGTACCAACGCCTCAGCGGATAGCTAATTTCTATCAAGATCCAGCATCGGATCCGGGTTTGGCAGCACTGTATTATCAATACGGTCGATATCTGAGCCTATCGAGTGCGGCTCCAGATTTCCCAAATGCATTGCCACCGAATCTGCAGGGTTTATGGGCGCATCGTATCCAGACGCCATGGAATGGCGATTATCATTTGAACATCAATGCGCAAATGAACCATTGGGGCGTTGAAGTGAGCAACTTATCGGAATATCATAAGCCCTTTATCAATCTGATCAAAAAGATTGCGAAGGAAGGAGAGAAGACTGCGAAGGCGTATTACAATGCGCCGGGTTGGGTGGTCTACATGATCACGAACGTTTGGGGATTTTCGGCTCCCGGGGAGAGTGCCTCCTGGGGAGCGAGTACCGCGTCGGGATGGCTTTGCAATCATTTGTGGGAGCATTATCTGTTTACCCAGGATAAGGCGTATTTGAAAGAGGTATATCCTGTTCTGAAGGGTGCAGCGGTATTTTATAAGGCGACCTTAGTGAAGGATCCGAAGACTGGTTGGCTGGTTACTTCGCCTTCTATTTCACCGGAGAATGGCTTCAAGTTAGCCAATGGCAAGCGTGCTGCGGTGGTGATGGGGCCTACAATAGATAATCAGATTGTGCGCGAGCTCTATCAGGCTGTTATCGCTGCGGGAAAGGAGTTGGGTGAGGATGAAGCATTTTCTGATAGCTTACAGCAGGATTTGAAACTTACTCCACCGGCTGTACAGATCAGCAAATCGGGCAGAGTAATGGAATGGTTAACGGACTATGAAGAGACAGATCCGGAGCATCGCCATGTTTCTCATTTATACGGGTTGTATCCGGCCAATTTTATATCACCTGTCAGCAGCCCGGAATGGGCTGAGGCGGCAAAGAAAACCTTAGCGGTTCGCGGCGACGAGGGGACAGGCTGGTCGCGCGCTTGGAAGATTTTGTTTTGGGCTCGACTGCATGATGGAGACCACGCTTTAGAGATCCTTAGACAGCTGTTGCGCCCGGCGACAGTCGGTGCGACTTCTTATTCCGGGTCGGGTGCCGGAACCTATCCAAACTTGTTCTGTGCGCATCCGCCTTTTCAAATCGATGGTAATTTCGGTGGTTCGGCGGGTATCGCCGAGATGCTGTTGCAGAGCCACGATGGCTATATTCATTTATTACCTGCCCTACCCGGAATTTGGAAGGATGGTGAATTGAAAGGTCTGAAAGCGAGAGGTAATTTTACTGTTGATATAAAATGGCGAAACGGTCGAGTTGTTGATTATCGTATTTCAGCGGCGAAAGCGGGAAACGTGAAAGTACTGGTAAATGGTGCACTACAAGACGTACAAGTTTCCGTGATAAAATAACTATTGTTACATAGGTTTTTGACCCGTAAATTTCGTTGAGGTACTCAATGAATTTAGGGGTTCGTTATTTTAAACTTAACCTGAAAATAGGGTGTAAGTAATTTCTTTCTTCTATTTTTTTCAATATAAAATAAGGATGATTATGATTAATATATTGAAAAATAGAGTTTTGAGATTTACCCAGGCGATAGTTCTAGTGCTAATATCTATGGGTATAATCGCAGGCTGTACGCCGCGAAATGAAACCCCGAATATCGAGGGCGATACCTACCTCGTTGATTTGAATTTTTCGGGTTTTGAAACAAGAGTCCGCCCGATAACGTCCGGCCAAGCGGATGAGCATAGCAAGGCTCTCAAAACGCAAGCACGGAATGTTGATGAATATCCAACGACCTTGTATTATTGGTCCTTCGATGCAGCATCTCTTTTAAGCGACTACTATCAGCAGTCGGCAATTGCACTTTCCTTTTTTCCAGCCAGTACAGCGCACTCCTTTCTCAACGGTTTTCCGAATTCTGCTGTTTCAAACAAGTTGTTGGAAGCGAGGGTAGTAAGTGCTTTTATACTGCCCATTCCGGCGGCAGGTATCCGACGATTGGATAAGCTGAACGTTGAACTCGGCTTGAGCAAGTATAGTGCGCTAGGAGTTGAGCTCGAATATGGCTTTTCTCGTACATCAGTGTTGAGCTTAGTGGGAAAACAAATAACAATCCCAAAAGAACAGTTGGATTTTAGAAAGAACACACTATCATTCGATCTTAGCGACTTATCTTTTCAGGATAAGGATACCATGTATTTATATTTAAGCGTGAATAGGGGGCAGTACAGCGATAATAAAAATTTTAATCGGAGCAGGTCCGGTGTTTGGATAGATAATATACGAGTGTCGGGGATTCGAAATGTTCGGAACGATAAATTGAAGAACGACATACACTATTTTATTTTTGATCAGAAAAACAATTTGATTGTAGATCGCGGTAGTTTCGACGCTAAAAATAGTGCACAAAGTTTACGTGTGGAATTACCATTCGGAGAGTATAGTACTGCCACCGTCTACAAGAATTCGGTGAACGATCCTTTTTTTCCTGAAGTTATTAATACAAAGAATGACTTTTATCTCCGCGATAGTATGGGGCTCGATGGGCGTATCTTCGGTTCGATCGATACCTTTAAGGTCAATCGCTCGTTGTCCCAAAAGATAGCGTTGCGGAGAGCTTACAGCCAGATTCGATTTGAGTTTACAGATGTTGTGGCTCCTAGTAGAGTAACTCAACTTCGCGTGTATCCTGCTCATCATCGCTATACATGGAATCCCTTTTCGATTGTCCCGCGGCAGTAGAATCCAAACCACGGAAACCTTATTTAATCGACTTGAATGCTGTGCGAGAGAGAACGGTTGTATTCAACGAGTTTCTGGGGTTGGAAGCTATGGAAAGGGATCTGAAATATAAGGTCGAGGTGATGGAAGAGGAAAAGGTCTTGCGGACGTTTGAGGTGCAGGGTACTAGCAGGAACAATATGCAATTGGTTTTTAAAGGGCCCTTATTGCCACCTACGACTGGGTTTGGAGGTTTCGAAGTGAGTCTTCAAGAAGAATGGGATGGGGAGAAGGTGATACAGTTTGACCATGATTAGGTTAATAGGAAGTGGAACCTTGCGGCTCCACTTCCGTTAATCACCAAATTGCATATGATTAACGCAATGTCTTTATGTAGTTATCGATGAAATTAGCTCGCTTTCGAAGGAAGATTTTCATATCCTTTTTCGCTGTCGGAAGATCGTTGCTGCCGAATTTCCAGATTGCAAAATCTTGCTTTTTAGATTCGCGGATGCTTGCGGCGTATTCTTCAATATAAGTGAGCAGGGCGTCTAGTTTGTTGTTTTTATAGTTCGTCCAAGTGGTTTTATAGAGTTGTACCACTTCGGGATCTTTCATGAAGATCTTGAAGAATTTGCTTCCAAGTCGGTTGTCAGTATCGCGTAGCAACGCTATGTCTACGTAATTGAAGTAGGTTTTCAAACCGTCATCATGTCCAAAGGCGGAATCAAAATCCCAGATTGGCCCCATGGTATATTTTCCATTGGCTTTTTTATGGATATAGGTGCTTTTAGGGTGATTGATTTCCATGTTGCCAACCAGCGTGTTAAGAATAAGGTAGTTGACGAGCTGCTGTTTGTCGAACAAATTGCCATATCCATTGTTAGGGAATTTGCTGTCGACAAGTAGTTTCTCGAAATCTTCAAATTCTTTTTTAATGCTGTTAAATTGTGCATCGGACTCGATATCTGGTGCCTTGATCATCATAGGTAGTTGTAGGGCCGCCGATTTAAATTTGAATTCTTCGTCGAAATAGGTATCCATCTCTAGAAGCACACCGTCATCACCGATATTGATGCGTGATGATTTTACTTCGACTTGTTGGGTGAGCATGTAATTTCCCAAGTACTGCCCATTTAGCGTAACATCAACAGGAACGATACTGTTGGTAAAAGGCATAGAGAGCTGCTGACCGACCTTCATGGCGATACCATTGCACATGAGGGTATAATCCTGATAGTTTGCAAGGAGTACCCAATCTTTGGCAGCAGGGAGTCCAAAAATACTGGCGTTTTCATCCAGCTTCAGACGGTAAGGTTTTTTAGGAAAGAACCACGTGCTATTTCCACGACCTTTAATTCGTGTTTTCTTTTTGTCTAGGTCGGCTTGAACGGAATTTCCATTGATGCTTACCTCCGCATTTACATAATCATCTTTGCTCGTGATAGCAACTCCGCCATCTGTCGTGATGTAAACATGTGGGATCTTTGCAGCAATAGATTCGTCAAGCTCTGCTTTCTCATCAATATCCGGGACAGGATCGGACTCGGTTGGGCTTGTACAAGCCAGAAATAAACAGCATGATAACATACTGTAATAGATGTTTAGTTTCAATCTCATAGATGGTTGGTTTGGAATGTTAAAGTTACATCGCGCACGAGAGCGATTGGTCGGCGTTGACAATGTTGACTTTCCTTTTTTGGAAATGAGATATGTCTTTTGTCTTCCAATGGATTGGAATACAGGTGGTTATATGTTTGTTATGAATTGTTATTGAAAAAGGGAAATGGTATGGCGTTTTTGTGAGATATAAGATATGAGACAGGTTATTCGGTAAGGGGTTACCTAAAGTGCTTATTCAAGTAGAAATTTAATAAAGCGTTTTTAATTTATTAATACAATAAAAGTAAACTTGTTATATGGTACTTATTTTGGTTGTTGTTATACTCCAATTACTATTTTCTTGGCTTTACTTTACGAAGAGGTCGATGCGGGATGAGCGAGGAAAATTAATCAATATATTAGTTGTTTGTTGTTTATCAGTGATTATCGCTAGCTTCGCAAGGCCTAGTTTTGACAGTCCTGTCGCTCTATTTTATGCCGGAACAATTGGAGTTTGTATTATCACGCTGTCGCTTATTTACGTCAGAAATATCTTTGTTGAACGTAGAACGTCCGGCTATTTAATTCTTTTGGCTGTATTTCCTTTTATCCTGTTTATTGTTTTCCTGTTGTTATATGCGGGGTATGAAGCACAGATATTAGATAGTATTGTTCATTATTATTTAAATTGGATGTTCCACCAAGGTAAAAATGTCCTGCTCGCTTTGGTAGTGTTATATGAACTATCCTTGCTTTACGCAAAACGAGATCAGCTATCCTATTATCTTTCTTCGATTGATGGTCAGCTAGGGTTCTTGTTCGTGGCTTTAAAACTGGCCCTGGTCGCCTTTGTATTCCTGCGCGCATTCTTTGTCGGAGTGGAGACAATCGTGGAGTTTCCGGTACAGGAAACAGCGCTGCTGTTCTTGATTGGAATCTATTATACCTTGTATTTTAAAGGGCTGCACATCGCGGTTTCAAAATATCGGAAGATAATATTACCGGACGCCGAGCTAAAAAGTGGATATGCGCATCAAACGACCGTCCGTACTTGGAATAATTACATTGCAACAGCAGATAAATACATCTTAGAGAAACGTCTGTTCCGGATGAAGAATTTTCATATCCGTGACTTAGCTGCCATCTTGGAAATAGATCCCAAAAACCTATCCATCATATTAGAGCAGGGCTTAGGTATTAGTTTTGAAGATTATTTGGACAAACATCGCATTCGTTATTTTGTGGATCATTGCCAGCATATCGATTGTTCTGCCAAAGGAATATTGAACCTTGCCAATGAAGCCGGTTTTGCGAATAAGTATAAGTTTTATAGAGCTTTCAGAAAGCAATACTCCGTGGACCCGCGAGAATACTTACGTCGAATGGATTTCAGTATGACATAGAGAATTTCATGTTTCCATTAAAACTCCAATAGGAGTGAAGGTTCGTGAGGAACTTTGAAAGTAGAGACGTTTAGATAAAAAAGAGAGGCTATCGATTCGATAGCCTCTCTTTTTTATCGTGAAATAAGTCTTATAGAACTTTCTTCAATAAGTTGTTCATACCGACTAGATCGCCAATGATTTTCTCTAATTGATCAGCATTTACTCTTTCTTGTTGCATGCTATCTCTATGACGAATAGTAACTGTATTGTCCTCTAAAGACTGATGATCCACTGTGATACAGAACGGTGTACCGATCGCATCTTGACGACGGTATCTCTTACCGATAGAGTCTTTCTCGTCGTATTGGATATTGTAGTCTAGTTTCAATTTTGCCATAATCTCTCTTGCTTTTTCTGGAAGACCATCTTTTTTCGTCAATGGTAATACAGCTGCTTTAACAGGAGCAATAGCAGGGTGGAACTTTAATACGACACGTGAATCTTGTTTTTCTTCTGTTGATAAATCTTCCTGAACTAAGCAGTTTGCTAATACCGTTAAGAATAAACGATCTAGACCAATGGAAGTCTCAATAACGTAAGGGATATAGCTTTGATTGATCTCAGGATCGAAATACTGAAGTTTCTTTCCAGAGAATTCTTGATGTTGTTTTAAGTCGAAATCAGTACGAGAGTGGATACCTTCTACTTCTTTGAAACCGAATGGGAATTCGTATTCTACGTCTACCGCAGCATTAGCATAGTGTGCTAATTTTACGTGGTCGTGGAAACGGTATTTCGCAGGATCAGCACCTAATGCTAAGTGCCACTTCAAACGAGTTTCTTTCCATTTTTTATACCAGTCTAATTCAGTGCCTGGGCGTACAAAGAATTGCATCTCCATTTGCTCGAACTCACGCATACGCATGATAAACTGGCGCGCAATGACTTCGTTACGGAATGCTTTACCAATTTGAGCAATACCAAATGGAATCTTCATCCTACCGGTTTTCTGAACATTTAGGAAGTTGACGAAGATACCTTGCGCGGTTTCAGGGCGTAGATATACTTGTTCCGCACCGTCCGCCATGGCACCCATCTGTGTTGCAAACATCAGGTTAAATTGGCGCACGTCTGTCCAGTTTCTAGTTCCTGAAATCGGACATACGATATCGTGATCTTCAATGATATTTTTTAGACGAGCTAAGTCATCTGCATTTAATGCATCATCAAGATCTTTTTGTAACTGAGCAGCTTTTTCGGTTTTCCCATCTTTTTCATAGCGGTCGATCTTGTCCTCAATTAATTGGTCGGCACGATAGCGTTTCTTGGAGTCCTTGTTGTCGATCATAGGATCGTTGAACCCATCTACGTGTCCGGATGCTTTCCAGGTTGTTGGATGCATGAAGATCGCAGCATCAATACCTACGATGTTCTCATTCAATTGAACCATGGATTTCCACCAATAAGACTTAAGGTTGTTTTTCAATTCAGAACCTAATTGGCCGTAATCATATACGGCACTTAAACCGTCGTAAATTTCACTGGAAGGAAACACAAAACCGTACTCCTTCGCATGCGAAATTATATTCTTAAAGAAATCATCTGTTTGCTTACTCATAGGAAGCAAATATAATGTATTCGTATGACTTATTATGCCATTAGGTCGCGAATTTGTTGGCTCGCGTTTTTATTGTCTACTTTTTTGATAATATGTTGGATAACGCCATTTTCATCAATAATGAAGGTAGTTCTAGCAGTTCCCATATATTTTTTGCCATACATGTTTTTCTCTACCCAGACGCCATAATCATTGACGATCTTTTGATCTTCATCTGCTAATAGTGTAAAGGGCAATTCGTACTTGTTGATGAACTTCTGATGCGATGCCTCACTATCGATGCTGACACCGATAACTTCATAGCCGTCTTTCAAAAGACTTTGGTAATTGTCTCTAAAGTTACAGGCTTCGGTAGTACAGCCAGGAGTGTTATCTTTCGGGTAGAAGTAAAGAATAACTTTCTTGCCTTTGAAATCGGCAAGTTTAACCTCTTTACCATGCTGATCTTTCGCTTGAATTGCCGGCGCTTTATCGCCTACATCTAATGTTGCCATAATATCTTTTATCTCGTGAATGTTGCTTCGTAGATCTTCTCGTTATCTTTCCAATCCTTCACAACTAATTTGAATTTATGTTGTCCTTTCGATAATGAGGAATCGAAACGATGCCAAATATGTCGGTTCTTCGAATCGTATTCCATCAATACCCACTTGTCATCGATATACGCATTGAATGATTGAATTCCAGAAAAGTTGTCGGAAATAGTGAAATCTATTTTAGATTGGGCACTAACGTTCTTTCCATTGCTAAAGTTGCGCGGAGTAATGGTCGGTGCAATCGTATCCACGGCGACATAGAAAGACCCAAAGTTCCGCGTATTCACGCTAACCCATCCTTTTTCAAGCTTTCCACCTTCAGCGCCATTTTGCACGGAAGCAATTAAAGCCTTGCTTTCTAGGTGTGGGGGTAGATTGGTTGGCTTGATATTCAGCATATAGCTAGAAAATAAAGGGATGTAAGCATTTTGGACATGATGAACATGCGAATAGCTATTCGCAATAGGCGCGCTTTGGCTGTATACAAAGTCCAGGTCGCCATACAAAGTCTCTGTCGGGATTTCTATTTGTAAATGATCAGCAGAGAATTTATTAACCTTGTTGTAGGCGAATCGTTCTCCTTTTAGAGGGTT
Source organism: Sphingobacterium hotanense (assembly GCF_008274825.1). Taxonomy (NCBI): domain Bacteria; kingdom Pseudomonadati; phylum Bacteroidota; class Sphingobacteriia; order Sphingobacteriales; family Sphingobacteriaceae; genus Sphingobacterium; species Sphingobacterium hotanense. The sequence goes on from NZ_CP030848.1 coordinate 902,564, forward strand.
GGCCTTTGGTTGATATGAAGGGTTATTCCTGATTTGAAAATTCAATTCGCTGCAATTTCCTTGCACATCTTTCACGACATATTTAACATCATGAACTTCTTGATCCTGCAATTCGATGACACCTTCATTTTCCAAGTGTTTGAATATTTCAATTCTATTACCCGGATCTTTAAAACTCTTCTGAACCTTGACTTTTGTTTTTTTCCAGTGCGGATAATCAATATAAGAATGAATACCTCTGGACGTATTGAAATCTAATTCCTCAAATACAACCGTCGAAACGGGTTGCCCATCGATAAACAAATCGATAGAATATACCCCGTTTTGAAAGCCCCCAGCGCGATGTCGATCTATGCTATTGATACCTAATCCAAACTTCCCATTAACGGAAATAGGAGCTCCGGACGCTAGTGCATAACGACCTGAACCTAAAGCTTTCAATTGCATATAACGGCGTCCGGTGAATTCATTAAAGATAGGCTCATTAAGATCATAGACCATGAGTCCGTTGATCGTTGGAGCAAAGTTATCCTTGAATCGAAGTCCAAATAACTGGGTATTTAACGGGCGCTGAGTTTTTGTATCTCGGATTTCGAAATGTAGATGCGGTCCTGCCGAACCACCAGTATTTCCGGCATTGCCGATAAACTCTCCTTTCGTCAATTTTACTTGACCCTCTTTCAACTCCAAGTCCACGTCAAAGCGCTGTTGTTTGTATTGTTCGGCGCGGATGATATTGGTCAAGGCATCATTAAAGCTGTCCATATGTAGATATACCGAAGTATATCCATTGGGATGCGCGATGTAAACAGAGTTTCCCCCGCCGCCGATCTGCACTCGAACGCGCGATACATAGCCTTCAGCAGCAGCATGCAGCGGCAGACCTATTCTTTGCTGCGTGCGATAGTCGTCGCCCGCATGAAAATGTGTAGACCTGAGCTCACCGAATGTTCCCGAAGCATCAGGAGCAATATTCAGGGGATTCCGAAAATAACCCTGTGGGTAATTACGTGAAGTATATATATTATTATTCTGTGCATGGGATGACATCCCAAGGGTAGTAGCAAGTAAAAGTGTGACGAACGTTTTTCTCATTTTATTTAATTTGGCATACAAACATGGAATTTCCCTCCAAAAACCCTTCCAGTTTGTCGCCGATCTGAACAGGGCCCACGCCAACCGGCGTGCCTGTATAAATAAGATCTCCTTTACGGATCGTAATGTATTGCGAAATAAAGCTGATTAATGTGTCATAATCAAAGATCATATCCCTCGTATTTCCTTCCTGAACTGTCTCTCCATTTTTTGTTAAAGAGAAAGTTAGTTCCTGTATGTTCTCAAATTCCTCTTTCGGAATGAGGTTACTGATAACAGCAGAATGATCGAAAGCTTTTGCTAGTTCCCAAGGCAAGCCTTTAGCCTTATGTTCGGCCTGTATATCTCTAGCCGTAAAATCTATTCCCAAACCAATAGCGTCGTAGTATTTGTGTGCAAATTTCTTAGAAACATGCTTCCCTTCATTGCACACACGAAGCACGACTTCCACTTCATAATGTACATCCTTAGAAAACTCCGGAAAATAGAAGTCTTTATTATCTTTCAAAACGGCGGTGTCGGGTTTAAGAAAAATAACCGGTTTCTCAGGAACCGGATTATTCAATTCTTTGGCATGATCTACGTAGTTTCTACCTACTGCTATTATTTTCATGAATGTTATTTATTGATGTAAATGCTCAGGAGATTCCGCTCCAACGGCTTAACAAACTTAGCAAAACTGAGAGGGATTAGCAAGATAAGCGCAGTGCCAAGCGACTGCCTCACGAGACTCATTTTATATTTATAGATTCATATGACCGTTTATATGTTAACTCCTGCTGATTTAACATTGTATTAATATTGCAATAACTAACTTTGTCGTATGAATAACTTTAAAGCTGTACTATTCGATTTAGATGGTACTTTGATAGACTCTGAATACTTTTACTATAGCAATTGGGCACCGATTCTTTCAGAAGATTATGGATTAAGCATAACTTTCGACGATTGGATTTCCAATTTTGCAGGACATACCCTAGCTCGCAACGTTGTTATGTTGAATGAGCAATACAAATTGAAAGTCGATGAAGAAGACATGTGGTTTGCAACGCGTTCTAGATATGCAAAAGCAGATATGCGAACGATCAGATTGATGCCACATGCACAAGAAATATTGGAGTTAGTTAAATCGAAAGGGCTAACCACAGGGTTAGTAACCTCCAGTTATAAAACAACAGTAGACACCGTGCTCGGTGAACATAAATTATTAGATTATTTCTCGTTTTTTGTGACTAGAGAATCTGTAGAACAACCTAAGCCCAATCCAGAACCTTATTTACTGGCTACACAGAAGCTCGCTATCCCATCCGAAGAGATCCTGGTAGTAGAAGACACCAGCACAGGATGTACCGCCGCTAAAGCCGCAGGGCTTTATTGCGTTGCTGTTTCTAAACAAGAAGTCGAACGCGAACGCCTTTCTCACGCAGATAAACTTGCCTCTTCGTTAAAAGAAGTGGAAAGTTTATTGTTCTAAACGATTTAGCATTCCAGTTTTCCCGTTTTATTCGTAGATTTAAATCTATTGATTGTAAATCTTATGAATAGACGGACCGCGATTAAGCAGCTATTTGTGGTTGCAGGGGGTATGATGATTGCAACCTCCTGTGATTTCACAGATAAATCAACCAGCATCGTGCTTAATCATCTTAAACTTAATAAAGCAGACGAGGACCTCCTCGCTGAATTGACTGAATCCCTAATCCCTAAAACCGACACGCCGGGCGCTAAGGACCTCAATCTACATCTCTTTGTGATGAAGATGGTCGACGATTGTGCCAGCCCTGAAGAACAGAAAGCTTTCATAGAAGGGTTGAAAGGAGCAGAAACGATTAAAGGAAAGGGGCTAAAGGATATGCAAACCTACCTAGCGGCATTGCCCGCCGAAGATGTCTTTTTCCAACTTCTGAAACGACGTACCATTCAAGGCTACTTGAACTCGGAATATGTCATGAAAAATAAATTGGTGTATGAATTAGTGCCTGGGCGCTATAATGGGGCAATGAAAGTTAACGGATAAGGAATGGCAAATTTAAATATTGATTCTGCGAAAGAACGCAGCTATGATGCTATTGTGATTGGCTCTGGAATATCAGGAGGTTGGTCTGCAAAGGAGCTATGTGAGAAAGGATTAAAAACATTGGTTCTTGAAAGAGGACGTGATGTTCAACATATCAAAGATTACCCGACTACCAATTTATATCCCTGGCAGTTTGAACATCGAGGCGAGATACCCTACGATGTGAAGGAAGAAAACCCCGTGGTTAGCAGATGTTATGCCTTCCGAGAGGATGCACAGCACTTCTTCGTGAAAGATAAGGAGCATCCCTACGTGCAGGAAAAACCATTCGATTGGATACGTGGATACCAGGTAGGAGGGAAGTCCTTGCTGTGGGCCCGCCAAACACAACGTTGGTCCGACTTTGATTTCCAGGGTCCTGCGAGAGACGGCTTCGCTGTCGATTGGCCTATCCGATACGACGACCTCAAGCCATGGTATGATCATGTAGAACGCTTTGCCGGGATCTCGGGCAACAAGGATGGCCTTCCGGAGTTGCCGGATGGCGAATTCCTCCCTGGCTTTCCCTTAAATATCGTCGAAAAATACTTCAAAGAACAGGTTGAATCCAAATACCCTGGACGCAAAGTCATATCGGCTCGTTGCGCGCATCTTTCGAAGCCTAATCAGATTCATCTCGATCAGGGACGCGTACAATGTCAGAATCGATTGCTATGTCAAAGAGGTTGCCCATTTGGTGGCTATTTCAGTTCCAATGCTTCCACGCTACCTTGGGCTGCCAAGACAGGGAACATGACGCTGAGACCAGATTCTGTTGTGCATTCCATCCTTTATGATGATGAAAAAGGAAAAGCGATCGGTGTCAAAGTGATCGACCGAAATACGAAGGAAGAGATTGATTTCTTCGGCAAGCTGATCTTTGTTAATGCTGCCGCCTTGAACAGCAACCTGATTCTCTTGAATTCCAAATCGAAGCGCTTCCCGAATGGGCTGGGCAACGATTCGGATACCTTAGGCAAATATGTCGCTTTCCATAATTACAGTGCTCGGATATCTGCAGAGCATGAAGGGCATTTGGATTATAAAGTCGACGGTAAGAACCCTGCAGGTGGAGGTTACATTCCACGTTTCAGAAATCTGCATAAACAAGAAACCGACTTTCTTAGAGGCTACGCTGCTGGCTTTGGAGCATACCGCCGCTCGGGCTCAGACCAATCCGGCATAGGCGAAGACCTGAAATCTTCCTTATTGAATCCGCAATTGGGCAATTGGGGCGTAGGATCGCATATGATGGGAGAAACGATTCCGAAAGCATCAAACTACGTTGCACTCGATGAAACCCAGAAAGACGAATGGGGAATACCGCAATTGAAGATCTCGGTTGACTATGATGACAACGACGCTAAGATGAAAAAAGACTATCTGGATACGATGGAAGAGATGTTCACGGCTGCCGGCTTCACCAACATACAGCGCAATGAATCGTCACAGGCACCAGGCTTAGATATCCATGAAATGGGAGGCGTACGTATGGGCTTAGACCCGAAAACATCGATGTTGAATAAATGGAATCAAATCCACAGCTGTCCAAACGTCTTCGTGACGGACGGTGCTTGTATGACTTCAACATCTACGCAAAACCCTTCGCTTACCTATATGGCATTCTCCGCTCGCGCAGTAGACTACGCCATCAACGAACTCAAGAAAGGCAACATCAGTTAGCACCTATCCTAAATCGGATACTATAAACATAAAAAAGGCGCCGTAAGGCGCCTTTTTCAGTATCTAATACCTAATATCTATTGTCTAACATCTAAATTTCCACTGTCGCATCCATCGCGAAGTCTTCATTCATCAAATGCACGATTTCCATAGACTTCTCATAGTTTGTAGACTTCTTCGAGAAAAAGTCATGCTGCGTAGTCTCTGTATTCAAACCGTTCAATACAATAGGGTTCACTTGTTTTACTTCAAAGATCGGCTCGAAACCTAAGTTCATTAAGGCCTTGTTACCATTATAACGAACATACTCTTTTACCTCAGCAGTTAAACCTACCACGGTATAAAGCTCTTCAGTGTACTTAATTTCGTTTTCGTATAAGTCATTCAATAAAGCCAAGAAACGTTGTTTTACTTCCTCTTTGTTCGGAAGTTTAGCGAATACTTCTTGAGCAACTAGCCCTACGAATACACCGTGGATAGACTCATCAGCAACGATTTTCTTGATGATATCTGCTGATGCTACCATCTGACCCTGACCACATAACCATAACGGTAAGAAGAATCCAGAGTAGAATAAGAAAGACTCTAATAATACAGATGCTGCCATAGCCATGAACAGCTCCTCGTTAGAAACCTTTTCTTTATCGATTCCGCGATAGTGTTTGTCGATTGTAGCCGCTTTATACTGCAAGAATTTATTCTGCGAAACCCAACCGAATACATCGTTGATTTCGTTTGTTGTCGATACGGTGGTAAAGATCGTAGAGTACGATTTAGCGTGGATAGCTTCCATCATACACATGTAAGACAATACCGCTTTGTTCTGCAAAGAATCGATATGGTCAATGATCTTCGGCATACCTGTATGCGATTGCAAGGTATCCAATAAAGTCAAACCACCTAATGCTTTCTTATAACATTCCTTCATATCCCAGCTCAAACCTTTCCAGCTGTCGATATCTTTGGAAGGAATATACTCGGTGTCAATCCAGAATTGCTTAATATTTTGTTCCCAGAACATCAACGCATAATCGTTATCTGGTGTGTTCCAGTTTACCGCGGTAAATTGTTTACTCATTTTATTCAGTATCGTTGGTGAGAGGCTGAATCGATGTAGATGTCCTACATGCAATTCAGCCCTCTAGTAATATCTTTATCTATTTGTTGTGGAATCTATGCCGAACAAGAGATACACTCTTCAATCGTAGATTTACGTGTTCTTGTGTAATACAAGGATTTCAATCCTAATTTATGCGCATAGATATAGTACTTCGCTAAGTCGCGCGTAGAATCCTTAGAATTCGTGTGAAGGATTGTCGATACCCCTTGGTCAATATGACGTTGGATAACCGAGATCAATTTCAACACTTTCATCTGATCCATGTCATAAGCCGACTTGAAGTAGAAATAGTTGTCGTTCGTTAAGTAAGGCATAGGGTAGTAGGTTGTACTATCTCCATACTCTCTTACCTCAATGATATCTACAATCGGCATCACAGAAGCCGTAGCATTCATGATGTATGAAGTCGACTGGTTTGGAGCGATCGCCAAGCGGTAAGCATGGTAGATACCGTGCTCTTTTACCTGAGCTTTCAAGTTGTCCCAATCCTCAACTGTAGGGATATGAACACCAGCGAATAATTCTTTAACTTTATCAGTTTTTGGTAAGTAATCGCGGTTTAAGTACTTGTCGAAGTATGTTCCGTCAGCATAAGCAGATTTCTCAAAGCCTACGAATGTTCTACCGCGCTCTTTCGCAATCTCCATAGAAGCTTCGATAGAGTAGTAGTTCATCATCATGAAGAATGTATTCGCGAAGTCTAATGCCTCAGTAGATTCATACATGATAAAGCTTTTCGCTAAATAACCGTGTAAGTTCATCGCTCCTAAACCAACAGAGTGCAATTCTTTGTTCGCTTTAGCAATCGATGGAACCATCTCGATGTTCGTTACGTCAGTAACCACTGTCAATGCACGCATCGCTGTTTTTACGGTTTCCTTGATACGTTTGTTGTCCATAACGGTCGCTACGTTCAAAGAACCTAGGTTACAGGAAATACCATAACGGATGGTATCTTCTTTACCGTAGATATTAATATCCGACACTTCTGAAACCTGCATAATCTCAGTACACAAGTTTGAGAATTTAACCTTGCCAATGCCATTCAAAGCATGCTCGCGGTTCGTGTTCTCCTTGAAGAAGATATATGGATATCCTGATTCTTTCTGTGTCTGTGCAATCTTCACTAATAAGTGACGTGCATTGATTTTTTTCTTTTTAACATTTGGATTGGTGATCAGCTCATCGTACATCTCATCCATATCCAATTCGTCTAGGTATTTACCATACTCTTGCATTACCGTATGTGGGTAAATTAAGTAGCAAGGCTCGTCTTTCTCCGCCAATTCCATGAATTTATCAGGAACGATGATACCGATAGACAATGATTTAATACGTACTTTCTCGTCTACGTTGATTTTCTTACAGTCTAAGAACTCCTCGATATCCGAGTGGAAAATATTTAAGTACACAGCTCCTGCGCCCGGACGTTGTCCTAATTGGTTAGCGTAAGAGAATGTATCCTCCATGATCTTCATGATAGGCAATACACCGCCTGCACGGCCCTCAACACCTTTGATAGCCTCACCACGAGCACGAATCTTAGAGATGTTGAACGATACACCACCACCGATAGATGAAAGCTTCATTGCTGAATCTACCGCATAGCCGATACCGTTTAAGTTATCACCAATTTCATCTAAGAAACAGGAAACCAACTCGCCGGAACGTTTCTTTCCAGCGTTCAAGAATGTCGGGGTAGCGGGTTGATATTCTTGATTGATCATGATTTCTGCATACTCAATAGCTTTCTGTACGCCCTCTTCTCTTGCCAAGAATAAAGATACAGCAACAACGCGGTCTTCATAGCGCTCTAAAAACTTCTCGCCAGAGTCGTCGCGCAAGGCGTAACTTTGGAAGAATTTAAACGCTGCCATGAACGATTGGAAACGGAATTTCTTAGCGAATACATAATTGTAAACCTCTTCCATTTGCTCGAATGTAAACCATTCATAGAAATCAATGTAATAGTTGTTTTCTATTAAATAATCTACTTTTTCCTTCAACGTGTAAAAGAATACGGTATTCTTATTTACATATTCAAGGAAATAGGCGCGTACAGCCTCTTTATCTTTGTGGAGGCTGAACTCGTCATCATGTTTGATCATGATTTCGTTGTTAAGCAATATCCAATTTTTCGCTACCTCGTTTGCTATCATAGTGCTGATTTTTGATGATGTCAATAAATTGATTAATATCTTCCAATGTGCCAGAAAGTTCAAATTTCATCGCCAATGGAATGGCATAGTGATCCGAAATCTTCTCCGCTGCGATCGCGTAGTTTCGTCCCCAGTTGCGATTACCGCTAGATGTTACCGAGTAAAGGTGCTCTGCGAATTTATTCGCGAAACCCTCGGTCTTATCAGGAACCTTGCCGAAATTGGTGGTATATGTTACCAAATGGCCGGGCTCAGTAATTACCGTATCCTCTTGAATACGAATAGCTGTCCAGCCTGTAACTTGGATCACTTTGTTGATAAAGCGCTCCACGTTGCCTGTTCGTGAGTCGTAATATAGATAAATCATAGATATAGGCTAAATGATTTAATATTATAATGCGATCTGATCTAACTCGGCAGGGTTAAATCCAATGATACGATTCTTAATCTCGTCGTTCTCCAAAACGATTACCGTCGGCACCGTTCGAACTTTAAACTTAACAGCTAATTCCGGCTCGTCGAATGGATTAATAGTTTCGTAGGCAATACCTTTGTTGTCTAAGTATGCCGATACCTGTGCGCATGGTGCACAGTCATTTTTTTCGAATTTAATGATTCTTGCCATGTTATATTAAGTTTGAAAATCCCAAGCTCGGTAGTAGAGTCCGGAACTTTGATAAATGAAAAAACGTTTGATTGGAGAAGGTTACATTCTCAACTAGAACAAATATCTCATTAATATCTTCAGATACTAAGCTATACTTTTCCACATTGTCCACAACTATCCGCTTAAAACGCGCTTGGCAACACGTGGGTAATAATAAGCTGTTGATTTTCAAGGATTCTACTATGTGGATAACTTGATATGAGGAATTTGTTACGCAAAATACACTGCAATTTGTTCCGTTTTTTTAGTGTCATTTTATCTGCAAAAAATAGACTTTTTATTCCATTTTGCTATATGAAAATCGGATTCGAAAATACAAGAAATTAACCTAAAAATAACAGTCTCTGTAAAAGACTTGTCGCAATATCCGTTAACCCGTTTAATTCAGTATTTTAGGACTTCCAAAAATAACATTGAATTAATATTAACAATTGCATTATGAAAAATTACTTTCTAATAGTCTTTCTCTTGTTAAGTACGCTGGGCTTTGCGCAAGAAAACTTGAGCTACCAAAAGCCATCGGCAGAAATCTTAGCATTAGCAGACTATCAAAGGCCTCCAGCAGTAGTGATTAGCCCCGATAAAAATTGGGTACTATTCCTTTACAGACCAACTTATAAAAGTCTTACTGACCTTGGCCAAGCAGAAACTCGTTTGGCAGGTCTACGTATGAATGCTGCTACGGGTATGCCTAGCGATGAAGTATTTTACAACGATATCGATTTGCGCTCGATGGACGGAAAGCAGACTTTTGACAAGCTTAACCTCCCTAACAACGCCCTGATCGCTAACTTAAGCTTTTCGCCTAACTCTAAAAAAGCAGCATTTACTATCACTGCAGAAAATGGAACAGCGCTTTATGTATTGGATCTAGCGACACGCAGAATTGATAGATTAACGCGCGAAGAACTTAATGCGGTGCTGGACGCGCCATTCCGTTGGAATCGCACTTCGGATAAATTGCTGGTTAACAAAAGAGTGATTCCGCCCGTACGTCGCATCGATGACGACAATGTTCCTGCCGGCCCTATCGTTTCGACAAGCGGCGGTCAGATTTCCCAACTACGTACCTACCAAGATCTATTGAAAACTCCACAAGACGAGGAACAGTTCGTCGAACTGGGCAATTCCCAACTAGTATGGGTAGACCTGCAAGGAAAAGAAGAGAAGTTTAAAGACGCCGATCTATATGTAGGTTCTAGTATTTCGCCTGATGGCAACTATGTAATGGTGAGCACCTTGAAAAAACCATTCTCCTATGTGGTTCCATATTATAACTTCCCACAGGAAACGAATATTTACGACTTGAAGGGCAACTTGGTTAAAAAGGTAAACGAAACACCTTTGATTGAGGTGATGCCTAAGGGTTTCTCTTCGGTTAGACCGGGCAAACGTGCATTTAGCTGGCGTCCCGACAAAGCAGCGACCTTATCGTTTGTGGAAGCTATCGATGGGGGCGATGCAAGCAAGGCCGCAGAATGGCGCGACGAGCTATTCAACTGGGAAGCACCTTTCAACGGCTCACCCAAATCGTTGATGAAAATAGCAGACCGCTTTGGCGGCGCATTCTACGGAAATGATCAATACGCTTTGGTAAGTTCACGCTGGTATGATACCAGAAACGTGAAAACATTCTTGCTGAACCCAACGACAGGTGAAACGAAGCTAATCGACGATAGAAATAGCCAGGATGTGTATGGTGATCCTGGAAAAGTACATTTGGATAAAAACAACTTCGGAACCTATAGCATGTACATCAATAAAGACAATATCTATTTGATCGGCGATGGGTATACGAAAGAAGGTGAGTTCCCATTTATCGACGAGATGAACTTGAAGACTTTGAAGAAGAAACGTTTATATACCGCAAAGGCTTCTGAAATGCAAGAGCGTATCTCATCAGTAGTGGATATTAACAAAGGTGATATCATCGTTTCCTTACAATCGCCAAAGGATTTTCCAAACTACTACAGCAAGAATATCAAATCGGGCAAACAAAAGGCAGTAACCAGCATTCAAAACCCATTTAAATCTTTGGAAGCAGTTCATAAGGAAGTATTGAACTATAAGCGTAAAGACGGCGTGGAACTTTCCGGCACCTTATATCTTCCGGCTGGCTATGACAAGTCGAAAAAGGAGAAACTACCCTTGTTAATCTGGGCTTATCCAAGAGAATATAAAGACAAGGCGACTGCCGGACAAAGCACCAACAACCCGAAGGAATTTACATTCCCTAACTATGGTTCTTTCGTTTATTGGGTATCTAAAGGATACGCCGTTCTTGACAATGCCGCATTCCCAATCGTAGGTGAAGGTACAGCTGAACCCAATGATACGTTTATTCCTCAATTGGTTGCCAACGCCGAGGCAGCGATTGACGCCGTCGATCAACTAGGATATATCGACCGCAGCCGCGTTGCGGTAGGTGGCCACTCTTACGGCGCTTTTATGACAGCACACTTGTTGAGCAACTCAAAACTGTTTGCAGCTGGTATCGCACGTTCTGGTGCATACAACCGTACGCTAACACCTTTCGGATTCCAAAGCGAGCAACGCAACTTCTGGGATAATCCTGAGCTTTACGTAACGATGTCGCCATTTATGAGTGCTGACCGCATGAAAACACCGATGTTGCTAGTGCACGGCGCAGCGGATAACAACCCTGGAACTTTTACATTACAAACTGAACGCTATTTCCAAGCATTGAAAAACCTAGGGGCCCCGGTCCGCATGGTTATCCTACCTCGCGAATCACACGGATATGCAGCTAAGGAAAATATCTTCCACTTATTATGGGAACAAGACCAGTTTTTGGAAAAGTATTTGAAGAAGTAGATTTTAGACATTAGATATTAGACATTAGATTTTAGAGCAGGGGTGAATTCACTCCTGCTTTTTTTGTGCTGTTTTGAACAAGGAAAGGAAGGGGAATTTGTCTTTTAAGCGAGAATAAAGGTTGTTTTGAATGAGGAAAAGAGGGATGCAAGGATTGACAGGATCCTGCTCATCTTTTCATCCTTCCTTTCCTGGTTCAAAGACAACCCATCCTTCCCTTCCAAATCAACCAATCAACCAATCAATCAATCAAGCAAACAAACTATACTGTCTAACATCTAATATCTAATATCTAATATCTCACGTCATAGGTCTAACTACTAAATACTAACTACTAACTACTCCCAATTGAAACCCCAATCAAACCCGCTTCCGAGCGGGTTTGATTGGGGTTTCAATTGGGTTTGTAAGGGTTTTGAAAGGGAAGTGTATCGAAGGATGTTAGAATAGTATATGCAGCTTATTGGTCTGCTTTTACATCCATACTTAGTCCGTATGTTCCCCATCCCAGATGGATTTTTCCGGTCTGGTCTGCTGTAATTTTTAGTCTTTCTAGCGATTCTGTTGTAGTTTCGTTAGGTACTTCGACTTTTAGGACGTCATCTTTTTCCTCGAATTTGGTACCCCATTGTTGCCAATTTTTATTAAAAATTAGGGTGCTGCTTTGCTCTCCCGGAATGGTGTTTAAACCGTACTTTCCTGCTGGAAGTTTTTGTCCGTTTACCGTTACGTTTTTGTCAAATTCGATGGTGGTTGTTTCGTTAGCGCCCGTACGCCAGCGCTCGCCAGGCTTCACAAGGTCTACGCCTATTTCGCGTCCCTTTAATGAGGGGCTACCATAGCGGATATTGATCGTAACGCCGTCGCTGGTGGTCACTGTTGAACTGTCGAGTGGGCTTGCAACTTGTTTCGGTTTATCGGCCTTCGTCATTTTTGTCGCTGGCATCGTTGCCTTGGGCATAGGCGGTTTCTGCGCGTATCCAAGTGTGCATAAGAGCAGAAAACTGATTAGGAATGTTATATTTTTCATATTTCCTCCTTTTGGATTAGTATGTAAATAGAACAAGCCCATCTAAAAATAGTTTGCAGGCGAAAGTGTTAAAATATTGATTATGAATTGGTTTATCTGCTGGTTGAAAATGAAAAGGGGCTGCAGTGCGCAGCCCCCATTTCTAAATATAAGGAACGGTTAGTTGAGCAGTTAAACAAGGTATTCAAATAACGTTTGATCCTTGTTGACTTCGATGAAGTCGAATTTATAAGACTTTAATCGTTCTATAAAGCTGGTATAATCTTTTGGATCGTTCAGCTCGATACCGATAAGTGCCGGACCACGCTCGCGTTCGGTCTTTTTGATGTATTCAAAGCGTGTGATATCATCCTTAGGACCTAATACTTCGGTTACTAATAGACGTAATGCACCGGGGCGCTGTGGGAATCGGACGATAAAGTAATGTTTGAAGCCTTCGTAAAGCAGCGACATTTCTTTTATTTCGCTCATGCGGTCGATGTCATTATTTCCGCCCGAAACGATACAAACTACCTTCTTGCCTTTGATTTCTTCTTTATGGAATTCTAGTGCTGCGATAGATAGCGCTCCGGCTGGTTCTACGACAATCGCATCTTTATTGTAAAGTTCTAATATGGTCGTACAAATCTTTCCCTCTGGGATGGATTTTACGCTATCTAACAGTTGACTGCTAATTTCGTAGGTCAGTGCACCGATTTTCTTTACAGCAGCGCCATCAACAAATTTGTTGATCTGTTCCAATTCAATTGGACTGCCATTTTCCAACGCAGCCTGCATGGAAGGTGCGCCTTCTGGTTCCACACCATAGCATTTTACATTCGGTGCAAACTTCTTCATGTGGTAGCTGACGCCTGAGGACAAGCCTCCACCACCAATGGGGATAAATACAGCATCAATATCCGGTTGATCTTCTAGAATTTCCACGGCTACAGTTCCCTGTCCTTCGATAATCTTGATGTCGTCAAACGGAGGGATGAACGTCATGTGATGTTCTGCAGCATAAGCTAGCGCGCCTTTTTGACAGTCATCAAAGGTGTCGCCCGTAAGGACGATTTCGATATTGCCATTTCCCCACATTTCTGTTTGGGTAATCTTCTGGCGAGGGGTAGGGCCTGGCATAAAAATAACGCCCTTGATGTTCAGTCGCTTGCAGGATAGCGCTACGCCTTGGGCATGGTTGCCCGCAGACGCGCATACAACGCCATGCGACAGTTCTTCAGCAGAAAGACTGCTGATTTTATTGAATGCTCCTCTAAGTTTATAGGAGCGTACTACTTGTAGGTCTTCTCGTTTCAGATAGACTTCGGCGCTATACTTCTCCGATAAATGGTGGTTGTATTGTAAAGGAGTCCTTTTTACTACATCCTTGATTTGTTCTTTGGCCTGAACGCTATCTATGGTTAAGGTTGATAAATCCAAACTCATGTTGGTATTGATTTGTATTAGGGAGTTAAAAGGCTGGAAAACCCAGCCTTTTATTATTATTTTACTAGTGTTAGTAAATCTTCGTCGTTGATGTCTTTCTTCGCATCGGCTAATACTAAGAAACGTTGATAACAATCGGCAAGACTATCTTTGTCTAGGTTGTAGCCTAGGCGCTCTAGGTGATGCTTCAAGGCATGGCGACCGGAGCGTGCCGTAAGGATGATATCGGCTTCTAATAAACCTACATCTTCCGGGCGGATAATCTCATAATTCTCTCTGTGTTTTAGGAATCCATCTTGGTGGATACCCGAACTGTGAGCGAATGCATTGCGGCCAACGATTGCCTTGTTAGGCTGTACAGGCATGTTCATCATTTCGCTAACCTTGCGAGAAAGCGCGGTGAACATGGTGCTGTCGATGTTGGATGTGATGCCGCCGAACGATTGCTTATGAACTTTTAAGATCATAGCTACTTCCTCTAACGAAGTATTTCCGGCACGTTCGCCAATACCATTGATGGTACATTCCACCTGGCGAGCACCGTTCTGTACAGCAGCGATAGAGTTTGCCGTCGCCAGACCTAGGTCGTTGTGGCAATGTGCAGAGATGATAGCTTGGTCGATGTTTTGAACATGATCTTTTAAGTATTTGATTTTAGCACCGTATTGATCCGGCAAACAGTAACCGTTTGTATCCGGGATATTGACTACCGTTGCGCCTGCGCCAATTACGGCTTCGATCATTTGTGCTAAGAATGCTAAATCAGCACGTCCGGCATCTTCCGCGTAGAACTCTACGTCTTCGACATAGGTTTTTGCATGTTTCACCGCTTCAACCGCACGCTCTAAGATTTCCTCGCGTGTGCTGTTGAATTTGTACTTGATATGCATGTCTGATGAGCCGATACCAGTGTGTATTCTTGGTCGCTTCGCATATTTCAATGCTTCAGCAGCTACATCAATATCGTTTTTGTTAGCACGGGTCAGTGCACAGATAATTACATTGTTGACAGCTTTAGATAATTCCACTACGGATTGGAAATCGCCAGGACTAGATACAGGGAAGCCAGCCTCAATGATATCGACGCCTAGGCGTTCCAAATCTTTGGCAATCTCGACTTTCTCTGGTGTCGTTAATTGACATCCCGGTACTTGTTCTCCATCTCTCAAGGTAGTGTCGAAAATGTATAAGTGATTAGGATCGTGTAACATGTCGTTTCTATTTATGTTTATTCCTTGGTTAAATTACTTGATGAATTCTAATACTTTAGCGCCCATTTCGTTGGTGCCTAATATTTTGTCGGCAGGGGTTTCTGCATTAGCAATGTCGCCTGTTCTCCAGCCGGCTTTCAAGGTATCAGCAACGGCTTGCGTCACTGTTTTTGCTTCGTCCTGTAGTCCGAATGCGATGTCCAGCATCAATGCTGCGGATAGGATAGAGGCGAGTGGATTTGCTTTATTCTGGCCTGCAATATCGTGTGCTGAGCCATGGATAGGTTCGAAAAATCCAGTGCCATCGCCCATCGATGCCGAAGCTAGCATACCCATAGAGCCTGCTATCTGTGATGCCTCATCCGTTAGGATATCGCCGAAAAGGTTCGCCGTAAGCACGACGTCGAATTTCTTAGGGTTCTTCACTAATTGCATAGCGGCATTGTCGATGAACATGTGCTCTGTTTCTACATCGCTATACTCTTGAGCAAGCTCTTGTACCACTTCGCGCCATAGTCTGGACGTTTCTAACACATTGGCTTTATCTACCGAGCATAGTTTTTTGCTGCGTGTTCTCGCTGCTTCAAAAGCTTTGCGCGCGATGCGCTCCACCTCATAGCGGTGATAGTTCATTAAGTCAGATGCGAAGGTGTTGTCCTCGTTGCGGTTTTTCTCGCCGAAGTACACATCGCCCGTTAGTTCGCGGAAGAAAAGTATATCTGTTCCACGTAAAACCTCAGGCTTTAAGCTGGAAGCGTCCAATAGTTCATCGAATAATAGGATTGGGCGCAGGTTAGCATATAAGCCCAATTCTTTACGTATTTTCAATAACCCTTGCTCCGGGCGTACCTTTGCCGAAGGGTCGTTGTCATATTTTGCATGTCCGATAGCACCGAAAAGAATAGCATCTGAGGATTTAGCTTTTTCTAATGTCTCATCTGGCAGTGGATTTCCGGTAGCTTCAATGGCTGTATGACCCATAATCGCTTCGTCAAAAACGAACTCATGGCCGTATTTTTCTGCTATAGCTTCTAATACTTGTTTTCCCCAAGTCGTTACTTCTTGTCCAATTCCATCTCCCGGAATAATAAGAATGTTCTTTCTCATATACTATAAAACGTTTTCTACTTTATGTTCAATGGCTTTTACTTCGCCACGCTCTAATACAATTCTATGTTCAATGCAGTTTGGCAGTTGGCTTTCATAATGGCCAACATAGATTAACGTCTTGCCATATTGGCAAAGCTCGTCTACTACATCGTTAAAATACTTAGCCTGTGTGGTATCTAATCCCTGACACGGCTCATCCAACACCAAGAGGGGAGGATTCTTTATAATGCTTCTGGCCAGCATGGCCAGTCGCTGCTTCCCGAGGGGAAGCGTATGGAGCAATTGATCTTTATGTTCGGTAAGATCAAAGAAATCCATGAGTTCTTCAATTTGTTTTTTCTCCTGAAATTTTACATCGATAAACCATCCGATGCTATCGTAGAATCCAGAAGCAAGGGTATGCCATACGGTCGCCTGCTGATCAAAATACCAGTGCATCTCCGGCGAGATCATGCCGATCTTCTCCTTGATGTCCCAAATGCTCTCGCCAGATCCTCGTGGATTGCCGAATAACGATATGGACAAACCGTAGGACTGCGGGTGGTCGCCATTGATTAAGCTCAATAAAGTCGACTTCCCGGAACCATTCGGTCCTTGTAATAACCATTTTTCGCCTACCTTGACAGACCAGGAAACCTTTTTCAAGACTTCCTTTTCACCATATCGGATGACAACATCCTTTAATTCCGCGATATGCGAATATGGCGTCTCAGGGATGGCTTTCAGGAAGCTAGGCAATGGCTTCTTGACGCGTTGCGCGTCTTGCAATACCTCGTCTAGACTATCAGCTTTTTCAATACGGCCATCAACAAGTTGTACGATGGAATTAATTCCATGAGGCAATTGCTTATCGTTTGTAATCAATAGCAACTGAACACCCTCGACGATCAATTCGTCTAGCAATTCGTTGAGTACTGCGCGTGAATTTGTGTCAAGGCCGGTGTAAGGTTCATCGATGATGAGCAACTGCGGTTTTTGCCAAAGTCCCTTGACTAATTGTAATTTCTTGTGTTCACCGCTGGATAACTCGATCAATTGGGACTGCTGTACATTCTCAAATCCGAAAGCCTTGATCTTTTCCTGAATTGCGGAAAAATCTAAGCCTTCTTTTTCTGCGAAATGCATCAATTCTGCATGCACCGTCAGCGTATCATGTCCTTGGTGACGGTTATAGCGCTGCTGATAATAGAAATTACGGTCGCCTTCAAGATTGGTAAACTGATACCAATTGGCGACATACACTGTTTTTTGAGCTAAAGAGCTGGACAGGTCGTAGTTGATTTCCACCTGTCCAGTTCCTTTGACAAGTCCGGCTATGGCTTTCGCTAAGCTAGTCTTGCCGGAGCCAGATTTACCAGCCAATACAAGCTGTTCGCCTTTCGCAATGGTCCATGACAAATCCTGCAAAACGGAATGTCTTCCGTATGCGAGCGAAAAGTCTCGTATATGCACCGTTACTGGCATTATCTTGCTGCTTCGAAGTTTTCTATTTCTGCTTTATGGCTTAAGATGAAGTCGATATCATCATAGCCATTAATTAGGCATGATTTCTTGTAAGGATTGATTTCAAAGGTGAATTGATCACCTGTTTCGGCAATCGTTAGTGTCTGTGCCTCTAAATCGACAACAAGTTCCGTATCCGGATTAACAAATACCTTGTCGAAGATTTTCTCTAGGAATTCCTCTGAAACCGTGATAGGTAATACGCCGTTGTTCAAGGCATTGCCTTTGAAGATATCCGCGAAGAATGAGCTAACAACCACATCAAATCCGTAGTCTTGTATAGCCCATGCAGCATGCTCACGGGACGAACCACATCCGAAGTTCTTTCCAGCAACAAGAATCTTTCCTGAATAGGTAGGATTGTTCATCACGAAGTCAACCTTCGGCTGATCGTAACTGTCGAATCGCCAGTCACGGAATAAGTTGTTACCGAAGCCTTCGCGTGTTGTCGCTTTTAAGAAACGCGCCGGGATAATCTGATCGGTATCTATGTTTTCTATCGGTAGAGGAACTACGCGTGAGGATAGTTTTTCAAATTTTTTCATCTCTTTATTTATTATGCTTTAGAGGAATGTCAGAATTAAATGTAATGTTCGACCTTAGGAAAAGGATCGTAAAAGTGATGTAACAGCTTTTTCAATCCTGATACACTTCTGATTGCCTAAAGCCAATCGTGTGATCTTCTAGGGTTTTCCAATGGACAAGCAGGATATATTGATCATCATGCTCCATACACTTTTTTAATTCATGGTTTATATATCCGTCGATGGACTGTATGATTGCTTCAGCTTCTTTAAAAGCCTTCTCAAATTCGCTAGAAAGACCAGCTTTAATATGTAGAATTGCAACCTCCAATACCATAGACGAGAAACCTCTTCGTTATACCAATTCTCTTACGTCTACGATTTTGCCGGCTACTGCTGCTGCTGCTGCAGTCAATGGGCTTACCAACATCGTACGAGCATTTGGCCCCTGACGTCCTTCGAAGTTACGGTTAGAAGTCGAAACACAGTATTTACCTGCAGGAATCTTATCCTCGTTCATCCCTAGACATGCTGAACATCCGGGTTCACGAAGCATGAAGCCTGCTGCTTCAAATACCTTGTCGATACCTTCTTCTTTTGCCTGGGCTTCAACTTGTTTTGATCCCGGAACAATCCAAACTTCTACATTGTCGGCTTTCTTTTTACCTTGGACAAAGGCAGCGACTTGACGCAGATCTTCGATACGAGAGTTTGTACAACTTCCAATAAAGACATAATCAACGGGCTTGCCGATTACAGAATCGCCATCATGGAAGCCCATGTAATCCAGCGCTTTTTGATAGGATGGACGCTCATTCTCAGGTTGAGAATCTGTGGTTGGGATGTGTTCCGTAATACCGATCCCCATACCCGGGTTAGTACCATAGGTAATCATCGGTTGGATATCCGCAGCGTCAAATATTAATACTTCATCGAATTGTGCATCATCATCAGAGTATAATGTTTTCCAATAGGCTAATGCTTTATCCCATTCTTCGCCTTTTGGAGCAAATTCTCTTCCCTTGATATATTCGAAGGTAGTTTCATCCGGTGCAATCAAACCACCGCGAGCACCCATTTCTATACTCATATTACAGATCGTCATTCGACCCTCCATACTTAAAGAACGAATAGCTGAACCTGCGTATTCAACAAAATATCCAGTCCCACCAGCAGCAGAGATTTTTGAAATAATGTAAAGGATGATATCCTTCGCACCTACTCCGTTGCCTAATTCACCATTGACCTCGATCTTCATGGTCTTTGGTTTCTGTTGCAATAAACATTGTGTAGCAAATACCTGCTCAACCTGTGAAGTACCAATACCAAATGCAATAGCACCGAAAGCACCATGCGTTGAAGTATGGCTATCCCCACACACCATTGTTTTTCCGGGAAGTGTAATACCTAACTCAGGACCTATAACATGGACAATACCTTGGTAAGGGTGTCCTAAGCCGTATAGTTCAATGCCGAATTCTTTACAGTTTTTTGTAAGCATATCTACCTGATAGCGAGATAGCTCTTCTTTTATTGGAAGGTGCTGATCTAATGTAGGCACATTATGGTCAGCAGTGGCTACCGTTTGTTGAGGTCTGAATACCGGTAGTCCTCTTTTGCGTAATCCATCGAAAGCCTGCGGAGAGGTTACTTCATGGATTAGATGGGTATCGATATATAACATATCTGGAAACCCTTCAGCACGCTTGACGACATGTGCATCCCAAATTTTTTCTACTAATGTTTTTCCCATTTCTTTTATTGAACTGTTTGGTTTTAATTGTAAATGGGGTAAAATTATGAGATTATTAATTTTACCCCATTGAAAGCTATCTAATTTACGAAAAATTTAAATAGTTTTAATAGCTTTCATGGCAGTCATAGCTTTACGCAGCTTTCTACCCACTACTTCAACCTCGTGATTACGTAATTGCTCATTGACCTGAACCAATGTTATATTGTCTACTGACCCGTCTTTGCCTTCATTATAGTTTTTACCCACAACATCCGTGTCGATTTTGCTCATGAAGTCCTTCAACAATGGCTTGCATGCCTGGTCGAATAGGTAACAACCGTATTCTGCCGTATCGGAGATAACACGGTTCATCTCGAATAATTTCTTACGAGCGATAGTATTTGCGATTAATGGAGTCTCGTGTAATGACTCGTAATATGCAGATTCTGGCTTGATACCTGCGTCTACCATGGTTTCGAAAGCTAATTCCACACCTGCACGAACAAATGCAGACATCAATAAATAGTTATCGAAGTATTCTTGCTCGTCGATTTTAACATCACCAGCAGCAGTCTTTTCAAAAGCGGTTTCTCCAGTTTCTGCTCTCCATTTCAATAGATTCGCATCGCCATTCGCCCAGTCTTCCATCATTGTTTTGCTGAAATGACCCGACATAATATCGTCTTGGTGTTTTTGGAATAAAGGACGCATAATGTCTTTCAATTCCTCCGACAATTGGAAAGCTTTAACTTTAGCTGGATTGCTCAAACGATCGAACATACCGCTCACACCACCATGTTTTAACGCTTCTGTGATCACTTCCACACCGTATTGAACAAGTTTTGCAGCATAGCCGGCGTCGATTCCTTTCTCTACCATTTTGTCAAATGATAGGATAGAGCCTGTTTGTAATAAACCACAAAGGATAGTTTGCTCGCCCATTAAGTCTGATTTCACTTCCGCTACGAAAGATGATTTCAAAACACCTGCGCGGTGGCCACCCGTTCCGACACAGTAAGCTTTTGCTTCTGCCCAGCCCTTACCTTGAGGATCATTCTCCGGGTGAACAGCGATTAGCGTAGGTACGCCGAATCCTCTCAAGTATTCTGCACGAACTTCTGAGCCCGGACATTTCGGTGCTACCATGATAACAGTAATATCTTTACGGATCTGCATACCTTCTTCTACGATATTGAAACCGTGAGAATAAGATAATGTAGCGCCTTCTTTCATCAATGGCATTACCGCATTGATTACCGAAGTGTGTTGTTTATCTGGAGTTAAGTTGATCACTAAATCAGCAGTAGGGATAAGTTCTTCATAAGTTCCTACATTGAAGTTGTTATCCGTTGCATTTTTCCAAGAATCTCTTTTTTGTTCAATAGCTTCTTTACGTAAAGCATAAGATACATCTAAACCACTATCTCTAAGGTTCAAACCTTGGTTCAAGCCTTGAGCACCACATCCTACGATTACGATCTTTTTACCTTTTAAAGCATTTACACCATCGTTGAATTCTGAAGAATCCATAAACTCTGCGACACCTAATTGATTTAACTGCTCTCTAAGAGGTAATGTGTTGAAATAATTTGCCATTGCTGTACTGTTTAAAATATTTTTCTTTTTAGATTGATTATTGATTGTTGATTATGCGTTTTTGGGCTACTGCGTATCCCAGATGCAGGTTGTCATGGCCAATGGAGGTGGTCAGGACATCTTCGATGGTATTCATCGTTGCACCATAAGTAGCAGTTTCATAAGCTGTAATAATATCGAATACACCTTCCTTGTAATCATTTTCGATTTCCTCGATCGTCGATAAGGCTAGGGCTTTCAGTTCATCGACTTCCGCTTGCTCCACAAAGTATGTTGGCTTTGTGCCTTTAGCATATGCATCCACATACTTTACCCAGCTTACGCCTTCTTTGATTCCAGTGCGTGTATAGCTCAGGGTCTGTGTGCTGACAACGATATGGCCGAAGTTCCAAATGATGTTGTTATTGAAACCTGCAGGGACTTCGTTCAACTGTTCTAAGTTAAGTTCTTCGATTAATTTGATGAAAGCACGGCGACTCTCGAATATGAATTTAAATACATTTTCCATCTACGTCCCGAATTACATAGTAAATACATCATCACGTTGATCCAGGAACTCGTTTTCAACGATTTCCGGTGCTGGCTCTTCCTGTTCGAACTGCTTAAGCTTTTTGTGGAATCCTGCGCTATCTTTAATGATAGCGATACGAGCGCCACGAACAAATTCGATAAGCTTGTACTTCCCAAGTTCTTCCGTTAGGCGGTCGATCTCTTCGCGATGTCCTGCTGTTTCGAAGACGATGTAGTCATTACGGATAACAACAACGTTAGCTCCGTACTGACGTAATAAACGCTCTACATATGCTTTCTCAGCAATTACATCTGCTGGGACCTTATATAAAGCTTGCTCTTGCCAAATTAACTCATCGTTCGTATTGAAATAAGCTTTCAATACTTCCACTTGTTTTTCAATCTGACGGCATAGCTTGCGGACAACCTCTTCCGATTCGGTAATCAGAATCGTGAAGCGGTGTATATTTTCCACCTCAGAAGGGGAGGTGTTCAAACTTTCTATATTGATTTTACGGCGCGAGAAGATTCCGGTGATACGGCCGATCATCCCGATAGTATTTTCTGTGTAAACAGTTATTGTATATTCTTGCTTTTCCATTTTACTTCAATCTGATTTCAGAAACACTCGTTCCTTGTGCAACCATCGGGAATACGTTGTTCTCTTTCCCCACCATCACTTCCAATAGGTAAGAGCCATCATGCTCAAGCATTGTCTTCAATGCTGATTTCAGGTGCTGACGTTCTGATACTTTGTTTCCATCGATATAATATCCCTTCGCTACAGCAACAAAGTCAGGGCTGGTGATATTCACAAACGAATAACGTTTGTCGTGGAACAACTGCTGCCATTGGCGAACCATTCCTAAGAACTCGTTGTTTAAGATGAGAATCTTCACCTTTGCGCCAAACTGCATAATCGTTCCAAGCTCCTGAATAGTCATTTGTATACCACCATCACCGATAATCGCAATGACATCACGATCTGGAGCACCATACCAAGCACCGATTGCCGCAGGCAAACCGAATCCCATCGTTCCTAAGCCTCCTGATGTAACACTGGATTTTGATTGAGTGTATTTTGCGTAACGACAAGCTACCATCTGATGTTGACCGACGTCAGTAACAATAACAGCATTACCACCCGTTAGCTCATTAAGCTCACGAACAACTTCGCCCATCGTCATGATATCCGTCGTAGGATTAAGTTCCTCCTGGATAACTTCCTTGATTTCCTCTTTTTCCAATTCGCGGAACTGCTGTAACCAGGCGCTGTGATCTACCTTATCTAATAAGGCAGTCAACATCGGAAGTGTTTCCTTACAGTCGCCCCATACAGGAACAGCTGCTTTCACATTCTTGTCGATCTCTGCAGGGTCGATATCCAAATGGACCACTTTCGCCTGTTTCGCATATTTATCCAAACGACCGGTTACACGGTCATCGAAACGCATACCAACAGCGATCAATACATCACACTCATTGGTCATCACGTTTGGCGCATAGTTACCATGCATACCTAACATACCGACATGAAGCGGGTGATCAGTAGCAAGGGCGCTCAAGCCCATTACGGTTGCAGCCGCAGGGAATCCGCTCTTTTCAATAAAACGCTGGAATTCCTCCTCTGCTTTACCTAGGATAACGCCTTGGCCGAATAAGACAAATGGTTTCTTTGCCGCATTGATTACGCGCGCTGCCTCCTCTACATATTCCTTGCGAACAATAG
Organism: Sphingobacterium hotanense; assembly: GCF_008274825.1. Taxonomy (NCBI): domain Bacteria; kingdom Pseudomonadati; phylum Bacteroidota; class Sphingobacteriia; order Sphingobacteriales; family Sphingobacteriaceae; genus Sphingobacterium; species Sphingobacterium hotanense. The sequence goes on from NZ_CP030848.1 coordinate 926,552, forward strand.
GAGCAGGGCGATATGAGCGAATATGGTTGCACTTTTCATAGACTTCATAATCGAAAAGCTGTAATTGTGCATTCTTAGTAATATCAATCAATACTGGCCCCGGACGACCGGTGCGAGCAATATAAAATGCTTTCGCTAGTACACTTGGAATCTCATTGGCATCAGTAACCTGATAGTTCCACTTCGTGACTGGAGTAGTAATGTTAATCACGTCAGTTTCTTGGAATGCATCTGTCCCTAGCAATGAAGCAAATACCTGACCTGTAACACAGACCACTGGATTGCTATCAATCATCGCATCCGCCAAACCTGTAACTAGGTTTGTAGCGCCCGGACCGCTTGTTGCAAAAGCCACACCCACACGTCCTGATGTACGTGCGTATCCTTGTGCAGCATGAATTCCACCCTGTTCGTGACGCACCAAAATATGCTTCAATTTATCATTGTAATCATACAACGCATCATAAATTGGCATAATCGCACCACCCGGATACCCGAATACGGTATCCACACCCTCGTGGATTAAGGCCTCTAAAACCGCTTGCGAACCACTAATCTGTGTGTTTGCCGCTACGGTAGTAGCTTCCAAAGTTTCCGTTTTTTCAAGTGTACTCATTATTTATTGAATTTAGACATTGGACCTTATCGGTAAGATAGCTTGCTCGCCTGTTCGCCCAATGTATATTAAAATTTAATGTTCAAATTCTATTGTCATGATGTGGATATTGTTCCTCGCTGACCTCTAGTGTTAACCCCTGCTCTAATATCTAATATCTCACATCTAACATCTAACTACATATCCGTCACACAGCCCTCTGAAGCGTTAGCTACAGTCTTCGCGTATTTGTATAAGACGCCCTTTGTTACCTTCAAGGCTGGCTGTGTCCAATTAGCACGACGTTTAGCGATCTCCTCATCAGAAACCTTCAGGTTAATCGTATTATTTACCGCGTCGATCTCAATAACATCGTCATCCTGTACCAGACCAATCAATCCGCCTTCGTAAGCCTCAGGTGTGATATGTCCTACAACGAATCCATGTGTTCCGCCAGAGAAGCGGCCGTCGGTAATCAATGCAACCGATGTTCCTAAGCCTGCGCCGATGATCAATGAAGTCGGTTTCAACATCTCCGGCATTCCAGGAGCTCCTTTAGGACCTTCATTCTTGATAACGATGACATCGCCCGGCTTGATTCTACCCGTCGATACACCAGCCACTAGATCATGCTCTCCGTCAAATACGCGCGCAGGACCAGTAAATTTCTCACCTTCTTTCCCTGATATCTTCGCCACAGAACCTAGCTCTGCCAAGTTGCCGTATAGAATCTGAAGGTGACCCGTTGCTTTGATTGGCTTCGCCAATGGCTGGATAATTGGCTGATTGTAATCCATAATAGATTTAACATCCGCTAAGTTCTCCGCCATGGTCTTACCCGTTACGGTCAAGCAATCGCCATGCAATAACCCTTCATCCAACAAATAACGAAGCACCGCTGGGATACCTCCATACTGATGTAAATCCTGCATCAAGTACTTTCCTGAAGGTTTGAAATCCGCTAATACCGGAGTCTCATCAGACATGCGTTGGAAATCATCAGGAGAGATATCGACTCCTACCGATTTACCCATTGCGATAAAGTGCAATACAGCATTTGTTGAACCACCTAGGATAACGATCGTGCGCATCGCATTCTCAAAAGCTTTGCGTGTCATGATATCCGAAGGTTTAATATCTTTTTCTAATAGAATACGGATGTATTTTCCGACTTCTAAACATTCCTCTTGTTTTTCTTTTGAAGTCGCCGGGTTAGAAGAGGAGTAAGGTAAGCTCATCCCCATCGCTTCAATTGCAGAAGCCATGGTATTCGCTGTATACATACCACCGCAAGCGCCTGCTCCCGGACAGGTATGTCTGATCACTCCATCATAATCCTCATCAGAAATAGTGCCTGCAACCTTTTTTCCTAAGGCTTCAAATGCCGATACTATATTCAGTTCCTCGCCTTTATAATGACCAGGAGCAATCGTTCCGCCATAAACCATGATAGCAGGACGATTCAAGCGGCCCATCGCCATAATAGCACCGGGCATATTCTTATCGCAGCCGGGAATCGCTACTACCCCATCATAGTATTGACCGCCGCAGATTGTTTCGATGCTATCCGCAATAACATCGCGTGAAACTAGCGAATAGCGCATCCCATCTGTACCATTACTCATTCCATCACTCACTCCAATAGTTCCAAAGGTCAAACCCACCAATTCGCTATCCCAAATTCCTTTTTTGACGACTTTCGCCAAATCATTTAGGTGCATATTACAGGTGTTCCCATCATAACCCATACTCGCAATACCAACTTGTGCTTTCTCCATGTCTGCATCGGTCAAGCCGATACCATAGAGCATAGCCTTTGCCGCTGGCTGCGTCTGATCTTGCGTAAAGATCTTACTGTACTTGTTGATTCCCTTTTCGTTATCAGATGATGACTTCATAATTCTCTTGCTCTAATACTAAGTTTTTATATTTTCGTTGGATAGATGCGCCAATGCTGTCTTCCCATGCTTCCGGGTAAACAACCTGGTCTACTTGTTTAATTCCTATAATGCCCGCTGCGGTACCACTTAAAAAAGCACTGTCTGCAGCATAAACGTCTTGAACAGACAAACGCTTTTCAATAATATCAAAGTTTAATCCTTTACAGATATCAATAACGGTCTGGCGTGTAATTCCAGGGAAGATATTACCCAACGGTGGGGTATAGATCTTAAAGTCTTTCTCGATAAATAAGTTCTCGCTCGAAGCTTGCGCCACAAAACCTTCCTGATCTACCAATAAGGCCTCATCAAAACCATGCTGAATAGCGTCACTGGTTGCTAAGATAGAGTTGATAAACTGTCCGGAAACTTTCGCCCCTACAGGGAAGGACTTCGGATTCGGACGCTCTATTTTCGAAATGTTCACCTTTAATAGGTTCTGCCCCAAATAAGGTCCCCATTCCCAGGCAGCAATCATGATGTTTGCCGAGGTCGCTGAGGTCAGGTGCATATTCGATCCCGAATAGATCAACGGACGGATGTATGCCGAACGCAGGTTGTTTACCTCCAGTAGCTCATAAGTCTTTTCAATAAGCTCGCGATTATTCCATGTATAAGGCAATCCTATTGCCTCACATGATCTCTTTAATCGCTCGTAGTGTTCTTCTGCCTTAAAGATGCGTGTGCCGTTGTGCGTGCTATATGCGCGTAATCCTTCGAATGCGCCATAGCCATAATGCAACGATTGACCGAATAAGTCTACACCGGCACTGCTAGCTTTTACAAAGCTATTATTTAAGTAGATCTGGGTGTCTTGATTATAGTACTGCATACACTTCTTTTTTTGTTACCTGAATCGAACTATTTATTCGGTTTACACTCACCGTGATTTTATCACTTTGTAAGTTACTCCGATTTAAAATTTCTTACAATAGCCAAATAAAGTATTTTCATTAAGTTTATTATTTTGACGATTAAAAATTAACAAAATAATATTTTATAAAAATTGATATTTATTACATTTTAGTTTTGAGGTTAGTAGACTAAAACTAAAATCGGTATATTCCTTGGTTTATCGAGTTTTTTCAAAAAGTCTCAAAATTCTTCCTGAAATCCCTAAAAACGTAAAATAGCTTGCAAAAAAATAGCCCTTAAAACCTGAAGTTTTAAGGGCTACAAAATCTTTATTTTTATCTATCTATTCTCCGGCAATTCCTTCCGCTAAAATGATGATTTTGTTGTCCTTTACTTCAACCACACCACCTTTAATAATAATGACTTGTTCGTCATTATTATTTTTAATAATGACTTTGCCATCATCTAGCGTAGACACAATAGCAGCGTGGTCCTTCAAAATTTGAAAGGAACCAGCAGATCCAGGAACTGTAACAGCAGTAACCGTACCTTCGTAAGCTAATTTGTCTGGAGTAATAATTGTTAAATTCATTGAATATAGTATTTAGTAGTTAGTAGTTAGTATAAAGACCTAGGATGGAAATAATTGTCGACAATAAATTGTTTTTTCGTATTTCCCTAAATCAAAAGAACTATAGATTTTATACCAGTATTTAGTATTTACTAGCAAACCAAGGGTCTTACTACTAAATACTAAATACTAACTACTAATTTAAACTGCTTCTGCTAATAGTTTTTTACCTTTTTCGATCGCGTCTTCGATGCTACCTACTAAGTTGAAAGATGCTTCTGGGTATTCATCAACTTCACCATCAATGATCATGTTAAATCCTTTGATTGTGTCTTTGATGTCTACTAAACAACCTTTCAAACCTGTAAATTGCTCTGCAACGTGGAACGGTTGAGATAAGAAACGTTGTACACGACGTGCGCGGTGTACTGTTAATTTATCTTCCTCAGATAACTCATCCATACCTAAGATAGCGATGATATCTTGAAGTTCTTTATAACGTTGAAGAATTTCTTTTACGCGTTGTGCTGTATCGTAATGCTCATTACCTAAAACCGCTGGAGAAAGGATACGTGAAGTTGAATCCAATGGGTCAACCGCAGGGTAGATACCTAACTCAGAAATCTTACGTGACAATACTGTTGTTGCATCCAAGTGAGCGAAAGTTGTCGCTGGAGCAGGGTCAGTTAAGTCATCGGCAGGAACGTATACCGCTTGTACTGAAGTAATAGATCCGTTTTTAGTCGATGTAATACGCTCTTGCATTAAACCCATCTCTGTAGCAAGTGTTGGTTGGTAACCTACCGCTGAAGGCATACGACCTAATAAAGCCGATACTTCAGAACCTGCTTGCGTAAAACGGAAGATGTTATCGATAAAGAATAAGATGTCACGACCTTGGCCTTCACCATCACCGTCACGGAAATATTCTGCAATTGTTAATCCTGATAAGGCAACACGCGCACGTGCACCAGGAGGCTCATTCATCTGTCCGAACACGAATGTACATTTAGAATCTTTCATCAACTCTAAATCTACACTTTCCAAAGGCCATTCGCCTTTTTCCATGCCTTCCATGAAGTGCTCACCATATTTGATAATGCCGGACTCCAGCATCTCACGAAGTAAATCGTTTCCTTCACGAGTACGCTCGCCCACACCTGCGAATACGGATAAACCACCGTGTCCTTTTGCGATGTTGTTGATCAACTCCTGGATTAATACCGTTTTACCTACACCAGCACCACCGAACAAACCGATCTTACCACCTTTTGCGTAAGGCTCTAATAAGTCGATAACTTTGATACCTGTGAATAGTACTTCAGATTCTGTCGATAAATCTTCGAATCTTGGAGGTACGTTGTGGATAGGACGACCGTTTGTTTTGTCCAAACTTTTAATACCGTCAATTGGGTCACCAACAACGTTGAATACGCGACCTTTAATTTCTTCGCCAATCGGCATTTTGATCGGAGCGCCAGTATCAACTACCTTCATGCCACGAACTAAACCTTCGGTAGCATCCATTGCAATCGTACGAACACGTTCCTCACCTAAGTGCTGTTGAACCTCTAATACAATGCGTTGTCCATTTTCTTTCTCAATGTACAAGGCATCATAAATCTTAGGAAGATTTTCATTGTCGGCAAAGTTGACGTCAACTACTGGGCCGATAATCTGCGCTATTTTACCAATATTGGGCATATTATAGGGACTAAAATTTATTATTCAATTTTAATACAGCTTTTTACACACTGCATTTTGGAATGCAAAAATAAGTTTTATCTCCTTAAAAGCAAAAGACAAGTGCTAAATAAATGGATATTTTTTTTAAAAGCCCTCTAACCCTATCATTTACTAAGAATATAGGTATTTAAAAGGCTGATTTTTTGACCGATATAAATAATAAGATGGCTCTTTTGATCGATTGTCAATAAATCAAGAATGTGACAGTCCTTTTTTTCAAATCATCACTTTATTGTTTAGTTTTAGAAACTAATTAGTCCCTAAATTATGAAACAAAGGTTCATCATGCTGCTACTCTGCAGCACGCCTTTCTTTACGTATGCTCAATGGAATTATCCTAAGTATAATGAACTGAAAGCGCGCATCCAATCCTTCACCTCCAAATCCAATGTGCAATTAGACGTTATTGGCAAGTCCTTTGGCGCTGAACAAATCCCCATTATTAAGATACAGCGTGGTAAGGAGGCGAAACCTACGCTCTTACTGGTTGCTGGCATCGACGGTAAACACCCCGCAGGAACGATCAATGCTTTGAATGTGGCGGAACGACTTTTGGATCTCCCTAAAGATGAGTTGTCCGATCTCTTGGCAAATAAATCGATTTGGGTTTTACCGCTGCTGAATGCGGATGCCTATAAAAGGAATGCCAATCACATCGAATTAACAGCTGGCAATGCTCGCCAGATTGATTTTGATCGAGATGGGCGCATCGATGAAGATCCCGAGAAGGACCTCAATGGCGATGGCCTCATTTCTCAAATGCGCGTGAAGTCGCCCGCCGGAACATACCGACCACATTTGCTTTCTCCGGATTTCCTTTTGCTCGCGGAAAAGAATAAAGGGGAGGCCGGCATATTTGAACTCTACAAAGAAGGAGTAGACGCAGATAAGGATGGATTCTACGGTGAAGATGGTTTATCTGGAGTTAACCTCGATAAGAATTTCACCTACGATTATCCTTTTTTTGAATCGGAGACCGGCGACTATGCTGCCTCGGAGCCTGAAACCCGAGCATTGATGAATTTAATCTTCGATAATCCGCAGATAGCCGTTGTTCTTCATTTTGGTTTACAGAATAACCTTTCGACAGCGGAGGTTTTCGACCAAAGGAAAGCCTCAGAACGTATCATGAAATCTTGGACAAACAATGACGCGCAAGTGTCCGCATTGGTAACCAACTTTTATAAAGAGGCAGCTAAAGAGCTAGGCGATGCCCCTAAAATGCCGGCAGGTAAGGGTAATTTTTCCAGCACCGCCTATTATCATGCTGGAAAATTCAGCTTTGTTACACCCTCTTGGTGGATTCCAACCACGCAGGACAGTAGCAAAACTACTGCTAAGCCGTCTGGAGCGAAGGACGATGACATGTTTGTAAGATGGGTTAAAGCCAACAATATACAAGGCGCCATCCTGCCATGGACTAAGGTCAATCACCCCGATTTCCCAAATCAGGAAGTAGAGGTAGGGGGCAAGGTAGAACGTTTTCAACATAACCCACCCATCGAACATCTGAACGCCTCCGCACAGGCGCATAGCAATTTCGTCGTGCAGTTGATGCGTGCCATGGCGAGTTTAGAATTTTCACAACCCAAAATCACTCCACTTGGCGATGATATCTTTCGAATCGAGGTGCGTTTATTCAACACCGGGGCTTTGCCCATTTACCCGGAAATAGCAGATAAAATTAAGCATGTATCCAAACTTAAATCTGTTTTGGAATTGCAGAAAAACCAGTCCTTCCTAAGTGGTAAGCGTTTGCAGCTTTACCCCAGCTTAGGAGCGGGTAAGTCGCAAGACCTTTCCTGGTTAGTGAAAGGAAGAGGTAGAGCACAATTAACTGTCGGTTGTCCGACTGCCGGGATGAAAGTAATCGATATAAATCTTTAATGCGTCCGAACATGAAATTAACCTATAAAATTTTAGCCTTAAGCTTGTCATTAGCTGTTTCCACAGCATCTGCACAAAAGAAATCGGATGAAGCACCAAAAGAAATTGCTGGACTTCGTGCTGTGGGGTCTCCATCAAATCCAAAAGTGCAAATGAACTGGAGCCGCTATCATGATTTGAAACAGATGGAGCAATTCTATAAGGATCTCCAGAAGGCATATCCTAATTTAGTAAAATGCGAGTCCATCGGTAAAAGTTATGAGGGCAGAGATATTTTCGTATTGACCGTTACAGACTTTAAGGAAGGCAATCCTGATCGTAAGCCTGCGATGTGGATCGACGGAAATATTCACGCCAATGAACTACAGGGTTCCGAAATATCGATGTACACAGCCTGGTATCTGGCCGAGAATTATCATGCGGTACCCTTTATTAAAGAGTTGTTAAAGGACAAGGTGTTCTATATTGCCCCAACCATTAACCCTGATTCGCGCGAGTATTTCATCTATAACCCCAACAGCATGCACTCGTCACGTACCGGCCGCCGTCCATTCGACAACGATGGTGATGGCTTAATAGCAGAGGATTTATATGACGACTTAGATGGTGATGGTGAAATTGTAATGATGCGCCGCAAATCAAAAACAGGCAGATACAAGGTTGATTCGGAAAACCCGAATCGCATGCTTATGGTTAAGCCAGGTGAGGTTGGCGAGTATGAGATGTTAGGATTCGAAGGTATTGACAATGATGGCGATGGCCTAGTCAACGAGGATATTACTGGCACCTACGACCCTAACCGCGACTGGGGTTGGAACTGGCAACCCAACTATGTGCAAGGGGGCGCTTTGTACTATCCTGGAACATTGCCAGAAACACAGGCCGTCAAAGATTTTGTCTATAAACACCCCAATATTGCCGGCGCGCAATCCTATCACAATTATGGCGGAATGATTTTGCGCGGTCCTGGGGCAGCGGATGATGAACGCTTTTATTCAAACAAAGATGTGCAAGTGTATAATGCTATTGGGCAGACTGGTGAAAAAATGCTGCCTGGATATAATTATATCGTCATCCATAAAGACTTATACACGGTATTCGGCGGAGAGATAGACTTCTTCGCATTGACGCGCGGCATTTTTACCTTCTCTAACGAGTTAATGACAACCTATAAACTATTTAATGAAAAATCGGAAGGCGGTTTTAGACAGTCGGATGAATACTATGAGTTCGACCGATTGCTGATGTTTGGTGATGCATACGTGCCATGGAAGGAATATGATCATCCCCAATACGGAAAAATCGAGATTGGCGGTGCGAAAAAGAATTACACGCGTAATCACCCGGGATTCCTATTATTAGAAGATGCACATCGGAATGCAGCATTCACAATTTATCACGCATACCATATGCCGAAGTTAGAGGTCATAGAAGCAACAACGAGATCGCTTGGCGGCAACTTATATGAAGTCAACGCAACGATATGGAATAGCCGTATTATCCCGACCCATTCCGACCATGACGTGCGAATGAAGATCGAGCGTCCGAACCATATTCGACTAGAAGGAGCACAGGTCATCACTGGCATGCAAGTCGTAAATAAAGATTTCAACGAAACTAAAGAGCAACGCTTTAAACCCGAGCAAATCGAAGTCGCAACCATCGACGGCATGAGCGCGGTTTCCGTACGTTGGATCGTGAAAGGAAATCCTAATAACGCCAAGATTGTAATCGATAGTCCCAAAGGCGGCTACTTGGAATATAATTTAAGCAGTATTTAGATATTAGATATGAGACATTAGACGTTAGATTTTAGACGTTAGACATTAGACGCCATAATGGACTTTGTTTTGAATACCAGGAAAGGAACGATGTAAGGATTTACAGGATCCTGCTTATCTTTTAATCCTTCCTTTCCTGGTTCAGAAATAGTATTTAGTAGTAAGTATTTAGTAGTTAGACCGATGGTGGAAGATCCTGCCCATCCTTACACCTTCCTTTCCTGGTATTCTAGGTTTTTGACATATGCAAATTTTCTTTAATATTTTTTCTATCACGCTGCATAATGATAATCTTCCCGATACATCTCCTGTCGTCCGATCAAGGAAAACATGATCAAAATCAGCTTGAATTTCACATTGTTCAAGACCAACGGGTAAGCTTTGGTTGTGAGCTTCCGTTGCGCATATTCTCGGAGCGTCTTGTCATGTGTAATGGCAATCTTTGCCGCTTGGTTCAACTCCTGCTTTATGGCCTTGTTGGCCATATGCGAGACTCGCTTTCGACCGCGAATACTGGTCCCAGAAGTGTGCTCAAATGGTATCACACCGGCATAGACAGCGTATTTTCGGGGATCGGTAAAAGCCTTGAAATTCTCCGTATAAACGATCGTCATCCAGGCATTGACCGGGCCTATCCCTTTGACGCTTTTGAGGATCTGATAGTTCCTGTTGAGCGATTCATCGCTTTCGATGAGCTGTAAGATTTCTCGTTCTACTCTGTAGATCTCTTTCTTATAAACATCTATCATTGTTTTACTGACCTTCAGGATCACCTTCCCTGCGTCTTTCCCGTACATCGCCTTGCGCTCAGAGCTGCTCGCTTTGTAACCGGCCATCTCTCTCACTAGACGTTTACGAAAGGAGATCAGCTGCTTAAGATCAAATATTGTAGAATTCAATTTACCGCTTGGTTCGAGCATATAAGCCTTTTCTTCCCCATACTGGGCAATCCTAAAGGAGTCTTGCTTATCGCTCTTGCCACGGACCATGCCCATCGACTTCTTGATCTCTAGACCAGATTTGCGTGTATACGAAAGACCTTTTGACTCGCAATACTGCAGGAATCTATATTCATATCCACCAGTATATTCCATGATAAAGAAGACTTGGCTTGATACAAAACCTTTCCCTCGCATCCACTTTGCCAATTGCTTAAATCCCGAACTGTTGTTCTCGATCTTAATGAAATCATGTGTGCCCCAATGGCAGATGTCCAATGTCTTCTTAGAAACGTCGACACCTAAGGTAATACGATCTTTTTTCATGATCTAAACTTTTTAATGTAAATGATTGAAAAATTGCCCGTTACCTAGTACCTTTGAAGTACCTTTGATAATAAAACTATTCTAGTTTGGCCTTAGGCAATGAATAAGGTAGGCACAGATACCAGGAAAAGTCCTTAACGACTACTTCAAAATAATGTTCAACCTGCCTTATTCATCCTAACGCTTCCGTTAGGTAATACCTTATATCTTCTATTAAGTATTTATTCATCAATTACTCTCTGTTTAAACCAAAGGTTCAAGACAACCGCATTCCCTTAATCCTTCCTTTTCTAGCTTAAAGCAAACCGTATTCACGTCTATCCTAATACTATCATTTAATCACAAAAAAGGCGCCAAATAGGCGCCCAAGGTCTTTATACTAACTACTAACTACTAGCCTAAGAATTTCTCTTCAGCTGTTCGTCCAGTAGTTGTCGTTTTAGGTGTTGTTCTCTTTCCATCGATTTCTTGCGGAGTGTTTGCAGTTCATCCTGCAATTCATCCACAGTTTTCTTGGAGTCGTCGGTGTCTACTTTGGCTTTGCGGAATGCGACTAGCGTTCCGAAGAATGCTGCTGCAAGCGCTAATATAATAGCCCAAACCATGGTGTGGTATGATCCTTTGGAGAAGTCCATACCTAAAAATGAGATGCTATCAGTCTTCTTTTGTTCTGCTTCTAACTGTGTAGTCAGGGAGCTGACCGAATCTTGAAGCCCCTTGATATTACCGGCAGAAGAAGAATTTGAAGAAGATAAATCTGCAATTTGCTTTCTGTAGGTGCTGAGGGAGTCGCGCACATTTTGACGTACGGTTTCTAGGTTTGCTCGGCGGATAATTTTAAAATCTGCACTTTGCGACTTGGAGTACAAGTTCAAATAAACAAACTGGCTGTCAAGGCTCGAAGTTCTCAACTTCTGCTGTAACATTTGTCCCTGAGCTGCGGGAGCTAACAAAACAAAAAATAAAAGGGAATAAATAAATACGCGCATACGGGTTTGATTAAGCTTTACATGTCAATTTTACCAATTTAATTAGACATTGTGAAAATTATTAAAAATTAATCCCTCTTAAACCCACTGTTTTTGCGGTTTTTAGACCTTCTCTTTTAACTGTAAGAAGATTTTTGAAATACGCGGTCTATTAAATTTTGTCATAATGTGATAAACAAATCAAGGATTTGTTTTAAACACTGATAACTTTTTAAAAATTCTGTTTAGTTAATGTTCTATTTATAAAAATTGTTGAAAGTTAAATGCTTAACAAAATATTCTTATATTTATATCGCTTATAAACTTATAAAATCAAAGTCCAGGAGATTTAGGCTGCATCACAGTATTTTTAATCCGATGTAACGGATGCAAATGCTTCGATTTAACTGAGACTAAAGACTACTGCTGACTTAATAATTATTTATCTCCCGAAGGGGAATTGTAAATCTATTCAAACTATGATTGATAAAAGCGTGGCAAATGCTTCGGACGCAATCCAAGACGTCAAAGATGGGATGACCATCTCATTGGGTGGCTTTGGGCTATGCGGAATTCCGGAGAATCTGATTGCTGCATTGCTGCAAAAAGGAACTAAGAATCTGACATGTATCAGTAACAATGCCGGTGTTGACGACTTCGGCTTGGGCCTGCTGCTACAGAAAAAGCAGGTCAAGAAAATGATTGCTTCCTACGTAGGAGAGAATGCGGAATTTGAGCGCCAGATGTTGAGCGGTGAATTGGAAGTGGATCTGATTCCACAAGGCACCTTAGCATCTCGTTTAATGGCCGGCGGATATGGTATGCCTGTAATTTTTACGCCGGCAGGGGTGGGGACCGAGGTTGCCGAAGGCAAGGAAACTCGAAAATTCACCTTCCATGGCGTAGAAAAAGAATACCTAATGGAATATGCTTTTGAGCCTGATTTTGCTTTCGTAAAAGCATGGAAGGGTGATAAGGCGGGTAATTTAGTGTACCGCGGAACAGCACAGAACTTTAACCATGCTGTAGCTATGTGCGGAAAGATCACGATCGCGGAAGTCGAAGAGTTGGTTGAGCCGGGCGAGTTAGATCCAAATTTTATCCATACACCAGGCGTATTTGTGCAACGGATTTTTCAAGGCGATAAATACGAGAAAAGAATAGAACAACGAACAGTAAGAAATAAAGAAGACAATGATTAAAAAAGTATATATCGTTGCAGCAAAACGTACTGCAATGGGAAGTTTTGGAAGTGCATTATCAAGTTTTACAGCATCGCAGCTAGGAGCAAAGGCCATCGAAGCAGTTGTTGCAGAAATAGGTTTAGACAAAGATCAGATTGATGAAGTATTGATGGGCTGCGTATTGCAGGCGAATGTCGGACAAGCGCCAGCGCGTCAAGCAGCACGCTTTGCGGGATTGCCAGATCATATTCCGGCAACAACAATCAATAAAGTATGTGCCAGTGGTATGAAAGCCATCAGCTTAGGTGTGCAGCAAATTCTGTTGGGCGATGCGGATGTGGTTGTAGCAGGGGGTATGGAGAGCATGAGCCAGGTACCGTATTATAGCGCAACTACCCGCTGGGGTGCAAAATACGGCGATCAGAAGTTAATCGACGGCCTACATAAAGATGGTTTGACCGACGTGTATTCAAACGAAGCGATGGGGAATTGTGGTGAGCTTTGTGCGGATAAATACAATATTAGCAGAGCGGATCAGGATTCTTATGCAATACAATCTTATACAAGAAGTAAGATCGCTTGGGAAACAGGAAAATTTGCGAATGAGGTAGCTCCTGTAGAGGTAGTATCGCGTAAAGGAACAGTTTCTGTAGCGGAAGATGAGGAGTTCAAAATGGTAAACTTTGAAAAAGTACCGCAGTTAAAGCCTGCATTTACAACCGACGGTACGATTACTGCGGCGAACGCTTCTACGCTGAGCGACGGAGCAGCAGCCGTAATCTTGATGAGCGAAGAGAAAGTAAAAGAATTGAATTTAACGCCTTTGGCGGAAGTCATAGCTTATGCTGATGCAGAACAAGATCCAGCATGGTTCACGACGACACCAGCCATCGCAACGCAGAAGGTGTTAAAAAAAGCAGGGCTGACGATCGACGATATCGATTACTTCGAATTTAATGAAGCATTCTCGGTGGTTGCATTAGCCAACGCACAATTGTTGGAGATTACAACGAATAAAATAAATGTATATGGTGGTGCAGTTGCATTAGGTCACCCACTGGGATGTTCCGGTGCTAGAATCATCGTTACGTTGAACAGTGTATTACATCAAGAAAATGGAAGCATCGGCTTAGCTGCGATCTGTAATGGTGGGGGTGGTGCCAGTGCGATGATCATTAAAAAGGTTTAAGCTATGTTAGATAAATTTGGAATTGCAAAGCGAATAGCCAAAGAAATCAAAGATGGCTATTATGTCAATCTGGGTATCGGTATTCCGACCTTGGTGGCAAATTACATTCCCGACGGTATGCAGGTGGTATTGCAAAGTGAAAACGGCTTGCTAGGAATGGGACCTTTTCCTTATGAAGGCGAAGAGGATGCTGATTATATCAATGCCGGAAAACAAACGATCACGACCTTGCCCGGTTCTGCGATCTTTGACTCGGCGATGAGCTTCGGCATGATTAGAGCCCGCAAAATAGACCTAACCATTCTTGGCGCCATGGAGGTGTCGGAAAATGGGGATATCGCCAACTGGAAGATCCCCGGAAAAATGGTGAAAGGAATGGGCGGCGCGATGGATTTAGTGGCCAGTGCTGAAAATATCATTGTTGCCATGCAACATGTGAATAAACATGGCGAATCGAAATTATTAAAAGAATGTTCCCTGCCATTAACTGGCGTCCGCTGCGTGAAGAAAATCGTGACGGAGTTTGGTGTGTTCGATGTGCTGCCAGAAGGTGGATTTAAAGTCGTCGAGTTGCATGAAGGGGTGTCAATAGATACCGTGAAGCAATATACCAATGGGAAACTGATATATTAGAATTTTTCATATGAATTTTAATTAAAAAGTGGGATAGGGTTGTCGTGAGACATCCCTATTCTTTTTGCCTCCAACTAAACCTATTCACTCCTTTCGTTCTTCGCTCCCTGCCACACTTTTCCCACGCTTGGCATGACAGTACATAACAGTTAAACGTACTATTTAAAATATCTTCGATTAATTAGAAACCTAAACAGAGATATTAAAGAATAGTATATGAATGCAATCGCAGGTGTTATATTTCATTTTATTGGAGGATTTGCATCAGGAAGCTTTTATGTTCCCTACAAGAAGGTAAAAGGCTGGTCCTGGGAATCCATGTGGATCCTTGGAGGATTATTCTCCTGGATTATCGTTCCGCCGATAGCTGCCTGGTTAACCATTCCAAATTTTGTCGAGATTATTTCTGAGAGTAGCGCAAGTATCCTAGGCTACACCTTTTTATTTGGTGTGCTCTGGGGGATAGGCGGTTTGACCTATGGTTTAGGCGTTCGCTATCTGGGCGTGTCTTTAGGAAGCAGTATTATCCTGGGATTAAGTATGGTCTTTGGGGCGCTGATGCCGGCCATCTATTACTTTTTCAATAAAACAGAGGGTAAGCATGGTATCGACTATTTCTTTACCGAAAGCGCCGGTATCTGTGTTATGATTGGTTTACTGGTTTGTATCGTCGGGATTTATCTCTGCGGTAAGGCAGGTATGCTCAAGGAAAAAGGGCTAGGTGCACTTTCCGAAGAGGCGAAGTCCGAATATAAGTTCGGCTTAGGGATTGTCGTTGCGATTGTCTCGGGTGTATTGAGCGCTTGTTTCAATTTCGGTATCGAAGCCGGGAAGCCTATGGCGGATGTAGCAAACCAATTATGGAAGGCCGCGAACCCCGGACAAGGCGAGTTCTTGTATCAGAATAACGTGACGTATATCGTTATCCTTTGGGGTGGTTTCTGTACCAATTTCATCTGGTGTGCTTATCTTCTACTAAAAAATAAAACATATAAAGATTATACAAATTCAACTTCTCCAATTGGAAAGAACTTATTGCTATGTGCCATTGCTGGAACAACCTGGTACTTGCAGTTTTTCTTCTATGGTATGGGCGAGAGTAGACTTGGGAACGGGGCGAGTTCCTGGATCTTACACATGGCCTTCATCATTTTGATATCCAATGCTTGGGGAGTTGCGTTAAAAGAATGGAAGGGTGTGAGTAAACCCACGTACACCGCCATTATTGCTGGAATTGTAACCATCATTCTATCTATTTGCATTGTGGGTTTTGCGAAAACATTAGAATAAAAAACTTAAAAAAACTTAGGAAAGTGAAAACATACAAGCACGTCAACTATTTATGGAACGATGAGCAAGCAAAGTCACTTGAGGGTGATGAGGTTGCGTTATTGTTATACCGCTCGAATCTGTTGGGCTCAGATTTGAGAATTACGAACTATGGTGGAGGAAATACATCCTGCAAGGTGATGGATAAAGATCCATTGACTGGCGAAGCGGTGGAAGTGATGTGGATCAAAGGTTCCGGTGGTGATATCGGTACATTGAAGAAATCCGGATTAGCGGCACTATACGTAGACCGTCTTCGTAATTTGGAGAATGTGTACCGTGGAATCGAGCATGAAGACGAGATGGTGGAGTTATTCAACCATTGTATCTTCGATTTGAATTCAAAAGCACCTTCCATCGATACACCATTACATGGATTCCTACCTTTCAAACATATAGATCACCTGCATCCGGATGCTGCGATCGCTATTGCAGCGGCCAAAGACGGTAAGCAGATTACGCAAGATCTTTTCAACGGGACTATTGGCTGGGTTGACTGGCAGAAACCGGGCTTCGATCTAGGTTTACAATTGAGAGAGTGCTTGGAACAAAACCCAGGTATCCGCGGAATCATGTTAGGTTCTCACGGCTTGTTCACCTGGGGCGACACGGCTTATGAAAGCTATGTGAATTCATTAGATGTAATTGAAGCTTGTGCGACCTATTTGGAGGAGAATTACGGTAAAGATAGACCTGTATTTGGAGGCCAAAAAGTAGAAAGCTTAGACGAAGCAGATAGACAATCGCAAGCAGCTAAATTAGCTCCAATTTTGAGAGGATTCTGCTCAAGCGAGCGCCATATGATTGGTCACTTTACAGACGATCCTCGCGTATTGGAATATATTAACTCGAATGATTTAGAGAAACTTGCGCCTTTAGGTACAAGTTGTCCGGATCACTTCCTGCGCACAAAGATTCAGCCCCTTATCCTGAATTTAGATAAGAGCGAAGATTTAAGCGACTTACAGGCAATCAAAGAAAAGATAGCACCTCTTTTTGAGGATTATAGAGCGATGTATACGGAGTACTACGAAACCTGTAAACATCCAAACAGTCCTGCTATTCGCGATAGAAACCCGGTAATCATCATCTATCCGGGGGTCGGCATGTTTGCCTTTGCAAAGGATAAGCAGACCGCGCGTGTTGCTGCGGAGTTCTATACCAATGCAATCAATGTAATGAAAGGTTCCGAGGCGGTGAGCGAATACACCTCATTACCTCGTCAGGAGGCATTCAATATCGAATACTGGTTGTTAGAAGAAGCGAAGCTTCAACGTATGCCAAAACCGAAGGCCTTATCCGGAAAGATTGCCCTAGTAACGGGCAGTGCCGGCGGTATCGGAAAAGCAATCGCGAAAAAGTTTGCTTCGGAAGGTGCGGTCGTGGTATTGAATGATATGAATGCGGAGCGTTTGTCAGGCGCTGAAGAAGAGTTTGTAGGCTTATTTGGCAAGGATAACGTAGTTTCCGTATCTTTAGATGTTACCAATGAAGAACAGATTAAGAAAGCATTCGAGAAGGCTAGTTTAGCGTTCGGCGGGATTGATATTGTGGTCAACAATGCTGGATTATCGATTTCTAAATCAATTGAAGATCATACAGAAAAAGATCTTGACTTATTATATGATGTGTTAGTTAAAGGACAATTCTTCGTGACACAGGAAGGTATTAAAATCATGAAGGCTCAGGCCGTAGGAGGGGATGTATTGAACATTGTGAGCAAGAATGCATTAGTGAGTGGGCCGAACAATGCCGGATACGGAAGTGCAAAAGCGGCTCAATTACATTTGAGCAGGCTGAATGCAGCCGAGCTTGGCGCAGCGAAGATTCGCGTCAATGTGGTAAATCCTGATGCGGTGATCTCAGATAGTAATATCTGGGCTGGCGGATGGGCTGAAGGTAGAGCGAAAGCCTATGGTGTGACGGTTGAAGAATTGCCGGGTTACTACGCAAAACGTACATTGTTAAATGAAATTATTCTTCCGGAGGATATTGCAAATGCATGTTTCGCTTTTGTAGGCGGTTTGCTGAACAAATCGACCGGAAATGTATTGAATGTAGATGGCGGTGTAGCCATGTCATTCGTAAGATAAACCAACAAAAGCAAGGAGCATAGCGCTTGCTATGCTCCTTACTTATTTTAAAGCTGAACCGATGAGATTAGAGAAAGAACAAATAGAGCAGCATAATAGTAAATTAGCAGCTAAGCATAAGAGAGCATTTGATTTTATTTCTGAGGATATTCCTCAGGTGGAATCTATTATCCATAAACTGCAGCAGTTTCAGATTGCTATCCCGAGTTGGGCATTGGGTACCGGCGGTACGCGCTTCGGACGTTTTTCCGGCAAGGG
This sequence comes from Sphingobacterium hotanense, assembly GCF_008274825.1. Taxonomy (NCBI): domain Bacteria; kingdom Pseudomonadati; phylum Bacteroidota; class Sphingobacteriia; order Sphingobacteriales; family Sphingobacteriaceae; genus Sphingobacterium; species Sphingobacterium hotanense. The sequence continues at coordinate 944,846 of NZ_CP030848.1, forward strand.
CGAACCGGGTAACCTAGAGCAAAAGATCGAAGATGTGGGATTGCTACATGCTTTAAACCGCTCTAGTGGGGCCATTTCATTGCACATTCCATGGGATATTCCAAAAGACGCCGAACAAACCAAGGCTTTGGCAGAAAGCTTCGGACTACAGTTTGATGCGGTAAATTCAAATACCTTTCAGGATCAAGCCGAGCAAGAATTGAGCTATAAGTATGGTTCCTTACATCATGTAGACCCGAAAGTGCGCAAACAAGCTGTACAGCATAACATCGATGTAATCAATCATGGTATTGCTTTGGGTTCTAAGGCATTGACGGTATGGTTGGCCGATGGTTCTTCTTTCCCGGGACAGTTGAACTTCCGCGAGGCATTCCAAAATACGTTGGAAAGCTTGAAGGAAATCTACGCGCACCTTCCGGAGGATTGGAAACTATTTGTGGAATACAAGGCTTTTGAACCTTATTTCTATTCGATGACGATAGGAGATTGGGGACAGTCTTTATTGTTGGCTTCTAAATTAGGTCCTAAGGCCTACACTTTGGTAGACTTAGGTCACCATTTACCGAATGCGAATATCGAGCAGATTGTTTCCTTGCTTTTGATGGAAGGTAAGCTCGGTGGTTTCCACTTCAACGATAGTAAGTATGCGGACGATGATTTAACGGCAGGAAGCATCAAGCCATATCAATTGTTCCTCATCTTTAACGAATTGGTCGAGGGGATGGACGCCAGAGGAATGGACCATGCAACGGGACTGGGCTGGATGATCGACGCTTCACATAATTTAAAGGATCCTTTGGTAGATTTATTGCAATCCGTAGAAGCGATTATGATAGCCTATGCACAAGCATTATTAGTGGATCGCAATGCATTAAAAGAAGCACAACGCAACAACGATATTGTAAAGGCACAACAAATTTTGCAAGATGCTTTCCGTACGGATTTACGTGCGGTCGTTGCTGAAGCAAGACTTCGCGATGGCGCAGCCTTGGATCCAATCGGTTTGTTCAATGAGCTTGCTGTTCGTGAGCAATTAATAAAAGAACGTGGTAATAATACGGTAGCTACCGGTTTATAATAAGCGTATGGGGGGAAAAACACGCAAACCGGTAATAGCCATATTTGATGTAGGCAAGACCAATAAGAAACTTTTCTTATTCGATGAGCATTATCAGATTGTATATGAGAAATCTGCGCGTTTCTTAGAGACGTTGGATGAGGATGGCGACCCCTGTGAAAACTTGGAGAGCCTGCGATTGTCAGTCTTCGACTCTTTGCACGAAATCTTTCGCCGTGAAGAGTTTGATGTGAAAGCCATCAATTTTACATCCTATGGAGCGAGTTTCGTCTACGTTGATGAGAACGGACGTCCCTTGGCACCGCTATATAATTACCTAAAAGAATACCCGGATGCCCTGTCCACTGACTTACATAAAAAATATGGTGGTATTGAGCAGTTCAGTCTCGATACGGCATCGCCGGCATTGGGAAGCCTGAACTCCGGACTTCAAGTCTACAGGCTTAAAAAGGAACAACCGGAAGTCTACGAGAGAACGAAATATGCTCTACATCTACCGCAGTATTTGAGTTTCTTGCTTTCAGGAAAGGCCTATTCCGATATGACGAGCATAGGCTGCCATACAGCACTATGGGATTATAAGCAGCATGATTATCACCAATGGGTGAAGGATGAAAAGATTGATGAGAAATTAGCGCCGGTGGTGGATGCTTCGGCGGTCTTCCCGGCGACTTTTCCCGGCAGTACGTTTAAAATTGGTGTCGGGCTGCATGATAGTTCCTCAGCATTGATTCCTTACCTATTGAACTTCCATGAGCCTTTCATTCTGATCTCGACCGGAACTTGGTGTATTTCAATCAATCCGTTCAATGATCAGCCCTTAACCAAGTCAGAATTAGAAAGCGATTGCTTGTTCTATCTTTCTTTTCAAGGGAAGCATGTTAAAGCTTCGCGCTTATTTGCGGGACAGGAACATGAAATTCAATCGAAAAGGATAGCCGACCATTTTGATATCACCACAGCGAAATTCAAGCATATGGATATCAATTGGGGAATCGTGAAAGAGTTAGAGAAATCAACCCTATCATCTGAATTAGATGCTTTCGGTCAAATCGACTTAGCACAATATGCCAATTACGAAGTGGCCTACCACGCCTTGATCTTACATCTGATCAGAGCGCAGGTCGTATCGACCAAGCTGATACAGGCAGGTAAGAAAACAACCCGCATCTTTGTTGATGGCGGCTTTAGTAAGAATAATATTTACATGAATTTGTTAGCGCATGAATTTCCTGAAATGGAGGTTTATGCAGCCTCTATGGCACAGGCAACAGCAATTGGCGCTGCCCTGGTTATACATGAGCATTGGAATAAGCAAGCGATACCAAACGACCTGATCGAGATCAGGTTTTTTAGAGCGTAAAATAACTTAGTGAAAATAAATCCTTTCAGAATCAATTGATGATCATTCTGATCGTCATCAAGTAGGTGATCAACCAACCTAAGGAAAGAGATTGGCCTTCTATGAATGACAACTTTCTTCCAATCCCACCAAACCCCTATCAAACCCAATCCGAAAGGCTTATGATAGGGGTTTGTATTGGGTTTGAAAGGGCTTTGAAAGGGTTTAGTGTAGAACCAGTCTCCTGCTAGAAGCGACTCTCCCTCAGTCAAGATCTAGCAAAATTAAAGAGCCGGTCATTTTTGATGGCTCGAATTTTACAGAAGCCATCTTTTTCAAACTTTTTTCAAGAATTTTTCCTGTCCTAATAAAAGATAATTAACCTAATGGGAATTTTAGGCTGAGCTATATTAGCTGCTGGATTATTTTTCGAGACCAGAATTTAAAATATATTGAAAGTCAATAAAAGCCTTAATTATTCGCTAATAGCGTGCTAAAACGATACAGGATGCAACAGGATGGTTTTTCATAGTAAATAAATGATATTTGGTTATCAAGTTATTAATCAATATCAACAACTATGTGTAAATCTAAATTAGGAAGGTATTTCTCTTTCGTTTTGAGCATGCTGTTCGTGTTTACCACGAGCATGAGTATGGCTCAGACCGATCGAGTAATCCGGGGTACCGTTGTAGATGCTACAACAGGTGCTGCATTAGGGGGAGTATCCATTTCCGACTCTGCTACTAAGAATGCCACTTCCACGGCAAATGATGGTACATTCGAAATTGGAACCAGAACCAATTCAACATTAATCTTTCAATATGTTGGTTATGCAAGAAAAACAGTAACCGTTGGCGCGGAGTCCAACATTCGAGTTCAGCTGTCTGAGGACGAGTCAGAACTGGAGGAGGTTGTTGTCGTTGCATACGGTACGGCAAGGAAGCGTGATTTGACAGGTGCTGTGTCGCAAATCGACTCCAAAGCATTAACGCAACAATCCAACTCTACGGTGAGTAGAGCCTTAGAAGGCGCTGCACCGGGTATTCAAGTATCGGCGGTTGACGGTCAGCCAGGGGTCGATATGGGTATCCGCGTTCGTGGTTTAGGATCGGCAAATCAAAACACGTCTAATGCATTAGTGGTAATCGATGGTGTTCCAGCACAGAACGATAACCCGCTTGCATCGATCAGTCCGAAGGACATCGAGAGCGTGACGATCTTAAAAGATGCCGCTTCCACAGCGCTTTACGGTTCTCGTGGTGCCAATGGGGTAGTGTTAATCACGACCAAGAAGGGTGTCAAAGGAACGCCAAGAATTGCGTTTGAAAGTAAACTAGGGATGAATCAAATTGGACCATACCAATATGACAAGATATCTGATCCAAAAGATATCTATGAATTTGCTTGGTTGTCCATTTATAATTCAGTTCGCTATGGCGTAGACGGTTCAGGAACTGCCAAAGGCTACACGACGAATGTCCAAAATCCGAATATGTCACATGAGGAGGCAGCGCTATTTGCGTCGCAGCACTTGTTTGACTATACCGGCTCAACAACTGATTTTAAAGTAAATAACTTAGGCAACTGGATGTTGTATGATGTGCCGGGAGCCATCTACACGCCAACAGGAGGAACAGGTGCAAATGCATCGTCGACGATGACTGGCGCTTACCTTGTTAATACAGACGGTAAGTTGAATCCAAATGCAAGATTACTTTACAACGAAAACTATGACTCACATTTACTTCAAAACAGAACTAGACAGGAATACAATGTTTCAGCGTCTGGCGGTTCAGACAAAATAGACTATTTTATCTCGGGTGGTTACCTGGGAGACCCATCTTATATCCGCGGTTCATCCTTCAAACGCTATAACGGTCGTGCGAATGTGAATGCACAGGTTTATGATTGGTTGAAATTAGGTGCCAATGTTGGCTATGCTAACCGCGATACGCAATCGCCGGCAACACGTTTTGGTCGTAATCCGGGTAGTTCGACAGCAAACGCTTTCCGCTTTATCAACGGACAAAACCCACTGACGCAATTGTTCGCTCGTGATCAGAATGGAAATATCATTCAGGAAAATGGTAAAGATAAAGTACACGTGCTACAAGGCGACACCTGGTCACCGGTAGGTCCAACGGCAGCAGCATTAAGCTCAACCAATGTGTTGACGGTATTAGATAATGATATCGATAAGCGAGTTTCTGATGATTGGAATACGCGTGTTTACGGAACGATCAACTTCTTGAACGATTTCACGTTTACAGCAAACTTCTCATTAGATAAATTCAATGATATCCGTACGCGTTACTGGAATGCGGAATCTGGCCAAGCAGCTGGAATTGGTGCATTCGGAAAAGTATTCTCGAATGTGTCTATCATGAATGCGCAACAATTATTGAACTATAACAAAACCATAGGCTCTCACACGATTGAAGGTTTATTAGGACATGAATATGATGCTTTCCAATTTGAGACCTTAAACTATCGTTCATCGTACTCCCTGATCGACAACTTCCCGACCTATGCGAACTATGTTGGTCGCTATGACGGCGGTACATTCTCCAACCCTGGTGGTGGTATTGATACACGTCGTATGGAAAGTTATTTCGCTCGCGGTAACTATAATTATGCGGATAAATATTTTGCGCAAGTTTCTGTACGTCGTGATGGTTCTTCGAAGTTCAAATTGAAAAATAAACGTTGGGGTACATTCTGGTCTGTTGGTGCAGGTTGGAGAATCAACGGAGAGGATTTCATGGAGAATACACAAGGCTGGTTAGATAACTTAAAAGTTCGCGCTAGTTATGGTGTTATTGGTAATCAGAATGGTATTTCTAACTATTCAGGTTATCAGACTTGGGGATTCTCAGCAGTTTATCAACAGACGACGGGTGGTACAGGTATTCCTACATCCTACGTGTTGAACCAAAATGCCTATGTGAATGATCAATTGACTTGGGAAAAAATCAACACCTTCGATGCAGGTTTAGAGGTCGGATTATTCAATCGCGTTCGTGCCACATTCGATTACTATAACAGATTAACAACCAATGCAATCTGGTCACAGCCTATCGCTATGTCCAAAGGACAATCATCGATATTAACGAACTCTGCGAAATTAAGCAACTACGGTTTTGAGGTTGACTTAAGTGTGGATGTTATTAAAAACGAGGACTGGACCTGGACCGTTTCTACTAATGGAACGCACTACCGTACAATCTTGAAGGAAGTTCCTCCGGGTGTTGGTTCTGCAGCATTGGATGGTGATTGGACTGGCGGTGTAGACGGCTGGAGTTCGGCAGGTACAGCTGGCAATACGAATATTGCTTACCTACGCGGTATCGACAAGGACTACTTCAACATGTATCTTTTCAAATACGCGGGTGTCGATCAGAGCACAGGTTTACCGATGTTCTACCATAGAGTAACGGAAGCAGATCTAAGCGCTGGTTTATTCTCAGGCTCTAAAGTTGGAGAAAGTGTAGCGACTACAGATTACTCGAAAGCGAGCCGTTATGAAATGGGAAGTGCTGTTCCTTCTTGGATTGGTGGTTTCTCTACTTCATTGCGTTATAAAAACTTCGACCTATACGGTGCATTTGCTTACCAAGTTGGTGGTAAATTCTTGAGTACAGAGTATGCAAACAGCTTATACGTAACTGAGAACCCAGGTAAAGCTTTATCATCAGAATTGATTGGCAATACATGGACGCCAGAAAATACAGGTGCTAAATTCCCAATGGTGATGTATGGAAATACGTATGGAAACGGTTCTACTTTCGGAAGCTGGATGTATAGCGATATGGCGATGTTCAATGCTTCTTATTTGAACTTAAAGAACATTACAGTAGGCTATACACTTCCTGCGGATCTATTAGGAAATAGCAAAATCAAAAGATTAAGAGTTTATGCTTCTGGCGACAACATCTTTATGCTGACTTCACACAGTGGTATCGACCCAAGAATGTCATTAGTTGGTGGTTGGGAAGTAGGTGCTTACAGCTACCCTACGATGCGTACATTCTCAGCAGGTGTTAATCTAGAATTTTAATAAAGAATCACATTATGAAAAAGATATTTTTGTTCTTTATAGCAGGAACGTTATTCGTTTCATGTAATAAGAAATTAGACGTGGCACCACCGAATAACATTACGGATGAGCAAATCCAGGAGTTATTGAAAAGTGGTGATGAAGCAACAATCCGTACCGTCTTAGGTGGTATGGCGAATAGTATGCCCCGCGCATTCAACTACGGTGGATCAGGTAACTCTGAATCTAGATATACGAACGTTTTCGGTTTGGAAGTTATGCGTAACTTGGAAGGAAATGACATCGTTTTTGGAGATCAGAACCTAACGATCTTTGGTGGCGATGAGTATAGGTTTTTGGATTTTATTTCCGAAGGAACAAATAAAAACTCGCCATACTGGTTTTTTGCTTGGAATGGTATCACCACGGCCAACAAGATGCTCAACTATTTAGATGATGCAACGGTGGGAAGCAATACCATCTTGAAAGAGTTCAAAGCTAGAGGCTTGATCCTTCGTGCTTACTCCTATAACTTCTTGATGGAGAACTATCAGGATGCCTACCTTCAAGGTGGCAAGGATAAGCTAGGAATGCCGCTTTATGATACCTACCTGCCAACGCAAGAAAGCAAAGCTCGTGCTACAGCAACGGAGACTTATAACTTCATCAAGGCGGATCTTCAACAAGCCATCCAATATCTAAAAGATGCCGGGAAAGGTTATACTGCTGAGGTAAACGATTTTGATCTAGGGGTTGCTAATTTTATTCTTGCGCGTGTTGCCTTATGGACAGGAGACTGGGCTACGGTAATTTCATCGACGAATGATATCTTAGCAAACTATCCTAATCTATTACCGCAGTCGGCCTATGGAGCAACGAACGACGGTACGCAGGCAAGCCCAATTATGCGTCCGGAGAAGAATGGCTTCCTGAACAATGCTGTGAACCCAGAGGTAATCTTCGGATTTCCTTTAGGCGACGCTTTGACGACACATAACATGTGGATGAATCCATTTGCCGAAGCTGAGGGTGGTCTGTTGCGCGGATACCAACGTATCGACGCCAGATTGTACAATAGCATCGCTGCAGATGACTTCCGTAAGAATGCGTTTATGGCAACTGCTTGGGGCGATTATACCTATCCTACAAACAACGACAAACGTACTATTCCTGCATACACGAACCTGAAGTTTGCTGCAACGCATGGACTAGGCAGTGACGATAAGAAAAATGTGGGCAAAAATACGGCTTACTTTTTCCGTACATCGGAAGCCTTGTTGATGAAAGCAGAAGCACAGGCACAAAGCGGCGATGCAGCAGGAGCGAAAGCGACTTTAAATAAATTGTTGGCGGCTAGAACTAAAGCAGGTGCAACAACGCTTACAGTGGACAACTATCCAGGAATGGCAGGCCTTACGCCGCTTCAAATGGTTCAATTGCAAACGCGTATCGAGCTATGGGGCGAAGGTGGTCGCGAATTCTTCAACAATAAGCGTTGGAATATCGCGGTAAACCGTGCTGGTTCGACAAACCATGTCGATAAATCTTCTTACCCGGTATCAAAAATGACTTTGCAGATTCCATTGGATGAGATGATGTACAACGATAAGATGGTTCAAAATTAATCAATCATAGAGCAAGGTCTGCCAAGACCTTGCTTTACCTATGTTATAAATAAACTAATATTATGAAGTATCAAGTTAGCCCGGAGCAAATTGCATTCTATCGTGAGAACGGTTATTTAGTTATCGAGGATTTTTTGAGTCCCGAAGAGCTGGAACATTGGCGGGAGGTCGTTTTCTCTGCCGTGGAAAAAAGAGCAGGGCAAAAGATGCCTGGTAAGAAAACACAAGTGGGAGAGGACGATGGAATCAATAAAGATGCGGATTACTTCGGAAAAGTATTCGATCAGCTATTGAATTTATGGCAAACGGATGAAGGTGTTAAAGAATTGATGCTGGATCGTCGTATCGGTGAGTTGGTTGGCAATTTAGCGCAGGCGGATGGTATTCGTATTTGGCACGATCAGGCTTTATTCAAACGTCCCTTCGCCAACCCGACAGCATGGCACTTAGATACGCCTTTCTGGTCGTTTTCCGACCGTGAAGCGCTATCCATCTGGATCGCATTAGACGATGCTACCTTGGAGAATGGCTGTTTATATTTTGTGCCTGGATCATTTAAGAAAACGGACTTTACGAACATCGGTATCGGCAAGAATATGAACGGTATTTTTGAAGTATATCCCGAGCTAGCGCAGATAAATCCTGCCCCAGCACCATTGAAAGCCGGAAGCTGTTCTATCCACAACGGATTGACCATTCACGGCGCTGGTCCGAACATGACCAACGGCTACCGCCGGGCAATGACTTGCGCGTACATGCCGGATGGCAATGTATTCAACGGACAAGCGAATATTCTTCCTCCGGATTACCTGGCTACATTGAAAGTAGGCGATCTGTTGAATGATGACGAACAAAACCCATTAATCTATCATAAATCATGGTAGATATCCAATTCTTTTATCCGCGTTGGGGGGCAGAGCATACTGCTTGGACTGATTTTCTAGATCGCGTTAAAGACGCCGGATATCAAGGAATTGAATGGTACCCTTATGGGGAGAAAAATAAAAATGACTACCAGCAGATGTTGCAAAGTCTGCAGGATCGCCAACTGCGTTATAGTATCGTGTTCGCTGTATTTGGCGGAGCGAAGGACTTTGCACATTATTTGGAATTATTAGAGGAACAGCTTACAGAACTCGCTAACTTAGGGGAGTATGGTTTGGCTCCGGAATTCATTTCTGCACAGGTGGGTCGAGAGTACTATACGAGCGAGCAGATATTAGCATGTTTAGCGGTCTGTTCTAAAGTAGAACAACAAACAGGAATATCCATTTATCAGGAAACACACCGTAATAAATGGACCTACGGGATTCATCGAATTCCAGCAATCAAAGAGCAATTTCCGGGTCTTAAATTGACGTTGGATATCTCACATTGGTATTGCGTATCGGAAAGCTATCTGGAAGATCAGCAAGACCTATTAACTAGCCTATTATCCGATGTATGTCATGTGCATTCGCGTGTCGGGCACACGCAAGGCTCACAGATATCGGATGTTAGCAACCCATTATTTGAAGACATTGTAAAGACCCATTTAGCGGTCTGGCAACAATATATTATTAAACAAATCCAATTAGGAAGAAAGAAACTAACCTTTACCACGGAGTTTGGCCCTCCACCGTATCTCATTACGTCCGGCGATTCAGTGAAGGATTATGAGGAGCAATGGCGTCAAAACCTGTGGATAAAAAAATACCTAATGGACCATTTGAAGACTATTTAAATTTATGAATAGAAGATCTTTTATACGCAACACCTCTCTGTTAGGTGCGGGATTGGCATTAGCCAACCTCGAGGAATCCTTTGCTTCCTCAGCCTTTAAAGCAAAAGAGGATTGGTATACACTCTTTAAAAATCCAAGCATGCATTATCGTCCTTTCGTCCGTTGGTGGTGGAATGGTGATAAGGTAGAAAAAGGCGAACTGTCGCGTCAATTGCGTCTGTTGAAAGATGCCGGCATTGGCGGGGTAGAAATAAACCCTATATCCTTTCCTAAAAGGGCAGACGATATGGGGATACCATCGGTAAAATGGCTGAGCAATGAATGGATTGATCTGGTAAAACATACTGCAGACGATGCGAAGTCATTAGATATGACGAGTGATCTTATCGTGGGCTCGGGATGGCCTTTCGGCTCGGAAGACCTGAAGGAGGACGAGCGTGCGCAGGTTGTGCTAGTCTATGCGGAGAAGCTGACAGGACCCATGCAATTTGAGACCTCGCAGTTCAATATCTGTCAGGCCGTGGATCCGGGAGTAACCGATAAGAATCCACTTCGCAAGCCGGAGATTCTATCGCTGCATCTGGCGAAAGATCCGATGAGCAGTCTTGATCAAGCACAGGACCTGTCTGCTAAGCGTAACGACGCGACGATACATGTGGATGTACCGGAAGGAAAGCATGTGCTTTATGCGGTCGTTCGATACACTTCGTTTGCACAGGTTATCAACGGCGCGCCGGGCGCATCAGGCTCTATCTTGAATCATATGGACAAGCAGGCGGTACAGAATTACTTGAACCGCATGTCCAATACCATGCAGAATCGCATTGGGGCGCTCTCAAATTACTTGCGTGCTTTATTTTCTGATAGCATGGAATTAGAGGGCTGTAACTGGACTCATGATTTTGCTGAAGAATTCCAAAAGCGCTGCGGCTACGACCTGATGCCTTACCTGCCTTTTATTATGTTTAAAGTAGGTCGACTAGGCGCTGTAGTTGATGAAAACTATGGTGCGGAGAAGTCGGAAGACTTTAAGGAAGTATTGAGTCGCGTTAGATTTGACTTCGAATATGTGAAGGCTTGCTTATTAAGAGAGCGATTTACAGAAACTTATTTAGCCTGGTGTAAGGGCTTAAAAGTTAAGTCTAGAGCACAGGCTTATGGACGCGGCTTTTTCCCGTTAGAAACTTCCTTAGGCTATGACATTCCTGAAGGAGAGTCCTGGACAACAAACTACCTACGACATAAGCTAGGCGAAGAGATGTCGGATGAAGACTATCGTCGTGGTCGAGGCTATACGATGATCAATAAGTACGTTTCTTCTGCCGCTCATCTGACAGGCAAGCGAGTGGTAAGCTGCGAGGAGATGACCAACACCTATCTAGTATTCAATGCGACCTTAGAACTGCTTAAATTAGGGTCAGATCAGAGTTTACTTTCGGGTATTACGCATTCCATTTGGCATGGTTTCAACTATTCGCCAAAGCAGGCGCCATTCCCTGGATGGATTCAATATGGATCTTACTATTCGGAGAAGAATAACTGGTGGCCTTACTTTAAATATTTAAATACTTACAAGGCTCGTTTGTCCTCACAATTGCAGAATGCAGATATGTATACCGATATGGCTATACTCCCTGCAAACTACGATCTGTGGGCAGAGAAAGGTGTGCAAACGGATCCTTTCCCAGAGCGCCTCAACGTGCCTTACACTTCCCTGCTATGGGAAGCTATCCATAAAACAGGAGGTGCGGCAGATTACGTCACGGAGTTGATTCTTAAAGATTCTAAGATTCAAAACGGCAAGATTATGTTTGGAAAGAAATCATACGGCGTATTGTTTCTTCCTGGCGTTAAAAGCCTAGGTGTGGAAACTGCCAAGAAATTGCACGAGTTTGTACAGCAGGGTGGCAAACTGATCTGTATGGAGACGACTCCGTCGAAAAGCTTGGGCTTTAAGGATATGCAAGCTAGAGATCGGGAAGTGCAGACCTGGATGCAGAAAATTAAAGGGCTAGGTTCAAACTTCGTCTTCGTAGAAAAGCCCGTAGATAATAAATTCTTGGAATGGTATCAGAGCTTTCATGAAGAGCAAAACCTGCCAAAGTATGTCAAAATCAGTGAGCCGAATCGCTTCTTCATGCAGAATCGATATATCCGTGATGATCAGTCGGAGTTCTTTTTCTTTCAGAATGCGCACCGATTCAACAGCCATAAAACGCGCATTGATTTCCTATCGGGAGTTGGCAAAGGCAAACAAGCTTGGATTTGGGATGCCGACACGGGCGAGCGTTTTCGATTGAAATTGGATAGCTCTAATGGCTTTGAGCACAATTTCGGACCAACGGAGTCCCTTCTTGTCGTATTCGACAAGTCGAAGGGTGGCGAATGGTATCAGCCTGCGAAACTAGACGGTACTAACAAACAAAATCTGAATGCGGAATGGGAGCTTGAGCTCAAGCATGCTCAGGAGAACCGCAGTAAGAAGATTCAACTATCTCAGCTGATCGACATGAAGCTTGATGATGAATTGCGCGACTTCTCCGGAACGGCGATCTATCGTAAGAAAATCAATGTTCAGAACGTCAAGAACCAGACGCTTAATCTAGGTCAGGTGTTCGGAATTACAGACCTTTTTATCAATGGACAGCCTGTGGGTGTAAAATGGTTTGGTCGCCGCATATACGATATCAGTAAATTCCTCAAACCGGGAAGCAATGATATTGAGATTCGTGTGACTACCACGATGGGCAACTATCTAAAGACTTTAAAAGACAATGAAAATGCGCAGTACTGGGTCAACAGACCTGGACGCGAACAGGAAATACAATCCATGGGGATTGTAGGCCCCGTAGAAATTTATAACTAACCAAAAAGACTACAATAATGAAGAAACTATTATGCTTACTCGTTTGTTTTTGCAGCCTTCAGGTATTTGCAAAGGACTATGCAGTTCGAGATTTTGGTATTGAGGGCGATGGAAACACGCTGAATACGAAATCTATTCAAGCTGCTATTGATTATGTAAATGCGAAAGGTGGGGGTCGATTAGTATTTGGACCAGGCAATTACGTAACGGGGACAATTTACATCAAGTCAAATGTTACGCTACATCTGGAAAGGGGAGCTAGTATTCTAGGTTCTCTGAATCCCTTTGATTACGATAAGGATCCATATATTAATTGGAAATCATTAATCTATGCTATTAAGCAGGAGAATATCGGTATTACGGGGCAGGGGACTATCAATGGTCGTGGTTTTGACAACGCCATGAATACTCTGAATCTTGTCCACCGTGGGCTGATCGAAGATGAATTGAAATACGACCGCGTTCGCGAATGGAATAGACCGGAGAATATCTATTTCCGCGAATGTAAGAACATAAAGATTATTGGTATCACGTTAAAAGACCCTGCGAGCTGGAATCAAACCTACGATCAATGCGTCAATATATTGGTTGACAGTATTACGGTGGATAGTAAATCTTACTGGAATAATGACGGTATTGACATTGTCGATTGTAAGGATGTGATTATTCGTAACTCGCATTTCGATGCCGCAGATGATGCGATCTGTTTTAAGTCGCATGATGCCAACGCTATTTGCGAAAATGTATTAGTAGAAAACTGTACGGCACGCTCAAGTGCATCAGGTTTAAAATTCGGAACGGTTTCACGTGGTGGCTTCCGCAATTTCGTGGTGAGAAATCTAACGGTTTATGATACATATCGTTCTGCAATTACTTTCGCCGCCGTAGACGGTGGTATCGTGGAGAATATTCTAGTGGATGGTGTTCGATCAATCAACACAGGAAATGTGATCTTCCTAAGAATCGGTAATCGTTGGAGCAAGGGGAAAGAACCGGTAATGAAGGATATTACGATAAGAAATGTCTACGCTGAAGTACCTATGGAGAAACCTGATAAGGGATATAACTATGAGGGGCCGATTGAAGACCTGCCTAGAAATATTTCTCCAGCGAGCATTATTGGATTGCCAAACTATAAGATCGAAAACGTAACATTGGAGAACATCGAAATTGTTTATCCAGGCGCGGGTAATCCATATTATGCGAAAAGAGGGCTTTCCGCAGCGGAATTGGATGGTATCCCAGAAATGGAAGCCGCCTATCCTGAATTCTCACAATTCAAAGAGCTACCGGCCTGGGCATTCTATATTCGTCATGCGAACAACATCACGTTCAAGAACGTGAAATTTAAGGCGCTAGCAGCCGACTACAGACCAGCCATCGTAACGGACGACCTGAATACAGGTAAGTTTGAAAACGTGACGTTTGATGAGGTAAAAGCTGGAAATAAGGAGCAGATCTTCTTGCATAAAAGCAATAATGTTGACATCGTAAAATAATAATCACATGAAAAGAATCTTATACATCATGCTATTGCTGACGATGTCATTCGGTCAGGCTTTAGCAGTCGACTATAACGCCTCTGCTTTCGGATGTGTATCCGACGGACAGACAAATAATACGCGTTCGATACAAGCCGCTATCGACTTAATATCATCTAAAGGAGGAGGTACTTTAAACTTCTACGTAGGACGATATTTAACAGGCGGTATAGAACTAAAATCTAACGTTACGATCAACTTGCATGAAGGTGCTATCCTAGTTGCGAATCCAAGCTACTACGACTTCATTGAAAAGAACGGTAAGCGTTATTTTATCTATGGAGAGAACCAATCCAACGTAAAAATTATCGGGAAAGGCGTTATCCTAGGACAAGCAGCTGCGGTAAAAACAAAGATTGATGATCAGGTGAATAAGGGCGTTGTGACCAATGAACTTAATACCGTTCGCCCGACTTTACTAGGGTTTAACAATTGCCAGAACGTAGAGATTGACGGAATCGTGTTAGAAGACTCATCTGGTGATGTCGCGGAGTTGGTAAACTGTACGAATGTATCCTTCAAAAATCAGATTATCCGCAGCCAAAACTATGCAAATTCTAGAGGTTTAGTGCTTACCGGTTCCAAAGGTGTAAGCTTCGAGAATCTCTATGTAGATACCGCTGGCAAGGCTTTGGTTAAAGATAAAGCAAGCCAAACGATCGCCATTAAAAAGAGTATAACGCCAAACGGCAAATCCATTTAATCGAGAAGAGCATGAAGAGATTGAATATATATTTAAGTATACTGTGCACGATCTTTAGCATAGGATTGTTGCAGGCGAAGGATTATAATGCTTCCTACTTTGGGATTAAATCAAATGGAACTACACTAAATACGACTTCCATTCAGCGTGCTATTGATTTCATTAGTGAGAACGGTGGAGGAACTTTAAAGTTCTACGTCGGGCGATACTTGACTGGGACTATCCATATGAAATCCAACGTCACTCTGCATTTAGAAGAGGGCGCGGTATTGCTAGGTTCTACCAATATCAATGACTATAATGTCGGAACGCCTAACAATGCTTTGGTCTACGCCAAAGGGGTAAAGAACGTGGGAATTACCGGTAAGGGTGTCATCGATGGACAGGGAAAAGAAGTAGCCTACAGCCTGATGGATTATATCCACAAAGGGATTATCAAGGATCCATTAGATTACGATAGACCAAGAAATAATCGCCCAAAGGCGATCTATTTCCGCGAATGCAATAATGTAACCATCAAGCATGTCACTGTGAAAAACTCTGCCGACTGGGTTCAGACCTATGATCAATGTGAGGATGTGTTGATCGACAGCATCACGGTGGATAGCAAAGTGTTCTGGAACAATGACGGTATCGACATCGTTGATTGTAAGAATTTCAAATTATTAAATTCCTATATCGATGCTTCTGACGATGCCATCTGTTTGAAATCGCATGACGCGACGAAGATGAATGAAAACATCGAAATCAGAAACTGTGTAGCACGCTCCAGTGCAAATGGTATCAAGTTTGGAACCGTTTCAGCAGGTGGATATAAAAATATCCGCATCATCAACAACCGTGTGTATGACACGTTTCGTTCTGCTTTCACGATTGCGACTCCTGACGGAGGTATCGTGGAAGATGTACTAGTAGACAGCTTGTATGCTTACAATACCGGTAATGCCATCTATCTACGCATCGGTGCGCGATGGAATAAAGGCAGACAAGGGTCGATCGATGGCGTGACGATGCAGAATATCTACATCGAAGTTCCTGCAGACAAACCCGATGCTGGTTATGCATTCGAAGGACCTGTTGAAGACAATCCAAGAAATATCTCACCAGCGAGTATTGTTGGATTGAAAGGTCAACCGATCAAGAATGTAGTCTTGAGAAACGTTGAGATTGTCTATCCGGGAGGTTCAAATCCCAACTACGCCTTCCGTGGCACTAGCCCGAAAGAATTGGATAGCATTCCGGAGATGGAAGCGGCTTACCCTGAGTTTTCTCAATTTAAGGAATTACCTGCATGGGCATTCTATTTGCGCCATGTAGACGGAGTAACCTTCGAAAACGTGAAGTTCACAGCGAAGGATAAGGAATACCGTCCAGCTGTTGTCATGGACGACGTGAAGAACGCGCAGATGACAAACGTGGAATACAATGAACCTAATAAAAAAGGAAAAAAACAGCTGGTTTTATACAAGTCGACACTAAAGAAATAACGATTGTAAAGAATGAAGCACTTTCTAGTAGGCCTTTTTGTTTGTTGTGCAACGCTTTTGTTCGCACAACAAACAAATGATGCCGAGTACATAAAAAACAATTACAGCAAGCGTGAAGTGTATATCCCAATGCGGGATGGAACAAAACTCTTCACGGCGATCTATGAGCCCAGGGATAGGTCAAAATCTTATCCTATTATGATGATCCGCACACCTTATAGCGTTGCCCCTTATGGGGAGGATAAGATGCGCCCTAGCATTGGTCCAAGCATGGAGTTTGCAAAAGACGGCTACATCTTCGTGTATCAAGATGTGCGGGGGAAGTATAAATCGGAAGGTGATTTCATCGCCAATCGTCCTTATATTCCTAAGAA
This sequence comes from Sphingobacterium hotanense, assembly GCF_008274825.1. Classification (NCBI taxonomy): domain Bacteria; kingdom Pseudomonadati; phylum Bacteroidota; class Sphingobacteriia; order Sphingobacteriales; family Sphingobacteriaceae; genus Sphingobacterium; species Sphingobacterium hotanense. The sequence continues at coordinate 961,624 of NZ_CP030848.1, forward strand.
GAAAAAAGGCCAAACGGATGAAACAACGGATACCTACGATACCATCGATTGGCTCATAAAACAGCTTAAATCGAATAAGAAAGTCGGTATTTGGGGTGTTTCCTCGCCGGGTTTCTATGCATCCATGTCACTGATTGATGCGCATCCGAATCTAACAGCAGTCTCCCCACAAGCGCCAGTGACCGATTGGTTCTTGGGAGATGATAGACATCATAACGGCGCATTTATGCTGATGGGAAGTTTTTCTTTCCTATCTTCTTTCGGAAAAATGAGAGACTCCGTAGGCACCACACACCCAGGAGGATTCTATGCATACAACACCAGCGATGGCTATGATTTTTACCTCAAGTCAGGTCCGTTAAAGAACTTCAACAAAAACTACCTGCAAGGGAAAAGCATCCTCTGGAATGAGATGATGAACAATCCGGATTACAACGCCTATTGGGAAGAGCGTAGCTATACCAAATATCTTAACAAGGTTAAACCTGAGGTCCTTGTTGTTGGCGGATGGTTCGATCAGGAAGATCTATATGGTCCTTTGAAGACTTACGAAGCACTTGCGAAATCCGGAAAAAATAAACTGTCTTTTGTGATGGGGCCTTGGTATCACGGTTCTTGGACAAGGGGAGATGGCAGAAGCTTAGGAGACCTCGATTTTGCATCCAATACCAGTAATTATTATCGCGAAGAGCTAGAATTAGCCTTTTTCAAAAAGCATTTGAAAAATGAAGAATCAAAGCCCTTAGCCCCTGTTTCCATCTTCGTAACGGGAGCGAATGAGTGGAATTACTTGAGTGAATGGCCATCGAAGGAACAGGTGGAAACACCTCTCTATCTACAAGCCAACGGCGGATTATCTTTTAATAAACCGGAAGCTGCTGATACCGCTTACGCGGAATACACCGCAGACCCGAGCAAGCCCGTACCTTATACGGCAGAGAAAACCTTAATGCGCGGCTTTAAATACATGTTCGAAGATCAGGTGTTTGTTTCAAGACGTCCCGATGTATTGGTTTTTGAGTCGGAGGTGTTGACGGAGGATGTCAAAATCATGGGAAACCTACAGGCGAATTTATTCGTTAGTACAACCGGTACCGATGCAGACTATATCGTTAAATTAATCGATGTGCATCCCTATGTAAAAGATGCACCCTTATCGGATGCGCAAATCCTGGTCAGAGGGGAGGTGATGCGCGCCAAGTATAGAAATAGTTTCTCGCATCCTGAGCCGATGCAACCCAACCAAGTCACACAAGTTAAATTTGATATGCAAGATGCTGCCCATGTGTTTAAGAAAGGGCATAAAATCATGGTGCAGATTCAAAGCTCTTGGTTCCCTTTGGTGGATCGCAATCCGCAGAAGTTTGTCAATATTTATGAAGCCGACGAAGCGGATTTCGAAACGCATAATCATCGGGTATTTTTTAATCGTCAATATCCTTCTAGTATCCTATTACCACTAATTAAAAACAATGAAAAATAGATTATTTACACTGATTGCAATGCTCTTTGTGGCCTGTCAATTTGCTCAGGCGCAAGAAGACTATGCACGCAAAGTCGTTAGTGTATTAGCGTCCGATAAGTACGCAGGTCGCGGTTATGTCTTTAATGGCGACAAAAAAGCAGCCGGATATATTGCGAAGGAAATGAAGAAATCAGGATTGACACCAGTAGATGGCAAATCCTTTATGCAATATTTCAGCCTAGGGGCTAATGTGTTCCCGAAAGCGGCAACCGTCAAATTAAATAATGAAGAACTGAAAATGGGGGTGAATGTCTTGGTCGATGCCGCATCGCCATCCATCAATGGAAGCTTCGATCTCGTTCCTGTTTCCGGAAAATTGAATGATGATAACGTATTAAGACAAATTGCACAAGATAAAGCTTACGCAGGCAAAGCCATCTATATTGATGAGGCCGAACAGTTGAAGACTATCAATGCGCAGGAGCTTCGTCGTGCCATAATGCTTTTGATGACTGCAGGAGAGTACCGCGCCATTGTGGTGAATACCCCAAGCAAATTTACTTGGAGAGCCTCAGTAAGCCAAAGTTTAAAACCGGCAGTCTACATCAAAGATTTAGCGATAAATCCAAACGACAGTCAGATATCTTTGGATATTACGGCAAAATATCAACCCGATTATAAAACGCAGAATGTTTGTGGTTTCTTGAAAGGAAGTAGTGACTCCGATTCTACCATCCTCGTGACAGCACATTACGATCACTTGGGCGTCATCGGTAAAAAAGTCGTATTCAACGGGGCTAATGACAATGCTAGTGGAACAGCACTCATGCTGTACTTGGCGCAATATTACGGTAAGAATAAGCCGAAGTATAACATGATATTCTTAGCTTTCTCAGGCGAGGAAAGTGGACTTTTAGGATCTAAATATTATGCAGCAAACCCGCTGAACGATCTGAAAAAAGTAAAGTTCCTGATCAACGTGGATATGGCCGGTACAGGCGATGACGGGATTCAGGTGGTCAACGGAAGTATCTTCACCAAAGAATTTGACCTTCTCACGAAGTTGAATGCTGAAAAAAAATATTTGCCGGAAGTTAAAGTTCGTGGTGCCATGAACCGCAGCGATCACGCTCCTTTTTATGAAAAGGGCGTGCCTGCCTTTTTCATCTATACACTGGGAGGCACAACAGCCTATCACGATATCTATGACCGCTACGAAACTTTGCCATTCACAAGGTTTAACGGTTATGCAAACCTGTTGACAGACTTTATCGATCAGTTCTAAGGTATTAGACATCCTCCTCAACTTAGACTGCCCTCTTATGGCAGTCTGCGAAACATTAAACACTCACTTTAACTTATACAGACCCCAATCATAACCCTTTCCGAACGGTTATGATTGGGGTTTGTATGGGGTTTGTATTGGGTTTGTATTGGGTTTGAAAGGGGTTATAGTTGAAGTAGTCTGGACAATAAATCGTCTGGCCTTCCTAGATGAGGTGTCAGGATAGCACAGGATGCTTTCCACTTTTGTGATTAATATATTTGGTTAGACGCATTTCGGAATTCTAACATCCGAACTACTAACAATTATAAATGTAATGTGCTTTGTTACTTTCGCCCGGTACGAAGCGAACCTATAAAATAAAATATTAATGATTTATAGAAAGGAGGATTTTTTAAGCAGAAAAAAAAATACAGTAAATAATTGCTTAAAAAAACCGACAGTGTTCGAGCACCGTCGGTTAAAATTTAAAGCAAACAAGATCAAAAAGAGGTTCCTGACTCTTAATTATGTTTAACCTTTAAACTTTGCAAAGGTATGCAAACTGACCAATTAAACAAACCTAAAATACTAAGAAATAATCGCAATCGATTTAGTTGTAATCGGATAGTAGATTATACAAAGTGCATGTTAGCAAAGGGGAATTTCCCGAAAACTGCCTGCCTTGTTGCAGCAGTGCTGATGAGCCAATTTTCGATCGCTAGATCCTCTAATAAGGATGTAACAATTGAAAAAAAGAAAATAGTTGTTAAAAAAATAGACGGTAAGTACAAAAAAGATATGATTCAACAAGTTGTAACAGTTCGCGGACTCGTAACCGATCCAGAAAACTCGCCCATGGCGGGTGTCTCGGTGTTGGTTAAGGGGAGCTCTGTTGCTACTGCTACGAATCAAGATGGCCGTTATGAAATAGAATTGAATAAAGGCCAAACTTTGTTGTTTCGGATGATTGGATATGCGGATGTTGAATTTGTTATTCAGGAGTCCAGTGTTCGCAATGTAACGATGGAATCGAGTCAGCAAGATATCGGCGAAGTTGTGGTGATTGGGTATGGAAGTCAACAAAAAAGGGATGTTACAGGCTCAATCGCGACAGTTTCGATGAAGAACGTTCGTGGTCAAGCTATTATTAGTCCAGATCAAGCCCTAACCGGACAGATTGCTGGTGTCCAGGTGAGCACATCCAATGGTACTCCTGGCGGTGGGCCAAAAATTCAAGTTCGCGGTATTGGTGCAATCGGTGCGGGAAGTCAACCGTTATATGTGATCGACGGATTCCCTGTTCCTGCGTCGTCTAGCGAGCGGAGCAATCCTTTAGCGACCATCAATCCAAATGATATTGAATCGATGACTATTCTTAAGGATGCTTCTGCTACAGCGATCTATGGTTCTCGAGGCTCCAATGGCGTGGTATTGATTAATACGAAGAAGGGCGCCGTTGGGAAGATGAAAATCGATGTTGCCGCGAGTTCAGGGCTACAGTCCGTTCCGCAAAAGGGTCGTCCAAATCTGATGAATGCTCAAGAATTTGCACAATTTCGTAAAGAGGCAATCGAGGATAAGATACGCTTTGAGGAGAATAGAGAACCAACTATCAATGATATTCCCGAAGAGTATAGAGATCCAGCTGCTTTAGGAGCAGGTGTAGACTGGTATGATGCAGTCCTTCGGGTTGCGCCTATGTCAGACATAAATGTTAGCTTAAGTGGGGGTAGTGAAAATATGCGATCATTTATCTCAGCGGGTTATCTGAATCAAACCGGTACGATGCTAAATACAGGTTTCGATCGTTTTTCAGTTCGCGCAAATATAGATGGTACTATTTTCAATAAATTAAAATTGGGGATCAATTTATCTCCTACGCTTTCCTATCTGAAAGGTGGAGTAAACGGGCAGGGTCGCGATGAGTTTTTTGAAATCACTACACCGGTTGCTAAGATTTACAACGACGACGGGAGTTATGTTCCCTACATTCAGTCAGCGGGGTCTTTCGGTAACCCGAATCCTGTGATGTATTTGAATCAACGGGTTAACAAATCGTCAGAATTGAAACTATTGATGAGCACTTATGCCGAATATAGTTTTTTACCTAACCTGAAGTTCAAAACTACCTTCAACGTTGATTATTTAGATGAAAGTCGGGAAACCTTCCGTCCTTCTACGCTAGCCAATCAAAATGCGCCTGGATTATCGATTCCGAGTGGGGGCTATTATAGAGACTCCTATATCAACTGGGCAAACGAAAATACGCTAACTTATGATTGGTCGAGCGAAAATGGCCATTCCATAAATTCACTTGCGGGTTATTCCGTACAGGTTCAGAAAAATAAAGGCGCTTCTTTCAATGGCACACAGTTTCCTGACGACGACATTCAAACCTTAAATGGTGCTGCACGAATTACCGGTGGAACTGCGATTGAAGATTGGGCATTACTATCTTATTTAGCGCGGGTAAATTATTCGTATTTAAATAAATATGTTTTAACAGCATCCTTCCGTGCGGACGGATCTTCAAGATTTGGGAAAGACAATCGCTGGGGTTCATTCCCTTCGGTTGCAGTCGGTTGGCGCTTATCTGAAGAGGCATTCTTAAAAGGTAAGGAGTGGTTAGACGAATTGCGCTTGAGAGCATCGTATGGTCGAAGTGGTAACTTCAATATTGCAAACTATGCTTCGCTAAGCAGTATCGGCACAGGTAACTATGTGCTGGGTGGGGCTTTAGCGCCGGGACGTGTGATGAATAGTTTAGCGAACTCCCTGTTGGGCTGGGAGCGAATGAAAGAGTTGAATATTGGAGTGGACTTTTCAACCTGGAATAATCGTTTGACATTTACCGCGAACTTTTATAGAAGAAATACACTTGATCTTCTTTTAAACACTCCTGTTCCGCAATCTTCCGGATTTACTAGTGTGACAGAGAATAGAGGGGATGTAGAAAATAAAGGTTATGAATTCTCGGTTAGTTCTGCAAATATTCAAAAGGACAAGTTTACTTGGACTACCGATTTCAACATTTCGTTTAACCGTAACAAAGTAATCGCTCTAGGACGAAGTACCGATCCGATTTATTCTGGTCAGAGTTCAGAGGGTAATTTCACCAACATTACGCGAATCGGAGAGCCGGTTGGAATGATTATCGGTTATGTCGTGGATGGGATTTATCAGAATCAGGCTGATTTAGACAAATATCCAAGTTTTCCTGGTGCAATTCCTGGAAACCTGCGCATGCGCGATGTCAACGGAGATGGTCAGATTACACCTAACGATGATTTTGATGTAATTGGGAATCCTTACCCTGACTTTACTTGGGGTATGACTAATAGCTTTACTTATAAGAACTTTGATTTACGTGTGATGATGGTTGGTGCGATGGGACAAGAGATGTTGCATGCAACACGATTCTACACGGATAATATCGATGGTGTTTTCAATGTCCGCAAAGAAGTTGCAGATCGCTGGCGATCGGAAGATAATCCGGGGAGCGGTTTAGTGCCGACTACCAATGGTACAGGGCGTGGTCGCGTTATGTATCGTGATACGCACTCCTTGTTTATCGAAAAGACCGACTATTTATGGGTTAGAAATATTACGTTCGGCTATACCTTGCCCAAGCCAATTGGCGGCGTAATCAATAATGTTCGTATTTACGGCAATCTTCAAAACCCATTTATGTTTTCCGGGTATGATGGAAATCCCGAAGGTACTAATATGAATCGTGGAGATACAAGTCCATTAGTGCCGGGTATTGATTACGGCGCGTATCCAGTACCAAAGATTTATACACTAGGGTTGAATTTTAGTTTTTAAGCGAACGTCATGAAAATAAAATATATCATATTAAGTCTCGGGATTTGGAGCCTAACGTCTTGTAACCATTTACTAGAGGTTGATCCCTATACGTTTTCCAGTGGTAATACATACTATGAAAATGAGGCTCAGGTTCTCCGTGCTGTAAACGGCGTTTATGGACGTCTTCAGGGGCTTCATACTTCCGATTTTTATGCATTAACTGAAATGCGTGCGGATAATACCAATTACCAATATTCTGAATCCGACCGTGGCGCTCAACAAAGAGAAGAAATAGATGAGTTTTTGATCACCTCGTCGAACAACTTTGTGAATACTGCTTGGGCGAATCTCTATGGGATTGTCGCTCAGGCCAATGTAATTTTAACACGTATCGATAATGTTACTTTTTCAGATGATAAATTGAAGGATAGGTACGTTGCGGAAGTGAAATTTCTTCGATCTTTTGCGTATTTTCATCTAGTTCGTTTGTTTGGAGAAATACCACTACATACTGTGGAGGTAACGAGTCCTCAAGGAGCTTTTACCGATGGAAAAAAATCATCTGTGGATGAAGTCTACAATGTTATTATTGAAGATTTAAAGCGTGCAGCCGATGTCTTACCTAAAGAATACCCTACTGCAGAAGTAGGTCGTGCTACGCGAGGAGCAGCATTGACAATGTTAGGCGATGTTTACCTAACGCGCAAACAATTTCCTGATGCTGTTACCGTGCTAAAGGAAGTTCCTCTGCTAGGATATTCATTAATGAGCAATTATGGTGACTGTTTTGATCCTTCGACAAAGAATAATGCGGAGTCAATATTTGAAGTACAATATGATCACTCGATTGAAGGAGAGAACAGTAATTTCATTTACATGTTCGGTCCGCGTGACGCAAGAGTAAAATTAGTCGGATTTACAGGAACGCTTGGTGCAAGTAATATTCCGACGCCGAGTATCTATAATGCTTATGAGCCCGGAGATAAACGGAAAGATCACTCAATCGCTTTATTCGATGATGCGACGAATTCAAAATATCCAGAGGCAATAGCATTCGGTGGGAAAATGCCTTATATCAAAAAGTTCTACCATCCGCCTTATCCTGAAAATGGACGTTCGAATGAAAATTGGCCTGTCTATCGATATGGTCATGTGTTGCTGATGTTGGCTGAAGCCTACAATGAGACCGGGTCGGGTGACCCTTATATCCATCTAAATGCTGTCCGTGCGCGTGCAGGCTTGACTGCATTAAGTGGGCTGTCGCAAGCGACACTTCGAGAAGCTATAGCAAATGAGCAAAGAGTGGAAGTTGCATTCGAAAATCAGCGCTGGTATCAATTACTCAGAACAGGGAAAGCAATAGAAGTGATGAAGGCGCATGGTGAAGCGGAAAAAAATAGATTAACGAGACTGAGTAGCGCTTCATATAATGTTCAAGAATACATGCTACTTTATCCAATTCCAAATCGTGAGATCCAGTTGAATGGCATCAGCCAAAATCCTGGGTACTAAACGATATAAGCTGTTATAAACTTAATCAACATATTAAACCACAATGATAAGAACTAATAGAGCACAATTGTATTTGTTTTCCATGTTTTTGCTTTTCGCAGCGGGGGCTTGTAAGGGGAAAGAGGAGCCAAAGGTAGTGGATACTAACCCGAAAACAGAGAAAATAACCTTGCCTGAAGGATTTGCCATCGAGCATATTTACAGCCCTTCGGACAATGAAAACGGGTCATGGGTGTCGATGACATTCGATGATAAAGGTAGAATGATCACTTCCGATCAGTTTGGAGGGTTATTCCGAGTAGAGCTGCCACCATTAGGATCAGACTCGACGGTCAAGCCTAAGATTGAGCCTATTGAGTTTCCTGTCGAAGGACCTCCCTTAGCAGATACCACCAAGAAAAAAGTAGGGATGGGCTTTGCTCAGGGTTTATTGTGGGCATATAACAGTCTTTATGTGATGGTCAATCATAAGCCGAACGATGAGTTAAAGAAAGGTTCTGGTTTATACCGACTACAGGATACAGACAACGATGATAAATTAGATAAAATTACCGAAATCTTGTCGCTTGATGGATCTGGCGAGCATGGCCCGCACAGCATTGTATTGGGACCAGACTCAGCAATCTACATTGTCGCTGGCAACTTCACGAAGGTTCCGGAAATGGATGCCTATCGTATAAAACCAAATGATAGTGTCGATAACCTTATTCCATTAATTCTCGATACGCATGGTCATGATTCGGATTCTCATAACTCCGGTGGCTGGATTGCGAAGACCGATCCGGAAGGAAAGCACTGGGAGTTGATTTCCGCGGGATTCCGTAATCCGTTCGATATCGCATTCAACAATGAAGGCGAATTATTTACCTACGACTCAGATATGGAGTGGGATTTCGGGATGCCTTGGTATCGCCCGACGCGTATCTTACACGTAACGAGCGGCTCGGAATTCGGTTGGAGAAAAGGGGATGCTAAATGGGACTCACGATTCTTAGATAACCTTCCAGCCGTATTAAATATTGGTCAGGGTTCTCCGACCAACTTTATTAACCCAAGCCAAGCGAAATTCCCGGAAAAATATAGAAATAGCTTGTTAGCCTTCGACTGGAGTTTTGGTATTATCTACGCCTTAGAACTGAAATCCGAGGGTGCCACCTATACGGCGAAGGCCGAAGAGTTTATCTCCGGTTCGCCGCTTCCATTAACCGACGGGGTAGTGGGGCCAGACGGCGCTTTATACTTCCTAACTGGCGGGCGCAAGCTTGATTCGGATTTATACCGTGTTTATTACAAAGATCAGGATAAGGTAAAAGCCGAACTGAAGAAAAAAGATCTTCCGGAATTGGTGAAGTTACGTCGTGAAATTGAACAATATCATCAAGCTTCAGCGCCAGGGACGGCCGAAGAGATTTGGGAATACTTGGGTCATGAAGATCGCCATATCCGTTATGCGGCACGCGTAGCGTTGGAACACCAACCGCTCGCTTCTTGGCAAAATCTATTGTTTCAGGAACGTAACGTCGTTCGTTTAACGGAGGCTATGGTTGCTGCTGCGCGCGTAGGGGATGCTTCCTTGCAACCACGAATTATGGCTAAGTTAGCGACGATTCCCGTGGATAAGCTTACTCCACGCATGTTGGAGAATTTGACCCGCGTGTATGAGATTGTTATTGCGCGTATGGGCAAACCTACAGAAGAGGCGAGTCGGGCGCTAGCAGCGAGTTTAGAGCCGCTCTATCCTGCAAAAAGCAATAGCCTGAACAGACAATTGTCGAAATTGTTATTGGCCTTGAATTCTGAATCAGCCGTGAAAAAGTCTTTAGATTTATTAGCGAATGCAAAGGATGATACGACGGAGACCAACTTCATGAGTTCTTCGGACTTGATCTTGCGCAACCCTCAATATGGATTAGATATCGCCAATATGTTGGCAAATATTCCGCCTGCACAACAAATTTTCTTAGCGACCGCTTTAAGCGATTCCAAAGCCGGCTGGACGCCGGAACTGCGCGAGCAATACTTTAGCTGGTTCTACAAAGCGTTTGGATTCAAAGGTGGAAATTCTTACATCGGTTTTATCGATAATGCTAGAAAGAAAGCTTTATCTCATGTGCCGAAGGATCAATTGGCCATGTACGGTAAGATGTCGGGAGACTCTTTGTTGAATCAGAAGGGGACACGCCTAGCTGAGAATGTGGTTCCACCAAAAGGACCCGGCAGACAATGGGAAATAGATTCGGCCTTAAAAGTGGTAGAAGAAAATACGGGCGTTCGCGATTTCAAACGCGGTCAGGAATTATATATCGCTGTGAAATGTGGCTCCTGCCATACGATGAAGGGCGAAGGCGGTTCGGTTGGTCCAGACTTGACGCAATTGGGTACCCGTTTCTCGAAGCGCGATATGTTGGAAGCGATTATAGAGCCTAGCGAAGTCATCTCCGATCAGTATGAATCGAAAGTATTCAATATGAAAGACGGTACTTCCGTGTTGGGACGATTGATGAGCGAAAATGAGAAAGCTTATGTCATTTCTCAAAACCCATATGCTCCGCATGTAACGAAAGAGCTGGCGAAGAAAGATGTTCAGGATATCAAACGTTCGGAAGTATCGATTATGCCTCCTGGAACTTTGAATACGATGAGTCCGGACGAAGTGAAGGATATCATGGCGTATCTGATGTCGGGGGGAAATGAGAATGCAGAAATATACAAGAAGAAATAAAAGATAAGATCGTGGATTACTCGAATAAGGATTGGTTAGACAAAGTATCGCATACGTCACAGGTAGGCGGGATTGAAACCTCTGTTTTAGACAATGGATTGGGTCGCGGTTCTCGTATTGCCTGGATCAACACGGGCGCCGGATTACGGTTCAAAGTGCTTTTAGATCGCGCTATGGACATTGCTGATGCGGCATATAACCAATATAATTTAAGTTGGATCAGCCGATTGGGCGTCACACCGCCACAGCCACTTTCCGATCGTGGAGTCGATTGGTTGCGGACCTTCGGCGGTGGCTTACTAGTTACCTGCGGTTTGACCCATGTGGGCGGTCCGGAAGAAGATGAATTCGGTCGTCGTGGTCTGCACGATCAAATCAGTAATACCCCGGCAGAAATTATACAGGTAAAACAACCTGACGTGATCAGTGGCGATCGAGAAATGTTTATTACAGGCATTATTAAACAAGGCCACCCCCTAGGTACCAACATCGAAATGAAACGCACCATCCGTTGTACGCTAGGCGAGCCTACATTACACATCGTTGATGAGATCATTAATGTCGGCAATATTGATACTCCTCATATGATTTTATATCATTTCAATTTTGGGTGGCCTTTAATTGATGAAGCTACAGCGTTGCTGTGGGAAGGTGCTTGGACAGCTCGTGAGCAAGGCGAAGCCAACAAGATATTTAAGGTAGGAGAGTCGTTTAAACGCTGTCAGGCTCCTCGCAACGACCATAAAGGCAGCGGTGAAGAGGCTGCTTTTATCGATATCGCTGCTGATGCGCAGCATATGAGCCATTGCGCGATCTATAATGAAAAATTGGGTTTAGCGCTGCGCTTATCGTTCGATAAGCGTCAATTGCCCTGGCTTACGAATTGGCAGCACTGGGGCAAGGGGGAATATGTGACGGGCCTAGAACCTGGAACCAATCCTCCGGTGGGCCAGCAGAAACTGCGCGAGCGCAAGGAACTTATCATGCTGAAGCCCCACGAAAAAAGAACCTACGAGCTAACCATACATTTATCGGATACCGCCGCAGGTATCGAAGAAATTATAAACAAGAATTAATCAACATAAACATAAATCCAATGGCAAATATTGAAAAGGCTTTTGAGCAAGGAAAAGGAGTATTAAGGTTAGCACCGAATTGGGTGCCGAGATCATTTTGTGTACCTGGTCGTCGCATTAAACTTCATCCTGATGATTATTATGTGCTAGGGGGCGAACGTGGAGGGATCGATGAGCGTTGGTTTTCATCTACAACGCCAGCAAAGAACGGCCCTTTGACCGGGGAGTTCGAAGGCTTAAGTTTTGTAGTATATGAGGAAGATGGCAAGACGGAGCAAATCTTGTTGTCGGATTTTGTAAACGAATTGAAAGGCCGCCTTATTGGTGACCGCTTATGGGATGAGTATCAAAGCTGGCCGATGTATTCGAAGTTTTTTGATAACATGGGTCCACTGCCTCATCACATTCACCATAACGATGAGAAAGCAGCGTTAATCGGTCAGGCAGGTAAGCCCGAGGCATACTACTTCCCTCCGCAGCTGAACAATCATGGCGGTGATTTTCCATATACCTTTATGGGGATTGCGCCAGGCACGTCAAAGGAAACGATCAAGGAATGTTTAGAGAATTTCTCTAAAGGAGATAATAAAATCACCAATTATTCTCAGGCATACCGCTTGGAGCCGGGTACCGGTTGGGATGTTCCTCCGGGACTATTGCACGCGCCGGGCAGTATGTGTACCTACGAGCCACAAAAAGCATCCGATGTGTTCGCGATGTATCAATCATTGGTCAATGAGGCGATTATTGACGAGGAGTTGTTATGGAAAGGACTTCCGGAAGATCAACGCGGGAATTACGATGGTTTGATGGATATTATTGATTGGGATTTGAACGTTGATCCGAATATGATGCAGAACCGCTTCATGGCGCCGATTCCGGTAAAGGATGAAGGAGAAATGGAAGCAGCAGGCTATAGTGAGAAATGGATTTGCTATAAGTCTGAGGCATTTTCAGCGAAGGAATTGACGGTTTTTCCGGGGCAGAAAGTATTGATCCAAGATGCTGCCGCTTATGGTCTAATTATGATGCAGGGTTATGGTAAGTTGAACGATTGGACGATTGAAACGCCATCGTTGATCCGTTATGGGCAGCTAACGTATGATGAGTATTTCGTGTCTGAGGAAGCCGCAGTAAAGGGAGTTTGGATTGAGAACCATTCGCAGGTAGATCCGATCGTGATGCTGAAGCACTTTGGCCCGAACAATCCGGACTTAGTCATCAAGAAATAAGTAAAAGACCTTAAAAACATATGTTATGAGCAAGAACAATTTTCCAAAATTACACAATGCGACATGGCCTGGAATCGTGGGTAAAGGCGATCATGAGCCAATTATTTCATTAGATGAATTACTTGAAAAGACCGCTGCTGCGAATGTAAATGGGGTTAAATTTGATGGGGTAGACTTAGGTCTGTTCGATCCGCACGTAAAATTAGATACTTCAGATGATCATATTTCCTGGGTTGTCGACAAAATCGGCGGCTATGGACTAGATATTGGGACTTTAGTAGCGCCGATCTGGCCACCGGATGGAGGTTCAGCTATGGGCTCGCAAGAAGACCGCGACCGTTTTGTCGATGTGGTAGAACGCGCTGCAGAATTCGGTTATAAATTGCGCAAACAAGGAATTCGTACCAACAATGTGATTCGTATAGACTCGGCTTCAGGTGTCGAGGATTGGGCAAAGAATCCTTTAGAGAATACGAAGCTTATTGCGGAGACTTTCCGTCGAGCATGCGACGCTGCTGCTGAATATGGGGAGCGCCTTGCTGCGGAGGGTGAGATCTGCTGGGGCGGGATGCAAAGCTGGAAAACCATGTTGGATACATTAGAAATGGTGGATCGCGATAATATCGGCTTCCAGGCAGATATGTCGCATACATTTTTGTATCTATTGGGCTACAATGCGCCGGAAGACAGAATACTGAAAGCCGATTTTGAATGGAGCGATCGGGCGGAATTAGAGCGCGGCTTACAATTCCTGACATCGAAGTTGCGTCCTTGGACCATTGATTTCCATGTTGCTCAGAACGACGGCACGGTGTTCGGTTCAGGCTCCCATGATAAGACGGGGCGCCACTGTTTGCCTACGGATCCGAACGGAAGATTAGATATCGTGAAAGATGCAGGTTACTGGTTGCGCGATGAGCAAGGTAATTTGACGAAAGCGTTCAATCATATCTGTTGGGACGGCTGTATGTTCCCGAATGAGGTGATGCATAAGCAAGAAACCTGGAACTCTATTTTAGAGACGCTAATCAAAGTGCGTGATCAACATGGTTGGTCTGAATAATCAACAGTAAATCGACAAGTATTATGAGTAAGAAAGAATTAAGAATTGGATTAATAGGTTGTGGTTTCATGGGAAGAACCCACTCCAACGGATATAGACGCTTACCTAATTTCTTTCCTGATTTAGGATATACGCCGGTTTTAAAAGCGGTTTGTTCGCGCAGTGAAGATAAGGTAAAGGCTTTTGCGGAGCAGTGGGGTTATGAGTCGTACGAGACGGATTGGCGCAAGCTTATCGAGCGTGACGATATTGATGCGGTTGACATCTGTACACCGAATAATATGCATTTCGAGATTGCTGTTGCTGCGGCAAAGGCGGGGAAGATGGTACTTTGTGAGAAGCCTTTGTCCAGAACGCTGGAAGAAGGAAAGCAAATGGTAGACGCGGTGGAATCGGCAGATGTAAAAAATACGGTATGGTATAATTATCGTCGATTGCCTGCTGTGACCTTGGCAAAACAGATTGTTGACTCGGGCAAATTAGGAAAGATATTCCACTACCGGACCAACTTCCTACAAGATTGGACAATCAACGAGAACCTACCGCAAGGCGGCCGTGCTTTTTGGCGTATGGACGCGGAGGCTGCAGGTTCTGGGGTTACAGGCGATTTATTAGCGCATTGTATCGACTTGGCGATGTGGCTGAATGGTGGAATCAAGGATGTATCGTCGGTAACGGAGATTTTCGTCAAGCAGCGTATGCATGAGGAAACAGGGAAGATGGAAGACGTGAAGATCGATGATGCCTGTATTTTCCATTGCCACTTCGATAATGGCTCCCTAGGACTCTTTGAGTCTACACGTTATGCTAGAGGGCATAAGGCTTTGTTCACTTTTGAAATCAACGGAGAAAAAGGATCCTTACGCTGGGATTTACATGATCTGAACCGATTGGAGTTCTTCGATAATGCAGATGACTCTACCGTTAGAGGCTGGCGTTCTATCCATGTGACGGATGGCGATCAACCTTATATGAACAAGTGGTGGGTACCGGGTTTATCGGTTGGCTATGAGCACTCGTTCATTCACCAAGTTGCAGACTTTTTAGAGAGCGTAGAAAAAGGCGAGGAGTGTCATCCTACGTTCCGTGATGCCTATGAAACACAGAAAGTCTGTGAAGCGGTTATCTCCTCGGCAAAAAACAGACGCTGGGAAGAAACGGACGTCGAGTGGAAAAATAAATAAGTAATCGATCTATTAAGCTATACGATGAAAAAACTAAAAAACCTAGCCTATAGCAGCATGTGCCTGAGTGCCCTGCTGCTTGCTACAGCCTGCAATGGCAATACGAGCGAAAAGAAAGCAGAAGTAGGGCAGGATAGCACGATTCAAGATTCTGAAGAGCAGGGTTTTGTTTCCATGCTTGATCAAAATAGCCTGAATGGCTGGGAGGGCGACTCGACGATCTGGTCTATGAAAGAGGGTGTGTTGTCGGGCGAAATAAAACCAGGAGCCGAGCTAAAGAACAATACTTTTCTTATCTGGAAGGGAGGTGAGCCGGGTGACTTTGTGCTGCGTGCGAAGTTTAAGATTTCGGATAAGGGAAATAGCGGGATAAATTACCGTAGCGAGCGCTTTACGGAACTACCCTATGCCTTGAAAGGTTATCAGGCGGATATCGACGGCAAGAAGAACTACACCGGGCAGAACTACGAAGAGCGCAAGCGTACGACTTTAGCTTATCGCGGTGAGCGCACAGAGATTCGCGAGATCGAGGATGGACTTGTTGCCGAAGCAAAAGGTAATGCCTGGACAAACAGGAGGGTCTTGGATACGATCGATAATTTAGAAGCGCTGAAGAATGCGATTAAATCGGAAGATTGGAATGATATCGAAATTGTTGCAGAAGGGAACAAGCTTTCTCATTTTGTAAATGGTAAATTGATGAGTGAAGTCATTGACAATGACTCGAAAAATAAAAACGATAAAGGTTTGATTGGTGTCCAAGTTCACGTGGGTCCGCCAATGAAAATCGAGTACAAGGATATGCAGATCAAAATCCTGAAGTAGGTTTGGATTTGATGTGCAGAATTGCTAATATTGAATAAACCTAAGCAATGAAAACTACCGACAAAGTAACTGAAAGACTATTTCAAGTGCTTTCTAATGAAGAGAAGGCATATTTAGAGCTGAGCACCCAACAAATTCAAGACGATTACAAGAAGCACTTTGTCCGTATTTTTTCCACGCTGAATAGGCGTTTATCCTTTGATACGCGCGAATCCTTAATTAGCATTCCTGCAGAAGATACCGATAAGTTGTTGATAGTGAACTGGAGCGTTCTGAAGCTTGCACGGGTATGGTTGCTCGGGCAGATTTCCGATGATGAGGCTAGCTATCAACAATTTATCAATAGATTATTCGAGTTCGCTGATATGCATGAACTCGAAGCACTTTATGCGGCACTTCCCTTGCTCGACTATCCGGAAAGCTGGATAGAAAGATGTAAGGAAGGTATCCGCAGTAATATCGGAACGGTTCAGGAAGCGGTCATCGAGCATAACACGTTTCCCTTTTTATACCTAGATGAGGATTCCTGGAATCAGTTGGTTCTGAAGGCATTCTTTACCGGGAAGAAGATTTTGAATATCCACGGATTATTTGAACGAAATAATAAATCATTAGCAGACTCCATCGTCGACTATATCTATGAGCGACACTCTGCAAAGCGCGAGATCCATCCGATGTTATGGATATTAGCGAAAGAGCATCTGCCGGCACGCGCATTGGATATCCTGATGGAATCTTATGAGCAGGAAGCAGATGAGACCAAGAAATCAATCCTGCTTCAATCTTTGTCAAGCAATCGTGAGCAGTTAAGCGACTCGTTTAAGTCGGCTCATGCGCAAGCGTTGGAACAAATTTCTCCAATAGAAGAAGTATTGGAAGCATATAAATAAAAAAGCCTATGTGTACTGAATTGAATAGAGACTTAGCCAGTATGGGTAAGCCTATCCCATTGGAATTGGATGTGATAAAAGGGATGAAATTTGTTGATCCGCATATCCATATGGTTTCCAGAACGACTGATGATTACCAAGCCTTGTTTGATGCCGGTGTTCTACTGGTCATCGAGCCAGCTTTTTGGGTGGGGCAGCCGCGAACGGGTCTTGATACGTTTAAAGATTATTATAGCAGCCTGATCGGTTGGGAGCGATTCAGAGCATCGCAGTTTGGCATTCGCCATTTTTGTACGATTGGTTTGAACTCCCGTGAAGCGAACAACGAACCGCTCGCAGAGCAGGTGATGGAATTATTGCCGCACTTTATCTACAAAGAGGGGGTATTGGGCATCGGTGAGATTGGTTTTGACGACCAGACGGCAGCTGAAGAAAAATATTATAGAGCGCAATTGGAATTGGCTAAGGAGGCGAATGTACCGGTACAGGTGCATACGCCGCATCGCGATAAAACACGTGGTACACTGCGTAGCATGGAAATTGCTTTGGAGCATGGCTTAGACCCACAAATGATCATCATCGATCATAACTCTGAGGAGACGGTTAAAGATGTTCTGGATCGTGGTTTCTGGGCTGGTTTCACTATTTACCCATTTACGAAAATGGGAAATGAGCGCATGGTGGATATCGTGAAGACCTACGGCGCTGAAAACATCATGGTAAACTCGGCGGCAGATTGGGGGATCAGTGATCCTTTGGCGGTTCCTAAAACCGCGGCGCTGATGTTGCAGAAAGGCATTGACCGGGAGAGCGTGGAGAAAGTGACCTATAGCAATGCAATCGAAGCATTCGCCGTGGCTAATCATTTGGATTTAGCAACACTCAATGAAACATTGAATGCTGACCCTACTGCGAAGTTTGAAGGAAATACCATCTTGCGCGGCGGACAACAGCCACGCTTAAATAAAGGTTCTATTATTATTTCATAAGGCAGAAGAGAAGATATGAAGGCATGGATGCAGTTGATTAGACCTTCAAACGTGTTGACCGCTATTAGCGATGTGTTGGCAGGCCTTGCTATTGCTTGTTTGTTTATGCAGCAAGCATTACCATCCTGGGATGTCATCCTGAATATAGTCGTTTCTAGCATGCTGCTCTATACAGGGGGCATCGTATATAATGATGTTTTTGACGCGAAATTAGATAAGATAGAGCGCCCTGAGCGCCCTATTCCGTCGGGGCGCATCGATATATCATCTGCGGCAAT
This sequence comes from Sphingobacterium hotanense, assembly GCF_008274825.1. NCBI lineage: Bacteria > Pseudomonadati > Bacteroidota > Sphingobacteriia > Sphingobacteriales > Sphingobacteriaceae > Sphingobacterium > Sphingobacterium hotanense. Next base: position 979,934 of record NZ_CP030848.1, read on the forward strand.
TTTTGGTGCTGTAGCCTTTATTATTGCTTGCTGGCTGGCCTATCAGGTTAACATGACCTGCTTCTACATGGCATTGGCTATTGTGCTGATGTGCTTAGTGTATAATGGAAAGGCGAAACATCATTTCGTTTTGGGTCCTATTACGATGGGGATGTGCCGCGGTTTAAACCTGTTGTTGGGTTTTGCGGTTATTCCAGATTCGCTTTCCTATTGGTATCTCGCTTTTGTGCCGCTCATCTATATTGCATCGGTTACTAACATTTCTCGCGGGGAGGTGTATGGAAATAATAAAACTGCCATGCAGGTTTCCTTGGGGCTATATTTGTTGGTTGTCGCTACGCTGTGTTATTTCGCGTGGCGGAGCGGATATGCCTATGCTTTTCTTTTTATCGCTGGTTTTGTTGCCATGATCGCGAGACCTTTATTTAAAGCTCTAAGAACACTAGCGCCTATGGATATTCGGCAAGCCGTTAAGTTTGGGGTTTTAGCCTTGATCTTAATGAATGCAAGTTGGATTGCTTTGAGCGGTTTTTGGATTTTGGCTTTGGCTGTCTGTTGCATCCTACCGGTCTCAATTGTTTTAGCAAAGAAGTTTGCTGTCACCTAATTATTTTTAACGTATGGAACGTGTGTTAAAACAAGGCTTTAACATAGATTTTTCTTATAATATCTATTTCACAGTGGGCATTTTTGCCCCACAAAATAACTTGCTTCGGGATTTCTTCTTTCAACGTAGAAATCCGGATTTTAAGCAAAAGGTCCTTTTCGTTGTAGACCGTGGTGTTTGGGAAAACCACCCAGCTTTGGCGGGACAAATCAAGGATTATTTTGAGGATTTGGACGACGTTGTTCTAGCGGGGGAGCCTTTGATATTGGCTGGTGGCGAAGTCTGCAAAAATAATCCGGAAGCTTTGGAGTCTATCGTGCAGGCAATCGATGATTACGGCGTCGATCGACATTCTTATGTCGTTGCTATCGGCGGCGGGGCAATTCTGGATTTAGTGGGCTATGCCTCTGCAATTTCCCATCGTGGGATTCGTCATATCAGAATTCCGACGACGGTGCTTTCGCAAAATGATTCGGGTGTTGGAGTAAAGAACAGCGTAAATTATAAAGGAAAGAAGAACTTCCTGGGAACTTTTACACCACCTGTCGCAGTATTCAATGATTATTCGTTTTTATCTACATTGGATAATAGATCTTGGTTGGCTGGGATTTCTGAGGCGATCAAAGTTGCTTTGATCAAGGATCTGGATTTTTATAACTGGATACAGGCTCAAGCGGATGATCTACCGCGCAGAGATTCTCAATCCATGAGCGAGTTGATATATCGCTGTGCAGATTTGCATTTAGAACATATCAGAAATGGTGATCCATTTGAGTTGGGATCTTCGCGTCCCTTGGATTTTGGGCATTGGAGTGCTCATAAACTGGAGCAGCTAAGTAATTTTGAGGTGCTACACGGCGAAGCTGTGGCGATAGGGATAGCGATCGACGTCGTTTATTCTTACCTTATTGGCAATCTTTCGGAGCATGAGGCGCTTTCGGTTGTTCATCTGATTCATCATCTCGGATTGCCGGTATATCATCCGATCCTATCGAAACCGGAAGGAAAACAGCAGTTGATCAAGGGTCTGACGGAGTTCCAGGAACACTTGGGCGGTCGCCTGACTGTCGTTCTATTAGAGCGGATGGGTAAAGGCAAGGATTACCATCAGATTGATACGGAATATGTGCTACAGGCGATTGATTTTTTAAGTGAGTTTCAACAAGCATATAATCAATTGGATGAAGTTAGCTAACACACATATTTCGTATTGCACGAATATACACCCAGGACAGGATTGGCATTCGCATTTTGATCAGTTGCGGACGCATGTTCCTGCGATCAAAGAGGCTGTTTCTCCAGATGCTCCCTTTGGCTTAGGTCTGCGTATCTCGGCAGAAGCGAGTGAAGAATTGTTGAAGCCTGAATGCTTGCTGGAGTTCCAGCTATGGCTGAAGCGTAATGATATTTATGTTTTTACGCTGAACGGTTTTCCTTTTGGGGATTTCCATGAGAAGCGGGTGAAGGATATGGTTCATTTTCCGGATTGGACGAGCAAAAAGCGGAAGGACTATACGATCTCCTTATTTAAAATCTTGGCGGAGCTGATACCGGATAAAGGAGAGGCGGGGATTTCAACATCGCCGCTTAGTTATCGTTTTTGGTTTGATGAGTCGGCCGAGGAATGGCGGACGATGCGGCATGAGGCCACACAGCAGATTGTGGAGGTCGCAAACTTTCTGTATCAGAAGGAAATTAGCACAGGGAAGTATATGCACCTGGATATAGAGCCTGAACCTGACGGTGTACTTGAGAATGTGGATGAGTTTATTGCTTGGTATCAGGAAGAACTATTGCCAGCAGCGCGCGCATATTTTGAGAAGGTGGCGGGTTTGGATGCAGAGCAGTCAAAGCACATCATCAATCGATATATTACACTTTGTTATGATGTTTGTCATTTTGCACTGGCATACGAACAGCATCCGGAAGCAATGAAGCGTTTGGAAAAATTGGGAATTAACATCGGTAAGTTCCAGATCAGCTCGGCGCTGAAGGTACAGTTTACTGATGATGTTGCCGACAGGCTTCATAAGCAGAAGGTGCTGGAGGAATTTGATGAACCGATCTATCTTCATCAGGTTATCGCTCGTGATAAAAAGAATGAATTGGTTAAGTATCGCGACTTAATGGATGCGCTGCCCCATATCGAGAATCTGGATCAGGTAGAATGGCGCAGCCATTTCCATGTGCCTATATTCTTAGAGCAGTATGGCGAAGTGTCTTCCACACAGCAAGATATATTGGAGGTCTTAGCTTTGCATAAGGAGAAAGAGCGGTCGCGACATTTGGAAATAGAGACTTACACCTGGGGGGTGCTGCCTCCATCTTTGCAGATTCCGATTCAGGATTCAATAGCAAGGGAGTTGCAATGGTTATTAGACGAGTTAAAAGATTAACATAGAGATGAATAGAGTTTGCGTAATAGATGTAGTTGGTTTATCACAGTCGGTACTTGGCGAATACACGCCTTTTTTGAATGCTTTTGTAAAGCGTAATCATTTAGGGGATATTAAACCAGTAATGCCGGCATTGACAACTGCGTCGCAGACGACATACTTAACAGGCACGACGCCTAGCGAACATGGGATTGTGGCAAATGGTTGGTACGATCATTCGGCTTCGGAGATACAGTTCTGGAAACAATCGAATAAGCTGGTGCAGGCGGAGAGCATTTGGACGACCGCGAAGAAGCGCAATGCTGACTTCAGTTGCGCTCAGATGTTTTGGTGGTACAACATGTACAACGATGCGGATTATTCGGTTACACCACGTCCAAATTACCTAGCAGACGGCAGAAAGATGCCCGACTGCTATGCTTATCCTGCTAGCTTGCGTGACGAGCTGACGGAGAAGTTTGGTAAATTCCCTTTATTTAATTTTTGGGGACCAAATGCAAATATTGTTTCCTCCCGTTGGATTGCCAATTCGGCCATGTATGTGGAGGAGAAGCATCAGCCCACATTGAATTTGATTTATCTTCCGCACCTGGATTACTGCTTACAGAAGTTTGGTCCAGATCAAGAGAAAATCAAAAACGAACTGTTGGAGATCGATAGCCTTGTGAAAGAGCTAGTGGAGTTCTTTGAAAGTCGAAATATTGAAGTCATTCTTCTTTCGGAATATGGTATCGCGGCGGTTGATCAGCCGGTTCATATCAATCGAGCGCTTCGAAAAGCGGGACTTTTGGGGATTCGTATGGAGCGAGGTTTGGAGTTGCTCGATGCAGCGGCGTCGGATGCTTTCGCGGTATCCGATCATCAGATTGCGCATGTTTACTGTAAATCGAAAGCCATAGAGACCAAGGTTAAAAACCTGCTGTCAAGCTTGGATGGGGTGGATAAAGTATTGGATAAAGTAGAACAGAAATCCTATGGTATGGACCATGAGCGTTCCGGCGATTTACTAGTACTAGCAAAGCGGAATGCCTGGTTTACCTATTATTTCTGGGAGGACGATGCGAAGGCTCCAGACTATGCGCGCATGGTCGATATTCATAAGAAGCCCGGCTACGATCCTGTAGAGATGTTCATGACCTCGAAATCTAGGGCAATCTTTAAGCTTTTATTGAAAAAGATTGGGTTTCGTGCGGTATTAGATATTACGCCATTGGATGCCAACCTGGTCAAAGGTTCGCATGGAATAGTGGATGTAGAGCGGCAATATTATCCAATATGGATCAGTAAGGACAAGTTTGAAGGTTCTCTGGAGCCTACAGCAATAAAGGAGATTATTCTTAATAAAATCTTCGGAACGGATCAGTAGAATTCAAAAGTTCGGATCAAAACATTGATGCCGTTTATTCGTTGTTGAAGCAGATGGTTTTTAGATTAAGAATTTCCTATGGCTGTTAATAAGTCTTACAGTGCACATCATGCACAAAATGTCACCGATTATCCGAATAATAATACCTTTTTCCTGGTTTGGAAAATGCGTACATCCTTGGCACTTCCTGAAATTAAAAAGAAGTTTCAGCGTATCTGTGCGTTGGTGATCAATTTGAATAATTCCGCATTGGATCGCTTTCCGGACGCAAAGGCTAGCGTCGTTTTTGGAATCGGACATGACGCTTGGCAAAGTTTAGATTTACCAAAGCCCCTCCCAAAAGAGCTCAAGAATTTTGAGGCTATAGCCGGCGATAAGCATGTAGCGGTATTTACGCCTGCTGATTTTCATTTTCACATTCGCGCTGACGAAAAGAGCCTGGCTTATGATATGGCGAATACGATCAGTTCTTTTATGAACGATTTTGCAGACTGTATTGTTGAAGTGCAGGGCTTCCGTTATTGGGATAGTCGTTCGATATTAGGATTTGTAGACGGCACGGAGAATCCACATGGCGCCGATCGGGATTACTTTGCTATCGTTTCAGGTGAGGATCCGGCGTATAAAGGAGGGAGTTATCTGTTTGTTCAAAAATATGTCCATGATTTAACTGCCTGGAATGCACTCCCCATTGCTGAACAGGAGAAAGTAATCGGCCGCTCGAAAGATATGGATATCGAGATGAGCGATGAGGAGAAACCTGCCAACTCGCATAGCGCACTGGCGAATGTCGGTGATGACTTCAAGATTGTTAGGGATAATATGCCTTTCGGTACAGTAAGTTCCAATGAGATGGGTACCTATTTTATCTGTTATGCCAGCACATTTACGACTGTAGAGAAGATGTTGAGGAATATGTTTATCGGAAATCCTGCCGGAAACTACGATCGGATATTAGACTTCAGTACAGCGAAGACGGGAAGTTTGTTCTTCGTTCCATCTTTAGAAATGTTAGATGAATTTTCGGGATAATTCTATCTTCCAGCATACAAATTATACAGGTTGACGAATCGCTACAAATGTTAAAATCTTTAACTTTTGTTTGCATATTTTTTATTGAATAATTGCGTTAATTTCTGTTAGAAAAACAACATCATGCTGCGAATTGGATTCATCTGCCTACTAATCTTTCTTGACGTTTGTCATGCTCAGGCGCAAATAGTAGACCATATAGATTCTAGTAGGATACTACTCGATGATCCTGCTTATCATTTCCACTACAAGAAGCTAATTATTCCTACTGTTTTTATTGGATACGGGGTTGCCAGTTTGATAAGCCCCAGTTTAAAAGAATTGAATAGCTCCACGCGCTACGAAACGAGAGAGCATATCACGGTGGGTGCTGTTATTGATAATTACATGCAATATGCGCCTGCAGGGGCTGTTTATGGACTGAACATATTTGGCGTTAAAGGAAAGCATAATCTTAAAGATCGAACGATGATATACCTCACCTCGCAAGTCTATATGGGCGCGATGGTGATCCCAACGAAAAGGTGGGTCGGAGAGATTCGTCCGGATGGATCGAATACAAGATCATTTCCATCGGGACACACCGCGACAGCCTTCTCATCTGCACAGTTTCTATTCCATGAGTATAGAGACAACAACTTCTGGCTGAGTATATCCGGCTATCCTTTGGCTGCAGCGACAGGCATCTATAGAATATTCAATGACCGACACTGGGTTGGCGATGTTGTTGCTGGTGCCGGCATAGGAATACTATCTACAGAACTCGCTTATTGGACCTATCCCATGACATCGCAATTGTTTAATAGGAAACATCACAACTCGACAACATTTATCAGTCCGTATTATCAAGATCATGCCTTGGGCGTACAATTAGCGAAAGTATTTTAAACAGCTATCGCATGTAAGGGCAGGATAGATTAACAAATGGCATAGGTTAATTTTAGGGTTCCAATGCTGGCTATTCCTTAAATATAGTCGCTAAGTAAAGTATTTTATCTATATTAGAATGCAACATAAAGAGAACCTGACTTATTATAATGCCGATCCTATGACCAGTAAGGTGACAGACTTTCTGAAAACCATTCAAATAAGTGATTTTTCGGCCACTCCGAAATATCAACAGCTAGCATCTGCGATTATTGATGCGGTGAAGAATGGCACCCTCGAAAAGGATGATATGTTACCATCGATCAATGAGCTCAGTGTTTATGTCGATATTTCTCGAGATACCGTTGAAAAAGCCTATAAATTTTTAAAGAATTCTGATGTTATTGCTTCTATACCCGGCAAAGGGTACTACGTTGCTACAACGGATGTGAAGCAACGCGCCAAGATTGCGATGTTGTTGAACAAATTGAGCGCGCATAAGAAGATTGTCTACGACTCATTTGCAAACGAGCTAGCGGATGAAGCCGCTTTGGATTTATTCGTTTATAACAGCGACATTACTTATCTGAGGACCCTTTTGGGAAATTTGACCAAAACTTATGACTATTACGTTCTTTTCCCACATTTTAAAGAGGGTAGAGATCAGGCGTCTGAGATCATCAATAAATATATTCCCAGAGAAAAGCTGGTGCTTTTAGGTAAGTATATCGAAGATATTCAGGGGGAGTTTGCTGCAGTTTATGAGAATTATGAAAAGGATATCTATTGTGCATTGGAAGAAGCCTTGCCGGCATTGGCCAAATATGCGACAATCAAGTTGATATTCCCGGACAATAGCGATTATCCGAAAGCTATTATTAAAGGTTTTTATAAGTTTGCTCAGCAGTATGCATTTAATCATTGTTTGGTGAGCGAACTTGACAAGGAGCGTATTACTGTCGGAACCTGCTATATCAATATCGCGGAAGATGATTTGGTAAAGCTGTTGGATAAGATTATCAACAAGAAGCTGCAGATAGGGCAGGATGTAGGCGTGATTTCCTACAATGAAACGCCGCTTAAGAAATTTATTCTAAACGGTATTACGACAATATCAACGGATTTTGAGATGATGGGAAAGATGGCTGCAGAGTTAATTATCAATAAATCAAAAGACCATGTCGAAGTGCCATTTTATATTAATCAGCGGCCTTCAATCTAAGGGCGGATAAATAAAATAGATAAGGGGCAGTCTATATCGGCTGCCCCTCTTTTTTATAAAAAATCTAAAAAAATCTTTGCTCAAACTACTTCAATGGATATTCGTTGAAGATACCTTCCACAACTTTCGGAAGGTTATTGATTGCTTTTTCTGGCGTTCTAATCTCACCAGAACCTCTCGCTTGCCATACCACCGAATTTGTCTTACGATCTACGGCTTCTATGATAACGTGAGAGTAGCGGAATTTCTCTTTTCCAACCGGGTATGAAGGACCACCGCCATACCATCCCCAGCCCCAACCCCACGGACGATACATGCCCCACGGGCCGCCCCATCCGTAGCTATGGCTGTAAACCATGCGACTTTTGTTGTTCACAATCGTCACGTAACGAAATAGAATATCTGGGTTTTCTTTAGAATAAGTTAGTCCACGTGCTTCAATCTGCTTATTTGCAGTCGAGATAATGTTGCTACGTGAAATATCATTCGTGAAATAATTCTTTGAAAGGGAATCCACAGGAGGCAACCAACCATAGGTTTTATACTGTGAGAAATCTAAATTTTGCACCCTCGTAGTATTATACTTATAGGATGAACAGGACGCTAAAAATAACGCGACCCCGGCAATGAATGTAGACAAAAGCGATTTCATAATTCTACTCTTTTTCTCTTTGACTATGCTAAACGTTAAAGGTTTAAAACCAGTTTATTAAAAAGGATATTTTGCAACCAATGGCATTGCTCTGCCTGATCCAAAAGCCTTCGGGCTGACGCGCAATATCGGTGGAGCTTGAAAGCGCTTGAACTCTGCATTGTTTAATAGCTTGGATATTCTTTGCACCAATGCTTCCTCGAAACCTAGGTTTACCAGCTCGCTGGCGGATTTTTCCATTTCAATCAGTTGAAATAAGATGGCATCCAAGATATCGTATGGTGGCAAGGAGTCTGAGTCTTTCTGATCAGGTCTCAGCTCTGCCGATGGCGGTTTAACGATTGTATTAATGGGAATAATTTCTTGATCTCTGTTGATGTAGTTTGCCAACTGATAGGCCTGCGTTTTATACACATCGCCAATAACGCTAATGGAACCGGTCATATCGCCGTATAAGGTTCCATAGCCTACGGCAGCTTCGCTTTTGTTGGAGGTGTTGAGCAGGATGTTTCCGAACTTGTTGGAGATTGCCATCAGGATAGTTCCTCTAGCTCGAGCTTGTATGTTCTCCTCGGTCGTATCAGGCGCTTTTCCCGCAAAAGTATCCGCTAAACCTGTTTCAAACGCATTGGCTATATCCTTAATCGGCACGATTTGATGTGCACACCCCGTATTCTTTACAAGATCTAATGCATCCTTCAATGAGTGATCGCTAGAGTAAATCGAAGGCATCAATACGCTCAAGACGTTCTCCGCGCCTATCGCTTCGCATGCGAGTGCCGCGACTAACGCTGAATCTAACCCTCCGGAAAGTCCTAGGACAGCTTTTTTGAATCCTGATTTTTTGAAATAATCGCGAAGTCCCAAGATTAGCGCATCGTGAATCAGCGCAATTTCACTCTTCGTAGAAATAGTAATTGTTCGTTCTGCTGTTAAATCTTTTTCAAGCTCAACAAACTGCAAATCTTCGTCAAAAGCATTTAACTCTTCAATGATTTCTGCTTTTCTATTGAATGCAAGCGATCTGCCGTCAAAGATAATATCAGCATGCGCTCCGACCTGATTGACATAGATCAGCGGTGCATTTGCCTTAATCACATTGCGGCTTAAAACATTCTTGCGGCTTTCAAAGTGCGTATAAGAAAAAGGCGAAGCGGCAATATTGATAATCAAATCTGGATTCTCTTTCGCTAGCTCCAGCATGATATCGCCTACATAGGAATTCGGCCCGTCATCATCCCAAAGGTCTTCGCATACGGTTAATGCGATGGTCTTACCTCGGAAAGGAATGCAATTTACTTGCTTATTAGGTTCGAAATAGCGGTATTCGTCGAATACATCATAGTCCGGCAGTAAACTCTTCTTTACGGTTTGCGAAACATTTCCATCTTCCAGGAGCAAGGCAGCATTGTATAGCGCTTTGCCTTCACCATCTTGATTACGAATAGGTGCACCAATGATACAAGCAATTCCCTGACAGGCATCTGCTATGGCTGCAATGCTCTGCTCACATTGGGTTAGATAGGAAAGGTTTCGTAATAAATCTTTTGCGGGATATCCTCCAATTGCTAATTCTGCAAATACAACTAAATCTGCCCCAGCAGACTTTGCCGTCTGTATTGCTTGAATTATTTTTTGGTTATTCGCTTCAAAATTTCCGATATGGTAGTTAAGTTGTGCTAACGCAATTTTCATGTGGCTGAATTTATTGTAAATTTACTAAATAATTTTGTGTATCACTAGCGTATAACTTGATGAGCCGTACTTTAAACAAGCTATTATCGATTCTGTTTCTTTGTTTTTTTATTCTGTCCTGTCAATCGAAAAAGGAAAAGCCTGATGTTTCTTCCATACCTGTGGATATTAAGATCGAAAGATTCGATCGTGAGATTGCAGCCCTTAAGCCCAATGAGATACAAGTGAAAAATACGGAATGGCAGCAGAAATACAATCCCTTCTACGCTGACTACATGCAATATATGCTGAAGGTCAGCGATCCTCGAGACTCGATTTATTTAAAGGAAATTTTAAAGGAAGTCATCCAAAAGAAGGATTTCATCGATTTAGCGGCGGCAATCGGGAAGAAATATCCTGATCTAAAAACACAGGAGGAAGAGCTTACACAGGCTTTTCGCTATATCAAGCATTACTTTCCCCAATATGAAGTCCCTCGTATAATTTCTTTTTTCTCTGGTTTTGAAGTACAGGTGCCGATTGGAGAGAAATATATCGGGGTAGGGCTCGATATGTTCCTAGGTAATGATTCGCCTTTTTACCCTGCCTTAATAGGCTCCATCCCCTTATACGTTTCGCGCCGATTTACTGCTGAAAATATCACTCCTCGCATCATCGAAGCCGTGATCCGCGAAGAGTTATTCCCTGTTCGGGATGCCGACGTCAATACGCTTCAGCAGATGATCTACCACGGAAAGGTCTTATACGCGATGGATCAATTGACGGAAGTACCAGACTCCCTAAAAATAGGATATACCTCAGCGCAGCTAGCCTGGGCTCAGCAATATCAAAAAGACGTATGGCAATGGTTTCTGCAAGAAGACCTCCTCTACAGTACCGATTACCTGCGAACTCAGAAATACTTTACCGAAGCACCCTTCACACCAGAACTAGGGAGCAATAATGAGTCTGCTCCTAAATTAGGAAGCTATATCGGTTGGCAGATTGTTCGAAAATATATGAGTCGACATCCCGAAAAAACATTAATCGATCTTTTAAAGACCGAAAATGCGCAGGAGATATTGGAAGATTCTAAGTTTAAGGGGGGCTAGTAGATATTAGACATTAGAGTATGTGTCTTGTATCAGGAAAGGAAGGAAATTTGTCTTGAACCAGGAAAGCAAGGATTTAAGGATTGACAGGATCGGGTATTGTGACATATGAAGGGGGCGATTGTATTTTTTATAGGAGACGTTTAGTGAAACGTCTCTACGCGGTTCGTCATGATCACCGCCTATATAGTCCAAAATTGTATAGAAGCCAATTGGACGCCAATGCGTAGAGACGTTTCACTAAACGTCTCCAACATTACCAATCCTTACATCCTTCCTTTCCACCCGATCCTGCCAATCCTTGTATCCTTTTTTTCCTGGTTCAAGACAAATTTCCTTTCTTTCCTGACACAATACTCAAATTGTCTAAAATCTAATGTCTAATATCTTAATACTAACTAATAAGTACTACTCAAACCCATTTCAAACCCAATCTAAACCCAATTATAACCCCAATCATAACCGTCTCAGAAGGGGTTTGATATGGGTTTGAATAGAGTAAAGAAAAGCTTATGTAGCAAGCAGGTTTGAAGCCGCTTAGGGTGAGATCCTTGAAAGGAGACTTTTGAGCGCTCGGATTATTCCTAAAAGAAAAAAGGGGCTGTCCAATCATATGGACAGTCCCTTCTCTTTCAATATCTTTGTTTCAATAAATTATTATTAGTTGAGTTTTACTAAGTTGCTTACTTCAATAGTAAATACTAATGGCGAGTCAGCAGGGATTTTCACTTTGCCATCTTTGTCTTTCTGCTCTTTGTTATCATAACACCATGGTGATGGAGCCACAAATCTAATTTTTTGACCTTTTTGCAATCCTTTTGGTGTCAATCCTGGAAAATAATCTACACCAGCGATAGTCACCTTTTGAGGCCAGAATGCGCGCTCAAATGCTTGTAACCATTGTCCTCTACCAATCGTCATTTCTGATGTACTTGATGTTTCGTCGAAAACTGTACCGTCAAGTAATTCTCCTTTATACTTTACATCGGCTTTAACCGGCACGAAAGAGTATCCTGATAGAACGTATTCAAAAGACTCGTCGATAGCTGGCGTGATCACCTCGTACCACATTTGAAGCGAATCGTTATAGATCGGATTTTCGAAATTATCTTGTGCCCATTCCGCTAAGATTGGTTTTTGCGCTCTAAGAGTAGAATCAATACGTGCTCTTTCTTTTTCATAATCAATACCTGGCGTTGGATCATCATTCTTCATACACGAGCTCACGGAAACAACGGCCAATAAAGCAATAAGTAAAATTTTAAAGTTTTTCATAATGTGTTGTGAATATCTGTAATGCTAATGTAAACGTTCGAATTTATAAATGTGCTACAAAACAGTGAAAAAAATTATAAAATTTTTAATAATTCTTTAATACTAAGGTATTTGGATGTGCGTTTTTTTGCGCTAAAATCGGAGTCAAGTAAGATTGTAGTCGGAAAAACATATTGCTTTGGATTACCTAAAATCAATTTAGCGAGCGTATGGTAATTCCCTCTTCTTTTAGATTTTAGTTCATTCGTATAAGTTACGCCATCGAAGTTGATCATATCTGCGGTTTCTGCGTCAAATTGTACGCTGTAGTATTGCTTATTTAATTTTTGGATTACCTGAGGATTCTGAAACGTTTCATTGAGCATCTTCTTGCAATAGCTGCACCAGTCAGTGTGGAAGAACAATAGGACCGGCTTTGGACTTGTAGCCAGGGAATCATCTAATTGCTCAAAGCTAAGCCAATTGATCTCGGCTTTCGCAGGCTCCTGAGCCTGCGAAAGTGAGATCGACATTAATAGTTGTGCTATAATGATTTGTAACAACTTCATTAGTGAAAATGTCCTATTTTAACCCCGAAACTAATCGTTCGTGGTCTTGATGGTCCGTAGATATATTGTGAGTCGCGCAATGCACCGGTGTCAAAATCCTTTTGGAAGGCATTGAAGATATTTTGCATTCCGCCGAAGATCTCCATGTTCAGATCTTTCTTCAACGCGAAGGTGTAGCCGAGGCGTAAGTTTAGTTCCATAAAGTCAGGCGATTTCTTCAGTAGGAATTGATCATCAGCCAACACATGCGGAACAATCATGCTTCCGGTATAAACACCTGTTAAATCCACGCTAAAAGGTGCTACAGGCTTCCAGTTTGTATTAATGTATCCGTAAGTATTTGGTGTGCGAACGAAGCGCTTAGAGCTTACGTTTTCCGCTTCTGTAGCCCCTTCGTATAGCAATTGATTCTCTTCATAGTTGGAGCGCTGTATGGTTCCACCTGCTTGAACGCTGAAACGTGATGATGGCGCAACATTCAGCTCGATATTGGAGCCATATACTTTGGCGCCTGCGCCGTTTCGCATCTCCTCGATGATGAGGTTTTCCTCTTCGGAGGTCATCACGGTTGTGAATGGATTTTTAAGATCAGTATAGAATCCTTCTACTAATAGGCTGGTTTGCAGGGAGCCGAAGTTTTTAGTGAAGTTCAAGGATCCGGTATAGGCATTGGAGTATTCTGTTTTAAGGTTTTCTCCAATCAACACAAAGACTTGTTGTCCCCCGATGGACGTTACGTGCATATCTTCATTGAAGGCTTGCGGAGCGCGGAAGCCGCGTGCATATCCACCACGGAATTGTAGGAAATCTGTGATGTCGTAAAGCAAGGTGATTCGTGGGCTAAAAGTTCCGAAATCTTCTGCGGAGCTACGGTTATAACCTGCTAACTTATACTTTCCATCGACGTGCGTATAGTCATAGCGAGCGCCGAGTAGGGACTTTAGGTTCGGTAGGATATTCCATTCATATTGGAAATAACTACCGATTCCATGCGTCTTTTGGTCAATCAATCGCTCATAGCCTGGGATATTATCCTCTGTCTTGTTTCCTGAATATTCCACTCCGGCAGTGATGACGTCCTTTTCGAAGGTATAGGTGTACTGCGCGCCAGCGACCATCGCGAAGTCATCTGTCGTGCCGTAAGAATTGGATGCGAGTATAGAATCCTGCGCTGTTCTTCCGCCGCCGAGACCACCGTAGAAACTCTCGCGGTTAGTCTTTTGGGCCGACGCGTATAGCGACAGCTTATGTTTAAAGTCCTTCGAATATTGGTCGAAGGTCAAGCCGCCGATAAAGGAATTTGTACGAAGCTGTTCGGTTACATCGGTAAAATGCGGTGCAAGGTCTAAGCGGTCGCCACCACGTCGAAATTCATTCAATACACTTAAATCAACTGTTAACTTATTGAATTCAGATGGTTTGAAAAAAGCTTTCGTGCCGAAAGTCAAGTTTTTTAGTTTAGTCATCTCCGAGAAATCATCGCCATTGGCGTCATAGGTCTCTCTGTTTCGATGCATCCCATAAAAGGTCGCGCCCGCTCGCAGATCATTGTCGACATAAGACGTATTGAAGTCAATTGTATTATCCCAAGACTTTCCGTCAATAAGGGAGTTTGTCGATTTTATTTGCCAGTCGTTTTCAACAGGATCCTTGGTGATAATGTTGATTGTTCCGGCAATCGCATTGGCGCCGAATAGCGCAGAGCCTCCGCTGCGTACGACTTCGATACGATCGATCATACTCGTAGGAATCTGATCTAAGCCATATACGCTATTCAAGGCGGAGAAAACCGAACGACTATTGATCAGAATTTGTGAATAAGCACCTTCCATACCGTTTAAGCGTACTTGGGTAAACCCACAGTTCTGACAGTTGTTTTCCACTCGGACACCAGGTTGGTAATTGAGTGTTTCTGACATGGCTACGGATTGTGTGGCATTGAAAAGTTTTGGGCTTAACACATTGACAATAACGGGAGCTTTCTTTCGCTCCATGCCATAGCGTGACGCACTGACAACCACCTCATGCAGGTTCAGGTTGTCTTCATGCAATGCTAGGGATTGGAATCTATTGATCTGCTCACCTTGAATCAGCTTTTTCAAAGGTTGATAACCGACCGCACGAACCGTTAGGTTTGCTTTATTCAATCCGTTAATATGTATTTCGAAGTTACCGAGGGTATCTGTAGAAGTTCCGATTTGTGTACCGTCTATTTGAACGGTTGCATTGGCGATAGGATCTTGTTTATCGTTGATCACCTGCCCCTTAATTTGGGCATAAATAGTTTGCTGCCCCATCCATAAAAAGAATAGGCATAACATATACTTGTTGTATAATAATGTCATTAGAAATTTAGCTATAAATCCAACATGAATTAGGCTTATCCGGATAGGATAAACCAATCGGGTATCCATATATCGATGGATACCAAAAATAAAAAGATGGGTTATACTAAAAGGGCAGGAGGACCTCTATCGGCGTGACTGTGCGCTGAGCGGGTTATGTGTTGGCTTTCAGTAAAGCCAAATTGTACTTCTGATAAAAGGGTCTGTATAGGAGTACTATACACAAACGGTGACCATTCGACATAACTGCCTTGATAGATGATATCGAGGTATCTAATTTCTGCGTCCGAATGGTGTCGGTGATGTTTTTTCTCTCCTAAGTTATAGGGGTGAATGTGGGTGACTATTTCTCCGGTTGATGTCACCTCTTTGTGCATAAACACTACGCCGCTGACGATAATGCCACACATCCATATGAGGAGGAAGCGAGCTATCGATAAGCGATATGTAGTTGATTTGTGCATAGTCGTAAAAAGCGAACGGCTATAAATTTACAAAATTATAGCCGTTTTCACTGATCTCGTTATATTAATTTGTTATGGTCGTCGGGGAAGATAGTCGTTGGCTTATGCTTCTTGGCTTCTTCGAAGTCCATCAGGGCATAGGAGATGATGATGACGATGTCACCAACCTGCACCAATCGTGCCGCGGCTCCGTTTAAACAGATAATACCCGATCCACGTTGTCCAGGAATTACATAAGTTTCCAAACGAGCGCCATTGTTATTATTTACGATTTGAACTCTTTCGTTCGCGATAATGTTCGCAGCATCCATCAAATCCTCATCAATGGTGATGCTTCCAACATAATTTAATTCAGCCTGAGTGACATGTACTCGGTGAATTTTTGACTTCATTACTTCAATCATCATGATGCAAAGTTACGCTTTTCTTTTTTTTATTTAGGACAGTTATTCTTTGTTGGCAGCGCGTTTAAGGCGCTTAGCAAGCTGGTTTCCGGAAAAATTACAGTAAGATGTTATCAATCAATCGCACGCCTTCGAGCCATGCCGCAACTAAGACGACATATTCCTTTTCAGGATCGAACTGGGAAGCGGAGTGGAGCGTGCTGGTCTCGCAAATTGCCAGATATTCCAATTCAACTTCAGGAACTGCTGCTATAATTTCTTTCGCCTCATTAATCAATACTTGTGGAGATCTTGATTTATTGGCGGTTTTAATGTGATTTAGCGCTTTGTATAGAATTAGAGCAGTATCTCGTCCTTCATCAGTCAATCGGGCATTACGTGAGCTCAATGCGAGCCCGTTTTCATTCCTTACGATTGGACAGATTAGTAGTTTTACAGGTAGCTCCTTGATTTCAATCATCTTTTGGATAACCATAACTTGCTGGAAATCCTTTTGTCCAAAGCATGCTTGATCTGGTTCTACCAAAGAAAACAGTTTATATACGACTTGTGTAACACCTTGGAAGTGTCCCGGGCGATGCTCGCCCTCCCAAATTCGATCGAGATCTCCTAAATCTATACGCCAAGCCGGATCATTCGCTGGATACATTTCTTCGACTGTAGGCAGGATGAGTATATCGCAATCTGCTGCTTCTAGTAGCGCGATATCCTGTTCGATCGGACGTGGATATTTCTCTAAGTCTTTGGGGTCATTAAATTGTGTCGGGTTAACGAAAATGCTACAAACGATGATATCAGTTTGCGGTTTCGCATAATCGATGAGAGAGATGTGGCCTTGGTGTAAAGCGCCCATGGTAGGGACAAGCGTTATGGTCTTGTTTTGCGCTTTCAATCCTGCTAGAGCTTCCTTAAGCTCATTTTTTGTGCGGAATATTTTCACTTCTGTTTATTAAAATAAGGTACAAAAGTGAGGAATAATCTTTGAATTATAAAATGATGATTTTTAAGGAATTGTAAAATTCATTTATTATTAGTACCTTTGTAGACCGATTTTACTATTCAATATTAAAAAAAACTTTGGAGATGGCAAAAACGAAAATCTTGTTTATAACCCATGAAATGTCGCCTTTCCTTGAATTAAGTAAAATTTCTGAAATTACACGCCAGTTACCACATGCGATGCAAGAAAAAGGATTCGAAATTCGGATTCTGATGCCTCGTTTTGGTAATATTAATGAGCGCAGAAATCGTCTTCATGAAGTGATAAGGTTGTCGGGAATGAACATTGTGGTGGACAATAATGATAATCCGCTAATTATTAAAGTAGCATCCTTGCCTGCGGCAAGGATGCAGGTGTATTTCTTAGATAATGAGGAATATTTCCAGCGGAAGAAGGTCTTTCGTGATGAGAGTGGGAAGTTCTTTGATGACAACAACGAGCGTTCTTTGTTCTTCTGTAAGGGAGCATTGGAAACTGTTAAGAAATTAGGTTGGTCTCCGGATGTAGTACACTGCCACGGTTGGTTTACAGCTATGGTTCCTGCTTACTTAAAGACTGCCTACAAAGATGATCCTACATTCAAAGATGCTAAAGTATTCTATTCGTTGTACGAGGAAGACTTTGCTAACGCATCATTAGGTAGTAAGTATGCTGAATTGGCATCACAAGTTGATATCGATGCTGCTGATCTTGCTGCTTACGGATCTGGAAGTTTTGTAGATCTAACAAAAGGCGCTTTGTCATTTACAGACGTCGTAGTTAAATCTGATGAGAACATCGATCCAGAAATTATGTCTTATATCAAAGACAACAACATCCGCTTATTCGCTCCTGCGTCTGATGACGATTATGAAGCGTTCGGAGATTTGTATGATGAATTTGTAAACGAAGAAGTATCTGCATAGATTTTACTTCGGATTCGCATAAAGAAAAGGGCTTTGAAATTTCAAAGCCCTTTTCTTTATGTCTTATTTTTTGAATGCTATTAACGGCGCGTGTTTGATGCAGGTCCGTAAATATTTCCAACCATGGTCATTGCACATCGGAATCCAATCATTGCACTGGACTGATCTTGTTGAGCGAAGCGACGTGTCGCTGGGTTCAACCAGTAAGCTCTGTCGTTCCATGATCCTCCTTTATAAACGCGAGACTTATCATTCACAAGCGTTGCTTTTCCGAATAATGCTTTTTGCTCTTCGTCTAAATATCCGCGAACATCATGATCGTAAGCTGTTGCTGCTCCCATATTGATTGAGTCGATTGTCTTTGCTTGTTGCAGTTCTTCCCAAGTCTGTTTGCGCGCAGCCTTTGCAGGGACCTTGATTGGTCTTCCATACTCATCTTTTGCTAGCGTTCGAGTTTGTGCATCTTCATATTGATTATCCATGAACACATGTCCACGATAAGGGTTGAAATCTTCAAAGTCCTCGAAAGATAATTGGCGATAAACATCACTAACCCATTCATTCACATTTCCGGCCATATTATATAATCCAAAGTCATTTGGTATATAAGCACGTACCGGTACAGTGATATCTCCACCATCATTTAAATTACCTGCCACTCCCATATTATTACCGGAGGTAATTTTGAAGTTGGCCAACATCTTTCCTTGCGATTTACGCTGTGCAGAACGCACGCCTAAGCCGTCCCAAGGATAGGTACGAGCAGTTTGAATATTTCCTTGGAATGAATTTCCAATTAATCCAAGGGCTGCATATTCCCATTCTGCTTCCGTTGGTAAACGGTAAGGTTGTTTTAATACACCATCTTCCATGCGTACCGGACGACGCGCATCTTTGGCAGCACCGATACTGTTATCTTTAGGCATGTTCTTTCCATCGACGTTTTCGCCGCGGATCTGTCCATTTAGATAAAGTTCAGTATTAAAACCAGTTTCCGGTTTTGTCTGCTGGCTATTCATGGTTTTATAGTCCATCAATACACCCGATTCGCGAAGAATGTGCTCATTTACGCGATCTGTACGCCATTGGCAATACGCATTCGCTTGTTCCCAGCTTACACCAACAACAGGGTAGTCTTGGAACGAAGGATGTCTGAAATATAAGTTAACGTAAGGTTCGTTGTAAGATAGGGGATGGCGCCATACTAGCGAGTCAGGAAGTGCATCATAGTACATCTTTCCGTCTTCAGGATAGCTTTGCGCAATCCATTGCAAGTATTCTAACCAGTCTGCATTAGAGACCTCTGTTTCGTCGATATAGAACGATGCAACGGTCACACGACGTTTCGCATTGTCATAGTCATAACCCAGATCTTCATTAAGGCTACCTCCCATCACAAAAGTACCGCCTTCGATGCCTACAAGGCCGGGGCCTGGAGCTTCTTTGACTTTACGATTGATCTGCAGACCGCCATTATAAGGGTCGTTGTACTTCACGCCGGTTTTCGACGAATAATTACTGTTGTGGCTTTTACTACACGAGCTAAATATTAATAAACCGAAGGCTAGGCAAAGTGTTGGAATTAATATTTTTTTCGAATACATCATAAATAATGAGGATTTAAAATCCAAAAGTAGTAAATAAATATTAGAGGAAAATGAGTTTCCTGTACTGTATTCAATGATTTTTAACGATTTGTAGTAAAATGTTGGAATAATAGCTTGTAATAGGCGATTTTCCTTCATTTTTTTAACAGAATATATTGCTGTATCTTCGTAACAATTATGAAAATAAAAGTAGGATTTGGCTTTGATGTGCACCAAATGCGCGAAGGGCACCCCTTCGTTGTTGGAGGCGTCAAACTGGAACACCATGCAGGTGCGTTCGGACATTCAGATGCAGATGTTTTGGCTCATGCGATTTGTGATGCAATTCTCGGCGCTGCCAATTTAGAAGATATTGGTTATCATTTTCCCAATACTGATGATCGTTGGAAAGGCGCGAATAGTTTGGATCTATTGAAGCACTGCGTAGCTTTAATAAAACAAAAGGGGTATGAGCTAGGTAATATCGACGGCATGCTTTGTTTAGAAGCACCTAAGATCAAGCCTTATATTCCTCAAATGAAGATCAATATTGCCGAAGCAGCAGGAATATCGGTAGACGATGTATCGATAAAGGCAACGACAAATGAAACGATGGGCTTTATCGGGCGAGAGGAAGGTGTTGTTGCTTATGCAGTATGTTTAATACAAAAAGCAGACTAATCTTTCTGACGATTTCTAAAATATTGTAAGGCAGTCAAGCAGGCGATCAAGCCTAATAAACTAGCCAGATAAAATGGAGCACTAGGCATATAAAGCGTGGTGCTCTTTTTTGTGAAGAAGGAAAAAAGGCTGGTCATCATCAATGGGCCGATAATAGCTGTCAAACTGATGATACAGGTCAATCCCCCTTGAATCTGTCCCTGCTCGTTTGCTGGAGTTTGATTGGATATGGAGCTCTGTATGGCGGGGCCGGCAATGCCTGAGAAAACATAGAAGATGCTAGAGAAATAGAGCATGGCAGACGAGCCTGCTAGTCCCATCATCAGAAAGGCAATACAGCTCAGTAAGAGACCAAAGATGATACTTTTCGGTATGCCTATTTTAGGGATAATGATGCGAATCAACCCGGCCTGTACAATAGTTAATAAGATTCCGATAAATCCAAGAGAATAACCGATGATTCTTTCATTCCAATCAAAGCGTTCCATCGTGTAATAGGACCAAGTACTCTGGACGGCATGGGCAGCAATATTGATTAAGAAAATGCAGAGGACGAGCGGCTGAATATGCACGTAGCGCCCGATATGTCGGAAACTACCGATTGGATTGGCGTTTTTCCAGCTAAAAGGTCTTCTGTTTTCGGGTTTCAACGACTCCGGGACGATGAAATACCCGTATAGAAAATTGAAAAACGTTAAACCTGCGGCTGCGAAGAACGGAACTCTAGGACCATAATGACCAAGTAAACCTCCTAGTACAGGCCCGATAATGAAGCCTAATCCAAAAGCAGCACCCAAAAGGCCAAAGTTTTGCGCCTTATTCTGTGGCGTACTAACGTCTGCAATATAAGCTGCAGCAACGGTATGGCTAGCTCCAGTGATTCCGGCTACAATGCGGCCTACAAATAGCCAAAATATGCTTGGGGCAAATCCAATCAGTATGTAATTAATAGCGAAGCCAAATAGCGAACATAATAATACCGGTCTTCTACCATAGCGGTCGCTTAGATTTCCTAATACTGCCGCAAAGAAAAATTGCATAAATGCATAGCAGAATGTAAGCCAGCCGCCATATGATGAGGCTTGACTAATATCGCCATGGATTAACTCTTTAATCAAAGCAGGCATTACCGGAATAATAATACCCAGACCTATGGAGTCTAATACGACGGTAAGAAAGATGAAGAATAGCCCAGATTTAGTGTTGATTTTCGCCAGCATACTATTGCGAAGGTAGCTATTTGAAAGCGATTATCGCAAATAGATAAACATTATTGCCGTAGAAAATTGACGGATGTCCATTGTATAAATGATTTTACAATTCCCGTTAAAATGGGTTTTCTCTTTTCTCTAAACACGATCACCAGAAAAATATTTGTTCATTTTTCGTATATTCCTTTTGGTCCAGAAAAATATGGTACTTTTGTACCTGTAATCTAACAATTGGCACACTTACTGATGTTATAGGAAATCGAAACTATCACACAGTGAGTGAGGCTTTCGTGGTTTCATTAATTAACAAATGAAGAGAGAAGCAAAAAGTAGTAATCTTACCGAAGAAGACGTAAAAAGGTATACGCGTAATTTCTGGAAAATCTTAATTGGACTGGTGTTGTTTGGCGCACTATTTCTACTCAGTGTCCGCATCGGTATTTTCGGAAAGTTACCAACCTTCAAAGACTTAGAAAATCCCAAAAGTAATTTAGCATCTGAAATTATTACTGACGATAATCGCGTATTAGGAACCTATTATGTGCATAATCGCTCCAACGTAAAATATTCTGAATTATCTCCATTCCTTGTTCAAGCCTTGGTTTCTACGGAGGACAAGCGTTTCTACGAGCACTCAGGTATCGATTATTCACGTACGATATCTACGGTTTTATTAACCCTAAGTGGAAACAAGCAGGGAGGTAGTACGATTACCCAGCAATTAGCGCTGAACCTTTTTGGTGAACAAAGAGCGCGCAGCTCGGTGAAGCGTATCATGCAGAAGTTTCAGGAATGGATTACTGCGGTTCGTTTAGAGCGTAATTATACCAAAGAAGAGATCATCATGATGTACTTCAATACGGTAGACTTTGGAGCCTATAATACTTTCGGAATTAAATCAGCAGCTCGTACTTATTTCAATACCACTCCAGATAAGCTGACTGCGGAGCAAGCTGCTTTATTGGTAGGGATGTTGAAAGGTCCAGGCCAGTACTCACCGGTTAGACAAAAAGAAAGAGCATTGCAACGTCGTAATTTGGTGTTGGCTAACATGCGTAATCAGAACTTTATCACGGCTGAGGATTATGCAAAGGCATCGGAGAAACCTTTAGGTCTGAAATTAACGATTTCGAACTATGGCGAAGGTCTAGCGCCTTATTTCCGAGCGGTGTTGAAAGAGGAAATCAAGAAAGAATTTCAGCGTCTAGCTATCACAAAACCTGATGGTACTCCATACGATTTAGATCGTGACGGATTAAAAATCTACACCCCGATTAACTATAAAATGCAACAGCACGCTGAAGAAGCTCAGAAAGAGTGGATGACGCGCTTGCAGCGTGAGTTTGATAAACAATGGAAGCGCCGCAATGCTTTTACAGGCAAGAACGCAAACCTTTTAGAAAAAGGGATGAAGCGTTCGGATCGTTATATCGCATTGAAAGCAGAAGGTTTGTCGGACGCACAGATTCGTAAGGAATTTGATAAGAAAGTTCAAATGAATCTATTTACCTGGAAGGGTAATATCGATACGACGATGACTCCAATGGATTCTATCCGCTACACCAAGCTCTTCTTACGCAATGCGATGATGGCGATGGAGCCAAAGACAGGTTATATCAAAGCTTGGGTCGGTGGTATCAACTTTGAGCATTTCAAATATGATCAAGTACGCTTAGGAACTCGCCAAGTAGGTTCCACCGCGAAGCCGTTTGTGTATGCTTATGCTATTGATAATGGCTACGGACCGTGTGTATCTATTCCTAACCATTCTAGAACTTACGGTAACTGGACACCGCGCGGAACACAGCAAGGTGGTGACCCTATTACGTTGAAAAATGCAATCAAGTACTCACAAAACTATGCTTCTGCATATCTGATCAATGAAGTTGGAGCAGCAAACGTTGCGGATCTAACGAAGCGTATGGGGGTTAACTCAAATATCCCTAATGAGCTTTCCATTGCGTTGGGTTCTTACGATGCTTCTTTGTTTGATATGGTTGGTGCATATTCAGCTTTTGTTAATCAGGGCACTTGGGTAGAACCGACCATGATTTTACGTGTTGAAGATAAAAACGGCGCACCGATTTATGAAAAAGCACCAAAGGTATTGAAGGCTTTGAACAGCGAAACAGCATATGCTATGGTGGATATGTTGAAAGGCGTAGTTGATGGTGGTACGGGTAATCGATTGAGATGGGATCCCAACTTTGGTGGATTGAAAAACCCAATTGGTGGTAAAACAGGTACTACGAATGATAACTCTGATGCTTGGTTTATTGGTGTAACTCCAGACCTGGTTACAGGTGTTTGGACTGGTGCGGAGGATAGAGGTATTAGCTTCAGCAGTATGCAATATGGACAAGGTGCCGCTGCGGCGATGCCGGTATTCGGGTTGTTCATGAAACGCGTCTATGCAGACAAGGATCTTCATTATACGCAGGAAGACTTCCCAATGCCTCCAGGTGGAATAACGCGTTTTGAAATGAACTGTTCGAACTTCTCTCAATTCTATGGAAATGATCCAAGTAGAACAGAAACACCGTTGACAGAAGATGATCGACTAGGATTCTAGTCATACAACGATATCAATTTTTTTACCAGACTGAAAATTTACGTAAATTGAAGTCTGGTTTTTTTATGCAATGATGGAATTTGATTACAGGAAAGAATTGACCAAGATACCCCATAGACCGGGAGTATACCAATATTTTGATAAAGAAGGGACTTTAATCTATGTCGGAAAGGCAAAAGATCTGAAGAACAGAGTGGGTTCTTATTTTGTCAATTCTGATCAACTGAACAGCAAGACTCGTGTGCTGGTCCGTAAAATCAACCGCATTGCTTTTACCATCGTAGACACCGAGATTGATGCCTGGCTTTTGGAGAATAGCCTGATCAAAAAGCATCAGCCTCGTTATAATGTCATGCTCAAAGATGATAAGACCTATCCTTGGATTGTCATCAAACATGAACGCTTCCCTCGAATCTTCTGGACCCGAAAATACATCAAAGACGGGTCGCGATATTTTGGTCCCTACGCTTCAGTAGGTATGATGCACATTGTTTTGGATATGATCCGAGAACTTTTCCCCCTACGCACCTGTAACCTAAGTCTTAGTCAGGAGAACATTGCAAAAGGGAAATTCAAAGTCTGTTTGGAGTATCAGATCGGCAATTGCAAAGGACCCTGTGAGGGTTATCAAACCGAAGAGGATTACAATCAGAATCTCAGCGATATCAAGGATATCTTAAACGGTAAAATTACAGTGGTGACCAACCGTTTGAAAGAGCAGATGCAGGAAGCGGCCGGACGGATGGATTTTGAAGGCGCGCAGAAATTTAAAATGAAGCTTGACAAACTTGCCAACTATCAAAGCAAGTCTACTGTCGTAAGTTCCTCGATTACCAATGTGGATGTGTTCAGCATTGCTTCGGAAGATAATTATGCTTTTGTAAACTTCCTGAAAGTCGTGAATGGCGTTATTATTCAAACGCAGACCTTGGAGATGAAAAAGCGTTTGGATGAATCCGATGCAGAGCTATTGGCTATTGCTATCCCGGAAATAAGGTCCCGCTTTCGGAGCCATTCTAAGGAGATTATAGTACCTTTCGAGTTAGACATCGAAGGGAATGAGGATAATCGATTTGTGGTGCCTAAAATGGGCGAGAAGCGAAAGCTACTCGACCTATCGCTCAAGAATGTGGCCTACTTTAAAAAAGAGCGTTTGTTGCAATATGAGAAGCTTAATCCGGAGGTGAAAACAGAACGCGTCTTAAAGCAGATGCAGAAGGATTTGCGCCTTCCTGTACTCCCTCGTCATATCGAATGTTTTGATAACTCCAATATTCAAGGGAATTATCCTGTATCGGCAATTGTTGTCTTTAAAGACGCTAAACCTTCGAAGAAAGATTATCGGCATTTCAACGTGAAGACAGTAGAAGGGCCAAACGACTTTGCGACAATGGAAGAGGCGGTTTTTAGGAGGTATAGAAGACTGCTGGACGAAGACCAAAGCCTACCTCAATTAATCGTCATTGACGGTGGAAAAGGACAATTGGGAACAGCATTGAAGAGTCTTAGACTGTTGGGGATTGAAAAGCAGGTCACCGTAATCGGTATTGCTAAACGTTTGGAAGAATTATTTTATCCGGGCGATCAATATCCCCTTTACTTAGATAAGAAATCAGAAACCCTAAAGATTATTCAGCATTTGCGTGATGAAGCGCATCGCTTCGGTATTACCTTCCACCGAAATCAGCGTAGTCGAAAGACTTTTGTTTCGGAGTTAGACAATATTCCCGGCATAGGGAAGGTGACGGTAGAGAAGCTGTTGAAGACCTTTAAGTCGGTAAAAAAGGTGCGAGAAGCTTCGGATGAGGACCTAAAAAAAGTGCTCAACCTTAAACAGATTCAAGCACTTCGACAGTATTTTCAGTAGAAAAGGACTAAAGCAGTCCTAATTCCAATTTTGCTTCTTCAGTCATCATATCTTTTGTCCAAGGCGGATCAAAAGTAAGTTCTACCAGCGCTTCGTCGATGCCATCGATGGCAGCTACTTTTTGCTGCACTTCATTCATGATTTCTCCAGCTACCGGACATCCCGGTGCAGTCAGCGTCATGACAATCTTCGCTTGCTTATTCTCTTTTGTTATGATTTCATAAACCAGACCTAGATCCAGAATATTTGCAGGCTTCAATTCCGGGTCATAGACCGTTGCTAAAGCATCTTGTATTTGAGGGGCTAAACCTAGCCTGTCCATGATAATAATGTTCATCCTATTCTCCTTTTCCTTTTGCCAATACCTGTTGATAAATTTGCTCGAGTTGCTTCATCACCAACGCGCGCTCGTATTTCTGCAGATATTCACGACGACAATTCTCTTGAATTTCTAATTTCTTTGCAGCATCTAAATTGACCCATTCAGCTAATCGCTGGATAATGTCCGTATGATGGTGTGGATCAAAAAGTAGACCTGTATACAAAGGTACAACCATTTCCGTTAAAATTCCAATATTGCTTGCTAGCACCGGTACCCCAGCCGAGTAAGCCTCCAATACTGACAAAGGCATGGCTTCATAGCAAACAGAAGGCACAACGAGTGCTGTTGCTCCAGCCAAATGCCTACTGATTGCTTCACGCGACTGAAAGCCCATGTACTGAATGTTGGGAGAATGATTACAGATCTGTTCTACGTCTTGTTGTAGCGGACCGGTACCAAATATCTTCAAGGGATGGTTAGTAGCTTTCCAAGCATGTAATAAAGGGAGGATCCCTTTTTCCTCTGATAAACGACCGATGTAAATAAAGGAGCTATCATCAACGATGCTATCGGGCTCTATTTGTGCAACAAAGTTGGGCTTCACAATAAACTTCTCCGCAGAAACCGGAAAACTGGATTCTGCAAATATTCGTTTAGCAAAATCTGAGAGCACAATGTATTGATCAATAGCGTTGAAAGTTCCACGATTGCGGTGGATCCAATAGGTCATAGCTGTCCAAAACGTTTTAATATACGAATTTTCCAACACTTTCTTTTTCACAGCATCCCAGGGGAACTTGGACTTGATTGATTCCAGGTAAATATTGCCATCGTGAAATAATGTAGCCGATGGGCAGATCAACCGGAAATTATGCAGCGTCAACAACATAGGAATTCCCAGCTTCTTCAAATGCAGAATAAACAGCGGGCCTAAGGCATAATGCATGTTGTGTATATGAATGATATCAGGCTTAAATTCCTCCACTTTGGAACGGATGCGCTTGGTTTCTTTCCAATTCCAAGGGTAACTCAAGTATTGCAAATAGCCTTTTATGCCTTTGACGTTCTTTACGGAATATAACTCTACTTCATGCGCCTTCAGGAGGATATCCATTTCTTGTCGCATGACGAAATCTTCGCCTCCAATGTGTTGGTATTGATTATGAATGATAAGAATCCGCATAAATAGATTGTGAATTTTCGCAAGTTACATAGACTGACCTGAAATTCAAAAGCCCAAAACGGCGTTTCCTTTCAAAATTCCTTATCTTCGCCTAATTAAAAGATTATGTTCGAAACGCATCCCTACAGCACACTAGTTAGTCAATATCTGCAAGAACGCAGTTTTCCTCAGACGCCTGCTTATCTTTATGATCCCATTCGCTATATCCTCTCCCTTTCTGGAAAGCGCATTCGCCCAATGTTAGCATTGATGGGGGCACGTTTGTTTGGGAAAGAAAATCTACAGGAGGTATTGCCTGCAAGCTGTGCGATAGAATATTTCCACAACTTCTCACTGATTCATGATGATATCATGGATAAGGCGCCTTTGCGAAGAGGAAAGCCAACAGTGCATATGCAATGGAATGATAATGTAGCCATATTATCTGGTGATGCCCTATTAGTGAAAGCGTATGAAGAACTGGCGTATTGTCCGGCCGATAAGATTCCTGCATTGCTTCGCGTATTCAATCAAGTTGCTTTAGAAGTCTGCGAGGGACAGCAGCTGGATATGGATTTCGAGAATATGGAAATCGTGTCCGAGCAGGCTTATTTGAATATGATCAAGCTCAAAACATCGGTTTTACTAGGTGGAGCCTTGAAAATGGGGGCCATCCTATCAGACGCTAGTGAAGAGCAACAACAATTGATCTATGATTTCGGAGTGAACTTAGGAATTGCATTCCAATTACAGGATGATTTTCTAGATGTTTATGGCGATCCTTCTAGCTTTGGCAAGCAAGTAGGAGGCGATATTCTTTGCGATAAAAAGACCATTCTGCGTATCCGCACGCAGCAATTAGCAGAAGGCGAAAACAAAGAAGAATTGCAGAATCTTCTTTTTCCTAATCAGCTTAGTGACGAAGAAAAGATCACGAGGATGAAAAAGTTATACAGCACGCTTGCGGTTGATGAATACACAAATCAGCTAAAAGAAGAATATATGCAGTTGGCATACAATCAATTAAGCGCTATTGGTGTTCCTGAAGCGAATAAAGCAGAGCTTTTTGCATTGGCAGACATGCTGATGAACCGTGTTAAGTAATTATGAAATTTGCAAGGATTTTGTTACTTTGGTAATTAGAATAATACATAGCGAAAAAGGATTTTAGCAAATGGAGCCTTTAAAAATAACAATATTTCAAGCCTATCTTTTTTGGGAAAACGTCGATAAGAACTTGCAGAACCTTTCTTTGCGCCTATCGGCACTCAGAGAAAAGACAGACTTGATCATCCTGCCAGAAATGTTCAATACAGGTTTCACGACCAATGTCGAGAAGTGTGCTGAAACGATGTCGGGCAAAACAATGCACTGGCTCTATGAGACTTCCAAGAAGTTCGACTGTGTGATTGCCGGAACACTCATCATCGAGGAAGAAGGCAAATATTATAACCGCTTTATTTGGATGTCGCCAGATGGCAGCTATGTACACTATGACAAGCGCCATTTGTTTAGCATGGCAAACGAAGATAAGGTATTTACCCCAGGGCAATCCCGCGTGATATTGCCACTAAAGGGTTGGAAGATCTGCCCAATGATCTGTTATGACCTTAGATTCCCTATCTGGTCTAGAAATCAAAACGGAGCCTACGATTTATTGGTTTATACAGCGAGCTGGCCAGATAAACGATCGCAGCATTGGCGCGCTTTAATACCAGCACGCGCAATTGAAAACCAAGCGTTCGTTATTGGTGTCAATCGTGTCGGACATGATGGTAATGAAGTTTATTATTCAGGCGGTTCGATGTGTATCAATCCAAATGGTGATGTAGTGTATTATAAACCGGAGGACGAGGATTTATATACATTTACCATCTATCCGAAAGATCTAGAGGAAAACAGAGATCGCTTTCCTTTCCTTGATGATCAGGATCAATTCAAAATTCTCTAAATCAACTAGTCTTTATAAGGGCGTTCTAAGATTGCTTGTTGAATAATAGCACGTCTTAGGTCAAATTCACCCTGTATATTGGAATGCTCTTCAACAAGTGCTAAAGCTTGCTGCTGCTGTTGTTGTGCTTGTCTTTGTTTCATTTGGCGAGCTAATCGTTGTTGATGAGCCAACTCTACTTCGTCAATTTCCCGAACCTCAGACTGATAAACTGGTATAGGAGGGATTTCGTCACGCTTTCTCTCTACACGAAGAACAATAGGTTTAGCTTCCTGTTGCTTCTGCGCAGACTTCATAGATTGTGGTTGTGGAGTAGGAGCAGGGGGCTGCATTTGCTTCATCCGCTCTTGCATGCGCTTCCTCGATTTTTCCATTTCCTCCTTATAATTTTCATAAATCTTATATAAGATTCCGCCAACTACAAGCAGTATTGTTAAAATAGTCTCCATAGCCTTAAAGTTAATTATTTTTTCAATCAAATCCGCTTTGTAACATTTTTATTTGCAATTCTCTTAATTTATCTCTTAATTGCATCAACAACTGTTAACCGTATTAGCCAAATTATTATAATGGATGTAGCAAACATGTACCAAGACGAATTCTATTCGTTCCTGACCGGTCGGGTTTCCACCGCGATAGGACGTCGTCTACAGCGTAATTTTAAACAGATAGGTTTAAATATTACCGCGGAGCAATGGAGTATCCTGTATTTCTTGTGGGATTCAGAAGGGTTAAGCCAGCAAGATCTTGCGCGTCTTACCTTTCGCGACAAGCCGAGTATTTCTCGCTTGATTTCCAACTTAGAGAAACAGAAATTATTAGTTCGTGTAAGCGGATCGGGGGACCGCAGAACAAATCAGATTTATTTAACTGCACAAGGCCATAGAATTAAAGATAAGTGTATGGCACAAGCAGAAAAAACTATCTCAGAAGCTATGGAGGGAGTCGATAGAGATTCTATGCGACAGGCTCAGCAGATTCTGGAGATAGTTTTTAACAACCTTAAATAAGGTTTATGATATTTTTATTAGTCAAACACTTCCGGAGCGAAATCGCTTCGGTTGTTGACTAATTTTCCTGTATTCTTGAAATAAATATCCTGGAAACTTAATGTATTCTGGCTGTCTACCTTACGGAAGAATTTATCTGCAGAAACATCTTCCAGCGTTTTGAAACCACAAGCTTCCATAATCTCAACCGTTGCACGCAAGGTATTTCTATGGAACTGCGCTACGCGGACATACTTATCCTGCACGTCTAATCCTTTGTATAGGTGAGGTTGTTGTGTGGCAACACCAACTGGACAAACGTCTTCATTACACTTCAATGCTTGGATACAACCTAATGCGAACATCATTCCGCGCGCACTATAACAAGCATCAGCACCTAAAGCAATCACTTTAAGAATATCGAATCCCGTAACGATACGGCTTGAAACGATAATCTTGATATGTTTCTTCAGACCGTAGTTGATTAATGTCGTTGTTACGAAAGCTAAAGCATCGTATAAAGGCATACCTAAGTTATCCGTGAACTCAAGAGGAGCAGCACCCGTACCACCTTCAGAACCGTCAACCGAGATAAAGTCAGGCATAATTTGCGTTTCTTGCATTGCATGACAGATATCTAAAAACTCGTTTTTATCACCGATACATAATTTAAAACCTACCGGCTTACCATCCGATAGTTCACGCAATTGCTGGATGAAATGCATCATCTCCACGGGCGTGCGGAATGCGCTGTGCGCTGGAGGCGACATAACGTCTGTTCCAGGAACAACGTGGCGAATTGCAGCAACTTCAGGCGTGTTCTTTGCCGCAGGAAGGATACCTCCGTGACCTGGCTTAGCACCTTGCGATAATTTCAGCTCGATCATCTTTACATAGGGTCTTGTTGATTTTTCGCGGTACAACTCAGGCGAGAAGAAACCATTCTCATCACGGCAACCGAAATAACCTGTACCCACTTGCCAGATCAAATCACCACCGCTGATATGGTATTGACTGATACCACCTTCGCCCGTGTTATGAGCGAAATTTTGTAAGGCAGCACCCTTATTCAACGCTGTGATAGCTGTGCGGCTTAACGCACCGTAACTCATTGCAGAGATATTGAATACACTTAAGCTATAAGGCTGCTTACATTGGCTGTTTCCAACCATAGTACGAAGGTTATGATCTTCGATGTGAACCGGGAAAATACTGTGTGCAGCCCATTCATTACCCACCGCTTGCGGATCAGATTGCATACCGAATGCTACGGTCTCACGTTGGTTTTTTGCACGCTGATAAACAAGCGAACGCTGACGACGGTTGAAAGGACGTCCATCAGTATCGGATTCCCAAAAGTATTGTCTCAACTCCGGGCGAATAGATTCGAAAAAATATCTGAAATAACCTACTAATGGGTAATTACGTAAAATCGCGTGACTTGTTTGGAAACTGTGATATAACGCAATAATCAAAAGAGGGAAAGGGATTAATAATAACCAAAACCATCTCGGTGTGAAAATGATACCGAAAGAAATGATGATTAAGTTAATAAGGATGATCGTCCCTAAAATTAGTTTTCTAACCTGCATGATAGATTTATTATATGATCAAAAGCTTTTTTTCAATTCCAGATTGATGCTGCTATAAATGTGCCACATTAAATAACAGATCAACCGCTTGACTATTAAGATGCAAAATTAGCAAGTTCAACGAGTATAAAGAAGAATTTGATGAGGAACGTAAAGATTTAGTGATTTTCTAAATTTTAATTGTCTTTCATCCTCTTTTTTTAATAAGGCTGGTTATTTGTTGGTAAATAGATTGCCATTCAGGATTGTCACTAATAAACTGTAAATGCTTATTTATCGTCACATCGTCATTTCTTATTGCGGGTCCTGTCTGAACGTCCTTAGGAACGTGATTTTGCACCTTTTCTGCCGTTTCAAGGATGATTGGTCGCATCAGGTCAAAGGATAAATTCTTCTGCTCTAAAAGCTCGTAAGCCATCTGATATAAGGCATTACTAAAGTTGTTGACCATGACGGCAGCTAGATGAATCGCCAAGCGCTGCTCGCTAGAGCAAGGGAAGACATTCGAAGATAATTCCGAAAATAATCCTTGCAACAAAGCTTCATCTTCTGCGGTATTGGCTTCAATACCGAAGGGAATTTTATTGAAATTAATGGCAACCGTCTTGGAAAAACTTTGAACAGGGTAGACCACGCCAAAGCGTTTAAAGCCCGACAGTGCTTTTATGTCCGTTGCACCCGAACAATGTATAACGAGCCCTGCTAAATGCTGAAGCATCTGCTCAACGACTGAGGGAATAGCTGAATCGCTAACTGCTACGATATAAAGATCAGCGGTCAAATCAAGCTCCTCAAGTTTATCGGTCGCCAGGCTAGAAAGCGAATTAGCCAATGCATGCGCATTGGCTAATGTATGACTATAAATCTGCGTAATGTGATGTCCTAATGCAGCAAGGGCCTTTCCCCAAGTGCTGGCGATGTTTCCGCTGCCTATTAAAACAATGTTCATTAGCTGGTCTTTACTTTACTAATTCTAGAATCTTTTAATCTTCTGTAGATGGCCATACAGAATCCGATGGTCATCACGATCGTTCCGCACCAGAAGAAGTTGATATAAGGGAATTTTATCGCCTTGAATACCACCCATTTCTTTTCAGGAAGAGGCTTTTGGTAAGCGATTAATTCTAGTTTATTCTTGTCTGGCATAATGTTCGAGAAACGGAAGCGAAGGCCCTGTTCAGGAACATCTTTATGGAAATCCATCGTATTGCCACCTTTGATCATGAAGATAGGCTCTGCCTTAAATTCTTTGCCATCTGAAGCCACAACTCTAATTTGCATACCCACCAGTACGTCGCCTTCTTCTTTAGGAATATTCGAGATAGTCGCATTTTTATTGATGGCATCGATGATATAGTAACCATTTCTGTAGCGTAGGGTATCGCCAATATTAACCTCATAAGTCGCCGGCTCTTCGTATTCATCAAAGCTGGAACGCTCTGAAGCGTCTTCCTCTTGGTTTACGGCTGCTTGTGAATCCGAAGCTGCTGCAGTAATCAAGGTGTAGATATCGTGTGTTAAGAAGTGTTTTGTGCCTGGAGTACCAATCAATCCACCCATTTGTGGGTTATTCTGTGCGAAAGGCATCAGTACGAAGGATTCCTTCACGGCACCTGTTTCCTCGTCTATGCGCTCGTAATTGATCTTGTAGAATACGTTTGGAGCAGCAACGGAGTCACCTACATAGGTAATCTTGTATTCGCCCATCTGCACCGGCTCGCCTTCTGTCAAAAATAAGTTCTCGCCCGGTTTTTCTACCTGATCGAAACCGGCAACTGCAATATAATTACTGCTATTCACCGAGATGACCTCATTAGTAGCAGCCGCAATTAAAGCTCCAATCAATAATAAACCGAAACCGATATGGGATACGGCTGATCCTGCCAAACGCCATTTGCCTTTGAAGGAGTCTGCTAATATCTGCAGGTTTGCTAAGATCGCAAACACGGAACTGAACGTAATCAGGATGTACATGATATTTCCGTAGACTTTCGTGAAGTACACGATTACAGCGGACAGAACCAATGCGATAATAAACGATGCTAGGGTGGAAGCCCAGAATTTCTTAGCATCTGAGCGTTTGTATTTCAAGAACTGCGTAAAAGCAGTTAAAGTCATAACCACAACGGCGAATGCGCCCTGCCATTTATTGTAGTGCGGGATAGGGTCGATTGGCGGAGCTACCTTCGTACCGAACAACGCGTTGAACACCGGAATGGAAGTCGTTGCAATCATCTGCACACAGGCAACTGTAAGTACCAAGGCTCCGATAAATAACCAGAACTCACGCGAATAAATATCTTCTTCTTTCTGCGTAGAAGGCATTTCTTTCTTTCTGAACACTAAGACCACAATCATAATGACTAAAAAAGTTAGATTGAACAGGATGAGCTGTCCGGACATCCCTAAACTCGTAAAAGAGTGTACAGAGGTTTCACCCAAGATACCGCTACGTGTCAAATAAGAAGCGTAGATCACCAATACAAAACTAATTAAGCATAGGAATGCTGAAGTAAAGTAAGCGTGTCCAGTATTTTTGAAAGCTACCATCACGTGCACTGCCGCGATTAAGGTTAGCCAAGGAATAATCGATACGTTTTCCACCGGATCCCAAGCCCAAAAGCCACCGAAGTTAAGCGCTTCGTATGCCCAGAAAGAACCCATAATAATACCAGCTCCCAAAATCATGACAGCGAATAATGCCCATGGTAATCCCGGGTTGATCCAATCTTTAAAGCGTTTCAACCAAAGGCCAGATGCTGCATAAGCAAATGGAACGATCATGGAAGCAAAACCTAAGAATAGGGTAGGCGGGTGGATAACCATCCAATAGTTCTGTAATAAAGGATTCAATCCTCTACCATCAGGAATCATGGATAAGTAATTTGCATTTTTTAAGAAAGGGAAATTCAATGCATCGCGCAAGAGAATAAATGGCGAGCTACCGATACGGGAGCCAAATACCTCTACACCAAGTAGCATGGATGCCAAGAAAACCTGACATAGCATGACGAAAGTCATTACCGGACTTTCCCAAGATTTCGCTTTAAAGACCAATACAGTCCCTAAAACGGCTTGCCAAAACATCCACAACCAAAAACTACCTTCCTGTCCTTCCCAGAATGCGGAAATGATATAGTGTGTCGGAAGTTTTGTCGATGAATGCGCATAGGCATAATGATATTCAAAAAGGTGGTTATAGATAATGTAGAATAGGGTACCACCAATAACTGCAATAGACAGCGCGTTTAACCAAAAACCAATACGGCCCATGGTTCTCCACGATGTCACCTCGGGATTTTTACTAGCAAAAAAATAAGAAATGAAGGAAAATAATGCCGCACCAAAGGAAAGTACAACAAAGAATTGTCCTATTTGGCCTGGCAACAGGTTTTCTCCAACGTAATTTACGTCCATAAGGAATTAAAAAAGTATTTTAAATTAAAGGGCTGCGGAAGACGTTTCAATCACTTCCATTTGATCTTGATTGTACTTCGAAGGACATTTCATCAAAATCTTACTCGCATGGAAAGTGTTGCCTTCCATTTTTCCGGTCAAAACGATCTGCTCAGAACGTTCGATGTCCTGAGGTTTGGACCCATTGAATACAACCTGACATTCAGTGCTGTCATTATCATACATGTAGAATGAAAAATGGTTAGCATCTGTAACAGGATCGTAGTGTAAAGCCTTTTCTTTATTTAAAACCCCTACAACATACAGTTCTGTATTTTTTTCTTTCGCTTCAGTAAACGTAGAATAGGTACTTGAATCTGTATAGATCACAAGAATCATCGCAATCGCAATAGCGATAATACCAATTAAAATGATCGAGCTTTTCTTCATCTTATGTTAATATAATTCTAATCAATTACAAAAATACGAAATACAACGCACTGCAATGAATTAAACAAATATTTGAAGTTATTTAGAATTGTTCTAATTTAGTGTAGCGGCCATTTGCAAGCGCTTGTAAGTTAATGTGTTGGCTTGAAAACGCAAACCAAATTTGAATTGTAAAATGATGATTGCAATTCATTGACCTATATGGCGCAGTTTTATGATTAAATCTCCACTTTAAATTTTACCTTTAAATTGGATATACTTCGATTGCGAAGCGTCCATTTTAATAATTATTACCCTTTGCTATGAACATTAAGAAGTTATTGTTCCAAAATAAGAACTTTAAGCCCTGGTGTTACCTGAAAGCCGAATTCCGAGATAAGTTTGCTGCCGACTTCGTTAGTAAAAGAGAATCACTTTTACAGACTCTATCGCGATATGATGGTAACGAAATTCAACAACGCGTAGATTATTATAATAAACTCTCCGGGCATCGCCCCTTATTGAATGGCAGACTCCGAATCGCCGATTATCATCGTCCTGATCATCTTAAAGTGTACTATTACGATAGTAAAGAATACTTGCGCTATTTCGAGGGTGACTTGACGTTTCAGTTGGTGCCTGGTGATGTTGTCGACATCCCGGAGTCGCCAAGCATCGTAAAAAGCCGCCCTATTGCAGGCGATAATGCAAACTCGGTCTTGTTAAACCTTGACAAGATCAGGCATTTCAATTTTATAAAGGATGATATTCCTTTTAGGAGTAAGATGAATAAACTTATTGGTCGTGCGGCTGTGCAACAAGAGCATCGCAAGGCTTTCTACGAACTTTATTTTAATCATCCGCTCTGCGATCTAGGCGATATCATGAAAGGTAGTAAGTGGGAAAAGCCATAAATCTCGATTACCGAGCATCTAAAATATAAATTCGTCCTTGCTATCGAAGGACACGATGTAGCGACCAACCTCAAGTGGATTATGTCGTCCAATTCGGTCGCCGTCATGCCCAAGCCGACCTATGAAACCTGGTATATGGAAGGTACGCTGATTCCAAATGTGCATTATATCGAGATCAAAGCCGACTATAGCGACCTGGAAGAACGCCTCAACTACTATATCGCACATCCTGAGGAGGCAGAGGAAATTGTAAAGCAGGCGAATGGCTATTGCAGGAAGTTCCAGGATCAGGAAAAGGAAGATCTGATTGCCGTGATGGTATTATCGAAGTATTTCGAAGTGACGAATAATGCTTAAATATTAAGCTTCGGCACTTTCAGCTTCAAATTTCTCTCCCGAGAACCGTGTCACCAGCATGGCTGCCACGGTATCGGCAGTTGCATTCAATACCGTTGCCAATGGATCGACTAGGGCGCCAATGATCAAAATGGAAGGCACAGCTTCATTCGGGATTCCATAGATCGAAATCATCAGCATCTCGCCAATAAATCCACCATTGGGAATTCCGCCGGCTACCATGGATACCAACACGGTAATTCCTACTGCTGTAATCAAGGTCGTGGGTTCAAAGAAATCCCATTGGAGAATGGAAAATGCTACGTAGATCTTTAAGATAGATGAAATAGCTGATCCATTCTTATATAGCGTATTTCCTAGCGGGATGACAATACTGGCGATGTTATGCGGAATGCCTATTCTTTTTGCCGCCAACAAGTTAGCAGGAAGGGTGGCCAAACTTGAGCAGGTACTCAGTGCGGTTAGCGAAGGCGCAATATTATGCTTCCAGAACAAAGGGATACCCGATGGACCTTTTGCGATAAACGCATAAAGGCTGAAGAATACGAGGAAGAATATCATTCCGAACACATAGTAAAAGCCCAGCGGCTTTGCATAGAATCCGAAAAGCTCTGGTCCTAATGTTTTCACTTGAAAGGCGAAATATGCGCCAAGACCTATAGGCCCTGCTTTCATGATCAAGGTCAACAGATTCTCCATGACCTTGTTTCCTGCATTTAGAAACTGTGTAAACTGTTTTCCCATTTCGCCAGAACGACGAGTTGCAACGCCGACCAATAAGGAGAATATAACGAATGCCAGGATGCTTTTGCGAGATAATAAATTAGCAAACTCATCTACCGACAGGAAACGAACAATGCGGTCGCCCCAAGTGTCTTCAGGATTGCTCGGCAGCGCGTCTGTCAGCGCATTGCTGTCCTGCAGTGCTGTAACCGGGAAAGTCCAAAGCCCAAAGATTGTCGCAACGGCTGCTATCACGATGGTCGAGATAAACACGATCGTCATGATGCTGATTGTTTTTCCCAGGGTTTTGCTGTCCTCTATATTAGCGATAGAAGAAGAAATAGCGAAAAATAAAAGTGGAATGACCGATACAAAGAGCAGGTTCAAAAAGATATCTCCAACTGGTTTCAACACATCAACGGCCGATGGGTAAAATACGCCTATTAAGCTACCGATTGTGATACCAACGAGCAACCAGATGATGCTTCCATAGTTTTGTAGAACCTTGTTCATTTAAATATTCTTTGAGAAAAGCTAAAATAGTTGTTTTTATTTTAGATTTGCCAAAAATACGTAATGGAATTTGTAAAAACAGACGATGGCTCCAAAACGCTTTACCAAGCGGAGGTGGGTGAACACTACCACTCTAAACATGGCGCACATCAGGAAAGTATACACGTTTTCTTGAACACCGGCTTACGCTTTTTCCTCGAAAAGGAACAAACAACCCAAGCATCCATTTTAGAAGTGGGCTTCGGGACAGGTTTAAATTTCTTATTAACAGCAGATTA
Organism: Sphingobacterium hotanense; assembly: GCF_008274825.1. Classification (NCBI taxonomy): domain Bacteria; kingdom Pseudomonadati; phylum Bacteroidota; class Sphingobacteriia; order Sphingobacteriales; family Sphingobacteriaceae; genus Sphingobacterium; species Sphingobacterium hotanense. The sequence continues at coordinate 1,018,346 of NZ_CP030848.1, forward strand.
TTGCCGAAAATCAGAGATTACGCTAGATTACTGCGGTATCGAGGCTTATCCATTGCCCTTAAGTTTGATCAGTCAATCTGAATACAATCAATACATCGATGCCTCCCTCTGGGACGCGTTTCTTGACCATTATGAAGCTGCATTAATTGACAAAACAAACATTCTTCCCCATATTGATCTGCAAATCGCACATCAAAAGCTCATGGACTTCCATCCAGATCAACTTTTTGATGTGCTCTATTTCGATGCTTTCGCTGAAATCCACCAACCCGAAATGTGGACTGTAGAAGCATTAGCGCATGTCTGCCAATTTCTTAAACCCGGCGGCGTATTTGTCACCTACGCCATTACCGGTAACCTCAAAAGAGCGATGAAGTCTATAGGCTTTAGCATCGAAAAAGCACCCGGCGCGCCCGGAAAACGTGAAATGCTAAGGGCTGTGAAATTAGACAGTAGATATTAGACGTTAGATATTAGAGCGGAGTTGGTTATGGTAAGGATGGTATCTGCTATCTGACATTCGCAATTTAAACGCTAATCAAACCCAAATCAAACCCCTTCTGAAAGGGTTCTGCATTGGGTTTGTATTGGGTTTGTATTGGGTTTGAAAGGGCTTTAAGTAGTAGTTGTTGTATAGTAGTTAGTATTTAGTAGTTAGTATTTAGACCTATTGCGGCCAGACTATGGGCATTGAAGTGGATTTTCTGAACCAGGAAAGGAAGGATGCAAGGATGGGCAGGATCTTGTAGAAGGGTAATTTTCTGAACCAAGAAAGGAAGGATGAAAGGATGGGCAGGATCTTGTTAATCCTAAAATCCTTTTTTTCCTGGTTCAAAACAACCTTTCCCTTCTTACCTCAAAACAAGGATTCTAATATCCCACTATAGGTCTAAATACTAACTACTAATGCGAATTAAGGGTTGAAATATATTGGAAAAAGCTTCTTAAAAAGAGGGGTGAAAACTTGCATAAAAGCCTGATTATCAGTATATTTATAATGTTCCTTACGCATTATTAAACAACATGATCAATCAGGCCAGGGCTCTAAAATTAATAAAATTATACCAGTATGTTTGTGATAAATATGACAGTGAACTGCAATATTACTGTCAGCGATTTTCAAACAATAACAAACCTGACTTTACTGATCAGGAGGTTTTGACCATCTATTTATTCAGTGTGCACGAGGAACAGCGGCTAGGGATCAAGCAGATTCATAAATTCGCCTCGGATTATCTGATGGATTGGTTTCCCAAGCTAACTTCGTACGTAGCATTCAACACCCGTATCAACCGCCTTTTTGATGTTTTGAGGTCTCTCTGTCAGTCAGTTATAGAGGACTTTGCACCAGAGGAGTGCTCCAGAGAATTTTCCCTACTGGACTCTATGCCCATCATAACCTGCAGTGGGACTAGAAGGGCAAAGGTAGCTCTGGAGATAACGGATAAAAGCTTCTGCTCAACGAAGAGGCTTTGGTATTTTGGATTAAAGCTTCATGCGCTCAACAGCTATAACAAATCCACGCTGCCTCGTCCGGAAAGCATTGTAATAAGCAAGGCATCTGAAAGTGACCTGAACATATTTAAGGAGAATTGGGCATCCATCGCAGGTAGGACGTTCTTTGGTGACAAGATATACCGTGACGCCCCGTTCTTCGAGTGGTTTTATAAAGAAAAAAAATCAATTATGTATACTCCGATAAGGGAAACCCAAGGAAAACCAGATTGTTTAAAAAACAGGGATCGTGCTTATAATGACCTGTTTTCAAGAGCAGTATCTAAGGTAAGACAACCAATCGAATCCTTTTTTAATTGGATAAATGAAAAAACACAGATACAAAACGCAAGTAAGGTCAGATCTACCAAAGGACTATTAGTACATGTGTTCGGTAAATTAACAGCCTGTTTCATAAAGCCTATTTTCAACCCTTAATTCGCATTACTAAATACTAACTACTAAAAAAAGAGTTGCTCCGAAAGGAGGAGGGCACTGAAAAAGTCCCCTTAGAAAAAAAGGTTAAAAAAGGGAGTCGAAAACTACAGTTTTCTGCTCCCTTTTTCGTATTTTAAGGTAGGCTTTAATGGACATTAGGATGCTCTCTACCCAACAAAAAATACAGTTCAGTTCCTATTCAGGATTGTACGATATTATCGTACCAAAAGATAATCTACTTCGAAAAATCAACGATCTTATCGATTTCAGTTTTATCTATGACGAGCTTTTGGCTAAGTATTGCCAGACGAATGGCCGTACAGCGGAGAGCCCTATCAAGATGTTCAAATACCTTCTGTTAAAAACGATCTACACCGTTTCGGATGTAGATGTCGTTGAACGTTCCAGATATGATATGTCCTTCAAATATTTTCTTGAAATGGCACCAGAGGAGGATGTGATCAATTCAAGTTCGCTTACCAAATTCCGCAAACTACGATTAAAAGATATGGATCTGTTGAACCTGTTGATCAATAGGACCGTAACGATTGCTCTTGAAAAAGGCATTATAAAATCAAAGTCTATTATCGTAGACGCGACCCATACCGTTTCCAGATCGAATCCGCACACAGCATTGGCAGTACTCAGGGAACGCTCCAAACTATTAAGAAAAGCGATATATCAGATTGATGGGGAATACAAGAGGAATCTACCACAAAAGAATGAATCCAACGACCTGGATCAAGAGCTTGCTTATTGCAGGGAATTACAGAGGGTCCTTGATGAAGATCAATCTATCAGTGAAATACCGGCTGTGAAAGAAAAGCTGAATCTGTTGAAGGAAACCATTGAAGACACAAAAGAATACTATCTGCTCTCTAAGGATGATGAGGCCAGACTTGGACACAAGTCAGTGGACAGCAGTTTCTTTGGCTATAAAACACATCTGGCGATGACTGAGGAACGCATCATTACAGCAGCGGTCGTTACTACAGGCGAAAAAGGTGATGGCCCTGAACTACCTAGGTTATTAGAGATCAGCCAGCAGAATGGAATGCAAGTGGATACAATAATAGGTGATGCCGCGTATTCGGGAAAAGAAAATCTTCAGGTGGCAAAAGAACAAAACATTGATATCATCGCTAAATTAAATCCATCCATTACCCAAGGCTTTAGGAAAGATAAAGACAAGTTTGACTATAATAAAGATGCGGATATGTTTGTTTGTCCCGCAGGACATTTGGCCATCCGCAAGGCGCGTCAGGGAAAGAAGGAACAAGGTACAAATCAAACGGAGACCTATTACTTTGATGTGGAGAAATGTAAGGTCTGTCCTCTTAGGGAAGGATGTTACAAGCAAGGGGCCAGAACCAAATCCTATTCAGTCTCCATAAAATCCGAACTCCATAGGGAGCAGATGGCTTTCCAGCAAACCGATTATTATCGAAGCAAGTCTAAGCAAAGGTATAAGATCGAGGCCAAGAACAGTGAGCTCAAGAATGTCCATGGCTATGGCAGAGCTGATGCTTATGGAATCCATAATATGGAAATGCAGGGCGCAATGGCCATCTTCACCGTAAACCTGAAAAGAATCCTGAAATTGATATAAAAAGGTGAGATATTGCCTCAAAAAAGCCTAGATGGGATGCTAAAAACTCAAATAGCAAGTCCTAGTCGCTTACACCTTCAATAAGCTCATAAAAAACAAACTTCCAGAAACCCTTTGAACAAAAATGACCGAGTAGGGGAAAACCTATACTCAGTCATTTCTTTAAGTCTCATTAGAAAGTTGAGGCTTTTTCAGTGCCCTCGAAAGGAGCAACTCTTTTTTTTTAAATTTACTAACTACTTAGTGGGCTTCATTTCCGTCGATGCCATGTGCATGGCCGTGCGACAACTCGTCAGCAGTTGCTGGACGAGAAGCGATTACTTCGATGTCGAAGTTTAATTTTTTACCAGCCATTGGGTGGTTAAGGTCAGCAACTACCGTTTCTGGAGTTACTTCGATAACTACCGCGCGGAATTGGTTTCCTTGGTTATCTTGCAAAGGTATTACTTCACCAACAGGAGGAAGTCCAACTTCTTGGAACATTTCCGCTGGTAATTGTGCGATTGCTTTATCGTCACGCTCACCGTAAGCGTCATTTGGTTCTAATTCGAATGATGTTTTATCACCTGCGTTTAATCCAGCGATGTTTTCCTCAAATTTAGGAAGCATCATGCCTACACCATATAAAAATGTTAACGGATTGTCCGATGTTGTTTGCTCTACAAAGGTTTTTTCTCCATTTTCTTCAATTGTATGAAGAACGTAATTCAACGTTACTACGTTGTTGTTTTCTACTGCCATTGTACTTAGTTTATGGGGTACTAGCCCTGTTTATTATTTATTAATTCTATTATTTGGGCAATCGACGTTTGCGGAAGACTGCATGTTTTATTCTGGCAAAGGTATGCTTTTGATTCCATACCCGCTTTATGTTCTAACAAGGGTAGACTGCTTTTTGTTCCACCTAATGTTACTTTATTTGGAATATAATACTGGTCTAATTCCTCTCGCCACTCGGAAGCATCTGCTCCGGTAAGCGCTATTTCCCAAATTCCGTAGTGCAGTTCCAGTAATTGAATGGCCCAGTTTGAGTAGGCTGACCCATATGATTTAATGTGCGGAAATACATTTGCGAAAACCTGATCGGCTATTAGCGTATATTGTTCCTCATCGAACAAGATGCCTAACTTATACAATTGGCGTACCATTGTCGATACCGAACCCGGAATGACATTATCCATGATTTCACTTTTTCGTGCAATCAGTTCTTCCCCATGTGAGGAAGTGTAGAAAAATGTGCGTTCGTCTTTGTCGTAAAAAATGTTAATCGCTTGTTCTGTAAGTGTTTTTGCGCGGTTAATCCAAGTTTCATCAAATGTCGCTTCGTATAAACTGATGAAGGATTCAATGCTGAAACCATAGTCATCTAAGAATCCAGGAATACTTCGGTTGCTGTCAGCCGGTTGGTGCAGTAGTATGTCATTTTCATGACATTTTGTCCATATAAACTCCGCTGTTTGCTTCGCTAGGTTCAAATAATGATCATTTCTAAAGGTGCGGTAAGCATCTACGAGTCCTTTGATCATCAACGCATTCCAGGTCACAAGCTGCTTATGGTCTAAACCGGGTCGGATTCTCTGTTTGCGGTAATTCAGTAGAGTTTCTTTAATTGACTTTAGTTCTTCTTCCCATTCATATTCGCTGTAGCCAGCCTCGGCGATCAGTTGATTATCATCTGCGCTGAGGTAAGGAACGTTCGTTTGTTCTTCGGTCCAATTCCCGTTTTTGCTGATATGGAAGTAATTTCTTGCTAGGTCTGCTCGATCGCCGAGAATATCAAACTCATCATAATCGAAGCTATAGAATTTGCCTTCTATGCCCTCGCTGTCGGCATCTAATGCGCTGTAAAATCCGCCGTTAGGATCAAGCATTTCACGTTCGGCCCAAGCAATGGTTTCTTCTACTACACGCTTATAGAGGATAGTTGGCTTCTGCTGGTAGGCTTCACTATAAAGGCTTAGTAACTGCCCATTATCGTATAGCATCTTCTCGAAATGCGGAATATGCCAGCGGTTATCGACAGAATAGCGTGCGAAACCACCTCCAATTTGGTCGTAGATACCGCCATTTGCTATTTTTTCTAAGGTAAAGTGTACATGGTCTAATATTGCCTGATCTTTACTTAATGCGCCATATCTAAGGAGGAACGACCAATTGTTTGGCAGAGGAAACTTAGGAGTACGGCGATACCCCCCTTCATTTTGATCGAAGGTTTCTATCCAAGGGTCTACAATATTTAATAGGTCCTGCTTTGTATAGGCTTCTGGTATTTCCTGAATCGGTAGCTTTTCTGCTTGTTGTATGCCTTTTGTTAAGCGATCTGCATAGTCTAAGGCAACTTCTGGTGTTTCTTCCCACATTTTAGCAATCTGTAGGAGCACATTTTGCCAATCCTGCGGTTTAAAATAGGTGCCTCCATAAATAGGGCGGCCGTCCGGCAAACAGATACAGTTCAATGGCCATCCGCCGGCGTTTGTCATCAGTTGGACGGCTATCATGTAGATTTGATCGATGTCCGGTCGTTCTTCGCGGTCGACTTTGATCGATACGAAAAACTTGTTCATGGTTTGTGCGATGGCGTCGTTTTCAAAACTTTCGCGTTCCATCACATGACACCAATGGCATGCCGAATAGCCGACACTAATGATGATGAGTTTATTTTCTTCCTTTGCCTTTTTTAAAGCTTCCTCGCCCCAAGGGTACCATTGTACCGGGTTGTGGGCGTGTTGTTGTAGGTAAGGGGAGTTTTCGTTCTGCAGTTTGTTTGCCATAGAATACGAAGGTAGAGAATATTACTGAATTGTGTTCAGTAAGGTCGCTGTACCTCCTGCGAGTTCGGAGAAGTTAAAGTTGTCAGGTAAAGTTAATATGGCAACGTTGGAAGTCGCTAGGTCTACCTCCGCGTGACTGAGGTAGTTTGTTAGATTGGAAAGTCCTGGATTATGTCCGAAGACTAGCAGTTTATCAACCTTGTTAGGCATACCGTTTATGATTCGTAGGATATCGATGAAGTGTGCCTCATATATTTCTTTGGTTTCTTGAATGTCCGCTAAAGGATAGCCTAATATTTCACAAAAGATGTCTGCTGTTTGTTTTGCGCGATTGGCGGAGGAGCTGATAACGAGCGTATTGCTATCAATCTTTAGCTGTGTTGCCAGCTCGTTGGCAATTCTGATTGCTCTTTCTTTTCCTTTGGATATAATATTACGGTTATAGTCGTTTTTCAAAAGGCCATGATCTTCGGCTTTTGCGTGACGTATGAGATAGAGTGTTTTCATACCTAGTGTAATTCGCTGTTAATTGACTAGCTAATTTAAGGTTTTCTGGATTAAATGTGTGTTTCTAAATTGTTAATATTGAGGGGGATTCCGAGCATACCAAGTAGGACCTATATAGGTTTAACCTTAAAGCGATTCTTAACACTATATTTTTTACTTAAAATTGAAAAAATATCGCGAATCATATTTTCGTTGCTGTAAGCGGCAATTAGAAAAATATTTAAAAATCCTCTTAATGGCTGTTACGTTATAGAAGGAATTTACGTTATTTACAGTAGATTGTTTGTGAGCATTTATATGTTGTTTAATAAAACTGTGCTGCGTTTTGGCGCATTTACTTTAATTCTTTTTCTTACAGCTTGTGCTAGAGGAGAAATGGAGTTATTTCCCGAGGAAATTCCGGAAAAGGTAGGAAGAAAAGATTTTACTATTGATTTGCAAGTTAATATTTTTCCGCAGCAGGTAAATATTGATATGCTGGCAAATGGGAACTATCCAAGATATGTAAAACCAGAATTTATCAAGAATATCGGATATAACAATAGCAGCTATTGTCATCCTGATGTACAGTATTTTCCGGATGGTTTTCAAGGCTATAAGTATTGGATGGTTTTTACGCCTTATTTTGGCGCCATTGGAGGCGATCAATTGGCAAAGCGTTATGAAAACCCGACAATTGTTGTATCTAACGATGGCTTGAATTGGGTAGAACCTGCGGGAATTGTTAATCCGATTCAGGCATGCCCAGGTTATAAGGAGAGTTTTCGGGAGATGCAGGGGGAGCAGATTCAAGGATTTTGGTCCGATGTGGATTGGTTATTTGAAGGCGGGGAATTTCAACTGTATTATCGAGGGAGCTTTTTATCAGCAAAAGCTTTGTCAGCGCGCGGAGCAAAGAGTCAAAACAACCGCGCAAAATTGATAAAGAACGCGCGTAGAACCATCGTTCGTCAAACTTCGAGGGATGGCGTGCATTGGGATCCTTTAGAAGCTGTCATGTATTCTGATGTCCCTTATTCGCCGAAGAATAGTCATATGCTGTCACCATCCTTTCTCAAAGTTGGTGAAGGCTATGTTAGTTACGAGGTGGAGCTGAATTCGGGGAAGAAACACTTTAAGCAGGATAAGCCTTCTTTTGTTATACAGCGGAGTTCGACCAATGGACTTGATTTTAGTCGCTTTTCAAATAGTAAAATTGTTAACTTTATCAATGAGCCCTGGATCCGACAGAATCGCGATAATGGTCCCTGGCATTTACAAGCGAGCTATGTAGACGGTTTTTACTTTCTCTGTATCGCTGTGGGTGATGTGAAGAAGTACACTGCTGATCAATTGTATCTTGCTTTTTCGAACGATGGACTAAATTTTTACGTCTGTCCAAAACCTATTATTACAGAGGATGCCTACCGCTCTGCCATTTTTCCAAAAACTGTTGATGAGAAAGCCGTTCAGTTCGGAGCAATACTAGGTTATAAAACTGGTGTTTTCAAGTATGCGGAGATGAGTCTACAGTGGGCTCAAATGCAAGAGCTGATTGATAATAAGATGGATAGGTAAAAAGAATTAAGATATTTTGGAGAGAAACGATATTCTGATTTCAATAATTATCCCTGTTTATAACCGGGAAGCATTTATAGGACAAGCAATTGAAAGTGTTTTAGGACAGAGCGTTGTTGATTTCGAGCTTTGGGTGGTTGATGACGGAAGTAAGGATCGGACTTCGGATATTGTTCAGGGGTATGCGCAGCGTGATGCTAGAGTTAACTATGTTTATCAGGAAAATGCGGGTGTCTCGGTTGCTCGAAATGTAGGTCTGTCGCGTGCGGGCGGTAAGTACGTCTATTTCTTGGATTCGGATGATGCTTTGGATTTCGAATTTTTAAGAACTTCTATTGATGTGATTGAACGTTCCGCAGCAGATGTGGTGGTTGTGGGGCAGCCATATCAAGATCGACTACCTCATCCAACGGCTTTGCCGACCTGCGGGCAATTGTGGCGTCATGCGTTCTTAAAACAAAATAGCACTGTCCGTTTTCCAGTAGGAGTACAGCCTGGCGAAGATGGCCTATTTTCTCACTGTTTATTAGCAATGACAGACCGTATCGCCGCAAATCCAGCTGGTATTTATTATTATGGACGACATGAGGGGCAGAATCATCTTCTGATTAATCGCGATTGTGAGTCCGTATTGCAGCAGATGGATAAGTGGTTTACTTATTTGGATGATTTTTACAGCAGGGAATCCTTATTTGAGCGTCGTGCGTTACATTTAGCCAAATTTTTGGAGCATGAACCCTTTGAGCTCCGCTATTTGTTAATGCCATTCAACGCAGAACAAAAGGAACGAGTATTTCAGTCCGTACAGGATTTTTATAAGCGAAGAGTGGCTCCTTACCTACCTAAAGAGGAATTTGACAGTTTATCAGGTAGGTTTCAGTTATTTTTAGAAGCTAGTAGTGCGGAGGATTTCGATGAACAATACGAACGTTATAAGAGCCGCATCAATAATTCGATCAAGTGGAAGCTTAAGCTATTGAAGTTACTGCCGATTTCTTCTTGGAGAAGAAAGATAAGGCAACAATTATGGAAGAAAGAAATTAAATGAAAATAATATTTATACAGCATAATTCCTTTTTAAATGGGAACGGTGGGTCAGAGAAAATGTGTACTTTTTTAGCGAATAGCTTTTCAGAAAAGGGGCATGAGGTCAACATCGCCGTCAACCAAAAGGAGGGGGGCAGTCCCGTTTTTCCTTTGAATTCGGACATCAAGGTTGACAATATTTATAACGCTCGAGTCGATCAGATTGAGCTTCTACCCATTGTTAATTATTCGGGGAAAAACCCAATCGCCTGGTTAGTTGGAAAGATAAAAAAGAAATATACGAAACAGGTCAATAAGAATAAATGCCGAGCTTTCCCCGACGGGTATCAAGGGGTTTATAAGCATAACCTAAAGAAACGATCGGAGCAATGGTACGCGTATTTAAAGGCCGCAGAACCAGATTTGATTATAACGATGTCTACGGCTTCGCTATTGGAGATTACCTACGATAATACTTTGGATATCCCGATTATTAATTCTGTGAACGGGCGTCCGGATTATGATTATGAGGATGTATTTGGTCGAAGAGACCCCCTAGAAAAGAATCTGCTAAAGAATTCTTACTCGCGCTTAAGTGGAATTCAGATTTTATTGGATGATTATGATAAGTTTCTTCCGGATACGTTTAAGGGCAAGGTATTCGTAATCGGCAATCCATTCCCTGAGGTCGACACGACGGAACACGTGGATCATCAAATAGAAAAGAGTCAATACGTCATCTCCCATTTAGGACGTTTAGATAATGATTGTAAGCAGCAAACTCTAGCAATTGAAGCATTCCATCGTGCGTGTAGCGAGAATTCTGAATGGCGATTGGATTTGTGGGGTACTGGAGCAGATCGGGATATGATTCAACAGAAAATTGCTGAACTTGCTCTAGGTGATAAAGTAGCTCTTAAGGGCTTTTGCACCGATCCGATTGCTGTTTTAAAGAACGCAGATATATTTTTATTTCCGAGCCGGTATGAAGGTTTTCCTTTGGCATTAGGGGAAGCGATGTCTGTTGGCTTACCTGCTATTGGTCTGGGAAGTTGTTCGGGCGTAAATAAGCTTATTGTAGATGGAGAATCTGGTTACTTAGTTGAAAATGTAGAGGCGATGGCATTTCGGTTAAAACAGTTGATGAACAATTCGGCATTGAGGCAAGAAATGGGAAAGAGGGGGGTAGAGCTGATGCGCGCCTATACGCCGGCGTCAGTATTGGCGAAGTGGGATGAGTTGATAAATGAAATTGTAGAGCGATAGAACAGATGAACAAGAGAAAGATTTTGTATTTCATGACCGACAATCCGATGCGGTATAAGGCGGGAAATACGACGCGTTGCAATAAGATGTTGGACTACTTTAGCAGTAGATCTGACGTTTTTGATGTGGATTTTCTGACGCTTCAACCTTGGACAGAAGAGGAGATAGAGAAATTCAAATCGATTTATCCAACGATTAAACTGGATCTGTTTCGGCCAGGGAGCGAGTTTTCAAAGAAGGATAACTATACGAAATACTTCATTCACGAAAAATTACCTCGTTTGATTGGCAAGAAAAGAAATGCGAAAAAGTTGATCAGTCTGGTTACTCCTTTTGTTGAGAAGCAACTCCTCGAGCGATACGCAGATAGGCATTATGATGTCCTCATAGTAAGTTATGCTTATTGGGCTGAGCTTATAAAATTGATCCCAGCAACCTATAAGATAAACGATACGCATGATTTTCTCTCTGTTCAACATGCACCGCAAGAATCCAATGATTTCGCAGCAGTAGGTAAAATGTTTCAGGAGGAATTAAGCCTTTTGAATCCATTCGATGAAGTTTGGTCTTATTCAGTGGAGGAACGTTTTATTTTCGACCAATTCCTGAACACCAAGGTTAAATTAGTTCCGCTTTCTTTTGAAGACCGAACAGCAAAGGGGGAAATTGCTAAAGAATACGATATACTTTACGTCGCAAGCGATAATCATCATAATGTGACGAGCATGAATTGGTTTATGGAGCATGTATTACCGTCGTTAAAGAACAGAAAAGTAACGGTGGTAGGAAAGATTTGCGATGCTATTCCTGATCATTCTCAGATAACGAAACTTGGTCTTGTGGAGGATCTAGATAAAGAGTATTCGAAAGCCAGGATAACCATTTGCCCCATGCTTTCTGGTACTGGGGTAAAGATTAAGGTACTGGAGTCCCTGTCGTTTGGAATCCCAGTAGTCACGACAATGAGAGGGGTCGATGGACTCTTAAATAAGACGAATAACGGATGTTTGATTTCAGATAACCCTACGGAATTCGTGGATAATATTGAACTGCTATTAAATGATGACAAGGCTTATCAGATGCATCGTGCTGATGCGGTCCGATACTTTCAGCAACACCATCACCCATCGAAAGAATTAGATTTTCTGAACAGCAGTTTGTTGCAAAGCGATTCGAGTAGACGTTAATTAGTTTTTGCTGTTCCGAGCACTACTGTTTAACAATACCTTCTTTTGCCCACACCTTTTTTGTGTTTATGGTATCTTCTAATATTTTGTCGTTTTCAGGAAGGTTCTCCTTGTTGTTTTCTTTATGATATAAGTGATAAGCAACTGCTGCGAACTTTAAGAATCTTTTTTTGACCCCGGTGTTCATTAATCGAAATGCGAGTTCCGCATCTTCACTTCCCCAGCCCTGAATTGCTTCATTATAACCATTAACAGCGAGCAGGTCTTTCTTCCAAAAAGACATATTGCAACCTCTTAATATTCGAGGTTTATTTTTCTTATATCGATCAGCAAGGAATCGAGATAATATGCCTGAACGTAGGCTGTTCAAAATAAATGGCAACGGGAATTTATGCCTTTGAACTTTGATCGTAGACTTTTGCTCTAATAACTCTTGGCTTTGCTCTTTAGAAACCCAAACGCGACTTCCACACAGGAAATAATTCGGTTCTACCAGACTTAAATGATCTTTGATAAAATGAGGATCTAGTAAGATATCGCCATCGATCTGGATAATATATTCAGAGCTTGCAATCGCTATGGCTTTGTTTCGGATAACTGAAAGGCGAAAGCCCTCGTCTGGATGCCAAACATGGACGATGGGTACTGGAGATTCTTGCTTTAGTCGTTCAATTAGGCGCTTGGTAGGTTCTTTTGAACCATCATCAGCAATAAGGATTTCATCTGGCAGACGGTCTTGCGCCCATACTGTCTGTACACAGCGCTCTAGCGCTTCGGGCCAATTGTATGTGGAGATTAGTATACTAACCGTTTTGGGTTTATCTGATGATATACTCATATTTGGTTTAAAGATATTGATTTAAACCTGCATTTATCCAAGTGATCTGATTTTTTAGCGTCGCTTCCATGATCTCTTTATTGCGCTCTTCTTGTTGATTATTCTTCTTTTCGGGATGGTAGAGGTGGTAAACGATTGCTGCAAACTTGATTACAGATTTCTGAACACCCGTATTCATCAATCGTAGGGTAAGGTCGCTATCTTCATGTCCCCAGCCCTCATAAGACTCATTATAGCCATTAACAGCGTAGATATCCTTCTTCCAAAAAGACATGTTCGCTCCTCGTGCATAATAAACAGGATATTTGTTTTTGTAACGATTTAAAAGATAATTGGAGAGCAGAGGAAATCGTATGCCGTTCTCTATTCGCTTATTATTATGTCCAAGAAGTTGTGGATTGGTATTAACCTTTTCGATGAGTTCTTTCGAATAAGCGTCGCTCAGCATAACACGGCTGCCTTGAAGCAAATAATTCGGGCGAGCGGCCTTAAGATGATCACTGATAAAGTCGGGGTGTAGAAAAACATCACCGTCGATTTGAATAATGTATTCGTATTGTACCTTAGCGAAACATTTATTCAGGATAATGGTTTTCCTGAATCCTTTATCTTCTTGCCATAAATGAGTTATTGGCACTGGATAATCTTTTTTTATTTTGTCAATCAGCTGGCGAGTTTCTTCCGTAGACCCATCGTCTGCAATAATGATCTCATTGGGTAGGACACGTTGTTTCCGTATGCTCAATAAGCATAAATTTAGTGCTTCAGGCCAATTGTAGGTGGCAATAATTAATGAGCATTTGTTGTCCGACATATTTCGCAAATAGAATAGGTCCCCAATTATAGAAATAATTAGTTAGTTGTTAAAAAAATAGATTTGATTTTTTTGAGGAATTAATAACAACTTTCTATATGGTGCTGATTAGATGTTTTATACGGCCCATAATAATTGGCCAAGAATAATGTTCATCGACGTAGTTCTTTGCTTTGATTTCCGACTCCTCGTTAAGTTCTGGATGTTCCAGGTGCTTTCTAATTTTCTCTTGGAAGTCTTTTTCATTCCCGTAGGGCTCAGCAGCATAGTCGCTACGGATTGCATGGCCAACCATAACATCCGACTTTTTGTTTACCAGTACAGTTTTTCCAAGCTTCATAGCTTCCAATAACAACAATGATAGGCTTTCATTTCTTGATGGATTGATAATAAGCGTGGCATTTTTTACCAATGCTATTTTCTCCTCGTCCGTTACAAAGCCTGTATAGATAATGTCCGGATGCTCCACCTTGTCCTGAAATAATCTCCCTGTTAACACCAATTTTAAATTGGACGGAAATTTTTCCTTATATCGGATAAACCAAGGGATCAATTTGTCCATTTTCGAGTTACAGATGCGGCCGAAATAATGTAAATAGCGTTCAGGTAGGGTGAATTTTTTCTGTATCTCAGTCTTTGATATCGAGTTTTCAAATTCAGTCTCTATACCAACTGCGAGAATGCTGCTTTCAGACATCTTATTACCAAAGATCTTTCGTGCCAGATTCCGCTCTTCTTCCGTATTAAATCCAATATGCTTTACGCTGGTAAATACATGAGTCTGGATGGAACGAAATATATCACCTTCATTATGTACTGTAGGAATCAAGATTGTTTTTTCCGGGGCAATACGCGAACCAAATATAGTATGTGGATAAACATAAGACATCAGGATGATAGCTTTATAGGAATCTTTATTTGCTTCCAAATAATTCAACAAATCTGGGGAATAAAAACCATGGGTCTTTAGGAGCATCTCCTCGTTTTTAATTCCCATATCCCAAATAGGATTCATATTGGCGGCTGTTTCTAATAAGCCCATGCGAAATAAGTTGCGGCGCACTTTGCGAGGAAACTTAGTCTTCTTTCGCCACTTGCCATGTTCCTCAGCAGAATAATCTATACAATCAAACCGTAGTACATTGACACCGTTTATTGTTTCTTGATTGTTCTTGTAATAAGGTTCGAAGGTGTGATAGTTTATTGTTTTTGTCGTTAGAATATCCACTTGGAAATCACCTACCAAACGCTCTGCGAGCATTTTGCAATGATATTCTGCCCCTCCATTCACTTCCTTGCCGTACTGACAGACTAAAAAACAAATTTTATCCATATACTATTTTATCCTTTTGGTAAGCATAACGTATGAACCATATGTTATCGCTACAGCGTAAAGATAGTTTTTTTAACTTTAACAATAATCATTTCAACTGTTACTAAGTCGATCGCTTCTATTCCATCGCAATTGCATGGTATATTTCCATAAACCGAGCTTGGACGGTTCGGATGTTCGACCTGAATGCAATCATCGATGGATTGTCCGTATCCAATGAAGCCCGCATAGGGATGAGTCGCCCCCCAGATCGAAAGGCTTCTAGTACCCGCTAAGGATGCCATATGCATACCTGAGCTATCCATGCTCAGCATCAAATCGAGGTTGGAGATAATGTCAAGTTCTTCTCGAAGACTGAATTTTCCAATCGTATTAAAGACGTGCTGATATTTTTTAGCCCATTCATCCACGATTTCCTTTTCTTTCTTTCCACCTCCGAACACCAGTATTTGTACATTATCATCGGATAGCCCAGCGATGACCTCTTCCATGCGTTCCAAGGCGAAGACTTTATAAGGATGCTGTGCAAACGGAGCAATACCTAAAAACCTCTTCCCTCCGACAAACAGCGTCTGTATGTTTTTCGGTAATGCGACAGGCTCTTTTCTCAGCTGATGCGTTAATTCCAATGTGTATCCCAATGACCGCAATACATCTCCATAACGCTCAGTTGTTAACTTTAATTGCTTTTTGACCTTATTTATTGATCTCGTTAATGCTTTTTTTTCTTTTCTTCCTTTGTCGATCGTCTGGACTTTGTATCCCGAAAGACGGAAGAATGTGCTTAAAATATTCGAACGGATGTTGTCGTGTAGATCGGCCAATGCTGTTGGTTTGTAAGCACGGAGCTCCTTGAAAAGCTGATACAATCCAATTATTCCCTTATGTTGTTTATCAGGGTAAATTGGATGAAATAAAATTCTTGGAATTCCTTCGAAAAAGGGAGCAAAGAATGCTCTTGAAACCATAATGATTTCAACATCCGCATGTTGCTCTTGAAATTCACGGAGCACAGTGGCGACCATGGCTACATCTCCCATTGCGGAAAAACGAGTAACGAGGATGCGCTTCATTAGAGATACTATTTTTTAACGCCGTAGAGTACCGGATTCAAGTTGGGGTCATTGTACATCTTCATCTGCTTATACACTTTCATGTATTTATTGCCCGACTCAATGTCTGATAATAACTCGTCTATACTTTTAGAAAGGTCTTTTCTTTGTTCTAACAGGATATTAAGTTTTGTTTGGCAAGATTCCAGATGAGCATGTGAAACATCCTCTCGTTTTGTCTCTTGCGCCATATGATATATTTTAAGCGCTAGGATCGACAATCTGTCAATAGCCCATGCTGGACTCTCCGTATTTACTTTAGCCCCAGCAAGCGGAGTAACGCCTTCAAATTTCTGAAGATAATAGCCATCAATATATTCCACCATATCCGTACGTTCCTGATTTTGACGATCAATTCTACGCTTCCAGTACAATCCCTCGCGAGGATCAATTTCCGGATTTCGTACCACATCTTCCATATGCCACTGTGCGGTGTCAATCCAACATTTCAAATATAATAGATGTTCTAGACTTGAAGAATCATATGGATTCTCTACAGGATGATCGATAGCGTCGTGGACGTGATAGTCTGCAATTACTTGATCAAAAATACGGTTGGCTAATTCGCTAATCATACACAAAACTACATAATAAAAACATGTTTTATCATTTCATTTACTTAAAATGAACAAAAGATGTTTATTTCGTAAAAACTTTGATGTTTCCATAGAACATCAATAGCGAATAAAGTTCTCGATGTACATTGAAAACAGATAATTCACAGAAAAATGCGTGGCTCGTTTAACTGCCCTACTTATTGTTGAAAGAAATTGATAATTATTGTTGGGAAGATTCCGAATAAAAGCAGCAGGAGCGCTAGTACTACTGCAATGACATAGGTTGCAGTTATCGTCGGCCCCCCAAGTGATTCATTTTCAGATTTATGCTTTAAGAAGGCAAATAAAGGTATTTTGAAATAATAAAATAGGGAAATGACCGAGGTCAATGCTCCGATGATTAATAGCCATAAATGCGTCGCTTCTTCATTCTGTTGGAAGATTTCAAAAATAGAAGAAAACACAAGCAATTTCCCGATGAACCCTGCTGTAGGGGGAAGTCCGACTAATGAAATCCCGACAATGCTAAATAATGTAAAGATGATAGGCATACGTTTTCCCATCCCGGTATAGTCAGAGAATTCGTTGGCAGCATATTTTTGCTCAAGTATATCAATAAAGCCGAAGGCGGCAAGGTTCATCAATGTGTATACAAATAAATAAAACAGGAGGGTATCTTGATGCCCGCCCATATATCCAACGACCGCCATCAAGAGAAAGCCCGTATGGCCAATTGACGAGTAGGCCATCATTCGTTTCACATTGTACTGGCGTAGTGCAATCAAATTTCCCGCTAACATACTTACGATAGCTACAATCGTTAAAAATAGAACGAAGATATCGGAGAAATAAAATAAAGTCGTTCCATAGGATGCTGCTAATCTTGCAAAGAGCACGATAGCGGCGATCTTTGGAACGGTGGATAGGAAAGCCGTTATCGGAGTTGGGGCACCTTCATAAACATCAGGTGTCCAAAGATGAAATGGCACAAAACTTAGTTTAAATCCGATACCAGTCAACATAAAGAGAATGGCAATACTGCTCATCACTTTAGGCGAGTCGATTAAGCCTTGAATATGTCGGGTATCCGCAAAATCGAGTACTCCCGTAAAGCCGTAGAGCAGCGATAAGCCGTAGAGCATAATTGCAGCACAAGCAGAACCGAATAACGCATATTTCATGGCGGCTTCCGTTTGCTTTTTATCCTCCGCAAAATAGCCGACTAGGATATAGGAGGATATGGACACCATTTCTATAGCGATAAAAGCTAATAACCAATTGCTGGTCATCACCAAGATCAGTAAGCCAATGGATGATCCTATCAAAATACTATACAAATCACCCTTACGCTTTTTCGTCTCGCGCTTTTCAAAATGCTGCCGTATCATAACAGCAGATACAAGAAGCCCAATCAGGATTAGCGTCTTGGAGAGCAATGCCATGTTATCAATCTGTAGCATGCCAAAGAACCCAGTTCCTAAGTCCTCATATTGAAGGAAACTGCATATCAATGCCGCTATCAGTGTTAGAATCGCAATGCTAAATGAGCTGTCTTTCCATTTCCGATCGAAAAATAAGCTGCTAAAAACACATAATAAAAATCCAATAGCTAGAATAAGCTCTGTTTTGAAGAACCCTACAGACGCTAGAATCGAATCAATAAAGTGGGTGATATGTGGCGTAAAATCATTCATTACCCAAGCCTAGAAATAATTAGAGACTATGTTCAACAAACTAATTACCGAGCTATTCAATGGATCGAATACTAGAGATGGCATAACACCTAACATCAGTGCTAATGCCAAAGCCGGGAATAGGATCAACTGTTCTCTAATTGTTAGATCTTTAAGAGATACCGCCCATTCTTCGCCTCCTTTCAATCTTGTTTCACCAAAGAACATACGTTGTAAAGTCCAAAGGAAATAGGCTGCAGATAATAGAATACCTAGAGAACCGAAGATTGCCATCCAACGAGGGATGCCAGTACCGACGCTTTCTGCGTTAAATGTTCCGATGATTACAAATGCTTCTCCGATGAAGGCAGAGAATCCAGGAAGCCCTAAAGAGGCAAAGAATGCAATAGCAACATAGGCTGTGTACTTAGGCATTATGTTCGCTAGACCTCGGAAGTTGTAGATAAATCGATCATGTACGCGGTCGTAAAGTACACCAACTAAGAAGAAAAGGGCCGCAGATAAGAACCCATGGCTTAACATTTGGAACATTGCACCAGAGATACTCTCTGCTGTTAATGATGCTATTCCTAACAAAACGAATCCCATATGGGAAACCGAAGAATAGGCTATCATGCGCTTTAAATCGGTCTGAGCTAATGCATTGAAAGCTCCGTATAGGATGGAAATAATTCCAATCAAAGCTAACCACCAGTTCGCCTCTGCGGCTGCATCTGGGAAAATACCTATACAGATACGAATTATCCCATAACCCCCGATCTTTAATAGAATACCTGCTAGTATGATCGAAACAGGAGTAGGCGCTTCAACGTGAGCATCGGGTAACCAGGTATGCAACGGAACAATCGGTATCTTAATAGCAAAAGCTACGAACAGGACGATAAACCCAATCATACGCGCAGGGATACCAAAGACCTCATAGCTGTTTGCCAGATAGTCGAAAAACGATCCATTCACATAATTCTCCGGGTTCATCATGTAAAGGATGTTGAACGTATGTGCACCGGTATGAGGATTGACTACAGAGAAATATAAGCCTACAATAATCAATAGCATGAATACCGATCCAAAGAGCGTATATAAAAAGAATTTAATAGCTGCGTATTCTCTGCGTGCGCCACCCCAGATGCCGATTAAGAAGTACAATGGCAATAACATCACTTCGTAGAATACGTAGAAAAGAAATAGATCTAACGAGCAGAAAATTCCCATAATAGCCGTATTCAACAGCATTAACAACGCGAAATAGCCTTTGACACTTTTACTGATGTTCCACGAGGCACCTACTGCCATCAGCATGACAAAAGCACTTAAAACAAGTAAGGGTAAAGAAAACCCATCGACACCTAGGAAATAGTCAATCTCCAGTTTTCCAATCGAACCTAAGTCTAGTCGAATCCAAGGCAATTGCTCTACAAATTGATAGCCCGATAGCTGATTGAACCCGGCTATATTCGGATTATACTGACTATATAAATAGCCCGAAACACCTAGCTGAATAAAGGTGATCAACAGCGCAATATATTTATAGCTTTGATTGAAGCGGCTTGGTAGAACCAAGATACCAGCCAGAGCTATGATCGGAAGGAAAATAAGTAAGGATAATAGTCCCATCTTATGTCAATATCAAATAAATTATTCCAATTAATAAAACCGTAAAAGCAAAACCCAAGTAGTTCTGCAGGCGACCATTCTGAACCCACCTCAATAAATGCCCGAAGTAATAAGTCGTACCACCGAGCGTATTGATAAGTCCATCGACAATGTATTTATCGATCCAGGCTGCAACGCGGCTGATTCCCTTTGCCAACGTTCCAAGCTGATTCACTATGCCGTCTATGATGTTGCGATCGAACCAATAGAGTCCTTTGCTTAAATTCACTGTCCCTGCAACAATGGTTCTTGTATAAAACTGATTCAAATAAGCCTGATTTAAAGAAAATGCAATTCCTTTTGATGCAGCATTTAACGGATAGGATCCTTTAACATACCATCGCCAAGCGATGATCCACATGAAACAGCTCGCCAAAGTCAATCCGATGGGGATCAAAAGATGTAAAGTATGGACCTCTTCGAAACTGTAATCAACATAGAAACCTTGAAATACATTGGCATCGTGGTAGGAGATAGGATTGAAAGAAAAAACGAAAAACAGCGAACAAATACCTAGAAATGCCATTGGCAATAACATCGTCTTGTTCGCGTCCTGAATATTGCTGGGAGATAAGGGAAGCTTAAACTCTCCAAAAAACACCTTAAATATTAGTCGCCCAATGTAGAATGCTGTCAGCACACTAACAATCGTTAGTAGCATCGGAATAAGAATAGATGCGCCGCCCTTGCTAATTGCCCACTCATAGGACGATATCAAGATTGCATCTTTCGAAAGAAAGCCTGATGTCAAAGGGAAACCCGCCAATGCAAGCGAGGCAATTGCCATTAGCACAAAGGTCTTCGGCATTTGCTTCCTTAGCCCGCCCATATTATTGATGTTTTGTGGGTCAAAGTCTAGATGATGATCATGCTTCAAATGGGCCATTTCATGTATTACTGCGCCAGCACCTAAGAAAAGAAGACACTTGAAGAAAGCATGCGTCACTAAATGGAACATCGCAGCATCCCAAGCGCCTACACCAATAGCGACCATCATGAATCCCAGTTGCGAAATCGTTGAAAATGCTAAGATTTTCTTAATGTCAGTTTGCGCTAGAGCAAAGTACGCCGCGCTAGCAGCTGTCGTCACTCCGATAATAGCGATAATCAACAAAACAGTATCGTTAAACAGTGGGAAAACACTGCTAAGCAAGAAGATTCCCGCTGCAACCATCGTGGCAGCGTGTATTAAGGATGATACCGCCGTTGGGCCTTCCATCGCATCAGGAAGCCATACATGCAGTGGAAACTGTGCTGATTTAGCCATGGCTCCAATAAAGAACCCGATTCCCGCCAATGTTAATAAGCCCGAATTCTCTGAAGCTACGCTATAAAATCGGCCTTCTTTACCAAATAATTCAACAAGGTCCAGACTGCCATAAACACTGAAAACCGTCGCAATGCCGATTAGGAAACCTAAATCCCCTATACGGTTCACGATAAAGGCCTTTTTATTCGCCTGTACCGCGCTCTCTTTAGTAAACCAAAACCCTATCAGGAGGTAGGATGCAAAACCTACGAGCTCCCAAAAGATGTACATCATAAAGAGATTCTTCGAAATACATAGGCCCAACATGGCGAAACAGAACAAACTTAAATACATCCAATAGCGATGTATGCCCGGGTCACCTTTCATATATGCCCGAGAATAGATATGAACGGGAAGCGCAATAACGCAGATCAACAGTTGCATGAGGACCGTCAGGTTATTGAGTAATACTCCAACGGTAAACGTGTTTATTCCTATTGTGAACCAAGGTTGTGTAGCACTACGGGGTATTGATTGCCAAACTTCAGCAAATACACATACCATACTAATGACCGTGCTTAAGCAGATCGCAATTAAAGATATATTGCCCGATGTTGAACGTTTGCCCAAAAGCGCCTGAATCAAGAATGCGATAAAGGGCAAAGCAACCACTACAATAGCGGCAAAAACAGGCGATATTTGTTCTACTGCTACCATTAATCTCTTAAGTCAGTGATATTATCCGGGTTAATTGTTTTATATTTTCGGTAGACGTTGAGAATAATCGCCAAGCCGACAGCTACAGCTGCTGCAGCCAATACAATTGCAAATAGAGCAAATACTTGTCCTCCGTAGTTCACCTTATCGTATCGTCCGAACGCTACGAAGTTGAGAATCGCTGCATTGATGATCAGCTCAATACCGATTAGCACCATAATTGCATTTCTTTTAGAAACCATGGCATAAAGACCGATACAGAATAGTATGGCCGAAACGACTAAAAAATGAGTCAACGTGATCAAGCGTTTTCCTCCTTTCTAGATAAGTGGGCTGCACCGATTAGAGCAACCAATAAAAAGATGGAAATAACTTCAAATGGAAGCAGATACTTCGTCATAAAATGCACCCCCAAATGTTGTATATTATTATCCGACGACTGGATTACCTCTCCAGAACGGATGTTTTCTGTTATCCACATCGGTGTATGCTCATGCCATTCCCAAATGCCGTAAGCAAGCACGGCGAAGAATCCCACCGCTAATAGCAGCGATTGCCAGTTAGGCAGAGATAGAAATTTGCTGCTGGTATTTTGTAGGTCAGCGAGCAATTCCTTGTTGGAAAGCATAAAGGCAAATATCATTAGGATCAATACACCGCCCACATACACCAATATTTGCGTGATAGCGACAAAATCTGCTAATGCGAATAGGAATAGGCCCGCCATCGCAAATAAAACCACGAAAAATAAAAAGAGCGCTCTTGTCGTATTTTTTAAACTAACGACCATTAAGGCCGAACCGATTGCCAAAACCGCGAACGCGTAGAAAATTGCTAATTCCATTATTTTGTTTTGGCCGCCTCCTTCTCAGCTTGAAACTTGGTCCATTCCGCTTTTCTATCAACAATCTCTTGTTCGCTCATCTCCGCGAAGCCATATATTAAGTCTGTTAATTTAGACGTGCTCTTATCGTATTGGTTGGTCATCGTGATGCATTCAGTCGGACATACCACAGTACATAACCCGCAATACATACATTTCGCCATATCGATATCAAACTGCGCTGCATATAGTCTCTTCACGCTGCCATCCGATGTTTTCCCGATCGCCTCAGTTGCTTTAATTGATTCTATCGTAATGCAATCCACAGGACAGGCTTTTGCACATAAGTCACATACAATACAATCGTCTATTTCTACGTCCAGTTGATAGCGCGCAACTTCAGGGATAGGCATCTTTTCCTTCGGAAACTGAACGGTCGTCACGCCATCCTGCCGCTCAAAGTAATTCGGGTCCTTAATATCTTTGCTGCGACGAGCGGTGCGCGCAGCAAAAAGATGCTTAATCGTAAGCATAAGCCCCTTTACAGCCGTTAATAATCCTTGTATGGTCGTTTTTAATATCACGTTACAGCATTACCATTATTCTCCAGATTCCCGAAATCGCCATACATGCGAAAGCAACAGGAATCAGGATTTTCCAACATAAAGTCATTAATTGATCCGCACGGAAGCGAGGTAGAGTCCATCGAATCCAAATTTGAATAGCAACAATAGTCAGGGACTTAATTAATGTCCAAAATATACCCCAATAAAGCCCTGTTGTCCAATCTGCCAAGCGTACTGACCCGATATTTGGCAGCGGCGTGTTCCATCCTCCTAAAAATATAACGACGCCTAGCATCGCAACGAGGAACATCATGGCATATTCCGCAAGGAAAATAAAAGCAAATCGAATGCCTCCATATTCCGTGTGGAACCCGCCGATCAGCTCACTCTCGGCTTCTGGTATATCGAACGGCGCTCTATTGCATTCTGCCAACGTGGCAATAAAGAAAACAACATAGCTAACGAGCAAATGCGGAGCTTGGAATATATGCCATCCCAATATGCCTCCTATTTCATTCACTTTCCAAAAACCTAGAAAATAAATATCCTGAGTAGCCAAGATTCCTTGGCTTAGTGCGATTTCATTTAGGTTGAGGGTCTGCGTAATCATGACAGCTGCAATCAAAGAAAGGCCCACCGGCAATTCGTAGGATATCATTTGCGAGATTGCACGAATAGAACCCAATAAAGAGTATTTGTTGTTGGAGCCCCAGCCAGCCATCAAAATACCGATGGCATCTATAGAAACAACCGCCATAATAAAAAAGAGCCCGGTATGTACATTGGCGGGCATAAAATTCGGCGCCCAGGGCACCACGCTAAAACCAATGAATACAGCAACGAATATGATTACAGGTGCTAAAGCGAACAATACTTTATCCGCGGCAGCTGGCGTAATCAATTCTTTTTGCAAAAGTTTTAGAATATCGGCGAAGGTCTGGAGCAAACCAAATTTGCCGGTTTCCATGGGGCCTAATCTATCTTGTACAAAACCCGCAATCTTCCGCTCTGCATATACGGCAAAGAGTGTGAATAGCGCAATAAATAAAAAAATGGCTACAGGTACGAGAATATAGATAAATAAGGAGTCCAAACTTCTTTTTAGAATAGTTCTTGATTAGCTACAAACATACGTAAATCGAGACAAATACGCCATAATAAATAAAAAATATACCAACTTAGTAGATTATTTCTTGGCCTGCTATTTGCCTCACTAAGAATAGTCAGATTTAATAAAAGAACACCATTATTTATTCAAATTTACAGACATTGTGTAGCACAAATGTTAAACCTTTCGTCTGTTTTGTGGTATTTATAGAAGAATTAAATAATATAAAGTATATGAAACAATCTATTTTAAGCATGCTTGCAGTATTCACCATTTTATTCGCTAGTTGTGGCGGCGCTAAGAATGTAGCGGGAAATGATGCAAATATTTCAAAATTAACAGGCCACAAATGGCAACTGATAGAAATAGGGGGAAAGGAAATTTCCACAGTCACTAAACGCACCTTGCATCTATCGCTTATCCCTTCGGAAAGTCGTTATGCCGTAACAGGGGGGTGTAATACCCTTAATGGTGCTTACTCCTTTACGAAGAAAGCGGGCGGTATTAAGTTCAGCCAAGGAATTTCAACAATGATGGCCTGCGATGACATGGAAATCGATCGCGAAGTGATTTCAGCAGTTACACAAACTTCCAAATACGCAATTGAGGACGAAATCCTAGTGTTGTATAAAGGAAACACGCCTTTAGCTAAGTTTAAAGCAGTAGCAGCAGACAGCGAACTTGCCGGAACTTGGGAATTGGATTATATCCAAGGCGGAAACACCCCATTCAATGAACTGTTTCCACAAGGAAAACCAACAATCAACTTTGATCTTAACGCTAAGAAAGTAAACGGAAAGGGCGCTTGTAATAACTATAATGCGACAGTAGAAATCAACGGTAGAAGTATCAAAATCGGCCCTGTTGCTTCAACACGTATGGGATGTCTAGGAAATGGTGAAGGCCTTTACTTCGAAACTTTACAAAAAGTAAATGTCATCAGCGTAAATGGAGATACCATGACCTTGATTATCGGCGATGTTGCGGTAATGAGATTCGCTAGACGTTAGGTTTTAGATATTAGATATTAGATTTTAGACATTAGAGCGTCTTGAACCAGGAAAGGAAGGGTGCAAGGATGTTCAGGATGCATTGTCTTTGAACCACGAAAGGAAGGGGGCTTTGTCTTTGAACCAGGAAAGGAAGGATGCAAGGATGATCAGGATACTGTTCATCTTTCTATCCTTCCTTTCTTGGTTCAGACTAGATTTTACACAGCTGACATTAGATAATAGACCGGCGCCTGTTAATCTTTATATCCTTCCTTTCCTGGTATTAAGAAATCCTTTTTTTCTTTCAACATGATCCTGCCAATCCTTAAATCCTTTCTTTCCTGGTTCAAAACAAATTACCCTTTCTAAACAAAGGTTCAAAATAAACCTCAATGCATAGCCATAGGTCTTTATACTAAATACTAACTACTAAATACTACCTTCCTCCACCCAAAGTCCATCAGATTTAATTATCTCGATCAGTTCATCTAAAGCGCGAGCAGAGCTAACATTTCTTTTTACGACTTCTTTGCTTCGATATAGTGTAATTTTATCGGGACCTGCACCTACATAACCATAGTCGGCGTCTGCCATTTCTCCAGGTCCATTGACGATACAACCCATAATGGCAATCTTTAAACCTTTTAAATGGTTAGTACGACTTCTTACCATCTGCGTAGTTTCTTGTAGGTCGAAGAGGGTTCGGCCGCAGCTAGGGCAGGAGATATACTCTGTTTTCGATATTCTGGAGCGTGTTGCTTGTAGAATACCAAAAGATACTGAGCTAAGTTTGTCGGTAGGTGTTGCCTCGCTATCAATCCAGATACCCGAGCCCAATCCATCGATCAACAAAGCACCCAAATCGGTAGCAGCATAAAGCTGGATCTTCGAGATAGGTTCTTCAGGGCTCATGACATCACCCATAGGACCCGAAAATTCTTCCTTCGGATAGCTACGTTTGATAATAACAGGATTATCTAATCCAATTTCCTGCAGATTCGCAAAGAACTGGCGCTGATCGGCCATTCCATGGATGTGATTGGTTTCTAAAACGAATACAACTGTCTCGTCCAGGGGTAGCTGCGAAAAGCTATCGCCCGCCAAATCATCATTCGAGATATGCACAAGGTTCAATACTGGATCTTTGTGCTCGGCAGCAACAAATTCCTGTAAACGATAAACCGGGTGTATATTGGTTTTATTCGCCAACTTAACCCAAGTTCCATAGTTATATAACTGTTTTAAGTTACCAGGCATCGTAAAGGAAGGCAAGCCGTCTGCGAGATATACAAAATCTACAGATTGATCGCCCATATGATACTTATCTAAAACAGCGTCATATTTATAACCCACATCCGTCAAGATAAATGGGTCCTTTAAGTTCTTTTTTGAAATATCGACCACGACACGTGGAACCAGGGAGCCGCCAATAAAAGCATTTACCTCCTTCGTCTCATAAGGCTTGGTCGTGATCTCGTTTGTTAATCTTAGAATTTCACGTTGAGCGACTGCTTGAATCTGTTTTTCACGTTTCGCATATCGATTTACTAATGCGATAGCGACTGGTGCTTCTTTTTCTGGTTCTTCGGTAAGCGATACACGAACCGTGTCACCAAGACCGTCTTCCAATAGTGTTCCAATACCCACTGCCGACTTAATACGTCCATCTTCGCCGTCACCAGCTTCTGTAACACCTAAGTGCAAAGGATAATTCATATTCTCCGCAACCATCTTCTCCACCAACAAACGATAGGCTTGCACCATCACTTGCGGATTGGAGGATTTCATCGAAACAACTAAATTATAGTAGTTCAAATCTTCACAGATGCGAATGAACTCTAATGCCGACTCCACCATTCCTTCCGGAGTGTCCCCGTACCGGCTCATAATACGATCGGAAAGAGAACCATGATTCGTCCCAATTCGCATCGCGGTGCCATACTCTTTACAGATTTTTACTAGGGGAGCAAACTTCTTATAGATACGATCAAGCTCTGCTTGATAGGCAATATCCGTATAGTCGATCTGGTCAAATTTCTTTTTATCGGCGTAGTTGCCTGGGTTCACACGAACTTTTTCAACAATGCGTGCAGCAACCTCCGCAGCATTTGGTGTAAAATGTATATCCGCAACAAGCGGGACATCGTAGCCCCGCTTGCGCAATTCATTTTTTATATTCGCTAAATTCTCCGCCTCCTTGATGCTCGGTGCAGTGATCCGTACATATTCACACCCCGCGTCAACCATCTTAATAGTTTGTTCTACAGATCCAAGCGTATCCATCGTATCAACGGTTGTCATACTTTGTATACGGATGGGGTGATGTGCACCCATAGGAATATTGCCTATTTGTACCTCTCGGGTTAGGAATCTGCTATAGGTAGTTTTGGAGTTGCAATAGCCGCCTCCTAAGTGTGCTGATGTAATACTGTCCATGCTAATGCAAAGTTAGCTATTTTCCCTTTAATAGCGTACGACAGTTAGGGAATTTGCGGCGCCGGAGATGACGATGTGATAGCGATTTGCTGCCTGGTCATATCCTGTGGATTTACGAACGTCGCCATCCTTATGCTCTATATCTTCAAGTTTATTGTTCGAGATGATACTATCATATTCCACCATGCAAGGAACGCCTTTCGGAATTTGCAAGTGTACTTGGGATGCGGCAGTATTTATTTCTAGCTCAGTTGTTCCTAGGGTAGGCGTAGGCAGCGATAAGGTCATTTTGCTAGCTCCCGAGTTCAACTCAAGTCTTTTGATTTTCAGTTTTTTGAAATCTCCTTCTACCGCTGCTGCACCAATATTGAACTCAAAGTTCCAAATTGGAGCCTCATTCAGACTCAACTCTACTAAATTATTGCTCTTTCCATTTCCTTTAATGCTCGAATTAAGTTCCAGCTTAGTCTTTGTCGTACCTGACTTATCCAAATTCAACTTCATGTTGCTGGCATTAGTAGATCCACTAAATAAGTTGGAGGAGTCTGCTTTGGTAACAAATCTATATTTAGCGGCTCCGCCGTTTATTGTCAGTTTCGCTTCTTGAACCTCCGAATTATAGTCTGCACGGACGGTCTTACTGTAACTTTTGTCCTTATCGTCTGTATTCTCAATAATAACGCTGTTGCCGATCATCGATTCGAAATTCGTATTGGCATTTTTGTCCGGATAAATTCCTTTAAAGAACACGAAAACACATAGGAGAATGTTGATCCCGGCTGTTAAATAGGTGCTATACGGTCGGTTCTGTAACAATAGGTTGAGACCAATTGAAACTAATAGGAGCGGCCAGAATCTTAAGACCTGTAAAAAATGAAAGTCGATGACACGGAAATTGTCTAATAGAAATACCAGTCCGATGAAGACTAACCATATACCTGTTGCTACTTTATTGTTCATTGTTAGTTTGTTTTGTTGTCCCAAAACTAGCACGATAATACAAATTAAATCACTTAAAATAGGTTATGCTAGGGATATTTTCGGTAAATCAATTAGATTTGTCGGTGAAAATAGTCGAGAGTAATTTGTATATTGAGAAATTAAAAAACAAATTGTTCTTCACTACGTTAAAAACAAGACTAAGAATCATAAAACGTAATAAAACCAACATATGATATTTTACTATTTTGGTGAGTACCTGTTACTATTGAAAAAGGTTTTCCGAAAACCTGAGAAATGGAAAATATACATAAGGGAAATTATTCATGAAATGACAGAGATAGGCGTAGGGTCTGTAGGGCTTATCGTGATTATCTCCACCTTTATTGGTGCCGTTATGACCATGCAGATTGCCTTTCAGTTGGTTTCTGATCTTATCCCTAGTTCCGTAATCGGACAGATTAACCGCGACTCCAATATTCTAGAATTAGGACCAACCATATCCGCATTAGTATTGATGGGAAAAGTTGGTAGTTCCATTTCATCACAAATCGGATCTATGCGGGTAACCGAGCAAATCGATGCCCTGGAAATCATGGGGATCAATGCTGCAGGATACCTTATCCTCCCAAAAATCATTGCCGGGGTAATCATGGTACCTGTGTTAGTAACAGTGGCCATTGGCTGTGCCTTGGTAGGTGGTTTATTTGGAGGGGTATTGTCCGGAGCGGTCAGTGCCGATGATTATATAGAAGGTGTCCAAGGTGGATTCAATGGTTTTACGGTGGCTGTTGCCATGGTCAAGGCATTTGTATTCGGCTTTATTATCACTTCTGTACCAGCTTACAAAGGGTTCTTCGTAAGAGGGGGCGCCTTGGAAGTAGGACAGGCAGGTACGCGCGCTGTAGTAATCGGATGTATCAGCATCTTGGCGTGTGACTACATCATTACCGCATTAATGTTATAATACAATGATTGAAGTTAAGAATATTCATAAATCTTTTGGCGATAACCATGTTTTAACCGGTATTGATGCGGTGTTCGAACCTGGAAAAGTAAGTTTGATCATTGGTGGATCCGGCTCAGGAAAGAGTACGCTCCTGAAATGTATTGTCGGTCTTCATGAACCTACCGAAGGCAAGGTGTTTTTCGATGGACAGGAATTCACGAAGATGAGTTTCGAGGAGAAGGTGCCTATTCGTAAGGAGATCGGGATGTTATTTCAAAACTCCGCGCTCTTTGATTCCATGACTGTAGAGCAGAATATTGTCTTTACCCTAGATATGTTCTCTGACATGAGCAGAGCAGAAAAGGTGGAGCGAGCAAATTTCTGTCTTGAGCGGGTAAATCTTGCCGGAAAAAATGATCTATATCCTTCTGAACTATCCGGAGGTATGAAGAAAAGGGTCGGTATTGCGCGTGCAATCAGCATGAATCCTAAATATTTATTTTGCGATGAGCCCAACTCTGGACTTGATCCTGCTACGTCTATTCTTATCGATGAATTGATACAAGAACTTACAGACGAGTTTAAATGTACTACCGTAGTCGTAACGCATGATATGAACTCGGTAATGGGTATCGGCGATTATATTCTATTCTTATTTAAAGGACAGAAATACTGGGAAGGCTCGAATCAGGATATGTTGAAGTCTGATAATAAAGAACTCAACGACTTCGTATTCGCCAGCCCGTTAATGAAAGCAGCCCGAGATACCATCAAGCAATAATGGGGGTATCCCGAATCTTTGCTCTAATTTTCTATCTTTGCAGAAAAATATCACATTGAATACTTCAACGCAAATACAACTACTTACTCCACAACACTGGAAAGATTACGAATTAATAGACTGTGGCGATTTTGAAAAACTAGAGCGCTTTGGTGACTTAATTCTTATTCGTCCGGAACCTCAAGCTGTTTGGCCAAAGAGCCTTTCTGAAGCTGAGTGGAATAAGCGTTATCATATTAAGTTTAAAGGTCGCTCGGCAACAAGCGGAGAGTGGTTAAAGAAGAACCCAAAGGCAGCAGATCGTTGGCATATTGAATATAAAAATTCCGATGTAGCTATCCGCTTCCGCCTGGGGCTAACCTCTTTTAAGCATGTGGGTATTTTTCCGGAGCAGGCAGTAAATTGGGACTATATTTCCAGTTCCATTAAATCTTTCAAAACTCCAAAACCCAAAGTACTCAATCTATTTGCTTATACAGGTGGCGCCTCGTTAATTGCGAAGGCGGCAGGTGCCGATACGACGCATGTCGACTCGATTAAGCAGGTCGTTACATGGGCGAATGAAAATCAGGAACTATCGGAACTTCAAGACATTCGTTGGGTTGTTGAAGATGCACTGAAGTTTGTGAAGCGAGAGTTGAAACGTGGAAATACCTACAACGGGATTATCCTCGACCCTCCAGCTTACGGACATGGTCCGAAGGGCGAGAAATGGAAACTCGAAGATCATATCATGGAGATGATGCGCGATGTTGTACAATTGCTGGATCCTAACGAGCACTTCCTTATTCTGAACACGTATTCATTAGGTTTTTCTTCTGTAATCGTAGAAAACTTGATAAAAACAGCCTACCCTAAGGTTGAAAATCTTGAAATCGGAGAGCTTTTTCTTCAGGCAACTGCTGGTCCTAAATTGCCATTAGGTGTCTTTGGAAAGTTCAGAAAAATAGCAAAATAGAAAAGGCCATCAATAGATGGCCAATTCCGTTTTCATAGGTAATAAGTATCTTCTCAACCGTCTTATTCAACCACAAGCGGTTTCAATTGTAATTCATAACGATTTAATTGTTCAAGGAAGTTCGCCTTCGATTCGCCGAATGCCTGCTGTACTTGCTCCTGCAATCCGCGATAGTAGGCAATGCCCTCTAACAACTGCGCATTGAATTTATTGATGTATTTCTTTTTCTTATTGTCTAGATCTGCTACGTTATTGTTGATGTAAGTGGCTAGGTGTTTTACATAGAGTTCTAGCTCATTCACAAAAAGCGATGGACGTTCCACGTTTTTTAAGACGTTTATTCGACCATAAATATGATCTACCATCTCCTTCAAACTGTAGACTTTCTTAAAGTAGGCGGTATTCGGACCCGGACAGATCGCAACAGCCTTACGTTCTCTAGGTTTTAAAATATCATATTTTAAATAGGCCGGAGCGGCTAATCCTTCGCAAAGGCACTGCTTTTCCACTATTTTATCAAATGCCTGCTGATATTCCGGTTGTGGCAGATCTTGTGCTTTCAGTTCCTTGATCTTCAGGTTTTGATACTGTCGAGAGGCTGTGCAGATCAATTCCTCGCCACAAACATTGCTGGAAACGAGATACTTTTTGGTACATGGGAAACCAGGTTTTCCCTGTTCGATACGCTGCAGGCGATTAATCTCTGCGGTGCTTTTTCTGAAATTGTTGAAAGGCACACCCAGCGGCGAGGCTTCACTGATATAGAAGTCGCTAGCATCTGCGCTCGCTAAATTCTGCAGGGTTTCTTCATCCACAGTCGTTGCTTCCGGAACCAGTAAAAATGGGGAACCCCAGCCAACTTGATCGACACCATAATGGTTCATCAAAAACTGGTGTTCCCGATTTGTACCTACACCACCTTGAACGGTGATTTTTAGGAGGGGTGTATCGTTAAAAATTATCCCTTTTTCTGCCAATGCTTGTTGGTACAATGGCAAAACCTCCTGAATCATATTAAGTTTATTTGTTTTAAACTCTTCTAGAATCGGGCCTAATAGGAAGCCTTCGGTGGCAAACGCATGTCCTCCACAGTTTAAGCCCGATTCGATACGGTATTCGGAAATCCAAATACCTTTCTTCGCTAAAAATTTAGCTTGAATAAGAGCAGATCGATAATCAGAGACTTTTAAGGTTATCTTCTTATCGAATGTTCCAGCGCTATTCGGCATAAAGGCTGGAAACTCAGCGAGGTAACTATACAACCTAGGATTCATCCCTGCAGACAAAACCACAGATGATCGTAAGTTACTGTTCGCAAATCCACGCAGGGCAGCCGAGGCATCGGAGAATTGTTCCGGAAGCATCTCGCCGTTCTTTGCATGGTTTATCTTGTCGACTTTAGACATGATGTTGACATCGATGTCGCCGGCGGTAATCTGTTCTTTAATAATTTCTGTAAGCGATTCCTTTTCTTGGCTAGGGTTTAGTGTCAGCCATGTGTTGAAAAGCTGCTTCAATCCCCCTTCCGGTAATAGTCGAAAATACTGTATCGCATGTTCATCCTTTAACCAATTCGCTCGCTTAATATGTCGAATTTGCTTATCGACTAAATCTTTAACCATGTTTAAATACGCGCTGATGCGGTTCGCCCGAGCATCAGGACTATATTTTTCAATCTCTTCGTAAGGTAGATTATGCTGTTTAGAATAGTAGGCTCTCAGTCTCTCAACGAGCTCATCGTCTACAATAGACATTACCGAGGAAATGCCGTATTGAGCTACTTTAAGCGGAGTGTCGACGGAAAAGGCCAATCCTAATACAGGAATGTGAAATGTATGGGTCATCTTCTTTATCTGTGCGTCGCAAATAGCAAAATTTTAAGCAAAGAAAAAGTAATGCAGCATAGGGGGAAATGTGATATGCATCACACCGACGAAATAGAAGCTCCCAAGCTTCGTTGGTTTACTTTCCTTTCAAAGCCCTTTCAAACCCCATATATAACCCTATCAAAGCCGCTTCCGAAGGGCTTTGATTTGGGAGTAAAAGAGGAATCAAATGGGGGATAGTGATCGAAGATATGAATATAGTATTTAGTAGTAAGTATTTAGTAGTTAGACCTAGGGCGTTTATAGATATTAGACATTAGATTTTAGATATTAGAGTATGGCGCCGATTAGGCGCATTTTTTGCAGGGCCATTTTGTTTTTAGCTAAAAAGGAAGAGAAAGTTTGTCTTGAACCAGGAAAGGAAGGATGCAAGGATAAACAGGATCGGGTCTAATGTCTAGTATCTAATCCGAAAGGAAGGGTGTATGGATTAGAGGTCAGGTATAGAGTTGGAGACGTTTAGTGAAACGTCTCTACGCATTGGCGTCCAATTGGCTTCTATACAATTTTGAACTATATAGGTGGTAATCATGACGAACCGCGTAGAGACGTTTCACTAAACGTCTCCTTTTAAACGTACGATGTCTATTCCCTGAAAAGACGTTATACCCGATCCTGCTCATCTTTTTCATCCTTCCTTTCCTGGTTCAAGACCGTCTAATGTCTAATATCTCACATTTAAAATCTAACTACTACTTAAAAACAATTGTCCTATTTCCATTCAGCATCACTCTATCCTCCGTCAGCAACTGTATAGCCCGTATGAGTACCGCTTTTTCGATTTCTTTTCCTGCTGTTCGCATACGTTGTACGTCGTAGCTGTGGTCGATTGACTTGGTGTTTTGCACGATGATGGGTCCTTCGTCGAGGTCGTCGGTGACATAGTGTGCGGTTGCTCCAATAATTTTTACACCCCGGTCATGCGCTTGCTGATATGGGTTTGCACCGATAAAGGCGGGCAAGAAGGAGTGGTGGATGTTTACGAGTTTACCTTTAAACTGGCTTACGAAGGTCGGCGATAAAATACGCATGAACTTCGCAAGGATAATATAATCGGGTTGGTAGGGTTTTATTGCTTCAGCAAGGTCGAATTCAAATTCCTCTTTAGATTTTCCTTCATGCGAGATATGATGGAAAGGAATATCGAACTTCTCCGTAAAATGTTGAAGCGTATCGTAGTTTCCGATGACTGCACCGACGTCGGCCTGTAGGGTCTTGAAATAATAGCGAACCAGAATATCCGCTAGGCAATGGTGTTCTTTGGTAACCAGGATAACGAGTTTCTTCTGTATATCCGGATTGATTGTCAGTTGGGTGCTCTCTGGAAGCTGCGCGGACAGGTCTTCTTGAAGTTTGCTTTTATTGTGCAATGTTCCACTACACACTACGCGTACGAAAAATTTACGATCGACTTCATCCACGAACTCGCGCATCGCAACAATGTTCAGATGATGCTGTGCCAATACATTGGAAATGATGGCCACGAGACCAACTGCATCCCTGCATTGGATGAGAATTAAAGTTTGATTATGCATGTTAGGTTAGGTTGTAAATATATGTAGGGGAGGAAATCCTCCCCCATATAGGTTATACGGCTTCTTTAGCCAGTTCTTCCTCAAGGTCAACTTCAACCCGTAGGTTGTTGACGATGTGCTGCTGACGATCTGGGGTATTTTTACCCATATAATACTCAAGCAACTGTGGAAGTTTATTGTCTTTTGAAAGGATAACAGGTTCTAAACGCATGTCATTCCCTATGAATAAACCGAATTCCGATGGTGAGATCTCTCCAAGACCTTTAAATCGTGTAATCTCAGGCTTGGCGCCCAATTTGGCGATCGCGCGCTGTCTTTCTTCATCAGAGTAACAGTAGATTGTTTCTTTCTTGTTTCTTACGCGGAATAATGGTGTTTGCAAGATGGAAACATGGCCCGCTTTCACTAAGTCTGGAAAGAACTGCAAGAAGAATGTCATCAGGAGCAGGCGAATGTGCATTCCGTCGACATCGGCATCCGTTGCGATTACGATATTGTTATAACGTAATCCTTCGATACCGTCTTCAATATTCAACGCATGTTGCAATAAATTGAACTCTTCATTTTCGTAGACAATCTTCTTGGTCAGACCGTAAGAGTTTAAGGGCTTACCTTTTAAACTGAAGACTGCTTGTGTTTGTACATCACGCGATTTGGTGATGGATCCACTTGCCGAGTCTCCCTCCGTGATGAATAAGGTAGTCTCTAAATTGCGTTCATGCTTATCGCTGAAGTGAATCTTACAATCCCTCAGTTTTCTATTGTGTAGCGAAGCTTTCTTCGCACGCTCATTAGCTAATTTCTTGATACCGGCAATATCTTTGCGCTCGCGCTCCGATTGCATGATACGTTTTAATAAAGCGTCTGCCGTTGCAGAATCTTTATGCAAATAATCATCCAATGCTTTCTTAACAAAGTCGTTGATGAAGGTTCTGACGGTCGGTCCGTCTGGTCCTACACTTTGGGAACCCAGTTTTGTCTTCGTCTGCGACTCGAAAACCGGTTCCTGAACTTTGATAGCGATTGCGCCAATGATAGAGGCACGTACGTCTGACGCATCAAATTCCTTTTTATAGAATTCGCGGATGGTTTTTACGAGCGCCTCGCGGAATGCTGCTTGATGTGTTCCTCCTTGTGTAGTATGCTGCCCGTTGACGAAGGAATAATACTCCTCCCCATATTGCTGACCATGGGTCAAAGCGATTTCGATATCCTCCCCACGTAAGTGGATAATAGGATAGCGCATGCCTTCTGTGTCGACATTGCGCTCTAATAGATCTTTAAGACCATTTTCTGAAATGAATTTCTCTCCGTTGAAGTTGATGGTCAATCCAGAGTTTAGAAACACGTAGTTCCAGATCATATTCTCTACAAATTCTAAACGATATTTGTAGTTCTTGAAAATAGAATCGTCAGGGTAGAAGGTTACGGATGTACCGTTTCTTTGCGTCGTTTCTTTTTGTTCATCGGTTAGTAGCTCGCCTTTGCTGAATAGGGCAATACGTGTTTGTCCTTGGCGGTAGGATTGTACGGTGAACTGGTTAGACAAGGCGTTTACTGCCTTTGTACCCACACCATTTAATCCTACTGACTTTTGAAAGGCTTTACTGTCATACTTACCACCGGTATTGATTTTTGAAACAACATCGACAACAGAACCAATAGGAATCCCACGACCATAATCTCGTACGGAAACCTTATTGTCGTTGACTGTAATATCAATCGTTTTGCCTGCACCCATTACGAACTCATCAATTGAGTTGTCCACAACTTCTTTTAGCAAAACATAAATACCGTCATCGTAAGCAGAACCATCTCCCAATTTACCGATGTACATACCTGGTCTTAACCGGATATGCTCTTTCCAATCGAGCGATCGTATACTGTCTTCGTTATATGCTGTCATAATTTATACTAGATATGAATGAACCATTGCAAAAATATAAAAAAACTTAACAGTAAACGTAATCAAGCTTTGCAGCATGTAGGAGTATCGTCGAGTCCTTTGTCGAATAATCCGCATTCTGCTAGAGGAAGTGGATATTGGGATTTTTGGGTACAAAAAAGAAGGTGTCTAAAAAGGCACCTTCTTCTGTTTTATAGCTTTTGCGATTTCATTACTGTTTTCATTTTTGAGTTTTAAGCAGTAAGTCGATATTTTATGGTTTTAACGCTCCTGACTCGAATTTTTATTGTATATAGTGTTTTATCGCTATAACCATTCCCAAAGAAGACATCGTTTGCCCACTTTTTCGCCCATTTTCTGAGGTTATGGGCAATGGCCATCAATCCGAACTCCACAGCGACTTTCTCCAGTCCTTTCATTGTGAACCGGGTAAACCTGTTGTTGCTTTTCATCTGACCGAAAACGGATTCCACTTCTATGGGGCGCTTGCTTCGATGGTACATTCCCTCTTCCGATACCAGCCTTTCCCGGGCTTTATCCTTGAGCTGATTGAGTCTATGGTTCACTTCAATGAGCCGATCGCCTTTAGCTTTATGACACCCACTGCGCATCGGGCAGCCTTCGCATCGCTGAGCCTGATAACAGCTGACCTGGGCTGTGTATCCGTTGGCACTAACTCTGGTTGCATGACCGATAAAGCTGAGCTTCTGTCCTGCGGGACATACATAATAGTCATCTTGCTGGTTGTAATACAGATTCTGTACCGAGAAAGGATCCTGTTTATGCTTGCGCTTCTGTTCCACATGAAAGTAATTGTACTTGACAAAGGCAGTTATGCCCTGTTTTTCCATCAATTCATAGTTCTGCTCGCTACCATAACCCGCGTCTGCTACAAGCTGTTCGCTTTGTTTTCCGTAATGGCACTCAAAGCCTTCCAAATGTTCCGGCAGGGTTGTGGTGTCGGCAGTTGTTTGATGGATGCTGTAATGGGTGATGAACTGATCTTCGGTGCTGATTTGGGCATTATAGGCTGGCTTAAGCTGGCCATTCTTCATGTGGTCCTCTTTCATCCGCATAAACACAGCATCGGTATCGGTCTTGCTATAACTATTGCGATCTCCCAGTACTTCCAGTTGCTCTTCATATTTCTCTAGTCGAGGTAAATAGTCCTCTTCAAGTTTCTTAAGTTGCTTATCAGTAGATTTATTGGCTCCTTTGAACTTGGCATTGATCGCTTCGATCTTTTCCTTCAACTGACTGCTATCGATGGCCTTGCTAACTTCTTGATTACCTAATGAAGATTGGTCTTGGGCGATCTGAGCCTCGATTTCCGAAAGAACCGAAGCAATGTTTGCTTCTAACTTTACCTTATTCTTCTCGACCGATTTCTTCCAAACGAACGTATAACGACCAGCGACAGACTCGATCTTGGTACCATCTACATATTGAACTTTCAAGCTAACATACTCCATATCATGTAGCATACGAACGATACTGGCAAACAGCTCTTGTATCTGTCCTTTAAGACGCTTTCCTCTGAAATAATTGATCGTACGATAATCAGGTGTACTGTTCCCTGAAAGCCACATGAAATGGATGTTCTCGTGAAGGGCCTGCTCGATTTTTCGGCAAGAATAGATATTGCTTAAATAGGCGTAGAACAGCACCTTAATGAGCATTCTAGGGTGAAAACTAGTGGTGCCTCCGCCTTTATACTGACGGATAATAGGTTCAAGATCCAACTGATCAACAACCTGACTCACCAAACGAACCGGATGATTCATTGGAATACGATCTAAAATATTCTCAGGAAATAGACTCGGACTATTGGATGGAAGCGCTTTGAATTGTATGTTTGCCATATTGTTTTTTTGGGTGCACCTTAAGATACAAAATCTTAAGGACAAAAAAACAGAAAAACCCCGCCATTTTTTAATGACGGGGTTCTTTCTTTAAGAGACCTTTTTAGACAGCCTCTTTCTTTCGAATACCGTTTATTATTCTCCGCGGCCGAAATCGTCCTGCACGCGTACAATATCTTCTTCATCCGATGGATTTCCTGCATCCGTATGTTGCCAGATTTCAGCAACTACGCCATAGGACTCCATACCTACCAATCGGTGTCTTTCACCTTGACTTAGGCGGATAGAATCGC
The DNA here is from genome assembly GCF_008274825.1 of Sphingobacterium hotanense. Lineage (NCBI taxonomy): Bacteria > Pseudomonadati > Bacteroidota > Sphingobacteriia > Sphingobacteriales > Sphingobacteriaceae > Sphingobacterium > Sphingobacterium hotanense. The sequence continues at coordinate 1,057,202 of NZ_CP030848.1, forward strand.
CTTCTTTCAAGATTTTTAATTCATGTTCTTCATCGTTCGGGCTTGTTACTACGCCTACTTCGCCGCGAATGACGCGCCAAATTTCTGCTCTACGATGATGATACTGCCAAGAAAGACGTTTGTTCGGTCCAACAATAAGAATCTTTGGGCTCAATTTGCCAGAGATCTTTAAATCTTGAACGTCAAGTCCTTCGAAGTATGCATTGGCAAACTCCTGTGCTTGCTCCTCATTGATAACAAAGAAACCACCCCACGGTCTGTTTTGATCAACATTCTCAATCTTAAAGCCTTTCTCGGTCAACTTTGTTTCAACCTCTTGGAACAAATCATTTTTATCAATATATGCCATGGTTATTTACGTTTACATGGTGAAGATAATATAACTTTTGAATTAATACAAGCATATTTCGAAAGTCCTTCGCCCGAATTGACGTATATTTGTCTTCGTAATTTTACTTGCTATGTCTCAGAGTTTCGATACCGATAATGATGTTTTTGCCCAAGCTGTTGCTTTCGTCAATCAGACGCAACAACCTATATTTTTAACAGGAAAGGCCGGTACTGGTAAAACCACCTTCTTGAAGTTTATTCGTGAAAATAGCTACAAGAAGATGGCTGTTACGGCGCCAACAGGTGTGGCGGCAATGAATGCGGGTGGCACTACGCTACATGCATTGTTTTGGCTGCCTTTTGGTGTTTTTATTGAGGATTATCCTCTGCAATGGGGTGAAACAGATCAATTTATCTACAACAAGCATCGTTTATTCAGCACAATCAAGCTAACGAAACAGCGTCGAGCTATTCTTCAAGAGCTGGAGTTGTTGGTTATCGATGAGGTGTCGATGGTACGCGCAGATACGCTGGATGCGATCGACGTCATACTAAAGAACGTTCGTCGGGATATGCGCCCCTTTGGTGGTGTGCAAGTCCTGTTTATTGGCGACTTATATCAGCTTCCGCCGGTGGTGCAGGACAGAGAATGGCAGGTTCTGAGAGATTACTACAGCAGTATGTTTTTCTTCGATGCTAAGGTATTCAAGCAACATCCGCCGATATTGATCGAGTTAAAAAAGATTTATAGACAACAGGACGATGCCTTTATTCGTGTGTTGAATAGCATTAGAAATAATGAGACGAGCGCTGAAGAACTGGAAGAACTGAATGCACACTATAAACCGGATTTTGTTCCGGAAAAAGACGAGCAATACATTACGCTGACTTCGCATAATCGCCTAGCTGATCAAATAAATCAGGAAAAGCTGATGAGCTTGGATACGAAGCTACATCAGATAAAGTCGCTGATTAAGGATGATTTTGGTCAGTCGATGTTTCCTGCCGACGAGAATCTGAGTTTGCGTATCGGTGCACAGGTAATGTTCATTAAAAACGACACAGGGGAGGATAGACGATACTATAACGGAAAGATCGGTACGGTTAAGGATATTAATTTAGATAAGCATCAGGTAATCGTTTCTTTTCCAAATGATGAGGAAGATGTCGTGGTGAAGCGGGAGACTTGGGAGAATATTCGGTATTCCTACAACAAAGGGGATGATAAGATTGAAGAAGAAGTATTAGGTACCTTTTCGCAATTCCCTTTGCGGTTGGCTTGGGCAATCACGATTCATAAGAGCCAAGGATTGACGTTTGAGAAGGCTATCGTTGATGCAGGGACTTCTTTCGCGGCAGGGCAGGTCTATGTAGCCTTGAGTAGACTGACGGGCTTAGAGGGCTTAGTTTTGCGTTCTAAGATTTCTCCATTTGCTATTCGCACCGATCATCAGGTGGTGAACTTTATGAAGCAAATGGCCGCTATGGGTAATCTAGACGAGATCCTGCAGAAGAGCAGGCAGAATTATCTAGGTCAAATCCTTTTGCATTCTTTCCGCTGGCATCAATTGACGGATGAATTCGAGAAACTTGTGGAAGAGTATCGCGACAAGAAGATGGAACAGAAGGAGGAGGCTATTACGGTATTAACGGGCATTTTAGACGCACTGAAAAAACAAGAGCAGGTGGCGAATAAATTTATGACTCAACTGCATGGACTATTGAGCAAACGAGAGGAAATTGATTACGACCTGATCTGCGATCGTTCTAAGGCTGCGGTGAATTGGTTTTTGCCAACCTTTGAAAAGGAGTGCCTTCAGGCTTTGGAAGCTCATTTAGAAGCTTGGAAGGTCAAGAAGCGCACGAAGAAGTATGTGACTTTGTTGAAGGGATTGTTGTTAGATTTCAAACGTAAGTTTGAGCAACTGAAACACAGCTTGACGATTGCGGAGGCATTGACCAAGTCGAATGACCAAGTTTCGGAGGAATTGTTGACTTGGGCGAAGCCAAAGGATGATCTTCCCAAAGAGTCGGAGAATGAGAAGGAAAAGGATACTAAGTCGATTACCTTAGAGATGTTTCAGGATGGGATGGAGATTGCGGAAATTGCGGAGAAACGCAATATGGTCGTAGGCACTATTTATGGGCATTTAATCAATTTCATGGGTACCGACCTGGAAGCGACCGACCTGATGACGGAAAAGGAGCTAACACAGATTGTTACACTGATAGAAAAGAACCCCGAGGCGACAACATTGGAGCTGAAGACCATGTTAGGGCCTGATGTGGATTACCCGGCAATTCGGATAGCACAAAGACACGTGGAAATATTGGCAGAGAAGCCATAGCGTAGGTATAAATAATTATATTTGCTGAAATCGAATACCTTTGAAAGAAGAAAAATCAAACAAGAAAGTAAATAAGTGGTTGGTTTTCACGAGTATGCCTTTTCAAATGGGCGTGACTATTTATGCTTTCTATTGGGTTGGGACTTGGCTAGATGGTAAATATCAAGTTGAGGGAGAGTGGTGGATGAAGGGATTGACGATGCTGGGTGTGTTGGTTTCGATGTACCAATTTATTAGACAGGTAAACTATATCAATAAAAATGAATAAAATTTTCGAATTCTTAATCTACTTGGTTGTTCTGACGGGTATTGCCTATGGGCTGCATTATTTTATCCTTAAGATTAATGATCAAGATCATTGGTGGATTGGAACAGACTATAGCTTGGCGAGCATGTATACCTTTGGTGCGGTGTCTTCTTTAGTGATGATTTTATTCCTTTATGGCGCCGAATATGCGATGCCAAAACAATTGGGTTTTGTGTTCCTTGGAGCCATGTTGTTGAAGTCTGTAGCGAGCTATATTTTTATTCATTCTGGCCTAGATTTATTGGAGAATAATTTCATCGAGTTGAATTTCTTAGGCGTATTCTTTTTATACCTCTTTTTCGACGTCTACATTGCATTTCGTCTACTTAATACGGAAGGTCGCAATGTGGAAAAGTAAATTTTCAAAAAGTTTTCATAAATGTGAACTAATGCCAAATAAAATTGTATTTTTGCGCAAAATTTGTCATAATTCAACACTAGTTAAAATGGTGAGTCTTAGAAGAGTACTTTTATTTATCGCAGTATTATTTATCGCTGTAAGCCCATTTCGCTCGTTCGCTGCTGAGGAAGCACACGGAACTGAGGGAAAAACAAAAGACCAAGAAATCAAAGAACACATTGATCATCACTTACAGGATGATTACTATTGGACGTTCTTCGTGGATAAAGAAGCGAACAAGCATTATGGCTTCGCTCTTCCTGTAATTTTGATTGACAACGGTCTTCATGTGTTTTCAGCTGCTGAATTTGAACATGGCGATAAAGTAGTTGAAAAGGCTGGAAATTATTACAAACTATACCACGGTAAAATCTATAAAACTGATGCTGCCGGCACGATTACCTATGATGATAAGCATCATGCAACGAATGAAAAACCATTAGACTTCTCGATTACGAAGAATGTTTTAGGTTTAATGTTGACAGCAGTGTTGTTGTTCATTGGTTTCATCGGTTTAGCAAAAACTTATAAAAACGGTGCTAACGCTATCCCTAAAGGTTTCGCACGTGTATTAGAGCCGCTAGTGCTTTACGTTCGTGACGAGATGGCAATCCCTAACATCGGTCACCGCTACAAAGAATTTATGCCGTACTTACTTTCGGTATTCTTCTTAATATTCACTTTAAACTTATTAGGATTGACTCCACTTGGATTCAACGTAACAGGTAATATCTCCATCACATTGTGTTTAGCTTTATTCACGTTCGTAATCACTACGTTCAAAGCGAATAAAGACTATTGGAAACACATCTTCTGGATGCCTGGTGTACCGGTTCCTTTTAAATTCGTATTAGCTCCTATTGAGGTTCTAGGTATGTTTACTAAGCCTTTCTCGTTGATGCTACGTTTGTTTGCAAACATTACAGCGGGTCACTCTGTAGTAATGGGATTAATTGCAATCGTTTACTTATTCCAACATCAATTAACTATCCCTGGAAGTATCGGTGTATCGATGGTATTGACATTGATCTTATTCTTCCTAGAGTTATTGGTTGCATTTTTACAGGCGTTTATCTTTACCATGTTGTCGTCCCTATTTATCGGTATGGCAGTAGAGGAACACGCTCATCACTAGTAGAATTTTTTTGTTAAATTATATAAATAATAATTATTATGATCCCAAATTTAGTAGGTGCAGGTTTAATCGTAATTGGTGCAGGTTTAGGTTTAGGTAAAATCGGTGGTTCTGCAATGGAAGCTATCGCTCGTCAACCAGAAGCAGCATCAAAAATTCAAACTGCAATGATCATCATCGGTGCCCTTGTTGAAGGTTTAGCATTCGGTGCTTTAATCTTAGGTAAATAAGCCCCAAGATTTGAAAAAAATAAGCATAACTTGTAACGGTTGGTTGCAAGTTATGTTTTAACAAAAAAAAGAACTTAAAATCTATATTTTATACATACATAAATGGACGCATTAATTAATCAGTTTTCGTACGGTCTGTTCTTCTGGCAATTGATCATCTTATTGATCGTTATCTTTATCCTAGGTAAGTTTGCTTGGAAACCTATTGTAAACGCTTTAGAAGAGCGCGAAAAAGGTATTTCTGATGCTTTAGCTTCTGCTGAGAAAGCGAAGTTAGAGATGGCGCGTTTAACGAACGAGAATGAGGCTTTATTAAAGCAAGCTCGTGAGGAACGTGATATCATCTTGAAAGAAGCAAAAGAATTGAAAGATAAGATTGTTGCTGAAGCGAAAGAAGTAGCTCAAGCAGAAGGTGGTAAAATCATCGAGCAAGCAAAACGTGAGATCGAAGACCAAAAACAAAAAGCTTTAGCTGAGGTTAAAAATCAAGTGTCTGCATTATCTTTGGATATTGCTCGTAAAGTATTAAGCAAAGAGTTTGAAGATCAAAACAAACAAGAAGCATTAGTTTCTGATTTGTTGAAAGATGTGAAATTAAACTAATTGCTTACCAAATTAAGAATTAACGTATGTCAGTTTTCAAAGTAGCTTCAAGATATGCCAAATCATTAATTGATTTGTCAAAAGAGCATAACAACTTAGACGAGATTAAGGGCGACATGGAAGAAATCGTGTCGATCATTAAATCGAGTACCGAGTTGCAAGCTGTTTTAAAGAACCCAATTATCAAAACAGATAAGAAATTGGCGATCTTGAACGCATTATTCCAAGGTAAGGTGAAGCCAGAGATTATTGGTTTCTTCAATATCATGGTGAAAAAAGGACGTGCTGAATTGGTATTTGCTACTGCGCAGGAGTTCATCGCTGAGTACAACGAGGTGAAGGGCATTGTGAAAGCAGAAGTTACGTCAGCAGCTCCGCTATCGGAAGATAATTTACAAGCTTTGCGTACTGCTATCGCTCAACAAATCAATAAAGAGGTAATCTTGTCTAACAAGGTTGATAAGTCTTTAATTGGTGGTTTTGTTGTTCGCGTTGGTGATAGACAAATTGATGCAAGCATCAACGGTAAATTAGAGAAATTAGAAAGACATTTCGCAGGGCAGAATTAATCGGCCTAGCGAGACAAGAAATAATAGAATAAAAACCCCTTATACGAATTTAAACAATGATAGAGGTAAGACCAGATGAAGTTTCGGCAATTCTAAGAGAGCAATTGTCAGGCTTTAAGTCAGAAGCCGAATTAGAAGAAGTGGGTACCGTATTACAAGTAGGTGACGGTATTGCACGTATTTACGGCTTAACAAAAGTTCAATCAGGTGAGTTGGTTGAGTTTGCAAACGGATTACAAGGTATCGTGATGAACTTAGAAGAAGACAACGTGGGTGTCGTAATCTTAGGTTCTTCAGATGAAATCAAAGAAGGTGATACTATCAAACGTACTAACCGTATCGCATCTATTAAAGTAGGTGAAGGTATGTTAGGCCGTGTAGTAAATACTTTAGGTCAGCCAATCGATGGTAAAGGACCTATCGCTGGTGAAACATACGAAATGCCTATCGAGCGTAAAGCGCCAGGTGTTATCTACCGTCAACCAGTAACTGAGCCATTACAAACTGGTATCAAAGCGATTGACGCGATGATTCCAATTGGTCGTGGACAGCGTGAGTTAGTAATCGGTGACCGTCAGACAGGTAAAACTGCGGTATGTATCGATACTATCTTGAACCAAAAAGAATTTTATGATGCTGGTCAACCAGTATTCTGTATATATGTTGCTGTAGGTCAAAAGAACTCTACAGTTGCTAACATCGTACGTACATTGGAAGAAAGAGGTGCAATGCCTTATACAGTGATCGTGTCTGCATCTGCGGCTGATCCAGCTCCAATGCAGTTCTACGCGCCAATGGCGGGTGCTGCAATCGGTGAGTTCTTCCGTGATACAGGTCGTCCTGCATTAATCGTTTATGATGATTTATCTAAACAAGCAGTGGCGTACCGTGAGGTGTCATTATTATTAAAACGTCCTCCAGGCCGTGAGGCATACCCAGGAGACGTATTCTACCTTCACTCTCGTTTATTAGAGCGTGCTGCGAAAATCAACTCTTCAGATGAGATTGCTCGTAACATGAACGACCTTCCTGAGTCTATCAAACACTTAGTTAAAGGTGGAGGTTCATTAACAGCTCTTCCTATTATCGAAACTCAAGCGGGTGACGTATCAGCTTATATCCCGACTAACGTAATTTCGATTACTGACGGTCAGATCTTCTTAGAGTCTAACTTATTCAACGCAGGTATCCGTCCAGCGATCAACGTAGGTATTTCGGTATCACGTGTTGGTGGTAATGCGCAGATCAAGTCGATGAAGAAAGTTGCTGGTACATTGAAATTGGATCAAGCTCAATACCGTGAGCTAGAGGCTTTCGCGAAATTCGGATCTGATCTAGACGCGGCTACTAAAGCGGTGTTAGATAAAGGTGTTCGTAACGTGGAAATCCTTAAACAAGGTCAATACTCACCAGTAGCTGTAGAGAAACAAGTTGCTATTATTTACGCAGGTACAAAAGGTTTATTACGTGCTGTTCCAGTAAATAAAGTAAGACAATTCGAAGAGGAGTTCTTAACTCAATTGGAGCAACGTCATCCAGAAGTATTATCAGCGTTAAAAGCAGGTAAGTTCTCCGATGAGTTGACTGATGTATTAGAAAAAGTAGCTAAAGAATTAGCTTCTAAATATTAATTAGACATTAGAGTATAGACATTAGATCATAGAGTAGGATGGGTGATTTATTCTTAATGGATAGTTCACTCATCTGAAATCTAAGATCCTATATCTAAAAAAGAAATATGGCAAACTTAAAAGAAGTTAGAAATCGTATTACCTCCGTAACATCAACTCAGCAGATTACGAAAGCTATGAAAATGGTTTCCGCTGCGAAGTTGAAGCGTGCGACAAATGCTATTGTGCAATTGCGTCCTTATGCTAACAAGTTAAGAGACATTTTAGCGCAGGTTTCAGCATCTGTAGAGGGTAATAATTCGCCTTATACACAAGATCGTATTCCTACTAAGGTTATGGTTATTGTGGTTACCTCGAATAGAGGTTTGGCTGGAGCATTCAACGCGAATGCCATTAAGACTGCCAACAACTTGATCGCTGATAAGTATGCAGATCAATTTGCAAGAGGTGATGTTAGTATTATCGCTATCGGTAAGAGAGGTCATGATTTCTTTAGCAGACGTAACTTTAATGTAATTGGGAACCATAATGAACTATTCAACAACTTAGACTTTGAAAACGTGTCTAAAGTGACAGAATATGTTATGGATCAATTCAAGGAAGGTAATATCGACCGCGTAGAGGTTGTTTATAACCAATTCCGCAATGCTGCCGTTCAAATCCTTACTTCAGAGCAAATCTTACCTCTGCTACCTGAAGAAAAAGAAGAGAATGTTGCAGAACTTGATTACATTATCGAGCCTTCTAAAGAGAAGATTATTGAAGAGCTAATTCCTAAAGCAATTAAGATTCAGCTTTACAAAGCTGTTCTAGATTCTAATGCTTCAGAACATGGTGCTCGTATGACTGCAATGGATAAAGCAACTGAAAACGCAGGTGATCTATTGCGTTCATTGAAATTGTCATACAACCAAGCTCGTCAAGCTGCTATTACTACCGAGTTAACAGAGATTGTTTCGGGTGCTGCAGCGCTATCAAACGGATAAGCAAAACAAATATTTGTATAAGGAAAGCCGCTGACTTAGTCAGCGGCTTTTTTGGTGTTTAGATTTTAGATGTTAGATATAAGACATTAGACTGTGAATATTCACAACATTCATCCTTTATTAGTTAAGAATCGAAATTTGTTATAAAACTTTAGATTCCACTCTAATATTCCTTGCAATCTTCCTCTCACCGATAACTAACCGCCGAATACATGCCGCAATACTCTAATATCTAACATCTGATATCTAAAATCTAACTCTATTTCTGACTTTTATCTAAAAATTGTCAAAATATCAGCTAATTTAAGAGCGCCGAACCATTTTTAAGTACATTTGTTCTAATTCAATTAGGCTAGCCGAACGCTATTGCGGCTAGATTATTAACTATTAGGGTTTACTTTTTTAATAGATGTGCTATGGCGAAGAAGTTATATGTTTCCAATTCTACGGAATCCTCACGAATGTTTAAGAACGATTTTTTGGAGTCCTTAACCAAAGTCCACTTTACTGTTCCAATTATCTTTTGGATACCGGTTATCATCTATTTTATATGGAAAGCGTCAGCTCAAGGAGGGATGACGGCGGGAGCCATAGCCTTGTGGTTTATCTTCGGACTAGCTTTCTGGACGTTAGCAGAATATGTTCTTCATCGTTGGGTATTTCATTACGAACCTACTTCAAAGTTCGGTCAACGTGTTCACTTCATCTTCCACGGCGTACATCATGACTTTCCGAAGGATAGATTGCGTCTAGTTATGCCATTATCAGCCAGTATTCCAATGGCTACTATTATTTATATTCTATTTAGTTTTTTCTTTGCCGAGTTTACCTTGGCGGCGTTCTTTGCTGGATTTCTCTTAGGATACTTGATTTATGACGAGAGCCATTATGCGATGCATCATGCAAATTTCAAATCCGGACTCTTTAAGAGAATAAAGGACCACCATATGTTACATCATTACTCAGATCCTGAAAAGGGATTTGGCGTAAGTTCGTCGATTTGGGATGTGTTTTTTAATTCGGGATTTCCTAAGAAGAAATCAGCGAAGAGCGTAAAGACTGAAAAGCTTTCCCAAGAGTCAGTAGAGAATGCATAAAAAGAGGGGGCTATCGATTTCGATAGCCCCCTCTTTTTTTCTAAAAGTGTTTGTTTTCAGAAGCCATCAAGAACTTTCATCCCTGTTGGTGTTTCAATGAAAACATGAAAGTTTTATTGGGTTATTACCAGCGAATTAAAGCTGATCCCCAAGTAAATCCAGCACCGAAAGCTGCTAAACATACGAGGTCGCCCTCTTTAATTTTCCCCTGTTCCCATGCCTCACAAAGTGCGATTGGAACCGATGCAGCTGTAGTATTACCGTATTTCTGGATATTGTTGAAGATCTTCTCATCCGGTAATCCCATTGTCTTTTGTACAAATTGGGAGATACGGAGGTTTGCCTGATGCGGAATCAACATATCGATGTCGGTCGGTTTCAAGCTATTCTTTGCTAATGCTTCTCCAATAACTTCAGGGAATTTCACCACCGCTTTTTTGAATACCGCTTGTCCGTCCATGTAAGGGAATGCAGAACCATCCTCTAACATTTCTTTCGTCATCAACATACCGCCCAACTCTTGCTCTGGCCATGCTGGAGGATTTTCCAAATAACAGCCCGCAGAAGCTCCAGGATAATACATCGCTAGTTTCTCTGCTTCCGCACCGTCGGAGTGAAGATGTGTACTTAGGATGCCTTTTCCAGGTTCTGTAGTCGGTTGTAACACGACCGCACCAGCACCGTCTCCGAAGATAACAGATACTGCACGTCCGCGCGTTGAAAAATCCAGTGCGAAGGAATGCTTCTCAGATCCTACCACAAGAATATTCTTGTACATACCGGTTTTAATAAACTGATCGGCAATAGATAGTGCATATACGAAGCCAGAACATTGATTTCTGACATCCAATGCACCGACTTCTTTCATTCCCATCTCTCTTTGTAACAAAACGCCACATCCAGGGAAGTAATAATCAGGAGATAATGTTGCGAAAATAATAAAATCGATTTCCTCAGCAGTTGTATTTGCCCGCTCGATCGCAATTTTAGAAGCCTCAACTGCCATGCTCGTTGTAGTCTCCCCAACGCGGTCGGCAAATCGTCTTTCTTTGATACCCGTACGTTCCTGGATCCATTCATCAGAGGTCTCCATAAAACGTGTCATATCGTTATTGGTATATACATTCTTAGGGACATAGTAGCCTAGTCCAGCTATTTTTGATTGAAACATAGGGTCTTTATTAGTAAACAGTTCGCCAAAATTAAGGAATTATTTGAAAAATAAGCTATTTTTGCATTATGAGCGTAGAGGTAGAAACCGAGGCATTTACACTTGAAGAAATACTAGCCGTAACCAAGGAGTCCAATCGATTGATTTTATGGAACGATGATATCAATACCTTCGATCATGTGATCGAATGTTTGATGCATTATCTGCAATATGGCGAAGAAGAAGCGGCAAGAATAGCTTGGACGGTTCATACCAAAGGAAAATGCGCCATTCTCGAAGGCTCCTATACAGAAATGGAAGTTTATCGAAAGATCTTAAAGTCTGAGGGACTTACCGTTAGCATTGAGTAAGGGGCTAAGACACACGTAATAATGCAGTTACGATAGGCTCAGTTCCCCCTTTATTGTGCAATTTTGCATCTTATCACTAGAAACGAAGATATTGCATGCAGAAGAATCATCTACTCCTCATCCTATTCCTATTTCCATTTATTTTATTTGCTCAGAAAGGTATTATCCGTGGAACTGTTTATGAACAAGATGGAACAACATTAGCCATTGGTGCTAGTGTCAATCTAATTCCTGCGGCCGCGCAGGGTGCTCAAAAAGGTCAGCAAACAAGCAATGCTGGAACATTCAGATTTGAAGACCTAACGGCAGGAACCTATCGTATACAAATAAGTTTTCTTGGACATGAAACCTACAACAGAGGTAGTATCAGCATTACAGCGAACCAGGATTTCAATATTGGAAAGATCACGCTTTTGGAAAATGGTAAGCAGATTGAAGAAGTCGTAGTTCAAGGAAGGGTGCCGGATTTGCAGATCGGAATCGACAAAAAGGTATTCGATGTATCCCAAAGTACAATCAGCATTGGAGGAAGTGCGCAAGAATTGTTGGGCAATGTGCCAACCTTGCAGGTCGAATCTGACGGTGCGATCAGTCTTCGTGGTTCAACCTCGGTACGTATTTTAGTCGATGGCAAGGAGTCTGCAATGGCAGGTTCTGACATCAACGCCTTCTTACAGTCTCTGCCGGCTGAGGCTATTGATAAGGTGGAGATTATCACCAACCCGTCTGCGCGCTATGACGCCGAAGGACAATCGGGTATTGTTAATATCATCCTAAAGAAAAATGCACGATTGGGACTGAACGGTTCGGTAAATGCTTCTGTAGGAAACTATGAAAATGCAAACGGTGGTGTTACATTAAACTACAGACCGGGTAAGGTGAATTACTTTGGTAGTTACAATTTTGCCAGGAGAAACTCAATGGGCGATGGTTTCAATGATAATACAGAATATATAAACGGACAGGTTACGGATTTAAGTCCGCGCACGCGTAGCGAAGATGAGAGCTCCAGATTAGGCTACAACCACACTATCCGTTTGGGGTCTGACTATTATATCAATGATAAAAACTCACTAAGTATTGCTGGAAACTTCAGTATCCGCGATAATGAACGCGGCCGTAAAATCAATTATCAATATTGGAACATTCCTGAATACGGAGCAAGCAGTTATAGAAACGCGATGCAGGAAGAGCAGGATTTCGGAGTTGATGCACAATTAGACTATAAGCGTACTTTTAAACGTGAAGGCGAAGAGTTGATGGCGAACGTGTCATTCGGTTATGACACGGAAGACGGGACAAACGATTTCCACCAAACCTATGCAAGCGGCATCGCTGATTTAAGACGTCAGAATACCACTTCTGAGCTTGGCAGAAACTGGAACTTCCAATTAGATTATACGCTCCCATTAGGCGAGGATCATAAGTTTGAAGCTGGATACCGTTCGATATTGCGCTATGCTGATGAAAGCCAGTATTCCGAATTACTGGATACTCTTACGAATGAATTTGCGACAGATTTTTCTGTTACGAATGATTTCGATATGAGCAGTGCTGTACATGCGCTGTATGCCAATTATCAGCGTAAATTGACCGACCGATTAGGAGCGCAACTAGGTTTGCGCGCCGAACAGGCTTATTTAAATACCAGTATCTATTCTTTCGATGAAGATGCGCCTACGGTACCTATCCGTGCTGATGGAAAACTAGATTATTTCCGTTTATATCCAAGTGTATTCTTGAGTTATGGAGTTGGCGAAGCAAAGACCGACAAAATCCAGTTAAGCTATTCACGTCGCGTACAACGCCCGAGAGGTTGGCAGGTGAATCCATTTATCAACATGTCGGACGAGCAGAACTTCATGCAAGGAAATCCTAACCTATTGCCGGAGGATATCCATGCCATGGAGTTAGGTTTCTCTAAATTCTATGAGAAATGGAATTTCGTAGCTTCTGCTTTCTATCGTCGTGTAAATGATGAAGTACAACCGGTATTGTACGATCCATCAATGATTTCGGAGATCGTCGGTGACCGCACAAACGTGAATTATTCAAAATGGGAAAATGCTTCCGATATGGATGTCGCCGGTTTCGAGTTGATCTCCAAGGTCAATATTTTTAGCTGGTGGGATGTTACAGGAAACTTAAACTTATCTTCTATCAAATTCAATCCTAAACCAGGATTGGGATTAAACGAGCGTGAGTCCTTCAACTGGAATGGAAACTTGACTACCAACGTGAAATTTACGCCTACTTTTTCTGCACAAGTTCGCGGAGATTATCGCAGCGGCATGAAAACCATGCAAGGGCAGATGGAACCGATGAAAGGGGTGGATGTAGCGCTTAAGAAAGACATCTTAAAGAATAAAGGTACCTTAAGCTTGAACGCAAGAGACGTGTTCAATACACGTAAATTTGAAATGAAAAACTATCTAGCCGATCGTCAAATGCATTTTTCACACCGTTGGATGCGTAGAATGGTGACTCTTTCATTCTCTTACCGTTTCGGTATTCAAGACCTAAACAAGAAAGAGAGAAGAGAGCAAAACGATATGGGCGACATGGAAGGACAGCAATTTTAAACCTTGCATTTACGATTTGTTTCACTAAATTTAATCTTTCAACTTAATCGACTAATGACTATGAAAAGAAATTTTGGGTATGGATTAATCGTTGCATTTGGTTTAACATTAGGTTCCTGTGCAACAAAATCATCTACCACAGCGCCTCAAGCGCAGCCTGTATACGAATTAAATAATCTTCCAAAGGTCAATCTTAAAGATTTCAAAAAGAACTCTGCGGGCGCTTATGTATTATTTGATGGGTCTTCTTTAAATGGATGGAGAGGGTACAATAAAGACCATGTGCCTGCAAAATGGGCTATCGACAATGGTACATTGAAATTCTCGAAAGCACCGGGAGGGAATGCGAAGGCGGAAGGTGGCGATATTATTTTTGCCCACGATTTTAAAAACTTTGAATTAGAATTTGAATGGAAAATCTCGCAAGCGGGAAACTCGGGTGTGTTTTTCTTAGCCAAAGAGGTTAAAAACCAACCAATCTATATCTCTTCTCCTGAGTATCAATTGCTAGACAATCAAAACCACCCGGATGCAAAGCAAGGTGTTGATGGCAACCGTAAATCCGCGTCTCTGTATGACATGATTCCAGCAAAGCCGCAGAATGCTTTCCCAGCAGGAGAGTGGAATAGAGCGAAGATTGTCGTTAATAAAGGGAAAGTAACGCATTATCAAAACGATGAAAAAGTTGTTGAATACGAACTATGGACGCCGTCTTGGATTGAATTGCTACAAGCTAGCAAATTCAGCAAGGAGAAATGGCCTTTGGCTTTTGAGTTGTTAAGTACTGTTGGTGGAAAAGAAAAGGCTGGCGTTATCGGTTTCCAAGACCACGGTGATGATATTTGGTTGAGAAATGTAACTGTAAAAGTATTATAATGAAGAAAACACTTCATAATTGGAAAGAGAGCTTATTGAGCTCTCTTTTCTTGCTTGTAGCTACTGGCAGTTTGTTGGCTCAAGGTATTTCCTGGCATAATCCATTGCAAGAATCCGCTCTGCAGGGACGTACAGCTGCTTTAAAAACAGAGGATGCGTACGCTCGATTGCCATTGAATTTGAAATCGGAAGTTCGTGAACCGGTGTGGTATCTGGGGCAGCAAGCTGCGGGTATCTATGTGGAGTTTGTTTCGAACTCGCCGGAAGTATCCGTGCGCTACAAGGTGCGCAATGCTTTGAATATGCCCCATATGCCGACCACCGGTGTGAGCGGTGTCGACCTGTATGCAAAGGGTGAAAAAGAGGGCGATTGGAAATGGTCTTTTGGCAAATACAAGTTCGCTGACACCATTACTTACAACTATGTAAACCTTGCAGTGCCAACGAATAAGGGGAACCACTATAGACTTTATCTCCCCCTTTATAATGCGGTTGATTGGATGGAGATCGGCGTAAATGAGGGAACGAGCTTTGAATTCAAGAAAAATACAGAAAAACCAATTATTGTCTACGGCACTTCCATTGCACAGGGAGCTTGTGCCACGCGTCCAGGTTTAGGCTGGACGAATATCCTCGGTCGTAACTTTAGCCAACCGGTGATCAATCTGGCGTTCTCCGGAAATGGTAGACTGGAACAGCCGATCCTCGACCTCATCAATGATGTCGATGCTGCTGCCTATTTGTTGGATTGCATCCCTAACCTAGGATTGAACAAAGATCGTTCGGCCGATGATCTGAAAAAGTTGATCATTAACGCTGTTTCTACCTTGCGTAAGAAGCATCCCAAGACGCCAATTATGCTGATGGCACACAGCTCTAGCGAGGTGCCGGGTATTATGAGCAAAACCAACCTTTCAGAATATGGCTCCTCTTCGGTGGTCGCATTCGAGACTTTTAAAGAGATTAAAGCAAAAGGCGATGCGAATTTGTATTGGGTGTCAAGTCAGGATATTGGCTTCGATATCGAATCTACCGTAGATTATGCCCATCCTAATGATATAGGCATGAAGAAGATTTCCGATGCTTATACCAAAGTTTTGAAACAAATTTTGAGGTAGTATTTAGTAGACATTAGATATAAGACATTAGACATTAGAGCAGGGCGCCGATAAGGCGCCTTTTTTTGTGATGGGTCGTCGTTATAGCTGGGTTTAGTCATTATGCATACTTTTCTCTGTTCTGTGAGGATCTTTTTTTTATGTAAAAAAATCAAACTTTTTTGCTAAGGTTTAATTCAGTTTCCCGTTTCTAGTGAAATTGTTTATAACCAATGTATAATCTCGATGAAATTTTATCGCTTTTACAGAAGCGAATCGATGGCAGTATAACTGAGGAAGAATCCACTATTTTAGAATGCTACGCTTCTTCCAATCCGTATTTCCAACGGGTTCTCGAAAAGATTGGAGAAGATGGTGTATTGTGGGATGATCTAGTTGAAAAATTAGAGTTAGAAAAATCCGATAAAGAATCATGGGAGGAAAGGTTGAGGATTCAAACATTGGGTAAGGTTCGGGAGCAAGAATTTAAAGTTTTCCCAAATAAGTTTAAGCGTATATCATGGCTTCGTATAGCGAGTCTATTACTTGTCACACTCTCCATTTCTACCTTGTTTATTTTATATCTAAAAAGTCGAAATAGTTCTAATATCGAGATTGTTAGTGAAATTCCAACGCCTTCTTCCAAAGCAATTCTGCGACTCGATAATGGAAAAGTTATCGAGCTTGATTCCGCGAAATCTGGGCTTCTGATAGATAACGGTTTATCCTATGTCGATGGAACATCTGTTGGCAATGACTCCGAACTATCAAACACTGTGATGCTCAGTTTGGAGGTTCCGAAAGGAGGTAACTATCATCTTGTTTTAGGCGACGGAACAAAGGTTTGGTTAAACTCGGGGAGTGTGTTGAAGTATCCTTTGAAGTTTAAAAACCAGGAGCGATTAGTAGAGCTGTCAGGGGAAGGGTATTTCGAAGTTTCTACGAGGGTCCATACAGACCTTTCAGATCAAGAGCAGGTTCGGACACCGTTCTTAATACATACAAAAAGACAAATTATAGAAGTGCTAGGCACAGCTTTCAATGTAGAAGCTTATGCTGACGATAAACTTGAGAAAACAAGTTTAGTACATGGTAGAGTCCGTGTTAGGGAAGTACTTAGATCTTCGGAAAAATTAAATCTAATTCCAGGAGAGCAGTCGATTATTAGCGATTCATCTATCGAGAAGACGCAATTTAATCCAGACGACATTTTAGGATGGAAGGATAATAAGTTCATTTTCAACAATACTGACTTGAGTCAAGCATTGAAAGTATTGAGTAGATGGTATGATTTCGATGTTCTTTATGAAGGCGAGGTGCCCCAATCTCAATTTTATGCAGAAATCAATCGTTCCAATAAATTAACCACAGTACTAAAAACACTAGAAAAAGGAGGTGTAAAATTCAGAATGGAAAAACAAGATAACCGCTTTCGGTTAGTAGTTAAGAAATAATGGATTAAAAATGAGTCCAAATAGTGCTGCTACACTATTTGGACGTGATTTAAATCAATTATTTAATCAATTGAACTGTAGGAAGGCCAATTAAAAGCAACAAAAACAATTTAAACCACTTAAAATTATGATTTTTTATTCAATTGTTAAAGACCGTATCAGGTCTTTAGGGAAGCCATTTTTACTAGCCATGAAATTAATAGTCTTATTAACTTTCTTAAATATCTGCACCGTTCTAGGGAATGGACTTGCGCAGCAAGTTACCCTGAAGGGGGAGGGCATTACTTTGGTACAGGCCATGCGCAGCATTCAACAGCAGACCGGTAAACAGTTTTTTCTGAATGGGAGAAAACTAGCCGAGCTTAGGGTGAATATTAATGTGAAATCGATGGATTTACCGCTCGCTATGGAGTCCCTTTTAAACGGAAAGCCGGTTTCTTGGGAAATGCAAGATGACATCATCGTAATTAAGCAAAAGCAGAACGGAAATCTGAAGCCTCAAAAATTGCAAATTCATGCGGAGAGTCTTAATGCTTGGAATCAGCAAAGCAACGTTCAAGGCGTTGTTAGCAAAGAGTCAGGAGAGCCTCTAGCTGGTGCCACCGTGGCTATAAAAGGCACTTCTGCTGCTGTTTCTACAAATGAAAGAGGCGAATATTCCTTATCCTATTCCACTCAAAACCCTGTTTTAATTGTCAGTTTGATGGGGTTTTCGAGTAAAGAAGTTGCAATCGGCAATCGATCAAATGTAAATATAACCTTATTGGAGGCTGTTGATGATATAGATGAGGTTGTCGTAGTTGGATATGGTACGCAGAAGAAAATCAATTTAACAGGTTCTGTGGCGACAGTTAGTGGCGATGAAATTGCAAAAACACCGACAAATAATTTATCGAATGCAATAGGTGGTCGTATGCCTGGGGTTTCCTCAGTGAACTCTGATGGTCGCCCGGGGAACGGATCCACTATTCGTGTTCGCGGATTAAGCACACTGAATGACAATAATCCACTCGTGGTAGTCGACGGTGTGGTTCGTTCCGATGGCTTTGGAAATATCGATCCAAACGAAGTCGCTAGCATTTCCGTTTTGAAAGATGCGTCAGCCGCAGCGGTTTATGGCGCTCGAGCAGCAAACGGTGTTATCCTGATTACCACAAAAAGAGGAAAAGTCGGAAAACCCGTTTTAACTTACTCTGGCATGGTAGGGCTGCAGGAGCCAACCCAATATCCAACGTTAATGACCGCTTATGACTATGGTGTTACGCGCAATCAGGCATTCTATAATCAAGGCTACGATCCGAATAACCCCGCACAGGCAAATAACTTCTATACCGATGCTGAATTACAGAAATTTAAGGAAAGTGGAACCGATTGGTATGCTGAAACGTTCAAAGATCGTAGTCCTAAAAATCAACATAATTTGAGTCTTCAGGGTGGTAGCGAGTCTGTTCGATATTTTGGTTCGCTAGGTTATCTGAACCAAACCGGATTATATGATAATATCGGTTTCAAACGATATAATATTCGTTCAAATATCGATGCTTCAATAACAAATAGTTTAACGGTTGGATTAAATCTTGAAGCACGACAGGAGCTATTTGAATCTCCAAGTTGGGACGCTTCGGAAATCTTTCATCGTGTTATCAACGCTTCTCCTACGCGTTTAGCATATCACCCTAGCGGTAGAGCTGCTAATACCACAGGTTCGCATCCGGTAGAAATGATAAGAAACTCTGGGTACAAAGATCAAGAATACGATATTTTTCAAGGAACCTTATTCTTCAATCAAAAGTTAGACATACTGACTGAAGGACTCGCACTGAATGGAAATTTCTCGTACTATAAACAACATTATTTCAATAAGGTGTTCGCGATGCCTTATACCATGTACGATGAAGATGCACAGGGAAATGTTACCAATGAAAAAATGGTGGGTAGTAAAACGTCTTTAACCGAAGGTTTTGATGCCTTGACCAATACGACTTACAATATTTCATTGAACTACGCCCGCGACTTTAATAATCATAATGTTGCCGGTATGCTACTTTATGAGCAATATGGAGCAAAAGGTAAAAACTTTACCGCGAGAAAGGAAGATTTCATATCAAATATAAAAGATGAATTTTTTGCGAGTGGGCCAACTAATCAATCCATTGATGGACGTGGATATATCAACGATGCACGTCGTTCGCTCGTGGGGCGCGTGAATTATGCTTTTGCAGGAAAATATTTGTTTGAAGGGACGTTTAGGTATGATGGCTCTTATCGTTTCCCGAAAGAGAGACGATTTGGCTTCTTTCCTGCAGTTTCTGCGGGTTGGAGAATTTCAGAAGAACCTTTTTTTAAGAATAATGAGAGTTTGAACTTTATAAATAACCTAAAGCTACGGGCATCTAAAGGTTTGATAGGTAATGATCGAGTGAATGCATATCAATTCTTGGAGAGTTATTCAATCATAACCGGGGCAGGGCCTGTGGTCGACGGGCAAGCTGTACCACAGGTTGGATATGGTGTTTATCCGAATTATAATATTACTTGGGAAAAACAAGACAACACGAACATTGGATTGGAATGGAGCCTATGGAATTCTATGTTGAATTTCGAAGTCGACTATTTCTTCCGACATACCCGCGACATCCTTTGGAGCAAGGATAGATCGGTTCCTGGAACTTTTGGCCGCCAGTTGCCAAATGAAAATTATGCCAAAGTTAAAAGTAAAGGTGTTGAATTCACTATCGGCCATCAGAACGCTGTTAATGACTGGAGTTACAATTTTAGGCTAGTGGGTTCTTATGCAACAAATGAAGTAACACAAATAGACGATCCCGCGAATGCGATGGACTTTAATAAGCAACTAGGGCGTCCCATTGGCTACCGTGCAGGCTACGAAGCATTGGGTTTATTTCGATCAAAAGAAGAAGCTGATTCATGGTATGGCGGCAAACAGTTCGGTTTGCAAAGTCTTCCAGGAGATATCAAATACGCTGATATCGACGGTGATGGCGAAATTACTATCCAAGACCAAAAAGTCATTGCTAACTATGGAAGTGAACCGCGCATTATGTACGGTTTTAATGGATCGCTTTCATGGAAGAATTTAGACATGAATTTCTTTTTCCAAGGAGCTTCACAACGTAATATGATGTTGACTGCCGCTGGACGTGTGATGTATTTGAACGGTGGGTCAAGTAATAACTTCGCTTATTTTGCTGATTCATGGTCTCCTGAGAATCCAGACGCCAAATATCCGCTTGCATGGGTTGACTCTCGATCAATCAATAATCGCGATTCTAATTTCTGGTTGCGCAAGGCCGGGTATGTGCGATTAAAGTCATTGGACTTGGGATATAATTTCTCTGGCGACTGGTTAGATAAAATCAAAGTCAGCAAAATGAGATTATATGTATCAGGATTTAATCTATTCACGATTAGCCAAATCGATGAATTAGATCCTGAAGCTGCAACAGGTGCTGGAAACTACTATCCGCAACAACGTAAATACAACCTAGGTGTTATGCTTTCATTTTAATTATTAACGTTATGAAATTCACAAAATATATAGCAATAGTCGCTTTCTTTACTTTCGCCTTTTCTTCCTGCGAGTCAGACTTTTTAGACCCCAAAAATCCATCGGCTATTTCAGAAGAAGACGTATGGTCGGACGGTAAATTAATTGAGTTATTAGTCAACCAAATGTATAATGATAGACAAGGATACGAATATTCAAATACGCAAGACAACATCGTCGATGAAGGTCGATGTAATTATACGGGGGATGCACCCAACCAAATCCTTCGAGGTCAATGGGATCAGACTTATAATCCATTGGGTTTTTGGGCATACCAACAGGTTCGTCGAGCAAACGAGTTTTTATCAAAGATTGATGGCGCTACGCTAGATGACGAAACGCGAAAGCGCCTAAAAGGAGAGGCGCGTTTTCTAAGGGCCTTTCTATATTTTGATATGGTCAAACGTTATGGTGGAATTCCAATCATAACAACACCACAAGACATCTCGGATGATTTGATGGTAAAAAGAGCCAGTATTAAAGAAACGTTTGACTTTATCGTGAGTGAATTAAGATTAGCTAAGGATGAACTACCCCCTTCAGCGCCGAGAGGAAGAGCATCCCAAGGGTCGGCCATGGCATTGTTAGGAAGAGCCTTATTGTATTATGCTAGTCCTCTGTATAACGAGGAAAACAATAGTTCACTTTGGGCAGAGGCTGCGAAAGCAAGCAAAGATGTAATGGATTTGAACAAATATAGCTTGTATCCCGATTTGAATAAAATCTGGTTGGATAAGGCAAATAATCACGTTGAGTCAATTTTTGAAATACAATATAAATTACCAGAAAAGCAACACAGCTGGGATGCTGGATTGAGACCCCTAATCCTTGCCAATAACAATGCTGGTCAACTATCTCCATTGCAGGAATTGGTAGACGCATTTCCGATGAAGAACGGAAAAGGAATCAAAGAAGCGGGATCAAATTACAATCCGAACGATCCCTATGTCGGTCGCGACAATCGTTTTTATGCATTCATCGCATTTAATGGGTCTAAAGTCAAGGGTACAACTTCTGGTCCGCCAGTTCGTGAAATCACGTTGGAAACATACTCAGGTGGTAGAGATTATGACGCCTCAAAAGAGAATACGATCTATAACACCATAACGAGCTACTATACGCGAAAAGCTATCAATCCAGATAATACAATATATACCGGCAGCACAGGAAGTGACCAGCCATGGATAGAACTGCGCTATGCAGAGGTTTTGTTGAATTATGCAGAGGCTCAGAACGAGGCGCTTTCCTCACCAGATGCTTCCGTCTATCAAGCGTTGAATACGCTGCGAAAACGCGCAGGTATAACGTCAGATTTGGCAGTAGGATCACTAAATAAAGTGCAGATGCGCGATTTGATTCGTAACGAACGTTATGTGGAAATGTGCTTTGAGAAGAAGAGATATTGGGATTTAAGACGTTGGAAATTGGCAGAAACAGTCTTAAACGGGAAAAAATATCACGGGGCCCTAATAACCAAGCATGCAGACGGAAGCTTCACATATGCTTATCCTGAAGTTGATGCAACACCGATCGTGTTTGAAAGCAAAATGTATTTTATGCCGATTCCACAAGGCGAAATTGATAAAAATGGAAACCTAGAACAGAACCAAGGTTGGTAGTGATAAACGCTAAAACTAATTTATTATGAGATACGAATTAATGATTCCGACACAGATTCGTAAAGCAATCGCTGACAACATTCCGGTCGTTCTTCCATTAGGTGTGTTGGAATATCATGGAGAGCATCTATGCACAGGAGTAGACACTTTGGTGATTACGGAGACGTTAGCACGATTAGAAAACGAAGTTCCCTTTATTATCTTACCAGCCTTTTATTATGGCGCTTCAAGCTACGCGGTCGAAGGCCCTGAAGCAAATGGTAGTATACATAATCGACCAGATATACTTTATCCTTTTGCAAGTTCATTATTTATGAACTTGCTAAGGATTGGTTTTCGGAATATCCATATCATTGTGCATCATCAGAGTGAGAATTTTGCAGCAGGGATGCCTACGGATTTATCTTTCAAATTAGCAGCACGGCAGACCTTGTTCGATTTTATTGAGCGGCAATCTGGTGAAGGCTGGTGGGGTAAAGCAGACGCTGCAAATTATTATGAAGGGCATGAGGAAGGCGATAATCCATTTAATTGGATTCAAGCTTATCCATTATTGTCCGATTCTATTCAAAAGGAATATCCTATTGATCATGCAGGGAAATTAGAAACAGCATTAATGATGGCAGTATGTCCTGAAGGGGTATATATGGATCATTTCTCGGAGGATAAATGGTATACGCAGACTGCAAAAGACGCCAACTTGGAGTACGGTGAAGCTGTCTTAGCCAGAGTTAAGGATCATTTGATAGCGAAATTGAAGCCGAAATCCTAATATCAAGATTATGAAAACATTGTCAACAGCAAATGTTAGGCTATATTTAATCATTATCGGGTGTATGTACGCGGTTTTGGGCTTTTCTATAGGAATAAATGCCTATTTCATCCCTTTTGTTCAAGAAGCATTTACATTAAAAACAGCAACGTCATATCTTATTATGACAGCTACTTTTTCAGCTTACGTGCTTTTTGCCATTCCTTCAGCAATGTTGCTAAAGAAGATTGGATACCGTAATTCTATATGTACCTCATTTTTCATATTGGCAAGTGGGTTCACACTAATAGCTTTTTCTTCCCAGTCAGCGAGTTTTGAATTATTCCTTTTCGGCCTTTTTGTGTTGGGGATTGCGCAGACCTTGCTCACGGACTCCATCAATTCTTATGTGACGATCCTGGGATCGCCGGAGTCCGCAGCCAAGCGAATCAGTATCATGGGGATCGCTGATAAACTAGCACTTGCAGGTGCATCCTTTATTTTGGCCCTGTTCTTAGACTTAAAGAATGTAGATATCAACCACCTAAAAATTCCATTTTACAGTATCGCTGCGATTGCCGTTTTAGTCGGGGTTGCGATATATTTTTCTCCTTTACCAGAAATATCCGCACCAGGTGAAGATAGCGAAAGTTCAGAGCTTGATGCCAGCGTTTATGGAAATACGAAATCATCCATCTTCCAGATCCCACATTTATATCTCGGCGCGATTGCAATATTCTTTGATGTCGGGGTGGAAATAATTGCTCTTGGATCAATTAATGATTATGCAAAGAGTTTAAATCTCGAACATCCTGAACACTATGTTTGGTATACGACCTTTGGAATGGTATTTGGCTACTTGTGTGGCGTAAGCCTAATACCAAAACGACTTTCCCAAAGACAGGGACTTGTTATATGCACACTTTTGGGTATAGTAACTACAATAGTTATATTGGTTGTAGAACCGATTATCTCTATCTATCTCGTCGCCGCTCTAGGCGTCGCAAACTCCTTACTATGGCCGACGGTATTTCCTTTGGCATTACGTGACCTGGGACGCTTTACTAAAAAAGGAGCTTCAGTGTTGGTGATGGGTATTATTGGGGGTGCAGTGCTTCCTTTAATCTTCGGTTATTTAGCGGATCTGTATGAACATCAAATCGCCTATTCAATCTGTATTCCTGCTTATCTATATCTGTTATTCTATGCTTTAATAGGCAGTAAGCTGAGACCACATTAACGTATAAATTGATGGAAAAGTTATATAAGATTAATGATAAAGACAATGTCTATGTTCTGAAAGAGCCGGTTTTATCGGGTGAATTCATTGAGATTGATGGTAATCCAATTAGAATTCCCTATGATATGGGACGCGGGCATAAACTCGCTGCCAGCAAAATCCAAAAAGGTGAAAAAGTCATCAAATTTTGTATGAAGATCGGTTCTGCCACGAAGGAAATCCAACTTGGAGAACATGTGCATTTACATAATTTGAAAAGCGATTATTTACCAACATATTCTAAGGATGAACGATTTGATAACAAGTAAAAATAACAGCCTAGGCAGTGGATATTTACGCGCGGATGGAAGGAAAGGAATTAGAAACATTGTGCTAATCGTTTATTTAGTAGAATGTGCCAGGCATGTCGCTCAAAAAATAGCCCTACAATTCGATGAACAGCAAGTTCAAATGATTGGATTTAGTGGCTGTTATCCGAATAGCTACGCCGAGCGAATGATGCATTCGCTTTGCACTCAACCAAATGTCGGAGCCGTGCTATTGGTGTCTCTGGGATGTGAAAGTTTTAACGGGAGCTCATTGCTGAAACATGTGGAGGCTTCCAACAGACCTGTAAAGCTGGTAGGTATTCAACAGACCGGCGGTACGAAAATGGCTATCGAGGAGGGTAAGCAGTTTATAACATTTGCATTAGCGCAATTAGATCAAATTCCTCGAACTGAGATTTATTGGAAAGATTTGATTATTGGGGTGGTCTCTGGAGGAAGCGACGCTACAAGTGGGTTGACTGCCAATCCAGCTACAGGATTAGCTTTCGATAAATTACAGACGCTCGATAGTACCTGTATTTTTGAAAACACCGGTGAAATGATTGGATTAGAGGATGATTTAAAACATAGAGCAAGTCGCCCAGACTTAGGGGAAGAACTAAAAAACACGATACTAAAGGCCGCATCCTATTATGCGAACATGGGGCATGGAAGTTTTGCCCCCGGAAATGCCGAGGGCGGCCTGACAACATTGGAAGAAAAGTCGATCGGTGCCTACTGTAAGAGTGGATCATCAGCAATAGTCGGATTGTTAAAACCTTGCGATCTACCAACGGTTCCTGGATTATACTTAATGGATATTGTACCTGATGGTGTACCTACATTCGGTTTTCCAAATCCAAATGATATCTCGGAAATGAATGAGTTGATCGCCTCGGGTGCTCAATGTATTTTATTTACCACTGGAAGAGGATCAGTAGCTGGCTCTGCAATATCTCCCGTCATAAAAATCATGGCAAACCCAGAAAATTATGTGCGTTTGGAGGAAAATATGGATGTGAATGCTGGAAAAATACTATTGGGCGAGAGCAGTTTGGAAGATATTGCGAATGAGATCATTCTTCGTATTGCAGAAGTAGCAGGCGGCAAGAGAACAAAAGCAGAAGAATTAGGACACTTTGAGTTTTCGCTTGGATATAAGTTTTTTGAACCGGCAGGACCTTCCTGTTTAGCCTGAAGTTTATGATAAAAATAGATAGCCACATCCATTTCTGGAAATACCATCCGATAAAAGATGCTTGGATTACCGACGAAATGGAAGTCCTAAAGTCAGATTATATGCCCGATGATTTATTGCACCAGATGAATGATTCAGGCATCGAACAAGGGGTTTTAGTGCAAGCGGATCAGAGTGAAAATGAGAATGATTTTCTATTAACGATCGCTAAACAGCACGCTTCTTTTGTTGCGGTCGTTGGATGGGTTGATTTTCGGAGCAACAACATTGAAGAAAGACTGGCATGCTATGCAAAGAATAGCCTGATGAAGGGATTTAGACATATTGTCCAATCGGAGCCTGATCTAAATTATTTATTGAAACCATCTTTTATGAATGGGATCGCCTTGTTGAAGAAGTACAATTTTAGCTACGATGTATTAATCTACCCGAAACATCTAGATATAGCGTTAGAATTTTGTAAGACATTGTCTGATCAGAAATTAATAATAGACCATATTGGTAAGCCAGACATCAAGAATAGAAATTTCACAGACTGGAAAAAGAAGATAAAAGAGTTTAAGTCAATGGATCATGTTGGCTGTAAATTAGCCGGTCTAGTTACTGAAGCTGATTGGAATCATTGGAAAGTCGATGATTTTAAGGAAGTCATTGATTTTTGCCTATCGGTATTTGGCCCAAATAGGATGATGTTTGGAAGTGATTGGCCTGTATGTAAGGTCGGCGGATCTTATACGCAAGTTTGTGCTATTGTTGAACAACATATTTCGAAGCTTACCGAGCTAGAACAGGCAGCGATATGGGGAAACACATGTCGAGATTTTTATAATATTAAACCATAAACCAAATGATGAAAAGTATAAAACACCCAATGAGGCCGCTCAACTCTGACCCTCCGTTAAGCGATGCCATATTAGATGGTAATTGGATGTATGTAAGTGGACAAGGTTCTGTTGACGTTTCGACAGGAACCTTTCTTCTGAACAATATTGAAGAGGAAACTAAGCAAACGATGGAGAACATAAGACTAATCTTGTCGCAAGAGGAGATGGGGTTTCAAAACATCGTGAAATGTAATGTTCATTTAGCTAATATGGACGATTTCGAAGCCTTTAATTCCGTTTATCGAACCTATTTTCCAAATATTAAGCCTGCGCGAACGACCGTACAATCTGTTCTTATGCAGGGAATAAAAGTAGAAATTGATTGTGTTGCAAAAAAGTAAATATTATGACCTTAACATCATCTATTAATAGACGTCAGTTTTTAGCGAGTAGTGGATTGGCAGTTGGAGCCTTCCTTGGCTTAGGAATGATACCTTATCAGTTTCAACAAATAGAGCCTGATACTGAGGGGCCTTTGGCATTAGTTCCAACGCATTTTCCAAGTTTACTACATGCTTTTGTGTGGCGAAATTGGAATTTAGTACCCACTGAACGCATGGCAAAGACCATTGGCGCCACCGCTTCGCAGATAAGAGGACTTGCACGGGAAATGTTGCTGCCGAAGGAGCAATCGGTTAGCGATTCGCAGTGGGAGCGCAGTTATCTAACTGTTATTCGAAGAAATTGGCATTTATTGCCGAAGTCTCAACTTTTGATCTTAATGGATTGGACAAATGAGCATTTGGAGTTTACGCTTATAGAAGATGATTTTTTCTACGTAAAACTAGGGAATCTAAAGCCTAAATGTAAAACTTTAAATTATTCCGAAGCTATGAAGAGCTTGGATAAGGCAGAATTGGCGAAGTTTAAGAAGCGCTTGCAATCCGTGTTTCCCAAAGGATTACCAAAGCAAGAGGAACCTTTCTTCCATTTTGTCGAAGAGCTATCGGCGGCAAGTCCGACGAAAGTCGAAGAGGGAGATTCCATGTTTAGCCCAAGATTAGCTTACCCATATTTCGCATTATTTGGTGATCCTCTATTATCGGAGAGTACTGATTCTTATCCAGACGCATATTTAGAAAAAATGCACGCTAAAGGTGTCGACAGTATATGGATGCATATTGTGTTAAGCAAAATATCGCCCTTCCCTTGGGATATGAAACAAAGTAAGAACTGGGAAAAACGATTGGCTAATATGGTAAAATTGGTAGATCGCGCCGGTCAGAAGGGTATAAAAATCTTTTTGTATCTGAACGAGCCTCGAAATCAAACGAAAGAATTTTTTGCTAAATATCCTCAGTTGAAGGGCAGTGGAAATTCATTATGTACGAGTAAATCTGAAGTGCAGGAATATTTAAAAAGTTCACTTGCAGTGATAGCAGAGCGAGTACCAGGTTTAGGTGGTTTTTTCTCGATTAGTGCCTCTGAAAATCCGACGCATTGTTGGTCGCACAATCGGGGTAATCTATGTCCTGACTGCGGACCCAAAGGGGCAGGAAAGGTTATTGCAGAGTTGAATAATTTATATATCGACGCTATTGAAAATGGGTATCGAAAGGCTAAAAAAACACTGGCCAGCCATGCTGAAAGACCACGATTGATTGTTTGGGACTGGGGGTGGCAGGACGGCATCGCGGAAGTTGTATTGCCGAGTCTGAAGAACGAGTCACTGAGTTTTATGAGCGTGAGCGAATGGAGTTTGCCAATTGAAAGAGGAGGAATAAAAAGCCAAGTAGGCGAGTATTCAATAAGCAGTATCGGTCCTGGACCAAGAGCTACAAAGCATTGGAAAATAGCGAAGGAAAACAATATAGCCTGTATGGCAAAAATTCAAGCTAACAATAGCTGGGAAATCGGTGCAATACCGTATATCCCCGCTTTATACAATGTTGGACAACATATTTCAAACTTAAGGAATGCTGGAGTAACGGGATTAATGTTAGGTTGGAGTTTGGGAGGATATCCATCTCCAAACCTCGAATTAGTCGATATGCTCGGCAAAAACAAATCGATGCCCTTCGAGGAAGCAATATTGAAAGTCGCTGAAAATCGTTATGGAGAGTACGGTACTAAAGTCGCTGAAGCTTGGAAGATTTTTAGTATGGCTTTTAGGGAGTTTCCTTACAATATCAGTGTAGTATATACGGCGCCATTACAAGCTGGACCATCCAATCTTCTATGGAAAAACGAAACAAATTACAAAGCGACCATGGTGGGATTGCCTTATGACGATTTGAAGAGCTGGCGAAGTATTTATCCTGAAGATGTTTTTGTAAGCCAACTTCAGAAGGTGTGTGACGGATTTTCAAGTGGGATATTGATTTTGAAATCTGCAACGAAGAACAATAATATTAGCAAATTGATGCAACAAGAGATTAACGTTGCGGAAGCTCTTTATTTGCATTACGCTAGCATCGTTAATCAAGCAAAGTTTATTATGGCTAGAAGGGAGCTTCAATCGTCAAATTCAAATGACGTCAAAGCGAAACTGAAAAACATATTGAAATCGGAAATTGATCTGGCTCTTCGTTTGGCGGAGGTGCAAGGGAGTGATTCTCGTATCGGTTTTGAAGCTTCAAACCACTATTTTTACGTCCCGCAGGATTTATTTGAAAAAGCGCTGAATTGTTCTCAGTTAATTGAGGACTATTCATAGCTTTCGGCGTAATATTACATTGAATGGCGTCATTGATAAAATGACGCTATTTGTTTTAGAGTGTTAAAACTATTTAGTAATTTCAAGAATAAACCTAAGCACTATTTTATGATACCTTCATCAGTGCCATTGTCAGATTTAAGAAATGGAAAGGAAGCTGGACTCACCTTTTACATGTCGAAATATGGGAGTTCGTTACGCTTCTTCGCATATTCAATTGTGAAAGATAAAGGCGCAGCAGAAGAGATTGTTTCGGATAGTTTCTACAAGTTATGGAATGGCAGGGAAAGAACAAAGACGGAGGATAATGTAAGGGCATTCCTTTACCTTTCTACCAGAAATGCTTGTTACGATTATGTGGATTTGAATGTAAATCGTGCGAAACACGATTCTGATGCTCTTGATATGTTAATCCAACCCGACCAGGATTTTGAAGCTCAAATAATCTATAATGAATTATTAAACGCGATTTCAAAGGAATTGGAGAAATTGCCAGCTACGCAAGCAAAAGTCTTTAAGATGTCTTTTTTCGAAGGATTGGAAACTAAAGAAATATGTGATATGCTGGACACGACTCCGAGTACTGTTTACTTTGCTAAATCAAAAGCAATACAAACTTTAAAGGAAATATTTAAAGAGAAAAATCTTAAATATTATAGTCTATTTTTATTTTTTATTTTGAATAAATAGGTTAGTAATTAGTAGCTAGTATTTAGTATTAAGACCTATGGCGGCCAATATCGGTCGCCTTTTTTTAGGGTTGTCTTGAATCAGGAAAGGAAGGATGAAAAAGATAACCATGATCCTGCCAATCCCTAAATCCTTCCTTTCCTGCTTCAAAGACGATACATCCTGCTAATCTTTGCATCCTTCCTTTCCTGGTTCAAGACACAAAAGTCTAATGTCTCATATCTAATATCTAACATCTATAAGACAACTACCACTCAGTTCCCTTTCAAACCCAATACAAACCCAATACAGACCCCAATCAGAGCCGTGCCGAAAGGGCTATACATTAGGTTTAATACACTTTAACAATGGCGCATACCCATAGCAATCCCTTGCGAGCATAAATCGTCGCACGGCAAGCAATCCAAAAAAGTAAAATGCATAGAATTTCCCGCTAGAACAACTCCTGCAGTTCCTTCAGATCTTTGATCATATAATTCACATCGCCGGGTTTCTCGACTTCCAGTGGATTGAAGAAAATAGCTTCAATTCCGGCGTTCTGCGCACCACGAACATCCGCATCGATATTATCACCGATCATGACAGCCTGTTCACGCAGTGCCTGTCCATTTTGTAATGCATGTTCAAAAATCCGGGGGTCCGGTTTGTTGATGCCGATAATCTCGGAGATAACGATGGTATTGAAGTAGGGGGACAGCTTGCTGTGTTCCAGCTTCTTTTCGCAGGCCTCTTTAAAGCCGTTGGAAATTAGGTGAAGGGTATATTTATCCTTTAGATACGCTAAGGTCTCGTGCGCATTAGGGAATAGATTCGTTTTAGTAGGGCAGATGGCGAGGTATTCTTCCTCAAATTCTGTAGGAAACATGCTGGGGTCAACCCCTAACTGGGTAAAGGTGTCCGCAAAACGCAAATAGCGCAAGGTAGGCTTATCTATTTTTCCATGGTGATATAATCCCCAAACGCGGTGGTTATTGATCGTATAAGTTTCGATAAAACTATCGGAAGTTGGGATATTGAAAAGATCATCAAACTTATATTTGAAGTACAAGTCGTGGAGGGTTTCCTCCGCATTTTTATCAAAATCCCAAATGGTATGGTCTAGATCGAAGAATAGATGCTTTTTGTCGTTGAACATATGCAAATATACAGTGCCGCGCTTGGCAACGCAATTTTGATTCTCGCTTTATTGTCATAATGTCTTGGGTATTTCCTATTGAAAGGCTATTTAAGTACATTTGCACGGGAAACATAGCATATGAGAAAAGCCTTATTTCTATTTTACTTTCTGATTTTTTATGCCATCACACAGTTACTGTGGTGGGGTTATATTTTGATTAAATTCGAACCAGAGAGGAAAGGCATGATTATCGGTGAAGGATTGATTTTTATGCTCATTTTTATCTGGGGCGCGTTGAAGCTGAAGAAGCAGGTGAAGCGCGAACATGAGATCAATACCCAGCAACAAAACTTTCTACTTGCTGTGACGCATGAGTTAAAATCGCCATTGGCATCTGTCAAATTATATATTCAAACGATTCTAAAAAGAGAATTGGATAGAGAACAGCAAAAGGTTTTCCTGTCGAATTCGTTGAAAGATATAGAACGCTTGGACGACTTGGTGGAGAATGTATTATTATCTACAAAATTAGAAAATCGTGCTTATCAATTACCAAAAGAGGTATTTGATATGTCGGAACTGGTAGAACAGATCATCGATCGCTTGCAGAAGAATGCTTGCAAAACGCAGGTTATTAAAGCGGATTTGGATGAACATATCAAGCTGAAAGCCGATAAATTTGCTATTACGAACGTTATTACCAACCTTGTCGAGAATGCGGTAAAGTATTCTCCAGCCTGTGGAATGATCTATGTGAAGCTGAAAGAAGAGAGTGGAAATCTGATTTTTTCGGTTGCTGATCATGGTATCGGTATCCCAGACGAGGAAAAAAGACTTATATTTAATAAATTTTATCGAGTGGGCAGTGAAGCAACTCGTAAAACCAAGGGTACAGGTTTGGGGTTATATATTGTGAGGACTGTTTTACAGAAACACAATGCCTCCATCCGGGTGAAAGATAACAAGCCATCCGGTAGTATCTTTGAAGTAACTTTTGAAAATTATGCAAAGTAAACAACGTATACTTTTAGTTGAAGATGAAGAGCATCTATTAGAGGCGATCAAGTTAAACCTAGAGCTTGAGGGCTATCGCGTAACAACGGCAACAGACGGTAAAAAAGCATTGAAAATATTTAAGGAAGAGCGTTTTAACTTAATTATTCTAGATGTGATGATTCCTGAAATCGACGGATTCCAGGTGGCAGAAACTATCCGATTGCAGAATTCTGAAGTTCCTATTATGTTCTTAACGGCTAAGAATAGCAGTGAAGATCGCATTACGGGATTAAAGAAAGGCGCCGATGATTACTTGGTAAAACCTTTCAACTTGGAAGAGCTGATCCTGCGCGTGAGCAACTTGATCCGTAGAGGAATGAAAGGTGATGATCTGAAAGAATTGAACTCTTATACCATCGGGGATAAGACGATTTATTTCAACTCCTTCGAGCTGCACCAAGCTGATGGAACAATCACCTCGCTTACTAAGAAAGAGACGATGTTATTGAAGCTTCTGATCGAGCGTCGTAACGAAGCAGTCTCTCGCGAGCAGATTCTTGAAACGGTTTGGAATTATGATGTTTACCCTTCAACACGTACCATCGATAATTTCATCTTGACCTTTAGGAAGTATTTTGAACCCGATCAAAAGCATCCAATCTATTTCCACTCGATTCGCGGTGTTGGGTATAAGTTTACCGATAACCAGAACTAGGTAAGGATGACCAATAGAGCTAGAAAAATAGTTATCGCAATTGCGATCGCATTTCTCTTGTATGCTGTCTTTGCAAAGCATTATAATATTGCAGTTTATATCTTCGGAGGTATCGCCTACTTGGTATGGAGTTACCTGAAAGAGGGGACTGTATATTTAGCGACGCAAGCATTTCATAAGCAAGATTATGAAAAAACAAAACGCCTTTTAGCGGAGATTAAGAACCCAGATCGACTTCGTAAGGGTCGCAGAAACTTCTACGAGTTTATGATGGGCAATATTTTGTTGAAGGAGGAAAAGATTGAAGAAGCGGAGTATCATTTTCAATTGGCATCGCGTTTGCCTTGGCGTCGCGACCATGAAAAGGGTATGGTGCTTATCAATTTGGCGAGCATCAACTTGCGCAAGAAAGAATACGATAGGGTAGAAGGTTATGTGGACGCGGCAGAGAAGTTGAAGCTGACAGCAAGACAACAGTCTATTCTAGAAAAAATAAAAAACGAAGTAAATAAACATAAATAGTGAACAATTCATTGAAGAACGATCTTTTGATTCGTGCTGCATTATCGCAGCCTACGGAAAGACCTCCTGTGTGGATGATGAGACAGGCAGGCAGATTTATGAAAGAGTATTGGGAAATTAAGAACAAATATTCTTTCCTAGAGATGTGCAAAACGCCTGAAATTGCGGCGGATGTAACCATGTTGCCGATTGATTTGCTAGATGTGGATGCGGCGATTTTATTCTCCGATATCCTAGTGACAGCAGAGGCGATGGGTGGCGACTTGTCTTTCGAGCAAGGTGTGGGTCCAAGATTTTCTAACCCGGTTAGAAATCTGCAGGATGCAGAAAAACTTTCGGTAGATTGTTTAGATCGCTTGCAATATGTTGGCGACGCCATCAAGGTTATCCAACAACGTTTGGACGGCAAAGTGCCATTGATTGGTTTCGCCGGGGCGCCTTTCACTATCTTAAGTTATTTGGTTGAAGGTGGTTCTTCTAAGGATTTCAAATTGACAAAAACCTTGTTGAACAACCAACCTGAGTTGGCACATTACATTTTGCAAAAAATTGCTGATGTGACCATCGAGTATTTAAATATGCAGGTTGACGCAGGCGTAAATGCTTTGCAGTTGTTTGATAGCTGGGCTTTGGCGCTTTCATGGAATGACTATCAAGAGTTTTCGCACAAATACAATAAGTACATTCTTTCTAAATTGAAAAGAACGGTTCCGGTGATTTCTTTCTGTAAAGGAAGTTCTGTTTTTGCGCCATTAATGGCCGAAGCACAACCGGATGTCGTATCAGTAGATTGGAATGCAGACTTATTGAACATTAAAAAATCGCTTCCAGCAGGTATGGCGGTTCAAGGTAACTTAGATCCGTTCGTATTATATGCTGACAAACCGGTGATCAAGAAAAAGATTCTTGATCTATTCGAGCGTATGCGCGGTGAAGACGGCTTTATTTTTAACTTGGGCCACGGTATCATGCCGGATATCCCATTTGATAACGTCAAATTCGCGGTGGAAACGATTAAAGAGTATCGCTATTAATTATCTCCATTTTAGATAGAAAGAGGAGCTGTGTGTATATGCAGCTCCTCTTTGTCTTTATTCCTTACCTTCGCCTGTTATTTATTGGCTGATTAATTGTTATTTTTGAAGATATTATTTTAATATGCTCTATCTATACGCGAAAGCGATACATATAATCTTTGTCGTATGCTGGATGGCGGGTTTGTTCTACATGCCGCGTTTGTTTATCTATCATACCGAGGCGAAATCTAAATCTCCTGTGGAATATCAGGTCTTGCACAAGCAATTTACGATTATGGAAAATAGGCTTTGGTGGGTCATCACGACGCCTGCTATGTATATTACCGTTGTTTCTGCACTTTTGATGCTCTATATCAATCCAGGATTATTGTCGATGGGATGGATGCATATCAAATTGACTTTTGTGGCTGGGTTGATCGCCTACCATTTTATCAGTCAGCAGATGATGTTCAAGTTGCGTGATGAAAAGCTTACCTGGACGTCGAATAAGCTTCGTATGTGGAACGAAGTGTCTACATTGATACTCTTTGCTATTGTATTTTTAGTGGTGCTCAAATCGTCGCTAAATTGGATATTTGGGGTGATGGGCCTATTAGGCTTAAGCATTTTATTGATGATATTGATAAAGCTTTACAAGAAGTACCGAAAGGCGAAGGGTGAAAAAGTCGATTAAAACAGTCATATGAGATATGTACTATTATTTTTTTGCAGTTTACTAGGCCTAAGTTCTGTACAAGCGCAGGATCATAATTGGGCATTTGGATTTTACGGCGATGTGCAGTTGGAAGACCCTTCCTACAACGGCAGTTTTGGTGTTCAGGGAAAGTACGATATCGGAAATTACCAAGCGTTGCAAGCACAGGTGCATGGACGTGGCGATTTTGTTGCGGTAGGCGCAGACTATCTTTTCAACCTGCTGAATAAAGAGAAGTCTAGTTTCAATGTGTTCTTAGGTGGGGGATTTAGCCAAGAATTCTATACCTATGATATGACGGTGATTGAAGGGGAAACACAGCCTGTCCGTACCAAGGATAACTTTTCCGTTGCGAATGGACAAGCTGGTTTGAGTTATTATTTTGCTCCGGTTCAGCTATCGCTTTATGCGGGATACAAATTAAAGTATCAGTTCAAAAACGAAGTGACGGAGCCGAATTATGTAATGTTTGGATTACGCTATCATATCTGGTAACCAAAGCACATATATTTCACTTCGATATATTCGTCTAAGCCGTATTTAGAACCTTCTCTTCCTAATCCTGATTCTTTCACTCCACCGAAAGGTGCTGCGGCATTGGAAATAAGACCTGCATTGATTCCCACCATACCGGCTTCTAATTGCTCCGCGACGCGGAAACAGCGAGTGACATTGTCGCTATAGAAATAGGATGCTAAACCAAACGGTGTATCATTGGCTAATTTTATCACCTCTTTTTCCGTCTTGAACCTGAATAGTGCACAGATGGGGCCGAAAGTTTCTTCTTCTGCAATGATGCTATCATGTGGGACATCTAGCAATACTGTCGGTTCGAAGAAGTTGCCTTTTATGGCTTTTCCACCGGTTGCAATAGTTGCGCCTTTCTCTGTGGCATCTTTCACATGATGTATTACTTTTTCTAAACCTTCAGGATTAATAAGTGGGCCCACTTGCGTGGTTTTCTTCAAGCCATCTCCAACTTCAAGTTTCTTTACCGCTGCCGTCAATTTCTTTGCAAATTCATCATAAACGTCATCTTGCACATAGAATCGATTGATAGAAACGCAGGTTTGTCCGGTATTTCGGAATTTGCCGGCGATAGCACCTTCGACTGCTTTATCGATATCTGCATCGTCAAAGACGATAAATGGCGCATTCCCACCTAATTCCAAAGAGATGCGTTTGATACTAGATGCTGCCTGCGACATCAGCGTTTTACCTACTGCGGTAGATCCGGTAAAGGATATCTTCCGAACAAGCGGATTAGTTGCCATCTCTTCGCCCAAACCACGACTGTCTTTCGACGTGATAACATTGAGGACGCCCTTAGGGACTCCGGCTTCTTCGGCAAGCTTAGCGAACGCAATGGCAGAGAAAGGTGTCTGCGAGGCTGGTTTAAGCACTACGGAGCATCCTGCGGCTAGGGCAGGAGCCACCTTGCGGGTAATCATCGCCAATGGGAAGTTCCATGGGGTTATTGCAGCAACTACACCAACACCTTGCTTAATGGTCTGCATTCTGTTGTTTCCGGCCGTTGAGGGGATTGTTTCGCCATAGGCGCGCTTTGCTTCTTCCGAAAACCACTCGACGAATGAGTTGGCATAATCGACTTCGGTTTGTGATTCCTTGATCGGCTTGCCACTTTCCAGGGTCATGATTTCGGCGAGTTCGTCCCGGCGCTCGTTGATTAGGTCGAAGAGGCGTCGTAGTATTCTCGAACGTTCGCCTACTGCCGTACCGCGCCATGTTAACCAGGCATCATGAGCGGCCTTGATATATTTCTTTGCATCTTTTACCGACAGATCCGGTAGAACGCCTACGGGTTTCTGGGTAGAAGGATTGATGATTTCAAAAGTCTTATCGGCTGTAATAAAGGCACCATTGAAATAGGCCTTCTCTATCAATAGGGTATTTTTCATGATCTCTTTTTCTTAGCAACGTATGAATCAAGGATTTGTTCATATCCGATGCTGATTTGGAATAAAGCTAAAACTTAGGGTATTATATTAATAGAAAAGGAGGATGTTTAATCCTCCTCTTAATATGCTTATAAGTTGCTTAGGGTGTGACCCATGCGGTCTCTTTTTGTTTTCAAGTAGTTTTCGTTGAACTGATTGGGTTGGATTTCAATTGGCACATTTTCTACCACTTCTAATCCGTAGCCGATAAGTCCAGCTCGTTTGCTTGGATTATTTGATAACAAGCGCATTTTCGTAACGCCCATATAACGAAGGATTTGTGCTCCAACGCCATAATCTCTTAAATCTGGTTTGAAACCCAGTTCGATATTAGCATCTACCGTATCAGAACCCTGCTCTTGGAGTTTGTAAGCATGAAGCTTGTTAACCAAGCCAATTCCTCTACCTTCTTGGTTCATATAAACGATAATACCTTTACCTTCTTTCTGGATGATCTCCATTGATTTGTGTAATTGTGGTCCACAATCACAACGGCATGAACCGAATATATCACCTGTAACACATGAGCTATGAACGCGGACAAGGACAGGTTCGTCCTCATTCCATTCCCCTTTGTATAAGGCTAAGTGCTGCTCACCGGTATTTTTCTGCGTAAATGCTTTCATTTTGAAGTCACCCCATTCCGTAGGCATCTCGACAGTAACCTCTTCTTTGATTAAGGTGTCATGTTTCAAACGGTACTCGATAAGGTCTTCAATGCTGATGATTTTTAAATCAAAACGTTCAGCTACCTTGATCAAATCAGGTAGGCGAGCCATTTCTCCATCGTCTTTAAGGATTTCGACCAATACGCCTGCAGGTTCAAAACCCGCTAAGCGCGCTAAGTCTACCGATGCTTCAGTATGACCTGTTCTACGAAGAACACCGCCATCTTTAGCGATCAATGGAAAGATATGTCCCGGACGTCCTAACTCCTCTGGGCGGATATTGGGATCGATTAATGCTTTGATTGTTTTTGAACGATCGGATGCGGAGATACCAGTTGTACATCCATAACCCTGTAGATCGACAGATACGGTAAAGTTTGTTTCATAAACAGCCGTATTGTTGTTGACCATTAAGCCTAGGTTCAACTCACGACAACGCTCTTCGGTCAATGGTGCACATACAAGCCCACGTCCGTGAGTGGCCATAAAGTTGATAATTTCTGGCGTCGCATTGCGCGCAGCAGTTACGAAGTCGCCTTCGTTTTCACGATCTTCATCATCTACGACGATTATGACTTTTCCAGCTTTGATATCCTCAATAGCTTCCTCTATCGTGTTTAATTTAATTTCCATTCTGTAGTAAATATCAGTACAAAGGTAGGGCATATCATGCATTATTTTATTAATATGCTGTCATAATATACTAGCCTTTGCTATAATCGGTTTTCTTTTTTCTATTAAAAAATGCGACAATACGTTTCCATAGGGCTTCGGCTTTCAGTTTATACTGATCGGCATCGAATAGTTTGGAGTCGGTAGTTGATTTGTAAGTCAGGAAGATAGCTAGCGGCGTGAGCACAATGATAGCCATCCACATGCCCCACATTGGTGTTAAGCTAGCGTCTTTCGCTGCTTTCTCTGCCAGCGTTGCAATAACGTGGTAAATAAGGAAGAAGATAATCGCCATAACCACAGGTAGGCCAAGACCGCCTTTACGGATAATAGCCCCTAAGGGAGCTCCAATACCGAACAAGAGCAAACAGGATACCGCCAATGTAAACTTCCGGTGCCATTCTATATCATAGCGAATGTCTTTCTCCTTGTAAGGAGCGTATTCCATCTGCTTATTCACCGCAAGGTCTTTTACCTGACGAGCCTGATTTAATGCATTATTTAGGGCCATTCTATACTGCTCTTTCGTGGCAATATCATCTAGATGGATATTTGCTTTGCTTGCAGGAGGTTTGCCGTTCTGGAAATAGGAAGAATAAAGATTGATATAACGTTTAGCCTCTAATGCATTGACCTGTTGTAAGCTGTCGATGTAAACGTGATTGGAATCAGAATATAAACGAAGCTGCTTCAAGTTCAACATCTGATGATGTGATTTGAAGAGATCCTGATCCGTTCGGTTCATATCAAAGGAACTCATGTCAAACTTAGTCGTCGTTTCCTTGAACCTAAATCGAGTAAACTGCTGTCTCGGATCATAACGCTTCGCGTTCTTCACCCGTGCATCTTCATAACGAACACCATCAATCAGCTTCAATACCATGTATCTGTTATCTGGCGAGTTCTGCACATAGCCTTCTTTTGCGAAGGTGACATTATCTGCAGTACCACCTGACTGATGTTGATAGATCATCATATCATAGAGCGTCGTACCGTCTTCGCTCTTTGCTTTTGCGCGAATAGAATAGCCCGGAATTGTACTATTGAATACACCTGGTTTAATAAAGAAGTCGGCTTTTTTCTTACGGACATCATAAAGCAGCGAACCCATCTTTAGGTTTACCACCGGCAATATATAATCCGAGAAGAAAAATGATCCGGCACTGAATAGTGCTACCACGACGAATAGCGGCGTCATTGCTTTCCGTAAGGAAACGCCAGCGGCTTTGATAGCCACGAGCTCATAGCTTTCGCCCAAGTTCCCGAACGTCATGATAGAAGATAGTAACATGGATAAGGGTAGAGCCATCGCTAACTGCACAGCGCATTGGTAGCTCAATAGCTCTAAAATAACATACCATTGGAAGCCTTTTCCAATTAAGTCATCAATATACTTAAACAAGAAAAGCATCAATAATACAAACATCACAATGAAAAATGTGACCAAGAATGGTTTAATAAATGCTTGTAGAATTAATAAATGTATTTTCTTCATATAAACCTATGCCTTCTAGGTAGAAAGTCAAAAGATTATTCGTCCTAGTTTATCCGCAAAGATACAATTTTTACGTCTTGAAATGTGTTAGAAAAACGTTAATGATCAATTGAGAATCGCAATTGTTAATGTAAAAGGTGGTGAAAAAGGAGAGGGGGAAAGATATGCACCCCAACGGTCGTTGGGGTGCATCGTATGTTTTATGCGCCGATAACGCTTTGTAAGTATCCGATAGAATTATCCCAGATTTTCTTACGATCGTCGAGGTTGTCTTCTTTGACATAATCTGTTATGCTGAGTGCGACATCGTTTGTCAACTCGTCTTGCACGATTTCGATTTCGAAGAAATAAGGATCATCATCGATCCATTTGAATTTTACGCTCTTATTTTCTTTGACAGCAACGAGTTTTGCACGATGTGACTCGTTATCCCATACAAATTCATATATGCCGTCATGATAGTTTACATCGTCAGCAAACCATTGCGCCAGCTCATTTGGCTCCTGCAGGTAAGGAAATAAAATTCGAGGAGAAGAATTTAGTACATATTCTAAATCTAGTTTAATTTTTTCCGACATATTTATTCAAAGTAGAAGTCTCTAACAATTTAAGTTCTTCAAGTGGGTATGTTTGCATACCTACTTTTTGTAATATTAGCGAATAAAACTGTAATCCAAAAGTACGGCAGTATCTTTTTTTGCACATTAGAACGGTTATCAACAAGACGGCAGGAGGCTGTTTTTTATAGGGTCTTCAAAATAGCGATCCAGATGCTAGATTCTATCTTTTTAATTATAAAATGGTTGTGAAGGAATGGAAAAATAAAGTAGAGAATTTGAATTATTTTATTCAAAATTTCTTTGAAACTTATTCCTTATTGCTATCTTTGCATACCGAAAAACGGCGGGGTAGCTCAGATGGTTAGAGCGCAGGATTCATAACCCTGAGGTCGGCAGTTCGATCCTGCTCCCCGCTACTGGAAAAAAGCTCATCGAAAGATGAGCTTTTTTAGTATACATATTTCCCAGGAGAATTCATCTTTATCCTAAGATTGCGCCCAAACAAACTCGCAATTATCGAAGTCCATATTCTTCAAATCTTCTTTTGGAATCAATACGCTGAAAACTCCTTCATCATTAAATCCATTCTCACCGATCTGCAGAAGTACAACTTTGTCGGAAAATGTAATTTCTTTAATCTCTTCATCCTGCAACTGGCAATTGGTATAAATTCCGAATATTTTTGATTTTTCGGAACCAGAAAAGTAGCCCCAAACAAGACCGTCTTCATTTGTCTCTTCATCTTCGTCATCAGGTTCGTAATAGCGTTCTGCAAACGTTTCTGTATCAGCAAATACTTGGTCAATTAAGATTCCAGTATAGAAATTGTCTTCATGTTCCTTGGTGATTCGAACTAATTGCTCGTTAGCAACATCTGCATAAATCACTTTTCCAGTGTCGTTGAGTATTTCTGCAAAGAAGATAAGTTGACCTTTCTTAGGTAATAGCCCTGATTTGTCGAAGGGCGAGAATTTTGACAAATCCAACTGTGCTGCAAATCTTAGATTATCTGGATGTTCAACTCCCGGAGGTAGATCAATAATTGGTCCGCCATATCGAGATTGCCCCAACGCGGCCTCTATTTCCGTGTGTTTCACAAAGTTCTCTGGCATCCAATCTTCGTGTTCCATTGATGCCGGATAATATTCTCTATTGTCTGCGGTGAAACTAATGATTTCAAAAATTTGCTCTTTCTGATCCATGTGTCATTTGCTGTTATTTATATAAATAGATAGTCACTTTTGAAGTTGCATACGATTCAAAAGCGACTATCCTATTAAGTCAAACAATAATAATATGATTCAGTTTGCTAATCGCCAATATCCTTACTCCAACACCAAAGTCATCGGCGTGGTAAACTCTAAGCCATGTTTCGCGGTTGCTTTGATAGTCAATTTATAGCTTCCTTTCTGTAAATCATTCTTAGCCTTTGTCGAGATAATCCCTGTATCTTCATTGATTGAAAAGATCCCCTTACTATCATCATAAGGTTTGTTGTTCCATTCGATTTTATCGATGCTGAATTTCCCTTTGTAGGATTCTGGATAAAATGCAGGAGCTTTCGAAACATAACCAGCTTGTAGATCAACAATAAGGTAATTGTATTTTACAGTAAGATTTAAATCAGGATAATAGGTGCCATATACAAACTGAATTGCGGGGATAAAAATAAACTTAATCTTACTGGAAGCTACTGCGAAGCCGTCTTTTAATAATTGTGGCTCAAGCTCATAGGTTTTCTCTTCCTTTTGTGTCAGACTCCCGGAAGTACCTGGAAAGACGACTTTATTATTCTCAATTTTAACTGCTTCACCGTCAATTCCTTTGGATTTCGCATTCCAACTCGTACCGGCGATTCTCGTGGCTTCACTATGAAGTTCGAAAGAACTTGCTTTATCGCTAAAGAGCGTGTAAATAAATGCCAAAGATTCACCATTTGAGCTCTGTATGTTTACCGATGATTTTTGCAAAACAAAACTTATTAGTTTTTCAGC
The DNA here is from genome assembly GCF_008274825.1 of Sphingobacterium hotanense. Lineage (NCBI taxonomy): Bacteria > Pseudomonadati > Bacteroidota > Sphingobacteriia > Sphingobacteriales > Sphingobacteriaceae > Sphingobacterium > Sphingobacterium hotanense. Next base: position 1,099,710 of record NZ_CP030848.1, read on the forward strand.
CAGTAACTTGCCATCCTTTGCTACAGCACGCAGCTTTATTTTATATATCGGTGGAACCGTAGCGCCGTTAATGGTCGATACCTCCGAGTTGGGATACAGTAGCCCGCTTTTAATGACGATTTTCTTATTCTCCCAATCGACTTGTATTGCATCTTTTAGCTTATCATGCAGTTTGATAGACTCTGATATTTTGATATCCGCAGTCTCGTCAAAAGACAGTACATAATCCACTGGCCCCTTTATGTTATCAATGGGTGTTAATGCCAATGTTGTATCCTGACCGAATTGCAATTTAAAGTCTGAGGTTTCTTCTTGTATCATCTTCTGTTCCGATGTACCGTCCTTCTTACATGATGAAAATAAAAGAGATAGCGTGATGATAAAGCAAGAAAAAGAGAGAGTTGGTTTCATAATAATTTTCATGTATGTGTATTTGATTTCGTCAAAAGTAAAAAATATTATTCTACAAATGCAATAATGTTGCATTATTAAGTGAATAATTTTTACTTTTACCGCATTAAATGATAATTAAGATGATACTATTGTCGATTGCGAGAAAATACTTGTTATTAATCTTTCTATTTGTTTCTTGTGGATTGAGGGGGCAACAGTCGCTAACCGGAGATACAATAAAAAGAATAAGTATTGAAGAAGTTCTAGTCGAAAAAAGACTATCCAAATATCCGGCTGGTTTGTATATAGATAGTTTGAAGTTGAAAAATATACAGTCACGCACACTGGGGGAAACTTTAAGCAGTATTCCGGGAATACAAAATTCTAATTATGGACCATATATCGGTATGCCGACTATTCGTAGTTTAAGTGGCAGTAGAGTAGGCATATTGAATAATAATCTTTCTACGAACAACTTATCTGGGATCTCACCAAACTTGGGTGTTCATGTTGATTTCGATAACGTTGAAGCAATAGAAATACACAAATCGGGCGCAAGTGTGCTTTATGGTGGGAAGGCGATAGGAGGGGCGGTAAACTTAATTGATCAGACTATTCCAAAGCATTTGGGTGGCACCAAACTACAAGGTGGCTTCAGTGCAGAGGCCGGGACAAACAGTGGACATAAGCAGTCCGTAAGCCTTGCGGGTCAAATCGGAAAGCATTGGGGTTGGCATTTTGGAGGAATGAACTACAAGAATGAACGCTTTAAAATCCCAGGAAATCCTAAGCCAGCTTTAGCATATGATAACGATATCGATCCAGGAACCGAAGACCTCGCCCAAGTAATTGTTGATGCTCGGAACGTACAGAACGTCAGTCTTTATCCATATTTAAGCCAATATGTAATCGAAAAGATGAAGGAGCCCGATCACGGATTGTCAGAAGAAGATCTATACACCGACAAACCTTACTCGGTAATTGGGGGAACGCAAGTGGAGAATCCAAAAAACGATAAGTTTATTGCTGGTCAGCCGGAAAATACAGCACGCTATGTACGGGAAGTTTACGGAATACGAGACTATCATCCCGTGGAGAAAGGAACTATGCCGAACAGCCACGGCGAAAGCAAATCCGTCAACCTAGGGACAAGCTTCATTAAGCATGATTTAAGGATTGGGGTAGGCATTAAAGCCAACGAAGGTTATTTCGGAGTCCCTGCATTTGCCAAGATAGAACAGCCGGAGCACAATCACGATCATGGCGCTCCGGCGAAAGCTCCGGTCTATTCTCCCATCAATACGCGAAGCTTGAATTACGAGGGCTTATTTGGATCGGTTCGTATCAACCGATCCATAGATTGATAAATAAAGTCACACTCAATTACAGTTATCAATATGGCGATAACAGGGAGCTGCTTGATATCTATAAGGTCAATCAATTCAACAGCCGTCGTCATGCTATTCGATCGGAAGTAGAGCTACATTCTCAGGATTTTTGGAATAGCACTACAGGCGTTGATTACTCCAACTTATCCATGCTAGGAGAGGGGCTGATGCACTATCTACCTAATGTTGGAAGCCGAGAAACCGGGGCTTTTACTCTTCATCAATTCAAGCTACAAGCCTTTCAATTAGACCTAGGCTACAGGCATGATTGGATCGATCGGCACGCTCAGGCTGATGCAGATTATAAAACGTCAAGGGGATTGGCAGGAGGCACTCTTAGCCCAAGATCATTTCATCTTAATCAGTTCTCCAGTAGTGTACAATGGCACTACAATATTTTATTGCAGTTTAGACTTTCATACAATCATGCGGAGCGCGCTCCGGATGTTAATGAACTATACGCCGGCAATAATCACTTCGCCATTATTACCGAAGAGAATGGTGATGACAAGCTTAATCCAGAGATTGCAAATAGCATTGAAGCTGAAGCAAAGATTAGTTACCAAGGATTTACTCTCGTCGCTAATATTTATAATAATAACTTCAACAACTACATCTATTTAGCGCATACTGGACTTTCCAATCCCGGTGGATTTGTCAAAAAGGAATGGCGGGCTGCCGATACAGAAATCTCGGGATTTGAAATGACGCTTCAATACCAAAAGAAATGGGATAATAAGCAGGGTATCCAATTCGAAGGATTTACAGATTTGGTAAAAAATAAGAATACCTCCGATGATGAAATGCGGAAGTGGGCGGAAGGAGATTATATGCCTAATCTTCCGACAAGTCGGTACGGAATGCAGGTACGTGCGGACATAAGGAAGGTGAATCTCAATATAGCATATACGCAGTTTATGAAGCAAAAATATTTAGGTAAAAATATCAATATAGAAAAAGCGATGCCGGCCTATGTTATGCTGTCTGCCAATATTGGCTATCTCTTCACTCTTCGGGCCTATCAGGTTACTGCATTCGTATCAGGGAACAATCTTTTGAACGTAGAGGCGAGACCGCAAAACTCTCCATTAAAATACCTGGCTCCTCTGCCCGGAAGAAACTTATCCGCAGGACTAAAAATAAAAATATAGAACATTAAGAAAACAGGTTGAGATAATACCCTAGCGCGAAACAGGAACAGATAGATACTCAGAAAATATTTCGGTTAATATCTTTTTTACTTCGTTCTTATTGAAAGTAGTTGCGTAGCGTCTCGACCTTATGTAGTTTTCTCGCGTCATTTTTTTAACTAAATCAGCAATAGTTTCAACCTTCAATTCCTTAGCAAAATAATAAACAACACGGAATCCGATTATGGAAATAAGAAGACCGGTGAATCCTATCCACGAATCATAGAATAAAGTCGCAAATGATATTAATGTGAGTATCATCAGTGAAATCTCTACCCAATTGGAAGGTTTTAATAAATTCAGCTTGAATCCTAAATGCTCGTCAATTTGGCGAAGCAAAACTCGTCTTTCGTTTCGAGGCATTAGATCGGCAAGCTTAGATTGCAACCCAATGGTCGATTTGTCGATTTCAAGTGTTTGCGCAATTGCTTCTCGAAGCATGTAAAAAGCCTGCTGATTTGTGCAATCGGCTCGGTCTTCCAACTCGATTTTGTTCTCAATATGATCAAAAAGCTCGCCAAGTGCATAAATATTTTCTAACTCATTCCGTTCGAACTTTATGTCAAATGAAACCTCGATCTGAAGAAGTATATCTTCAAAATCCTCTGAATCAATATCATCGATTAATATTCGTCGCATCCCGAAAACTGAAAGAGTTTTAGATCGAATATAACAAATCAAACCTATATTTTTATCAGCTTAATATCTGCTTCCGTTATCGAAGTCCAAAACATCCACCCCAATCTAGCGTTATCCTATTACAACATCGCATTATGGAAATCATCAATAACGAAAAGAATCTACAATTTGAATACCATCATAACGACGAGGTAGCACGGCTGGAATACCGTTTTTACAAAGACAATATCGCTATGATGCATACAGTAGTGCCTGAGAGCATGAAAGGACAGGGGGTAGCGTCTGCATTAGCTGAACAAGCCTTTGCATTTGCCAAAGAAAAGAAAAAGAAGGTTATGGTATATTGTCCCTTTGTTTCCAAATATGTTAAGAAGCATCCCGAACTAAGGGAACAGATCAATCGAGAATATCATCCCAATCTATAGCGACTTTACTTTCCAGTCGGCTGAAAAGTAATACTTTGATGCGTGCCATCAATCTGCATATCGCTCAACGGTTTTATTTCCAACTTTCGTTGATCTAATTGCAATATCTTGTATCTGATGCTTGAATTCACCGTATCAGCATTGACATTCCACTCGCTATTTACTGGATTGCTATAGGAGAAGTTAAAAGTAAGGATGGAGTCAGGAGCTGAAATGGTATAATCTCCATAAAATTCCCCATTGTCCAATGCGGGAATAAAATTAATGTTGCCCATTTTCTCCGGCTTGGTTAGAAAATACGATTCTGTCTTATGGGAAAATTGTATCTCGTTGAATGCCAATGTTATCCTTTTTGCGTATTTGTAAACCACAGGCTGATCTACCGCTTGCTCTTCTACTTCCGATCGGTTCTCCCAGCTATACTGCTGTAATAGCGAAACATCTAAAGTTTTATTTTCTGGCGCAAAATCATCCTCCTTACATCCGAAGAGTAAGCCAAAGGCAAAGACAAAGAGCAGAGTCAATCTCATGGTTCCTTTTGGGCTTGAGAGGTTTGATAAAAAGGATATTCCTTAATACAATGTGAATTTACGCCAAAGAAATTTTAAATCAAAAAGAAATCCTTTAATTCTAGTTTAAATTTATGCTTTTGTCGATTTTCAACTCCTCCATAAACACTTTATCGTGCGAAATCAATAATAGCGTACCTTGAAAATCATTTAGCGCAGATGATAAGATCTCAATGTTTTGAATATCAAGGTTGTTCGTCGGCTCGTCGAGCATAATGATGTCTGGCGCTTTGCTGGAGATATTCAGACAACATAACAATAATCGCATGCGTTCGCCGCCACTCAACACCGCGCAGGACTTTCCCCAAGATTCTTTCCCAAATAGAAACCTGCTCAAGCGGATCTTGATTTCATGCTCCTGAAGACCTGATTGGTTAAAGGATTCGGCCATTTCGTAAATACTCTTCGCCGACCGGATGATCGAGTAGTCCTGATCGATGTAGATGGATGTGAAATCTGCACGGTAAATTGTTCCTTTACCAGGTTGCCGCTCATTCAACAAAAGCTTTATCAAAGTCGATTTACCAGCGCCATTATCGCCATAGATCCCAACGCGATCGCCATGATATATTTTAAAGGAAAGGTCATTCGACCATAGCATCTCTTGATCGTACGAGAAATTGATTTGCTGCGCGTCGATAAGATTCTTCCCGGTATAAGTATCCGAATTGTCGAAACCAAACTTCATCTGATCCAACTCGGAGAGGTTTATCCGTAGATCATGAAGCTCCTGACGAATACCACCAATTTTCTCCTGATGTACAGACTTCAATTTGGCGCTGCTGCCCTCGGCCTTATTGCGCAAGGTATTCATCATAATACGCGCTACGCCTGCCTTCTCTTGCTTCTTTTTACCTCGGACATTTAGCTTATTTTGCCTTTCCGCCGCTTCGCGTTCCTTATCGCGCGCTTTGCGAAGCTCCTTTTCTTTGTTCTGAAGTTGCTGATCCAATGCGTTCTTCTCTACGTCCTTTTGCTCGGCAAATTCTGCGTAATTTCCCCCAAAACGCTGAACGCCTTTTGGACTAAGCTCCGCCGTCATGTCCAATAGGTTCAGCAAAGTCCTGTCGTGGCTCACGATCAGCATACTGGCATTGCTATCCTCTATTAACTCGTAAAGCTTCTTGCGCGAAGACAAATCCAAATGGTTGCTAGGCTCATCCATCAATATTAGTTCTGGCTGATGCAGCGAAATTCCGGCAAGAAAAACCTTCACCTTTTGTCCGCCACTCAAGGAGCTTAAAGGAACTGATAATGCTAAGTCTCCCATACCCCATTCCTGAAGTGCATAGCTCGCACGCTCCTCGATATCCCAATCATCATTGAGGATCTCAAAGTTCTCCATCGAAGCGTCGCCCTCCGTAATTTTTTGTAAGGCGTCGATCTTCTCAGCAATGCCTAAAGCCTTCGCAATGCTATAGTGCTCGTACGCATCAAATAGTTGCGGAACATAATAGGGACTTACATCAACAGATAGTAGCCCGCTATTTAGGGGCAAAATTCCCGCGATAATTTTCAATAGGGTAGACTTGCCGACGCCATTGTGACCAATGAGGGCAATCTTTTCTTGTTTATTTAACGTGAATTGTAGGTCCTGAAATAGGACATCTTTATTAGGATGTATATAAGTAGCGTTCTGTAAAATAACCATAGCTCTTTCAAAGTTTGTGAAACCATAAATCTCACCCGTAGGTGCTGGAATAAAACGATAGAAAGAGGGGTATTACATACTGCTATTTATTTTGATTGATACAAAGATAAGGAAAAAATTCGCACAATTCGACTATTGACAATCTAAGAAGTGTCACGCGTTTGAATTACGCTAAGCCCGCAGACAAATTGTTCGTCATTGCGTTCTCAATTTCCGCTTTCCATTTTTTTGGAGCAAATATACGGAAATCCATATGCTCGCCACTGTTCAGTCTTATGGACAATCCTTTGAAAAATAGTCCCTTTGACATATCCGTTTCTACTAACTGAATCTGCTCAAGAGGGATTTCTTTCTGAGCATCCGCTGTCTTTGGTTTATGGAATATAAATACTAATCGATCGGAAAGAAGGTATAATCTAACGGCTTGCGAATCGTTTTTGGTAACATAATTTGCACCATTAAGTAACTTGACTTGCTCTTTATCCAGTCCGTCCGTCGTCAATTGTTTTTTCATCCTATTAGTCTGATAGAAGTAGTAAAATATTCCGAACATCAGACCCGCCATGATTCCACCTAAAATGGCTTTAACAGGTTCATATTCAAACCAAAAAAACACGAACATGCAGAGCGTATATATGAGCGGCGCCAAGAGGAATCGTTGAAAGTTGTTCATAATCTAAAAATAGGTGTTAATAAAATTAGTTTCCCTAAAATAAAGATTAATTTCCTGAATAGCAAATAGAAAGATGCTGTTAATCAAATGAATCTAGGCAAATTTTATCAGCGTAACTAAAAGATCATTTGGAAATTCGCTATACTTCCTCAATCGTCCTAAAGGTCAGGTTAATTCTTGGGCCATGGGTGACCTTTGTTGGTGGCAATCGATGCAACCAATGGGTTTGTGTGGTATCCTTCATGATCAAAAGGCTGCCATCTTCCAGCAGCAAATCGACCTTCTCTTTACTTTCTTTATGCTTAAAGGAGAACTTCCTTTCTGCCCCAAAGGTCAAGGAAGCGATAGCCCCATTTTTTTTCAAATCCTTCTCTCCATCGCTATGCCATGCCATGCCTTCGCTACCGTCGTGATAAAGATTCAAGAGGCAGGAATTAAATGTTTCACCTGAAACCTGCTCGACGATTTCCTTTAAACGCAGGAGTGTTTCATTCCAAGGTAAGGCGCGCTTTAGTATCCCCGAATAGGTGTACTCAAAAGCATTGTCGCCGTACCAGGCCACTTTGCGTTTCGTTAAGATATGTTTTCCAAAGATCATGGCCTCATCGTTCTTCCACGCAATATCCTGCATCAAACTCTGATAAAATGCTGCGGTGTCATCGATTACGACCCCATAGTAGTTTACCGTACCGTCGTAGGGAAGCCAATTCTTATTGGGATCTGCATTATTAAATAGTCTCATTGCTCATTGCGGGTTTTTGTTTTGCGATTTCCCAACCGATGATTGCCGTTTTGCGTAAAGGATCCCAGCGGTAACTGCCAAATTTTCCTGAAGTTTGAATCACACGGTGACAAGGAATTAAATAAGCAATAGGATTCTGACCAATCGCTGTACCTACGGCTCTTGATGCCGTCGGCCGCTCGATTGCCTCCGCAATTTCTTTGTAGGTCTTGAGTTTCCCAGTTGGAATTTCCAATAAGGCTTGCCATACTTTCAATTGAAAAGGGGAACCTTTTAAATGCAATTTGATACGATCCACGGGATTTTCTGCTGCAGGATCGAAAATCGTTAGGGCTTGACGATGGCTTTCCTTCTCTTCAGCGACAAATTCAGCCTTTTCGAATTGGGATTTCAATGTCTGTAAAGCATCTTCTTCGTTGTCGGTGAACGCCATATAGCAAATACCCTTGTCGGTCGAAGCTACTAAACAACGGCCGAACGGTGTTTCCTGAAAGCTATAGGCAATTCTTAGACCCGCACCCCCATGTTTGTATTCCGCCGGCGTCATGCCCTCGATCTGCACAAACAGATCGTGCAATCTACTGGTGCTGCTAAATCCGGTCAAGATATGGGTGTCGAACAAGGTGCGTTGTTCTTCTTTTAATAATTTCTTGGCGTAGTCTATCTGAATATATTGTAGGAATTTCTTAGGACTCGTACCGGCCCATTCAGAAAACATCCGCTGAAAATGAAAGGGACTCAGATGTACGTGCTCAGCAATTTCCTCCAGGCTCGGCTGACGCTGAAAGTTATCCTGAATAAACTGTATCGCCTGTGCGATACGGTCGTAATTGATCGCTTGTTGTGTCTTTTCCATACTCAAATATCCTAAGAATAGCAGGCATCTGAAATCCAATTCTTGCTAAGTTACTGGTTTTTGAGTAGAAAACTCCTTAGAAACTCTGCTAATGCGCTTCGAAAATAGAAGGGGACTGCTTCGACATAGAGCCCTTTCAAACCCAATGCATACCCCATTCAGATCCCAATCAAACCCAATTTCAATTGGGTTTGATTGGGGTCTGAATGGGGTAGTATTTAGTATTTAGTAGTTAGTATTTAGACCTAGGGTGGCTATTAAGTTTTAGATATTAGACATTAGATGTAAGATTTTAGAACTGCAGGCTGTTTTGTCTTGAACCAGGAAAGGAAGGATGCTAGGATTGTCAGGATAATTCGTCTTTGAACCAGGAAAGGAAGGATGCAAGGATGAACAGGATCGGTTATAGCGTTGCATATTGGTATGCACATTTACGGTATTGATATCATACGTTTCTTTAGTACGCGGTTCATCATGATTACCGCCTAAATAGTTCAAAATTATTTAGGAGCCAATTGGGCGCCAATGCGTAGAGACGTTTCACTAAACGTCTCCTATGAAAAATGCACGTTTATCCTTTCTACATGATCCTGTTTATCCTTGTATCCTTCCTTTCCTGGTTCAAAGACGAAACATCCTGCTCATCCTTGTATCCTTCCTTTCCTGGTTCAAAACAAATTTTCCTTTCTTGTTTAACCCAAAGGGTCAAAACATCCCCCCCCTAAACACAGAAAAAACCTGCATTGCTGCAGGTCTAAAATCTAATGTCTTACATCTAATATCTAGATCCTCCATGCCGTCTCAATTCCCTGTTGTTGAATAAAGCTCTGGAAGGCGCTAAGGTTGTTTTTATTGCTTCTGACTTGTTTTGGATGCACATTGTTTTTAGTGCTGTAAGCAATCAATAGACCTACGGCTTCGCCGATGCTCCATTCTACGGGGTGCAAGCGATAACATCCGTTGGTGATATGTGTTGTTCCGATGTTTTTATTGGCAGGGAACAAGTTGTTTACGCGTTGCGGTAATAGGGATCCGAGTGGTATCTGGAACGGAAGGGATCCGAAATCTATATAGTTGTCGCCTTGATTGCTGGGGTGTAGATCGATATGGTAATAGCCCACGCCCACAGAATCATAAAATTGAAAGGCTTTTTGTCCTTCTTTTTCGCCAGCTACCAACTTTCTGTTCTCTGCGCCTACATGTTCTTCTAAGACCGTAAACTGTGCCTTGATTCGTCGCGATTCGCGTATATAAGGATATTTTGCCATGCCATCAACGGTGCCCATCACATCACCGCGCAGACGTAGCCCTTTCCAACCCATGCCGCCATCAGCACGTGGTGCCTCTGTCTGTAGCCAGTAAAAAAGGGAGCGACTAAGGTTTTTCGCATCTTCCACTGTCTTTTTGAATTCCGCTCCGGATACGTCGATCAGATTGCCCATCATATAATCATTCTGTGGCCAGTTTACAATGGTGATATCGCCATCGTAAAAGCCGGGCGTAAAATTGTCCTTGTGAATCAATCGGCGGTAGTTGAATAAGTTCAACATACCCGGTGTATCAATACCGCGAGGATCAAAGCCCAAGCGCTTCGGTTTGAGGTCGCGCGGATTGGAGTAGGATAAATCCAGTAGTTTTCCAGACCATGCTGGATTCAGTTTAGGGACGTAATTTTTCCATCGATCGTAATCTGTAGGCTTGTCAATTGTGTTGTCAATGCCGTCTTGATAGTCCATCGCAAAGCAAACGGTAAACGCCTGATGGTTCTGAGGTCTTTTGGTTTCCGAAGCATGTAGCTCTTTGGTTTCTTTCTTCGACTCCGTTCCAGTGACATATTCCGTCTTGGTAATCGGCAGTAAATCGCCACATTCCGTAGCGTCAATAAAGTTTTTTGCCAAGACGTTGATCGTTTTATCTTCATCAGTGGAGCGAATCGCAATGCTCTTCACATCGTCGCCTTGAATTTGAGCTGTATTAGCTTTGAATCCTAAGAATATCTGCAGCTGTCCATTGCTGAGGTAAGGCAACAGCATTTCGTACAGCACAGCCACGGAAACATGGGGCTCATGGCAAATTCGGGATACCGACCCATTTCCTGGATTTAAGTTGATCTTGTTTCTTGCTTCCGGAGTTAGAGGATAGTTACGGCGATAGAAATCGCGAACGCGAGTTCTGTAATCTCGGTAGGAGCTAGGTGCGCCATGTGTTTCTATCCATTGGTGCTCGTCTGGTGGAACCCCTTGTTGCGATATCTGTCCACCGATCCAGTCGGTCTCCTCGGTCATGATAGCACGAAGGCCGTTTCTGCAGACAGCTAACGCTGCGGCACATCCGCCCAGACCGCCGCCGATGATGCAAACGTCGGTCTTTATTTCATCAGATCCGTCGTAAGTTTTTGCTCTGGTCTGGCTTTCCAAACTTCCTGCGGATACAATTGGTAGATTTAAGCTGCCCAACCCCGTCAGGGCAGCTAATTGTAAAAAATTTCTTCTCTTCATGTTTCTTTGTCGTAATTGAATTTAGTAACCGTCGTTCTGTCCCAGTGCAGGCGCCAAGTCAAGCTCGCGTTGCGGAATTGGGAAAAGGTAGAATTTATCATCCCAGAAACGGTTCAGGTCTCTAACTTTAAGTTTTGATTTATAGGCATCGTAATTGGCAATATCGTTCAGGTCATGACGCGTTGTTTTCTTAAAGTTAGGCACCATGTCTGGGGTAACCAAATCATAACCTTCTTGAAGAACGCTTCCATTTGCTGCGCGAGTGGGAAGAGGGTAGCCATACGATGGTCCTTCATTTTCCAAGTCGCCGATTTTCCATCGACGCATATCCGAGAAATGCAAACCTTCGAGCGCAAACTCTACTTTACGTTCGCGACGTACCAGCTGACGCATTTTTTGCTGGTTACCGATACGATCGGCAGAAACATTAGGCATTTTAGAACGATTTCGAACTTGATTGATGGCGTCGTAAACTGACCCGTCAAGTTCATTCAACTCTATTTTGGCTTCTGCATAAGTGAGCAAGATTTCTGGATAGCGCATGATGATGGAATTACAGGTCTGTGCACCGATCGATTCAACCTTCTCATTACTGTATTTTTTCCACATATATCCAACTCCAGCATTCGCGAAGCTCGTCCATGCAGCTCCGGAATTTATATCGGCATTAACACCCGAATTCCACGTTTGTGTTGCGAAATTGAATATTTGGGTAGTCGGTTGATAGACATCCAAAATCATTTTAACTCGTCCTGTTTCAGTACCGTTTGTATTTCCTTCAACAGTATCTTTATGCATCCAAAGGGTGTAACGGAATCGAGGGTCTCGATTTGCCCATGGTTTTTTAGGATCATATAACGGTGATTCGTCGATTCGTAAACCATCTTTACATTCATAAGTATCAGCAAGTATCTGTGAAGGATGTCTACCCGTCTGTCCGTAATTTCTGGAAACCTGACCAAAGCCAATCATATGTGTTTTCTTGATTCCTTTATCCGAATAAATAATTTCGAAAAGGGACTCATTTCTTACGTCGGCTTTTTGTTGTCCTGCTTTGTTAAATAGATCTTCAAAATTAGCTGCTAACTGTCTTTGCCCGATAACGGCTTGTGCCGATTCTGCCGCAATCTTGTAATATGCAGGACCCTTTCCACCAAAGTTTAAACTCCCCGCTAATAGTGCTAAGCGTGCTTTTATTCCATATGCGACTGCACGATCCACACGCCCACGGTTTTCTGCTATCCATGGTAGATCGTTGAGACAAGCATCTAAGTCTGCTAACAGAAAATCGACAATAACATCTTCATTGGTTCGCTCCACATTATAGTCTTGCTGACTTACCGGCTTTTCGAATAAAGGCACCTTTCCGAAAGCTGTCACTAAATTGCAATATGCGAAGGCACGAAGTACCCGCGCCTCTGCTAAATACTGTTTGGATTTTCCTTCTAACTTATCAAGGTAGGGTTCTGCGCCGACAAGTACTGCATTTGCTCGCGAAACCGTATTGAAAGAAGCTGTCCACCACTGTGATACTGAAGCGTTATCCGGGTTTAGCGACCCACCGGCCCCAATTGTCGTGTTTTCGGCACGCTCGAATGCAAAGCCGGTCCAATGGTCTAACATAATGTTAAACGGTAAATTGAAGGCCAAGTTGATGTTTAATGAGGCATAGACGCCTGAGACTCCGTCTTCAACAGCAGCCTCTGATTGGTAAAATCCACTAGATGAGTAGCTGGTTGGTTCGCGGTCCAGAAAGTCTTTACAGGAGAGTGTAGACGATATTAATAATACGCCTAATATATAGTTTGATATTTTTAACTTATTCATGATGCCTAGCTTAAAAATTTACATTTAATCCGAATGTGAAAGTCTTCATGAGCGGATAGAAGCTACCGCTTGATACTGCATTTTCTGGATCATATCCTTCATATGCATTTGAAAAAGTCAATAGATTCTGTGCATTGAAATAAACACGGAATTGTTTGGTTTGCATCCGTTCTGTCCAAGCTTTTGGGAGGGTATAGCCAAAAGTTAGATTTTTTAGACGGACAAATGCACCGCTTTTCATCCAAAAGTCTGACGGAATGTTGTTAGGGTTATTATTCGATCCGTCAATAAGAAGTATTGGAAATTGCGCGCCAGGGTTCTCTTCAGACCAATAATCAAGTTGATATTTGAACATGGATCGTCCGACAAGGAATGGACGAACACCGTAGCCTTCATATAACAGATCTTTTTTACCAATACCCTGAAAAAACAACGTTAGGTCGAAGCCCTTCCATTCAGCGGATAAGTTTAAACTGTATTCATATCGCGGCATATTGGAACCCAATACGGTGCGGTCATGATTATCTATGATTCCGTCAGGAACGCCGTCCGGACCGCTCAAATCGACATAACGAACATATCCAGGTTTTGTATTTGCTTTCGTACCATATACAGCAGCGTTATCTATTTCTTCTTGTGTTTGGAAGAGTCCGTTAGAAACATACCCGTAGTAGGAATTAAGTGCTTCCCCTTCTTTCGTTATAGTGGAAGTATTGATATACTCATTTCCGTATAAATTTAGGACCTTATTTCTGATATCGGAAAGGTTAGCAGTAATGGCATAATTAAAGTCGTTGACTTGGTCTCTCCAAGTAGCCGATACTTCCCATCCTTTATTTTCTATATCGCCTCGGTTTTCCCATGGTGGTGTTAGCCCAATAAAACCTGGAATGGGGAAGCGTTGCAACATGTCGTAGGTTTTGCGACGAAATACGTCGACTGTAAGTCCGAGTCTAGAATTCAATAATTGAGCATCTAAACCTACGTTCAGTTGACGTGATTTCTCCCAAGATATGTTCTCATTAGCTACCTCTGTTTGTGCAACACCTGTACCTTGATTATAATCAAACCAATAGCCATGGCCAGCGTAGATCGCTGCCGCATATGGATAATAGCCGCCAATTGCCTGGTTACCCAATGTTCCGTAAGATCCGCGAAGTTTTAAGGCGTTGATGCTGTTTTTAATATTCTGAAAGAACGGTTCTTCGGAAATGCGCCAGCCGGCGGATACCGATGGAAAGTATCCCCATTGGTTTTTACCTTTAAAACGCGTTGAGGCGTCAAAGCGGCTGTTTACCTCTAAAAGATAACGCTCTAAGTAGTTGTAATTCAAACGGCCATAGTAGGATAGCATGGCCCATTCGTAGTGCGATCCGGAGTTTGTTGCAGAAAGCACATCGCCATTGTTCAGATCTTCGAAGCCATCGTATTTAAAGAATTTTCTACCCGCAGCAAAAGAGCGTCCTAGCAATTCTTCGGTTTGCATACCGCCCAATACTTTGAAGTAGTGCGAGCCTAGATTTTTTTCATAGGATGCCTGTAAATTGAACTGGTTGATAATAGTCTGGTTCCAGCTTTCGGATTTATCGTTTCCGGTGGTAGGATAGGTCACTTTATACACTCCAGTTTCGTAGGTGTCATAAGGTTTTAGGAATTGATCGGCCTTATTTTCCAGTCTGTTTTGACTGTAGTTTGTATAAATTTCCAAACCCTCCAAAGGGGTTAGTGACAAGAACCCTTTGATAGCAAGTTCTGGTGTGGTGGTGGTTGATACTCCTGAAACCTCAGCAGAAGCAATGGGGTTGTCGCCATTCTGACCATAACCCCAGGTGCCGTCAGAGTTGATGGCAGAGAAAACTGGAACAAAGGTAGTCACCTTATTGAATAATGCTTCGGGCGTATCACCCGCCGGTGCAGTCACCTTAGACTGACGAATATTCAAATCTATCCCTCCGCGCAACCAAGAAGTCATTGTAAAGTCGTTGTTCAACTTTAAGGTAGAACGGGTGTATTTATTGTTGGGGATATTACCATCTTGTGAGTAATGTGCAAAGTTGGCAAAGGTACGTATGCGTTTCGACCCACCAGAGAAACTCAAGGAGTTATTATGTGTTAGCGCATTATTGCTAACGAGCAGATCTTTCCAATTGCTGTCATAGAAATTGAAGTTATCAGCACCTTGCGTTTTATAGGTATTGATGATATCATCGCTGTATTGTGGCGTTTGGTTATTGTTTTTGCGCGCGACGTTAATTGCTTCCATATATTCGATAGCGCTTACCGGATCTGGAAAATTGGTCGGCATATTAGTCCCTACAAATCCGCTGTAGTTGATGCTTAAGGCATTTTCGCTTCCTCGTTTTGTGGTTACCAAGATGACACCATTAGATGCTCTGGAACCATAAATCGACGCCGAAGCGGCGTCTTTAAGCACCGTAATACTCTCGATACTATTCGGATCTAAGTAATTCATGTAGCCCTCTACACCATCAATTAATACTAAAGGGCCATTTTCAGAGTTCAGCGAGCCTGTACCGCGTATTTTTATTCCTGCGCCGTCATAACCGGGTCTACCGGAAGTCGTCGAAACAGAGACGCCTGGAATCAATCCTTGTAAGGCAATAGATGTATTCGAAGCATTTCGCTTCAAAAGATCTTTACTGGAAACTTGTGCTACCGATCCAGTCAGATTTACTTTCTTTTGGGTCCCGTAGCCGACTACGACTACCTCATCAATATCGCTAACAGATGCGGTCATGGTAACATCGATGCGCGTGCTGGAGTTGATTTCGATCTGTCGATCTCCATAGCCAAGCAAGGAAAAGCTAAGACTTTGCGTTCCAGCAGGTACGTTTATCTCATAATTACCATCCGCATCGCTCGTGGTTGCAGTAGTACTGTTCGTCGCTTTTATCGTTACTGCCGGTAATGGATTGCCGGCTTCATCTTTTACTGTGCCGACAATTCTTTGTTGATAGGAAGAGCTGCTAACTGCTCGCTCCGTCTTGGTTGGTGCTTTACGAACGACGATGACGTTTTTACTAAGTTCAAAAACATAAGGAGTCTCGGAAAATAACTGCGTTAAAGCTTGGTTCACGCTGATATTTTTAAAGTCAACATCAACTTTCTTTTGACCAGTAAATATCTTGGAGTCATAGACTAAGTCGTGTTTTACTTCTTGACTGATCTTTAGAAGCACTTGGTCTATACTGGCGTTTTTCATTTTGAAATTTATCTGCTGGCTCAATACATTGTTTGCATAGAGCAATGTAAAAGCAGAAATGAAAAATAGAAATTTCATTATCGTGAGGATTTTAAAGAAAGACCGAATTGGTTTTTCATTCCATGAGATTTTCATAATTTTTAAGCGTTTGTTTTCATAGTTAGGTAATCAAAAATGGGTTGCTGTCTTGCTACGACATAACAGCTTTTTCGTAAAATAATCTCTATAGTTTACCTCCTTTCGTTTTTATGCTAGTGTTGTTGGTTTAAGATTTTGGTTGGCGGCGCGCGCCGCTTTAGAATATAGAGCGGTATTTTTGCAGAATCCCCCAAGTGGGGTAGAAATATTTTTTTAGGGATTTCGTTTTTAGCAATAGGATTGCGATGAAAACTTTCAAGTTTCCAACAGGCGTCGGATTTTTTGAGGGGCTTTAAAAGTCGATTCTTTAAAAAGAAAAAGCACCCGACCGTAGTCGGATGCTTTAACATATAAACTTAATTATGGGGCTTATTTAGCTAAGTAACCACCATCTACTGGATAGTAAGATGCGGTTACAAAGGAAGACTTATCGGATGCTAACCATAGAGCCAATTCGGCTACTTCTTCAGCTTTCCCTAAGCGTTGAAAAGCATGTTGCGTTTCCAAATATTTAAGCGCATCAGCGTCTAAAGCGTTGTCCACCAATGGTGTAGAAATAAATCCGGGACCAATTGCATTGATTCTTACACCTTTTGTTGCGTATTCCCAACCTGCAGATTTCGTCAATCCGACAACACCGTGTTTTGCAGCGACGTAGGCTGATGAATTAGCAAATCCTACTTGCCCTAAGATGGAAGCCATGTTAATGATGCTACCGCCGACTTTCTCCATTTCTGGCAGTTGATAATGCATACCATAGAATACGCCATTAAGATTAATGTCGATTACTTTTTTCCAGCCTTCAATGCTCAGGTCACCCACTGTTGCGGAGTCTCCACCAATACCAGCGTTGTTGACAGCGATATGCAGCGCACCGAAATTTTCGATTGCTACATCGACAATTTTCTTGTTGTCCTCAGCAGAGGAAGCATCAGCTTTTACAAAAATGATGTTGCTGTCGCCTAGACTGTCGATCAATTGGTCACCCAACTTTTCATTTAAGTCCGCAACGACTACTTTAGCACCTTCTTTAACGAATAGTTCGACGATCGCCTTGCCAATACCTGAGGCTCCCCCAGTTACGATGGAAACTTTATTTTCTAATTGTTTCATTCAATTTTTATGTTTAGCATCTGTTCTTAGTTTAATTTACGAATAATGGCGCTCGAATATTGTGACGGAAGTCACTGTTTCCATAGATTGTGACGGAAATAGGAAATTATGGGAGAATTCTTACAATTAGATTAGATGTTAGATATTAGTTTAGTAGATGTTAGACATTAGATATGAGACATTAGAGTATGGGATGCTAATTCTGAACCAGGAAAGGAAGGATCAAAGGATAAGCAGGATCAGGTATCGTTAAATATGTAGGGATGGATTTGTATTTTTTATAGGAGACGTTTAGTGAAACGTCTCTACGCATTGGCGTCCAATTGGCTTCTATACAATTTGAACTATATAGGCGGTAATCATGACGAACCGCGTAGAGACGTTTCACTAAACGTCTCCTGAAACGTAGAATATCAATACCGTACATATGGGCCCCATTTGTACGCCATACCAAATCCTGTCCATCATTTCATCCTTCCTTTCCTGGTTCAAAACTACATTGCATCCTTCCTTTCCGGGTTCAAAACAAAATTCTCTTTCTAAACCAAGCGATCAAAAACAATCACTTTAAAATGGACACTACTCTAATGTCTAACATCTAATATCTAAAATCTAAATAATAATACTTTTCCCTTTTCCATACTCATTCGCATACACTTTTATAAGCACGCCTACGGAGGAAAGGATTAACGGACCAAAGATCAGTCCTAGCATTCCGAATAGCTTAAGGCCGAGCAGTACACCAAATACGGTGATTAAAGGTGGAACATCGCCTAGGGTTTTGAGGATGGTAAAGCGAAGGATATTGTCGATACTGCCGATTAATAATAAGCCATACAGGAAGATACCGATTGCATTTCCGGTGTCTCCGGCAGCGACGGTGATTAAGGATAGTGGTATGTAGATGGTCATTGTTCCTAGCACAGGTACAATGGACGATACGCCCGTCAGGATGCCCATCAAGACGAAGTTGTCTACACCGAAGATGTAGTAGCCTAGCATGGCTACAATACCTTGACAGAGGCCAAGAATAGGAATACCGATGGCGTTAGATCTAACCATCAGATTTACCTCGGTCCAGATTTCATTTTTACTTTTGATCGAGAATGGAATTGCCTGAATAATGTAAGACTCCATTTTCTTGTTGTGTACTTGCATAAAGAACAGCACAAAGAAGGTAACGAGAATGTTTACAGCAACCTCAGCAACGGAGTTCAATACACTAGGAAGGTATTTTGTTAAGCTTTGAAGGGAGTTGACCAGAGCCTCGTCAGACATGTCGATGTCTTTGAGCAGTGGCTTGTCGCTCATATATTCTTTGAGCAAGTTGAATTGTTCGACAATTTTATCTGTATTTCCCAAAAGGGAGCTGATTTGTGGTGCGAGGTAATCCACCATAGCCCAGACCGGCAGGACGATAAATACGATAGAGATAAGGATAAACAGGAGGGAGGTTGCCGACTTGTTCCAGCGTCGCTGTTCTGTTAATCTATTGTACGAAGAGCGGTAAAGGATGTATAAGGTTATTGCACCAAGAAACCCTGGGAAGTAATAGTAGAGATTGGTGAAAATTAAAATACAGATCAGGATGATGATAATGATCAGCATGATCTGATTGATGGAATTGTTGTTGATCTGTTTGTACTGCATAGCTAGCTCATTCTCTAAACAAGTTTAGCGAATTTTTGCTTAGCATTTGGTATTAATTGGAAGTATGCTTAAAAACTTTAATGTTTCCATTGACACAGCAAGAGGAAAGGAAGGGAGGGGAGTCCTGTGAAAACGGACAGGTTAAAAAAAAATCCCGTTCGGAAACGAACGGGATTTAAATAAAGCCTTTGTTAGGCTACGATCAAACTTATGCTCCTAATTGGATACGTTTGAAAGCAGTAACAGTTAATCCTTTAGAAACTGAGTCTAAGAATTGTGCAATATTTTTAGAAGAATCTTTTACGAACTCTTGGTTCAATAAAGTAGAATCTTTGTAGAATTTGTTCAATTTACCTGCAGCGATTTTCTCAACCATTTCTTCTGGTTTACCTTCTGCACGGATTTGCTCTTTAGCGATTTCTAATTCGCGTTCGATAGTTTTTGAATCCACACCATCTTTATCGATAGCAACAGGGTTCATTGCAGCGATTTGCATTGCCACATCTTTACCTGCTTCTTCCGCACCTTCAGCATCAGCAGAAAGACCTACTAATACACCTAGGCGGTAGTTACCGTGGATATAAGCAACAACTTTCTCTGCGCTTACATTCTCGTATTTAGAAACGTCGATTTTCTCACCGATTTTACCAGTTTGATCGATCAATAAGTCAGCGATTTTCACACCACCGATTTCTAAAGCTTTTAAGTCTTCTAAAGAAGCTGGTTTGTTAGCTAAAGCAACTTCAGCTACTGATTCAGCGAAAGCGATGAAGTCAGCGTTTTTCGCTACGAAGTCAGTCTCACAGTTTACTTCTACTACGATACCCGATTTAGCATCAGCAGCAGCTTTAGCAATGATCACACCTTCGTTAGAATCGCGGTCTTGACGGCTAGCAGCAACTTTAGCACCTTTTTTACGTAGGTAATCTACAGCAGCTTCGAAGTCACCATTTGCTTCGATTAACGCTTTTTTACAGTCCATCATACCAGCGCCAGTTTGTTGACGCAGTTTGTTTACATCTGATGCAGAAATTTGTACTGACATAGTATTTTTTTTGTTAAAATTACGATTGAAGTGTTAACAATCTTTTGTTGTAAAAACAACAGAATGTTAATTTTTAATGTTTTACAGCTGGTCGTATATGTGATTTTGCTGTTTTCAGGCTAAATAGGTTTCCCTATTCAGAAAAAAACCGGATAGACAGGAGCAGTTTACGGAAGCTGACTTCCAGAAACCAACACTTGTCTATCCGGTGGAATAGTATAGAATATTATTCTACGTCTTTTGCTTTACGAGTGCGTTTTCCTGGAGTCGCTTCAGTAGCTTCACCATTGTCTACTGCCGCTTTTGCTGCTGCAGCTTCTTTTTCCGCGTCCTCTTCTTTATCGCGCTTGCGCTCTTCTAATCCTTCTTGGATAGCTTTACCAATAACACCAGCGATTAGGCTGATAGATTTAGTAGCGTCATCGTTCGCAGGGATAGGGAAGTCGATGTTTGTAGGGTCAGAGTTTGTATCTACCATTGCAAACGTAGGGATGTTTAATTTCATCGCCTCAGCTACTGCAATGTGCTCTTTCTTAACATCGATGATGAACAAAGCAGCTGGTAAACGGTTTAAGTCAGCAATACCACCTAAAAGGTTTTCTAACTTAATACGCTCACGTTGAATCATCAATTTTTCTTTCTTAGATAATACATCGTAAGTACCATCTTTTTGCATTTTATCGATGTTCGACATTTTCTTAATAGACTTGCGCACAGTTGCGAAGTTAGTTAGCATACCACCTAACCAACGCTCTGTAACGAAAGGCATATTAACAGCTTTCGCTTGTTCAGCGATAATTTCTTTAGCTTGTTTCTTAGTTGCAACGAATAATACTTTGCGACCAGATTTTACGATTTGTTTGATTGCTGAAGCAGCTTCCTCTAACTTAGTTAGGGTTTTGTTCAAATCGATGATGTGGATACCGTTGCGTTCCATGAAAATGTACTTAGCCATTTTCGGATCCCACTTACGAGTAAGGTGACCAAAGTGAACACCTGCATCCAATAATTCTTGATATGTTGTTCTTGCCATTTTTTGACCCTCCTTAAATTAACGTTTACTGAATTGGAATCTTCTACGAGCTTTACGACGTCCTGGTTTCTTACGCTCAACCATACGGTCATCACGTGTAACTAAACCTTTCGCGCGTAATGCTGGTTTTACTTCTGGGTTAAGCTCTACTAACGCTTTAGCAATCGCTAAACGTACAGCCTCAGCTTGACCTTTTACTCCACCACCTTGAACGTTTACTTTGATGTCAAAATTTGCAAGAGACTCAGCTACTAATAAAGATTGTGTAGCTACATATTGCAAAGGCAAAGTTGGAAAATATACTTTGTAGTCTTTTCCATTAACAATGATATTTCCATTACCAGCAGTTAAGTAGATGCGGGCAACAGCGGTTTTTCTTCTTCCTGAAGTGTTAGTTGTTGACATAATCGATCTCCTTAGAATTTAACTGGTTTTGGATTTTGTGCCTCATGTTTGTGCTCAGATCCTGCATAAACAAAAAGGTTTTTGAATAATTGACGTCCTAAACGGTTTTTAGGTAACATCCCGCGTACCGCTTTCTCGATGATGCGCTCAGGGTGTTTTGCCATTAACTCTTTTGGAGAAACGAAACGTTGACCACCTGGGTAGCCTGTGTAGCGAACATAAACTTTGTCGCCTAATTTGTTTCCTGTCAATTTGATTTTGTCTGCATTGATAACAATAACATTGTCTCCGCAGTCTACGTGTGGGGTGAATGTTGGCTTGTGTTTTCCACGGATCACTTTCGCAATCTCGCTTGCCAAGCGCCCCAAAATCTCGCCTTCAGCGTCAACAACGATCCATTCTTTGTTAACGGTGTTCTTGTTAGCAGAGACAGTTTTGTAACTTAACGTATTCACTTGCTTTTATTTAATTAATTAATAATGTTTTAAATCCTATTGTAATCCCTACAATTAGGTTCGCAAAGGTACACTATTTAAATTGTAATCGCAAAGCGTTTTTTAAAATTCTGATAGTTAATGTTTTTTGAACCCAAAACTTGGAAAACGCGATTCCAAAACATTTTGATAATCGAGCATATCTTTTGCTTTAATGTGTTCCTAAGCATCGTTGTTTTTAATATTTTTTCTATTCGCTTCGGTTTTTATTCTTTTTAAGTAGATCCGAGGATACTATATTTGGTCTATACAAACCAGTTAATTATATGAGAGCGAATTTTAAAAGCGTGCTTATGATCACAATGTTGATCCTCTTTGCTTCTTCACAGTGGTCAATTGCACAAGAAATGGGTGATTCTACGCAAAACAATAAGTATTGGAAGTTTAGGACCAAGCTTGATAAATACTTCGGCCTACAAGCTTCTTACATGAATCTCACGAATTTAAATGACCTATTGAAAGCGAACGGTTATCCGGAGATTTCAAAGCTACAGGTTGGTGTAGGACTGGGAGTGGGGTATGACCTTGGACCTGTGCTGATTGGGGTAGATCTAGAGGGAAATATTAACTTTTCGGATAAGGCAAGGGTTAGAACTGGACGTGTCGGCATGTTTGTATCCACAAATAAGATCGTGACGGGACAGATGATCGTAAGTCCGTTTGTATGCTTTGGTTTGCAGTCGACCGATTCGAGAATTCGAGTAAAGGACGAAGGAACCACAGTGGAGGGACTGCTGCAGTCGGAACGAGGGAATGTGATCGAACTGGAGCATTTTAGTCCGGTGGTTGATTTTGGTCTTGCACTAAAGAAGCGGAATTCGAGGGGATGGACGAATCATCATATGCGAGTTGGTTATCGCTTAGGTTTGCAGGATGCTAAATGGACAACTTCAGGGAGTAATAGGGATGCTGATGTTCATGATCGGATAAATGCGGCCTATTTGCAATGGTGTTTTTAGACGCTATCAATTCGATTTAATCAAGATTTAACATTAATTAAGCGGTGCTGATTTAAACTTTTCAGCATTTTTGTGCTCTTTAAAATTAATTTATTACCTTGATTTACCCTAATCTATCTGGGTAAAACCCGAGGTGAAAAATAAAGAAAGAGAAAATGAGAAGAATGTTTAAGTGTAGAATGTGGATTGCGGGATTGTTTGTGCTGTTGGGGACTTCTGCTTTTGCACAACAAGATATCAAGCAGGATCCTGGTTATAAGGAAAGTCTCGCTTCTATCGAATCGCAATTGAAGAGAGGTGATGTTGGGAATGCGCTGAACAGTATTGAGGCGACCATTGCGAAGTATCCTCAGGGTGCCGAAGTGTTCTATGCGAAGTCATTGTTGTTCGCTCAGGCGCGTAATTTAGAGGTTGCTATTCCTGCTGCTGAGCGCGCTGTGGAGATAGACCCTGCGAATCTTATGTTCGGCAACCACCTGATGGAGCTCTATAAAACGGAAGGTGATTTTGATTCGGCAGTGGGTTTGATCGATAAGGTCATCAACGAGCATAAGGATAAGCCGGAATTATTTCGCGAAAAAATCATGCTGCTGCATGCAGCAAAGAAATCTGAGGATGCATTGAAGGAATATGAAGCTACCAAAGCTAAGTTTGGTGAGTCGGATACATTGGACGTGTTGAAAGCGGAGATATTGATGGATTTGAAACGTCCTGATGATGCAAAGCAAGTGTTGCAGGCTTGGGACAAAAGGAAATCTCCGATCCGCCAAGTATATAGCACCTTGAGTTATATTTACTTGGATGAGAAGAATTCGAAGGATGCCTTAGCAGTGCTTGAACGCGGAATTCAAAATAGCAAAGATGATTTGTTATATCTGGATTTAGCTGATGCTTATAATGCTGCAAACAAAGAGAAGCTGGCATTTGATTATGTGAAGAAAGCTTTCGAATCCGACAAAGTAAACTTCTTGGATAAGCATCGTGTGATGATGACTGTTTTGAACGGGAAGTCAACTCTTACACTTGATCAGAAACAGGAGTTGGCGAATTTGTTGGTATTAAAGCATCCTCGTATCCCGGATACCCATATGTTCAAAGGCGATATTCTTTGGCAGAAAGGCGAACTGACGCAAGCGAAGTCGCTTTTTCTAACGACCGTAGGTATGAATCCAAGACATATTGACGCTTGGAGCAAACTCATCAATATTGATCTGAATCTGAATCAGCTAGACGAAGCGATTCAACACGGGAATGAGGCTTTGACACATAATCCAGGTAGCCCTGTCCTTACTTACTTTGTCGGGATGGCCCATTTTATTAAAAAGGATAATGAGCAAGCTAGGCAATATCTAGAGGGAGCATTAGATCAAAGTGCAAATGAAAATGGTTTTGTTCAATCAATGATCTATGCGGGGCTGGGGGATCTATACCATGAGCTTGATATGGAATCGGCTTCAGATGTAGCCTACGAAGAGGCTATCACAAGAGATAGCACAAATGTGACCGCGATGAACAACTATGCATATTATTTGTCTGAAAGGAAGGAGAATCTGGATAAAGCAGCGGAATATGCTGCTAGGGCTAATGAATTTGAGCCCAATTCAGGTACTTTTCAGGATACCTATGCTTGGGTATTGTTTCAACGCGGAGACTATAAGGAAGCATTGGTTTGGATGGAGCGCGCTGTGAAGAATTCAGAACCTTCGGCCGTTTTATTTGAGCATTATGGCGATATTCTAATGAAGCTAGGAAAAAGCAAGGAAGCATTGAAGCAGTGGGAGCGAGCGTTGAGTAGTGCAGATGCTAGCAATGCAGTGGATAAGGATAAATTAAAAAGGAAAATCAGTGAGAAGAAATATTTGGACTAAGCTTGGTTTCTTAGTCATAACTGTATTAATAATTGCTTCTTGCGCAAGCAAGAAACGAGTAGCTAAAAAAGACGATGTACTGCCTCGCGCAACTACGGAAGCTGAATTGTTGAAGAATTACGAGTTAAGTAATTTAGATTTTCATACGTTCAGCGGTCGAGCAAAAGCAAAGCTACAGGTTGGCGAGGAGTCGCATAATGCGACTGTAAATGTGCGCATGGACCGTGATAAATCAATTTGGATATCTGTGACTGCTCTTTTAGGCGTGGAAGCCTCTCGCGTCTTGATTACCCCAGATAGCGTAAAGATAATGAATAAGCTTCGGGGAGAATATATCGCTAAGCCCTTTTCTTATATTTATAATTACACGAATAAGGGAGTTTCCTTCCGGATGTTGCAGGATATTTTGGTCGGCAATATGACGGTTGATATGCTTCGCACGGATCAACTTCAAGTGGCTACAAGTTCCGATGATGTCCAAGTTATTGGCATTAAAGATGGATTGACATTCCATTATGGAGTAAACAATAAGAATCGTCCTTTTACCTTCAATTTGATCGAGCTGGGCAAGAACCAAAAGCTAGAAACAACATATAGTGACTTCGCAGATATCAGTGGATATAATTTTCCTCAACGTTTCACGTTAAACATTGAGGGTGCCGGCGATAAAGTTTCTGCGGATATGCTCTACAATAAATCAGAGTTTAATTCGGCTATTGAAACGCCGTTCAATGTGCCTTCAAGATATAAGGAAATCAAATAATTACGAAATGGGAATGGGAAATAAAATTATGATTTTATTAACTTCGTATTAAGTATATCCTTATTTTTGGACGTTTTGATATAAACGATATTAAGAATTTAGCGTTTCATGGAATTTAAAAAAATCGTATTAAGTATATTTTCAATATTTCTTTTTGTTAGTGTAGGGTTTGGTCAAAGTAGCTTGGAGTTAAAAAAACAAAGAGAACGACTTGATAAAGAAATTGCTGAACTTCAGAAGATTTTAAGTGCCAAAACACAAGAGAAATTACTCTCCCAAAGAGAAGTCTCTGCTTTAAGCAAACAGCTGGATTTACGTGAGGATAAAATCAGCACCATCAATAGCGAGCTCCGCATCATCAACAATAATATTGCATCCAACAATAAAATAGTCGATAAGCTTAAGGACGAATTAGAGAAGCTAAGACAAGATTATGAGAAGATGATTCTATTTGCGTTCCGCAATAAGAATTCCTACAATAAGATGATGTTCATCTTTGCATCCAAAGATTTTAATCAAGCCTTTAAGCGCGTTAAGTACTTGCAGCAATTTACGGACGCCCGTAAAGTGAAGGTGTCGGAGATTGAGGGGCATAAGAAGCAGATAGAGCTCAAGCTAGCTCAACTGCAACGCGATAAGCAAACCCAACAAGCTTTATTGAAAGAACAGCAGTCGGAACGCAATGTAATTGCGAAAGATAAGGCTGCACATTCTCAACAATTAAGTCAGATTGTTAAAGAGGAGCGTGGTTTCAAAGGGCAATTGACTAAAAAACAACAAGAGAAACGTCGTTTAGATGCGGCAATTAAGTCGGCCATTGCTCGCGAAGTGGAAGCTGCTCGTAAAGCGGAAGAAGAACGCCGTAGAAGATTAGCTGAAGCTGAAGCTAAGAAATCAGGAACTACTGTTGCAGAGGCCGAGAAGAAAATTGAGAAGAAGACAGGTAGTGCTGTATTGAATAACTCGCCGGAGGCAACTAAGCTATCGGCCGGATTTAGTTCAAATAGAGGACGCCTTCCATGGCCGGTTAGCCAAGGTAATATCGTACGTAACTACGGTAATGTGACGGTTGAGCGTGGTGTTCGAGACTTCTACGACTATATCCGTATTCGAACAGCGGATAATGCATCGGTGAAGTCCATATTTGAAGGTACCGTAATTAGAGTAATTAATATGGGGTCGTCAGCTGTTATTGTTCAGCATGGTGAGTACTTATCGGTTTATTCGAACTTGAAATCAGTATCGGTTCGCAATGGTCAGAAGATAAGCACCGGGACGGTGATCGGAACGACAGATTCAGATCCAGATGCCGGATATTCGTATGTTGATTTGAGTGTTTATCGTGGTCAAACGCATATGAATCCTAGTTCGTGGATAGCAAGATAGTTACAATGTTTTCCATTATAATTATTATATTTGTTAGATACACTTAAATGAGAGATTAGTAAATTAAAGAAATATGTATACATCGGGATTATTATTTATCAGTACTAACGAGATCATCATCATCGTAGTATTGGCGTTGTTATTATTTGGGGGAAAGAAAATTCCTGAATTAATGCGTGGTTTGGGTAGAGGTGTTAAGGAATTTAAAGAAGGTCAGAAAGATGGTCCTGATGCCGAGAATAATCCAACCAACACAGCAAACAATGATACAGTTAACAATCAACGTTAATATCGTACATTAAAGAAATTTATATAGTTTCATTAGACTAGCATTCGCTAGTTTAATGAAACTTTTTTATTTATGAAACCTACGAGCTACCGCTCGGTTCGCCAACGATAAGCGAAGAACTAACCAACAGTGTTTACAGTATTAAACTACTTATGAACAAAAAAATTAGTTTTCTTGTTACAATAGGCCTAAGCGTTTTGAAATTAAGTGTTGCGCAAGAAGTCAGTACAGACTTGCATACTTTTAACGACTCATTTCAAAACCAAGTTATTGATCAAGTGGAAAAAGAACGGGAGTTAATTTACTCTCATCTAGATTCCGTTAAACAGAAAGCAGGAGGGTCTACCGATTTCTCCGCAGAGGATGTTAACATCGCGCAGCGAATTAACCGTCTTCAGAAAACAATCCCATTAGAATACAACGACCGGGTAAAAGTATATCTTGATAAGTATATTTCAAGAAACTACAAACCTTACATGGAGAAGTTGCTCGGCTTGGGTAATTACTATTTCCCAATATACGATCAGATTTTTGCCGAGCAGGGTATTCCTGACGAGGTCAAATATCTGTCTGTTGTGGAATCTTCGTTAAACCCTCATACGGTCTCCACCTCGGGGGCTGTCGGTCCCTGGCAATTTATTTACGGCACGGCAAAGATCTACAATCTAACAATGGATGGTAGTTTCGACGAACGTAAGGACGTCTATTCGACAACCTATGCTGTTTCTTCATATCTGAAGGAGGCACATGATGAATTCAACGATTGGTTATTAGCTTTAGCGTCGTACAATTGTGGTAGAGGATGTGTGAGAAGAGCTATTCAGCGTTCTGGATTAGTGAATCCCAATTATTGGGAATTATCACCGTTTTTACCTAAAGAAACGCAAAATTACATCCCGAAATTTATCGCAATGACCTATGTTTTGAATCATGCTGAGCTGTATGGACTTGTTCCGCAGCAGAATGATTTAATGACAGATCATAAAGTATTGATGGTTGATAAAGCTGTTAGTTTGAATACTGTTGCTCAAGGCCTCAATTGTTCAGCAGATTTGTTGAAACAGTTGAATCCAGGATATAAAAGAGCAGTGGTATCTGGATCGCCAGCGAAGCCACGCCGACTTATCATTCCTTACCACGAAGCGATGTCAGATTCACTGATCTATGCTGCGCTTAATAATCAACGCGTAGAAGTGATGCAGGCATTGGCAGCCGTCGAGAGCGATGATGAGCAAAGGCATCAGGTAAAACGTGGCGAAACGGTAGCAAGTATCGCTAAGGAGTATGGCGTATCCGTACAGCAAATAAGGACTTGGAACAGACTTTCTGCTCAAAGTAGTATTACGGGTAGAAATCTGATCGTAAGCAAGGGAGTGGACAGTAAAATGGCTAAGAACGTCATTGCTGCAACGAAGACTAAAACGAGCACGAAGAACAGTTCTACATTCGTCTCCTATACGGTAAAAAAAGGGGATACGCTATCCGAAATTGCAAATAAACATCGCGGTTCTTCGGTTAATCGCATCAAGTCGGATAACAATATCCGTGGGAGCCATCTAAAGATTGGCCAGAAACTAAAGATTTACAAAGGGAAAGGCTAGAGGGGCGAAGGCTTCTCTGGTGAGATTAAAAAAAGATGCGGTTTATGATAAATAGGCCGCATCTTCTGTATTGTCATATTCTTCGAGCAATACCTCAACATGCTCTTTGAGGATTGTCGATAACTTTAATCCATAATAGTCGCTGAAAACTGGAAACTGATGATGGCTACGGTCAATTAATACCGCTGTTCTCATTCGTTTTAATGGTACATTCAAGAAAACGCCTAATCCATACGCCAATGTTCTTCCGCTATTCAAGACATCATCAATTAGAATAACCACTTTATCTTTTACGGTATCAATTGGTAAATCTGTTGAAGACTCCAAACTACGTTTCGTCTTCTGGATCGTTACTTTCAATAACTCCACAGATCTGTTTGGCTCAATCTCCAATAACAATTTCTGCAGGCGTTGCGCAAAAACATATCCTCTATCGGCGATTCCGACTAATACAATGGCAGGTTCATCGAAGTTATCTTCGATGATTTGATAAGCAATCCGTTTTGATTTTTGAAGGATCTGTTCCTTGTTTAATATAAGCGTTTTCTTAGATGACATTGCTATTCTTTTGTTGTCGGTAAATTTACTAAAAGTTCTCTAATTTCTATTAGAGAAAGCAATTAACTAATGCTCCTTAGGGATAGTCACAAAAAAATCCCAACGTTGTAGCGTTGGGATTTCTTTTATAAAATTTGAAGAGTTTGGTCTAATTTAAATTGCTTTTCTCTTTAGGATTAGCATCAGCCGTCATGATTTTTGCATCATCAACTTTCGGACGGCCACCGTTGTAATAATATCTTTTCCAGTATGCCTCGTTTAAGTTACTAACCATAACGCCGCGGCTTGAAGATGCATGAGCAAATTTATCGTCGCCTAAGTAAACACCAACATGTGTTATACTTCTGCTTCTGATTTTGAAGAAAACTAAATCTCCTGGTTCTAATTCGCCTTTACGAACAGGTGTTACGTTTTGGTACTGGTTACGGCTATTATATCCAATTGTAGTATTGAATACATTTTCGTAAACAGCTAGCGAGAATTTCGAGCAATCGATTCCTCTTTTAGAATCTCCACCTAAGCGGTATGGAGTTCCTAACCATTCGTAAACAAATTGATAAAGCTTTGTATTTGTAGTTGCGTTTGCCGCAACGCCC
This sequence comes from Sphingobacterium hotanense, assembly GCF_008274825.1. Lineage (NCBI taxonomy): Bacteria > Pseudomonadati > Bacteroidota > Sphingobacteriia > Sphingobacteriales > Sphingobacteriaceae > Sphingobacterium > Sphingobacterium hotanense. The sequence continues at coordinate 1,129,682 of NZ_CP030848.1, forward strand.
ATGATCTGAGAGAAGTATTCTTTAGCTAGGTTATCTGGATCAGATGACTTTTGACTATTGGTTTGTGCCTGCGAGACTAGACATAAGCCTATGAGAAGCATTACTGCCACTAGTTTCTTTGTTTTCATTAAATCGCTTTTTTATTACAACCATCAGCTTGTTGAGTTATTCACATTATTGTCTATTTTTTCAACAGGCTGAAGCAAATGTAATACATACTGTCTTGAATTCAAAACAATTTTGAATCTATTTAACAAAATTTTAACACTTTTAACAATTGCCAGTTTCGCAAATTTTGCCAAAAAATCTTTCATTTTTCTAATATGCTCCCTTTTGATTTATTATTCTCTCAATAATCTGGAATTTAAAATAATTTAAATAAATCTTGATTTTTTAAAAAGAATTGTAATATATTTGAGAAATCATAATCAACAACAATGCTAATCAACACTATTTCTATTACAATTATTATTACCACCGGGATAAAACTTAGGAGGAAGTAGTCTATTGTATAGAATTTAGTACAGATATTAGAAGCCTTCCTCCATTCGGGGAAGGCTTTTTTTATTAACATACAGTAAAACAAGCTAGAACAGAATGAAAATCTTAAAATTTGGCGGAACATCCGTAGGTTCCGTAGAGAGCATCCAAGCCGTGTTAAAAATAGTGAAAGCTTCTTTTGACGCTGGTGAAAAACCTTTAGTCGTATTATCAGCCATGTCAGGAGTCACCAACCTGTTAACACAAATGGCTGAAGATGCAGCAGCTGGGAAGCCGTTTGACGAAGGATTAAAGCAATTAGAGGAAAGGCACTTTGAAGTGGTCAAGAAACTGATTGCGGTAAAGTATCAGAACCCTGTTCTGACGCGCTTAAAGTTGCTTTTCAATGAACTGGAAGAACTTTTACAAGGCGTATCGGCACTGAAGGAATTGAGCAACCAAAGTCGTGACTTGATCGTTTCATTTGGAGAACGATGCAGCAACTACCTCGTTGCCAAAGTCATGGAGCAAGAAGTGCCAGAATCGGAGTATATCAATGCTTCCTATTATGTGAAAACAGACTCCAATTTCGGGAATGCCCACCTTAATGAACCACTAACCACCCAACTAATCCAAGCACTTTCTCATACCCACGCTGATAAACTCCTCTTTGTAACAGGATTTATCGGTTCGAACGAGCAAGGGCGTATCACTACACTGGGGCGTGGAGGCTCGGATTATACCGCAGCCATCTTCGGATCAGTATTAAATGCGACAGCAATTGAAATTTGGACTGACGTGAATGGAATGTTGACAGCGGATCCTAGGATCGTGAAAAAGGCATTTTCCCTTCCGGTGTTGTCGTATACTGAAGCTATGGAGCTTTCCTACTTCGGGGCGAAAGTGATCTATCCACCAACTATGGTTCCGGCATTTTTGAAGAAGATTCCAATCGTTATCCGAAATACATTTGAGCCAGAGCTAGCAGGAACCGTTATTCAATTTGAAAGCGGAAAGTCTTCTTATCCCATCAAAGGTATATCTTCCATTGCCGACGTATCTGTTATCAATCTGACAGGTAGCGGAATGGTAGGGAAATCAGGGTTTAGCGGACGTCTGTTTACCTTATTAGCCAGAGAGCAAATCAATGTGATCCTTATTACGCAATCTTCTTCAGAGCATAGTATCACTTTCGCGGTGAATCCTAGCGATGCGGAGAAGGCAGTAAAGCTCATCAGTACAGAGTTTGAACTGGAGTTATTGGCCAATAAGCTTTCGGCGCCTGTCATTGAGGAGAGTTTATCTATTCTGGCTATCGTCGGAGAGAACATGAAGCGTACACCGGGTATGTCGGGTCGCCTTTTCCACGCGTTAGGAAGAAATGGTATCAATGTTCGAGCGATCGCGCAAGGATCGTCTGAATTCAATATATCGGTTATTATCAATAAAGAAGATTTAGCAAAGGCATTAAATGCCGTGCATGACGCCTTCTTTGCCGAGCTCAAGAAAACATTGCATGTATTCAATCTAGGAACCGGCAATATCGGTGCAACGCTCTTCAAACAATTGCACGAACAACATGATTTTCTATTAGATCATAACGATATCGAAATCAAAGTGGTAGGTCTGGCGAACTCGCGAAGAATGCTTTTCGACGCGGATGGCGTGGATTTATCAAATTGGCAATCCGCATTGGACGAACAAGGCGAGGTCGCAGACCTTGCGAGCTTCGTGAGTAAAATGCAAGCGATGAATCTTCCGAACTGTGTGTTTATCGATAATACTGCAAGCAAATTACCGGCAACCTACTATGAGGAGATCTTCAAATCCAACATCTCGATTGTGACCTGCAATAAGATAGCGAACTCCGGAGAATATGCGCAGTATCGCTCCTTGCATGAAACCGCAAGAAAGCATGGCGTAGACTTCTTCTACGAAACGAATGTTGGTGCAGGCTTGCCGATTGTACGCGTATTGAAGGACTTGATGCTTAGTGGCGACCGTATCCTAAAGATCGAGGCTATTCTATCGGGCACCATCTCTTATATTTTCAATAACTTCAACGGTGATGCATCTTTTTACGATGTGGTAAAAAAGGCGCAGGAGCTGGGATATACCGAGCCTGATCCACGCGATGATTTAGGCGGAGTAGATTTTATGCGCAAGATGCTTATCCTCGCTCGTGACGCAGGACATGTAATCGAGTCATCAGACGTCGACCTAGGCAATATACTTCCGGAGAACTGCTTAAAAGCTAGTTCAGTAGATGAGTTCTATACAGAATTGTTAAAGTCCGACGATTATTTCAATAATCTGAAAGATCAAGCTGCCAAAGAAGGGAAAGTAATTCGTTACATCGGTAGTTTAGAAGATGGAAAAGTATCAATCAGCTTACAGATGGTCGATGAAACGCATCCTTTCTATGCACTTTCGGGAAGCGATAATATCATTTCTTTCACAACCGAGCGTTATAAAGAAAGACCATTAGTGGTGAAAGGACCTGGAGCAGGGGCAGAGGTGACAGCCGGAGGCGTTTTTGCCGACCTAGTGAATGTTGGTGCTAAATAATGCAATGAATATGATGACTAATCAAGATTCCATAATGGAAGAGAAACATAAAGTAGATTTTGAAAAGATAAAACAAGAGGTTCGTGTATTTGCACCAGCAACGGTTGCCAACATGATCTGTGGATTTGATATCCTCGGGTTTGCGGTTGACTTCCCGGGCGATGAAGTGCTGATGCGAAGAACTGATAAGCCTGGTGTTACTATTAAAGCAATTCATGGCGATGAAGGACGCCTTCCTTTAGATCCAGAAAAAAATACGGTCAGCGCTTGCGTTCAGATGTTATTAGCGCATTTGGATTTGAGCGACAGCATTGGGGTGGAGATTGAACTAACGAAACACATGCCTATTGGCAGTGGCTTAGGTTCAAGTTCCGCGAGTACTGTTGCAGGTCTTTTCGCGATCAACAGCCTACTGGGCGAACCGCTTAGCAAGGAAGAACTCATGCCATTCTGTGTGGAAGGCGAGCGTTTGGCTTGCGGGCACGGACATGCCGACAATGTTGCTCCCGCTTTGATGGGCGGAATTACTTTAATTAGAGGATACGAGCCCCTTGATATGATTAATCTGCCGGTACCTGAAGACCTGGTCGCGGGGATTGTATTCCCACAGGTCGATGTGCCAACGAGAGATGCCCGACAGTTGATCAAAGAGAAAGTGTCTTTAAAGGATGCTGTCGTGCAGTGGGGCAATATCGCCGGGCTTGTTGCTGGCCTTTATCGAAGCGATTACGATTTGATCAGCCGCAGCATGCACGATGTCATTATCGAGCCAACCCGGGCGATCTTAATCCCCGAGTTTTATGCGATGAAGGAAATCGCCCTATCATGCGGCGTGCTCAGTTTCGGTATTTCTGGCTCCGGTCCATCCGTTGTTGCAATCAGTAGGGGCAAAGAAGCAGCACAACAAGCCGTAGATCAAATCCAAGCACATTTAACTTCACACGGAATTGAGAGTTTGCAATACGTGTCGTCCGTCAATGTTGCTGGTCCTAAAGTAATCAACCTAAAATAATAGTATATGCAATTTTACAGTACAAATAATAAAGCGCTCCGGGTCTCCTTTCAAGAGGCCGTATTCAACTCCTTACCGCAAGATAAGGGATTGTACATGCCGGAAGTGATTCCTCAGCTCGATCCTTATTTCATTAAAAATATTCAGCAGTACTCCCTGCAGGAAATTGCTTTTACGATCGCAAAGGCATTCATCGGAAACGACATTCCCGATGCGGACCTCAAATCGATTGTCGATGACGCTATCAATTTTGAAGCGCCGGTTAAGTTTCTAGACGCCGAAACAGCGGTTTTGGAGTTATTCCATGGACCATCCTATGCTTTTAAAGATTTCGGAGCACGCTTCATGAGTCGCGTTATGGGCTATTTCTCCAAGCAGGGAGAACAGTTGCTTGACGTTTTGGTGGCTACTTCCGGCGACACAGGTGGGGCGGTGGCCTCAGGTTTCTTAGGAGTGGAAGGCACTCGAGTGACTATCTTGTATCCGAAAGGGAAAGTATCGAAAGTACAAGAGGAACAGCTCACTACCAACGGACAGAATATCCGCGCTTTAGAGGTAGAAGGGACTTTCGATGATTGCCAAGCTTTGGTTAAAGAAGCTTTCAATGATCCAGACCTGAATAATGCATTGCGACTTACATCGGCAAACTCAATCAATATTGCCCGCCTCATTCCGCAGACTTTTTATTATTTCTGGACTTATGCACAGTTGAAATCGCAGGGAATGGACGAAATCGTCTTCACCGTACCGAGCGGAAATTTCGGGAATATCGGTGCTGGATTATTAGCCTATAAAATGGGATTGCCTGTTGCGCATTTCGTTGCAGCAACGAATGTCAACGATACGGTACCCCGCTTTCTACAGCATGGAATCTATGAGCCGAAGCCTTCCGTACAAACCTTGGCGAATGCGATGGATGTTGGTAATCCGAGCAATTGGGTCCGCATTCAAGACTTGTTTGGTCAAGACCTCGATCAGCTAAAAGCCAAAGTGAGCTCCTATACCTATACTGATGAGCAAACGTTAGAAGGAATGGAGGAATTGTTCCAAAAATATAAATACGTAGCGTGTCCGCATACAGCAATTGCTTATCTCGCTTCTAAAGCATATAGAAATGAGCATCCCGGCGAATATGCTTCCGTTTTCTTATCTACCGCTCATCCATGCAAATTCCCTGAAGCAATAAAACCAGAGGTATTCCAACATGTGGCGCTGCCCGACGGTGCTTCCGCCTTAGCAGAAAAAGAAAAGCAAGCAGTCGAAATGCCGGTAGACTATAAAACATTCAAAACATACCTGCTAGTGAATAACTAGCGGATTCAGATATTAGATAATAGACATTAGATTTTAGACATTAGATTTTAGAGTATGGCGGCTAGAGATGGTCGCCATTTCTTTTTAGATATAAGATATGAGATATAAGAGTATTTTCTGAACCAGGAAAGGAAGGATTTAAGAATTGACAGGATCCTGCTGATCTTTTTCATCCTTCCTTTCCTGGTTCAAAGACAACATTCTAAGAACCCTAAATATTCTAATGTCTCATATCTCATATCTAACATCTACGTCTCACTTCCCTTTCAAACCCAATACAAACCCAATATAAACCCAAATCAGAACCCTTCTGAAAGGGGATTGATTTGGGTTTGATTAAGCTGAGGAAAAGCATTCACTGCTCTTTGTACAGACTTTTTTTTCATTTAGCTGATTTATTTTTTTTCAATTCTAACTACTTTTGCGAGGATGAATAAAATAATCCTCAACAAAGGAAAGGATAAGGCGGCCTGGCAGTTACATCCTTGGATTTTCTCCGGAGCCATTGCTCGAGTGTCTGAATCTCTTCAAAACGGTGATATCGTTTCCGTATATAATCACGATGATGAATTTATTGCGTACGGGATGTACAATAAGCAATCGCGGGTTGCAGTACGTTTATTGGAGTGGGATCCACAAAAAGAGATTTCGGAAGGCTGGTGGCGTGATAGATTGCAGCGGGCAGTAAAGAACCGTATGCATCTGTTGAACGAAAAGAACAATTCTGTTCGTTTAGTATTTGCCGAGGCGGATTTCCTTCCCGGGCTTATTGCAGATAAATATGGGGATTTCATCTCTGTGCAGGTGCATGCGGCAGGGATGGAACGCGTAAAGTCGATACTGGTGGATGAATTGCAACAATTGTTGAATCCAAAAGGAATTTATGAGCGCAGCGACCTAAAATCTAGAGCGTATGAAGGTTTGCCAGACAGCAACGGCTTATTGGCAGGCGAGATGCCTCCTCCATTTGTTGATATTATTGAAAACGGAATACAGTATCAGGTGAATATCGTGGAAGGGCAAAAGTCTGGATTTTATTGCGATCAACGCGAGAACAGATATTTCACGTCGAAATATGTTAAGGACAAAAAAGTATTAGATTGTTTTTGCTATTCCGGCGGATTTACGTTGAACGCATTTCGTGAGGGAGCCGCGTCCGTAACATCGGTAGACAGTTCGGCACTTGCCATAGAGACCTTGCAGAAGAATATACAATTGAATGGTTTTGACGCTTCAAAACATATTGCAGTACAGTCTGACGTGAACAAATACCTTCGCGATTTAGGGGAACAACGAGAGAAATTTGATTTAATCATCTTAGATCCTCCTAAATATGCGCCTTCACGGTCGACCCTAGAGAAGGCGTCCCGTGCCTACAAGGATTTAAACCGCAGAGGATTGATGCTTTTGAATTCTGGAGGTTTATTGGCTACTTTCTCCTGCTCGGGAGCGATGGACATCGACACCTTTAAGCAAGTATTGGCTTGGGCTGCGTTAGATGCGGGAAAAGAGATTCAATTTATTTATCAGTTTTGCCAGCCGGAAGATCATCCTGTGCGAGCGTCATTTCCAGAAAGTGAGTATTTGAAGGGCTTGCTAGTACGCGTACTGTAGAAGAAAATATGTGCTTTAGAAAGAGGATTAACAGGTTTGTTAATCCTTTTTTTATTGAATATTAGATGGGATATACAGTCGGTGTCAATTTCAACCTACAAAAAACTCGCAATAAAATGACGGTTGTTATTTGGGAAGTAACTGTATAGTGTTGGTAATCAGTAATTTAATGTGATTTCTACCCAATTGTAACATGAAGGTATGACCTAAGTCATTTTCACATTAGGTTATAACTTTAATATTTGTTATAAATAATTCATGATTGCGACATGTGTGCGGATGTTTTAATCCATTTTTTAGCACTTTTTCTTCATCGAGTTCTAACGTAGTTTAAACTGCAGCGTGCATGTCGCATACTTAAAAAAATCATCATTTATGTGAATTATTTTAGTTTAAGCGTGTAGTTTCGGAAATTTAGTTTCTAAACTTTATATGTTTGCATGTTGTTCCAATAAAGGCGATCTTAACGGTCGCCTTTTCTTTTTTATCTCTTGTCGACATTTCACTGCATAAAGGATTTCTAAAAATAATTAGTGATATATGTAATTTTCTTAATAGGATAATTGGGTAATATTTGTGCAAAGCAATAGTAGTCGCGGCACGTTCGAACTAGTACAAAAAGGTCTATCGTCTTTTTTTAAACTGTTAGCATTAAAGAGTCTTTTTGGCTATTGAGTTCGTGTCGCTTACTAAAATATCCTGGTCTAAATTCCATCATTCATAAGGGTTTGATCCTGATTTGTTGCTTTATAATTTAATAATATCTATATGAAGACATTTGGGCGAATCTTTAGTTTCGTAATTATTGGAGCCTTCCTCTTATTGGCATATGCTTGTAAGAAGGACAAACAGGTGCAGGGGGGTGCTGCGCTTGTGAACATTAAAAGTGTGGAGGTCAGTTACACGGAAGCCTCAAGCAACAACAATAGTGCTAATGCCAAATCCGTCTTGCCTGGGTTATCGGAACAAGTCAAAGAAGTAACATTCAATCAAGATTACAATTTGATTGTTTCGCTAAAACCGAAAACTCAAGAGCTAAAAGCACAAGGTTCGACTCGCGGAAGCAGCGTGATCAATCCGATGGAACAAGGCGTTCGGTATAGAGTCCTGGTATTCAATACCGATAATAGCTATGTTGACCAAAAAGAATTTATCGTAGGGCAAGAGGCAAGTACTACTGGCTTCGAATTGGAACCAGGTACATATCGCTTTGTTGCATACTCCTTCAACAATTCAACGGCAATTCCTGAAGTAGCACAAAGTCCTTTGGACGGGCTTTCCCTATCAAATATACCGACAAGCTCAGCCTTGCTTTATATGAACAGGGAAGTGACAGTTCAAGGAGGTGAAAATTTACTGGGCTTAGTTTTAAAGCACCGCTTTAGTAAAATTACTTTAACGATGGAAGCAGCTTCAGAGCTGGGGACGATCAGCGCATTGAAAGCTAGCATCACTGCAGAGCCAACTGTAAATATGGCGCTTAAGGATGGCGCTTTAACACATCCAAATACGCCATCACCATTAATGTTCAACTTTCCTACATTAAATCTAGCTACAGTGACTAGCACCTCTACTTTGATAAGCAATGCGGAGACTGCGCAGTTAGAACTGAAGATTTTGGAAATTGGATTAAATGGTGGTCCAATTCGTACCAACTTAGCGAATATCACCGATCTAGTAATAAGACCGGGTGTACAATATCAATTGCGACTTAGTTTGCAATCAACTGGTATTTCGGTGGGCGGAAAGATATGGGCGAAAGGTAACTTAGCTTATGTAAATGGAATATATTTCAATAGAAGTTCACCAGAGGAAACTGGTTTTGATTACCATGCAACCGATTACTGGAACTACGCATCCGCAGAAAATCCGGTGGTGCCAGCCATGAACGTGCCTTGGGAATATTTTGAAGATCTGGATTCCCATTTTCCAAAAATTCCTGCGACTTTCCAAGATCCTTGTCAGCTTGTCGCTGGTGGACAATGGCATATGCCAAAGCTTGCTGATTTCGCCGCTTTGGGATATTTTAAAGTAATCAATAGTGCTGGTGTGGAAGGAGCTTTCGATGGTGTTCAACCAAACGGAGAGAAGACTGGCCATGCATACATCTACTTTGATGGTACTGACCAATCGACCGGCGCGGCTGGGCAATTGAGATTCTATAAGACCGGACGTTTGCATTACTTCATAGTGAATAACGTTTCTGTTTTAGATCATGATCACATTTTTAATGAACATGATGCGTTATATATGGCGATCGACGGTACACAGGGTGTTAAGCCTGCAAACGCAACTTGGCAGGTACATATGCCAATGATTGTGGAAGAACATACTGGCGGTGACAAAGATATGCTTTACTATAGGTTGAATGATCCGTATTTCTCACGTGACGATAGGGTTCCTATTAGATGTGTCAGAGATCTGCCAGCCACAAGATAATAAAAGTTAGGTTATCTTTACATAATGCGTGTTGTTTAAAAGTGTCGTGCAAGTTGGACGGCACTTTCTTTTTATTTATTGCCTATGCTGGCTATCCAAGTTTGATTTGAGCTAACCAGCTTTCTGCCATCAGGTTGGCGCCGGCCCAAGAAGTATGCACTCCGTCGGTAGTCCAGTATGCGCCCGTATTGGCCTTTAGAGCTTTATCAAAGATATCCTGATAGGGGATGAAGACGGTTTTATATTCTTTAGCAAGTTCACGCGCGGCTAACTGGTATTTAGGAAATTCCGGGTACCAGCTATCGTTTATATGCTTTACATCCTTTAAGCCGAATGGCTCACCGATGATTAACTTCACGTTTGGCAATGCTGCTAGAGTTTTGTCCAATAGCTCTTTGTACTGTCCTTTGTACTGTTCTGGCGTATTGATCGCACCGCGATCTTTCGTTCTCCAGAAGTCATTGACGCCGATAAGAATCGAAACAATGTTGGGTTTTAAATCAATACAGTCGGCTTGCCAGCGATTCATTAAATCAGGGACGCGGTTTCCAGAAATACCACGATTGTAGATCTTGATATTCTTGCTTGCACACTTGTTCAATAAAACGCCCGCAGCAAGCATTGCATAGCCACCTCCAAAGGCGTTCATCTCATTCGGATTTAGGTTGTCTTTCTTCCGACCAGCATCGGTAATGGAATCTCCTTGGAATAGAATTACATCGTTCTGATTGATGCTGATTCCACCTTTAGGCTTTGCGGATGAAAAATCCTCGGCATGCAACAACGCGCTGCCCATGGCTGTAGTCCCCACAGTCAATATACTCTTCTTTAAAAAATCTCTTCTTGAATTCATGGTCTTTGGATAGGTTGATTATACCTATACAAGATAAGGAAACTAGCAAAATTTGGCAATCCCTTCACGAATAATTTTACAAGCCGCTTTAATCTCCTCTTCGGTAATCGTCAATGGCGGAGCAACACGAAGGGCGGTTTCACAATGTAGATACCAGTCGATGATTAACCCCTGTTCTGCACAATAATTGCTGACAGCATAAACCTGTTCGAAATTATCCAATTGCAAACACATCATTAAGCCCAGTCCTCGGATTTCTTTGATTTGAGGGATGTCAAGTTCCTTTCGGAACAATGCGGCCTTGCTTTCGACTTGCTCCACGAGTTTTTCTTGTTGAATGACTTCTAAAGATGCTTTTGCAGCAGCGCAGGATACAGGATGCCCACCAAAGGTTGTAATGTGACCAAGCATTGGATTGGCTTTGATGACGTCCATTACTTCTTTTCGCGCCACGAAGGCACCTAAAGGCATACCTCCTCCAATACCTTTCGCCAGCATGAGAATATCCGGAACGATATCAAAATGTTCAAAAGCGAAAAGTTTTCCGGTCCTTCCGAAACCAGTTTGTATTTCATCAAAAATCAGGAGAGTTCCTGTCTCGTCACATTTATTACGCAGAGCCTGCATATAGGCTTTGTCAGGAACGCGAACGCCCGCTTCGCCCTGTATCGCTTCGACCACAACGGCTGCGGTCTTATCATTGATTTTTTCTAGATCTGGTAAATGGTTGTATTGTATAAAAGAGATTCCCGGTAGGAGTGGGGCGTAAGCTTTTCTGTAATCCTCGTTTCCGATTAAGCTCAATGCTCCCTGTGTGCTACCATGGTAAGCTTCTTTAGCAGCAATAATTTCCTGACGACCAGTAAATTTCTTTGCTATTTTCATGGATCCTTCGACAGCTTCCGCGCCCGAGTTCGTTAAGTATACAGATCCAAAGCTGTTCGGTAAAACGCTTAGCAAATCTGTCGCAAATTGCACTTGCGGCGCTTGTACAAACTCGCCATACACTGTGACATGCATAAACTTATCAAGCTGTTGCTGAATCGCAGCCAGCACCTTTGGATGGCGATGACCGATATTACTCACGTTGAAGCCTGAAACCAAGTCCATATAGGATTGCCCCTCAGGTCCATAAAGGTAAATGCCTTCGGTACGCTCTACTTCGATGAGTCTTGGGGATTCTGAAGTCTGTGCGGTATTTTGTAAAAAAAGTTCTCTATTGCTAATCATGGTTGGGTATTATTCGATAATATAACTTTCAAGCCGCTATTGGTGCAATAACAAGGATGAAAGTTCTCAAAGGCGTTTATAAATAAAGCCTATAAGAAAAAAAGAAGCTCTTACTTAGAGCTTCTTCTGTTAATTTCTGTGATTCCTGCCTTTCAGCTCTTTGTAGAGTAACTCGATAAATTCTTGTTCTACAGAGAAGAATTGAGAAGCTCGGGATTGCCCGATAACTTCCGCAAAGCGGGATCTATAGTTTTTCTTAATTTCGACTTCTTTCGCATCGAAGGAAATCGCGTCATTTCCGGGTCTAAAAGAATTGGAGCCTCCTTGTCTGCGCTCGCTACCACGACTCTTCTGCATCTTTACATCTCTAATTTCCTTCGTATACTGATTGTAAATAGGGAAAAACTGTTGAGCCTCCGCAGGAGTCAATCGTAACTGTTTGGTAATGAATGCAGATTTTTGATTCTCTATCGCTTCAAATCTATCTTGACGTGATTGTCCATTTGCTCCAAAACAAAATAAGCAAGCCAAACAGAATGTCGTAATAATATGTTTCAAACGAAGCATTATAATGTATTATAATTTAAGTATTCTTCTAAATCTTTGTCATCAATTTGACTACCAATAGCTGCTGATTCCTCCGGCTCATAGATGTACTCTGCATAATATGCTAAATCCGTGCCATCCGAATGACTAGCTAAATAGCTTATGATTTCATCCTCAGGAATTTCATCCAAGGAAACTTGCTCTGCATTCGCTACAGTTGCTGCAGAATTTACATTGTTAGGATCACTATTATAAGTAGAAACACCAACAAATGCTGCAACACATGCCGCCGCGGCTGCACCTATCCAAATAACAGGTCTGCTTTTCTTGCGCTCTGTTGTAGGCGTAGGTTGTGGCATTTGGATAACCTTCTTATCCTCAACCTCATCTAATATCGACTTCGTTAATTTGTCGAAGTATCCCATCGGAACAGTAAAACCGTCCGTTTGAACTTTAGATTTCAAATCATCGACAGCAATTGATGCCATGATCTGATCGGTAGAAGTTTCGAAATATTGGTCTGGAATTTCAAACCCACTTTCTTTAACTTGCTCTTGAAGATTATCCTCACTTACTTTCGCCATTATAGAATCGCTTAAGTTCGTAAAATAGCCTTCAGGAACGGTAAATTGTTCTTCTTGCAATTGGTCGATCTGTACATGCTGCATGATACGATCATTTAAGTCTGCGAAGTAACCCGCTGGAACTTCAAAACCTTCATGTTGCTGAAACTGGTCAATCTTAACTTGCGACATAATCTGTTCGCTCAATACACCGAAATAACTTTCGGGAACTTCGAAGCCAGCACGTTCATCCTTGCTTGTACTATCCAATTTTGCTAAGAACAATAGCCTGTTGGTTTGTTCATTGAAATAATTGTCGGGTACAGTGAAAGGGTTAACACGCAACGAATCAGGTAAGTTATTGCCTTCCATGTTGTCGTAATATGTGTTGTTTTCTTTCATAGTACACTAATAGAATAGTTTTTGCGCAAAAGGTTTAATCATTCTTGGCAAAAAAGTTCTCTATCTTCTTAACAGCCAAATGATAGGACGCTTTTAAAGCGCCGACACTTGTACCTAGTACCTCGGATATTTCGTCGTACTTCATGTCTTCAAAATATTTCATATTGAAAACTAAACGCTGTTTGTCGGGAAGTGTCAACAACGCTTCCTGCAATTTCTGCTGCGCGCGGTCGCCATTAAAGTAGGATCCGTCCGCTAAAGTATCCGAAAGATAAGCAGATGTTTCATCATCCAATGAAACATTCTGCTTTTGTTTTTTCTTATTTAAGAAAGTAATGCATTCATTCGTCGCAATTCTATATAACCAAGTATATAGCTGCGAGTCCTCTCTGAACTTTTCGAGATTACGCCAAACCTTAATAAAGATATCCTGCACAACATCATCGGCATCGTCATGGTCAATAACCATTCTCCGGACATGCCAATAGATTTTCTGCTGGTACTTTTTTAATAACTCGCGAAATGCTTCCTCGCGGGTCTTCTCATCGGCGAACTTCGCAATGATCAGGGAATCTTCCATATTGGATTATTTTCTGCTAATTACTTTTTTCGCTGCTTTTACAATGTCTGCAGCCGTTAAACCATATTTCTCCATCAATTGAGCTGGTGTGCCCGATTCGCCGAAGCTATCGTTTACAGCAACATACTCTTGCGGAGTAGGAAGTTCTTTCGCTAATACCTGTGCAACGCTGTCGCCCAAACCACCTAAACGGTTGTGTTCTTCTGCAGTCACGACACATTTAGTTTTTGCAACAGATTTCAAAATAGCTTCAGCATCTAAAGGCTTAATCGTGTGGATATTGATAATCTCAGCGTTAATACCTGCTTTTTCCAATTCCTCACCCGCTTGGATAGCTTCCCATACTAAGTGACCTGTAGCAATAATCGTTACGTCCGTACCTTCGTTCAACATCACGGCTTTACCGATCTCGAATTTCTGATCTGCAGGTGTGAAGTTAGGAACAACAGGACGACCGAAACGCAAATATGCTGGCCCCTCATGGTCTACTAACGCAATAGTAGCTGCTTTTGTTTGGTTATAATCACAAGGATTGATAACTGTCATACCTGGCAACATCTTCATCAAGCCGATGTCTTCTAAGATTTGGTGAGTAGCACCATCTTCTCCAAGTGTTAATCCAGCGTGTGAAGCACAAATCTTCACGTTCTTACCTGAGTAAGCGATGGATTGACGAATTTGGTCATAAACACGCCCTGTAGAGAAGTTAGCAAAAGTTCCTGTAAAAGGGATCTTTCCACCAATAGTCAAACCAGCAGCAATACCCATCATGTTTGCTTCCGCGATTCCTATTTGGAAGAAACGCTCAGGATAAGCTTTTATAAAGTCGTTCATTTTCAATGAACCGATCAAGTCAGCACATAACGCTACTACGTTTTCGTTTTGTTGACCAGCTTCTAATAAGCCAGCACCGAAACCTGAGCGTGTATCTTTTGATTCTGTATATGTATATTTTTTCATTTTTTGAAGTCTCGTTCAGAATGGCAAAGCCATTTAAAGTCTAACAAATGTTATCTTAATAATCACCAATTGTTGCAGGGATTTGGTTCAATGCGCTTGCTAATTGCTCATCGTTTGGAGCAACACCATGCCATTTATGTGATCCCATCATGAAATCAACACCATTACCCATTTCCGTATGCAATAAGATAATTACTGGTTTACCCTTTCCGGTGCGAGACTTAGCCTCATCTAAACCAGCAACAACAGATGCCATATCATTACCTTTCTCAACTTCTAACACGTCCCATCCGAAAGCTTCCCATTTTGCACGCAGGTTGCCTAATGAAAGAACCGTTTCTGTAGAACCATCAATCTGCGCATTGTTGTAGTCAACTGCTGCAATGACGTTGTCCATTTTGTTGTGAGGAGCATACATCGCTGCTTCCCAAACCTGTCCTTCTTGCAACTCACCGTCACCCATCAAGACATAAACTAAGCTGTTGTCCTTGTTTAACTTCTTCGCTTGTGCAGCACCGATCGCTACAGATAATCCTTGTCCTAATGAACCAGATGCAACACGAATTCCTGGAAGGTGCTCATGTGTAGTCGGGTGTCCTTGAAGACGTGAATCAATCTTACGGAAAGTCGCTAGCTCACTAACCGGAAAGTATCCAGCTCTCGCCAAGGTACTGTAAAATACCGGAGAAATGTGCCCATTTGATAAGAAGAATAAATCCTCACCAATACCATCCATGTTGAATGAAGGGTCATGTTTCATCGCGTGGAAGTACAATGCCACAAAATAATCTGTACAACCTAAAGATCCCCCTGGGTGTCCTGATTGACATGCATGTACCATGCGAACAATGTCTCTTCTTACTTGAGAAGCTGTTTGTTCAAGCTTGTTTATATCTGCACTCATTTTTTAGTATAAATGTTTCGATTGTTTTGCCGATAAAGGTAGTGAATTTTTTAAAAGTATCTAGTATTTAGTAGATGTTAGACATTAGATATGAGACATTAGATTTTAGACGTTTTCAAAAAAGAAAGGGAAATTTGCCTTTGAACGAATAAAGGAAGGATACAAGGATATTCAGGATCCTGCAAATCCTTTCATCATTCCTTTCTTAGTTCAAGACAACCTTCTTACCTCCTTCACTAACTAACTCCATCCTTCCTCCAAAACAAAAAAACCTGCATTGCCGCAGGTTTTGATAGATATTGCTCTAATATCTAATATCTCACATCTAGCCTCACACATGCATTCTTGCCAGCGGAGAAATATCCTGTCCAACAAAGTCTTGTTCCAGGAACTTATGATACCCTGCAATAGCGATCATTGCTGCATTATCGGTGCAGTACTCGAATTTAGGGATAAAAACGTTCCACTTATACTTTTCGCCCATCGCTAATAGCGAGCTGCGCAATCCAGAGTTTGCAGAAACACCTCCGGCGATTGCAATATCTTTAACGCCCGTTTGTTTTGCGGCTTTTTTAAGCTTGTTCAATAAGATAGATACGATTCGATCCTGCACGGAAGCGCAAAGATCATCCATCCGTTCCTCGAGGAAGTTTGGATTTTTCTTGATCTCCGCTTGCACGAGGTATAGGATAGCCGTCTTAAGGCCTGAAAAACTAAAATTAAGCTCCGGTATTTGAGGTTCTGGCAGCTTGAAGGCCGTAGGGGCTCCATTTTTCGCATGCTTATCAATCAATGGTCCGCCGGGGTAGGGTAGATTCAAAATCTTGGCTGTTTTATCGAAAGCTTCTCCAGCAGCGTCATCCAAGGTTTCTCCTAGAAGCTCCATCTCAAAATAATCCTTTACTAACACAATCTGTGTATGGCCGCCCGATACCGTTAAACATAAAAATGGAAAAGAGGGCTTCGGGTTATCGATATAGTGTGCTAAAATGTGCGCCTGCATATGGTTAACCTCAATTAATGGAATATCCATCGCCAGGGCGAAGGATTTTGCAAAGGAAGTTCCGACCAATAATGACCCTAAAAGTCCGGGTCCGCGCGTAAAAGACACTGCATCTATATCTTTTTTGCTTATTTTTGCTTGAATAATGGCTTGATCTACTGTGGGAATAATATTCTGTTGATGGGCACGGGATGCCAATTCAGGCACAACCCCTCCGTATTTCGCATGGATTGCTTGACTTGCAATGATATTTGAACGAATTTCGCCGTCTATACAGATAGATGCGGAAGTTTCATCACAGGATGATTCTATACCGAGTATGATAGCCATTTGAGGGATGTATTAAAATAAAGCACAAAAGTATCAAAAAAATACTTAAAATAACGTTGTATAGCTTGCTTGGCTTAATAGCCGTGCTTTGCCTTGTCGTATTGTCCCTTCAATTCGCATCGGTTCAAACATTTGTAACTAAACGCGTCGCGAACTACCTCTCCGACGAGCTGAACGCCAAAGTTGAACTTAAACATATCTACTTCCGCCCATTCGACCAGCTGACGCTGACTGAGTTCAAACTCAGCGACCAGCAGGGGAAGCCGATGCTAAGTGCGGAGAAGCTCCATGCTGATCTGATGCTCAGACATTTCTTCCAAAATAAAATTGTTATCGAAGACTTAGCATTGCACAAGGCCTATGTAGATTTTCAAGTCTATAAAGACAGTTCTAACTTTAAATTCCTCATCGACTATTTTGCGCCGAAAAAGAAACCCGAGGGCAAAAAGAAAAAACCATTAGAACTACAGCTGCACAATCTAACATTGGTCGATAATCATATCAAGATTTTAAACCATCAGCAAAAGCATCATAACCGTGGCGTCGACTTTTCAGATATTGAACTCCAACATTTGAACGTCAATCTCGCCAATATTAAGTTTGATTCTATATCGCTCAAAACGGACATCAAGGAGCTTTCGCTACAGGAGAAATCCGGATTTCAGATTAAACGCCTTCTTGCGAAGGCTTATATCAGCAATACCAGTATGGAGTTCGATCAGTTGGATCTGGAAACCAACCGCTCCAAGGTTGGACGCTATCTAAAGTTCTCTTATAAGAAGTTCGCAGATTTTGGAGATTTCATCAAGAAAGTGCACATCGAAGGAACGATGGACGATGTCTATGTAGATTCGCGCGACATTGAATACTTTGCACCAACGATGAACAGGGTTCAATTTACAGCGAGTGTCCCGCAGGCCACCGTTGAGGGCACTGTAAACAATATCCGCTCGCAAAATGCATATATCAAAACAGGTAAAGAAACGCTCCTAAGAGGCGACTTCAGCATCAAGGGGCTGCCGAATATGGACAAAACGATCTTTGATTTTGAAGCCAGCGATCTTCAGACCTCCGCGAAAGACCTTGAACTATTGATCCCTAAATTAGCAAACCGCGCTAAATTTTCCCTTCCCGAGCAATTGCATCAGTTTGGACTGATCAAATTCGAAGGGACTTTCAATGGTTTATATAATCTATTTGATATTAAAGGTGATTTTGATACCCAATTAGGCGCGCTCAATACCGATAGCAAAATTGATATACGAAAAGAAATAACTTATCAAGGACATCTGGCGTCCAAATCCTTCCAACTGGGCGAACTTATAGGCAGCAAGTCTATTAAAAATACAGCGTTCGCCTTTGACTTCGACGGGCAGAGCCTTGATTTCAACAAAATGAAACTCCAATTGGAAGGAGGCTTGCGCAATTTCCAGTTTGGCAACTACAGCTACGACAGTGTGGAAGTATCAGGACTCCTGGATCAAAAACTTATCGATGTTACGGGTTTTATCCAAGACCCGAATGCCCAACTCGCATATGATGCCAAAGTGGATTTCCAATCTGCCGAAGCAAGCTATGACGTATCGGCCGATGTGGAATTGATCAATCTGAAAAAGATGGGATTTGTCGAAAAAGACAGTATCGTTATCTTCAATTCTCAAATCAACACCCATCTTACCGGCAATAATCTCAATAACCTGAACGGTGATGTGATTGCTGAGCAGATCAATATGCAAACAACAAAAGGCGACTTCACTGTCAACGACCTTTTCTTCTCTGCCGAAGGAACGCAGATGGATCGGTTACTGACTTTGCGCTCCAATGTCTTGGATGCTGAAATGAAAGGAGTGATCGACCTAAATACCCTCATCCCTTATTTCAAAGCATTAGCGATGCGCTATGCGCCGGCGATTGGTCTTACAGTAGAACCCTATAATCCACAGATATTCGACTTGCAACTCAATGTCAAATCCTTTGAGCCTGTTTCTGCATTTTTAGACCCAACGCTTATATTGGATGACGGCGCATCACTGGAAGCACACTTCTCATCGGAAGATTTCACCGCAGAATTTACGGCATTCAGCCCCTTCGTCCGTTATCAGGGAATCAATGTACAAAATATACACATCCGTGAAAACGCAGATGAAGAAGCGTTTTCCTTAGATGTGACTGCCGACAAGCTCTTCCTGAGCGATAGCATATTTGTGACTGATATAGAAATCAATAATATCCTTTCAAATGATAGCCTGCTGTTCAGTATAAACGGCGCTAAGGAGACCGATCTGAACTATCTCCGTCTAAATGGCGATATACATTTTGCGCATAATAAGCCGGCTTATATACATTTCAATAAATCGTCGATCATTGTCAACAAAGAGCCTTGGACGTTAAATACTGATGCAGAAATGCGAGTATCAAAAGGTAAATTCTACCTGACGAATCTCATTGCTAGCCAAGGTCAACAAAAGGTTGCTTTCAATGGTGTTTTATCCAATGAGGACGATAAGCTAGAGGTCAACTTCAGCAAGTTCAACTTGAACGCGCTGGAGGTGGTGCTGAAACCTTTGGGTATCCGCCTAGATGGTGAACTAAATGGGGATATTGAATTGCACTCTGCGTTTAAAAAGCCCTATCTCTCGGCCAACGTGCAAACCAGCCCTTTGGTTTACAATCAAATCCCAATCGGGCAGCTTCGATTATTGGCAGATTTTGATCCAGAGACCAAACAAGCAAACCTCGATCTCCAGCTGCTCGACGACCTCAACAAAGGCCTGAAGTTGAATGGTACCTATCAAATTGCCGGTGTCGATCAAGAACTGAATCTTAAAGGCTCCCTAAATCAGATGGAGCTGATCCTTTTTCAACCATTTGTACGGACGTTAACCTCCCAATTGCAAGGGAAGATGAATGCTGAAATTCAAATTGGCGGAACGCTGAAGAACCCGGAGTTCAACGCTATTTCGAAAATCGAATATGCTTCCTTCAATGTAAATTACCTTAAAACTTCTTATAATATCAGCAATCAAACGGTGCTATTAGACAAGAATAACATCTTGTTGAACCAATTGGCTTTCAACGACAGCAAAGGCCATCAGGCGGTTGCCAACGGTATTGTCAATCTCAATAAGCTAAGCAATCCTTATATCGATGTGGATGTGGTGACGAACAATACCATGATCCTGAATACGACTTACAAAGACAATAACCTCTACTTCGGGACGGCTTATGCCACGGGTACCTTTAAATTTAAAGGAGCGACCTCTGCAATCGACATCAACATCAAAGCAAGATCGGAAGATAACACCTCCATCACCATTCCATTCAACTCGGCGATGACGGTAACCGATAGCGACTTTATCTACTTTGTGAGCAATGATTCCAGTAAAAATAAACAGCAGGAGTCTAAGTATCTCTTGAAAGGGATGACCATGAACATGGATATTGAATTTACGCCAACTGCAGAAGTCAATCTGCAAACCGACCTGGGCTCCTTGAAAGGAAATGGAACCGGAGAAATAACCTTAAAAGTTTCCAGTCTAGGGGATTTTGAGATGTTCGGCGATTACACCGTAAATTCCGGAAAATTCCATTTTACAGCACAGGATTTCTTCAATAAGTTTTTCGATATCAAGCAAGGAGGAACCATTAGATGGACAGGGTCGCCATCGGGAGCTACCATCAATATGACGGCAATCTATCAACAGCGTACATCCATCTCGCCTTTGTATAACGCTGCAGGACGCTCCGGACAGGATGAACGCGTCATGGCGCAGGCAGACATGAATATTAAGGGAACATTGAGCCAGCCCGATGTATCTTTCGATCTTAACTTCCCGCAAACTCCATACGTCAAAGACGAGCTCCAAGCTTATTTGAGCGATGCAAACAATGTCAATCAACAGGCGCTGAGCTTGATCGTTCGACGAAGCTTCACGGCGAGCTCCAACAACGAGCTGGGCCGCGAGGTAAACAATACTCTCTTGTCCGCAGGAACGGAAATAGCATTCAACCAGTTGAACAATATCTTAGCACAATCGCTCAAGATCGATTTCTTAGATTTCAATATCCGCTCCCTGAATGATGCCTCTGCGTCCTTCCGATTCTTTAACGACCGACTTGTACTTACCGGAGGGATTGTGGACAGAAGAAATGTGCAAACCACAGACTTAACATTCTTCTCGAATAAAGTTGCTACCGATGCTGAATTAACCTTTAAGTTGCGTAGGGATGGAAATTTAATGTTCCGCGCGTACAATCGCTTGAATACAAGAAATATTCTATTCACACCGACCGACGATTATATTAATGCCGTTGGTTTGATTTACCGTCAGGAGTTTAATACGCTTGGAGAATTCTGGAGAAAATTATGGAATTGGAGCGGAACACGCAGCGATCTACCCATCAAACCTATTCCAACATTAGATACGACCAAGAAGGAGATAAAATAGGGCTTATCGAACCTTAGTATGTCTCGATCGAAACCTACTGCCTGAACTCAATCTTCACCTCAATTCTTTTTCCATCATTACCTTTTTTCCAATCCGGACCATTCTTAATGATCTGAATAGCTTGTTGATCTAGCGATGGATTGGCAGATTTCAAAACAATAATATTTGTCGGGCGACCGAAATTATTGATTTCAAATACAAGTGTTACATTCCCTTTGCCAAATAGGGATTCCTTGCTATGGTCGTTAATATATTTTTTATAGGCTTTCCACCCGATCAAAGGCTCTGATTTTATTTTACTCTGATTTTTTCCAGCGTCTATGACCACTACCTCATCCAATGTTGCATAGTCTGGTGCAAGTCGGATGGTCTGCTGATTGCTCGCAAGAATACGTGCGGATTGGTATCCTATTGATAGAATTTCGAGTTCGGTAGATTCTATGGCTGAAGGCATCACAAAGCTTCCCGATGAATCCGTCATCACCACTTCATTCGTTTTTACGTTTCTAACCGTTGCCTGAGGAATTGGATAACCCGAATCCTGGTCGATGACTTCGCCCGTGATAATACGTTTATAGTCCTGCGGACTGCCGACGCGTGCAGACATTTCCGCCTGCGGCGCGACACTTATGCCAGACACCTTGCCTTGTAAGCTGATGACGTTCGGATTGTTTGCCGGAGAGCGTTTTGCAAGCATTTTCCCGGAAATCACTTGAACCGTATCTATGAATAGGTCCGGACTGATAACCAGGTCCTTCTTCCGAGTTTCTTCCCTGCTGCTCGCGCGTTCTGCTGTCCGTGCTGTACTTTGTTGCGCTTTAGATTCGTTCAATTCCGGTGCTGCAGCAATTAAGTTGCTGGTAGAATCCTCTTCGAAGCTGTCTAATTCGATGCTATTTAATGTTGTATCGGTAGGGGCAGTTTCTGCAATGTCTGCCGGTGCCATGGCTAATTCCGTCTCGTCTTGTGGTCGATTCAAATACCAAATCGTTCCAATTCCTAGTACTAATAATAAGGAAGCAGCAATTCCCAAAGCTTTATAAGGGAGCAGTGTTTTTATTTTCCCGGGATGCGTACGTTCATAAATCGCAGCATGCAGTTCCGTAGGGTTCAGGCTGCTCTTCAGTCTTTGCTCTTCTTCCAAGCCCATAATGATATCCATCAGCATTTCGTTCTGATGCGAAGCTTTTTCAATAGCGTACATCTCGGAGGAACTTAATTCTCCGTTCACATACCTACGTAAATAAGCGATATCAAAATGATTACTCATGTTGTGCCCTTTCCATACAAATTTTGAGGTTCCTTTTTCCATTCTGAATGGCGCTCTTAACGTCGTTCATACTGTATCCCGTTATCTCGGCAACCTCCTTATAGCATTTCTCTTCAATGAAGAAGAGGCGGATGCTCTGTTGTTGTTTTTCTATTAATCGATCTATACAGCTCTCCAATTGCGACAATTGCTCCTCCCGCTCCTTATAGTTTTCCTCCTGATGCAGGTTTGCCGCAAATTCCACAAAGTCATTTGTAACAATTTCAGGTTTGCTCTTCGCTGACCGTAATGCCATGAGGCAATGATTTTTGCTGACCACATATAGCCAGCGCGGGAAATCTTGAATTGATTGCTTCTTTACCTTGTCGATGAGCTCTTCAAAAATTTGCATCACCGCATCCCGGCTGCGCTCAGGTTCTTTGAAATAACGCAAGCATACATAGAATACCATCTCGCTATGACGTTGGTATAAGTCACCAAGACAGGCGAGATCACCTTCCCGTAGGTAGGTGGCCAATAACTCTTCATCAGATTGTAATGTTGGTTTTGACAAGATCCTAATGCAAATTCTAGGGGTAAAATAATTTTTTTTTCTGGTTTATGGAAATCTAGAGAAATCTGCATCCCTCAACAAAAAATTAGAATCATGAAAAGTATACTCAGCATTTTGATGGTGTTTTTCGCTTTAGTAGGCGGAGCTCATGCGCAGGAAAAAGTTATTACTGGTCAAGTGACAGATCGCGAGTCGAATCTCCCTTTACAAGGTGTAGAGGTCTCAGTGTTAGGTAAATATAAGAGCACTCGTACAGGGCAAGACGGGAAGTACTCCATTAAAGCGGTTGATGGGGACAAGTTATTGTTCAGCTTCATAGCTTATCAAAAGCAAACGGTTAAAGTTGGAAAAAAGACAGTAATCAATATTGCTTTACAACCAGAAAATCAGGTCTTAGAGGAGGTTGTTGTAACAGGAGTGAAGGGTGTTGCGAAGATGAACGACGTTAGTTATCAGGTAGCAAGTTCTTCGCCCGGTATTATGATTAGCAGAATGCCGGTGAGTATGGATACAGAAAGTTACAAGAATATTGATGAGAATGCTTTTAAATCACCTTTAAAAGATCCTTTATCAACTTTTGCGGCCGATGTAGATGCGGCTTCTTATAGCAACGTTCGTCGTATGATCAATGCTGGAAACCTGCCGGATCGGGATGCAGTTCGCGTCGAGGAAATGATCAACTATTTCCAATATGATCTCAAAGCGCCTACGAATGGTGATCCGGTGAGGATTTACACAGAATTGGGTGTTTCCCCGTGGAACAAAGAGCATCAGCTCATTCGCATTGCATTAAAGGCAAAAGATATTCCGTCGGCACAATTGCCGGCATCCAATTTCGTTTTCTTGATCGATGTTTCGGGGTCTATGTATGCAGCGAATAAACTGCCGCTCGTAAAATCATCTTTAAAACTATTGGTGGATCAATTGCGCGATCAAGATCGGGTTGCCATCGTTACTTATGCAGGTAGTGCCGGCGTAAAATTAGAAAGTACCTCAGGGACCCAGAAGATGAAAATCAAAGAAGCGATTGATGAATTGGTGTCGGGTGGCAGCACAGCTGGTGGCGCCGGTATTCGGAAAGCTTACGATATCGCCCGCCAAAACTTCATGAAGAACGGGAATAACCGAATCATCCTAGCATCGGATGGCGATTTTAATGTAGGTGCATCAAGCGACGACGATATGGAAAAACTGATCAGCAAGGAACGCGAAAGTGGTGTGCATTTGACGGTATTAGGTTTTGGAATGGGGAACTTAAAAGATAGCAAGATGGAATTGCTAGCGAACAAAGGGCATGGAAATTACGCCTATATCGATAATATCTCCGAAGCACGCAAAGCCATGGTTACCGAGTTTGGAGGAACATTGTTTACCGTGGCAAAGGATGTTAAAATTCAGGTCGAATTTAACCCTGCTTATGTACAAGCATACCGCTTAGTAGGCTATGAGAACCGCTTGCTTGCTGCGGAAGATTTCAATAACGACGCAAAATTAGGTGGCGATATGGGTGTCGGCCATAGCGTAACAGCAATTTATGAAATTGTACCGGTAGGAGTGAAGAGCAGCATCATAGGTACGGTCGATCCTTTGAAATATCAAGATAATAAGAATGCAGCCCAAGGCACGTTGAATGGAGAATTGGCGACCGTGAAATTCCGCTACAAAGAGCCGGAAAGCGATAAGAGTAAATTGCAACAGGTCATTGTATCCAACAAAATGGCAAGTATCGATCAAATGAGCGAAGACTTTAGATTTGCTGCCGCAGTAGCCGAATTGGGTATGCTTTTGCGTAATTCAGATTATAAGCAAGAAGCGAGTTATAAGAATTTAGTAGCTCGTGCAAAAGCTGCCAAAGGAAAAGATGATGAGGGCTATAGAGCAGAATTTATCCGCATGGCTGAGAATGCTGCGGTCTTGGATAAGCGATAGTATAAAATTAACGATTCTACGATAATGCGTAAAGAATTTCTTTTTGGAGCCCTTTCATGAAAGGGCTCTACGCATTAATGTCCAAATAGACCCTTGATTACTTCTTCTTTTGCATTTCCTTATATTGCTGAGAGAATGATTTCTCTGCTATCTTAGGGAGTTCTCTACTTTCGCCCCATGCCTTTTTAAAGAAGTTCCTTACAAAGAAGTTTTTGGTCTTACCGCCGAAGAAGTCAATGATCTTGCGCTTCTGTATGGCCCAGGTAAAAAGACCCCAAGCTTTTTTCTCCGATCCGGTCGTAAAATTTTCCTGAACCGAATCGCGACGATTCAACAACAGCATCTTTTGAATATCAATGCCTACAGGACAAACCTCCGTACATTTTCCACATAGGGAAGACGCATAACTCAGATGTTTAAATTCCTTCATGCCGTTCAGATGTGGAGATATCAATGAGCCAATAGGTCCTTGGTAGGTCGTTTCATAAGTATGACCGCCAATATTTTGGTAAATTGGACAGACGTTTAGGCAGGCACCGCAACGAATACAGTATAGTCCCTGACGTTGGTCTTTTTGTTCTAATACATTGGTACGCCCATTGTCTAATAGGATTACATACATTTCCTCCGGTCCATCAGCCTCGGCGGCCTTTCGAGGTCCGCTCAGGAGCGTGTTATAGACTGTTAGGTTTTGCCCGGTTCCGTGGGAGGCTAGGAGAGGCCAGAACAGATCCAGATCGCCCATATTCGGGATGACCTTCTCTATCCCGACAACGGCAATATGTACTTTCGGAAAGGATGTCGTCAGGCGTGCATTTCCTTCGTTTTCCGTAATGGCAATACTTCCCGAATCAGCAACTAAGAAATTCGCACCGGTGATGCCAATATCTGCAGTCGTATATTTCTCGCGTAATATCTCCCGCGCCTTCATGGTCAACTCCTCTGCCGTCGCTTCCAAGGGCGTTTCGAAGCGCTCATGGAATAGCTTGGCAATATCTTCCAAACTAAGGTGCATAGCAGGAGTGACGAAATGATAGGGTTTTTGATCTAAAAGCTGAATGATAAATTCACCTAAATCGCTTTCAATAGTCTCGATGTTTTTCTTAGCAAGAAAGTGATTCAGTTCAATCTCCTCCGTCGCCATCGACTTGGATTTGATAACCGACTTCGCGTTGTGCTGTTCGATAATTTTCGCAATCTCTTGTCTTGCTTCTTCCGCATCATTCGCCCAGATCACATGGCCGCCATTCTTCGTAAAATTAGACTCGAAATCCAATAAATAACGGTCCAGGTTTTCCATCACTTTCCATTTGATCAGATTAGCCTTCTGTTTCGAATTCTCCAAGTCATGAAATTTCGATTTGCCACGCTCAAAAGCCACATTATACTTATCAATATTGGTATTGATAATCTGGCGATGGCGCAAATCGAAAGATTTAGTCTTACTGTCTTGAAGGAATTTGTCTGCTACTGATGCTGCCATAGGGTATTGTGTGCGATGTATACAAAAATAAAAGTTGACCGGGATATGGTCAACTTTTATAAAGATAATAATTTATCCGTTAATGAGTGGATGTGGTAAAACCGATTCCTACTATTTTGTTAAAGGTTTCAACGCAATATTCAACTCATCTAGTTGTTCTAAAGCAATTGTTGCAGGGGCATCAATCATTACATCACGTCCTGAATTATTTTTCGGGAATGCGATAAAGTCACGAATCGTCTCCTGTCCACCAAGAATTGCGGTTAAACGGTCAAGTCCAAATGCTAATCCGCCGTGCGGAGGAGCGCCATATTGGAAGGCATTCATCAGGAATCCAAATTGATCCTGCGCCTGCTCTTCCGTGAATCCTAGATGCTTGAACATCAAGGCTTGCATTTCTTTATCATGGATACGAATGGAACCACCACCAATTTCATTACCATTCAATACTAAGTCGTATGCATTAGCACGCACTTTTCCGGGATCGGTATCTAGTAGCGGCATATCCTCTAACTTCGGAGAAGTGAATGGGTGGTGCATTGCGTGATAGCGTCCGCTTTCTTCGTCCCACTCCAATAATGGGAAGTCGATTACCCATAGCGGTGCAAATTCATCCGGCTTACGTAGACCTAGGCGATTTCCTAATTCCATACGCAATGCAGATAACTGCGCGCGTGTTTTATTTGCCGGACCCGATAATACCAAGATCAAGTCGCCAGGTTTAGCGCCTGTGGCTTCTGCCCATTTCAATAAGTCTGCTTGATCGTAGAATTTATCAACGGAAGATTTTATGCTGCCATCTGCTTCATATTTTGCATAGACCATTCCTGATGCACCAACTTGAGGGCGTTTTACCCAGTCGATTAGCTCATCAATCTGTTTTCTAGTATAAGAAGCTGCTTCTGGAACAGCAATACCAACGACAAGTTCGGCATTGTTGAAAATAGCAAACTCTTTATGCTGCGCAACGGCGTTCAACTCACCGAACTTCATTCCAAAACGGATATCCGGTTTGTCATTTCCGTAAGTGCGCATCGCTTCGTCAAATGTCATTCTAGGGAATTGATCCAACTTGATACCGTGGATTGTTTTCAATAGGTGACGAGTCATGCCTTCGAAGATATTCAAGATGTCTTCTTGCTCTACAAATGACATCTCACAGTCAATCTGTGTAAACTCCGGCTGTCTGTCAGCGCGTAAATCCTCGTCGCGGAAACACTTAACGATTTGGAAATACTTGTCCATACCACCCACCATTAATAACTGTTTGAACGTTTGTGGAGATTGTGGTAATGCATAGAACTGACCAGGGTTCATACGTGAAGGTACGATAAAGTCACGCGCCCCTTCTGGAGTAGACTTAATTAAATAAGGAGTCTCCACCTCACAGAAGTCAAGGTTCGATAAATAGTTTCTAACCTCCTGCGTTACTTTATGACGGAAAAGTAAGCTGTTCTTAACCGGATTTCTACGAATATCCAAATAACGATATTTCATACGGATATCATCACCACCGTCCGTTTCATCCTCAATAGTGAATGGAGGTAGCTTCGATTCGTTTAGAATCTCCAAGTTGCTCACTTTAATTTCAATCTCTCCCGTAGGGATTTTACTGTTCTTACTTGAGCGCTCAATAACAGTTCCTGTCGCTTTGATTACAAACTCTCTCCCTAACTCACGTGCGCGGCTACGAAGGGACTCGTCATCATCACTGTTAAAGGTTAATTGTGTAATACCATATCGATCACGAACGTCAATGAAGGTCATCCCTCCTAAGTCGCGTGATTTCTGAACCCAACCACTTAAGGTTACGGTTTTTCCAATATCTTCAATTCTTAGTTCGCCACAAGTATGTGTTCTGTGCATGATTTACTGTCTTTATTATAGAAGGACAAAATTATCGGATTTATATTAAAATAAAGAATTGGATTTTATGTAGACGGAAGGGGGGCTTTTTTGGTTTTGAAAAAGGGGGATGTTTCTGAACATTTGGAATAAACAAGAAAGGAAAATTTGTCTTTGAACGTTTGGTATAAACAACAAATGAAAGTTTGTCTATGAACCAAGAAAGAAAGGATTTAAGGATTGGCAGGATCGTTTTGAACAGGATAGGCAGGATGCAAGGGTGGGCAGGATTGTTTTGTTTTGGACGTTTGGTTTCGAAGGGGCCTTTTGTTTTGAACCTTTGGTTTAAACAGAGAGTAATTGATGAATAAATACTTAATAGAAGATATAAGGTATTACCTAACGGAAGCGTTAGGATGAATAAGGCAGGTTGAACATTATTTTGAAGTAGTCGTTAAGGACTTTTCCTGGTATCTGTGCCTACCTTATTCATTGCCTAAGGCCAAACTAGAATAGTTTTATTATCAAAGGTACTTCAAAGGTACTAGGTAACGGGCAATTTTTCAATCATTTACATTAAAAAGTTTAGATCATGAAAAAAGATCGTATTACCTTAGGTGTCGACGTTTCTAAGAAGACATTGGACATCTGCCATTGGGGCACACATGATTTCATTAAGATCGAGAACAACAGTTCGGGATTTAAGCAATTGGCAAAGTGGATGCGAGGGAAAGGTTTTGTATCAAGCCAAGTCTTCTTTATCATGGAATATACTGGTGGATATGAATATAGATTCCTGCAGTATTGCGAGTCAAAAGGTCTTTCGTATACACGCAAATCTGGTCTAGAGATCAAGAAGTCGATGGGCATGGTCCGTGGCAAGAGCGATAAGCAAGACTCCTTTAGGATTGCCCAGTATGGGGAAGAAAAGGCTTATATGCTCGAACCAAGCGGTAAATTGAATTCTACAATATTTGATCTTAAGCAGCTGATCTCCTTTCGTAAACGTCTAGTGAGAGAGATGGCCGGTTACAAAGCGAGCAGCTCTGAGCGCAAGGCGATGTACGGGAAAGACGCAGGGAAGGTGATCCTGAAGGTCAGTAAAACAATGATAGATGTTTATAAGAAAGAGATCTACAGAGTAGAACGAGAAATCTTACAGCTCATCGAAAGCGATGAATCGCTCAACAGGAACTATCAGATCCTCAAAAGCGTCAAAGGGATAGGCCCGGTCAATGCCTGGATGACGATCGTTTATACGGAGAATTTCAAGGCTTTTACCGGTCCCCGAAAATACGCTGTCTATGCCGGTGTGATACCATTTGAGCACACTTCCGGGACCAGTATTCGCGGTCGAAAGCGAGTCTCGCATATGGCCAACAAGGCCATAAAGCAGGAGTTGAACCAAGCGGCAAAGATTGCCATTACACATGACAAGACGCTCCGAGAATATGCGCAACGGAAGCTCACAACCAAAGCTTACCCGTTGGTCTTGAACAATGTGAAATTCAAGCTGATTTTGATCATGTTTTCCTTGATCGGACGACAGGAGATGTATCGGGAAGATTATCATTATGCAGCGTGATAGAAAAAATATTAAAGAAAATTTGCATATGTCAAAAACCTAGAATACCAGGAAAGGAAGGATTCAAGGATGGACAGGATCATGTATAGTGTTGGATGATGGTCTAGGCTTCGTGCGTTAAAGGAGACGTTTAGTGAAACGTCTCTACGCATTGGCGTCCAATTGGCTTCTATACAATTTTGTAATATATAGGCGGTATTCATAACGAACCGCGTAGAGACGTTTCACTAAACGTCTCCTAGATAATATGCTGTCCATTCCTTCATCGGACGCTATACCCGATCCTGTCCATCCTTGCATCCTTCCTTTCCTGGTTCAGAAATAGTTGTTAGTACTTAGTATAAAGACCTATGGCGTAATATCCCGCTCATCCTTACATCCTTTCTTTCCTGGTTCAGAAAAAGTATTTAGTAGTTAGTACTTAGTATAAAGACCGATGGCGTGATATCCTGTCCATCCTTGCATCCTTCCTTTCCTGGTTCAAAGACAATGTCTTAAATCTAACATCTAATCTCTATAGCCGCCATAGGTCTAACTACTAAATACTAAATACTAACTACTCCCCATTCAAACCCCAATTAAACCCGCTCCAGAGCGGGTTTGATTGGGGTTAATATTGGGTTTAGAATGGCTTTGACTTGAGCTTGTTTTATCTTCTCCCACTTTCAGCCACTTTGTTCCTATTTTTCTAATTTTTTATGGAAAACCTTCCATTATTCCTTCCTTAGTCGATGGTTTTCAATCGATTTGATACATTTTTTAATTTATTGTAATTCAATATAATCCTTTGATTTTGTTGCGCTAGAGGCTGTTTTTGTAGTCGTATTATGATGTGGAAAACTTTTTTGTGGGGGATTGTGGGAGATTGTGGGGGAAAGTGTCTACTTTTACATTAAAATTAGTGTAGACGTATACTGAATGAATCAATTAATCGGAGAATTCGAATGTAAGCTAGACACCAAAGGAAGAATGGTGGTTCCAGCTTCGCTTAAACGGCAGCTGCCGGAAGCGGAGAGGGAAGGGCTTGTCGTGAACCGAGGTTTTGAGAAGAATTTGGTGATTTACACGAGGGAGGAATGGAATAAGAAGATGGCGCAGCTGGCGAAGCTGAACCAATATAATGCGAAGAACAGAAACTTCATTCGTCAATTTATGCGTGGTGCAACGGAATTGTCTTTGGACTCTGCGGGCCGTGTGTTATTGCCGAAGGGTTTGTTAGAGTACGCAGGTATTCAAGCGGATGTTGTTCTAGCATGTCAGTTTGATAAGATTGAAGTGTGGTCGAAAGCAGAATACGATGCGATTATGGATGCGGATATGGGCGATGATTTTGCTGCACTAGCGGAAGACGTTATGGGTGGATTTGATTTCGGAGGGATGGAGAATGAGTAACGAAATCGGCTACCACGTACCAGTGATGCTCCAGGAGTGTATTGATGCACTTGCTATAAAGCCAGACGGGATTTATGTAGATGTGACCTTCGGTGGAGGTGGACACTCAAAAGAAATATTGAAACACTTAGGGCCAAAGGGTCGTTTGATCGCATTTGATCAGGATCCGGATGCTGTTAAGAATGCTTTGGATGATCCTCGTTTCACGTTGATCCATCAAAACTTTAGGTTCTTAAAAAATTATTTGCGTTTAGAGGGAATTCGTGCCGTTGATGGCATCTTAGCCGATTTAGGCGTTTCCTCACATCAGTTCGATGATGCTGACCGCGGTTTCTCGATTCGCTTTGATGCGGATTTGGATATGCGGATGGATCAGGTTTCGGACTTAGATGCGCGCAAGGTATTGAGTACCTACGCTGAAGAGGATTTGCATCGCATCTTCGGGATGTATGGTGAAATCATCAATGCGAAGACTTTAGCAAAAACAATCGTTACTGCTCGTTTAAATCAAGAGATCAATACGGTTGCTGAACTAAAAGAGGTGATCAAGAAATTAGTTCCGAAAGGTAAAGAACATAAATACCATGCGCAGGTATTTCAGGCTTTACGTATCGAAGTAAATAAAGAGTTAGAAGCCCTACAGGAGTTTTTGGAACAGACGGTTGGGGTTTTGAAAGAGTCCGGACGATTGGTGGTGATGTCTTACCATTCTTTAGAAGATAGATTGGTTAAGAATTTCATGGCGAAGGGTAAGTTCAAAGGAGAGGTGGAGAAGGATTTTTTCGGGAATGAGATCAAACCATTTAAAGTAATCAGCCGGAAGGCTATTGTGGCGAATGAAGAAGAGTTGGCGAGAAACAACAGAGCGCGCAGTGCGAAATTGCGTATAGCAGAAAAGGTGTAATTGAAGCAAAGACTAGCGAATGGCGAGGAATACGATAAAAAATAAAGAGCTAAGCGAGGAAGTGCAAGAGGAGATGTCTGATGCTTTGGAAGAAAAGGTGGAAGAGACGGAAGATTTCCTGAAGTCCATTTTCTCCCAAAAGAAGCTCTCTACTTATCTCGTTGCCAAGAACCTACCGTTCGTGGCTTTTTTGGCCTTGTTGGGTTTGCTTTACATTTCAAACCGACACCTTGCGGAGAATACGGTTCGTCGAATCGACCGCCTAGGGAAAGAGGTGAAAGAGTTGAGTTGGGATTATAAATCGTTGAATGCCGAGTTGATGAAATTAACGACGCAGACAGAAATAGCGAAACGTGCGGATACATTAGGTCTGAAGGAAAGAACCGAACCGCCGATCAAATTGCAAGTAGTAAAAGAAGTTAAACAGTAAATACAAGAACCATTACATGAATATTAGGAAATCCATATTGATTAGGGTGTACCTGGCGTTCGGGCTAATGGTATTTGGTGCCCTATTGGTTTTCGGGAAGCTCTTGCATTTACAGTATGTGGACGGTGACCGTTGGAGAGCGATCGCTGATAGTTTGACAATTCGCGAGCGTGTTGTTGAAGCTGCACGTGGAAACATCTATTCAAACGATGGTAGCTTATTAGCAACCTCGGTGCCTGAGTACGACATTCGTTTTGATGCGATGGCGATTCCTGCTGAAGAGAACGATGTTTTTAACGCTCGTGTAGACTCCTTGGCAATTCAACTATCAAAATTCTTCGGTGATAAATCGTCCAGACAATATTTGGGACAATTGAAAGAAGCGCGCGCCAAGAAACAGCGCTATTTGTTGATCAAGCGTGCGGTCTCGCATCAACAGTTAAAAGCATTAAAGCAATTTCCTTTATTAAAAGGGTTCAAAGAAAATAAGAAACGCTACTCAAGTAGCTTAATAGCAGTGCGCGAGAATAAGCGCATTTTGCCGTTTACTAATCTTGCGGCTCGTACCATAGGTTACAAAAATACCAAAGGCGACACCGTTCGTGTCGGCTTAGAGGGTGCTTATGGCGATTATATCGAAGGGCGCAGCGGTGTACAATTAATGCAGCGTATCGCAGGCGGTGTCTGGATTCCGGTGAATAGAGAGATGGAAGTTGCTCCGACGGATGGTTCAGATATTATCGCAACCATCGATGTCAATATGCAGGACATGGCGCAACGTGCATTGGAGAAGCAATTGATCCAAAGTAACGCTGATAACGGTTGTGTGATCCTTATGGAAGTGAATACAGGTGAGGTTCGCGCGATTGCGAATTTCACACGTGATACCGAAGGCGTTTATAGAGAGAAATTTAATTATGCAATTGCGCAGGGTGCGGATCCAGGTTCGACTTTTAAGATTGCATCTTATTTGGTGGCGTTGGATGATGGCGTGATCGACACGAATACTATTGTAGATATTGGCAACGGTACGTATAAAGTGCCGAGCCATACGATTCGCGATTCGCATCCGCCGAAGAAATCTAAAGTTACCGCAAAAGAAGCATTCGAAGAGTCTTCGAATGTGGGTGTTGCCAAGTTGATCAATCAGCATTATGGTAGCAACCCTGCAAAATATACAGGTAAGCTGCATAAATGGGGCTTGAACGATCCACTAGGTTTGCAGATTCCAGGAGAAGGTAAGCCTTGGGTTAAGATGCCGGATAGCCGCTCATGGAGCAAATTGTCTTTAGTGCAGATGGCTTACGGCTACGAATTGAAATTGACTCCGTTACAGACACTGACGTTGGTGAATGGCGTAGCGAACAATGGGCGTTTATTGGCTCCCTTATTCGTTAAAGAAATCCAGCATTTAGGAAATACCGTGCAAAAGTTTGATGCACGCGTCATTAATAAACAAATGGCATCGGAAGATGCTATCCGCAAGATGCAGAAGATGATGGAAGGTGTAATGGTGGAGGGAACAGGAAAGCGCTTGCGTAGTCCGTTGTACAGTTCAGCGGGTAAAACCGGTACTGCGCAGATGGCGGACGGCTCAAGGGGATATGGCGCTCGTCGTTATCAATCATCTTTCGTTGGTTACTTCCCTGCGGAGAATCCGAAGTATTCGATGATCGTCGTGATCCGTAACCCAAGAAATGGTTATTACGGTGGGTCAGTTGCCGGTCCGGTATTTCGTGAGTTAGCAGACATGGTTTATGCGAATGACCTGTCTTTACATAGCACATTAGACAAGCGTCAGGTAAATTTTAAAGGAGCGAAAGTTCCATATACATTGAGAGGTTCGAAAGATGCCACAGCAAAGGTTTATCAGATGTTGGGTATTCAGTCCGTGAACTGGAATGCGATAGTTCAATCGGATTCAGGAGCGAACAGCACCAACGCTTTGCCATTTACGAGCGCAGAGTTTAAAGAAGGGGTTGTTCCGGATGTAAAAGGTATGGGCTTAGTGGATGCCATCTTTGCGATGGAGAATGCAGGCTTCAAGACCACTGTACGTGGAAAAGGAAAAGTTTTTAATCAGTCATTAGCTGCCGGACAGCGTTTGAAGTCGGGTACTAAGGTGTTAATTGAATTACACTAATATGTTGTTAAAAGAATTGTTACATGCTATCCCGGTAAAGGATTACCAAGGCACTCTCGATGCAGAGGTGACTTCGGTATGTCTGGACTCTAGAAAAGCACAGGCAGGTTCTGCCTTTGTAGCGGTTCGTGGGCATCAAACGGATGGTCATTTGTTTATCGCAAAGGCTGTCGAGTTAGGTGCAAGCGTGGTGTTATTGGAAGAATATCCTGCTGAAATTTCAGAGGGAGTAACCTATATATTGGTTGATGATTCTTCATTTGCGCTAGGTGTTTTTGCAGCGAATTTTTATGGTAATCCATCCAAAGATTTAAAATTAGTAGGGGTTACAGGCACTAATGGTAAGACGACGGTGGCGACATTGTTATTCAATCTTTTCACGAAGTTGGGCTACCATGTTGGATTGTTATCAACGGTTCAAAATCAGATCGGCGATCGCATTGTTCCTGCTACACATACGACACCAGATCCGATTTCTTTGAACGCATTATTGCGTGAGATGTTGGATGATGGTTGCGACTATTGTTTCATGGAAGTGAGCTCGCATGCCGTTGTTCAGCAACGCATTGCTGGATTACGCTTTGCGGGTGGGATTTTCACGAATATCACACATGACCACTTAGATTTTCACGGCACTTTTGCCAACTATATCAAGGCAAAGAAGAAGTTCTTTGACGATTTAGATCGCTACGCTTTCGCATTGACGAATATCGATGATAAGAACGGTGTAGTGATGCTTCAAAATACATTTGCGCATCGTAAGACTTATGGTCTGCATCAGATGGCTGATTTCAAGGCTAAGATTTTGGAAAGCCATTTAGATGGGATGTTGCTGCAGATTGATAGTCAAGAGCTATGGGTTAAGTTGGTTGGGCATTTCAATGCCTACAATTTATTAGCGGTATATGGCGCTGCCATTTTATTGGAGCAGGAAACCATGAAGGTTCTGACTGCTTTGAGCGAGATTTCGGGTGCAGAGGGACGATTTGAAACGGTACGTTCGAACAATGGGATTGTTGCTATCGTGGATTATGCCCATACGCCGGATGCAGTTGAGAATGTGCTGGAAACGATTCTTGATTTAAGAAAGCAAGGTCAACAGGTATTAACGGTATTAGGCTGTGGTGGTGACCGTGATAAAACAAAGCGCCCGGAGATGGCGGAAGTTGCCGCTCGATTGAGCGACAAGGTGATATTGACGTCGGATAATCCGCGTTCAGAAGATCCGGTACAGATCATCAGAGATATGGAAGCTGGCTTGCCGGCGGAGAAGAAGAAGAACGTATTCTCGATTACCGATCGTAGAGAAGCGATTCGTGCGGCGGTTCACTTAGCACAACCGGGAGATGTTATCCTTGTTGCAGGCAAAGGGCACGAGAAGTATCAAGAGATCAAGGGCGTGAAGAATCACTTCGACGATCGTGAGGAATTAGAAAATATATTTAACGAGATCAATTAGAGAGGATGTTATATTATTTATTTACTTGGCTTAATGAACATGTTCATATCCCGGGAGCTGGATTGTTCCAGTATATCTCATTCCGGACGGCCATGGCAGTTATTGTTTCGTTAATTATCACGACGGTATTCGGTAGTCGTTTGATTCGTTTGCTTCATCAGAAGCAAGTAGGCGAAACGATTCGTGATTTAGGTTTGGAGGGCGAGAAGAAGAAGCAAGGAACACCGACGATGGGTGGATTGATCATTATCGCAGGTATCCTTATCCCAACCTTACTGTTCGCGAAGCTAGATAATATCTATGTCATCTTAATGATCATCACGACGGTATGGATGGGGGCGATTGGATTCTTGGATGATTATATCAAAGTATTCCGTAAGAATAAAGAAGGATTAGCGGGACGTTTTAAAGTAATCGGTCAGATTGGTCTTGGGGTTTTGATTGCGATCACCATGTATTTCCATCCGGATATCGTGGTTCGTCAGCAAGTGACCAACCCGACTTCTTCGAAACCGGTGGAGGTGGTTATCAACCCATCAACTGGCGAAAAGATTTATGCGGAGAATGTGAAGTCGACCAAGACGAATATTCCATTTTATAAGAATAATGAGTTTGACTATGCGAAAGTCTTAGACTTTTTGGGTGTGAATAACCCTTGGGCGACTTTCATGGTTTTCTTAGTTGTGGTCGTATTTATTGTTACGGCGGTTTCGAATGGGGCCAATATAACGGATGGGATAGACGGGCTAGCCACGGGGACCTCGGCAATTATGGGGATTACTCTGGCGATTTTAGCCTATGTATCGGGTAACATTATTTTCTCGGACTATTTGAACATCATGTACATTCCGAACTCGAGTGAGTTGGTAATTTTTGCCGGTGCCTTTATCGGTGCATGTACAGGTTTCCTTTGGTACAATGCTTATCCTGCTCAGGTTTTCATGGGCGATACAGGAAGTTTGGCCATCGGCGGTATCATTGCTGCTTTTGCGATCCTGATCCGTAAGGAGCTTTTGATTCCGGTATTATGTGGGGTCTTCCTGATTGAGAATCTATCGGTAATTCTTCAGGTGTCCTATTTCAAGTTCACGAAGAAGAAATATGGTGAGGGTAGACGTATCTTTTTGATGTCCCCATTACATCACCACTACCAGAAGAAAGGATATCATGAATCGAAGATCGTGACGCGTTTCGTCATTCTGTCGATTATCCTCGCGATTTTGACCATAGTTACATTGAAAGTTAGATAAAATAAGAAGATGTCAAATATAGCACATACCTATTATCCACAATCTGGCCGCCTGGTTATCCTAGGTGCGGGCGAGAGTGGCGTAGGTGCTGCAATTTTAGGTAAGGATAAGGGCTTTGATGTATTTGTTTCCGATATGGGGCAGATCGCCGATTCTTATAAGCAAACCTTGGAAAAAGAGCAGATTTCTTTTGAAGAGGGCAAGCACAGTGAGGAATTGATATTGAATGCTGATTTAGTGGTGAAGAGCCCGGGTATTCCGGAGAAGGCTCCATTAATCAAGCAGCTACGTTCTTTAAATAAACCATTGATCTCAGAGATTGAGTTTGCCGCTCAATACACCGATGCGAAATTGTACTGCATTACAGGATCCAATGGCAAGACGACAACCACCATGCTAACCTATAGCTTGTTGAAAGAGGGTGGGGTGGATGTTGGTCTGGCAGGGAATATCGGTAACAGTTTCGCTTTGCAGGTAGCTCGTGATCCGCATGCATGTTATGTATTGGAGATTTCCAGCTTTATGTTGGATGATATGTATCATTTCCGTGCAGACGTTGCTGTCATCTTAAATATTACGCCCGATCATTTAGATCGTTACGAATATAAAATGGAGAATTATGTGGCTTCGAAATTCAGAATGCTGCAGAACCAACGCGAGACGGATTACTTCATTTACTGTTTAGATGATCCGGAAACAGTAGCGGCATTGGATAAGCATCCGACAAAGGCTATTCATTTGCCATTTACACAGGAGCAAGCATTAACACAGGGGGCTTTTGTTGATGCAGACAACACTTTGAACATTTTAGTACCTAATAGAGAAGTTTTTACCATGAATATTGAAGAATTATCGTTACAGGGCAAGCACAATGTTTACAATAACAGTGCGGCGGGATTGATTGCAAAAGTTCAAGAATTGCGCAATCAGTCGATGAAGGAGAGTATGGGATCCTTTGTAAATATTGAACACAGACTTGAGCATGTAGCTAGCGTTGGTGGCGTGAATTATATCAATGATTCAAAGGCAACAAACGTGAACTCGGTATGGTATGCGTTGGAGAGTTTCTCTACGGATATCGTATTGATCATGGGGGGTGTGGATAAAGGCAATGATTACGACATGTTGCGTGATCTTGTGAAGTCTAAGGTAAAGGCTATTATCTGTATTGGTAAAGATACGGGCCGCATTCATGAGGCTTTTGAGGATGACACAGAAGTGATCGTTAATTCCGCGTCAATGTCTGATGCGGTTCAGATTGCTTCTCATCTTGCGAAAAAGGGAGACACGGTATTGTTGTCGCCTGCTTGTGCAAGCTTTGATTGGTTCAAGAACTACGAAGAGCGTGGTGATAAATTTAAGGAAGCTGTAATGGCTTTATAATAATATAGGGGGGATCTATGGAATACATTTTTTCTAAACTAAAAGGCGATAAGTGGATCTGGATCATTGTGATCTTGTTATCCATTTGGTCACTATTAGCAGTTTACAGTTCTGTAGGTACTTTGGCTTATAAAGAAGGCAAAGGTACCGAGATGTATCTGTTCAAGCACCTATTTATCGTTGTTGCAGGCTTAGGATTAATGTACTTATCTCACAAGTTGGATTACCGCTATTATGCCGGTATATCCAAACTGTTAATGTTGATCACGATTCCTTTATTATTATACACTTTGCTGTTTGGTAGCAAGGTGAACGAGGCGAGCCGTTGGTTGACTATTCCGATCATCAATCAGACGTTTCAAACGTCGGATTTAGCAAAGCTTGCCTTGATTACATTCTTGGCGCGTATGCTGTCGAGAAAACAGGAAGAAATTAAAGACGTTAAAAAGTCGTTCATCCCAATTATGGGGGCAGTTTGTGCGGTGTTCGTGTTAATTGCCTTGGCAAACTTATCTACAGCATTGATGCTGTTTGGTGTAAGTGTTTTATTGCTGATGATCGGACGTATCGACTTCAAACAGATTGCGGTGGTATGTTTAGGCGGAGCGGTGTTGTTGACACTGGTTATGCTTTTAGGTCCACGTCGCGGTACATACATCAGTCGTATTCAGGGATTCTTCCAAACGGAAGAGGTTCATGATTCGAAGGGTTCATTCCAGGAGGATAAAAACTTCCAGGCAAACAATGCGAAGATTGCAATTGCAACGGGGGAAATGTTCGGAAAAGGCGTTGGTAATTCAGTTCAACGAAATGTTTTGCCGCACCCATATTCGGATTTCATCTTTGCGATTATTATTGAAGAGTATGGCACGATAGGGGGAGCAGTATTGCTGTTCTTATACATTGCCTTGATGTATCGCTGTATTCGAATTGTGACTTTAAGTCCGCGAGCCTTCGGCGCCTTTTTGGCGGCAGGATTGGGCTTCAGTT
Organism: Sphingobacterium hotanense; assembly: GCF_008274825.1. Taxonomy (NCBI): domain Bacteria; kingdom Pseudomonadati; phylum Bacteroidota; class Sphingobacteriia; order Sphingobacteriales; family Sphingobacteriaceae; genus Sphingobacterium; species Sphingobacterium hotanense. Next base: position 1,169,544 of record NZ_CP030848.1, read on the forward strand.
TGACGATACAGGCTTTAGCTAATATGGCTGTCGCGGTAGGGCTTGGCCCGGTAACGGGTGTTCCATTACCCTTGGTCAGTATGGGGGGGACGTCGATTTTGTTTACGAGCGTGGCCTTGGGAATCATCCTAAGTGTGAGCCGTAACATTGAAGAGTTGAAGCATAAAGAAGAATTAGACGTAGTTAAAAAGCCAGCTGCTCGTAAGGTGGTAGTTGGTACTATTTAAATATATGGCGCATAAAGTAATCATAAGTGGAGGCGGCACGGGAGGACATATTTTCCCGGCGATTGCGATTGCGAATGCATTGAAGCAATTGGCGCCCGACACGGAGATTTTATTTGTTGGTGCAGAGGGCAAGATGGAGATGGAGCGTGTGCCAGCAGCAGGATATGAGATTGTAGGTCTGGATATCGTAGGTATCAACCGTCAATCCCTATTGAAAAACTCAGCGCTTCCATTCAAAATGCTGAAGAGCCTTTTGAAAGCGCGCAGCGTTCTTAAACAGTTTAAAGCCGAAGTGGCTATTGGTGTCGGCGGGTATGCATCAGGTCCATTATTGATGATGGCGAATATGATGGGTTTACCGACGATCATCCAAGAGCAGAACTCTTATGCCGGAGTGACCAACAAGAAGTTGGGCGCAAAAGCGAAGAAGATCTGTGTTGCCTATGAGGGTATGGATCGTTTTTTTCCAGCCGAGCGCATTCTGTTGACCGGTAATCCTATTCGTAAGTCTTCCGTAGCGATTGAGAACAAGCGCGAGGAAGCAATCAATGCCTTTGCATTGGACATGAATAAGAAGACTATTTTGGTTACGGGTGGTAGCTTAGGCGCGCTGACATTGAACGATTGTATCAAAGCGGGTATTCCGCAGTTTGTAGAGGCAGGTGTTCAGGTGATCTGGCAGTGTGGCGGTTACTACTATGAGAAACTAAAAGAGGAACTGGGCGACTCGCTTCCGGAAGAGATCAAATTGATGGCTTTTGTAGACCGTATGGATTATGCATATGCGGCGGCAGATGTGATTGTTGGGCGTGCAGGTGCAGGTACTATTTCGGAGTTATGTGTGGTTGGAAAACCTGTAGTATTGGTTCCTTCACCGAATGTTTCGGATGATCATCAGACGAAAAATGCGATGGCATTAGTCAGCAAGGACGCAGCGATCATGGTGAAAGACAATGAGGCACGTGAGGTTTTAGTCAGAAAGCTATTAAGCTTGTTGAAAGATGAACCGAAAATGCAAGGCTTAGGCGACGCAATCAATAAACTGGCACTAGCAGATGCTGATGTGGTGATTGCACAAGAAGTATTGAATCTAATAAGAAAGTAAAGATGAATATCGACAAAATCAAACGAGTTTATTTATTGGGTATCGGTGGTATCGGTATGAGCGGTCTTGCTCGTTATTTTAGTCGCTTAGGTTGTGAGGTTGCGGGCTATGATCGTACGTCGACAGAGTTGACTAGGACATTAGAAGAAGAGGGGATGCCGATTATTTATACGGATGATGTGGCAGCAGTGCCTGCATCGTTTGAATCGGCAGGTGAAGATACCCTGATCATCTTTACACCAGCTATTCCTGCAGACTTAGCTTTGAAATCTCATTTCATCAAAGCGGGTCATGAGTTGTACAAACGCTCACAGGTGTTGGGTTTTATTTCAGCAAGTCGTTTCACGATTGCTGTTGCAGGAACACATGGCAAGACAACAACGTCGACCATGGTTGCTCATATATTGAAAGATAGTGGTTATGATTGTTCTGCCTTCTTAGGTGGTATCAGCACGAACTATCAGAATAACGTATTGTTTGGCGATAATAACGTCGTGGTTGTAGAAGCGGATGAGTATGATCGCTCGTTTCTGACGCTACACCCGAATATTGCGATCGTTACATCTGCGGATGCTGATCACTTGGACATCTATGGCGAAGCGAGTAAGCTTCAGGAGTCTTTCCAAATGTTTTTGGATCGCGTAGTGGAAGATGGTCAAAAGATCGTAAGGAAGGGATTGCCATTTGCGGCAGATATCAACTATGCTCGTGAAGAGGTTTGCGATGCATACGCGGAGAACGTTGTTGTTAAAGATGGCGAGTTCTATTTTGATTATCATTCGGAAGATTTGACGATCAAGGATATTCACTTAGGTATTCCGGGGTTGCATAATGTAGAGAATGCGGTTGCTGCGATTACTGTTGCGAAGCTATTAGGGATTGCTGCTCCGAAGATCGTTCATGCATTATCAACATTTGCAGGGGTAAAACGTCGTTTCGAATATATTTTTAAATCACCTGAGCATATTTACATCGATGACTATGCGCATCATCCGGAGGAATTGCGCGCTTTCTTGACATCGATGAAGAAGCTATATCCGAATAAGAAGTTAACGGTTGTTTTTCAGCCTCACTTATTCACTCGTACGCGTGACTTCGTAGATGGCTTCGCTGAGGTTTTAGCTTTAGCAGATGAGCTGTTGTTGATGGAGATCTATCCGGCTCGTGAATTGCCGATCGCAGGTGTGGATTCTCAATGGTTGTTGGAAAAGATTCGCTTGGAAAATAAGCGTTTGGTAAGTCCGGAAGAAGTATTAGCGATTGTAAAATCCGAGAGCCCGGAGTTGGTTGTGACGGTAGGTGCAGGTGATATTGATAAGTTGGTTAAACCGATTAAAGAAGTATTGACAAATGCTTAATAAAATTAGAAACATACAATGGCGCCAAGTGGGCTACTTTTTCCTAGGAATTGCTTCCCTGGTAGGAGTTGGTATGTTGATGAGCCTCGTAACGAAGAAAGATCAGGTGCAGGTATGTACGTCACTAAAGGTTTTAGTAGAAGGTAAAGAAACGTTCATTGATCAGCAGGATATTTCGTCAATGATTCAGGATAAGTTTGGGCGTGTTGTGGGTAGGAATCTGAATGAAATTCCTTTGCAGAAGATCGAGAATGAGTTAAAGAAATCTCCTTACGTGTCGGAAGCAGATGTACACATGGACATGGATGGAACGATGCAGGTGCAGGTTTTGCAACGTGAGGTTGTTCTTCGTGTTATCAATCAAATGGGGCAGGAGTATTATGTAGACTCCAAGAACCAAAAGATTCCGGTGACATTGAAATATGTTCCACATGTGATGGTGGCGAACGGAAATATTAAAGAAGGTTATAAGAAGGCTTTGGAGCCTGTTCAATCTTCCCTGGTAAAGGATTTAGTAAATGTTGTCGAGCATACAAAGAACGATGATTTATGGAGCAATCAAATCGTGCAGCTCTTTGTTAACAGCGATCGTGACATCGAAATCGTCCCTCGCGTTGGTGAGCAGTCATTGATTATCGGGAGTGCTGATTCATTGGATTATAAATTGAATCGACTGACGACCTTCTATAAGCATATCATGCCAAGAGTGGGGACTGGCGCCTATAGCAAAGTGAATGTGAAATATGGCGGCCAAATTATTTGTGAGCGTAATGGTGACTGGTTCATCGACAGCTTGCAGATGAAAATGAATAAGAAGTAAACAGAAAGAATTAATAACATACAGCATCAAACACAGCATATGAAACCTAGAATTGTAGAAAATGAAAAAGAGAATCCAATTATTGTTGGATTGGACATCGGTACAACAAAGATTTGTGTAACCGTTGGTCGTCGTAGTGGGGTCAATAAGGTGGAGCTTTTAGGTGTCGGCAAAGCTGAATCTGCAGGTGTTAACCGTGGGGTAGTAGCAAATATCCAGAAAACGGTTACAAGTATTCGTGAGGCCGTTGCCGTAGCGGAGGGGCAATCAAACGTAGACATCAAGGTTGTCAACGTGGGTATTGCGGGTCAGCACATTAAAAGTATTCAGCACCGTGGTATCTTAACCAAGAACGACGATGATGAGATTGGACGTTTAGATATTGAGCGTTTGATTTCGGATATGTATAAATTGGTTTTGCCTCCGGGAGAGGAGATTATCCATGTGTTGCCTCAAGAGTTTACTATTGATAACGAACCTGGTATCAAAGAACCTATTGGTATGGCTGGTCGTCGTGTGGAAGCAAATTTCCATATTATCTCCGGTCGTGTTACTGACATTAAAAACATCAAGCGTTGTGTAGATAATTCAGATCTTGAAGTTTCTGAATTGATCTTAGAACCTCTTGCATCATCCGAAGCTGTGTTGGATGAAGAGGAAAAAACGGCAGGTGTGGTGTTAGTTGATATTGGTGGTGGTACTACGGATGTGGCGATCTTCCATGAAGGTATTATTCGTCATACGGCGGTAATTCCATTGGGTGGAAATATCGTTACAGAAGATATCCGTCAGGGATGTTCTGTATTACGCAATCAAGCGGAGCAATTGAAAGTTCGTTACGGTTCTGCATTAGCTGACGAAAACAAAGATAACGAGGTGATCTGTGTACCTGGTATCCGCGGTCGTGAAGCAAAAGAGATCTCTGTGAAAAACCTAGCTTATATTATTCAAGCTAGAATGGAAGAGATCATCGAGCATGTTTACTACGAGATTAAGTCTTCAGGTTATGAAGATAAATTGATTGCAGGTATTGTTATTACAGGTGGTGGTGCGCAGTTGAAACACTTAGTTCAATTAGTTGAATATATCACAGGTATCGATTGTCGTATTGGTTACCCGAATGAGTATTTAGCAAAGACCGAAATGTTGAACAAACAAGCCTTTGACGAGCTTAAGAGCCCATTGTATGCAACGGGTATCGGATTGTTGATTAAAGGTATACAGTCGATTGAAGAAGAGGAGATGCGCAATGAAGAAAAAATAGTTAAAAAAGCTCCTCAAACAAAAGAAAAAGCGAAAGAAGGCGTTAAAGAAATAGCGGAAGGACAGTCAAAAAAGGAGGGTTGGTTAACTCGATTCTTAGGCGACTGGATCAAGGATGGCGCCGATATCGACGATGACACATTTATCGGAAAGAAATAATTTTCCACATCGTTCGATTTTTCCACATTTTAACAAATGTGGAAAACTGTTGTTAAGATTTTGGTAATATTACATTAGAATTGTTGAGTCAAATTGCGATAACGTAATTGCTTGAGGAAGAATTAAATAGGATAACATATATGTCGATACAATTTGAAATGTTAAAGGAGAATTCATCAATTATCAAGGTAATTGGTGTTGGTGGTGGCGGTGGGAATGCCGTAAATCACATGTATAAGCAAGGGATTTCTGGTGTAGACTTCATCGTTTGTAATACAGATGCGCAAGCATTGGAGCTTAGCCCGATTCCAAATAAGGTTCAATTAGGTGCAAGCTTAACAGAAGGTATGGGAGCAGGTGCTGACCCTGATGTTGGTGAGAATTCAGCTATCGAAAGTATTGAGGATATCAAACGCATGTTGGGTACCAATACAAAGATGCTTTTCATCACTGCTGGTATGGGTGGTGGTACAGGTACTGGAGCAAGTCCGGTATTGGCGAAGGCTGCGAAAGAATTAGGAATTCTAACCGTTGCTATTATTACTACTCCATTTACTTTCGAAGGTAAAAGACGTCGTATGCAAGCTGAGGAAGGTCTTGGCGAATTACGTAAATATGTAGACTCTTATTTAGTTATCTCGAATGATCGCTTGCGCGAGATCTTCGGTAACTTGACCATGACAGCTGCATTCGCGAAAGCAGATGATATTTTAACAACTGCTGCAAAAGGTATTGCAGAAATCATTACTATCCCGGGCTATGTAAACGTCGATTTCAAAGATGTTCGCACAGTAATGAATGATAGTGGTGTTGCAATCATGGGTAATGCGATTGCTACTGGTGAACAACGTGCATTAGACGCTGTAACTGGTGCTTTAGCATCGCCATTATTAAAAGATAATGAAATTGAAGGTGCTCGTTACATCTTGTTGAATATTACTTCCGGAAAACGCGAAGTAACTATGGACGAGGTTGCTATCGTTACAGACTACATTCAGGAGAAAGCTGGTTTATCCGCTGACTTGATCTGGGGTAACTGTATCGATGAGAACTACGACGAGGAACTTTCTGTTACTATTATAGCTACAGGTTTCCAAACATCGGAAGAGCGTGTTAAGGAAAAAGAAAAAGAGAAGATTGCTATTCCCTTAACTCCGGAAGTTCAAACTTCTGCTTTCGTTAAACCTGTTTCTCAGAATCAATTTGCTGAGCGTCCTGCGGTAGATCAAAGTGCTTTTGTAAAGCCTTCTCAACCTGTAGAAAACCCATCGGCACAACCTCCGCAAGATCTATTTTCTAATAAGACGGTGACCAGTCCGAGTACAGCTGCTGTGGCTGAAAACAGTGACAAGATCATTCGTCATACGTTAGAGTTCGACAACTCATCAGAGGTTGATGAAGTTGAGGAAGATTCAAACCCGCACGGTTTTGAATTGAAGACAACGCCTTCGTTATTCGAGTTCAAATTGCCAACGGTATTTGATGCTTACAAACCGGCAGAAGAACAACAAGAAGAAGAAGCTCCGATTTCTAACGAAGCACTTGAACAATTTCCTGTAGCGGAAGTAGAATTGGAAGAAGCGAAGAAAGAAGAGATCAATTTCGAAGATCAATTATTGAAAACGAAAGAGCGTATCTTACGTTTGAAAGAGTTGAGCATGAAATTAAAATCTTCCAATGGTCTTCAAGAATTAGAGAATGAGCCTGCTTACAAAAGAAAGCAGAAGACTTTAGAAGATGTTCCACATTCTTCGCAGTCTCAAGTGTCTCGTTTCACTTTATCGTTCGACGATGGAGAGACTGAAATCAGACCAAACAACTCGTTCTTACACGACAATGTTGATTAATCTTATCCTATTTAATAAATAAGGGTGGCCTGAGAAGGTCACCTTTTTTTTTGTTTTTAGATTTTGATTCTTGGAAAAAGATGTTAATTTTAAGCTAGTTACTAAATATAAACTCATAAATCTAACAGTTATGGCAAGTATTGATAAATTCAAGGAATTAAAATCTCTTATTGACGGTTTAGAAGGAGATGCAGAAAAGTTCTTCTCTAAAGGCAATAGCGCAGCAGGTACGCGCGTGAGAAAAGGTCTTCAAGACATTAAAACGCTATCGCAGTCGTTGCGTCTAGGAATTCAAGATTTAAAGAATAAGAAATAAGCTTTTCTTCAAGTCTCGTTACATTCTAAGCCCGTCAGGGCTTTTTTAATGCCCAAATTTTTGATAACTTCAACGCTATGAAATCAATACAAAACCCGATATGGTTGATGAGCTCGGCCTATGATAAATTAAATCAAACAGAACTCTTGGATATTGCCCGCGCAAATGGTGCGCAGGGTGTCGATCTGTGTGTGTTCCGAAAGGATGGTACCAGAGAAGACCATACAGCGACGCATTTAGATTACGAAGGGTTTGGACCGGAGCAAGCAAAATCGACCTTAGAGCGCTTTAATACTAAGGAATTGAGGCTGTCTTTGGGTGCATTCGAGAATATGATTGGTGGTGATGAGATCGAACGCGTAAAAAACCAGAACCACTTGTTAAAACTAATACGAATAGCATACCTTTTAGGTGGCGATGAGAATGATGTAAAGGTCGGAACTTTTGTCGGTTACAACCATGCGTTGGGCAATGAGATAGACGGTTTTCAGAAGAACTTAGAGGAGTATAAGCGAGTGTTTGGACCAATCATTAAATATGCCGAAGACTTGGGGGTAACTGTTGTATATGAGAACTGCCCGATGGAGGGCTGGCGCTCTTCGCGCTATACGAGTACCTATAACAATCTGCCTGCGGTGCTGGCTGCTCGGAAGCTCATGTATGCGATGATTCCTAGCAAGGCACATGGAGAAATCTATGACCCTTCGCATGATATTTGGCAAAATGTGAATCCTGTTGATGTTATTAAAGCGATGGATATCGATCGTTTAAAACGTATTCACGTAAAAACAACCAAGATGAACGATGGAAAAGCAAGAGTGGAGTGGGGAGGGGTGTATCCAATGCAGCATGTCGATGCTGAACTTGCAGCTGCTGCAGGTGTTGCTGTTCCACAGCATGATTGGGATAGACATCATTATACAGCAATGATGCCCGGCTTTGGTGGTACAGATGATATGGACTGGAATGCTTTTGTAGCAGCATTACATGACCGGAAGTTTAGCGGACCATTTGAGATAGAAAATGAAGCTAAGAATTCCAAGGATACCCAGAACATGGGAGCGATTAATCAGGGAGCAAAAGCTTGTATCAACTTCTTGGCGCCGCTTCTTTGGGAATTAAGCGAAGAAGGATATACGTTTAAGAATCAGCAGGAACTAATACTAGTAGATCGTAAAGATATTCCGGTAGTGGATATGGGGCATTTGCTAAGCTAGATGCCGAACGCCAGAAACAACTGAAATAATAAAAAAGGAGTAGTTTAACTACTCCTTTTCTGCATGTATCTTAAACAGAGAAATCAAATCTGGGATATTGTGCACATTTAATTTCTCGAAAATTCTACTCTTATAAGTGCTCACAGTCGACGAACTCAAGTTCAAACGGCTCGACACTTCAATAATTCCTAAGCCTTCAATAAGATGTCTTGCCACATCCATTTCACGGTTCGAAAGTTTATATAAAGGATTTAGGCTATCAATTTTCGATTTGCTGGTCGTTAGCTTTTGTACATAAAGATCCTTGATCGCATCCGACATGTACTTTCCACGTTCAAAAATGCTATTGATGGCGTTGGTGAATTCGCTCATGCTGGTAGTCTTATTGACATATCCGGCTGCACCTGCTTCAATATAACGTAGGGCATATAGACTTTCGTCGTAAGATGAGAATACCAAGATTTTAAGGTCAGACTGTGTCTCCAATAATTCCTTAATTACTTTGATATTATTACCGCCGGGCATATTGATATCTAGCAATAATAGGTCAAACCTGCTTTTCGATAACTTGTCATAGACCTCATCATATGTTTCAGCATGTACAATTTCGGTATTCTTAAGGGTTTCTTTAATGGCTGTCGATACTCCTAACCGAACAATGATATGGTCATCAGCTATTAGTATTTTTTTCATGTATCTGCTGTTACTTTAGACGACTTTGATGTATTGTAAATTAATAAATTTGTCTAACAGAATCTCGACCCCGAGTTTCTTATTATGACGAAATAATTGTTTTATAATGTAAATATCTTAAGGTCGTTTTATGACTAGGCTATATATTTACGCTATAAATATAACGGTTTCTATGATATTTGTTTATCATATGTTGCATTTATTTTTCAATTTGCCAATTATTCTATCGAATAAGTACTATATATTCTTAAAAATATTTTAGATTGTGATATCAAAGCATTTTTTTTGCGTTTGTTAGGGCCTTAGTCTAAAGTCAGGCTGGCAAATTTCGCAGTAAAATAAAAAATAAAATTATGGGGTTTTTTAAAGAATTCAGAGAGTTTGCCATGCGTGGCAGCGTAATCGACCTTGCAGTCGGTGTTGTAATTGGTGGAGCGTTCGGTAAGATCGTTACTGCCCTAGTTGATAAAATTATTATGCCGCCAATCGGAATGTTAACCGGTGGTATCGACTTTTCAAGCATGAAATATGTGTTGAAAGAAGGCAACGAGGCAGCAGGTGTTGCTGAAGTTGCAATCGGTTATGGTGAGTTTATCAATGTGCTTATTCAATTTTTCATCATTGCATTCTGTATTTTCTTGGTGATAAAAGGTATCAATTCATTGAAACGTGAAGAACCAGCTGCTCCTGAAGAGGCTCCAGCACCTACAAAAGAAGAAGTATTACTTACAGAAATTCGCGATATCCTAAGAAACAAATAAGATAGGATACTATAGGAAAGCAGATTATGGATGCCGAAGGTTGAAATAATCTGCTTATTTATTTGCTATTTTCCCTTCCTAATGGCGCTCAGGAACTTCCGAGTGTCGTTTTTCATTGAAAGTTTTATTATTTATTATTTCAGTGTTGCGGAATTGTGAAATAAACTTTATTTTTGCATTCCTCTTCGGAGGGAGAAATTGAATCAAAGTATTAAAACAAGCATAAAAGCGTCATGAAGAGAACATTCCAACCTTCACAAAGAAAAAGAAGAAATAAGCACGGTTTCAGAGAGCGTATGAGCTCTGCAAATGGTAGAAGAGTATTAGCTTCTCGTAGAGCTAAAGGTAGAAAACGTCTTACTGTTTCTGACGAAAACCGTCACAAAGGGTAATCTATTCGGTCTCCGGTGATCCACGAGCCGAGCGCTAATATGCCGGATCTATTCATCGAGATGAAGAAATATACATTTTCAAAAGAAGAACGATTATGCAGCAAAAGGTTAATTGACGGCCTTTTCCATAATGGTTCTTCTTTTGTTGTGTATCCTTATCGCGTGATCTACTCGCGCACTGCAGTCGCACTACCTTTCCCAGTTCAAGTAATTACCTCAGTTTCTAAACGGCGTTTTAAGCATGCCGTAATGCGCAATCGCTTAAAACGATTGATACGTGAGTGCTATCGTTTAGAAAAACATAATCTTTATGATTATTTGAACGAACATTCCCTACATTTGCTATTAGCTATACAATACATCGGTAAAGAGGAATTACCTTTTACTGATCTTCATCAGAAAATGAAGATGTTGTTAGAAAAATTATCACATGAACTTGCTTCGTCTACTTTGGGAAAAAGGAATTAAGCTGCCCCTGCAATGGGTTTTCTTAATTATCATCCGTTTCTATCAGCTTTTTATCTCGCCCTTTCTGGGGGCAAGTTGTCGCTATACCCCGACCTGTTCGCAGTATGGCAAAGAGGCGATAATGAAGTACGGACCGTTCAAGGGAGGCTGGTTAACGATAAAACGTATTGTAAGCTGTAATCCATGGGGTGGCCACGGCCACGACCCTGTTCCTTAATATTACTATGTCAGATATTTATATCCTTTCGATAGAAACGGCAACTCCGCTATGCTCCGTGTCATTAGCAAAAAACGGTGTAACCCTACATGAAATAGTAGGCGAGGAGCCCAATATGCATGCGTCTTCCTTAACCTTGTTTATCGATCAGCTGCTTCAAAAAGCATCATTGCAGATGAAGGACCTATCGGCTATTGCAGTAAGTAAAGGTCCAGGTTCATACACCGGATTGCGTATCGGCGTTTCTGCGGCCAAGGGATTGTGTTACGCCTTAGATATACCCATGATTGCTAATAATACGCTAGACGCCATGTATCATGGCTTTATGGTAATCTCAGGAGAACTGTCCGATAAGACATTGTTGTTTCCGATGATTGATGCACGACGCCAGGAAGTGTACACGCAGGTGTTGGACTCCCAAGCACAGGTGATTGAATCGACGAAAGCTTTGATTGTTGATGCTACAAGTTTTGACGCCTATTTGGCAGATGGACATCATCTCATCTTCTTTGGTTCTGGCGCAGATAAATTTGATGAGCAGTTCCATGCGAATCCAGCAATCCAAGTTGCATTAGGCTTCGACGCCAAAGCAAGTTTCCAAGACGCCTTATCGTACGAGAAATTCCAAACCGGCGAATTTGAGGATGTTGCTTATTTCGAACCTTATTACCTGAAAGATTTTATGGTCACTGCGCCAAAGAAATCGCCGTTATTATAGCCAGCGTTTTCTTTTGAACCAGATGTAGATAATGATCGAAAGAATGGCCATTCCCGCCATTACATAGGCGTATCCATAATACCATTCGAGTTCCGGCATATGCTTAAAGTTCATGCCATATACGCCCACAATAAAAGTTAACGGCATAAAGAACACCGAGATAATGGTCAGCGTCCGCATGATCTCATTGGTGTGGTTGGATTCTATATTAAAATAGATCGATAGCAATTGCGCCGTATTTTCTCCAATATTCCTATAAAGTGTATTCGTTCTCGAATACAGATCTCTCAAATCTTGCGTATAGATATTCTGGTATTCCGGCATATGAAAATACTCAACGATATCCTTATAAAAGGTCAAAATAATTCGGATAAGGTCGATTTGCCGCTTCAGATAGTACAACTTACGTAAAAAAGGTTTCCTCCGATTATGCAAGAAAACGATTTCCTCATAAAGGTCTAGCTTTGTTGCCAAGCTATTGACCACCAAATTCTCAAAAGATTTTATGGACAAGGATACCAAAGTGTTGATCAGGCTCTTGCTCGATTTGAAACGCTTATTGCCTTTGTCCATATCAATCAGCTCCTGAAGTACAGGGATATCATAGCGATGGGCAGTGATCACAAAATCCTCATCATAGAAAATAGAAATCCTATTCGTTACCTCAATCAGATGATCGGAGTTTTCAGGGAAGTTTTCAGCTATAAAACGGATAATTAAAAAATGGTAAGACTCGAACTCTTCAATTTTAGGCAAATGCCCCGTTTCCAAACAGTCCTTGATAGAGGCATCGTTCAGACTGTACTGGTTCTTTAATTCTGCAAAATCTTCGACCGTAGGATTGCTAATATCAAACCAGTCAAATCCATGTTGCGCCTTGCTCAAAATCTGTTTTACCATAATCAAATGTAGCAAATTGTCGGAACAATGGGAGGGGACATTAGATATTAGATTTTAGACATTAGACGTTACGCTGATCAACAATAGAGCATACATTTTTGAAGAGAAGCAGTTTGTTTTGAACCAAGAAAGGAAGGATTTTATGATGACCATGATCCTGCCAATCCTTTTATCCTTCCTTTCCTGGTTCAAGACAAATTTTTCCTTCAATCCTTCTCCCTCAACACGACGAACCTTCATCAGCTTAAAACCCTTTCACTTCCCTTCCAAACCCAATACATAACCCAATCAAACCCGCTCGGCAAGGGCTTTGATATGGGTTTGATTAGGCTGATGTTAAGTATTAATCTATCGCATTGTTTGTCTTTCCAGCATCTAATATCTAATGTCTAAAATCTAATGTCTACCAAAAAAGCCGCTAACTCAGTTAGCGGCTTTTTTGGTAGCTAGGAATTTCCAGCTTATTTCTTTTCTGCTGTTTGTGTAGCTTTATATTCGCTGTTAAGGGCGTCGATTACTGTTTTAGTAATGTCAGATGCAGGATCTGCGTAAAGAACAGCAGGATTAGTTTTTGAGTAAGTCAATACGAATTTGTAGCCTTTCTCTTCTGCGTGTTTCTTTAAGTAGTCAGTTACTGTTGTATATACTTTAGTAAACTCTGTGTTTTCGTCTTGTGCGATAGATTGAGAAGCATTTTGATCTAGGCGTTGGATTTCTTGTTGACGTCTAACTAGGCGCTCTTCCGTTGCTTGACGATCTGTCGCGCTCATCGTAGCTGCTTTTTGTTGGTATTCAGCTACTTCGCGTTGGTAAGCTTGACCTTTTGCTTGCAAGTCGTTTTGTGCTTTCTTTACTTTATTTTCAAGTTTCGTACGAATATCTTTAAAGTATTGGTATTGCTCAGAAAGTGAGTCGGAATTTACATAAACGATTTTTTCTTCTTTAGCTTCAGCGACAGCGTTGGTTGTAGTCGTAGTTGCTGCTGGAGTTTTGGTTTCGCTTTGTTGGTTACAAGCCACTACCGATGCTGTAGCGATTAGGCCTAGGGTCAATTTTGCTATTTTATTCATTCTATTGTGTATTTCAATTTTATAAACGACAAACCTAAGATAAAAATTTTAAATATTCTAGTTGTTTAGGTTAAAAGCCGTTAAAAAACTATGTTGATATGTGCAAAAAAAGAGCGGGTTTTTGGGTTTGTTTTTAACGCTTTACGGTTTGATAATTAGCGTAAAATTTCGTATTTTTGAAAGTTAATCAACGTAATTTTAAGGTATTTTCATGAGCGAAGAAAATAAAAATGCATCTACGTATTCAGCAGACAATATTCAGGTATTAGAAGGTCTGGAAGCAGTGCGTAAGCGCCCTTCCATGTACATTGGTGATACCGGTGTTAAAGGTTTACATCACCTGGTATATGAGGTCGTAGATAACTCTATCGACGAAGCTGTTGCGGGATATTGTGATGATATTATTGTCACAATCTATCAAGATAATTCCATCTCTGTTAGTGATAATGGTCGTGGTATCCCTACGGGTATCAACAAGAAAGAAAATAAATCGGCTTTAGAGCTGGTAATGACAGTTTTGCACGCAGGGGGTAAATTCGATAAGGATACGTATAAAGTATCTGGTGGTTTGCACGGGGTGGGTGTATCCTGTGTGAATGCTTTATCGACCAAATTACGTGCAGAAGTACATCGCGAGGGTAAAATCTTTGTGCAGGAATACGCGCAAGGAAAGCCTCAGTTTGATGTTAAAGAGATCGGTACTTCAGAGAAAAACGGAACAATTGTTACGTTCCATCCAGATCCTGAAATCTTTACGACCACTACGGTTTACAACTATGATACATTAGCTAACCGTTTGCGTGAGCTAGCGTTCTTGAATAAAGGAATCCGCTTGACATTGATCGACGAGCGCGAGATTTTAGAAGACGGCAGCTTTAAAAAAGACGAGTTCTTTTCAGAGGGTGGCTTGCAAGAGTTCGTTAAATTCTTGGATGGCAATCGTCAGTCTATTATTTCAGAGCCAATTTACGTAGAAGGTATTAAGCAAGGCGTTCCGGTGGAGCTTTCCTTCCAATATAACGATACCTACTCGGAAAATGTTCACTCTTACGTAAATAACATTAATACGATTGAGGGTGGTTCTCACGTTGCTGGTTTCCGTCGTGGTCTTACACGTACGTTAAAGAAATATGCGGATGATTCGGGTTTATTGAAAAACTTGAAAGTCGATATCCAAGGGGATGACTTCCGCGAAGGGTTGACTGCCGTAATTTCCGTTAAGGTTGCAGAGCCTCAGTTTGAAGGGCAGACCAAGACGAAATTAGGTAACTCCGAAGTAATGGGTGCGGTTGACGTAGCGGTGGGCGAGATTTTAAGTTCTTACTTAGAAGAGAACCCTAAAGAAGCGAAGTTGATCGTTCAGAAGGTTATCGTTGCGGCACAGGCACGTGCTGCTGCCCGCAAAGCACGCGAATTAGTACAGCGTAAAACAGTAATGGGTGGTTCAGGCCTTCCCGGTAAGTTAGCTGACTGTTCGAACAACGATCCGGCAAAATGTGAGTTGTTCCTTGTCGAGGGAGACTCGGCGGGTGGTACCGCAAAACAAGGTCGCGATCGTATGTATCAAGCGATTATGCCACTGCGTGGTAAGATCTTGAATGTAGAGAAAGCAATGGAACACAAGATCTATGAAAATGAAGAGATCAAGAATATGTTCACTGCGCTTGGCGTTAGCATCGGTACTGCCGAAGATTCGAAGGCATTGAATACGGATAAGCTTCGCTACCATAAGGTAATCATCATGACGGATGCCGATGTCGATGGTTCGCACATTGCAACCTTATTATTGACATTCTATTTCCGCTATATGAAGGAATTGATCGAGCGTGGATATGTTTATATCGCAACGCCACCTTTATATATGGTTAAGAAAGGTAAGGAATTTGAATACGCGTGGACCGAAGATCAACGTTTGGCTGCTATACAGCGCCTAAAAGGTGCAGGTAAAGAAGATAGCGTGCATGTTCAACGTTATAAAGGTCTTGGTGAGATGAATGCGGAACAATTATGGGAGACGACAATGGATCCGGAAAGACGTACATTACGCCAAGTTACAATTGAAAATGCGGCAGAATGTGATCGTATCTTCTCCATGTTAATGGGTGATGAAGTTGCTCCGCGTAGAGAATTTATCGAGCGCAATGCCAAATATGCGAAAATTGATATTTAATTTAGCTATTAGATAAACATGAGATTTTAGAAATAAAATCTGTGTAAAGAAGGAGGGAAGTCATTTTTGACTTCCCTTTTTTATATTATTTCGTACTGGACATAAAGGCAATATCCTTGGTCTCGAGTATATGTTTGGAGTAACCGTGTATACTAACATTTATCATCGCCTTGCCTACTTCTTCAAGCGTTAAGAAATAGGAAGGGTTGAATGGGCGGAATAGCGAGAAGATACTGATCAGTGGCTTCAACGCCGATTTCGCATGTTCTGCATCTTTAAATGGCTTCATGAACGCTGGGCGAAAGTTATACACATTGAGCGACAGTTTTTGCAGGTCGTTTTCCGTTTTTCCTTTAACCCGGGCCCACATGGATCTTCCCTGCTCCGAGCTGTCCGTGCCGGCTCCAGATACATAGCAAAACGTCATTCCTGGATTTACCTCCGCTAATAAGCCTGCAAAATTTAAAGTCAGATCGTAAGTCGTTTTTTTATATTCTGGTTCTTTCATGCCGATAGACGAGATGCCTAGGCAGAAAAAGCAGGCATGATAGTTCGCTACCTTCTCTCTGATGCTGGATAAATCGAAAAAATCGCCCAGTAAGATTTCTTCAACTTTGCTGTGCTGGTATCCCGCTGATCTTCTGTTGATGAGGAGAATTTTCTCGACCTGATTATTCTTTAAATGTCCGATGCCAAGAAAAGGAGGTTGATTTGAACGCGATTTTAAACGATAATATCATTGATGAGGAGCAGATCGATGAGGAAGTATTTGGGCAGGTTGAGTTGCTCGAGGAGTTTCGAAAGTCTAGACTTGATCTGAACAAAGCCAGTAGAATTGATTTGGACAAGCTTTTTTTTCTCAGTTCTTATCAAATAGAGCAGTTTATAGCTCATCGAGAAAGGGTGGGATATTTTACTTCAGTCTACGAATTGCAGGGGATTAAAGGATTTGATTTAGAAACTATACAGACTGTTTTACCTTTTGTGAAAGTGAGCGAGACTTTAAATCCGGAGTTCGGAAAGATCAATAAAGAGGGGAGTGGTTTCGGGATGGGGAGTTATTTTCGGCAGTTGGAGGAGAAAAAAGGCTTTGGGATAGATGATCCGTTGCGTTCGCGTTATCTAGGTACGCCCGATAAATTTAGGATCCGTGTGCGACAGGAGCACCGAAAGCAATACTATCTTACATTCAATGCGGCCAAGGATGCCGGTGAGCCGTTTTTTGAATTTGCTCAGCGCTATGGATTTGATTATTACTCAGGCTCTCTTCTCGTCAAGGAGAAGGGTATTTTCAAGCGTTTTATCGTTGGAGATTATCACATACAGTTTGGTCAGGGGCTGGCAATCTGGACTGGCGGTCAGTTTGGACGTGGCAACCCCGTGCTACAAGTAGCTAACATCGGTGCAGGCATTCGGCAACATAGTGGGATGCGCGAATCGGGTTTCTTGAGAGGCATGGCATTTACTGTGGAGAAAGGGCGATTTCGGATGACGCCCTATGCGGCATTCAATGAATTAACAGGGACGATTTCTGACAAGTATGGCCGCAGGGTAGTTTCGAGCATTAACAAGTCTGGTTTGCATCGGACGCCTTCGGAACAGCGCAATAAAAACGCGGTGAAACAATGGGTTTATGGTTTAAATTCCGAATATGAAAAGCAGAGCTTTAGGTTAGGTCTAAATTATTTAAGCACCCATTTTAAAGATTACTTTTCGCCGCCCGACCGCGAATATAATGCCTATCGTTTTAGGGGGAAGCAGCTGCAGCAAGGTGGAGCCTCTGCACATCTCAACTGGCGGAATGTTTTTATGTTCGGTGAATCGGCGCATAGTTTGAATGCAGGATGGGGACATTCTTATGGGGCTATCGCGTCTTGGGGTTCAAAGTTCTCAAGTTCGATCGCATATAGAAATTACCAAAGCGATTACCATCAGTTTTATGCTCAGGGATATGGTCGCCTGTCGACGCTAGGAAACGAGGAGGGTATCTATCTAGGTTTGTTATATCACCCTTCGCGTCGCTGGGAATGGGCAAATAGCTTCGACATTCATCAATTTCCTTGACTGCGGTTTAGGGCAAGGTTTCCAAGCAAGGGAATCATGTTCTTTAGTCAGTTGAAAAGAACTTGGTATAAGAAAGGCGAACTTAATTTGCGGTATCAGTATAGATTTTATGAAGAGAATTTTCTCGCTGATTTGAAGATTGTGGATCGATTGGCGGAAGTTCGAAAAGATCAGGCGAGAGTGAGTTTTCGGTATCAGCTTTCTAATTCCTGGGAGATTGGGAACCGGGTTGAATTCGTTCAGTTTCTAAAATCCGGCGAGCCGCCTCAGTATGGGATATTGGCGTATCAGGATCTGCAATGGACAGGAATGTCCCACCGTTGGAAAGCAAGCGGTCGATTGATTTATTTTAATATAGACAGCTACAATGCCCGCATCTATAGCTTTGAGAGAGACATGCTTTATTCGTTTTCATTTCCATTTTTCTTCCATCATGGCTGTCGGTTTTATTTTAATCAGCGCTGGAACCTCAATAGTCGATGGACGGTCTGGACGAAGTATGGCATTAGCAAATATTTTGATATCGACCATCTAGGTTCCGGTTTGGATCGAATTGAGCAGGATTATAGAAGTGAGATTCGTTTGCAAGTAAGGTTTCGGTGGTGAGTGGGTTTGATTTTAAACTTAACGTATCCAAGGCACCATGTGTCAAAGCCCTTATTCCTTTCTGTTCGGGGATAGCAATCGCTTATTTCTTAACTGTTGAACAGATTGCTGTTCATTATGGATTTGTATACCTGACTGGATTTTTACCAATTCTCTTTCTTGTAAAGAACAGCGTGAAGAGTTATCTGGTTTCCGCTTACCTTTCTCTCTGTTTTCTCCTGTTTGGAATCCAAATGACGTTCAATCGCCTACCGATGTTGGATGAGGAACTTCGCGCCACAGAACAATTGTGGGTCGCCCTAGTCGATGAATCTCCTGTGGAGCGAGATAAGATTTATCGGATGACATTGAAAGTGATTGGGCGGTTTGAAAATAAAGATTTCCAAGAACTGAACCAATCGCCATTAGTCCAGGGACTGTTGTGGAAGGATAGCACCTTATCGGTGTCTTTTGGCTTGGGCGATACTTTACTGATTCGAGGGAAAATAACAGAAACCACAACCGTACGGAATCCGCATGCATTCGATTATTCAGCTTATTTGAAAAGTCAGGGTATACAGTATCAGATTTGGTTTGGTGCGAAATCCTTTCGGACTGTAGCTAGGGAGAAGGGGATGAATCTGTCGCTATTGCTTGAAAACAATAGACAATTGCTTAACGATCGCTTTCATCAGTATATCCCCGAACAGAGTTATACCGCTTTGGCATCAGCGATTACATTCGGATACAGAGCGGAGCTCAGTAATGAGTTGATGCAGACCTTCTCAAAAACAGGTACTATTCACATTTTGAGTGTGTCTGGCATGCATGTCGCCATCCTATGCGCGGTGATCACATTTGTGTTGTCGCCTTTGCGGTTTGTGAGAAGAACAAGACTATTAGGTATTTGGATTTCCTTGGGTTTCATCTGGCTTTTCGCTATCTGTTGCGGTCTTGGTCCCGCTGTTCTGCGAGCAACGGTTATGTTCAGTTTATATCTCTTCTCCCTTATGCTAAGAAGAGATCTGATTGGCTTAAACTCACTAGCGGGATCTGCATTAATATTGCTTTGCATTAATCCCCTAATGTTGTTGGATATGGGGTTTCAGCTGTCTTACTTAGCCGTATTCGGAATTATGACCATGATGCCGATATTACAGCGTATGTATTATTCTTATAAGATTGGAATACGGCAGTCGCTGGATTTACTGTATATGAGTATTGCCGCTCAGGTAAGTACAACATCGTTAGCACTGTTTTTTTTTCATCAATTCCCGACCTATTTCTTGCTAGGGAATTTCATTATGGCCATCCCATCGAGTATTATTATGGTTGGTGGTATTATATTGATGTTATGCCCTATTGATTTTGTTAATGAACTTGTTGGGATTGTCCTTCAAAATACGATAGCATTAAGTTATGCGGCATTGCGACGGGTGGAGGCTTTACCTTTCTCATCTATTCAAGGTATTTATTGGAGTTGGCAAGAGATGGTACTGACCCATATCATCTTGCTTGGCCTATTGATCGCCTTCCGATTCAAGGAAAGGTTATTGCTGTGGATAAGTATGCTTTGTTTATTGATGTTCATCTGTTATGAAGTTAGAAAGGAAATAGCACTCCAGTCTTATGTTGGATTACGGTTCTACCAGCTGGGAAGAGAGTTCGCGATTGCTTCTATCAACGAAGGCACGGTAAACGTCTATAGCTCCGCGGATTCTTTATATCAGAAAAACATACAGTTTACTATACATAACGACATTTCGCGATTTTCAGAGATACAAGATGTATTCTTTATGAATATGTCGAAGGATAGTAACTCTGTCATCCTCCAGAATGCTGTGGAAATGATAGCGATCTGTAATAAAGCCTGTACGTCGGATGCTGCCTTCATTTTATTGCGAAACAATGTTTCACTGACGAACTCTGATAACCATAGTTTTATTATTCTGGATGCTAGCAATTCTTGGTCTTTCATCAATAAAAAGAATAAGGAATTAGATTCTCTTGGACGACCTTACTATATTTTGAAAGAGAATTTTGCGTATGTTTGGGACAATTAGCAATGGAAAAAACGAGCCTTTCTATATTAAAACAATACTGGGGATATGAGAAGTTTCGACCTCTACAGGAAGAGATTATCCATGAAGTATTGCTCGGAAAGGACACGCTTGCGTTGATGCCTACCGGCGGCGGTAAATCCCTTTGCTTTCAAGTTCCTAGTTTGTTGAGCGACGGTATCTGTATTGTGATCAGCCCCTTGATCGCTCTTATGAAAGATCAAGTGGAAAATCTACGCAAAAGGAATATTCCTGCAATCGCTATATTCTCAGGGATGTCAGCAAGGGAGGTTGATATTGCGCTTGACAACTGCATCTTTGGCAATATCAAGTTCTTATATCTTGCACCTGAACGTCTATATTCAGACTTAGTGCAGGAGAGAATCCGCCACATGAAAGTGAATCTGTTTGCTATCGATGAAGCCCATTGTATCTCGCAATGGGGATACGACTTCCGGCCTTCCTACCTCGAGTTAATCAAGCTCAGAGAACTACACAGCAATGTGCCTTTTTTAGCATTAACAGCAACTGCCACTCCTCGCGTTGTAACAGATATCCAAGAAAAGCTGGGTTTTAAAGAGGAGAATGTTCTCTCTAAGAGTTTTAGACGCGAAAACCTCGGATATATGGTGTTCAACGAAGAGAACAAGATGGGGAGGATGCTGCGGGTGATAAAGAAGATGGGGGGAACTGGAATCGTCTATGTACGGAATAGACGGGAAACTCAGGAGGTTGCCCGTTACTTACTCAATCATGGCGTCCCGGCAGACTTTTATCATGCTGGGTTAGAGATGTCCGTCCGAAACAAAAAGCAGGAGGATTGGACAAAGAATCACACTAGAGTTATTGTTGCTACCAACGCCTTTGGGATGGGGATCGACAAAGCCGATGTGCGATTTGTTATCCATCTTGATATTCCAGATTCTTTAGAAGCCTACTATCAAGAGGCTGGGCGTGCCGGAAGGGATGAGAAAAAGGCCTATCCGGTTTTGCTGTATCAGCAAGCTGATCGAGATGACCTTTGGGAAAATATCGAATCTAGTTTTCCTGATTTTGCCTTCATTCAACACTGCTATCATTACTTATGTAATCATTTCCAGATTGCCATTGGCGCGGGACAAGGGTTGACATTTGATTTTGATGTAGTAGATTTTTCAAAGAAGTATAAGCTTGAATTAGCAAAGACCCTTAGTGCGCTGAAGTTCTTAGAACGGGATAAGTGGCTGAGCCTGTCGGAAGCGGTATATCCCGGCTCGTTTTAAGTTCGAAGTCGGCTTTCAAGAACTATATAAGTTTCAGGTAAGCAGCGTTGCTTATGATAACCTAGTGAAGGCTATTCTAAGACTTTACGGGGGAGTATTCGACTATTTTGTTCCTATCAATGAGTTCGAACTAGCGCGTAAGGTCGGGAAATCTGTTGATGAGGTCATCCATATGCTAAAGATGATGCAGCAATATGAAATGGGAACTTATCTGGGTAAGACTGATAAACCGCAATTACAATTCCTTCAAGCAAGAGTTGATTATAAGAACTTGTATATCGATATGCAATTTATTGCGGCTCGGAAGGCTTTTAAGCAAGAACAAGTGAAGGCGATTTACCATTATTTGGATACCAAAGATTGTCGCAGCATTGCCCTTCAGCAATATTTCGGAGAGGACACAAAGGAGCCATGCGGAGTGTGTGATCTATGCGTGACGAGAGATTTTCGTAAGAATGAACATAAAAAAATTGTGAAGGAGATTCAGCAGGTATTGCTTTCTCGCGCAATGACGCTGCATGAATTGATCGACACATTAACTGTTGGGAAAGAAGATAGGCGTTTGGAAGTTCTTCGCGAATTGCTGGATACCGAGCAGGTATTACTAAAAGATAATCTTTATTCTTGGCCTGTATTCTAAGCCTAAGCTTCCTACTCTTTATTTCGATAACTGTCTAAATATCATATAAAAATGTACTTAAGCGCATTTTTTTTGATATAAAAAAAATGATACCTTTAAAGTAAACCAAATAGACTTTATATGGAACAATTTATCATTTATCTACCTGCAGTGCTCGCTGTTCTGGGGTTACTGTTCATGCTTTCGAAAGCGAGTTGGGTTGGGAAGCAGGATGCGGGAGAAAGCCGAATGCAATTTATCTCGAAGAGTATCCAAGAAGGGGCGATGGCCTTCTTAAAAGCGGAGTACCGAATTCTTTTAATTTTCGTAGTTATTGCGTCGGTAGCTTTATTCGTCGTATCAACCTTAGTGGAGACAACACATTGGATTATTGTTGTTGCTTTCATCTTTGGCGCCTTTTTCTCAGCCTTAGCTGGAAACATAGGTATGCGTATTGCGACAAAAGCGAATGTGCGGACCACGCAAGCCGCTCGTACTTCATTGCCACAGGCATTGAAGGTGTCTTTTACAGGTGGAACTGTCATGGGGCTTGGTGTTGCTGGATTGGCAGTATTAGGACTCAGTATCTTTTTCCTTTTGTTCCTTAAAATGTTTGTTACCAATACCTCGACCTTCTATAACGAGATGACCGTCGTATTGGAGGCTCTGGCTGGGTTCTCCCTAGGAGCGGAATCCATTGCTTTATTCGCTCGTGTCGGCGGTGGTATCTATACCAAGGCTGCCGATGTAGGTGCAGATTTAGTGGGTAAGGTAGAAGCAGGTATCCCGGAAGATGATCCGCGTAATCCGGCTACCATTGCGGATAACGTAGGTGATAATGTGGGAGACGTTGCAGGTATGGGAGCCGATCTATTCGGGTCATACGTTGCTACGGTTCTCGCATCCATGGTTCTTGGTAATTATATCATCAAGGACATGTCGGAAGCTACCGGCACTGCATATACAGATGCTTTTAATGGCATGGGGCCTATTCTTTTACCTATCGTAATTGCAGGAGTTGGTATTCTCGCCTCCATCATCGGAACCTTTTTGGTGAAGGTTAGCAGCAATGATGCGAAAGAAGCACAGGTGCAAAGAGCGTTGAATACAGGGAACTGGGCATCTATTATTTTAACAGTTATCGCATGTTTCTTCCTCATTCAATATATGCTTCCAGAGACTATTCACATGAAGTTCTTTGGAGAAGGGTTTAAAGAAATTGCAAGAATGAATGTTTTCTACTCCACTATCGTAGGACTTGCGGTGGGAGGGTTGATTTCATCTTTCACGGAGTATTATACAGGTTTGGGTAAAAAGCCAGTTCTAAATATTGTTCAAAACTCATCTACTGGTGCAGCTACCAATATTATAGCGGGTCTCGCGACCGGTATGAAATCTACATTCTCTTCGGTATTATTATTTGCCTTAGCTATTTGGGGATCTTACGAATTAGCAGGATTCTATGGCGTAGCAATCGCGGCGTCAGCTATGATGGCAACGACGGCAATGCAGTTAGCTATCGATGCTTTCGGTCCGATAGCAGATAATGCTGGTGGTATTGCGGAGATGAGCGAACTTCCGAAGGAAGTGCGTCAGCGCACCGACGTATTGGACTCTGTAGGTAATACAACAGCAGCAGTCGGTAAGGGATTCGCAATCGCATCCGCTGCATTGACAGCGCTAGCGCTGTTTGCAGCCTATGTCACTTTTACAGGAATCGACGGTATCAACATCTTTAAAGCGGATGTATTAGCCGCCTTGTTTATTGGTGGGATGATTCCAGTAGTGTTCTCTGCGCTTGCGATGCAATCGGTGGGTAAAGCCGCGATGGACATGGTGAACGAAGTTAGACGTCAGTTCCGCGAAATTCCAGGGATTTTGGAAGGAACAGGACAACCAGAATATGGTAAATGTGTAGATATCTCGACCAAAGCAGCATTGCGCGAAATGATGTTGCCAGGCGCTATCACTATTATTACACCTATTATCGTAGGTTTTGTGATGGGAGCGGAAGCTCTGGGTGCTTATATGGCGGGTGTTGCGGTATCAGGAGTGCTTTGGGCTATCTTCCAAAACAACGCTGGTGGTGCTTGGGACAACGCGAAGAAATCCTTCGAAGCCGGCGTAATGATCAATGGCGAGATGACTTTCAAAGGTTCTGATGCTCATAAAGCAGCAGTAACCGGAGATACGGTAGGCGATCCATTTAAAGATACTTCAGGTCCATCCATGAACATCTTGATTAAATTAACCTGTCTGGTAGGTTTGGTGATTGCCCCAATCTTGGGAGGACATCATATTGCTGAACAGGCTAAAAAGCAAAAACAAGAAGTTAAGGAAAAGGTAATTGTGATGAAGGAAACCAATAAGGAAATACAATAGTAAGTACTTATTAACAATTCTTTGAATACACTTGGGTAATCCACGAATGTTCATCGGATTGAAGACTTACTAATAAATAATAAAGGCCACCCATCGGGCGGCCTTTATTATTATATGCTATTCGACAATCGTAAGCTTCACATTCGCTGATCGGGCATTCACGGTCGGGTCGTACATACATTCAATGCTACTTAGACCCGAGTTGAACAAACCGATATTATTGGCTTTTACCTCATACTCATATTCTCGCGTTCCTTTCGGCAGATAATCGAAGAAGTAGTTTGTAGAGGCATCCTTCAACGTGAAGTAGAAACTTCCGCGCCATTGGTATCCCGAAGGTCTGTACACCGGTTCGACGCCAGCAGGTCGGCTATCTTTCAGATGTACATATTGCAAAGGTTTATCATTTACTACCGTAATCTTAACCTTGATGCGCTCGCCTAGCTTCGCTTCTTTCGTTTCCACCCATTTGCCGTTGCGCTCCACCAAATATTGCTTGCTCACGCGCAACTCATTCGTATTCGCTTTGACTTGTTCAACAGGAATGAAATACTGATGATAAACACCACCATAAATTGTTCTATCGTTGTTATTCGCAATCTGAATAGTCTTGTTCGACGTTAATTCCGAAACGCTGAATGTCTTGCTGACCTGTCCCAAGACTGCATTATTCATCTCGGCAGTTTTTCCATCAACCAATACATTGACCGTATTTTCCATGGCGAAGTCTTTCGGATTGTTCGCATAGAGCAGAGCATAAATCGCATCCACTGTCATCCAGGTACTTCTCCAAGAGTTAGCCTCTTTCTTATAATATAGCCATTGCGTAATATCCATCAGCTTGCTCGGGTCGTAGCTCTTAAAAGCTTCCACTAGATAGGTATGCAAACTAACGCTATTATAGTGCTCATTCGATGGCCAATAAGTCCCTTTGCCTTTGTCGAAAATTGCCTCCTGCTGAATTCTATTTTTAAGCTCATTCGCTTCTTTGCCTGAACCATATAGTTGGTTAACAATCCAAGCCTTCGCAGCTAGGCCTGCCGGACCTGTAGCCGTAATGATAGGAGCGCTGGCAATCTTCTTATTCAATTTATCGGAAGTCTCCTTAGAAAGCTTGAAATAACCATTCCAGAAATGACGCGCATATAGATAATCTAAGGCAAGTTCAGCTGACGCTTTTTCCTTATAAATATTGCTGTCTGCGTCCAAATAAATTGTCAATCGCTTCATCTGATCTTGAACCGGTGCATTAATCAATGATTTATCAAGATAAAGAACTTTACCGAACACCTCTAAGATCCGGATGGAGATCTGCGTATTGGAGTTTCCGCCCTCGAACCAAGGGAAGGCACCATTAGCCAACTGCGCTTTCGCCAATTTACTTTCCAGTTGCTTCAACTCAGCATCTATGTTTGAATTGAATAGCTCGGCTAGTGCCTGCAACTTTTTCTCATCGCCTTGAATATCGCGCAGCCAAGGCATTTCTTGCATCTTCAACTCGTTCAAGCTCGCATTCTCTTCCAGTCTGCTCTTCGTTTCTTTCGCTTTGATCTCTTTGAAATAGTCGACAATCGCAGGATAGTGATTGCCAATATACTGTACCATCTTCAACCCAAACCAGCGGCTGCTGCTCTGCTCGGTACATTCATAAGGGTAATGGTTCAAATAATCTAGTGCGGATATGATCTCCAAAATCGGATTGCTCTGCACCTGTACCTTCGCCATCAAGTTCTCTTTCGCAGCACTTTCCAGCTTAAATTCTTTCGCCTCATTTGCTTTAAGTAAGACTTTCTCGCTCTCCAAGATCAAGACTTTGTTTGGCAATACCGCCAACTCTTGAATCTCTCCATCGGAGAATTCAGCCGATGCAGCTACTATTTTTACCTGAATGGTCGGGTAGCTAGCAGGAACTTTAACACGCCATTCTACAATTTGGTTATTCTTTTTCGCCAACACGAAAGACTTCATAGCATCCTCCTGCAAGAATTCTTTCGTCACATCGCTATTGTCGACCGGGTTGATCAACTGGATCTTCGCCTGCCCATCTTGCTGCTTTTCCGATAGATTCTGAACTTGCGCTTTGATGGTCATTTCATCGCCTTCGCGGAAATAACGCGGAAGATTCGGACGAACCATGAGCTCTTTTTGCGTCTGTGTATAGAAGCTAGCTGTACCAGCCTCTAAATTCTTACCATGCGCAAATAACAGGAGCTTCCATTGTGTTAATGCTTCCGGAGAGTCGAACTCAAAGGAAACATTGCCTTCCGCATCGCTATATAATGTAGGGTAGAAGAAAGCCGTTTCTTGTAGATTTGTGCGAGCTTTAACCTGATCGAGATCTTCTACCTTTTTAGGGCCAAATTCACCAAGAGGGGCAACCGGTGCATAATTGCTATCAAAACTTACAACCACCTCTTCAACTACATTTTCGGTGTTTAGAGACCTGCTCATACTTTTGTATGATCTACCTTCTACTCCTTTTGTCGTTCCCATTATCGCGCCCTCCGATAAATAGACTGCAGGACTTGGGAATGGCAGAAACTCCCCTTGCCAGAAATTATAATTCTGAATAGTTGGCAAAGAATTGAAGTAGTATGGGTAAGCGAATTGATCTGGAAATTCGTCAGTTTGATAATTCAACATGTCAAAACCTTGCTGAATGTGGTCATAGTCATTATTATAATAAGCATAGGCCATTCGGAATGTTGATGGATAATATAGGCTAGCAAATTGATCCAGTGAGGCATCATACATGCTTGCTAAAATTTCCGTTTCTAGCTTTTTGTTGCTTGAGGATAGCGTAAAGCTCCATTTCTCTTTCATCCCCGGTGTAATCTTATCCCTAAACGATGCGGTTTTGATCACAATGGTTTTTTCGGTTCTTTTAACCTCTACAGGAACTTCCTGATAGCTTAACTGATTATCCACTATAAACAAAGCTCTCCATCTTAATGGTACTACGAGCGCATTTTCATCAAGTGTAAACGAGTAGCTTGCTTTTCCATCCTTTAATGCCAAATGAATTGGCGATCTCATCTTATCACCTGATAGTGAAAGAAGAACGACGTTCTTTGCATCCTGTTTCTTCGATTCTACATGTATGGTAACTTTATCGCCTGTATTGTAAACTGGCTTGTCCGTATATACAGTGAAGAAGGTTTTGTCGGAATGGCTTTTCGTTTCCTCATCAACCACAAAAATGGTTCGTTCCGCTTTTATGCTATCTGCGTCGGGCTTACTGCTCGCGACAATTCGGTAAATGCCCTTTTTGAACAGCTGGCTATCGATTCGAACTAAGTTGGTATCCGCAGTATTAAATTCATATGTAGCAACCAATTCCTGTCGAACCTCCTTGTTCAATACGCTCTTCTCGAAATAGTGAGGGAAATAGCGCTCATAATCTGCATAACTTAAAACCAGACGCTCGACTTCGTTAAAATACTGGATAAATTTATCAGAGATTACTTTATCGGGACCAGTAGTCTTGTAAATCTTCACGGTGCCCTTCATGGGAAGAAATTGATTGTTCGGATTTGTACTGTTGATCTTGATCTCCTTCCATTTTCCTTCAATAGCCGGCGATGCAACTTCAATGGCTAAATTCCAAGGCTTGTCCGCGTAGGTATATGCTGCTGATATCGACTGCATTTCGCCAGTTTGGTTAACGACCTCTACCGTATAAGAAAGCGTAAAGTTCGTTAGCTCGGCCAAAGCGGTATCCATTAAAGGAATTTTAAATTCAAAATTCCCGTGCTCGTCGGTAAACGTACTGGTATCGGCTATTTCAAATTGTCGATATCGTCGTTGATATGAGCTAACTTGTACCTTATATTTAACCTCCGCATCGATCAATGGAGCTCCCGAAAGCATTGCTGCATTTCCTTTGAAAACGGCAGTGTCTTTTTTGCTGTAGGTCTCTTTATTGGTGTCTAGCGTAACTTTAAACGTTGGACGCTTGTACTCTTCGACACGAACGTATTGCTGACCGAAATCTTCACCTTTGGTTCCTATCCTGATCATGAACTGACCGTTCAATGTACTCGTCGGAATATTCAATTTGCCGTGAACAGAGCCAAAGGCATTCGTCGCTAACCTAAGGGAATCGACTACTTGCGAATTAGCGTCTAACAGCGATATTTCTACCTTCATGTCTTCCTGCGTTCGGCCTTTTCGTGGGTTGTCGTTATACACGATTGCTTTGAACTGAACTTCCTGTCCTGGTCGATATATCGCTCGGTCGGTCAATATCGTAGCTCTTGTTTGTGAGTCTTCATCCTGATCATCTTCACTTTCCTCGAATCCATCACTACCATATTGAAGCGAATGGATGTCGATAAATTGACGCTCTTCGGGGATATAAAACACATAGTCTTTGAGTCTCATCGTATTGACTGACGCTTTGGTTGAATAATCAATTAAACCGTTTTTGTCTGTTTTGAATTGTTTATATAGCTTAGCTTGTTTATCGACAATATCATAAAACGCCAATTCTTTATTTGCATAAGGAAGGCCCGTTTTTTTGTCCAGTAAGAGCGCTTGCATTTTCCGTATTTCATAAGTACCCAACATTTCCACATTAGAAATATCTAAATCGCTGATTTGTATGCTGGTGCTAACAACTTTTGAGAGAACACCATCATCTTTAAATTCAGCATTATTGGAGTAGAGTAGGATATACTTTCCAAAGGGCAGCGGATTGATTTTATAAATCGTCGAATGGCCTTTGAAATCATTGGATGCTTTCAAATCCAACTGGTCTTCATAAACCACCGTCGAATTTACAGTCACTAGATTTGATAAACTGTCTCGATTAACTTTATAATCTGTTAAGTCCTTTGGCGAATAGTAGGCTTGATAGACGCGAATGTATAAAGTATCCAAATTTTTGTAATTCAATTTAAAAGGAGTGTACCATTCGGATGGTTCATACTTTTTATGGCTGATCCAAATCTCCGGGCGAAGGATCTCATTTTCTAAATTCTTTACCGAATTGATCCATTTGCTCTTCGGATACTCTTCTTTCGCTTTTTTAATAATTTGTAGCGCTTCTGTATGCCTTTGTTCTGATTTGTACGCACTGGCCAGCTCAAAATAGAGGTAGGTATTGTAATCGCTTTTATTGCTTTCAATTATTTTATAGTAAGCATCGGCTTGTTTTTTTAACGTTGTAAACTTTGAACGATCTAATTGCGCTGATAATAAATAAGAGATTGCATCTGCCGATTTCGAAGCCCTACTTCGCTGCAAAAGATCCTCGACTAATTGCGCCCTTTGTTTTGGATTTGGGGAGTCACTTAAATTCAAAAATGAAATATAGAAATAACCGAGATAATGGTACATCGTCGGACTAAGGGATATATTTTCTGTGTCAGCGAAGATCGCCGCCCATTTCGAAAGGTTCTCCTGAGCCAGTTCCTGCTTGTTTTTCAAAGAGCTTGCATATAGCGAATCGATGAAGAGCATGCGTTCCTTACGACTCATTTTCAAAAAAGCATTCTTTGGCTCGCTATAATTTAGATAAAGCATGGATTGCAAATACTGCGCATAAAAATTAGTCAACACACTCTTGACCAATACGCTCTTGCTCGCTGCAATATTCTTTTCAAAATGAGCCTGCCCTTGTTCAAAAAACTTCTCTTCATCGTTGTTTATCCTATACACATTAGACTCGGCAAGGAAAGCCTTCACAAACATTGGATCATCCTTATGTTTTAGCGCATAGGCCTTGATATCCGCAAGCAAAGGTTTTGTTTGTTCGTAATTGTTTATGGAGATCAGTCGATCTATTTCTTTCCATTTATCCATAATTGCAGAAGTTTCCTGTTTAGTTTGTCCCCATAGCAATGCTGGAATCAGCATGAGGACAAGTGAATAAAGTCGTTTCATATTGGTTTGTTTTGCGTACCGGTAAGCCATATTGTAAGTTTTACCTAACAGATGCAATATAGCATAGAATTCCATACCATGCTCGAAATTTATTTATAAATGCTTTGAGTTAAAGCCCTTTCAGTTCCCTTTCAAACCCAATACAAAGCTCAATCAAAGCCGCTTGGAAAGGGCTATGATTGGGCTTTGTATTGGGTTTGATTAAAAGTATACTGGTACTAGCTATCCTTTCTTCTAGGTTCCATCCTTACCAAATACTGGTCGTTTTCATCTTCGAAAAGGATTTGCACGACCCAGCCTTCCTCGTGGGCTATGTTGATCAAGGTCTGCTGGTCGATATATAGCCATTTGAAAGGTTCACCTTTTTGGCCTTTGTATTCGTATTGGAAGCTTATTTCACCGTAATAGTGGTCGGGACGTTTAATGTGGTATTCTTCGTATAGGTATTCGATGTTGGAGCTATCGAATAGCAGCTGCCCGCGATCGGTCATCAGGGTCTTCGCATGCTGTAACAGCGACTTGAAACCATCTAAAGTCCCGGCAATACCGATACCGTTCATCAGAAACAGTAGTGTATCGTATTGTTCCCCATGAAACTTGAAGAAATCCTCATGCTTCACCTGTTGAACACCGCGGTTTCTCATGATATTGCAGGCAATCTCAGAGACTTCAAGTGCGGTGACATCAAAATTCTTCTCCTGCAGATATAAAGCATGCACACCCGTGCCGGCGCCCACATCCAGCACCTTGCCATCGCATAAAGAGAGCGCGATAAACTCCATTTCCGGGATATCATCCTCTTCGCGATAGAACACTTCCACAGGCATCTCTTCGATATCGCCATAGCTGCTGTGTAGGAGTAGGGGCTCCGTTAATTCGCCCTTCTCTTGAAAATCGTAAAGGGCCTCGCCGTAGATATCTCTATGCATGGTCAGGAATATTTAAAAAGCGTTTCGCCATTTTGATTTCTTCTGGGTCACCGGTATGTTTCAGGGGCTCATCGGATAATTTGATTACCGGAGTCCACTCGCCTTCGTCAGGGTAAGCTTCGGTCATTTTCAATACGATATTCATCCGCTTCAGACCAACGTCGTTGGTGAAGTCAGTTCCAATGCCGAAGGAATGACCGATCTTGCCATTGCAGAAATTTACGATCTTCACGACTTTATCATAGTCGAGGCCATCGGAAAAGATGATGGTTTTATTTAACGGGTTAATGCCTTTACTTTCGTAATGTTTGATGGTTTTTTTAGCGAACTCGATCGGATCGCCACTGTCGTGACGAACACCATCGAAGAGCTTCGTTAATTTCTTGTCGAATTGTTTAAAGAAAGCTTCGGTAGTATAGGTGTCCGATAGGGCAATTCCCAGGTCGCCTCGATAAACATCTGCCCAATGCTCTAAACCTAATAAGTTGGCCATCTTATAGCCGTATTTAGCCGCATGGAACATAAACCACTCATGCGCATGCGTCCCGATAGGTTTTGTTTTGTACTTCATAGCGAAGTGCATATTGCTGGTGCCGATGAACGTGTTCGAATTATGCTCACGCAGTGCCTTGATCACCAGATCGTGCACCGCATAAGAATGTCGTCTGCGGGTTCCGAAATCGGCAATGGTAATGTTCAGTTTATCATATTTGTCCATTTTGTCGTTAACGATCTGGGCTACCTCTTCGTCCGATACGCGCTCTTGTCCGGTCTCTTCGTAATACAGCTCACAGATCAATGCCATTACCGGAACCTCCCAAAGAATGGTTCGATACCAATAGCCTTCGATATGTACCTCCACATTGCTTCCTTCTTGGGTGATCGTCACTTCTTCGGGATCATACTGATAGCCTTGAAGGAAGTCGAAATAGGTGGGATCTATGTACGGGCAAGTTTTGGCGAAGAAGTGTTTCTCTGCTTTGCTAAGTTTTAGCTCGGCCATATGATTGATGGCCTCGCGCAGTTTTTCAGCGAAACCTTCCGGAAACTCATGTTTTCCTCTATTGATAAATTGATAGCGCGCTTTAGCTTTTGGGAATAGTTTGACCACCGCATATTGCATGGTAAACTTATAGAAGTCGTTATCTAGGATTGAAGTGAGTCTCGCCATATATTGTATTAATTAGTGCTAAATATCAAGTTAACAAAAAATAAATACAAATGTGCAGGTTTTCTATCAAACAAAAAACTGTCAGCAGCTATGAATAACGATAATTCTGCAGGTGGTTTGGGAGCATCGGGGAGGTCTAAGTACAAAGTGAAAGAGCCGCCCCTGGAGGGCAGCTCTTTCTGAAAAATTTATCTCGACTAAATAAAAAATACTAGTTTCTACCGCGACCGTTTCCACGTTCTACGCGTGCACTACCACCGTTTGAGCGGTTGCCCGATTGGCGGCTTACGTTTGACGAGCTACGTTCAACTTGTGATGAACGTGATGGTCTTTCCATGCTGCTACGCTGTGTGTTGCTCGCTTGGAAAACGCGGCTCGGCTGACGCGATTGTTGTTCACGTTGTTGTGGAGCGCGTTGCTCACGTTGTTGTGGCGCACGCTGCTCACGTTGTTGCGGCGCACGTTGCTCACGCGAGCTCGGTGCTGATTGGCGTGGGCTACGTTCCATGCGTTGTGGTGCTGCTTCGCTTCTAGAAGGTCTAGAAGAAGTGCCGCGATCCCATGCTGTGCGCCCTTGGCTCGAAGAGCGTGGCTGACGCGATTCAGAAGTACCAATCTGACGCGTTGGACGCTCTCTTTGAATCTGACGGTTGCTCTCTCTGTTCGTTCTGCTTTCGTTGCGAATGTTTCCTGCCGAACGATCAGTGCGTGTATTATTCGGTTGTCTAGTTACCGTTAAACGCTCGTTTCTCCCGTTTGAGTTTCCGATGTGCATTTCCCGCTGTCCACGTTCGTTACGTTTGATTGTGTAATCGCCGTTTGAACGGTCGTTACGGTCTACACGGCTCTCATTTGAACGGTTGGTGCGGCCCTCGTTGCGGTTTTCCACACGTGAGTTTCTGTTATTATCCACACGCGCATTACCTCTGTTTTCCACGCGGGAGTTACCTCTATTTTCTACACGGCCATTTCTGCTGCTGCTAGCACGTTCGCCTCTGATACGCTCCATATTGTCGCGGTTCGGGCGGAAGATGGATACATTGCGACGGTCGGCACGGCTTGCGCCTCTGTTGTTGTCGAAACGTACGTTACGAACATCTACGCGGCGGCCAGTGTTGCGTTCGATATCGCGACGTGATGGGCCACTGTAGTAATGGTGGTTATTTACAATATAGGTATTGTTAATTACCGTTGTTCTGTTGTAGATATTGCGGTATCTAGAACCATAGGACCAGTGCCTGTGGATATAAGGGTCATAGATGCGCGCTGTTGGGATAAATACCCATAAATCTATTGGCAAGTTAAACGATACATTCACACTTATTCCAGGCGACATTGGTGCCCATCCGTAGTATCCACCACCTGATCTCCAGCTTACCCATCCTGGTCCCCATTCGTATCCCGGAATCCATCCCCATCCGCGGCGCGCAGAATGAACCCAACGCCCATAGTGGAAGGGAGCCCAACCCCAATCATAATTGGAAACCCATGTGTTACCATATTCGGTCATTGACCAATACCCGTTGGTTCCGTAGGGTCTGAAGTCTCTTTCGACATCAGGATACCACACATTCCCATATTCTGGGTCATTATCCCAATCACCATAAGGATCCAGCTCATAGTAGAAGTCATCAAAAGTGACATCATCGTATCCTTGAGCGGATACTTCGCTGGATTTAAAGACCCCAACGATCATCAAGATCAGGGATGCTAGAAAGCTGTATGTCCTTATGTTTTTCATATCCTTAATTGTTAAAGTTTACAACCAATTTTAATTCTATGACAGTGGTTTTTTGCAAAAGGTTTAACTGTATAATTTTTTTGTAAAACTTTTTGACTTCTTGAATTGTTGGAGTTAATATTTAAAGTTGACTTAAGTGTATCCATAAAAGTTTGTACCTTTGGCAGGTTATTTGCCGTAGGAGAGGCGGCTTATTATTTTAACTATACAATTTTAATGGCGAAGAAAATAGAATCTTTACTACTTGAATTTGCAAAGCTGCATCGTTTCCTGATGCGTTTTTTTCGCGAGGTAGTAAGTCCACCCTATGAATTCAAAGAGATTGTTAGGCAGTGTTATGAAGTGGGATGGAAATCCTTTCCGCTGATCAGTCTAACGGGTTTTATCGTGGGTTTTGTATTTACGAAACAGTCCAGGCCCTCTTTGGAAGAGTTCGGTGCAGCGTCTTGGCTTCCCAATTTAATTTCTATTGCTATCGTTCGTGCATTAGCGCCGCTGGTTACGGCTTTGATTGCTTCGGGCAAGGTGGGTTCTCAGATCGGGGCCGAGTTAAGTTCGATGAACGTTACGGAGCAGATTGATGCGATGGAGGTTTCAGGAACCAATCCATTTAAATTTTTGATCAGTACGCGTATTCTCGCAACGACCATCATGATTCCGGTATTGTGTTTTTACGTGTCTGGTATCGGTTTAGCGGGCGGTTACCTGAGTATTATATCGAAAGACCAACTTAGCGTGTTAAGTTATATTACCCAAGTTTTTGAAGCGATTGCTCCAAAAGATGTTTTTGCTATGGTATTCCGTGCAATTGTCTTTGGATTCACGATTGGCTTCGTTAGTACCTACGTAGGTTATTATTCTTCAAAAGGAACAGAGGGAGTAGGAAAGGCGGCCAATAGCGCCGTTGTAGCATCGATGTTTATTGTTTTTATTGAGGAACTACTGATTGTTCAAATTTTAGCTTTAATGGGGTAATCAGGTATGGAACAGAAAAAAGTAGCTCAGATTAATTACGATGATGTTGTCATCCATGTTGATGGTGTCAGTAAGTCTTTTGGTGATCTGCACGTGTTGCGCAATGTGGATCTGCAGCTTTATAATGGTGAAAACCTGGTTGTACTAGGCCGTTCGGGTACTGGTAAATCCGTATTGATAAAGCTGATTTCGGGACTTTTGAAACCTGACTCGGGAAACATTCACGTGCTTGGCGAGACGGTGAACGAATTGAGCGAGAAGGAATTGCGCGCGCTACGCTTGCGTATTGGTTTTTCCTTCCAGAACTCGGCTTTATACGATAGTATGACGGTTCGCGAGAATTTGGAGTTTCCATTGGTTCGTAATAAACGTAATCTCACAAGAGCAGAGATCAATCGCGAGGTGGAAGACGTATTGGATGGTGTAGGTTTGCTTCGTGCCATCAATCAAATGCCATCAGAGCTTTCCGGAGGTCAGCGTAAGCGTATCGGTATTGCCAGAACATTAATTTTGCGCCCTGATATTATGATGTATGATGAGCCTACAGCGGGT
Organism: Sphingobacterium hotanense; assembly: GCF_008274825.1. Taxonomy (NCBI): domain Bacteria; kingdom Pseudomonadati; phylum Bacteroidota; class Sphingobacteriia; order Sphingobacteriales; family Sphingobacteriaceae; genus Sphingobacterium; species Sphingobacterium hotanense. The sequence continues at coordinate 1,205,471 of NZ_CP030848.1, forward strand.
CTTGACCCGATTACCTGTTTGGATATCAACTCCTTGATCAATGAGGTGCAGGAGCGATATAAAACTTCTTCTATCATTATTACGCACGATTTAGCTTGTGCGAAGATGGTTGGCGATCGTGTAGCGATGTTGTTAGACGGACGATTTGAGCGCGTTGGCAAATTCGACGAGATATTTGATACAAATGATGAAAGGGTTAAGCCTTTCTATGATTATAATTTTATTGTATAATACAATTTATGGCAACAACAGAAGAGAGAAAACGATCGATTATCGTAGGTTTATTTACCTTGATAGGATTAGTTATTTTGGTGGCTGGTATTTTAGTGTTGGGTACACAACAAAATAAATTTAGCAAGAATCTGGCATTGACAACCTATTTCAAAGATGTGAAGGGCTTAAAAGTTGGTAACAACGTTTGGTTCTCGGGAGTCAAGGTGGGTATCATCAAAGAGATTAAGTTTGAGAGCGTTGAGAATGTGCGGGTTGTGATGAGTGTGGAAGAGAAATCGAGCCAATTTATCCGTAAGGATGTTATTGCGACGCTTAGTTCTGACGGTTTGATTGGTAATGCGATCATTAGTTTGGTGGGCGGTAGTGAGAATATCCCGGCAATTAAAGATGGTGATGTAATCAAATCGGGCGTTTCCGGCGGTATGGAGGCGATGCTTTCCACATTGCAGGTGAACAATGAAAACTTATTAGAAATTACGAAGAACTTTGCGACCCTGTCTAAGCAGATGGTAGAAGGTAAAGGTGCTGTTGGGGCATTGATGACGGACGAAGAGATTGCTAATAACTTAAGAAAGTCTGTCAACTCTTTGAATTCAACGATGACAACTGCGAATATGGCGGTAAATAATTTGGTGACATTGACCAATAAATTGAATTCAGATCAGGGATTGATTCATGATCTTTCGACCGATACACAGGTATTTGCTAGCTTACGTGAATCGGCAGCACAGTTGCAGGGCGTAACGCAAACTGCATCCGCTTTGATGGCGAATCTGAACGAGACAACGGCGCGTTTGAATGATAAGAATAATGCGATTGGTGTACTTACCAATGATGCAGAGGCTGCTAATGAGATTAAGCAAATCTTAAAGAACCTGAATATGGGAACAGAGAAGCTTGATCAAAATATGGAGGCATTGCAAAGCAACTTCTTGTTAAGAGGCTTCTTTAAAAAGAAGGCGAAAGAGGAAGCAGCTCAAGCTCAAGATACTTTAACAAATTAATTTCAAATGGAGCAGCACGCTGCTCCAATAAAAAGATTAAAAAGTGGCCACGGGTCGCTTTTTTTATTTAAATACAATAGGTTTGCATTGTAAACCAGAAAGACGAGATATGGCAAATATTACGGAAAGCGATGTTTTATACGAGGACAATCACTATATAGCAATCAATAAGCGTGGCGGCGATATCGTTCAGGTAGATAATTCCGGCGATAAGTCGATGGAAGAGATGGTGAAGGATTTCGTGGCAGAGAAATATCAGAAGCCTAACGGCGCTTTTCTTGGGGTTATCCATCGATTGGATCGTCCGGTGAGCGGTATGATTTTATTCGCAAAGACCAGCAAGGGATTAGATCGTATGAATCGTTTGTTTCATGATCGTAAGGTAAAAAAGACTTACTTGGCAGTTGTTCGCGAAAAGCCGCCGCATATGAAAGGCACTTTGAAGAACTGGTTGCTTCGGGATCGGAAGAAAATGATTACCAAGGCGTATGATCGTGAGGTGAAGAATGGAAGTTTTGCAGAGCTTGATTACGAAGTTATTGGCCATTTAGACGGTTTTTATTTATTGAAAGTAAATCCGCTAACAGGCCGTACGCATCAGATCCGCAGTCAACTGGCGTATATGGGCTGTCCGATCGTTGGGGATAATAAATACGGATATCCGCGCGGAAGTTTAAAGCGTACGATATGTCTCCATTCTCGCTCCTTGGCATTCGAACATCCTATAAAAGAAGAAGCTATGCTTATTAAGGCACCCCTTCCGGTGGATGGTTTTTGGGAGAAATTCAATGTGCTGCTAAGCGATAAGTTATAAGATTGTTAGATTAAATACTTAACTTTGTGGCATGATTCGTAAACATTCCTTTAGATTGTTGTTTGTGTTGTTTCTGACGTTTACGGGCGTTGGTTATACTTCTACGGCTTCAGCTCAATGTGCAATGTGTTCTCTTAACGCAGAGAATAGTACGCAGGACGGCAACACCCAAGGCAAGGGGCTTAACGATGGGATCTTATTCCTTTTAGCTATGCCTTTTCTGATTGCCGCGGGCGTTGGATTTCTATGGTATAAGAAATTCCGCCATACCGGTTCTTCCAATTCTTTTACGGTAGCAAAAGGAGTGGAAGAATAGATGTCTATTTCAAAGTTTCAAGCAGTACTTTCATCGAAATGTCCACGCTGTAGAACAAGTAAGATGTTCTCTGGCTCTGCATATGGACTTTCTAGGCAGAAGATGCACGAGCATTGTCCGCACTGTGGATTCAAATTTGAGATTGAGCCGGGTTATTTCTATGCAGCGATGTACGTAAGTTATGCCTTTTCAGTAGGAGAGGTGCTCTGTATGGCGTTGGTAACCGCCTTAGCGACAAAGAGCGAATCGCCATGGACCTATATCATCGTGCTTTTCACGACAATTGTACTTTTTGCTCCTTTTAACTACCGCTATTCCAGATTGGTACTTTTGCATTATTTATCGCCAAAAGTATCGTATAATCCAAAATACGCGGAAGTTAAAAATAAGCTGTAAGTTTCTTATTGTTGTGGGATGTATTGCATCACACTATCGAAAATAAAAGCTTTATCTTGATAATTGCTTGCTATATGTTCCTGTAGATTTTGAATAAGTCCAGCTTTAAAGTCTTCAATTGCCTGCTCATCCTCCACTACTATCTGTAAACAATAGGTTTGTCCTTCATGAGGAGAGTAAAGCATTTTTAACAATTTTAATGCTGGATCTCCGTTAGTTAAGAGTTGTTGTTTTATCCAATCAAGTAAGGACTGATGAACAGAATCTTCGATAATAATAGAAACATTGTATAAAAACATAATGCTATAGGGTTGTTTGCCGCTGTAAAAATAAGGTTGCAAAACGTACTTTCCGACATTTTTTTCTAATATTTGATAAAGAGGCTGGTTAATAATATGAATTTTAGAATTTTGATTTTTCTTGTGAGCGTTTTGTTGGCTGCAGCATCCTGTAAGTCAAAAAATGGACGTGATGAAATCATACCTGTTGAGGACTTCTTTGTAAAACCGGATAAGAGTAATTTTCGACTATCGCCCGATGGTAGTAAGATTGCTTATTTAGGTGTACACGACCACTGCAAGAATATCTTTGTTCTCGATTTAATACAGCCAGATTCTTCTAAACAGCTTACTTACCAATCAAGTCTCAATGTTCAAGGTTTCTTTTGGGCAGACGATGAGCAGATTATATTTTCCAATACGCAGTCGATGAGCGATAGCTTGCGATTGTTTCGCATCAACGTGCATACTGAGGAACGACATCCTTTGGTGGAAACCGATGATGTGAAGCTTCGCTGGATTGGCCCTTTGCGTAGCACACAGGGAAGTCTGGTGGTAGGAATGAACAAGCGTGATTCGTCGCTTTTTGACCTGTATCGAGTTCATTTAGACGGTCGACCAAGTGAGATGATCTATAAAAATCCTGGAAACGTAGTCAATTGGATAGGTTCACCGGATGGGGTGGTTCGTTTGGCGCTCACCAGCGACAGTGTGCAAGAATCTATCCTTTATCGTGCATCGGAGGCGGAGCCTTTTCGTGAGGTGATGCGCAATGATTTCGAAACAACGTTTATTCCGATGGGTTTTGTGAAGGGGTCGAAGTCGCTTATTTACGCTTTGTCAAATGACCAGCGCGATAAGATGTCACTAGTGGAGTATGACGCTTCGCAAGGAAAGGAGATACGTAATTTATATGAGGATAAATTAGGCGATTTGAATTTCGAAGGCTATTCTAGTAATCTTCAAGAGCTTTTGTACACCAGTTCATTCGTCAATCGGAATAAAAAATCGATGATCAACCCTTCTTTCAAGGAGGCTTACGAGTATCTAAAGTCGAAGTTTCCGGAGATGGAGATTGATTTTTTTGATAGCGATACTTCCTTGAATGGTTTTATCGTTCGTGCGTACAGCGATGTGCATCCTGGTGAGCTTTATTATTTCAATAAAGCGAATAAGGAGTTGAAATTGCTATCAGAGGACAACCCGAAGCTAAAAGATTTGAAACTCAATAATATGGAGGAGGTGAGTTATCTGTCACGGGATAACAAAACCATCCACGCTTATATCACCTATCCGAAATCGGGTAGAAAGAATTGCCCTGTTGTGGTCTTGGTTCACGACGGTCCGAATCGTCGGAATGAATGGGGCTTTGATTCGGAAGTTCAGTTTCTGACGAATCGTGGATACGCGGTGTTCCAGGTGAACTATAGGGGTTCGATGGGATATGGTAAAGAATTTTGGACCGCGGGTTTCAAGGAATGGGGCGGTAAAATCCAGTCTGATATTTCCGACGGTGTTGCCTGGTTGATTCACCAGGGGATTGCCGACAAGGATAGGATCGCGATTATGGGAGCAGGCTTCGGAGGGTATTCCGCATTGTATGCATCGGTATTTAATCCGATGTATCGTTGTGCGATTTCTTCTTCGGGGTATAGTAATTTGTTTACATATTTCAGGGAAATTCCCCCGCATTTGAAGCATTATGTGCAACTTTATTATAGGATTATAGGAAATCCGGAAAAGGAATCTGAGTTGTTTCAGGCGATATCGCCGATTTTCCATGCAGATAAGGTGCGTATTCCGATTTTATATTTCCAAGGCGGGAAAGATAAGTACACATCTGTTACGGATGCGAATCAGTTCGTAAGTAAATTGAAAAGTAATCAGGTTCCGGTGCGATATATATTCAAGAAAGACGAAGGTAAGCGTTTTAGAAACGAGGAGAACGTTGTTGAATACTACCAAGAAATAGAGCGTTTTTTAGCTGAGAATTTGAAATAGCCTTCGGCATGATCAAAAAAACGAGTAGATATCGGAAAAATTTGGGTTTGTTGGTTGCCTTCGTGGCCTTCCTGACTATTCTCTACATTATCGCCGTATTCCTCGCTCGTGTGATGATGTCAAACTATGTCGAGTCGGAATTCTATAACCGCAAGGTCGATGTTTTCGATGCGACCCTTAAACCATTCAATAATTTCTTTAATAACAGCATATCCGAAGTTTCAAACTACCAAGGTTATTTGGATTCTGTGCATGCGGTTACTTATGCTGAGAAGATTCTTCGTAAGAATCCTTTTGTGGATGAAGTTGTGTTTTATGACGTTCTCTTTACGAATCAAAACAGCGCTGTTAGAGGGGTTCGGTTTCAGAATCTGTTGATCTTTCCGCAATCCATCTACTCCTTCAAGCTCGATGAGCGTAATAGATTGCTTCGGAACCGCATCGACGAAACGGAAAATAGACCGACTTCGGACGATTTTAACAATATGGCCATCAAAATGGTCAACTTTCTGGACGTGTTGGATGATTCGACGTCGCTGACCGAGAATGATATTTACCGTATATTTTATAATACAGTGCCCGGAAAGGTCACATATTTGAATATTCCGCGCGTCAGTACGTTGCGAGCGTATAAAACTTTGATGGAAGATACCGTAACGAATGATGTTGCCTATGATCAGGACTTGTTTGTTTATAAGATAAATCCAGCAAAGATTAAGATTGAGAACGTTCAGCCACGATTATATGAGAAAATAAATGTTCTGGCGATTGCTGATCCTAACTTGACGGAAGAGGAAGGTTTTATCAGCACAGAAATGCCACTACCCGGTGCATTATCAGAATATAAGCTGCAATTTGACTCATCGGAACAGTTCTTGCGAGGAGAGATTAATAGACAGTTCTTTCCGGTAGTGTTGGGCGTATCGTTGCTGTATGCCGTTCTGCTATTGATTGTTTACTTGATCTACCGAAATATCGCGATCAATAGTAGGCTGTTTCAATTGCAATATGATTTCATCAATAACTTGACCCACGAATTTAAAACGCCTGTTAGTGTGATTAAGATTGCTGGGAATAATATCAAAAGTGCGGAGAAGATTTCTGATCAAGAGCGACATATGTATGGGAAAATCTTGGATCAGGAAGCGGATAAGCTAAATAATTTGATGAATAAACTGCTGTCATTCACGCAGATAGAAAATAAATCTCTAAAATTTAAGGGAGAATACGTGGATTTGAACAGTTTTTGCGAGGAGATATTTGCAGCGACGAAGATTAAATATCCAGATTTGAATTTAACTTCAAAAATCGACGTTGACAGTAGCATGTACACGGATCCGATTTTGTTAAATTCGGTGTTCCAAAACTTGATTGATAATGCCTATAAATATTCCGAAGTTTCAAGAAAATTTATAGATATTAGTGTAGAGCAAAATAAGAAGAATTTTGTGATTCAGTTTTCGGACAAAGGAATTGGAATTAATAAGAACGAGCTTAGAAATATATTTAAGAAATTTTATAGAGTTAAGAACCAGTTCAATCAAAGTGGTAGTGTAGGATTAGGACTGGCATTTTGTAAAGAAATTACTGAATTTATGGGCGGAGAGATCAAAGTAAGTAGCATTGAAGGTGAAGGAACCGTATTTACGTTGATATTTCCAAGATAATCCCTAGTATTTAACTATGAACAAAGAAATAACTATTGCAGTTGTAGAGGACGACGATAATTTGCGTTTTCTTGTAAGCCATCGACTTCAAACTGAAAATTATAATGTCATCCAATGTAGTGACGGTCTGGAGGCTGAAAAGTTGATCTTAGAATCGTCGCCTGATATTGTATTGTTAGACTGGATGCTCCCCGGCAAAGAGGGAATCGAGGTCTGCGAAGGAATCCGTAAAGCTGGATTTGAGAATATCATTATCATGATGACTGCAAAATCACAGGATATTGATAAGATTGACGCCTATAGCTACGGCGTAACAGATTATATCACTAAACCGTTCAATATGGACGTGTTGGTAGCTATGATCGAGAATAAAGTACGCTTCTTTGTGCCGAAGGTTCAAAATGAAGTGTATTACTTCGGTGATACGGAACATCATCCTAATGTACACTCGTTGATCAGAGATGGTAAGAAGATTGAGCTTACGATATTGGAGAACCGTATTTTGCTTCATTTCTTACAGAACAAAGGTAAGGACATCACTCGTGAAGAACTGATGGAGGTTGTTTGGGGTTATAGCTCGAACGTCAATACGCGCACCTTGGATATGCACGTCGTACGTCTTCGTAAGAAGATTGAGACGAATCCGGATAAGCCTTACTATCTGCAAACTGTACGTGGTTTGGGGTATCGTTTCATCAGCGAAGAAGAGGAAGAAGAAGGCGCTTCATAAATTTGTTTTATTAGAAAATATTTTTTAACTTCGTAAGAAGTACAAGACCATGTTGTCCCTCTGGATGGTATGGTCTTGTTCTTTTTTTTTGTTTATAAATTTAAAATTATAGTAACGCGTAAAAGGTTCATATTATGGCAGAAGTAACTTATTACACTGAAGAAGGTTTGACTAAATTAAAAGAAGAGCTTCAATACCTGAAAACAGAAGGACGTGCAAACATAGCTAAGGCTATTGCAGAGGCAAGAGATAAGGGCGATCTATCGGAGAACGCAGAATATGATGCCGCGAAAGAGGCTCAGGGGCTTCACGAGGCAAAGATTGCAAAGTTAGAAGAGGTATTAGCATCTGCACGCATCATCGATGAGTCTAATCTAGACACTTCTAAGGTTCTTGCTCTATCTTTTGTAAAGATCAAGAATAAGAAGACAGGTGCAGTGATGACCTATCAACTAGTTTCTGAGACGGAAGCTGACTTAAAAGCAGGGAAAATCTCTGTGAAGTCGCCAATTGCTCAAGGATTGTTAGGCTTACAAGTTGGTGATGTAGCTTCGGTTGCAGTGCCGGCGGGTCAGATGGAATTAGAAGTCCTAGAGATTAGTAGATAAGAGATATTAGGTTATGTGCGGTATGCCATAACCGCACATCCTTACCCTATATAGCCCCAAGAGATTGGGGCTTTTCTTTTGCCTAATTAGCCTTAAATATGACCGATAATATACCTTCTTCGGACGTGCATATGTGTAGAATTTTATTATCTTTGTTTCTCACGATTGAACAATTAGTTTATGTCTACAATATTTTCTAAGATAGTTGCTGGAGAGGTGCCAGCCTACAAAGTAGCCGAAAGCAATGATTATTTAGCATTCTTAGATGTAAATCCACTAACTGAAGGTCACGTATTAGTTATCCCTAAAAAGGAAACCGATTATATATTCGACATCGATGATGACGATTATATGGGTATGTGGGTATTTGCGAAAATCGTAGCACAAGGGGTTAAAAAAGCATTTCCATGTAAAAAGGTAGGCGTCGCTGTTGTAGGACTAGAAGTTGCGCATGCACACATCCACTTGATTCCGTTGAATCATGTGCAGGATATGAATTTTGAAAGACCAAAGCTGACATTGGAAAAAGATGTAATGGAATCTATCGCTGAGAACATCCGCGAGGCCATTTCATCGATTACCAATCCATAATAATTTGACTTGAACGGTTCCGATAGTGGTTGTTACACTATTGTAGTTGGGTTAAGGTTTAGAAGGAACTATTGAATATATTATGCAAGAATATTTGTTGTCTTTTCAACAATTGCTAGATGCTGAATATCTATTAAGTCACGGTGGTTTTTACATCGTTTGTCTTATTGTTTTTGCGGAAACCGGTTTGTTTTTCGGTTTCTTTTTGCCTGGTGATTATTTACTTTTCTTAGCTGGACTCTTCTGTGCAGCGAATAAGATCGATGTTGATATAGTAACGCTTTATTTTGGTATTCTTTCCGCCGGTATTCTCGGGAATTTTGCGGGATATTGGTTTGGATATCGAACGGGGCCCATGCTCTTTAAGCGAAAGGATTCCCTACTTTTCAAACGAAAATACGTCATCATGGCGGAGGAGTTTTTTCAAAAATATGGCGGTACGGCGTTAATAATTGGTCGATTTGTCCCTATTATTCGTACATTTGCACCCATATTTGCTGGTGTAGTGCAACTTAACTTCCGCAAATTCGTATTCTACAATGTATTTGGTGCCTTTTTATGGGTGTCGTTATTGACATTGACAGGGTATTATTTGGGTATTAAGTTTCCAGAAATTATCAACTATGTAGAGTATATTATCGTGGCGTTGATTGTTATTGCATTCTTGCCTATCGTAATTGCTTTATTAAAACGTTGGTTGAAAAATAGAAAAACAAAGAAAGACGAAATAAACAAACAGTAATTTTTAATGAGTACACAACATCCTTGGCATCAAGTTTCTCCCGGAGAAGACTTGCCTAATTCCGTGAATGCTATTATCGAAATTCCTAAAGGTTCAAAAGCGAAATACGAAATCGACAAAGATAGTGGATTAATCAAGTTGGACCGCGTCCTATTTTCTTCCGTAATGTATCCTGCCAACTATGGCTTTATCCCACAGACTTACTGTGATGATAAGGATCCATTGGATATTCTTGTTTTATGTTCAGTGGATGTGTATCCGATGAGCTTAATCGAGGCTAAAGTTATCGGTGTTATGCACATGATCGACAATGGCGAGCAAGATGATAAAATTATTGCGGTTGCAAAGCACGATATGTCTGTTAACTACATTAACGACTTATCAGAGCTTCCTCCACATACAATGAAAGAGATCGTTCGTTTCTTCCAAGACTATAAAGCCTTAGAAGGTAAAAACGTGACGATTGAAAACTTATATGGACGTTCATATGCTCAAAACATTATTTTAGAGAGCGTTGAATTGTACAATAAGGAAATTCGAAACAAATAACCATCAATATGGACGACGTCGATAGGCTCTGGACCATAATACTGTTGCTGTTTGTCGGGATTAGTTCTGCAAATGCACAGCAACATCCTTGGCATCAGGTTTCTCCGGGCAAAGAAGCTCCGAAAGTAGTAACTGCTGTCATTGAAATAAGTAAAGGTTCTAGAGCGAAATACGAAATTGATAAGACCTCCGGTCTATTAAAGTTGGATAGGGTACTGAATGCTTCGGTAGTCTATCCAACTAATTATGGTTTCATCCCACAGACCTATTGTGGTGATAAAGATCCCCTTGATATTTTAGTGCTATGTTCGCAAGACTTAGAACCTTACTCGCTTGTCGATGCTAAGGTTATTGGTGTTTTGCGCATGCTGGATTCTGGCGAGCAAGATGATAAAATCATTGCTGTCGCCAAGAACGACGCAAGCCTAAATTATCTGAATGATCTTTCAGAACTTCCCCCTCATAGCATGAAGGAAATTACCCATTTCTTTCAAACCTATAAATCCATCGATAACAAGTCGATAAAAATTGAAAATATTTCTGGGCAAACTGATGCTCAAAATGTTATATTAGAGAGTTTACAACTATACAAAACACAATTCGGAAATAAAGACCTGACTAATGGCAATTGATATTTTTTGGACTATTTTTTTAGTGCTGGCTAATGGTTTTTTTGTTGCAGCTGAATTTGCTATTGTTAAAGTTCGAGCTTCTCAAATAGAGCTTCAAGCTAAATCAGGAAGTAAAGTCGCGCAGATCGCGAAGAATATAACAGAACATCTGGATGGTTATCTCGCTGCAACGCAGTTAGGTATTACCCTTGCGTCTCTTGCCCTAGGATGGGTCGGAGAGGCTGTTATGACGCAGATTGTTCATCAGATCTTTGGATGGTTCAATGTTGAGCTATCTGGGAAACTGGCGACCAACCTAGGCCATGTATTAGCCTTCAGTATCATCACCTTTATGCATATTGTATTTGGTGAATTGGCGCCGAAGTCGATCGCGATACAGAAGCCTGTTGCTACCACGATGAAGGTGGCTATTCCACTGCAATTTTTCTACTACGTTTTTAAGCCGATTATTTACTTATTGAACGGATTCGCGAATTTCTTGTTACGATTGATCGGAATTCAAGTAAGTGCACATGAGGCTAGCCACTCTTCGGAGGAGTTGCAATACCTTTTAGAAAAAGGGAAAGAAAGCGGTGCTTTGAACAACTCTGAGCATGAGCTTATCAAGAACGTATTCGATTTTAACGAGCGTATCGTAAAGAATATTATGGTTCCTCGTACGAAGATCGTCGCTGTTGAAAAAGATGAAACAGCGGAGGACTTTATTGAGACCGTTACGGAAGAGGGATACTCTCGTATTCCAATTTACGATGATAGTATTGACCAGATTATTGGTGTTGTTCACACGAAAGATATCCTTCCTTTGTTGGTTAAGGGTAAAGAGGTTGTGCTAAAGAACATCATGCGTAAGCCTTATTTCATCCCTGAGACGAAGAAGATCAATGATTTGATGACGGAGTTTCAGCTGAAGCGCATTCAAATCGCTTTCGTATTAGATGAATTTGGAGGAACTGCCGGTATGGTGACATTAGAAGATATCGTTGAAGAACTTGTTGGAGAAATCCAGGATGAGTATGATGAGGAAACTCCAGTAGTTGAACAAATCTCTGAAACAGAATTCATGGTCGATGCCGGTGCAAGCGTTCATGATGCAAATGGCTTCTTACCCTTGGAGCTTCCAGAGAGTTCGGACTATGATACGATTGCAGGTTTAGTGAGCCATGTCTTCGAGCGTATCCCAGATGTTGGCGACAGCAAAGAGGAGCTAGGTTACTGCTTTACGATCATGAAGAAAACACAGCAGAATATCGAGTTCGTTAAGCTTGATTTAATTGAGACTGCTCACGACGACGACGAGGAATAAGAATAATCAAACATGCATTTATTTTATACTCCCGATATTGATACACAGGCTTCCCACTATCAGTTAAGTGAGGAAGAAAGCAAGCATGCCGTACGTGTGTTGCGTTTGACAGTTTCGGATACCGTACAACTGATCGATGGGAGTGGGGGCATGTATGAGGCTGAAATTATTGATGCTCATCCGAAGCGCTGTACGCTTCAGATTCTTTCCAGAACATTCGAATTCCAGAAGCCCAGTTATCATCTACATATTGCGGTTGCACCGACTAAGAACATCGATCGTATCGAATGGTTTCTAGAGAAGGCCACAGAAATAGGCATTCAAGAAATTACTCCCTTAATAAGTGAGCATTCGGAGCGTAAGGAGGTCAAAATAGATCGGTTGAACAAAGTAGTCGTTTCGGCTATGAAGCAGTCGTTGAAGGCCTATATGCCGCGCATAAACGAGGCTATAAGCTTCGATAAGTTCCTCGCTCAGCAAAAGGACTCCGAAAGCTTGAAAGCCATTGCGCACTGTGTGGATGATGATAAGAAATACTTAAACCAAGCATTTCCAAAAGATCAAAGCTATCTTGTTTTGATCGGGCCGGAAGGCGATTTCTCACAAAAAGAAATCCAGCAAGCCTTGGCTGCTGGATTCCATCCTATATCTTTAGGCGAAGCGAGGCTGCGAACTGAAACTGCCGCCCTCTATGCCTGTTTGGAGATTGCTCTCCTGAATCGTTAATTGATTAATTCAGCATCAAAGATTTGAATCTCGGCATTCCCTTTTAAAGGCTCCGGATTGAACTTCATCTTTCCTTTTAACTTAATGGGCTCATCCGAAAACTTCACTGTACCTTTCTTCATAAAGATTTCTACCATTGGCGGGATACCGTTGGTACCACAGAATTGACACTGCGTAATAGGTAGTACCGACAACATAAATGTACTGTGATTTCTTCCACTAACTAGCGGTACGATATATCCAGGAAGTTCTACAATCGTATTTTCTAATTTCTTCAAAGGTGCAGGATAGCTAGGTGTGTACACCTTTTTGTTTCCGACCGTTGAAACCTTATACATCATTTTATCGATTGCCTCCCAAGTGCTGTTCATCATTGGTGTATGATCGGGCACCTGATTTTGATTATAATTACCGATCTGCGCTTTCGAAAAAGTGATTGTTAATGTGATTAATAATACTGTAAATAATATTCTCTTCATCTTATTTATTCCCTAATATCGTCGATATGGTTGTGTTGTATGCTTTAATTGCTGGAATAACCGAAGCGATCACGCCGATTAGACATGCAGTCAGCAAAATTAACCATTCCTTGCTATAAATACTAAACGCTTGGATGATATCTGCACTTTGGCTCGTCTGCGTACTGATAAAATACAAGCCTAAATGTCCGAATAGCAATCCCAGCAATCCACCAATCGTGGTGATCACCAATCCTTCGACCAAAAGCAAGGCGAATAGTTTAACTTTCGAGGCTCCCAATGCTCGCATAATAGCCAAATCGTATTTTCTATCTTTCAACGCATTGTACAAGCTGATGAATACGCTTAAACCGGCGATAATCATAATTACATACGCCAATATCTCTAGAGAGTCAATACCCACGCCTAATAGAGAAAACAACCTTGCCGTTTCCAATGCGGGGGATGCTGCCTGCATACTCGTCGATTGATTGATCATCTTAGGTACCACGCCAATAGCCGCCGGTGAGCTGTATTTCACCAATAATGCGGTAATCTCCAAGCTATGATCCTGAACTACATCCTCGGCAATGCTTTTAACGAAGACATTATCTCTCGGGCGCTCGGAAACAATGCTATCCGTCTGCTCGCTGTTTGCTGCTTGTTTTGCATCTGCAGGGCTTACTGCAGCATGTTGGTGCTCATGTGCATCATGATTATGACCTTCGTGATCATGTCCTTCATGGTCATGCCCCTCGTGATCGTGTGCTTCAGCGTTAGCCGCCGCGCTATTTGCATGTTCTTCATGCTGATGATCTGCATGGTCGTGATCATGGTCGTGGTCATCATGCGCATGGTTGTGACCTTCGTGGTCATGCTCATGCTCATGATCATCATGACTGATGCCATGCACGTCCCAAACACTTTGCAAGTCGCAAAGAATCAAATTATCAACAACAGATCCGGAGGGTTTTAAGATACCGACCACCGTAAAAGGATGCTCGTCATGCACATGCGCATTCTCTGCCAAACCATGTGCACTATGAATTTGATCCCCCAGCTTCAGCTGATGCTTGCGCGCAGTTTCGCTCCCCAATACGATTTCGAAGCTCTTTGCCCATAGTTTGCCTTCTGCTAACGAAAGCTCGTAAAGCCCCATGTAGCTGGTGTCCGTTCCGATAATGCGATGCCCCTTAAAGTTATCACCTAAGGAAATCGGCACAGCAGTTTCGATGAACGGGTTCTCTTTCAATTTCTCGGCTTCCGCAAGCTTGATATTCCCCGTTGGGTTATCGATATGATATAAGGTGCTCAAGATTAATTGTAGCGGGCTTCCTTTCGCGCCGACTACCAAATCAACTTGCTTACTATTATTATCTAATTGTTTTTCAAACGTATCGCTTGTAATATATATACTGACCAATATCGCTACACCGAAGGCCGTTAAAATAATACTCAAGAGGGTCGACCCCCATTGCTGTGTGATATTCTTCCAGACTAGTTGAAATATATTCATCTTATAATGCCGATAGTTGATAGTTATTATTGAATTCGTCTTTTAACCTTTTGTCATGCGTCGAGATAATCAGGGTGCTACCCTGTTCGTCAGCCAATGCTTTGATGAGCTCGATTACCAAAAAGGTGTTCTTATCATCTAAAGAAGCCGTCGGCTCGTCGGCAATCAATAGCGCAGGCCTATTGATCAATGCTCTGGCGATTGCAACACGCTGCACCTGCCCACGGCTGAGCTCATTCGGCTTACGATTAGATAATGCCGCTAATTGAAGCTTTTCTAATAAAGCAGCAACTTCCGACTCGTTGACGGGAAAGCCGGCAAGCGATTGAGCAAGCTTGATATTCTCTGCAACAGTCAGGTTCTTTAATAAGTGGGCCTCTTGAAAGATAAATCCTAGATTCTTCGCACGGAACTTATCCAAGTTAGTCTCTTGTAATTGGTAGATATCTTGGCCTTGTATATAGACTTTTCCCGTTGTGGGTGCCGAAAAACCTGCAATCAGGTTCAATAGTGTGGACTTTCCAGAGCCAGATTCGCCTAAGATAAGCGTATGCTGTTGTGTCGGGATATTAAGATTTTCAAATATAAGTTTGGATCCTTTAGGATATTGATAGGACAAACTTTCTGTGTGTAGCACAAAATCGTTCATAATGTTACTTTGTTGCAATTTAGCACTAATTACCCGTTTCTCCCAATATAAAAACCATTAATCTGAGCTACCTACTTCTTAACAATTCGTTAACGAACCGCTTATATTAAGATAATGGAACGTTAATATTCACATAACAACTAGCTTATAGTTTTGCAACATAATATTAACATACTATGAATTGTATTAAAACATTGTTTACGGTTATGCTATTATGTGTTGCGACGCTAGTTGCCAATGCACAACAAGTAGCATACGGTGTAAAAGGGGTTGTAGTTGACGTTGAAAACTACGAGCCATTAAAAGGGGCAACCATTACTATTGCCAACTCACAATTAGGAACAACGACCAATGAAAAAGGCGAGTTCTACATTCCACTACCGAGTAACAAACCTGCCGAATATCTTATTCGCGCAAGCATTATGGGGTACGACGGACAAGAGATTACATTTACCCTAAGTGCTTCAGACACAGAGTTTGTATCTTTCGCTTTAAAGAACAAGGATGCTGTCATTGAAGAAGTCGTGGTTACGAGACGCAGAGAGAAGGCTACAGAGCTTGCGCTTTTGGAGGAAAGACGCAAATCTAACCTAATGGTTGAGTCTATCGGAACACAAGAACTGTCTAGGAAAGGTGTGAGTGATGCGCGCGCAGCCCTTACCAAAATGGCAGGAGTATCAAGACAAGAGGGAGCTAAAAACGTATTCGTACGTGGACTAGGCGATCGTTACAATTCCTCATCACTGAACGGTTTACCATTACCTTCTGAGGACCCATTATATAAAAATATCTCTTTAGATTTCTTCAGTTCAGACGTTATCCAGAGCATCAATGTTAACAAAACGTTTAATCCAACAATCGGTGGTGATGTTGCGGGTGCAAATGTCGACATCTTTACAAAAGAAGCAACAGGAAATAGTTTAGAAGTTGCCGTATCGGGTGGTGCCAATTCCCAAACAATCGGAAAAGATAACTTTAAAAGAATTGATGGCACAAGCTGGTTCGGCTCTTTAAATGGAGGTTCAAAACACCATATCAATACATTGAGCGACTACTCATTCAAAAACAGTTGGGTTGCTAAACCAATTGATAATTTAATCAACTCTAACTTCAAAATCTTAGGAAATCGTCGTTTTGATCTAGGTGGAAAAACATTAAGCTTGTTCTTCACCGGAGGTATGGATTCTAAGTATAGATTTGCGGAAGGTGTTGTTGGAGCAGCAACGACTATCGGTCAAGTTTATCAGGATCAAACATACATCAGAAATCAATACAATGTATCGCAGAACGCGATGGTAAACCTTCGTTATGCTTTTGACAAAGGGATGCTAAGCTTTAACTCCTTATATATCCACGATCAGGTGCAAGATTTCTCCGAATTTTTTGGACACAACGCAAATGAAGTAGAAGGAGATCGTGAATTTGCAAGAAGACAGCAAATCAATGATAACCACATCTCGGTTTCTCAGATTTTAGGAAAATACGAGTTCAATCAAAATTGGAGTGCAGATGTCGCTGTTGGTTTCAACTATGTTGTCGGAAACGAACCGGATAGAAGAGTAAATAGTTTCTTAGAAAACGGCGGGAAGTACCGCTTCAATACCAATTCGGCAGGGAGCAACGAGCGCTATTTCTCCGATATGACAGAAAAAGGAATTGTAAGCCGTGCTATCGTGAGCTACAAATTGAATAACGAAGATGGATTGGATAGAAAAATCGATTTCGGTTACAACGGAAATATCACCAAAAGAGATTTCAATGCTACTATCTTCAATCATGAGCTTTTGCCTCCTTACGGTAATGACATCGACGCTACTAATCCTGACCAATACTTCAATACTGGAAAGCTAGGTAGCACTTTTAATCTGGTTACTTTAAGAGGTAAGAATGATGAGTTCGCTTTCCTTCCTTTCTACTACAACGGTAATAAGAACATTCACGCTGCTGTAGCTAACGCAACTTACCAATTCAATGCAGACTTTACAGCAATGGTAGGCTTAAGATTCGAGAAGGTGACGCAAGATGTTGACTTCTATACCAACGTGACGCAAAGTGAAATCATTGGCCCCTCGAAAATTGATAAATCATTCTTATTACCAAGTGTTAACTTGAAATATAACTTAGGTGAAGCGATGATTCTTCGCGCATCTGGTAGCAAAACATATACGTTGCCTCAATTTATTGAAATCGCGCCAATGCGTTACGCTGGACAAAATAACAATACGGAAGGTAATTCTGACTTGATCCCTGCAGAGACTTACAACGCAGACTTGAAGTGGGAATTATACCCGGAAGGTGGCGAGTTGATTTCTTTTGGTGTATTCTACAAGCACATTAAAAACCCTATTGGAAGATCTACCATTCCTTCGGGAGGTAATACCTTAACATTCCTGAACGTAGGTGGTTCTGCAGATGTATTAGGTGCCGAAATGGAAATCAAGAAAGACTTAATCAAAACTGCAACAGCAAACGGTGAAAATGTTCTATCTGCAGGCTTAAACGTATCTTACTTACACTCTAAACAAAAGTTAGAAAATCCATTAGCGCAATTTACGAAGGAATCGGACAAATTAGAAGGTGCTTCACCATTGATGGTCAATGCAGATTTAACGTATAAGTTAAACCTAAACCGCGTGGAATTGATGCCAACGGTTGTGTTCAATTACTTCTCAGATCGCGTTTTCTCAATCGGTACCAGAGGATTTGGTAACATCATGGAGAAAGGCGTACCGACCTTAGATTTCAATTTAAGAGGTACTGTAAACAAGAAGATTGGCTTCTCTATTAAAGCCGAAAACATCATTAACCCTTACCGCGAACTGTCTATGGACTTCTCGAACGGAGCTCCTAAATTGATGGTTGAGCGCTACAAGCGCGGTATGGATTTCAGCGCAGGTTTATCTTATAAGTTTTAATGTAAAGTTAACACACAGATAACTTGTAAGTTATGTTAACGTGGTTCTTTTGTATAGAAATTAAATGATTATGAAAACAAAGTTATTAGCAATTTTCGCAGCAGGTGCATTCGCATTCACAGCATGTTCAGATGATGAACCAGTAAAACCAACTCCAGGTGGTAAAGCTGAATTAAAAGGAAATATTTCCGCAAACACAACTTTAGATGCAAACGTTGAGTACACATTATCTGGTACAGTTTTAGTAAACTCAGGAGCAACATTAACAATTCCTGCAGGTACTACGATCAAAGCTGCGGCTAATGGTACAGATATCTACATCCTTGTAGAAAAAGGCGGTAAATTGATCGCTGACGGTACAGCTAGCAAACCAATTGTGTTTACATCGAATGCAGCGTCTCCGAAACAAGGTGACTGGGGTGGTATCATCTTAAATGGTAAAGCTCCTCTTTCAAGAAAAGAAGGTGCGGTAAGTGATGCAGGTACAGAAATCAACAACAAAATCAAATTTGGTGGCGATGATGTAAATGATAACTCAGGTATATTGAACTACGTAAAAATCGAATATACAGGAGCTCGTATCGACCAAAAAGCGGAACACAACGGTTTAACGTTGAACGGTGTTGGTAAAGGAACAAAATTAAGCAACATCTACTTATCATACGGTGATGACGATGCTATCGAGTTCTTTGGTGGAACTGTTGATGCAACTAACATCTTAGTAGTGAACTGTACAGATGATATGTTCGATTTCTCTCAAGGATACAGAGGTACTATTACAAATGCTTACGGTATCAGAGAAGCGAAATACTTACCTGTAACTGAAGATCCACGTGGTGTTGAGGCTGATGGTAACTTAGATGGAGAAACTCCTACAGACATCAACCAATCAGATTTCACAATCAACGGTATCACGATCATCAACAACGCTCCAGGTGCTGATGCAAACTTAACAATGCATGATGTATTCAAAATCCGTAGAGGTGCTAAAGCGACAATCAAAAACGCTTACGCTAAATTCGGAGCTGGAACTACTGTAGTTGATTTGATCGACTTAACAGATAGTAAAGGTGCTGGTCACAGCGGAACGTCAATTGAGTACACTATCGATCCTGCAAACGGATTAGATAAAGGTAAGATCAAAAATGACGTAAACGCTACGATCACTAAGAAAGACGGTTTAAAAGGTGCTGATGCATCAGCGTTCTCTTGGACTGGTTACAAGTTCTAAGCCAACTCTCAAATTCTAAAATATTAATCATAGTACATATTTTAAGGCCTCCAAGAAATTGGAGGCTTTTTTGTTGAAACTACCACGTTTCAACAAAACATCTGACGCTTCCATTCTTGTCCGCCTTTCAATGATGGGACATTGATTCTGTTGTAGATATATGACCTTATCTAGGTCAATATAAAAATGCTGTCCCTTTAGCGTTTTATCCGCATTCTCCAGATAAACAAAACGACTACTTTATTATTCCCTATGCAGCCCGTAAGTCCTTTCGACTTTTTGGTAGAGAGACCAACCGACCTTCGTTGAAAGCTTTTCCAATCATACCCAATGTATAATCCAATCAAAGCCCTTCTGGAGCGGGTTTGATTGGGTTATACATTGGGTTTATATTGGGCTTGGAAGGGAAGTAAGCAGAAGGAGATATCACTTATACTGGAGGCTATCTTAATGAAGCACCAATAGTAGGCAGCAGACTATTCCAAAATGCTCTGTAGGAAAGCCATTAAATCGAAACACCCGCTAGGACATCGGTAAAGCCTTAGCGGGTGTTTTTAATATGTTTAGCGAAATCTCTGTTAGTGGTTAACAGGTGTATCTGCTTGATGTTTATGTCTGAAGAGAATAGCGAACAAAATTGCTACAACAAGCGTGTATAGTGCAAAAGCAATCCAGATATGTTGCCAATCTTTTAGTTGGATTACTTTATCAAATACGCCATTTGTTATTTCTACGCCGCGAGAGCCAATAAAATTCAACAAAGACTGATTGTCTGGCGTGGTGTCCAAAAAGCCCGCCAGCGAGCTCGTATCGTTGAAAGATAGCGTATAGTACTTATCGATAACCCATCCGGAAACACGAGAACCTAGTACAGCGCCAAAACCATTGGTCATCATCATAAATAAGCCTTGCGCTGATGAGCGAATCTGGTTGTTTGTCGTGGTCTCGACAAATAGGGATCCGGAGATATTGAAAAAGTCAAATGCCATACCGTAGACGATACAGGAAAGGATAATCATCCATAATCCGGCGGATGGATCTCCGTAGGCAAACAATGCGAAACGCAATACCCAAGCGACCATTGCAATTAGCATGACCTGCTTGATACCAAATCTTTTCAGGAAGAAAGGAATAGCGAGGATAAATAAGGTTTCGGATATCTGCGAGATCGACATGATGATGGTGGAATATTCGACAACGAAAGAGTCCGCCCATTTCGGGAAGAACTTAAATTCATCTAAGAATACATCGCCATATGCGTTGGTCAATTGTAAGGCCGCACCCAGGAACATCGAAAAGATAAAGAACATAGCCATTTTAAAATTGCCAAACAATTTAAAGGCTTCCAGGCCCAGCATTTGCGCTAGACTAGCATTTTCTTTCAGATGATGTTGCGGAGGACACTTAGGTAGGTTGAAAAAGGAATAGACGCTGAGGAGGACGGATCCACCTGCGGCGATATAGAATTGGCCTTCGGTAGCTTTGCTGCCCGTCAGGTTGGTGATCCACATGGCTGCGATAAAGCCTACGGTTCCCCAAACACGGATAGGAGGGAAGGCTTTGATGAGGTCGTAATTGCCCTGCGTAAGTGCAGTATAAGCGATGGAGTTGGATAATGCGAGGGTCGGCATGTAACAGCACATGGCCAGGAGCATCACATTAAAAAAGCTTCCGGGGTCTTGCACCTGTGCGAGGTAGACCAAGCAGACTGCATAGAGGAAGTGTAGACCTATATACAATCGTTCTGCATTTACCCAACGATCGGCGATGATCCCCATTAGGGTCGGCATAAAAAGCGATGCGATCCCCATGGTTGAAAAGATAGCGCCAAATTGTGTTCCGTCCCATTGTTTAGTGCCAAACCAGTAGTTGGCAATAGTGATTAACCAGGCTCCCCACACAAAGAATTGCAGGAAGTTCATTATGGTCAACCTAAGTTTAATAGACATACTTATAGGTGAGATTATTTAAAAGCTATGAATTAAGATTTTCGTTTCTCAATTTCGTCCCTGATTTTGGCTGCGGTTTCGTACTGCTCGTTCTCAATGGCTTTTTCTAGGGTTTTCTCCAATTGTTCCATCGTGAGCGATGCATACGGAGAGGGTTTGTTTTTTACGGGCTCTTTTGGTTCTGGCGTTGGCTCAGGCTCGGGAGTCGTTGTTTCTGTTTGTTTGTACGATCCTACGTTTTCGATATTCTCCAAGAATGCAAAATCATTGCCTTCGATCACGATTCCGGCGGTATTCATAATGAAATCATAGGTATAGATCGGGCTTTCGAAGCGTACTGCTAATGCAACAGCATCGGAAGTGCGGGCATCTATCTCTACGGTCTTGTCGCCATCATTGCAGATTAATTTAGCGAAAAATATTCCGTCTACGAGGTTGTAGATCAATACTTCTTCCAACTTAATGTTGAATGTATCAGCAAAAGCTTTGAATAAATCATGTGTCAATGGCCTGCTCGGCGTCATTTTTTCGATTTCGACCGCAATAGACTGCGCTTCGAATCCTCCGATAATGACAGGTAGTCTACGGTTTCCTGCTACTTCCCCCAACACTAGCGCATAGGCTCCAGATTGTGTTTGGCTATACGATAATCCTACAATATCTAACTTGATTTTCTTCATTGACAAATCGTTAACGGAATTACAAAGATGCTAATATTCGAAGCAAAAAAAAAGTGACCTTGTTATTTTTATCCAAGGCCACCCGTTCATTGTTTAGTTTAGACTAGTTGTGTTTTAAGTTTTTGATTGCTTCCGTTAGTTTAGGAACGATCTCAAACGCGTCGCCCACGATGCCGTAGTCTGCCACTTTAAAGAATGGCGCTTCAGGATCTTTGTTGATAACGACGATAGTTTTAGACGAGCTTACGCCCGCCAAGTGCTGGATAGCGCCAGAGATACCGATAGCAATGTATAGGTTCGGGCTTACCACAATACCGGTTTGTCCAACGTGCTCGGAGTGCGGACGCCATCCGGCATCAGAAACTGGTTTAGAACATGCTGTAGCAGCACCTAATACATCGGCTAGCTCCTCGATCATAGCCCAGTTTTCCGGACCTTTCATCCCGCGGCCTGCTGATACAACGATTTCTGCTTCTGGAAGAGAAACTTTGTCGGTTGCACGTACGATGTCTTTTACCATTACTGCAAAGTCGTTCGCATTAACGTCTGGCGTAAAGGCTACAATTTCTGCACTCGTTGCTGCTCCTTTTAATTCGAAAGCATTTGGATTTAATGCGATTACCTTATTTGCAGAAGAAATAACCTCCGTCGCAAATGCTTTGTTCGAGAAGGCTGTTTTCTTCACTTCCAGACTGTCGCCGTTCCATGTCGGTAGGTTGATCGCGCCATCAGCCAGACCTGCGTCTAATTTTGCTGCTACGCGCGGTGCCAATCCTTTACCGCTGAACGAGTTGGAAAGAACAACAATGGAAGCCTGCTCTTGTTTCGCTGCTGAAGCGATTATCGACGCATATGCTTTGTTCACGAAGTTCTTTAAATTATCTTGACTAGCGTTCAATACTTTAGAAACGCCGTATTTGCCTAATTTCTCTAATTCAGCATCTGCTACATTTCCGATGGAAAGAGCGACTACGGTATCTCCTTTTTGATCAGCAATTGCTTTTGCATAGGATGCAACCTCAAATGCTGATTTTTTAAGAACGCCTTCTGTATTTTCTATATAAACTAATATTGCCATGTGTTTTTCTTGCTTAAAAATGATTAGATAACTTTAGCTTCTCCGTGAAGTAATTGAACAAGTTGATCAACATCTTCTACTAATTTCACTGTTCCGCGCGGAGCAGGGCTTTCATAACGAGCAATCGAAGCAAGTTCTGCCACTTCAATAGGTTCTACTACCTGTAGCGGCTTGGTGCGAGCGCCCATGATACCACGCATATTCGGGATCTTTGGTTCCGCTACGCCTTCTGCAGTTCCGATAACAACTGGCAACGAAACAGATAACACTTCTTTACCGCCCTCAATTTCGCGATCTATTGTTGCTTCGTTTCCTTGAATGTCAACTTTCTTCGCGATGGAAATCGATGGCAGGTCTAATAGCTCTCCTAATAAAGCAGCTACCTGTGCACCATTATAATCTATAGATTCGCGACCCGTCAGGATTAAATCAAAACCTTGGCCTTTTGCGTAGTTTGCAATCTGATTTGCTACAAACCATGCATCGCGAGGTTGTGCATTCACACGTACTGCATCATCAGCACCGATAGCAAGGGCTTTACGGATGGTAGGTTCTGTCGCAGCGTCGCCTACGTTAATTACCGTTACAGTTCCTTTTCCGCCTTCAGCAAGCTCTACAGCTTTAGAAAGTGCGATTTCGTCGTAAGGGTTGATGATGTACTGTACACCCGCAGTATTGAATACGGTGTTATCATTGGTAAACGTTATTTTCGATGTCGTATCTGGGACATTACTAATACATACTAATATCTTCATAAATCTAGCGTTTTACACAAACCTACATTTTTTGTTAAGCATTTCAAAGGAGCGGCGAGGGAATTTGATGGTCATAAACAATGCTGTTAGAATGTGATTTTGTTAATAATTTATGTCTTATTTTAATAATCGGCTATTTAAATTGGTTTGAATTAGCTTTTTCTTATGATAATTTCATTTAAATTGCCTGAATCCTTAATTGTCATTGTATTGTCAATTCTATGCTAGCATAGTAAATAGCCTGTTCGCTGCAATTTCTTCCGCTCTGCGGAATAATGCTTATTTTTGCGCTATGGAAGGAAGAATAGCCCAATTGCAAGAGTTTTTGAAGGAGAGTCCTAATGATCCTTTTTTAAAGTACGCCCTAACGATGGAATACGTAAAGTTAGGGGAGGATGGCCAAGCCTTAGCGGGCTTTGAAGATTTGCTTTCGGCACATGAGGATTACGTGGGTACCTACTACCACTTCGGAAAATTTTTAGAGTCGAAACAAGAACACGACCGCGCAATTGAAATTTATGAAAAAGGCATGCAGATAGCCCAGCAAAAGCGAAATTTCCATGCTTTGGGCGAATTGCGGAATGCTCATTTGGCGGCGACTGGTCTGCTCGACGAAGATGAATAATGTTAAATTTTCTTAAAAAACCATTTGTGGTATTTTTTTTGTGTTTTGCATAGAAGTTAAAGGTTATGCAAAAGTTATCTTACATATTGATCGTAGTCATTGGACTGATATTCGCCATTAGTTGTATAAACAACAAGACGAATGTCAATCAGTTGCTTGCGTCGGAAGATAACGCACTAAAGGGAATCGGACTGTTAGGAACCTATGAAGGCAACTTACCATGCGCCGATTGTACGATGATTAGTACATTGCTGAGTCTAGACAAAAATAAGAACTACCATTTACGCTATGTGTATGTTGGCAAGAGCGAGGAAGTATTTGAACGTACCGGAAAATGGAAAGTTGACAAGGATATCTTGTCGTTAGAGAATGTAGACTACAATTACAAGATTCTCGATAACCAATTGAATCAGCTGGATTTATCAGGGAAAGAGATCAAAGGCGATCTTGCTGAGAAATACACGTTGATGAAAATTAAGTAAGAGGATTTTTTCAGATTTGAATAAAAGGCTGTCGTTCGACAGCCTTTTTTTGTGGAAGAGTCTGTTTTCAAAGTGTATCAGGGACTTTCATAGCCGTTGCTGTTTCCATGGAAAAAGGAAAAGTTGTTTATTGGGCTTTAAAAAAAGAAAGAGCTACCTAATTCTTTAGGTAACTCTTTCTTTATTTTGTTATATGCTCCTTAGTGTTTGGTGCAAATTTCCTTGAGCACTTGCACGACGAAGTCTACTTCTTCTTTCGTATTGAATTTACAGAACGAAAAGCGTACGGATGGACGTTGTGGGTCTGCTCCGATTCCTCGTAATACATGGGAACCTATATCTGATCCGGAGCTGCATGCAGAACCTCCTGACGCGGATACACCTTTGATGTCTAGGTTGAAAAGCAACATATCGCCCATATCAGTGCAAGGAAGCGAAACGTTCAGTACAGTGTATAGCGATTTGTTGGCATCCGTCTCTCCGTTGAAAGTAATATCTGGAATGTGTTGCAGCAGTTGTTCTTTCATGTAGTCTTTCAATGCCTGTATCTGTTGCTGATGAGCTTCCATCTCTTCGTATGCAATTTCCATTGCTTTGGCGAGGCCGACGATGCCATAGACATTTTCTGTACCACCACGCATATTGCGCTCCTGCGCACCACCGTGGATCAACGGTTTTATTTTGTTTCTGCTGTTGATATATAAGAATCCAACGCCCTTAGGACCATGGAACTTATGTGCTGCAGCCGTGATAAAGTCGATTTTTAATTTCGATAGGTCATGTACATAATGTCCCATCGTCTGCACGGTATCCGAATGGAAAACAGCATTGTATTGTTCGCAGATTTCGCTTACTTTCTGGATATCGGTGATATTGCCAAGTTCATTGTTGGCATGCATAATCGATACGAAGGTTCTTGGGTTTCTCGCTAATAACTCTTCAAGATGTGATAGATCGATATTTCCTTTCTGATCAAGACGTAGGAAATCCAATTGGATTTTTCCGTCTTTCTGCATTTCTTCTAGCGTATGTAATACGGCATGGTGCTCAATAGGTGAGGAAATGGCGTGGGTAATTCCGTAGGCTTCAATCGCACGAACGATCGCCATGTTGTCTGCTTCCGTTCCACCAGAGGTAAAGAATATTTCTGCCGGTGATGCGTTTAATAATTTAGCTACAGTTCTTCTAGCTCTTTCAACGATTGTTTTGGTCTCTCTGCCATGCGCATGAATGGAAGAAGGGTTTCCAAAGTTGTCGTTCATTGTTTGTACCATTACGTCGATTACTGCTTTGTCCAAAGCAGTTGTAGCGGCATTATCAAAATATACGTGCATGGCGGCAAATATAAATAAAGGAGAATAAAAAATCAGATTAATTTCGTTTTCTGACAAATATTAAACCAATTGATATCAAACCTGTTAACAAACAGATGTAGACGATTAAGTCGCCCGAACGCGTGTAAAATGTAAGGTTTTCGTTCAAGTTGATTTCTTGGGATAGAGCCGTTGGAACCCACCAAGATGATTTCTGCACGATATCACCTCGCTGGTTGATAAAGGCCGAGATACCGGTATTTGCTGAACGCACTACCCATCTACGGTTCTCAATCGCGCGTAATTTCGCATATTGCAGGTGCTGATCTTTCCCTGAGGTGTCGCCCCACCAACCATCATTAGTGATGACGGCAATAAATTGAGCCCCCATTTTGACATACTCAGCAACGTAATTGCCCCAGATCGACTCATAGCAAATTACCGGTGCTGCGCCTATACCACTTGCGGAGTAGAATACGCTCGGCTTGTCTTGGCTACCATAACCGCCCGTCGTTCCGCCAAAGTGTGCAAAAAAAGGCTTAAGGAGACTTAAAGCCTTGCCAAAAGGCATCAGCTCGGCTCCTGGCACGAGCTTAGATTTGTGGTAGAATTGTAGCTTGCTACTACCATCGACCAGTACTCCCGCATTGAAGCTGTCGTAAAACATGTTTCCGATAGGCTTTGCTGTCGGCGTACGCTGATCGGCGTATAGAACATAGCTCTCGATACCTGACAGGACATTTCCATTATGGTAAGGCTCGAGGAACTGCAGTACTTTTTGGTATTGCGGATATTCTCTAAATTCCTCTTCGTTAATGCCGTTGCGGTCGGAAATTGCCGTTTCGGGCCAAATAAAAAACTCAGTATTTAGTTTTGCGACCTTCTGAGAAAGGTTCGTCAAAACGTTGAGTTGATCTTCAGGCGTTATTGGTCCCCATTTTCCAAAGGGATCGATATTAGGTTGTACCGTGACGATTTCGGATGGATTTACATGCTCTTCGTACTGACTGTACCAAATCAGGGAGGCTATAGAAGGGATTAGGATTAAACCTGCCACAGCTCCCATTAGAATCTTGTTGCTGTAGGCTTCTATTTTATTTCGCTTCTGCCAGATGAACAGGAAGAGCGCAATATTTACCAACCAAATCCAAAGCGTACCGCCATAAACACCGGTGATGCTATACCACTGTACTAGTTGGTGGCTATTCGCAAATCCGTTGCCTAGGGTCATCCAAGGGAATGAAAGCTCCCAAGACTGGTGTAGATATTCATAGGCTACCCAAAAAGAGATTAAGCCCATAAAACTGATGAGGATGCTGTTTCTTTTCCGCATTTGATAGTACAGTCGGAAGGCAAGCCCCATAAGTAAGGGTGCAAGAGTGTAAGGGATGAGGGATATCAGCAAGGAAGGCATGGCATCCAAAAAAGCGTTCATGGCATTATAGACCCAGTAAATGGAAGCAGTGTTCCAAACCACTCCCGTTAGGAAGGCTAATGCAAATACCTTGCGACCTTTGTTTTTGTAATCGCCACGAATGGTTTGTTCCACCGCGATAAGTAGAGGGACAAAGGCAACCAAAAGAAGGATCGCTGTGTAGGGGATGGGCGGCCAAGCCAGCCACAAAAGGAAAGCTGATAATAAAGCTAACAGATAGTTTGATTTCATGAACTTATAGTGTGCTTAAGATCTCAGCTTTTTTGGTTTCGTATTCTGCTTGTGTGATCAGTTGCTTGTCGTATAGCGTTTTTAGCTTTTTCAGTTTCAGCGTGATTTCATCGTCCTCTTCTGCCTTTGGTGCTGCTGCAGCGTATGAGGAAGGGGGAGTGGATGGCGATTGAAAGCCGCTTTGGCGCTGATCCTGTCTTTGGAATGTATCGTTCAGGGAAGGAGCCGTAATTGGCCTTTCCTCTCTTTTTTCTTCTTCTACGCTAGGTTTAGTCACTTCGGTTGCCGGAGCCACGACAGGTTTTTCCAGCTCAGGCTTAGGCGTTGGAGTAGGAGTACCATATACAGGTTTGTTTTCAATAACAATCTTGCTTTCTTTTGGCTCTTGCTTTTGATTTTGAAGGTTGTCTAATGCTGCTTTGATAAGCTGGTATAATTTACGAGCCTGTGTTTTCGGAATGTAGTCAATGGTCAGGTTTTCTCCAGTAAATGGGATCACCGTTACTTTAGATCCGAATATTTCTTCCTTAAAGGCGATATCTTTCACTTCTTGCCATGCGAAGATTTCGAAGTTTGTTGCTAAACCTAGCTTCGTGAATTCGCAAAGGAAAAGGCGTTTATTGCTTACTGTAATGCTATCAGGCAATAAAGTAACAGCAGGTTTCTTTTGTAATGCAATATAATTGATCGATTCGCCAGGCGTAAGCATGTCGAGAATCTTCCCATGAATCTTTTCTACAACTTTCGGATCTTGGCCGTCTTGTATGTACTTATCAATTTGGTAATTTTCCATTGATTCAAGATTTAATAAAATAAATACGTGTTTCTAATTCTATTCTGCCCCAGCGACACAAAATACAAATTCGCCTTTGATAGGGTTTTGTTCAAAATGTTGTTTCAATTCGGTCAATGTTCCACGAACGGTTTCTTCGTAGAGTTTGCTGATCTCTCTGGATAAAGAAGCTTGACGCTCTTCGCCGAATACGAGAATGAATTCTTCGATGGTTTTCAAGATTCGATGTGGCGACTCGTAGAATATCATGGTTCTTTTCTCTTCAGCTAATGCTTTAAGGCGTGTTTGTCTACCCTTCTTAACAGGAAGAAATCCTTCGAAGCAGAAGCGATCATTAGGAAGGCCTGAGTTCACTAGTGCCGGAACGAAGGCTGTTGCGCCCGGTAGGCATTGTACTTCTAATCCCTCTTTGATACTTTCACGAACTAATAAGAAGCCTGGGTCTGAGATTGCTGGAGTGCCAGCATCTGAAATTAAGGCGATTTGTTGTCCTTCTTTCATCAGTCGGATAATCTCCGATACGGCTTTATGTTCATTATGTTGGTGATGAGCAAATACTTTTTTCTCAATGCCAAAGTGCTTTAATAAAGGAGCGCTGGTTCGAGTATCTTCGGCCAATATGATATCGACCTGTTTTAAGACGTTGATAGCCCTGAAAGTCATATCTTCCAAGTTTCCAATCGGTGTAGGGACTATATATAACATACGCCAAAGATAAGGAATAATGCTTTAGAATTATGTTTTGCTTTAGGTAATGCCAATCTGAAACTATTCGTCAATTTCCACGTAATCCTCTGATCGCGGGATTTTATCTAAAACAGGGAGCCAAGCGTCAGGAACCGCAGCTAACTTACGTTCTACTAAGTTCATCCATGCGCCATCAACTACGACTACGGCCGCTCTAACACCGTTCTGTTTGAAAATCTCATGTCGGAAGGAGAACCTTGAGTTCTTACGGTTGAATTTGCTGATCTCTACAGTAACTTTGATATATTCATCCAAGCTGATTTCACGATGATAGTTGAGCTCCTCGCGGAATAGAATAGGACCGATCTTCATTTTTGAGAACTCTGACAACGACAGGCCGAGTTGATTGAGCATGTTGCTTCTTGCTTGCGCACAGAAATCTGCATATGCAGAATGCCGCAAGTGAACATTTGCATCGATTTGCGACCAAAGAACTTGGCCTTCATAAAACACTTTATTTTCCATAAATAACCTTTACTGAATTGATTCTCTAAAATAGCAATAGTTTCAATTAAAGATGAATTATTAAAATCAGAACTTCTTCAAAGAAGGGCGCATACCTGAAATGATAATTTCCTATAAGATGATATGGTGTTCTAAAACAGCTTCTTGTCAGTAATAACGATTTTTTTAAATGAAATATGTTTAACTTTAGTTATAATATTATACGAAATAAAATTATATTTACCGTCGTCAACCAATTTACATTAACACAATTATTAGTATTATCCTGTAGCTGGAAAAATTATTACCATTATGTTTAATTTTACTTATTATGCAGAATAAGCAAGACGGAGGCTGCTCTAACGATAAAAAGAAGCTTCCATACACCAGTCCAAAGATTACCATGCAAGAATTGCAGGGCGAACAGTCATCATTTATACCTCAATCAAACCCTAATAACAATAGAAGCGTGCTTTCATCCCCAATGGAAGTTCACAAGAAGGAGCATATCTGTAATAGAAATCAAAAATAATTTTATTAACTAGAGCGGTAGACTAAACTACCCAGACAACACCTAGAAGAAAGGTGTATTTTTAAAATTTCCATCTTATTATTAAAAATAAAGGTGCCTATATCTATTTGTTGTATTCATATTCATTGTATTGCTAACTATATTTTAACGAAATATTATTAAATATTAACAATAATTAGAAAAATGACGCTTATTGCTTAGCGCCTCAATAATTAATGGTTTTTAAACTATTTAAATTATTAATATAATAGTTTTAATAGAAATAATTATTCGTTTAATGAAAATTTATTATATTTGAATTTCCCAAGATCACTTACTTATTCACTATCATCGATAAAAGCCGATGACGAGGAATTCTCAAATATTAAATAGCATAATTAAACAATGAATTGTAAACCCCTTCATGCAGACATTAAAAAGATAAAGAAACTACCCTACAAAAGACCTTCCATATCCATGCTTGTTATCGATATGGAAGGTAACCTCGCTGCTACTTCATCATTCATTACTACCGAGAGAAATAATCACACTCCGAAGGTAGAAGATTGGGTGGAAGATGAAGGCCCAACATATAGAATGGAATTCTAGCTATCAATAAATCAAACCCTATTCATTATGAATCTTATTAGACGATACTTATTCGCCCCATTTCTTATATTCTTTCTCATACTTAGTGCCTGTGAGAAGCCTCCTCATCTAAGGGAGGGCATAGCAGACGGAGACTTTATCTTATCTTTTGAAATCGAAGGTTTGAACGCGTCCGAGACAATAGAACCAATATTAAAACCAGCAGATCATCCCACGAGAAGCGCACGTGCTCAGCAACTTATTTTCGACAAGGACAACTCTCGGGAGAAAAGGGAGATAGTAGCACGTAAAATAACAGAGTTTAAAGGACTTGAAGCTCGTCTACTCTTGGAAGAGATTCCGTTGGATAGACCTTTAAAGGAGGATAGTCGCTCATCTATACAGACCAAAGGTTCTAAGGCGTCAATTGAGAAGCGTGCTCTTAGCAACATGAGCCCTAACAAAAGGTATCGAGTACTCATATTCAATACAAACACGGCAGGAGAGGCTACAACTTACGTCAATCAATCACAAGGTGTTGTGGGCTCCCCATTAAAGATTCCTGTATATCGGAATAAGACTTACCGATGGTTTGCATATTCTTACAATAGAGAAGAAGATATCCCTGCGATAAACTCCATCGGATATAATGTGCCAGTCACCGCAAACCTGAATAGCTCAGAAAACGACTTTCTTTATAGTACAGGGCTTATTAAGACTTCCGGTGTCGTTAATGGCGAAAATCCAATAAGCATCACATTTAGCAGGCAGCTAGCAAGAATATGATTCGAAATCATCGCAAGAGGAGTATTTGCAACAATTAACTCCGCAGATGTGGATGTCGTGGCGTCTAATTCAGGATTAAAGAATGGTCTATTTTCGATATTGAATGGTAGTTACAGTAGTACTTCAAATGTCAATATGCTAAGCTATCGTACATGGAATCCTGTAATAAGCGACACGGTCCCATTAAATTGGGCAGTATACAGAGATTTCTATACTACCGCTAACTCCTCAGCAGTGCGTCTAAGCTTAAAAATCAATGAGATAATCGTTACTTCGGAGCGTATCAACGATAATGCTCCTAATACACGAAGCCAAATACCTCGTACCTTTCAAAATGTTGATTTTACCTTCCCAGATTTTATTGCCAAACCCGGACATCGCTACCAAGCACTATTAGAATTGTTGGAGTCACCAATTAAGCGGGGAACAGCTTATTGGGCGAGAGGGAATTTATACTATGATGAAAGCGTTGATAGGAATAAATATCGATTCAGATATGATAACCCTCATATCCGAAATATAAATAATGGCATTCACAATATTGGAGATAGCGATTACTGGTATGGAGGAATTACTCCTCACGCACCACCTAATGAGCAGGATGACCCTTGTAAGATGGTTTATCCTGAAGGGCTTTGGAGGCTTCCAACTCCTGATGAATACAACTCATTAATCGGCTCTACTGACCCTAAAGTAATCAGAAGAAACCAACTAAGAAATGAAGGATGGTATATAAGCTGGGATAATGCATCAAATATCGGCGCGCCGCGCCATCCGCATGGACATCTTATTTTTACTGCGCTAGGAAACAAGGATGCTAATGGGTATCTACAAATGTTTGATTATAAAGCTGGGAATACCGTTACTACTACCTGGTGGCCTTTTGGGGAAAGACCGGAGTATGGCGATACGGGCTATTTTAGAACAAGTGGTATTAATAACTACTTTGTTATGAATTATAGAAGATCTACAGGGAACACAAACCTACGCCTTTTGGTGTCCACTAATCGAAATAATATCGCCGCCCCAATACGCTGCGTTCGCAAGGTAGCTCCAAACCTTAGCTAAAAAATAAGAAAGAGGCCTCCGTTTCCGGAAGCCTCTTTTATAAACAATTTGCTCTTATTTTTAATAACGCTTTAAAGTATCTATCAACTATTTCTTTGCGTTGATGCTATCTTGAAAGATCTGCCAGTCATAATAATGAAAAACCATTCCGTTGCTCATTGCTACCAACATTCCTTTCGGAAACTTACTACCTATAGGAAGTGATATCGCATCCGCACCGTCACATTCAACTGCTGATACCGGAACTTCGGTAATCAATTGATGCTGATTCGGATTCCCCGCAACACCTTCTCTTGGGTAGATGTTGAAAGAGTTATTCTGCTGATTCGATACTAAAATATAACCAGTGCTATCCGAAGATTGATAAATCGCAATACCCTCATGGTCTTCTTTGAAATCCGTCTTACCAAATACAGCAAGCTCTTGATTTCCATGCGCAGGGTCTGCATAGTATTTATGTATGCCAAAGCCTTCATCAGAGTAATAGATATACCCTAATTGGTTATCCACAGCGATAGCTTCGATTTCTTTACCACCCTCGAATTTACCAAACTCACGCACTTTTTTACCAACTACCGTTCCACCATTATCAATTAGATCATACTGGAACAAGTATCTTCCAGATTCTCCAGTTTTTCTACCAACAATTGCTTGAATTTTGTTGCCTGTAGAATCCGCTTTCGTGTACAAAGCGATTCCCATTGGCGAGCGATCTTTTTCTCCTTCGAATACCGGGATTCCACCATTATCGATTGCTTTAAGATCTGGCAATGTAAATACCCTGATCTTGTTCGTGCCACGCTCTGTAACGACGGCAATATCCACGATTCTGCCATCCAGGTTGAATCCATAAGCAATATCAACATTATTTGGACGATCCAATGGCGTGACTTGATTAACGATCTTGCCCTCCATGTCATATAGATATAGACCGCCAGTCTTCTCGTGCTTGTCTGTTCCGATAACAAATACTTCGGAACTATCTTTAGGGTTTACCCAGATCGCCGGGTCATCCGTATCGTTAGGTACTACCTCGGTGATAACCGTAGGCTTCACCGCATTTTCAGCTACTGCAGCTAACTTATCGCCCGAATTACAAGAGCTAAGAATTGCTGCAGCGAGCCCGCATATTATGATTGATTGTTTCATATTTGAAATGTTTATTTTATTCTATAAATCGAATTTAACACCTAAGTTGTAACGAGGCTTGTAATATTCCAACTGTTGCATCAAATTCTCCTGACCTTGGTAGTAACGCAATGGTTGGTTTGTTAAGTTGTTAGTCTCTGCGAAGATGCGGAATTGCTTAGTCACTTTGTAAGAAGCATTTGCATCTAAGAAGAATTGCTTGTCGTAGTAAGCATCCGTAAAAGCATTCTTGCCGATTTCATCTAAGTACGCCGCTGTATAGTTAGCTGACACTCGTGCTGAGAATTTGTTGTTCTCCCACGATAATGAACCGTTGAACATATGTGGCGCTGTACGAGGAAGACCTAACCCTTCACGCAATACCCCATCTTCTCCTGCAATTCCTTTTGCTTTTGAACCTGTGTAGGTATAGTTTGTGTATATACCGAATCCTTTTAAGAACTTACCTGGTAAAAAGTCTAATTGGCGTTGGAAAGCAACTTCAAATCCATATACATCTACTTTATCACCGTTTCTGAACTGCGAGAATTGCCAAGTGTCGCCAGCTGCAATCGGGTTCTTTAAGTCTGGGAATGCCGTGCTGAAACCCTGGGTATTGAAGCTTTGATCATTGTACATGTAAATGAAGTTCTTCATATTCTTATAGAAAACCCCTCCGGAGATAATACCCACATTTTGGAAGTAGTTCTCCAACATTAAATCGAAGTTAGTTGCGTATGTAGCCTTCAAATTCGGGTTACCAGCAAACAACTCTTTATCATCCACTAAAGTGTTCACGTATGGAGCGAGCGCATAGTAATTCGGACGAGCCAAACCTGTGGTCGCTGCTGCGCGCAAAATAAAGTTATCATTGAAGTTGTGCTTCACGTTGATACTAGGAAGGAAATTCGTGTAGCTATTCTTATTGCGGATTTCACCAACTAATTCCTCTTCTTCAAGAACGTTATTACCGGTGTAATCAATGCTCGTATGCTCGATACGAAGACCTAAGATCACAGCTGTGCGCTCAGTAATGTTTTGATCCCAACGTACGTATTCCGCAACGATACGCTCCTTAGCATGATAATTAACCGCTAAATACTCATCTGGTTTAGCTTCTTGCGTAAATTTAGATTTGTCGTTCAAGTCTAATCCGCCTAAGTAATCTTTGCTCACAAAGCCACCAGCTGCATATCTTTCGCCTTGATCCCAGTTCTTAGCGTCCCACACTTGTAATGGATGGGTCGTCATAGCACCAAACGCAGCGTTCGGTTTATACTCGAAGAAATTATTATCGCGATCCTTAGATTTCAATCTTACGCGAGCACCAAAGCGAAGACGGCCCTTCTGTCCAGCGATAACTGATAAAGGAAAACGGAAGTTTACTTTCGCACCGAACTCATCTTCATTTGTGTTATTCTCATTTTCGGTAACATTTTTAAAGCTAAGCTGCGAATAATCCGAATATTTGTCATTAACGAATGGAAGGTAGGTATTTGATACGTCCTGTCCCAATTCAGCTTTCTTCAATTCATAAGCAACATAGCGCTCATTCGGACGGTATTCCGCCGCTCTAGAATAGGAAGCCGCCCAATCGAAATCCAGTTTGGAAGTTAATAAATGCTCACCGGTCATGGAGAAGTTCAATACATCCTGACGTTCTAGACGTTTCCCTTTGTTCCTGTCATTGCTAATACCGCCCTTTGTTTGGCGCGTCAATTTACCAACGTAAGTATTTTTATCAGCATTCCATTCCATGTCTTTATACGAAACAGCAAAGCGGTTTTCTAAGTCGTCACGCCAGTTGTACATCGCGTTTAAAGCAATACGGTTTCTAGCATTGAAGTCAAAATCCCATGCTGCAGATACAGATCTACGAATTCTGTGTACATCGTATTTACGGATCTGCATTTCTTTCATAAATGCATTGCCGTTGTCATCTTTCTTCCATTCTGCCTCGATGTTGTTCGATCCGAAGTCATTGCTCTGAAGCGTTCCGCTCAATACCAATCCCATTTTATTATCCATAAAACGGTTACCATAAATCACCGAACCATTGTAGATTCCCTTCTCACGAACCGGCGAGTATCCGCCGCCCAAAGTTGCCGAAATACGTTGTCTATTTGGGATAGCACGAGTAATCAAATTCACGCTACCGCCAATTGCATCAGCGTCCATATCAGGTGTTAACGTCTTGTTGACTTCAATAGTCGAGATCATGTCCGATGGAATTAAATCCATCTGTACGTTGCGGTTGTCACCTTCTGCGGAAGGGATGCGGTCGCCATTCAACGTAACGGAATTCAATTCCGGTGATAAGCCGCGTACAATAATGTTACGTGCTTCACCTTGGTCATTCTGCATTGTGATACCCGGAACACGTTTCAAAGCATCACCAATATTCTGATCAGGGAAACGACCCACTTGATCTGAAGAAATGATGTTCGAAATATTGCTGTTGTTCTTTTGTTGGTTCAAAGCCTTCGCTTGCCCTCTGGCTAAGTCGCCCATCACCTGCACTTCATCTATGCTACGCGAAGCTGATGACAATAGAACTTCAATGGGCTCCTGGCCCGCTCTAACAGTAACCGACTGCGAATAATGTTCATAACCTAAATAATCAACCGTTAGGGTGTAAGTACCTGCAGGAAGATTTAAAAACTCGAAGTTACCATTGACATCTGATACAGTAAATCGATTGCCATCCGATATCTTTAAAGTAGCTCCCGGAAGCGAAAAGTTGTCATTTCCATCCATGATCTTACCTTTTAAGATGGTAGTCTGTGCGAATGAAAACAAACACAATAAATTAAATACAATTAGTAAAAATAATCTCATATAAGTAATAATTAAATCTCTGTGCAAAATTAGATATGCACATTAACCACTTAATTAATACAAGGTTATAAAATTGTTAACTACTTGATTTCTATATTAAGTTTATGTTTATTCTTTATTTAGGTAAACAACTCGGATGGGGTCTATATAAATATAAAAGCCTATCTCTTTCAAGATAGGCTTGTTTTTACGTAGCGTCGAGTACGCTGTACGACTTTTCTAAATTGGAGAACCCATCTGCATCAATATAGCGGTCAGCCAACCTGCATAAGTTCCGATAGCATAACTAAACACCGATAGAATAACGCCTACAGATATAAGCGAAGGATGGAATGCTGCGGAAGTAACCGATGCAGAAGCAACGCCGCCAACGTTTGCCATACTTCCCACTGCAAAGTAGAAGAATGGCACTTTGAAAAGTTTGCCTACAATAAATAGCAGCAATGCATGAAATGCCATCCATAAAATTCCGACAATAAATAGCCCAGGGTTATCTAAGATCGCAAGAATGTTCATCTGCATACCAATCGTGGTGATCAATGCATACAATAGGACCGTTCCAACCTTCGACGCTCCAGCAAACTCTAGTTTTTTCGCCGGTGTAAAGGACATCGCAATACCTATAATAGTAGCGAAGAACACAATCCAAAAGAAATCGCTCGTTAATGAAAATGTCTCCAGATGCGGATAGTTTGTTTTCATAAATGCAGCAAGTGGCTCTGCAAGAAAAGTTGCCAGACCTGTACCACCAAAAGCGATTGCAATCATGAGCATCAAATCCTTCGTTTCCGGAATGCGGCTGTTCGCTTTTGCTTTGGCGTCCATTTTCTCTTTCAAATGTTCCACATCGCTGGCGTCTGCTTTGAAAAATGCATTGAACTTATCCGCCTTGCTCGCACCATATAAAAGAAACGCCATCCAGATATAGGCAACGAATACATCC
Organism: Sphingobacterium hotanense; assembly: GCF_008274825.1. Taxonomy (NCBI): domain Bacteria; kingdom Pseudomonadati; phylum Bacteroidota; class Sphingobacteriia; order Sphingobacteriales; family Sphingobacteriaceae; genus Sphingobacterium; species Sphingobacterium hotanense. The sequence goes on from NZ_CP030848.1 coordinate 1,243,225, forward strand.
ACGGCAATGATGGATGAGAATAGATTCGGTGAGGGTTTCAGTATTTCTTTTAATGCCACTTGATTGGCCGATCCTCCGATCCATGAGCCTGCAAGTGCTCCGAGTCCGCGCCATACCTCGTCGGGGCCTGCGCCTCCAACTACTTCAGGAGCTACCAAAGACGTTAAGTAAACCGCTAATGGCCCTCCGAGTAGAATACCCACGGTTCCCGTGATGAACATCAATCCTGCACGCTTTCTTAGCGCCCACATCTCCTTCAGATCTAAGTTGACGATAAATAGGATCAAACAAGCCGGAAGGAAATAGCGACTACCGATTGATGTTAGCGGCGAGTTTTCGCCATCAATTACGCCAAATGAATTCAATAGACCCGGAAGAAAATAGCACAGCAACAGCGGAGGGATAATGTTGTAGAATCCTTTAACGTATTTGTTAGATAAGCTAGAACTGTAAAACACAAGTCCTAATATCGTCATCAACAATCCAAATACTACGGTCGTGTTGCTGATTAGCGGTTCTGCTTCAGGGGTAGAAATTTGCATAAATTTGTAATAATTGTTATTTTGCTGTGAAATTAGATAATTCTACCGAGTAATCGTTCAAAAAATCTTAATTAGCAAATTCTAATCATAATCTAGATCTACATAAATAATACATAATGGACCGTAGGAATTTTCTCAAAAGTAGCGGTGTGCTACTAGGAACCTCTACACTAGACCTTCCAACTCCACAATTTGAACTTAAGAAAAAAATAAAAGTTGGCCTTATCGGTTGTGGCGGTAGGGGAACAGGCGCTGCCTTTCAAGCATTGCAGGCCGATCCGGACGCTGAGCTTGTTGCCTTAGCAGACATCTTTCCCGATCAAATCGAAACAGCCTTAGCGGCGCTCAAAGAAGGGCACAAAGATAAGGTCAAAGTCGATGAATCGCGTCAATACGTAGGATTCGAAGCTTATAAAAAGCTAATCGCAAGCGATGTGGACGTCGTTTTGCTGGCGTCGCCACCTTGTTTCCGCCCTGACCATCTAGCCGAGGCTGTCAAGAAGGGCAAGCATATCTTCTGTGAAAAGCCTATGGCGGTGGATATCCCAGGAGTACACTCCGTACGCGAGAGCGTCAAGCTTGCAAAAGAAAAGAAATTGAATATCGTAGCAGGATTCTGCTTCCGTTATTCCGTTCCAAATCGTGAACTGGCAAAACTTGTGCACGCCGGTAGTATCGGTGATATCTACGGGTTGAGCACCTTCCGCTTAGGGGGTGAATTGACACAAAAACCTAGACAAGCATCTTGGACAGATCTTCAAGATCAGCTCCGCAATTGGTTCTACTACCAGCGCTATTCTGGAGATATTATCGTGGAGCAGACCATACATAGCATCGACTTCATGTCATGGATGTTGGGCGATAAATTGCCGAAGACAGTATCCGGAACCGGTGGCCGCCAGAGCAAACCTTGGACCGAATTTGGAAACGTATATGACCATTTTGCTATCGAGTTCGATTATGGCGACGGATTAAAGGGCTTCCACTTCGGAAGACAACAAAACGGCACGCAGAACCGAAATTCAGTAGAAGCAATCGGAACAAAAGGAAATCTTCAGGTAGGAATGCTGAGCAGCTATGCTATACATGGACAGAACCCTTGGAAATTTCAGGGCAAGATGAACAATATGTATCAGACACAGCACGATGAGCTCTTTGCGGCCATCCGCAATAAACAGGTCATCAACGATGGCGACACGATGGCGGATTCGACTATGCTTGCCATTTGGGCCCGAGAAGCTGCCTATACAGGTAAGGCGATTACCTTAGATGAAATCATGAACTCGACCAAGACCTATGGACCTAATTCAGAAGGGTACAGTTGGGATATGGAGATCGACAATGCACGAATTCCAAGACCAGGACATACGAGTTAATAGGAGATCAGCATGGGAAAAATAAGAATCCTCGTTGTAGGATGTGGAAATATGGGCGCATCTCATGCGCTTGCTTATCATGAAATGGACGGATTTGAAATCGTAGGGCTGGTGTCCAGAGGCGATTCAAAGAATAAACTGAACGAAAAACTAGAAGCAGACTATCCGCTTTATAATGAGTTCGAGGAGGCCCTATCGGTCACTCAGCCTGATGCGGTATGTATCTCTACCTATCCGGATACGCATGAAGAATATGCAGTCAAGTCGTTGGAGGCTGGCGCGCATGTGTTTATCGAGAAACCATTGGCAGACACTGTCGCAGGCGCTCAACGCGTGATCGATGCTGCCATTAAAGCTAATAAAAAATTAGTCGTAGGATATATTCTGCGTCATCACCCGTCTTGGATGAAGTTTATCGAAGTTGCGAAGACGATGGGTAGCCCCTTGGTTATGCGTATGAACCTTAATCAGCAGAGCCATGGTTATATGTGGGATGTTCATCGCAATTTGATGAAGAGCTTAAGTCCGATTGTCGACTGTGGCGTACATTATATCGACGTGATGTGCCAGATGACCGAAGCAAAACCAGTTTCTGTTTCGGCGATCGGCGCACGCTTAACGGATGATATTGCAGCAGACAATTACAACTACGGACAGTTGCAGATTCGTTTTGATAACGGCAGTGTAGGTTGGTATGAAGCAGGATGGGGACCGATGGTCAGCGAGACTGCGTTTTTCGTCAAAGATGTGATCGGTCCAAAAGGATGTGTATCTATCGTTGCAAAGGAGGCCAGCAAAGCGGGCAACTCAGACTCTATTGATGCGCACTCGAAAGCGGAGTCGCTGAAAGTTCATTATGCAGATATCGACGTAAAGAACGAATTTACACGAGCAGATGAATGGATAGACCTAGCCGACGAGCCAGACCATCAGGAGCTTTGCAATCGCGAACAGCGATTCTTCCTGAAAGCAATTCAAGAGGATCTAGATTTATCGAAATCCATGCAGGATGCATTGAATAGCTTGCAGATCGCGGTCGCTTGTGATGAGTCTGTAAAGACCGGGCAAACCGTTCAGCTATAGTCATTATACAAACAGGATTATTTCACAATAAATTCTGTACGCCTATTGCGTTGTTTCCCTTCTTCTGAAGTGTTCGGCGCAATAGGTTTTTCGTCTCCATAACCTTTCACGCTCAATCTTCCAGCAGAAATACCTTTCGAAATCAACCAGGTAGAAACGGCTTTCGCCCGATTCTCCGATAAAGTCTGATTAGCTGCTTTATTCCCTGTATTATCCGTATGTCCGGCTATTTCAATCTGTAATTTCGGGTTTGCTTTGAGTAGACCTAACAACAGCTCCAATTCGCTTTCCGAAGTTGGAAGGATCTCGTATTTGTTAACATCGAAGTAAATGTTGCGGAGCGTCGCAATGGCGCCGCTTTGTATAGGTTCTAAGAAAATACTGTCCTGGTACCGCTTATTTGCAAACTCCGGTTTATCCAATGCATATTGCTTCGAGTCGAATAGATACCCCTCTTTCTGTATATGTACAGCATAGTTCGCGCCTATAGGTAAAACCGCGATAAAACCGCCGTCTATATAATCGCTCTTTTTCTCAAAAACGATTTCTTTGCTACTCGTATTGGTTACGCGAATGCTGGCGTCTAATGGTTTATTGTTGGACTTGTCAAAAACCAAACCTGCAATATAGGCAATGGCGGGAGGCTGTTGCTCTTTTTGGAATGTAAAACTATAAATATCCCATTGCCTGTTATTATCCTGCGAGGCTAAGTGTGCAATGCTGCCGTCCAAGCTGACATGGAAACTGCGCTGATCTAAGTAATTATTGATGGCGGGGCCTAGATTTTCGGGCTTGCTCCATTTACCGTTCTTATCGATTACGCTTTTGTAGATGTCGTTTTTGCCGAAGCCCGGCCAGCCGTTGGAAGAGAAATACAATGTTTTGTTATCCGCATGCAGATAGGGGGCACCCTCATCGAAAGGCGAGTTGATGTCGGGTCCTAAATTTTGTGGTGCCGACCATTTGCCATCCGCTTCTAATTCCGCTTTCCAAATATCATAACTGCCCTGCCCGCCGGCTCGATTGCTCACGAAGTAAAGCGTTTTCCCATCCGCAGAGATTGCAGGTTGTGATTCCCATCCTCGCGTATTTATCCCCGGACCCAAATTGAATGGTTCGCTCCAAATATCATGTTCTTTCTTTGAAACGTACAGGTCGCAACTACCCAAGCCATCGGGACGGTTACACCCCGTAAAAAACAGGTATTTCCCGTCGGGTGAAATACAATGCGCACCCTCGTTAAAACGAGCAGAATTGACGGGTTCCGGCAGTTTGACCGCTTCCGTCCATTTTCCATCGACAAGAAAGCTTTCGTAAAAATTCTCTTGATTATTCTCCTTGCGGGTAAAAATAATGCTCGCATTATCCGCCGTTAGTTTGGGGTAGTATTCGTCTTTATCGGTATTGATGCTGGCTGGAAGCGCAATTAAACCAGTATTCGTGCCATTGATATGCTGCAACGAAAAAGCACAATCTGCAAGATATTTGTCTACAAGCAGTTGGCTTTTCTCAGAGAGGTTTCCTTGTTCCTTGTAGCTCAATAGATTTTTGCTGGCTTGCTGATACTCGCCGATACCCAGATAGGCTTCGCCGAGACCAAAGTAGGTGAGTCCTGTTAACGAGGGGTTTAGGGTCAAGACCTGTTCATAGGCGGCTATGGCTTTCTCATATTGTTCTAAACGACGCTGTATGTCGCCCAAAGTCTGAAAGCCCGTAGCAAAAGTTGGATCCTCCTTGGTTGCTTTTTCCAAGAGGGATATAGCCTGAGCGAACTGGTTTTGACTGATCGCTTTTCCCGCTTCCTGATAAGCCTGCTGTGCCTTTCGGTTTGTCGAAGGAACCTGCGCAATGGCTAAATTCCCAAAACCAAAAAGTATTAGAATGAATAAACAAAAGCCTAGTTTCATATGCTGCATAGCAGTTTAAAACTAAGCATTATTCATAAATATTAAGGAATGTTGAGGTATTTATGTGTCTGTAAAGAAATTTCCCATTTCGGATTATCTTTTACATAATCAATAATCAAAAGGGTCATTTCTGCTGCTTTTGACCATTCCGGCTGTAAGTAGAGCTTACAGTTTTTTCCGACAAATTTTGCATGGTCTTCCGCCCATTGGAAGTCACTTTTGTTAAAAACAATTACTTTCAATTCGCCGGCTGCAGCCAAGACATCTTGACGCGGACCTTTGAATTTCTTTGGTGAAAGACAGATCCAATCCCAATAGCCCGTTAATGGATAAGCACCGGAAGTTTCCAGAAATATTTGAATTCCTGCCTCGTGTAATTTTTGCGTCAAATAAGTCAGATTGTAAAGTAGAGGCTCGCCACCGGTGATAACGACCGTCTTTGCAGGATGCTTCAAGGCATTCTCCACAATTTGCTCCGTGGAAGTTAAAGGGTGCAGGTTTGCATCCCAACTTTCCTTCACATCGCACCAATGACAACCTACATCACAACCGCCCAAACGGATAAAATAAGCCGCTTTTCCTGTGTGATATCCTTCGCCTTGTATCGTGTAGAATTCTTCCATTAAAGGAAGCATGGTGCCATCTTCCGGAACTTGATTTGACATAATGCAGTAAATAGAAGTGCAAAAGTAAGAAAAATCTTTTAGCATTCCATTTCATGAGTTGACGCGATGAGAGTTCTCGAAGGCGATTAAATTCAAACGATTTTCGAAAAGTGATAGGCATTTTGCGGCAAGCGGTCCAGACTGCGTTAAGTATCAACTTTAACAAACCCAAATCAGACCCAAATCAAAGCCTTTCCGAAGCGGTTCTGAAAGGGCTTTACATTGGGTTAGAAAGGGCTTTGAAAGGGGACTGAGTCTTGGCTGTCTAGATAAAGTTTTCTTTTGCTTCTGAAAATGCCCATGCTCAAAAGGCATCAAGAACGTTCCTTCATATTGCTGTTTTATTGGTGACAGGAAAGTTTTTATTACACATAAATATTCCGTATTTTTGTACCTCGATTAATTAAGGCAATCACTTTAAAAATCAATGTAATTGTAAACATTGGCTAGGTTGCAGTTTTATACACAATTTAAAGATCATAGTTGTACATGATTAACATTACACTACCTGATGGCTCGGTTCGTCAGTATGAAAAAGGCTCAACTGCAATGCAGGTTGCACTATCTATTTCCGAAGGTTTAGCGAGAAACGTATTAGCAGCGGAAGTAAACGGAGAGGTATGGGATGCATCACGCCCGATTGAAGCGGATGCGAACGTGAAATTATTGACCTGGAACGACGAGAAAGGTAAATCTACTTTTTGGCACTCTTCTGCGCACTTGTTGGCGGAAGCTTTAGAAGCACTTTATCCAGGTGTTAAATTTGGTATTGGTCCATCGATTGAAACTGGATTCTACTATGATGTAGACTTTGGCGATCGTGAATTCTCATCCGACGATTTTAAGCAGATCGAGGATAAGATGTTGGAGCTAGCGAAACAAAAAGAGGTATTCGAGCGCAAAGCGGTTTCCAAAGCGGAGGCATTGGATTACTTTACCGAAAAAGGCGACGAGTACAAACTGGACTTGATCAAGGATTTGGAAGATGGAAAGATTACTTTCTATTCGCAAGGGAACTTCACTGACTTATGTCGTGGTCCACACATTCCGAACACGGGATTTATCAAGGCTATTAAATTAACAAACGTAGCTGGAGCTTATTGGAGAGGCGATGAAACGCGCAAACAATTGACCCGTATTTACGGTGTTACTTTTCCTAAAGCATCTGAGCTAACCGAATATTTACGCTTTATTGAAGAAGCGAAGAAACGCGACCACCGTAAACTTGGTAGAGAGCTTGAATTATTTGCTTTCTCTGAAAAGGTGGGTATGGGATTACCATTATGGTTGCCTAAAGGTACGGCGCTGCGTCAGAAATTACAGGATTTCCTACAGCGTGCACAGATTGCAGCGGGTTATGAGCCTGTGGTAACTCCACATATCGGCCATAAGCAGTTGTATATCACTTCGGGGCACTATGAGAAATACGGAGCGGATTCTTTCCAACCGATCAAAACACCGGTTGAGGGAGAGGAGTTCTTGTTGAAACCGATGAACTGTCCACACCACTGTGAGATTTACAAAGTGAAACCTCGTTCATACAAGGATTTGCCAGTTCGTTTTGCGGAGTTCGGTACAGTATATCGTTACGAGCAGTCGGGCGAATTGCACGGTTTAACTCGTGTTCGTGGGTTTACTCAGGATGATGCGCACTTGTTCTGTCGTCCGGATCAGGTGAAAGACGAGTTCAAAAAAGTTATTGATTTAGTACTTTACGTTTTCAATGCGTTAGGATTCCAGGATTTTACAGCGCAGGTTTCGTTACGTGACCCTGAAAACAAAACTAAATATATTGGTTCTGATGAGAACTGGGCATTGGCCGAATCGGCGATCATTGAGTCTGCTGAAGAGAAAGGCTTACCGACAGTGGTTGAGTATGGCGAGGCTGCATTTTACGGACCGAAATTAGACTTCATGGTGAAGGATGCTTTGGGCAGAAAATGGCAGTTAGGTACGATCCAAGTAGATTATAACCTTCCGGAGCGTTTCGAGTTGGAATATACAGGTTCCGACAACCAGAAGCATCGTCCGGTGATGATCCACCGTGCACCTTTCGGATCGATAGAGCGTTTCGTTGCAGTTTTGATTGAGCACTGCGGTGGTCAGTTTCCGTTATGGCTTGCTCCTGAGCAGTTTATCGTCTTGCCAGTGTCAGAAAAATATGAAGAATATGCTCAAAAACTTTTGGAATCGCTAAATAATTCCGATATTCGCGGTCTGATTGACTTGCGTGATGAGAAGGTTGGGCGCAAAATCCGCGATGCTGAGGTGAAGAAAATGCCTTATATGGTGATCGTAGGAGAGAAAGAGATGGAGAGTGGGTCAATCTCGATTCGTAAACACGGGGGTGTTGACTTAGGGTCAATGTCGCCAGAAGCATTTAAAGAATTATTAATAAAAGAAGTAACTGTTTAATTTAAAAACATTTGGCAAAAAGTAACAATTTCGGTAACAGAGGTCCTATGAGAAAAAAGGAGCCTGAACACCGTATCAATGAGCACATTCGCGTTCCAGAAGTACGTTTAGTTGGGGATAACGTAGAAACCGGAGTTTATCCTACAAGACAAGCTTTACAACTTGCTGATGAGTTGGAGTTGGATTTGGTAGAGATTTCTCCTAATGCGACGCCTCCTGTTTGTAAAATTATAGATTACAGTAAATTCGTTTACGAGCAAAAGAAGAAGCAAAAGGAAATCAAGGCCAATGCGAAGCAAACGGTAATCAAAGAGATTCGTTTTGGACCTAATACCAGCGAGCATGACTTCGAATTTAAGTTGAAACATGCTATGCGTTTCTTAGAAAGTGGCGAGAAGGTTCGTGCCTATGTACACTTCAAGGGACGTGCGATCGTCTTCAAAGAGCAAGGTGAAATTTTATTATTACGTTTCGCTCAGGCCTTGGAAGAATATGGTAAGGTTGAATTATTGCCAAAATTGGAAGGTAAGCGTATGTTCTTAACATTAGCGCCAAAAGCTTCTCCAAAGAAATAAGCATCTAACAGATTGATATAAAATTTATAGTATTATGCCAAAAGTAAAAACCAATTCCAGCGCGAAAAAACGCTTTAAATTGACTGGAACAGGTAAAATTGCAAGAAAAAACGCTTTCAAAAGCCACATCTTGACAAAGAAAACTACGAAACAAAAACGTAACTTAACTACTACTAGTTATGTTTCTGATGCTGATATGGGCAACGTTAAACGTATGCTTGCACTCGGTAAATAAGTTTTATACCATTTTTTTTAATAACAATATTTTTTAACCGGGTATCAGGTAGTAAGAGTACTGAAAAACGTAACGCCTTATACCAAACAAAAATTTACAAATTATGCCACGTTCGGTTAACGCAGTAGCTTCTAGAAGAAGAAGAAAAAGAATCCTTAAATTAGCGAAAGGCTATTATGGATCACGCAGCAAAGTTTATACTATTGCTAAAAACACAGTTGAAAAAGGTTTACAGTACGCTTACCGCGACCGTAAAACCAAAAAACGCGAGTTCAGAGCTTTATGGATCCAACGTATCAACGCTGGAGCTCGTCAACACGGAATTTCATATTCTCAATTAATCGGTAAATTAAACGCTAAAAACATTGGCTTAAACCGTAAGGTATTAGCTGACTTAGCTTTAAACAATCCGGATGCTTTCAAAGCAGTTGTAGACGCAGTAAAATAGAGTTTTAAACCGCTATCAATTTGTTAGATATAAAGAAACCACTCGAAAGAGTGGTTTTTTTTATGCTTTAGTTCAGCGTCATGGTAAACTCATCGTAGTCTTCCGTGCGCCAGGCCATGTTTTGCGTATTGGAGGATAATGCGAAGAACGGGGAGAAGGTGCGCACTCTCACGGTCTTGCCGTCGGGCAGGAATTCTAAAATCCTGATCCATCCATCGCCACCGCTTCCGTAGGTGCCTCCGCCCAATGCTTGTGCGTTAAAGGTCATCTGGCTCACATTTTTTCCTGCAGCATTTTTATCGATTCTAAAGCCTAAGTGTTTCTTTACATCGTTCGGCGAACCAATATGTCCAGAGAATACCATTTCGATATTTTTGGATGGTTTCACTAGTTTGTTGAACACGGCAGTCCCATAGTTAGCATCCTGGAGGTCGTATTTGGCAGTCTCAATATGTTCGTTCTTAAAATTAAGGTAAGCGTGGGTAAGCAAAAGAACGCTGTGATTGGCGTATTTTTCTTGGTTCACCACTTGGTTAGCCCAGCGCAAGATCGTGTCTCTAGGGGCGAATTCTAGCGATAGGAACAAAAAGTCTTTACCATGAGGGGATTTCCATTCATAGGAAGCATTCTCCAGGCTTGGATTTCCATAGACATTGGCGGTTACTTCCCGAAGCAGACGTTGGTTCTTACTATTCTTATCTGCAGGGAAATACTGCGTGAAATGCGTTGTTTTCGGTTTGTGGGTATAGCTGAATATATTGTAGTCGTGATTTCCTGTCGCTGTAACGTAAGGGATCTTTCCATCTAGTTTTTCAAAAGCTTTCGCCGTTGCTTCCCATTGTTGTTTGCCTGTTTGGTCCATCTTCTTCGGGTCCGGGTTAACGATATCATCATGTTCCACCAAGTCACCGGTACACATCACCATTTTAATGTTCATTTTTTCTTCGTTTTCTACAATCCAGTTCATCATGACATCCAGTATGGGCTGATTTCTTTTGAACTTGACATAGTTCTGTATGTCGGGTAGCAGGATCATGGTCCAGGATTGTTGATTCTCTAAGCTAGGATGATTGAATTTTGCTTTTGTTTCCTGTGCCGTGCTATCCATTGGTTTCATGAATAAGCAGGCTAGGGCTACGGCTAGGAATTTGTGATATGGTTTCATAAGCATTGAATTTGATTAGAAACAACAAACGTGACCTGGAGGGGGCCACGCTTGCTGATATTTACATACTATTGTGATTTGAATAAATCCATTGTTAATATCCCGGGTTCTGAGTCATTGCTGGGTTTGCATCCATTTCTTTGATGTCAATTGGCCAGTACTCATCTTTGTTTACCTGGAATTTTACTTCTTGCGTGCCGAATGATTTTGTTGCTACACTATGGTTGTAAACCGGGTTAGCATTTTCATCGATTCTTTGGATCGCGCTTTTCGTCCATGCGTTTGCATCTCTGTTCAGGTAGATGTATCCGTTCATAACGTCTTTAGCGATATTCCAACGGCGTAAGTCGAACCAACGTAAACCGTCGTTTGCAAGTTCTACCTTACGCTCGTAACGCAATGCTTGGCGCATCTGTGCCTGAGATAAACCTTGAGGAAGGTTCGGCATCTTGGCACGTGAGCGGATTTCGTTGATAGCATCATAAACCGACTGGTCGATGCTTCCGCTTTCGATCTTTGCTTCTGCGTAGATCAATAGTAATTCAGCGTAACGGAAGATACCTACATTAAGATCGGATTCTCCCGATACGGAGGTAGTTGCATATTCGCTTAAATCGGTATGTTTTCTCCATAAATATCCGGAGAACGAACGGTAGGCATTTGTTGCATCGGTATTGTTCTGCGATGAAGGTTTTGTACCTGTTCCATTGATCACCGGCCAGTAGTTGTTGACTTTGGAGAACTTCGCATTCGGTTCGAACTGGAAGCCGAAGTAACGTGATCCCGGGCGTGCGGTGTACATATCTAAGCGAGGGTCGCGATTTTCGAATGGCTTCGCCTCGTTGTAGATGGTCGACTCGGTGATGTATTTTCCTTCGATGTCCTGAAATGAGTCGATGAAGTTTTGTGTTGGTCCCCAGTAACATACTCCTTTACCCAGGCGTGACGCCATGTAGTAAGTCTGGTTATGCGTATTGGCATTGATGGCTTTGTTGTATTCTGCCACCCAGATCCATTCTTTACTTTCTGCATATCCAGCGTGTCCGAAGATGTTTGCCGATTGCGGTTCGCCGTCCGCATGTCCTTTACCAACATAGGCTATGGTTGCGTCAAATGGCGTTAGCGCGTGCTGACCTTTCGCTAGATCAAGTGCTTTTTTCGAGGCCTCTGCCGCGACATCATATCTTTGAAAGTTTAATGCTACGCGGGCTTGCAACATGTAAGCTGCAACACGCGAAGCGCGAACATTGCCTGATGTTTTTTGTGAAACCGGTAGGTGTTCTGCAGTCTGCGCCAATTCGTTGATGATGAAGTCTACGACTTGTTGTTTGTCGGTTCTTCCCGGCAGCTCATCGTTCAGCTTTAACGCTTTCGTCAATAAAGCGACATCGCCATAAAGCTCAACTAATTGAGAATAACAGTAAGCGCGGATAAAACGTAGTTCAGCATTGATTTTGTTATACTGCTCTTCGCCCATTGTAGCTTTCAAGGGCTCTAGGTTATCTAATACCAAGTGCACGCGAGCGATAGTCTTGTAATGTGCTGACCATGGTTTTGTCGCTAATGCGTTATCTGTAGTAATCGAACTCGTAATAGGGGATGTATAATTGTTTCCCGGACGTGCATAGCCGATATCGGTGATATTGTCCATAACGTGCCAGATCGGCGTGCTAGACGCGTCTAATAATGTCAAAGCTTTATATGCTCCTAATAATCCAAGTTCGGCTTCTTTAGCGTCTAACGGGAAATTTTCTGTGGACGGACCGTTCAGGTTCAAACGATCCAATTCGCATGATGTCATCAATGCTGCGCATAACATGCTAATTCCTAATATTCTTTTTGTATGCTTAATCATGATGTCTTAAAATTTAATGTCTAAACCAAATGTGTACACTTTAACTTGTGGGTAGTAGTTACCACCGCCTAGCGATACGTTTTGTGCTGCGCCCGCATTGTAATTGATCTCTGGGTCGTAGCCTTCGTAGAAGTTGGTTTTGGTGAATAAGTTCTGTCCATTTGCGTAGATGTAGATTCCTCCGATCTTCGCGTTTTGGAACCATTCGTTCGGGAATTGGTATCCTAAATGGATGTTCTTAAGACGTAAGTATGATGCTGATTTCAACCAGAAATCAGAGTTTTGTGTGTTGTTTGTTGAGGTAACGGATAAGCGCGGAAGGGAAGCATTTCTGTTGTCTTCTGTCCAGTAATCCAATTGCCAAGGTTTGATTGCTGATGAGTTTACTGCCGGGATTACGTAGTGTGAATCTAAGTAGCCGTCAACTTTCGCAACGCCTTGTAAGAATGCGCTAAATTTGAATCCTTTATAGCCTAAATCTAAGTTTACACCGTAAGTGTAACGAGGAATCGTATTACCGATAATCTGTTTGTCCGCATCCGTGATTTTTCCATCAGGGATTGCATTGCCGTCCGCATCAAATGCGCCAGCGATATCTTTGAAACGGATATCTCCAGGTTTCAAAGTTCCGAATTGCGTCGGGCCGTTGTCAATCTCCTCTTGTGATTGGTAGTAGCCATCAGAAACATAGCCATAGATCGAGTTGATCGCGTAGTCTTGTTGTTGGCGAAGCAATGTTCCTACCGGTCTGCTTCTCATGTCAAGAATCTTGTTTCGTACATCCGAGAAGTTGAAACCTAATCCGAATTTGAAGTCATTCCATTGGTTGTCATAACGACCACCAACTTCCCAGCCTAAGTTTTCTACTTTCGCCGCATTTTGGTATGGCTCGTTCAATCCGTATAATGCCGAGATTGGGAGAGTCATTAAGATACCATTCGTGTGCTTTTTGTACCAGTCGAATGTAAAGCTGAATTTGTCGAATAAAGTCGCGTCTAAACCTACGCCTGTTGCTGTTGTTTCTTCCCAACGAAGGTCAGGGTTAGCAAGCGTATTTAAAGTTACCAGTTGGCTGATGGCGCCACCCATTGAGATACCGCCTAAGGCTAAGTTTTCCGAGAATGGTTGGTAAGTGCTACCGATATTCTGGTTTCCAAGGATACCCCAAGATGCTCTGATTTTTAATTGATTGATCTTAGAGCGCAAGTTTTCCATAAATGGTTCTTGCTCTACTCGCCATCCTGCAGAGAATGAAGGAAATGTTGCCCAACGATTACTGCCTAGGAAGCGTGAAGTACCATCGTAGCGTAAGTTAGCTTCGAATAAGTAACGGTCTTTGAACGCATAGTTGAAACGTGAGAAAGCCGAAACTAATAACCACTGGTCTTGTGTACCATCATTGCGTTTTGTTTCGGTATCAGCACCCGCATTTAATACTTCGTAAGTATCGTAAGTATAGTCACGACGGAAGCCCATTAGGTATTTTTCGTCGTAAGTTTCACGTGAAGTACCCACCATTAAGCTTAAGCTATGGTCGTTGAAAGTTTTTGCCGCTGTAGCGTGGAATTGGTAGTTTCCGTAGAAATAACGGTAAGCAGATTCTGTTAATTCTGTTGACTCTGCTGCTGCACCTGCTTCTGCTCCGCCCGAGTAATAAGTCATCAACGCTTTAGAGAAGTTGTGAATATTTCTCGTGCGATAGCGAGGAGCAACTAAACCAGTAATGGATAACCAGTTAACTGGCTTGTAGTTTAGGGATAGATTACCGATTAACTCGATGTTATTTACTTTTCTGTTTCCACCATCTTCGATAAAGCCTACAGGGTTGTTCTTAACCCATCCTTCAGACCATTTGTCGCCATAACGGATTGGAATATTCGTAGGCATACGACCTAGGTAATTCCAGATGGTTCCTTCATTGGCAATCTGTAAGCGGTCGCCGTTCATAACCGATAAGTCAACCTTGATATTTAATTTATCGTTCGGGTTGATATCCATGTTATTTCTGAAAGTATAACGTTGGTAGTTTGTATTCTTGATCAAACCATCTTGTTTAACATAACTTAAAGATGGATTAACGCGGATAATACCTGAACCGGTAGATAAGGATGCAAAATGGTTCTGTGTGAATCCTGAGCCACTTAAGATCGCTTTCTGCCAATCGTAATTGTCCGGGTTCTCGGCATATAATTGATCGAATTCGTCGAAGTTTTGTTGTGTGTATATTTCTTTACCACCATCATTGATACTTGCTTCATTGAATACACGCATAAATGTGCGACCGTCTGTCACTTCCGGGATAAAGGTCGCGTCTTGCCAACCTGTGTAGCCTTTATAAGTTAAGTTGAACGCATCTTTCGCACGCTTCGTAGTTACCAAGATAACACCGTTTGCAGCGCGAGAACCATAGATAGCCGCTGATGCAGCATCTTTCAATACCGACATTGACTCGATTAAGTTCGCATCGATGGAGTTTAAATCGCCCGCCACACCGTCGATGATTACTAACGGCTCACTTGCAGATGAGAAGGAGTTAACACCGCGGATACGGATCGAAGCTTGGTCGCCCCCTGGTGCTCCTGTTTGTGAGGTCACGGTTACCCCAGGTGCTAGACCTTGTAAAGCAGTAGAGGCAGATACAGCAGGACGATTCTCTAATTGAGATGCGCTGATTGTTGACACTGCACCTGTAAGATTAGTTTTCTTTTGTGTACCATATCCAACAACGACTACTTCATCTAAGTTGGTTAGATCGTTCTCTAACGTAACGTTGATCGTCGATTGTCCGGATACAGTTCTTTCTACGGTTTTAAAACCGATACCTTTAAAGATTAGGACATCGCTGTTTTCAGCTTGTAAGGAGTAAGCTCCAGCGTCATCTGTTGCGGTAATGGCGTTAAGTCGACCTTTGATGCTGATAGAGACACCTTGCACAGGTTCCCCTTCTGTGTCGGTCACTTTCCCCATTATCTGTAATGGCTGTTGAGCTAATACCATTCCCAATGGCATTATTAACAGCATTAAAATGAGTTGTAATTGTTTTTTCATTTAGATGTTTGTTAATGATAGAAGGTAAAAATGTAATAAGTAATGTGTTCCTTACGGAGTGTGTTTTTATTTCTTAAATAATGTTTCGAAACTAGATTTATAATATTAACATTATGTTAAGGCTATATTGTATTCTTATTAAATTGTAAGATAATATAACATATAACATGGGTTTTACCACAAATTGGTATTGGTTATTGTTTTTTAAACAATGTTTCGAAATTAAAAAAAAGATTTTTAAACACAAGCGTTTAAAAATCTTTTTTTGAGGTAGATGAATAAAATGAGGGTAGATGTCTTAGGCAAGAATCATTTTTATGCCTAATTCTTCAATAGCTTTGACCGTATCGGGCGATACTTTTGGGTCAGTAATGATGTAGTCTACGTCGATGAGTTCGCAGATCTTACCAAGACCTCTCTTTCCGAACTTTGAGCTGTCTGCTAGTATGGCTACCTTTTGCGATGTTTGTAACATCTTTTGGTTTAGGGTAGCTTCGGGAAGATTGGAAATGGAGATCCCGAATTCCAGGTCGATACCATCTGCACCTAAGAATAGGATGCCGCAACTGATGTCTTCCAATATCCGTGTCGCATAGTGCCCAGCAACGGATGAGCTATTGGAACGGATAAGTCCACCGAGCTGTAAAACCTCGATATTTGGCTTTCCGCTAAGTTCTAAGCCTACTTTTAAAGCTGGTGTAATCACAGTTAATCCCTGAGTGGACTCTAGGTTCTTTGCTAATGCGAAGACCGTAGTGCCAGATCCAATCATAATGGAGTCGTTGTTTTTAATCAGTCGTAAAGCGGCAATTGCGATGCGTTGTTTTTCGTCACTATTAATAGTTTCTTTGATTAATATAGGACGGTCAATTGCATAAGGGTTACTGCTGGAGGCACCTCCCTTAATGCGGAACAACAAGTTTTTGTCTTCTAAAAGCTTTAGGTCTTTTCGGATAGTTACGCTGGAAACTTTCATTGTTTCACATAGCCAGTCAATCGTAATCTTTCCTTTTTCTTTTAAGCTCTTTAGAATGAATTCGTGTCTATCTGTTATATTCCTCATAATTCATTGTGTCAGTTAATAAGTTTAACAAATATAAACGACTTTTCCTATTTGTGGCTTTCTTTTTTTTATTTAAAAATGTTTTATTTCTAATCTTTTTTTCTACATTTGACTTGTTAGATTTAGATTCAGCAATAACCAAAACACCTTATGTCAAAATTTATACTGCCGATTCCAGCTCATAAACGTCGTTGGTTCATTATATTCGTCATTTTTCTGGCAATCGTTTTTAACTACTATGATCGTCAGATAGTTTCGATATTGAAACCGATGCTGAAAGAGGAGTTCGATTTAGGAGATGATGGTTATGCGTTGGTGTTGAATGTCTTTACGGTATTCTACGCGCTGATGTATCCGGTATCCGGATGGTTGGTTGATAAGTTTGGCGAGCGCAAGGTAATGCTTGGTGGTATTCTGGGCTGGTCGATTGCTTGTTTGGGCGGTGGCTTCTCACGGACTTTCGGCTCTTTCTTATTTTTTAGAGGAATGTTAGGAGCGGCAGAGCCAACTAACTTTCCAGCACAGCTTAAGGTAGTGACGGTTTGGTTTTCTGGAAAGCTTCGCGCTACGGCAAATAGTTTATGCGTGGCAGGTAGTTCTATTGGGGCAATCATTGCTCCGCCGTTGGTGGCATGGTTAGCCATGCGATATAATTTTCATACGGTTTTTATCGTTGCAGGGGTAGTGGGATTGATCATTGCGCTGCTTTGGTTTTTAATCTATACGGAGCCACCTGCAGAGATCAGAGCGGAGGCTACAGGTGAGCAAGCTGATCAGAAAGAAGAAACAGCTTTCACTTGGGGACAGCTGTGGAGCAGAAAGACCTTATGGGGTATTTTGCTTATTCGCTTTGTCAGCGATCCGGTATGGTATTTCTGTTTATTCTGGTTGCCGGGCTATTTGCAGGAGGAGAGCGGATTGACATTGGCACAGATTGGAATGTTCGGCTGGATACCGTTCTTAGTAGCAGATATCGGCGCGATTGGTACTTCAGCATGGTCTGATAAGATGGTTAGAAATGGTAAAGAGCCTTTGCTTGCCCGTAAGATCATGTTGAGCAGTATTGCCATATTGGCGCCCTTGTGTTGTCTAACGACCTATGTAACGAGTCCCTACCTGACGATCTTTATCTTTGCATTGGTAGCAGTAGCATGTTTAAGCTGGTTGTTTACTATCAGTGTTGTGATCGCGGAGGCTTTCCCGGTGAAGAACGTGGCTTCGGTATTGGGTATTGCAGGTGGATTTGGCGCATTAGGCGCAGTGTTGTTCAACTATTTTGTGGGTCAGATGATGGGTTCATTGGGTGCAGGAACCATCTTTATTGCAATGGCCTTTATGCATCCGATTGCTGTTTTGATTTTGTGGACTATGGTTAAGAAAGAGAAGCCGGACGAGAATCAAGCAGTTATAGAAGCGTAATTAAAAGATTTAAAATATTATAATAATTCGACATGGGAGAAGTAAAGACTATTCTTGAGCCCGCGAGAGAGACGCCGGTTCGTATGGATGTGGATGTATTGGTTGTTGGCGGCGGACCTGCAGGTATTATTGCAGCGCAAGCGGCAGCATCTGATGGTTTGAAGGTTGCATTGATCGATAACCGTAGTTTTGTGGGGGGTAATATGACGATTGGCTTGCCTATTCTTGGCTTCCTTGGTCAAAAAGGAAATCAGATTATTAAGGGTCTGCCACAGAAGTTTATCGACAGATTGAAAGAGGTTGATGCTGCTTCGGAGCACCGCCCATGTCCTTTACATATGAGTTTAACCTTAGTTGAACCAGAAGCTGTAAAGAATGTTGGTTTGAAGGTATTAGAGGAAGCTGGTGTTAAAGTATTGCTATATGTATTCTCTGCTGGAGTAGTGATGGAAGGTGATGAGCTTAAAGGTGTAATCATCGAGAGCAAATCAGGAAGAGAAGTAATATTGGCTAAAACCGTTATTGACTGTACCGGTGATGCGGATGTTGCTTATAAAGCAGGGGTAGAGTGCGAGCAAGGAAATGAAGTTGGAGGCGCACAGCCACCAACCTTGATGTTCTGTATGGCTAATGTGGATACCGACAAGTTGCGTATGTCTATTGCCGAAGAACCTAGAACCTACTTAACGGATTTCATTCCTGCAGAATACTTCGGACAGAATCACCAATTCATCGTCGTAGGTCTTCGCAGTGTGATGGAGAAAGCCCGTCAGGCAGGATACCACTTACCAGTTGAGCGTACGATCCTAATTACAGGTTTGCGCGAAGGCGAAGTATGGGTCAATATGTCGCGTATCAACGGTGTAGATGGTACAAATCCGGAAAGCTTAACCTTCGGTGAAATTGAGGGACGTAAGCAGGTGGAAGAGATCCAACGCTATTTGCAAGAATATGTTCCTGGATTTGAGAACTCGCATTTCACTAAAATGGCGCCTTTCTTAGGTATTCGTGAAACCCGCCGTATCGTAGGAAACTACGTGATGACAGCAGATGATATCTTAGGTTGCCGTAGATTTGATGATGCGGTAGCTGTAGCGAGTTACCCATTAGATATTCACCATCCAGAAGGTGGCGGATGTACATTGACATGGTGTGGGGATAGCTACGATATTCCATACAGATCATTGGTTCCGCAAAAAGTGAAGAACTTATTAGTTGCTGGTCGTTCGATTTCGACAACACATGAGGCAATGTCTGCAATTCGCGTAATGGCACCATGTATGGCCATGGGTGAGGCGGCAGGTCGCGCAGCGAAATTAGCTGTTCGTAAGGGTGTATCACCGTCGGCAGTAGATGTGGCAGAATTACGCGCAGAACTTATCAACTCAGGTGCTTACTTGGGCGAAGAAACTGCAGCTAACGCATAACAAACACAAAATCCTATGAATGATTTTAATAACTCTTCAAGGAGAAACTTTATAAAACAGGCGGGCCTTTTAGCGGGTCTGCCTTTTCTTGACACGAAACAAGCTCTTGCTTTGGATTCGCGAAAAGCAGATACTGGCTTCCGGGTTCTTTCATGTAATATCCGTGTGGATCTTCCGGAAGATAATGCGAAAGGGCAGGGCTGGCAACATCGACGTGAAGCCTGTATCCAGGTAATCAAAAAGCAGCAAGCCGACTTGATTGGCTTTCAGGAAGTTCTTAGAAATCAGTTCTTGGACTTAAAGAATGAACTGAAAGACTACTTTGCTTTTGGATTTGATGGCCCGGAGATGGATAAGTTCAAAGAAGGCTATCATGGAATTGCGAAGAATCCTATTCTTTTTTCAAAGAAGCGCTTTGAATTGATCACGGCGGGGGGCTATTGGTTGTCCGAAACTCCACTAATCGCAGGAAGTATCTCCTGGGGAAGCGCCAGAGCGAGAAACTGCAGTTGGGTTCGACTGCTCGATAAAAAGACGAACAAAGAAATCCGACTGATCAACTTGCATCTGGATCACGTAAGTAATGAAGCAAAGCTTGCTCAGATTAAACTGGTACTTGAGGAGGCAGCGCAATATCAAGACGATTTTCCGCAGATTATTACCGGAGATTTCAACAATGGATATGGCGCGGGCTTGTATCCGGAGATCATTAATGCTGGTTGGAAAGATAGCTATGTATTGAGCAACGGCGATGCAAAGCCGGAAGGCACTACGAATGCGTTCCGTCCGGATGATGCAGAACGAAATGCGAAAGCAAAGAAGATTGATTTCATCTTCATTAAAGGTCCGTTGAATGCTTCAAAGTCGGTTATCATAAAAGATCGCTGGAAGAATATCGTGCCTAGTGACCATTGGTTTTTGTCAGCAGACATTAATTATATCTAATCCTGAGTCGAGGTTGATGTAGAACCTGAATGAGTAGCTTTTATTTTGTAAACTACTTGAATTGAATAAACGGAAAAGCGTCCTTAATAGCTCTCTTTTCCTTTTTTTTGGGTCTAATGACTTTTAAAATATTTTATTTTGTTAATTTTTATTTATTTTAGATAGCATATTTACATCAACCAATTACAACACTAAACCCAATGGCACAAGACAATTTAATGAACAGGCTAGGGATTCCTAGCAATTTAAAATGGGGGTACTTAGGTATTCTGATTTTTATGATGGGGGACGGCGTAGAGCAGGGATGGCTGAGCCCTTATCTGATTGAACATGGCATGTCCATCGAACAATCCTCTTTACTGTTTACCGTATATGGAATTACAATCGCAATATCTTCCTGGTTTTCGGGGGTATTAGCAGAAAGCTACGGACCTAGAAAAGCTATGGCGATGGGACTTCTTCTCTACATCATCGGAACCATCGGTTTTGTGGGTATGGGAATGGCGAAATTGGATTACACATCCATGTTGTTTTTCTATGCCATAAGAGGTTTTGGATATCCTTTATTCGCGTATTCCTTCATGGTTTGGATAACGTATAAAGCCCCGCAAGATATCCTAGGTAGAGCAGTGGGATGGTTTTGGTTTGTATTTACAGGAGGATTAAACGTACTGGGAGCCTATTATTCTAGCTGGGCACTGGAACGCTGGGGGTATGAAAATACCTTGTGGAGCTCAATTTTATGGGTATTGGTAGGGGCGTTCTTTGCATTGGTTTTAAACCGTGATAAGTTCGAAACGAAAGCCTCCAAAGGTTCCAAGATGCAAGAACTGAGCAACGGATTAACGATCGTTAAGAAAGAACCAAAGGTATTGATCGGCGGAATAGTGCGTGTCATCAACACGACGGCACAGTTCGCATTTCCAGTTTTCCTTCCGATGTATATGGCCGAACACGGCTTCGACACGAAAGAATGGTTGCAGATCTGGGGAACCATCTTTACCAGTAACATCATCTTCAATCTAATCTTCGGATTTGTGGGAGACCGTTTAGGATGGCAGAATACGATCATGTGGTTTGGTGGCGTTGGATGCGCAATCACGACCGTATTGTTTTATTATTCGCCAGTTTGGTTTGGCGGCAGTTATTGGGCAGTAATGGCCGCTGGTATAGCCTGGGGGGCATTGCTTGCGGGATATGTTCCATTATCAGCACTTGTTCCTTCGCTTGTCAAAGAAGATAAAGGAGCTGCAATGGCTATCCTCAACCTAGGAGCAGGACTACCGGTATTTGTCGGACCAGCAATCGTAGGTTTATTAATCAGCACCATTGGAAGTGCGGGGGTAATCTGGGTATTGGCAGGACTTTATTTAGTCAGCGCCGTGTTAACCAAGTTTATCACCATTCCAAAAGGAGTAGAATCACACAATTAACAACAAATAGTTTAGCATAGTATAGAATAATTATGAAAGTATTACTTACAGCGCCTTACGAGAATGAGAAAGCTTTGAAAGAGTTGGAAGGCCTTTTTGATGAAATTGTTTACCGTTCATGGAAACCTCATGGACGCGCATATAATCCTGAAGAGTTAAATGCATTGATTCAGGAAACGGGAGTTGATGCCTTGATCTCGGAGCACGATGAGATTACTGCTGACGTTCTGCGTGCGAATCCGGAATTGAAATTCGTTGGAATTTGCCGTGGTACACCGTCCAATATTGATTTAGCAGTTGCTACAGAATTGGGCATCCCCGTATTTAACACGCCGGCGAGAAATGCGCAAGCGGTTGCCGAGATGTTTATTGCTAATGTAATCACCTTGATGCGCAATACCATCCCAGGAATCAACTGGTTAGAAGGAAAGAACTGGGGCGAAGGAGCCCATACATCATACTTGCAGTTTAAGGGCAATGAATTGGCTGGTAAGCGCGTTGGTATGGTAGGCTTCGGAGCAGTAGGACAGCACATTGCTCGTATGCTTGTCAATTTCCCATGTGAAATCTATTACTTTGATCCATATTATACCGATGAAAATACCGAATTCAAAAAGGTTGAATTGGATGAGTTATTTGCAGCGTGTGATGTTATTGGTATCCACTTGCCGGTGACTAATGAGACCAAAGGTATGATCGACAAGAAATACCTTTCATTGATGAAATCGGATGCTATCTTCGTTAATACCGCACGTGCTACAGTTGTTAATCGCGAAGATTTACTGGACATCATCGAGAATGGTAAAATCAGAGGAGCTGTGTTGGATGTATTCTACAATGAACCACCTGATGAGATCGACTATAAGATGATCTTGAACAAAAACGTGTTGGCAACGCCACATATCGCGGGAGCTACACACGAGGTGGAAGATCACCACGCATTTATTATGAACAATAACCTGCGTGAGTTCTTCATCAACGGCAACAAGTCGATAAAACAACTGGTTAACAAAGCAGTTTTAGATAAAACAACGATTCAATAATCATGGCACAAAAAGAAGCCTATTTAATAGTAGATATTGGTACGGGTAATGCTCGTGTTGGAGTAGCAACTCCTACCGGGGAGATCTTGAGTATCAAGCGCGAGAATGTTCATTACGAGTCCGATACGAACTACGAGGAATCCATTTTCTTTAATCCAAATGAGCTTTGGGACCAGATCTTGCATCTTGCTCAAGATGCACTGACTGAGGTAGGCGAGGTTAAGATTAATGCCATTACAGCAACTAGCCAACGTGAAGGAATTGTTGTTATTGACGCTGAGGGAAATTCTCTTCTGGGAATGCCAAATATCGATCATAGAGGACGTAAATGGGAAAAAGACCTCACCGATAAAGACACGGTTTACAACCTATCAGGACGTTATCCGACGTCGCTCTTCTCCGCTTTTAAATTAGTTGGTGTAAGGGAAGTCTATCCGGATCTATTCGACAAAATAGCTTGTGTGATGAGCATTAGCGACTGGATTCAATATAAGTTTTCTGGCGTTACGTGCTACGAGCATTCTCAAGCATCAGAAACTTTGCTTTACGATGTAGAGAAAAAACAATGGAGTAACATCTTGCTGGATTTGTTTCATCTTCCAGCGAACATATTGCCACAATTGAAAAATGCTACCTCTGTTCTTGGAACTATCCTTCCAGAGGTGGCAAATACCTTAAGCATTAGCGCGGAGGCAGCAGTAGTTGTCGGGGGAGGAGATACGCAATTGGCAATTCGCAGTATGGATCCGTCTGCAAACGACGTAGTCATTGTATCAGGGACGACGACACCAATCATCAAGATTGTAGATACCTATGAGAAAGATGCGGATCAACGGACTTGGACAAGCCGTCACATCGACGAGCATAACTTCATCCTCGAAGCGAACGCCGGTGTAACTGGGTTGAACTATCAGCGCTTGAAAGAAATCTTCTATCCAAATGAAGGTTATGATGTTATTGAACGTGAATTAGAGGATGCAACCTACTCGCAATGTGTTGCCTCGTTAGGATCACTGATTGCCGATGAGGAAGAGCCTTTGACCAAAGGAGGCTTTATCTTCAATGCACCGGTATCACATCAATTAACGCGTGGCAGTTTTGTATTCGCTATTCTTTGGGATATTGCATGCAGTATCTACGAAAACTACAAGTTCTTATGCGCTGTTTCGCCGCATAACGAATCCTATATCTGGGCATGTGGCGGCGGAGTAGAAAGCCGTAAGCTACGTCAGTTTATCGCCAATCTCTTTGGCAAGAGCATCAAAATACGCGACACATTCCGCCAGGCTTCTGTGCTCGGAGGAGTATTCGTATGTAATGACGCGTTGCATGTTCCGAACATCAGCCCTGAGCTGTTAGAAGAAATCCATCCGCAAGACCATGAAGAATTCGAGCAATTGTATTTGGAGTGGAAAAATGCGCGTAAAACCTTTAAACAAGTAGGAGCATAGATGGACAAATATTTCTTCGGAGTAGACGTCGGAACGCAGGGAGCAAGAATTATATTGGTAGATCAACAGGGAAAGCTGATTGCTTCTGATGCGCGCAAGTTCAATTTAGACGACAGATTCAGAGAGGAGCAATCTCCAGATCTATGGTGGCAAGATTGCCAGGAAATGATGGCTGATCTGATCAGTGCATTACCTGGGCATATTAATAAATCCGATATCCTTGCGCTGTCTGTTACTTCGACTTCAGGGACAGTAATACCACTAGATAAGGACTTAAAGCCATTGCATGATGCAATCATGTACAGCGATCCGCGTTCAGTAGAGCAGGGTAAGCGATGCAAGGAAATCGCCAGCAAATATGTGAAGGATGGCTATACCGGTTTTAATGCTTCATCGGGTATCTCTAAGATGCTTTGGTTTATTGAAACATATCCTGAGAAGGCTGAGCAAATAAGCCTTTGGGTCCATGCCTCTGATTATATAGTTGGCAAGTTTAGCGGCAATTACCATACGACCGATTATACCAATGTATTAAAATCAGCCTATGACCTTGAAAAGTTGGAATGGCCCGCATTTGTTACCCAAGAGATCGGCTTAAAGCCGAGCTGGCTTCAGGAAGTAGTCCCTTCAGGAACCGTCGTTGGTAAACTGGATGCTGACTTAGCAGCTACTTGGGGAATTCCGCGGATTGATGTTGTGGTTGGGATGACGGATGGATGTGCTACACAAATGGCATCCGGCGCTGTAAGGCCAGGGACATGGAATACGACCATAGGAACCACATTGGTAATCAAGGGCGTAACGAAGACTAACGTGGTCGATCCGTTAGGAAGACTATATAGTCATCGTCACCCGGAAGGATATTGGATGCCAGGAGGGGCCAGCAATACCGGCGCTGATTGGATATCCTTGGATTTCGCAGAAAATCTGCAAGAATTAAACGACGAAGCTGAAAAACTAATCCCTACCGGACTTCTTGCCTGGCCTTTAAAACAAGAGGGGGAAAGATATCCTATTATGGCGCCTCAAGCAAGAGCTTTCTTCCCTGAAAACGCGAGCAGAGCAGCACTCTTTACCTCTGGATTAGAGGGGGTCGCTTTTATCGAGCGCCTAGCTTATGAGATTATCGAAGATCTCTCTGGAGAAAAGGTAGAGGCGGTTTATTCGGCCGGTGGAGGCAGTAACTCCGATGTATGGTTAAAGATTAGAGCCTCGGTGATGAATGTGCCGATATTCAAGTGCAAAGAAGCAAGCGGTGCATTCGGGGCAGCTATCATGGCAGCATCGAATACCTATTACACTTCCTTAATCGAAGCGGCTTCTGCCATGACTCAAATTGAGAAAGTAGTACAGCCCGATACAACTTTGCAAGCAGCTTATGAAGAGCAGTATCAAGCATTTAAACAGAAACTTAGCGATTTAAATTATTTATAGATGATTACTATTTGCCTATTACGTCACGGTGAGACAGCATACAATGCCGACGGAAATAAATACTGCGGAAGAACGGATATAGAACTTACGGAAAAAGGACTTCAGCAGGCCAATCGTATGAACGAGCTGTTGAAAGAATTTAGCTTCGACCATATCTTTTCATCTCCGTTAAAGCGCGCTAAGAATACAGCAGCGATCGCTTCCGGCGAAGAAGCACGCGTGGTTGCCGACGAACGCCTTATCGAAGTAGACTTCGGTAATTGGGAAGGGAAGCGTTCGGACGAATTTATTGCTGAAGACCCAGAGTCTTGGGACAATTGGCTTTCCAATCCCGAAGAACATGCAGCAGGTCGTACAGGAGAAACAGCTAAGCAAGTTATTGAACGCTTAAATAGTTTCTATAATGAGCTGATGGAAAAGTATGATGGCAAAACTATCTTGGTTGTTGGACACAATGGCGTCAACCGTTTATTTATGTCGAGCCAACTTGGTATGCCTTTAAAGAACTATAGAAAGATTGTTCAAGAGAATTCTGCACTTACGCTGATAACATTGGATAAACATAAAGGTTTTAATTTGTTAAAGCTGAATGCTTAATTTCGCATACAAAAAATCCTAATGAAAAAACTATTTTTTGCAGGCGCTATATTGATGCTATCGCTTCAAGCCTCAGCCCAAAAGCTACATAAGCTAAACTTCAAGACCGTAGATGAGATGTACGCTTACTTCGAATATGCTCCGGGCAAGAAAGTGATCTCCGGACATAGAGGAACGATTGAGAATCATATGCCAGAGAACGCAATCCCTTCCATGGAAGAAGTTCTGAAGCATACGCTGGCCATCTTTGAGGTTGACCCTCGCTTGACTAAAGATAGTATTCCAGTGATGGTACATGACGCCACACTAGACCGCACAACGACGGGGTCTGGAAAGGTAATCGACTACACATGGGCAGACTTGAAAAAATTGAAGCTGAAAGATAAGCAAGGGCAAGCAACAAAATACAAGATCAATACATTAGACGAGATGATTGCCTGGGCGAAAGGAAAGACCATCCTAAATCTGGATAAGAAAGATCTTCCGATGGAGATGACAGCTGAAATCATCAAAAAGCATGACGCCTATGCTTGGGTATGGGTAACTGTGCACAACGTTGAGCAAGCAAAATTCTACTTGGAGAAGAACCCAAAGCAGTATCTCTCAATGCATATCAAAACACAACAGGATTTAGAGAAATTCGTTCAATCCGGGCTGCCATTTAATCGGATGATCGTTTATATTGGTCCGGAGATAAAAGCAGCGAACCAAGGCATGTACAAATTCTTTCACGAAAAAGGCGTGATGTGCATGATTTCATCGGCACCGACTTACGATAAACTTCCGACCAAAGAAGAACGCGCAGCGAAGTTTAGAGCGGTGTTTGCCGACGGAGCTTCAATTTTGGAATCAGATTTACCGATTGAAGTAAGCCAAGCGTTGAAATAGAAAAGAAAGGTTGTCTTTGGAGCATGAAAGGAAGAATGTATTGTCTTTGAATCAGGAAAGGAAGGATAAAAGGATGACCATGATCCTGCTAATCCTTACATCCTTCCTTTCCTGGTTCAAGACAATCCATAAAAATAGCGCCTAGAAAAACTAGGCGCTACGCTCTTATATCTAATGTCTAAAATCTGACATCTAATCTAAAGATTACTCTGTTTCTTAATCTTTGTTCTTATCGTTGCGGGCTTAGCGAGTTGTTTAGCTTCATATTGCCTTTCGATATATTTGATAATTTCGCTGGCGATATCCTTGCCTGTAGCTTGCTCTATACCTTCTAAACCAGGTGAAGAGTTGACCTCCAAAATCAATGGACCACGGGAGGAAGGCAGCATATCCACACCTGCAACAGTGAGTCCCATTGCACGTGCTGCAGCGATGGCAGTTTCCTTTTCTTTACGCGTTAATTTGATGACTTCGGCAGTACCGCCACGGTGCAGGTTCGAGCGGAATTCGCCTTCCTTCGCTGTGCGCTTCATGGCGCCGACTACTTTGCCATCCACAACAAAAGCACGGATATCCGTTCCTTTTGCTTCTTTAATATATTCTTGAATCAGGATGTTGTTTCCTAAGCCATAGAAAGCCTCGATTACCGAAGAAGCCGCTTTCTTAGTCTCGGCCAGTACCACACCGATTCCTTGCGTTCCTTCCAATAATTTAATAACTAGCGGTGCACCACCTACCATATTGATTAAGTCGTCAACATCAGATGCCGTTCTAGCAAAACCTGTAATCGGTAGACCTAAGCCTGCGCCCGAAAGGATCTGCATACAACGCAGTTTATCGCGCGAACGCGTGATAGCCTGACTCGGGTTGGCAGAAATTACACCCATTACTTCAAATTGGCGAACGATTGCCGATCCGTAAAACGTAACGGACGAACCGATACGAGGAACAATGGCATCGATTTCACCAATATCTTGGCCCTTATAATGTATGGATGGTTTGCCTTGTTGGATGCCGACATAACATTTACTGTGGTCCATGACCACACATTCATGTCCGCGAGCAACGGCAGCTTCAACCAAACGCTTGGTCGAATAAATTGACTTGTTTGTCGATAATACAGCTATCTTCACTTTCTTAGTTCTTTAACAGATAAATGGGCTTTTATATTTTATATCAAATTGGAGGCTAGATTTTTTTTAGCCACATCCACTAAAAATTTTCGAGTGATAAAATTACGCCCTAAAAGCATGGGGAAGGACATTGCTGATCTGTCGCGAAAGGAGAGTTTAATATCGTACAGCTCATTGAACATCCGGATTTTTGTTAGGAATATATAACGGATTTCCGACTGCCCAAAAGAACTCTTAATTGTTCTTTCACGATGGACAGGGAAAGTCAACTTCAAAACCTTATCACTATCGAGGTTCGGACGAATATGACCGATCACGTAGAGATGCCCTTTTTTGTTGACCACTTCCATTTGTTCACAGTGTAGAACAGAAGTCTCGGCGCCAGTATCTATTTTAGCGTCAATATCATAGAGTCCCAATTCGGGCAAATCGATGATTTCTGTTCTACCTATAATTTTCTTGCCGTCCACGTCAAATTTATTCGTAAATAAATTCTCCGTACGGAGAGCGAATAGTTACTTTCTTAGTATCTGCCGCCTCTACACGACCGATGATTTGTGCCGGGATGCCGAAAGATTCCGATATAGCGATAATATCGGCAGCGATCTCCTCAGGAACATAAAGTTCCATACGGTGTCCCATATTGAATACCTTGTACATTTCTTGCCAATCTGTATTCGATTCTTTTTGAATTAACTCGAATAATGCTGGAATCGGGAACAAGTTATCTTTGATTACGTGAACAGCATCCACGAAATGTAATACCTTCGTCTGTGCACCGCCAGAACAGTGAACCATACCATCAATTTGCGAACGGTATTTATCCAAGATCTGTTTAATCACTGGTGCATAGGTACGAGTTGCCGATAAAACAAGCTTACCTGCTGTAATCTCCTCGCCAGTTTCTACTTTAATCTTATCCGTTAATGCCTTTCCGCCAGCGAATACCAAATCGTATGGCACCGCAGGGTCGAAGCTCTCCGGATATTTCTCAGCGATATATTTGCTAAATACATCATGGCGTGCAGATGTCAATCCGTTGGATCCCATTCCGCCATTGTATTCTTTTTCATAAGTTGCCTGTCCGTAAGAAGCTAAACCAACGATCACATTTCCAGCCTGAATACGGTGGTTGGAGATAACGTCTTCGCGTTTCATACGACAAGTAACTGTACTGTCTACGATAATAGTTCTTACTAGATCGCCTACATCAGCAGTTTCGCCGCCAGTAGAGTAGATACCCATACCTAACTCGCGAAGCTCCGCAAGGATTTCTTCAGTTCCGTTGATAATTTCTGCGATAACTTCACCCGGAATCAGGTTCTTGTTACGGCCAATCGTAGAAGATAATAAGATGTTGTCGATTGCACCAACACAAAGTAGATCATCCACATTCATGATGATAGCATCCTGCGCTATTCCACGCCAAACCGACGCATCGCCAGTCTCTTTCCAGTAAACATAGGCTAAAGATGATTTTGTACCCGCACCATCTGCATGCATGATATTACACCATTCCTCATCGGAACCTAATATATCAGGGATAATCTTACAGAAAGCTTTTGGGAACAATCCTTTATCAATGTTTTTAATCGCATTGTGCACATCCTCTTTACCAGCGGATACACCTCTTTGGTTGTATTTTAAATCTGACATCTTGCTTGCAAAAATAAACAAACCTCTTGATTATAGCGAAAGTTTTTCGCGAGCAAATGCCTTTAAATCCAATTCAATAGATTTATTAGGCAGATAGGTTAAAGAATCTGTGCCCAATGCTCTTTAAGAAGCGCTAAATGGAAGCGTGCATTCGCCGGACTGGTGCTGGGAAGTCCAATATATTCAACGCCTTCAACACGCTTTAATAGCTTATCGTGCAAGGCCATCGCCTTCTGTCCATTGAAAAATACGCGTTTGATACCGGGATAGGTAGCGAGCAACTCTGGAATTGCATTCGCCTGCACTTCCGAAATATCCGAGTCCATACTGCCCGGACGGATCGCTGTAGCACAAACATCCCAAAGCGCCACTCCGTTCTTTAACAGAAGCCGCTTACGGTCTTCATACTGACCGCTGAGTTCCTCTTCGAACAGTAGGTGCATCAACTTCCAAAATCTATTCTGTGGATGCCCATAATATTGTTGTTGGAGGAGTGATAGGTCGCCCGGTAAACTCCCTAAAATAAGAACCTTCGCATCAGCGGAGATAATAGGTGGAAAAGAAGATTTAAAATCCATTAAAAAAACTTAATATCTTTTCAATTTACTAATCTTTTCCTTTTGTTGCACTAATACTTCAGCCCGGTCTGCTAACTCAGCCTGCCATTTCGGATCTGCCTGCTCAGGAAGTCCCTTCACGAATTTCCCATCAAAGTAATAGAACCTAAATTCCTCCGCCTTTTCGGTCTTAGAATAATCAAATTCGGGTGCATACATATGCGCATTATAGCGATAGAGTTCCTCCAGAACAAAAGAAACCTGATTGTCCTTGAAGTAATAATAGTCATTCGTGTAACCACCCTCACCATAATATTTGATATCCATCTTCTCCATGATGTTATTCTTGTAGTAGAAATAAGCAATTCCTCCCTCGGTCGATTCGCCCAACACCTCTGCCGAGTCGATTTTATCCCAGTCTGTGATCGCATGAATTCGCTCGTAGTTATCACGAATGCTCTGTATAGTATCTACTTTCACCTGAGTAACCAGACCCGTATCTAGTGCGGTACTATCCGTCTGCGTAGTCTGCTGATTGTTATTATTTCCCTGACAAGCGGCCGCTAGGACCGCAATGGCTAGAGGAATATATGCTAGTGCTCTCATATTATTAGTGTTTGAATATAGAAACGAATAGGAGGGGGTATTGTTTTTTATGAGACATTAGACATTAGATATTAGACATTAGAGTATGGCGGCTTGATATTTGGTTTTGAAAATGTTGTCTGAAAGGATTTGCAGGATGGGTTGTTTTGAACCAGGAAAGGAAGGATTTAAGGATTCGCAGGATCTGGTTTAGCTATTACCTTTTTATTTCGTTTTTCACATCCCTTTTAAACTCCTATCATAGCCCTTTGGGAGCGGCTTTGATAGGGGTTTAAAAGGGATGTGAAAGGGCTTTACAAGGGTTTTAAGCAGAAGGAAAGTAAAGCCGTTTATTATGAAGTATTGACTACGAAAAAAGGATGTAACGACACGATCCTGCCCATCCTTGCATCTTTTTTTTTCTTGGTTCAAAACAACATTTAAGCCAGATCCTGCCAATCCTTGCATCCTTCCTTTCCTGGTTCAAAACAATACATCCATCCTTACATCTTTTTTTAACCCAGCCCCATCCCAATAATCCACAAAAAAAGGGTTGCGAAAGCAACCCTTTTTTCTAGACGACATACGTCTAATATCTAATGTCTAAAATCTAATATCTAACAATTAATGTTTGAAATGTCTAACGCCTGTAGTTACCATAGCAACTCTTTTTTCGTTAGCCATATCTATTGACAATTGATCTTTGATGGAACCACCTGGTTGCAATACGGCTACAACACCAGCGTCACCAGCGATTTCAACACAGTCAGGGAATGGGAAGAAGGCATCCGATGCCATCACACTGCCCTTGATTTCGAAACCGAAAGATTGTGCTTTCTCGATTGCTTGTTTTAATGCATCAACACGTGATGTTTGACCAACGCCTGAAGCGATTAAAGTACCGTCTTTAGCAAATACGATCGTGTTAGATTTTGTATGCTTAACGATTTTATTAGCGAAGTAAAGATCCTTTAATTGCTCTTCCGTAGGTTTTACTTCCGTAATGGAAGTCATTTCCTTAGGACCTTCGACCGTATTGTCTTTATCTTGAAGAATAACACCGTTCAACAAAGTTTTGAACTGTTGTGAAGGTAATGCTACTTCTTTACGACGTAGGATAATGCGATTCTTCTTAGCTGTCAATACTTGTAGAGCATCTTCGCTGTATGAAGGTGCTATCAACACTTCAAAGAATAAGTTGTTGATTTCTTCTGCTGTTTCCTTGTCAACCTCTGCATTGCAGATTAAAACACCACCAAATGCGGATACAGGATCACATGCTAACGCGGCTAACCAAGCCTCTTTGATTGTATTGCGAGAAGCAACACCACAAGCATTGGTATGTTTTAATATCGCGAAGGTAGGCTCCTGGAACTCGTCGATAATAGCAACTGCTGCATCAACGTCTACTAAGTTGTTGTATGAAAGTTCTTTACCGTTTAATTTATCGAACATGGCGTCTAAGTTTCCAAAGAATACACCCTTTTGGTGTGGGTTTTCTCCGTAACGCAATGTTTGTGCTTTTTGCTCCGATTGTTTGAACACTTCGATTGGCTCCTCTTGGTTGAAGTAGTTGAAGATCGCAGTGTCATAATGCGAAGAAGTATTGAATGCGCGTTTCGCAAACGATTTACGTTGCTCTAAACTTGTTGCACCTTCCTGATTTTTTAAGATTTCCTCTAATTCCGTGTAATCATTTTTCGAAGAGATGATCACGACATCGTTGAAGTTTTTCGCAGCGGCGCGGATCAATGAAATACCACCGATGTCGATCTTCTCGATGATATCTTGCTCAGCAGCACCAGATGCTACAGTTTCTTCAAATGGGTATAAATCAACGATCACTAAGTCGATTTCTGGAATCTCATATTGATCTAATTGTTGCTTATCCTCCGCTAATGGGCGACGCGATAAAATACCACCGAATACATTCGGGTGTAACGTTTTTACGCGGCCACCTAAGATAGAAGGGTAACCTGTAAGGTCCTCAACACGCTCCACAGGGATGTCTAAGTCGCGGATAAACGCTTCTGTACCGCCAGTTGAGTAAAATGTAACACCGTAAGTATGTAATAATTGAATTAAAGGCGCAAGGTTATCTTTGTAGTAAACTGAAACCAATGCATTTTTTATCTTAACAGGATGATTCATTGTATTTTGTTTGGAGCCGCAAAGATAAATATTTAAATAGATTATTTGTCTAATAATGTCGATTTATTATCGTTGTTATCGAAAATCGTCGCCTTTAGGATTTTCCGAAAGTTCAGCTTTGAATGGCCGTCAAGAACTTTCATAGCTCTTATGGTTTCAATGGAATGGCAAAAGTTTTTTATATTAGATATATACTATATAAACCTAAAATTCCACAGCATGAGAATAGTTCCTTTGATTTCCCTCGTTTTATTTATTCTTTGCCTTAGCAATCCTGTGCAAGGGCAGGAGAATATTGGTAAAAAGCTGGCGGATGTGCGTTCGCCGGAAGTTGCGGCCAATAATACGGTCACTTTCAATCTTGTTGCTCCGCAGGCCAAGGAGGTTTATGTATTGGGGAATTGGTTGTCTGCGGACTCTCCGGGGGGCGATAAGCTTAGAATGACAAAAAATGCGGACGGTCTATGGACGGCGAAACAAGCCACTATGGGGCGCGATCTATACTTGTATAATTTTCTGGTTGATGGGGTTCGGATCAATGATCCATTAAATGTATACCAGATTCGCGACGTCAGTAATGTGTTCAACTATTTCATAACGAATGGCGCGCAGGCAGAACTTTATAAAACTCATGCTGTTCCGCATGGAACATTGACCAAAGTATGGTATCCATCGGCAATCAATCATGGCGAGCGAAGAATGAGCATATATACGCCGCCGGGCTACGAAGGTTCTAAAAAGTCGTATCCGGTATTGTATCTGTTGCACGGCATGGGAGGCGATGAGGAAGCGTGGCCAAGTTTAGGGCGAGTGACGCAGATTATGGATAATCTGATTGCTGCGGGTCAGATCGTGCCCATGATTGTAGTCATGCCGAATGGACATACCTCTAATTCTGCAGCGCCCGGCAATTCGGAAAAAGGGGAGTACCCTGTTGAATTCCGTACACCCGATGTTGGAACAGGGGAGATGGAATCAAACTTTATGGAAATCATAAACTTCGCCGAGAAGCACTACCGCATAAAAAAAGGGAAAAAGAATAGAGCCATTGCAGGTCTTTCGATGGGAGGATCGCATACCATGGTCATCTCCGCAACTTATGCCAATACATTCGACTATGTCGGTTTATTCTCTGCAGCCTACCGCTTAACGGATGCCGCCAACATCGCTGTTTACGACAATTTCGACCAAAACCTTCTGCAACAAAAGAAGAATGGAACTGCCCTCTATTGGATCGGTATGGGAAAGACAGATTTTCTCTACAAAACCGGCGAAACATACCGCAAGAAACTTGACGAAATCGGAATGAAATATACGTATTATGAATCCGAAGGTGGACATACCTGGTCGAACTGGCGAGATTATTTGGTGAAGTTTAGTGGTTTGTTATTTAGAAATTAGATGTTAGATATGAGATTTTAGACCGTTGGGTCGATTGATTGGTTGGTTGGATGGTTGATTGATTGATTGATTGATTGATTGATTGATTGATTGATTGATTGATTGATTGGATGGTTGATTGGATATTTTGTCTTGAACCAGGAAAGGAAGGATGTAAGGATTAGCAGGATCATGGTCATCCTTTTATCCTTCCTTTCCTGGTTCAAAGACAAAACATCCTGATTATCCTTGCATCCTTCCTTTCCTGGTTCAAAACAAATAACTATCAATCCCACGGTCTAAATTCTCACATCTAAAATCTAATGTCTAATATCCAGATAGGGCAAAAGCTTCCTTAACTTACCTTCGCCGTTGAAATGCTTAATTTCCTTTCCGGTTTCTGCGTTATAGATATACGCAAAGGGGAAGTTCTTTGGGTTAAAGGCTAATATAAACTGACCTGTAGGGTCGTGGAGGAAATGTACATTTGGTTTGCTGATAAGTTCTTTGGCGAACATGTTTAACATGCCTTCGACCTGGCCTTTTTCCTGCATTGCAACAAAATAAAAATCAGTATGCTCTTTAAATTTATCTAAGGACTTTCCGATCTCGGATGCCAGTTCCTGACAATGCCCGCATCCTGGATCGTAGAATACTAATACATTAATTCCTTTTTGCGAGAGCGAATCGGAAGTGAAAGCTTGATTGTTCTCCATTTTGAACATGCCTTTAAAAGTCGGTAATGTATCGGGAACCTGTGCATTGGCAGTAGTCAGCATGATAAGAAATAGGACGAGGCTAAATATAAAATTCTTCATAATCTTGTAAAATCCGCTTTTAACTTAGCTAAATCTACTGATTTCAGCTCAATTGCGAGCCCACTTACCCCTACTTTTCAAAAAAACCGCTATATTTGGATTGATTTCATTTATTTATTTATCAATCAAAGAAACATTGTGAGAAAACGCATCGCTATTTTTGCTTCAGGTTCTGGTTCAAATGCTCAAAAGATTATGGAGCATTTCAAATATTCTGACGGTGCCGAAGTAGCCTTAGTGCTGAGCAACAACCCGGAAGCCTTCGTGTTACAGCGCGCTGATAACTTTGAAATTCCAACACATGTTTTCGATAGACATGATTTTTATGAAAGTAATGAAGTTGTCGATCTATTAAAAAGATTAGACATTGATCTTGTTGTTCTTGCTGGCTTCCTATGGCTAGTTCCAGACAACTTGTTGAAAGCATTCCCAAATAAAATCATCAATATACACCCAGCACTTCTTCCTAAATTCGGCGGAAAAGGAATGTATGGCGATCGTGTTCACAAAGCGGTATTAGAAGCAGGAGAGGAAGAACACGGCATTACGATCCACTTTGTGAATGAAAACTTCGATGAAGGAGAAGTCATCTATCAAGCGAAGTTCCGTGTGGAACCCGGCGATACGCTTGAAGTTATTAAATTCAATGGTCAACAATTGGAGCACTTGCACTACCCGAAAGTGATTGAGAATTTGCTTAAAAAGTATAATTAAGGAAGTATTTAGTAGTTAGTATTTAGACCTAATACTGACTATCCCTTTTTCAGTATTTTGTAATAAGTACCCTCTTGCCCCATCAAAGGGGATGATAGGTTAGACAGGATATTTTGTATTCCGTATAAATGAGACCATATTGGTCGCCATAGGTCTTTATACTAAATACTAACTACTAAATACTATTTTATTTCGTCGTCAATACCTTCTCTAATAGTTTCTTTCCTAGTTCTCCGACACTTAATTCGGAGTTTGCGAGCATAATGACTACTGCTTTTTCATCGGGTACAAAGCCTACAAAGGCGTTGAAACCGCCGGTTGCTCCGGTATGATGGAAATAGATTTGATCATCGAGCATATTCATACGCCAGGCCAGACCGATGTCGTTGTTTGGTGGGATGAAGTATGTGAATTGCTTGGTCAGGTGCATTGCACGTTGGATGTCAGTCTCGGGGAAAGTCAATTGGGCAATGGTGTAGCGAAGTAAATCATTCAATGATGATTTGAGCCCACCCGTGCTTGTCAGGGCTTGGAAATCCCAGTAGGCAACTTCCTCACCGTTTTTGTTGTATGGTTTTGCGATGTTTTTGTTCTTAGGGTCAATCTTATCGCTGGTGTTGGTCATTTCTAAAGGCGTTAGCAATTGTTCTTTCATCAATTGCATGTATGGCTTTTTACTGATGATGCTAATCAACTCACCTAAAAGGCCATAACCAATGTTGCTGTATTCAAATTCTTCCTCTGGTTCGCGTGCTGGTTTTACATGTTTTAAGAAGGAGAATAATGCTTTACGATCGTATACCGCGTAAGGATCTGCCTGATTGAATTTTGGGTTTTTATCAATATAATCGGCTAATCTTGGCAATCCGGAAGTGTGGTTCGCTAAGGTCTTAAACGTAATTTTTTGCAACGCCGGATTCATAGCGACCGAATCGGGAAGGAACTTTGTGATGGTGTCGTCTAGAGAGATTGTTCCTTTGTTGACCAAGTCTGCGAGAAGGGACGCGGTAAATGTTTTTGTTACAGATCCAATCTCATATAGGGTGTTGCCGTCGGGGAGGGTATTGTTTCCCTTTGCCGTTTCCCCGTAGAAGAAACTATTTAGCTTGTTCTTGTGGATGACAGCAATAGCGAGCGACTGCGCATTTTGTTGCTCTGCATAGCTGCGCGCTAGCGAGTCTACAAAGAAATCTAAGGGGTTTTTGGTTTCTACCTGAGAGATAACAGCTTCTTTCTTCGGTCCCTGTTTCGGTTCTATTGGTTGAAACATCAAGCCGGTAAACATCATCGTGGAGTCGATTGCCAATGCTAGCCCAAGTTCAGTGCTCGCAAATGAAACACGATATAGCGCGGTGCCTTTGCTAAATTTGTCCAGCTCCGAGTTTTGAATTTTCCCTAAAGAAAATAGCTTCTCGGAAGTACTGATAAAATCTTCCCTACTGATGGCTTGTTGGAAAGATGGCGCCGCGAGCGAGTAAATAGAGTCTGCTTGCTGCGTATTGATTAAGAATTCGATTCTGTTATATACTGCGCGGTTCTTGCGTTCGTCTTCCGACTGTGCGAATGTGCTCTGCAGCAAAAAGAACAGCATACCGAAACATATGCTTAGATGTTTGATTGTCATCCCCAAATCTACAAAACAAATTATAAACCGATTACCTGTTTCAATCGCGCGTATCCGGATTTACTGATATTAACTTTGCCTCCGCTACTCAAGGTAGCGATATAGCTGTCTTTTTCCATGGGTTCGATCTTCTGTAACAAGTCGACACGAACGATAAAGGAGCGGTGAACGCGGACAAAATGCTTGCCATCAAGCTGCTTCTCGAAGGAGCTCATTGTTTTATTCTTCAGATACATGCCGTCGTTGGTATGTATTTTAACATAGTCATCATAGGCTTCCAAATAGTTTATCTGTTGTACTGGGATAATCTTAATTTGAGCCCCCGTTTTTACGACGATGCGTTCTAGAGATTCTTCCTCTAAAGTTTCCTGAAGTTTCTCTGTTTCTATTTTCGGATTGGCGTTGCTCTGAAAAGATGCTTTAAACTTATCGATGGCTTTCTCAAAACGGTCCGGACGGATGGGTTTCAATAAATAGTCGATTGCATTCTTCTCAAATGCTTTTAATGCATATTCATCAAATGCTGTTGTGAAGATGATATGCGGATGGCTATCGAGAAGTTCCAGCATTTCGAAACCGGTTAATTTCGGCATCTGTATATCGAGGAAGATCAAATCAGGTTGATGTTGCTGTATCGCTTTTACGCCTTCAAAACCATCGTTGCACTCCGCTAAAACTTGGAATTCAGGATGCTGTTGAAGATATTCGAGCACCATGCTGCGTGCTAAGGGTTCATCATCAATTAGGATAGTCTTTATCATTGTGGTATTCTTAATGTAGATATAAACGTTTGGTCTTGTGTCTCTGTCAGCAATAAATCCGTGCGCCCAAATAGCAAATATAGGCGTCTTTGTATACTGGATAATCCGAATCCGGTGCCTTTCTTTTGTTCAGTCTGATCGGATTCAAATGGATTGCTGATTTGTATAGTCAGTATATTATCTGTTAAAGTTAAGTGTATTTTTATTAAAACCTGGTCGGTGACATTGTATAATCCGAATTTGATAGCATTTTCCACTAAGGGCTGAAGGATCATTACGGGAATTTTGCCGGACAATACCTCATCGTCGTATTCGAATTCGGTCGAGAGGCGGTGTCCAAACCGAACCTTTTCAATATCGAGATAAAGCTTCAAGTGATTGAGCTCGTCTTCGACAGTGCTGAATTGCCGATCGTCTTTACGCATCGTTCCGCGCAGGAAGTCGGATAATTGGAACACCATGTTGCGGGCTTCTGTTGGTTTGCTGCCGATAAGCGCGATTATGGAGTTTAAACTATTGAATAGGAAGTGAGGTTGTAGCTGTTGTCGCAGGTTGTATAATTCGGCATCGCGTACCATGCGTTCGCTTTCGTCCTTTCTACGCTTATTTTCTAGCAGCTCCTCTTGCATATTCCAAAAGATATTGATAATCATGACGCAACTGATGATCAAGAAGTTGATAACAAAGCGGAATGGGAGGCTAAAGGTTAAATAAAGGAGATCTTCATCCGGTACGAATTGAATGATCAAGAAACGCGTAATCAGAATACTGATCAAGGTAAATATGGCCGCTATAGAAAAAAGCTTCCAGAAGTTTTTGTTGTTCGGAAGGTAATATTGTAATGAGCTATATACTAAGTAGGTGATGCCGGTAATGGATAACGCAGAGATTGTGGCATC
This sequence comes from Sphingobacterium hotanense, assembly GCF_008274825.1. Classification (NCBI taxonomy): domain Bacteria; kingdom Pseudomonadati; phylum Bacteroidota; class Sphingobacteriia; order Sphingobacteriales; family Sphingobacteriaceae; genus Sphingobacterium; species Sphingobacterium hotanense. Next base: position 1,282,517 of record NZ_CP030848.1, read on the forward strand.
GTAAATTGCTGCTTCTTTAGCAACTTTCGACCACCACAATAGACTGTAGACAATCAGGAAGTATAAAACGCAAATAATCCATGACGAGGCGTGGATTACAGAGCGTTTGCTTTGTTCGTTGAGCGGTTTTCTCATAGGGTATGTTAGCTGTTTTTGATGGTCAAGCCGCCGAATATAGAGGTCCCTGTAATATAGATTTTCTTATTCTCGTCAGTCGTTACTTCAATCATCGGTCGACGGTCGTCCAATTCGCCAAATACTGATGCGACATTGGAAGATACACGCCAGTTTGTTGGAACGATGATTTTCGTGCTGCCAAATAATTGGAAGGTATCAATGACAACCGGTTGTTTCAAATCTGCTTGCAGGAAGTTCAAGTTGGTGCTGCCGAAAACCGAGGTTATATTTCCTCCTAAGAAATTCTTTGATAAAATAATCTTTTTGGTATCTGAGAAGAAGTTGTCTACTTTAAGGTAGTTTTCGAAATCAGGGCGGTAGCTTCTATAGGAACGATTCCCATGCTCAGTGCTGTCCGCTTGAGCATAGGAATTTGTAGTGTTTGCTGTATTGGATTCTGATTGGTTTCCCTCATAAGCTGCAGGGTCGCCATAGCCGACGCGCTTATCCCAGTCGTATTCGTCGTCTGTAGGTGTTGTCGGCGGTAGTTTTGGGGCCTCGCGATTACGCTTGATCAAGTAAACGCCTAGAATAATAGCGCCTACGGGGATGATAAAGCGGCCGAATGATAAATCCAGTTCATTCTTCAGTAAAAAGATAGTACCGATTGCGATCAGGATAAGAGATGATTTCTTTTCGAATTTTGAGTTTACTCCGATCACTAAACCGATGATGATCAAGATGGTCTCCCATCCAAAGATCCATGAAGGAACAATGCTTCCCATGTTCATGTTCTTCAACAAGATAGCTACACCGAAGAATACAATGAACATCCCGGCCATCGTAGTCGAGTTATTGTTCTTTGGTGGTTTCTCGCCGTTGTTCTTGTTTGTTTGTTGTGTGTTCATAGCCTTGCGTCATTTAATTAAGTATACCCAAAAGTAGAGCGAATATAAGGATCTGCCCATAGCTAATAGGTCTTCGGAGCCTTTTTTTCGGTGAAATGCTGAAAAAAATCGGTGAAATAGTTTTAGGTCTCTCCAAACGTTTGAACCTCATGCAGATTAACGCCTTAATATAAATATATTTTTTTTAATAAAATTTGGTCGATTGAAATTAATTATTATATATTTATGACTGAAAATAGAGGGTTAAACTTAAATTTTATACTAATCTAATGGGAGATTTTGATAACAAAGAGCGTGAAGAGGTATTTTCAAAAAAGGTGAGAGCAGGTAAGCGTACTTATTTTTTTGATGTAAAAGCAACTCGCTCTAACGACTATTATGTGACAATTACGGAAAGCAAAAAACGCTTTGAAGACGGACAATTCATTAAACATAAGATTTTCTTATATAAAGAGGACTTTGAAAAGTTTGCTGAAGGATTGCAAGATGTGGTAGAATATATCAAATCGAACCAAGAAGTAGTTGAAAAAAGATATGAACCGAACCAAGACGATTCAAATTACGAAAGCAACGGAGAATTAATACAAAAAGACAATTTCTCCTTCTAAGTTGTCCATAAAAAAGATAAAAGCCACTGACTAGTGGCTTTTTTTATACCCTTCTAAAAGGTAATATTTCTTCTTAACTAAATAAGTTACACGGATTGCGAGCAAGAACGATTTGTTTTTCTTATTTTCGGAACTTCACTAAGTAATTTTATTTATGAACAGAATTTTACCTGTTGCTTTTACAGCCTTGCTGTTTGTAGCAGTGGATGGAGCAAATGCGCAAACTAAGAAGTTAACATTCGAACAATCTTGGGGGCAAGCTCCTTCATTAACTAAGCCGATCAGTAGTTTCAGAGGATGGGCTGATGAGTCAAACTATATTGAAAGCAGCGGAAGCCAACTTTTCCAGGTTAATGTTAAAACGGGAGAAAAGAAGGGCTATACTTATCCTACGAAATCCTCAACTGAGGTTTTTGTAAAAGATAAAGATATCTATATCCAATATCCGGGCAGTCAAGCTAAACAATTGACACAATCTCCTGAGATTGATGAGCAGAATCCTACTTTATCTCCTGACGGGAAATATGTTGCTTTTACACGCAAGAGCGATCTATATAGTTTAGATGTAAACACAGGTAAAGAAATAAGGTATACAACTGATGGGACCGACGTAATCTACAACGGTTGGTCATCTTGGGTATATTATGAAGAAATTCTTGGTCGTCCGACTAATTATAAGGCATTCTGGTGGTCGCCAGATAGCAAGCAACTCGCTTTCATGCGCTTCGATGATACCAACGTTCCGATGTTCCCTATCTATGTTTCAAAGGGACAACATGGGTATTTGGAAGAGACACGCTATCCAAAAGCAGGGGATCCGAATCCAGAGGTAAAGGTTGGTTTTGTTAAGGTTGAAGGCTCTCCGGTGGTATGGGCTTCTTTTAATGAAAAAGATGATCAATATTTCGGTCAGCCATATTGGAGCTTTGATAGCCAATCTATCATGGTGCAGTGGATGAACCGCGATCAAACGAACCTGAAGTTCTATGCGGTAAACCCGAACGACGGTTCCAAGTCTGAAATCTACAACGAAGAACAGCCTACTTGGATCAATTTAGATCATGATGAAAGAATCACCTACTTAGCAGATAATAAGCATTATATCTTAAAATCGGATAAGACAGGATGGGCGCATTATTACCTTTATACGTTATCAGGCAAGCTGGTTAATCCGTTAACTTCTGGAGAGTGGCAGGTAAAAGAGATTGCTCACATCGATGAAAAAGCGAAGGTACTATACTTTACTGCAAGAAAAGAGAACTCTGCTACTGTTGATTTATACCGTGTTAACTTTAATGGCAAGAACTTTAGAAGATTGACATTCGGCGACTATACGCATGATGTAAAAGTATCGCCTGATGGAAAGCATTTCATTACTTCGTATTCGAATATTCATACTCCAACGAAAGTTGCATTAGTAGATAATAACGGTAGAGTTATTAAAGAATTGGCAGATAGTAAATCTCCAGAATTCGCTAACTATAACGTAGGAAAGCGTGAGTATTTCACTATTCCTTCCGAAGATGGTAAGTTCAATTTGCCTGTAATTATTACCTATCCTACGGATTTTGATGAGTCAAAGCAATATCCTGTCATCATGTCAATCTATGGTGGTCCAGATGCTGGTACAGTTAAGAACACTTGGAAGGGTGTGAATGGACAGTATTGGGCAAATGAAGGTGTGATACAGATTGAATGTGATCACCGTGCTTCGGGACACTTCGGTAAGCAAGGGGTAGCATGGATGCATAGAAACTTAGGTAACTGGGAATTGGTAGATTACATTACGATTGCTAAATGGCTGAAAGCTAAACCTTGGGTTGCAAAAGATAAATTGCTGATTACTGGACATAGCTACGGTGGTTATATGACCTGTTTGGCATTGACAAAAGGGGCGGATTACTTCGACTTTGGTATTGCCGGTGCCCCTGTCACCGGATGGGAATTATATGATACTCACTATACTGAGCGTTGGATGGACACTCCGCAAGCGAATCCTGAAGGTTACAAGAATGGATCTATCCTGCCTTATGTCGATCAGTACAAAGGGAGATTGCGTATTATGCACGGTGATTTAGATGATAATGTGCATATGCAGAACACCATACAATTGGTTGATGCATTAACTGACAGACAAGTGCCGTTTGAGTTGATGATCTATCCTGGAAGTAGACACGGCTTCGGACGTTCGAAACAGGCATATGATTTTAAAGAACGCGTTCGTTTTTACTATCAATATTTACTAGAGAAACCAATTCCAGAAAATTTAAAATAACAGCAGAGGGCTAAGAGAAATCTTAGCCTTTTTTATGCAATTCGCTGTGTGGTAAGGCTGTTTGTAGTGTTTGATAATTTTGATTAATCAGGCTAAAAAAATTGCTTAGACCAAAAAAATCACCATATTTGCATTAATAATATGGCCATGTTGGAATTTCTGAAAGACATTACTTTTAAAGCGAATGATGTTGTAGTTAGAGCGATCGATATTTTATTGCGTAATTATATTTCGATTGCTGGTTTATGTTTCCTGTTATTCATTACGTCGAATTTATCGACCTTCCTAGCGCTATATTTCGATTCTTCTAATTATTTCATCAAAGTTATCTTACTGCTCGCCTTTGTGGGCCTTTATTTTAGTCTGCAATTAGTCTTGCTGAAGAATGCTATCGTATTGGCCAAAGGAGAAAAGAAACCAGGCTTCTGGGGATTTGTACCATCTTTATCGCAGTTTGTCAACTACATCTTCGGACTGATTATCTATAGCTTGATTGCCATTGTGATCTACATGATTATGTATGTGTTATGCTTTCCGCTCTTGTTTGTCGGGTTCAGCATGGACACGGTACGCTATGAGGTGCACCCATTCTTAACTGGCGTGGTCATGCTTTTTGTTTTAATTAGAACGACTTTCTACCCATTTTTTATTATCGAACATGGGTTTAATACCATACGATCCTATAAGTTTAGCTTAGCGATGACTAAAGGCAATGTTATGCGCTTGCTGGTCATTATTCTGGCTGTTGCTTCTACTCATCTGTTGCAGATAGGAACAGAGTACCTAGGATACACTTTGGTATCGAAAATATTAAGTTTAGTAAATTCATTTATTATTATACCGGTGGTAAGTGTTGTCATGTCTGTCGTATATATCGACATGATGAAGGCTTACAAAGGAGGCTCCGAGCCTTCCTTGATGGATAATATCATATAAATACATTACCTTGGAAAAAAAGAATTTAGCCGTATTGGGCTCAACAGGAAGCGTAGGAACTCAAACGCTAGAGGTTGTCGCTTGTTTTCCGGATCGCTTTGAAGTTTCTGTATTAACTGCTGGACGTAATGCAGATCTACTGATTCAACAGGCTATCATGTTTCAACCGAAGTTAGTTGTTCTTTCCGATGAGCAAGCCTATAATCAGGTGAAAGAGGCTTTGACAGGTACAGGAATTGAAGTATCATACGGAGAGGATGCTTTGGTCGATGCGGTACAGCTCGATGAGATCGATATCGTATTGACTGCGATCGTAGGATCGGTGGGGTTGAGACCAACTATTGCTGCTATTAAGAAAGGAAAGGATATAGCTTTAGCGAATAAGGAAACTCTTGTTGTTGCTGGCGAATTGATTAAGAATCTTGTTGAAGAATATAAAGTTCGTTTATTGCCTGTTGATTCGGAACATTCTGCCATCTTTCAATGTTTGCCGGGTGAAGATTCAAATCCTATAGAGAAGATTGTATTGACAGCTTCTGGAGGTCCTTTCCGTGGAAAGAGCAGAGAAGAGTTAGAGCATGTGACCAAAGCGCAGGCTTTAAAGCATCCGAACTGGTCGATGGGCGCTAAGATTACGATAGACTCTGCTTCCTTGATGAATAAGGGACTGGAAGTAATCGAAGCTAAATGGCTATTCGATTTAGAAGCGGATCAGGTCGAAGTGATTATCCATCCGCAATCTATTGTGCACTCGCTTGTACAGTTTCAGGACGGATCGATGAAAGCACAAATGGGGCTCCCTGATATGAAACTGCCGATACAGTATGCATTGACTTATCCTGATAGAATTCAGAACAATTTCGAACGTTTCAACTTTGTAAACTATCCAAGTCTAACATTTGAAACTCCCGATATGAAGACCTTTCGCAATTTGGAGTTAGCTTATCAGACACTTCGCGAAGGAGGCAATCGCCCTTGCGTTTTGAATGCAGCGAATGAAGTTGTGGTCGCGGCTTTCCTAAATGATGAAGTATCCTTCCTTGGGATGAGCGACATTATTGAAGAGACATTGTGTCAGGTAGTGCAAAAGGAAAACCTTCTTTTAGAAGACTATTTGCACTATGATGAGGAAAGTAGAAGAGTGGCACGAAGTTTAATAGAACGAAGATATTAATTACAATAAATCAAATTAGATGGGAATTATCATCATGGTATTACAGGTTCTACTGGGCCTGTCATTATTAATCATATTACACGAGTTAGGACACTTCCTTGCTGCTCGTGCTTTTGGTATTAAAGTAGAAAAGTTTTACTTGTTTTTTGACGCCTGGGGCGTAAAGTTATTCAAGTTCAATTATAAAGGATGTGAGTATGGTGTGGGTTGGTTGCCACTCGGTGGTTATGTGAAGATTGCAGGTATGATCGATGAATCGATGGATACTGAGCAAATGAAAGGGGAACCACAACCGTGGGAATTCCGTTCCAAACCAGCTTGGCAACGCCTTATCGTAATGCTAGGTGGTATTATCGTCAATGTAATTGTCGGTATTGTGGTGTTCTGGATGCTAACCTTTAGCTACGGAACTACAGATCTGAATACGAAGCAGCTGTACGGTGTTAAACCCGGTATTATCGGGCAGAAAGTAGGTCTTCAGGAAGGTGATAAAATCCTTGCTGTAAATGGCAAAGAAACCAATTTGTTCTATGGCGATATCATGGCATCCGAAGTCTTAATGGGCGATGCAGAGCTGACCGTTGAGCGTGCAGGGCAGGAGATCAAGATCAAAATGCCTGCAGATATCTTAAATGACGTTTCAGAACACAAGAAAAACGAGTTCGTAGAACCGATGTTTAAGATGCTTCCTGTAACGAAAATTGAGAAAGATTCTCGCGCCGATAAGATGGGATTAGCAGTAGGGGATAGTATCGTATCGATTAATAAAATACCGGTTGTTCAACTGGATGAGTTTAAAAACCAAATCGAAGCTAATAAGGGCAAAGACATTGTATTGGGTGTCCTCCGTAATGGCGCTCCAATAGAATTGAAAGCAGCAGCTGACACATCAGCGATATTAGGATTCGCGAACTTACCATTAGTACAACATCAGTATGGTTTTATCGAATCATTACCAATCGGTGCTGCGAAAGCATTCTCTGTGATTACCGATAATATTAAAGGTTTCGGGAAGATCTTCAAAGGCGAAGTGCGTGCTGATAAAGCATTATCGGGTCCAGTAGGTATAGCAACCATGTTCGGTACAGAGGTAGACTGGGTTCGCTTCTGGGGACTTGTAGGTATGCTATCAATGGCTTTAGCTTTCATGAACATCCTCCCAATCCCAGCATTAGACGGTGGACACGTCATCTTCCTATTAATCGAAATGATTCAAGGAAAGCCACTCAGCGAGAAATTCCTTGAAAGAGCACAGATGGTCGGCTTTTTTATCCTCGTAGCCCTCATGATATTTGTCTTCGGAAACGATATATTTAAATTAACTAAATAGTTATAAAAAGGCAGCCGACTGGCTGCCTTTTTTAGTATTAAGTATTTAGTAGTTAGTATTTAGACCTAATGATTGCTAGTTTTTCAAATCTTGTTTTAAGAATAAATAGACGATTCAACTTTCTCACGGATCTCCCTGACAAACCATAGGTCTTATTACTAACTACTAAATACTCAATACTAAAACAAAACACTTCTAAATTTTTATTCAAAAATTTAGAAGTGTTTTGTTTTTATTTGTACCTTTGTCTCCCAATAAAATGAAAGAGACCTTCTACCCAATATCGTCACAAATCGCATCTGTAAATCAGATCAATTCATAAATTGATATAATAGCCCGTTTGGGCTTTTTTTGTGCTCGGTCGGGAAAATGGTTTCACAAAGGAATGAATTAATTTAACTCGAAATAAGAATGACCAACTACAGCAAATTGCCAGCAATTTTAGTCCTTGAGGATGGAACTGTTTTTCATGGAAAAGCAGCAGGTAAAATTGGTACCACGACGGGAGAGATCTGTTTCAATACCGGAACGACGGGTTACCAAGAAATCTTTACCGATCCTTCGTACTATGCGCAAATTATGGTTACCACCAATGCACATATTGGAAACTACGGTATCGACGAAGAGGATGCGGAATCGAATAAGATTCAGATTGCAGGTTTAGTTTGTAAGAATTACAATATCAACTATAGCCGCAAGATGGCGGATGAGTCCATCCAAAATTATTTCCAAGACGGCAACTTAGTAGGTATCTCGGATATTGACACTCGCTCATTGGTACGCCATATCCGTAGCAAAGGTGCGATGAACGCTATTATCTCTTCTGAGAATCTTGATGAGGAGTCTTTAAAAGCAGAATTAGCAAAGGTTCCTTCGATGGACGGCTTAGAGCTATCTTCGAAAGTATCGACAACAGAACCTTATTTCTACGGCGAAGAGTCTGCTCCAACGCGTATTGCTGTGTTAGACCTAGGTATCAAGAAGAATATCTTACGCAACTTTGATTCTCGTCAGGTTTATGCAAAGGTATTCCCTGCGAAAACGACATTTGCGGAGATGGAAGAATGGAATCCTGATGGTTACTTCATCTCGAATGGTCCTGGCGATCCGGCAGCGATGGACTACGCAATCCAAACGGTTAAAGATATCTTAGCAGCAGATAAGCCGATGTTCGGTATTTGTTTAGGGCATCAAATCCTTGCATTAGCAAATGACATCCGTACGAGCAAGATGCACAATGGTCACCGCGGTATCAACCATCCGGTAAAAAATATCATAGCTAACAAATGCGAAATCACTTCACAGAATCATGGTTTCGGTGTAGTAGCAGAAGATATCAAAAACTCAGACAAAGTAGAAATTACACACATCAACTTAAACGACAATTCGATCGAAGGTATCCGTGTGAAGGGCAAGAAAGCATTCTCGGTTCAATATCACCCAGAATCATCTCCAGGTCCACACGATTCACGTTACTTATTCGATGACTTCGTTGCGATGATCAAAGCATAAACAAAAACGATAATAGCAGAGCCTCAGAATTTCTTCTGAGGCTTTGTCATTTTAATAGCGTCTGTTTTCAAAGGCCGCCAAGTACTTTCCTCTCGCTTTTCATTTGCTTTTGAACATAAAAAATCTGTATTCCGCCACTTACAAAAAACCAACAGAAACCCCATATTTATCTAAATACCCAACAGATATTCTTGAATATTTATTTATCCAAGCTCAATTAAAATTCCTTTTGCTTAGCATTAACATTGTAGTTTTTTCCTATTTTTGATTAAGACATATATTTTACTATATTAGTGTTCTGAATACACTAAGTATAGACAAGAGAAAAATAAACCAAAGAAAAAAATGAGCTTGATAATCGATGTACATGCGCGTCAGATTTTAGATTCGCGAGGAAACCCAACCATTGAGGTTGATGTAACGACACAGAATGGTTTTGTAGGCCGTGCAGCAGTTCCTTCTGGAGCTTCTACAGGAGCACACGAGGCAGTAGAATTACGTGACGGCGACAAAAAGAAATACCTAGGAAAAGGTGTTTTGAAAGCTGTTGAAAACGTGAATACTAAAATTGCAAAAGCATTAGAAGGTGTTGATGTATTCGAGCAAAATGCAATCGATAAGATCATGATCGATCTTGACGGTTCAGAGAACAAAGGAAAATTAGGAGCAAACGCAATCTTAGGTGTTTCTTTAGCAGCAGCTAAAGCAGCAGCACAAGAGAGCCGCCAGCCATTATACCGTTATATCGGTGGAGTAAATGCAAACACATTACCATTGCCGATGATGAACATCGTGAATGGTGGTGCGCACTCAGATGCTCCAATTGCTTTCCAAGAGTTCATGATTATGCCAGTAGGTGCTGAATCATTCTCAGAAGCTTTACGTTGGGGTGCTGAAGTATTCCATAACTTGAAGAAAATCCTTCACGACCGTAACTTATCTACAGCAGTAGGTGACGAAGGTGGATTCGCTCCAACTTTCGAAGGTACAGAGGATGCTATCGAAACGATCCTTGAGGCAATCAAAAAAGCAGGTTACAAACCAGGAAAAGACATCTGTCTAGCATTAGACTGTGCTTCAACGGAGTTCTTCGTAAAAGGAAAATACGATTACGCGAAGTTTGAAGGTAAAGGCGGTGCTGTTCGTACAGTAGAAGAGCAAGTAGCTTACTTGGCTGAATTAACTGAGAAATACCCGATCATCTCTATCGAAGATGGTATGGCAGAAGACGACTGGAAAGGTTGGAAATTATTAACAGAGAAAATTGGAGACCGCGTTCAATTAGTAGGTGATGATTTATTCGTTACGAACACTAAACGTCTTCAACAAGGTATCGACACCCAAACAGGAAACTCTATCCTAGTAAAAGTAAACCAAATCGGTTCATTAACGGAAACTATCAACGCGGTGCATTTAGCACAAACGAATGGTTATACTTCGGTAATGTCTCACCGTTCTGGAGAAACTGAAGATAATACAATCGCTGACTTAGCGGTAGCATTGAACTGTGGACAAATCAAAACAGGATCAATCTCTCGTTCAGACAGGATCGCAAAATACAACCAATTGCTTCGTATCGAAGAAGAATTGGGTAGCAATGCCAAATTCATTGGCAAGGAGTTTAAATACGCTCCTAAGAAGTAATCAAATTCGAAAAGGGAACCGCAGGTTCCCTTTTTTATTTTCCCTATATTTTCTTCAAAATTCCCATTTGTAATCTTCCCGAGAAAATAACTATCTTTATCGAGGTTTTAGCTTAACAACTCAATTCTATGGAACGCTTTATCAATACTATTCGAAATAAATACCTTATCGCAGGGGTTGCCTTTGTCGTATGGATGGTATTCTTTGATCGGTACGATTTTGCAACGCAATATAGTTTCCAAAAGGAGAAAACAAACCTGGAGGTAGAGAAAGCCTATTATACGGCAGAGATTGAGAACATCGAAAACTCCATTAAAGATGTTCAATACAACCCGAGCGAAATACAAAGAATTGCGCGCGAGAAATATAAGATGAAGAAAGATCACGAAGATGTCTACATCGTTACAGAAGTAGAGCCGACAGAAAAATAAAAAAAGCCGTCAACAAAGACGGCTTTCTTATTTAGATTTCACTAAAGAAATTTCCTGATAAGTATCGGATATCGCAAAGATGCGATATCCCTTTTGATAGAGTTGTTTAAAGAATAGATCGCCCTTTGCTTTGCCATCTGTAAAAAAGCGTTCATGCGTTTCAACCAGAATCTGTTTGATCGCAATGCCACTGTTCAGTATTCCTTCCATTACCGCATATTCCGAGCCTTCTATATCCATTTTAAGTACATCGATAGCCGTATGCCCATTCTCTTGAACAATCTCCGTAAACTCTTTTAAAAGAACATCTACAGCGTTCGTTTCGTCCACGAGCTTGTGGCCATATACGGAGCCCGAAACATGATCTTGATTTTTAGGAAGGTGGAAAGTGAAGACTCCCGTCTTTTCGCCAATGCCGAAGGGGTGGAAATGAAAATTTGCCGGCAACTGTTGCTTGGCAATCCAGTTGATGGATTTGGGGGTAGGGTCGAAGCCAAATACTTGAGCTCCGTGCTTACTGATGATATCGCGGTCGAAAGAAATGTCTTCGCCAATACCGAAAGAATAAACAATGGCATTTTCCGGAACCAAGCTCGGATCTACATAAAATCCGCCATAGCCATTGCCGTACCATTGTTTATCTCTTTTTTCTTCTATATCAATAAAGGATATTTTTCCTAATCTAGCTTTTATCCAATATTCAATTCTTTTTAAAGCATTATTTCTTTCCATCCTTTTTTAGCCATCTTACTAAAGATAACGAAAAATATAGGAAAACTATATGTCGGAGATAGCGTTGATAATATCGTATTGCGTAATAATATTTATCCTGCCTAGTTCATCTTCCACCAATACCGCTTGCGTATCCTTGTCAATCAAAGTGGAAATCTTATCGATAGACATATTTAAGTCTACAAATGGGAATGGCTTTGACGCGATAGTTTCTACTTCAGCAGACTTCAGCGAAGGATTATCCAACAGCGCATTCAAGATATCGGCTTCCGTCACTTTGCCGACGACCATACCCTGTTGGGTCAGTGGTATTTGAGAAATATTTAAAGACTTCATGACGTTGAATGTCTCCAGAACCGACTGTTTAACATCAACAGTAATGATTTCCTGATTGGCGCGTTTCTTCAGAATTGACTTAGCCGTGAGTTTCTCATCTTTCAGGAAGCCACGCTCACGAAGCCAATCCTCATTATACATCTTGCCCATATAGCGCGAACCATGGTCATGGAAAATCACGACTACCAGATCCTCGTCTTTCAGTTCAGCACCCAATTGTAACAGGCCAGCCACCGCTGCACCCGCCGAGTTGCCCGCAAAGATACCTTCTTTACGTGCTAATTCTCTCGTCATCAAGGCCGCGTCCTTATCTGTGACTTTCTCGAACAGGTCGATCACATCGAAGTTGACATTTTGAGGAAGGAAATCCTCACCGATGCCCTCCGTGATATAAGGATAGATCTCATTCTTATCGAAAACACCCGTTTCCTTATATTTCTTAAAGATGGAACCGTAGGTGTCGATTCCCCATACTTTAATGTTGGGATTTTTCTCGCGAAGGTATTTCGCAGTACCCGAGATTGTACCGCCGGTTCCCACACCTACGACGAGGTGCGTAATCTTTCCTTCGGTCTGCTCCCAAATCTCCGGTCCGGTTTGTTCGTAGTGCGCCTGCGTATTCGATAGGTTATCATACTGATTTGCCTTCCACGCATTTGGCACTTCTTTTTCTAAACGACTAGAAACGGAATAGTAGGAGCGTGGATCCTCCGGATCGACGTTCGTCGGACATACGATCACCTCCGCACCAAAAGCGCGCAGGGCATCGATCTTCTCTTTGGATTGTTTGTCGGTCGTGGTAAATATGCAACGATAGCCTTTTACTACGGCTGCCATGGCCAATCCCATCCCGGTATTACCCGAAGTACCCTCGATTATGGTACCTCCGGGTTTTAATAGGCCTGCCTGTTCGGCATCCTCAATCATTTTTAAAGCCATTCTGTCTTTGATCGAGTTCCCTGGGTTGGTCGTCTCTATCTTTGCCAGTATGGTTCCTTTTAGGGGTTTGGTAACTTTGTTTAGTTTAACCAAAGGGGTGTTCCCAATGGTTTCTAAGATGTTGTTGTACCACATAGGTGAAAGTTTGTGCTGTTTGTTTTCTTCCACAAAGGTAGCCAAATTTTAGAACTTCAAATGTTTCACCGTTAAGCCGTTATTAATCAGTTGGCTCAATGCATCGATTCCAATCTTCAGGTGCTGCTCTACATAAGACTTAGTAACCGACACATCTGAAATCTCTGTCTTTACACCTTCAGGAATCATCGGCTGGTCCGAAACGAGCAATAGGGCGCCAGTTGGAATCTTGTTTGCAAAACCAACGCTAAAGATGGTAGCGGTTTCCATATCCACAGCCATTGCACGGATCGTTTTTAAGTATTTCTTGAAGTTCTTATCGTGCTCCCAAACGCGTCTGTTGGTTGTATAGACAGTACCTGTCCAATAGTCCCTAGAATGATCACGAATGGTCGTTGAAATTGCTTTCTGCAGCGCAAAGGCCGGTAAGGAGGGCACCTCCGAAGGGAAATAATCGTTTGAGGTTCCTTCTCCGCGGATGGCAGCAATCGGTAAGATCAACTCGCCAACACCAATTTTCTTTTTCAATCCGCCGGTTTTTCCTAAGAATAAAACTGCTTTTGGAGCAATGGCCGATAAGAGGTCCATGATCGTTGCCGCCATTGGGCTACCCATACCAAAATTGATGATCGTGATGCCTTCTGCTGTACAACTTTGCATCGGCTTGTCTTCACCCATAATAGGGGCGTCGTCGTGCATTTGCGAGAACAACTTCACATAATTCGAGAAATTTGTCAACAAGATATATTCGCCAAACTCATCCAGCGGCCGGCCAGTATATCGGGGTAACCAATTGTTAACGATATCCTCTTTTGTTTTTAATCCTGCTTTTACAGGTGAATCTACTTCCTTTACATTCTTTTTTGTCATCTATATTCCTTTCTTTAAAATTCACATTTTATAAAAAACCCCCGCCGATGGGCGAGGGTCAAATCGTTATGCAACTTGGAGCTTCTTGAAATCCGTCTTGGCGAACTTATTCTTCGCGTAATCCAACGTAATTTGCAAGTCCTTCTCGTTGCTATGCTCCTTGCTGGTCGGTATCTCAAACATCGCGTCAAGCATAATCGCCTCACAAATGCTTCGAAGACCACGAGCACCTAATTTAAATTCCCAAGCTTTATCAACGATAAAATCATATACCGCCTCATCGAACTTCAGGTTAACACCCTCATATTCAAATAGCTTCTTGTATTGTTTAACCAAAGCATTCTTAGGCTCTGTCAAAATGTTCAACAAGGTCTCTTTATCCAATGGATTTAAGTGTGTCAATACAGGTAGACGACCAATCAACTCAGGGATCAAACCGAAGTTTTTCAAATCCTGAGGAGTGATGTACTTGTACAGATTATTTAAATCAATTTCTTGTTCCTCGTCGTTCATTTTGTAACCAACAGTCTGCGTGCGCAAGCGGTTAGCAATTTTCTTTTGAATACCATCAAATGCACCACCACAAATAAACAGGATGTTATTCGTGTTCACCGTAATCATTTTCTGATCAGGATGCTTTCTACCGCCCTGCGGTGGAACATTCACATTTGTACCTTCTAAGATTTTCAATAAAGCCTGTTGAACACCTTCTCCCGACACATCTCTGGTAATTGAAGGATTATCGCTCTTTCTTGCAATCTTATCAATCTCATCAATGTAGATGATACCGCGCTCTGCTGCCGCTACATCGTAATCCGCCGCCTGCAACAAACGCGTTAAAATACTCTCCACATCCTCACCCACATAGCCTGCTTCAGTTAGTACAGTTGCGTCTACAATACAAAACGGAACATTTAGAATCTTAGCGACCGTTTTTGCCAATAAGGTTTTTCCGGTACCCGTCTCGCCAACAATAATTAAGTTTGATTTCTCAATCTCTGTCTCATCGTTGTCAACACGTTGATTCAAACGTTTGTAGTGATTGTAAACCGCTACAGAAATTACTTTCTTAGCGTCATCCTGACCAATAACATATTGATCCAGATGTTCTTTGATTTCTTTAGGACGAATAAGCTTTAAAGTCGTCTGTAAAGACTTGTTCTTTCTCTGCTTTAATTCCTCCGCCAAAATCTCTCCAGCTTGTTGAACACATCTGTCACAGATGTGGGCACCATCGCCTGCGATAAGCATTTGGGCTTCATTTTTACTGATGCCACAAAAAGAGCAATGGATGTCTCTACTGTTCGATTTACTCATTTTCTTTATTTTGTTTCCTTTTTAGGAAGCAATACTTCGTCGATCATACCAAATTCTTTGGCCTCGGCAGCACGCATCCAATAATCACGATCTGATGATTTCTCTACCCAGTCATAAGTCTGGCCAGAGTGCTCAGCGATAATCGTGTACAATTCCTCTTTCAATTTCAACATTTCACGAAGGTTGATCTCCATATCCGAAGCAACACCTTGTGCACCGCCCGAAGGTTGGTGAATCATCACGCGCGAGTGTCTTAATGCTGCACGCTTTCCTTTTGCTCCAGCAACTAATAATACAGCGCCCATCGAAGCGGCCATACCTGTACAGATAGTCGCAACATCGGGTGAAATATACTGCATCGTATCGTAAATACCTAAACCTGCATAAACACTACCACCTGGAGAGTTGATGTAAATTTGAATATCACGCTGAGCATCAGTAGATTGTAAGAACAATAACTGTGCCTGTACGATGTTTGCTACTTGATCATTGATACCATCACCCAAAAAGATGATGCGGTCCATCATCAAACGCGAGAACACATCCATCTGCGCAACGTTCAATTGACGCTCTTCGATAATGTATGGCGTAAGATTGGATGGAATTTGTTGCTGTAAGCGAGAAATATAGCCATCAACGTGTTGACTTCCAATTCTATGGTGCTTAATCGCGTATTTTCTGAATTCGTCTTTATTGATATCCATGTTTTGTTCCTTCTAATTTTGACTTACTAATATAATACTTATTTTAAATTCTCCTATTGCTCATGGGCGAATGTTGGTAAATCCGACAGAAATGTGAAATTCCCATGATCGAAATCTATACTACAATAATGGTGCTCAAGTCCATTACTGACTAAAAGCAGCGGAATTTTATAAATAGTATTGTAATTCGCGATTTGTCGAAAGGTGTTTTCGGTAATTTTGACAGTCGGCGCCTTAAACTCTGCCAAAAGAATGCGCTCGCCGGAAGTATTGTAAATTACCAAATCGCTGCGTTTCTGTAGCGTGTTGAGCAGTAGCCCGCCTTCAATTTTCATTAGCGAGAGTGGGTAACCTTTCTCGTTGTGCAGGTGATGAACCCAATGTTGCCTTACCCATTCCTCCGGAGTTAACAATAAATGCTTTTTCCGAAGCTCATCAAAAATAAAATATTGATCGGCTTTCTTTATAATTTTCGCTGGAAAGGGGGGTAAATTCAGTGGGACTGGCCTAAACATTTACAAAATTACGAAATATTTAGCATATACCTTCTATGATATAGTTCCCTTTCAAAGCCCTTTCAAACCCAATGTATAACCCAATCAAAGCCGCTCGGAAAGGGGGTTGATAGGGGTGTACATTGGATGATATCTGTCGCATTCTCGAAGCGGAATGCTAAAAGATTTTTTGTAATTTCGTGGGACATGAATACCCAATCCATTTTAGCTGATATCAAGAAGAAAAAGCTTAGCCCGATTTATTTACTACATGGCGAGGAGCCTTACTTTATCGACCTCATATCGGATGCTATTGAGCATCAGGTACTCGATGAGGCGCAGAAAGGCTTTGATCAGTCGGTGGTCTATGGTAAGGAAACTGACTTCTCTACACTGATCAGTATGGCAAAGCGCTACCCTATGATGAGCGACTTTCAAGTTATCATTGTGAAAGAAGCGCAGAACCTGAAATGGAAGGATGATGATCTGCTGCAGAAGTATTTGGAACATCCTACACCGACAACGGTATTGGTTTTCGCGCATAAATATGGTAAGTTCGACAAGCGGAAAAAGTCGTATAAAGCGATGGATAAAGCGGGAGTGGTATTGGAGTCGAATAAGCTTTACGATGATAAAGTTGCCGGATGGATTACAGAGCAATTAGGCGCTAGTGGACGAAAGATTCATCCGCAGGCTGCAGCAATGATGGCCGACTATCTGGGTACTGATTTATCGAAGGTGGCTAACGAGCTCGAAAAGTTGATGCTCAATGTGTCGGCAGAGCAGGAGATTGGGCCGGCGGATATTGAGCGCAATATTGGTATCAGCAAGGATTTCAATGTGTTTGAACTGAATACGGCACTTTCCAAGCGAAATTCACTGAAGGCATTTCAAATCGTTAATTATTTTGCTGCGAATCCTAAATCCAACCCTATACCGGTGGTCATTGGTTCACTAGGTACCTACTTTACGAAGATCCTCAAATATCATTATCTACCGGATAAGAATTCAGCAGCGGCAGCAAAGGCACTTGGCGTGCACCCTTTCTTCGTGAAAGAGTATGAGTATGCCGCGAGAAATTTCAATCGCCGGAAAACTTTCGATATTATTCATTTGATCAAAGAGTACGACTTAAAATCGAAGGGTATGAATGTCGGTCACTTGACCAGCCATGGCGATTTAATGAGCGAACTAATCTATAAGATACTTAACTAACCTTACTATGCTAAAGCGACTTTTTACGATCGGTGCCTTTTTACTTTTATTTTCTACTCACAGTTTTGCGCAACGAGACTATTATACCTTATTGCAAGGTGGGGGGAGTATCGGAGTCAACAATCCGGGTTTCGAGGGGACTTTTAATGGATATAGTTTGCATTTTATTTTTGGTCGCAACTTCGACGAACGTGCTTTTGTAGGTATTGGGTTAGGAAACGAAGTATTGCGTGGCGATTATACGTTCAAAAATCCAACGGAAACTCAACAAGGTAATTTCAAATACGATCGTAATCTATTTCCGCTTTTCATCGACGCTAGATTGCCTTTTGCTTATATAGGCGATTTTTCACGTGTTGGTGCCGTTGCAAATGCCGGTTATTCGCTTCGCCTAGGCGGAGTGTATGATAAAGGCGCGATGGGAAAGATCGGTCTTTTCTACCTTTATGATGATATCAGACGTACGAACTTTACGATCTCAGCAACCTATGCGTATCAACAACTTACTTATGTGAGCTTTCGCGAAAAAATGAACCACCAGAGCATTAATTTGTCGGTGGGTATTTGGTTGAAGTAGGGGATTAGATATTAGATGTTAGATTTTAGATATTAGATATTAGAGTAGGGCGCCGATTAGGCGCCATTTTTTGTGTTTTGTTTTGAACCAAGAAAGGAAGGATTTAAGGATTGGCAGGATCGGGTGTGATTATTTTCTGAACCAGGAAAGGAAGGATGTAAGGATTGGCAGGATCATGTCTAATGTCTAATATCTAATGTCTAATATCTAGTCTGAAATAATTACACCCAATCCTGCTAATCCTTGTATCCTTCCTTTCCTGGTTCAAAGACAAAACCCAAACTCCAAAATCAACATTCTTTTCTAGTAGACCCAAATCGTCAAAAAACTTTCTTTTCCAACTAATAATTTTTGTCTTTCGGCTTAACGGATCATTCTTGTTCATTTATTTAAAAAGAAATTAAATCCCATATAGGGTACAGTCATACGATACGGTACTATATATTAAACCTTGTCCCGTTTAGTTAATTTATGAAGTATAATTGCTGTGTAGATAGTTAAACAGGTTGAGCATCAGATTGATTGATCGCTCAAGTAGAACGCATGCTGAAGTAGAGAAAGCAATTGAAAAGCTTCCAAAAAGCATGCAATATAATTATACGAAAATCCTGAAGGATATACATATGGGTAAAAAACTGTGATCGTAATATATGTTTTTCCTAATGTTGATTGCAAGTTTTTAGGGCTCTCCGTTTGGAGGGCCTTTTTTTATGCGATAGTTAAAGGACTCATTTACCCTTCCTTTTCTGTTTCCAAAAAAAGAAGCTGTCCTTTCGAACAGCTTCTTCATTTTAAGAAATATTTCTTCAGTAGCCGCCATCGGTCTAACTACTATGTACTAACTAATAACTACTCCTAATGAGCACTCAAATTCTTTTTCTTCTCTTCATCGAAATTCGCTTCCAATTCAGCAAGTTTCTTTTTACCGTATGCTAGACGTGTAATTACAACGAATAGTACCGGTACGAAGAAGATGGCTAAGAATGTCGCTGCGGTCATCCCTCCGAATACTGTCCAGCCGATTGTTTGGCGTGAAACAGCACCTGCGCCCGTTGAAAGCATCAAAGGAATAATACCTAAGATAAACGCCAAGGATGTCATGATAATTGGACGAAGACGAAGTTTTACGGCGTCTAATGTTGCGTCTAATAGGTTCATTCCGATATCCACACGTTCTTTTGCAAACTCCACGATCAAGATCGCATTTTTCGCGGCAAGACCGATGATAGTTACTAGACCGATCTGCGCAAAGATGTTGTTATCCAGTTGCGGCAATAAGGTCAGGGCAAGAATTGCTCCGAACACACCCAATGGAACGGATAACAGGATTGAGAATGGCACGGACCAACTTTCGTATAGCGAAGCTAACAGCAGGAATACGAATAGAATACAGAGCGCGAAGATTTGGATGGTCTTGCTGCCGGATTGTTTCTCTTGCAACGATATTCCGGAGAACTCGTATGAATAACCGTCTGTTAATGTTTGTGCTGCTACTTCTTCTAGTGCTGCAATCGCATCCCCAGAAGAATATCCAGGAGCCGCTTCACCCGATAACTGGATCGAACGGAAAATGTTAAAGTGGTTGACGATCGAAGGATTCGTAATCAAATCATAACGTACTAAGTTGGTCAATGGAACAGGTTGTCCTTGTACATTCTTGACGTATAATTTATTGAGATCCTCAATATGCATTCTATAGCTGGTATCTGCCTGTGTTACGACGCGGAAGTTACGACCATATTTGGTAAAGTCATTCACATAGCTACTACCCATATAAGCTGAAATAGTGCTGTAGATATTGGTCAATGGTACACCCATTCTCTTGGCCATTTCACGATCTACATTGAGTTTGTAGTTTGGCGAATTACTATTGAATAGGGTATAGGCCATCCCAATCTCAGGACGTTGATTTGCTGCGGCTAAGAATTTACCGATCATCGCCTCAAACTGTTTGATATCTACCGTCTGTCTATCCTGAATTTCCATGGTGAAACCGCCAGATGATCCAAGACCCGGGATTGGCGGAGGCGTGGCAGCAATAACAGAAGCTTTAGTATAACCACGGTATTTACCCATGATCGCTCCGGTAATATCCGTTACTGTTTTCTCGCGTTCTCCCCAAGGATAAAGCGAAACGAATAGACTGGCGCCGTTAGGTTTCGCCGATCTATTCAATAAGTTCATCCCGTTAATTGCCGTTACATATTGAATTTCTGGGAAAGTCTTTCGCAAATCTTCCGATAATTCCTGTAATACAGCCTCTGTACGGGCACTAGATGCACCTTCTGGAAGGTTGACTCCCATAAAGAATATACCAGCGTCCTCGGCAGGAATAAAGCCTGTTTTCTTATTCGTGAACATCAGTCCTGTTCCAACAAATATACAAAGCAAGATAATCAAGGCTAATGGAGCCGCTTTTATCACCTTCTTAACGCCTTTTGAATAACGATAAGTTACTTTATCGAACCAGACGTTGAATTTGTAGAAGAACTTGTTTAGGCCTTTAGAATCCTTGTGAATTGCTGTTGGCTTCAACATGATCGAACATAATGCTGGCGTCAGCGAAAGGGCGATAAATGCCGATAACATTACGGATACGGCAATGGTAATAGCGAACTGTTGATAAAGCTGACCCACCATCCCCGGGATAAATCCTACAGGAACGAATACTGCCGCTAAGATCAGGGCAATGGCAATAACCGGTGCGGTAATATCTTGCATCGCGCGTCGCGTCGCTTCTTTGGCGTCCATCTTATAATGGTCGATATAGTGCTGCACGGCTTCCACCACAACGATGGCATCATCCACCACAATACCGATCGCGAGGACGAAGGCAAGCATCGTTAAGTTGTTTACCGAGAATCCGAATATCGTAAAGAAGATGAACGTACCGACAATAGAAACAGGAATCGCTAGCAATGGAATCAAGGTTGCTCTCCAACTTTGTAGGAAGAAGAATACAACAAGAGTTACTAAGATCAATGCTTCGATCAAGGTATGAATTACCGAGCTGATGGATGCATTAACAACAGAAACCGTTTCATATGCGACTACATAGTCTACGCCCTTAGGGAAGGATTTTTTTAACTCCTCTAATGCCTTGTAAATACCATCTGCAGTCTCAACGGCATTTCCTCCCGGTGTTTGCGAGATCATCATACCAGAGGTTGTCTCACCGTTTACTTTCGTCGTGATACCGTAGTTGAATTGTCCAAGCTCAACGCGGGCTACATCTTGTAATAAAACGATGGAACCGTCGGTGTTTGTTTTTACGACGATATTCTCGAAATCTTCGACTTCTTCCAAATCGGAGTCAAGGATAATCGGATATTCGAATACTTGTGCATTCTCTTGCGGACGCGCACCAACGCTACCCCCAGCCATACGTGAGTTTTGCTCAGCAATGGCTGTACTTACGTCAGATGGTGTTAAACCTAAGTTGGTCAGTTTGTTGGCATCTAGCCATACACGCATCGCGAAAGGCTGTCCGAAGGCCTGCACATCACCCACACCTTTAACACGCAATAGGGCGTCTTTCAGATACAGGTTGACATAGTTTGCCAAGAAGTTCGCATCACGTGATCCGTCAGGTGAGGTCAGGGATACCATCATTAAGATATCCGTGTTCACTTTACGAGTGGTTACCCCTAAACGGCGCACTGCTTCAGGCAATACAGGTTCAGCGATACTTACACGGTTTTGTACATCTAGCGTTGCGATGTCGATATCTGTACCTACTTCGAAGGTTACCGTAATACGAGAACCACCGTCAGAGGTACTGTTCGAACTCATATAAATCATCCCCGGCGTACCGTTGATCTGGCTTTCAATCGGGGTTGTTACTGTTTTCTCTACTGTTTGGGCATCAGCACCGGTATAGTTCGCCATTACGGATACCGTAGGCGGCGCAATATTGGGATACTGACTAATAGGTAGTGTCGTGATGGAAATAGCTCCAATGATGGTGATCAATATGGAGATAACCATCGCGGTTACCGGTCTTTTTATAAATACTTCTGAAATCATTATCTATGAATATGTTGGGACTTAGCAAATTATTTCTTTGGTTGAGCGTTCGCGTTGTTGTTTTCAACAACCTTAGCGCCTTGTTTCAATGCGGCAACACCGTCTACGACAATGCGCTCGCCGACTTGAAGACCGTTGGTAATTACCACCTTATCTCCAAGTTTTTGACCTAATGAAACTTGCTTCAAGTCTACCGTGCTACTATCAGTTACTGCGTATACTGAGAATGTTCCTAGCTGTTCAAATATCGCGCGGTATGGAATTACCATCTCCTCGTGCGCTGTCGTACTTTCTACATTCAATGTTAGGTTCAAGCCTGCGCGCAAGGTATTTGCAGGATTATCAAACGAGGCACGTACTTTTAACGTCCCTGTTTGCGGATCTACAGCGCGGTCTATGGTAGAGATACGACCCAAGGAGCTGTATGTGCTACCATCAGGTAAAGTCAAGTTGATTTTGGTAGATGATTTGCCGGTTTGTAGCCCAGTAAATTCAGGAATCTCCTTTTCGTTGATCTGGAATTCAACGGCAATAGGATTTGTTGAACTCACGGTATTTAAAAGGGTTGTTCCAGCACTTACTAAAGCACCAGTGCGAACTTGAGAAATACCGATATTCCCGGAAAATGGTGCAACGATCACCGAGCGTTGTAAGTTAGTTCTAGCAGTTGTTAGTGCTGCTTGTGCTGCCTGTACCTGTGCTTTTTGGTTGTTAACGTCAGTGTAAGCATAATCTAAAGTCTGCTTAGCGATCGCGTCTTGATCTGCAAGTTTCTCATAACGTTGTAAATCCTTTTCAACACGAGCAAGGTTTGCTTTTGCGATTTCCATATTCGCACGTGCCTGATCGACAGCAGCAGCATATCGAACGCGGTCAATCTCATATAATCGTTGTCCCTTGCTTACATAAGCACCATCGGCAACATAAATATTCGTAATATAGCCTGATACCTCAGCACGTATTTCTGTTTCTTGCAAAGGAACAACATTTGAAGGGTAGGAGCGAATCCCCGTTACAACTTCCTTACTAACTGTTGCGGTGGTTACCGGTGTTGCAGGTGCTTGCATTCCAGGTCCTGCTCCTTGTTTACCAGCTTCTTTATTCCCACATGATTGTAGAAATAATCCTGTTCCTAATAGAAGTGCTGTTAATATGTGATTTGTCTTCATTATATCTTTATTGCTTGTGGTTGATTAATTGCTAATGTTTACTGTTCCTAATGCTTTCTGAATATCTAGCTTGCTTGACAACACCGCGTAAAGGGCATTCAAGTAGTTTAATTGACTTGTCTTCAAATCGGTTTCTGCGGTCATAAGTTCTAAGTAAGTTTTTACGCCTGCATCGTATTGAAGTTTTATGGTATTGTACACTTCTTCAGACAAATCCATGTTTTCTTTCGCATTTCTCCATTCGTTCATGTTGGCGCGATAGGATGCCATAGCTGCTGAATATTGTGCACCGATTTGATTCTCCAGATTTTCCATCTCTAAATCCAATCTGGACTCTTGTAATTCCGATTTACGGATTTCCTGAATACGTTTTGTTCCTTGGAAGATTGGAATAGATAGGCTTAAACCCACACTAGAATTCGGAAAGTTATCTTGAAAAAGATCACCAAACTGATTGTTTCTGTAGTTTAGACCATAGTTAGCAAAGGCGCCCACTCGTGGAAGGTAGTTCCACTTTTGATATTGTGTGTTCAACTTTTGCAGATTTTGCAAGGTCTGCAACTGTTTAATTTCAACTCGGTTAGCATATTGCAAAAGCTCAGTCGTGTCTAAAAGGATATTCGACTCCATGTTTTGGTTTTCGAATGATAAGCTAACAGGCGCTGATGGATTTAAGCCCAACAGAGTCTTTAGGTAATCGTATTTATAGCGGCGAAACTCATTTGCCGATTTTAGCTCAGCATTTGCATTATTCAATGAAATCTGCGCTCGTTTATAATCTGTTTTATCGACTAATCCAGTTTCGTAGCGCGCGTTGGCTTCAGTGTATTGTCTTTGAAGGCGAGCAATGTTTTCAGTGATAATATTTATTTGCTCTTCGCTTGTAAGGATATCATAATAGGCCTTACTGACATCAACCACGGTATTGATACGCGTGTCTTCAATATTTAAATCATTTTGTTCGCGAATAAATCGAGAGGCCTTAGATGCTTGAAATAACCCCGGGTTTATAATGGCTTGGTCAGCTTGAAATACCATTGAAGCCGTATTCTTTTGTCCCATATTGATATTCTGACCATTGATGTTCGCCGTAGGGAGCTGTATATTATGGGTGTAATTTCCATTAGCGTTAATCTGTGGAAACCAACCTGACAGTGCTGATGCAATTTCACGTTCTCCAATTTCCTTGTCGATCTGTGCTTGCTTTAGCTCGATCTTGTTGCTCAATGCATAGTTAATTAGCTCGTCAAGCGTCGCGTTGCTGTTCAAAGAACCAGCTTGCTGCGCTTGGCTAATACCGATGGTAGTACAAGCTACCGATAGGTATACTACGATTTCCTTAAAATTTAATCTCATGTTTCTAACTTATATTTTAACGCCGTTCCAAATAATTTCTACTAATTGATTCATCTCCTCCTCCATAATCTCTTCTTTGGTGATTAAACAGTTGCGAAAGAGGGAGATAGCTCCTCCAAGGTAGATCGAGAGTATTAATCGAACATTCAGATCTTTTAAATGTTTTTCTTGAACTCCTTCTTCGATAAAATGGATTAGTTTATTTCGTTCTACTTTCTGTCCCAATACATTGTTTCGGACTTCTTCGTAGAAAGGGGAGCCATAAAACTGATCTAGAAATCCGAAGATTTCAATGTTCTGCTGGTAAAAGCCGATCCATCGTTTCCAGATTGTCTTAAATCTTTCCTCATAGGATTGCTCCGGATTGACACCTCTGAAGACATCTCCGTTCAGCTTTTCCTTGCAGTACCAGTACAGCTCGATAATTAAATCTTCCTTCGAAGGAAAGTAATGATATATAGAGCCTACAGCCACGTTGGCTTCCTTCGCAATCTTGCTCATAGGGGTCCCATGGAATCCATAAAGATGGATTAAGCTAAGCGTGCTAAGGAAAATTTGCTCTTTCTTTTCTGTCAATTGAATGTTCATTCGGTTGCAAATGTAGGCATTTTTGGAAGGCGTATTTGTCAAATAATCGTTATAAAGTGCTAAAGCGATTGAGCAGTGATGAGAGTCCATGTTAACAAATTGTTAAATTTCACAAAAAGACTTGACATGTGTATGTTTTACACTTACCTTTGTAGTATCATAATTTAGGTTTATAATTGGTTATTAAAGGTTTTCATTCTCCCCGTTTGAAAACCTTTATTTTTTTATAGAAACCACGTTTTCAAGGCCTTAAAGCAATATTATTCCGTAATTCTTGTTTATCACAATTACAACTCCGGATAGGGGATAGTGGTCTCTGAAATGTTCTAGATATTTTATGCAATCAATTAAATTATTCTTCTGACATTCTTTTTGCAAACAAAAAGACCCTTGAATTTCTTCAAAGGTCTAAAATCTTATATCTATTTTTCAGAATCTACTCACACTTTGCTAAGTACTTTTCTATTTCTTCTCTTGTAAAATGTGTTTTACTATTTCCAAAATAAGTAGTTACGTAGGTCAAGACGTAAGCGATGTCTGTTGCGTTCATTTGAGGCACCCCGGGCATCTCTTGATTATACTTTACGCCATTAACGGTGATTTCCCCACTCATGCCGTTTTTAACAATGCAAGCCAGCTTATCGCGATTCACATTTAGAAATACAGTGTCTGTCAGGGGGGGATAAAGTTTTCCTAATCCCTCTCCGTTGGCTCCATGGCAATTTTGACAATGCGTGGTATAGACTTTTTGCCCATTAGTAGCATACTGCATTGTTTCCACGCTTAATCCCGACTGGCAGGAAAAGAGCAGATAGAGTCCGAATACAATACTTAAGATAAAATAGGTAGATCTTCGGAGCATTACTTATACTCTTTTAATATAACATCTAAGTCTTCTAACAGCTTATTAACCTGCGTTTGGTCTGTTCCGTCATAAGCACCACGAATTCTTTTATCAGGGTCAATGATCACCAGGTAACCTTGATGGTCATAACCTCCGGGAGCATTCGCATCTTCTTTAGCATACACTAAATAACGATCGGCCATACCATAGATATCCGCCTTAGAACCATTCACAAACTGCCATTGGTCGTTATCCACCCCAAGTTTATTAGCGTAGTCTTTTAGAATATAAGGTTGATCGTATTTGAAATCGATACTATGTGATAAAAACGCGATTTTCTCATTGCCTTTGTATTTTTCGTAAGCCTTTAAGAGATTACGCTGCATCGTCGGGCAGATGCTTGGACAATGCGTAAAAAAGAAGTTGGCAACATAGATCTTCCCTTTAAAGAAGTCTTGAGTCAATTGGACGCTATCTTGATTTAAAAAGCTAAAGTCAGGAATAGTTTGATAAACCGTATCAACTACCTTTTTACCATCTATTTCTTTCTCCACAGGCGTTCTTTCTCCATAGATTGGCAGTTTTCTGTCTGATGATGAACAAGCGAATATACCGCTAAGAAGTACTGCTAGGATGGCTGAACTGAATAGTCTATTCATTCGGTCTTATTGATTAAATGGGGTTAAAGTTTTGTTGATTTGACTAGTTACACTTTCAAATTGTTTCTGCATAGCTGTAATCTTGTCTAACTCTTTTTGTTGATAAGCATCATCGGTGCTAGCAGCATCATAATCCTTCATCCAAGTCATCATATTATCGGTCGCTGCTTCAATGCTATCCTGCAAATTTGTTAATTCAACGCGTGTTGCCGCAGTATCTAAATCTGCTTTCGTTGCTTTAATTTCGGCTAGATTTGCTAAGATGGAATCAATCTTAACTGTCGTTTTATCAAACGTAGAAATTTGAGGCATGATTTCATCATGTATTCTGATGGCTTCAGCGCCTAGCTTTTGGTTTTTGGTTTCATCAGTCTTATTCTGGCAAGATACCATTGCCATGCTGATTCCTAATGTAATAAAAGCTAAATTTTTCATGTGATATAATTTATTGTTGTATAGGATTAGCTTCCTGAGAAGCTTTTTGTTTGTAGTAGGAGTCGAAATCAAAATCCAGATTTCGAATGTAGATTTCATTATGCGCGACAGCGCAGAGCGTCCCTTTTTTGTCGTAGACATGCGTGGCGAAAGTCTTTACCACTTTACCGTGTGTTTGAATGGTTTCTAATGCTTCTTTCAGCACTTCTTCATCCAAACGTATGCTGAACTGCATACTCGTTCGTCCGGGCTTTCTATACTCGATATGGGCCGTCTTAAGCCAGGCAACTGTACGCAGGATACCCTGATGTTTAAAATACTGATCGAGTAGGATGGGATAGAAGGGGTCTATGGCAGAAAAGATCGTTCCTCCGAAAATCGTGTTGTTCGAATTGATATTGAAAATACTCTTGAAAATCTTTAGATCGGCACCTAAGTAGTTGTCCAAGATGTTTTTCACCCAAATCCGCTGGAAGAAGAAAGGCGGATAAATTCTTAGCGCCCATTTCATGGTTTTCGGAGATAATCTCATGGCTCAAAAATAACGCTTATTTACAAGATTATTTCCCTTTTAATTGTAATAATATCTTTTAAAAACGCGGATCATGCTTATTTTAGTATTATGACTAATCAAGAACCTAACACAAAGAATGTGTGGATATTGGTATTCGTGGCTGCGCTCGGATACTTCGTCGATATCTACGACCTCATAATTTTTTCCATTGTTAGAATTCAATCATTCACGGATATCGGTGTTCATGTTGAGGAGATGCGGACAAAAGGTGAGTTCGTCTTGAATATGCAAATGGGAGGATTGCTTATTGGAGGTATAATTTGGGGTGTTCTTGGTGATAAATATGGGCGTATCAAAGTGCTCTTCGGTTCGATATTGATGTACTCATTGGCCAACATAGCGAACGGTTTTGTACAGGATGTTATGACCTATGGAATCATACGATTTATTGCCGGTATTGGTTTGGCTGGAGAACTCGGTGCTGGAATCACTTTAGTCAGTGAAACGATGCATCGGAAGAAGCGTGGATATGGTACGATGATTGTCGCGGGCGTAGGTGTTTTAGGCGCCATATTAGCCTATTATATTTCAGAATGGTACAGTTGGAGAACCGCCTATTTTGTCGGTGGAGGAATGGGACTACTATTGCTTCTCATGCGTGTAGGCGTATTTGAATCCGGGATGTTCAATCAAATTAGCGATAAGAGTGTAGCGAAGGGTAAGATTTCGATGCTATTTACAGATAAAGAGCGCTTCAAGCGATATATCTACTGCCTGTGTATCGGATTGCCTATATGGTTTGTTGTTGGTGTGCTGGTTACTCAGGCGCCAGAGATAGGACAGGCGCTGGGAGCGGAGAGCGTATTGAGTGCCGGAAAGGGCGTCATGTTTACCTATTTGGGGATCTCGCTTGGCGATTTTCTCGCGGGGCTAATCGCACAGATATTTAAGTCGAGAAAGAAAGTCGTATTGGTTTATCAGCTCGTAATTCTTTTATTCTCCTGCATTTATCTTACGCGCTACGGCATTACGGAAACAGAATTTCTATGGTTGGCCTTCTTCATGGGATTGGGAGTAGGTTATTGGGCAACTTTTATTACCATCGCAGCGGAACAATTTGGAACCAACATACGAGCAACGGTGACCACGACAGCGCCTAATTTTGTGCGCGGGGCACTGATTCCATCAACAATTCTTTATGGCGTTTTTGTCAACTGGGTTGGGATTCTTCCTGCAGCAATCATCATGATTGTGCTGCTCTCGGGAATAGCAATCTTTGCCTTGAGTCGATTGAAAGAAAGCTTTGACAAGGATCTAAATTATATCGAAGAATAGTTAGCTAGCGATCCGGGCACTTCTTGCAGCGCTTGCCTCGCTTGTATTTCTTACAACACTTCTTAAAAACAACCTCTCCATGATCCTGAAACGGATTATGTCCTTTGTTGTTGTCAAAAGGCGATGAATCAATTACTTGTAGACGTATCATGTTTTCAAACATGGTACAAATATAAGTAATTTAGATTGATTAAAAATAACTAGTAGATTCTTTTACGTAATTCTGATGCGATATCGTTCGTAAAACTTTGAATAACCGCCGGCTCATCCGTATTATTTTGAATAACTAAATCGCAAGTTTCGCGAAATGGTAACAAATATTCATTGTAAGAAGGCACGACATGGTTAATCCACTTATACATTACATCATCGTGGTCATATCCTCGTTCCACCAAATCTCTCCGAAGGCGTCTCCTCAAAGCAATGGATTCTTCCGCATCTAGGAAGATACGATAATCCAACAACTGATTGATCTCCTCATAGTGAAAGATAAATAAACCCTCTACCACCAAAATATGTGCTGGTTTAATCTCCAACATCTTCGGCGTTAAAGCGGGGTTGTTGAATGTGTACTCTTCTTTATATACCGTTTTTCCGTCGAATAGATCTTTAATATCCGAGTAGAATGCATTTCTATCAATGGAAGTCGGTAAATCGAAGTTATATAATCTATTTTCCTCCTGCGTTTTTGTGTTCGCGGGGATATAATAATCATCCTGAGAAATCAAAGTGATCTCATCAGGAGAAAAGTGATCTAAGAAGCTTTTTAAGAAAAAGGTTTTACCCGACCCGCTACTTCCTGCTATACCTATTACGTAAGGTTTGTCCATGCTTACTCTTAATTTTCGATTGGAGCGCCGTAGGTGATTTCTATTAAGAATCGCTTATCGAATGCACCGATATGAGATGCCGCCGATTTCGAAAGAATAACGATTGCGTCGCGGCTATCGGCCGTATCAGAGAATTTTCCTACAACTTTCGCAAAGGTAATATTTTTCGTCAAAGGATTCGTAATCTTTAGTATTGTTCCAACAGGAGCCGTGCGGTGAAGTGCTAAATTGCTCTTTCCTCTAGATTCCAGATTGTCCATCCAAATACCGATACCTTTTTCTTTTTTCTCGCGAATACCATAGCGGTTCGTCTCAAATTCAATCTCTTGCTGACGGTTTACATCCGGAATAGGTAATTCTATCGGCTCTGTCGGAGTTGGCTCTTGAACCGCAATTTTACCATCCGGTATTTTTAAGGTCTGTCCCTCGCGAACGACATCACTGGTCAAGTTATTCATTGATTTGATGCTTTCCACATTAGTAGCAAATCGCTTCGCAATAGAATATAAGGTCTCGTTAGGCCCAACTTTATATTGTGTTAATACCTGCCCAGATTGCTCGGCAATGACGGTGTTGATGACCTCTCTAGTCGTATCTTTCTTTGGTGCCGGAGTCTCTACCGGAGCTGCCGTACTTGGAATACGAACGACATCCCCTAAACGAAGGTTCTTCTGATTGTTCGCAGACATAATCGTTTTTACAGGTACCCCATATTGTCTGCTCAGCTGATAATAAGTGTCCTTGGCAGCGATGGTATGTATAATAAATGTCTTTCCGTTGATTGTTTCTGTTTTCTGACTATTGTTGGTCTGTGCCTGCGCGGTTGCTACTCCCATCAATACAAAACACGTAGAAAATATAATAAGAGACTTCTTCAAAGTCTGAAATTTGAATGCTTGTTTTTTCATTTTATGCAATTATACTAAATATGAAATAATATCCCGCTTATTGAATGACATAAAGAATAATTGTTTGTCAATCTGAAAATAGGGTTGCGGAATCAATTTATCCATATTTTCCATTATGACTTGTCGGTCCAGTTCGTGGTTTAAATCACTTAACGTTAAAATGAGATTTAAATTATCTTCATTCTTCACATGATAACACCAAATGTAATGCTGGCAACATTTACTAAGCCATAAAGGACCCTCAATTGCCTCATTGCTGAGAAATTCGGGCTTGTTGGGGTAGGTGAGAGGATATTGAATTTTATTACTTGCGAAACGGAAGTTACGATCCGTTGCGGGGGCATATTTTCCGGTCCGGATATCGATTAGGATGGTCTCACCGGATGATATCGAGCGATGCAGCGCATGCACCACATCTTCGAATACGTCCAGCAGAATAAACTCGTAACTGGAAAAGACAACCTGCTCGGTGGCAATCTCAATGATTTGTATGCCTTCCTGAATAGGGCGGTGCTCGCCAATCCGCTTTAGGATCAGAAATCCATCCTGAATCGCGTCTAATGTCCACTCCTTGGCTTCCGCAGTGCAGGGTGCTTTGACTACTTTGCCGGTAAAATCGAATACCGAAAACGAAGCAACGGTAGAATCCAAATCACGGGTTTCCACAGCGACCAGGGACTGTACGGGGTCGATCTCGATTTTCCAGATATTGGCTGGAAAGCTTCGCTCAAAAATTTTATTTATTGTATATTTAGTCATCCGATATAATATGCTGATCGGTGATAAAATCATTTTCTATGAACAAATTTACAAAATACATTTTAGGTATTATCGTCATTTGTTTGCTGACCACCATGAATAGCAATGCACAATCGGTATATTCTGTTCAAATAAAGGACGATATAGGTCCTAATGCTTGGCGAACGTTGAAAAATGCGCTCAAGGAAGCGAAAGCGAATGAATCAACTTATTTCTTATTGGAGCTAAATACCTACGGTGGAGCGCTGAACTTTGCCGATTCCATGCGTACAGCACTCTTGAATGCAGCACCAATGAAGACTATTGCTTATGTAAACAACAATGCTGCCTCCGCAGGCGCATTGATATCCTTGGCAGCCGATTATATCTATATGCAAGATGGTTCTAGTTTCGGAGCAGCGTCGGTAGTGAATCAAAGCGGTGAGCTCCTTCCGGAGAAATATCAGTCTTATATGCGTGGCTTAATGCGTGCGACCGCTGAAGCGAAAGGCCGCGATCCTAAGGTGGCCGAAGCATTTGTCGACCCAAGTATCTCTATTCCTACGTTGAAGGAAGATGGTAAGTTGCTTACTTTAACCACGCAGGAAGCTGTGAAGATAGGTCTGGCAAAGAAAGAAGTGAAGAGTCAAGCGGATATATTCTCCGACCTTCAATTCAGCAGTCCCGATGTAAAAGCTCATCAGACCACTTTGGTCGATATGATTATAGGGTTTCTCATCAATCCTTTAGTAAGTGGTATTCTGATCATAGGGATTATTGGCGGTATTTATTTTGAAATGCAATCTCCAGGAATTGGCTTTGCATTGGTGGTTGCTTTAGTCTGTGCCACATTATTTTTCGCGCCCTTATATTTGCAAGGCCTTGCAGATCATTGGGAGATTGCGATATTTGTCCTCGGTGTCATACTGATAGCCTTGGAAATATTTGTCATACCAGGCTTTGGAGTGGCCGGTATATCAGGAATAATTCTGATACTATGTGGATTAGCATTCTCAATGGTTGCTAATGATTACTTTGATTTTAAACTTGCTCAACCAGGGCTCTTAATGAACTCATTTATAATTGTAATTGGCGCGATGGTCGGAGCGATCATTCTAGCGGTAATTTTTGGAAAAAATATCCTTCAATCTTCCGGTTTCAAAAAACTGGTGCTGGAGGATGAACAGCGCGCTGATGTGGGGTACACTTCCTCAGTTCAAAAGATTAATCTGATAAACAAAGAAGGTATTGCAAAGACGGTACTCCGCCCCGGAGGAAAAATAGAAATTGATAATGTCTGGTATGACGCAGTCGCATTAGACGGATTTATCGACGCCGGCGAACAGATCTATGTCGAAAAGCATGAAAACTATAATCTATTTGTCCGTAAGCTCTCTGAGCGCAAAGCATAAAAACAAGGATGGGTTGAAAATAATATTCAACCCATTTTTTTTCTACTAAGATTCCTTCCGTTGCCGTTTCTTCAATTTAGTCACGAAATACAGAATAAAAATTCCAATAATAAATGTGATAAATAGACAGTACAATGCCTTCAAATAGAAAGCATCAGTAGGGTACTTCCTGTCATATAGATACCAAGTCGCTCCGAACAATACAATTGCCCCGATAGCATTAATAAATACTTTTTTCATAACATTGGTTAATTAGTGATAAGTAAATAACTAATGATTAAATGTAATGAATTATAGTTATAATTCATAGTATTTAGTAGTTAGTATTTTTATTAGATGTAAGACATTAGATATTAGAGGTTAGAGTTTGTCTTGAACCAGGAAAGGAAGGATGAAAGGATTGGCAGGATAAGGTGTGAAATTAATTTTCTCGTCTGAATCAGGAAAGGAAGGTTCAAAGAGTCTAATGTCTTATATCTAATGTCTTACATCTAATAGAAATACCAACTACTAGATAAAACCCTTGTAAACCCAATTCAAACCCAATACAAACCCCAATCAAAGCCGCTCGGAAAGGGCTTTGATTGGGGTTTGATACGAATAAAAAAAGCCTGTTCTTGCTTTTAGAACAGACTCTCTCTAATAAATATTTTAATTCTTGCGCTTAGAACTTTGCTCCTAACGTTAGAACGACATTCGTTCTGGAGCTTTTCACTTCTGCTGTAGGGGCAGGGCTGTTCCATAAACCCGCTAAAGAGTAAGGGGAACTATTATATGTTTCTTTTTTATATTGTATTGCTGCTAAATCAACATACAGGTTTTGATTGATGATATAGCCCAATCCAAGGCTTGTCATGTGGTCGCCGCTATCTATTCCTTTAATAGGGCTGCTGTAGTAGCTAAATCCTGCACGACCGCTTAAACGGTCGGTAAATAGTAGTTCGCCACCGACACGGAAGTTCACTGCACTTTTGTACACGTCCTTGATACTCGCGTTGATCTCATTCTCTTCTGTGAAATCCATTACCTCTGTAGAAGTCTCTCGATACGTAATGCTGCTATAGTCTGCGAATTCCAAGTCAGCGGAAACCAAACCGCGTCCGAAGAACTTAGTTAATCCTACTGAGGCTCTCAATGGAGAGATTACCCCGTAATCGTAGGAAGCTGTCGATGGAGTTGAGTTGTAAGTAGGCAGGAAAGTCGTGGTTGCATTTTCATCCTTATAATAATCTGCAACCGTCTCTAGCACTCTTTCTTCGTTGACTGTGGTCCAGGTAGGAGAGACGATATGCACGCCAATATTCCAGTCCCAAGTTGGTTTGAAGATCATCCCTAAGGCCACATTGACACCGGTTCCGCGAAGTTTATTATCTTCATAATCTGTCACCTCATAGTTGATCTCGGTATACTGATGTTTGGGGTTTGAAGGATCTAAGAAGCCGGAGTTTGCACTAGCATTCGGTCTGATTTGATCTGCATTTTTTGTCCATCCACTCTCGAATACACTGTAATTACGATCGTATTTGAACGACACTAATCCTAAGCTACCGCCCAGATAGAATTTATTGTTGTAATTTCCACCGAAAGACAAAGTGGTTTTAGCCTTGTAACCTTTGGTAAGTACGTCGACTTGTTGGGACTTTGGATCGGTTTCTAAAGCGATCGGGAAATAACCCTCTGAAGGATCACTAAAGCGTTCCACTAGATTCGATCTAGAAAAATCAGAAGAGAAGTCATCGAACTCATACATCTGATCAGTTAAATATTGGACGATGGTATTGGCGTCGTTAACCCCGGAATAAACGATCTGATTTGCGAAGTTATTCGAGCGGTCATAACTAATCCCCATATTGAAATTCTGCCAACCATAGCCGCCATTTGCTGTAGGCATGTGCAAGACAATACCGACATTTTCTAATCCAAACTTGCCTTGATTGTGATTGGTGGTTGTGCCGAAGTAATTAGCTTTATTATTATTGTTCAAGTAATTGACCGAAACCGAGATATCGGATTGACCGTAAAATCCAAGTCCGGCAGGATTACCACTAATAGAGCTGATATCTCCTCCTAAAGCGGTGTTTACTCCACCCATCGATTTAAAGCGGGCTGATCCTGAACTTACGTCTTTTGATACATCATAGACATAGTCTAAGGTTGTTTGGGCAAATACATTGGAAATTCCTGCACTTAGAGCTAGCAGGCTAAGCGTTAGTAAGGTTTTCTTCATACGATTTCAGAATCTTTCTAAAAGATATAGCCAATATAAAAGGTTCTATATTGGCTATAAAAAATATAATTATATTAATTAACGTCTTGATCCACCGGATGCTCTTGATGATCCACCGCTTGAGCGACTTCCGCCACCACCGCTAGTTCCCATGCTGCTACCACCTGATGATCCTCTGCTGAATCCACCGCTGTTAGATGATGGACGGCTAGATGATGATCCTCTGTCGAAGCTTCCGCTTGAACGAGATGGTGTCTGGCGAACAGAACCTTGGTTTCTGCTGCTCGGAGTTCTGCTGCTAGGTGTTCTATTGATCGTACCTTGAGAACGTGTCGCCGGGTTTCTCTCTACAGTTCCTTGCGATCTTGTACTCGGGTTTCTATAGATAGTACCTCTGTTACGATCTGATGAAGTTCTGTCGATCGTTCCTTGCGATCTTGATGTATTCGTTCTGCCCGATGATGTTCTATCGACAGTAGATCCACGATCCACGCGTCCTGAGTTACGGTCGCTGCCCGCTCTATTTACGGTGTTGCGCGTACTTGCTGCACGGCCGGTTACATAACGACCGCTTGCATCTCTAGTCACATATGAACGTCCTGAGTTGGCGCGCTGACGTGCTGCAACATCATTACGGTTCGATGCTACGCGACGGTTGCTATCGTAATAGTGGTTGTAATATCCACCTCCGTAGCCATAGCCATAGTATGGGTTGCCCCAGTGGCTGTAGTAGCTGTTATAACCCCAGTAACCACCGTAGTATGGCCATCCGCCATATCCGTAGCCGTAGTATGGACTACCCCAGCCCATGCTCCAGTAAGGACTTCCCCAGCCGAAGCCTATATTCCATCCCCATCCGGAGTTCCAGCCGAAGCCGAATCCGCTGTACCCGTACCATGGATCAAACCATGGGTCGTAGTACATCATTCCTGGCGAGTTATAGTAGAATCTGTTAATGCGGTTTGCATATTCCAAATCATTCAATGGCTCGTAGCCACCTTCTGCATAAGCTTCATCAGTATAGTCATCTGCATAGTATTCTGCATCTGTTGTAGTACCTTCTGCTGTCCCATCAGTATAATAATAGTCTGGGCTTTGGTATACTTGTCCCGCATCACGATTATTGTAGACATCGTCCCGGTATACGGTGCGGCTACTTGTAGAACAAGAGCTTATCAACGCTAGTAATCCTAGTGCTGCTCCTCCTAAAAATATCTTCTTGTTTTTCATGATGCTAAAACAGTTAAAATTCGATTTTACGTCTTTAATTATTATCTTAGACCCGGCATAACGCCTGGGGT
Organism: Sphingobacterium hotanense; assembly: GCF_008274825.1. Classification (NCBI taxonomy): domain Bacteria; kingdom Pseudomonadati; phylum Bacteroidota; class Sphingobacteriia; order Sphingobacteriales; family Sphingobacteriaceae; genus Sphingobacterium; species Sphingobacterium hotanense. Next base: position 1,319,113 of record NZ_CP030848.1, read on the forward strand.
TTAATCTGCCAATCAAATTTACAAATAATTTTTCGTAAAGGTATATCAACCCTTCTCTAGGGCTTGCAAACGCCCTTTTGTTTAGATAAAATAGTATTATAGAATGAGTAAAGGAATTACGAGCCGTAGCGAAGACTATTCGCAGTGGTACAATGATCTAGTCATTAAGGCAGATCTAGCAGAATACTCTGCTGTAAGGGGATGTATGGTTATAAAACCATACGGTTATGGAATTTGGGAAAGAATGCAAGCCATTCTTGACAAAAGATTTAAAGAAACCGGTCACTCGAATGCTTATTTCCCCCTTTTTATTCCTAAATCATTCTTCTCGAAAGAGGCTTCTCACGTGGAAGGTTTTGCCACTGAATGTGCTGTAGTAACGCACTACCGTTTAAAGAACGATGGCAATGGCAATATCGTTGTGGATGAAGAGGCGAAGTTGGAGGAAGAGCTAATCGTTCGTCCTACATCTGAAACCATCATCTGGAATACCTATCGTGGATGGATCGAATCATACCGTGACCTTCCTATATTAGTTAACCAATGGGCTAACGTTGTTCGCTGGGAAATGCGTACGCGTCTTTTCTTGAGAACTGCGGAGTTTCTTTGGCAAGAAGGCCACACGGCGCACGCAACCTCTGAAGAAGCAATCGCAGAAGCGGAACAAATGCTAGAAGTATATGCAGAATTTGCGGAGAAAATCCTCGCTGTACCGGTAGTACGAGGTCGTAAGACCGAAAACGAGCGCTTCGCAGGAGCGTTGGATACTTATTGTATCGAGGCTTTGATGCAAGATGGTAAAGCATTGCAAGCTGGTACATCGCACTTCTTAGGTCAGAACTTCGCGAAAGCATTTGATGTGAAGTTTACATCGAAAGAAGGAAAGTTGGAGCACGTATGGGCAACATCATGGGGTGTATCTACTCGTTTGATGGGAGCATTGATTATGGCGCATTCCGATGACCAAGGTTTAGTATTGCCTCCAAGATTGGCGCCAATACAAGTGGTAATCGTTCCTATCTATAAAACAGACGAGGAAAAAGCTAATTTGGATGCTTACGTCGATGGCTTGAGCACAGAGTTGAAGAACTTAGGTATATCGATCAAATATGACGACCGCGATACACAACGTCCGGGCTTTAAATTTGCAGAATGGGAACTGAAAGGTGTTCCATTGCGTGTTGCGATTGGCGCACGTGATATGCAAAACGGTACGGTGGAATTGGCGAGACGCGATACGCAGACAAAAGAAACAGTAGAACAAGCGGGGCTTGCAAATAGAATTCATAGTCTATTAGACGAGATTCAAGACAATATTTATCAGAAAGCGTTAAACTTCAGAGATTCACACATCACCGAAGTTAATTCCTATGATGAATTCAAGACTTTATTAGAAGAAAAAGGTGGATTCTTGAGCTGTCACTGGGACGGCACAGTGGAGACCGAAAAACGCGTAAAAGAAGAAACGAAAGCAACAATCCGTTGTATTCCTTTGGATGCGAAGGAAGAAGAAGGGGTTTGTATTTTTACAGGCAAGCCTTCAAAACAACGCGTGTTGTTTGCAAAAGCATACTAAAATATGAAGCACCTATTGATATTAGGTTGTGGCTGGGTAGGCGAGGAGCTTGCCAAGCTATACCAAAGCAAGGGGTGGCAAGTTTGGGCAACAACGACCCAGGAAGAAAAATGCCATCGCCTCAAAAGCGATGGTATTTTTGCTTATGTCCACAACTTCGACCAAGAGAAGGAACTGGATCTTCCGTTGGAAGTACGATTCGATGCGGTGGTCACTTCAGTCCCCGCAACAGCGAAGAATAGTCTGGAAGATTTGGGATTTCGTTTCTACCAGGTCTTTCGAGCTCTTAGCGCAATAGCCTACGACAAACACTATTTCTTAAGCTCGGTAGGCGTCTATCCGGATATCGACGGAACTTTTGATGAAAGGTATAATGAAGAAGACAAGTTGACTCCGAAACTAAGGTTCGCCGAAAAACGCATCCAAAGCCTGCCGGAAACAACTGTGTTTAGACTTGGAGGTCTATTCGGAAAGCAGCGGATTTTTGCTAAGTACTTTCAGGATAAAATCGTTACAACAGGTGACCAACCTGCCAACTTCATTCATTTGGACGATGTTTTAGGTCTAATCGATGGGGCAATAGAGCAAAAAATCCAAAACGGCATCTATAATCTGGTCTGTCCGGAACACCCTTTGAAAAAGGACGTGATCATGAAATCTGCTGAGAAATATATCTTATCGTATCCCGCAGGGTTTGAACCCAAGGATAGTTTTCAGAAGGTTGTCCTAGGAGAAAAGCTTCCGCTAATGCTCAATTACACTTTTAAATACCCCTCTCCGCTAGATTTTTGATAACTTAGCGAGTACAAAACAAATTTATTATGGCTTACAAATTCGCAACAAAGGCAATCCATGCCGGACAACAAGCTGATCCGACGACGGGTGCCGTAATGACCCCTATATACCAAACATCAACCTATCAACAAAAAGCTCCCGGCGATCATAAAGGCTTTGAATACTCACGTGGAACTAACCCTACGCGTAAAGCTTTAGAGGACTGCATGGCAGCTTTGGAGAATGGAAATTTCGGTTTAGCTTTTTCCAGTGGAATGGCAGCGACAGACTGTGTTCTTCGATTGTTGAAACCTGGTGATGAGGTAGTAACGGGTGATGATCTTTATGGTGGTTCATACCGAATCTTTACCAAGGTTTATGAACCGATGGGGATTAAATTTACGTTTGTGGATACTTCGGATGTGGAGGCCGTGCGCGGAGCAATTACCGATAAAACGAAATTGATCTGGGTAGAAACGCCGACTAATCCAACGCTAAAGCTAGCGGATATCGCAGCGATTGCAGAGGTAGCAAAAGAAAATAAGGTGCTTTACGTTGTCGATAATACGTTCGCCTCTCCATACTTGCAAAATCCATTAGACTTAGGTGCAGATATCGTTATGCATTCCGTAACGAAATATTTAGGCGGGCACTCTGACGTCGTGATGGGGGCATTGTTGATGAACGACGAAGATTTATATAAACGTTTATGGTTTTATTATAATGCATGTGGCGGAACGCCAGGGCCACAAGATGCGTTCCTAGTGTTGCGAGGAATTAAAACGCTTCATTTGCGTATGAAAGCGCATTGTGAAAATGGGCGTAAAGTAGCCGAGTATCTGAAGGATCATCCGAAAGTAGAAAAGATTTACTGGCCGGGATTCACCGATCACCCGGGACATGAGATTGCGAAAAAGCAGATGCGTGATTTTGGAGGGATGGTATCTATCGTGTTGAAAGGTGCTGACTTGAATGAAACCTTCCGTATTGCCTCTCAATTTAAGGTGTTCACCTTGGCGGAGTCGCTAGGTGGAGTGGAGTCATTGATTAATCATCCAGCAACGATGACTCATGGCTCAATTCCGAAAGAAGCGCGCGAGAAAGTAGGCGTTGTTGACAACTTATTACGCTTATCTGTTGGGGTAGAGGACGCCGAAGATTTGATCGCTGATCTAGAACAAGCACTGTCACGTTAATTTATTGTAATTATTATTTTATTTAGCACATAGAACTTTGTACATTTGTGCAGCTTTAATAAGGATTTAACAATTATGGAAAATACAACTGTAGAAAGACCAGCAAAACATACGGATAATAATGCAAACCGTACAGAATATTATGTTTCTTTAACTATTGCCATCGTTATTGGTTTAATTGGCGTATTTATTCGTTTTGTACCTGATGTGATCACTTCTTTAGATCAATTAGCATCAGTATTCTCTTGGATTGCTAACATTTTAGTACTTGTTGCTTCTTTCTTAGCTTTTAAAGTAGTATTTGGTATCTTAGGATTCAGTAAAAAATAGTTCTTCAGAACTTTAAAATATTAAAAGCGTCTAGATGATTAATCTAGACGCTTTTTTTATGTTCATTCAAAATGTAAAGCCGATGGATATGCCGCTTCCTTAATTTATTTTTCATCCATTCGCTATGGAATAATAGGTCTTCTGCATCATAGAAGTATATAACACTTTGAATTATGAAGAATCTACTATTAATCGCGAGTGTTCTTCTTTCGTTTATAAGCTGCAAAGAAGAAACGGGAATTAGGCACAAAGCAACCGCTGTTTGGATGGGCGAATTAACGCAATTTGATTTGGAGTTTGAGCACGCTAAAATTATCGATGCCATCATTGAACCAGATTCCATTGAATTTGAGTTCATCAGAGAGGGAGTTTCACATGCATACATTGTCGACTCGCTCGAGGCTTATCATTTAGCGGAAGCTATAGATGAAAACAACGGTTTAATAATCGGAAATATCCTGCCACTTAGAAAAATAATCAGATTGATGGGCGCCGAAGAACAGGATTCGATCGGTATTGTTGTGCAAAGCGCTTTAGCCTCCACGACCCGCATGCCGCCATGGTTGAAGCAAAAGTACCCCATTATGCCAAAATTATCTGGGGACAGGAATCCAAAGCAATATCAAGGACGATACGAATTTAGTTTACCCATCTTAAACAAAAATAAAGACAGAGCGGTAGTCCGCTTAGATCAGCATTGCATTGATTGTGGAATGGGGTGGTTATTTCAACTCAGTAAAATAAACAATAGATGGATTGTAAGTGAGTTTCACCTTAATTGGATGCGCTAATAAATCAATAAATATACTAACGGGATAGACAAGAGTCTAATATCTAATATCTTAAGTCTTAAATCTAAAAAAGCCGGCATTTTTGCCGGCTTTCAGTATCTAAAATCTGATATCTAATATCTAATATCTAGTTCAAAATAGTCCATGTAGACCATGGAATTCTAGATAGGATAAACACCAAACCGATGATATAGAAAATCAGAACCGTTTGGTTAGCTTTCTTTTGATCAACGATTTTCTTAGCTTTTGAATATCCCATTGTAATCAATACAATTGCGATAATCATCATCAAAGGGTGTTCTAGAAAGTAAAGTCTAGAAAGGCTGTTTTTCATGTTCTCTCCTGAGAAACTCTCTAGGCCAAGCGGAGAAGTAAAATACAATACTGCACCGATAACCAGTTGTAGGTGGGCTGAGATAAGACCGATTAAAGCGATTTTACGGTTGTAAGGTTTGTTTCCAGCGTAGTTTACAAGTGTAATTACGATCGCAATGATCAGTGCTATCAATAGCACCACAGCTAGTGTTGAGTGTAAATGTTTCATTCCTGTAAGCATAGTGTCATGATTAATGATTTGCAAATATACTATTTTGAAAGACGTTTATCGCCTAATTCTTTAAACTCAGATTTAGCCTTAAAGTTTGGAAATGATTTCTCCATACTGAGCATATAGCCGATGTCGAAGAACAACCGGGTATCGGCTAGTGGTCCTTCAAAGTTCCAGTGCTCATCCAATTCATCAGTGACTGCGTGATAACGCCCGGCTAATGCTTGCTGACGCTTGTTCAACGCAACAGTATCTGGGTCTAAATAATCGCCTCCACTGCCCATATACAAACCAGGAACACCTACTTTGACAAAGTTGAAGTGGTCTGATCGGTAGAAGCCACCCGAAGCCGGACTTCCCTCAGGCTGTAGTTCGCGATTGAACTTAGCACCAGATTTAATGGCATAATCTTCTAATTCTGTCTGCCCTGTACCTACAACCCGGAAGCCCTTCATGGCACCCACGGGATTGAAGGAGTCCATATTCAGGTTAGCAACAGTTTTTGCTAAAGGATAGATAGGATGTTCCGCATAATATTGAGAACCTAACAGACCTTGCTCTTCTGCAGTAACCGCCAAGAAAACAATGCTGCGCTCCGGTTTTACCTTCGCAGCTTTGAAAGCCTTTGCAATCTCGAAGAGAGCAGCAACTCCCGTTGCGTTATCGATCGCTCCATTGAAGATCGAGTCGCCATCGACTGCTTCTCCTATACCGAGGTGATCCCAATGTGCAGAGTAGATAATCGTCTCGTCTGGGCGTTTGCTGCCTTTGATTGTCGCGATGACGTTGTTGGATTTAGACTCCCGAAAGGTTGTTTTCAGTGCCACAGAAGTTTTGACGTTCATAGGGACAGCTTTAAATCCGGGCTTCTTCGCTTGTTCGATAATATTGGGGTCCAAACCACCCAATTGAAATAACTTGTTCGCAGTTTCAGTCGTTACCCAGCCTTGGAAGTTTACCAGATTAGCGCCTTTATTCTCTGGTACTAAAGATAGTTGCGGGCCGGTCCAGCCACTACGCACAACATTCCACCCATAGGATGCAGCTGCCGTTTCATGGATAATCAATACACCGGCTGCTCCTTGTCTGGACGCCTCCTCAAATTTGTAAGTCCAACGACCATAATAGGTCATGGTATCGGCTTTGAATAATGTTTTATCATAGCGTCCCGGGTCAGAGACCATCACGACTACTGTTTTTCCTTTGACATCAAGCCCTTCATAATCATTCCATTTATATTCTGGAGCTACAATGCCAAAGCCGGCAAAAACAAGCTCTGTGTCTTTGATGTCGATATTGTTGGACATGCGTGGTGTGCCGACAACATAATCGTCCAGATAGTTAATGGAAAGATTGGAGTTTTTTCCTGTGAAAATTAGTTTAGGCGCTATAGGTTCTGATTTGATCTCCACCATAGGTACTTCTTGAAAATAAGAATTCCCATTTCCAGGTTCTAAACCCAATGCTTTGAATTGCTCTTCCAGATAGTTTACAGTGAGGGTGTCGCCCTTCGTGAAAGGCATCCGCCCCATAAACTCGTCGGAAGCTAGTTTCTCTACATAGGCACGATATCCGGCTTCAGTGATCGCGTTGATAGCACCTGAGTCTAAGACCGTCGGATCGTAGGATGATCCGGTATCTCCAGATTTACAGGAAGCCAGTCCAAGCAAAAAAGCCGTTCCAATGAATAGTTTTGTTTTCATAATGAATGATATTGTTCTTGGTTTAACGATTGATAATAAAGTTTATGCCTGTACGGGAGTCTCGATAGGAAATACCTCCGCTATCGGATGGAACAAGTAGATACGTTTGGTAGCTACTTCCATACATTTATATCGCTTTCTTAGTTTTTCTTGTTTCTGAAATACTCTGCCCGATTTAATGGAAAAATAACCGTCGTATTCTATAGATTCAATGGTGATGATTTCCGTTTGCTTCGTGTCATGCAACCGTAGGATTCTGAATAGATTTAGGTCTGTGCAGGAGGAAGCGGCCGGGTTATTCATGTATTTTACCAAGGCATGCGTAACATCGACCGGAAAAATGTCGAGCCTTAAAAAAGGATCCATCAAAGCCTTGAAGTTTTGTTTCCATTCCGTACCATGCGGTTTTACCTTGTTCTTAAATTGTTGCCATGTTTTCAGATGAGCAAATTCATGAACGGTGGTAATCAGAAAGGAGTATGGATTTAAATCATGGTTTACCGTAATCTGATGAGGTTCGTTGCGATGGGGAGAGCGGTAATCCCCAAGTTTTGATGCTCTGGATTTAGTCACCTTAAATCTACAGCCTGTATCATTTATCCATTGGGAGATGATAGGGGCGGCAGATAGGGGAATATACTTGCTTAATTGTTTGCTGAAATCCGGCATGTCTACAAACATATTATATAATTGGCAGATTTCAGAATACAAAAACCAATATTTCGAGGAGGATTTAGAAATAACTATATTTGATATCTGAACATTGATCGGGCATGCTAAGTAAATTACAGATTAAAAACTATGCATTAATTGATGCATTAGATATAGAATTCGACAGGAAGCTGAACATTATTACGGGCGAGACCGGGGCTGGTAAATCCATCATTATGGGGGCTTTGGGGTTGATACTTGGAAATCGCGCCGAGAGCAAGCATTTCTTTGATGAGTCTTCCAAATGTATTATCGAAGGTCATTTTGAAATTGCCCAGTACGACTTAAGCGATCTGTTCAATCAATTGGATCTAGACTATGAGGATACAACGATTATCCGTCGTGAACTGCATGCCGATGGAAAGTCCAGAGCTTTTGTCAATGATACGCCTGTAACTTTACAAACCTTAAAAACATTGGGCGAACGCCTGATTGATATTCACTCACAACATGCGACTTTGCAGATTAATACCGAGTCTTTCCAACTTTTGGTATTGGATACTGTTGCGCAGCAACAAGCATTGTTAAATGAGTACAAAACGACCTATCTGTCTTATAAGAAGTCCATAGCAAGCTTGCAGGCACTTGAGGAAGAATTAGCAAAATCGAGAGCGGAGTATGATTTTAATCAATTTGTATTCAACGAGTTGGAGCAAGCAAATCTTCAAGCTGACGAACAAGAAACTTTAGAAACGGAGCAAAATCAATTGGAAAATGCGGAAGAAATAAAACGGCATTTCCATGGAGCAGCAAATTTGATGCAATCTGAAGAGGTAAATGTTTTAGACGGCTTAAAGTCAGTGCTTTCCTTTGTGCAGAATGGAACAAAATATCTCCCTTCAGCAGAAGCATTACAGGAGCGTTTGCAAAGTTCATTGATTGAATTGAAAGATATCGCAGCCGAATTGGAGCAGGTAGCAGACGGGGTAACGATGGATGAAGAGCGATTGAACATTGTCAATGACCGACTTTCTGTTCTTTATTCATTGCAGAAGAAACATCGCGTCGACAAGATTCAGGATCTGTTGCAGCTTCAAGAAGAACTGGAACAGAAGCTTCAAGCGTCAGACTCGCAGGAGGAGCAGATTGAAGTCTTGAAAGTAACTATAGAAAAATTAAGAAGTAACTTAAAAGCATTAGCTGATCAGATCACCGCGAATAGAACGCAGGTAAAACAAACCATCGAACAAGAAGTGCAAGATGTGCTTTCGAAAGTCGGCATGCCGAATGCGCAGTTACAGATAGAATTAAAGAAAAAGGAAGACTTTAAATCCACTGGACAGGATGAAGTAGCCTTTTTATTCTCGGCTAATAAGGGACAAACTTTACAGCCTATTCATAAAGTAGCATCTGGAGGAGAGCTTTCGCGTGTTATGCTTGCTATCAAATCGCTCGTTGCAAAGTCTTCATCACTACCGACTATTATCTTTGATGAGATTGATACGGGTATCTCCGGCGAAGTTGCTTTACGAGTAGGGGAGATCATGGAGCAGCTTGCTGAACATATGCAAGTGATCAGTATTACGCACCTTCCGCAAATTGCGTCACAAGGAACTGCGCATTTTAAAGTGTATAAGGAAGATCTGGGTGAAAAGACGAAGTCCAATATTGTACTATTGAAGAAAGAAGAACGTGTCTTGGAAATAGCACAAATGCTGAGTGGAGCGAATCCTGAAGCAACGGCTATCAAGCATGCCGAAGAGATGTTGAAATAAAAAAAGGAGCTTTTAGCTCCTTTTTTTATTTCTGAATTGCTGATTAATCACCAATTTCTGCATCGCTAAGAACAATCTTAATTAGCATCCCTTCAGGAGCTTTAATGTTTGCCATAGCGCCTTTATATACGGCATAGATGTGAACAACACCTTTTCCATAACGTGCCGAGTAAGAATAGTTTCCAATCTCTGCAGGGATGTTTTCGTAATATTCTGGTGCACTATCTAAAGAGATAGAAACATCCACGTGACCATCTTGGAAATATCGATCATCCAATTCTGGCATATTAATGCTTGTAGCGTATTCCGTACCGTCACGATTCCAATCCGCTGAGGCCACATCGATAACATAACTTACCCCTGGTAAATAGTTGTTAGTGATATATTCTTTTGTACATCCAGTGAAACTTACTAGTGAAGCGGTTCCAATTGCAAATGCTAATAACAGTTTTTTCATGTTTGGTAAGATTATGTTGTTAAAAATATGTTTCTTGTAGATTAAGACAATTGAAAGACTCAATAGTTTAACAGAACTAAACAAAAATATTGCCATAAAAAAAGCGGTTGCTTAGCAACCGCCTTTTCATATATTAAATTTTCACAGAATTAATCCTTTTTTTTGTTGTCTTTTACGTCAGATGCGAGGTTAGAATCATCGCTCTCATCTTTACTTGCCGCAGCAACCTTGATCTCGCTCTTAGCCTCATCGAAGTCCACTAAGATGGCTTCACCAGACTTTAACTCGCCTTTCAGAATTTCCTCTGCAATCGGATCTTCTAAGTATTTTTGAATCGCACGCTTCAACGGACGAGCTCCAAAATTACTGTCATATCCTTTCTCAGCAATGTAATTCTTCGCTTTCTCTGTAAGAGTGATTTTGTGTCCCAAACCTTCAATTCTAGTGAATAAAGATTTAAGTTCAATATCAATAATCTTAAAGATATGTTCTTTGTTCAACGAGTTGAAGACAATCACATCATCAACACGGTTCAAGAACTCAGGAGCAAAAGCACGTTTCAACGCAGTTTCAATTACTCCACGAGAGTGTGAGTCTGCCTGATCTGCTTTCGCAGCAGTCGTGAATCCAACACCTTGTCCGAACTCTTTCAACTGGCGTGCACCAATATTCGAGGTCATGATGATGATCGTGTTTCTGAAGTCAACCTTACGGCCAAGACTGTCGGTCAACTGTCCTTCATCTAATACCTGTAATAATAAGTTGAACACATCAGGGTGCGCTTTTTCAATCTCATCTAATAAGACAACTGCATAAGGCTTACGGCGAACTTTCTCTGTCAACTGACCACCTTCTTCGTATCCCACATATCCTGGAGGCGCACCTACTAATCTAGATACCGCAAATTTCTCCATGTACTCACTCATGTCAATCTGAATCAATGCATCTTCAGAATCAAACATAAAGCGAGCAAGCTCTTTCGCTAATTCCGTTTTACCAACACCAGTCGGACCTAAGAAGATAAATGAACCTATCGGTTTCTTAGGATCTTTCAAGCCGGCACGCGTCCGCTGAATAGCTTTTACAAGCTTCTGAACAGCATCGTCCTGACCAATGATACGGCCTTTCATCGATTCGCCCATATTCAATAGCTTTTGGCTATCCGATTGGCTAACACGTTGAACAGGGATACCTGTCATCATCGACACAACTTCCGCAACATTATCTTCCGTAACAGTATAACGTGTAGTCTTCGTTTCAGCTTCCCAAACAGCCTTTTCTTTTTCAAGCTCTTCGATCAGCTTCTTCTCGGTATCACGTAATTTCGCTGCCTCTTCGTATTTCTGACTGCGGACAACTTTATTTTTCTCAACCTTTACTTCTTCGATTTTCTCTTCAATATCAATGATGCTTTGTGGCACATGGATATTGTTCAAGTGAACTCGAGAACCCGATTCATCTAAAGCATCAATCGCTTTATCCGGTAGAAATCTATCGGTGATATAACGCGTTGTCAATGACACACAAGCCTCAATCGCTTCCGGAGTATAAGTTACATTGTGGTGCTCCTCATACTTGTCCTTGATGCGGTTCAAGATCTCAATCGTATCATCATAGGTAGTCGGTTCTACCGTTACTTTTTGGAATCGACGATCTAAAGCACCGTCTTTCTCAATATACTGACGGTATTCGTCTAATGTCGTTGCACCGATACATTGGATTTCTCCACGTGCTAAAGCTGGTTTGAACATATTAGACGCATCTAACGAACCTGAAGCACCACCTGCACCAACAATGGTGTGGATCTCATCAATGAATAAGATAACATCCGGAGATTTCTCCAATTCGTTCATTACCGCCTTCATACGCTCCTCGAATTGCCCACGGTATTTCGTGCCTGCTACTAATGACGCTAAGTCTAAAGTAACAACACGCTTATTGAACAATACACGTGAAACCTTACGTTGTATGATGCGTAATGCTAGTCCTTCTGCAATAGCAGATTTACCAACTCCCGGTTCTCCAATTAGAATAGGGTTGTTCTTCTTTCTACGTGATAAGATTTGCGACACGCGCTCAATCTCTTTCTCACGTCCTACAATAGGATCTAACTTACCTTCTTCCGCAGCTTTTGTTAAGTCGCGACCGAAGTTATCCAATACCGGAGTTTTAGATTTGATATCAGAAACCTTCTTCGGAGCAGAGAATTGCGAATCATCTTCCGCATAATCATCATCGCCACTAGGAGGGGTACTCGATGCTTCATCCGTAATGCCAGAAGCATTTTGCTCAACCTCAGATTTGAAAGTATTATACGATACTTTGTACTGCTGCAAAATCTGCGAGGCGATGTTTTCTTCGTCGCGCAAAATCGCTAGCAACAGATGCTCGGTGCCAATAATATCACTCTTAAAAATCTTAGCTTCTAAATAAGTTATCTTTAAAACCTTTTCGGCTTGTTTTGTTAGGGGCATGTTGTTGTTCACTGGAGAACGCGAAACGGAAGAACCTTTCACAGCATCCTCCACAGACTGACGAACTGCCGCCATGTCTATTCCGATATTCTTCAATATCTTGATCGCAACCCCATCGCCCTCACGTATTAATCCGAGTAAAAGGTGCTCAGTCCCGATATAATCGTGACGCAAGCGTAATGCTTCCTCACGACTGTAGGAAATGACATCTTTTACGCGGGGTGAAAATTTTGCTTCCATTTAAATTACCTTTCTCAATTAGTGGATGTACCAAACATTATAAATGTAATAAAAATACATGGTACCGCCTTTTGTTATAGATATTATTTATCAACAATTAGACCATACCCGTAAAACTACCAATTTGTCAGTATTTCCATTATCTTTGTGTAAAAAGTTACATTTCTCTTATGTCTGACGAAAAAATCATTTTTTCGATGGCTGGTGTCAATAAAATACACCCACCATCCAAACAAGTTCTGAAAAATATCTATCTGTCTTTTTTCTATGGAGCTAAAATCGGTGTTATAGGTTTAAACGGTTCCGGAAAATCATCCTTATTAAAAATTATTGCAGGAATTGATAAATCATACCAAGGTGAAGTCGTGTTCTCACCGGGATATTCCGTAGGATATCTAGCGCAAGAACCCGAACTGGACCTAACTAAAACCGTAAAGCAGGTCGTAGAAGAAGGCGTAGCAGAAACAACCGCAATCCTTCAGGAATATGAAGAAATCAACGAGAAATTCGGGTTGCCTGAGGTTTACGAGGATGCTGATGCAATGGATAAATTATTAGCGAGACAAGGTGAATTGCAGGATATTATTGATGCAACCAACGCTTGGGAGTTAGATGCAAAACTAGAGCGTGCAATGGATGCATTACGCTGTCCAGAGCCAGATGCGCTAATTGCCAATTTGTCAGGTGGAGAGCGAAGAAGGGTGGCATTGTGTCGATTATTATTGCAAGAACCAGATGTATTATTGTTAGATGAGCCGACCAACCACTTGGACGCCGAGTCTATTGATTGGTTAGAGCAACACTTGCAACAATACAAGGGGACAGTAATCGCAGTTACCCACGACCGTTATTTCCTTGACAATGTAGCGGGATGGATTTTAGAGCTTGATCGCGGAGAAGGTATTCCTTGGAAAGGTAATTATTCGTCGTGGTTGGATCAAAAGGCGAAACGTTTAGCTCAGGAAGAAAAACAAGAAACGAAACGTCAGAAAACTTTAGAGCGTGAGTTAGAGTGGGTTAAAATGGCTCCTAAAGCACGCCACGCCAAGTCAAAAGCGCGTTTGCATAATTATGAAAAGTTAGCGTCAGAGGAAACGAGAGAACGCGAAGAGAAATTAGAGCTATTCATTCCACCGGGCCCAAGATTGGGTAATGTGGTAATTGAGGCCGACAATGTTTCAAAATCCTATGGAGATCGCATTTTATTCGAGAACCTAAGTTTCTCTTTACCGCCGGCAGGAATCGTCGGAATTATCGGACCTAACGGTGTTGGTAAAACGACTCTTTTCCGACTAATTACCGGCCAAGAGCAGCCTGATTCAGGAACGTTTAAAGTTGGTGAAACCGTAGTATTAGGCTATGTTGACCAAATGCACGATGACCTTGATCCGAACAAAACTGTTTGGGAGAATATTACAGGGGGTAATGAAAATATCCTGTTAGGAAATAAGCAGGTCAACTCGAGAGCCTATGTGTCGAAATTCAACTTCAACGGTGGTGATCAGCAAAAGAAAATATCCGTATTATCGGGAGGTGAGAGAAATCGTGTACATTTGGCAATAACATTGAAGAAAGGTTCAAACGTATTATTACTGGATGAGCCTACCAACGATATCGACGTGAATACCTTACGTGCATTGGAAGAGGGATTAGATAACTTCGGCGGATGTGCTGTTGTTATTTCCCACGACCGTTGGTTCTTAAATAGAATTTGTACACATATCCTAGCGTTCGAAGGTGACTCGCAAGTTTACTTCTTCGAAGGTAACTACACGGAATATGAAGAAAATCGTAAAAAACGCTTAGGCGATGTCGCTCCAAAGAGAGTGAAATATAAAAAATTAGTAAAATAGTACAGTACCCTTGGATTCATCAAAACTACTCGAAGCAATCATTGAAAATGCGATCGATGGTATCATTACTATCGATCCGCATGGCATCGTGGAGAGTATAAACCCTTCCGCATTAGTGCTATTCGGCTACCGTGCCGAAGAAGTGATTGGAAATAATATTTCCATGCTAATGCCCGAGCCTGATCGCTCGAATCATGATCGGTATATCTCGACCTATGAGGAAACCGGTCATAAAAAAATCATCGGAATCGGACGTGAAGTGCGCGGTCTCAAAAAAGACGGCTCCACTTTCCCTTTCCGACTGTCGGTAAGTGAAGTGTTCTATAAAGACGGAAAAATCTTCACCGGCTTTGTTCATGATCTAACGAAAGAGAAGCAAGCAGAAGACGAACTAAAGAAGCATGCTCTAGAACTTGAAACAAAAGTTAGAGAAAGAACGAAAGACCTGATAAAACTTGTTTCGGAACTCGAAAAAGCCAAAGCCGACGTCAGCGTCTCTTTGGAAAAAGAGAAGGAACTCAACCAACTGAAATCACGCTTCGTCTCGATGGCGTCGCACGAATTCAGAACACCATTGAGCTCCGTGCAGCTATCCGCTTCCCTAATCGACCGCTATGTCGAGAAGTCCGAATATGGTCCAATTGAAAAGCATACGGCGCGCATAAAAGGATCTGTTCAATTATTGAATACCATCCTGAATGATTTCCTTTCCTTGGAAAAACTAGAAGCAGGTGTCGTAGTTGTGAATAAGGCGGAAACTAATATCGTTCAGTTGGGCGAAGAGATAGCCGAGGAGATGCAGCTGATCTGTAAAAAGAACCAGCACATTGTGTATCAACACACCGGCGAAGCTTCCAACTTTTATGTCGATCCCAATCTATTGAAAAATAGTATTATCAATCTGGTCTCCAATGCCATCAAATACTCTGGCGAGGATACCTTCATCGAATTCAGCACAGAAATCGATAAGGACAATCTTTTGGTGACCGTTAAAGATAATGGCATTGGAATCCCGGCGGAGGAGCAAGCAAATCTAACCGAACCGTTCTTTAGAGCAAATAATACAGGAAATATACCAGGTACCGGCTTGGGGCTAAATATTGTGAAGCGTTACGTAGGATTGATGGGAGGAGAGATGGATTATTGGTCCGAAGTAAACCAAGGTGCTATTTTTAAAATGAGTTTTACCCAACTATAATGGAAAAAAGAAAAATCTTAATCATCGAAGATAATAGTGATATCCGAGAGAGCACAGCAGAGATTTTAGAATTAACAGGTGAATATACCGTCATTGTCGCGGAAGAAGGAAAGACAGGAGTAGAGATGGCAATGAAACATCATCCTGACTTAATTCTATGCGATATTATGATGCCTGAATTGGATGGTTATGGCGTGTTGTACATGTTAGGAAAGCACGAGGAAACGCAGCATATTCCATTCATTTTCCTAACGGCGAAAACTGAAAAAGCTGACGTCCGAAAAGCCATGGAGATGGGAGCAGACGATTACCTGACCAAGCCGTTCGACGATCTGGAACTATTAAATGCCATTGAAAGTCGATTCAAAAAACGCCAGCAGTTACAAGCGAAAGCAAGCCCGAGTATGGATAGCCTCCGTCTGGATGAATCAGAACAAGCTTATCTGTTGCAGGATTTAGCAAGTAACGGACGCGTAAAGTCGATCAAGAAAAAACAAACGATTTACGAAGCAGGTGATACTCCGGTATACGTCTATTACATTAAAAAAGGAAAAGTACGCAGTTTCTTAAATTACAAAGATGGCCGAGAGCTCTCGACCAATATTTATATCGAAGACCAATTCTTCGGTTTGGAATCTGTCCTGTTGAATATCAAATACGGAGATAATACAGCGACTTTGGAAGATGCAGAAATCGCTCTGATTCATAAGGATGCCTTCTTCGAATTGATGTACAAGAAGCCTGCAATCGCAACGAAGTTAATCAAATTGTTATCTCAAAATATTCGCGATAAGGAAGAACAGATGCTTGGATTTGCGTACGACTCCGTAAGGAAGCGCGTAGCAAATGCCTTAGTCAATGTCGCAGAAAAATCGGAAGCAGATATGGACGAGGTTACTATCAAAATATCACGTGATGACCTGGCTGCATTAGCAGGAACAGCAAACGAAACAATATCTAGAATGCTGGCAGACTTTAAAGACGAACGTCTATTAACAAAAGAAGGCAATGCAATCAAAATATTCTCGATTACAAAGCTTAAAAACATCAAACAATAAACCACTCAGTTGATGGTGATAAGAATTGTGAAATGTTCTACTTTGCAGTTCCGATTTACAGAATAAAACACGGAGAGCCCTAAAAAAGGGCTCTTTCTATTTCTAAATTTTCTAACGAATTAACGCCTCGCCGTCCTCCATTAGATCTCCTAAATCAAAAAAATAAATTCTTGTTACAATCATCTATTTCACCCCATCAAACCGAATTAAATCGCATCTAATTATTTTTCGTTCGCTGATCAATCTTGTTCTTAAAATATAATTTTACATATCACTGGTATGATATTGATAATTAAGTGGTTAAAATCTATATCGTTTCATGCAACTGATATTTATCACAATTCATGATTACTGTAACAGGTACCATTCAATAGCGAATTAATGCCATGCGGTTGGTGTGATATATATCACTTCTTTACATGATGCCATTCACTAGTTCATCCTCGTTTTAAGCCTACCTTTGGGCTACTTAGCTACAAATTTAGGAATGAGAGTGATTGCATACAATATATTAGATCAAGAGAAGGAAGTCTTGGCTAAGGCAAATGCCAAAGTCCATGATCTGACTTTGATATCGAACGAACTGAACTTTAGTACGATCCACTTTGCAATGGGTAAAGAGGCCGTATTGATTTCCGATCGTGATATTCTTGATCGTGTAATGTTATTTGAATTGTACAAAATGGGGGTTAAAAGCGTAATTACTCGTTCTAAAACTACCGATCATATCGACCTTGATTACGCTGGTGAATTAAAAATGCACGTGGCAAACGTTCCTTTTGACTCGTCAATGGAAAGTATAGCCAAGCAAACTATCCAGAATCTAACCCAATGGATGGTCGGGGGATGTGCCGGCGAAGCGTGCCAATGTCGAATGGACTGTGCTAACAGGACTAAACAAAGTTAAGATGGAAAACCCAGATTTAAATCAATTGATCAGCAAGTACAACGTTGCTGCACCTCGTTACACGAGTTACCCAACTGTCCCTTTTTGGGAAAACGATGCTTTTAACGAACAGGAGTGGCGCTTTAGAGTCGCCCAAAACTTTAAGAGTTCTAAGCATAATGGGATAAGCATTTATGTCCATCTTCCTTATTGTGAAAGCCTCTGCACATATTGCGGTTGTAATACGCGAATCACCAAGAACCATAATGTAGAAACACCATACATCGAATCGCTGCTAAAAGAATGGAGCATGTATAAACGAATCCTTGGTAACGAGTCCCTGTTAATCAGTGAGATTCACTTAGGAGGCGGTACCCCTACTTTCTTTAAAGCAGAGAACTTAAGAAGATTGATCAACGGGTTGCTATCTGGAAATAGAAAGGCTGCAGAAGCATCATTCTCTTTCGAAGCACATCCAGCAAATACAACATACGATCATTTGAAAACCCTTTATGATTTAGGGTTCAAAAGACTGAGTTTAGGAATTCAGGATTTTGATGAAAAGGTTCAGTTTATCATTAACCGCCACCAAACTGTAGAGGACGTTGATCGCGTAATGAAGGATGCTCGTGGAATTGGATACGACTCCATCAACTTTGATTTAATTTATGGTCTGCCATTACAGACGGCGGAGTCAGTAAAGATGACAATTGAACATTCTTTACGTTTAAATCCCAACCGTATTTCTTTCTACAGTTATGCGCATGTGCCTTGGATTAAACCTGGACAACGCCGATTTACAGAGCATGATCTTCCGGTTGGCGAAGAAAAACTTAATTTGTATAAACTGGGAAAAGAAATGATCCAAGCTGCGGGATTCAAAGATGTAGGTATGGATCACTTTTCAAAAGTGGAAGATGCTCTATATATTGCATCGAAAAATGGCGGTCTACACCGTAACTTTATGGGTTATGCCGATCGTTATACACCCTTGTTGCTTGGACTGGGAGTGTCGTCTATCAGTGATGCTTGGACAGGCTTCGCGCAAAATGTTAAAACAGTAGAGGAATATCATGCGTTAATAGGGGAAGGGAAACTTCCAGTAGTGAAAGGACACCTATTGACAGAGTTAGATACA
Source organism: Sphingobacterium hotanense (assembly GCF_008274825.1). Taxonomy (NCBI): domain Bacteria; kingdom Pseudomonadati; phylum Bacteroidota; class Sphingobacteriia; order Sphingobacteriales; family Sphingobacteriaceae; genus Sphingobacterium; species Sphingobacterium hotanense. The sequence continues at coordinate 1,337,760 of NZ_CP030848.1, forward strand.
CATATTCGCCAATATATCTTGGACATGATGTGCCGCGGAAAGGTTATATTGAAGGATAGCGTAAAAGAAAACGAGGATATACTGAAACGTTTGCAACCAATGATAGCCGATGGTTTAGTGACCGTAACGAACAATAAAGTAGAAATAACACAAATAGGGAAATCCTTCTTGCGCAATGTGTGTATGGCATTTGACGTAAGATTACACGAAACTCAAGAAAGAGAAAACCTGTTCAGCCAAGCTATATAGTCGTAATGCCATGGATGTAAGGAATGAATTAAAGCTGGATACCAATTGTTACCACTGTGGTGACACAATTGAAGATACTTCCTATATTTTAGATAAACATAGCTTCTGCTGCTTGGGCTGCCAAACAGTCTACCAAATCCTTAATGAAAACAACTTAGCAAGCTATTACCGCTATAATACCCATCCGGGAAAATCGCAGAAAGCGCAAAAAGAAGATTTAGCCTATCTCGATGAGCCAAATATTATCGCCAAGTTAGTAGACTATCAAGACGACAATATGGCGATTATCACGTTCTACGTGCCGGCAATACACTGTTCTTCTTGTATTTGGTTGCTAGAAAATCTTTATAAGTTAAACCCGGGAGTTAAGACATCCCAAGTTGACTTTATGAAGAAGCAAGCGAGTATAACTTTCTTCAAAAATGAAATTTCACTTCGCGATTTAGTAGAATTATTACATCAAATAGGCTACGACCCGAAAATTACACTGCAAGATGTAATCAAGGAAAGCAAAAAAGTAAATCAGAATAAACTGATCGCCAAGATTACAGTTGCAGGATTCTGTTTCGGTAACTCCATGATGATCTCCTTTCCGGAGTATTTCGGAATGGCAGAATTCGAACGCCAATATACCAGTTTCTTTGGCTATATGAATCTCGCGTTCGGACTGCCGGTGCTATTATTTAGTGCCTCTGACTACTTCAAGTCCGCTTGGTATAGTCTCAAACAAAAACGTCTGAACTTAGATGTGCCTTTGGCTCTAGGTATTTTCGTTTTGTTCTTCCGCTCGGCATTTGAAATTATTTCGCAAACCGGAGCTGGCTTCATGGATACCCTCTGTAGTTTGGTATTCTTTATCCTGATTGGTAAATGGGTGCAACAGCGTACCTACTATCATATATCCTTCGAACGCGACTACCGTTCTTATTTTCCGGTCGCAGTGACGGTTATTGAAAATGAAATCAATAAACCGACGCAGATTGCAGACTTGAAAGTAGGGGATCGCATCATGGTGCGCAATAACGAGATAATCCCTGCCGACGCCATTCTACTAAAAGGGAATGCTGCGGTGGATTTCAGTTTTGTAACCGGCGAGAGCAAACCGGTAGAAAAGGTGCTAGGTGAGGTCGTGTATGCCGGAGGTAGACAGATCGGTGAAGCGATTGAACTGGAAGTCGTAAAGGCAGTATCGCAAAGTTACCTTACGAAGTTATGGAACAATGAAAGTTTTAAGCAAGTAGAAAAGAAATTTGAAACCTTCATTGGATACATCAGTAAATACTTTACTATCGGATTGCTATTGATCGCATTTTCAGCGGCAGCATATTGGGGAATTACAGGAAATGCCGAGAAAGCATGGGCAGCATTTACTGCAGTATTGATTATTGCCTGTCCTTGTGCATTAGCCTTAAGTTCGCCTTTTACGCTTTCTGCCGCGCTCAGTATATTCGATAAGAACAAACTATACATCAAAAATACTGCTGCAATCGAGCAGATGGCGGCGATTGATACCGTTGTTTTTGACAAGACCGGAACAATTTCTTCACCCAACGTATCGAGCATGTATTTCGAAGGCGAGTTGACGGCACAGGAAAGAAGCCTGTTATTCTCAATTTGTCGTAACTCCAACCACCCTTTAAGCAGAGAGATTATTAAGTGGCTGGGCGAAGTTCCTGTACTACCGATTTCAAATTATGTCGAAACAGTGGGAAAAGGACAAGCGGCAGTATATCAAGATTGGGAAATGAAAGTCGGCTCGGCAAGTTTCGTCGGAACCGAGACAAAAGATTTCGAAGGCTCGGTTGTTTACATCAGCGTAAATGGTCAGATTAAAGGTTTATTTACCCTAGAGCAATCTTGGCGCGAAGGTTTGACTGATGTTATAAATCAACTCAAAGGCAATCATTATCAGTTGCATCTGATATCAGGGGATAATGAGCGCCGTGCAGATGCCCTAAAGCTTATTTTCCCAACACAAGCCAGCTTGTTGTTCAATCAAACTCCTTCGGATAAATTGAACAAGATCGAGCATTGGCAAAAAGAAAACCATAAGGTCTGCATGTTGGGCGATGGATTGAACGATGCTGGAGCGTTAAGAAAGGCTGACTTAGGAATTGCCGTGTCCGACGATATCAATAACTTCTCACCAGGTTGTGATGCTATTTTGGACGGTGCATCGTTCAGTAAGCTCCCTAAGTTCTTTAAGTTTAGTAAAGATGCCGTAAAGGTGATCAAAATGAGTTTTATGATCTCGCTGGCATACAATACGATCGGTTTGAGCTTTGCTGTACAGGGAACAATGTCTCCTCTATTTGCAGCGATACTGATGCCGATAAGTACAGTGACGATCATCTCGTTTACTAGTTTGATGACACGTGCATATGCAAAACGTAGAAAATTAATTTAAATTTGTCCTTATGAACATCATATTTATGCTGATCGGTTGTAGTGTTATTATTGCGTTGTTCTTTCTGGGCGCTTTCTTTTGGGCGGCTAAAAACGGACAACACGAGGATACTTATACCCCTTCTGTTCGCATTCTATTCGATGACGAACCAGCAGATAACGACACTGAAATGACAGAAAAAAAGGCTTAAACGCCTTTCTATCACAGTTTTTTTACAATAGGCATAGTTGTGCCCTAACGCTGTTGTGTATCTTTGCAGCGTATGTTCAGATTTCTCCATTTCTTGGCATTGTTCGGCTACCTCAACATCCTTTGTTATGAGGTCAAGCAGACTGACTACTTCGGTCTTGCGACTAAAGAGTCGAACGAAACCTTCGTGGAAGTCGTACTGGAAGAACTCTTAAATATCAACCATTCCGAATTGCCGGAGTCTCTACCGGGAATTATCTTTGACGATTATCGTATTTTTTCACTATTAGTAGGCTTCCTGCCTATGGTAATGGTCTTTACTTGGCTGTTATCGCGATTGATCAATCGACTCAAAGATCAAGATCACCCATTTTATCTCTCAAAAACGCTATGCCTCCCTGGCTATTACAGCTTTTTGTATAGATACCGCCCATTTTAATTTCTGCCCTTTAAGCCGCTTTTAGGGATTGGTACTGGTGCACCGAAAGGTTGACACCCCTCGTCCTCTTGTATTCTATTTTATTTTATATATACCACATTTTAATTTGCTATGAAAAATAATCGTATGCTACTGCCTGTCTTAGGCTGGGCATTGCTCGCCGCATCTTGTACGGCAAACAGTAATGAAAAAGTATCTACCGCACAACCAAAGGTAGTTCCCGTTACGAATCTAATCCAAATGGATACCGTTATTTACAAGGAATATATTGCGGACATTCAGTCCCAAAGAAACGTCGAACTCCGTTCGCGCCTTACGGGATTTTTAAATAAAATATATGTCGATGAGGGTGCACATGTTCGAAAAGGGCAGGTGTTGTTCTCATTAAACGATGAAGAGTATAAAGCTGATTTTGCACAAGCTCAAGCCGCTGTAAATAGTGCAGAGGCAGAAGTGAAAAAAGTGGAGCTGGAGATGGAGCGAACTAAGAAACTAGTAGACAAAAATATCGTCAGCGGAACAGAATATGAACTCTTGCGCGTACAGTTGCGTGCGGCTCATGCGAAAGCTAGAGAGGCGGAAGCAGTGTTGAATCAAAACCGTACTCGATTAGCAAATACTCAAATCCGCGCTCCTTTTGATGGAAGGATAGACCGTATTCTTCTAAAAGAAGGCTCTTTATTAAATGAAGGAGCACTCATCACGTCGATCTCGGATTTGAATAACGTCAATGTTTATTTTGACATCTCAGAACCTGAGTATTTAGCGATCGTGACGGATCCTGAAGCAAAAGGGCAGAAATTCAGCAAAGAAGTACAATTGATCTTGGCCAACGGACAGTTATACCCACACCGCGGACTAGCGGAGATTGTAGAGTCAGAATTTGAAGCGAGTACAGGCTCGATTTCCCTCCGCGCTAAATTCCCCAATCCGAATGGAATCTTAAAACACGGTGCTACTGGCCGAATCGGTGTCCCAACACAGACAGGGAACCTCACAATGGTTCATCAGAAATCGGTCGTGGAGATTCAGGATAAAGCTTATGTCTATACCTTAAAAGGAGATACCGTAAAAATGACGCCTTTCCAGAATGGACAACGTGTCGGACATTACTATGTAGTGGAAAATGGTTTGCCGAAGGATTCGAAAATTGTATTCGAAGGGGTAAACTCACTACGTGATGGAATGATCGTGAAACCAAAAATGGTAAATAACTAAAGGAGGAAGGCAATTTCATGTTCGAAAAATTTATTAAAAGACCAGTATTATCATTGGTCATATCGATCTTTATTACCCTATTGGGGCTATTGGCTCTCTTTACCCTGCCAATTACCCAGTTCCCGGATATCGTTCCGCCCTCAGTAGTCGTAACGGCGAACTATACCGGTGCGAACGCCGAGGTGAGTACCAACGCCGTGGCAATTCCTTTGGAAAAGGCAATCAATGGTGTAGCAGGTATGACTTATATGAATACCGTATCCACCAACAATGGTACGACCCTAATCCAAGTTTTCTTTAAGGTAGGTACTGACCCCGACATTGCTGCGGTAAACGTGCAGAACAGGGTGACCACGGTGCTCGATGAATTGCCCGAAGAGGTAATCAAGGCCGGAGTAACTACAGAAAAAGAGGTGAATAGTATGTTGATGTACTTAAACCTCTATACGGATGATGAAACGGCTGATGAACGCTTTATCTACAACTTTACGGATATCAATATCCTCAAAGAGTTAAAGCGTATTGAAGGGGTGGGTTTCGCGCAGATTATGGGAATGAAGGATTATGCCATGCGTATTTGGGTAAGACCTGACCGTATGTCCGCATATTCTATTTCGACGGATGAATTAGTAACTGCCCTGCGTAGACAAAATATCGAAGCAGCGCCTGGACAAACAGGAATCAGCTCCGATAAAACCGTCAACATGCAGCAGTATGTACTCCGCTATCCTGGTAAATTTACCGAGGTTTCGGAATATGAGAATATCCCCATCCGTGCCAATGTGGATGGTTCTATCATTCGCGTGAAGGATATCGCCGATGTAGAATTTGGATCTTTGGATTATGAAATGGTATCCGAAACGGATGGCCGCCCATCGGCATCCATCATGTTGAAGCAGCTTCCGGGATCTAATGCGCAGGAAGTAATCCAACGTGTAAAAGACAGAATGGAAGAGCTGAAAGGGGCAACATTCCCGCCGGGAATGACCTATACTATGGGATATGACGTTTCTCGTTTCTTGAATGCGTCCATATCCAGTGTATTGATTACGCTAGTAGAGGCCTTTATCTTAGTATTTTTAGTGGTATTTATCTTCTTGCAGGATTTTAGAGCAACGGTCATCCCAATCTTGGCAGTGCCTGTCTGTTTGATCGGATCGCTGTTCTTTATGCAGATGATGGGATTCTCCATTAACCTACTGACCCTATTTGCGCTCGTCTTAGCAATTGGTATTGTCGTCGACAACGGAATTGTCGTCGTCGAGGCCGTCTATGCGAAAATGGAAGAAGAACATCTTTCGCCGATGGACGCTACACTTGCTGCAATGGACGAAGTGGGATCTGCAGTAATCGCAATCACGCTAGTCATGTCTGCAGTATTCGTTCCGGTAGCCTTCTTGGACGGACCTGTCGGGATATTCTATCGTCAGTTCTCGCTGACCTTAGCAGCGGCGATTGTTATCTCGGGTATCAATGCATTGACATTAACGCCGGCGCTATGTGCTATTATTCTAAAATCACCACACGATAAAAAACCTAGCAATAACTGGTTGGATAAATTCTTTAAAGGCTTTAACCGGGTTTACGACCGTATCAGTGGTGGCTATAAAGGTACGCTTAGTAAAATAGCGGGACGCCGTGTAATTACGCTGGCATCATTAGCAATCATGTTTGTGTTGACTTGGGGATCTGCGGCAATATTGCCATCAGGGTTTATCCCTACGGAAGACCAAGGGATGATCTATGTTGCGGTAACTACGCCGCCGGGAGCAACCGTCGATAGAACCGAAGCTGTATTGAACGAAGTGGATGCTTTGGCGCGTGAAATGGATGTCGTGGAAACGGTTTCTATCCTTGCGGGCTACAGTATCGTAACGGAAGTGTCTGGTGCTTCGTATGGTATGGGGATGATCAACTTAAAGGAATGGAAAGAAAGAGACCAGACCGTTGATGATGTCATGCGCGTGCTTCGTGAGAAAACGGCGCATATCGCTGATGCCGAAGTCGAATTCTTTCCGCCGCCAACAGTTCCTGGTTTCGGTAACTCATCTGGTTTCGAGCTGCGCGTTCTTGATAGAACGGGTAATGAGGATCTGGCAGCGACAGATAAAGTGGTGAAGGATTTCATGACGAAGTTGACGGAAGATGAGGTCATTGAAAGTGTGAGCTCGACCTTTGACGTGAACTTCCCACAATATATGCTGGAAATTGATTATGATTTAGCGGCGAAGAAGGGTATTTCCGTAGAGAACTCCATGAGTACCTTGCAGACCTTATTGGGTAGTCAATATGCAACGAACTTTATCCGGTACGGACAGATGTATAAGGTAATGGTACAGTCTGATGCCTTCTCCAGAAAGCGCCCGGAGGATATTTTGAACCTTTACGTGAAAACCGCAGATGGCGAGATGGTGCCTTATTCTTCGTTTATGACAATGAAGCGTATCTATGGTCCTGAGCAGATCACGCGCTATAATATGTTTACATCAGCGATGGTGACCGGTCAGGCTGCACCGGGCTTTAGTTCCGGACAAGCAATCGAGGCGGTTGAGCGCATTGCTGCTGAATTGCCACAGGGTTATGTAATTGAATGGTCGGGAATGACGCGCGAGCAGAAGATTTCCGGTAATCAGGCGGCTTATATATTCTTGCTCTGTCTTGTATTCGTGTATCTATTGTTATGTGCGCAATACGAGAGCTTCTTGCTGCCATTGCCTGTAATTTTATGTTTGCCTGCTGGTATCTTCGGAGCATTCATTTTCTTGAAGTTATTCGGATTGGAAAACAATATCTATGCGCAGGTTTCTCTTGTCATGCTGATTGGTCTATTAGGTAAAAATGCGATTCTGATCGTAGAATATGCAAACCTGAAGCGCAAGCAGGGAATGGATGTCTTGGAAGCGTCCATCGAAGGGGCCGTGGCACGTCTGCGCCCAATCTTGATGACATCCTTTGCATTCGCTGCCGGACTTATTCCATTGATGTTAGCGTCGGGAGCCGGTGCTATCGGTAACCGTACAATCGGTACGGCTGCAGTTGGAGGGATGGTAATCGGTACTGTTGTGGGTGTTCTGGTAATTCCTGGACTGGTAGTTCTCTTCTCACGTAGAAAAAAGAAAGCAGAAAAGCAGAAACCAAAGCGACTGAAAGAAGCAACTGTTGCGATGGTTATCTTGTTGTTTATTTCTTCTTGTTCGGTACCTAAACAAACGAGCAGCCCGGAGATCGACCAAAGATTGAATACAGAGGCAAAGCAGGTATTGACTGATTCGTCCAATGTCGCAAACTTGCCTTGGCGTGAGGTATTCACCGATGCAAATTTGATATCCCTGGTAGATTCTGCGCTGCTGAACAATAGAGATTTGCGACAAGCGGTCTTGCGTATCAAGAAAGCTCAGGCGAATTTCAGGTTCCGCAAATCTTCGCTTTATCCTTCAATTGACGCAGCGGTCGAAGCGGGCTTACGAAAATATGGACATTATACGGAATCGGGAATCGGTAACTACGATTCTAATTTCTCCGAAAACCTAACGGACGATGAGAAGCTACCGGAACCATTTATTCCGGATTACTTCGTCGGAGTGCGCTCTTCTTGGGAGATCGACCTTTGGGGGAAGCTCAGAAATAGGAGAGAGGCAGCATTTATGCAGCTGATGTCGGAAAGTGAACTGAAACGCTTGATGGAGACGGAACTGATCAGTAGTATTGCTTCGGCTTACTTTGAACTGATCAGCTTAGACCAAAAGATTAAGGTTTACGAAGAGAATATCAATCTTCACGAACGTGCTTTGGAGATCGTGCAGGCGCAAAAGGAAGCGGGGCGTGCAGATGAGTTAGCGGTTCAACAATTTAAATCCATATTAGCGGAGTCCAAAGCAGGACGTGAAAATGCGATGCAGGAGATTTTGGCATATGAACACCAGATCAATTCCCTGATCGGTAGAGTATATCAGCCTATTGTGCGTTCTAATAATCAATTGCGTGAAAATTTGCTGTTTGCCGATCTTTCGGTTGGAAATCTGGAAGACCTATTCAATAACAGGATCGATATTCGAAAAGCGGGACTGGATTTGAAAGCTGATTTCCATGAATTGGAAAGCACGCGCTTGTCATTTTTGCCATCGGTTGCTATTAGCCCTTATCTAGGCTTGCAAAGCTTTAGCTTAGACAAATTGTTTAGCATCGATAAATCCGTGACGTACGGCTTGTTTGGAGGCGTGACGTTGCCAATCTTTAGACAACGTGAATTGAAATCCCAATACGAAACCATGAAAGCTTCCTACGGAATAAGCTTCCTGGAATACGAGAAAGTGGTGTTAAATGCGGTAAATGAAGTATCCTTAGCGTTGAAAACCCACGGAACAATTCAGAACCGTGAAGATTTTGTTCAAGAACAAGTCGCGGCACTGGAGTCATCGATCCAAGCCGCCGAAGAACTTTTCATAGCAGGCCGGGTAACCTACCTGGACATCATCACCGCACAAAAAGGACTGGTTGTCGCTCAAGTTGCAGAAGTCGACATCCTAAAAGAGAAAATGCTTAATCAAGTAGTTCTCTATAAAGCCCTTGGTGGTGGATGGAAATAAATAGGTAAAATAAAATAGATGGTTGGAGATAATGTAGATTTCTCCAAAAGACGAGGAAGCTGCCCGATAAGGGCTGCTTCTTTTGTTTTTATAAGCACGCAGGCACTATTGTTTGGCAGTTGATGGAGCTATTCAATTGTTTTGTCTTGAACCAGGAAAGGAAGGATTTAAGGATTGACAGGATCGGGCACACGTTTCTTAAAAGATATATAATTGTTCCCCTTATCCGCCGCCATACCTGATCCTGATCATCCTTGTATCCTTCCTTTCCTGGTTCAAGACAAAATTCCCTTTCTTCCTTCCCTCAAAGACAAACGCCGAATAAGACAAAATCCCACTTCTAAAACAAAGTTTCAAAGTCAACTCCCCAACCCCCTCCACACAGCTCCGACGGCTCAGAACCCTTGCTCTCCCAATTCAGACCCCATACATAACCCAATCAAGCCCGCTCGGAGAGGGCTCTGATAGGGGAGAGCAGTGGTACACCAAAAGCTTTGACCCAACGCAGTCCCCTTCCAAGCTCCTTTCAACCCTCCATTTCCCTCCACAATCCCCCGCAACCGTCCTTTCCTACCTATTTCTCGATAAATTATTGCTCACATTGCTAGCGAGTTACGCTGTTCCGCTAAAAATATTCGTTTGCAGGTCTTGGAAGTATGGTCAATTTGTCCCTATCTTTGCACCACTCCGCAAGGGAGGGACGGCCGAAACGGCCATGACATCGGGAAGGAAAGAGCAGGATCTGCAGGGCTGAAAAGCACTCAGGATCCACCTCAAAAAAAAGCCTCAAAAAATATTTTAAAATAAATTTTGCAGATTAAAAAAAACCTTCTACCTTTGCAGTCCCAACTACGGGGAACGGCTGAGAGCGCAAGGCTCGAAGCTGATAAAACTGAAAGTTTGAGCGCCACGGAAACAAGGCGCACAACATAAGAGAAGCGGAAGCGTGATGCGGAAGCGAAAAGTTCTTTAAGAAATAATGATCATGTAGCGCAGCGAGTAGACGCAAGTCGAAAGTTGAACAAGAAGATTTTTAGAAATCAATTCAACCAGATCGGAACCAGGGAAACAGATATTTAAATAAAGACAATTCTATTTATTATAAATAGTCTTGATCTTACACTTCATTTTACAATGGAGAGTTTGATCCTGGCTCAGGATGAACGCTAGCGGCAGGCCTAATACATGCAAGTCGAACGGGATCCATTTGTTAGCTTGCTAACAGATGGTGAGAGTGGCGCACGGGTGCGTAACGCGTGAGCAACCTACCCATATCAGGGGGATAGCCCGAAGAAATTCGGATTAACACCGCATAAGACTACGAGATGGCATCATCAAGTAGTTAAATATTTATAGGATATGGATGGGCTCGCGTGACATTAGCTAGTTGGTGAGGTAACGGCTCACCAAGGCGACGATGTCTAGGGGCTCTGAGAGGAGAATCCCCCACACTGGTACTGAGACACGGACCAGACTCCTACGGGAGGCAGCAGTAAGGAATATTGGTCAATGGACGGAAGTCTGAACCAGCCATGCCGCGTGCAGGATGACTGCCCTATGGGTTGTAAACTGCTTTTGTCGAGGAATAAACCTATCTACGTGTAGATAGCTGAATGTACTCGAAGAATAAGGATCGGCTAACTCCGTGCCAGCAGCCGCGGTAATACGGAGGATCCGAGCGTTATCCGGATTTATTGGGTTTAAAGGGTGCGTAGGCGGCACTTTAAGTCAGGGGTGAAAGACGGCAGCTTAACTGTCGCAGTGCCTTTGATACTGAAGTGCTTGAATGCGGTTGAAGACGGCGGAATGAGACAAGTAGCGGTGAAATGCATAGATATGTCTCAGAACACCGATTGCGAAGGCAGCTGTCTAAGCCGTTATTGACGCTGATGCACGAAAGCGTGGGGATCGAACAGGATTAGATACCCTGGTAGTCCACGCCCTAAACGATGATAACTCGATGTTTGCGATATACAGTAAGCGTCCAAGCGAAAGCGTTAAGTTATCCACCTGGGGAGTACGCCCGCAAGGGTGAAACTCAAAGGAATTGACGGGGGCCCGCACAAGCGGAGGAGCATGTGGTTTAATTCGATGATACGCGAGGAACCTTACCCGGGCTTGAAAGTTACTGAAGGATGCAGAGACGCATCCGTCCTTCGGGACAGGAAACTAGGTGCTGCATGGCTGTCGTCAGCTCGTGCCGTGAGGTGTTGGGTTAAGTCCCGCAACGAGCGCAACCCCTATGTTTAGTTGCCAGCATTTAAGGTGGGGACTCTAAACAGACTGCCTGCGCAAGCAGAGAGGAAGGCGGGGACGACGTCAAGTCATCATGGCCCTTACGTCCGGGGCTACACACGTGCTACAATGGATGGTACAGCGGGCAGCTACATAGCAATATGATGCCAATCTCGAAAAGCCATTCACAGTTCGGATCGGGGTCTGCAACTCGACCCCGTGAAGTTGGATTCGCTAGTAATCGCGTATCAGCAATGACGCGGTGAATACGTTCCCGGGCCTTGTACACACCGCCCGTCAAGCCATGAAAGCTGGGGGTACCTAAAGCATGTAACCGCAAGGAGCGTGTTAGGGTAAAACCGGTAATTGGGGCTAAGTCGTAACAAGGTAGCCGTACCGGAAGGTGCGGCTGGAATACCTCCTTTCTAGAGCCTGATTCCGGCTCGTCTGCGCAACATTTGATCGTTAAAACAAGAAACACATTAGAAGAAAGTACCTGCCCAGCGTAAGTTGGCATGGTATCTTGAGAAGATGAGAATTAAGCTAGTCCCGTAGCTCAGTTGGTTAGAGCACTACACTGATAATGTAGGGGTCAGCAGTTCAAATCTGCTCGGGACTACCATAAGACACACGATGGGGAATTAGCTCAGCTGGCTAGAGCACCTGCCTTGCACGCAGGGGGTCAACGGTTCGAATCCGTTATTCTCCACGAGTCATCGAAGATGACAGATGTGAGACATCAGACAATAGACATCAGAGGCCTTTATGGCGCTCTAGGTCTACGATCTAATATCTGACATCTATTATCTAGCGAAGACAAAGAGTTCTTTGACATATTGGAAGAAAAGAGACACAAGAGAAGACAACAGAAGCTTTTTCTACTTGTAGAATAAGCGAAAGCAACCTATCACTTAGCAAAAGGGGTGATAGTGTGAAGAAAGTAAATAAGGGCACACGGGGGATGCCTAGGCTCTCAGAGGCGATGAAGGACGTGATAAGCTGCGATAAGCTGCGGGGATTGGCAAATGCGATTCGATCCGCAGATTTCCGAATGGGGCAACCTAATATACTGAAGGTATATTGTATAATACGCGAACGCGCCGAACTGAAACATCTAAGTAAGCGTAGGAGGAGAAAATAATAATGATTTCCCAAGTAGTGGCGAGCGAACGGGAAAAAGCCCAAACCTATATTGTTACGGCAATATGGGGGTTGTAGGACCACGACATTGTACTGTGCTATGAACTGGAAGCAGGTGGGAAACTGCGCGATATGGGTGATAGCCCCGTACAGGTAAAGAATACAGGCATAGTGGTATCCTGAGTACCGCGGGACCGGAGAAATCCTGTGGGAATCTGCCAGCACCATCTGGTAAGGCTAAATACTCCTGAGAGACCGATAGTGAACCAGTACCGTGAGGGAAAGGTGAAAAGAACCTCGAACAGAGGAGTGAAAAGAACCTGAAACCGTGTGCTTACAAGCGGTCGGAGCGGACTTGTTCCGTGACGGCGTGCCTTTTGCATAATGAGCCTACGAGTTACTCTTGTCCGGCAAGGTTAATTGATTAAGTCAAGGAGCCGAAGCGAAAGCGAGTCTGAATAGGGCGCATAGTCGGATGAGGTAGACGCGAAACCTTGTGATCTACCCTTGGGCAGGTTGAAGGTGCGGTAACACGTACTGGAGGACCGAACCGATAAACGTTGAAAAGTTTCCGGATGACCTGAGGGTAGGGGTGAAAGGCCAATCAAACTGGGAAATAGCTCGTACTCCCCGAAATGTTTTTAGGAACAGCGTCGGCATTGAGTCTAGCAGAGGTAGAGCTACCGATTGGGTGCGGGGGAGTCAAATCCTACCAAATCCAGACGAACTCCGAATGCTGTTAGATATGGCCGGCAGTGAGGCTTTGGGTGCTAAGGTCCAAGGCCGAGAGGGAAAGAACCCAGACCATCAGCTAAGGTCCCTAAATGTAGTCTAAGTTGAACTAACGAGGTCCGGTTGCCCAGACAGCTAGGATGTTGGCTTGGAAGCAGCCATTCATTTAAAGAGTGCGTAACAGCTCACTAGTCGAGCGACCGGGCGTGGATAATAAACGGGCATCAAGATTACTACCGAAGCTATGGATTGCAATTTATTGCACTGGTAGGGGAGCATTCTATAGGGGGCGAATCCGCAAGGTGACTTGTGGTGGACTTTATAGAAAAGCAAATGTAGGCATAAGTAACGATAAGGCGGGTGAGAAACCCGCCCACCGAAAGACCCAGGTTTCCTGATCAACGCTAATCGGATCAGGGTTAGTCGGGGCCTAAGGCTCATCCGAAAGGAGAACGCCGATGGACAACGGGTTAATATTCCCGTACTGTTGATGACTGCGATGTGGTGACGGAGTAGTGACACTGCCGCGAACTGACGGAATAGTTCGTTGAAGGACGTAGGTATTGGACCGGTAGGCAAATCCGCCGGTCTAGCTGAAATCTGATAGTACAGCAAACCCTCGGGGGCGCTGATAGTGCAGGTAAGCAGACTTCCAAGAAAACCCGCTAAGCTTCAGGTTATCAACACCCGTACCGCAAACCGACACAGGTGGTCGAGGAGAGAATCCTAAGGTGCTCGAGTGAATCATGGCTAAGGAACTCGGCAAAATGGCCCTGTAACTTCGGGAGAAGGGGCGCTTCCTCCAGTGATGGAGAAGCCGCAGTGAAAAGGCCCAGGCGACTGTTTAGCAAAAACATATGGCTTTGCGAAATCGAAAGATGAAGTATAAGGCCTGACACCTGCCCGGTGCTGGAAGGTTAAGAGGGGATGTCATCCGCAAGGAGAAGCATTGAATCGAAGCCCCAGTAAACGGCGGCCGTAACTATAACGGTCCTAAGGTAGCGAAATTCCTTGTCGGGTAAGTTCCGACCTGCACGAATGGTGTAACGATCTGGGCGCTGTCTCAGCCATGAGCTCGGTGAAATTGTGGTATCGGTGAAGACGCCGGTTACCCGCAACGGGACGGAAAGACCCCATGAACCTTCACTATAGCTTAACATTGAAATTGGGTACAGGATGTGTAGGATAGGCGGGAGTATGTGAAGCGGTTTCGCCAGGAATCGTGGATACAACCTTGAAATACCGCCCTTTCTGTATTCGGTTTCTAACTCGGCTGTGCCGAGGACATTGTTTGGTGGGTAGTTTGACTGGGGTGGTCGCCTCCAAAAAGGTAACGGAGGCTTTCAAAGGTAAGCTCAGTACGCTTGGTAACCGTACGAGGAGTGCAATGGCATAAGCTTGCTTGACTGTGAGACCTACAAGTCGACCAGGGTCGAAAGACGGACATAGTGATCCGGTGGTTCTGTATGGAAGGGCCATCGCTCAAAGGATAAAAGGTACTCTGGGGATAACAGGCTGATCTCCCCCAAGAGCTCATATCGACGGGGAGGTTTGGCACCTCGATGTCGGCTCGTCACATCCTGGGGCTGGAGAAGGTCCCAAGGGTTGGGCTGTTCGCCCATTAAAGTGGCACGCGAGCTGGGTTCAGAACGTCGCGAGACAGTTCGGTCCCTATCTGTTGTGGGCGTTGGAAGTTTGAGTGGATCTGACCTTAGTACGAGAGGACCGGGTTGGACGGACCGCTGGTGAACCTGTTATGCCGCCAGGTGTACGGCAGGGTAGCTACGTCCGGGATAGATAAGCGCTGAAAGCATCTAAGTGCGAAACTAGCCACGAGATGAGACTTCCTTATAGGGTCGTTGTAGATGACGACGTTGATAGGTCATAGGTGTAAAGGTTGAGAGACCAAAGCCAAGTGATACTAATAGCCCGAAGCTTTCCAATGCAGATAGTCTGTTGTCCTCTCTCTTTTTGAATCTTTTCTTCCAATAACATGTCAATGTTGTTACTTGCAAAGTGCAGGTTCAACAAAAAGATATTCAGGTGCCTATATCGGCGGTGTCCACCTCTTCCCATTCCGAACAGAGAAGTTAAGCCCGCCAGAGCCGATGGTATTGCCGTAACAGGTGGGAGAGTAGGTCGGCGCCTATTTTTATACGAAAAGCTCGTTATCGAAAGATGACGGGCTTTTTTGGTATTTAGACTGCGAGATTTTGGACATTAGATATTAGAGTAGGGCGCCGATAGGGCGCCTTTCTTTGGATCATGTACAAAAGTTGTGGAGGGGATAAAAAATAATTAGATATTTGTGCTTTGATATTTATACAGATGCACGAATCTTTCAACGCTTTAATGCCCTTAATTATTCCCGAAGGAGTTTCCGATTATTTTGAGATGACCCACTATTCCAAAGAAGAAAAAAGACTGGATATCTTTCTGGAGGAAGTCAATACTACACCTGAAGAATATCAAGGCCAGAAGTTGATTTCCAAGGGGTTTTTCGAACCCGTTACCCTTCAAGATTTTCCTATCCGTGGCATGCAGGTCTATCTTCATGTCAAGCGCCGCAGGTGGCTCAACCAGGATACCGATAAAGTAGTCTACAGAAATTGGGAACTAGTAGCCAAAGGGACGCGCATCACACAGGATTTCGCAGCTTTTTTAAAAGGTATCAGCGGACAACCAGGCTCATAGCATTCAGACCATCAGTTCATTCTATGGGATATCAGCCAGTAAACTAAGGAGATACTACCGCAATAAACTGAGCGGTTTCCAGGATTGGGAGCATCGCGAAAATGCGCGAGATGGATTGATCTTCCCACAGAATGTCAGCGGCCATCTTTCTATTGACGAGACCTGCCTATCCCATGGCGAGCTCTATACCGTTGTCACCAATAAAGAAGCACGGGGCAAAAAAGGGACTATTGTAGCCATACTGAACGGGACAAAATCAGAGAACATTATCCCGATCCTTCAAAAGATCCCACAGAGATTACGAAATAAAGTTCAAGAGATAACGCTTGATCTAGCCGGTAATATGGGATTGATAGCCAAAAGATGCTTTCCCAATGCTGTTCAGGTAATAGACCGTTTCCATGTTCAGCAACTTGCTACCGAAGCGCTTCAGGAAATAAGGATAAAGCACCGCTGGCAGGCCATTGACGATGAAAATCAGGCAATTGACCAAGCACGAAAGAATAAAGAAACCTATTTTCCGGAAGTCCTATCCAACAGTGACACCATCAAACAGTTACTTGCAAGAAGCCGATACCTGCTTTATAAAAGTGAACATAAATGGACTTTGGAGCAAAGAGAAAGGGCTGCTGTACTCTTTGAGCGATATCCTGATATTGAAAAGGCGTACAGGCTATCCCAAGAACTCTCTTGGATATTCAACACCACCATAGATAAGATCTACGCTTTTACTAGGTTGGCAAAATGGGCGGATAAAGTGGAACAGGCCGGCTTCAAGTCATTCAACACCGTCTCCAGAACCATAAATATCCATCACAAAAAAATATTGAACTACTTCGACAACAAGAGTACAAATGCTTCAGCAGAATCTTTCAATGCAAAGATAAAAGCTTTCAGAAGTCAATTTAGAGGTGTAGGTGACATTAATTTCTTCCTGTTCAGATTGACCAAATTATTTGCGTAATCCACAGGTTTTGAAACTGATCCCTTTCTTTGTGAGTTGCTTTTGCGTGAAGGGGAAGGATTGGTAAGGAAAGATGATTTTTTGATGTTTGTCTTGAACAAGGAAAGGAAGGATTTAAGGATTGGCGGGATCATGCTCATCTTTTAATCCTTCCTTTCTTTGTTCAGAAACGACTCCTTTTTTTCTTTCAACATGATCCTGTTTATCCTTGCATCCTTCCTTTCCTGGTATTCAAAACAAAATTCCCTTTCTAAACCAAAAGTTCAGACAGCATGTCTAAAATCTTATGTCTAATATCTAATCTCTATTAGAGATATCCAGAGAAGCCATACTCTATTGTCTTATATCTAGCGTCTAATATCTAATAACTCTTATATCTAAAGTCTAAAATCTAATTCATACCTTTGTACCCTTATGGCGACGCAACTAGATAATGGAGTTAAACCTTATAATCACTATGGTGCTTATTTGAAGGAGAAGTATAATGGGCAGCGAGTGTTCAAGGTTATTGTGGATGGTAATTTTACTTGTCCTAATCGGGATGGTTCGAAGGGATATGGCGGATGTACATACTGCAATGTAGACTCTTTTACACCAGATACGGCTCGCAAGATTCCATCTATCAGAGAGCAAGTGGAGAACGGGATTGAGCGGGCTCGAAATAGTTATGGTGCTGAGAAGTTCATTATTTATTTTCAACCAAACACAAACACTTACGCACCTACGCATTTACTGAAGATGATGTATGACGAGGCTTTAAGCATATGCCCGGAACATACCCTGGGGCTTTCGGTTGGTACTCGTCCTGATTGTCTTGATTTCGAAAAGATAGCTTTGTTGGAGAGTTATACTCATCGCTATGATGTTGACTTAGAGATGGGCATGGAGTCTATCTACAACGATACACTAGAGCGGATTAATCGCGGATGCTCTCACGATGAATTCTTGTCTACTATGAAGATGCTAGAGAATACATCTTTAGAGCTATGTGTGCATACGATCTTTGGATTCCCTTGGGAGACGGAAGAGATGATGCTTAAATACGCGGAAGAAATCAATAAACATCCGAAGATTAAGTTTGTTAAATTACATCACTTACATATTGTTGAGGGCTCCATCATGGGCGTTAAATATAAGCGAGAGCCATTCCACTTATTTAGCATCGAGGAGTATACAGAGTTCCTGAGCAAGTTTATTCCGCTTCTGCGTCCGGATATCATCATTCAACGTATTTTCGGGATTGCAGACAAAGAACTGTTAATTGCACCCAATTGGGGATTCCCGAAATCCGGTATTCAGACGAAAATTGATAAAGGTTTAGAAGAAAGAGGAGTGAAGCAAGGTTCAGCTTACTCATTATCATAAAAACATTCATGATACTCGGGTATCACCAACAGCCATGAAAGTCACGGGCTCATAGTCCCAATAGGCATTTAGCCAAAACGGTATCTTAGTACCAATAAATATAAGACCTATGGCTGTCAGCGGATTACCCTTTATTCTTGATCGTGGCTGTGGACTGGATGTCCATAAAGACACAGTAGTTGCTACCATTAAAGGTAGTGATTTTGATACAGAGACAAAAACCTTCTTAACTTTTACGGATGACCTGTATGATTTAGTGCAATGGCTTCAATCCCATTCCATTACACAGGTTGCCATGGAGAGCACCGGTGTTTACTGGCGACCGGTTTACGCGGTTTTGGAAGATTACTTTCACATTTTGTTGGTCAATGCCCGCCACATCAAGAATGTTCCGGGGCAGAAGACCGATAAGAAGGATAGCGAATGGATCGCCAAACTGCTTCTTTCCGGTCTACTGAAGGGTAGCTTCATTCCAGCACAACATATCCGGGAGCTCAGGGAGCTCTACCGACATAGACGCAAGCTGATCGCGATGCGGACTGCAGAAAAGAACCGGTTGCAGAACATCCTTGAATCTGCCAACGTCAAACTGCGGAGCGTGGTCAGCGACGTATTCGGTGTAAGCGCCATGGAAATGGTCCGATCCATGGCTAAAGGTCAGAGCGATCCTTTGCTGTTGGCAAGCATGGCCAAGGGTTCACTGGTCAAGAAACACGCAGAACTGATTAAAGCACTTACTGGCAAGGTCACAGATCACCACCGCTTCATGTTGACCCTTATACTGCAATCCATCGATCATATCAATCTACAAATAGCACAATCAGAGGCTCAGATGGAACAGTACGCAAGGATCATGTATCGGGAGCTGGAACTACTGGAGACTATTCCGGGAGTGTCTTCCAAAGTAGCATTAGGAATCGTCTCAGAGATCGGTACGGACATGACCCAATTTGCAACACATCAGAACCTTTCCTCATGGGCTGGTGTTTGCCCGGGCAACAATGAGAGTGCAGGAAAAAAGTATTCCTCCAGAACAACACATGGAAATAAGTATCTCAAGACGACGCTCGTAGAGGCCGCATGGGTAGCTTCTAGATCCAAGGCCAATCCCTTACTTGCAGTCAAGCATCACCAGATCGCTGCCCGAAGAGGACATAAGAAGGCGACAATAGCCATTGCACATAAGATATTGACCGCTGCATACCATGTGCTGAGGGACATGGAACCCTATCAATTACATCCCCAGGATATAAAAATACTGGAAAATAGAAGACTTAAAAGAATTGACAGATTACAGAAACAATTGAGTACCCTGAAGAACACGTCTTATAAATAAAAGATCGACCTTTTTTTGGTGGTTAGACTCCCCGTGAAAAAAACTGATAACAGACGTTTAAGAACCAACAGTTGATGCCTTTAGAGCTCGAAGAAAAAATTATACTCTTGTTTTTAGTAATAAAGTCCTTTTTTTGATCAAGAAGAATACTTAAGAAACAGAAACAAAATATTCCAGACAAAAAAATAGACCCTTGAACAATCACTGGTCTGATTTTTTATTGGTTTAGATTGAAAAAACAACAATAACTTTCAGAAAAACATTCATGATACTCGGGTATCACCAACAGCCATGAAAGTCACGGGCTCATAGTCCCAATAGGCATTTAGCCAAAACGGTATCTTAGTACCAATAAATATAAGACCTATGGCTGTCAGCGGATTACCCTTTATTCTTGATCGTGGCTGTGGACTGGATGTCCATAAAGACACAGTAGTTGCTACCATTAAAGGTAGTGATTTTGATACAGAGACAAAAACCTTCTTAACTTTTACGGATGACCTGTATGATTTAGTGCAATGGCTTCAATCCCATTCCATTACACAGGTTGCCATGGAGAGCACCGGTGTTTACTGGCGACCGGTTTACGCGGTTTTGGAAGATTACTTTCACATTTTGTTGGTCAATGCCCGCCACATCAAGAATGTTCCGGGGCAGAAGACCGATAAGAAGGATAGCGAATGGATCTCCAAACTGCTTCTTTCCGGTCTACTGAAGGGTAGCTTCATTCCAGCACAACATATCCGGGAGCTCAGGGAGCTCTACCGACATAGACGCAAGCTGATCGCGATGCGGACTGCAGAAAAGAACCGGTTGCAGAACATCCTTGAATCTGCCAACGTCAAACTGCGGAGCGTGGTCAGCGACGTATTCGGTGTAAGCGCCATGGAAATGGTCCGATCCATGGCTAAAGGTCAGAGCGATCCTTTGCTGTTGGCAAGCATGGCCAAGGGTTCACTGGTCAAGAAACACGCAGAACTGATTAAAGCACTTACTGGCAAGGTCACAGATCACCACCGCTTCATGTTGACCCTTATACTGCAATCCATCGATCATATCAATCTACAAATAGCACAATCAGAGGCTCAGATGGAACAGTACGCAAGGATCATGTATCGGGAGCTGGAACTACTGGAGACTATTCCGGGAGTGTCTTCCAAAGTAGCATTAGGAATCGTCTCAGAGATCGGTACGGACATGACCCAATTTGCAACACATCAGAACCTTTCCTCATGGGCTGGTGTTTGCCCGGGCAACAATGAGAGTGCAGGAAAAAAGTATTCCTCCAGAACAACACATGGAAATAAGTATCTCAAGACAACGCTCGTAGAGGCCGCATGGGTAGCTTCTAGATCCAAGGCCAATCCCTTACTTGCAGTCAAGCATCACCAGATCGCTGCCCGAAGAGGACATAAGAAGGCGACAATAGCCATTGCACATAAGATATTGACCGCTGCATACCATGTGCTGAGGGACATGGAACCCTATCAATTACATCCCCAGGATATAAAAATACTGGAAAATAGAAGACTTAAAAGAATTGACAGATTACAGAAACAATTGAGTACCCTGAAGAACACGTCTTATAAATAAAAGATCGACCTTTTTTTGGTGGTTAGACTCCCCGTGAAAAAAACTGATAACAGACGTTTAAGAACCAACAGTTGATGCCTTTAGAGCTCGAAGAAAAAATTATACTCTTGTTTTTAGTAATAAAGTCCTTTTTTTGATCAAGAAGAATACTTAAGAAACAGAAACAAAATATTCCAGACAAAAAAATAGACCCTTGAACAATCACTGGTCTGATTTTTTATTGGTTTAAATTGAAAAAACAACAATAACTTTCAGAAAAAAAAGAAGAGGATGAATGATCATCCTCTTCTTTTTTTATGATATGCAGGTCGACACGCTGTCGATAAATGATTCTATCCGTAATACTCATTCGAAAGATTACGATATCATACCCTATATTTTACTTATCTTTCAATAATAGACTTTAGATCAGCAGGCGAATATGCAATTGATTTCAAAGTCTTGTCATCGCCTTTGCGGAATACTAAGAACTTGCCGTCAATTTCTTTGTAATAGGATTCCACGCCTTTTGCGCGGTAGTGTTCTTGGGTTGCTACAGCTTCCTCTACCGTCTTACAAGCTTTGCTCATATTCGAGCGCTGCACTTCATTAAACAGATCGTTAAACTTTTCAGCAAGTCCAAATTCTAAAATTGCGCCCGATAATACGTATTGAATATCAGCTAGAGCATCTGCAATTTCTACGATATCTTTATCATCAATAGCCTCTTGAAGTTCTTTCAATTCCTCTGCTATCAAGGATACCCGTAGTTTACATCTTGTTTCTGAAGGGATTGTTGGCGAATCTAAAATCGGATGTTGAAATGTTTTATGAAATTCTGCAACCGATGTTAAACACTTTGGATCTGTCATAATGTTTTTTGTTTTTTTAAAAATACGAAAAGTGGGGAATAAAAAAGACGCCATTTGGCGTCTTCTTCTTATTTCATCAAATGTTTCAATTGAACAACTTCTTTTTCTTCTAGATATCTCCAACGACCACGCGGAAGATCCTTTTTCGTTAAGTTTGCATAAACTACACGGTCAAGCTTTACGACCTCGTATCCTAATGATTCAAAGATACGACGTACGATTCTGTTTTTACCGCTGTGGATCTGAATACCGATCTCACGTTTCGAAGCTCCTACAACGAAGCTAAGATCGTCTGGTTTGATAAATCCATCCTCCAACTCAATACCGAACTGAATTTTGTTGAAATCACCTTGTGTTAAGTTCTTGCTTAACTCAACTTGATAGATCTTGCTGATGTTGTTTCTTGGGTGAGAAAGTTTCTCAGCCAAATTACCATCGTTAGTTAACAACAATAAGCCTGTTGTATTTCTATCTAAACGTCCAACCGGGTAAATACGCTCTTTTGTCGCTTTCGAAACCAAGTGCATTACCGTTTTACGTTCTTGCGGATCATCAGTAGTCGTGATATAATCTTTTGGCTTATTTAAAAGTACATAAACCATTTTCTCACGCTTCAAACGCTCATCGTTATATCTGATTTCGTCTTTTGCCGGGTCAACTTTTGAGCCTAATTCAGTAACTACTTCACCATTCACGCTGATTACCCCTGCTTCGATCAACTCGTCAGCTTTACGACGAGAACAAATGCCTGAGTTTGCAATGTAACGGTTCAAACGGATTAGTCCGTCGTCGTTAGCATCTGCTTGGAATTTTCTGTCAGGAGAAGCAGATCTTCTTGCTCTTCCATCGTTACGGTCGTCTCTGCGGTCATCTCTACGATCGCGGAAGTCTCTATTTTGGTCACCATCTTCGAATCTTCTAGATGGGCGTCTATCGCCATAGCCTTTATCGTCGTTGCCAAATCTAGGTTTCCCGAATTTACGGTCGCCTGATGGCTTGCTAAACTTGCCATCACGAGATGGTCTGTCAAATTTATTGTCTCTAGAAGGTCTATCGAATTTATTATCTCTAGCCGGTCTATCAAACTTGTTATCTCTGCTCGGTCTTTCAAATTTTCCGTCTCTACTTGGGCGGTCAAATTTGTTGTCGCGAGAAGGTCTGTCGAAATTACCGTCTCTGCTTGGGCGGTCATATCTATTGTCGCGAGAAGATCTGTCGAAATTGCCATCTCTGCTCGGACGGTCGAATTTATTATCTCTGTTAGGTCTTTCGAATTTGTTGTCTCTATTCGAGCGGTCGAACTTGTCATCGCGATTTCCTCTTTCGAATTTGTTATCGCGTGATCCTGATTTGTCGAATTTGTTGAATTTGCGGTCCTGGTCTGGTCTACCAGATTTAGAATCTCTTGAGGAGTTAAAAGATGATCTTTTATCCCCGCGGAAGCTATCTGAGTTGCTTCTTGGTTTTTTGGAGTTGTCCTCTCGACTGTTCCTGTTGCTGCTAAATGGCATAATTTTAAAAAAATTGAGCCACAAAGATAGTTAATTTTTTGATACAGGCGAAGCAATATATTTATTGCTGCATTAATGTTAGATTGAGAAGACAATTCTTGGCTGGCAAATCTTATAAGATACAGAAATACTTTTAATAAAAATAATTTATAATCCAAATTTTTCAAAAAATGTTACAATTTATTAATATTCAACAAATCCGTTTAAAGTTGTCTAAACAATGATTTTACAAGGTTTTAACTTTTCTTAACGTGCTATGCGATTGTAACTATTTGGCGCATAGCTCTGTTTTGCCTTATCTTTGAGGCTGTTTTTTTAACCAAGCTATTTTTTGATCGATTTGATATCGTGGATAGGGTAGCAGTAAGGGAATAAATGATAAAAAAAAGAGTATTATGTTGTAGTATGCTTTTGACGGTAATGTTGTTGTCAAAACTATACTCAAACCCCCAACCAGAGTCGATGACTGATCCTTTTAGAAAGGCCCTAGATCAGTCTATGATGTCCCAAGTCATTGCGGCTAAGGAACTATCAAAAAAGAATTCTAAGGATGATTTTTATAGCCAAATCTCCTTTGCAAACGAAACTATCCCCCACGAGGAGAGCTTTTTCAGAAAAAGAATAGACAAGTACTTAAGCAAGTTTGCCTATATTAAAAAGCCCTCAAATCAAATCCACAAGAAGGCGGACAAATTACTACCACGCATCGCAAAGATTCTTAAAAGTTATGGGATACCCGAAGACTTCAAGTACATTGCAGTTGTTGAAAGTAGTTTAAGTCCATCCACAACGTCGCATAAAGGTGCTGGCGGTTATTGGCAGTTTATGCCAGCAACGGCAAGACTTTACGGATTGCGCGTTGATGGTACTGTTGATGAACGTCTCGATCTCGTTAAATCAACACATGCTGCTGCCAAATATCTGAAATCGCTACATGCAGAATTCGGTGATTGGACTTTAGCTGCTGCTGCCTATAACGTAGGAGGAGGTAGTCTTCGCGCTTCATTAAGAAGACAGAAGAAAGATAATTACTACGAGCTAAAGCTTAATGCTGAAACAGCGGCGTATGTTTATAAAATCATTTCTATGAAAACTATCTTAGAAAATAGTTAGTCGGGAAAAATATAATACTAGATATTATTTTAGTAGAAGCTGCCTCAAAAGGGCAGCTTCTTTTATTTTATAGGATCTGTCTTTAAGAGTTACACCAACCGAGTGATGTGACTGCTTCGACATTCTTCCCTTTCAAAGCCCTTTCAAACCCAATACAAACCCCAATCATAACCCTTTCGAAAGGGTTATGATTGGGGTTTGATTAAATTTCAGATAGGCGGTATTAGGTTTTTGTCTCCTGTCAGGTACTATTGTTGTATTGCCTTAATATTACTGAACGCTGCTTAGCCTCTTATGCTTTGATTACTAACTGATAAGGTGTTTGATTCTTTGGGTATACCAACCTGATTTTTATGCCCTTTCCTAAAACATATGATAAATATTATTGTTACCTTTTATAAAAATGAGACTCTTGTCTCATTAGCTATCCAATTGAAAAATATAGAGTAACGACTAAAGCGGCTAACTAATGTTCCATTTCTACCATCATTTTATGGTTAAAGGACAAAATGTGATGTATATCACATTTTAGTGCTTCGGTTTATCATTAGAATGTCATGTGGTTACCGGTACCTTTGAATCAGGTTAACTTAATTTAATAGAATAATGCAGGTAGAGCAATTTAATTATGACAACAAGATTGTCAGAGATTTTGGAATCGCAACTGTAACATGGGGTATCATCGGAATGACGGTGGGTCTATTAATAGCCTTGCAGCTAGTATGGCCCGAACTGAATTTCGGCACCCAATTTACTACTTTCGGTCGTATCCGACCTTTGCACACCAATGCCGTAATTTTTGCCTTTGTTGGTAATGCCATCTTTATGGGGGCTTACTACTCAATGCAACGCGTGTTGAAAGCAAGGATGTTTAGCGATTTACTCAGTAAGATCCATTTCTGGGGTTGGCAATTAATCATTGTAGCCGCAGCGATTACACTTCCATTAGGTATCACTTCTTCGCACGAGTATGCGGAATTGGAATTACCAATCGATATCGCTATCGCTGTAATTTGGGTCGTTTTCGGAATCAATATGTTTGGTACCATTATCAAACGTAGAGAGCGTCACATGTATGTGGCTATTTGGTTTTATATCGCAACTTTCGTAACTGTTGCTGTATTGCACATTGTTAATGCTATTCAGATTCCGGTGAGTTTCTGGAAAAGTTACTATGTGTATTCAGGAGTTCAAGATGCTTTAGTACAATGGTGGTACGGACACAACGCTGTTGCGTTCTTCCTAACTACTCCTTTCTTAGGAATGATGTATTACTTCTTACCTAAGATGGCTAATCGTCCTGTTTATTCCTATAAATTAAGTATTCTACACTTCTGGTCCTTAATTTTCATCTACATTTGGGCCGGACCACACCACTTATTATATACATCATTACCAAGCTGGGTTCAGTCATTAGGAGTTGTGTTCTCCATCATGTTGATCGCACCAAGTTGGGGAGGTATGATCAACGGTCTATTGACCTTGCGTGGTGCTTGGGATAAGGTACGTACTGAGCCAATGTTGAAATTCATGGTCGTAGCATTGACATGTTACGGTATGGCGACATTAGAAGGACCATTATTATCATTAAAACAAGTAAATGCTATTGCGCACTTTACTGACTGGATTCCAGCACACGTACATATTGGTGCATTAGGATGGAACGGTTTCATGACTTTCGCAATCCTTTACTGGTTGTTCCCAAGAATTTATAGAACAAACCTTTACTCTAAGAAATTGGCGAATACGCACTTCTGGATCGGTACATTAGGTATCTTATTCTACGCAATCCCGATGTACTGGGCGGCTGTAGTTCAAGGTTTAATGTGGAAAGACTTTACTCCAGAGGGTGTATTGAAATACCCTAACTTCTTAGCGACTACTTTAGAGATTTTACCAATGCACATGATGCGTGCAGCAGGTGGAGCGATGTATTTAGTAGGGGTTATATTAATGACCTACAACTTAATCAAAACTGTAAAACAAGGTAAACTAGTAGCAAACGAAGCTGCTGAAGCACCAGCTTTAGAGCCAGTACATACAACAGAACGTTCACAACACCGTCGTTTAGAGCGCAAGCCACTATTATTCTTAGTGATGGCTTTGATCGCAATCTTGATTGGTGGTATCGTGGAAATGATTCCAACGTTTACAGTAAGTAGCAACGTTCCAAAAATCAGTTCTGTAAAACCATATACAGCATTAGAATTACAAGGTCGCGACTTATATATCCGCGAGGGTTGTGTGAACTGTCACTCGCAAACTATTCGTCCATTCCGTTCGGAAACAGCACGTTACGGTGAATATAGTAAAGCCGGTGAGTTCGTTTATGACCGTCCATTCTTATGGGGATCAAAACGTACAGGACCAGATTTGCACCGTATCGGTGGTAAATATCCTCACAAATGGCACTATGACCACATGTTAGATCCAACAATCACTTCACCAGGTAGTATCATGCCTCAGTATCCATGGTTAATTAGCCAAGATATCGAAACTAAATACTTAACTGGTAAGATGAAAGTGATGCGTAATCTAGGCGTTCCATACACGGATGCAGAGATTAATAACGCGGTTGAAGATTCGGAAAAACAAGCACTAGAAATTGTGAAAGATCTAGCTGCCAACCAAGTGGAAGTAGAACCGAACAAAGAGATCGTTGCGATGATTGCTTACTTACAGCGCTTAGGTACCGATATTAAATCTGCACCAAAAGCTGATAACGAAGCTGCAACGATAGATAACAATAACTAATAGCTAACATAGAAAAAGAAAGATTATGTTTAAGCAGATAACAAATTTACACGGGGACGAGATTTACTTGATCGTCTCCTTATGTATCTTCCTTAGCTTTTTTATCCTAGTGAGTGTCATGTTATTCACCATGAAGAAAAACTTTGTGGACTATATGAAGGAATTGCCATTGGAGGATACTGAGCGCGAATTAGACAAATTACCCGAATAGACAAGACCTATGATTTCTATGATATTACAAGACACTGTTGCTACAGAAGTTGCAGCAGCAGCACCACAGACGTTTGGAACGGGAAATTTATATAATGATATTTTCTATATCGTCGTATTCATCGTATTGATCGCGGTTTTATTTGCAGCCATTACGATCAACAAGGCCCTGCGCACGATGTTGAAAGTGACGATGCCAGATGTTGTACAAGAAGAAGCTCGCCTAAAAGCAGAGCGAAAAGCTTCAAGCCAATCAGCTTGGGCTAGAAGATGGAATCACTTCATCGGTTTAAAACCTATCGAACAAGAAGAGTCTTTGAAGATCGAAGATCACGAGTACGATGGTATTGCTGAGTTGAATAATCCTATTCCATTATGGTTCAACGCGTTATTTTACTCTACAGTTGTATTCGCGGTAGTTTATATTTTGATCTACCACGTATTTGGTGGACTGAACCAAGATCAGGAATACGAACGTGAGATGGCACAGGCAGAGATTGAGAAGGCCGAATTTTTATCCAAATCAGCAAATGCATTTGATGAGAACACCGTAGAGATTGATGCTACCGGTACGTTAGCAGCGAACGGTAAGGCGATATTTGCAGCAAATTGTCAAGCATGTCACGGACAAGCGGGTGAAGGAACAATCGGTCCAAACCTAACCGATAGATTCTGGATACACGGTGGAGAGATTAAAGACATCTTCAAAACTGTAAAATACGGTGTGCCAGATAAAGGGATGGTTCCTTGGGAACAAACATTAACTCCAGCACAGATTGCTGAGGTAAGTAACTACATCGTCACATTGCGTGATACCAAACCTGCGAATCCAAAAGCAGCCGAGGGTGTTGAAGTAGCAAGCTACCAAGCAGAAGGCGGAGCAGCTGAACCTGCAGCAGCAACAGACAGCACTGCAACAGCAACTAATTAAATTAAATAATACAATACCATGGAAATAGCAGCAAAGGGGAATGAGAATACTAACCAACCAGAAAAATCTAAAAGAAAGTGGGTTTATGCTAAGAAGCCTGCCGGGAAGCTTTATAATTATCGACAGGTTGTTGGTTACTCTTTGCTGCTGTTTCTTTTTGCAGCTCCATTTATCAAGATAAATGGAAATCCGTTCTTGATGTTTAACATCGTAGAACGTAAATTCTCCATCTTTGGGAATATTTTCTTGCCGCAGGATATGCACATCTTCCTTTTCGGGATGTTGATCATTATGGTCTGTATTGTGTTGTTTACTGCAGTATATGGTCGCGTTTGGTGTGGCTGGACCTGTCCTCAAACGATCTTTATGGAACTCATATTCCGTAGGATCGAATACTTTATCGAAGGCGATTGGAATCAGCAGAAGAAAAGAAACGAAGGGCCAGATACGGATGCAAAAGCATGGCGGAAGATATTGAAGCATGCCGTCTTTATAACGGTCTCCTTCATTATCGCCAACTTATTCTTGGCATATATAATAGGTGTGGACGCGTTGTTCAAGATTATTACAGATCCTGTTGATCAACATATCGCTGGTTTTATCTCCATTTGGGCCTTTACCTTTGTCTTTTACTTTGTATTCGCTTATGTTCGCGAGATCGTTTGTACACGTATTTGTCCTTACGGACGTTTGCAAGGTGTGCTATTAGACGAAAACTCAGTTACTGTAGCTTATAATGTAGCAAGAGGGGAGCCTAGAGGTAAGATTCGCAAGAACAGCGATGTGGTTACTGGAGATTGTATTGACTGTAACCTATGTGTACATGTTTGTCCTACCGGTATTGATATCCGCAAGGGAACGCAGTTGGAATGTGTTTCTTGTACTGCTTGTATCGACGCTTGTGATGCTGTTATGGATAAGATCCATAAGCCTAAACGTCTGATTGGTTTCTATACGCAGGCAGAAGCGGATGGTAAAGCAACGGTGCAAGATGGTAAAAAGAGAAATACCAGAGCAATTGTATATTCATGTATTTTGCTCGTATTAATGGGTATCTTTACTGCGATGATCTTTAGCCGTACCGATGTCGACGGTCGATTATTGAGAGCAAAAGGAAGTACCTATCAGTTCCGTGATGATGGAACAGTAACGAATCTATATTCTTTAGAGTTAATCAATAAAACCACGAGGGATATTGATTACGAGCTGGTAAGCGAAGATAAGGACGTAGAGATTCAAATCGTAAACCCGATTTCGCATCTAACGCGCGAAGGCAATGCTAAGTTAAGCTTGTTCTTGATTGCGAAGAAATCGAATATCAAGGAATACAAAACAAATATTAAATTGAATGTTGTGGCAGACGGTGAAGTGATTGAAACAATGAAGACAACCTTTATTGCTCCGCCAGCGAAATAAAACTTTCATGTTTCCAGTAGCATCCGCAAGAATGAGAATACTTGGAGGCTGTTGAAAACACACACTTACAAACAAAGGAATGAACTGGGGATATAAAATTGTATTTGGATTAGGGGCATTTGTGCTCTTCATCGTGGGCTTAGCCATCTATATGGTTTCAAACGATACAGATACGCTGGAAGATGATGATTATTACGAACGCAGTCTGAATTACGATGAAACATATCGTAAGAAAGAGAACTTGAATAATAATCACGCAAAACCGACGATACGGATTAGTCAGGATACATTGCTGATCAAATTCATATCGGCGGATAATAAGGGGCAGCTTCATTTTAAGCGTCCTGATGATAATAAGCTGGATGTTTCGCTCCCCTTCGCGACAACGACCGACCTATTCAAATTACCATTGAGTACCTTTAAGAAAGGTAACTGGAATTTGGAAATCGATTGGAAAAGTGGTGCTGATAGCTATTTAGTCGATCAACACGTTTACTATTAACAAATGACTTACCATTATCTTGCATTCTTTATGGGCCTTTTGGGCAGTATTCACTGCGCAGTTATGTGCGGTCCTCTACTGATTGCAATTCAAGGTGGGCATCAAATTTCCTGGAAAACAACCTTCAATAAGCTGATTTACCAGCTTGGCCGCATTCTGACTTATGGAATGTTGGGCTTAATTTTAGGTTTATTGGGGAATGCTGCAGCGATACAGGGTTGGCAGCAGATATTTAGTCTGGTTACTGGTATTATATTAACTGCATTGGGCTTGTTCTACATTTTTGGAAAAAGTTCCAAGCAATTGGCAAGCTTTCAAACCAAAGCAATTCAGCCTTTTGCTAAGTTTATGGGGAAATGGCTCTACCGTCCTGGCGGCAGTTTTGTTGCAGGCGTTCTCAATGGAGTCTTGCCCTGCGGGATGGTGTATATGGCTTTGGCATCTGCCGTGAATGCGAGTTCTCTTGAAAACAGCTTTATGTTTATGGTGCTGTTCGGATTAGGGACATTACCTTTATTATTACTATTCTCTTTCGTTGGCAATTTTCCAAGAAAGATCTTCAAAAAGGGATTCACTACTGTGTTACCCATACTCTTTATCCTGATGGGGGTCTGGTTTATCCTACGTGGTGCAAATCTAGATATTCCCTATTTATCGCCATTATTGCATGTCGACGGCGCAATGAATTGCGCATAATCTATACTGCTTTCCTACTTCTTTACTGTTTAAAAGAGTATATACCTAGCGTATATTTCCGCTATTGCTATTTCTTTTCTATCTTGCTCTTGTTCCTCAAACTTTTGGTTAGAAGTATGGTTGTATAGAGAGGACATCTTTTACAGTACTTTTTCTATCGATATGACTGAATATTTACAGCCTATAATACAGTTTTTTGAACAATGGGGATGGATTCCCTCTTCGATTATTTACCTAGGCGTTATCATCACGATTCTTATCGAGAATAGAAACCCAACCAAGACTATCTCTTGGGTCATGGTAATTGTCTTCCTTCCTCTTGTCGGGGTTATTCTTTATTATTTATTCGGACAAAAGTTTTCTAAAGTCAAGAAACTTAAGCGTATCAATCAGGAGCAGTCGCTCCGGCTGAAGAAAGAGTTTAAGCGATTAGAGCCATTGATGGCTTGGTCTATACAGAATATCCATAATAAGATTGGGGATTTTGCTCGTGTTTATTCTTATTTAAAAAATGAACGCCTTTCATCACCTACGCTGAATAATGAGGTGACGCTGTTGGTCAATGGGGAAGAGAAATTTAAATATTTCTTAGAATCATTAGAAAGTGCAACACATTCCATCCATATGGAATATTACATCTTCGACCTCGATGATATAGGAACAAAAGTGCTGAATATCCTCGAACAAAAGGCTACAGCCGGATTGAAGGTGCGTTTGATTGTCGATAGTTTCGGGTCGCCGCAATTAGTACGTCACATGCGTAAGATGCGAGGTAAAACGAATATTGAATTCCAAGCATTTCTACCTGTGACATTTACTTCCTTAGCCAATAGTAATTACCGTAATCACCGTAAGATTGCTGTGATTGATGGTTACATTGCATATATCGGTGGAATCAACATTTCGGACCGCTATATTAATCCAAATGGGTTTGGACTTTACTGGCGAGATACTTCCGTTAAAGTAGTGGGGAATGCCGGAACAATGTTCCAAATCAGTTTTTGGAATTCGTGGAATCAAACCGACGGAGATCCTTTCGATTTACAAGATGGCTACCTGCGGGATATGCCTGTAGTTGCCGAGCAACTGAGTGCTGTTGCATTGGTATCAAGCGACCCCGGATCGTTAGGGCCTTTTAATATGGAGGCGCTGTTGTTAAGTATCGGCGAAGCCAATGAAAGCATCAAGTTATGTACTCCCTATTTTATTCCTTCAGAGGAGTTAGCTACCGCGTTGAAGACTGCCGCTGGAGCGGGTGTTGATGTGGAATTGATGATCCCATCAACCGGCGACTCTTGGATTGTGCAACATGCATCTTTTTCATTCTTGAAACCTTTACTTGAACGTGGAGTCAAGGTATATCTTTATGAGAAGGGATTCTTACATGCTAAGACAGCAGTAATCGACGGCAAGATAGCTTATGTGGGGACTGTGAACTTAGATTTCCGTAGTTTCTACATCAATTATGAGGTAGCGACCGTAATTTCTAATAAGGCCTTCTGCGCCCAAATGGACGAACAGTTTGAAATAGATAAGAAAGAATGTTCCGTTGTGACCCTAAAAGATTGGAAAAGAAGAAAGGCTTGGAAACGTGGAATAGACTCACTATGCCGCTTGCTTGCCCCTTTATTATAGCTTAAGCATTGTTAAATTTCGTGATTCATGGCGTTCTTCTCCAAAAATTAGATATATTTAGCTTTTTGAAAAACTGAAGAATCGATGAGCAAAATAAATCGCATACTTTTCACAATTCTAATACTTTTAGCTGTCTCCAATTTCTCGAAAGCCCAAGAAAAACCCGCCATCCCGATAAATACTGCGGTGGAGAATGTGCAAAAGTTCTTTACAGTCTATCCAGTAGAAAAAATTCACCTACATTTCGACAAACCTTATTACGCAGTAGGGGATACGCTATGGTTCAAAACCTATTTGAATACTAACCTATTTAATTACGACCCGAGTAAGGTCGCTTATATAGAGATTCTTAATAGTCGTGATTCCTTAATGCAAACTCTTCGTGTGCCACTGAAGGATGGTGCTGGAAAAGGTCAATTAGTATTAGACCCGCAGTTCTGGTCGCAGGACAACTATAGGGTCCGCGCTTACACCAAATGGATGATGAACTTTGATATGGGATACTTTTATAATAAGGTAATTCCAATCGGAGATGCAATTAATAAGAAATTAGGATCAGACGTAAGCTTTGAACCAGATGGCAATAAAACCAAAGCCATTCTGCAATTCCGTGATCGACAAGGACAGCTATTAAGTCGTAAAAAGCTAAGTTGGGAAGCCAACGATGGTTGGGATCCTTTTGATAAAGGCAAAGGCGAAACTGATGCTCTAGGTCGTGTCGTTGTCAGTTTATCTAACAAAGAGAAAGAGAAATTTAAGAACGGACGCTTAGTTGTCAAACTTGAAGATGGGGAGACCTTAGTCGGACAATATCCATTACGTAACGCCATATGGGAGGCCGATGTGCAATTCTTTCCGGAAGGAGGTGATTTAATATCGGGTATCTCAAAGAAAGTAGCTTTCAAAGCAGTCAGTTCGACTGGTCTCGGTCTAAAAGTAAAAGGTAAGATTATCGATAGCAAAAAGCAAGAAGTTGCAAGTTTTGAGGACCTTGGACTAGGAATGGGATCTTTTAATCTTGTACCTGTTAGTGGAGAGAGTTACAAAGCTATGGTAACTTTTGAGAATGGAGAACAAAAAACATTCGACTTACCAGCCGTTGTAGATAATAAAGTCAACGTCGTATTTGCAAAACAAGAAGGCGAGTTTATCAACCTAGGCATTGTTACGAATGATAGCCATTTCCAAGCCGTTCAGAACAAACCATTCTATGTTTTCGGGCAGCTGAACGGTCATTTAGTATATGCTGCCCAAGCTTCGATGAAGAGTGCGGCGGTATCAATTCGTATTCCTATCAAGGAACTTCCGAACGGGATTGTCCAGATAACCCTACTTTCACCAGATGGAGAGCCGCTTTCGGAACGCCTTGTATTTATACAGCCGCAAAAACTAATCGATATACAAGTAAAAACCGATAAGGATAGTTACGCTCGTAAAGACTTAGTGAAAATGAAGCTAAATGTGAATAGTCCAGTTGATAGCTTAATCGGAAACTATTCTGTCTCTGTAATCGATGAATCGAAGGTGCCGTTTAATGATGACAATGATAGAACGATCGTTAGCAGTATGTTGCTTACGTCCGATCTAAAAGGCTATGTGGAGAAACCGAATTACTATTTCAATGAGAAGAATACCAATCGTTTAGACGCTTTGGATGCATTGATGATGACACAAGGTTTCAGACGTTTTGATTATAAAGAATTGGTGCAAGGAAAGCTTCCTCAGGTACGTTTTATGCCTGAGCAGGGTATTACTTTGAGCGGTATATTACGCTTAAACACTGGTCGTCCGCAGCCGAATGGAGGTTTATTGTTGACAATTCCAGGCGCGGCCGTTAAGAAAGACACTTACACTGATAAGAACGGTGTGTTCAAGTTTGAGAATCTTGTATTCCAAGATTCGTTGAAAGCAACCATCAACGCTAGAGGAAACGACAATTTCCGTAACCTTGTTATTAATATGGATCAGACATTCTATCCAGAAGTTGATCAGAATAGTCCATACTTCAGTGCAGGTATCCAGAACATCGACCAGAATATGTCTGCATATTTAGATAACAGTAAAAAGGAATTCCGTACTTCCATCTTGATTGATGAGGTAGTCGTGACAGCGACGCAAGAGAAGAAGCAATCGAGTAAAGATTTCTCTGCGCTATCCGGATTATCTATGCCAGATCACCGAATCGAAGGTAGTCGATTACAGGGATGTAACGTATTGAGCATGTGTTTAAATACTTTGCTTACGGGTATTACGTATGATGTCAATACCTTGAAATACTATGTCACACGTAACTACAACCAAGGAAGCCGCGTTCCGGTGCAGTTCTTCTTGAACGGGATGCCGATTGATGAACCATCTTTAAACTCCATAACTATACCTGAAATCGAAGGCATTGAGATCTTCTTGCGAGATGATTTAGGAACTGTTCGCAACATCTACCAAAACGATGGTGTTGTGTCTATCATCACGAAGAAGGAGAAGAAGCAGCCTCGTATGACAGCAGCGCAGATTGAAGCCATGCTTCCGAAGTCCAATGTCGTAGAATTACATCCATTGGGATACGTGAAACAACGCGCTTTCTACACGCCGAAATATGCTACACCGGAGAGCAAGAATACCAACGATTACAGAACAACCGTTTACTGGAATCCTGAAATCAGAGTAGAAAAGAATGGAGAAATAGACCTGGAATTCTTCAATGCTGATGGTACTGGTAAGTACAAGGTGGTTGTCGAAGGAAACGATATACAAGGTAATGTGGGCCGAAAGGTTTACTATTACAATGTTAAATAGGATTAGATATAAGATATCATATATTAGATATTAGACATTGCATAAAAGGTTCGAAGGCTACTTCGGACCTTTTTGCATTCTATAGCGATATGTTGATAAGATTTTTTAGCGTTATCCTATTCGTTATATGCGCTACTTTCTAATATTTAATATTACCGCTGCAAGGATTACCGCGATACCCAAAAGAGCATACTCACTAAATGTTTCCTGGAACAGAAAATATCCAAATACTAACGCATAGATTACACCTAAATAGTTTAAGCTGGCTACTTTGGCAAGATTAGCGCGCTGATAGGACAGCGTCATATAATACTGCGCTATTTGCGTAAAGATTCCGATCAGCAACAATATTGCCCAATCCCATCCTTGAGGATTTTCCCAATGCATGAGCGTATAGACACCGACGAAGGGGAGGGTGATAAGTGGAAAATAAAAGATGATCACCAAGGGATGCTCGGAGGTCTTCAGTTTGGAGATGATATTGTATGCAAGGCCGGCAAACAATGCCGCTGTTAACCCGATGATCAGGTCTAAAGTAGAGATCCTCGGGTCGAAGCCTTTCAACATGATGACTCCGGCAATTGCCAATGCGAAATAAAGATAGCGGATAGGCTTGACGGGTTGCTTTACGATAAAGATTCCCAATATAGCCGTAAAGAAAGGAGAGAGGTAATTTATTGTCACTGCGGAGGCGAGCGGAATATGCTGCAAGGTATAAAAGGAACCAACCAAACCAATACAACCAGCTACACCACGCAAAATCAACAGCGGTTTGTTGTTCCCAAATACAGGGATATGATCGCGCTTAAGAATAATGTACGACGCGACTAGGCTAAAGATGGATCGAAAGAAAACAACTTCGACCGTTGGAATATGAGACACATACTTCACACATACATTCATCAGCGCAAAAAATAGCCCTGCTAAAAGCATGTATTTAATACTATCTTTTTCTTCCACTATTGCACAGGGTCATTATGTTTTTTAACTACTTCGCGAATACCGGTTTCGGGGTCGATCTCTAATTCAGTCTGCTTCACGAGTACCGCAAATGAAGAAGGTTGGATACCCTTCCCATATTTTACGGCATATTCCTTAGTAAACTCTGCTCCAAAGTATAGAATTGCCGAAGAGTAATAAACCCATGCCAATAAGATAATGATTGACCCTGCGGCGCCGTAGGACGAAGCTGTCATGTTCTGACTTAAATAAACCGAAATACCATACTTGCCGAGCATAAATAGGAAAGAGGTAAACAGCGCTCCACCTAAGATATCCTTAAAGCGAACCTTCGCATCCGGAAGAAAGGCATAGATAGTACCAAAGAGGGTAGTGATGACCAAGAAAGTAATAGTCGTATTCACCATGTCGATCAGGCTGATATCCCAATGTTGTATAAATTGATTGAAGTAATCAGTCATAATCCCAATCAAACTACTCACAATTAAGGATGCCATCAATAGGAATACTAGCCCTAATATCATAGAGAAGGAAATCAAACGGTTGATGATCAGTTTTAGCCAGCCTTTCTTCGGCTTTGGTTTTACTTTCCAGATCGTATTAATGGAGTTTTGAATATCAACAAAGATGGTCGTTGAAGTGAACATTAAGGTAGCCGAACCGATGATGATCCCGATGTTGGATTTGCTATCTAAGGAAATCTTTGACACCGTGGATTCCAAGGTTGACGCAATTTCCCGTCCGAAGAGCTCGCTCAGCTCGTCCATAACCTGTTCGCGGGCACCGCTAGTGCCATCCAAATGCTCCCCATAAAAAAAACCTAAGGTCCACGTTAATATCAATAACAGTGGACCTATAGAAAATACAGTATAATAAGCTAATGAAGCACTAAGCTTCATACAATTGTCCTCGATAAAACCATTTACAGCATTGATTAATAGCCCCCAAAATTCTTTTAGTTTGGTCCAAATAGTAATTATCATAGGCAGTTCTTATTCCTTATAAATATCTTTGATTAGTTCTTCGTTTTTCTGTAGAATAACCTTGCGCTTAAGGCTCAACTTCGGCGTTAGCTCTCCGTTGTCGATGGTCCATTCCTTTGAAAGCAATTTAAATTTCTTCACTTGCTCCCAATGCCCAAAGTTAGCCATTGCTTGCGAAATTATATGCTCATATTTTGTTAAAACTTCACCTTGCTTAATCGCTTCTTCTCTAGAGCTATACGGGATCCCTTTGTGCTTGCAATATTTTTCTAATTCTTCAAATGCAGGAACGATTAATGCCGCAGGGAAACGTTGATTCTCACCTATAACCATCACTTGCGCAATCAAAGTCGACTCCATCAATTTGTTTTCCAACACCTGCGGCGCGACGTATTTACCGCCAGCAGTTTTGAACATTTCTTTCTTCCGATCCGTAATCCGTAAGAATCCGTCCGGAGTTAGCTCGCCAATATCGCCGGTATGAAAATACCCATTGCCATCGAAGGCCTCTTTTGTCGCTTCCTCGTTTTTATAGTATCCTTTCGT
The DNA here is from genome assembly GCF_008274825.1 of Sphingobacterium hotanense. Classification (NCBI taxonomy): domain Bacteria; kingdom Pseudomonadati; phylum Bacteroidota; class Sphingobacteriia; order Sphingobacteriales; family Sphingobacteriaceae; genus Sphingobacterium; species Sphingobacterium hotanense. The sequence goes on from NZ_CP030848.1 coordinate 1,375,808, forward strand.
AATGCTAGGACCTTTAACCATGATCTCGCCGTCTTCAGCAATTTTTACATCCAAGTTTTTCAATACGCGACCTACCGTACCGAACTTTACGTCATTTTCATCCCAGGAATTAACAGCGATAACAGGAGAAGTCTCCGTAAGACCATAGCCTTCCAGAACTTTAATTCCTGCTGCCCAAAATACACGTGCTAAACGCTCCTGTAGTGCCGCTCCACCGGAAATGATAATCTTGCTGTTGCCACCCAAAGCCTCTTTCCATTTCGAGAAGATTAATTTGCGCGCGATACCCAGTTTAAAATTGTAAAAAGCAGAGTTCGATTTCGGCTCCTGATATTTCAGCCCTAAATCCAATGCCCAGAAGAAAAGCGATTTCTTAATCCCCGTCAGATCCTTGCCCTTTGCAACAACCTTATCATATACTTTTTCAAGTACACGCGGTACAGTGGTAAATAGATCAGGTTTTACATCATTGATATCGACGACGATATTATCTAGATTTTCAGCGTAGTAAATCTGCACACCACGAGAGAAATACATATAAACAACCATGCGCTCAAAGATGTGACAGAGCGGCAAGAAACTTAAAGCTTTCTTATATTCGGTGGTAATCAGGTGATTACACGCTTGTACGTTGCTCAACAGATTCTCATGCGAAAGGTAAACTCCCTTAGGCTTCCCTGTAGTCCCGGATGTGTAGATCAATGTCAATAAATCTTCCGCCTCAACAGCATCGTTGTAAGACGTTAAGTCTACATCATTCGCCTTTCCTAAGTCCGCGACCTCCATATAATATTTCCGGCCCTCCAACTTATCGAAGGTATAGGTTTCTATATTGATGTTATTCTCTTTCATCGCCAAGTCTGCTTTTGCAGCTAGGTCTTCGTTACTAACGAACACCATTTTTACGTCGGCATCATTGATGATGTATATCAAATCCTGATTGGATAGGGTAGGATATAATGGTACCGTTGCAACGCCCAATTGGTTACATGCGAAGTCAACAAAGTTCCATTCCGGACGGTTTCCCGACATGATAGCCACGCGATCGCCTTTCTTGATGCCGCGTGCAATCAGACCCTTGCTTAAATTATTAACTATATAGACGAATTCCGCCGTAGAAAAGGTACGCCATTTATCTCCCGCACGACCAGCAACCATAATGTCCTTGGCATACTCCGTCTTATAATTTATAATGATATCGAATAATCTATTGAACTTGTTCATATCTTGTTCTCTTTTATTAAATAACAGTTTATAATCTTCAAAATTTAGGTCTGACTAATATATCGTTTTTTTGATTAAAAACTATGCTAGCAGAGTAATAATTATGCTATCTAATTTCACATCTTGGTTAAAATCAATGATATAGATAGATTATCAAATTCTGTTAACCAAAGTAGCGAAGCGATTATTGAATATTAACTTATATCTAATTTGAGTTCATTAAAAATTTTCAAAAACATCTTTATTCCCTCGCCTGCAAAATCACTTGCTACTTCAATAAGTTAATAAAAATTATGGATAATCACTTCATCTTTCTTGGCAAAGCTAACGATGTGATTGCTTTGAACCTACGATATGTCATTCGCATATCAAACCCAATATATAACCCAATCAAAGCCCTTTCGAAGCGGCTTTGATTGGGTTATATATTGGGTTTGAAAGGGGAGTGAAAGGGTTTTAAGTCGAAGTTCGTACTTAGTGCCTTAGTCGTTAGACCCGCTCATGGCTATCCTTCGATTCTTCCTTTCTTGGTTCAGAAATAGTAGTTAGTAGTTAGTAATGCGAATTAAGGGTTGAAATATATTGGAAAAAGCTTCTTAAAAGAGGGGTGAGAACTTGCATAAAAGCCTGATTATCAGTATATTTATAATGTTCCTTACGCATTATTAAACAACATGATCAATCAGGCCAAGGCTCTAAAATTAATAAAATTACACCAGTATGTTTGTGATAAATATGACAGTGAACTGCAATATTACTGTCAGCGATTTTCAAACAATAACAAACCTGACTTTACTGATCAGGAGGTTTTGACCATCTATTTATTCAGTGTGCACGAGGAACAGCGGCTAAGGATCAAGCAGATCCATAAATTCGCCTCGGATTATCTGATGGATTGGTTTCCCAAGCTAACTTCATACGTAGCATTCAACACCCGTATCAACCGCCTTTTTGATGTTTTGAGATCTCTTTGTCAGTCAGTTATAGAGGACTTTGCACCAGAGGAGTGCTCCAGAGAATTTTCCCTACTGGACTCTATGCCCATCATAACCTGCAGTGGGACTAGAAGGGCAAAGGTAGCTCTGGGGATAACGGATAAAAGCTTCTGCTCAACGAAGAGGCTTTGGTATTTTGGATTAAAGCTTCATGCGCTCAACAGCTATAACAAATCAACGCTGCCTCGTCCGGAAAGCATTGTAATAAGCAAGGCATCTGAAAGTGACCTGAACATATTTAAGGAGAATTGGGCATCCATCGCAGGTAGGACGTTCTTTGGTGACAAGATATACCGTGACGCCCCGTTCTTCGAGTGGTTTTATAAAGAAGAAAAATCAATTATGTATACTCCGATAAGGGAAACCCAAGGAAAACCAGATTGTTTAAAAAGCAGGGATCGTGCTTATAATGACCTGTTTTCAAGAGCAGTATCTAAGGTAAGACAACCAATCGAATCCTTTTTTAATTGGATAAATGAAAAAACACAGATACAAAACGCAAGTAAGGTCAGATCTACCAAAGGACTATTAGTACATGTGTTCGGTAAATTAACAGCCTGTTTCATAAAGCCTATTTTCAACCCTTAATTCGCATTAGTAGTTAGTATAAAGACCTATGGCGTAAAATCCTGCCCATCCTTTAATCCTTCCTTTCCTGGTTCAGAAACAGCCCCTTTTTTTCTTTCAACATGATCCTGCCAATCCTTCGATCCTTCCTTTCTTGGTTCAAACCTAAAAAGCATAGGTCTAACTATTAAATACTCCCTACTTTATAGTCCACGATATACTTAAGTCGCGTTTTTACCGTTTAAAAATTAATGCTACATTTGGGCGTTTAGTTAGATAGATAAATAATTTATGAAGAAAACATTACAATTAACTTTCATTCTAGTTTTGACTGTATTTGCGGGTATGAACATTGCTCAGGCACAATTGCCAACAACACATGCTATTGGGGCTCGCTTCGGATCTGCAACAGGTGTGACTTACCGCTATAGCTTGAACCAAACCAATGCCATCGAGGGTATCTTGAGTGTGCAAAGTAATTCGAAATATAGTAGATTTCGTTTGGTAGGTTTGTATGAATATCACATGCCTATCGCAAACGACTTTTCTTGGTTCTGGGGATTTGGTGGTAGTGTTGGATCCTATTCTGGCAAAGCTTATACCGACGATAAGGGAAATCGCTTTGACAAGTATTCTGAACTTGCATTGAGTGTGGATGGTATCGCAGGGGTAGAATACAAAATACCTTCAGCGCCAATCGCTCTTTCATTGGATATCAAACCTCACTTTGACTTCTTGCAAAGCTCGGGCTTTAAAATATTTGATACCTTCGGATTCTCTGTTAGGTACACATTCTAAGAAAAACAAAGGCTCGCAATCGCGAGCCTTTGTTTTATAAAGATTTTAGTTAGAAAACTTTCAGAAATTTTTGTTCCTGTTAGTATTCAGTAGACGCATGAAGTAATTATTGATTAGTGGGTGCCAACGACAACCAAATATCTCCCAATACGCGTTGTTCTGCCGTAGCTTCCGGATTTCTTTCAATATAATACGACACACGATCGCTAACCTTCAACGTAACAGGGATTTCGCGAATCAATCCTTCTCGCGCGATCATGATATTCAGCGTAGTTCCAATCGCTGAGCTACTGATTGCTAAATCAAGTTCCCGACCTTGCGGGTCGATTCTCGTACCGTTGACTGCTACGATTTCATCATCCACATTCAGTCCAAACTCCCAAGCCGACGAGTGGCGATCAATATTTTTGATCACGGTTCGTCCGTCGTGATGAGATACCTTGATACCCAAACTAGGAACAATATTCGCTTTATTCTGATCGATAAACTGATAGCCTACTAGGTTGAAGTAAGCATTGTAATCGAGTTCTTCGCAAGTATGAGCAGCGTCGAAAATTTCGCCTAGGCTTGTGCCCGACACTTCCTCCGCAAGCTTTCTAAATTCAGCTTCCTCGATCCCTCTACCATCAATTAAGTAGAATTGTTTATAGGCAGCTTGTAAGACTTGGTCTAATCGCTTTTCTCCATTGGTTTGCGCGAGGATACTGATATCCAACATGCAGGCCAGCATAGCGCCCTTATTGTAGTAGGAAATACTTGAGTTTTGGGAATTCTCATCCGGGCGGTATTGTTTGATCCAGGTATCGAAGCTCGATAGCCCTACGGATTGCACTAGATGACCGGGCTTATTCAACACCATATTGAACTCGCTGACTAAAGCTTGTAAGTAGTCTACCTCATCACGAAAGCCACATCTACGGGTAATGAGGTTGTCGTAATAAGCAGTAAACCCTTCAAAGATCCAAAGAAGATGCGTGTAGTTCTCTTCTTCATAATTAAATGGTCCCAATGTCTTCGGACGCAAGCGTTTCACGTGCCACAAATGGAAATACTCATGAGCAACAAGGCTTAAGAAATTTGTATAACCAATCGCATTGGAGTAAGCATTGCGTCCCGACGCTAATACTGTAGAGTTTAAGTGCTCTAAGCCTCCGTGTGCACTTTGGTAATTATGTGTTATAAAAACATATCGATCGTTTGGATTAGAACCCCACAATTTCGTTTCCTCTTCCACGATTTTCTTGATATCGTAGGAAAGCATATCCTTATCGTAGCTTCCTACGCCCACCATTGCAAATTCGTGCGGTATTCCTGCAGCTTCAAAGCTCCATATATCCTGGTTTCCAATTTCTAATGGTGAATCAAAAAGGATGTCGAAGTTCTCCGCATAAAATGTGTTTTCTTCGTTGTCGACTTTTGGTAAACCTGTTGATATTTTAGACCAATAACTTGGCAAGTTTACCCGTACGATTGCGTCGTGATTGAGGTGGCCGGCAACATAGAAGAAAGTCCCCGCCGGGCTAAGGAAAGCATGCTCAGCATCCACAAAGTTCGTACGAACAGACTTTTCAAAGCTATAGATGCGATATTTGATCATCACACTGTCGCTCGGATTGTCGATGCGCCATGTATTTTTGGACACCTTATAGATTTTCAGATCCTCAGCATTGTCCTTCACCGCGGAAACTTGTTCGATATTTTTGGAGAATTCGCGCACAAGGTAGGAGCCGGGCGTCCATACAGGCATTTTGATGTCTAAAAAGGTGTTGGCAAAACCTTGAATGTACATCTCCATTTCAACATAGTGTGCCTGTGGCTCAATAAAAGAGATCTGAAAATCGATACTACTGTTCATGCTTTTTATAGTTATGAGAAAAGGGAAGCTAGTTAAGCATTCCCTTTATTTTTTAATTCTGTTATATACTTCGAAAGTGTAGTCAAACTGATGCTTTTCATCTTTTGAATGGGCTTCAGACGATACTAGCTCCCAATCTTCTGCAGGTAGGGCAGGGAAGTAAGCGTCAGCATCATCAATTTCAGCATGCACGCGTGTAAGAAGAACTTTGGAAGCAAGGGAAAGTGCTTGCTGATAGATTTGAGCACCACCGATGATAAAAACTTCACGTTCGTCTCTGCAATAAGTCATTACCTCCTGCAAACTGTTTGCAACATCGACGTCTTCGGCCTGAAAAGTTGGCTGTCGCGTGATTACGATGTTTCTACGGCCAGGTAGGGCTTTACCGATCGATTCAAAGGTTTTTCTGCCCATAACAATGGAATGGTCCATTGTGTTGTTCTTAAAATATTTAAAATCGTTCGGAAGGTGCCATAACATTTGGTTGTTTTTTCCTATAGCATTGTTTTCCGACGCGGCAACGATTAGTGTGAATGTTGGATAACTCATGTAATGTTTTAATATGATTATACGGCAACAGGTGCTTTAATATGCGGGTGGAATTCGTAGTCTACCAGTTCGAAATCTGAGAATTTGAAATCAAAGATGTCTTTGATATCCGGGTTGATGATCATTTTTGGAAGTGGTTTCGGATCTCTGGATAGCTGCAATTCGGTCTGCTCAAAATGGTTGCTATAAATATGGGCATCGCCTAGCGTATGTACAAATTCGGCAGCTTCCATGTCGCAGACCTGCGCGACCATCATGGTCAATAGTGCATAGGATGCAATATTGAAAGGTACGCCTAAGAAGATATCGGCACTGCGTTGATATAGTTGGCAAGATAGCTGCGGTTTATGAATTCCTTTTTCAGGCTCTGCCGGAGCAACATAAAATTGAAAGAAGGCGTGACATGGAGGTAAAGCCATGTTTTCGACCTCAGCCACATTCCAAGCTGATACAATAATCCGTCTAGAATCAGGTGTATTCTTTAATTGATTGATTACTTGGGTGATCTGATCGATATGGCCACCGTCAGGCTTTGGCCAGGAACGCCATTGCGATCCATAAACAGGACCCAGGTTTCCATCTTCATCCGCCCATTCGTCCCAAATACTAACACCATTCTCTTTCAAGTATTGAATATTGGTTTCCCCTTTCAGGAACCATATTAATTCATGGATGATGGAACGTAGGTGTAGTTTTTTGGTCGTTACTAACGGAAACCCTTCTTTTAGGTTGAAACGCATTTGATATCCAAAAACACTTTTCGTTCCGGTGCCTGTTCTATCGGTTTTAACAACCCCATTTTGATAAACATGCTCCAATAAATCCAAATACTGTCTCATAGGTTCGTTTCCTTTTTATATTAGCTACGAAGATACCTTTTTTTTCTGAAAGTGTGAGTTTTCATTGGCCATCAAGAACTTTCATCCCTGTAGGTTTTTCAATGGAAGTATGAAAGTTTTTTCTGAAAGTGTAAGTTTTCATTGGCCATCAAGAACTTTCATTCCTGTTGGTTTTTCAATGGAAGTATGAAAGTTTTTTCTGAAAGTGTAAGTTTTCATTGGCGATCAAGAACTTTCATTCCTGTTTGTTTTTCAATGGAAACATGAAAGTTTTAAAATCATTGGAATATCAGATTTTTTCAACAACTCACATTTTGCGTCTTTTTGTGTATTTTTGCAAAATATCATGGGAAAAAAAGTTGCTTTCTATACACTGGGCTGTAAGCTGAATTTTTCAGAAACATCCTCCATCGGTCGAATCTTCAAGGATGCGGGCTACGAGACTACGCCATTTAACAGTCAGGCAGATGTGTATGTCATTAATACATGTTCGGTAACCGATCATGCAGATCGTAAGTGTAGAAAGGTTGTAAAAGAAGCATTAAAATATTCTCCAAATGCCTACATCACTATTGTTGGATGTTATGCGCAGTTGAAGCCGAAGGAAATTTCTGAGATTCCGGGCGTGGATATGGTATTGGGTGCTGCGGAGAAGTTCAATATTCTAGAGCACATCAATGATCTGACGAAGAACGAAAAAGCAGTTGTGCACAATGCGCCAATTGACGAGACCAACCAATTTGTTTCGGCCTTTTCTATTGGTGACAGGACGCGTACTTTTCTGAAAGTTCAAGACGGTTGCGACTATTCATGTACGTTCTGTACCATTCCATTAGCGCGTGGTGCAAGCCGTTCGGGCAAGATTGAGGATATCGTGAAGCAAGCGGAAGAAATAGCAGCGTCAGGGGTGAAGGAAATAGTGTTGACAGGGGTTAATATTGGTGATTTCGGAGTCCGTGATGGCAAGCGTCAGGATCGTTTCGTCGATTTAGTAAAAGCATTGGACGAAGTGGAAGGCATCGATAGAATTCGTATTTCCTCGATCGAACCTAATTTGTTGACGAACGAGATTATTGAGTTTGTCGCTCAATCGAAACGCTTCGTTCCGCATTTCCATATGCCCTTGCAATCTGGGAATAATGCAGTATTAGCGAAGATGCGTCGTCGCTATAAGCGCGAACTTTATAATGAACGCGTAGCAAAGATCAAGTCTTTGATGCCCGATTGCTGTATAGGGGTGGACGTAATTGTCGGTTTCCCGGGCGAAACACGTGAGGATTTTATAGATACCTATAACTTTTTGAACGAAATGGATATCTCTTACCTTCATGTTTTCACTTATTCAGAAAGAGAGAACACAATTGCTGCGCAGATGGAAGGTGCAGTGCCTGGAGCACAGCGTAGCGATCGCAGCAAGATGTTACATATTCTATCCGAGAAAAAACGTCGTGCATTCTATGAGTCTCAATTAGGTAAAACTGATATGGTGTTATTTGAAGGCGATGAGAAGGATGGTTATATGCATGCGTTCTCGAGAAACTACGTGAAAGTGCGTACGCCTTATGATCCTTTATTGGTAAACGAGGTAGTACCTGTCAAGTTCCTTAGCATTGCAGAAAATGGCGACGTCGATATCGAGGAAATACAAGAAGTATTGGTACATTAATAAACAAGACATATACAAAAAAGGCGATCAGATTTTTGATCGCCTTTTTTCTTTAAGGATTTTATTGTTGATTCCGTCTGCGGAAGGAAGCAAATTCCTTATGAAGTCTCAATAATTTGTAGGTCGAACTTAGCAACTCGTTCGTCTCCAAAAGGATAGAGAAGTATAATCTACTGTTTTTTGGACTGCTTTCCGATGTTCTGATTCGATCGATCTGTTTATCCAATAGATTATTGATGTATTCTTGAATACCCTCGCGCTCATCAATCAAGGAGTCCATCTTACTGAAATCCTGACGTTTGTAAGCCATGTTGATCTTTGAGAACCAATCTCCTAATCTTTCTACCACATATTTCAAGTCCTTTGCCTGGCTGATGCGAAGCGTTTTGTGATTATTGTCCACATGATTTAAAGCATTTGAGTTTATCACTGCCACATTCTCAATCATATCCTGCAAATAGCCAAGGGAAATAATATAATAGCGACTTCCTTTGACAGAACTATCATCCAGGTTACGGATAAAGTTATACATGGAGTTATTTGTCGAATTAAGGTCGTTCATCAATTTCTTGGTCAACTTCTTATTGATCTTGAGTGCTTCCAAATCTTCCTTAATCAACGAATCAATCGCGTCCTTATAGAATACGTTCGCTTTGGAGAACGTTTCTGAGATTTGGTTCGCACTGGTTTCCATCACTTGTTGAAGTGATAAAATATCCGATTTGTCCAAGTTTAGTTCCTGTAAAGCTTTGGCCTTGATTTTCTTATCATGGCTTTTCGCGTTGCGGTATAAAAGCAATGCTAGCACCACTAAGGCGATCACAAAAGTGACTATTCCGCCGACTTTCAAGAAGTAAGCAAAAACGAAGGCTCCGGCAAATGCACAACCCGCTGTTACGAACCATCCACCGATTACATGGAATACACCCGAAACGCGATATACCGCACTCTCACGGCCCCAAGCACGATCGGCAAATGCAGTACCCATCGCTACCATAAACGTTACGTAGGTGGTCGATAAAGGTAATTTCATCGATGTTCCTAACGCGATTAAGCTACTCGCAACCATCAAGTTAACAGAAGCACGGATCATATCAAACATCGGCTCGTCTTTGCCTTTTGGTTTCTGTTGTCCAACGGCAATCATCGGTGTTTCAAACTTTTTGTCGATGTTCGATTGCAAAGTCTTTGGCATGACGTAGGAAAGCACAGAGCCCATACGGATGAAGCCGCGTACAATAGTTCTGGAAAGGAAGTTTGATTCGAATTTCTCATTTCCATCACCCTGGTTCGATAAACTCATCTCCGTTTCGATAACGGTTTTTGCTTTCTTAGAGGTCCATAAAGTAATTACCATGACAATACCAGCAGTTAGCAATATCCATAGCGGAGCAACGATTTCAGAGGATGCTAGTGCGTCCATGGTGAAAGTGTCGGGATTTGCGCCAGGTACGCTTTGGAAAATTTCGATAGACTGTATAGCAGCGACTGGAACACCAATAAAGTTCACTAAGTCGTTTCCTGCGAACGAAAGCGCTAGAGCGAAAGTTCCAATACCAATAATTACTTTGAGGATATTGATCCCTAACCGCGTGATAATAAAACTTATGATGGTACAAACCACAAAGCTGCCACCTAATAGCAAGAGCTCATGAGTTTTGATCCAGTTTTTAATGTCGGAGTTTAGGAAAGATACTTCTTTCAGACCTTTGATCAGAATGAAATAAGTAATCGCGGCCATAGCAATTCCACCGAAAACCACTCCCACGGTTTTTAATTTCTTTTCAAATTGGAAGGTAAATAATACTCTCGAGATGTATTGTACTAACATACCAATGCTGAATGATATGACCACCGAGAGGAGAATACTATAGACGATTTCGGAGGCCTTTTCCGTATTGATATAAGACGATAAACTAGACCAAGAACCGTCGGTCATAACGATTTTAAACACTGCTAAGCTGATGGCTGCACCCAGTAATTCGAATACAATAGATACCGTTGTCGATGTAGGAAGTCCGAAATAATTAAAAATATCGAGCAGGATAATGTCGGTTATCATGACGGCGAGAAATATTGCCATGACATCATCAAAGGTGAATTTGCTGGGGACGTAGATTCCACTTCGTGCAATTTCCATCATTCCGCTAGAGAATACTGATCCAAATAAAATTCCTAAGCTGGCAATAATCATGATAGTCTTGAAAGGGATTGCTTTCGAGCCGATTGCCGAGTTAAGGAAGTTTACAGCGTCGTTACTGACGCCTACCATCAAATCAATAATTGCTAAGACGGCAAGGGTAATAAGAACTAGATAAAGATAGTTTTCCATAAGACATTATCTGTTGATACTGTTCGGATTTGTGTGAATTGAAGTTATTAAATTCACGAAATTATTAATTTAAAGTCGGATTCGAAGATTTTTGTTTTGGAATATTCTTCCATACAATAATCAACAGGATAAAAATAACCCCCAGCCACTTCATCCAAGAAACCGATTCATGTAATACCAGGTAAGACATACACACAGCAACTGGCAGTTCAACAGCACTCAATACAGCACCCAACGAATAACCAATGCTAGGCATGCCATAGGCAAAGAGCAAGGGCGGTATCACCGTTCCAAAAAATGCAAGCAGAAGTCCGTAGGGTAAAATGCCTATGAAAGTTTCGCTCTGTAATAAACTAACGGGCTGCAGCGTGATAGCGATTAACAGAAAGGCTCCGGTAATCATCAGCGCAGATTTATGGATAGGAGGGTAATCATTTCCAACTCGCCCATTGACGATCATGAAGACAGAATAAGCTGTTGCTGCCAATACCCCATAGATTAAGCCGGGTATGGAAAAAGAAGAAAGTGGCTCTTCAATTAAGCCCGTCGCAAAGACAGTCCCAATCAATATGCAGACAATTCCGATAATCTGGGTTGCACTCGGTTTTACTTTGAAAAAAATAAATTCGATCAGCTGACCAATCCATATATACTGCATTAACAGTACGATTGCCAAGGATGCAGGTACTAATTGCACACATTTGTAGTATAAGATACTGACCGTTCCAGTACTGACCCCAGCCAAGATGATTTTCCACTTCGAAGATTTAGCAGGATATTTTTTTTGTGATTTAGTTCTAGCTACAACTATCCAAAGTATCCAAAGGATCAACGCCCCTAAAAAGGCTTGTATACCTGTGACTTCGCCTAATGAATAGCCCTGTTCATAAGCTTTTTTTACAAATGTGGAGAGAATTCCAAAGCTCGCAGCACCTAGAAAAACTGCAATTGCTCCCTGAGTTTTGTTCATATGTTACAAAGTAAGGGAATATTTTGATTAGATGGGAGATATTAGATTTTAGATATTGGAACTGCAGCAAGGGCTGTGGTTTGATGAGGAAAAGTTGTTTTGAGCGAGGAAAGGAAGGGAAACTTGTCTTTGAACCAGGAAAGGAAGGATTTTAGGATGGGCAGGATTGGGCTCGGTGGGAAATAAAGGAATGAATTGAATTTGTATTTTTCACAGGAGACGTTTAGTGAAACGTCTCTACGCATTGGCGTCCAATTGGCTTCTATACAATTTTGAACTGAAAAGGCGGTAATCATGACGAACCGCGTAGAGACGTTTCACTAAACGTCTCCTTTAGCACATTCCGTCTCCCTTTTCATTCAGCACCCTATTTGATCCTGTTAATCCTTTCATCCTTCCTTTCCTGGTTCAAGACGAAACATCCTGCAGCTCACATCTAAAATCTCATACCCCTTCCCAACAGATGTTGAAAAAAACCGATTGGAATATTAGTTGATTTTCAGATATTTTGGGGATGCGATTTGATATGAAAGTTAATTTTGCCGTACTGTTTTTGTTATTAGGTGCTTTGCTATTCAGTTCTTGTGGTGCTAAGAAGAAATCTACTAGTGGACCGTTGGTAGGAGGTGTTCGACCGAATAAGAATGCTCCGATCAGTGATGCGAGCGACGCTCGTGGGATGGAATACTCGAAAAATAAGTTGGAAAATTATGCTGCACTTTTAGGGGTCAAGCAAAAGGAGCTCGATAATAAAAGTTTGTATTACGTGATTGACGAATGGATGGGAACACCACATCGGATGGGAGGGCTGGACAAGCGCGGTGTGGATTGCTCTGGATTTGTAGGGATGTTGTATCGCAAAGCATATGGAAAAGATTTGCCGCGTACCTCACGCGATATGGCAGACGTTATCAAACGTAAATATGATAGGCAATTAAAGGAAGGCGATTTGGTGTTTTTCTCTTTCGGAGGTCGAAATATTGACCATGTGGGCATTTACCTGCATAACGATAAGTTTGTGCATGTATCGACACGTAAAGGCGTTATCATTTCCAGTTTGAAGGACGCATGGTACTCGAAATATTTCACGCGCTGCGGGACACCGACAATCTAATGTGAACGTGGATGTGTGAACTCCCAAGTAATGGAATTCTCATATTAGAAATAAAGGTCGCTTTAATGCCTGCAAATCTTTACTTTTGTCCAAATTTTTAAAGACTTGTCATGCAAGATAGAACAAAACGAATATTTATTGCCCTTTGTATCATTATCCCATTCCTGATTTACTGTGTTTATTATTACGCAGGAATGATTAAAAATGCGCCCTACCGTTTTTCTGATTTTGAATCGATAGAATTGGTTTATGGATACCCTGATTCCATGTTAAATCAATATAACTCTAAAACGCATCAATACCAATATTTGACGAAGCAAGGTGAGGTCGTTAAAGATACCCTAAAACTGCGCGATGACGATTTATTATACTTGCACCGCAAAGCAATGGAATTGGGTTATTGGAATGTTGCGGATGATATGACCACTCCGGAGGATAAAAGAACAACCGGGGCGCGAGTTCCGCGTTATAAATTGACCTTCAATTACAAAGAGAAATCCAAGTCGGTGACCTTAGATGCGGACTATGAAGGGGTGCAGAAAATGAAAGATGCTGCGAAGACCACTATTGATGAGGTTTTAAACATGATTGCGACAGCAAAAGCTAGATAATATTCAAAACTTTATTATTTAATTTTCGCTTAACTATAACTTTACAACATAGCGATACCTTTGAGTCAAGTAATTTGTTTCAATAAATTGTTTGGTGATTTAAAGGTTATTAGGTAAACAAAAAAGAGGTCGACCCCCCATCGGCCTCTTTTATTTTTTATCGCAGTCTATTCCTTGTTTATCCTATACCTATATTGCTTTATTACAATCCTAAATTAATTTTCTTGGTTAATTTCGTTTTAAAGTGGATTTGCCGTGTTTCGATAATTTTCAAGTTGAATGTTTGGATTATTTTCCTACCTTTCCTTTAAAAATTAAATTATGGAAACAAAAATCTCTTCGAAATTCATTGCTGAGCTGATTGGGACTTTCGGTTTAGTATTATTCGGATGTGGTGCGGCAGCAATCGCTGGTGGCGACACGTTAGCACAAACATCTGGATTAGGCTTATTGGGGATCTCGTTGGCATTCGGGTTCTCGGTTGTTGTCTTTGCGTATGCGATAGGTGGTATTTCCGGCTGTCATATTAACCCGGCCGTAACTATTGGTGTGCTGGTGTCGGGTCGTATATCGTTTAAAGATGCAATCGTTTACATCATTGCACAGCTGATCGGAGCATTAATCGGAGCTTTTGTGCTGAAAACCGTTCTTTCAGGACAACTTGCGGGCTTTAGTGCAGGTGAATGGGCCTTTGGATCAAACGGATGGGGTAAAGGATATCAGAATGAATATAATATGACGGCTGCTTTTATTACAGAGACCGTGTTGACAGCCGTTTTCTTATTTGTTATTTTGGCGACAACATCAAAAGTGGGTAATGGAACGATGGCAGGTTTAGCCATTGGCTTCACACTTGTTTTGATTCACTTATTTGCGATTCCAATTACTGGTACATCTGTGAATCCTGCGCGTAGTTTTGGTCCTGCAGTATTGGCTGGTGGGCAAGCGCTATCGCAGCTATGGTTGTTTTTTGCAGCTCCGATCTTAGGTGCAATTATTGGCGCGATCCTTTGGAAGGTGACTTATACTGAAGCGAAAGAAGCATAATTTCGACTTTTTAAAAGTTAATTATAATGCGAAGCCTCCAAATGGGGGCTTCTTTTTTTTGACAGTTCCCGTCTTCAATGGTCATCAAGAACTTTCATTCCTGTTGTTGTTACCCTCAAAAATGATTATCTTCGCACATGGATAATTTTATTGTTTCTGCACGAAAATACAGGCCGGTTACTTTCGACTCGGTAGTAGGTCAGCAACACATTACCGGAACCCTTAAGAATGCTATTCGCAATAATCAATTGGCGCAGGCATTTTTGTTTTGTGGACCTCGTGGGGTGGGTAAGACGACTTGCGCGCGTATTTTAGCTAAAACAATAAATTGCGAGCGGATTACAGCAGAGAACGAAGCCTGTGGCGAATGTGATAGCTGTAAGTCTTTTCAGAATGGTAATTCATTCAGTATTCACGAACTTGATGCGGCGTCTAATAACTCCGTAGATGATATCCGATCCTTGATTGACCAAGTTCGTATCCCACCTCAAACCGGAAAGTATAAAATCTATATCATCGATGAGGTGCACATGCTTTCGCAACAAGCTTTCAATGCGTTTCTAAAAACGCTTGAAGAACCGCCTTCCTATGCTATATTTATTTTAGCGACAACGGAGAAACATAAGATTCTTCCGACTATTTTATCGCGTTGTCAAATTTTTGACTTCAACAGGATTAAGGTTGAGGATATGGCGAATCATCTAACTTCAATTGCTGGCAAAGAGGGGATAGCCTTCGAGCCAGACGGGCTACATGTGATTGCTCAGAAAGCAGATGGTGGGTTGCGTGATGCCTTATCCATGTTCGATCAAATCGTAAGTTTTTCAAACAAGCAGTTGACCTACAAGGCTGTTATTGATAATCTTAACATTCTCGATTACGACTATTACTTCCAATTGCTGGATGCAATATATAAACAGGATGCGGCAAATGCCCTTTTAGTATTTGATTCGATACTGAACAAAGGTTTCGATGGCGGACATTTTATTTCCGGTCTATCAAGCCATATCAGAAACCTACTGGTGACCAAGGATCCATCAACACTAAAGTTGTTAGAGGTTAGTGAGAATGTGAAAAAACGCTACTTGGAGCAGGCTCAGCAATTATCTAGCGGATTGCTGTTATCCGCGTTAAATATCGCCAACCAATGCGAAGTAAACTACCGTACCAGCAAGAACCAACGCTTGCAGGTCGAATTGGCCTTGCTGAAGATGTGCCATATCTCGAGTGCTATCGCACTAGCCCAAAATGGGATACCAGCGCAAGCTGAAGTAAAAAAAAAACTCCCTGAGTCTGGGATAAAGGAGGCGCCGAAAACAACGTCTCCAAGTAATAATCCCAGTCAGTTTACCAGTCCTGTTGCCAAGCAGATTGACAATAACGCATCAGCGACATCCACATCAAATGCAGCTCCTGTAAAGGCAGCGGCGACTACTCCTGCTGAAAATGCAACAACAAAATCTAACGAATCGGCCGCGAAGCCAGCGTTCAAGGGCTGGGGGAACTTTAAACCTGCTAATTCACTCCCAAACTTAAATACCATTTTTGATGAGAAGAAAACAAGCGATTCAGACGGCCCCGAACTTGTTGAAGGTTCTGAATACTTAGAGGTTACTCAGAATGCTTTTCTTTCCAAATGGAATATCTTTGCCGAGAAATTAAAAGCGGATAACAAAATCACTCTATTTACGATCATGACGGCGAGCACACCGACATTAAATGGGGTGACGATTGAGGTAGAAGTAGAGAACGCGGTACAATCCGATCAATTGAAGCTAGGTAAGATCGATATTTTGAACTTCCTTCGTGTAGAGCTTCGAAACTTCGCTTTGGATTTGAACGTCGTGATGGTGGAGAAAACGAAAGATCGTAAGCCGTACACCGCTCAGGAGAAATATCAAGCGATGGTTGCCAAAAATCCACTTTTAGAAGAATTGCGAAAAACCTTTGATTTAGGACTAAGTTAATCGATATCTTTTCTACTTTTGTACTTTCCTGACTTATCAATGTATAAGTTAGGTATCTATATTTAAAATAATTCAGCAAATGCAACAATTTCAACGCAGGGAAAGACCCGAAAAGAGAGAGACTAACCAAATGGTATTTGGTATTCGTGCCGTTATGGAAGCTATCGATAGTGGACGAGAAATCGAGTCGTTGTTTGTACAACGTGGTTTGTCGGGGACTTTGTTTGCGGAATTTAAAGCGCTGATTAAAGAGCATAATGTCGCTTACCAACAGGTTCCTATCGAAAAATTGAACCGTATCACAAAAAAGAATCATCAAGGAATCATCGCTGTAATATCTCCGATCATTTATCAGAATATCGAAGATCTCCTTCCTGTCATTTATGAAAAAGGGGAAACGCCATTGCTGTTAATGTTAGATGGTGTTACGGATGTGCGAAATATGGGCGCTATTGCTCGTACGGCAGAATGTGCGGGGGTGCATGCGATTATAGTTCCAAAGAAAGGGTCTGCAGAAATCAACCCTGATGCGATCAAGACGTCTGCAGGAGCATTGTTCAAGATTCCGGTCTGTCGTCATGATTCATTGAGCAAGACTGCTAAGTTTTTGATTGATTCTGGCGTGCAGCTTGTTGTCAGTACAGAAAAAACGAAGGAATCTATTTATGATGTAGATTATACTGGTCCTTCCTGTGTTATTATGGGTGCTGAAGATGTCGGTGTATCGGATGACCTGATCCGCATTTCAGATAAATTGGCTAAGATCCCGATGTTCGGTGAGATTGGTTCATTGAATGTTTCCGTTTCGGCTGCGGTTGTTATCTACGAGGCAATTCGCCAACGCAATATAGACTAACATTGGTTCACAAAATCAAAAGATCGATTAACCGTCACTATCGGGTCTACCGCTACGTCATGTATAAGGAGACTCTGGTTGATGTTCGGGAGCATTTCTGGTCTTTTGTTGGCGCCTTTGTTGGTATAGGTATCATCGCGTATTTACAATCCTTACAACTTCCGGCTTTAGAGAATATCTTTCTGATAGGATCTTTTGGTGCCTCGGCTGTTTTGGTCTACGGTGCGATCCAAAGTCCCTTAGCGCAGCCTAGAAACCTAATCGGCGGCCATGTAGTCTCCGCATTAGTAGGAGTGACGGTAGGGAAGCTGTTGCCTGATGTGATTTGGCTAACGGCTCCTTTGGCTGTTGCCTTTTCGATTGTGTTTATGCAGATTACCAAAACATTGCATCCTCCGGGAGGTGCCACAGCATTGATTGCGGTTAGCTCAGGTACAAAGATCGCTAGTATGGGCTATATGTATGTGCTTTCTCCTGTGTTCACTGGCGCTTTAATCTTATTCCTAGTTGCCCTTCTATTTAACAATGTGACCAAGAAGCGTCACTATCCCGTGAAAGCGTCTAGATTACGTAAGTCCCGTCGCAGTCAATTAAGTAGGCGATTTAAAGCGGGTGCTTAATTCCGAATTTATGGGTTGTAAAAAAGCTGTACCTAGTTCCTAGATACAGCTCTTCAAATTATTTTTGAGATTTATTATTCAATATTCTTTGTGCCGTTGGCTTCTTTTTCTTTTCGGAGGACAGAATTTTTGTATCCGTAAGCAAAGTAGAATGCTACGCCAATCGCCATCCAAATACCTAGACGCTCCCAGCTTTCGATTGGAAGTCCAGCCATCATCAATACACAAACTAGAATTCCTAAGATAGGAACTAACGGTACCAACGGTGTTCTAAATGGACGTTCAATTTCGGGATTCGTTTTTCTCAACACCAATATTCCCACACATACTAGCGTAAATGCAAATAAGGTCCCGATACTTACCATATGTCCCAGGTCGGATACCGGTACAAAACCTGCGAAAATACTCACAAATATCATGAAGATGGCATTGGTTTTCCATGGTGTTTGACGTTTTGATAGGTCGGAAAAGAATTTTGGCAATAAACCATCCTTACTCATGGAGTAGAATACACGGCTTTGGCCTAATAGCATTACGAGGATAACGGATGTATATCCGGCGATGATGGTCACGATCATTGCGGTATTTAAAAAGTGGTATCCTGTTTTTGCGAAGGCGGTCGCAACCGGTTTGGCATCACCGCTGAAAGCTGTGTAAGGTGCTAAACCTGTCATCACATAAGAGAAAAGTACATATAGAACTGTACAAATAATCAAGGAGCCGATGATTCCGATCGGCATATCTTTCTTCGGATTTTTTGCTTCCTGTGCTGCAGTACTTACGGCATCAAAACCGATGAACGCAAAGAAAACTACACCCGCTGCCTGTAGAATACCTGTCCAACCATAATGTCCTCGATAGTCGGATCCCCAGAAATCCCAAAAACCCATAGTCCCTTGTTTCACCATTTCCTCGCCTTCATTTGTTGGGATAAATGGCGTGTGGTTTGACGGCTCGATAAATTGCCAGCCTAAAACGATGAACAGAAGAACGACGCCGACCTTCAGAATAACTAAGATGTTATTCACCGCAGACGATTCTTGCGTTCCACGCATCAACAGGAGCGATAATAGGCAGACGATAACAATTGCCGGAAGATTGATCATTCCGCCTTCAAAAGGGCCTGCAAGGAGGTCTGGTGGTATATGTATGCCTACCATGAGCAAAAGCTCATTGAAATATTGTGACCAACTTACTGCGACGGTGGCTGCGGCTAAAGCATATTCAAGTACCAAGTCCCATCCAATGATCCAAGCCATAAATTCGCCCATGGTTGCATATGAATAGGTATAGGCGCTTCCTGCGACAGGAATCATGGATGCGAATTCGGCATAGCATAAGCCAGCGAAAGCACAGCCAACGGCTGCGACAATAAAGGATAGCATTACTGCGGGGCCGGCATGATCTGCGGCGGCAATACCCGTTAAAGAAAAAAGTCCCGCTCCGATGATTGCGCCAATTCCTAAGGCGATCAATCCCGTGCTGGACAATGTTCTCTTTAATGTTCCTTCACCACTTTGTTCTGCTTCGGAAATTAATTTCGAAATTGATTTTTTATACCACATAAATTTAGATAAGATAATTAACGGTTCAAACCTACAAAAAAATTAAAGATTTCTTCAAATCCTTAACAAATTATCAGATATAGCGAATAATCGTTGAATAATCAACTAATATTTGCTCAATATATTATCATTTGTTTGTTTTTCTTGTTGAATGTGGAATCATATTCTTTAGATATTATTTTCTGCCAAATATTATTTTAAAATAATTTAGCAGATACGGTTCCTATACACTCAATAAGTGTTGCTTCTTTTATATAAAACCGCTTTTAAGCTAGTTTAATGTACGTTTATAGACCGGTGGAAAGCAATTGAATTGGTTAGTTTTCCTTGAATGTTTTGCTAAAACGACTATGCAATTAAAGGATATTGGGCTACATTTCAAATATTTATTTTCATAAAACATTGACTTTTAGGAATAACTAATTATTTTTCTTATCTTTGCACCGCCTTAGGCAATTGTGCCTATTGTATAATTTATTTCATGAACCCATTTTTAGAACTGGGGATCCGTCATGAGATTGTTAATGCCATCACTGAGTTAGGTTTTGAAAAACCTTCTCCCATCCAGGAAAAAGCCATTCCTGTGTTACTGACTGGTAACGACGATTTTGTCGGATTAGCCCAAACAGGTACTGGAAAGACTGCGGCATTTGGTCTTCCTCTATTAGAACAACTAGACTTTTCATTCAATCAACCTCAAGCATTGGTATTGTGTCCTACGCGTGAGCTATGTTTGCAAATCGCAAAAGACCTAGAGAAGTATGCCAAAAATTTAGACAATGTTCATGTAGTTGCCGTTTATGGTGGTGCGAACATTGGCGACCAGCTACGTCAGATCCGTCGTGGAGTACAGATCGTAGTAGCAACACCTGGTCGTATGCTTGATATCATCGGCCGTAATGCCATCGACTTCTCGCAAGTGAAGTACGTTGTGCTTGACGAAGCTGATGAGATGTTGAACATGGGATTCCAAGAAGACATCAACAATATTCTATCAGAAACTCCAGCTGATAAAAAAACTTGGTTATTCTCTGCAACGATGCCTCGTGAAGTTCGTCGTATTGCCCAAAATTACATGACCGATCCGGTTGAGTTGACAGTGGGTACAAAGAATACAGGTAATGAAAATATCGAACACCAGTATTTCTTGATCAAAGCAAAAGATAAGTATGCTGCGTTCAAACGTATTGTAGATTACTATCCAGAGATTTTTGGTATTGTTTTCTGTCGTACGAAGATCGAAACGCAAGAGATTGCTGAAGCTTTGATTAAAGATGGTTACAATGCTGACTCATTGCACGGTGATTTATCACAACAACAACGTGATAAAGTGATGAAGCGCTATCGCGAACGCAACTTGCAACTATTAATTGCTACTGACGTTGCAGCACGTGGTATCGACGTAAATGATGTTACGCACGTTATCAACTACTCTCTTCCTGATGAGGTTGAAAACTATACGCACCGTTCAGGTCGTACAGCTCGTGCCGGTAAAACAGGTATCTCGATCTCATTAATCAATGTGAAAGAGATGAGCAAAATTCGTCACATCGAGAAGATCATTGGTAAATCTTTCGAACGCAAGCAAGTTCCACAAGGAACTGAAGTGTGTGAGAAACAATTATTCGCTCTTGTTGACAAAGTACACAATGTAGAAGTTCAAGAAGATCAAATTAATGCATTCCTTCCTCAAATCTTAGAGAGTCTTCAAGACTTAACAAAAGAAGAAGTAGTGAAAAGATTTGCTTCATTAGAATTCAATAGATTCTTAAACTATTACAAAGATGCTCCAGATTTGAATATCGAAGCGCGTGAATCTTCTAGAGGTGATCGTGACAGAGATAGAGATGGTGGTGGTCGTCGTACTTCTAAAGGTTTCACTCGTTTGTTCATCAACTTAGGTTCAGTGGACGAGTTCAGCCGCGGTGAAATGTTAGGTTTCATTTGTAATAACAGTAAGATCTCTGGAAAATCAATTGGTAAGATTGACCTTAAAGGCGTATTCACTTTCTTCGAAGTGGAAGATGGCGAGGTTAATAAAGTATTCCAAGGTTTCCAAGGTGTTAATTACAACGGAAGAGGCGTACGTATTGAAGTTTCGGGTGAAGGAAGATCTGACAGAGGGTCATCAAACGGCCGTAGCCGTGGTGGTAGATCTTCAGACAGAAATTCTGGAGGCGGACGTGGAGATAGAAGAGATCGTGGTAGATCGAACGGCGGAGGTGGTTTCCGCGACTTCTCCGGAAAACGTAGAGAATCGAAAAGTAGATATTAATAAGAAAGAGAAGGTGTCTAAAAAGGCACCTTCTTCTGTTTTATAGCTTTTGCGATTTCATTACTGTTTTCATTTTTGAGTTTTAAGCAGTAAGTCGATATTTTATGGTTTTAACGCTCCTGACTCCAATTTTTATTGTATATAGTGTTTTATCGCTATAACCATTCCCAAAGAAGACATCGTTTGCCCACTTTTTCGCCCATTTTCTGAGGTTATGGGCAATGGCCATCAATCCGAACTCCACAGCGACTTTCTCCAGTCCTTTCATTGTGAACCGGGTAAACCTGTTGTTGCTTTTCATCTGACCGAAAACGGATTCCACTTCTATGGGTCGCTTGCTTCGATGGTACATTCCCTCTTCCGATACCAGCCTTTCCCGGGCTTTATCCTTGAGCTGATTGAGTCTATGGTTCACTTCAATGAGCCGATTGCCTTTAGCTTTATGACACCCACTGCGCATCGGGCAGCCTTCGCATCGCTGAGCCTGATAACAGCTGACCTGGGCTGTGTATCCGTTGGCACTAACTCTGGTTGCATGACCGATAAAGCTGAGCTTCTGTCCTGCGGGACATACATAATAGTCATCTTGCTGGTTGTAATACAGATTCTGTACCGAGAAAGGATCCTGTTTATGCTTGCGCTTCTGTTCCACATGAAAGTAATTGTACTTGACAAAGGCAGTTATGCCCTGTTTTTCCATCAATTCATAGTTCTGCTCGCTACCATAACCGGCGTCTGCTACAAGCTGTTCGCTTTGTTTTCCGTAATGGCACTCAAAGCCTTCCAAATGTTCCGGCAGGGTTGTGGTGTCGGCAGTTGTTTGATGGATGCTGTAATGGGTGATGAACTGATCTTCGGTGCTGATTTGGGTATTATAGGCTGGCTTAAGCTGGCCATTCTTCATGTGGTCCTCTTTCATCCGCATAAACACAGCATCGGTATCGGTCTTGCTATAACTATTGCGATCTCCCAGTACTTCCAGTTGCTCTTCATATTTCTCTAGTCGAGGCAAATAGTCCTCTTCAAGTTTCTTAAGTTGCTTATCAGTAGATTTATTGGCTCCTTTGAACTTGGCATTGATCGCTTCGATCTTTTCCTTCAACTGACTGCTATCGATGGCCTTGCTAACTTCTTGATTACCTAATAAAGATTGGTCTTGGGCGATCTGAGCCTCGATTTCCGAAAGAACCGAAGTAATGTTTGCTTCTAACTTTACCTTATTCTTCTCGACCGATTTCTTCCAAACGAACGTATAACGACCAGCGACAGACTCGATCTTGGTACCATCTACATATTGAACTTTCAAGCTAACATACTCCATATCATGTAGCATACGAACGATACTGGCAAACAGCTCTTGTATCTGTCCCTTAAGACGCTTTCCTCTGAAATAATTGATCGTACGATAATCAGGTGTACTGTTTCCTGAAAGCCACATGAAATGGATGTTCTCGTGAAGGGCCTGCTCGATTTTTCGGCAAGAATAGATATTGCTTAAATAGGCGTAGAACAGCACCTTAATGAGCATTCTAGGGTGAAAACTAGTGGTGCCTCCGCCTTTATACTGACGGATAATAGGTTCAAGATCCAACTGGTCAACAACCTGACTCACCAAACGAACCGGATGATTCATTGGAATACGATCTAAAATATTCTCAGGAAATAGACTCGGACTATTGGATGGAAGCGCTTTGAATTGTATGTTTGCCATATTGTTTTTTTGGGTGCACCTTAAGATACAAAATCTTAAGGACAAAAAAACAGAAAAACCCCGCCATTTTTTAATGACGGGGTTCTTTCTTTAAGAGACCTTTTTAGACAGCCTCATTTTTTTCTGAAAGTTATTGTTGTTTTTTCAATCTAAACCAATAAAAAATCAGACCAGTGATTGTTCAAGGGTCTATTTTTTTGTCTGGAATATTTTGTTTCTGTTTCTTAAGTATTCTTCTTGATCAAAAAAAGGACTTTATTACTAAAAACAAGAGTATAATTTTTTCTTCGAGCTCTAAAGGCATCAACTGTTGGTTCTTAAACGTCTGTTATCAGTTTTTTTCACGGGGAGTCTAACCACCAAAAAAAGGTCGATCTTTTATTTATAAGACGTGTTCTTCAGGGTACTCAATTGTTTCTGTAATCTGTCAATTCTTTTAAGTCTTCTATTTTCCAGTATTTTTATATCCTGGGGATGTAATTGATAGGGTTCCATGTCCCTCAGCACATGGTATGCAGCGGTCAATATCTTATGTGCAATGGCTATTGTCGCCTTATTATGTCCTCTTCGGGCAGCGATCTGGTGATGCTTGACTGCAAGTAAGGGATTGGCCTTGGATCTAGAGGCTACCCATGCGGCCTCTACGAGCGTCGTCTTGAGATACTTATTTCCATGTGTTGTTCTGGAGGAATACTTTTTTCCTGCACTCTCATTGTTGCCCGGGCAAACACCAGCCCATGAGGAAAGGTTCTGATGTGTTGCAAATTGGGTCATGTCCGTACCGATCTCTGAGACGATTCCTAATGCTACTTTGGAAGACACTCCCGGAATAGTCTCCAGTAGTTCCAGCTCCCGATACATGATCCTTGCGTACTGTTCCATCTGAGCCTCTGATTGTGCTATTTGTAGATTGATATGATCGATGGATTGCAGTATAAGGGTCAACATGAAGCGGTGGTGATCTGTGACCTTGCCAGTAAGTGCTTTAATCAGTTCTGCGTGTTTCTTGACCAGTGAACCCTTGGTATGCTTGCCAACAGCAAAGGATCGCTCTGACCTTTAGCCATGGATCGGACCATTTCCATGGCGCTTACACCGAATACGTCGCTGACCACGCTCCGCAGTTTGACGTTGGCAGATTCAAGGATGTTCTGCAACCGGTTCTTTTCTGCAGTCCGCATCGCGATCAGCTTGCGTCTATGTCGGTAGAGCTCCCTGAGCTCCCGGATATGTTGTGCTGGAATGAAGCTACCCTTCAGTAGACCGGAAAGAAGCAGTTTGGCGATCCATTCGCTATCCTTCTTATCGGTCTTCTGCCCCGGAACATTCTTGATGTGGCGGGCATTGACCAACAAAATGTGAAAGTAATCTTCCAAAACCGCGTAAACCGGTCGCCAGTAAACACCGGTGCTCTCCATGGCAACCTGTGTAATGGGATGGGATTGAAGCCATTGCACTAAATCATACAGGTCATCCGTAAAAGTTAAGAAGGTTTTTGTCTCTGTATCAAAATCACTACCTTTAATGGTAGCAACTACTGTGTCTTTATGGACATCCAGTCCACAGCCACGATCAAGAATAAAGGGTAATCCGCTGACAGCCATAGGTCTTATATTTATTGGTGCTAAGATACCGTTTTGGCTAAATGCCTATTGGGACTATGAGCCCGTGACTTTCATGGCTGTTGGTGATACCCGAGTATCATGAATGTTTTTTTGGAAAGTGTCTGTTTTAAAAAATCATCAAATGCATCATTGCTGCCGATGTTGAAAGAAAGCCATAAATGCTTTGAGTAGCATTTTTTTAACCGCTAGCAAGGCGTCTGTTGCTTTCACTATTTCCCTAGAATGATTAATTAGCTGTCATTTAATCATTAGGGAAACGGCTTTAAAATGTTCTAAGTGTATACAATGAGAAGGGGCTGTCTTTTGGACAGCCCCTCTCTATTGTGTTTATAGTTTTAGTTATTCCTAGTAAAGGGTAAACTCAACACGTCTGTTTTGTTGACGGCCTTCTGCAGTTTTGTTTGTAGCGATAGGTTGGTTTGGACCATAACCTGTAGCTTCGATGCGAGAAGCGTTAGCACCTTTAGATACTAAGTAAGATTTTACAGATTCAGCACGCTCTTTCGATAAACGTAAGTTAGTTTGCATTGAACCTGTGTTGTCTGTGTGACCAGCTAATTTCAAGCTGAAGTTTTTCTCGATCAATAAAGCAGCAACTCTGTTTAATGATTCGTAAGAAGTTGAACGGATTGTCGCTTTACCTAAGTCGAATTCTAAGTTTTTGATTGCTTCATCAACTACTTTTTTATCTTCTTCAGTAACTACGATTTTCTCTACAACTTTAGTTTCATGTTTGATTTCAGGAAGAGGACATCCAGCACCATCCACTTTTACACCCGCTGGAGTATTTGGACATTTGTCGAATTTGTTAGCAACACCGTCGCCATCATCATCGTTCAAATCGCTGCTGATACCTGCTAATTCTGATTTTAAAGCTTCGTTAGATGCTACTAATGCATCGCGCTCTGCTTTTAACTCATCATATTTCTTAACTAAAGTACCTACTGGGTTACTATTACCTAAGTAAGGTTTGCTGCCATCACCAAGAGCGATTTCTAGACCAGCGTGTGCATACGAGAATAAGTCATTCTTGTATTGACCTGCAGGAACACCGTCGAAGTCTTGGTTAGCCCAGTTTAACTGGTATCCTAAGTCGATGTTGATTCCTTTAGCAACTGCAAATTTGAAACCTGCGTCGATAGGAACGTATAATTTCGTTTGTGAGTCAGCAGTTGATGCAGTTCCGTCAACTGTAGTCGTTGTTTCGAAGTTTAAAGCACCAAGACCAATCGAAGCGTAAGGCTTGATAATGCTGTTAAAGAATCTCCAGTTTGTGTTTGCTAACGTGAATTCTCCTGATAATGCAGCCGACCAAGGCATTTTTGTTTCGAATGCTGATACGGTACCTGCAGCGGCATTTTCATTTGTTCCTGAAACTTTACCACCTAGGTATTGTGCTTTAATACCGAAAGAAGGGGAGATTTGTTTTTTGATGTAGGCACTGTATCCTACGTTGTGGTCTAACTTGTCAAATCCAGCTCTGTTGAAACCGAAGATGTTAGATTGGTTTAATATTCCCGCGTTCACTCCAATCGACCAAGTTCTGTATTCTGATGATGATCCAAGAGGTGTAGTTCCCTCTACTGTTGTTGTGTTTTGTTGAGCAAAAGCTGTTGAGGTAATAAGACCTGCGACAGCAAATAGGCTAGCTTTTTTTAAGTAGTTTGTTTTCATGTGACTAAATTTTACACTTGCTATCGATTAGGCAAATTTGTTGCCAAAACTTGCGTCTTGGCAACAAAGGCTGTAAAATTTGTAGCTTCGTTGTAGCTGTATTAGTCTTTTTGAGGAAGTACGCGTGCGAAGAAGGTAGGTAACTTAATGTCAAACGCAAGTTTCTTAACTACGTTTGATTCAGTGAGTTGGCGGAATACGCTCTTACGGCTTTTTGTTAATAAAAGAATGTCAACCTGCTCATCAATTAATACGGAAGTTACTGCTTGTGCGACACTTTCTTTTTGACGCATAAACAATGATTGTGGTTTGATGATGTAGGTAATATCAGATATGCCTAGCTCATTTTCTATACGGTTTATGAAGTTTTTGAAATCAGCATCAATATCTTTTATTTCTCTATCTTTCACATTGACGTGAATCAATACCAACTCAAAGTCTTTTTTGAATAGTGGGAATGACTGGCTTAAGCATGTTAATTCCGCATCTTTAAAATTACATAATAAGGCTACGCGATTTTTTTTAAGTTTGGTAGCATCTAATGGAACCGCTAGGAGTGGGGTTCTTGTGTTCAGGATGGTGTCATAGGTGTTGCTTCCAATGAAGATAGCTTCCATTCCTGATGAGCCCTTTGTACCCATAACAACGGCATCGTACGATTCCGCATTAGTGATTTTTTTGATTTCATCGTATAAATTACCGTCGCGGAAGATCGCAGTGGACTGCACGCTTGGATAATTCTTTTCGATTTCTGCAATGATATTTTTCATATCTCGCTCTGCCATCGGTACGCGAGGATCTTTCAAAGATGGATCATTTTGAGCATTTATATAAATGTTAGTATGATCTGCAAATACATGCAGTAAGTCTAATGACTGTCCTGATTCTTGTGCGATCTGGCATGCATATTCTACAGCAACGGCTGAGTATTCCGAAAAATCTATAGGTATTAATAATTTGCTCATGATTTCAATATGTTGAATGTTATATTTTGTCAAAAAATGCGGGTTTGTTTATCTCTAATGCGATAGCCTTCGATACGGAACTTGTAAACAAGCGCTCGAAAAATGTCTTGCGGCTCGGAGTTACCAGAATAACGTCTGGATTAATATCTTGGATTAATTTTTCAACGACCTCTGATACAGTATCCAACTCATCATCGTCTTTCTGTATCGGTTCGGCATAGCTGCTCACCTGATCCACCTGAGTCATTTCCTTAATGTTGTATGCCCAGTTATTCAACGTGTCCAGTACGTTTTCTCTTTTTTGGCTAGCCTTGTAGACGTGTATAAGTGAAAGGGATTTCGTTTCATCGACAAGGCGAAGATATTCTGTCAATGTGTCCAACTCTTCATGCTTGAAGTTTGTTAACAAGGCGATATGATTGCTCTCAAAGTGATATTCTTCATTTGGAACAACGACTACCGGAATACTTGATTTTGCGGCAACAGCCATGGTTGTGCTGCCCCAATAAACAGATTTTGCTTTGCTCGCCCCTGACGCCCCCATAATAATCAGGTCGAACATCCCTGAATTCGACATCTCGGCAAGCTTATCCACGATTAAAGCTCTAGAGCATTCGATATAAAAATCTACTGCTGGAAATTGATCTACCAATTTATCTTTTAGCTCTGCGATCAAAAGGTCTGCTTTTAAGATAGGATCCGTTAGATCGTCGTCAATACTGTCGCCTACAGAGGAGGTTGTATAACAGTGGAGCAACATGATACCGGCATTTCTTTTTGTAGCGAGTTCACAGGCGTATAGAGCGGCAAATTCCGAGTTTTTGGAAAAATCGGTAGGGACAATAATCGTCATCTTTTTGATTTATTGAGTTGTTCTTTATTAAGAATATAAATTTACTAAAAATATCGGTGATTATGACAAAAGTTGGTTTTTAAGACTCTTTTAACGTCAATTTTGAGTAAGTTTGCAAGTAAAATATTTACGAAATAGATGACTAGCAGAGAAATACGCCAGGCTTTTTTAGATTTTTTCAAGAGTAAGGGACATCAGATCGTTCCATCCGCTCCTGTGGTAGTGAAAAACGACCCAACATTAATGTTCACGAATGCTGGTATGAACCAGTTTAAGGACTTGTTTTTAGGAGAGGCAGCTATCAAATATCCGCGTGTGGCGGACACACAACGATGTCTTCGTGTTTCTGGTAAACATAATGACTTAGAGGAGGTGGGAATTGATACCTATCACCATACCTTGTTTGAGATGCTTGGAAACTGGTCATTTGGCGATTATTTTAAAAAGGAAGCAATTGAATGGGCTTGGGAACTTCTGACAGGGGTTTTCAAACTGGATAAAGACCGTCTTTATGTAACGATTTTTGAGGGTGATGCGACAGAGGGTTTACAACGCGATTTAGAAGCTTTCGATCTATGGAAGGCATTAATTGCTGAGGACAGAATTCTATTAGGAAATAAGAAGGATAATTTCTGGGAGATGGGCGACACAGGACCATGTGGACCATGTTCGGAAATTCATTACGATATGCGTTCCGACGAAGAGCGCGCGAAAGTAAAAGGTCAGGACTTGGTGAATGCGGACGATCCGCAGGTTATTGAGATCTGGAACCTGGTATTTATGCAATTCAATCGACTTAAAGATAAATCTTTGAAGGCACTTCCTGCAAAGCATGTCGACACTGGGATGGGCTTCGAGCGTTTGGTTCGTTGCATTCAAGGCAAGACATCGAACTACGACACGGATGTTTTTCAACCATTGATCCAATACATTGCGGAAAAATCAACCATCGCTTATGGTGCTGATGAGAAAACGGATATCGCTATGCGTGTTTTGTCAGATCATATCCGTGCGGTTAGTTTCGCCATTGCCGATGGACAATTACCTTCGAATAATAAAGCCGGCTATGTGATTCGTCGTATCCTAAGACGCGCTGTTCGTTATGCTTATACATTTTTGAATTTTAAATCACCGTTTATCCATGAGTTGGTTCCGGTATTAGCGGAGCAATTTAAAGGGGTATTTGATGAACTTTATAGTCAACAAGATTTTGTTGAGAAAGTTGTTTTGGAAGAAGAGGTTTCCTTTCTACGTACTTTGACGACAGGTATTCAGCGATTTGAGAACTACGTTGTAAATCAACCTTCGATCGATGGTAATTTTGCATTCGAATTATTCGATACTTATGGTTTCCCAATCGACTTAACAGAGCTACTTGCTCGTGAGCAAGGCTTGACAGTAGATATGACCGGTTTTGAGCAGGCATTGTTCGCGCAGAAGGAACGCTCGCGTGCCGCTACTGCAATTGATACGGGCGATTGGGTTATTGTATCTGATAATCAGGATACGGAATTTGTAGGTTATGATGTTTTAACGGCTCAAACAGAGATCGTGAAGTATCGTAAGGTTTCTGCTAAGGGAAAAGATCAGTTCCAATTGGTATTATCAGAAACTCCGTTCTATGCTGAAGGCGGTGGTCAGGTCGGAGACACGGGATATCTTCGTTCGCTAGAAACGAATGAGAAGATTTCTATTGTTGACACTAAAAAGGAAAACGGTCTTATTATTCATTTCGTCAATCAATTACCGACGGTATTGACTGGTGAGTTTGAAGCTGTCGTGAATGCCGGAAAGCGTAAAGACACGGAAGCAAATCACTCCGCAACTCACTTATTGCATGCTGCATTGAAGCAGGTATTAGGCGAACATGTAAATCAAAAAGGCTCGTTAGTATCGCCGGATGTCTTGCGATTTGATATATCTCATTTTGCAAAAATGACCTATGAGGAGATCAAAGAGGTAGAAGATATTGTTAATGCGAAGATTCGCGAGGATATTTCGCTAAAAGAGGAGCGTAATGTACCTTATCAACAGGCTATAGAATCTGGAGTAACAGCATTATTTGGTGAGAAATATGGAGATCACGTACGTGTAATTACCTTTGATGATAAATATTCCAAGGAGCTTTGCGGCGGTACGCACGTTCGTGCTACTGGACAGATTGGTTTCTTTAAAATAGTTTCTGAATCGGCAGTGGCCGCTGGTGTTCGTCGTATTGAGGCGATCACAGGAACGAAAGCACAGCAGGTAATACGTGAATACTTTGAGTTGGTGGACAACATGAAGGGGATTTTAAATAATCCTAAAGACTTCGTGTCTGCGATGAGCAAAATCATCGATGAAAACAGTGCCTTGCGTATAGAGATTGAGAAAAGCATTACAGAGAAATCATTGAAGATGCGTGCGGAATTAGAATCTAAATTTGAGCGTATCGGTGAAATCAACTTCTTATCTGCAATTGTTGATCTTCCAAATGCCGACGCGGTTAAGACCTTAGCATTTGCGTTGAAAGGAGCTGTCAATAATCTATTCCTAGTATTAGGAGCTAATTTTGATGGCAAACCAAGTTTGACGGTTATGATTTCTGACGAATTAGCGAAATCAAAGAATTTAAATGCCGGCAATATTGTACGCGAGTTGGCAAAAGATATCCAAGGTGGTGGAGGTGGTCAGCCATTCTTCGCAACTGCAGGAGGAAAGAATAGTGCTGGTTTGCAAACTGCGATTGACCGTGCGAGAGAATTTGTAAAGTAAAATAGAATGAACAAGTCCGTATTACATATTTGTAGTTTATTGTTAGCGGGAGGGATGTTTGCATCCTGTGCTAATGATGAAAATATCCAGATTAAAGGAGTTATTGATAACCCGGGGAATGTGAAGGTGGTTAATTTTTACGAGGGAGACCGTAAGTTGGATTCTACGTTTATTGCAGACGGCAATAGATTTAAGTTTGAGAGACCGGCTACGCAAGAGCGATTGTTAACAGTTGCTGTAGGCAAGAATCGTTATCCGGTTATTGTAGAACCTGGCAAGGCACTCACCTTTTCAGTTGATATGCAGCAACCTGAAAACTATTCAGTAGAAGGGTCGGAGCTATCGACAAAACTCAAAGACTTTGCTGCTTTGAAGGGACGCATTGATTTTGTTAGAGACTCCCTGCAACAAGTATTTACAAAAGCGACAAGTGATCTAGGTGTCAATGAAATTCAGAATCTTCGTTCGGAGATGCTACAGAAATTTGAACCCTTCTTCAAAGATTACGTAAAAGAATCTGTGGAGTTTGCGAATAAGAATCAAGATCTAGCTGGTTTCTATGTAATGAGCACCTTAGATCCGGAGATGGCGGAACAAGAATTGATTAGCTATGCTGATGAAATAAAAGATAAGTTCACCGACAATCGCTATGTCAACGATTTCAAAACAGAGGTGAATAAACTTCGGAAGTTGGCGATCGGTCAGCCGGCGCCTGCACTGCAAGCTTACACCAAGGATAATAAGCTTGTGAAGCTTTCAGACTTTCAAGGTAAAACCGTCTTGGTCGATTTCTGGGCTTCATGGTGTATGCCATGTCGTGAGGAAAATCCAAACATTGTTAAGCAATATCACAGATTTAAGAATAAGAATTTCACCGTTCTTGGAGTATCATTAGATAATAATCCAGGTCCATGGATGCGCGCGATTGCAGAAGATAAGTTGGAATGGACTAATATTTCCGATCTGCAAGCTTGGAGTTCACCCCTAGTCATAGACTACCAAATCAAAGGTATTCCTACCTCTTACATTGTGGATGGTACGGGAAAGATAATTGCTAAGAACTTAAGAGGGCAGGAGTTAGAAGATTTTTTAACGAAAACCTTAAATTAAGAATAATGCATTGTTAAGTTATATTTAAGTGTTAACAATTATATAATATTTGATTAACTTTATCTTATGATTAAGTACATAACTTAGCAAAAAAAATACATTATATGGCTAGTAAGCAGAAAATTCTAGTGGTTGACGATGAAGCAGACATTGTTGAATTGATTTCGTATAATTTAACCAAAGAGGGATACCAAGTTTACACCGCTGCTAACGGTAAAGAAGGAATTAAAGTTGCAAAGGAAGTTTATCCAGATTTAATCATCTTGGATGTGATGATGCCGGAAATGGATGGTATTGAAGCTTGTCGTTTAATGCGTTCTATGCCTGAATTCAAACAGACTTTCATGGTTTTCTTAACAGCGAGAAGCGAGGAATATTCGGAAATTGCTGGATTCCATGTTGGTGCGGATGATTATATTGCTAAACCAATCAAGCCGCGCGCTTTGATGAGCCGTATCAATGCTATCTTACGTAGAAACACATCCGAAGTTATTGATGATCAAGCGACAGATAAGCTAGAGATTTCAGACTTAGTAATCGACCGTGACTCTTTCTTAGTGTACCGTGGCGAAGAAAAGTTCGTATTAGCGAAGAAGGAGTTTGAGCTTTTATACTTATTAGCCTCGAAACCTAATAAGGTTTTTACACGAGAGCAAATCTTAAAAGCAATCTGGGAAGATTCAGTAGTTGTAACCAATCGTACGATTGATGTTCATATTCGAAAACTACGTGAGAAGATTGGGGATAGCTATGTTACTACGGTAAAAGGAGTTGGCTATAAATTCGAATTAAATTAACACAAAATTAATTAATATAAAACCGGACTTGGTCCGGTTTTTGTTTTTTATGGCAGTCAATCGATTGCGTTGACTGATTTTATCTCTATATTTAGAAAGAAATTATAACGAAAACTTAAATTAAACGAGAACAATTATGTGTGGAATCGTCGGATACACCGGAAAACGTCAAGCTTATCCAATAGTTATTGATGGCTTGAAAAAACTTGAGTACCGTGGCTATGATAGCGCTGGAGTCGCTTTACAAACGGGTGATGCTGTTAAAGTTTATAAAAAAGAGGGAAAGGTTGCAGCACTGGAAGAGTTTGTGGGAGACCAATCAACGGAAGGGACGACTGGCATCGGCCACACGCGTTGGGCAACACACGGTGAGCCGTCTGATAGAAATGCACATCCTCATGTGTCTAAATCTGGCAACTTGGCGATGATTCACAATGGTATTATTGAGAACTATGCCTCGCTTAAAAACGAACTGATTAAAGACGGGTATGAGTTTCATAGTGATACGGACTCTGAAGTATTACTGAATTTTATCGAAGATATCCAACTTAACAATAACTGTAGTCTAGAAGAAGCAATTCGTATTGCTTTAAAACGCGTTACGGGTGCTTATGTAATCTTGATCGTTTCAGCGGATCAGCCTGATACGATCATTGCTGCAAGAAAGGGTAGCCCATTAGTAATCGGAATTGGCAATAATGAACATTTCCTGGGATCTGATGCTTCGCCTATGCTTGCTTACACCAAGGAAGTGGTTTATATCAACGACTACGAACTGGCAATTGTTCGTCCGGATGAATTGATCTTAAAGAACCTTGGTAATGAAACAATCACACCATTTGTTCAAAAGCTTGATATGGAATTAGCCGCCATTGAAAAAGGAGGCTATGATCATTTCATGTTGAAAGAGATCTTCGAACAGCCAACGACTATTGCGGATTCCCTTCGCGGACGTTTGGTTTTGAACGAATCAAAGATCATTTTAAGCGGTATTGACATCATTCAGGAGAAACTTTTAAATGCCCGTCGTATTATCATCGTTGCTTGTGGAACAAGCTGGCATGCAGGCTTAGTTGCTGAATATGTGATTGAGGAGTTATGCCGAATCAATGTTGAAGTGGAGTATGCATCGGAGTTCCGATATAGAAACCCTATTATTACGGATGAAGACGTTATTATCGCTATTTCACAAAGTGGCGAAACGGCAGATACATTGGTTGCTCTTGAGCGCGCTAAAGAGCAGGGGGCAACAATCTTTGGTATTGTCAATGTGGTTGGTTCATCGATTGCTCGTATTTCACATGCCGGATGTTATACCCACGCAGGTCCTGAAATTGGCGTAGCAAGTACCAAAGCCTATACTGCGCAATTAGCTGTATTGATGTTACTAGCGTTGAAGGTTGCGAAAATGAAAGGTACTATCTCCGAAGAACGCTTCGTAGAACTATCTCAGGAATTAAATAGCGTTCCGGAGAAAGTAGAATGGGTGTTGAAAAATGAAGTGGATAATATCAAAGCGATTGCTTATAAATACAAAGACGCGCACGATGTTCTTTATTTAGGTCGTGGATATAACTTTCCAACCGCACTCGAAGGCGCGTTGAAACTTAAAGAGATTTCTTACATCCACGCTGAAGGCTATCCTGCTGCAGAGATGAAGCATGGGCCGATCGCGCTTGTGGATGATAAACTTCCTGTTGTTTTTGTAGCAACAAAAGATGTGTACCATGAGAAGGTGATCAGCAATATGCAGGAAATCAAAGCGCGTAAGGGTAAAGTGATTGCGGTGGTATCGGAAGGAGACGAGATTACTCATAGCATCGCCGATGATATCATGACAGTTCCGGTTCTGGACGAAGTTTTAGCACCAATTTTGACCGTTGTGCCGTTGCAGCTACTATCTTACTACATTGGAGTTTATCGTGGATTAGATGTCGACAAACCACGTAATTTAGCGAAGTCGGTTACAGTAGAATAGTCAAGCTTATGGGGTATGTCAATAAGATTCCTTTAAGTCGCATCGGTTATGATTTTATTCCTGCCGAGTACTTAGAGGAGGGGAGAGACGAATACTACTTTCGTTTTCAACAACAGAAGTCCGATAAGACCTATAGAAATCTTACCGCAGAAGAAATCCAAAGATTAGAGGCTAATGCCAACGAGTCTACCAATTGGAATGATGTACTCGTTACTGATAAATTCCTTCCTAATCAAATCAAACGATCTAAGTTTTACGGCTTGGTGCGTATTGGCGACATGGAAGAGGTTTATTTAGAGTATCGTGATATCCGATTAGCATGTGGTATTTATAACTCCCATATCATCAGCTGTGATCTGGGAGATTGCATAGCCTTGCATCAGGTTCGTTACATTGCTCATTTCATCGTTGGTAATGAGGTTATTCTGCTCAACGTTAATGAAATGGAAACGAGTTCCAGCGCAAAGTTCGGAAACGGCATCCTAAAAGACGGCGATAAAGAAGAAAGCCGCATTTACTTGGAAGTCTGCAACGAGAATGGGAATCGTAGAGTCCTACCATTTGATGGGATGCAAGCGGCGGATGTTTATCTGTGGACGAGAAATAGACAAGATAAGGTACTTCAGGATCGCTTTTTTGAAATGACCAACAAATGCTTTACGTCGGAGCGCGGATTTTATAGTGAGATCGGTGATCGTACGGTCATCAAGAACTCGCATACCATCAAGAACGTCAAGATCGGTTCTGACGCTTATATTAAAGGCGTTAATAAACTAAAAAATGTAACGGTCAATTCGACATCCGAAGCTTATACACAGATTGGTGAGGGATGTGAATTAGTGAATGGCATTATTGGCTATGGCTGCCGTGTATTCTATGGAGTAAAGGCGGTACGCTTTATATTATCATCCTATTCGCAATTGAAATATGGCGCACGTTTGATCAACTCCTTTTTAGGAGATAACTCAACAATTTCCTGTTGCGAGGTGTTGAACTCATTGATCTTTCCTGCGCATGAACAACACCATAATAACTCTTTCCTATGTGCCAGTTTAATTATGGGGCAGTCAAATATGGCTGCAGGCGCAACGGTAGGCTCTAACCATAATTCTAGAGGAGCCGATGGCGAAATTATCGCGGGGCGTGGCTTTTGGCCTGGGCTCTGCGTGAGCTTAAAACATAACTCACGATTCGCATCTTACAGCTTAATCGTCAAAGGCGATTTCCAACATGAGATGGATGTTCGTGTCCCGTTTTCTTTGATCAGTAATGATGTGAAGAACGATCAGTTGGTTATTGTGCCGGGTTATTGGTTTATGTACAATATGTATGCGCTGATGCGCAATACCAATAAGTTCTTAAGTCGTGATAAACGTCAGTTCAAGAATCAATATTTTGAGTATGATATTCTTGCGCCGGATACGATCAACGAGTTGTTCGATTCATTGAAGGAAATACGATCCGCTGTTGCCCTAGCGCTATCTAAAGTAAGCGAGGGGAATGGAATTAGCGCTGAATCTTGGTTAAATGGTTCATCGGGTCCAACATTGGAAGTACTTCTGCAAAACACAGAGTTTTCGAAACGCAAAGTTGTTTTGTTGAAACCGAAAGAGTCATACGCACTTTTCAAGAAGTTAATTCGCTATTATGCAGTTTGTCAGGTATTGGAACTCGTGAGCCCTGATGATTTTGACAGGGAGTTAATGCATAACAGTTTATCGGTTTCCGAAAGAGTATCCTTCGTCAATGTGGGCGGGCAGTTGATGCCTTCGCATAAAATGGAAAGTTTACTAGAGGATATTCGTTCTGGAGAAGTGGCTACTTGGAAAGATGTGCATGCACAGTATCGTACGCTTAGCGGTGAATATTTACAAGACAAACTTCAACATGCTTTGATCTCGCTTGCCGAAGTTACAGAAAGAGAATCAAACACTTGGGATTTAGACTTTTGGCACGAGCTGTTTGACGAAGCTCTGGAGACCAAGAAGTGGATATGCGATGAGATCCGCAAGACTCGCGAAAAAGACTACAGTAATCCGTTCCGTATGATGGTGTACAATTCACCGGAAGAAATGGATGAGGTGGTTGGAAAGTTGAGCGATAATTCTTTTATCAATCTTCAGGATGAAGAACTGCGGATATTTAAAGAGAAGCTTCTGCGATTCT
Organism: Sphingobacterium hotanense; assembly: GCF_008274825.1. Classification (NCBI taxonomy): domain Bacteria; kingdom Pseudomonadati; phylum Bacteroidota; class Sphingobacteriia; order Sphingobacteriales; family Sphingobacteriaceae; genus Sphingobacterium; species Sphingobacterium hotanense. The sequence goes on from NZ_CP030848.1 coordinate 1,413,291, forward strand.
CAACGGTATTAAAATAACATACAAAAGGGCGATGTATTCAACTACATCGCCCTTTTTCTTATTAAAGTCGAACGTCTCGACGAACAAGATCTTTTATTTCAATTCTTTGATTTTTATACTTCTGAAAGATACTGCGTCGCCATGATCCTGCAAAAGGATGTGTCCTTGTTCGGCTTCACCAAAGTTTTTCCAATCTTTGTATTTGCTGCCTGCGACAAGTTTTCTAAATTCTTCCGAACCTCTAACAAATTCTAACATCTTAAACCCGTTTAACCAGTAAGTTACTTTGTTGTTAGGTTCAACAACAAGGCGTCCGCGGTTCCACTCGCCAATTGGTTTTCTTGCACGTTTATTTTTGTCCGATGTGATTAGATCGTATAATGATGCTAATGTTCTGTTTCCATCTTTGCCTAGTTTAGCATCAGGATGCAATTCATCATCTAAGATTTGATATTCCGGACCGATCGCTGAGCCTTTAGTTTCCTCATTCAATGTAACAAAATATTTAACACCGGAATTTGCACCCGGGGTCAACTTAAAATCGAAGGAAAGGTCAAATGCTTTGTACTGCTTATCTGTAATGATGTCACCTCCATTGGTCGATTCGCCGCCATCAGATTTCTGCACAGAGATGATCCCGTTTTCAATCTTCCAGCCTTTTTCCGGAAATCCACCGCCACGCGCGCTTTTCCATCCCGTTGCATCTTTCCCATTGAACAATAGGCTATACCCCGCTTTTTGCTCTTCCTCAGTCAAACCGTTCGCATTGGTATTGACGATGTAGACATCAGTAGGAAAATTCGCTGGTTTTAAGTTCTTTGTTTGGATCTTGATGTTTTTGAAATACACCTTTTTGCCATCTAAGGAATCGGGGATGGCATGCACCTGCAGAGCAATAAATCCAGAGGCATCAATGCTATCAACTAAATGCGCCGAAGGCACATCATTTACCCAGGTTTTCATCTCATTCCCTATGGCTTCGATGCGGATCTTATTGTATTCATTAGGTCTATAAGCTGTTTTAGCCGCAGGGTTTAAATCTAAAGGGTAAAGCCACAGTCTTCTCCCTTCATCATATATTCCGCCTGTCCAAGCTCTCGGAGTAGGGTCTACATCCACCTGCCGACCGTAGACTCTACCTTTGCCGTTATTTGCGTTCGCATCGTAATGACTGCGGGTCTGTATGCCGGAATTTGTTGTAGCACCTTCCAGCTTAATATCAAGCTCTAAAATAAAATCACCGTATTCTTTTTCTGTTACCAAGAAGCTATTCGGAGTTCCTTTCACCATGGTGCCGACGATCGCGTCATCTTCAATCGTGTAAGGCGCCTTGCCGGCAAGGGTTTTCCATCCGGTCAAGTCTTTACCATTAAATAGTTGCTCCCAATCGCTATCAGACGTGTTCTTATTTGCACTTTGACAGGATGCCGAGAGAACAAAGAGGGAAAGGGCACAAGAGGATAGGGAATAAATAGAGTTTTTTATAAATCTTCTCATCTTAAGTTTTTGTTGATTTTGTAACAGGTTTAATGATAATCAGCGATTATCATGTTGAAATTAATATTTTTTTTTAATTTTAACATACGATCATTAATAAATTTAAACCTAAACACTATTTCATGGATCATTTTTTTTCTCGTAGAAGCTTCATCAAGAAGTCCGTTATGGCAGGAGGAGCAGTGGCATTGGCAAACAGTAGTCTGGCGAATGTAGTGATGGCGAAGCCCAACGAGCGTGTTAACCTCGCGGCTGTGGGGATTGGAAATCGTGCTGCTGAGATTCTTTTGGAGTTTCATAAGACTGGACTTTGTAATATTGTTGCGCTATGTGATGTAGACATGGGCGCAAAACATACCGAAGCCATTCTGAAGAAGTTTCCAGAAGTTCCACGTTTCCATGATTTTCGTCAGATGTTCGATAAGATGGGCAATCAAATAGATGCGGTGTCGGTCGGTGTTCCCGACTTTTCCCATTTCCCGATTACCATGATGGCCTTGGACTTGGGCAAGCATGTCTATGTGGAAAAACCTATGGCTCGTACGTTCTTAGAGGTGGAACTGATGATGGCTAAAGCGAAGAAAAATCCAAAACTGGCAACGCAAATGGGTAACCAAGGTCACTCCGATGCGAACTATTTCCAGTTTAAAGCATGGAAAGACGCCGGAATTATCAAAGATGTAACCCGAATCGTGGGGCATATGAATATGCCGCGGAGATGGCATGGCTGGGATGTGAATATCAAGAACTTCCCACCTGCGGAGAAGATACCTGAAACATTAGATTGGGATTTATGGCAGATGCAGACGCTTGGCCATAACTATAATAAAGACTTTATCAATGGTCAGTGGCGTTGTTGGTATGATTTCGGAATGGGAGCTCTTGGCGACTGGGGTGCTCACATCTTAGATACGGCGCATGAGTTTTTAGAATTAGGTCTTCCGACACGTATGGAAGCTGTGCGTCTGGATGGACATAACTCTTTCTTCTTCCCGATGTCATCGACATTGAAATTTAGCTTTCCAAAGCGTAAGCGGATGCCTGCTGTTGATATCATGTGGTACGACGGTTTGGATAATTTACCTCCAATTCCTGCAGGCTATGGTATTTCGGGCTTAGATCCAAATATTCCGCCACCAAGTACCGGGAAGTTGGAACCCGCAAAACTGAATCCGGGCAAAATTATATATAGCAAGGATTTAACCTTTAAAGGTGGCTCTCATGGCAGTACATTGAGCATTATCCCAGAGGAAAAAGCGAAAGACTTAGCCAACAAATTGCCGGAGGTTCCGATATCGCCTTCTAACCACTTCGCAAATTTCTTGAAAGCGTGTAAGGGACAAGAGAAAACCCGCTCATCCTTTGAGGTAGCCGGGCCATTGAGTCAAATCTTCTGCCTTGGCGTGATAGCACAACGATTGAATACGAAGTTTGATTTCGATCCGGTGAAAAAAGAGATCGTAAATGATAAATTTGCAAATGCCCTATTGGTGGGGCCTCCGCCTAAAAAGGGATGGGAGCAATATTATGTAGTTTAAATAGAACCAAAAAAAGATAAATAAAATGATTAAACAATTTGCAACTGGTCTGGCCTTCACCACGATCTTAAGTTTGAGCTTAAGCTCTTGTAATAACAGTTCGACTCAGGAGAAAAAGGAAGAGGAAGTACACAATCCCGCTTCACAAACTATTCCAGAGGAATCAAAGGATTTATTGGGGCGTTGGGATTTGACGGTTGATAAAAAAGGAACATCAGTGCCTTCATGGATCGAAATCAAGTTGTCGGGATTCACGACATTGGTTGGTTCATGGGTAGGAGATAGCGGTAGCAGCCGCCCGATCTCTCATATTAAATTAGCGAATGGCAAGTTCTCATTCGCAATTCCTCCGCAGTGGGAAGGTGGCGAAGGTGATTTCGTTATTGAAGGTGAATTAGCCGGAGGAGCACTGAAAGGAACGATTACTTCCAACACAGGCGAGAAGTATACATTTACTGGTGTTAAAGCACCATATTTAGTGCGTGAGAAAGCAGCAGAATGGGGAACTCCAATAGAACTGTTCAACGGAAAAGATCTCACCGGATGGAAGCCATCTTCCGACAAAAATCAATGGGTAGTTAAAGATGGTGTTCTTACCAATCAAGAGGCGGGAGCAAACTTAATTTCCGAGCAAAGTTTCGAAGACTTTAAGCTGAGCTTGGAGTTCCGTTATCCTGAAGGTAGTAACTCTGGAGTTTACCTGAGAGGACGCTATGAAGTTCAAATTGAAGATTCTCCAAAGGACAAACACCCGGGAGCACTTTATTTTGGAGGAGTATACGGCTTCTTGGCGCCGAACGAAATGGCGACATTAGGCGCGAATGAATGGCAGAAATTTGATATTACTTTAGTGGGCCGATTGGTTACTATCGTAGCGAACGGAAAAACTATCATCAGCAACCAAGAGATACCAGGAATTACTGGTGGTGCGCTAGATAGCAAAGAAGGCGAGCCAGGACCACTTTACATCCAAGGTGACCATGGACCTATCGAATTCAGAAAAATCACTGTGACGCCTGCAAAATAGGCTGCAGAACAGATAAAAAGAAAGGGACTGCTGATTCGAGGGCACTGAAAAAGCCTCAACTTTCTAATGAGACTTAAAGAAATGACTGAGTATAGGTTTTCCCTTACTCGGTCATTTTTGTTTAAAGGATTTCTGGAAGTTTATTTTTTAATGGTCTTGTTGAAGCTGTAAGCGACTAGGACTTGCTATTTGAGTTTTTAGCATCCCATATAGGCTTTTTTTGAGGCAATATCCCGCCTTTTTAGATCAATTTCAGGATTCTTTTCAAGTTTACGGTGAAGATGGCCATTGCGCCCTGCATTTCCATATTGTGGATTCCATAAGCATCAGCTCTGCCATAGCCATGGACATTCTTGAGCTCACTGTTCTTGGCCTCGATCTTATACCTTTGCTTAGACTTGCTTCGATAATAATCGGTTTGCTGGAAAGCCATCTGCTCCCTATGGAGTTCGGATTTTATGGAGACTGAATAGGATTTGGTTCTGGCCCCTTGCTTGTAACATCCTTCCCTAATAGGACAGACCTTACATTTCTCCACATCAAAGTAATAGGTCTCCGTTTGATTTGTACCTTGTTCCTTCTTTCCCTGACGCGCCTTGCGGATGGCCAAATGTCCTGCGGGACAAACAAACATATCCGCATCTTTATTATAGTCAAACTTGTCTTTATCTTTCCTAAAGCCTTGGGTAATGGATGGATTTAATTTAGCGATGATATCAATATTTTGTTCTTTTGCCAACTGAAGATTTTCTTTTCCCGAATACGCGGCATCACCTATTATCGTATCCACTTGCATTCCATTCTGCTGGCTGATCTCTAATAACCTAGGTAGTTCAGGGCCATCACCTTTTTCGCCTGTAGTAACGACCGCTGCTGTAATGATGCGTTCCTCAGTCATCGCCAGATGTGTTTTATATCCAAAGAAACTGCTGTCCACTGACTTGTGTCCAAGTCTGGCCTCATCATCCTTAGAGAGCAGATAGTATTCTTTTGTGTCTTCAATGGTTTCCTTCAACAGATTCAGCTTTTCTTTCACAGCCGGTATTTCACTGATAGATTGATCTTCATCAAGGGCCCTCTGTAATTCCCTGCAATAAGCAAGCTCTTGATCCAGGTCGTTGGATTCATTCTTTTGTGGTAGATTCCTCTTGTATTCCCCATCAATCTGATATATCGCTTTTCTTAATAGCTTGGAGCGTTCCCTGAGTACTGCCAATGCTGTGTGCGGATTCGATCTGGAAACGGTATGGGTCGCGTCTACGATAATGGACTTTGATTTTATAATGCCTTTTTCAAGAGCAATCGTTACGGTCTTATTGATTAACAGGTTCAACAGATCCATATCTTTTAATCGTAGTTTGCGGAATTTGGTAAGCGAACTTGAATTGATCACATCCTCCTCTGGTGCCATTTCAAGAAAATATTTGAAGGACATATCATATCTGGAACGTTCAACGACATCTACATCCGAAACGGTGTAGATCGTTTTTAACAGAAGATACTTGAACATCTTGATAGGGCTCTCCGCTGTACGGCCATTCGTCTGGTAATACTTAGCCAAAAGCTCGTCATAGATAAAACTGAAATCGATAAGATCGTTGATTTTTCGAAGTAGATTATCTTTTGGTACGATAATATCGTACAATCCTGAATAGGAACTGAACTGTATTTTTTGTTGGGTAGAGAGCATCCTGATGTCCATTAAAGCCTACCTTAAAATACGAAAAAGGGAGCAGAAAACCGTAGTTTTCGACTCCCTTTTTTAACCTTTTTTTCTAAGGGGACTTTTTCAGTGCCCTCGCTGATTCGCAGTCCCTTTTCTTATTGTAGACCTTTTCGGGTCCTAATAATAGTTCACCTTATCTAATTCCTGCTCATCGGCTGGAACCTCTTGTAGATAGCGTTCTAGGCTATCATCCATCTCCTTCATCCAAGGCGTATGATGCGGTTCCGCTTGCGTTCCATCCATAACGGAATGATAAACTTGGTCGCGGTAATTGAGGATATTGATCTCCTTGTCGTTGAGCCAACTTTTGAACATATCGGCCACTTTATCCAAGTCAAAGTTCGGGTAATCCGTCATGCTGATCAATTCCTTGATATAGTCCGTTTGAAAATCGACATGATCCGGTCCCGTAACGGTTGTCGCTTCGTAGTCCATCCATTTTTTGATGTCGGCGTCGCGCTCTGCTTTGCTGGGCAGTTGAATTCTTCCAAGCATGTAGTCGCGGGCGAACCAAGCCTGCGTATCGAACATGTTGAACGTATAATACTGATCTTGCATACCTAAGAATAGCAAGCGTTCGTTCTCATTGAATACAACGCCTTTATAAAGATTATCCGGGTATAGACAGTTTTTTGTTTTTAGGCGCAGTTCATCCGGAAGGAAAGGGAATTTATGCTGATAACCCGTACATAAGATTACAGCATCAAATTCCTCCGATGTACCATCTTTGAAAAATGCGGTGCTTCCTTCAAAATGCGTCACTAAAGGTTTTTCTTTTATCCCTTCAGGCCATTTGGATCCTATCGGATTGCTGCGATAAGAGATCGTCACGCCTTGGCTACCATGCTTATAACATTGCACGCCGATATCCTCGGCGGAGTAACTACTTCCGATTAAGAGCAGCTTTTGATCAACGAATTGATCGGCGCCACGAAAGTCATGCGCATGCATCACTGCACCTGGGAAATTATCAATTCCCTTAAAATAAGGCATGTTTGGCGTCGAGAAATGCCCCGTTCCGACAACTAGGTAGTCGAAAAATTCCTCAAAGGTTTCATTCTTCTGCAAGTCATCAAAAACCACTCGGAATTGTTTTTTGTCGTCCAAGTAATCTACCCAACGCGCTACGGTATTGAATTTGATATAATCGCGGGCGTTACTCTTCTTGATTCTTCCTTGTATATAATCGAATAGCACTTCCCGAGGAGGATAGGATGAGATAGCTTGCCCGAAATGCTCGCTAAACGTATAATCAGCAAATTCTAAACATTCCTTCGGACCGTTAGACCAGAGGTATTTGTACATACTCCCGTGCAGGGGTTCGCCATATTTTCCGACGCCTGTACGCCAAGTATAGTTCCACATACCTCCCCAATTGTCCTGTTTTTCATAACATTTAATTTCTGGGATGGGATTACCTTTTTTCTGTTCCGATTCAAATGCTCTTAACATAGCCAAACCACTCGGGCCGGCTCCAATAATTCCAACTTTAAAATTTGTCATATATTCTTTATTTGTTTTTAATAGGCTCGTGAACAATGCGTTCAGAAACCTTGTTTTTCATGTGTGATGTATCAAGAAGAACTGATTTTTCCTCCAAAGAAGAAAAATAGCTTCACCACTGAGTAGCAATACTTTCATATTGCTGATTCAGCTTATTTGCGAAAGGAAAATTTGGTGTTTCTTGATGTAGAAAACGAATAATTTCGCACAGTTTTCCTATGTTTTAATCACCGTTGTTAGCGAATATATAAAAAATAATTGATATTTTGAAATATCTTGTCGGAATAGTTATAAAATTTCAGTTAAGTTAGGCTGTAAATTCAGGATTCTAAAAACGATTTGTCTGTTTTGTTTGTTAATATCCATATCATGAGAAAAGTATTATCAGGTTTTATAATTTGTTTATTCAGTATGAATTTAGGAAATGCTCAAGACACGGCGGGGCAAGGAAAGCTAGAGGTCGTTACTTCATTAGATAAAGCGCAGCCAATAGGTGTTTCTGTTTCTTCGACAAATCGCGTCTTTGTCTCCTTCCCTCATCGTGAGCCGTACTTGTTTGGGCTGACTGAGATTGTGGAAGGTAAGATGAAGCCATACCCCAATCATAAATGGCAGTTGACCATGGGTAATGAACAGGAACATTATGTCAATGTGCAGGATATCTACGTTGATACGGCGGATCAATTGTGGGTGTTGGACAGTAAGCCAGCTCCTAAAAGTTCGATCTTTGGCGGAGGTGCTGCAGCAGAAGAGCAAGAGGGAAAGTTTAAACTCATACAGTTCGATCTGAAAAGTAATCAACTTGTGCGCATCTATAATTTCGAAGACCTTAATAAAGGCAAAGCGGCGCTGAATGATGTTCGCGTGGATACGGAAAAAGGCCTAGCCTATCTTTCTGATCCGGGACAAGCGGGCATTGTCGTGCTGAATTTGGAAACCGGAACCACAAGAACGGTACTTGGCGATTCAAAATTCACCCTTTCTGACCGAAATATAGTATTGAGCTATGAAGGCAGAGAAATGCGGGATAAGGATGGCAATCCATTTTCCTCCAATGTCAATGGGATTGCTCTATCGAAGGATAATAAATGGTTTTATTTTAAGCCAATTAATGGATTAAACTTATATCGTATCGAGACCAAACACTTAGCAGATGAAAGCCTTCGTGATATTGATTTGGTCAACAAGATCGAAAATGTTGCTGAAGTAGGTGTTACGCATGGTCTGGTTGCAGATAATGAAGGAAACATCTATCTCACAAACTCCCTAGATTATTCAATCCGCCGAGTGACACCCGAAGGGAAGATCGAATTAATTGTTCAAGGTCCACGTCTGTTATGGCCTGACTCCTTGGGCGTTGGTTCGGATGGCTATTTATATTTCTCCTGCGCACAGATGCACTTATTGCCACAATGGAATGGGGGAGAAGATAAGATCAAATATCCTTTCGAAGTCTATCGTGTTAAGGTCCTATAAACCGATCAAAACAACAACAATATCTTCATTATGGTAGGCAGGGTGGAAGTTTGCAATCGCTCCAGACTGTTTGTAATATCTCAGCTCATCATAGACCGCTTGTTTAAGAATGCCCTTTCCCTTGCCGTGGATAAATCGGATTTCAGGGTAGTCCCAATAGATAGCGGCATCTAATTGCTCCCGGAGGTACGCTATGGCTTCGCCTAGGAGCTCGTCGCGCTCATAGCGATCCAAGTCTTCCATAAACGATTCCGAATGGAGATCTACAGTTTTTTGGGGTTTTCCTAATGCTCGTGCCATGCTACAAAAGTACGCTTTGTAGCATCCTCGTCAAAATGCGTTTAGTGTTTTAATAGGCCTTCGACTAGTTCCTTCGCTTCGTCTATTTTTCCTTGTTCCAGCAAGTCAATATAGGGCTGCAGCTGTTTGTAACTATCAGATGAGGGTGCAAAGTCTTTCATATAGCTGTATGCCTCCTGAAAATATGGGGATATCTGCTGGCTTTCAATAGCAGGGGTATTATCCATGCCTATGGTCAGCGCATTAAAGTATTTACCATACTGTTCCTGAGCAAGTGCTGTATAGGCTTTATTACTATTATTCTTTAGGAAATCCTCCCACCATATTACTCGCTGAACAAGACTCTGAAAAGGAATGATGATGGCTGCATCTTCGGCATAACCTTCCAAATTCTCCTTGGCAATCTGTTGCAGCATGATTTCCATGTTCGAAGAAATGTATGGATAGAACTCTTTCTGAATATAGAATGGGTTAATCTGCAAACTATACATGCCTTCCGACTGTCTTACTCGATAACCATTCGTATTGATTTTTTTATAGGCATCTTCTAACTCATCAGGTGCTTTTCCGCCGTCAACTTCTATGTCGACTAATGCACTGTAGTCAAGCTCATCGTCAATCGCTGATTGATGCCCGTACAGTGATACCTTATGCATAAAATCGACCATATCCACGACGCCTTGATCATTATTGATGGTATCGCCGGCATTAAATATTTCCTTAAATTTCTTATTCGCTTTGTCGATACTGTTCACATCTGTCGTATCTAATGCATCTAAATAGTCTTGAAACATTTCAGCTTTCGAGAGGGCGTATTCTGAAGTAGAACTAGAGTCGGAATAATTTGCATCGGAACCTCCTTCATTATTGCTGGAGTTACATGCAGCGAGGAATGTGATAAAGCCCAAATATAGATACCTGAATTTCATATGTACTTTTTAGTGTAAACCAATAAAAGCGGTTGATGTTTTCATTAGGCAAAAACATCTATGCGCTATTTGCAGCAATTAATAAATTAGCAAAGCAATATAGCAGATAAACCTTAGATTTTTCCCTTTATTATGGAATTTTAGTGCCTCTATGGAGGAAATGTTAAATTATTTCGCAAATAATCAGGATGTTATTGAAATACGTGAAAAATAGGCTTTGCATGTAATTGTAAAGGTTGTATATTTGTGCCACAATAAAGGTGATACCTAATCGGGGTGTAGCGTAGCCCGGTATCGCGCCACATTTGGGATGTGGAGGTCGTAGGTTCGAATCCTGCCACCCCGACAAAAGCCACTGATATTCAGTGGCTTTTTCTTTTTTCGGACATATTTCGGATATTTTTCATGGAAATTTTACTGGATCAAGCTGAATTCTTGGGGGGAATACTAAAAATTTCTTAGTTTAGCGTCTTTAATACAGATATCCCTTGCAAGAAGCCGAACGTAAATTACTATCCCTATTGATGCCCGAAGGGTTTTTGGAATACTTCCAGATTTTAGAAGTCGATCAGGTCGACAATCAACTCCATATTTATTTAGATGAACTTAATATTGCTCCGACAGGCTATGAGAACAGCAAGTTGGAGTCAAAGGGGTTTATGCCTTCTACTGAGATTTCGGACTTTCCTATTCGAGGTCAGAAAGTTACGCTACATATCCGTCGCCGTCGTTGGACAGTCTTGGATACAGGAGAGATCATCACGAGAGATTGGAACCTGGTGCGTGAGGGCGCTCGAATGACTACGGAATTCGGGCTTTTTTTAAAGAAGATATTTGGATAACCATCCTGTAAGCGCCCAATTGGTAGGTCTGTTCTTCCAAATGGACGGCAAGCAACTACAGGATCAGTACAAGAACCACCTCAGTGATTTCCATGATTGGGACCAAAAGCCGCATGCAGAGAGCTGGACATTGTTCCCTGAAAACATCTCGGAACACCTGAGCATCGATGAGACCAGCTTTAGCAACGGTGAGTTATATACCATTGTTAGCACTAAATCGGCAAAAGGCCGTAAAGGGACGATCCTAGCAACTATTAAAGGCACAAAGGCTGAGGATATCATAGCTGTTCTCGAGCGAATACCCTTGCGCTCAAGGAATAAGGTAAAGGAGGTGACCATGGATATGGCTCCCAACATGGCCAAGGCAATCCGTAGATGTTTCAGAAATGCCAGACGTGTGGTCGATCGGTTCCATGTCCAAAAGTTAGCCTATGATGCCGTACAGGAACTCCGTATCAAATATCGTTGGGAAGTCTTGGATGCAGAAAGCAAGAAGATAATGGAATCGCGAAAGCGAGGAACCCCATATGAACCCGAGTTATTGCCCAATGGCGATACGCTCAAACAGCTATTGGCTAGATCCAGACACCTCTTGTTCAAGCATCCCAGCCGATGGTCAGAAAGCCAGAAAAACAGGGCTGAATTGCTGTTCATGCGGTTTCCTAAGCTAAAACAGGCTTATGATCTTGGAATTGCCTTAGGAGACATCTTCAACAAATGCAGGGACAAAACGATAGCATTTACCAAACTAGGCCTGTGGCATAATCAGGTTGAGAATGCGGGCATTGCTTCCTTTGAGAGCGTAGCAAGATCCATTGCAGCTCATCATCAATACATTCTCCATTACTTCGACAACAGAAGTACTAATGCATCGGCAGAATCGTTCAATGCAAAACTCAAAGCTTTCAGGAGTGTCTCGTCCTAGAAAAACTTTACAGATTTAACCATTAGTCCTAGAAAGATCTTACAGGTATTAATAATTATCTTTGATTAAATGTATTAACCATATAATGAAAAGCCAGAATTTATCCAATTCACTAATTGAGAGTATTTTTTCTTCCAATACTAAAGATTTATATCTTGACGTTGCTGATGCTTTGTTAGAATCAAATATTGATAAGGAAGTTTTAGGAAATATTCCTATAGTAAGTTCTATATATAATTTATATAAGTCGGCCGTTTCAATTTCAGATAGGATGTTTCTGAAAAAAATATTAGGCTTTCTTTCGGAGCTGGATAGAGTTGATAAGGAGAAAATCGCTTCATTTTATAAAAAAATCAACACTGATGAAAAGTTTAAAAGAAATGTCGGTGATAAATTAATGTTTATTGTCTATACGGTAGACTTTATTGTAATAAATTAGTTTACCCAGTATTTGAGGTTTTATGGTACGGAAGAAATGGATCTCTTCGGCATCATTCTTAAATTCATTTTCAATGATGTACTTTTTAACCGAAAATAAAAGGTCCTGAAGATATACTGTCATTTCATAAGCTTCGTCAATTAATCTCTTACTTACAGATGAAATTTTATCCTCTTTATTGTGAATTTCTAAGATGATGTTTTCTAACGAGTATTTCATAGCGTCTGTTTATTACTGGATTTAGGTAATACATTTTCATTTAATAAGATATTGAGAAAAAATACCTGAATATTATCTTAACTTTTTATCACCACACCTTTACATTATAACATTGCAAAAGAGCTCATTCATACTCGCTATAAAGCTCAAAACATAAAACTTAGTGCATAGCAACTATCCTTTTCAATTCAAAAAAATAATAAAAGCATAAGCGATTTTTTCTGAAAAATCTCAATTATGTTAGTCTTATAAACTTTAATACATTTCTTATCATAACAATCTAAAAATATATGGATAAAGTGAACTCGCAATATAAATGACAAATCAAACCCTTCAAAAATATTACAATTTTACCAGTTAAACAAAAATAGATGGTATATAATTAAGCGAAAAGATGTTGATTTGAGAATTTATTAGAACGGAGATGACAAATTGTTATATGCCCCATACACATGAATTAGTGTAATAATTCATTTTATACATGCCTTCATGGGCGCTCGCTTATAAACAACATCAATGCCTAAGCCTATATAAGTTCAGCAGTTCTGGAATTCAGAAAGAAAGGTATTACCCTTTATCTTTTTTTAACTTCAGGCTTTTCTTCTGGCTGTAGCGGTTCATTTTATCGGTAGTGCCGCATGCTTTGATACTACACCATTTCCTACTGGCGTTTTTAGTTTCGTCCAAAAAGACCCAGCCACACATCGGGCACTCTTTGATCCGTTTTGTCTCATTGTCAGTTAAAAGTTCCGACAACGATTGCACCGCTTTCCAAACAGGAGACAGTAAGTCGTTTGCGGAATCTATTTGACCCATAGTGAATTTACCATCTATATAAAGTAAACGCTGTCTTGATATTGCATCCACAATCAAAAGATTAGCAGCAGGTAAATAGGCTGATTTTTTATCATTATCATCTTGTGCTACAGCAGAAATCAGCCCTTGTAGTACTTTGCGTATTTCTTTGATGCGATGTAAAGCGATCAAAGCTTGCTCGGGCTGTTCGTTGGCTAATTCTTTTAAGCTTTCAAGACGTTCTCGTGGAGAAATTTCCAATTTAAAACACCACGCAATGAAATCATCATATCCTGCAAAATAGTCATAGTTTTTAGCGGTTTTCCAGGTACTGACAGTATTGACGAAATTACAGCACAATACAGTGCTGTCGATACTCAATGTCTCAATACTACGAAATTTCCCCATAAGACAAAGTTATGCTATTTACTACTTAAACCTAAGGATACAACTTAAAATGTTTAATAATGTGACCGTATGTCTATCAAAAGCTTTAGCACCGATATATTCATTTCTAAATTAGGGTGACTGAATAAAAACTTTACGGTTAGTGTTGTCCGTATTTTAAAAATATGTAAATTTACCATCTAAATCAAAATAGATGGTAAATATTCTTTTAGATTTGTGTAGCGTTTTTAGTGTGGAGGTCGTATTAGTCTAAACTTTTAATCACTTAAAAACTTAAAAAAAAATGAAAACAAATTTAATTTATGCTGCCTTCGCATTGCTTTTTTGCTTTGCAATTACTTCCTGTGAAAAATCCGACAATAATCCGGAAACAGTTCTTGAAAACAATCTGCTGAGAAGTGCCGAAAAATATGCGGAACTGGTAGAGAAAAGAAATGATGGAGATTTCAATATTGAAGATATTAAAAGAAATGATAATATGCTAACCATTACAGTTAAAGGTGGTTGCAATCAAGACGATTTCCATGTCGTGTGGGACGGATCTATAATGTTTTCTAGCCCAGGGCAGATCAACCTTGTGCTCAATAACAAATCTCAAGAAGACTGTGGCTTAGAAAAACAATTTGATATCAATGTAGACCTTAGCAAGGTTGTGGGAAAGTACGACGCCAAGGACTTTATTTTCAACGTAGCCAATGGTTCAAAAAAACAAGATAAATCACTAAATCCTAATGGATCCGTTAAGATCAAGTAAAATTTAATTCCATCGGAAAATATTCACTGTAATGATTGTATTCGTCAGGTTTAATTTTGTATTACAAAATTGATCTGAAGAATTGTAAGACTGCTAAACCTTTTTAAACCTCATACATAAACTTAAATGGAACCAATCACCCACAAGTTTCAACAAGCGATCAAGGAATTAACGGAAATGTTAGAAGCTTTTAGTACTGAACAGCTAAATAAAATTCCTTTTCCAAACAGTTGGACAGCAGGTCAGGTCGGTGATCATCTTTTAAAATCGTATGGTTCATGGGAAATTTTCAAAGGCGAGACGGAGTTTGCCGAAAGACAGTATGACGAGAACTGCAAAACGCTAAGCGGCCTTTTCTTGAATTTCAATATAAAGCTAATCGCAGAAAATTCGGATGCTACTTATCCATCAGATGGATATATTGAAAAGGAAAACTTGATTTCTAATATACAGACAATAAGTGACCGTATCATTAGCTTCTCCAGCCGAAACGATCTCAGGGTGCTATGCTTAGATTTTGAATTTCCAACATTCGGGTACATGACACGGTTTGAATGGTTGCATTTTTATGTTGTACATACACAAAGACATATAAAACAATTGACAAGAATATTTAACATTTTAAATAGCCATAAATGAATAGCCCCCTTATCGTCAGCAAAGAAAAGATAATAGATGCAACGCAAAATGAAATTTGGGAAGTAATCACAACTCCTAAATATTTTAAAGATTGGATGCTTGTACCTGCAAAAGCCGAAGATGAAAAAGCCATTGAATTAGGAAGTAAAATTTATTGGATCAATGATAATGACGTTGTTCACCTCGAAGGTGAAGTCATAACATTTGTTCCGAATACAAAACTTGTTATTTCATTAATCGATATCAGTTGGGACAAAAGCGTTCCGAAGGGTAGTGTAACGTATGAATTTCATCTAACGGGAATGAAAAGCGGAACGCTGATCAAGTTCCTCTTAGGTGACCTTTCCATAGACCCGGAAGGCGAATCTTGGTATAATTCCTATAAAGCAAGTGATGAAATCGGTTCGATAGAGAAGGTGATTAAAATTAGAAAGATTAGGGAAACAAGCCATACATAACATCTTAACCATCTTTATTCGGTCAGTCATAATATTTGAATAACATTATATAAACTTAGAAATGCGTAACCTAATTGTCTTGGAATGCCCTTCAAACTTGGGTCTCAAAAGAATGTCAATTGATAACGAGCCTGGAGTTAAAAAATTTCCAGCATTGCTTAATAAATTAAGATTTCATGCATCTATTGGCTCTACTAAAACAATTCATATTAAAGCGCCCAAACACTCAATGGAAATTGATCCAATAACAAATATCAGAAATGCCCGAAGTATAATCAATTATTCACTTCTTCAAGCAGATGTAATTGGAAAACAAATAAGCGAGGATACTTTTCTGTTGATATTAGGGGGTGATTGTAGCATACTGATAGGGAGTGCAATTGCATTTAAAAAGAAAGGGCGTTTTGGTTTATTTTTTCTTGACGGCCATACGGATTACATGATTCCAGAGTGCTCACATACACATGGTGCTGCCGGAATGGACTTAGCTATTGTTTGTGGATATGGTCATGACAATCTAACAAATATAGATAATCTATGTCCTTATTTTGAAGCTCAAAACGTTTTTTGCGTCGGAAACAGGGAGTATGACGAAGAATATGAAAAACCAATTAGAGGTTCGGGAATTCATTATTTCCCTCTAAATGTATTACGGAAAATCGGCATTCAAAATGTAATAAACCAGTTTTTTGCCATATTATCTGAAAACCAACTTGATGGTTTTTTCATCCATTTCGATGTAGACGTGTTGGATGATACATTAATGCCAGCCGTAGATAGTAGGCAATGTGGCGGATTATCCTATGCCGAATTGAAGGAAATATTAACCCTCTTATTCAACCATGATAAGATTTCCGGAATGGAAATTACAATTTTTGACCCCGATTTAGATCCTGATAAGGAATATATTAATGCGTTTATGATGAACATGATACCTATTATTAATAAAATTAAAAACTAAATGAAACTTTACGGAACTCCTGTTTTACTATTATTATTCATGCTTTTATCATGTGGTCAAAAATATGGTGCAATTCTCCCTTTCAATTCACAACAAGCATCAAAAGATTCAGCATCATTATTTGCAAACGGAATTATTTCCACCCATCTAAATGAATATAATATAACTTTTTCATCAGACGGAAATGTGGTGTTATTTACCATTGCAAATAACACTACAGCAAACAGGTTCTACACAATTTTCATTACAAAAAAGGAAAAAGGCAAATGGACTAAGCCTCAAATCGTCCAATTTTCGGGACAATATAGTGACGCCGACCCTTTCTTCGCTCCGGATGGGAAAAAGCTCTACTATATATCAACCAGACCAGTTTTACAAGGAATACCAAAATCGGATTTTGATATTTGGTGCGTAGAATATGCGAATGGAGATTTCAGCAAACCAAAACATTTGGGCAACGGAATCAATTCGGATAAAGACGAACTTTATCCAGCTATTTCAAAAAAAGGGAATTTATTTTTTTCCGCTGAAAATGGAGAAAACGGATATGATATAATGATATCTAAATATAGAAACGGTAAGTTTTTACCTCGTGTAAGTTTGAGTGGCTCTCTTAACACAACGAATATTGAATTTGATGCATTTGTTGATCCTGATGAAAAATATATAATCTATACAGGGATAGGATATAAAGAAAGTTATGGAAGCGGAGACTTATATATAAGCTATAACAGAGAAGATCATTGGACACTCGGAAGGAATATGGGAAAGCAAGTCAATTCCTTGCATATGGATCAATGTCCTATGGTTTCAACTGATGGTAAATACCTGTTCTTTACTTCTTTTAGGGATGGTCAACCTTATAATAGCAAAGAACCAATGACCACAAAGGTATACCTCGATATGTTAAACTCACCCTTTAATGGGCTTGGAAATATTTTTTGGATTGATTTTCAAAAGCTTTCCAATAGGGAAAATTATACAAATGAATAATCTATAATTGAAATGCGAATAGCTACAGAAAGACTTACCCTATCGCCATTATCCGAGAAAGACGCAGCCTTTGTTGCTGAACTTTTAAATACTGATGGATGGATAAAAAATATTGGAGACCGAAACATCCGTTCGGAAAAGGATGCGAGGGAGTACATCAAAAAAGTGACGGACAATCCCCATATTACATATTGGACGGTAAAGTTAAAATTGGAACGCGTAGCAATCGGTCTGGTAACCTTGATAAAGCGGGACTATCTACAATTTAACGATGTTGGCTTTGCCCTGCTTCCCCAATTTTTCAATAAGGGATATGCATTTGAAGCCACAAAAGCTGTTTTGCTGTATTTGATCAACAACAATCTATTGGAAGATATCCTGGCGATCAGTCTTAAGGAAAATGCTCCATCCATTAACATGATTGAAAAACTCGGTCTGACCTTTGAAAAAACAATTGATCATGACAATAATATTTTGGGTGTATATAGAGCATCAAAAGGAGAATTGCTTTCCAGATTATTGGAGCAAGAGCATAAGATAGTCTAAAATTCTTGCCATACGTTAACCCGAGCTAAAGAAAGTTGAAATAATTTTACAATATACTAAAGAGGGATGGACAAATCGAACCGGGGATAGTATAATGAACAATGTTAGCGGTCATTGTGAGGACAAAATAACAATAAAATCAAAATGGAAAAACCAAGATCAATTGCAAAAATTGTTGGGCCGACATTAATTGTTATGGTTTTCTCCGAAATGCGGTTTTGGAACCCGACGCTTTATGATACACAGATCGCCCCTCTCATTTATCTGAACGGAATGATACTTTTTGTGGCTGGATTAGCAATCATAACCCAACATCATATTTGGGTTTACGGTTGGCAGACCTTAGTCACAATAATTGGATATGCATTTATGCTGATCGGTTTACTGAGAATGCTTTTCCCGGAAATACAAAAAACAGCCTTCAAAAATGACAGTTCAATAATGATTTTAGAAGTAGTTCTAATTTTAATCGGCGTGTTTTTGACATGGAAAGCATATTCACCTATAAAAAAATGAAGTGTTATATTTCAACTTATAAACACAATACAACAAACGGAAATAACAATTTAAATAAAATCGATATGCAGACAAATCATCAATCAAAGTATCAGACCATTATCAAAGCACCAATTGATAAAGTATGGGATGCATTAACCAATCCCGAAATGGTAAAGCAATATTTCTTCGGTTCAAACCAGGAAACGAATTGGAATGTTGGCAGCAAAGTCTTGTGGACAGGTGAATATGAAGGAACAACCTATGTAGACAAAGGCGTGGTCTTGGAATATTTCCCCAACAAGAAACTTTCGTATAGTTATTTAAGCAGTTGGAGCGGATTGGACGATAAGCCCGAAAACTATCTGTTGGTTTCTTATGAAGTAACCCAAACTGAAAGCGGAACAGAGCTAATCATTACGCAATCAAACTATGACGAGGAGAAAGCAAAACATTCTGCCGAAAATTGGGAGGTAGTCGTAGACGGATTAAAAAAGCTTATTGAATAGAAAATTACAAATGAAAATTTCATTGATCTTCTTATTCGTAATCTTTTCTGCATCATTAACTTTTGGACAGAGGCCAATACCCGAGCAATCAGGTGTTGCCAAACACTTTATTCTCGGTATGATTGATGAAATACAATCAAACGAACTGAATGAAAAAAGGGTGTTGAATATCTATCTGCCCGAAGGCTACAACCAGAAAGACACGATACGTTACCCTGTCATTTATTTACTTGACGGTTCAGCAGATGAGGATTTTATCCATATTGTAGGGCTTGTGCAGTTCAATAGTTTTGAATGGGTTAACCAGGTTCCAAAGTCGATAGTAGTCGGTATCGCGACGGTGGACAGGAGAACGGATTTTACATTCCCTACAACTGTGACTGAAGATAAAAGTGCAAATCCGACCTCAGGGCATTCCAACAGATTTATATCGTTCATTGAAAAAGAGCTGCAACCGTATATACAGGAAAAGTATAAGACGAGTTCTTCAAAAACTATTATTGGACAATCGTTAGGCGGGCTTTTGGCAACTGAAATCCTGTTTAAAAAACCGGAACTTTTTAACAAGTATATCATCGTCAGCCCCAGTTTGTGGTGGGATAATGGGTCGTTATTAAACCAACCTCTTACTCGTTTTGAACACAAAGATATTTATATCGGAGTTGGAAAAGAAGGTTTGGCTCCCACTAAAATTCCCCGGGTAATGGAAGTAGATGCAAATGTTCTAGCTGATAAAATCAAAAACCTGAAAAACAGGAACGTGAACGTTTACTTTGATTATTTGCCACTGGAAAACCACGCAACAATAATGCATCAGGCGGTTTTCAATTCATTTAGACTTTTTTACCCATGATTTTAACTAAATAGGATTAGACCTAAATGGAAGCCTTTATATATTTAAACAACATGTTTATTCGGAAACTAAGGAATGTTAGTGATTATAAATAAGCCTACTGAATAATAACATAAAACAACTTAAAACTAAAATCAATGTATGCAATTCTAATTCAACTAACAATAAACCCTCAATTTGCTTCAGAAGCAGCAACCACTTTCACGAACAGTATTTTGCCCAAGGTTAAAAGTTCACCGGGCTTTATCGCGGGATATTGGGTAGATCCGGTGAAGGATGAAGGTTTTGGATTTGTTCTATTTGAAAGTGCGGATCAAGCCGAATCTGTTATGCCTCCTACAATTGATTGGACAGCTCCTGGGGTGATTATAAATAAATTTGACATGAGACGGGTGGCAGTTTCAATTCCTTGATAATCGATTAAAAATGGGAGAAAAAAGACAAAAAAATCAATAAAATTGAAAATGGATTTACCAAGTCTGATCAAAAGATATCAAAAAATGGATGAAAATATCACATTGATTTTTTTGCCACAGGAAAACCATGAAACATTAATTCACCAAGCTATTTCGAATGGAACAACAGGAAGAATTGCGGTCTTATTTAGACAGGAGGTGGATTAACAAAAATAGTATATCGTTCACAGCAACCTTATAATAAAAATAGGATGAAGAGTAAATTATTAGAAATGAACAACGTTGGTATCGTTGTAGAAAATCTTGATAAAGCAATTGCTTTTTTTACAGAAATCGGGCTTACACTGGAAGGACGTATGAAAGTTGAAGATGAATGGGCCGGACGTGTAACGGGACTCGGAACTCAATCTGTAGAAATTGCGATGATGGTTACACCCGATGGCCACAGTCGCCTAGAACTTTCAAAATTTCTTACTCCTGCAACAATTTCAGACCACAGGACAGCACCAGTTAATTCGCTTGGCTATCTCCGTATCATGTTCAGGGTCAATAATATTGAAGAACTGTTATCCAGACTTTTAAAACTCGGCGCTGAACTTGTTGGAGAGGTGGTTAACTACCAGAACATCTATAGGCTATGCTATATACGAGGAGCGGAAGGGCTTTTGATTGGACTGGCCGAACAACTTGGTGAGCAAACAACGAAAGATGTCTTAGAAAACTCTTGACATTTAATGAGAAAATTGCAGCGACCAACGGTGCCAAAAGTAAGTGTTTAGCGACAGATGTAAATATTAATTGTCTTATTTTCAGTTGTGTGTAGTTAAATTTGAAAATAATTTCAAAAAACATTTGACTCTAACGTTACGTCATAGCCTATGTAAAGTCGATAAGGATAAGAAAGAATGAAAACTCTTACAGTTAAAAAATTGGCGGAAATATCAGGTGTGAGCGTACGCACACTTCATTATTATGACCAGATCGGCCTGCTCCGTCCATCAGTAAGAACTGAGAAGAAATTCAGGCTTTATGGAAATGACGAGCTATTGCGCTTGCAGCAAATTCTGTTTTTCCGTGAACTGGACTTTCCACTCAAGGATATTCTGGAAATGATGGACGAGCCTGACTACGATCTGGTTAAAGCGCTGATGCAGCACAAGTCGGCACTGCTCAACCGCAAAAGAAGAATTTCTGACTTATTGAAAACGATCGACATCACTATTAATAATCTTAAAAAAAAAGAAATGATGAAAGATCCAGAAGAATTGTATAAAGGTTTTCCCAAAGAAGTTGGAACGGCCTACAGAAAAGAAGCAATTAATAAGTACGGCGCACAAACCGTTGAACAATCTGAAAAAGAGCTAATGAAGCTTGGTAAGTCGGTTGTTGAAGCGCTTCAAAAGGAAATGAAAAATGTCTTCAGCGAACTATTTGCACTGAGAAACGATAGTCCGGAATCGGACATTGTACAGCAGCATATTGCAAGGCATTATGGGATAATTAGCAAATTTTGGGGCAATTCAGTTATGCCAGATCAAAAAGCTTGTGCTTATGCGGGGCTTGGTGATCTTTTAGTAAATGACGAGCGCTATTTAGCTAATGTTACAGACGGAAATCCGCAACCTGAATTTGCGCTGTTCTTGCAGAAAGCAATGAAATATTTTGCTGAAAATAATTTGGAAAAATAATGTAAGCAAAAAACAGTTAGGGAAAGTCCTGATAACATCGGGCTTTCCCTTATCCTAATAAAAGATTGAAATATGAATGAAATAGATCTAATTAAGGAATTTCAACACATTGAAGACAACTTCGACCGGGCGGTTGTCACAAATGACATCGCAGAAATAAAAAAATGTATCACATCCGATTGGGTGTTGGTAGACAGTCAAGGTGGAATAATACCACAAGAGCAGTTTTTTCAAGTTCTGAAACAAGGGTTGCTATCCCATTCGGCGATGAGCAAAGAAGTGTTGCGGGTAAAAATGTACGGAGGTGTAGCACTGGTAACTGGCCGGGGGCAAAATACCGGAACCTGGCAAGGAGAACCAATGGAAGCTGATGAATGGATTACAGATGTGTACAAAAAAGACGGTGACGAATGGTTGTGTGTACTGACCCATTTAACCCCGGTAAAAAAATAATTAGTTATGGTAACAGTTGAAAAATTGCGGAAACTGGCACTTTCCTTTCCCGAAACGACGGAAGAGCCCCACTTCGAAAAGACTTCTTTCAGGGTGAAGAAAAAAATATTTGCAACGTATGATGATAAGCTAAAAAGAGTTACCGTCAAGTTATCAGAAATAGATCAGGATATTTTTTCTTCCGCAGATAAATCTGCCATTTATCCGGTTAAAAACAAGTGGGGCAAGCAGGGCTGGACTATAATAGAGCTCGAAATGGTAAGTTGGGAGCTTTTCGTTGAAGTTTTGACAACGGCGTTCTGCGAAGTCGCACCCGAAAAACTAGGCGCCTTAGTTAGATCAGATAAAAATGGACTAAATAACTAAATATACGCTTGCATGGCCATTGAATTTACTGATATAAGCGACCAAAAGCTACTATTAAAACGGCTAACTGAAAAAGATGCTATTGCATTTCACAGTTTGTATTTCCAAAAAGACGGGCAGCAAAGTGAAAAAGTCGAATCAAAGAAGAACAGCAGAGCTGCTTTCGAGTTTACTGAAAATATCATTTCACAATGCAATGATATTTTCACAATACGCACCACCGTAAACCCAGAAAAAATCATCGGAGATTGCGCATTGCACCATTGGGACAAACTGAGGAACGAAATTGAAATCGGCGGCTCCCTTCTTCCCGACTATTGGGGAAAAGGTTTGATGGCAACAGCCTTTCTCTTATTGATCCCCTATCCACAGCGGGAATATGCAATAAACAAAGTCGTAGCGAATACAACCGCTGAAAATATAAACGCATTAAAATTCGCCGAAAAACTAGGTTTCAGAATAACAGGAACTATGGAAAACAAGGTACTGTTAGAAAAAGATTTATTAGATTTTTTGGCGAATTGATTTAATACCGAACAATGACAAAACGTGAAGAAATTATAAAAAATTATGTTGACGGCTATAATGCATTCGACATTGACAAGATGGTCCGGGATTTTAACGAAGCTATCATTTTTAAAAACATCACTAATGATGAGGTTACGATAGTGTTAAACGGGATTGAAGCGTTTAGAAAACAAGCTGACCAGGCAAAATCCTATTTTGAAAGCCGGCTGCAAACCATAAAATCTTTCAAGCATAAGGGCGACACCACCAAAATTGAAATAGATTACATTGCAACTTTAGCTTCTGATCTTCCCAACGGATTAAAAAAAGGCGAGCAAATTGATTTAAGCGGAAGATCCATATTCAAGTTTTCTGAGGATCAAATTGTTGAGTTAATCGATATAGCTTAGTAAGCGGTACAGATACGAACCATTTAAAAAATTGATCTGACAATGACAATTGAAACACACCATACCAACAGTTTAAAAATAGCTGAAATTATTTCTGACGAAATTATTTTAAGATCTGTCGAAGACGGATTGGATCTATTGGGCGATCTATACTATCAGGGATTTGATAAGATTCTTATTCATGAAAAAAACATTACGCCCGATTTTTTTGATTTAAAAACCAAAATTGCAGGTGAGATACTCCAAAAATTTGCTCAGTACCGAATGCTTTTAATCATTATAGGTGATTTTTCAAAATGTGAAACCCAAAGTTTAACGGACTTCATTTATGAAAGCAACAAAGGCCGACAGATCAATTTCGTTGGCTCTCTGTCGGAAGCAATAAAACGATAACTCATCGGTTCTTTGGGATTTGCCATTTTAAGAAAAGAAATCTGATTTCGAAAGTGAAACACAGCAAAATAAATGAAAAACATGTAAATAAAATACGATGAGAAAAGTAATTGCAGCAATCAACACCACACTAGACGCGGTTTGCGACCATACCGCAGGAATTCCTGATGATGAAATACATCAACATTACACAGATTTACTGCGCCATGCGGATGCTATTCTGTTTGGGAAGGTAACGTATCAGCTTATGGAATTTTGGCGGACTTTAGTTGAAAAACCCTCCGGCGAAAAATCAATGGACGACTTTGCCGCGGTTATAGATAATATCCCAAAAATTGTTTTTTCCCGAACCCTCGAAAGCGTAAACTGGAAAAGTGCAAGGTTGGCAGATCAGAATATAGAAAAAGTGATATTAGAGCTTAAACAGCAACCGGGGAACGACATCCTTATTGGTAGCCGAAGCCTGATTTTACAACTGATGAAACTTGATTTGATTGACCAATACCAGCTCTGTATTCACCCTATGGTGGCAGGAGGCGGTTTGCCGTTGTTTGAAGACATAGACAGAACTGTTTTTAAGCTCAATAAAACAAAAATATTCGGCAATGGAGCCGTAATGCTTTACTATGAACCGACAACGAAAAGCGCTACAAATGGCCAATGACATCCTTCATGTTAACCATCTTATAACAAAGAGAAATGTCAGAGAAGTTACAATCAGTGCTCAAAATGTTTTCCGACTTTGACGAAAACGAGCTGGTTAGAATATTAAGTTCTTTTAAGCGAAAATCCGTCAGCAAAAATGATGTTTTATTGCATGAGGGAAGTATTTGTAAAGAGTTTTACTTTGTGAAAACCGGTTGTGTCCGTATATTTTTTGTAGATAAAAACGGGCATGAAAAGACAAGATACATTATGCTCGATAATCATATTGGAACAGCTTTAACAAGTTTCATTTCTCAAAAGCCCTCCGTAGAAATGATAGAAGCTCTTGAAGATACCGAGCTTTTAGCAATCAGTCATGCGGATTTTTATCGTCTGAATAGCCAAATGGATAATTGGAGAAATTTTTATCAGCGAATTTTGGAAATGGCTTATTCGTTTCAAAACAGGAAAATTGAGCAAAGGGTAACCCTAACAGCGAAGCAACGATATGAAATTATTTTGAATGAAAATCCTGCTTTAGTTCAACAGGTATCCAACAAGATATTGGCGTCTTATCTGGATATCCGGGAAGAAACTTTAAGTAGGCTTAAATCAAAATAGAACGATTTTGACCTATGTCAATAGCAATATGTGTGAGACCAAGCATTTTTGCATTTACAAAACGCAATGCAATGGAAAAACTTACACAACACAATTATTGGACGATAATCGCAACGGGATTGATAGCATTTATTCTCAGTGGAATTTGGTACAGCCCGATGGTTTTCGGCGAAATATGGGAGACATACCGAAACCCACCAAACCCCGAAATACCCAGATGGACGATGGCGTTTGGTCCCTTAAGAGAATTGATTGTTGCATATGCTGGCGAAATTAACTCTGCTATTGAATTTATCACAATATAAAGACACCTTAAAGCTGGTTTTTCTATTGTGGATTTCCTTCCATGCTGTTGGAATGGTGGGAGCAATTTTATGGGATCACATGCAATGGCAGCTAGGTGCTGTCCATGCTGGCGACTGGTTAATGAAAATGACATTCATGGGAATTGTGTTGACCAAATGGCTTAATAAAAAATCAATATCATTAAAAAATCAATAATATGAAAGAATTTGTTTTATTGTTCCGAATGGACATAAAGAGCGCAGAAGCACAACCCTCCAAAGAGCAAATGGAAATCTACATGAAACAGTGGATGGTGTGGATCAACGATATCGCAGAGAAAGGTATGCTTGCTGATGGTGGAAATCACTTTTCAAGAGAAGGAAGAGTCCTAAAACCCAATGACAGAGTTATTCATCAACCTTATATCGCTGATGATGTATCGGTAGCGGGCTATATAATTATCCTGGCTGAAAACTTAGACGAAGCAACTAAAATAGCTAGAAAATGTCCAATACTAAATGGTCAAAACACAAGTGTTGAAATCAGGGAAACAGCAAAACCCGGCGAATAGAAATTTATGCGAAATACGAAAAAACCATATAAACGAGATATACTAAATCAGATTATAAATTTTTTCTGGACGGCACTCTGTTTTACGCCTGTATTTTGGTTTTGGTTTCAGGAAGGAATAGACAATATTTACTTTTATGTATTTCTTGGCATAGCGTTACTTTTTGGGGCTCTTCCAGGGAAGATATTAAGTAAGTTTACGTTAAGTCCAGATAAAAAGGTTTATGAAAAATATGGGATAAAATTCATCAGAAAATTTGTTCAAAATGGAGATATTGTGAATTCCCATTCCAAGGCACCCGGAGCTACTTCAATTAAAGATAAAGTTCAGGCGAGGGAATATTTAAAAACCCTTGCCATGTATGAACGTTACCATTGGATCTGTCTGATCTTTTTTCTATTGACGACCATTTATGGATTTTTCAATGAACATTTTCTTTTTGGATTTTCTATTTTAATAGCAAATTTTTTATACAACCTTATTCCAATCTTTTTACAGCAATATAATAAAATCAGAATAAAGAAAATTGTGGATTGATTTGTAAATTCTATTAAGTTTAAATTATTTGAAAGGGCAGTGATTAAACGCTGTCCTCTTTATTCTTTGACTGAAGATCTATAAGCGAAAAATATGTTACTAAATGGTTAACAATTATATATTCCATTCATGTAAGTTTTTTTGGAAAAATTGCTTGAAGTTATATTAATATTTTTGAAAAAAAGCTCTAAAATGTATTGCCCATTGGGTTAAGTTGGCTATATTTGCACCATCGAATCACAAATTGTATGTGAGTAAAACGGTGAGTAGTTCTTCAACAAAGAAGTCAATTTATTGATTAATAGATATTTGAAGGGTAATGGATTCGTCCTGCCACCCCGACACAAAAAAAGCTCGACTAAAGTCGGGCTTTTTTTGTGTCCGGGTGTGGCAGATTCGAACCGTGGTTCGATCCGAAGGAGCTTCAGGGCATGCGTCTGGGGCCGCGCGAGCTGGGATGAGGGGATCGAGCGTCGAGAATTGGCAGGTATGGTAGATAATCCAAATATGGGTAAGGAGAAGCCGGCGCTGATTGCGTTAGGGAAAACCCTATTTTGGGATAATAATGTGGGCAGCGGAACAAGATCCTGTCTGTCCTGCCATAATCCCGAAAACTACCGGACGGATGCCAAGCGCACCGCGGATGGTATTGCCACGCATCATCGCAACACACCGACGATGCAGAATGTATGGACGTTGGAGGGGCATCTTTTCCATGATGGCCGGGCAAAGACTTTCCGTGAGCAGATTGCGGAAGCGATTGAATCGCCCATCGAGATGGGCGGCAATACCTATACCTTGCCGGCAAAATTGCAGGCGGTTCCTGGCTATGTGCGTATGTATGAGGAGGCCTATGGTACGCGCGAATTGACACGCGAGGGTTTACTGGATGCCATCGCTGCCTACTCTAAAACCATTAGCAGCGGTATCACCGCATTTGATCGCTTCGTGGCAGGAGACTACCAAAGCCTCAGCGATGAGCAGATCGAAGGCTTGCACCTGTTTCGCACTAAGGGACAGTGCATCAACTGCCATAATGGTCCCTTCTTTACGGATTTGAATTACCACAACCTGGGTTATGCGGTGGATGTTTTCGGGAAATTGGACGATGGACGTTATATCGTTACGAAGAACAGGAACGATTTGGGGAAAATCCGTACACCGGGTCTGCGCGTTCACCCGTTCTGCCAAAGAGTTCCCATAGCAGTGATTTTCCTCTGTCATGCTTATGGAAACCTTCTTTTGCTTCAGCAGTTTCGTATATTCCTTGCTACAATACTGTATCCCCCTGTCCGAGTGATGAATGAGCCCTTTGGTATCCTTGGTGTTCCTCAAGGCCATTTTAAGTGCTTTTATCCCTCCTTCGATCCCAAGGCTCCTAGATACATTCCATCCCATTATTTTCCTGGAATAGGCATCCGTGATCAGGAAAAGATAAACAAACCCCTGTCGAGTCCGCAGGTATGTAATGTCCGATACGTACGCCTGCTCCGGCCTATGTATGACGCAGCCCCTCAACAAGTTGCCATAGGTATAGAACCGATGATAGCTGTTGGTGGTACTGACGTATTTCCGTTTCCGCTTGATCAACAGATCATTATCGCGCAGTAACCGGTGGAATCCATCCCTGCCCAGTTTAAAGTCCGAAGTGCGCAGAAAGTCCTTAAGCAGATAATACAGTTTTTTACTGCCTATAAAGGGCTGTTCCTGCCTGAGCGTCCTTACTTTGGCGATCACCTCCTTATGAAAATGATCCCTGGACACACGCACGACAGAACCCTTGTAATAGCCTGACCTACTTATGCCAAAAGCAGAACATAACTTAGTTATGGCGTATCCTTCTTGTTGGAGATTATAGATGACTTGGGACCGAAATTTTTTTTTAGATCTGACCCGTAATGCTCATCCGCAATCTGAATAACAGCCTGAAGAATATCCTTGGCCATCACACTATCCGCCAAAGCTAGTTTTAAACGCTTTACCTCGGCCTCTAACTCCTTTATCCTGTCCTTTTCCTCTTTCATCTCAATACGTACGGTTTTGTTTAACAAATGATTCTTCCCGAATTTCTCAAGCCATAGCTGAATAGTCTGGCCGCCCTTTATCCCATACCGCCGTCGAGCCTGGGAATAGCTCAACCCTTCTTCTTCAATCTCCCGAACCACCTTCTGTTTAAAACCAAAACTGTACCGAATCGAAACCTGTCTTGAATTTGTCTTGTCTTTCATGTTTTTTAGTTGATTAATCTGTCAACCTATGTCAGGACAAGACACAATACTCTAAAATCTTATGTCTAATATCTAATATCTAATCGTCATTCATTCTTCCTTGTAGTGGATTATCATTTTTCTTTTTATATGTCTTTATGCCTAATAAGCTGTAAAGTGGGCAGAAGCCCATCATGCTGGTTAATATGAGTATTCCAGCAAATACCATCAGAACGATTGATATGGTTCCGGTGATTCGTTCGGTGAAGAATAGTAGGGCAATTACGATTGCAACAAAAACACGTATTCCTCGATCTATGTTTCCTATATTTTGTCTCATAGTTGTGTGTGTTAGTGTGATTGTATAGACAAAGATGGCCAATGAAGGCGCTGTTTGTCAGTGACTTTTATCACACAAGGGAAATAATTTCTACTTTATTACGAAATAGTTTAAGCATGTCGCGCTGTTCGAGTTGCTTCAATAGTCGGGAGATCACCTCGCGGGAGGTGGATAGCTCGTTGGCAATTTCCTGGTGGGTGATGTTGAGGATATTGCTTTGTAGACTTTCCGACTTTGTTGCTAAGTAGCTGATCAGGCGTTCGTCGATCTTTTTGAAAGCGACGTTGTCCAAAGTGCTCAGTATTTCGTCGTAGCGGAAGTCGAGGGTGCTCAATACAAACCATCGCCAGGCGGGATAGGTTTCATACCATCGTCGGGCAACCGCGGAGGGGATTCCGATAAGCTCGATATCCTCTTCGGCAATTGCCTTGATATTGGATATTTTATCCATCATCATTGTCGATAGCGAAATAGCACAGGACTGTCCTTCCTTGATGTAATAAATAAATAATTCCTGACCGACTTCATTCTGTCGGATGACGCGAATGTTTCCTCGTAGGACCAGAGGGACGATTTTGATGTACTTGTGAGGTTCGACGAGTATGTCGCCCGCTTTGAATTCGAGCCGAATACCCTCCCTCTCAAACTCCGCCCGCAATTGTGGCTGGAGTAAGAAGTCAATTTTCACCGTAATCATATTAAATAGTGTAGTGTGTAACCTAAATATACGAAAAGGAGCGCTAAAAAGTATTAGCTGAAATGTTAAATTCTAGGGTATGCTTTTAGGGATGGCTAGACTGTCGACATATTGTGCGTCCTGATCCCAACCGGCGTCGATCTGCATTTTCAGGCTGTCGCGCATATCTCGAAAAACTTCCTTGTAGTAGGTTTCAAAATCTTTCAAACCGTCAAAATATAGATCCTCCGGACGCGGGGTCTTCGGTTGCAGTTTGGTTTTGCTGATGATGTGATCCTTGGTCGCCGTGCGTAGCCATACAATGATATTACCGGCATTGGCGATCCCAACTAGGAAGGTGAGTCCCTTGGCATTACTACTATAATGATAGATGTTTTGCATATCTCCCGTTTTAGCTGCTTCCTTGAAATACTTTCGGATTTCGGCCGTTGGAAGAGCGATGCTGTCTCTATAGAAGTTTTTAGAGCGGTAATCGAGGTATTGAATAACCAGCCGCTTGGGCAGAAGCTCGGAGGAGTAGGTTTCCGGGAAATAATACTCTTCGCCCCATTTTGCCCGGTAGAAATCGGTGTTTTCGGTATTGATGCTTATGATGTCATCCGGGTTTTCGGTGTCGAAGTGCAATTCACGCAAATGGACAGGATATGAAGCGGGCAGCATGGCACTAGCAAAATAGTAATAGCGATCCCAAGGCTTGAAGACCATGGTTCTATAGCCAGCATAGCAAGCAAGCAGCAGGGCTAGCAGGATATAAATCTTATTGACCGTATTGATTTTCATGGCTTAGTGATTAAATCCTTTTCCCAATTCTGATGCATACCAGTACAATGCGGACAACACTAGCGAAATAATCACGAGTAGGCCGAATAGCCATTTCACCCAGCGGTATTTTCTATCGTGATAAGCGAATGCGAAGATTCCCGTTAGGATCGTGATGCTGATGAAGAAGGCGAAAATACTGAGGACGTTGTCAGGATCGTGCTCATACGCTCCACCAAATCCGACGATTGCAAGCGTACAATTGAGGAAGATGAGTCCAACCGATAGGATGACGTTCTTTCTTTGCTCGCTTTCTTTATTTAACGGCTCGCTCATAGGTGATAATTTACTGTTCAATATAAGATTTTTCTTGTGTAATAAAACTATGGTAATAGAAAGAAGATTTGTCATCTATTGATAAATGCCCTAACTTCGTGTCGATATGGATAAAAAAGCAATATATCTGACGAGGTCATTTCCGCAGCTCATGATGCTGATGGCAGTGATGCTGTTCGTGTTATTGACCTCATGTCCTATCAAAAGTAGCATTAAGAGCCTTGCGGGTTTTCCTGTGAATACTGAGCAAGGTGCTGCAAAAAAGAATAGCCATACGTTTCGCGTGCTAGTGGAGCAGTGCAGCGTATTTGAAAACAGCTTAACCCAACAGGCGGGCAAGCTGTCGCCAGATGCGAAGCAAATGATGCCGATCATGTTGTTTGCTGTTGCTTTTCTTTTCTTGCTTGCTATTACCGATAGGACCGCAAAGAGCCATTACTCCGATGGTGATTTTCCAAGCTCAGGACGCATACCCATTTTCCTGAAGTACCGCAAGCTACTTATTTAGTACCCCTTCATCTTTTTTAGGTTTAGCAATTCTGCTAACCGAGCATTCGTATTTATTTTTTAATCGAAAATAACCGTGCATTGCTTTGCAATGCCGTTTAATCAAATTTATATGAGAAAAAAGATGGTACTGAGCGGTATTTGCTGCTTGGTCGCATGGAGCAGTACGGCAATCGCTGCTCAGGATACCTTGGGTAATTCGAATACCCTGGGTACAATTTGGCCACAAATAGAATCGAGTTTTCCGGGCTTTGCGGCGAAGGATGCCGCCATCGCGGTTGCTTTGCAAGAGGAGCGTGCGCTGCGAAGTCGTATGCTACCGCAGATGAAGATGCAGGCGCAGCATAGCTACGGCACGTTTGAGGGCAGCTCTGGAGGTTTTTTCCCGCAACCCGGTTTCTTTAATGTTAGTGGCAATGCGGGCCTTCGTGGAAGTGAGCTGGCGGTGAATAACTTTGGCTCAGCAACAGTCGAGTGGGACCTGATTACTTTTGGAAAACAAGGCAAAGAAAAGGAATCCGCGAGAACGGCTGTTCTGCGTACGGAGACGGATAAGGCTGTTTATCTGTTGAATTTGAAGAAGCTGAGTAGCGAGCATTATATCGCGCTGCTGTACGACGAGTCTAAATGGCGTTGGTCTGCAAAGAACGCGCAGCGATTGGATGATATCCGCAGGATTACGGCAGGTTTATCGGCGGCAGGATTAAGGCCGGCAGCCGATAGTTTGCTGGCATCCTCATCCTATGTGCAAGCACTGGGCGAGCAGCAACGGTGGACTGGTGCGAAGGAGGCTTCGCTGATCAAGTTCTTAGCCTTGTTTCAGGGGCAATCGCTGGACTATCGGGCTTCTTTGAATCGCTTTTTAGGTTTAGCAGAACCAAAGGACGGCGATGTTGTGCAAGCTATGACGGATCATCCTTTTTTGGAAAACTTAGCGCAAGCATCGACCTATCATCAATTGGAGGCCGAAATACATAAGCGTTCTTCTTTGCCTACGGTTCGCTTGTTAGGTGGCTATGCCTATCGAAGTTCTGGAATAGGGCAAGATGGTATGGTATCGGGCGCTTGGTCGGATGGGTTCAAGAACAGCACGAACAATGTGTTGGCGGGCGTAGGCTTAACCTGGAATCTGAGCAGCTTGCAAACGAATAAATATAAGGCCGAAGCGAGCAGACAAGAGGGGGAAGCGGCGAAGGCTTTGCATGAGCAATACAAGCAGGGAATGGAAGCCAACCTATCGGCATTGCATCAGGAAATCAGGATGCAGTTTGCACGCTTAAAGAACAGCAAGCTTGCTGTACAGCATGCCCAAGATGCTTATCAGATGTATCTGGCGCGCTATAAGAGCGGTTTGATCGCTTTAAGCGAACTGCTTCAGATTTCGAAGCTATTGGAGGAAGCCGAGCAGAAGCATATCGATGCAGCAAAATCCTATTGGTTACTCCTGGCCGAGGAAGCGTCGTTGAACAGCAATTTTGATTTCGTCTTTAATAACCTTTAATCCACAGCTATGAGTTTAATTAGATTTGCCTTAAGAAAGCCTATCGCCATCATGGTTGCGGTAATGGCTATTGCCTTTTTTTCTTACACGACGATCAAGAAGATCAATGTAGATATCTTTCCGGAGGTGGAGCTTCCGGCGATTTACATAGCGATGCCCTATGGAGGTTTGTCGCCCGCTTATATGGACGGCTTTATGTCCAATGAGTTTCAAAAAGTACTTCTCTTTGTTTCCGGGGTTAAGAATATAGATTTTAAGAGTATACAGGGTCTATCATTGATGAAGCTGACCTTCTATCCAGGTACGAATATGGCGCAAGCGGCGGGGGAAGTTTCGACCTCGGTATCCCGGGCGATGGGATTCCTGCCGGCGGGCGCTGTGCCACCGATGGTCGTTCGTTTTGACGGGAGTTCGCTGCCGGTCGGGCAACTGGTTTTTGAAAGTGAGCAGCGCTCGGTGAATGAGATTCAGACGTTGGTAATCACCAAGGTACGGCCAATGTTCGTCGAGATCCCGGGGATTACAGCACCAGCACCCTTTGGTGGGAACATTCGTTCGATTGTGGTCAACATCGACCCGGAAGCGATGCAGGCCAATGGTCTGAGCCCGGAGGAGATTACGCTAGCGATTAGCAAGAACAGCTTACCCTCCCCGGCGGGCAATATTCGCATCGGCGATGAGAATCTGATGGCACCGATTAATTCGATTGCCAAGGGTGCCGAGGAGTTCTTAAATACGCCGATTAAAACAGGCGAGAACCGTACGATTTATGTTCGGGATGTTGCTCGCGTAGAGGATGGAGCCGACCAGACGGTGGGTTATGCTTTAGTGAATGGGAAGCGCTCGGTTTATCTGCCGATTATAAAGAAGGCCGATGCATCTACACTGACTGCTGTGGAAAATTTAAAGTCTTCCCTAGGAAAAATCAAAGATCAGTTGCCTGAAGACGTGGAGGTTCGGTATGAGTTTGACCAGTCGAAATATATCGAGCGGGCGCTGACTAATCTGATCCACGAGGGCATACTGGGCGCTATATTTACAGGCTTGATGATCCTCTTATTCCTTGGGGATTCGCGTGGCGCTTTGATTGTCGTATTGACTATTCCTATCGCGATATTAACCGCGGTCATGGTCTTGTATCTGTTTGGGCAGACCATCAATATCATGACTTTAAGTGGACTAGCCTTGTCGATCGGTATTCTCGTGGATGAAGCGACGGTTACCATTGAGAATATACATCAGCATATGGAGCAAGGGAAAGCAAAGCCACGTGCAATTGTCGATGCGCTATTGGAAATATCTATTCCTAAGCTATTGATTTTGCTGTGTATCCTGGCGGTATTGACGCCGGCATTTATTATGACCGGTATTCCAAAGGATATGTTCATGCCTTTGTCTATGGCCGTTGCCTTTGCGATGATTGCTTCTTTTATTGCCTCACAGACCTTTGTGCCGATTTTGGCGAATTGGATGATGAAGACGAAGAAGCATGATAGGCAACAAGGGAAGCGGAAGCGGAAGCTGTTCGAGCGCTTCAACCTTCGTTATTCATCGCGGATGCGTCGTTGGTCGGGTCGGGCATTGCCATTGTTCTTGGTTTACCTGCTGCTTGCTGGCGGCCTATCGGCTTTATTGCTTACGCAGGTAGGGATGGATGTGATGCCGGTTTCGAACTCTGGCGATTTCCAACTGCGGATCCAGGCGCCCCAAGGTAGCCGATTGGAGAAGACGCAGGCGCTAGTACAGGGGGTGACCGAGGAAATAAAAGCGCAGTTGCCCGAGGACGCCGTCAACCTGACTTCGGCCTATGTGGGTCTGCAACCTCCGGGCAATCCAATCAACCCGATTTTTCTTTTTACCAATGCTTCGCATGAGGCTGTTCTGCAGGTTTCCGTCAATCAGGGAGTCTATAAAGGGTCGATTGAAGCACTCAAGGAACGTATTCGAATTGCTTTAGCAGCTAAATTTCCAGACGCGCAATTCAATTATGAGCCGATGGAATTGACGGAAAAGATTATGGGGCAAGGCGCAATGACGCCAATCGAGGTGAAAGTAGGTGCTAATCAGGTGAAGGCGGCATATGCGCATGCGGCGAAGATCGAGCGGGAGCTGAAGGAAGTACCTTATTTACGGGATATCCGCATTGCGGAACCTATTAATTATCCGACTTTGGAGATCGAAGTCAACCGGGATTTAGCGGGGCAGTATGGACTGACGATACAGGATATTACGAAGAGCTTAGTAACGGCGACTTCGTCGACTCGCTTTACCGATAAGAACTTGTGGGTGGATCCACGTTCGGGTCTGGTGTTTCAGGTGCAGGTGCAGATTCCGGAGGCGCTGATGTCATCGGAGGAGGCCTTGCGTGCGATGCCTTTGACAAAGGGGAGTCTGCGCCCGGTCCTCGAGGATGTTGCGACTGTGAAACGAGTAACAGCGCCTGCGCAGGTCAATAGGAAGGGTCCAAATCGCTATGTGACGCTTATTGCGAACATTTATGATAAAGACTTAGGAACAGCATCTCGAGCGGTGAAGCAGGCTATTGCAGATGCGGGAGATGCTCCTCGTGGAACTTCCGTATGGACGGAAGGAACCTTGCAGCTCTTGGATGATACCTTAGATAGCTTATTGGCAGGATTGGGCTTGGCAATTATTGCGATCTTCCTCATGCTTTCGGCTTATTATCAATCTTTCAAAGTACCGTTGATTATTTTATCGGTACTTCCCGCGGTAATTTCAGGTGCTTTGTTGGTTTTGTTCTTAACCGGAAGCACGCTGAACCTGCAATCTTATATGGGGATTATTATGTCCTTGGGGGTTTCTGTTTCGAATGCAGTGTTGCTGATCAATCAGGCTGAATATTATCGGAAGCAAGTGGGCTTAAGTCCTGCAAATGCAGCACGCATGGCGGCTTCCTCGCGCTTGCGCCCGGTACTGATGACTGCGGCAGCGATGCTTGCCGGTATGTTGCCGATGGCTATCGGAATTGGGGATGGTGCGGAACAGATTGCGCCCTTGGGAAGAGCGGTAATCGGCGGGTTGATTGCTTCGACCTTTAGCATTCTGCTGTTATTGCCCCACTTCTTTAGTGCCTTGCTAGCTAAATCGTCGACCATGGATCCTTCGCTGGATCCTGATGATACCGCGAGCCCTTATTTTCAAAAACAAATACATTCTTAATAGCAAGATTATGAAAACTGCATATAAATATATATTCAAGCAAGCTTTGGCGGTATTCGCCATGCTTGCACTTTTTACCGCCTGCTCTTCGGAAGCCAAGGACGAGCAAGCGACAAAGCAGAAGCAGCCTGTGATTGCTTCCTATCCGACGGCAGCAATACAGCTGATCAATCCGGAGTATCAGCTATCGATTCCTGCAGAACTCAAGCCTTATGAGCAAGTCGCGGTTTATGCAAAAGTCAGTGGCTTCGTGCAACGCCTGTTGGTGGATCGTGGCGACCGCGTTGGCAAAGGTCAGCTCCTGGCGGTCTTGGAAGCGCCGGAGATGAACCAGCAACATCTTTCGGATAAGTCGACGGAGCAGAAACTTTACAACGATTACCTGTATGCGCAACAGGCCTATGAGCGTATGAAGCAAGCGTCGGCAACCAGCGGTGCCGTGGCAGCGATTGAATTGGACCATGCAAAGAGTGCGATGGAGAGCGCGAAGTCCGCCTATGAATCCTCAAAGGCAGGGTCGGCCCATTCCTCGCAACTCCAGAAATATCTACGTATTACGGCACCATTTGATGGTATTATTACTGAGCGAAATGTATCAGTGGGAGCACTGGCAGGTGCGAATGTTGCTCAGCCCATGTTCATGATGGCGCAGGGGAATAAGCTACGTCTGACCTTGGCACTGCCGGAAAAACATGCGGCATCTGTACAGGAAGGGATGAAGGCTAGCTTTCAGGTGAGCTCCCAACCGGGGAAGACTTTTGATGCGGTGCTTTCGCGTTCAGCAGGTATGCTGAATCAACAGGACCGATCCTTGACTCTGGAGTTCGATGTAAACAATGCCGACGGAGCACTACAGGGCGGAGACTATGCACAGGCAAAGTTGCGACTTCAACGCAGAAGTAGTACCTTTTGGGTGCCAATGAGGAGTGTACTTCAAACGCAAATGGGTACATTTGTAATGACCTTGAACAATCAAGAGATAAAAAAGGTGGCTGTGAAGGAAGGAATCCGTCAAGACAGCTTAGTCGAAGTATTCGGTGATCTGGCAGCGACAGACCTTATTTTGTTGAAACCATCGGACGAAATTAAAGAGGGTAGGGTTCAGCCTTAGGCAAAATTGGATCATTAAATTAAAAATATAATAAAACATCATATCTTACTTATAATGAAAAAAACATGGCTACCTGCTTTCCTAGGATTAGCAGTATTAGGACTTACAGCTTGCGGAAATAGCATCGAGAAGAAAGCAGACACGCAGGATACAGCTGTTGTAAACAACGACACAGCGCAGCAAACAGTTCAAACAACGAACCATAATATTTCCTTTCTTGACGATAAAGGAAATGCAGTTGATCTGAACTCATTAGAAGGGAAAGTGGTCTTCATCAATTTTTGGGCAACATGGTGTCCTCCATGTATCGAGGAGTTACCTTCAATCAACAATTTGCGCAAGAACTTCAAGGATAACGAAGATGTCGTTTTCTTGATGGTTGATGTAGACTCCGAGATTGAGCAGTCTACAGCTTTTATGAAAGATAATCAATATGACCTGCCGGTCTTTATTCCAAATAGCGAGATTCCTTCGGATTTCCTTGCAGGCGCTATTCCTACAACAGTAATCCTCGATAAACAGGGTAATATGGTCGATCGGATGGAAGGCGGTCGTGACTATGATACGCCGGAGATGAAAGATAAGTTGAGCAGCTTAGCGAAGCAGTAGGGATATCTTATGTCGAAATCTTCGAATAGAACCCTCTTATTCTTAAAGGAGCATGGCTTCAGTATTTTCTTAGGGCTTGCCGTAGTTATACTGTTGGTTTCTCCCGATGCTAAAGCTTGGGCCATTCGTCAGTTGATGAAGACGGGAGTCTTCAATGCGAAGATTGAAGAAGCGGCGCCAGCGGATAAGCTGGTTCATGATTTCTCCTTTTCAGACCCCGACGGAAATATCGTTTCGACGAATCAACTAAGAGGAAAAGTATTATTTATTAATTTTTGGGCTTCTTGGTGTCCTCCTTGTCGGGCAGAGTTTCCGTCGATAGAGGCGCTATATCAGAAGTTTAAGGATCATCCGGATGTCGTTTTCATTATGATCAATCAGGATGATGACGCGGCAGCAGGGAAGTCATACCTTGATAAAGAAGGTTTTACATTTCCTATGCATAGGCTTCATGGTCCCTTAGCGAATGCGATCTATACCGGTTCGCTGCCTACAACTTTAGTTATGGATAAAGCGGGAAGCATTCGTTTTAAACATGAAGGCTTCGCGAATTATGGCTCTACAAAGTTTATTGCGCAGCTGGAGGAATTACTTAATAAGAATTAAAGTCAATTAAAAGTGATAGGCCGTTTCGCTTTTTGTTTCGGACAATACGAAGTAGGTCTGTACGGTATTGACATGTGGTAATACGGCGAGTTTATGTCGCAGGAACTGATGGTAGGCTTCCATGTCTTTGGTTGCAATTCGCAGCATAAAGTCATAGGAGCCAGCCATTTGGTAACATTCCATGACCTCCGGGAACTTGGAGACTTCTTTTTCAAATTCGCCTAAAACTTCAAAGGTATGCGCCTTCAAGAATACCTGAGAGAAGGAGATGAGTCCGATTCCGATTTTATGTCGATCCAGAATGGCTACTGTTTTTTTGATGTAACCCGCTGATTTAAGCTTTTTTACGCGTTCGTGTATTGCTGCGATTGATTTATGCAGCTTCAATGATAACTCTTTATTGCTTAATGTTGCATCTTCCTGTAGAAGCTTGAGCAGCTTCATATCTGTTTGGTCTAAATCCATCGTCTTTATATTTTTCAGACTTCTTAATTGATATGGGTAAATATCTGAAGAATTAATTGATAAATACCACTGAAACAATAAAATTTACTGAATATCTATTGAGGTGTTGAATAATATTTTGTTTTGAGGCACTTTTGTATTGTTGACAAATAACGAATAACACCTAATACAATTAACTTTTAATGATGATCGAGGAAGCAACAGTTAGCAAATGTTTATCTCCTGAATTGGATAGTCGCTTTAAACACTTATGGTGTTTAGTAGGTAATACACCGATGTTAGAACTTCAATATACTTACCAAGGTAAGCCAGGGAAGATCTATGTAAAGTGTGAGAACTATAACTTGACGGGAAGTATCAAAGACCGTATGGCCTTATACATTTTGTATAAAGCATATGCTGACTGTCAGATTCGCCCAACGGACATGATTGTTGAGGCGACAAGTGGAAATACAGGGATTGCATTTTCGGCAATCGGAAAAGTTTTAGGACATACTGTAAAAATCATTATGCCAAACTGGCTGAGCAAAGAGCGTATCGACATTATCAAGTCGATGGGCGCGGATATTCAATTGATCAGCAAGGAAGAAGGTGGTTTCTTAGGAAGTATCAAACTCAGTGAGGAATTAGCGGCACAGGGTGGCGTATTCTTGCCACGACAATTTGAGAACCTGTTCAATGCGGAGGCCCATGAACTGACAACCGGTAAAGAGATTGCTTTACAATTAGAATCTCAGGGCTTGGTTGCGGATGCTTTCGTTGCGGGCGTGGGTACCGGCGGTACAGTTATGGGCGTGGGCAAGCAGTTGAAGAACTACAACCCTAACGTACGAATCCATCCATTGGAGCCGCAAGAAAGTCCTACATTAACAACAGGATATAAAGTTGGAGCTCACCGTATTCAAGGTATCTCTGATGAGTTCATTCCTGCTATCGTTAAGTTGGACGAGCTTGATCCTGTAATTTGTGCTTCTGATGGTGATTCGATCATTATGGCGCAAAAATTAGCACAACAATTAGGTTTAGCAGTAGGAATCTCTTCCGGTGCAAACGTAATTGGTGCCATTAAATTAAAACAAGAGTTGGGTGATGACGCTGTTGTAGTGACATTATTATGCGACGATAATAAGAAATATTTAACTACTGATTTAGTTAAGGAGCAACCAGTTAAAGAGGGTTACATCTCTACAGATCTTGATTTTACAGGATTCCATCCGATTGCAAGATTAGAAAAACCATTGATTGGTTTCAATAAATAGTCTTTTGTTTCATACAGCTGTTGTTGGCTGTTAAGTTTTCTAGTAGAAGTTAGCCGAGTTCCAGCTCGGTTAACTTAATTTTTGTAATTAACTTAATCTCAATAGAACCGAATTATGAAGTATATTTTTCATGTTTTATTAATATTGACGCTTTTCTTCGCAGGAACTGTGCAGGCGCAAGAGGCTGATAGTTTGATCAGCTTAGATGATGTAGAGTTCTCGTCGGGGGCAGATACGCAAGTATTGGATACATCCTTAACTGAAGATGTTGTATTCACCGATGGCCAGGATTCAGTCGCTCAAGACACGACGGCTGCAAGCACTGTTGTTGCTACTGCAGCTCCAGAAGAGTCTAAATCCCTTTGGGGAATCTTTATCGCCGGTCTTATCGGCGGATTCGCTGCATTCCTGATGCCTTGTATCTTCCCGATGGTACCTCTAACGGTATCTTTCTTTACCAAGAAATCCGGCAGCAAGAGCAAAGCGGTATCTCAAGCCTTCTTATATGGCTTGTTCATTATTGTGATCTATGTAGCTTTAGGAATGTTGATCACCATTGCATTCGGTGCGGAGGCGTTGAATGCCCTGTCGACCAATGGTATCTTCAATTTCCTATTCTTCCTTCTATTGGTGGTATTCGCGGCTTCCTTCTTCGGTGCCTTCGAAATCACTCTGCCAAGTTCATTCGTGAACAAGATCGACTCCAACTCGGACAAGAGCGGTTTGATCGGCTTGTTTTTTATGTCGGCTAGTTTAGCCGTGGTTTCTTTCTCTTGTACAGGGCCTATCATCGGTACTTTACTTGTTGAGGCAGCTACCAAAGGCGAGCGCTTAGGCCCGGCCGTAGGGATGTTCGGATTCTCTTTAGCATTGGCTATCCCATTCGTATTGTTCGCAATGTTCCCTTCTTTATTGAAGTCACTGCCGAAATCAGGCGGTTGGTTGAACAGTGTGAAAGTCGTGTTGGGTTTCTTAGAGCTTGCGCTAGCAATGAAATTCCTTTCCAATGTAGACTTAGCTTATAACTGGCAGCTATTAGACCGCGAGGTCTTCTTAGCGCTATGGATCGTGATATTCGGCTTAATGGGACTATACCTATTAGGAAAGATCAAGTTTTCGCATGACAGCGACCTACCTTATCTTTCTGTACCTCGTACGGTCTTGACAATCATTGTATTCTCTTTCGTAGTCTACATGATCCCTGGTATGTGGGGAGCGCCTTTGAAATCTATCGCAGCCTTCCTTCCTCCAATCGGGACGCAAGACTTTGATTTAAGTTCTGCGACGCATGCTGCACCGGCTGCTTCAGGAGACGCGAGCAGCAGAAAGCACTACACACATTTCCACAGCCGTGCGACCATCAAAGGATTCGATCCTTACTATGATTACGATGAAGCATTAGCAGCAGCGAAAGCGCAGAATAAGCCTTTGATGATCGACTTTACAGGTTGGACTTGTGTCAACTGCCGTAAGATGGAAGCTTCGGTATGGTCAGATCCGAAAGTTCGGAACCTGATCAATGAGAACTTTATCTTGGTAGAGCTATATGTGGATGAGCATGACCTGAAATTGCCGGAAGCAGAGCAATATGTTTCCAAAGAAACAGGCAAGAAGATCAATACCGTTGGTAAAAAGAATACCGACTTCCAGATTACCCGCTTCCAGAGCAACTCGCAACCTTTGTATGCGATCGTAGGTGCTGATGAGCAGTTACTCGTTCCGGCAAGCGGTGCAAACTATGATATCGACAGCTATGCAGCCTACCTGCAGAGCGCAATAGACGCTTATAAAGCGAAATAAAGAACCCTAATAAATCATTCATGAGCCCATGTGAAGCCTACGCTGAACATGGGCTTTTTTTTTTCGAAATATACTATTAAAAATTATTTAACCTCTCAGGGCAAAATGCGCCATATTTATGATAATATATTAGACAAATGCCCCTGTTTAGCTGAATATCTTTGAGGTAAGAAATCGAAGAAAAGCGAGTGCTAACAATTTTATCAACCTAAAAAAGCTGTTTTTCGATATGACCGATTAATTAATTTGCCTTTGTGATAGCGGGCGTAATAGGCAATGTTTTAAGTACTAGTAAATTATTTAAACAATGAAATGCTCATTTAATACGAATTTACTTCATGCTTTTAAACGTCTTGGCATTCTAGTCTTGATTGCACTCTTCTTTTGGCTGTTTCTTTTTTCCTGTAAATCTAATAAGCCCCAAAATTCCATTAAGCAAGTGATTGACAACTTCACCTATGCGATTAAAGAGAAAGGCAACTGGCAGCAGTTTCAGAATGTCAAACAAGCCGAGCTAATTCCATTATTTTCCGTGCAAGATTTAAAGGTACTGTCTACTGCATATTGGCAGTTTGATGTCAATCAGGATGTCGATGTATTTGTATGCCGTGATACGGCACAAAATGAGGTTCCATTTTGGCTTATTGAGGAGGGCTTTATCAGAACAAACGCGATTGTTGAGAATGATTTAGTCCGATATGAAGTTTGGCAGAAACGGTTTGCAAAAGGGAGAATCGGATTGGGGATAAACGGTTTCGACCGGCATCGTTTTACCTATTTCGTTGCGTTAAAGCCAGTGGATTCGGATCAATTTTTAGATTTTAAGCCAATATTTCCGGAGCAGCAGAATCTGTATTCTATGACGAAGGGACAATACATTTATACCGATTGGGATGAATTGACCCTCACAAAGATTCCTTCGCTACTGGAAGGTGCTTATGTTATTCCGACTTTTCGCGGTAGATCTCGTGAAGCTCATCTGATTGATGGCTTTCGAGAGACATTATATCCCTCTAGCGAGCAGGCGGATCAAGTATTATTGAGCTGGGTGGACTCGCCACTATCGTCGCAATATATCAGCTGGCGAACACATCCTTCCGTTGAAAGTGCAAATATTAAATATTGGGAAATATCGACGAGGGATACTATGTCTTTACAGGCGGGATATGAATATATAGAAGATCCTTTATTGATCAATGATTTGGAAAATAAGCGCTTCTCGGCAAACATCTCAGATTTGAAGTCCGGAACCCGCTATGGGTATAGAATTATGGTCGACGGTCGGGATGATTTTCAGGGGGAGTTCAAGACGGCTCATCCAGAAGGAGGTTTTGAGTTTGCTTGGTTTGGCGATATCCATAATGACCCAGACTGGGGTGCTAAATTGCCGGTTTGGGGCTCGAAATACCCCGACGTGAAGTTCCATTTGTTTGTAGGTGACCTCGTGAATACAGGCCTTTATCGTGATCAATGGGATGTATTATGGAACGCTGCTGGGCCAATTTTAGATCGACCGGTTTTTTCGGCTCCGGGTAACCATGATAGTCAGGAGGGGCTGCCTGCAACATTATTCTACAATTATTTGAAAAGTCCAAAAAATGGGACCAAGCTAGTCGAGCAAACTACTAGTTATTCCTTTGTCTACCAAAATACTCTTTTTGTTGTCTTAGACGCGGTAGGTACTGGGGTTGAATTGCAAAAGAAATGGCTGCAGGAAACGCTTGTGCAAAGTAAAGAGCAATTTAAGATTGTAGCTTTTCATTTCGCGCCTTATACCACCGAGGGGGAATATTTGGATATTCAACAGCACTGGATTCCATTATTTGAACAATACGGTGTCGACCTAGTAGTCAATGGACATTTTCATTTCTATCAACGATTTAAACCAAAAGTGAAAGGCCCAAGATATGTTATGTCTATCGGCACTTCTGTTAAGAACGATAAAATAATTTCCGATTCCACGCGGGGGAAGTGGGTAAAT
The DNA here is from genome assembly GCF_008274825.1 of Sphingobacterium hotanense. Taxonomy (NCBI): domain Bacteria; kingdom Pseudomonadati; phylum Bacteroidota; class Sphingobacteriia; order Sphingobacteriales; family Sphingobacteriaceae; genus Sphingobacterium; species Sphingobacterium hotanense. The sequence continues at coordinate 1,457,373 of NZ_CP030848.1, forward strand.
CGGGGATACCTATATCAACACGTAAAGATTGATCCGGAGCGATTGATTATGACATCGCTGGATGAACATCTTTCTATTATTGACCAATTTGAAATCATCAAAAAAAACTAACCTATGAAAGAAACTTTACTAACCATGACCTTATTGATTCTAGCCTATACGGTGCAAGCACAACAAAATAAGTTCAAGGTTCTCGAACGAAATTTTATATTTCCGCATCAATCGCTGCATGTGCATGGCAGCAGTATTGTCGAACTGCCTTCTGGTGATTTGTTATCGACCTGGTTTGAAGGCTCTGGTGAGCGGGGTTCCGATGATGTGAAGATTATGGGCGCGAAGTATAAGCAGGCTACAAATCGATGGGGGTCGCCTTATGTACTTGCCGATACGGAGGGTCTTCCTGATTGTAACCCGGTACTCTTTATGCATCGAAATAAACTCTTCTTGGTTTGGATCGCGGTGCAGGCAAATCGCTGGGAAAACTCTGTGTTGAGGTTCCGCAGGAGTGCAGAATTTGAGAGTGATGAGGTGAAGTGGGAATGGCAGGATAATATTCTGTTGAAGCCCGGAGATGACTTTGTTGCTGCTGTTAAGGCGAGATTCAAGGAGCTGCCTCCTCGCAATCATGCCTGGGCGGAATATGCTCCTCGTTATGATGCACAGATTATCCAAGCGACAGAAGATCCTACAAAAAGAGCATTCGGATGGATGACCCGTATCAAGCCCTTGATCCTGTCTTCGGGTCGGATCTTGCTACCTGTATATTCCGATGGATTTAATTTTTCGATGATTGCCTTTTCCGACAGCAATGGGGAGTCGTGGAACTATTCGGAGCCAATTGTAGGGCGGGGGAATATCCAGCCGGCCTTGATTGAGAACTCTAAAGGCGAAATTGTAGCCTATATGCGAGATTCGGGCGATGACCCCGCCTTGCTTCAGCAGAGTGTTTCCAAAGATCAGGGGAAGAGTTGGTCGGTAAATAAGGAATTCAATGTGAAGAGTACAGCCAGTGTTGATGTCTTGAAGTTGGACCGTTCAAATTGGATTTTATTGACCAATGACAATGAAGAGGGGCGAGCGCGACTTTCTTTATACCAATCGAAAGATGAGGGCGCAAGCTGGCAGTCTATAGGTATTATCGTAGAAGATAAGACAAAGGTAGGGCGCTTTTCTTACCCGGCAATGATTGCGGATTCAAAGGGCAGCATACATATTACTTATTCTCACCATAAAGCGCCAAATAGTAAATCTATCGAGCATGTTGTAATCGATAGAAAATCAATCCAATAACCTTTTAAAACCAAAAATAATGAGATCAAATTTCTTAACGATTATTTTTCTGCTCAACAGCTTTTTGTTGTTGGGGCAGCAGCGACATAAAGATATTCCTTTTACGCAAGACTATGCGATTAAATACGAGGGGGCAGTTGCTGCCAAAGCAGTCGACTTCGACCGAAACGGACATATACAGGTGCTTGCCGAGTCTGGTTTAAAACGTTTGACACCTGGACAGTTACTTGTGCCGGGGAAAATAGTGGATGATAATTTATATCGGTTTATGGGGGATAAATCGATTGTCGACTTAACCCAGGTGGATCAACAACTCGTTTACTTAGATGAAAAAGTCATTTTTTCAAATGCTTGGGCCGGGAGCTTATATATAGAACATCAAGTGGAGAGTCCCATTGGTTTCTTAGCGTTGAATAAATCCGAATTTCTTGTTTACAATCGTTCAGTCGTAACTCATATCCGAGCAGGAAAGAAAGTGCGGGAGATTAAACTTCAAGACGCAATAAAAGAATTGGCTCTGGGAAGTCATGGTGGATACTACGTATTGACCGATAAAGCTGTATTTGAGGGAAGTTTGAATTCGGCTTCATTAAAGTCTGTTTTTGCGAAGCCTGGGGTTGCTTCTATGGCTGTTCATGAAGGGCATCTTGTACTGGCGCATGAATCGGAAGGGTTACTTTTCCTAGATAAGCAGCATAAGTTGCAGAAAGCGGATCGCAGGCTCCCTTCGCTGAAATTAACAAAGGTTCGCAGCATTGATGGACAATTGTGGATGGGTAGTGATGAAGGAGCTTTTAAGCTAGCTCAGAACGGGCGCTATGACTATTACGCGAGTAAACGATGGTTGAACAATGATCGTGTAGTCGATATCAAAAAGGGACCTCAGACGTCTGTTCTTATTCTGAATGCTGGGGGGCTTTCGAAGATCGTATTTGAGCAGATGACCCTGGCACAAAAAGCGGAATTCTATGAAAAGCAATCGCGCATTAGACATATCCGCAATGGATTTAATTCAAATCTTTTCGGTATGAAAGATGGTGATATCAGCACGGGCTACTTGGTCGACTCGGACAATGACGGTTTATGGACCTCTATGTATTTGGCTTCGCAGGCATTTCGATATGCTGTCACCAAGAGTCCTGATGCTCTGCAAAATACGCGCGAGTCGCTAGACGCGATGGAGCGGCTGTATTCAATCAATCCTGTCAAGGGATTTCCGGCGAGAACATTCGAGCGTACCGGCCATAAAAGTAAGTTGGGCGATCCGGAGCATTGGCAGAAAGCAGCGGAGAAAGATTGGGATTGGAAGGCTACGACGAGTAGCGATGAAGCTATCGGTCATATTTTTGCCTTCGGCGTCATCGCAGAAGTCGTTGATGTGCCTGAGCTCAAGCAACAAGCGGTTAAGCTTATCGACTCGATGATGACGCATATTATTGAAAACGACATGTACCTAGTTGATTTCGATGGCAAGCCGACGCTATGGGGGAAATGGAATCCTAGTTATGTGAATGGATTTGACAAGAACATCGGCGATCGAAAGCTGAACTCATCGAATATTATCGGCATGCTGCAAACTGCCTACCACTTTACGAAAAAACCGAAATATAAAGAGAAGATTCAAGAGCTTTTTGATAAACATGGGTACTTGGAAAATCTGATGAGACCGATGGAAGAAATTGGCAAGGCAGACAAGCAGTCTGACAACCTGAGTCAGCTTCTCTCGGTGTATTGGAATCACTCCGACGATGAGATGTATTTCTTAGGGTATTGGGGCTTATATCGGTATGCATTAAACAATGATCTAAAGGAAAAATATAAGGCATCGATTATCGATCATTTTGAGGCCGAGCGTCCGGAAAAAGATGCTGTATGGAATATCATGACGGCGATGACAGGTGTTAAGGATTTCGCTTTGGGCGATGCGATGTGGTTTTTACAGGAATATCCTATGGATCTGATTCAATGGACTATTAAAAACAGTCAGCGTTCGGATATTGATCTGTTGGAAAAGAATTTCCGCAATCAGTACACGAAGGAGGTACTCCCGCCGGATGAATTGAAAATATCCAGACATAATGCTAACCGATTTATCCTTGATGGCGGTCACGACGGTGCTGCAGAAAATTCAGCAGGCGATATTTGGTTGTTGCCTTATTGGATGGGGAAATACCTACAGGTAATTGATTAATAGATTTTAACTACTGAATGATAAAATTTCATATATACTAGATAATTTATTAGAAAGAACGGTAGGTATCATCCGCTAATTTTGATATAACCAATAGATAAACACTCCTTTAGCGGGTTCAATCCGATTCTTCATCAAAAGCAATAATTATGAAAAAGAACATAATACCTTTGATATTGGTCGCTCTAATTGCCTGTTTACAAAGCTGTCAAAATCAACAAAAAGAAGAGGCAGCAAGCGTAATTTCCGCAGATATAATCGACAGCTCCTTTGTTTTACCAGAAGTGAGGCCCTTTGCTCAAGCGCACGCTTCAACATTGGTGCATTTGCAGGACGATACTTTTCTTATCGCCTGGTTTGGCGGTACTAAAGAGAAGGATAATGATGTCGGTATTTGGCTGACGAAAGGGGATGGGAAGCAGTGGTCTGCTCCAGTAGAGATCGCTAAGATAAGAGAAGTGCCGCATTGGAATCCAGTTCTGTTCAAGGATGCGAATAATGATATTATATTATTTTTTAAGGTAGGCTCGGAAATCTCTATCTGGGAAACCTGGTATATCAAATCATCAGATCAAGGCGCAACATGGTCGACAGCACAGGAGTTAGTTGCCGGAGATAAGGGTGGCCGCGGTCCAGTTAGAAATAAACCGATTGTGTTGTCGGATGGTAGCTGGCTTGCTGGCGCATCAAATGAAGATGGCGTTTGGCGCCCATTCGTAGATATCAGCAAAGACCAAGGAAAGACTTGGGAAGCATCAGAGTACTTAACATTTAATGTAGATAGTTTAGGTGGAGAGGGGATGATTCAACCGACCCTATGGGAGTCTGACCCTGGAAATGTTCATATGCTTCTCCGCAGCAGCGGTGGGTATATCTACCGTAGCGACTCAAAAGACTATGGTAAAACGTGGAACCCATCTTATAAGATCGATCTTCCAAATCCAAACAGCGGCATTGATTTGGCCAAGATGGAAGATGGTTTACTTTGCTTATTATATAATCCGGACAACAAAAACTGGGGTTCTCGAGCAGACCTAAGGCTGGCGGTTTCTACGGACAATGGTAAGACATGGAAAGATTTAATTGACCTCGAGAAGGGGAAAGAGGGCGACGAGTATTCTTATCCTGCGATTATTCAATGGGGAGACCATATCGCGATGACCTATACATGGAATCGCTCTAACATAGCATTCAAACATTTTAAAATAAACGATAAATAATGACAAATTAATTTACAACTCTTTGTTAATTAAACATTTCAGACCAAAATCTTATTTCAGAAAATTATGACAGCATACAAGTTTATAACAACGATTAAGTTGTGTATTCTGATATGTTTGGCCGGCCTATTGCCAAATTTATCAGTGCAAGCACAACAACTCACTCTAAGTGGAGTGGTGAAATCGGAAGCAGATGGTGCAGCATTGACGGGTGTGAGTATTCGCACCGATCAATCGGGAAATTCTGCTGGAACCAACGCGAATGGGCAATTTACCATTCGAATAACAAATGAAGACCGACTCCTAAAGGTTTCCTTTGTAGGCTATGAATCAGTGGATTTTCCAATCCAAAATAGACGTAACGTAGAGATTTTTTTGAAGCCTTCGAATCAAGTTCTTGAATCGGTAGTCGTTACAGCGCTGGGCATTAAGCGTAGCGAGCGCTCTCTGGGGTACTCGGTAGGCAAAGTAGATGGCGAGAGCCTGAATAAAGTCGTTCAAGAGAACGTATTGGGAGGTATTGCAGGAAAGGTCCCAGGCGTGACGATTAGTCAAACTGGGGGTGTCGGTTCATCGATGAGTATGATCATCCGCGGAGCAACGTCTTTGAGTTCAGACAATCAGCCACTTTATGTGATTGACGGCGTTCCTATGATCAGCGGGATGAACAATGTGCGCGCGATGGGTGACCGTAATGAAGTGGATTATGGTAACCCTATTGCAGATATCAATCCTGACGATATTGAGAGTATTTCAATCTTAAAGGGGCCGAGTGCTGCAGCATTATATGGCTCACGCGCTGGTAATGGCGTTGTCTTAATTACGACTAAGTCAGGTAAAGAGGGCCAGAAAACGACGGTTAATTTTTCTACCAATAATGTGTTTGAGGTTCCGTATCGATTTATGGACTTCCATTACAAGTTTGCATCCGGTGCAAGAACGAAAATTTACAATGAGTCGGCAGAATATTGGTATGGTCCAGAGCTTGATAAAGGCAATTTGGCGGTACAGTGGAATAGCCCTTTGGATGCCAATGGTAACAAGATTCCGACGGAACTTCGTTCATACAAGGACAATATGAAGAACTTCCTGAATACAGGATTCTCGACAACAAACAATTTGTCGATAACCGGAGCAGGTCAGAAGGTGCTTTATCGGGCGTCGCTCAACAACTTGACGCATAAAGGGATGATTCCAAACACTGACCTAATACGGAGCGGGCTGAATTCCAGTGTTACTTATTCTATTCTAGATAATCTGAAGCTTTCTACGGATATTAATTTCGTTCGTAATAAGTCGAACGATATGCCGGATGCTGGTAATCGCGCAGGTAGTCCTCTGCAAGCAGTTTATATCTATCCACACGTTAATGTGTTAGATTTAAAGGACTACTGGGAACCTGGACAGGAGGAAATTAAACAACGACAAGTTGCGCCAGGTCTTGATAATCCTTATTTCTTAGCTTATGGTTTGACCAATGCATTTAAACGCGACAGGGTCTTCGGAAACCTGAAGCTAGATTGGCAAGTGAATGACCGTATTTCAGCCTTTCTTCGTGCTGCGGAAGCTCGATCTATGGAAACACGCGAAACAAAAATCCCATGGAGCTTTAGCAGGGATTTAAAGGGCGGATATCACTTGCAAGACATCAAAACTAGAGAGAACAATGTAGATTTCTTAGTTTCCTATAAAGGCGGTGATGAGATTCCGGATTTCGGTTATAATATCTCCCTTGGCGGTAACTACATGTATCAGTACAATACGGATTTCTATTCTGGCTCGCAGCGTAACGCTGGTTTGACTATTCCGGGCTTATACCGTCTGTCCAATATCCCAAGTGCGGGCTTGATTATCGCAAATGGCGAGTATGAAAAAGCGGTATACAGCTTATATGCGATGGCGAATTTAAGTTATAAGAATCAGTTGTTTTTGGATCTAACGGGACGAAATGACTGGTCGAGTACACTTCCAGAATCCAATCGTTCCTACTTTTATCCTTCGGCATCTTTAAGCTGGATAGCGAACGAAACTCTTCAATTACCATCCGCTATATCGATGTTAAAACTTAGAGCCGGTTTTGCGCAGGTAGGTAATGATACGAATCCTTATCAATTAAATCCGGTTTTGGGAACAGCGCGATGGGGCGACATAATCTATACGGCTATGCCTCGCACTTTGTTGAACGCCCAGCTTAAGCCTGAAATTGCGACATCCTCGGAGTTTGGATTCGATCTGAACCTTTATAATAATCGTCTTCGTTTTGAAGGAACTTATTTTATTGCAGAAAACAAAAATCAAATCCTTTCGGTGCAGATGCCATGGTCCTCAGGTTATTCGAGCAAGTTGATCAATGCCGGTAGATTGCAAAGTAAGGGCTGGGAATTTGTTTTAGGTGGTACTCCAATCAAGCGCGACAATGGCTTGACCTGGGATGTAAATGTTAATTTCACCAATACAAGAACACGTATTCTAGAGTTGGCACCAGGTATCGATTATATCGCTTATTGGGAAGAAAATAACGGCGGAGCCCTTACTTGGGTCGGAGATGAGGTCGGAAACCTATATAGCCGTGGCTACCAGCATGTTAAAGATCCGAACTCTGAATACTATAAATGGCCGATATTAGACCGACAAGGGCAATGGATTCAAGACAATGCGATTGATGCAAAGATGAAGGTGGGTAACTTTAATCCGAATTTCCTCGCAGGTATGCAATCTACATTGACGTATAAGAAGATTAGCCTAAGCTTTAGCTTAGACTGGCGCTACGGTGGTCAGTTTATGTCGTCAACCTACCGTTATGGTGGTTCGAACTGGAAATCACAGCATTTGTTGAATTCATTAATCCCGGGAGGTAATTACTCGGCAGAGGAAATCGTTGCCCTATTGAAGTCTGATCCCGGGAAGTATATCATCCCTTCTAACGGACGTTTCCCACTTGTAGGTGGTTTAACGCAGGAAAGTGGCGGTTACAAACTGGTTCTTGATGGTGTTGAAGCTTATGACGGTGCATTTATTCCCGGCGTTATTGCTGAATATGATCAATCTGGAAACCTCATTGGCTACCGAGAGAACCTAGGCGGGGCGGGTACCAATGTTTATCCAATCGGACAGCAGTTCCCATGGAATTACAACCAACAAGTGATTTTTGATTCTGATTTCATCAAGTTGCGAGAACTCTCTATTGGTTATGATTTCACAAATATCAAGCGTGTTAAAAACTTAAGAGTGTCACTCTTTACGCGGAATATTATGCTTTGGACGAAGGCCGGAATCGGGATTGATCCAGAGCGTGCTTTCCAAGCAACCGGAAATAGCTTCCGTCAGGGTATAGAGATCCAGAATGTTAGCCCTTGGACTGTTCCATTTGGTTTCAAATTAGACTTAACCCTATAAAGCCTAAATGTCATGAAAAGAAGATTCATAAAATATATTGTAGCTGCCAGTTTGATATTCTCAATTGCTGGTTGTAAAGATCTTTCGGAAATTAATATCAATCCGAATGGTGTTGATCCGAGTCGAGCAAATGTCAACTTGATGCTGCCGGGATTACTGAGCAGTTTATCTGGACATTACGCCATATTGGATAACAGCCTTTCCAGCGGAATTATGCAGCATATGCAGGAAGACGGATGGTTTGATGGGTATAATCATTATCGTTGGGACTCGAAAGATTGGGGGGAATGGTACGAAATATTAGCGAACAACGATGTGATGTTGAAAGCTGCTGTAACCAATCAGCTGCCCATGCATGAGGGTATTGGTTTGGTCGTTAGAGCATTTGCCTTTGGCGTAGTCACTGACCTTTGGGGCGATGCGCCCTATACCGAAGCGATCAAAGCGAATGAACAAATTACACAGCCTAAATTTGATGGGCAGGAAACTATTTATAAAGGTATACTTGCCGATTTACAAAGGGCATCCGAACTTTTTCAAGCAGGGAATACATCGGGTATTATCGCTAATAATGACTTAATCTATAAGGGAGATATCAAGAAATGGCATCAATTTGCAAATAGCATGCTTCTTCGTTACGCCATGCGCCTTTCTGAAAAAATGCCAAATGAAGCAGCTCAAATTATAAAAAGAGTTTACGACAGCGGAGTTTATTTATCGAACACTGCTAATAATGCTTCTGTAAATTATCTGGGCAATACCAGCGGCGATTCTTATTTCTTAGCCACCCAATTTGATGCTGACGGGAGTATATTCCGTCGCAGAAAGGTGGCAAAGACAATAATGGATTTATTGATAGCGAATAAGGATCCTAGACTAACGGTATGGGTGTCGCCGGTGCACTGTCAATGGGTGGAAGACCTAACGCTCAGCACCGCATATGATGCTTTTGTGCGGAAGAATAATGTGCCGCAAAGCTATAACAGCTTGACATTTGTGCAATATCAGACCGAGATTGCAGCGGGGCATAAATTTACACGCCATTACAACCCAAATATCCTCGGATATCGACTTGATACAGCGAAGTATGTAGGGGTTCCTGCTGGATCGCTCGAGCCGAGTTCTTATAATCTGAATCCGACTCCTGGGCAAATTGTTCAAAACCAACATGTGTCGCAGTTGTCTGCCATGTATCGACAACCGACTGGTACTTATTTAAAACGTCGATTAGCAACTACTGAGGAAACCTATTTCATATTGGCTGAAGCTGCGCAACGTGGATGGATTGGCGGGAATGCGGAGACTTTATATAATGAGGCTATCAAAGCTTCGTTGACTGCTTGGGGGGTACCGGATAAATATGCTGCTTACATCGCGCAGCCTAATGTCAAGTATAAAGGCACTTTAGAGCAGATTATTCAACAAAAATGGGTGGCTAGCTGGAATTGTGCGACTGAGTCGTGGATGGATTTCCGAAGAACGGGTTTTCCAAAGCTAGTCGCTGGCCCTGCATCTGCTGAAACTGTATTGCCTGTACGCTTTATTTATGGGAACAATGAAATAAATGCGAATAGAGAAAATCTAGAAGCTGCAATTGAAGGCTTGCAAGAAACGCCATATTCAAAAGTGCGTGGAAAGAACAGTCAATGGTCGAAGCCCTGGATTTTGCAAGGAACAAATAAACCATGGTAATCAACAATCCTATCGTATCCTTAAGTTTAGTATGTCTGATATTTTTCGGACATACTATTCTATCGTTTGCACAAATAAAACATCACTCGACCTCAGGTAGAGAATCAAAACGGAATATTAAAGTGGTAGCCCATCGGGCAAACAACGGAGAGGAAAAATATCCGGAAAATTCCATTACGATGATTCAGTCATGTTTGGATCAGGGACTTCAAATTCTTGAGCTAGATATTCGTCAAACAAAGGATAAACAACTCGTTATTCTGCATGATAAAACCGTAGACCGAACAACAAACGGGAAAGGTAATATTGCGGACCTCACTCTTCACGAGCTTCAACAATTAAATTTGAAGCACGAAGGCAAAATAACACGTCTGAAAGTACCAACTTTGGAAGAGGTGTTGAAGTTGACAAAAGGAAAAGTGATGCTCGATTTGGATATAAAGATTGAGGGCGAAGATTCTTATAGAAGGATTGTTGAATTGGTAAAAAAGTATGACATGAATGAAAATGTTCTATTCTTCTTGTATGATGTAGCAGATATACCAACCCTTCATAAGCTTGCCCCAAATGCGCAGATATTGGCACGCGTCCGAAACTCCGAGGAAATTAACCTTGTTCAGCAGTATCCATTCATTCGCTATATACATATCGACGAGGAGTGCTACGCTGATGCGACTATGAAATCTTTGATCGACAAAGGTTATGAAGTCTGGTTGAACAGTTTAGGACATTACGACAGACTTCAGAAGTCAAATGGAAACGGTTTTGAGCAGTTTCTAAAAAAATATCCACATATTACGATCATTCAAACCGACTTGGGTTTAGAACTCATCCGCTATTTGAACAGATGATGCTTTTACTTGAAGATTATACCAATGAATTAACAATAAATTGATTATGAAAACACTATTTAAATTCTTTTTAATTCTTCTATTCTTCCAGCCTGCCTTTGCTCAGGAAAAGACCCTTGCCGAAAAGCTTGGTTATAAGAAGAATGACATCCTTTTAATCATCAATAACGATGATTCGGGAATGAGCTATGCATCGAATCAGGGCACGATTGAAGGGATGGAAAATGGATTGATAAGCTCTTCGACCATTATGTTCAATTGCCCTTGGAGTTTGGATATAGTTAACTATGTGAAACAACATCCGGATAAGCATTTTGGTGTTCATTTAACGCTTACCTCAGAATGGAAGAATTACAAGTGGTCTTCAGTTGCCTCCTCCAATACCGTTTCATCATTACTAGATCCAAATGGCTACTTATGGAAATCGGTGGAAGAAGTATATCAGCATGGAGATCCTGAACATGCTTATCTAGAGGGTAAAGCACAGATCGAAAAGGCGCTTCATTATGGGTTGCCCATTACACATATTGATTCGCATATGGGGACATTTCAGTTAAAACCAGCGTATATTGAGAAATATGTGCAATTGGCGGTTGATTTCAATTTACCACTTCGTATGGCTTCACAATCTACTTTAGCAAAGTATGGCATGCCTAATCTTCGCCGAGATTGCGCGAAAAAAGGATTGGTGTTTACTGATTATATGGTTTATGAAGAGCTAGCAAACTACAAGGACGATGTCGAAGGTTTTTGGCTTAAGGTAATCAATGACCTTAAACCGGGTGTGACCGAGTTATATCTGCATGCGTCTAAAGATACCGATGATCTACGTGTATTTACGGGTAGCTGGAAAAAGAGAATCGCAGAATTGGAGGTATTCACGAAGAGTGAGAAGATTAAGGCGGCTATTAAAGGACGGAATATTCATATCATTAGCTATAAGTCATTGTATGACCTTCAACAAAGGCAGAACAAAAAATAACCTTCTAATTAAATTGCTGTATGTACGCTTTAGGGGTACATTTCTTTAAAATCTTGAAATGCCTGTAGAAGTTCGAACTATTTTCAAACCCTGACTCTTCGGCAATCTGTTTGATTGCGAAGTTAGAGTTGATGAGCAGACGGCAGGCATGATTTAGACGAACCTCTGTAAGGAAATCAAAATAGGATTTGTTCGTCATCTGTTTGAAATAACGACAAAATGAAGTAACACTTAGGTTAGCGATGTTGGCAATATCTTCGATGTAAATCTTCTCTTGAAAGTTCTTAAAAGTATAATTGAATATATTATTCATACGCTCTTCGTCAATGCTATTGTATTTGTGTTGAGCGTATTCATGTGAGATGAGTTTGTATTCGCAGGAAGAGGCCAATAGTTCGAAGATCTCTAAAAGATAGATAATCTTCCGCAATCGACTAGATTCGTGCATTTTGACCATTAAATTGCGGATTTGTGCTTTTGTTTCACCGACAATGTATAGTCCTGATTTCGATGTGTTTAAAAGCTTAAGTAGGTCAGATGTTTCAGGAATATGGAGGAATTCTTTACCTAATGAGTCTGGGTGGAAATGTAAAACTAAAGCCTCTACATAATGATCAGATTGCTTATTGATGCTACATTTCCAGGTATGAGGAAGATTGGAGCCAAGAAGAATCATTTCATCCTCTTGAAAGTTGCTGATATTATCTCCGATAAACTTCAGCCCCTGACCTTTAATCACATAATGCAGCTCGATCTCCGGATGATAATGCCATATCGTACCAAAGTTTGGCAGCAGATCATGCCGAATACGGAAAGTGTTATCTGATTGTTTGGGAACCTGGTGGAATTTAGGTTTCATAATACATTGGTGTTGTGTCATCTAATTTAAATAAAAAACATGAACCGACCTAAAACATGATAATATATTAGAATGATCGGGCAATTTTTAAAAGTTATTAGCCTTCTGAATTTTATTATTTCGTATAACTAATTATAAATCAATATGATCAAAGTGATGGAAAATCAAGCGTTTTTAGTATGTAGCGGAGATCTTCGGCCTTCGGCCAATCTTAGCTGTTGGCCAACTCAGCAGGCAATGGAGGAGAAACTTAGCCAGGCTCTTGCGGGATTTGGATGGCACATTAAAAGGGCGCATGATTTTAACCCGGAAAAGGGTCACGGTTTTATTGACTACCAAATTGAGGGGCTACGCGTATTTCGTGAAATCGATCCAAACGCGCCATTGATTGTCGCAGAGGCGGTGTGGCAATATAGTCAGCATATTCTCGCGGGCTTGATCTCTCATCAGGGGCCTATATTGATTGTCGCCAATTGGGATGGACAATTCCCCGGCTTGGTTGGTGCGTTGAATTTAACTGGTTCATTAACCAAAGCTAATGTAAAATACAGCTTTCTTTGGAGTGAAGATTTTGAAGACTCTTTCTTTTTAGATGGGCTTCAAGAATGGCTGGAAACCGGAACAATCAATCATATAAATAAACATGTGCGCAAGTTCGATCGAAGGGAAGTTCGGTCGGACTACGCACAAATCGCAGATGACCTATCATCCCAAGTATTAAAATCCAAAGTGATTATGGGGGTTTTTGACGAGGGATGTATGGGCATGTTTAATGCTATTGTCCCTGACCATTTACTTCATCCTCTCGGATTCTTTAAGGAGCGGCTTAGCCAATCAACGTTATACGCCAAGATGCTCACGATTACTGATGATGAAGCTTTATTGGTATTGAACTGGCTGTTAGAGAAGGGGGTTAATTTTCATTGGGGCGCCGATGAAGATACGGAACTTACAACCAAACAAAGTCTGGAACAATGCAAGATGTATGTTGCAGCACTGCGTTTAGCGGATGAGTACGGATGTGGAACAATAGGTATACAATATCAACAAGGTCTGAAAGATCTTGTTGCTGCGAGCGATTTGGTCGAAGGTTTACTGAACAGTACAGAGCGACCTCCAGTAATTAATGAAATTGGAAAAGAGATCCTAGCGGGGGAAGCACTGCCACATTTCAACGAGGTAGACGAGTGTGCAGGAATTGATTGCTACATAACTTATCATTTATGGAGAAAATTCGGTATGGAAGGGGATAATACGCTTCACGACCTTCGATATGCTGCACCTTATACGCTGGATGAAAATGAAGAGTTCGTATGGGTTCTTCTCATATCTGGGGCTGCTCCAGCCTCGCATTTTATAAACGGCTATGCTGGTGCTGAGAGTCTTCGTCAGCCTTCTATGTTTTTCAAGAAAGGAGGAGGGACACTGCGCGGTATTTCTCAACCGGGTAATATCGTTTGGAGTAGAATCTTTATCGAGGATAACGTCTTAAAAGCAGATGTAGGAACCGGAAGAGTACCACTACTTCCAACAGAAGAGACGGAGCGACGATGGAATATGACGAATCCTGAGTGGCCAATAATGCATGCTGTTTTTAATGGGGTTTCCAGAGATCAGATGATGGCAAAACATAAGTCGAATCATGTGCAGGTGGTTTATGTGGATGATGAACATGATTGCGAGCAGATGGCGCTTGCAAAAGCTCGTTCATTCGAGAATCTAGGCATACAAGTTAATATCTGTGGTTTTTAAACCTTTGATTACATGAAGACATACGTCATAGGCATTGATTTCGGAACAGATTCCGCGAGGGGAATTTTGTATCATCTGACTTCGCTAAGAGTCGAAAAACAGGTCTTAGCCGAGTTTCCCCGTTGGAAGAAAGGGCTATACTGCAAACCCGAAAACAACCAATATCGGCAGCATCCCTTAGACTATATCGAAGCACTAGCAGAAATATTTAATGGTCTGCTCTCTGATTTGTCTAAAGAGGAGCGACTACAGATCAAGGCAATCGGCACAAACACAACGGGTTCAACTCCGGTCGCTGTCGATGCTGAAGTGCAGCCGTTAGCTCTTCTCGAGGAGTTTAAGGATAATCCTAACGCCATGTTCGTCCTTTGGAAAGATCATACCGCATTAAAGGAATCTGATGAGATCAATCAAATCCTAAAGACCTATTCTCCCGACTATTCTCTATATTCCGGCGGAATATACTCATCGGAATGGTATTGGTCTAAAATCACACATATTATTAGGGAAGACGAAGCTGTATTAAATGCTTCTTATTCTTGGTTAGAGCAATCTGATTGGGTGCCGAACTATTTATGTGGAAATACTGCTATAGATTTAGTAAAGAGAAATCGATGTGCTGCAGGGCATAAAGCGATGTGGAATGAGGCGCATGAAGGCCTCCCTTCACCGGCATTTTTGCTGGAATTAGAACCGAAATTTGAAAGATATCAATTGCCATTCTATCAGGAAACATTTACTAGTGATGCCGTTTTTGGAACAATCGACCCTTCTTTAGCGGAAAAGTATGGTCTCTCGAAGGATCTAAAAATAACCGTCGGAGCGATTGATGCACATCATGGTGCCGTAGGCGCGGGTATTTCTCCTAACATCCTCGTGAAAGTGATGGGCACTTCAACCTGCGATATGCTCATCGCTCCGAAGAACATGGAAGAAATAATCGTCGATGGTATTTGTGGGCAGGTTGATGGTTCAATAATTCCTGATTATATAGGCTATGAAGCCGGACAATCTGCATATGGTGATGTTTTCCAATGGTTCAAGCAACTGCAGATGAAGACGATGATCGATATCCTGGGCGACACCTTAAACAAAGAAGATCTGGAAAGGATGGACGAGCGCTTTTTCACAATTTTAACCGAACATGCTTCTAAACTTAATCCGCAAGCAGATGATCTGGTTTTTACTGACTACTTCAATGGACGTAGAACACCAGACGCAAATCTTGCCCTTAAATCGGCTGCGGATGGCTTTTCTCTTTCTACCGAACCTGCGCATATTTTTAAAGCTTTGGTAGAAGCTACAGCATTCGGTTCACGTTCGATCATCGAGCGGTTCCAAGCGTTTAATGTGAATATTGCGGGCGTTATTGCCATAGGTGGGATTGCCGAGAAATCGCCATATGCGGTACAAGTACTAGCAGATATCTTGCAACGAGAAATCAATGTTCTGAAAAGTGATCAAGTCTGTGCATTGGGATCTGTAGTTTTTGCTAGCACGGCAATTGGAGCGTTCGAAAGCATCGCAACTGCTCAGCAGAAAATCTGTCCAAGGATTGCACGTATTTATAAACCCAATCTGAAAAACAAGGAGGTATATGAAACACTATACACTCGTTATCTAGAATTAGCTGCTGTCTAAGCCAAGAATCATGAACAATATTCCAATTATTGATATCGTTATTATTTTAATCTACCTCCTTGCGATGGTGCTTGTAGGTGTATATTTTTCAAGGAAAAACAAATCGGCAGACGATTTTACAAAGGCGGCAGGTCGAATACCGGGCTGGGCAATCGGTATTTCGATCTACGCGACATTCTTAAGCTCAAATACTTTTTTAGGTGTTCCAGGAAAAGCATTCGGTGGCAATTGGAACGCCTTTGTTTTTAGTTTATCTATGCCTTTGGCAGCGTGGATTGCCACCAAATACTTTGTTCCTTTCTATCGCAGCACCGGAGAAGTCTCTGCCTATACGAACTTGGAAAAACGATTTGGAACCTGGGCAAGGACATATGCAGTCATTTGTTTCTTACTGACTCAGCTAGCGAGAATAGGCTCTATTTTTTTCGGAATCTCCCTCACGCTGCAAGCCCTAACAGGATATAACATGATTGCCATCATGCTGTTGACAGGTGTGTGCATTGTGATTTACACAGTCATGGGCGGGATTGAAGCAGTTATTTGGACTGAAGTTGTACAGGGTATATTGAAGACAGTCGGTGCATTGATTATCATTTGGCTAGTAGTTCGCGAGGTGCCGGGCGGAATTCCAGAAATATACACGACGGCAAAAGATTTCGATAAAATGAGTCTTGGAACATTGGATTTCGATTTTGTCTCCTCCAGTTTTTGGGTCATTTTGTTGTATGGTTTTTTCATGAATCTCAACAACTTCGGAATGGATCAGAATTACGTGCAGCGATATCATACCGCAAGCTCGGCGAAAGAAGCTAATAAATCCGTTTGGCTCTGCGTATGGATTTATGTGCCGGTATCTTTGCTTTTTTTTATCATCGGAGCATGTCTTTTCGTGTACTACCAGCAGCATCCTGAGCTGGTCGAAACTTTGAAATTACAAACTGCCTCAGAGCGTTTGAAAATGCCCTTAGGGAGCTCGGAAGTTAGCGCGCTAGCTACCACCTTAATGCCTGAAGATTATGGAGATAAGGTGATGCCTCATTTCATGGTAAATATGATTCCAACAGGAGTTTTAGGGCTGATTATATCGGCGTTGCTTTCTGCAGCGATGAGTACCATAAGTTCTGGAATGAATGCTTCAGCGACGGTTTTCACAGAAGATATCTACAAACGATATGTCAACAAAAATAGCGATGAGTCGAAAAACCTAAAGGTTCTGTATATCGCTACGGTAATCGTAGGGCTAATAGGTATGTGCTGCGGTATTGCTATGATTGGGGTTAAAAGTCTCTTGGATATCTGGTGGACCTTATCCGGAATATTCGCAGGAGGGATGCTAGGATTATTTTTACTAGGCCTGATTGCGAAGAAAGCATCTAACCGTTCGGCTATTATCGCTGTAATCATGGGCGTGGTACTCATTGTATGGATGTCCCTATCTTATCTATTGCCTGCGGAACTCGATTATCTTAAATATCCATTACATACAAATCTAATTATCGTTTTCGGAACACTTACAATTTGCTTAGTTGGCATTTTAGTGAAAGATAAAAAGCAACGTAAATAATTAACCTAACATATCTTTTATCTCTATGAATAAACCTAAAAAATTTATTCCTGTCATGCTCATGCCTTTTCAGGAGAACTTAGCTATCGACTATGTAGCACTAGAAAAGTTGATTGATTTTTATTTAGATGCCGGTGCTGCTGGATTATTTGCAAATTGTTTGTCCAGCGAAATGTTTCAACTTAGCAAAGCTGAAATGTTGGAATCTGTGAATTTTATTGTCGAGCATGTTGATGGTCGAGTTCCGGTGGTGGCGACAGGAACCTTTGAGGAGCCTATCGATAAACAGGCAGCTTTTATCAAAGAAATCTATGCTACGGGTATCGACAGCGTTATTGTCATAACAAGCCTCCTTGCGCAGGAAAATGACAGCAATGAACAGTTTGAAAAGAATGTTCTAGAACTAATACAAAAAACGGACAATGTACCACTCGGGTTTTATGAATGTCCAGTGCCTTACAAAAGACTTATTGAACCTACATTTTTAGGAAAACTCGTAAAAAGCGGCCGAGTCAAGTATCATAAAGATACTTCCTTAGATATCGATCATATTGAGCGTAAATTAACCTATACAAATAGTACATTTGACTTTGGCTTATTCGATGCATATATGGTACACGCGGTAAATTCATTGAAACTAGGGTCCGCGGGGCTCTCTTGTATACAGGGGAACTATTTTCCAGAGCTCATTGTTTGGTTATGTGAAAACTACGACGATGTAGCTCAGCAAACGAAAGTTGAAGCGGTCCAGCAGTTTTTGATAGATCAAATGGATGTGATGCACTATGCATATCCCATATCTGCAAAATACTATTTAAAAGAGCAAGGCTTTCCAATCGAGCAGCATACTAGGCGAACGGATATTGAAGCTTTTGATAACAAGGTAGGAGAGGCACTAGATAAACTAAAAATGGATTATCAAGTGCTGAGAACGATAATTGACAACTAAATTATGCCGGAGGTAACACAACTCACACA
The DNA here is from genome assembly GCF_008274825.1 of Sphingobacterium hotanense. Lineage (NCBI taxonomy): Bacteria > Pseudomonadati > Bacteroidota > Sphingobacteriia > Sphingobacteriales > Sphingobacteriaceae > Sphingobacterium > Sphingobacterium hotanense. Next base: position 1,475,789 of record NZ_CP030848.1, read on the forward strand.
CGAGCAACATGGACACAGTATGCACCATAATGGTGCGATTTCCAGCGATGGAAACTGGATTGTATTTGATTACAGAAACGACGATACGCATATTGGCAGAACAGGAACCATTGCAGTATTAGACCGGCGCACGGGCAGTCAGTTCGCCATCTATCAAACGCTAGGACAGTCTATTTATGGGCCGGGGGTGGGAGCGGCGTCTTTTAATCCTTGTGCCAATCAGGTTGTCTTCATCCATGGCTTGCTGGATGCAGATAAAGAGAACCCCTATGATATCACCCGTCGCACTGCGGTAATAGTCGACCTAGAGAATAAAATGCAGGCCACGTATGCGGACAGTCGTGATTTGGTAGCTCCCTATGCTGCAGGTAGCCTTAGAGGTGGGACACATTCCCATATGTGGAGCCCAGATGGGAAATTACTAAGTTTCACCTATAACGATGAACTGGTCGATCCACAATTACGTGTGGTGGGTCTTATGTTTCCTGTGAAACAGCAAGATTTTGTGGAAGACAGAAGTGGTAATGTGCAAGGAACCTATTATGCTGTGATTGTCTCTGATGTAACGAAAAGCCCGCAACCCGGATCCGACGAAATCAATAAAGCTTTTGATGAATGTTGGGTGAAGAGTTCGTTGGAGGATGGCGATACATATTGTATCGCTTTTCAAGGTAACACCGTGAATGCTTCGGGTGAAACAATAACAGAAATTTTTTTAGTTGATGTAGATTTGAATCTCGCATTTAAGGATAAGTCTGCTGTCGGAATGGAAGGCGAGCGTCCAAAAGTGCCGCAAGGCATACGACAAAAAAGACTTAGCCGAAGTCCTAAAGGTCTTTCAAACCTACGCCATTGGTTGAGAGCGAGTCCCGATGGCAAATCTATATATGCATTGGCCAAAGATCAGTTCAATAAAAATCAAATTGTACAATGCAATACCAATACTGGAGAATTAAGTTTTGTTTCAAATTTTGACTTTTCTGTTGCTTCGCCGATTAACATTGATGCATCGGGGGAATGGATAACTTTCACAGCGGATAATAATCTATATGTTTTTCAAATCCATACAAAGGAACTCCTCAAATTAACAGATCGTGATGTGAGTGAAGGACAACTCGTAGGTGCTCCATTATTTGATGTTGGTGAAAGGAAGATTTTGTACAACCAATTTATAAAAGGTAAGGATGGAGAGTTTATTCAAATAAAAATGGCTAATTATTGATATCCTGTTGATTTGTTAACAAATAATTTACCTTGGACCTATTCTTTTTTCAGTATTTTTATGCTTCAACCTAAGCATAATACTACCATGAAAATTAGAACCATCAAAAAAGCATTCAAGCTATCGCTTTTAGGAATTTCTCTAAGTTTATCGACGATTTCAGTGTCAGTGGCTCAGCTCAATGAAGTGAAAATATTTGCACATCGTGCTGGCGCATATGAATATGATGAAAATACATTAGCAGCCTTTAAAGCAACCTATGAACAAGGTATGCGAGGCTATGAAACGGACGTCCGTATTTCCAAAGACGGACAGCTGGTTATTTTTCATGATGATAATTTAAAGCGTATCGTAGGCAGGGAGGGGGCAATCGAAGAAATGACCCTTTCCGAGATAAAAAAGCTAAAAACACTTAAGGGCAATGAAATACCGACCCTAGATGAGGTCGTTGCTTATTTTAAAGATAAGCCTGGAGTTTACATTGAATTTGAAATGAAAACCAATAAACCATTGTATGAAGAAGCAAAGCTCCACAAATATTGCGATATGCTCTATAACAAGGTTTATTCAAACCGTCCGCAAGATTCAGACTATCTGCTAACTTCTTTTGATAAACGTCCCTTGCGCTATTTGAAGGCTAAATACCCCGATGCCGATTTGATGTTTATCAAAGGTGAGGCTTTGACACAAGCTTTAATAGACGAGACAAAGGAACTTGGAATCAAGCGTATCGCGGCTAACATTACGCAGACGACGCGTGCGATGGTGAAAGACGCTAAAAAGCAAGGGATGACGGTCAGCTTGTGGCCAGGTCGTTCTGTGGATGATTTCCTTTTGGGATTGTCTCTGGGATCTGATTACCTGTGTACCGATGTGCCCATTGAAGTATCCAAATGGGTAAAGAATAATGCAGCTTGGATCAAGCTAAAATAATTAAAGCCGGCTCGCTAGCCGGCTTGTTTATTAAATTACAGTGATGTTATTTAACGTATGAAATATGCTGCCGAAAACTTAAAAAAGGAAGAAAAGTCGTTGCCTAGGCTTGGCAATAAACTGGCTAAGTCACTCAGAAAATTGAATAGTTATTCGCTTAGGTAGATTGTTTTATTTCTTAGATAGTTGTGTAATACTTGGAAAGCATGTGCTCTTGCCATTTCTTAATAATAGCGCATACTTCATAAGCTTCTTGCTGTTCAAATGAACGAAGAAGCGATTCTAAGGTTAAAGTAATTTCAGAAATATGAATGAAGTTACCTTCTTCATCCCGATAGTCCCCTAGAATATCCAAAAGGACACAATGAGTTTCAAATTCCCTGAATTTACGCTGATAATTACGATCAGCATTCAACCAAAGATTTTCAAATTGGAAGCCAGACTCGATGTGCTTATGACAAGCTTGTTCGTATTGAGTACGACTTGTTTGTAGCTCTTGTTTCATTTTCTCGACACTGTCCTGAAGAGAATCATACATGTGGGAGAGATGGAGTTGCACTTCCTTGTGTTGCGAAATAAGTGGCATAACATTTATTTTTTGATGCTCGTAAGTGTTTTAACAAATAATTAGTAGATTGGTTTTGGTAGATGACTGATTTTGTGATTATTATACTAATTTAATACATATTCATCGTAAAAGAAATATATTTGGCAATATGATAGAAAAAAGTATAAATGGAATTCATTTAGAAATATGTGCGAATTCACTGTCCTCAGCGAAGAAAGCGCAGTTGGGCGGGGCAAGTCGTGTAGAATTATGTCAAAACCTGGAGAATGGTGGCACAACACCCTCATATGGACAAATTAAGCTCGTTCGCGAAGCATTAGAAATTGGAGTCCATGTATTAATCAGGCCACGTGCTGGAGACTTTCTTTATTCCGACGATGAGTTTGCTGAAATAAAGGAAGATATTCTGTATTGTAAAGAAGTGGGATGTGATGGCGTCGTGATCGGCATACTGACAAAGGACGGAGGAGTTGATAAGGTGCGCATGCAAGAGCTAGTTGATTTGGCGAAGCCCATGTGTGTGGTTTTTCATAGAGCATTCGATCGATGCGCTGAGCCTTTAAAAAGCCTTGAAGATATTATCGAATTGGGGTGCGATAGAATCCTAACTTCAGGATTAAAAAATTCTGCATGGGAGGGAAGAGAACTTATAAAAACTCTGTTCGCTCAAGCTGATGGTCGAATCGAAATTATGCCGGGCGCTGGGATCGATGAGAGCAATGTCAAAGCAATAATAGAATTTACAGGGGTAAGGAGTGTACATTCATCCGCTAAGGTCGTAGAAGCCTCTAAAATGGCCTATAATCAAATAAATGTAACGGGGATGGATGAAAACGTAATAAGCAGCTCTTCTGAAAGAGTTGCCCAAATTATAGAACAAATAAAAAGCCTTTAGTGAAAACTAAAGGCTTTAAATATTTTAAAACAAATGCTTATTTAGCGTCAGCAGCTAATTTGTTTAAGATCTCATCATTCTTAGCGATTTGACCTTTCGCAGACATTTTGTTTTTTGAACCTAATTCAATATTACGTCCAAGTTTCAAAAACTGTACTTCAACACGTGAAACAGTTTTATTTCTTCTATCTTTTCTTTTTAAACGTGTAACTCCCATTGTTGTTAATATTTTTTCTAATGTTCAAACGAGGTCGGAAGCGGATTCGAACCGCTGTAGGAGGTTTTGCAGACCTCTGCCTAGCCACTCGGCCATCCGACCCTTTTACCCTTACAGGCATGCAAAAATAGGATTTACTTTTCACATATAAAAACCTTTTTTGCTTTTTATTCTTTGAAATGATTTTTTCATAGATAAGCGTCTGATTTTAATCGCTTTATCAAGAAATCAATCATTAGTATTCAATTATTTCGGAACTGAATTTTAGATTGTTTAAATTTTTATTAAACGTAAGTGTTTGAAAATCATGAATATATATTGATGTAGTTAGCTTCGCTATTTTTTTGGTCTAAACTTTGTAAGTGTGTTACCGTGTTAGCAGATGCTGACCTGTTGAAAAAGAAAAATTTAAAGAATATGAAAAAATTATTACTATCATTCGGAGCTGTAGTTTTATTGGCAGCAGGAGCACAAGCTCAAACTAGCTATGGTTTAAAAGCTGGTGTTAACTTAGGTAAATACTCTAATGTTAGCGATCTTGAAAAAGATTATCAAAAAAACAACGTATCGTTTTATGTAACAGGTTATGCTGACCTTCCAGTTGCTCCTCAGTTTTCGATTCAACCAGGAGTATCCTTACAAGGTAAAGGTGCTAAATACGAAGCATCAGGTGACAATGCTAGCGGATCTTTATCTCGTAATGTAATGTCGATCGAGGTTCCAGTGAATGCAGTTTACTACATCCCTGCTGGTGCTGGTAATGTATTCTTAGGTGCTGGTCCTTACGTAGGTTTCAACATCTCAGGTAAAGATAAATGGGACGGTTCTTTAGGAGAAGGTGGTACTTCTGGCGACAGAAAACTTGAATTCTCTGGCGATAATAAAGACATGAACTTAATCGATGCAGGTGTTAACTTCTTAGCAGGTTACAAATTGAACAACGGTTTCTTAATTAACGCTGGTTATGGTTTAGGTTTATCTAACCTGAATCCAGGTGATGGTGAGAAAACATCTAACCGCGTATTATCATTCGGAGTTGGTTTCCAATTCTAATTGAAAATAATACCTTATGTGAAAAGGCAATCGAAAGATTGCCTTTTTTTGTGGCTTAAAATTTGTCATGTCATTGATATACAATCATAAACTAAATCGTAAAATCATGAAAAGATTAATTTTAGCAGTAATTGCCTCACTGGCATTCTCAGGTGCAGCCTTCTCCCAAGTGAGTTATGGCCTGAAAGCAGGTTTAAATTTGGCGAAATATTCCGAAGTGGCCATTGAGGGCTTGGAGGACTATGCCAAGATGAACCCGACATTTTATGTTACTGGATTTGCCGATATTCCCGTGGCTCCTCAATTTTCTATCCAACCAGGCCTTTCCTTACAGGGAAAAGGAGCGAAGTATAAAGGCGAGGAGGGAGGAACGACAGGAACTATCACTATCAACACCATGTCTATTGAGATTCCTGTAAACGCGGTGTATTATATTCCCGCTGGTCCAGGTTCCGTATTTTTAGGAGCTGGCCCATATGCTGGATATAACATCAGCGGAAAAGTCAAATCAAAGACTACGGGTAATGATGAGTCAACCGAGGATACCGATCTATCCTTCTCAGGCGATGATAAGGACATGAATGCATTCGAAGCCGGTATTAACTTTTTAGCTGGCTATAAGTTAAGCAATGGATTCTTAATCAACGCTGGATATGGACTGGGGTTGACGAACTTGAACCCAGATAGCGACGGGCAAAACATCAAAAATAGGGTGATTTCTGTTGGAGTGGGTTTTCAATTTTAAGAAAGCTGTTCGCAATCAGATTCTAGAAATCTCATGTTCAGACGACACGCTTGTACCAGAGATCTTACACCCAATAACTAAATAAAAAAACTCCCCTTTATCTTTCAATAAAGGGGAGTTTTGTTTTCTCAAAGAAATCTATCACACTTTGATTTCAACTTCAACACCTGAAGGTAATTCTAATTTCATTAACGCATCAACAGTTTTAGAGTTTGATGAGTAAATGTCTAACAATCTCTTGTAAGAACATAATTGGAATTGCTCACGTGCTTTTTTGTTAACGTGTGGAGAACGTAAAACTGTATAGATTTTTTTCTCAGTAGGCAATGGAATTGGACCACTAACAACTGCACCTGTAGGTTTTACTGTTTTCACGATTTTCTCAGCTGACTTGTCAACCAAGTTGTAATCGTAAGATTTCAATTTGATTCTGATTCTTTGGCTCATTATATATTTGTTTTTAAAATGACCCCCGATTAGAGCTATTTATAATCAGGGATCGGTTGTTTTGTATGCTAATATTAGTCTTCTAGACCTTTTACTTTACCTTTTGATTTCGCGATAACTTCTTCAGCTACGTTACGAGGTGCTTCAGCATAGTGGTCAAACTCCATTGTTGAAGTTGCACGACCTGAAGTGATAGTACGTAATTGAGTAACATATCCGAACATCTCCGAAAGTGGTACTAAAGCCTTGATAACTTGAGCTCCGTTACGTGAGTCTAGACCTTGCATCTGACCACGACGACGGTTTAAGTCACCCATTACATCACCCATGTTTTCCTCTGGAGTCAATACTTCAACTTTCATGATAGGCTCCATTAATACTGGAGAACATTTAGGTAATGCTTGACGGTAAGCCATTTTACCAGCTAATTCGAAAGATAATGAATCTGAATCGACTGCGTGGAAAGATCCATCGATCAAACGCACTTTCATTCCTGATAGTGGGTAACCAGCTAATACACCATTGTTCATCGATGATTCAAATCCTTTTTGAACCGAAGGAATGTATTCTTTTGGAATAGCACCACCAACGATCTCATTAACGAATTGAAGAGGTGATTTAACAACATCCCAATCTTCGTCTGCAGGAGAGATAACAACTTTGATATCCGCGAATTTACCACGACCACCTGATTGTTTTTTGTAAACTTCACGGTGCTCAGATGTTCCGTTGATAGACTCTTTATAAGCTACTTGTGGAGCACCTTGGTTAACTTCTACTTTGAACTCACGTCTCAAACGGTCGATCAAGATATCTAAGTGAAGCTCACCCATACCTGAGATAACTGTTTGACCAGTCTCTTGATCAGATTTTACTACGAATGTAGGGTCTTCCTCAGCTAATTTACCTAAAGCGATACCTAATTTATCTACGTCAGCCTGAGTTTTAGGCTCGATCGCTAAACCGATTACTGGCTCAGGGAAAGTCATAGACTCAAGGATGATAGGGTTTTTCTCGTCACAAAGTGTATCACCAGTTTTGATGTCTTTGAAACCTACAACCGCACCGATATCACCAGCACCGATTCTTTCGATTGGGTTTTGCTTGTTAGCGTGCATTTGGAAGATACGAGAGATACGCTCTTTGTTTCCTGAACGAGTGTTCAATACATAAGAACCAGCCTCTAATACTCCTGAGTATGCACGTACGAAACATAGACGACCTACGAATGGGTCAGTAGCAATCTTGAATCCTAATGCCGCGAAAGGCTCAGTTTCAGATGGCTTACGAACGATCTCTTCACCGTTACGTGGGTCAGTACCTTTAACAGCCTCTTGGTCAAGAGGTGAAGGCAATAACTCCATAACGAAGTCAAGCATTGTTTGTACACCTTTGTTTTTGAATGATGATCCACAAACCATAGGAACGATAGCGTTATCTAAAACAGCTTTACGTAAAGCGTCTAAGATCTCACGCTCTGTTAATGAATCTGGATCTTCGAAGAATTTCTCCATCAAAGACTCATCATATCCAGCAACAGCTTCTAATAATTTCTCACGGTATTCAGCAACCTCATCCAACATATCGTCAGGAATTGGAACTTCTGTAAAAGTCATACCTTTATCAGCTTCGTTCCAAACGATACCACGGTTGTTGATTAAGTCAACTACACCTTTGAAGTCGTCCTCAGCACCGATAGGTAATTGAAGCGCTACAGCCTCAGAACCTAACATCTCTTTCACTTGTTTTACAACTTTCAAGAAGTCAGCTCCTGAACGGTCCATTTTATTAACGAAACCAATACGAGGAACTTTGTAACCATCAGCTAAACGCCAGTTAGTCTCAGATTGAGGCTCAACACCATCAACAGCTGAGAATAAGAATACTAACCCGTCTAATACACGTAATGAACGGTTTACCTCTACAGTAAAGTCAACGTGTCCAGGAGTATCAATTACGTTTACTTGGTATTTTTTATTACGGTAGTTCCAGAATACAGTAACAGCAGCAGATGTGATCGTGATACCACGCTCTTGCTCTTGCGCCATCCAGTCTGTAGTAGCAGAACCTTCGTGAGTTTCTCCTAATTTGTGGTTAACTCCAGAGTAGAATAAGATACGCTCTGTAGTCGTAGTTTTACCAGCATCGATGTGGGCAGCGATACCAATATTTCTAACTAATTTTAAGTCTTTTGCCATATTAATTTTGCAGTTTGCCTATTGGCGTTTTTTGTTGCTTTGTTCTTAAACAAATACACCGACTCTCGATAATGAATATTCTATTATCTAAAGTCGGTGTAATCATATTTGATTCTTTATCTTCAAAATTAGAATCTGAAGTGTGAGAACGCTTTGTTAGCTTCCGCCATCTTGTGCGTATCTTCTTTCTTCTTTACAGCAGCACCTTCACCTTTAGAAGCTGAAATAATTTCTCCTGCTAATTTCTCGAACATAGTTTTTTCACCACGTTTGCGAGCATAAGAGATTAACCATTTCATTCCTAAAGCGATCTTACGCTCTGGACGAACTTCCATAGGAACTTGGAAGTTAGCACCACCAACACGACGAGATTTAACCTCTACTGCTGGCATAACGTTGTTTAAAGCTTTTTTCCAAGTCTCTAAACCGTTCTCTTGCGTTTTTGATTCTACTAATTCTACAGCATCGTAAAAAATTGAGTACGCGATAGATTTCTTACCGTCGAACATCATGTTATTTACGAAACGTGTTACCTGAACGTCATTAAACTTTGGATCAGGTAAAATGATTCTCTTTTTTGGTTTTGCTTTTCTCATTTTCTTTTCCTCCGTTTAATTATTTCTTACCTTTTGTTGGAGCAGCTGCTTGACCTGGTTTTGGACGTTTTGTTCCGTATTTAGAACGACGTTGGTTACGGCCTGCTACACCTGATGTGTCTAATGCACCACGGATGATGTGGTAACGAACTCCTGGTAAATCTTTAACACGACCACCACGGATTAACACGATTGAGTGCTCTTGTAGGTTGTGTCCTTCTCCTGGAATGTAAGCATTCACTTCTTTTCCATTCGTTAAACGAACACGAGCTACTTTACGCATTGCTGAGTTTGGTTTTTTAGGGGTAGTAGTGTATACACGTGTACACACACCTCTTCGCTGTGGACATGAATCCAACGCTGGTGACTTACTCTTATCAACCAGAGCTACTCTACCTTTTCTAACTAATTGTTGAATAGTAGGCATTTACCTGTTTTGTGTTTTTAATTTGTGTAAAATTAATTTTTAAGTCTGCAAAGATATAAAGAATATTTCGAATCGTAAAGAGTTGTGAGATAAAGTTTTTAAATAAAATGGATGCGTCGATTCCACGGCCGTTCTGTTGCAGTTCCTGACCATACGTCAATGGTTTTTTCATGCTATAAATGTTGCTGTACGGGACCTTGTGTTGAATTCGATAATTCTTAACAGCAAATGGTGTTTCGTATTTGACGCGTCCAGATAATACAGGGGCGGCTGCAAAGATTAAGGAATTCAAGGTAGAAGTTAGCATGGACAATCAGCATTGGGAAGTCGCTTATTCAGGTCGTGGGGCGCTCAACGGACGTCAGTACTTTCCTTTTGCTACCTCAAAGACTTTCAGATATTTTCGAATCGTCACAGTGAATGATTTTAAAGGAGAGAACCATGCCTCTATTGCAGAGCTCGATCTCTATTAATAATCGATAATCAGCTTGCTCGAAAAAAAGTTCTAATCAAAGGCATATTTTAGAATAAGAAGCCCCGTCATGGAAAAATGGCGGGGCTCCTTATTTTTTTTGATATGTTAAAAACGATATTGAAGAACAATATGTTATTCTATAATATCGTTCAGCGTAGCATCGCTGTCTGTTTAAGCTGCTGTGCTAGCTGATTAACGTAAAGTCAATCTGTCGTTTCTCCAAATCCACCTTCTTAACTTTGATCTGAACCTCATCGCCTAATTGATATACTTTTTTCTTGCGTTGACCGATGATCGCATAATTCTTCTCGTCCAAGGTATAGAAATCATCCGTGATATCGCGAAGGCGAACCATACCCTCGCATTTGTTCTCTTCGATTTCTACATACATACCCCATTCCGTAACACCGGAAACAATTCCTGTGTATTCGACACCAATTTGATCTTGTAGGAATTCTGCCTGTTTGTACTTGATAGATGCTCTTTCCGCTTCCGCTGCCTTCTTTTCCATCTGTGAGGAGTGCTCGGACATCTTTTCGTAGTGATCCGCATTGATCTTGTTGCCACCTTCCAGATAATATTGCAACAGTCGGTGCACCATCACATCGGGGTAGCGGCGGATAGGAGAGGTAAAGTGCGTATAGTAATCAAATGCTAGACCGTAATGTGAAGTCTTTTTCGTGGTATAGATAGCTTTCGCCATAGAACGCACAGCAAGTGAGGTTAGCAAATTCTGCTCTTTTGATCCTTCTATCTTCGTCATTAAGCTGTTTAATGATTTTGCGGTCTCTTTGTCAGACTTAATAACCAAGCGATGGCCGAAACGCGATGCGAATTGCGAGAAATTCGTTAAAGTCTCTGGGTTCGGAACATCATGGAAACGGTAAACAAACGGAAGTTTATTTTTCCCACGCCCTTGTTTTCCGATAAACTCGGCAACCTTACGGTTTGCAAGGAGCATAAAATCCTCGATCAGCTTATGGGCTTCTTTACGGATTTTCGTATACACGCCTATTGGCTTGCCATTTTCATCTAAATGGAACTTTACTTCCTCCGATTCAAAACTGATGGCCCCGTTCTTGAACTTGCGGTCGCGAAGAATAAAAGCTAGCTCATTAAGTTTTAAGATTGCAGGCGCCAAAGTATCTTCTTTGCCCTCGATGATTTCCTGTGCTTCTTCGTAACTGAAGCGGCGGTCCGAATGGATGACCGTTCTTCCAAACCATTGGTCTATAACATTGGCTTTGTCGTCAAGCTCAAATACGGCCGAGAAACAAAGTTTGTCTTCATTAGGTCTAAGTGAACATAAATTATTCGAAAGTCGCTCAGGGAGCATCGGAATAACTCTGTCTACCAGATAAACTGAGGTTCCTCTTTCGAACGCTTCTTTATCAAGTGCCGTATCAGGAATAACGTAGTGCGACACGTCAGCAATGTGAACACCGATTTCATAATTACCATTCTCTAATACTTGATAGGAGATGGCATCATCAAAATCTTTTGCATCGGCAGGGTCAATAGTAAAGGTAGTGGTGCTTCGGAAATCTCTTCTTTTCGCAATTTCTTCCGCAGTGATATCTTCAGGGATGGCGTTAGCTTCTTTTTCGACTTCTTTCGGAAATTCCAAAGGGAATCCAAAGTCTGCCAAGATCGCGTTCATCTCCGTGTTGTTTTCTCCTTTTTTACCAAGTACGTGTTTTACACGACCGATAGGGTTCTTAGCATTCTTCGGCCATTCGATGATCGACACTAAAACTTTTTCTCCGTCCTTCGCTCCATTCAGATTGTCGAGCGGAATGAAGATGTCATGCAACATTTTTCTGTCATCCGGTAAGAAGAATGCGTAGCTGTTAGACATGTCAATAGTTCCGGTGAAGTCAGTCTTCGCGCGTTCCAAAATTTCCACTACTTCGCCTTCGCGCTTACGTCCTTTTTTGCGCTCGTAAACATGGACCTTCACACGGTCGCCATGTAAGGCTTGACGAAGTTTTCGAGGAGCGACATAGATGTCGTTTTCGAGTTCATCTTCGGGTACAATATAAGCCGATCCGTCGGCTGTCATATCAACTTTACCCGTGATGTAAACATTGAGTTGGCGAAGCTTGAATTTGCCTCTTTCTGGTTGCTCAAATTGACCCGCGCGAGTGCCGTCGTTTAGTATGTCGGCGATGGCCACTTTAGCATCCGAATCTTTAACATTGAGTTTGGCGGCAACCTGTTTATAGTTGAGTGCTGTGTTTCCTGATTTTTCAAAAACGTCTACGATCAGTTGGGTTAAAACTTCTTTGTAAGGGTTTTCTTTTTTTGATTTCATATGTCTGTGTTGTGCTCCAAATTTAACGGAGCTATTTTAATTGTTGTAGGGGAGGGGAGGCTTTGACGATAGCCGATACACTCCTGTTATTTGTCCCCAACGACAATAGAACTAAGGTATGGAAAAATAGTTCAAATTTCGTGCTAGTTTTTCGTACGGATCGAGTAGTGTAAATTTGGATTTTGAAAGTGTATAAAAAATTGATTTTAGCGTTTTTAATTACCTGATTATAAGTGTATAATATTTTTTTTGCTAAAATATTGTACCAGCCTATTTGTATGTATTTGACTGATTATCAGTGTTTTTGTAAAGTTCTTTCATTTCGCTGTTTATATTTAAGTGGTTTGCTAAAACATAAATATTGAATTATTTGTTTTTATAATACTTTGTAAGTTGTTATTTTATAAAGTATTATAAATTATAATGATAAATATTAGCAAGTAAAAAATGAGGTGTGTTTAGCAAGTAATTTTGGTTACTTTAGGAGCACGGGGTACCACTCCAGTGGAATGGCATAGAGGGGGAAAATTACAAAAAAAAGTTGAGTTTCTAGCTTATTTTTCTGTGCATTGATTGCATAGACCGACAGCATTTACGGCGATGGATTGCAGACTGAAACCTTTCGGAAGATTGATTTTTGGAACGTTCGTTTCATCTAAACAAAATACCGAATTGCATACTGAACAGATGAAATGTACATGTTGGTCGTGGTGATGATGCTCGGTACATTTCGTCGAACAAAGGGCATAAGTCGCTGTACCGTTCAGGTCAAAAACTTTATGAAGAATCCCCTTCTCTTCGAAGCTCGCGAGTATTCGATATAAGGTAACCCGATCTATTTCGGAGCCTAATATTTTTTCTAATTCGGGTTGAGATATCGCTGCAGTTTTAGTAGAGATGGTGTCCAAAACACGGAGTCTAGGCTGGGTAATTTTTAACTTATTTGCCTTTAGAATTTGTGCGAATTCTTCTTGTTGATGATCTAAATTTTCCGAGTCCATGTCCACTTTCATAAGGTTAAATTTACGAAATATTTATGTGAATAAAAAAGCCTCCGAACGCAAGTCCGGAGGCCTGTATATTTGCATTTGATGCTTGCTTACTTGCCTGCAGCTTTTGCGTGATCTGCTAAGAATTGCGCCAATCCGCTATCCGTTAATGGGTGCTTTAAAAGCGCGGTGATTGCTGATAGAGGACCTGTCATTACGTCAGCTCCAATCTTCGCACAGCCTAAAATATGTGCACTGTGGCGTACAGAAGCTGCTAAGATTTGTGTCTGAAAACCGTAGTTATCATAGATCTCACGGATCTCTTCGATTAAGCCTAAACCATCAACAGAGATGTCATCTAAACGACCGATAAACGGAGATACATAAGTTGCTCCTGCTTTCGCAGCTAATAAAGCTTGACCAGCAGAAAATACCAATGTACAGTTTGTTTTAATCCCTTTTTTACTGAAGTATTTGATAGCTTTTACGCCGTCTTTAATCATCGGAACCTTTACAACGATCTTGCTATCCAATGCCGCTAAAGCTTCTCCTTCTTTAATCATACCCTCGTAATCCGTAGAAATTACTTCCGCACTCACATCGCCATCGACGATTGCACAAATCGCTTTATAATGATTAATTACGTTTTCCTCGCCAGAAATACCTTCTTTAGCCATTAAGGAAGGATTTGTTGTTACACCGTCTAAAACGCCTAAATCTTGCGCTTCTTTGATTTGCTCTAAATTAGCGGTATCAATAAAAAATTTCATGTTGTAAAGTGTTGAATGATTGTGTTTATTCTTGTCCTAAAATAAGCTAATCGCTTTGTTGCCACAAAGGTAGCTATATTGTTTCAGATTGAAAAGATGAACGTCAACTAATTGACGCTTATGCTCCACCTAAGATTAGCATCATCAGGTCTAATTACTAAGTACTAATGCGAATTAAGGGTTGAAATATATTGGAAAAAGCTTCTTAAAAAGAGGGGTGAAAACTTGCATAAAAGCCTGATTATCAGTATATTTATAATGTTCCTTACGCATTATAAAACAACATGATCAATCAGGCCAAGGCTCTAAAATTAATAAAATTATACCAGTATGTTTGTGATAAATATGACAGTGAACTGCAATATTACTGTCAGCGATTTTCAAACAATAACAAACCTGACTTTACTGATCAGGAGGTTTTGACCATCTATTTATTCAGTGTGCACGAGGAACAGCGGCTAAGGATCAAGCAGATCCATAAATTCGCCTCCGATTATCTGATGGATTGGTTTCCCAAGCTAACTTCATACGTAGCATTCAACACCCGTATCAACCGCCTTTTTGATGTTTTGAGATCTCTCTGTCAGTCAGTTGTAGAGGACTTTGCTCCAGAGGAGTGCTCCAGAGAATTTTCCCTACTGGACTCTATGCCCATCATAACCTGCAGTGGGACTAGAAGGGCAAAGGTAGCTCTGGAGATAACGGATAAAAGCTTCTGCTCAACGAAGAGGCTTTGGTATTTTGGATTAAAGCTTCATGCGCTCAACAGTTATAACAAATCCACGCTGCCTCGTCCGGAAAGCATTGTAATAAGCAAGGCATCTGAAAGTGACCTGAACATATTTAAGGAGAATTGGGCATCCATCGCAGGTAGGACGTTCTTTGGTGACAAGATATATCGTGACGCCCCGTTCTTCGAGTGGTTTTATAAAGAAAAAAAATCAATTATGTATACTCCGATAAGGGAAACCCAAGGAAAACCAGATTGTTTAAAAAACAGGGATCGTGCTTATAATGACCTGTTTTCAAGAGCAGTATCTAAGGTAAGACAACCAATCGAATCCTTTTTTAATTGGATAAATGAAAAAACACAGATACAAAACGCAAGTAAGGTCAGATCTACCAAAGGACTATTAGTACATGTGTTCGGTAAATTAACAGCCTGTTTCATAAAGCCTATTTTCAACCCTTAATTCGCATTACTAACTACTAAATACTATTGATTAGTTTCCGTTTACTATTATAAAATGCTACATTTATCGTATTAGGGCAAACTCTTTAGGTTGCTTTGGGTTACATTATATAGGCGACCCTATATCTATGCAGTTATTTAGATCATTAGCATATCCGAACTTTAGACTCCACGTCATTGGACAAGCCATCTCACTTTTGGGAACTTGGATGCAAAGGATAGCTATTAGTTGGTTGGTATATCAGTTAACAGGCTCCGTTTTCTGGTTAGGATTCGTTTCTTTTATCTCCCTATTGCCTTCTTTAGTGCTATCACCGTTTATCGGTGCTTTCGTCGATAGGCATAAAAAGTATAGATTAGTATTTATTACGCAGATAGGCTTGATGATACAAGCCGGATTGTTGGCGTTGTTGGTTTATTTGAAACTAGAATCTGTTCTTTATTTGTCAATTCTAGGCTTTATCCAAGGTGTTATCAATGCTTTTGATGTGCTTGGTAGACAATCCTTATTGGTTTCTTTAGTTGATGATAGAAAGGATCTGCCGAATGCAATAGCTTTGAATTCGTCCATATTCAATGCTGCACGAATGGTAGGACCCGCGATTGGCGGGGTGTTGCTATCTACTTACGGTGAATTAGCTTGTTTTACGCTAAATTTTATCAGTTTTATCCCGGTTATCATATGTTTAATGCTGATGAAGGTGCAGGAAAAGGTGATTATAATCCCTAACGAAAGTGCATTTGAAGGGCTGAAGCATGGATTTGAGTACCTGAAAAGGTCTCCGCATATTATGTCGCTCATTGTTATTTTGACCTTTTCGAGTCTTTTAGTAATTCCCTATACATCCTTGTTACCAGCCGTCGCTCGAGAACTATTTGCAGGGGATGAGCGCACTTTTTCTTGGTTTGAGAGTGCAGCTGGATTAGGCGCAATGATTGGTGCCATCAACATGGCACGTCTAAAATCTGGCGATAACCTTCGTTATCGGGTCCTATTCTCCGCTTTAGCGATGGGTATTTCATTAGCTTTGTTAGCATACGCGCAATATCTTCCCGCAGCTTTATTCTTTACTATGGGCGTCTCCTTTGCGATGATGATGCAGAATTCGTCAATCAACACCTATATTCAGACTCATGCCATGCCAGCGTATCGGGCTCGGGCGATGTCTTATTATGTAATGGCATTTCAAGGGATATTCCCTATTGGTAGTTTATTAACAGGAGCTATTGCTGAAATTGTAGGCATAAAAAACACCCTCTACATTATGGGAGCATGCGGGGTGCTAATATCTGTTGGCTTTTATATCTATCTAAGAATTCATATTCAACGGCGCCTATTTAAAGCTAATTTCCGTTGATTTAGCCTGAGCTCATTTTTTTTATAATCGATGATCGCTCCGTAAGCTTTAAGGATATCACCGCCTAAAACTCCGATGACAGGGGCTATTCCGATTTGCGTATAGGCATAATTGATCGAACTCAAGTCAAGAACTGCGACTGTGAAATTCTTCACCGACCAATCATGAAGTTTCAACTCTGGAATACTAAGCATAAAGCTTTCCATGGTATTAGTGCCTAATCCAGTGGAAAGGATATCTGTATTTTGGAAATTGTCTTCTGCTAATCCCGAACTTAAGAGCGTTTGTTTATCGAGAACGGTCTTTGAAGCCCCTGTGTCAATAACAATCTTGAACGTCTTGTCGTAGATAGTGGTTTTAGTTATAATATGAAAGCCATCGGCTTGTAGGCCGATGACTTCAAATGGGATTTTATACATGTAAAGTATAGGTTATATGTCTGTTTTTTACTTCTTTAAAATGCCTTCATCATAAAGAACGTCGTTCATTTTTCGAACCGCGTCGGCCGAAGCAGCAAACAATTCTTGCTCTTTATCAGAAAGCTCCATAGGTACTATTCGGTCCCAACCTTTATTGTTAATAATTACAGGGACGCCGATATTTATATCTTCCTGTCCAAACTCGCCTTCCAAGAATACAGAAGCTGTGAACAGTTTATTTTGATTTTTAACAATGCTTTCGACCATCGCTGCTGCCGCGGCTCCTGGTGCATACCAAGCCGAGGTACCGATCAAGGCAGTTAATGTAGCTCCACCGACCATCGTTTTCTTTACGATTTCCCCTTCTTCCTCCTCTGTTAGGAAAGATGAAACTTTTACACTGTTCCAAGTGGCATGTTTGATCAATGGAATCATGGTCGTATCGCCATGGCCACCGATAACGATAGCATTTAGATCATTTGCCGATGCATTCAATTTATCACTGATCTGATATTTGAAACGTGCGGAATCTAATGCACCTCCCATTCCAATGATTCGATTCTTTGGAAGCCCGCTGGTTTTCAAAGCTAAATAAGTCATCGTATCCATTGGGTTGGAAACGATAAGAATAATGATGTCTGGAGAGTGTTTAATCAGGTTTTCTACTACTGATTTAACGATTCCGGCATTCGTTCCGATTAGTTCTTCGCGCGTCATGCCGGGTTTACGCGGAATTCCGGAGGTAATAACTGCTACGGCGGAACCTGCAGTCGCTTGATAATCGTTCGTGACGCCTTTGATATGCGATTCGAAGCCTAATAAAGCAGCGGTTTGCATCATATCTTGTGCTTTACCTTCTGCGAAGCCTTCTTTAATATCAAGCAGCACAATTTCTTCTGCTACATTGCGTCTTACCAGATTGTCTGCGGTAGTTGCTCCAACTGCGCCTGCACCAACAACGGTTATTTTCATAGTATTGGGGTTTGTATTTACCTTTAAATGTAATAAATTTTATCGTGAATCACTTGTAAATCCCCCTTAAAATTTCGAATAATGCGCTATGTCACAAGTTGATTGAAAAAGCCTTGACCTTAGAATGGATATCCGATTGCTAGGTTGAATACTAAGTTGTCACGGCGCCAGTCGCGTTCACGAATATCGATATATTTGAACACCCAACGGTCGCCTTTATCGCGATAAGGTACGCGGAACGGAATTGCAAAATCTGTACGTATTATCAAGAAGTCTAGGTCCACACGCAGTCCGACACCGCCGCCAACGGCCAGTTCTGACAAGAATGCCTTACTGAATTTTCCACCTGGTTTGTTTTCATCCTCGCGCTGCAGCCATACGTTTCCAGCATCGATAAAAGCTGCCCAATGGAACATGCCAGCGATTTTAGAACGATATTCTGTGTTTAATTCCAGCTTTAAGTCACCGGTTTGGTCAGCGAAGAAGTTGTCTTCTCCGATGTTTTCAGGAAGTGACGACCCGGGGCCTACTGAACGCGCTCTAAATGCACGTAACCCATTTGGACCACCTGTGAAATATTGTTTTAAGTAGGGAAGGGAACGGGAGTTACCATAAGAGTAACTTGTTCCGATCATAATACGGGATGCTAATTGCGAAGACGCCGATAATTTCATATAATGACGTAAATCAGCCTCAGCCTTCACAAATTGTGAATACGGTGTCCCAAACAATTCTTTGATGTTTCCCTCTTTGTAGTCTGCACCTTGAATCAAACCCAGGATATTTCCCGACGTATTTAAACCAGCTTTAGCATAAAAAGTATGCTTTTTCTCCTCCATCGTATTGGTGAAGGTATAGGTGTAATTAGGGCCAAACGAGAATTGCGGATCGACAATATGGCGAAGGGTAGGGACGGTATCCATCTGCGCCCTATACTCATCGGATATCCCACGAGGCTGAACGTAGATAATCTCCGCAAGTGTTAAGTTGTGCTCTTTCTGCCCGTTTTCTTTCCAGGCATAACCGAAGTTCGTCGTGAAAGAATTCAGGGTATAAGCCGTTCTTCTGTTCAGGAATTCATAGCCAACCTTCAAGAAGGTTCTAGGAATATATTGTTTTCCCGGCGCCCATTTGTAAGGTGAAAGGAGTCGTGGCCAATTGATCCCAACTTCTGCGCCATAGCGGATATAGCTGGAATTCAAATTGACATTTCCGCCCGTTTGCGTTTCATATCCACCGAATACGGATAATGTAACTGTTTCAAAGCCTTTAAATGCATTCTTAAAGGTCCAATTGATATTCGCCTCGGTACCATTATATACTGCAGCGGTCTTCGCGATCAATTCTAAGCGCAAAGCCCGTTTTTGCATCGGCGTGAGGTAATAATAAACATCGAGTGTATTTGCAGAATCCGGACTATCAACAAAGTCGTTCTTCACAAATTTAAAAGCATTTAAATTAACTAAGTGATTGATCGTTTGCTGATGTTCCCAACGATGATACAGTTTTCCAGGTTCTAGGAAGATGTGATTTGCCAACACCTTCTTACGAAAGCGGTTTTCCCGGTCAATAATATAATATTTGCCATCATATTTCTCTGTCCCGCGAGGGATACGACGTCTATTCGTGCCTGTGGTTTCGCGATAGTTAGGGAATATATAAACATTCCCGATTTTTTGCGGTGTTTTTGCCTTTTCGGGAGTCTCTGGTTTGATCGTTAGGAACATATCAACTTTATTATTCCCGATTGTGCTGTCCACTTCCACTAAAATATTGTCTGCGCCGAAATAGTAATATCCTTTGTACTTAAGTTCATTGTCAATTCGCTCGCGCTCATTCAGAATGACGTCAAGATTATAGTTGTTGCCAGGGCGTAACACCGATTTATTATGAACGTCATGGATAGAGCGTCCGATTTGTGTTGTACTATCGATATCGATTTGCACCTTATTGATACGGTATATCTTTCCGGGGAATGCGTCGTATCGAACAGTAGCAAATTTGCCATCGATTAGGGTATCGGAAGTTACGCGCGCTTGGAAGAACCCCAGATTCTCCATCTTACCGCGTAAGAGGTTTTGATTGTATTCACGATTCACATCGCTCAATAATACCGGTTCTTCACCATTGCGCTTTAACCATTTACGAACGAAGTTATTGGTTGAATCAGGACCGCCACCCATATTCCACATCCCTAATTTAAAGTAAATGCCAGCAAACTTCTTGTTTGGCTTCGGCATAAGCGATGATTCTAGAAAAGTTTCAAAGCCTTCTCTACGCTCTTCAGAAATAGAATCATGATGTATGACTACATCACCTTCCTTATAAAGCTTTTCGTTCTCTGCAACATATTTGGTGGGGTTACAACTGCTAAGTAATAACCCTAAAAAGCAAGGTAATATTAGTTTATTTCTCATTGGATTCCCCTTCCTCTTCTTCATTTTTTATCGCAGCTTTCTTCGGCTCGGTTACTTTGCTTGTATCAGGCAAATTCCTCGTGCTATCTTGTTGTTCTTGTTGTTTTTTCAATTCTTCCTGTTGCTCTTTTTCGATGCGTTTTCTGTACTCAGGACTGTGCGTCATCAAACTATCGCGGATGACCATGCGGACGCTGTCGCGATATACCGAATCCGTATCCATACGCTCAACATCGAAACGTCTTCTAAATCCTCGGCTATCGGTGTTATACGCTGCGATAGCTTTTGAGCTCATGAACAATTCTCTGAATCTGTCGTAGCTCATGTTGATGATGAAACCAATACCCGTCTCAACAAATTGTCCTTGTAGCGTCGCTTGATATTGATTCTTACGATATACGCGCGCAAAATAGCGACCATCTTTCGATAACTGATAGTCAAGAGAGATATCACCGGCAATATTTGTTGCTTTTTCTCCCGGTCTAGAATTGCCCTCAACCTCGAAGTTCGAACCAATTGTGATCTTCAATCGATCATCAAATAACATTTTAGAAATACCGACGTTCAGATCCGTACGTGTTTGCGCTGATCCCGTCAAATAGTCTTCCTCCGAATTTAAGTTAAAATCTAATTCCACTCCTTTGATCAAATCGGAAGCAAGATTATTCAGCTGGCTCGTTAGGAAAGAACTCACCGTGCTTCGCGCTAATGACTCCGGTCCACCGCCCGATAAACTTTCAAATGGATTATTGGACATAAAGCGACCTAAGGCAATTAGCGAGAAAACTTGCTTGTTAAGTTCTGCAGGATCCTCTCGTATATTCGCTAAGGCGATATTCACCTTGCTGATTACATCTTGTGAAGCCACTGCGTTATTCTCATCGACATCTATATCGAAGTTGATTTGCGGCTTAAACAGCTCACCAGTCAAAATCAATTTTACGTTGAATGGAATACGTTGCTTATAAAGGTTCTGACTCTCTGCGCCGATTTGGTTCTGAACCAGTTCTAATGTTGCGAACTTACCAGAGTAAAGGGCAGTGATATCCAATCGGGCATCCAGCGGATCCCCGTTCCAGGTAATTGTACTACCTTTTTGGAACCTAAAGTCTTTCGATATCGGACCGAATGAGAACGTGTAATCACCATCTTCGACCGTGAATGTTCCTGACATCGTAATCTTGTCGTTGGCGTCGATTGTGGTGTTAATCTCGGCGATACCTTGAATATTTAAGGCGTCCTGCGTTCCTTCATCCAGAATAATTTTAAACTTTGCGTCCGGATCGGTACTTAAATTTAAGGCGATGTCATAGCCCGACAGCGTCGTCGCAGTCGTCATGGAATCTAGTTTCGCGAAAACGTTAGCACGTGCGGTATCACTCTTATCCACAAATTTAACCACGCCGTCACGTTGCGTTACTCCAGGGTCATCGTTTGGTACGATGAAACTAAAATCCGTACGATCATTAGCCTTCACATTACCATCGATTCTAGGTTTATTCAAATCTCCTGTAATACGTAGATTGGATGTGATGTACATCTTTCCAAAGAACATGTCATTGTCTTCACGAGTTGAGTTCATCACTTCAAAATCATCCGTGGTCAGGTTCAAGTTAAATACAAAGTCCGTATAGGTTGTTGTTCTTATCGACCCGTTCAGGCGAGCAACGTTGTTTCTCGAATCTAACAAGTTAAATTGACGGAAGGTGATTCCCTGATCGTTAAAGTAGATCTTCTGGTTGTCAATCTTCATATTGGAGTTCAACATCGAGGCGTTAATAATGGCATCATTAAAAGTCAAATCACCATTTATACGAGGGGCAGATGTCGTGCCGGTTATACGCAAAGATCCTGATAAGTCGCCTTGGGAGCCTTTAAGTTGCCCCATACTAAAGGCTTCAATTGTTTTGATGGTCATTGGTTTAAGATCCAAAGTCGCATCGATTTGCATATCGCCTTCTGCCGGAACGATAATATCACCAATCAATTGAACATCATTGCCATTCTCGGTAATTCTAACGTCGGCGGAGTATGTGTTTTCTTTAATGTTGTTTACCTTCAACATCACATTCCCAATCGTATCTTTTCCGAAGAAGAACTTTTCGATGTTCAAATCAGAAACAAATACAGGGTTCGCCTCCAATCGTGAAACCGTTGCAGTACCATTGATTCCCCCACCTAATGTTAGGTTCTCGGAATTCAACATGCGCGTAATGGTTTCAATACGGAAGTTATTAAAGGTTAAATCGATAGGGGAGTTCATGGTGGAGTCTTTCGACTGAATAATCATCTCCTGACCATCTTTGGAAAGATGGAAGTCATTTGCTCGAATCCCTGCGCTACCAAAACTTAATAAGTTATTCGGATTGATGCCCCATTTCTCATAATTCAGCATTAAGCCGTCCTCTTTCAATGAGAAATTGTAATTATTAGCATCAACCGACATATTCGCACCCAAATGGTACTGTTCTTTGTCTTCTTTGTCTTTTATCCAAAGTCCCAAGTCGACTTTGTTTTCAACGACATTTCCACTTAATACGGTATTACGCAATTCCACACCGCTCACTTTGATGTGCTCGATCAAGGCGTTATAATACATGGTGCTGTCAACAGTGATAATATCCATACCAATATTCTCAACTTCAGTACCGTCGTACATTATCTTTGGCGCGAGCAACTTCGCCATCAAGGCCTTATCCTCACTATTAAAAGTACCGTCTAAGGTTATATCTTGTAATTCTTCCAATGCTGGGAAAAACTCTCTGATAATCCTCGCATTATTCAAGCGCGCACTAAACTCAAACTGCTGTGGGGAATAAACAAGCGGCGTATGATCATTAGATGGGTTATAATAAGTTCTGATGATATCTTGTACTGAAGCTCCTAACTCAGTCAATTTATATTTGCCCGCCAAATGCGCATTCATAAATTCGGAACTGAGTATTAAAATGTTTCTGTTCGTGTCCGCCTGTGCTGTTAATGCGACCGTATCTAGCACATATCGATCATCATTGTAAGCAATAGACGAATTTGCAATCTGTAGGGAACCGTTCAAATGATCTAAGTCGAAAGTCTCGAAATCTGCGATGATTTTTCCATGATAACGTAGATTTTCATCCATCAACTTCAAATTCTTTAAGTTGATGCTGTCGATCATCATCTCGGCATAGAGCCTCGGATATTGCCCCTGCATATTTGCTTGGATGCTTGCATTCAGCTGCACATTTGGATCCGGACTATGTAGATTGCCCGAAATGTCACCTCGATCCGCTGTAAAGTCAAAGTCGATATCTCGGTAGCCATAACCCATGGCGTCGAATCGTTTTAAGGTTCCGGTCGCATCAGCAACCATCGTCTTCGGATTCAAGCCGGTGCCTTTTACCTGTGCCTGTGCGGCAATGAAACCTAAAACGGAATCTTGTTTTAAGAATTCGCCTAAATTGAAGTTATCAACCGATACGAAAGCATTATAGGTTGTATCTCTACCCATATTTAATGTCCCGTTGACAGTTGCATTTCCCTGTTCCGTAACCAATTTCAAATCGGTATCAAAACCGCTCATGCCACCTTTGAACGTACCAACCAAGCTAATATTTCTTGGTAATTGAATGCTGTCTGGTAATAAGGAAGGAGCAATCAAACGGTTAAGGTCAGCACGACTCGTCGTCATCTTTCGGATGTCTAGATCCAGATACATTTTGTTCATGTCCGGAAGCCCTTTGATGTGAGCCGAGGCGATAAGATGGGTGTTATTTAATGTTTTGAACTCCACTTTCGGAATTCTTAAATCGTTCAATTTTCCTAATACCTTTCCATCGATATAGAATTTCTTATCCATTAAAGGCTTCATCGTTTCCTCTTTTTCGAGATCCGGAGCCAAATAGCGGATATCGCGCATATCGATCTGCGTCTTCTTTAGCGTAGCCTCGATCGTGACGTTGCTAGGATTTTCTGAAACGGCGGCTAGGGAAGGGTAAGAAACTTTTATATTATCACGGATTATTGAATTCGGAGTTTCGATCAAGAAATCTTTTACGATAGCCCCGGTATTGGTGTATACGAAATCACCTTTTAACTGTCGTAGCTCAAATCCCGAATGATCTTTAACGGCAAGGTTTGCCAGATTTCCGGAAATGGAATCCGCTGAATAGTAGACATTGTCCATCGCGCCGGCAAGGTCGGTCAACTTCAAGTTGAAATAGTCCAAACCTTTCATTCTTGGCTGATTATCATCTCTAAACCAAACGTTTGTTTTCGCAATACCAATCTTATCAACCGATACAATCCAATTTACAGAACTGCTGTCAGCGCTCTCCGTCTCTGCCTTTGGAGCAGATTTTCCTAGGAATACTTCAGATTCTGAGTCTGTTAGTTTTACCTCTTTCAGTTTGACCAGTTCCTTGTTCAGATCAATCTGATCGACATTCGCGATGAGTTCTTTAATCGTAAATTTGGTATTGATGTTCGATGCCTCGTCATCATACTGTATATAAATATTCTTCAAGCCGAGAACCTCAGTTGCCAAATTTGGTAAGAGCGAGGACGCTTCTACGGATGGGTCGGTAATTCCGAAGTCGGAGGCATCGGGTGCTTCCTCTTCCGCAGTAACCTGCCATTGCTTAATCCTTGCCTGCAAACCGTCGATATTGATCTTCGGCATATCGAAGGTCATATTTTTCGTAAGATCGAAGGTTTTGATGCGAGTATCGAAATGGTTAAGATAAAGATCGGCCGAGGTACCAATAACATCATCTTTATATACAAACTTAATCCGTTCGAACAGTACCTTATCGATATCGAATGTTAATGCCGACGTAGAATCTGCAGTCGCTGTGCTTTCTTTTTCGGTGGCAAAGGCGTTGACGATGTAACTAAAGTTGAAAGCACTATCCGGTAGCTTACGGTTGATTTTTGCAGTGATACCTTTCAACTCGAGTTCTTCGATTTCGACAGTGTTTTTTAATAGTTTGAACATATTGATGTCAACGAGCAACTGCTCGCCGGCAATTAAAGTGTCCTTTGACTGATCTGCGAAGAAGACGTTTTCTAATACTAGTTTTTTAGGAAAGGTTATATTGATATGACCGATATCTACCTGCGTACCGATCTTATTTTCCAAGTAATTCGTCACCTTGCCGACAATGTAATTTTGTACAGCAGGTAATCTTACGAGGAAAATAACCAGTAATAGCAAAGCGATGATGGAACCAATTATCCATAAGAAAGTTTTGATTGCAATACGGCCGAATTTATTCAAAGCTGAAGATGTCTTGTTTTGTGATTATCTTTTTATACTTAAGTATTAACGTAATAAAAGGGTTTTTGTTTGTTTTTCGACAATTTAATTATCCCCAATATCCCTACAAATATAGCTTTTGCTGTGCAAAATGCGCTAAATTATTGCTAATCAATCGACAGGTAGAATATTCTAGTAAATTAGTATATTTATTGTTTACAACATCAATCTAAACATTACCTATGAAAAGAAAAGCATTTATCGGAAGCCTCCTTGTGGGAGCAGCGGCAGGCTCTGTCCTCAACAGCTGTGCAGAACCTAAAACAAATACTACAAATATGGACACATCCCTATCAAAGGAAACAATTGTACACTCAGTTTATTTTTGGCTCAAAGAAGGCATTACAGCGGAAGAAGAGAAGGATTTTTTGAATTTCTTTACAACCCTCAGCAAGATAGAAGGTATCAAGGAATTAAAATATGGCAAGCCCGCTCCGACAACCCCACGCCCCGTCGTCGACAACTCATTTTCATATCTCCTGCTGATTACCTTCAACAATATGGATGAAATAAACGTGTACGAAAATCACCCTGATCACCTCGCCGCAATAGAAATCTACAAAAAGTACTGGACGAAGGTAGAAGTAAAAGACGCGATTCTGATGTAACAAATAGCAGACGTTAATCAAATCCAATTCTAACCTCAATCATAACCCTTTCGGAGCGGCTATGATTGGGGTTTGTATTGGGTTTACATTGGGTTTGAAAGGGAAGTGGGGTTTAGGTGTCTTTTAGATGTTAGATTTTAGATATGAGACAGTAGAGTCTGAACCAGGAAAGGAAGGATTTAAGGATTCGCGGGATGTTTCGTTTGGATGTTTGTTTTGAACCAGGAAAGGAAGGATTTAAGGATTGTCAGGATCTAGTACGGTGTTAGATGTTGGTCTTAATCGTAAGTTTCAGGAGACGTTTAGTGAAACGTCTCTACGCATTGGCGTCCAATTGGCTTCTATACAATTTTGAACCATATAGGTGGTAATCATGGCGAGCCGCGTAGAGACGTTTCACTAAACGTCTCCAACATTAGCAGATTATTGATCCTGACCATCCTTACATCCTTTTTTTTCTGGTTCAAAGACAAATCTCACGTCCAAAATCTAACCTCTAATGTCTCACATCTAAAATCTAAATTCCGGTAGCCGCCATAGGTCTAACTACTAAGTACTAAATACTAATGCGAATTAAGGGTTGAAAATAGGCTTTATGAAACAGGCTGTTAATTTACCGAACACATGTACTAATAGTCCTTTGGTAGATCTGACCTTACTTGCGTTTTGTATCTGTGTTTTTTCATTTATCCAATTAAAAAAGGATTCGATTGGTTGTCTTACCCTAGATACTGCTCTTGAAAACAGATCATTATAAGCACGATCCCTGTTTTTTAAACAATCCGGCTTTCCTTGGGTTTCCCTTATCGGGGTATACATAATTGATTTCTTTTCTTTATAAAACCACTCGAAGAATGGGGCGTCACGGTATATCTTGTCACCAAAGAACGTCCTACCTGCGATGGATGCCCAATTCTCCTTAAATATGTTCAGGTCACTTTCAGATGCCTTGCTTATTACTATGCTTTCCGGACGAGGCAGCTTGGATTTGTTATAGCTGTTGAGCGCATGAAGTTTTAATCCAAAATACCAAAGCCTCTTCGTTGAGCAGAAGCTTTTATCCGTTATCTCCAGAGCTACCTTTGCTCTTCTAGTCCCACTGCAGGTTATGATGGGCATAGAGTCCAGTAAGGAAAATTCTTTGGAGCACTCTTCTGGAGCAAAGTCCTCTATAACTGACTGACAGAGAGATCTCAAAACATCAAAAAGGCGGTTGATACGGGTGTTGAATGCTACGTACGAAGTTAGCTTGGGAAACCAATCCATCAGATAATCCGAGGCGAATTTATGAATCTGCTTGATCCTTAGCCGCTGTTCCTCGTGCACACTGAATAAATAGATGGTCAAAACCTCCTGATCAGTAAAGTCAGGTTTGTTATTGTTTGAAAATCGCTGACAGTAATATTGCAGTTCACTGTCATATTTATCACACACATACTGGTATAATTTTATTAATTTTAGAGCCTTGGCCTGATTGATCATGTTGTTTTATAATGCTTAAGGAACATTATAAATATACTGATAATCAGGCTTTTATACAAGTTTTCGACCCTCTTTTTAAGAAGATTTTTCCAATATATTTCAACCCTTAATTCGCATTACTAACTACTATAAAATAAAAAGAGATGCCTCGGCATCTCTTTTTATTTTATTAATGGACTTCAATATCTCTAGGGCCATCGTTCTGCTCTGGGGCAGCTTCTTTTTCAGGTTCTGTAGGCTTCTCCGAACGCTCTACTGTGATTTTACACTCCGTTAGTAATGCTGCTAGTGCACCAACGGCTGCGAATATGGGTGCTAATACGACACCGATAACACCTAGGGTCACAGGGAAGCTCATGATCTCTTTTCCTGATTTGTCTGAAATGCTGATCTTTGTAACATTACCTTCAGCAATTAATTCCTTTACTCTTTTTAATAAGTTCTCACCTGTAATAGTGAATGTTTCTTTGATTGACATATCTCTTCTTTTATTTGATTAACAATTATTTACGTTACTTGTTTAATTTGTTATTCAAAAGTACGTGAACTTCTTAATATCTGTAACTAGGAATAGGTTAAAAGAGTATAAAATTCGGTGAACTACACGTTTTATTCGGTGAATTCGATGAGACTAATGCAACTCTTGGTAGAGGATCCATATTGCCATGAACAGTACAAAATAGCCAAAGAAAGGTTTTAATTTTGCAGCATCCGCTTTTTGGCTTATCCAGCTGCCGAGGAGCATACCAGCGAGTGCGATTGCTGTGATTTCGAGCAATAGCGGCCAGTGAATCTCGTCGATATTTGTGCTGCTGATGAAACCAAATAAGGAGTTCAATGCGATAATCAATAAGGAAGAACCAATAGCGGTCTTTAGTGACATTTTATTGAAAATAATCAGTGCAGGGATAATTAGAAATCCTCCACCTGCGCCAACTAATCCAACTAAGATCCCAATTAATATTCCCTGAATGATTATTTTTCCA
The DNA here is from genome assembly GCF_008274825.1 of Sphingobacterium hotanense. Taxonomy (NCBI): domain Bacteria; kingdom Pseudomonadati; phylum Bacteroidota; class Sphingobacteriia; order Sphingobacteriales; family Sphingobacteriaceae; genus Sphingobacterium; species Sphingobacterium hotanense. The sequence goes on from NZ_CP030848.1 coordinate 1,504,368, forward strand.
ATTTGGTCATTTGCTTGATGAACGTCTGTTGCTATCTCCTTCTTCCAGATCATATTTAGTGCAGCGAAGACCATTAGCACTGCGAAAAGCAACATTAAGAGCATATCCTTACTGAGCATCCAACCGTTAATCTGGATGATATCATTTGGTATTATAGGGTGTATATAACGCCGAGAGACAAATACCCCCAAAATGGACGGAAGTCCGAAGAATATGGAAGTCTTAAAATCCACTTGTCTTTTTAAGGTATACGGTACAATACCCGCCAAGCTGCTGATGCCCACGATAAACAGGGAATAAGTCGTCGCTAAAAAGGGATCGATTGCAAATAAGTAAACCATGACCGGGACAGTTAATATACTACCTCCAGCACCGATTAACCCCAATATCAATCCTATACCTATAGCTGCTATAAATCCTAATATTTCCATTCCTTCTATAATTTGATGGTTCAAAGGTGACAGTTTCGCTTTGCTATTTTGGTTACCTTTGTTACAGAGGGAGATTACTGACCTAGAAATGATCAATTAGGAATGGGGTGCGTATGCGCTTGTCGGTGTAACTTATGTTACCATTCGTCTGTTATCAGGGCAGTACCTTTGTAAAAAAATGAAAGGAAATATGGAATTAATTTTAGGACCCTGGCCATGGTATGTGGGTGGAGCGCTTGTTGCGCTAATCATGGTGGCATTAATCTATCTAGGGAAAAGCTTCGGATTCTCATCCAATTTTAGGAATCTCTGTTCTGCATTGGGCGCTGGAAAGTCCTGCAGTTTTTTTGATTTCGATTGGAAAGCACAGCGTTGGAACCTATTGTTTCTTGTAGGATCTGTTATTGGAGGTTTTGTTGCGGCGCATTATCTGTCCGACAATCAAGTGCCAGCGATTTCGGAAAGCAGTATTGTACAGTTAAAAGCAATAGGCATTGAATCCGCCGGAGCAGCGTACTCTCCTTCGGAAATTTTTGAAGTGATGAGTGTAAAGAACATTCTTATTTTAGCGATTGGAGGTCTTTTAATAGGTTTCGGTACACGTTACGCAGGCGGCTGTACCTCCGGACACGCAATATCAGGTTTGAGCGATCTGCAATGGCCATCTTTGGTGGCGGTAATCGGATTTTTTATTGGTGGGCTAATGATGGTTCACGTATTATTCCCCTTAATCTTCTAGACTATTATGAGAAAAGTATTATTTATCCTTTTAGGAATATTGTTTGGTGTGGTGATGTATAAAGCGGAAGCTGCGTCATGGTTTCGGATTTATGAAATGTTCAATTTCCAATCATTTCATATGTATGGATTTATCGGAACGGCACTTGTAGTTGGTGTAATTGCTGTGCAGCTGATTAAACGCACGCGTGCGAAGGATGTAGACGGTGGTGATATTGTTATTGCCGATAAGGCAAAATCTATTCCTCGCTATCTTATTGGAGGTATCCTTTTCGGCTTGGGTTGGGCTTTAGTAGGGGCATGCCCTGGTCCGATCTTTGTTTTATTGGGTGCTGGCGTTTATCCGATGTTGATTGTAATCGCATTCGCCCTATTGGGTACTTATCTTTATGGTTTGCTGAAACATAAATTGCCTCACTAATCTATCGTTCTGTGTAACATTTGTAACTGTCTATGCTGAAATTAAGCTATAGCTTTGTTATATTATGAAAGTTTCTATTGTCCACGTTTTAATTATAGACAATAGGGACAAGTTTTAAACGAAATATAAATTTAAAGATGTTTTTTCAACAAGTTTACGACAAGACGCTAGCTCAAGCTAGTTATTTTATAGGCTGCCAAGCAAAAAAAGTTGCGATCGTTATTGATGCACAGCGAGATATCGATGTTTATTTGGACATTGCAAAGCAGAACAATTTGGAGATAACTCACATCGCTGAAACGCATATCCACGCTGACTTTCTGGCCGGTTCTCGCGAACTCGCGGAGGTTACTGGCGCAAAGTTATATCTATCAGATGAAGGCGGCGAGAATTGGCAGTACGAATTTGCACACGAGGGATTAAAAGACGGGGATGTAGTTAAAGTTGGGAACTTGAGCCTTACCGTGATGCATACACCGGGGCATACTCCGGAGAGCATCAGTTTCATTCTTCGCGATCATCCAGCATCCGATGAACCTGTTATGATCTTTACAGGCGACTTTGTTTTTGTTGGCGATATCGGCCGACCTGATTTGCTTGAGGAAGCGGCAGGCTTGATCGGTACGAAGGAAATTGGCGCAGAACAGATGTTTCAATCATTGAAGAAGTTTGTGACATTGCCCGATTATGTTCAGGTATGGCCTGGCCATGGCGCAGGTTCTGCCTGTGGGAAAGCCCTAGGAGCCGTGCCTAGCAGTACAGTTGGGTATGAAAAAATACGTAATTGGGCTTTCCAATTCGGCGACGACTATGAAGGTTTTAAGAACTATCTATTGAGCGATCAACCGGAGGCTCCAACCTACTTTGCGATGATGAAGAAGCTAAACAAGATCGATAGACCATTGTTAGTGGAAGTGCCGACCCATCCGACCTTGTCTATTGAGGAAGGTTTGGCGAAAACAGATAGTATTCTAGTCGATACGCGCAATAAGGTCGAGTTTGCCAAAGGACATGTAAAGGATTCTATAAATATTCAAAATAATAATTCTCTTGCGAATTGGGCCGGTTGGATGTTGCCTTACGATAAGAAATTGGTTATTGTGGCTGAAGAGGGGCGTCAGGAAGAGATTACGCGAAAGCTGATGCGTATTGGAATGGATCATATCCACGGATTTGTGACGGATTTATCCGGTGTGCCTTTGGAGGAAACAAAGCTTGTCGATGCTGATACGGTTGCGGCTTGGAAAGATAGGGATGATACAGTTCTATTAGATGTTCGAGGTAAAACAGAATTTGAAACGGCTCACATTCCTGGAGCAATTCATAAATTTATTGGTAACTTACCGAAGAAACTGCCAACGGAGTATAAAGACAAGAAAATTATTATACAATGTCAATCCGGTGACCGCGCCACAATCGCGACCTCCTTTTTAGAAAGGAACGGATTTGAAAAAGTTTATAATTATGCAGGCAGTTTCATTGATTGGAAAAACAAAGGAAAAGAAACAACCTAGCAAACGCTTTATGAGTTTAATAGCAGACGCTTATCAAAATATATTAGAACCCGCCTTGATCGAAGAGATTGAGGCGGTTGCTATTATGAAGACTTTCGAAACTGGAGAAGTCATTATCGATATTGGACAGTATGTGCGCTCCATGCCACTGTTGATTGACGGCGCCATTAAAATTGTGCGTGAAGATTCGAAAGAAGGGGAGATTCTGCTTTATTATTTGGCCAAAGGAGAGACTTGCACGATGTCGATTGCTTGTTGCGTTGGGACGAAGAAAAGTGAGATCAGAGCACAAGCGGAGATGCATACCTTGGTGGCGATGATCCCCAATCAATATTTAAATGAATGGCTCGCCAAATACAGCTCCTGGCGGGAATTTATCCTGAGCAGTTATTCTTCCAGAATGAACGAGATGTTGGGCGCTATTGACAACTTGGCGTTTTCCAACATGGAAATGCGCATCATGAATTATTTGAAAGAAAAGGTAAAATTGACGGAAAATCCGATTTTGACTTTAACGCATCAGGATATTGCTTCTGATTTGAATAGCTCTAGGGTCGTGGTCTCTAGGATATTAAAAAAGTTAGAAAACGAAGAACAGATTGTGCTGCTAAGGAACGAAATTAGGGTGTTAGTTTAGTTGCGCCTGCTATAGATGTCAGTTCGTTGAAATCAAGGATATTAGCATGGCATAGAATGAGATATCCTTATTTTTGAATGTTTCTTTAAGCAATGAGATTGCTTTAGAGCGCGCAAAGTAAACATTGTTTGCGCTTGTCCCCAATTCTGACGATATCTCGTCAGCATTCTTACCCTCAAAAAAGGACATTTTGAAAATTTGTGCCTGCTGCTTGGGCAGCTTCTCTATTTCTTTAACGATCAATTCCAGCAACTCAAAGTATATGATCTTAGTCAGCATATCCTTGTCTGGATTTTCTAATTCATACAACCACTCTTCTTCATGCTCGAATCGGAGGCGTCCTTGCTTTACGTAATCTAAGCAAGCATTTTTGGTGACTAGATAAAGGAAGGACTTAATGGTTTCCGCGCAGCTAAAATTTGATTTTCTTTCCCATAATTTGACATAGGCGTCGGAAACGATTTCCTCGCTAATGAGTTTATCTTTGACCATTTTCATCGCAAAGAAACGGAGTGAATGGGCATAACTATCCATGAAGAAACTGAGGGCTGATTCTTTTCCAGCGCGCAAATCAAGTATTTGCTGTTCAAAGTTCTTATTCATGTGATTTTTAAGTTGTATAACTGGCTACCGTAAATTTAACATTAAAAAATGAAATGCAAGGGCTAACTATTAGTCTAATCTTAGCTTAGACGTTAAAAAAGCAAATATGACAAAGGGCTGTATCTCTTTCGATGATACAGCCCTATTCACACTAACTATTAATTTATTGATTTATTCGGCTCGAAATACCCAAAACCATGCGGTTCCCCAGGCTGCGGCGCCCGGCTCGGCATAGCTGAGGATCATTTTTTCGTTGTTCAGAATCATAATGTCGTATTCATAAACCGGTGCATTGCCCTCATTTGGAGATTTGCCACATAGTACGGTGACACCTCTTGTAGTAAGTTTGCCTTTTGCCCACACGGTTCCGTCATCAAGCTTGGTGACTTTGGTCATATCAAATGAGAATGCTCCTTCTTCTTTTTCTCCTGTAGATTTTGTCTTGGTCAACTTGGCTCCCCGAAGGCTGAATGTCATCTTTGCGCCAATGCCTTCACCCGGTGCTTGTCCGTTAATATCGGCTTCTTTCAATGTCCACCATGCCGGAGCAGAGTTGCCTAGATAACCACCATTGCCCCATACGGCGGGTGCTGTTTCATCCCATTTCCAATTCCGTTCGGTTCCTCCAGTTAGGTATCCCCATTCTAATGGTACAGGAAAGGTCAGTTCATCAACTGTTACTTCCACTTTTTTAGTGATTTTGGTGCCCTCTGGATTTAAACCGGTGAAGATGATTTCACTCGTTCCTGTGGTCACCAATAGAACGGTATCGGTTTTTTTCTGTGTGGTTCCGGTTCCAAAGTCCCAAGAAGAAAGAACGGGACTTTTATTGTCAAGCACGACTTTGTTGGATTTCTTTCCATTGATGATCACTGGAGCCGCCGTAATGTCTAATTGGTCGGCAGTAATGGTACTGCCAAGTTCCATACGGTCTTCAATCGGCTCGCAGGCATACGCCAATAATCCGAGGATTAGGAGACCGATATATGTTATAATTTGTTTCATGATTAAGCTCTATTTGATATTACCAACCTGTAAATTCCGCTGCAGGCGTTCCCCAACCTTTGTTTTGTGTTAATACACCGTCGGTTAGGATTATTTCTGAGTTTGGAATCGCCCAGAATCCACCCGTTGCTTCATAGCGAGCTTTATATCCGCCGCCAAAGCCTTTCATCGCCGTATTTACGCCTTTGTTTTTGATGGTGACCCCTTCTTGTTTCGCTAAGGCATCTGCCGCGTCATGCCAGCGCATTAGATCGAAATAACGCAATCCTTCGAACGCTAGTTCCCAACGTCGCTCACGCTTTAGCGCGGCGAGAGAATAAGCTACAGCAGGTAGTTTTGCTCTTGCGCGAACTCGATTGAGATTTGTTGCGTCCTCTTTTAGCTCGGCATGCATCAGGAGCACATCGGCGAAGCGAATCAAAACCAAGTCTTGCGTATGTGCAAGTTGATAGTCTACCGCTGCAGCGTCGCTTAATACCGCGTAAGAAGGTAGTAAAGCACCTTCGCGATAGGCGGTTACAGGGATGTACTTCTTTTGCCAAAACCCAGTTTCTTCCATCTGATTATCTGCGCCATAGACGTAATCTTGTAAATCTACATCGGCATTGATAATAGATGCGGTTCTTCGGATATCGGTCGGTTCAGCTTGTCGCCATTCGTTCCATAAACTAGTATTGACAGGTCCTGCTCCCCAACCTTGCCCAAATGGAAAAGTGCCGGCAAGCCCATTGTTAGAGCGCAAACCAAAATGTAATAAATACTGATTGGAATATCCGAGAATATATTGATCGCCCCAATCTGCTAAAGTTCCAAATTTAACAGCAAAGACGGTTTCCATATGTCCATCGCCGACCCATTTAAGGTTGTTATCTTTCGCGTATTCGTAGTCTTTCGCGGTATGTTCATTGCTGTACGGCCAAAGGTTTCTAAATTCAGGGACTAGATTGTGTCCTGAGTTTTGGATACAATCCTCGAGATGCTGAATTACTAAATTTTTAGCTATAGTTCCGCCGCCAGCGACTGGCAAGTCTGCTTTTTTATAATAGCCCGTATAGAAAAGATAGGCTCTCGCCAATAGGGCTTGTGCTGCCCATTTTGTTGCATGGCCCGAAGGAACTGCATTATAGGCACGTGCCGGGATCAGCTCTATAGCCTTCTGTAGGTCAAATGCTATTTGCGCGAATATTTCATCGGCTGAAGCCTTTGGTTTGACAGTAGCGACAGATTCGACTAGTAAAGGCACTTCACCAAACATTTGAGCGAGTTCGAAATAATATAGTGCGCGAAGAAAGTGTACTTCTCCGAGCAGTTGGTTTTTCTCAGCATCGCCGCTCCATCCGGATACTTTATCTAGGGTTTCGATTGCCGTGTTTGCACGGAATATTCCCTCGTATCGTGCTTCCCAAAAGTTAAGGAAGCGATCGGGTTGTGTATTCATTAAATGATCTAGACCTTGCATATCACGGTCGTTCTCTCCTCCGCCACCGAAGCGGTCGTCGGATGCGAGTTCGGCCATGTAAAAGTGACTATGCTGTGGGTTGGAAACTGCACGACTAAGGCTGGCATATATTCCGGTGAGCATCTGATTGGCATCTGCCACGTTGACCGGGAAATTTCCTGTATTCTTTTTATCTAAGCTATCGGTGTCCAGGAACTTTTCGCAAGAGGTCATGAGGAATGCGGTAGCTAATAATATAATTGTCTTTTTCATGATCTTCGATTAAAATTTAAGGTTAATACCAAACATATAAGTCCTAGGCTGTGGATAGAATCCCAGATCGATTCCGGAAACCCAAGGTGCCGTATCTCCGTATCCGACTTCAGGGTCCATGCCTGAATAGCCGGTAAAGGTGTAAAGGTTTTGTACGGTGAAATAAAGACGTGTTTGGCTGAATGGTAACTTTGGAAATAGCTTAGCAAAGTCATAACCGATAGTAATATTCTGCAGTTTCAGGAAATCTGCATCTTCAATATATAAGTCGGACACATATTGATTGTTGGTGTGACTTCCCGAGGTTAGCCTAGGTATCTTGTTGGAGGTTCCTTCGCCATGCCATCTACCGAATATTTCCGTCGTATAATTCTGCAAGGGACTATCTGCAAATGAGCGGTAGGATTTAGCCACCTGTTGGCCGAAGGCACCGAAAGCAGTTGCTGCGAAGTCGAAGCCTTTATAGCCTAAGCTGATATTCATACCTGCAGTAAAGTCGGGATGTGGATTTCCAATCATTACTTTATCCGCATCAGTGATGGAGCCGTCTTGGTTTGTATCCACAAAATAAAGATCTCCCGGTTGTGCAGTTGGTAATACCCCAACTCCATTGGCCCTAAGCTCATTAATCTGTTCTTGTGTTTGGAAGACTCCGTTTGTTCTGTATCCGTAGAAATAGCCAATTGGGAAGTCAACCTGTGCACGATACATTTCCGTGGTTCCTTGACTCAGCACATGGTTCTCGCCGTGGATAATGCCTTCATCATTTTCGATTTTCAACACTTTGTTTTTATTGTAGGCTCCATTTATTCCTATGCTATAACGGAAATCCTGTTTCTTATCGCTCCAGTTTAAGCCGAGTTCGACACCCTTATTTTGAACTTCACCACCGTTCACATAGGGTGCACCCGTTCCGAATATTTTTGGGATCGGCGCTTGTACCAACCAGTCAATTGTTTTCTTGTTGTACCAGTCGAATACAACTGCGAGCCTATCTTTTGCGAAGCGAGCGTCGAAGCCTATATTAAGTTGGTCTGAGGTTTCCCAAGTGACAATTGGATTGGAGAGAATATCAGGGTAAGCGCCCTTAATCAACGTATTCTTATTGTTTCCGAAATAATAGCCATTGCGATTATCGATGGCTACGGTGGAAAGGTAATTGAAGTTCGGGATACTTTGATTACCATTTTGTCCCCAGCTGGCGCGTAATTTAAAGAAGTCCAGCCATTCGGAGGATGCTTCCATAAAGTCTTCGCTGCTCAATAGCCAACCAACAGAAACAGAAGGGTAGTATCCCCATCGTTCGCCCGTTGCGAAATTGGAGGAGCCATCGGCACGGAGACTTACACTGGCCATATATTTTTCCTTATAGTTGTATATCGCACGCGCAAAGAATGAAGCAAGGCTTCCTTGTCCCCATCCCATTCCGCTTACTGCAGGAATATAGCCATCATAGCCTTGGGCATTGGAGATCCAAGCATGTTCCCAGCTATTTGGGAAGGATGAGTTGGTATGTGTCGCACTTAGGTCCGAGCCCATGCCTGATTTCTCTAAAGACTGACCGATGAGGAAGTCGAAATCATGGCCACCGTTCGTCGCATAACGGTAGTTTACTGTGTTTTCAACGACCCAACTGTATCCCATTCCTTGATTTTGGGAAATATCGTCATCAGCGTTGACCAAAGTGGTTGATAGTTGGTAGGCGGGGGTGTATTGTCTGTAGTTGTAACTGTTCATTTTATAGCCGAAGCTGCTTCTCCATTTTAGATTTTTAATGGGTTGCACTTCCAGGTAGGCATTGATATTCAATGCGTGACTGTTGCTTAAGTTTTGACCTCTGCGGTACACCATCTCAGCAATAGGATTCGCGATAGCGCCATCCAATCCCCATTTGTCGGCAACTTTGCTTGGTTGATCGTAGTATTCGCCTTCTGCATTGTAGAGTGGAAGCAATGGGTTTCCAACCAACAAATTGTGGATATCATTCCAGAAAATATTTCCGATACCCAATCCCGTTTTCTTATTAAATGTATATGTAATGTTTTCGCCAAATTTGATGATATCGAACGCTTCATTTTTTAGGATGACATGATCGGAATTTAAGCGGACGTTATTTCTTTTGTAGTCTGGCTGTACCGGTTTACCAAAAATTCCCTCCCGGTGGCTGTTAGAATAACCAAAGGAGAATTTGGAGGCGTCAGTTCCGCCGAGGAGAGAAACTGCTGTGTTAAATAAGGTTGCATTTTCGTTGTACGCCTCTTTAATCCAATTTGTGCCATTCCATGTGCCATCTTGGATTTGTTGGTATTGTTTCGGAATAATGCTTTCCCAATTATACGGGGTTGAACCCTCATTAAATCGACGTTCATCTTGAATGATCATATATTCCTTTGCCGTTAGGAGGGAGGGCAGCTTTTGCGCTTGCTGCATACCTAAGTAGGAATCGAGATAAACAGACATTTTGCCGGCTTTTCCTTGTTTGGTCGTCACAAGGATAATCCCGTTAGCTGCTCTTGAACCGTAGATTGCCGCCGATGCTGCATCTTTCAATACATCGATACTTTCAATATCAGCAGGGTTTAGGTTATTGATGTCACCCCCCGGTACACCATCTATAACATATAGCGGGTTGGAGTTGTGTATCGTTCCGAGTCCGCGTATCGTGACTTTATAATTCTCCCCGGGCATCCCTGAGCTTTGGGTAATTTGGACGCCGGGGGATTGGCTTTGCATGGCTTCGAGTACATTTGGCGTGCTGAGTTTTTCGATGTCTTCCCCTTTAACCTGTACAGTTGCACCCGTGTTTAATTTCTTTTTCTGAGTTCCATAGCCAATAACGATGACCTCATCCAAATCGCTCATTTCTTCCTTAAGGTTGATGCGTACGGCAGTTCTACCGTTCAATGAAGTTTCAGAGCGCAAGTATCCGAGATAGGTGACAACGATTGTTGCATTGCTATTTACACTTTCCAATTCGAAATCACCTTGTTCATTTGTTGTTGTTCCCAAGTTGGTACCTTTGACAGTCACCGAGGCTCGGGCAATCGGTTTTCCATCGTCGCCAACGACCTTTCCAGAGATTCGTTGCTGAACAGCGGTTCGATTTTTCTCGCTATTATCGATCAATCGTTTCTGCAGGTCCGTTCGGAGAATAATCGTTCCGCCCGATATCTCCCAAGAGATGGGTTTGTCGGCGAGAATCAAAGCCAATGCTTTCTGTAGTTCGACCTGTTTCAATTCGGCGTCAATCTTGGTATTCGCTAATTCTTTTCCTTGCAGCAAAAAGGGTGTGCCACTTTGTTGCTGCACTTTCCGCATGACCTCAATCAGAGGGCTATTGACCGCTTTTAGCGAGACATGCTGTGCGAAACCATTTGCAGATAGCTTAAACACACATAAGACGGTTAAAAAAAAGGTTAATTTCATATGGAGTACCCATGGTTTTATTTTTGGTATTGCGCAACTGCGCGTACCATCGTTTTGTTGTATAAAAATCATATTTTTGTACAATTAGGATTAAACATTGGTTAAGGATTAAATTCAGCATTTCGTTCTTGGCTCAAGATTATCTTAATATCTGCCGAGCAATGTTGCAACCATTGTTCGGTATTTTTTTGATAATCTGATGCCTGTTCAGGGTGGTATCGATTTATTCATGGTTTGTCGTTAATAGGTATGATTTTAAGGGAGTACAATTAGTTTAGGTTCTTTACCTTGATGATCTAGCTTAAATTTGAGTCCGCTTTTTTCCAATAATGTCAGCACCTCTGCAAGGTTTTTATTACGTTCGATCTCTCCGTAGAAGTAGGTTGCCGGAATGGTGCCATTATATCCCACTTCGATGTCGTACCACCTAGAGATATCCTTCATTACTTGGCGTAAGTCCGTTTCGTTGAACAGGAACTTGTTGTTTTTCCAGGCGATGAAGCTCGTGACATCCACCGTTTGAACCCTCGCCTTTTTGTTTTTCCAGGTTAGCTGCTGATTCGGTTTTAGGCTGGACAGCTTCTGCCCATGTAATACATTGACGCTTCCTTCCACTAATGTTGTTGTGATGTCTGATTCGTCGGGGTAAGCAGAGATATTAAACTCTGTTCCCGTTACGTGGACTTCCTGATCTCGTGATGTTACGATAAATGCCTTTTTCATCCCTTGATGGTAAGATTCGTTTACCGAAAAGTAGGCTTCACCCTCTAACTTCACTACTCTACGCTCTTGAGGGAATCTTAAAGGATAACTAAGTTGACTTGAAGCATTCAAAAAAACCGTTGAACCGTCGGGCAAGGTGACTTGATATTTCCCGCCTTTTGGAACTTGTACGGTCGCAGTCAACTTTGAAAGTTCTTGATCATCGAGCTTGAGTAAGTCTGTTCCGTCTTGATAGGTTAATTGCTCGTTGATCTTTATTCCGTCTTTATCAGCTCTTAATTGGATGGTCTGACCGTTGGAGAGTCTCAATTCGGCTTTATTCTCAGCTGGCTGTATGTCGCTAAAGGAAGTTGGAAGTTGACTTGCTTGTTTTTCCCAGTTTGGGATTAGGAAAACGTATGAAATAGCGGCTAGAAGTATGATTGCTGCGGCATATCCCAACCAATTATTTCTGCGTTTTAGTGGTCTTTCCTTCTGGCTGTCTATTTTCTGAATAGTTTTTGCTTTTAAGCTATTCAACCAATCTTCGCTATCGTCGGATTTTAGTTGTAAATAGGAAAGTGCATCTTCATACAGTTCGTCACTTTGGATGAGTTTATCGAAAAACTGTTGATGACTTATATCTTCCTCAAGCCATTGGTTCAATTCAATAGCGTCGGTTGATGACAAATTTCCCTCTAAATGCTTCTTGATGAGAGCAGCAATTTCAGCACTTAATTTCATGTTGTTTATAATGGTTGTTACTTGTTCAAACGACAGGGGCGGATAAACCTTAGTAGAAAAGTGAAATTTTTTGAAGCGACAGATTATGGCCATCAAGAGTTTTCATCCCTGTTGGGGTTTTTATGGAATGATGAAAATTTTTAAAAACATAGTTTTTCCATATTTTTGAGACGGAATCGTTTGTTTGGTATTCTTAAAATGTAATTCATGAAGTTTAAATATCCTTTCGCCCTCTCTTTCTTGATTTTTTTTCTTTTTACTTCTGTTGAGCTAATTGCACAGGAAGAAGTAACAGTGACTTCGGACAGCGATGTTGATTCCTCTGACTTGGCATTGGTTGATAAAGATGGAAAGCTGATCAAGTTATCGGAAATGAAAGGGAAAGTGATTGTTTTGAATTTTTGGGCTACCTGGTGCCAGCCCTGTATAGCTGAACTACCTTCTTTAGAAAAACTTTATTCTTCTTTAGCGTCTGAAGAGGATATTGTATTTGCGGCTGTTGAGATGGATCAGGATCCGGAGAAAGCGGCGAAATTCTTTAAAAAGAGAAAATATAGTATTCCTTTATACTCCTTAGGTTCAGCATTGCCCTCACAAATGCATACGAACTCTATCCCGATGACTGTCATCATCGCAAAAAACGGAGAAATTGTAGTGAAAAAGATCGGGATGATTGATTTTGGATCAGCGAAACTTCGCAACAATTTGCTCCAATTAACGAAAGAGCGAGCGGATATTTCTTATCTTTAGTTGAAATCTCTTTCGAAATAGCCTTAGAGGAAGGGTTTTTAAATAAAATTAAACATAGATTTAATATTCTATTAATAACCTGCTTTTATTTTTGGATAAAATAAAATAACCTCTATCATGAAATTTACTTCAGCCCTAGCAAGCGCTTTGCTATTAAGCGTTTCGTTTCTCCAGGCACAGACTGATCCTGGAATTATGCGCCTTCAAGAATTCGCATATCCTGCAAAGCGTCAGATTTTAAATATTCCGAATGTTAATGGTCTCCAAGTGTTGAAATGTGATTTCCATATGCATACGGTCTTTACAGACGGACATGTATGGCCTAATGTCCGCGTACAGGAAGCATGGCGCGAAGGGTTAGATGCAATCTCTTATACCGAGCATATGGAATACAATCCGCATTCAAAAGATGTTAAAGTAGATCATAATCGCTCCCACGATTTGGCGGTAGAACTAGCAAAAGAAAATAATATTGTTTTGGTGAAAGGGACAGAGGTTACTCGTAAAACTCCTCCAGGACATTTCAATGCGCTGTTTATCCAAGACGCTTCTACTTTGGTTGAGAATAATGATTCTGCTTTAGATCAGGAAGCCATCGATAAGGTTGCTGCTCAGAAGGCTTTTATTTTTTGGAATCACCCGGGATGGAAGGCAACGACGATAGAAGGCTCTTACGAATGGATTGATTTTGTTGAAAAAATGTACCAGGAGAAGAAACTTCACGGTATTGAAGTAGTGAATGGTTTAGGATTTCATAAAAAAGCGTTGGATTGGGCATTAGACCGTAATTTGACCATTATCGGAAATACGGATATTCATAACCTAATTGCCCATGATTATAATATTGGGCAGGAGGGTGTACACCGCACCATGACGCTGATTATGTCAAAAGATCGTTCGGCAGCTGGTATCCGAGAAGCTTTGGAAGCAGGACGTACTGTAGCATGGTCTAGTAAATATCTATTTGGCAAAGAAGAGCATGTTAGAAATCTGATGAATGCTTGCGTTTCGGTTGGTGCTCCGTATCATGAAAAGACAAATAAAAATTCAGGATCAACAACGAAGTATTATGAAATATCGAACAATTCTGATCTTTATTTTGAGATGCAGTTGAAATCCGGAAATGGAACAAAACGGATTGTTCTATATCCAGAGTCTAAACAAATCCTAACCGCGGAAGCCGGACAGTCTAAATTATCGTATGAAGTAGTGTCTACTTTTATCCGTAGCGACAAGCACTTAATGTTTGATGTTAAGTTATAATATTCAACTAACCTTTTACAATTCATAATCGAAGTCGTCCAGCTCTGCTGGGCGGCTTTTTTTATGCACTATGCTGTACTTTTGCCGCTAATTAATATTCAGTTCTCATCAACTTTACAATTCTCTTACATGAATCTGATAATCTACCATTACGATAATATTAGCTTAACATTGAGGTAATATTGAAACCTCAATTTTGTAGGGATGAAACAAAAGATTATTAACTATTTCCCGAGTTTTTGTGTCATTTCTCTATTGTTTTTCAATTCGTGTAGTACGAATACGAGTTCGATTAAGATGAAAGGCTCTGATACAGAGGTGAATTTGGCGGTCAACCTTGCTGAAGAATTCACAGAGCTCGATCCCACTTTCAGTATTGCGATTTCTGGCGGTGGTTCTGGTTTAGGGATAACCTCGCTCATGAATGGTCAAGCCGATATTGCAAACTCATCGCGCCCATTATCGGATGAAGAGATTCAACAATTTAAGGAGAAAGATATAGAGATAAAGACGATTGTATTCGCGGAAGATGCAACGGCATTTGTGGTGCATAAAGACCTGCCTTTGGAGGAGCTTTCTGTAGATACACTAGGACTGATTTTAAGTGGTAAGATCAAGAACTGGAATGAGATCATTGAAGTTGATCAGCCTATTAATATCTATGGTAGACAGAGCAGTTCAGGAACGCATTCTTTTATCAAGAAGAAGCTTAAGATTGAATTCTCCAACACTGCAAAGGAAATGACTGGTAATGCCCAGATTATTGAGGGAGTAAAAGCTGATAAAACGGGTATTGGTTATGTGGGAGCTGGCTATGTTGCTCATGATCCGAATAGTGGTCAGAAGGTGAAGATTTTAAAGATTCGCGAAAATGCTACTGCAGTAGCTTACTCTCCATTGGATCCTGACGCTATTAACAATAGCTTGTACTATTTCCAACGTCCCTTATACCAATTTGTATTGGCTAAATCCTGGGATAAAGTAAGGCCTTTTATCAACTTTGAGCGTGGTGGAATCGGTAGAAAATTGATTGAAGATCACGGTTATTATACGCTAGAAAATCAACAACATGAAATATAAAACTCGATTGTCTTTAGACCTTTGTTTTAAATATGTTTTTAAAGCAACAGGTTTACTGGTTCTAGCATTATTAGGCGGTATTCTTGCCATGCTAGTTTATAATTCTTTTTCTTTTTTCCTGGATGTAAAGCCTTTGGACTTTATCACAGGGATGGAGTGGAATCCGACGGCTAATGATCCGAAGTATGGCATGCTTCCGTTGATTCTAAGTACGACTTTGGTGACATTCGGCGCGATGCTAATTGCTATTCCGTTGGGAATTGGTACAGCCGCTTTTATCGCAGAATATGCGAGTCCGAGAGTTAAGAATATCTTGAAACCTACTGTAGAGATGTTGGCTGCAATTCCATCGGTTGTAATTGGCTTTTTAGGTATTGTAGTAGTGAGTCCGGGTATCGCTAGTTTAGCGGACTTGTCGAATGGCTTAAACGCTTTGAATGGTGCTATCCTCTTAGCGGTTATGGCTTTACCTACAATTATTACTGTTGCTGAGGATGCTATTCACGCTGTTCCGAAGACTTATAAGGAAGCAAGCTATGGTGTCGGAGCGACGAAATGGGAAACTTTGATTAAAGTCGTCATTCCTGCTGCTGCGCCTGGTATTATCGCTGCGGTGATGTTAGGTGTTGGGCGTGCCATCGGAGAGACGATGACCGTATTGATGGCAACGGGTAATGCCGCATTGATGCCGACTGGTTTCTTTGACTCAGTAAAAACGATGACAGCGACAATTGCGATTGAAATGGGCGAAGTACCTTATCAAACGACGCACTATTTTGCACTTTATGCCATAGCAACCGTTCTATTTATGATGACCCTTGCAGCAAATATGCTAGGGGAGTATTTCATTAACCGTTTTAGAAAATTCCATGCAGTATAGATCATCGAAATTATCTAAAGTTGTAGAATGGGGTACTCTATTGACTAGTACCACCCTGGTTTGTTTCTTTTTAGTTGTTGTTATTTGGGAGATTGTTTCCAAGGGTGCTGGACAACTTTCATGGGAATTTGTGTCGACTGTTCCAACAGACGGAATGACAAAGGGAGGAATTCTAACTCCAATTATAGGAACTGTATTATTGACTTTGATCACCGCGATATTCTCGATACCATTTGGTGTTTGTTGTGCGATTTACTTGCACGAATATGCGGAGGACAATTGGTTGACCCGAACAATCAGAGCTTCTATTCGTAATCTATCAGGCGTGCCGAGTATCATTTACGGTTTATTTGGT
Source organism: Sphingobacterium hotanense (assembly GCF_008274825.1). NCBI lineage: Bacteria > Pseudomonadati > Bacteroidota > Sphingobacteriia > Sphingobacteriales > Sphingobacteriaceae > Sphingobacterium > Sphingobacterium hotanense. The sequence goes on from NZ_CP030848.1 coordinate 1,520,628, forward strand.
CTGGCACTGTTTGTACAGTCTATGGAACTCGGGACGTCCTTGTTGGCTGCCGGATTAACATTGGGCTTGCTTTCCTTGCCTTATATCATCACAACTACCGAGGAGGCATTAATGCGAATTCCAAACAGCACGCGCGAAGCTGCGCTTGCAGTGGGAGCAACGAAGTTTGAGACCATCAAAGATGTGGTTATTCCCTCTGCGATGTCAGGTATTTTGACGGGAGTCGTATTGACTTTAAGTCGCGCAGCTGGTGAAACCGCACCGATTTTATTCACGGGTGCTGCATTCTATATCAATGGCACCACCGGATTTATCAACCAAGAGTTTATGGCATTGCCATACCACTTATATATGTTATCGACACAGCATCAGTCCATCGATGAGGTTCGTCCTATCGCTTACGGAACGGCTTTAGTGCTTGTTGTTGTTGTCTTTTTATTGAACCTTACTGCGTTCTACATTCGTTATAAGTATAGAAAAAATGAAGTCTAAATTATCAGCTGAAAATTTGAATATCAGCTTTGGAGCAAAGCATGTATTAAAGAATGTTAACATTTCTTTTGCAGAGAATGAGATTACGGCATTGATTGGTCCTTCGGGATGTGGGAAGAGTACTTTGTTGAGAAGTTTTAACCGCATGCATGACCTATCTCCCGATGCGAAGATTGACGGTAGTTTGAAACTGGAGGAACTTAATCTTTATTCCAAAGGTGTTCCTGTAACGGAAATTAGAAAACGTATAGGGATGGTGTTTCAGAAGGCAAATCCATTTCCGAAGAGTATCTATGATAACATCGCTTACGGTTTGAAAATTAATAATCTCCCACATGATAAGGGGGTGATCGAGAAAGCATTGCGCGAGGCATTCCTTTGGGAAGAAGTGAAGAATGACTTGAAGATGCCGGCGACTCGCTTATCTGGTGGTCAGCAGCAGCGATTATGTATTGCGAGAGCAGTGGCTTTACGTCCGGAAGTAATTCTGATGGATGAGCCATGTTCAGCTTTGGACCCTGTAAGTACCTTGAAGATTGAAGAACTAATCACTCATCTGAAGAAAAATTATACCATTGTTATTGTGACACACAATATGCAGCAGGCACAACGTATTGCCGATAAAACGGTATTTATGTATTTAGGTGAAGTGAAAGAAGAGGGACCGACGAAGCAGATTTTCGGAAACCCTTTAAATGAAATGACCGCGAATTATATTAACGGGCAATTCGGATAGAAGATAAAACTTGATAATGCACATCTGATATTGATGCAGGAAAACCGACTTGAAAAAGTCGGTTTTTTTATTTTTTGGGCATGACTTTGTAAGTCGGATCTTCTAGAATATTAACCTCAATAATTCCTTTAGCATTGTCTAATAGCTTAATCGAATCTTCGCTTAAATGACGAAGTACTACAGTTTTCTGTTGGCTAGCATAGCGAGAGGTCAGTTTATTGACTGCATCGATGGCGGACATGTCGACAATTCTTGATTCTCGGAAGTCTATGATAATGCGCTCTGGATCTTGATCAACCTCAAATTTGTCCATGAAGTGAGTCACTGAACCAAAGAACAGCGGCCCATAAATTTCATACACTTTATTGCCATACTCATCGTTTGATTTTCTTGCGCGGATCCGCACAGCACTGTCCCATGCAAAGACAAGTGCGGAGATAATTACACCTACGAGCACGGCTAATGCAAGGTTATGGAGCACTACGGTAATCGCTGCGACCAAAATGCCCACAAAGATATCGGACTTCGGCATTTTGCTCAGCATCTTAAAGAAGCCCCATTTGAAGGTGGTAATAGCTACAATCATCATCACACCGACGAGTGCCGCAAGTGGAATTAATTCGATAAAAGGAGCGCCTACCAAGATGATAATTAGAATAGTTATTGCTCCAATGAATGCGGATAGTTTTGTTCTCGCACCTGCATTGATATTCACTAGGGTCTGCGCGACCATCGCGCAACCTCCCATACCGGTGAAAAATCCATTGACGATATTAGCTGTTCCTTGTGCAACGGCTTCCTTATTGGAGGACCCTTTTGAGTTCGTCAGTTCATCCACCATACTAAGCGTTAATAATGATTCGATTAAACCTACTGAAGCCATAATCAACGCATATGGGAAAATGATTTGCAGCGTCTCTAAGTTTAATGGAACTGCCGGGATATGAAATGGAGGGAAGTCTCCGGCAATACTTGCGATATCTACAACCTTCTTCGTATCGATGCCAATTAACTGTACTATGGCAAATACGATTAAGATTGCTATTAAAGATGAAGGTACCGCTTTGGTGATTTTAGGGACGATTAATACAATCGCAACGGTCAAGGCTGTTAATCCTAACATGGTATAAAGCATGGAACTTGTCATCCATTGTGCTACACCGTTTTCGACGATTTTAAACTGTTCAAGTTGTGCCATAAAGATAATGATGGCGAGACCATTTAAGAAGCCGAACATGACCGGTTGAGGAATCAATCGCACAAACTTGCCCAGTTTGAATGCACCTACTGTTATCTGTAATATTCCGGCGAGTGCCACTGTTGCGAATAGATATTCCACCCCATGCGAACTAATTAAAGCGATCAAGACGACGATGGTGGCTCCAGCACCGCCGGATACCATACCTGGTCTACCTCCTAAGATCGACGTCACTAAACCCATTAAAAATGCTCCATATAATCCCGTCAGCGGACTTAGACCTGCCAAGATCGCAAAGGATAAGGATTCCGGAATCATCGTCATCGCGACGGTTAAGCCGGAGAGAATTTCCGTCTTCCAATTGATTTGTCTTACGTCTTGAATGGAGAATTTGAACATGAATGTGTTTAGTTGGGCAATTAAAAACAGACAAAGATAGGTTTTCGAAATCTAAGAGATTTCAATTTCTGACAATTTTTAATGTTTTATAGGTCTAGTTAATCGTTAAATTTTCTTAGTGAAAAGATTTTTGGCACGGTTGTTTCCTTTTATTTAGCGTAATACGATTTTATACGTTTATCTAAATAAGAAAATTAAATTATTTATGGGTAAATTATTATTAATTTTAGGTGTTTCGATGCTGATCTCAAGCTGCGGTTTGAAGAACTCATCGGAATCTTTCAAAGAAGAAAAGGCATTAAGGGTTGAGTTTATCGGAACAACGACGCCAACCATTTCAAATACAAAAGGAAAAGCCACCTTATTTGCAGTTGCAGCAAACCTAGCTGATGCTGCAGCAACGGAGATTGCTGTGGCAGACTTTGATGCAAAAGCCATCCCATTTAACGTGGATTTCGAATTGCCCAAGGATTACCTAAAGCTTATAAAGCCTGAGGTGACTAAAGGTGATTCGGTGAAGTATTATGTAGCAATCGAATGGGATTCGAATGCGGATGGGAAGATTGAAGAAGGTGATGTCATGATCGACTTTGATAAGCAGTTTCCTCATGTGCAACTCGGAAAGCAAACCCAACAGGTATTTGTGAAGTAGCCGATCGGTAATACGTTAAAATATAAAGGCCACCTGATGTAGGTGGCCTTTTTTATTAACAATATTTTCCGTCGCTGATGTGCTGCCAATCAAATATCGGGATACCTCGAACCAATAGCGATGGTGAACCGTACGCGCTCGCAATCGCTGCATGCAGAATTACAGGATGCCTTTTAAATGCTTCCAAACATTCTCAGCTAGGATAAGCTGTCCCTCCTTGGTCGGATGCACTGCGTCTTGTTGATTGAGCTTCGTAATTCCAGCAACATTATCTAGTAGAAAAGGAACCAAGGTCATGTTCTTTTCTTGAGCCAATGCTGGAAAGATTGCTTCGAACTCTTTGAAATAAGCTTCGCCCATACTCGGCGGAACTTTCATCCCCGCCAATACCAATTTACAATTGGGATAAGCTTTGATAACCTTATCGACTATTTCCCCCAAATTCTTCTTCGTGGCCTCAGGTTTAATTCCTCTCAGTCCGTCATTTGCTCCTAACTCCAGCACAAAAACGTCGATAGGTTCTTTCAGTAACCAATCAATACGATCTTTTCCTCCAGCGCTTGTCTCACCGCTTAAACCGGCATTAATGCAGGTATAGTTTAATCCTAATGAGTCGATCTTCTGTTGAATCAATGCAGGAAATGCCTCAGTTTGATTCTCTAAACCTAAGCCTGCAGTTAAACTATTACCAAAGAAAACAATATTCTGCTTTTTCTCAGTGGGTGTCGCTTCTCGGACTACAGTATCCTGTTGTTGTTCAGTCGCTTGTTGCGTTTGGGGATTATTGCAAGCCGTAAGTAAAATTATGGCTGATAATGTCGAAAAAGTCGTTTTGATATAGTTCATGGAACTAAATTAACCAAAAAAAGATATACTTTTAGTGATATATGTCTACTATGATTTTAGAATTACAGCATGTTTTCAAAAACTACAGCTTAGAAGGGAAGGATATTCCAGTTTTAAAAGATATTAATATTCAAGTGGAAGAAGGGGCGACGGTAGCCATCGTAGGCCCGTCGGGGAGTGGTAAATCCACCTTGCTGGGCCTATGTGCTGGTCTTGACCAGGCTTCCGAAGGCTCCATTCGCTTGAATGGTATCGAATTAACCGGGTTAAGCGAAGACAAGCTGGCACAGATACGTAATGAACATGTGGGATTCGTATTCCAGAACTTCCAACTATTGCCGACGTTGACAGCTTTGGAAAATGTTATGGTTCCGATGGAGCTGAAGGGGATTCGCAATAATCAAGCAGTCGCTATGGAGCTGCTGGAACGTGTTGGTCTTGCTGCAAGAGCCAATCATTATCCCTCGCAGCTTTCCGGAGGTGAACAGCAACGCGTATCGCTTGCTCGCGCTTTTGCGAACAAACCCAAGATTCTATTTGCCGACGAACCAACTGGAAACCTGGATGCGGCGACAAGCCAAATTATTGAAGGGATGCTTTTTGAACTCAATAGGGCTTCCGGTACGACCCTTATTATAGTCACCCACGACCTTGAATTAGCTGCAAAGACACAACAGGTTATTCCCATTAAAGGAGGGCAGATTCAATGAATTGGCGATGGATCTTCTTAATGGCATGGCGAGATAGTCGAAAGAACAGATCTCGATTATTTCTATTTATATCATCTATTATCTTAGGTATTGCCTCCTTGGTTTCCATGAATTCGTTCAATCGAAACCTGAAAGTTGATATTGATAATCAGGCGGCAGAGTTGATTGGTGCTGATTTAGCTTTGGAGAGCAATCGCAAACCTACAGCGGAGACCTTAGCCTTTATTGATTCGCTTAAAGATCTCAGCTTAGGATTCGCTAAAGAGGAGCGCTTCATGTCGATGCTACGTATTCCAAAGGCAAATGCTTCCCGATTTGTTCAGGTCAGGGCGTTGGAAGGGCCATATCCATTTTACGGTGCTGTAGAAACTCATCCGGATCACGTTTTTAAAGAATTTGGAAAGAATGAAGGGCTCTACATCGACAACTCGCTGTTTTTACAATATGAATCTTCTCTAGGAGATACAGTACAGTTAGGGACTAAAAGCTATCCTATTTTGGGAAGCATGACGTCTCAACCCGGTCAGAGTGCCTTTTCGGGCGCAATGGCTCCGAGTCTGTTCGTCCCTTTGGAACAGTTGAAAGATGCGGGACTACAGCAGCAAGGTAGCCGCATTGAATATCATTTCTATTTTAAACTACCTAAAAATTTTGCTGTCGATAAGAAGATAGCGGATTGGAAAGACAAACTCAGTACGCTTCAGCTTCGGAGTTCGACCATTGCGACGACGAAAGAAAACACCGGACGGTCATTTGCTGATATGGCCAGTTTTATGGAGTTGGTTGGCTTTGTTGCGCTGTTGTTGGGCTGCATTGGAGTTTCTTCTGCGGTGCAGATCTACGTTCGGGAAAAGTTGATGTCGGTTGCTATCCTCCGTTGCTTAGGAACGACCGCAAAACAAGCATTCTTTATCTTTCTGATTCAATTTGCTGCTATAGGATTGATCGGAGGAGTTATCGGCGCTGTGCTCGGTACGGCAATACAGTATGCCATCCCTTTTGTGATGCAGGATGTGCTTCCTGTTCAGTTGACTACACAAATCGTATGGCCTGCTATTTTTGAAGGGATTATCATCGGTTTAGTGATCGCGGTATTATTTGCTTTATTGCCATTACTTTCCGTCCGGCATATATCTCCGCTGAATTCCTTGCGCGTCCAAGATGATGATGAGGGGCTTTTTAAGGACCCGTTAAAGGGATGGATCTATCTTTTGATTGCTGGCTTCATTGTTATGTTCGCCAGGATACAAATGGAGAATTGGACACAGACCCTATTATTTAGCCTAGGGATATCCTTGACTTTCTTTTTACTCTATGGAGTAGCGAAAGGTTTTACCTGGCTTATACGCAAGTTTTTCCCTTCTAAATGGCCATATCTTTGGCGCCAGGGACTTTCCAATCTTTGGCGACCGACCAATCAAACAGTTATTTTGATCGTCTCTATTGGCTTAGGAACCACGTTAATTTCAACCCTATATTTCGTTCAGGATATTCTGCTGAAGCGCATTTCTGTCTCTGCGGAGCAAAATGAGGCAAATATGCTGATGTTTGATATTCAACCATCTCAACGGGACTCCCTTCAAAATATGGCGACGGCTGCGGGCTATCCAATAGTAGAAAGTGTGCCGATCGTAACAATGTTCATGGAAGAGGTAAATGGCACCTCCTTGAAAGACGTGTTGAAAGATACCACCATTGAGATTTCTAATCGTGCATTTCGCGGAGAGATACGGGCGACCTACCGAGATAGCCTTTCTGCATCTGAGAAGGTAACAGCGGGGAAGTGGGTAGGACAGGTGGCCGCTGGTGATACGGCTTCGGTATCTTTAGATGAACGCTACGCTGAAGGAATTGGTGTAAAAGTCGGAGACATCTTAACGATGAATGTCCAAGGAATGCGTTTGCCTGCTAAAGTGAGCAGCTTGCGGCAAGTAGATTGGAACCGCTTTCAGTCAAATTTCCGTATGGTCTTTGCCAAAGGAAGTATCGATGATGCCCCTCAATTTTATCTCATGATGACCAAGGTGTCGGGAGAACGGGAGGCGAGCCAGTTTCAACAAAAAGTAGTCAATCAGTTTCCGAATGTCTCGGTAATCGATATGAATGCGATCCTAGTTATTCTTAACAACATTCTAGAAAAAATCGGTTTCATTATTCAATTTATCGGAGGATTCAGTATTCTTACCGGAATCGTCGTATTGATCTCTTCGGTGCGGATCAGTAAGTACCAGCGTATTCGTGAGAATGTGTTATTACGTACGATAGGAGCGAGTCGAAAACAAATATTCCTTATTACCATTAGCGAATACATGTTTCTCGGCCTATTAGCGGCAATTACTGGTCTGTTCATCTCGCTGATAGCAAGTAATATCCTCGCTATCTTTGTCTTCGAAAGCGCATTTGTTCCAAATATCGGCTTTGTATTGCTGCTCATCCTTTTGGTCAGTGCAATGACAGTCATAATCGGACTGTTAAACAGCCTTTCGGTTTTGCGAAAATCGCCACTGGAAGTATTGAGAACGTCGTAGAATTAAGAAGCGCAATTAAAGCCTCAAATCTAGTCTCTATATATGTCGATGAGGTTATATAGAGGCTAGATTTTTTTATTTCCCAAGAACCTTTTTCATGATGGATTGTTGTTACAACGTATTAATAAAACACTCAATCCTCTTAACTATGAAAAAACAGAATAAGCCAAATCCTAAGACTGTTCAGATTGATGCTCATGTTGTTGATAATCAAAATCGGACCATGACAACCAATGATGGGGTTCCTATTCATGATAATAATAATACGTTAAAAGCTGGAGAACGCGGTCCATCTCTATTGGAAGATTTTATCTATCAGGATAAGCTAGCCCATTTTGATCGCGAGCGTATTCCTGAGCGCGTGGTTCACGCGCGTGGATCCGGAGCACATGGTGTTTTTGAAGCTACGGCGGATATGAGCAAGTACACAAGAGCCAAGTTCCTACAAAAAGGAACTGTGACGCCCTTGTTTACTCGATTTTCTACGGTAGCGGGCTTTAAAGGATCTACCGATCTAGCACGCGATGTACGTGGCTTCTCCGTAAAATTCTATACCGAAGAGGGGAATTACGATCTTGTCGGAAACAATATCCCGGTCTTCTTTATTCAGGATGCTATGCAGTTTCCAGACGTCGTACATGCGGTGAAACCAGAACCAGACAAAGAAATTCCGCAAGCCGCTTCGGCACACGATACCTTTTGGGATTTTATCTCTTTGATGCCCGAATCAGCGCATATGTCGTTGTGGGTTATGTCCGACCGTGCTATCCCTCGTTCTTTAAGAATGATGGAGGGTTTTGGTGTCCATACGTTCAAATTCATCAACGACCAAGGTAAGGCGACTTTCGTTAAGTTCCATTGGAAACCTAAATTGGGCGTTCATCAGGTAGCTTGGCAAGAAGCGCAAAAGATATCTGGATACGATGCTGATTTTCACCGTCGTGATTTATGGGAAGCCATCGATAATGGAGACTTTCCGCAATGGGATTTAGGCGTGCAGTTGATTCCGGAAGAAGATGAGATGAAATACTCTTTTGATATTCTTGACCCTACTAAAATAATACCGGAAGAGCTTGTGCCTGTTCAAATTATAGGAACAATGACCCTGAACAGAAACCCGGAAAACTTCTTTGCGGAAACTGAGCAGATCGCATTCGACCCAGGCCGTTTAGTACCTGGTATAGACTTCAGTAACGACCCGCTATTGCAGGGTAGAGTGTTCTCTTATGCCGATACACAGAACTATCGCCTTGGTGGGCCGAATTTCCATGAACTTCCGATTAATAGACCCGTTAATGGGAAATATAACAACCAAAAAGATGGCTTCCATAGAACCGACGTTCTGAAAGGCAATGTCAGCTATTTTCCAAACAGTTTAGGTGGAGGATGTCCATATCATGCGATGCTGAAAGGTGAAAAAGGTTTTGAATCGCATGCTGAAAAAATAGATGCGAAGAAGATCCGCGGACGTTCTAGTTCATTTGCTGATCATTTTACACAAGCTCGCTTATTCTTCAATTCACAATCTGAAGCCGAGCAACAACATATTATCAGCGCTTTTAGCTTTGAATTATCCAAGGTCAATTCGGTTGCCGTGCGTAGGCGCGAATTGGCAATTTTAAATCAAATCGATAAGAAATTAGCAAATGGCGTTGGTAAAAACCTAGGGATTGAGCCTCCTCAGCAATTGGATGAATTGACCTTGCAGTTTGCACGTCAAAATCATCCAAACTACCCAATTAAACCGAATAAACCCGAAATTGAGAAATCGCCAGCGTTAAGCATGGAGACTAAAGCAGGAGAGGGTAGTATTGAAACACGAAAAGTGGCGTTCCTCGTCGCTGACGGCGTGAGCAAGAAATCAGTCGACAAAATGAGAAAAGCACTGAAAGCAGAGAAAGCACAAGCAGTTTTGATATCGACAAAAGTAGGCGCGCTGAAGTATAAAGAAGGAGATACGGAAGAAGTTCAGCATTCTTACTTAACCGACGCTTCCGTATGCTTTGATGCCTTCTATACGCCAGAGGGAGACTCGATAGAAGTTTTAAAATCGGAACCCGACTATATTCAATTTATTAACGAGGGATACAGACATTGCAAAGCCTTGGCATTTGCAAAAGGTGCGGAGTCTTTGATTGATCTCAGTTATATTAAAATGAAGGGCTTGGACAAAGGTGTCGTGCTTGAATCGGCTAACGATTTAACAGGCGATTTCATCGAAGTCATGAAGGGTCATCGTATTTGGGAAAGAGAAGCCGATAGAAAAATACCAGTTTAAAAAAAAGCAAACTATTTTGTTTTTGAGTTGTTCTCTATATAAATCACATTAATAAACATTAAAAAGGAGAAAAAGTATGAACAAGTTAACATGGAAAGGCCGTTGGAACGAAATCAAAGGAAAAGTGAAGCAACAATACGCAGATCTTACTGATGATGATCTACTTTATGCAGAAGGAAAAGAAGACGAGTTATTAGGAAAACTTCAAAAGAAAACAGGGAAGACTAAAGAAGAAGTTGAATCTTGGTTAGATGAAATGTAATCAATTTGACTTCTGAGTAGTCAGATATTGAAAAGCGGAAATTCGGATGAAAACGAATAGAAGTTTTTTTAAAAAGAGAAGGGTTGTTCAATTTGGACAACCCTTCTTGATTTATGACTTTACCTCCAAAATAAGCCCATATTCATAAGCCATTTTAATGGCCGAACTCAAATTTGAGGCCTTGAATTTCTCAATCAAATTCTTTCGATGGCTTTCAACCGTATGGTGGCTGATGAATAGTTTTTCGGCAATCTGAATTGTTGTTAATCCCATTGCTGCTTCTATTAATATCTCCTTCTCGCGGCGGGTCAGTTTCGGGACGCTCTTCAGTTCGCTCTGATTTTTTTTATCAACGATGCTCTTGGTTTGAGAACACATGAAGCGCTTACCATGCAAGATATGCTGAATTCCTGTCAGAATCTCATCAATAGAGGAGTTCTTTTGAATATACCCTTCCGCGCCCTCTTCAAAGGCTGAGTTGATAACTGCATATTCATTATGCACACTAATAATGATGATGTGCATGCTAGGATAACTCGCACGCAGTGGACGAATAAGTTCTAAGCTATTGGTGTCAGAAAGGTTGATGTCCAATAAGAGAATATCAATCTTTTCATACTTTAGTGCCGCTTGTAGTGCCTCAGCACTAGGGAAGCATCCGACAACCGTTAGATCCTCTTCCTTGGATAGTATATTTCGTAGACCCTCTAATAATAAAGGGTGGTCATCCGCGATCGCAATGTTTATCATACGTTTTGAGATTTGGGAAACTGAAACTCAATGCTCGTTCCTTGATTAATTTCCGAGTTAATTTGGACTGATCCTTTTAAGAATTCTACTCTCGATTGGATATTATGCAGTCCGGCAGACTGATTGTTTTTTAATGTTTTAAAGTCGAATCCTGCGCCATCATCTTCTACCGTAATCTGATAGCTGTTCTCTTCTTCCACTACCTGTATCAAGATTTGTGCTGGCTTGGCATGCTTAATCGCATTATTTACCAATTCCTGGATAATTCGATACACGATAAGTTGTTTATCGATCGGAAGCTGCTTATCGTAGTGCAGAAACTGCACATCCACGTCTAATGTGTCGGTTGACATGCGAGTAGCATAGTCTGATAACGCTTCTTCCAATCCATACTTTTGCAACAGATCTGGCATCAAATTATGGGCAACACGGCGTAACTCATCCACAGCTAAATCCAAGTGCCCCATCGTCTTGTCCATGGTTTCCTTGTTGTTTTCTGTAATGCGGTCGTTTAATTGCGATAAATGAAGCTTCGTGCCTGAAAGTAACCCACCTAAACCATCGTGCAGGTCGCGAGCTAATCTGCCTCTTTCCAATTCTTGCCCATGCAGCATGGCGGTCAGCGTTGATATTTTTGAATGCTGACGCTCCTGTTCTAACGCTAATTGATGCAGCGCATCATTCTGTTTCATATGCTTGGAACGCTGTTGATAAGCATATAACAAGACCAAGAACAATAAAAATATAGTCGCAAACGAAAGAATGAAATAAGTGTTTACTTTTTCCCTGAAATTGATTTCCTGCTGATAATTGCTGATCTCCGCGGCTATGTTTTGTGCCTCGAGTTTCGACATCCGCAGTTCCTGATTCTGTTTCTCAGTTTCCAGTTTCGCTAATTCCAATTCTTTCGATTGGTTATCTTGAATAAGCTTCATGTTTTCCAGATCTTGCTTCTGTTGAATACCAAGAGCTGCCATTAAACTCAATTGCTGTTCTTTCTTTTCCGATTCCAAGCGTAAATTCTGCACTTGTTGCTCTTGCCGACCCTTCTCAAACTGCGCTTCCAGTCGCTTCCCTAAATTCAATTGCTCCTGATCGTAAACCCGCTTGAATATTTCGATATACCGCTTATAATAGTTTACCGCCTCATCAAATTTCTTTTCCTTCTCACTAATATTCGAAAGACTTTCATAGATGCTCATCAAAACGTTCTGATCCTGATTGCTTGAGTTGTTGATCTCGGAAAGCGATGCCAATAGATATTCCTTGGCTAAGGCAGGGTTGTTCTCCTGCATCGCCATTTCCGCCATAATACCATATGCCGATGATACATGATTATGTTCATTGCTTTCTTGCCCATGCTGCTTCGCTAATTCGGCATATTTCTTTGCTTTCGCGCGATACGAGGCCGGATATGACCGCAAATAAAGATGTGCTAAGTTGCTGGAAACAAAGGATAAATTAGAGGAAAAAGGAATTTCAGCTTTATTATTCTGATAGGTTTCTAATGCCTGTAGATAGTATTTTTCTGCTAGATCCCGATGCTTCAAATCTGCTTCATCTCTTAAAAACTGCTGCTCATGTAAGTATCCTAAAGACATATACCCATCAAATATGGAAGACGGATCCTTTTGCTTTATCGCCAAGTCTAAGGATAACTTAGAGTACTTATCCTGCAATTCAGTTTCATTCCAGTTGGAATATATTGCCGTTAATTCCTTATAGATGGACGATTTCCGGCCTAACAAAGTATTCGAATGCGGCGCTCTATCTAAATATTCTAGCGCTGTGACAAAACTACGCACCGCTTCAGCTTCCTTCAACTGTCGCGATTGAATCCAACCCTGCCCATACATCACGTAGCCTTTGGTTTCGTTGTCCAGCGTTCGAGCCATGTTGCTCCTAGCTTTGGAGATTTGGATATTCGCCTGCGCCGGGTTCTCTGCAATCTGAAAATTAATAGCCAATACGGTCTGCAGATAAGCAACATATTTAGCCTCTTTAAGTTTCGATGCCGAGGCAATATTATCATGCAAAAGTTTAAATGCTTCGTCCACCTGATCATTAAAAAACATAGCCTGCGCATATTTGCCGGTCAATAAATATCGCTCGGCGCTATTCGCTGCACTTTTCTGATATTGCGACGCTAAACTGCTAAGCAGATCTTGCGCCATCACAGACTTCCCCAAGGAAAGCATGACAGATAAAATGATTATCCGAGGAACGTATTTAGTAAATATGGCGTAATATCTCAACATGAACCGTTAACAGCATTTATTCTTGGGCGAAGATAAGTCTTTCTTTTTTGAGTTAGTTTTCCTCCACGCGCTCGCCTCTCATATTAATGATATATTGGTCTTCACCATCGGGATCTTCTGCAACAATAGCTTCGCCGCTCGCGAAGGTACCGGCCGCCGTATATTTGATCGGGATCACAACTTCCCCCAATGGATTGATGAAACCAAACTTTGCACCTTGCTGCACGGTAATCAATGGCGAATCTTGCGATAGCGAGATATAGTCGTAGCCCTCTTTGACCAATTTATTCGTTTTTAAATTGTATAGCGCCATTATTCCCTCGTGGTAAACAACGAAATTCGTCTTATTTAGTTCAGTAATCATTTCGTATTCAAAAGGAATAACGATTTTACCATTTACATCGATGATTCCCCAAAGATCGTCCTTAGAAACTGCGGCTTTTCCATCGATCATCGTTGCAATTTGATCATATTCCGGCTTCACTAATATTTTTCCCTCCTTATTCAATAAACCTACTTTTCCATCTTCACTAAAAAGATACGCTTCCGAATTATAATCCACCGCTACATATTCGTATTTCAATGGAACAACAGGCTTTCCGTTGATGTCGATTAAACCAAACTTGTTATCTGGATCGGATGCGATAGCAACGTCATCCCGATAATAATCAATAAATGTGAATTCCAAACCAGTGATATGTTGGTCATCATGGTCTGCCAAACCATATAGCGTGCCCTCATCATTTGAATAGATAAAACGGTTGTCCGCCACTTGCATGCCTGTCAAACTACCGATTGAATCTACCTCATTCGCTTCTTCTTCATCTAATTCTAATAGGGTATAGTCTTTCGGAACTTCAAATTCCGATTGCTTTACATCAACCTTCGAAACCTTCGTGACGACAAATCCATTTCCTGCACTCGTAAATTCCAATACCGCGCCTGGAATTAATGATAGCATTTCAAATTCGCCCCAATAGATTGATGGGATAGCTTCGGTATACCAAAAGTCAATAATACTTGCCTCAACACCTTCTGCGAAAGACTCAATACGCAGCTGAGCTAATTTACAATCATAACCTGCAATTTTTTTGGTCTTCCCCTCGACAAAGTCAAAACTCATGCCTTCAACCGCGTCCATCGTTGTACCGCCAGTGCTAACCTCAACAAATTGTTTCTCTTCTGGGAATAGGATAGAACCCTTGTTCGACTCTTTGTTTATTAAATAAATTGGGCTTTCCAAAGTGCTTGGAGATACTTTGATCAGTTTGTCATTAACATAGACTGTTTGAAAGGCTTCTATCTCGGCCATCTCGGCATCGCTCGGCATTTCAGAAGCAACAAATCGGTAGTCTAATTTGAAAAATTTTTGCATCTGAGCATAAGTAGACCCTAGCGAAAATACACTTAGGGATAGGGAAAGAAATAATGATTTCATAGTTCGCATTTATCTAAAACAAAGTTGCCAAATTCTTCTAGATTTCCATATCCCTGATTATGGCTAATTTGCTACCTTCGTTTAAATAAACCCAATCCGCTAGCTATGAAAAGATACGTTTCCTTCCTATTTTCTGCTCTAAGTTTACTGTCTTTCAGCGCCATGCAGATCTATGCACAGGAGAAGAAACCTAATATCATCTTTATTTTTTCTGACGATCATGCCTATCAGGCAATCGGTGCTTATGGTAATAAGCACGTGAAAACGCCAAACATTGACCGGATAGCGAAAGAGGGTGGCTTATTTGAAAATTTTCTGGTCACCAATTCCATCTGCGGCCCCTCGCGCGCAAATCTGCTTACCGGAAAGTACAGCCATAAAAATGGATACTTAGCCAATGAAGGTAAATTTGATATGGACCAAACGCTGTTCAGCCGGTTGATGAAACAAGGTGATTATCAAACCGCTTGGATAGGGAAGTGGCATTTAGGTTCATTGCCAGGCGATGCATTCGATGATTGGAAAATTTTGCCCGGTCAAGGATATTATTACAATCCCGATTTCATTGATTCGAAGAACGATACAGCGCGATATGAGGGTTATGTGACGGATATCATAACCGAGTTTGCAACTGATTGGATGGATAAACGAGATAAGGACAAGCCTTTCTTTTTGGTTGTGGGTGAGAAGGCTACCCATCGCGAATGGTTACCGTCAATTGAAGATTTAGGCATTTATGATGATGTCGAGTTTCCTCTGCCGGAAACATTTTATGATTCTTATGAAGGTAGAAAAGCAGCCGCCGATCAGGACATGACCATCGAAAAAAGCATGCGCATTTCAGACGATCTAAAAGTACATGCGAAGTTTGGACTGTCGGATGAACAGGCAGCGGCAAAGCGCAAAAGAATAACACAGCGGCGCTATGGCGATAAGGTATTGAACGATCGCGAGAAGCAGGCCGTAGAACGCTTGGTCTATCAGGGTATGTACGAACGCCTGAATAAAGAGCAAGCTGCCAAGGTACAAGCTTATTATGATGAAATTGCAAAAGATTATGATGCAAAGAAATTAACGGGCAACGCATTGACCGAATGGAAATATCAACGTTACCTAAAAGATTATCTGGCAACCGCCAATTCGCTGGATCGCAATATCGGAAAGCTGCTGGCCTATTTGGATCAGCATGGGTTAGCAGAGAATACCATTGTCATTTATGGCTCCGATCAAGGATTCTACCTCGGTGAGCACGGCTGGTTCGACAAACGTTTCATTTATCAGGAATCCTTGAAGACACCTTTCGTCATCCGCTATCCCAAGGTCATTAAGCCAGGCACGAAATTCAAACAGCATGTGTTAAATATAGATTGGGCGCCAACCTTATTGGAAATTGCCGGAGTTTCCGTATCTTCGGATATACAAGGAACATCTTTCCTTGATCTATTGAAAGTGAACGGAAAGAACGTAGTGACGCGCGAAGCTAGCTACTATCATTATTATGAATTTCCACAACCGCACCATGTGTCTCCGCATTTTGGGATAACCACAGAACGCTATAAACTGGTTCGTTTTTATAAAGGACAAGAAGCTTGGGAGCTTTACGATCTGAAGAAAGACCCAAAAGAGCTGAATAATTTATACGGGCAGAAGAAATACGAAAAGACAATACAGCACTTAAAAAACACATTAAAAGATTTAATAATACAATACGATGATCAAGATGCTGCAAAGATTTTAAATCAAGCAGATTAAAAATACTCACCAACCAAATCAATTAACCTCGAATCCACGAACTAGTGTCGTGGATTTCTTTCTGCCTCCTATTTTGCGCCGTCCGTGTCCTTCTGTTCTTCAGAAAGTATATTCTTTTAATGACGATTAAGATCGATTATCACTGTTCCTGTTACTATGGACACAGGAAGGTTTTGTTGCAAAGGTACCTTCGTCTACTCTCACTTTTTCCATAACCCTTATTTACCCAAATTAAAGCCTTTCGAGAAGGGTTCTGATAGGGGTTTATAAGGGTTCTGAAAGGGCTTTGAAAGAGAACTATGCAAAAGGAGGTCTTTCCTAAACTCGACTGGGGCAAGACGAAATTTCCTCCTTACGGGAACAAAAATTTGGCTATATTATATCTTTTTTACAAAAAACTTGTATATTCGTTAACGTACCCAATTGACGATGAGTCATGTTGCGAGCGTTTAGGGTTTCCTAAGCGTACTGTACTAACTGAGAAAAACTTAAAGCCTATAACATTACATATTTAGCTCTCTTGATCTAGCCGATAGGACAGAGGATTTTATTGAAATTCAATAAATTCAGATCAAGCTAGCTAATTGCCTGGTTTCGAACGAGTCCAGCATAGTATTGTTATTAAAAATAAAATCAACATTATAAATTCAACATTATGAGATCAAAAATCTACATGCTATGTTTCTTTTTGAGTTCTCCTTTATTAAGTCAAACCGATTTGTATGCTCATGCAACGGAGATGTCTTATTTAAAGGTGTATGCACAGGAGAAACTATCGGGAAGGGTGACCGATTCAAATAATCAGCCATTGGCGGGGGTAACTGTTCGAGTGAAGGACGGCTCGGCTTCTGCTAGCACGAATAATGCCGGCGAATTTGAGATCGCGGGTCAACTCCAGGGGAAAACTTTGGTTTTCACCTATGTCGGGTACGTACCAAAAGAGGTAACTGTTGCTAATAACAGCAATTTACAAGTTATTTTGGAATCTGAACAGGCCAATTTAGAAGAAGTGGTCGTTGTAGGTTATGGTACGCAACGCAGAAAAGAATTGACCGGTTCGATATCCTCGGTGAAGGCGAGCGATTTGGAGAAAGTAGCAACAAACTCCTTTACTTCTGCTATTCAGGGTAAAGTCCCTGGAGTGACGATTACACAAACCAGTGGTGCACCGGGCGGTTCGAGTTCGGTTCGTATCCGCGGGGTAGGGACCACGGGTGGAAACCAACCGCTTTACGTTATTGATGGCTTCCCGGTAGGCGGTGGCAATATCGGAATCAGCGGGAGTTCGGATCAAGTGGATGGTATGTCGATCGTTAATCCCAACGATATTGAGTCCATCGAAGTATTGAAAGATGCTGCTGCCGCATCCATTTATGGAGCTCGCGCGGCAAACGGGGTTATTTTGATTACGACCAAGCGTGGTAAAGAAGGGGTAACATCGGTAGATGTGAATGCCTATACCGGATTTCAGAGCTTATGGAAAAAGCCGAAGTTCTTAAATGCTGAGCAATTTGCGACGCTTGCCAATGAGCTTTACAAAAACTCAAATATGGCTCCTAATCCAGAATGGGCAAATCCAGCTTCTTTGGGCGAGGGAACCAACTGGATCAACGAAGTTTTCCGTACGGCGCCTATGTATAACTTAGATGTCTCTATGACAGGGGGCAACCAAAAGATTAAGAATGCACTATCCTTAGGCTATCGCGATCAGACCGGTACCTTGATTGAGACTTGGAATAAACGCTATACAGGTCGTGCGAATGTCGATATCCAAGCCAATGAGCGCTTAAAATTCGGTGGTAGTATGGCTTTCACATACACACAAGGGAAGGGACAGCAGAATGAGGATTTCCGCTTGGGTATCTTCAACCTAGCGCAGCAATTCTACCCTACCTTAGGCTTGGAGGATGTGGTTAGTGGTTCTTCAGCATACTATTCTACGCAGGGTGATAACCCTTATTTGCGTGCGAAGACGGATGAAAACTACCTTAGAAATATGCGTCTTTATGGTAATGCTTTCGGAGAGTTGACCATTATGGAGGGATTAAAGTTCCGGTCGAGTGTAGGTTTGGATTTCAACTCCAATCGTACGAGCACCTGGGAACCTAAGGTGCAACGCGGATTCTATAGCAACCCGCAAGCTGTATTGGGCGAAACACAGACTCAAGGTTTAAATTGGTTGATCGAGAATACGCTAAGTTATACCAAACAATTTGATAAACACAACCTATCGGCAATTGTAGGTCAAACCGCTCAACGCAATGCGAGCGATTGGATTTCAATTACAGCGCGCGAATTCCAAAATGAAACAATCCGCGTCGTGAATACGAGTTCCGAAGCCAATCGTCGTGGTTCCGGTACAGGTTCGGTTTACACTTTGGCTTCCTATCTTGGCCGTGTCAATTATTCCTACGATAATAAGTATCTCTTCTCGGCAAGTATTCGTCGTGATGGATCTTCTAATTTTGGACCATCTTATAAGTGGGGTAACTTCCCATCGGTATCGGCAGGATGGAATATCTCTGAGGAGAGCTTCTTCAATCAGGCTGGGCCTATCAATAGCTTAAAGCTTCGCGGTAGCTGGGGACAATTGGGTAATGACGCAATCGGAGCCTTCGGCTATTCGAGCACCTACGGCTTAGGTCGCGTATCAGACAACTATATATTGGGGCCAGGCCAAGTTTTGGTGACTGGAGCGAGTATGATGCGTCCGGGCAATATGGACTTGAAATGGGAAACCAGTGAGCAGATCAATTTTGGTGTGGATGCGACTTTCCTGAACAACAAGGGTTATTTAACAGCAGAATACTATATCAAAGATACGCGCGATATGCTCGTGAGCTTACCGGTTTCGTTGGAGGCGGGTTTTGAATCAGCTCCTTCAGTAAACGGCGGTAAGATCAGAAACTCGGGTTTTGAATTATTGTTGGGTTATGCGAGCGGCAATGAGTTCAAGTATGATGTGAGTGTGAATCTATCAACTTTAAAGAATGAAGTGATTTCAATGGGTGCCGGAAACCCAATTTCGGGACCGATTGTAGGCTTTACAAGCATGAACAGTTCGTATACGGAAGTTGGAAATCCTATAGGTTACTTTAGAGGGTATATCGTGGATGGTATCTATCAGACGAATGCGGAAGTCGATAAGGCTTTCCAACCAAATGCTTCGGCTGGAGATTTTAAATACCGCGATGTAAATGGCGATAATGCTTTAACGGATGAAGACCGCGTAATGTTGGGGACACCTTGGCCTAGCTTGACTTACGGTATGAACATGGATCTATCGTACAAGGGTTTCGATCTGAATATGTTGTGGCAGGGTGTTGCTGGAAACGAGATCTTTCACGTCGCTAAGTTTTCGACCTATCCGATTAAATATTTTGGCGGTAGTGGCGTAATCAATGCATCAGCAGAGGTATTGAACCGTTGGACTCCTGAAAATGGTGGTAACTCGGTGCCAATTTTAAAGTACACCGATGTCAATGGGAACTATGCGAATTTATCATCTTTCTATATTGAAGATGGTTCTTACCTGCGTCTTCGCAACATTACGCTAGGCTATAGCTTGCCTTCGAATATCTTCGAAAACAGTAAGATGGTGAAGCGCGTACGCGTATATGGTTCGGTTCAAAACGCATTAACATTTACGAAGTACTCAGGATTCGATCCGGAAGTAGGGTCGACAAACCCGTTAGCATCGGGTGTGGATGATGGGGTTTACCCAATGCCGAGAACCTTTATGTTTGGAGTGAAAGTAGGATTCTAACCTTAAGAAGAATAACAATGAAAATAATAAGAAATATAGCGTTGTTTGCTTTGTTGAGTTCAGCAACAGCGTGCAGTGATAGCTTTTTAACGTTATCACCTACCGATATACTAGTGGAGGATAAGTTTTTCACCAGCATCTCCGATGCGGAGGCTGCGCTGATCGGTGTTTATGGGTCGCTGCAGAAAGAGGAAGCTTTTACCAATGTTCGCGATGCAGCAGATATAGAATGGGCTATTTCCGGAGATATGTATGAGATGGACGGTAGTGCAAACCGTATCGAATTGCACTCCTTAGCTTTTCCTTCAACAAATACAATCTTGCGCGATGTGTACACCGCAGCCTATTTAGGGATCAGCCGCGCGAATACGGTTATAGCTAAAGTGGCAAGCATGACGGACGGCGAGGAAGATGCGAAGAAGAAAATCATTGCGCAGGCGAAGTTTGTTCGTGCTTTATTCTACTATCGTTTGGTAACTTATTTTGGCGGTGTTCCTTTGATTTTAGAGCCTCTGGATGCGAGTTCGGATCTGCAGATTGCGAGATCAAGTTCTACCGATGTGTGGGGACAGATCGAGAAGGATCTACAGGAAGCAAAGGCGGACTTGCCTGTAAAATGGGAAGGCAATAATGTGGGTAAAGTGACGTCCGGCGCTTGTAAAGCATTATTGAATAAGTCGTATTTGTGGCAGAAGAAATATCAGGAGGTGGTTAGCGTGACGGAGGAATTGTTTGCTGAAGGCCATTACTCTTTGTTACCAGATTATCGCTCGGTTTTCATGGAGACGAACGAGAATAATGCGGAGATTCTATTCTCTACGCAATTTAAAGAAGGTGTGGATGCAGAGGGCAATAACTTAGTGAAGCGTACGGCACCTCGTGGGGCTCCTGCGGAATTTACCGGCGGCGCGGCATGGAGTAACTTCGTACCACAGCAGCACTGGGTGAATGCGCATGAAAAAGATGCCAGCGGGAAAATAAAAGATAAGCGCTATTGGGCTTCTATCATTGGTCCTGGCGAGAAGCATCAGGATATGCCTGCATTTGTAATGCCGACCAATGTACCTGCAGGTTGGTCCAGATCGGGATTTATTATGACGAAGTATTGGCAGAAGCCGACGTTAAACAACTCAGGGGTCAATCCACCGGTTATTCGTTTTGCGGAGATCTTGTTGAACTATGCTGAGGCGTTGAATGAGTTGAACCAGTCGGCAAAGGCGATTGGCGAGGTGAATAAAATTAGAACGCGCGCCGGATTGGACAACCTTCCAACAACCCTTAACAAGAGCCAGACACTGGATGCAATCTTTAAAGAGCGTCGTCTGGAGTTTATTTGGGAACCTACAGGCGGTTTCTCTGATTTGAACCGTAGCGGTCGCTTCTTGAAATTCATTGAACAAGAACGCCCTAACTATGCGGATCTAAATGTGGCGCAGAAACCTTGGTTGAAGACCACGCCGATCGTATTCCCAATTCCTCGAGATGCATGGGATAGAAATAAAGCGCTTGAGCAGAATGAGCATTATAGCTATTAAGCTGTTGCTTTAGATAAGAGAAAAGGCAGCGACTTTTGAAGTCGCTGCCTTTTTTTATTTTAGTGCTTTTCCTCGGGCGTATAGCTCCAGAGGTCGGTATCCCTTCGGAAGTATAATTTATTATCCTTTCCAAGGATCATCAGGGATGCATTATCCCTTAGCTTTGTAAGCTTCTTGCTTTTCGGATCGAAACTGTACATGCTATCGGAAAGCGTAAAATAAATCATCCCGTTCGGATGATAAACACCTAAACCGTTGCGCCAAATATGACTAGGATATTTCGGATAACGATAGACAGGAAGCTCATAGATCACTTTCTTTTGGTCCGGGTCGTATTCGAACAACGTACCATCTGCGAATCCCCAGATATGGCCGTTCGGTCCGGAAAATAACCCGGATATAGACCAGTAATTTGCTACGCTATCTGTCCATAATACTTGCTTGCGCTCAGGATCCCATTCGAAGATCTTCCCTCTTTTTTCTGTAGGTAGAATACCTAAGCCTCCGGAGATTGACGATCCACCAAATACGCGTCCATTATGGTTAAGTAATGAAATGATCGATTGGTTGGGAATGACATTTTCGAACGTCTTGATCTGCTCGGTTTCTGCATCAAGATGGCTGATCGTACCGCCTAATTCGCCATATGGTGGCACTGTTCCGAAGATCAGCTCGTTTCGGTCTGCTAGCGTAATAACTGCAAATGGTCGGTCTTGATCTTTGATCTGTCCTAGATGTTTAGGGTTTCCGGAGCCTACTTTCCATGGTTTCGTCAAGTCATATGAATAGATATGCGCCTTGGTATAGATGCCGAAATACAGCTTGTTGTTCAGGCTGCTCATACCTTCCGTTTGATGGAGACCGGGATACTCTTGATGCTCTCCCGTTTTTGGGTCATAGCTTCCATGCTGCCCTGCAAGATATCCGGCACTCCAGACTTTATCGTCCGGCCCCCAATAGATCGTTTGAATATGAATAGGCGAGTTTGGTACTTCCAGGGTCAGGCTATCTTTTTGCTTTGTTTTCGGCTGGATACGATAGACGATTTGCGCATTGCTGAAAACCTGGTATTCGCCTTTGTTAGTCCATGTCCCGGCTTTGCCAGCACCTTTGATATCGCTAATTGCGATAGGTTCCGCGTTCTTATTTCCTAAGTCTAAGGCATAAACTTGAGATCTCGAGGTGTAATAAATGGTATTAGACTTCGGATCTTTGACCACAGATTTCATGTCGAAAGGAGGGAGGAAGCGCAGGATTTCTTTGGATTGTATATCATATACAAAGTTCTGCGAGTTTGTATTACTGTTGATATAACCTAGGATAAGATCCTTTCCATTGATGTTACACACAATATCCATGTCATAGAAGAACTCCTTGAAGTCTTTGACATGAGGAAGCAAAGTTGTTTTTTGCTTCGTCTTCGGGTCGAGTAGGATAAACTTAGCATTCGATCCGGTACCAGCGTATATCTTTTTATCGTTTTTGTTATACACCAATCCGCGTACGTAATTTTCGCCTTCGTAAATGGGTCCGCCCGAAACTTCTTCGAAACCCGTCTTGGGATGATACTTGAATACCAAGCCATCCGGATAGGTTCCACCGTAAATTACGCCGTTTTCAGCGGGATGTAAATCCCAAACGACTTTCTGATGGAGTTCATTTAGCGGTAGGGCGGTAGGTTTAGCATCGCCAAGCTTGTAGGAATAAATATGTCCATTTCCTGTAGCATATAGGATATTATCCGTCGACACCGTCATGTCCCAAGAGCCGTCAGTACCCGTTAATTCGGATTCTAATATTTTGTTTCCAGTACTTAGTTCATATCCCAATATTCTACCTGGAATTCCTCGAACAACAGTAAATAGGTATTCTTTACCCTGCTTATCCTTCATGAAATGGCTTCCTTGCACTGCTTTCGCAAATACCTGAGGGCCGTGATTCTGAAACTGGGCTTGGCTGGGTGTTAATAAACAACAAAGGGATAGAGCTAATAAAATTGATTTTGTCTTCATGTAAGTTTCGCGTGTTCTTAAGCGGTCAGAGCGCTTATTTGTTTGGTGATTCTGTGATGCTTAAAGCATTGATTACGGCTGTTGCATCTTGAATTCCTTTTGTCAATTCAAAGCCGATGAACAGTTTGCCATCCTTTGTAGGTTTTATTGCTTCGAAAGTAGCGGTTTTATCCAAATTGAAGCTGCTATTTAAAGACTTTTTCCCTTTTATAGCTTCGGATTTTATCCAGTAAAATAAAGGATTCTGTTGGCTATTCTGAGCAGCGTAAATGTTGATTTTATAGGATTTTGAACTGTCGAGTCCTGCAATTTCTAAGAATGGGCTCTTCTGATTTTCCTTATCAATTCTTACAATAAAATAGGATTTGGACACTTCCGCCGGCATCTTGAAATTCGTAGCTGTCCGTTGCGGTCCATTGGCAGCTCGGGCATCAAAGTTCTGCAGCAAGCGGATGGATACATCGGTATTCTTATTCTGATTATCGCTGAGGTCGGAAAGCTTTGTATTCGCTTTTTCAAATAAGAAAGAGTTCCATCCTGGCATAACCAAGTCAGCTCCAAAGTTGACTTGTATGGTTGCAAATGCTATTTTCTCTATCTTTTTGAGTCGTTCTGCAGATACTGTTTCTACGAAAGGATTTTTTACGGCGTTGATAGCAGCTTCGCGCGCTATCGCAGCCTGCGTTTTGCTCAGATTGAAAGGTTTAAAACTATTGTTTTCCAAATCGCCAAATAGACTTTCATACCAGGCGCATGCTGCCGTGAAGCGGCCAATCTTTAGATCCAGATGATATCCTTCTCTGGTGAAGTTATCCTCGATATAGGACGTTCTCCCGTTCTGAATTGCTGTTCCTGAAGGGATTAGGATATCGACAGGCATGATGTGCTTCACTTCCTTTGCCACTTGGACGATCTGTTGGAACATATAGTTCTGGTCGCGATTATACTTCTCGAAGTTCTTTGTAGATGCATTCTTGGCATATGCCCAAGTTTGATGATATGCATAGCGAACGCTGGAGATCGGGTAATTCGCTTGAACGTAATTGAAGAGTTCTGGCAGATCTTTTTGAACAGAGGTCAAATCTCCTGACAAGACGCTCGCTTGCTGAAAGCAGATAATATCCCAATTCTCATCTTTCAATGCCGACAGGATAGAAGTCTTTCGGGTATTGATCTTTGCGCCATCAATAAAGGTCTTGCGGTAGTCGTAGATGGCTATATCTTCCAGTGCATTTTTTAGATGGAAGTCTAATGGAGCACCCCCACGAAAAAGGTTGCCAATTACTAATGGCTTGCCGGTTTGTTTAGCCAGATCGTGCAGGTAATACTCCACACCGTCGTCGGAAAAGCTATTCCCGATAACTAGCACCTTCGTTACTCCATCATCCAATGGGTCAGCGATTTGGAATCGCTGACCTTCGAATGAAAGGGTACCTAATTTGTTGATAATAAATTTTGAAGGTTGGTCATTAACCGGTCGCAGATACTGCTTTCCGGATTTTTCCCATTCACCTATTTGTTTCGGTGTTAGGCTTAGCGTGTCGCCTAGGAACACCAAGCTATCCTTTTCTTGGGCTTGAACAGCTTGCGATAGCATGGTTATTGAAAGGCTTATACATAGACCTATCCACTTGAGTTTCATATCAAATATTTAAGTGAGTTTAACTTATTGCTTTATTTTACTTTTTTCCAAATCACCGCATCGGCAATCACTCTGCCGGAGTTCTGTACAGCCTTAACTTTCACATAACTCTTTGCGTTCTTATTGATTTGATATTCGCCTAAATCAACCCACTCACCTGATGCCAAGCCTAGGCTTTTGATATCCGATTTATTGATATTGACTTGTTTTTTTGACTTTCCATCAAAGATCTCAAAACTTAATTGCTCAGCTAGCGCCTTATCTTCAGCGATGTAAAAATAGATACGGTACTTTGCTGTTTCCGCGATGTTCGCATGAAAGCTGATAGAAGCATTCTCATCTTTTTGATCTAAGGCATATTTGTTTTTAACATATCCTCCACGGATCGTATTCCAATTGCCGGTAACTGTGACATTTTCCTCGTCTAGGTTGTCAACCAAGACCTCTGGCGTGCTGCCATCTGCAAGGGGATCAGTTTGAAGCTTGTTGATTAATTTCTGAACATCGATATCTTGAACAGATTGCTTATTGTCAATAGCTTGTGTAGCTGCAGTAGCTGCCGATTGCGCTAAAACCATGAATACTGGCTCCATACGGATAGATCCAAAAGCGATATGTGAAGATGACATACAAACAGGAACTAACAGGTTCGAACATTCTTCAGCTTTTGGAGTGATAGCTTGGTAAGAGATGGGGTAGGGTGCAGGTACTGGCTTCTGCACATCACCTTCATTTTTCACCATGCCGTTCACTACCAAACGTTGGATATTATGAGAGTCCATTTGGTAAGCCGCCATGCCGATCGGGTCGTCGATCACTTCTTCACCTTCACAGTGTTTTTGAGTCATGACCTTACGTCCGATCATACGGCGTGCTTCACGAACATATAATTGGTTGGAAAAACCATTAGTTTCTTTGAACTCGTCTTTACAGAAACCCCATGATTTCATTTCAGCACGGATATGTGCAGGAACGCGCTCATCGTGACTTAAGAAATAGAGTAATCCTTTTGTGTAGTCCTCATGCTTCTTCCAAATCGCTTCTCTTGTTTTAAAATCACCCTCCGGGTAATCGTAATTCTCACCGATCATGTCGGTTGAGAAAGCACCAAAGTTGTTGAAGTCTGTCTTGCCGTTAGGCATGTACTTAATCAAAAAGCCGCCTGTATGTCTGTATTCTTTCTCTCCGTTCGGAAGATCAACAATATCAAGGTTACTGAAGATCGTTGTCCATTTCTCTTTAGCGATTTGTCTTAACAACAATTCAAATTGCTCTGGATTGTAGTTGTCTGGCTTGGTAAATGGAATCTGATTGCTTTTATCTTGCGTCAGCGTCAAACGGAAGTTGTATGCTTGAATTTTTTTGTCCGCGGAACCATGTGGTGCTAGCTTCTCGTTGGATATTCCCCACAGTAAGCCACTTTCCGGTTTTCCGGGAATCTTGTAAGGGTCGATTCCATCAGGGAATTGGTGGATTTCTTGCAATTGCACCCCATTCTGACTTTCGCCATATTGAGAAATTGCCTCCCGACCCACAGCATAGCTAACACCCGCCTTTGCCATTAAATCACCTTCGTAGGTACAGTCGATAAACATCTTCGCCTTAATTCTAAGCTGCTGATTCGAAGCATCGTTCTTACGAACTACAATTTCTTTAATCGTATTTCCCTCTTTAATGACTTCTTCTAAAAGGTAGTTCTTTTCAATGTCAAGCTTTGCAGCTTGTATATAATCGTTAAAGACTTTGCTTGCCACATGCGGCTCGAATGTCCATTGTTCAAAGCGATTATATTCAACGCCTAGTCGGCGGTAGAAATCACGCGCTAATCCAGTAATGGCAAATTTATTCCCGATGTCTGTTGCACCTAGACCGCCCGTCGTAAGACCGCCCAAGTAGTTACGCGGCTCAATTACAAGCGCTTTCTTGCCCAACTTATTTGCTGTGTATCCGGCGATAATTCCAGCGGAGCTCCCGCCGTAAATACAAATGTCGACCTCTACAGTCTTATTTCCAGCTTTAGCAAAGCTGGAAATACTGAAGACCATAAAGCATATCAATAATAGCTTTTTCATAGGTAAATATTAGTAGTTCTTATTTTGTGTAAGGTTAGGATTAGTTTCCGTTTCAATGCGAGGGATAGGCCATACGTAGTCACGATCTGCATTGAAATTACGCTTCTCAATGACGCGCATCTCTGTTCTATTCGTCACCTGGCTATAGTTCGGTGTACCATTCTCGTCAATCGTCGGTGCATTTGCCAACCATCCGGTGCGGATACGGCCTAGCAGATCGCCTGGCATCACCTGATGCGCAATGTTCCATCTGCGGATATCGAATAAGCGAAGACCCTCAGCAGCTAGCTCATACTTTCTTTCTTTACGCACGATGGAACGCATCTGTGCCTGCGACTTGCCAGTACTGATGGCTGGCATCGCAACAGAAGGACGTTGTCTAACCTGATTGATCGCTTCATAAACCGAATTGTCAATCTGATTAAGCTCAGTCTTCGCCTCTACGTAATTCAATAGTACTTCGGCATATCGGAATAAGATGGCATTCAACTCCGAATTCGAACGGTCGATGAAATCCGCAGGATCCGCGTATTTGCGCCATAAATAACCTGAGAAAGTCGCATAAGCGTTCGTAGCATCCGTGTTGGCTATACGCTTAGGCGTAGCCTCTCTATAATCCCAAGTCATGGTACTATCCGGATGCGTTTCAAAGATCACACCTAAGGAAAGTGTCTGCGGCAATACCACGGTCTGCGTCAATCTAGGGTCGCGATTCTTGAACGGCTTGGTAGGGTCAAATAAAGGTGATTTATCAATATTCAAACCATCAATACATTCGTAAGAATCCACTAAAGATTGAACCGGTATTTTATTCGAAAAGCCTTGCATCAATCTCGAGTAGAACTGCGATGAGATACTATGCGTCGCTAAGCCTCGCTTATATTGAATTGCCCAAATAATCTCCTTAGAAGACTCGCCCGCATATTTAAATAGCTGCTCAAAGTTATTATGCAATTGATACTGATTCAATTCCATGACAGCCTTTGCCGCGTCGGCCGCTTCCTGATATTTCTTGTTGAAAAGAGCTGATCTTGATTTTAAAGCCAACGCAGCGCCACGCGTCGCGCGACCTAGATTATTGCCTGTAACGGTCTCTGGAAGAAAGCCAACAATTGCATCTATTTCCGACATAATGAAGTCGTTCACCGCTTCCTTTGATTCTCTAGTCACATTCTTCGAGTCAGCAAGCGAGATGGTCGTGGTAAGCAATGGAACTCCGCCGAAAAGCTCATTCAGGAAGAAATAATAATAAGCTCTCAGAAATCTTACTTCGCTTATTCTTGTGTTCAGGGTTTCCGCAGGGACCACGCCATTCAAGCCTTCAGCTTTGTCTAAAATGGTATTGCAGCGTTGTATCCCCACATACAGTAAGTTCCAGAAATCAGAAGTGAAATCATTGTTCGCATCCGCATTTCCTAAGCCTAATATTTGTAAGGCATTGGTATTTCTTTCCCAACCAATATCAGATGCATAGTCTATTGTCAACGGGAAAGGCATAGGCGTTGCCTTTGGCGCTTGATATAGCGCGTTGTACGCGCCTGTGATCGCCATATTGAGTTCCTCTTCATTCGAGATAAAAGTCTCCGTAGAAGGGCTATCCAAAGGGTATTTAATCAGGTAATCTTCCTTGCACGAGTAGAGCGAAATACTGAGTAGCAGTCCTAATGTATATGATAATGTTTTTCTTTTCATGATTCTTTAATTAAAACTTGGCACTTAATCCAAAACTGTAAACTTTCATTTGCGGATACCATCCACCGGTACTGATCGGACCTTCCGGGTCATATCCTTTCCAGAAGTTTGTTTTCGTAAATAAATTCTGTCCGGAAGCGAAAATGCGCAATGCACGCACTGGCATATTAGCTGATGTCGGAAGTGGTACGTTATATCCTAAAGTCACGTTTTTCAATCTTAGGTACGCCGCATTCTTCATCCAGAAAGTAGAGTTTTGAATGTTGTTATTCTCATTGAAAGCAAAGCGAGGGAATGCCGCGTTCGGGTTGTCCGGAGTCCAACGATCTTTATGTTGCTCTTGAATCGTTCCGCCCTGATAGAAAGGCATAATTCCTTGTCCATACAAGTATCCATCTGCCTTTCCTACACCTTGGAAGAACAACGCGATATCCAATCCGCGATACGAAGCACCTAAATTAGCACTGTAAGTATAGCGAGGAATCGGGCTTCCCATAATGATCTCATCGGCTGCGTCAATCTTGCCATCCCAGTTCTGATCTTTATATTTGATATCCCCCGGCGCGATGTTACCGATCTGTGTTGCTGAGCCAGCCACATCTTCCGCTGAGCTGAAATAACCAATCGCTTCGTAGCCATATAGCGAACCGATTGGATGTCCCTCATGGTTTACTGTCAGACCAGTACGTAATACGCCGCGCATGTCCAATATTTTATTCTGCACATCAGAAAGATTGACTGCCACATTGTACTTAAAGTCGCCGATAGCGTTGTTGTATGCAACAGACACATCCCAACCTTTATTTTCAACAACTCCAGCATTTTGGAAAGGTGGCGTAGAGAAACCCAGATATCTTGAAATGTCTAATTGTAGTAGAATCCCTGAGGTTTTTCTATAGAAATAATCTGCTGTAATGTTCAGATTTCTCCAAAGAGTCAAATCAAGACCTACATTGCTCACATTTGTCGTTTCCCATCGAATATCCGAATTTGCCATCGTCGTCAATGCCGCGCCGGTACTGATATTCTCTCCAAAAGCATAGTTTGTAGCACCAATATTGAAATAAGAGGCAAATGAATATAAGCCTGTGATATTTTGATTTCCTAATTTACCCCAAGAACCGCGGATCTTCATGTCGGAAACAACCGAGCTCAAGGATTCCATAAAAGGCTCCTGACTAACGCGCCATCCGGCGGAGAAAGAGGGGAAGAATGAAAATTTATTCCCTACAGCAAATCTTGACGACCCATCATAGCGAGCATTCGCTTCAAATAGATACTTCCCTTGGAAGTCGTAGTTTAAGCGTCCAAAAACCGAACGTAGCGACCATTCTGAGGAGGTTCCGCGCGCTATATTATTTTCTTGATTTCCAGCATTCAACTCCTGTAATTCAGGGATCAAGAAAATCTCACGATAGCCTGATAAGAAATTATCACGTTGGTCTTCCTGTTGGAAACCTGCCATCACATTGAAGTTGTGGTCTGAAGCCAATGTTTTCTCATAAGAAACAACTGCACGTAGGTTGTTGTACCAATATTGTTCATATTTTTCCGTCAAGCTGTTTTTCTGAGGAGTCAAATATGCTTTATCGCCATTCCAATAATAGGATTGCACGGTATTGTAGAACAACTTCTCATGATTGATCTCGTATTTCGTAGAATAAACCAAATTAACGGTCATTCCGTCAATAGGCTTATACTTTAAATCGATATTAAAAACGGAATTCAAAGGATTTTCCAGGTTCAACCCGCCATCTCTTGCTTTTGCAATTGGGTTATCGCCGTTCCATCCCTCGCCATATTGACCTGTCGATAGAATCCCCGCTTGATTTGCCGGAATACGACGCATCCAATGGAAAATGGAAGTAGTTCCGCCTGCCGGCTCTTTCAATTCCGATTTGGTGAAGAAAAAGTCTAAAGCTGCGCTTACCTTATTGGAGATCTGCAGATCACTGTTCAATCTAAAGTTATAACGTCTGAAATTGGTGTTTTCCAAGATACCGTCCTGATCAAAGAAACCTAAGGATCCTAAAACTTTCACCTTTTCCGATCCACCCTGCGCGGCGATATAATGGTTCTGCATGAACGCATTGTTTTTCATGGTCAGATTTTGCCAATCCGTATTCGGGAAGCGGTCAGGATTGCTTTCCATGCCGGCTGTATAATCTTTGATCATCTGCTCCGTAAAGATGGGGCTCTTGCCGGTATTGGTATAGGCCTCGTTCAATAAGTTCATATGATCCAAGCCGCTAACCATGTCCGTCATTTGCGTTGGAGTCTGCCAACCCGCATAGTTGTTATAATCTACTGTGACGCCCTCGTTCTTCGCACGCTTGGTGGTTACTAAAATAACTCCGTTTGCGGCACGCGAACCGTAGATAGCAGCCGAAGAGGCATCTTTAAGAACCGAGATATTCTCGATATCATTGGTGTTCACGTTGTTGATATTTCCTTCAACACCGTCGATCAATACCAATGGGTTGGCATTGCCTAAAGTCCCGATACCACGGATACGCAGACCGCCATCATCGCGTCCTGGCTGTCCGGAACCTTGTGTCACCGTCAGTCCCGGAGCCGCACCTTGTAGCGCAGTGGATGCTTGTCCGACCGGTTGTTTTGTTAACTGCTCACTTTTAACAACGGCAACTGCCCCCGTTAAGTTTACTTTCTTTTGCGTACCATAACCTATCACAACAACTTCATCTAAGTCGCTTACCTGTGGCGCCAAGCTGATGTTAAGAACCTGCGAAGCTGAAGTTACTTGTCTTTCTGCAGTAGCATAGCCTACCAAGCTAAAGCGCAACGTAGTAGGGAAGGAGTTGATCGTAATCTGGAAATTACCGCTAGCGTCTGTGCTTGCACCTTGTTTGCTATTCACATCCACGATGCTAACTGCTTCCAGAGCCGAGCCGTCTTCCGCTTTTACAACTCCGCGAAGCGTTTGTTGTATCGGAGCCACAGTAGTAACCTTGCTGCTTGCCGTTGACACTTGCTTTGCTGGTTTATTAGCTTTGTTGATAAGAATAGTTTTATCCTCAATCGTATAATCATAAGGAAGATCTTTCAACAGGGTATTTAGGAACTGCGTTACACTCGCATTGGAGATATTGATATCCATTGGTTTGAGTGATTTCAGCTCTTTCAGATCATACAAGATCACGAAGCTGGTCTTGTCTTCGAGGTATTTAAATGCACTTTCTACTTTCGCCGCCTTCTTTTTATACGAAAGCTGCTGAGAAAATGACTTCGCTTGCAGCTGGAAACTTCCAATGACAAGGAAGATGCATAGGATTTTAAAAATCATAATTTGATATCGAATACGGGATAAAAAAGTATTGATAAAACGAATTGGATAAGGATTTCTCAATCCTTGATAGTTTTTCATAATATTGTAATCTATAATGTTTTAAGTTTGGTTATTATTCCCAATAATTATACTAGACATTATCTGGGGAGATGGGCCAACATCTCCCTTCTTTGCTAGTCTATCGATTATTTCTATGGTGGGTTTGCGTTCGTTTTCATGGTAATTCCTGAGGTTATTATATTGGTTATTTGTTATTAGCGTAGGCTACGGTAAGCTTTCTGTCGGAGGTTAACTTGGTATGGATACTAAAGTTGTTTTCCAAGAACTTCTGAAAGGTGGATAGTTTGAGTCCACGGCTCATTCTACCTCCCAATTCGATAGCGGGGATATCGTTTTGGTAAACAATCTCCACATCATACCAGCGACTAATATTGCGCATACATTCCTGCAAACTCATGCCATGCAGATCGATAATCCCTTCTTTCCACGCAATAGCGGCATCCGCATCGACCGATTTGGTTGCTAGGGCATTGGAGCCTGTATTGAACTGCGCTTGTTGATTTGGCTTTAAAACCGTTTGCTGCTTGTTCGCTGTCACCCGCAGTGAGCCCCCTTTTAGGGTGGTCTTTATTATTTTCTCATCGGAATAGGCATTGATGTTGAATTCTGTTCCTAAAACACGTATTTCCTGCTCGCGACTGCGGACGATAAATGGTAAGTTCTTATTCTTTTGAACCTCAAAATAAGCTTCGCCTTTCAGATCAATAGTTCGGTTCTCCCTGGCGAAGTCTGTCTGATAGCTGATTTCGCTCCCCGCATTTAACCAAACCTTAGAACCATCGGATAATACGAGGTTATACTGTCCGCCATAGGGAGTCACAATTCTGATGGTTTTATTGGTCTGTATTCCTGCAAGCGCGACATCCCCGTCTTCATAGCTGATGCTATTGTCTCCAATAATCAACCCCTGCTCCCCATCTTTCAGGATATGTTCCTGACCATCGATGATGATGCTGGCTTTATTGCTGCCGGGTTCAATGTCGTCCAGGGGCGCCGTTTGTACTAGTTCTGGAACAGGCGCTTGTTGGAATCGTTGATAGGTGAACAAACCTGCAAGTACAAGCGAGGCTGCCGCCGCCCAATACCACAACGGTCTAATTCTTCGAACTCGCGCCACCTCTTGCTCCTGAATATCTTGAGCAATAAGCAACCGGAGATTCGCATGAACTGTAGAAATTCGGTTATCCACAAACTCGCGAGGAAGTTGTGATGTATTCCGATCGATAATTTCGCGCACCGATTCACGGAAAGGCTCATCGTCGCAAGCATCGACCAAATGCATGAGTTCGTCAAATTCTAACTTGGATAGCTTATCATTTATATATCGGTTCAGAAGGATATTGATCCTTTCTTTGTTAGTGTCATTCATTTAGATAGTCTAAGTTTTGGTTACTTACTTATCTCTATATACGAACGACTATATAGAATGCACTATTGAGAAATGCATTTTTTTAACCTTGTTCGAGGAGGTGCCCAATTAGAGCCCTTTCAAACCCCAATCAAAGCCCTTTGAAAAGAGGTTTGATACGGCTTAGAAAGGGCTTTGCATTGGGTTTGAAAGGGCTTTAGCGCGACGAAGACTTTATGCGCCCTTGTATTTGGAATGTATATAATTTTTAATGTCTTTCATGGCGCTCACCAGCTGATTGCTGACGGTATTTACCGAAATACCGAGCATGCTGGCAACTTCCTTATAACTTTTGTTTTCAATATTGCATAGCGTCAATATTTCCTTTCGTTTGGGCGAAAGAAGTTGTATGGCTTCGTTCAGGATTCGTTGCTTTTCTTTGTCAAAGATCGACTCCTCCGTGTGTAAATAGAAGCCAACGGAAGATGCCCACAGTTCTTCCTGTAGGGCCTTATCCCGGCTCGCTTTTCTGAAATGATCGATGGCCAGGTTATCGGCGATCCGACAAAGAAGCGTCTTCAGACCCCGGTCCACTTCCAGCTGTGCGCGCATATTCCAAACCTTAAGGAAGACCTCTTGCAAGATTTCTTCTACAATTTCAGGGCTCTTGATCAATTTGATTATTCGGTTGTAAAGAAGCGGTGCATACTCAAAATATAGCTGATCAAAAGCCGTCACGTCACCCTTTTGCAGAGCCGTGATGAGTTGAGCTATTTGTATTTCTTTTTGCATTATCGGTTTCGATGAAACGGTTTAGGGATGATTTATAAATAGATACGTTTACCTTCTTTTGCGCTTTGATAAATAGCGCAGATCAATTCTACCGATTTCCTGCCTTCCGTACCGTCTATAAATGGTGAGCGTTTGTTCTCGATAGCGTCTATAAAATCTTCAATTTGTAATTGATGCGCATAATGGCCAATGGCCATTGGATCGCTAACACCGCCTGAAACTGCGGTAGTCGTTTCAGTACTGTCATCGAACTCCTGATCTTGAAAATCCCAAAGTGTCAGGCTATTCTCTTCTAGAATAGCAGACCCTTTCGTCCCGATAATTTCCACGCGCTTGGCAGTGCCGGGATAAGCAGCGGTCGAACACTCAATTGTTCCCAATGCTCCGTTTTTGAATTGTAATTGCGCGACCACAGTGTCCTCGACTTCGATTTCCTGATGTAATCTATTTGCTGCAAGGGCAGTAACATGTTCTACAGCACCCATATACCATAAAAGCATATCAACAGCGTGTATGCCTTGGTTCATTAGGGCGCCGCCGCCGTCAAGTTCCCATGTACCTCGCCATGCTGCCGATTGGTAATATGCCGGACTTCGATGCCATTTTACGTAGGCTGATCCGATGACCAAGTCGCCAAAGCCACCTTCATCCAGCTGTTTTTTAATCTTGATGCTATTCGGATAGAATCGAGTAGGGAAGATGGTACCCACCTGAAGGGAGTTTTGCTCAGCCAAGGAGACGATGCTATCGCAGCGTTGCGTCGTTATTTCCAGTGGTTTTTCAATTAAACAGTGCTTTCCGGCGCGAAGCGCTTTCTCCGCAGCTTCCAAATGTGCCCCGGATGCGGTGCATATGGAGATAATATGGATGTTCGGATCTGCTAACAATTCATCAATCGAATGGTAAGCTTTGCAAGCATACGTCGATGCAAAAGCTTCTGCTTTCTCTTTTGTGCGGTTATAAACTGCGAGCAGGGTAGCGTTTGGGATGTCGGCAATTGCTTTGGCATGTATAGCTGCAATGGCGCCGGTTCCTATGATTGCAAATCCAAAATTGTTTTGATCCATCTTATCATATTTTTAGGTTACTCGAAAATTCAGCGTTCTGCTGATGTTCACTTAGGTAAATCGTTTCGCTGATTTGGGGCTAATATAATTGTTTTCCACAGTGGATTTTGCTGTTTGAAGGACTTTGTTACATTTTCCGTTAACGTACCCCTGTGTAATGACGTTAGATTATTGTCTTGTCAGCGATTTAGGTCGAAAGATAGAAAAATTTAAAGAAATTTCTTGTAATCAATTTTGATTTGCCCTATATTGGTCGAAATCATAATCCTAAAATCAAAATAAAATAACATATTCGGCACGTCATTTTGTGTCTATTCGTGCGAAAAACCTAGTCTTGAGTGCTAGACTGTAAACGTTAACGGTGAGTCGGAAATTGTAACAAAAGTTCGAGATTCTTGCCGATTTTAAGAGTGAATCAATAACCAAATTAAACACTTATATGATATCAATTAGACCCTTAATGCTAATAGTTTTCCTCCTATTGTTTGAGGTAACTGCTAGAGCACAAACGCGGAGTTCTGTAACTGGTACAGTTCGGAACTCGCAAGGAGTACCTTTGATGGGCGTTAGTGTGTCCAACATCGGTTCGAGTGGGGAGACTCAAACAGATGACAAAGGTGCCTTCCGCTTAGATGTTAATTCCCTAAATGATTCTTTACGTTTTTCATTTATCGGATTCAGTCCATTGCGCGTGGGAATCAATGGCCGCACAACGGTGAATGTGACCCTGCAAGACGATGCAACCGATTTGGATGAAGTCGTAGTCGTGGGGTATGGCACACAAAGAAAAGGACAGTTAACGGCTTCCGTGGATGTTATTTCGAGCAAGCAATTGGCGGATCGTCCAGCTACAAACGTTGCTGATCTTATTAAAGGAGCATCGCCCAACGTTAATATCGGCATGGGTATGCGCGGAGGTGAACCTGGTGCAACAAGCTCTTGGAACATTCGCGGAGTTGGATCGATTTCTGGATCCAGTGCACCTTTGATCCTCGTTGATGGGGTGGAGATGGATTTAAATGCTATCGATCCCGAAACTGTAGACAATGTGTCGATCTTAAAAGACGCATCTGCATCGGCTGTTTATGGATCTAGAGCACCATTCGGTGTTGTTTTGATTACGACGAAAAAAGGAAGAAGAGAGCAGGGGGCGAAATTTGACTACAGCAATAACCTTTCGTTCTCATCGCCATTGAGATTACCAAGCTTTATCGACTCTTACACTTGGGCCACTGCTTATAATCAGGCAAATGCGAATGCAGGATTGACGCCAGTATATAGTGATGAGCAAATGGAGCGTATTAAAGGATATATCGATGGAACCTTTCCTTACGAATATGATCCGGAGAACCCAATTGATAATATCTGGGCAGGTCGTAGAAACGGTAATGCAAATAATGACTGGCCACATATCTTGATGGGCAAGAATGCTTTCAGTCAGAAGCATAACATCAACGTTTCAGGAGGTTCAGAGAAAACGCAGTACTTCCTATCGGCAGGTTATAATAAACAAAATGGTACCTACGCATTTGGCTATGACTATTTCAAGCGCTATAACTTGATGTCGAATGTGTCAACTCAGTTGACGGATTGGTTCAAGATCAATTCAAGCTTAAAATGGGCACATACAGCAACGGATTTCCCAATGGGTGAAACGACCGTAGGTCGCGAGCATACATTCAGAGAGATGTTGATGTTTGCACCAATGATGCCATTCCACAATATTAACGGAACCATTCAAAGTCCTTTAGTGCGTTTATTGCAAGACTCAGGGCGCGATAAGAAAAGCAACAACGATTTCCTTGCAACGATCGGTGGAGAATTGGAACCAATTAAAGGCTGGGTAACTTCCGTAAACTACAATTACAACATCAAAAACACAAAGACAAGTCTGAATCCTAAACCAGTCATGGTAGAGTTGGGAACAGGTGGTTTTGGAAATATCGGTAAGCCACAAGCTTCTTATACTTCCGGATATTATGAATATGTGTATAAAGTATTGAACGCAGTTACGTCATACGAAACGCAATTAGACGATCATTACTTCAAGGGAATGTTGGGTTTTGAGCAAGAAGAGAATGTTTACTCCGGCTTGAATGCTACAGGTACATCTCCAGTTGTTGATGAATACCCTTCGATTGGAACTTCATTGGGCGGAATTATTGCTGACGATAATATGAGCCACTGGGCAACGAGAGGAGCCTTTGGCCGTATCAACTACAATTATCAAGAAAAATATTTGGTTGAAGTAGCGGGTCGCTACAATGGTTCTTCCAGATTTCCGAAGGATATTCGATTTGCATTCTTCCCTTCGGCATCCGTAGGTTATGTGATCTCTAAAGAAAACTACTTCGAACCGTTAAGAAATAAGATTGATAACCTGAAACTTCGCGCTTCCTATGGTGCGCTAGGAAATCAGAATGTTGCGAACTATCTGTATATCTCAAAAATCCCAATTCATCCTGAAACAGACTGGATAATTAACGAGTCGAGACCGCAATATGCTAGTATGCCGGCGATTATTTCTGATCAGATTACTTGGGAAAATATCACAACGTTAAACTTAGGTGTGGACATGTCTTTCTTAAGATCGAGACTAGGCCTTTCATTCGATTGGTACAATAGAACGACAGACAAGATGTTAGGTCCTTCGATCGAATTGCCTTTCTTGTTAGGAGCGACAACACCAAGAACCAATAATGCAAAACTACAAACGAAGGGTTTTGAATTGGTTGCTACTTGGAACGACAAATTAGATAACGGTATCGGGTATAATTTTAAAGTGACTTTAGGGGATAGCCGTACTCAGATTTTGGAATACCTGAACTTGGTAGGTCGTATCGATACTTGGTATAACGGTAAGGAATATGGTGAGATTTGGGGATTTGAGACGGATGGTATTATTCAGACACAAGGTGAGCCAATGGCAGACCAGTCGAAATATCATGCGAACTGGGGACCTGGAGATATCAAATATGTGGACCAGAATGGAGACGGAATTATCAATGACGGAACGCGTACATTGGATGACTACGGTGATTTAAAAGTAATTGGAAATAACCAACCACGTTACAACTATGGTATTACTGCCGGCATGAATTGGAAGGGCTTTGACTTCAATATGTTCTGGCAAGGTGTTGGAAAACGCGATTTCTTACCAGAGTCGTCTACACCTTTGTTCTGGGGTTTGACTAATGCATGGGCAAATTCAGGTCTTTACAAAAACTCACCTGCCTTAGACTATTGGAGACCGGCAGATGAAACAAATATTCTAGGGCCGAACACAGACTCTTATCTACCGAAGCCTTATTTCACGGCGGAGACTGAAAAAAACAAACTCCCGCAATCTAGATATATGTTGAATGCATCTTATATCCGCTTGAAGAATGTTCAAGTTGGTTATACCTTGCCAGAAAGTCTAGTTGGTAAGATGTTCAGTCGTGCTAGGGTTTATTTCTCAGGTGAAAACTTGTTGACTTTCTCGAGCTTACCGAAAGTGTTCGATCCGGAAACAGCCATCGCTTCTGATAGTCGCGAAGGTGGATACTTAACCAGTGGGGTTATCTATCCGATGAACAGAACATTATCATTCGGTTTAAACCTAACCTTAAAGTAATGACGATTATGAAGAACTTTCTAAAATTATCCAGCATATTACTAGCAAGCAGTATGACCTTGCTGTCCTGTAACGACGATTTCTTAGAGCGTCAGCCACTAGATGAAGTGGGAGCGGGGAGTTATTTCACGAAGCCGATGGATTTGGAAATCTATATGAACCAATATTACAATGCTTCATTTTTCCCAAAATACCCTAACCATGGTGGCGACTACAACAGCGACAATATGGTGGCTTCTACGCCTGATGTAAGACTACAAGGCACAAGAACTGTTGCCACAACAGGAACTATAGGTTTTGGCAACGTACGTAGCTTAAATTATTTCTTAACTGAGTATAAAAAGCTGGAAGGAAATCATGATTTCAATACCTATAAGCAATATGTCGGTGAAGCATACTATTTTAAAGCTGTTACCTATTTCAATTTATTAAAGTCCTATGGTGATATACCTTGGGTAGATCAGGTCTATGGAACGACTTCGCCGGAACTCTACAGTCCGAGAACGCCGCGTAATATCGTTGCAGACCGTATCCTTGGATGTTTAGATACGGCTGCGATGTATCTGAATGCTGACCGTACGAATGGCTATAGTCGCATCAACAAATGGATTGCCTTATTGATGCAAAGTCGTGTGGCACTCTATGAAGGCACTTGGCAGAAATATCATAACGGGACGCCATTTGGAGTGCAGAACGCTGATCCGAATAAATATTTTGAGATAGCTGTAAAGGCGAGTGAAGCGGTAATGAATTCAGGATTATACAGCGTATATAATACTGGAAAACCAGAATCAGACTATTTTGATCTCTTCACGCGTCGGGATTATACGTCAAATACCG
Organism: Sphingobacterium hotanense; assembly: GCF_008274825.1. Taxonomy (NCBI): domain Bacteria; kingdom Pseudomonadati; phylum Bacteroidota; class Sphingobacteriia; order Sphingobacteriales; family Sphingobacteriaceae; genus Sphingobacterium; species Sphingobacterium hotanense. The sequence goes on from NZ_CP030848.1 coordinate 1,560,676, forward strand.
AGGTACTTTTCTGGAGACGCTATGATAATGATCTTTCGAGAGGAGATACCGACTTTACGAATGACCGTAACTTCAGAATGTCTCAGCCATTGGGTCGTTCGATGACTAAAGAAGCAGTCGATCAATATTTGATGACCGATGGTAAACCTATTACAGGAAACAGCCTATTTGGTGGTTACAATACGATTACTCAAGAGTTTCAAAATAGAGATGCAAGGTTGAAGCAAACTATTGCGACACCAGCACAAGTTTGGAAGATTGCAGCCAATGGAACAACGCAGAATTGGTCGGTTGTGTACAATACATTGAATACGAAGACGGATTTAAATGCACCGACAGGTTATATCATTCAAAAGGGATATGATCCACATGTGATTTATCATGTGCAGCAATATGAAGAAACTCCTTCTATTCTTTTCCGATATGCCGAAGTTCTGTTGAACTATATTGAGGCAAAAGCGGAGCTAGGAAGTGCTACACAAGCTGATATCGACAAAACAATCAAGCCATTGCGCGATCGCGTAGGCATGCCGAACATCGTGATCGGAAGCATTGCCAGCGATGCTAAATGGGAGTTTCCGACTTTAACTCCATTGTTGAACGAGATCAGACGTGAGCGTCGCATCGAGTTAATTGGCGAAGGTTTCCGTTGGGATGATATCGCACGTTGGGCTGCAGCGGATGAAGTTATCGTCGGCAAGCGCCCGCATGGATTCTTAGCGAGTCAGATAACAACTAATCCATTCCCTGTAGACCAAAACGGTTTCCTAGATCCTTTCCAAAAAGCAATTCCAAATGGTTATGGATTTAAGTTAGGTAGAGATTATTTAAACTCCATTCCGGAGAGTGAGATTGTCTTAAACGACAAGTTAACACAAAACCCAGGATGGTAAAGATTTTCGTTTAATATAGGTTTGAATGTCCAAAGCGGTGGTAAGTGCCAGCTTGCCACCTAACTTTGGTCTTTGACCGAATAGAATGAGCACGATGAAAAAAACGTTTCCATATTACTGTATTTGCACTTTACTATTTATTGGTATGCTGCATCCGCTGTTGGCGCAGAAAAAGATGGATAAAAAAGCTGTATGGGCAGAAATAAGTCCATATTTCCAAGCTCCTGCGTCGTATGAGAACCAATTTGGCGATTATAAATCTCTGCTCATCGATGAAGAAGGAAACGAAATTCAGAGCAAATCAGCTTGGTTAAAACAAAGAGAAAAAATTAAGGCGAAGTGGATGAATCAGATGGGGCAATGGCCTGCATTTTTAGAAGATCAGAAACTTCAGTTTTTAGATACCACCGTTCGCGAGGGCTATACCGAATATTTAGTCGCATTTGACTGGTTGCCTAATCGAGAAACACAGGGATACTTATTGGTCCCACATGCAAAAGGTAAGAAAGCAGCGGTTTTGACCGTGTTTTACGAGCCTGAAACGGCCATCGGCCGTGGTAAAGCGGAACGTGACTTTGCTTTGCAATTATGTAAGCAGGGTTTTGTAACCTTATCAATCGGCACTACCGAAACAACGAACAATAAAACTTATTCGTTATACTATCCATCGATAGATAACGCACAGATACAGCCATTGTCTGCACTGGCATATGCTGCTGCAAATGCATGGTATGTACTGGCAAATTATAAAGAAGTAGATTCCAAGAGGATTGGTATTATGGGGCACTCTTATGGTGGCAAATGGGCGATGTTTGGTTCCTGTTTGTTCGATAAGTTTGCTTGTGCGGTATGGTCGGATCCGGGGATCGTATTTGATGAAACGAAAGGTTCTGGTGTAAATTATTGGGAACCTTGGTATTTGGGGTATTATCCACCGCCTTGGCAAAATGCGTGGAGACTGACCGGAATGATTGATGGAGCAAAAGGCTTGTATCCTAAGCTGATGACATCGAAGCAAGATTTGCACGAGCTGCATGCTTTAATGGCTCCGCGACCATTCTTGGTATCTGGTGGTTCGTCGGATCCTATCGAAAGATGGATTCCATTGAATCACACGATTAAGTTGAATAAATTATTGGGTTATGAAAATAGAGTCGCGATGACCAATAGACCGGAGCATTCTCCGAATGCAGAATCTAATCGTCAAGCAAACCTATTTTTTGAATATTTCTTGAAGTAAGGGGGATAAAATGGCTAGATTTAAGATCGAAAAGCACGATCGAAAGAATCGAATCGTAAGTATCAACAACCTTAAATAAACGACATGGACCTAAACAGCGAATTTGATGTAATTGTTATTGGCTCTGGAATCAGTGGAGGATGGGCAGTGAAGGAATTTACCGAAAAGGGATTTAAGACGCTCTTGATCGAAAGAGGGCGTATGGTTAAGCATATTAAAGATTATCCTACGGCGAATATGGATCCTTGGGAATTTGAATACCGAGGGCAAAAGACAAAAGCTGATGTTGCAGAAAATAAACTTATCAGTAAGCATTACGCTTATGGCGAGGCGACAAAGCACTTTTATATAAAAGACGAAGACCAAGAATATATTCAAGAGAAGCCATTTGATTGGATCCGCGGATTTCAGATTGGTGGTAAATCTTTATTATGGGCTAGACAAACGCAACGCTGGAGCGACTTTGAATTCAATGCGCCGAAGAAATATGACTATGCAATAGATTGGCCGATTCGCTATGCCGATCTGGCACCTTGGTATTCGCATGTAGAGAAATTCGTAGGGATCTCTGGTAATCGTGACGGTATTGAAAATATGCCGGACTCGGAAGTCGTGGGTGCCTTTGAAATGAATCAGGTAGAGAAGGCTATCGCGGATTCTATTGATCAGAACTTCACAGACCGTAAAGCTATCATCGGTCGTTCTGCAAACCTTGCGGTGATTAAGGATGAGCAAAAGAAGCAGGGCAGAGGTCAATGTATGGCCAGATCGCTTTGTGAGCGCGGCTGTCCTTTTGGTGGTTATTTCAGTTCTAATTCTTCGACTATACCATATGCCGAGAAAACAGGGAATCTAACGATCCTAACGGATAGCATCGCTGAGTCGATTATTTACGATGAAAAGACTGGAAAAGCAGCGGGCGTACAAGTAATCGACGCGAACAGCAGAGAAAAGAAAACATACAGAGCGAAGGTGATCTTTCTGAATGCAGCAACTTTGAATTCCAACTTAATCCTATTGAATTCCAAATCGGAGCGTTTTCCGAATGGCTTAGGGAATGATAATGGGCTCTTAGGCCGATATATTGCCTTTCACAACTATAGAGGAAGGATTACGGCAGAAATTGATGGATTTGAAGATTCCTATTATTACGGACGCAGACCAACTCAGGTTTTTATTCCTGCTTTCAAGAATATTCACAGCGATGCGGAGACCTTCAAGGGCTCTTATCTGATTGCCTATTCGGCGAATCGTGATGGCTGGGGTCGCAATCCGGGATTGAATACCTTGGGAGCTTCCTTTAAGGATGCCATATTGGAACCGGGAGGATGGAAAATCTCGATGATGATGCAAGGAGAGGTATTGCCTATTTATGAGAACCATGTACGCTTAAGCCCTGATAAAAAGGATAAGTACGGCCTGCCGCAGCTCATTACGTCTATCGGTTATTCGGATAATGATGTAGCGATGATGGAGGATTTCTTTAAAGAAGGGACTTCCATTTTAGAGAAGGCGGGTTGTAAAAATATTAAGAAACTAGATCAGCATATCGCTTTTGGAAGGCAGCCTGGATTGGAAGTACATGATGTAGGTGGGGTTCGTATGGGTGAGGATCCTAAGGATTCCTTGTTGAACAAATACAATCAATTGCATCACTGTAAGAACGTCTTCGTAACTGACGGTGCTTGTATGTCTAGTGTTGGTAATCAGAACCCTTCGCTGACCTTCATGGCATTGACTGCCAGAGCTGTCGATTATGCAGCGGATCAATTGAAAAACGGATATTTATAATGATATTTCAACCTAAACCATTTATTAACATTTTAATCTTCTCTTGCCTCTTCTTTACAGCATGCAGGCAAACGGATCATAATTTCACCGTGAAAGATGTTCCTGCGGAATATCTTAAACTTGATAACAGCTACTTAGAAGTAAGTACAGTCGCTGAAGGATTGTCAGTTCCATGGGGGATGGACTATATAGACAATAAGATTCTTTTTACAGAGATCGCGGGGAAAGTAAAAGAGCTGAATCTAACGACGGGAGAGGTGAGGACACTTTTAGAGATTGAGGATGTTTTTACAAGAACGACCCCCGGCTTATTGGACATAACGATTCAAAAGAATTCAAAAGATGATCCATACGTATTTTTAAACTATACGAAAAAGAGAGACTCTTTGGTGGTTTCAACGCTCATGCGCTATCAGTATAACGGTACGGAGCTCATTAATCCAACGGAAATACTCAGCGTTGCAGGTGCGAACGGACATAATGGAACGCGTCTTTTGATCGATAAGAACAATATTCTTTATTGGGCAACAGGGGATGTCGCGGATAATAATATGGCGCAGGATTCAACGACCTTAAATGGCAAGGTTTTACGCATGAAATTAGATGGCTCTGTGCCAGCGGATAATCCTATTGCCAATAGCTTGGTATATGCCTGGGGCTTCAGAAATATTCAGGGGATGACCTTGGATAAAGATGGTAATTTGTTTACTGCGGAGCATGGCGATGCCATTGAAGATGAAGTCAATTGGGTTCGACCATTGCATAATTACGGTTGGCCATTGATCGAAGGTAAGCACGATACGGATAAGGAGTTGGCTATTACAGCAAAAACCAAAATGACTGAGCCTATCCGATCATGGACTCCGGTAATAGCTCCGGCAGGTATGGCTTATTACAACCATGATGAGATTTCGGAGTGGAAGAATTCCTTGTTGCTCGTAACGCTTAAGAGCCAAACGTTGCGCGTGTTAAACCTTAATGAAGATCAGCATAGTATAAAGGAAGAGCATATTTATTTTGGGAAGCACTTTGGGCGTATGCGTGCGGTTTTAGTATTGCCTAATGGCGATGTGTTACTTTCTACAAGCAACAGGGATTGGAACCCGCAGCCTGGATTCCCGAAAGAGAATGACGATCGTATTATTCGCCTGCGGATTACCGATCAAAAACCGCAGTCTTTTTTACAAGAGGATCCGAAAGTTACAGCGGCTTCCAGCAATCAGAATGCTGCGGTATTGTATAAGAACTACTGTGCATCCTGCCACAAGGAGGATGGAAAGGGCGTCGCAAACTCTTTTCCGCCACTCGTGAATTCTGCACGTATAAACGACCTTACTGCATTTACAAAACTATTGCTGGAAGGAACAAAAGACAAGAAGCCAATTAATGGTGTAAGCTATGAGCAAAACATGGCGAGCTATTCTTTCCTGAAAGATGATGAGCTTGCCGCAATAATCAATTACGTAAAAACAGAGTTTGGAGATAAGAAAACAACGACTCCTGAAGCGATAAAAGCACTTAGAATTAAATAAAAAATGAATAAAAACTGGTTATTAAAAGGCCTATCGATATTAGGCCCGGGGATTGTAACAGCCGCTCTTGTTTTTGGACCTAGTAAGATGACAATTACGTCCAAAATGGGAGCAGACTATGGGTTCGAACTCATCTGGGTTATCATTCTTGCTATATTTTTCATGCTCATTTTTACCAACATGAGTGCTAGAATCGGGCAATATAACACAGACTCGCTATTAACATTGATCCGCAAAAAGATAGGAAAGTTTGGCAGTGTCTTTATTGGAGCGGGGATCTTTTTAGTAGCAATATCCTTTCAAGCAGGTAACTCAACGGGTGTCGGGATTGCGATGGGGGAAGCGACGAATACGGATGCGAAGATCTGGATTATCGTATTCAATCTAGCCGGTATCTTGTTGTTGTTCTTCAGATCCTTCTACCAGGTATTGGAGAAAGTAATGCTCGGGCTGGTGATCTTGATGCTCTTCAGCTTTGTGCTGACATTGATATTGATTCAGCCTTCGTTCAGCCATATCGCTGATGGTTTAATTCCTCATATCCCAACTGGTTCGACAGGATTGATCGTTGCCTTTATTGCTTCTTGTTTTTCATTGGTAGGAGCATTTTATCAGTCTTATTTAGTGCAGGAGAAAAGGAAAGCGAATGGTGTTGCTCCTGGTGAACCCCTCTCGGCAGATAAGCATGCGCAACTAAGCAGTACCATTGGGATAATGATCTTAGGAATCATGAGTGCAGTCGTGTTAATCTGCGCTGCGTCGGTACTTCATCCTAAAGGATTGAAAGTAAACTCTGCATCTGAAATGGCAATGGCATTAGAGCCACTATTTGGATCAAATGCTAGCCATCTGTTTTTAATAGGATTGTTTGGCGCTTCGTTCTCCTCACTGATCGGAAATGCCGCCCTTGGGGGATCAATGCTAGGAGACGCTATCGGATTAAAAGGAAACTTGAACAACAATTATGTGAAGATGCTGATTGCCACGGTGATGATCTTCGGAGCCATTATCTCTTTATTGTTTAGCAGTCTTCCTCTTGAACTTATTGTATTAGCGCAAAGTGTCACCATCTTCTTGGTGCCATTCACCGGAATAGCGATTTATTGGATTGCCAATAGTGACGATATTATGGGAGAGCATAAGAATAATATGTTCCAAAAGATAGTTGGACTATTAGGTCTGCTTCTCGTTATTGGTCTAGCGATATTGAATTTTAAAGTATTAGTATTATCATAAATGTTTGTTATGGATTTAAAAAAGTTGGAAGAGAAATACGCAGTACCTTCCAGAGAATTAGTTGAAGATGTAAAGCAGATTGAGGGTGATATCATGCTATTGGGTATAGCAGGAAAGATGGGGGTGAGCATGGGCAAGCTTCTTGTGGATGCGTTAAAGTTAGCAGGTAAAGAAAATAAAGTTTATGGAGTATCTCGTTTCTCGGATCCAAAGGCGAAAAGCCAAGTTGAGGAGAGCGGTATTATCGCCATCGCATGTGATTTATTGAACGACGAACAGCTTTTTAACTTACCGGATGTTGCCAATGTAATTTACTTGGCGGGCCATAAATTTGGTACTGTTGGGAATGAGGATTTCACATGGGCTATGAATACTTATTTGCCGGGCCGTGTTTCCGAGAAATTCAAAGATGCTAAGATCGTGGCATTCTCCTCAGGAAATATACTTCCTTTCGTGAAATTAAATGAAGGCGGTGTGGACGAAGATGCAGTCCCACAACCAATTGGTGAGTATGCGCAATCATGCTTAGGCCGCGAACGCGTATTCCAATATTTCGCCAAAAAGAATAATACGCCAATGCTTATCTACCGTTTAAATTACGCTGTTGACTTCCGTTATGGTGTGATTATGGAGATCGGTAAATCCGTATGGAATGAAAAGCCTATTGATCTACGCACGGAGAATGTGAATGTGATCTGGCAGGGCGATGCTAATGAAATCGCTATCCGCTCCTTATTGCACTGTGAATCCCCTGCGAAGATATTGAACGTGACGGGTCCTGAAACCCTATCTACAAAATGGGTTGCAAAGGAGTTTGCTAAGATATTCGGTAAAGAAGCAAAGTTTGTTCATGAAGCCGAAGGAACGGCTTTATTGAATAATGCTTCAGAATGCCATCGCTTATTTGGTTATCCAAAGGTTACTATCAGAGAAGTTATCGAGCTAAATGCAGCTTGGATTCAAAACGGTGGTGATGAGTTTGGGAAGCCAACGCATTTCCAAGAAAGAGGAGGACAATTCTAATGAAAAAGCTGACAAAAGAATTAAAAGATTTCTTAATGGAAGGGCAGGTCTTTCCTGCACATCCATTGGCGCTTAATGAAGATCGTTCGTTGGATGAAGCAAGCCAGCGGCGTTTGACACGATATTATATGGAGTCTGGTGCGGGCGGTGTCGCGGTAGCTGTTCACTCTACGCAGTTCGAGATTCGTGATCCTAATATCAATTTATTCCGCAAGGTTTTGGAACTCGCAGCTGATGAAATTGATAAGGCTAAGTTGGATCGTCCTTTCCTTAAAATCGCTGGAATCTGTGGGCCAACGGAGCAAGCGCTCGAGGAGGCTGCAATCGCTGTGGAATTAGGATATGATATTGGTTTGTTAAGTATGGGAGGACTACAAGGCTGGACCGAAGAGGCGATCCTAGAGCGCGTACGGAAAGTGGCGCAAGTTATTCCTGTATTCGGATTTTATTTACAACCTTCAGTGGGAGGTCGTATATTCTCATACGACTTCTGGAGCTCATTTGTCGAGATTGAAGGTGTCGAAGCAATCAAATGTGCATCTTTCAATAGATACCAAACGCTGGATGTCATGCGTGCATTGGCAAACTCCTCGCGTGCTGATGATGTAGCTATGTACACCGGAAATGACGACAACATTGTAGCTGACCTTCTGACAACCTATGATTTCCAGGTGGATGGATTGACGAAGTCAATTGACTTCCGCGGAGGACTCTTAGGACATTGGGCAGTATGGACAAAAAAGGCGGTAGAATTAATGCAGCAGGTGAAGCAGGCAAAGGCTTCTAAAGACTATCACCATTTGAATGCATTGTTGAGCAAAGGTGTCAAAGTTACGGATAGCAATGCCGCATTCTTTGACCCAGCACACGATTTTCATGGTTGCATCCCAGGTATTCATGAGGTACTGCGCCGTCAAGGATTATTGAAAGGCATCTGGTGTCTAAACCCTGATGAAGTGTTGTCGGAAGGACAAGCCGAAGAGATTTCCCGTGTCTACGACAATTACCCAGAACTTAATGATGACACATTCGTAAAATCTTTCTTAGCGAAAGATAGCGCTTAGTGTTTGTAAATACTGCAGTTTCCGTCTTACAATCTTTGTAAGACGGAAACTGCTCCTTTAAACATAAACTCCACCGATCTTTCATAGATCGTTTCGTCGATTTCAAAAGTCGGCGTATGTAATTCCGAAACAATACCCTTCTCTTCATTTCTCGTCCCAACAAAATAGAACAAAGCCGGATACTTTTGCGCATAATAGGCGAAGTCCTCTGATGCCATCCAGGTTGGAACCGAAAGGCTGCTTTCAGCGCCATAAAGATTAGTCGCAAGTTGCTGCATTTCAGCCGTAAGACTAGGATCATTATATAGAGTAGGATATCCTCTCTTAATCTCGATCTTTGCGGACGCACCGTAAGCATCCACCGTCTGAACAATTAAGTTCTCAATTTTTGCTAACGCAGAGGCCCTCCACTGCTCGTCGGTCGTACGGAAAGTACCTGCTAAATGAACCGTCGTAGGAATGACATTCGCTGCACCATCGGCTATAACTTTTCCAAAAGACAGAACAGATGGTATCCTCGGATCAGCATAGCGAGAAACTACTTGCTGCAAACCAACCAGTAATTGCGCTGATATAATAACAGGATCAATATTCAACTGCGGTTGAGCGCCATGCCCACCGCGACCCATAATATCAATGTAAATCTCATCGCTCGATGCCATCGCATATCCCGACTTGAAGCCAAAGGTTCCTAATGGCAACTGTGGAGACACATGCTGACCAATTACTTTTTGAACCTGATAACGGTCAAGAATACCCGATTCCACGATTGCTGCAGCCCCGCCTGGGATTCTTTCCTCCGCAGCTTGGAAGATCAATACCACATTGCCATTCAAAGTATGCTTAATTTCATTCAGCAAGTAAGCAACGCCCAAGAGGTTTGAGCTATGAAAGTCATGCCCACATGCATGCATCACGCCTTTGTTTAAAGAAGCATATCCATGCTTATTTTCTTCTGTAATCGGTAGTGCATCAATATCGGCACGAAGGGCAATACTTTTTTCAGATGAACCGTTGCCATGAATAATTCCGATGAGTCCGGTAGGGGATACCTGCTCGTAGGGTATTCCCATTCCATCAAGAACACTAGCGATATACTTTGTGGTTTCTTTTTCCTCAAAAGACAGTTCCGGATGCTGATGTAAGTGTCGGCGCCATTGAACGACTTTTTCTAATATATGCTTATCTTGCGTTTGAATGTACTCAATAGGGTTCATAGGTTTTGTAGTTTTCTGATTTTCAATGTTGTAGATGAACTTGTAAATACGTATATTGTATTTCGAAGCCAAAGTAAATTTAAAAATAAATTCAAAAATATCTTGCAAGCTTTTCAAATTAATCTTATATTCGGGTACGTACACAGTAAGACATCATTGTCGCACGTATCTACAATTATAATTTAAATTATTATCAGCCTTATGCAGCCCATTGATTATATCGTCATTGTCGTATTTTTCTTTCTACTGATTGGAATCGGTATCTACAGTTACTTCAAGGTATCTTCTTCCGCCGATTTCTTTACCGCAGGAGGGAAACTCCCTTGGTGGTTGTCTGGAATATCACATCATGTTTCCGGTTATAGCGGTGCAGTCTTCGTCGCGTATGCGTCAATTGCCTATACCCATGGATTTGTGATGTATGTTTGGTGGGCATTGACGATTGCAATCGCGATGATCGGAACGATTATCTTTATCGCACCCCGATGGGCAAGGCTACGGACTAAAACGGGTATACAATCACCTACAGAATATTTAGCAACGCGATATAACCTGCCCGTTCAACAACTGATGGCTTGGTGCGGAGTAATCGTTAAGTTATTTGATGTTGGAGCGAAATGGGCAGCAGTAGGAATATTATTAAACGCTTTCATGGGCATTCCTATCGTTACGGGTATTATTCTTTCCGGGGTAGTTACTCTTTTCTATGTAACCTTAGGAGGCCTATGGGCCGATGTACTTAATGATTTTATGTCATTTCTTATCCAGGTAGCTTCCGGCTTAGTCATGTTCTTCGTGGTCCTGATGCACTTGGGGGATGGGGCGTCCGGCGTCTTTACGATGTGGGATCGCTTGCCGCCAGAAAACAGTAATCTGTTCAATTCCCCGTATACAGTGGGCTTTGCCATGGCATTCCTAGTCATCAATTTCTTTAGTTACAGTGGTGGAACCTGGAACCTCGCGACGCGCTTTATATCATCGCCGTCGGGGAAAGACGCCAAAAAGGCGGCGATCCTTTCAGCAATCCTCTACCTTGTTTGGCCATTGATCCTTTTCTATCCGATGTTTGCGGCGCCTATATTCTTCCCGAACTTAGAAAAGCCAGAAACTTCCTATTCTTTAATGGCAATGGAGTTTCTTCCTCCCGGTCTCTTAGGTTTATTGGTTGCTTCGTTATTCTCAACAACGCTATCCATGACCTCTTCAGATGCGAATACTATCTCCTCGGTGATCACCCGTGATATTTTGCCGGTTATGATCAAGAAGGTTAAAACTTTCGATAAACCGAAGATGCTACTTGTTGCGCGCATTACGACCTTTAGCTTTCTGGTTATGACGATAATTATCGCTTTCAACGCACAGACATTTGGAGGGGTAATCGGATTAATCATTTCCTGGTTTGCGGCATTGTTAGGCCCTATATCTATCCCGATGATTCTTGGTCTTTTACCATATTTCAAACATAGCGGAAGCATAGCCGCACTACTCTCCATTATCGGTGGTTTAGCGACGTTTGTCATCTTAAAACTCATTGGAGGAACCGGACTTGCGGTGGAATTAGCAGGACCACTTATTACGTCTTTGGTACTCTATATTGGCTATGCATTTGTTGCCAAAGGAGAAGTTCCTGAAAAAACAGAAAAACTATTAGATGCCATTAACGAAGAATAACAGAACATAAAATGAATAGCATACAGATAAATAGGCAGACGGCGTTTACAAATGAAACGCTATATATGATGCTTGAACAGTATAAGCAATACTTGTTCGACGACTACCTGCCTTTTATCGATGAATACGTATATGATAAGGAACATGGAGGGTATTTTTGGAATACCAGCTATAAAGGCAAGCAGCTTAGCAGCCACAAAAGAACCTGGTATGATGCCAGAGGAACTTGGGTCTATTCTTATTTATACAAAGTGTTGGATACTGATCCGCAATACTTAGAGCGCGCCAAGCAAACGCTCAAATTATTGTTCAAAGCCAAAGATACTGGTGCTCGTTTCTGGCCTTGGTCTTACGATCAAGCCGGCAATGACCTCCAAGAAAGAGAAGGGGATATCTATGGAAATCTCTTTGTAGCAGAAGCTTTGGCCGCTTATTCTGATGCCAGTGGCGAGCAAGATGCTTGGGACGAAGCTAAAAATATTCTACAGGAAGCATTTGCACTTTACCAAACGAAAGAATATCGCTATCTTTTGGAGTATACACCTACGAAAGATTATCCGGAAGCAGAAGAAATATTGGGGCATTACATGATCGTATTGCACCTATGTACGACCTTATTGCGCCTTCAAGCTGATACCGAACTCGAAGAAATTGCAGATTATTGTTTAGAAGCTTTGCTTCAAAAGCATTATGATGCAGAACTCAACCTGATGCCCGAACTGCGAAGTAAAGCGGGCAGCGGACTGGGCGAAAGTCTTGACCAGTTTGTTTACATCGGGCATGCTATAGAAACCTTATGGATGATTATGGATGAGGCGAAGCGCCGAAAGGATCAGGAATTGTTCGATCTTGCAGCATCCCGCTTCAAGTTTCATGTGGAGGTAGCAAAGGACGATTTATTTGGTGGTTTCTTCCACTGTCTGGATCATGCCAAAGAAAACAGGTTTCTCTTAGATAAAGTGCTTTGGGCACAAGAGGAAGTTATGGTCGGATGTTTAATCCTGATGGAGGAGCGTTCTGACGAATGGGCGTATCATACGTTTCAAAACACACTGCAGTATTTGCAGCAGCAATTTATACTCGATCATTTACCCTATAAACCTTGGAAAATCAACGGAAATAGACAGATGAACAGAGAAGAGGAGGGAATAAGGATAGAAAACTATCATCATCCAAGACATTTGATATTCGGAATCTTGACCCTTCAAAAAATTATAAACAGAATTACCTTAAACTTAAATAGCTATGAAAAATGATGTTAGCAGAAGAGGTTTCATAAAAACAACAGCAATGGCCTCGCTCGGAATCGGCATGCTCGGTCCAAATACCAAATTCTTTGAAGGCCTTTCCTCCGTACAAAAAGGAAAGCGCGTCGGAATTATCGGATTAGATACGTCGCATGCGACGGCATTTACCAAATCTTTAAATGGAGAAAATCCTGACCCTAGATTTAAAGGGTATAAAGTGGTAGCCGCTGTAGCACAAGGTAGCAAGGATATTCCATCCTCTGTCGAGCGCGTTCCGAAATACATCGAAGAGGTAAAAAAGTATGGCGTTGAAATCGTTAAAGATATCAATGCGCTATTGAAAAAGGTAGACGTGGTATTGTTAGAGAGCAACGACGGAAGAGTGCATTTAGAACAAGCCATACCTGTTATCAAGGCTAAAAAGACCTTATTTATCGATAAGCCAATTGCGGCTTCGTATAAAGATGCTAAACAGATATTCGACTTAGCAAAACAAAACAATGTTCCGGTATTCTCCACTTCGTCTTTGCGTTTCATGGACAAAGTAAAAGAAGTTAAAGGAGGTAGCGTTGGCAAAGTCTTAGGTGCTGACACATTCAGCCCTGCGGCATTAGAACCAAACCACCCTGACTTCTTCTGGTATGGTATCCACGGTATTGAGATCCTGTTTGCACTAATGGGAACGGGATGTGAAAGTGTAACGCGCGTGCATACTGAAGGTACGGATGTGGTAGTCGGAAAATGGAAAGATGGCCGCATCGGTACGTTCCGCGGTCTTCGTGTGGGTAAGCATGATTATGGAGGTACTGTGTTCGGCGAAAAAGGAAATACGACGCTGGGGCAGTTTAAAGGTTATGATTCCCTCTTGTTGGAGATTATCGCATTCTTTGAAACCGGAAATCCACCTGTTTCTGCCGAAGAGACTTTAGAGATCTGTGCGTTTATCGAAGCGGCAGACGAAAGCAAGCGTCAGCAAGGGAAACCTGTATCATTAGTAACATCATAAACCTAAATAAGATGGAAGAATCTCGTAGAAATTTTATCAAAAAAGCAGTCATTGGCACAACGGCTATGACCTTTGGAGGCATTTTGCCCTCATTCTCGGCAAAAAGCTATGGAAATATAATAGGTGCTAACGAACGTATCAATATCGCGATGATGGGCGTCAATGCGCGTGGTAAGGCTTTAGCAAATAACTTTGCCCTACAGCCCAACTCGCAGATTACCTATATCTGTGATGTAGACTCAGGAGCAATTGATCGCTGTATGCCGGAAGTGATGAAACGCCAGAAACATCAACCGAAGACCGAAGGTGATTTCCGTCGTGCTTTGGAAGATAAGGATGTGGATGCACTGGTAGTTGCGGCGCCAGATCATTGGCACGCGCCTGCTGCAATTCTTGCTTCATCGGCAGGCAAGCATGTTTACTTGGAAAAGCCATGTAGCCATAACCCGCACGAAGGCGAGTTGCTAATCGAGGCGGTAAAGAAATACAAAAATGTAATCCAAATGGGCAACCAGCGCCGTTCTTGGCCAAATGTTGCCGCAGGAATTCGTGAAGTACATAACGGAGCTATTGGAAAGGCATATTTCGCGAAAACATGGTACACAAACAATAGAGCACCAATTGGTGTTGGAAAAGAAGTAGCAGTACCGAACAGGTTAAATTTCGATCTATGGCAAGGACCGGCACCACGTCGTGCATATAAAGATAATATTCTGCATTACAACTGGCACTGGTTTTGGCATTGGGGAACAGGTGAGGCGCTAAACAACGGAACACACTTCGTCGATTTAGCACGTTGGGGATTACAAGTCGAGTACCCGACGCGTGTCACTTCTGTGGGCGGTCGATTCGCACACAAAGATGACTGGGAGACGCCTGATACACAAACCATCGGTCTAGAGTTTGGAAACAACAGCATGATTACCTGGGAAGGCAGAAGCTGTAATGGCATGAAAACCGACGGCGCTACGGTAGGCGTAGTCTTCTACGGTGAGAAGGGCTCACTACAGATCAACGGCGATAATGCCTACCAAATTTTTGACTTGAATAGCAAGTTGGTGAAGGAAGTTCGCGACACAACGAAAGTTGAAGCAACGAGCCTAACGAATCCGTCACAACAATTAGATGCTATCCATATTCAGAATTTTTTCTCGGCGATTAAAGACGGTTCTGCATTGAATTCTGATATTATTGGTGGTCATCAAAGTACGCTATTGGTGCAGTTGGGTAATATAGCACAGCGTACTGGTCAGGCACTTGATATCGATCCGAAAACAGGTAAAATCCTTAATAATAAGGAGGCTATGAATAAATATTGGAAGCGCGAATATCAAAGAGGGTGGGAGCCGCGCGTCTAATACAGCCGCGAGCTGTTGAAAGCAGAAGCGTGAAGCCAAACAGAATCGGGCTAATTTGATATACAATCGCTATTCGGTAAGCTACTAATTAGTATAAAAAATGTTTTTTAAGTTAATATGTTTTACTGATTATTTAGTTATATTGTCGATCAATCCGTAAAAACGGGTACATTGGATTTATATGGAAAAAAAGCAAAAAGAGTTAAACGGGGTCAAGGAAATCGCTAGAAGAGCGAAAGTGTCCATTGCTACTGTTGATAGGGTGCTGCATAACCGACCGGGGGTTTCGGAGAAAACAAAACAGAAAATTCTCGAGATCATCAAAGAGTTGGATTATAAACCCAATATACTCGCGCGGCGCCTTGCATCGTCGAAAACGATGCACCTCTATACGCTGATTCCGGAGAAATCCAAGGAAACCGATTACTGGGATGTGCCTTTGCAGGGCATTTTTCAAGCAGAAAATGAAATCAAGCTCTATAATGTGAAAGTATCAAAGTTCTTCTACGACATGAACGATAAGCAATCGTTTATCGAACAGACGAAGAACATTTTGAAACAAACCGATATCGATGGACTGCTCTTGGCGCCGGCCTTTGTTGAGGAAGCCGTAGCATTTACCGAAGAATGCAAGCGTAGGAATATTCCTTTTGTATTCATCAACTCGGATATCCCGCAACAGAAAAGTTTAAGTTATTTTGGCCCGAACCTATTCCATAGTGGACAAACTGCGGCACATCTTATTCATTATCTGACGAAGGAAACCGATCAGCTCCTCCTATTGAATATTGCGAAAGATATCGATTCCGATCACCACATCCTACGTAAGGAAGAAGGATTCATGAGCTATTTCAACGACAACAAACCGCGAAATATTATTAAAGAAAATCTTTATGATACGAACTACACTGCTGTCAAAAAGGCTTTAGCGAAGATCGTAAAATCGAACCCTGACTTGCATCTCATCTTCGTGACCAATTCCAGGGTCGCTTTGGTTGCAAAATTTCTGCAAGAGATCGGCAAGAACGATATCTTGCTCATAGGTTATGACTTTCTGCCAAACAACATTGAATATTTAAATCAAGGCATGATTGATTTTCTGATCTGTGAGAAACCACAGGAGCAGGCATATCGCGGAATAAAAGCGCTATATCGTTTTCTGATGTTTGAAGAGGATCAGGAGAAAGAGTATTTCATGCCGATAGATATTATACATCGCGAAAACCAACAATTTTATAAGAATTAAGGAAGCCGATGGCAAGGTAGCATATTTCATTATGCTTTGCTTTCTCATCGGGTACCTACACTAGTATTAATAAAACCATTTATCAAAAAAATTATCTAAACCTATGGATGCTAAAGAACTAGAAGTTGGTACACTAAAAGTGTACACTTTTGAAAATAGAGAGGAGCTAGGTTTGTATGCAGGAAAAAAAGCTGCAGCACGAATTAAAGAACTGCAGGAAACACCCGATAAAATTGTTCGTATGATATTTGCCTCGGCGCCTTCACAGCTGGAAACACTGGCTTATTTACGTAAGGACGAGGGTATCGACTGGTCTCGGGTAGTCGCTTTTCATATGGACGAGTATGTCGGCATCGAGAAAAACCATCCGCAAAGCTTTGCTAGCTTCTTAGAGCAAAATCTATTTGATCAAGTAAATATCGGACAGGTTCATTTCATCAACGGCATTGCTGAGGATCCTCAGGCAGAATGCGAGCGCTATGAAGCCTTATTGAAAGAAGCGCCCATCGATATCGTATGCTTAGGAATAGGGGAAAACGCACATATTGCATTCAATGAACCTCACTTAGCAGACTTCGCAGACCCTCATTTTGTCAAGCTGGTCGACTTGGATTTAACAAGTAGACAACAGCAGGTCAACGACGGATGTTTCCTTACCTTGGAGGAGGTGCCAACGCATGCAATCACACTGACCGTACCAGCATTATTTGCTGGACAAAGCCTTTTTTGCATGGTGCCCGGTAGTACCAAAGCGACGGCAGTTCATGCCACCCTAAACGGAGAAATTACAACGGAAATACCATCTAGTATATTGCGGACACATCCACAGGTATCACTCTTTATTGATAAGGATAGTGCTGCACAACTAAACTAATTTCAAATGAAAAAATTAGCTATCGCCTTGCTTGTTCTTGCTACTTTGAATTCCTGTAAAACAGAAAAAGAAACAACGTCAGATAAACTCACGCTGATGACTTTAGATCCAGGACATTTTCATGCGTCCCTGATTCAAAAAAGTATGTTGCCCGGAATCGACTCCGTATGTTATGTTTATGCACCAAAGTCGTTAGGCGTATCTGCGCACAATGCTCTGCTGAACGAGTATAATATCCGTGAAGAAAACCCGACGGGTTGGAAGGTCGAATCCTACACCGATTCAGATTTCTTAGAGAAAATGCTGGAAGAAAAGCCTGGCAACATCGTCGTGTTAGCTGGTAACAATAAGAGAAAGACAGATTATATCCATAAGTCAGTTTCTGCAGCGCTCAACGTACTTTCGGATAAGCCCATGGCGATCAACAAAGAAGGATTCAACCTGTTGATTGACGCCTTTGACGTTGCGAAGGATAAGCAAGTATTGCTATATGATATCATGACCGAGCGTTATAATATCTTTTCTATTCTTCAGAAAGAGTTGGTCCATAATGCCGACCTATTTGGAACACTAGAGAAGGGTACAATTGATAACCCGGCAATCATCAAGAATTCGGTTCATCACTTCTTTAAAGAGGTGTCGGGCAAACCTTTGATTCGTCCAGATTGGTATTACGATGTCGAGCAGGAGGGAGAAGGTATTGTCGATGTTACCACGCATTCGATCGATTTGATTCAATGGCAACTTTTCCCGGAAAATGTATTTGACTACAAGGCGGATGTAGAAGTTCTTAATGCGAATCGCTATCCTACAAAAATTAGCTTAGCAGAGTTTGAGCAATCAACTGGCGATGCCGCATTCCCGGGTTTCCTACAAAAAGATGTCAAGAACGATACGCTAAATGTTTACGCCAATGGCGAGATCAATTATTCGCTCAAAGGAGTCCATAGCAAGGTTGCCGTACAATGGAATTATCAGGCTCCCGAAGGATCCGTTGATACCCATCTTTCACAAATTCGTGGAACGCGATCTATTGTATCGATCAAACAGGGCAAGGAGCAAAACTATAAACCACGCTTATACATCGAGCCAGCTGCAGCTACCGGATTTACAGAAGACGACAAAAAGGCCATAAATGCAGGCTTTGAAACCATCGCTAGTAAATACAAGGGTATTGCACTGAAAGCGGAAGGTAATGGCTACGTAGTCGATGTTCCTGCGGATTTATTGGAAGGACATGAAGAGCACTTTGCCCATGTCGCCAACAAGTTCCTGGATTATGTGCGTGCAGGCGAGATGCCAGAATGGGAGAAGTCCTACATGCTCACCAAATACTATATAACAACAGAAGCTTTGGCAAAAGCCAAAACATTAAGATAAACGATGTAATTCGATTCTAAACCTAAAAATAAGCGGCCCCCTCTGGGCCGCTTATTTTTTTTGCATCGTCGATTCGTCAACCCTCAATCTGCTTAGAACCCTTTCAGAACCCTTTCACTCCCCTTTATAACCCAAATCAAAGCCGCTCCGAATTGGGTTTGATAGGGGTTATAATAGGCTGAAGTTTGTTAGTGGTCAGACGAAGGTGTTTAGATTGTTTATCAAGGGAAAGTTGTCTTGAACCAGGAAAGGAAGGATGTAAGGATTGGCAGGATAGTATTGTTTAGAAAAGGAAGTTCGTCTGAACCAGGACAGGAAGGATGTAAGGATTGGCAGGATCCTGTTCATCTTTTCATCCTTTCTTTCCTGGTTCAAGACGATACACATATTCCCTTAGCCCTTCCTTCCTCAGTTCAAGACAAAATTCCCGTCTTGTTTATACGAAGGTTCAAAACTACAAATAGGAAAGATAGCTAGAAAAGTATGTTATACTATTAAGGCTTTAATTGATATTCTTGGATCAAGAAGTCAGAGGGGATTTTTAATAATTTCGAGAGATGCCGTATCATAGACAAGGTGAGTGGTCGTTTATAATTCAGGATCTTGCTAACAGTGCTTTTGTTTCCTAGTTGAGATGCCGAATATCCAAATTCTTTCATTCGAATTTTAATCATCTCAATAGGATCAATTTCCGTAACCGGGTATTTTTTGACCTCATAATTTGAAATCAAGGTAACCAAAAGCATCTTTTCTTTATGTTCCACCGTACCGCGCTTTGAATATTTGATCTCTTCAAATCGTTTAAGGGCGTTCTTATACTCGTTATCATTTTCTAGTAAATACCACATAGCTAAATATTCTTCGCATCTATTTTATCATATTCTGCGTGGGTTCCAATAAAGCGAACGTCCACATAACCGTCCTTATAGGCGACTTCAATAATTAATCGGAATTTATTGCCAACTATTTTGAAGCGAGCCCTATCCGCACTGATAATCTTAGCAGTTGGAAAATCGTCTATGATGTCCTGGCTTTTCAACCATTGTGCACTTCTGACCAGAATAATCCAAGCGTCAATCCCTTTTCTGCTGCTCGCATGTTTCTTTTTGAAACGATCTAGAAGTTCCAATTTCAGGATAATCATAACGCGATATAAAAATAAGTAAAAGTTTCCATTTTGGAAACTTTTAGATAACTGCTTTAATATGAATCTTCGTGCTTATCTCGCTGTGAATGTATTTTATTATCCTGTAAATCAGGAATGTATATAACACTTTAAAAATAATCTACTAAAATAGTAGACTTTATTTTCTAATCCTATTATATTTGTCAAAAGTTATTCAATTGGCGTTGGTAACCGCAAGTAAATTATTTATTAAACTAAATCATTCTCAATGAAAAGAAATCTATCTAAACAAGCATTTTTACCTTTCAAATTTTCTCATCTTTCTGCCCATTTTGGTATGCGAATGTGTCTTTAGTTCATTTCCCTAAAAAGAAAAAAGGGAAGCAAAGCTTCCCTCGAATTCAATAATGAAACAAGTTTTCAATTGGCGTTGGCACTTGTAAGTATTCACTATTAAACTAAAGCAAACATATGAAAAATATTGGAGTACTTCGGTATTTCAGTTTATTGCTATGGGCTTTCAGCTTGTTCAACAGCACGCTGTATGCTCAGGATAAACCCAAACCTATCATCAACGCATCTTTAGAAGGTGTTGTTCTTGATTCACTAACCCGGCAGCCTATAGAAGGGGTCACGATACAGTTAGATGCCGTAACGCATGCAGTAAAAACTGACCAGGAAGGCCGTTTTCAATTTGTCACCGGACAAAAATTGCCATTTACGATCAAAGTTAGCTTTCTTGGGTACAAGACGAAGAATTTAGTAGTCGACGTATCGCCAACCGCAATCTTGTTAAGTCCGTCTTCGGAAGATCTGGACGAGGTGGTCGTGGTCGGCTATGGTACGCAGCGACGCCGTGATCTGACGGGAGCTGTTGGCTCGGTTCCGGAAAGCTTCTTGAATCAAAAGGTAAGCTCTGTCGACCAGTCGCTGAAAGGAGCCATCTCAGGCGTACAAGTAACACAAACTTCCGGGCAGCCCGGAGCGGGGGTAAGTATCCGGGTTCGCGGCGGTGCATCCATTCAAGGAGGCAATGAACCGCTCTATGTAATCGATGGCTTTCCAGTTTACAATCAGTCGGAAAGCACTGGTGTTAACAGCGGGACACCGATCAACCCCTTAGCGAGCATCAACCCTAACGATATTGAAAGCATTGAAGTTTTGAAGGATGCTGCAGCGACAGCGATCTATGGCTCTCGCGGCGCGAACGGGGTGGTCATCATCAGTACGAAGAAGGGGCGTGCAGGTCGTGTGCAACTGAACTACGATGGCAGCAAGGGTTGGCAATCTGTTGTCAAGCAGATCGACGTCTTAGATGCCCAATCCTTCGCTCGATTACGGAATGAAACCCTGTATGATACCAACCCAAGTAGAGGAAAATTCCAGTATTTGTCGGAGGAACAGATTAGCCAACTAGGCGAGGGTACAAATTGGCAGAACGAAGCCTTCCGAGTGGGCGAGGTGCAAAATCATCAGCTATCACTGACGGGGGGAGCAGAAAGAATTCAGTATTATTTAGGCGCTAACTACCTGAATCAGGAAGGTGTTGTGGTCAATACAGACTTCCGTCGATTGGGTTTTCGATCCAACTTACACGCAAAGCCGTTCGAGCGGTTGGATGTTTCTGCCAATCTAACTATCAATAAAACCAATTCGCAGATCGCTCCGACGGGTATTATCAATTCCTTATTGATTATGCCGCCTACGGCTACAATCTATGAGGCGGATGGTTCATATACCCTGCGTAATCCATTTGAAAACATCTTTGCAAATCCTATTGCAACACTATTGGAGACGAGCAACGAATCTAATAATCTACGTGTTCTGGGAACTGCATATGCGCAATACGAATTGTTGAAAGGTTTGTCTGCTAAAGTGTTATTTGGGGTAGACCTGAGTAATAGAAATGATAAGTATTACCTGCCATCATATATTTATGAGGGCTCAGGAAGCAAAGGGACAGCCAACTTGGGAAACCTAGAGAATCAAGCCTGGTTAAATGAGAATACGCTAACCTATAGCAAAAGCTTCGGACAACATGACCTCAACGTGCTGCTCGGTTTTACGCAGCAGGAAAGCAGTACAAGCTTGTTCAATGCAGGGGCATCAAGCTTCGTAACAGACGAACTTCTTTATAACAACCTGCAGAGCGGGTCGGTTTTAATCCGTCCTAACTCTGATGCTTACGATTGGGTATTACACTCGCTGTTGAGTCGCATAAATTATAATTATGCAAATAAATATTATGTTTCGGCAAGTATTCGCCGAGACGGTAGTTCTCGTTTTGGAAGTGCTAACAAATGGGGTAATTTTCCATCCTTAGCGTTTTCATGGAGAGCAAGCAAAGAGGACTTTTTTACAGGCTTACTGCCGACGATTAATGATTTGAAAGTACGCGCCAGCTTCGGAGCAACAGGAAATCAGGAAATCGGCCAGTATCAGTCACTCGCTACTCTTTATGCTTTGAACTATTATTTCGGAAATGCAGTGCAGACCGGATTTGCATCGCAGCGTGTGCCGAATGCTGAGTTAGGTTGGGAGACGACTTATCAATATGATGCGGGTATTGATTTGGCATTCCTGCAAAATCGAATACAAATATCAGCGGACTACTATTACAAGCGCACTAAAAATTTGTTGCTCAGCGTGGAAATTCCTTGGACATCGGGCTATGCAACTTCCTTGCAGAATTTCGGCTCGGTGAGCAATAAAGGCGTGGAACTGAGCATCAAGAGCAAGAATGTGCAGGGTGCATTTAATTGGGGTTCGGATTTCAATATCTCCTTTAACCGGAACAAGGTCTTATCGATTGGCGATGGCTCGGAGCGCTACATCAACGGTAATTACCTGATTGCTGTCGGAAAACCATTGGGAACATTCTATGGCACGGTGACAGACGGTATCTTGCAGTTGGGAGAGGAAGCCACTAAGGGTGTTTATACGGGGAATGCAAATCCAAAAGCTGGAGATCGCCTATATAAAGATATTGACGGCGATGGTAAGTTTTCGACAGCAAACGACCGCACGATTATTGGAAATGCGCAACCCGATTTTATCTTCGGCTTCAGTAATAACTTTTCTTATCAAGGTTTCGATTTGAGTTTCTTGATACAAGGCACTGTCGGTAATCAGATTCTGAATATAAATCGCCAAAACCTCGAGATGTTTACCGGGCAGCAAAATGCGTCGATAGATGCTTTAGCTCGCTGGACTCCCGAAAACACTACGCAGGTTTATCCTCGGGCAAAGCTTGATCCGGCGCCCATCTTTTCGGACCAATTTGTGGAGTCGGGAACATTCGTTCGGCTGGCGAACCTACGGTTTGCTTATTCCCTGCCTAAAACTTGGTTAAGCTCAGCCCACATTAATCATGCGCAAGTTTACTTTATTGGACAAAACCTACTGACCTTGACAAACTATCGCGGTTTTGACCCGGAAGTAACATCGGGCAGCAATGTGCAGATCGGAACCGACGCTGGCATCTATCCTGTAGCGAAGACTTTGTCGTTGGGGCTTTCATTAACCTTTTAATATCCTGTCATGAGAAAAAGATATCTACCTATTGTCCTATTGATTTCACTGCTTGCAACCGCTTGTTCGAAGTTAGACGAGCAGCCCCGTGCTATCCTCGTGAATGAGCAGTTCTACCTCGATGAGGCGCAAGCTGTCGCTGCGGTTACCGGAACTTATAGAAAACTATATGAAACTGGACAGTCCCTGTATAATAGTTTGTTCCAGATTGGCGTGGAGATGGCGACGGACGACTATGAGGCGGGACCGCGTGCGCGGAATGCCCATGTTCGCGCGATCAGTAACTTAACGCACGACGCGTCGAATGACCGCATGGAGCAATTATGGAAGCAGAGCTATGATGCCATCAATGCTTCTAACCTGAATATAGTTGCTATAGAAAAGATTCCAGCCGATAAGATCGACGCCACGATACAGAAGCGTCTGATATTAGAAGCGAGGTTCTTGCGCGCCTTGCATTACTTCAATTTAGTGCGTTGGTTTGGCGACGTGCCATTGCAACTGCAGCCGATTGCAAACCTGAGCAAGGCGGAACTGCAGGTGGCGAAAAGTACTGAGGAGCAGGTTTACTTACAGATTATTGCCGATTTACAGGCTGCAGAAGCTTTGCCCAATTATAAAGCATATGGCGATACAGACAGAGGACGGGCGAGTTCCGGAGCAGCAAAGAGCTTGTTGGCTAAGGTTTATCTGACGCAGAAAGATTATGCGAAAGCGAAAGCTAAGGCAGCAGAGGTCATTGAGCAGGAGGGCTATGAGCTATTTGAGGAATTTGCCGATGTGTTCAACGTGGAGACGAAGAATGGGAAGGAGCATATTTTCTCGGCGCAGTTTAAGGGGAATGTAGGCTACCAGGGCAATTCCTTGGCGGGCCGTTCAGCACCGGCTGATATTCCTGGCATCAATGGCGATTATGCGGATGCCTTACATGTGCAGGGTGGCTTGTATGAAGCGTACGAGAAAACCGACGCCCGCCTTGCTGTGACTTTTACGCTCGGAAAAGTATCGCCTGTCGACGGTAAGTATTACGCACTGCCTACGCCGCAATTCAATAAATATTATGACGACGCGGTGGTCGGTAATCAAAGCCAATCTTCTAAAAACTTACCAATTATTCGGTATGCAGAAGTGCTATTGATCTTCGCAGAGGCGGAAAATGAGTTGAATGGACCTACTGCTGCTGCAAAAGACGCGTTGAATGCAGTACGGCAGCGGGCGAAGACTACTTTATTGACAACCAGCGTTAGTAAAGATGCCTTTCGGGAGTCGGTTTTTGAAGAGCGTCGGAAAGAACTCGTCTATGAGTATCAAAGATGGTTCGACTTGGTGAGGCGTGGTGCGGACTACTACGTCGCTAAGCTGAAAGCCGCGGGCAAGATTAATGCCTCCGCAAGACATCTGCATTTTCCTACTCCACAGCGAGAATTGAACCTTAACCCTAATCTAAAACAACATCCAGATTGGATTAATCATTAACATTATGAACAGAAAGAACATTTTCCTAAACACAGTATTGCTTCTTCTTTCGCTATCGGTATGGGCGCAAGATAAAAGACCAAATATTATTTTAATCCTGGCAGATGATCTGGGCTATTCGGACCTGGGATCATATGGGTCGGAAATCCCAACCCCTAATTTAGATCGTCTAGCGAAGGAAGGGTTGCGCCTTCGTGAGTTTTATAACAACTCCATATGTGCACCCACCAGAGCATCGCTGCTGACCGGGCAGTACCAACATAAAGCCGGGGTCGGTTACTTTTCTAATGACCTGGGACTGTCTGCATATCAGGGTTATCTGAATAAGGAGTCCCTAACGATTGCGGAGGTGCTTAAAGAAAATGGCTACATTACGCTAACCTCTGGTAAGTGGCATGTGTCGGAGAAGGGGCAAAGTTATCCTTGGGAAAGAGGATTTGACTACGTCTATCCTCGCGATGATAAGAATGCAAATTCCGGAGCACCGGGTCTACGAACGCCTGAAACAGATGCGGAGGGCTATCCAACTCAAGCGACATTTTCGACCAACTTGATCACGCGGAATGCGATAGGTTTTTTGGATAGCATTAAGAGTCGACAGGAGCCGTTCTTTTTGTATTTAGCACATACGGCTCCGCATTGGCCTTTGGTTGCTCCAAAAGAGGATATAGCTCGCTTTAAAGGCAAGTATGATATGGGATGGTCGGTCCTTAGGGAGCAAAGACTAAAAAGACAGCGTGAAATCGGCTTGATACCGACGGGACTGACTCCATCAACTGCTGATCGGGATCTTTATGACTGGGAAAAACTGACTGCTGAACAAAGGGCAGGTTGGGCGAAGAAAATGGAAATATTCGCTGCGATGGTCTATCGTTTGGATCAAAGTATCGGAGAGCTGTTAGACCGCTTGGAAAAGAACGGACAATTAGATAATACGCTAATCGTCTTCCTTTCTGATAACGGTGCGCCGGCTGAGGATTTGGTTCGCTGGCATCATGGTTCGGATAGGAATAAGGGCGCTATTGGGACGGTTACTTCCTATGAATCGCAGAGTAAGAATTGGTCATATGCAAGTAACACACCGTTTAAAGCTTTTAAAGACTACATGTATGAAGGTGGTATCAATACGCCGTTCATCGCTTGGTTCCCCGGAAGAATTCAACAGGGAGAAATCAAACAAGGTACTGGACATATAATCGACTTAGCACCTACGTTCTATGAATTAGCGAATGCAAAGTATCCGGAAGCTTATAAGGCGACGAAGGTTAATGCGCTCGCAGGTAAAAGTTTATTACCACTGCTTACCAGCGAAAGCCAACAGGTGCTTCGAGAGGAAGGTCTTTTCTGGGAGCGTGCGGGGAACAGAGCAGCGAGGGTAGGGAAGTGGAAGTTGGTTTCGACTTGGCCGTCGCAAACCTGGGAATTATATGATTTGGAGAGCGACCCGACGGAGACGAGAAATATTGCGGATAAAAATGAGGACGTCGTATCCCGACTGGCACAGGCTTATGCAAATTGGGCAAAAGAAACAGGTGTTGTGGACTTCGCGGAATTAGAAAGTAAAGAGCCTGCATCCATGAAAGAGTTCCGGAAAAGCAAAGTGCAGGAAGTAGAATAGGGATTAAGCGAGCAGGTAGAACTAGTTTAATACCGTCCTTTGTTATTTTTTTTCTGAAATTGTCTGTTATCAATGGTCTTCAAGAACTTTCATTTCTGTTGATGATTCAATGAAAACATGAAAGTTTTTTCAAACATTTCTAAATTAATTCTATTTTAGAAAAGTAAAAGATAATTAATAACTATGGCATCAGGCATATTTGCGGTATTGGATGATATCGCTGCATTAATGGACGACGTGGCGGTAGCCAGTAAGTTGGCAACACGTAAGACTGCAGGTATTTTAGGAGACGATTTAGCCGTTAATGCAGAAAAAGCTACTGGATTTTTAGCAACCCGTGAGATTCCGGTGCTATGGGCAATTACCAAAGGCTCTTTTATCAATAAACTGATCATTGTGCCGATTGCATTGATCCTGAATGCAATATTTCCAATAGCGATCAAGTATATCTTGATCCTCGGTGGTTTTTACTTGGCTTACGAGGGGGTAGAAAAGATTGTTCATTACCTGTTCCATCGTAAGAAAGAAGGCCATGAGGTTATCCAGAAGAATGTAGAGCAGGGGGAGATTGCAGAGAACGCGAAGATAAAGTCTGCTATTACCACTGACTTTATCTTATCGGTGGAGATTGTGATCATCGCCCTAGGAACCGTGTTAGACCAATCTTTGACGATTCAGATTCTAACGGTTTCTGTAGTAGCTATTATCGCTACGATAGGTGTCTATGGGATTGTGGCGCTAATTGTGCGCATGGACGATATGGGATATAGCCTGATCAAGCGTTCCAACGATAAGGGATTTGCTGCTAAGTTCGGGCATGCTTTAGTGAAGTTATTACCCTTAGTAATTAAATCCTTAGGCGTAATTGGAACGATTGCTTTATTGATGGTATCAGGAGATATTTTTGTTCATAATATCGACTATCTACACCATATGTTACCAAGCCTACCGGGTATTGTTAAATCAATTGCTGCAGCAATCGTTGGTGGTTTGATAGCTTTGGGATTGGTGACTGTTGGTAAAGCTTTGTTCGGCAAGAAAGAAAAAGCGCACGCTTAAGATTCCTCAGGAAAGTAAACTTAAAATAAATAGATCAAGAGAGAGTTCTTATAGTAAGGGCTCTCTCTTTATTTTTTGCTGAAAGTGTTCTTTTCAAAACACCATCAAGAAGCTTTATCCCTGTTGATGCTTCAAAGTATCCATTAAAGTTTTTATGAAGAAAACCTGTTTTATCAGGTTTAAACGCTATTTGTAAAGCGTTCTGAACAAATACTCCCCCTTTTAAACCGATATCAACACCTAAAACGTCAGTTCTGCATGCATCTTCGTTCTACTGATTTAGAACCTATTTGTTATGCTGAGAAAAACTTATCTATCGTTTATTCTTTTTATCGGGCTTTCAATTATTGGGAATCTGCAGGCTCAAACTAGTCAGCGGCTTATCAATGATTGGGAGTTTTTGCGCTCTGATCTTGGGGGGATATGGGAGGGGATTCGTCCTGTTCCTGCCGGAGCGCCTGAGTCTGTTCCTATATGGTCCAAGGTGCAGTTGCCACATACCTACAATGCGTCGGATGCGGTGGATCCGCATGAGAATTATTATCAGGGTCCGGCATGGTACAGAACCAACCTATCAATAAATAACCCTTATTCCGACGGACGTGTTATTTTGCACTTCGAAGGAGCTGGCCAAAAGAGCAACGTCTATGTCTACGATCAATTAGTTACAGAGCATGTCGGTGGTTATGATGAGTGGTATGCGGATATTACGGATGCAGTAGCGAAGTTTAGGGCATCGGAAGACGCGAAGCGCTTTAATGGAAAAGTGCCTGTGTTGATTAGAACAGATAATTCCAGAGATTTGGAGATGATTCCTTCAGATCTTTCGGATTTTACACTGTTTGGAGGGCTGTATCGTTATGTCAATTTGGTATATGCACCGAAGCTTTCGGTACAACATATTTTCTCGGAAATCAATCTTCAGCCTAATTTAAAGGGGGCTAAGGTGACTCTCAAAGGACGTTTTTGGAATCCTGAAGGTATAAAGGAAGCTTCATTGCAAACAAAGATATTTGATCCTAAAGGGAAGGAAATCATTAATAAGAAACAAACTGTTTCGATTTCGAATGATGGTAATTTCAATCTTGAACCTCTTGCTGTATCCAATCCTAGTTTATGGAGTCCCAACCAGCCGAATCTATATCGTGTGGAGATCTCGGCGATCGTAGGAAAGGATACAGCTATTTTAAAGGAGCATATCGGCTTCCGATCTTTTGAATTTGTTGCATCGGGTCCATTTCATCTGAATGGCGAACGCCTTTTGCTGCGTGGTACGCATCGACATGAGGACCATGCGGGTGTAGGGCAAGCGATGACAGAGGAGCAGATTTGGCAAGAGATGCGGATGATGAAGGACATGGGGGTAAACTTTATTCGATTAGGACATTACCAGCAGTCGAGGATAGTTTTGGAAGCTTGCGACCAACTAGGAATATTGGTTTGGGAGGAGATTCCATGGTGTCGCGGTGGGTTGGGCGGCCCTGTATATCAGGAGCAAGCGCGCCGGATGCTCACTAATATGATTGAGCAGCATTATAATCATCCGTCCATTATTATTTGGGGACTTGGAAACGAGAATGATTGGCCCGGCGACTTTAATGAGTTCGACCAACAGAAGATAAGGACCTTTATGACTGAGTTACATCAGTTATCTCATAAACTTGATGACTCCAGAAAGACAGCGATTCGCCGTTGTGATTTCTGTAGAGATATTGTAGATGTCTATTCGCCTTCTATTTGGGCAGGTTGGTATCGTGGGGTATATACGGATTACAAGACAGCTAGTAGAACCGAGTTTGAGCGGGTTAGTCACTTCCTGCATGTCGAATGGGGTGGGGATAGTCATGCGCGAAGACATTCGGAGACACCTGATGAAGGGCTTTCGGAAGTGATGCGCAGTACCTCGGCAGATGAGCGCGCAGGTGATGCGTCGCTTTTCGGTGGGCCGGCGAGAGTATCAAAAGATGGCGATTGGAGTGAGAGCTACATCGTAAATCTAATTGATTGGCACCTGAAAGAACAAGAAACCATGCCTTGGTTGACCGGTACTGCATACTGGCCATTTAAGGATTTTACGACGCCGGTTCGTCCAGAGAACCCCGTCCCTTATATGAATCAAAAGGGGGTTGTTGAAAGAAACTTGAATAAGAAGGAATCATACTATGTTTTCCAATCCTATTGGACGGAGGAGCCTAT
The DNA here is from genome assembly GCF_008274825.1 of Sphingobacterium hotanense. Taxonomy (NCBI): domain Bacteria; kingdom Pseudomonadati; phylum Bacteroidota; class Sphingobacteriia; order Sphingobacteriales; family Sphingobacteriaceae; genus Sphingobacterium; species Sphingobacterium hotanense. Next base: position 1,590,460 of record NZ_CP030848.1, read on the forward strand.
GGTTCGTATCTATGGTCATAGCTGGCCAACGCGATGGGGTGATGAAGGGCAGGAAAGAATGGTTAAAGTGTACTCGAACGCGGAAGAAGTGGAACTTTTTCACAATGGTATAAGCCTCGGAAAGAAAAAGCGTGATTCGCAGGACTTCCCTGCAGCTGGACTGCGATGGATGGTGAAATTTGAAAAAGGGAAGAATGAACTGAAGGCGATCGCGAGGAAAGGGAAGGTAGTGATATCGGATGAGCTAGTTCAAGATTACCAAACCGAGAAATGGGGTAAACCAGCTAGCATAAGCTTGAATGCCATTGAAACTAAAGGCGATACTGTGCTATTGGAAGCTAAGTTTCTCGATGCAAAAGGAGTTCCAGTATTAGATAGTCGCGATTATTTGGAGTTTGCATCCGCAGGCGATGGATATCTTATCGTCAACCAGGGTACATCGGATGGGAGCAGTAGATTACAGGCTTATAACGGCCGTGCGCTTATCCGTTTTGTGCGAACAGGAAAGCATGCCGTCGTATCGGTGAAAGGCGATTATATCAAATCGACACTAATCAATATTACTGGTGAAGACAGAGATTTGACGACTACTGTCGTTAATAAACTCCGTCCAGAGGTTTTAGCGGCAGCGGATAAAGCCTTAGAGGAGCCCATCAGGACGATTACTTCGGCTACCAGCGAGCGTAGTTTAGGGACGAAGAATGACTTCTATTCGGAAGGAGACTATTGGTGGCCAAATCCAGAGGATAACGATGGTCCTTATATCCGTAAAGATGGCATGAGCAATCCCGATAACTTTGTAGCACATCGGGAGCTTGTGATGCGATACGGTGATATCATTAGCGATCTGGTTTCCGGATGGTTGCTAACGAAAGATGATCGCTATGCGAAGCGAGCAATGGAACATGCAAAGGCTTGGTTCGTCGATAAAAATACACGTATGAACCCTTCGATGAACTATGCGCAAGCCATCAAGGGTGTAGCAAGTGGGAGAGGTATCGGATTAATTGATGGAATTCATTTTGTCGAAGTAGCGCGCTCGCTAGAACACTTAAAAACTGCTGGCAAGCTCAATGAGAAAGACGGAAAAGCGATTGAAGAATGGTTTGCTTCTTATTTAAACTGGATGAATACCCATCCCTATGGACTGGACGAAAAGGCTACTAAGAACAATCACGCTTCCTGTTGGTTATTGCAAGCAGCAGCATTCGCTCGCTATACAAATAATCAGGCTATGCTAGACTCCTGCGTTCAACGCTATCAGCAGGTCATATTACCCAATCAGATGGCTAGTAACGGCAGTTTTCCGTTGGAGATCGAAAGAACAAAGCCATATGGATATTCACTTTTCAACTTAGATATCTTTGCGGGTATTACGCGTATTCTGCAGAAGCATAATTCGCAGGCAGCCGAGATTACCGTAGATGGGAAGAATTTAGAAAAGGGTATTGATTTCATGTTCCCATATGTGGTAGACAAGACGAAATGGCCTTATGAAAAGGATGTAATGTATTGGGATAATTGGCCAATTGCCCATCCTTTTTTACTGTTCGGTGCATTAGATTTTCAACGGGAAGACTTGTTGAATACCTGGTTGAAGCTGCCGTTAGATTATAGTGAATTAGAAGTACGCAGAAATTCGCCGATGAGGCATCCATTAATCTGGATTCTCTAAAAACAGGTGTAGGATTGCAAATAAAGCAATTTCTACCCCTATTTGAGCAATTTCTACCCCTAATAAATATTAACCAATCAAGACATTTGTCTAACCCGGGTCTGCTCGGGCACTTATTTTATCCAAATTAAAACCTATCAGTTATGATGAGATCATGCATCCACCTCAGTAGGAGCTGCTGTATCATAATTGGACTTATTTTTCTTGTTCAATTATCATATGCGCAAGCTTTACGAACTATTCAAGGAGTGGTACGTCTGCAAGACGGAACTGCTGCTGCCAATGTCAGTGTATCCATTAAAAACAGTCAACAAGAGACTTCAACAAATGAAGCTGGGGACTTTCGTTTGCAAGCTTCGAATGCAGCTGTTCTGCAATTTAGACTCCTTGGTTATCAAACGCAGGAGGTTACTGTCGGAACACAATCGACCATCAATGTTGTTTTAGTTGAAAATCAAGAGAACCTCGATGAGGTTGTGGTGGTCGGCTATGGCACGCAAAAGAAAGTTAATCTAAGCGGTGCGGTAAGCCAAGTAGCAGGGGAAGAGCTTGTCGACCGTCCAAATGTTAACCTTACGTCTGCCTTACAGGGTGTTTTGCCGGGAGTCGCAGTAACGCGAAGTAGCGGTAATCCTGGTGATGAAGGCAGTGGTATCCGTGTTCGTGGCTTTAGTTCTGCGAATAGTATGTCAGCCTTGGTATTAGTAGACGGTATTGAAATGGACCTCAACCTGATCAATCCTGATGACGTAGAGTCTATATCGGTTCTTAAGGATGCGTCAGCATCGGCAATCTATGGAGCAAGAGCTGCAGGAGGTGTCATCTTAGTTACGACGAAGAAGGGAAAAGCAGGTAAGCCGGTAGTGAATTACAATAATTACTACGGTGTTAATATCGCTGCCCGTCGTCCTGAACGTTTAAACTCTTGGGATGAGCAATTATTGATCGACGAAGCGCGCTTGAATGCGACCGGAAATCCAGAGTTCACGGAAGAGCAACGCGAATGGTTAATGAATCCGAACTTTTCTTACAGACCTAACCCAACACAGGATCGCTGGGAATATTTCGGCAACAATAACTGGATTAAGGAGGGGATGAATAAGTATAGCGACATGCATAATCACAACCTTTCCCTAAGCGGCGGTGGAGAAAAGGTAACATATAATGTTTCCGGAGGATATTACAATCGTAGCGGTGTTCTCCGCTATGGTCCAGACGATAACTCACGTTACACCCTTCGAACGAACCTATCTGCGGAAGTAAATAAATATGTACAGTTAAATATCGCAGCCAATTACGTAGGATCTGAGGTGAATCAGAATGCTTACGGAACGCAGCAGATTATCAACAGAATGTACAGAAGTAGAACACGCCAGAGCCTTTATGTTCCAGCAGAAGATATCACAGGGCAGCCGTTCAATGGTGACTTGCAGATCAACCCGATAGACATCCAGCAAAACGGTGGTCTCTACAGACGTCTTTATGAATCTTTTACAGGTAGAGCCAATTTAAAGATCAAGAATATTGTAGAGGGGTTGACGATCGATATCACAGGTTCTAGAAATCAAGATTACTATAATATGCAACGCGATCGTCGTACGATTATTTGGTACGGACGCTCAACAAACACCATCCGATCGAAAGTAAACGATCCGAACTCTACGGAGCGGGCTAAAAACAGAGGATTCCTAAACAACCTACAAGCGGTAGCTACCTATAACTTTAAGGTTGCTGAGAATCATAACTTTACCTTGCTTGCTGGTACTTCCTTCGAAGAATACCGTAAGGATGAATTAGTAGCAGGCGCGCAGTCTTTAATCACTAACGACTTCTATAGCTTAAACTACGGTAATCCGGCGACAAAAACCAATGGTGATGATATTCAAACATGGGCGATGGGATCTTACTTCGGTCGTTTGAACTACAACTACAAAGAACGCTATCTATTAGAAGCATCTTTCAGATATGACGGTAGTTCGCGATTAGCGCCAGAAAACCGTTGGGAACTATTTCCTTCATTCTCTGCAGCGTGGCGTTTAGATCAGGAAGAGTTCATGAAAGATCAAACTATCTTTGACTTGTTAAAGATTAGAGCATCTTGGGGACAATTGGGTAATGGTGCTTCCTTAGGGCTGTACGATTATATCCCGTTGTTGTCTTCAGGATTGCGCGAGAGTGCTAGTGACAACCCTTATCTAGTGTTCAACGATGTGCGCGAGCAGTATCTCTTCCAAAAGCAATTAGCATCTCCACAAAAGACTTGGGAGGTTGTGCAACAAAGTAATATCGGTATTGACTTCGCTATCCTGAAGAATCGCCTTTCTTTCACTGGAGACTACTATGTAAAGCGCAATAAGAATATGCTAGCGGCCTTGAACTTGCCGTCTATTATTGGTATAGATGTTCCTTTTTTCAACGTGGGTGAATTAAAGAGCTGGGGATGGGAATTTGATATCAAGTGGAAAGACAAGATCAATGATTTTAGATATTCAGTAGGATTCAATTTATCAGATAATCAAAATGAACTGGTGCGTTTCGATGGTCGTAACATCATCAATGAAGGTGTTGTCGATTTATTAGAAGGCTATCCAATGAACACCGTTTGGGGTTACAAAACAGATGGATATTTCCAAACGAAAGAAGAGTACGATGCTTATAAAGCACAAGTGAATACGCCATTCTTCCCGAACAATGCTGGTGCCGGAGATGTGAAATACTTAGACGTTAATGGCGATAGTGTTATTTCGGCAGGCGAAGGTACGCCAAATAGTCCAGGTGACTTAGTGAACTATGGTACTTCCAACGGACGTTACTTCTACGGATTCAATATGGGCTTCCAATACAAAGGATTTGATTTCAGTGCGATGTTGCAAGGGGTTGCCAAACGTGTATTCGTGATCTCTACAGAAACATTGTCGCCGATGTTAGGTACTGCTGATTTGCCATGGACCATACATATGGACCGTTGGTCGCCGGAGAATCCTGATGCAACCTTCCCACGCATGTATCAAACAAGTTCACATAACTACCGTCCGTCGGATAAATGGATTCAGAACGGGGCGTATTTACGTTTGAAGAATGTACAATTGGGTTATACATTGCCATTAAAGACACAAGCGATCCGTAAGCTGAGAGTGTTCTTCTCCGGACAAGATCTATGGGAAACAACGAAAGTGATGGAGGTCTTCGATCCTGAGGTTCCCAACAATGTTGGAGCGACCACTTATCCGTTTTTCCGAACCGTTTCTTTTGGCCTTAATCTGACCCTTTAATCTCCTGTCACATGAAAGCATTAAATACTATTATAACCAATTTTGCTCTTGCTGCAGCCTTAAGTATGACTGCCAGCTGTAGCTTAGACCGATTCCCCGAAACCACATTCTCCGATCAGGAGTTCTGGAACACGGAGTCTGATTTAAAATTTGCCGCTAACCGTCTATATCAACAACTGGAAGGCTTTGACCTGGATAACCGTGGCGATGACAATGTCAACCAAACGGTAAATCTAATTAGTAATGGAGCGTGGAGCATTCCGAGCACAAGTTCGGATTGGTCGCAGCCTTATGAGATGATATTTACGGCAAACAATATCTTGATCAAAGGCGAAAAAGCCGGCGTAGCGGAGGAAATTAAGAACAGATACTTCGCAGAGGCGAAGTTCTTTAGAGCCTATGCCTATTTTCAACTGGTACAGCGTTATGGTGATGTCCCGTTCTTAACGAAAACATTAGACTTCAATTCGCCAGAATTGAACATGGCGAGAACTCCAAAAGCTGAAATTGCAAAGCAGCTTTATGAAGATCTTGACTATGCAAAAGACTGGTTGCCGACCGCAAAATCTATCCCTGCGGCTGACTACGGGCGCGTGAGCAAAAGCGCGGCACAGGCATTAAAGGCACGTATCGGTTTGTTTCTAGGCACATTTGCCAAATACCATGGCGGATCTGATGCGCAGACGCATTTACAACAAGCTGTTGATGGTGCCACCTATGTGATGGGGCAGGGACATCAACTGTTCTCGGACTATGCCAAGCTGTTCAATCAAGAAGGCGAGGGACCAGGAAACAGCGAGAATATCTTAGTTAAAATCTACGGGGTCGATGCATCCAATGTTATTTTAGCGCATAATTACTCTCGCGACTTAGAAAACGGTCGTGTGGCGGTAACCCGTAATCTTATTCGTCAGTATCTCTATACGGACGGTCTCCCAGCGTATAACGAGCGCAATGAATTAAAACCTATGCGTTCAGCCTTCTACATTGCCGAAGGCGCAGAGCCTAGCTATAATGCGGTTCTGGATAACAGGGATCCACGCCTAGGCTTGACGGTATTTCGCGATGGCGAGCAAGCTTACAAGGGGCCTTGGGTGCCCACAACAACATTAGGTGCTCGAACAGCATATGCGACTAAAAAAGGATTCAACATTCCAGATTGGCAAACCTCAGGTTCGGCGACGACAGATAGGATATTAATCCGCTATGCTGAAGTGTTATTAACCTATGCCGAGGCGAAATACGAACTAAACGGATCGATATCCGACGAGGATTTAGACAAGAGCATCAATTTATTGCGCAGTAGAGTTGGAATGAACGTGAAACTTTCCAATGCCTTTGCAGCGGCTAATCAATTGAGTATGCTTGAGGAGATCCGTCGTGAAAGAAACGTTGAATTAGCACTTGAGGGTTTCCGTTATCCTGATTTGATTCGTTGGAAACTAGCAGAAAATGCATTGACACAAGATATTCTGGGTGCAAAATATAATGCTACGGATTGGGTCGGAGCCGATATCAAGAACTTAAACTTGAATGCTGACCAGATTTTAATTGTGGAGGATAAAAGCACTCGAAGATTTAACCCTGCGAAAGATTATTTGTATCCGGTTCCTTTGAATGAGATTTCATTGAGTGGCGGTGCAGTAGTTCAAAACCCTAATTGGAAATAACATGAAAAAGAAAATCAATCATATCAGAAATAAAGCTTCTCAAATCCTGCTGCTCTTCATGGCAGTAACAAGTTTATTTGCCTGTAAAGAGGATAGAGAAGTATTGCCTGGTTTGCCGGAATACGAGCACCATTACTATGTGGTTTATATGCCGAACAACAACTCGGCAGTAACTGTTAAGCGCTCGCAAACCGCCTTGCTCGAACTCCCTGTGCAATTTTATTCCGAATTCGAGCGTAACTACGACGCTATTGCTCACTATGTAGTCAGTATAGACGGGATCAATAACCCGGCGGAATTGGGCAAAGACTTTGAGGTCGTTGATGCTTCGGGCAACAAGATTAGCCCCATTGCCGGCAAATATCAAATCGTATTCCCAGGCGCCAAAAAAGCACAAGCTAAGATTTACATCAAATTATTAAACAACACGGCAGCAACTGGACGTCGCTCCGTGGCCATCAATCTCGTTGATAATATTCAAGAGCAATTCCGAGTTGATGTTTTTTCTACCGCGTTCAAACGTACTGTTAACATAGATTAATGGTTTTAATAGGTTAAAGCTGTACCAACCCGAGCAATTGGGTTGGTACTATTTGTTTAAGGATAAACGTAAACTTGAAAATTCGCACGAAAATTCCTATTATGTTGTACCAAATACGCCTAGTATGAGACGGATTCTGTGTTCCCTGGTATTCTTTTGTTCTTTGCTATCCCTGTCGTTTGCTCAAATGCATACGCAGGAAGCTCGTTTTTTCCACTTGTCTACGAAGGACGGATTATCACAAAGTACTGTCTTTTCCATGCTTCAAGACCATCAGGACTTTATTTGGATCGGCACCCGCGACGGACTTAATCGTTACGATGCTAGTAAATTCAGAATTTATCGAACCGCCTTATCAGATTCTACGTCGCTCTCGGATAGCTATATAACCAGTCTTTTTGAAGACTCAAAAAAGCGACTATGGGTCGGCACAGCAATAGGGCTCAATCTATATTTTAGAGATACGGACGATTTCAAACGTATCGCCATCGGCAGTAATCCCGCTGTGGAACCTCTGATTTATGCCATTACCGAGGATAAAAACGGCTACATCTGGATCAGTAGTAATCAGGGATTATATAGAATCCAATGCAATGATGATGACATTAGCGTACAATTAGCTTTCAACGGAAGAAATATCAGTGATCAGTCCTTTCCCAATAATGCGGGAAATATACAGCAGCTATATCATGATCTTAAGAATAGGCTTTGGGTAAGTACGAACGGCGGATTATATGTGTTCTCGGCGGGCGGCGAAACTGGTCTTAATAAGCTAATCTATAGCTTTCAACGCAAAGCAGGACAGCTCAATAATGACGAAGTACGCTTTGTATATGAAATGAAACCGGGCGTATTCTGGATAGGCACCAAAGAAGGAGGAATCAATGTTTTCAATGAAGCATCGAAGTCTTTTACCTATCTAACTACGAAAAGCGGATTCAGCGAGGGCGCAACATTGAGCAGCAACGACGTCCGCAGCCTTATTAAAGATAAAAGAGGCGGCTATTGGATAGGTACGATCAATGGCTTGAACTACTATGAGGAGGGCAGGGGCTTTAGGAATTATTTCAAAAAGGAAAATGATATCAACTCGCTTGCTGATAATTCGATTCGGCCGATATTTCAAGACCGTAGAGGTTCGATCTGGATCGGAACCTATTATGGTGGCATCAGCGTCTATGATCGGCATCTTCCGGTTTTCCAGCATTACAGCAAGGATGGCCGTCCTGCTAGTCTATCCTACAATGTTGTCAGCGGCATAGTACAAGATAAGAACGGCGGTTATTGGATAGGAACCGAAGGCGGTGGGCTGGACTATATGAATTCTTCAAAAAAGGTAGTCCGACATTATAGCCATCAACAGAGCCAAACCAATTCGCTGAGCAATAATCATGTCAAGCATATTTTTATCGATAGTAAATCCAACGTATGGATAGGAACCTATTCCGGCGGCTTGAACATACTGAAGCCTGATCAACAAGGATTTGAGCATATCAAAAATGATCCCAACGATGCGACGTCACTGTCCAGTAACAATGTTTACAGCATCAAGGAAGACCATCAAGGTAATTTTTGGATCGGAACCTATGGGGGCGGATTAAATCTGAAGAAAGCAGGTACCAAAGGCTATTATGAGCAATATATGCCCGGTAAAAGGCCTCCTTACAACCTTTCTTCCGAAATGGTCCGTACGGTCTTCATCGATTCAAGGAGAAATGTATGGGTCGGCACAGAGAACGGGCTTAATGTAAAGTGGGCGAGTAAAGAGGCTTTTGATGTTTTCTTTCCGAAGGTTGGCGATGCACATTCCATCAGTGGCTCTATTATCCTCAGTATCTTTGAGGACAGCAAGGGCAGGCTGTGGGTGGGAACTTCCAAAGAAGGCTTAAACCTATTTGACTATGAAACGAAGCAGTTCAAACGCTATACACAGAAGGAAGGGCTGCCGGGGAATAATATTGTCGGCATCTTGGAAGATGCCAATAAGCTTTGGATAAGTACAAATAACGGTATCTGTTCCTTCAATCCGGAAAAAGGGGAGTTTGCTCCTTTCAACATGAAGGACGGATTATTGGGTAATGAATTCTCCATTGGGGCGGCGTTTAAGAGCAGCGACGGTGAAATTCTGTTTGGCGGGACACATGGTATTACCTCATTTTATCCTCGCCAAATCGGGAGCAGCGGATACAGTCCGAAGGTGACTTTCACGGATCTAAGAATCCATAATCAACCCATCGATCCGCAGCGCGGAACCCTATTGCCTTTCCAATTGGCGGTGAATCCAAAGTTTGAGCTGCCCTACAACAAGAATACTTTTAGTATCGACTTTGCAACGTTGAATTACGTTACGCCCGAAAAGAATAAATATGCCTATAAATTAGAGGGGCTGGAGGAAGATTGGAACTATGTAAATATCCCAACAGCAACCTATACCAACCTTTCTCCAGGAAAATATACGCTTTTGATTAAAGGAGCGAGCAATGATGCGGTATGGTCGCAGGAGATCAATAGGTTGGAATTAACGATTCTTCCCCCTTGGTGGCTAACCTGGTGGTCGATATGTATTTATGTGTTATTGGGGCTGAGCATATTCTACATCATCATTCAATTTATTAAATCGAAGAGTGAGCTAAAATACCAGTTGGAATTGGTCAATCTAGAGACTGCCCACGAAAAGAAAGTAGCGGAAATGAAGGCGAATTTCTTTACCAATGTATCGCATGAGTTGCGGACGCCCCTGATGCTTATTCTTAGTCCTTTGCAACAGATTCTATCTACTACTGCCGACCATGATAGCAAGCCAACACTCCGTGTGATGAAGAAGAACGCACAGCGTTTGTTGCTGCTCGTCAATGAGCTCTTGGATGTAAGGAAAAGTGAATTGGGACTCTTAAAGCTACAGGTTGCTCAATACGACCTCCATGCAGTCATCTTGGATGTGCTCGAATCCTTCAAAAATGATTTTCAAAGCAAGCAAATAGAAGTTCGATTGGAAGTTGAGGACGATCTGCCGGACGTTTGGATCGATATCAATCAGATGGAGAAAGTTTGCTTCAATATACTTTCCAATGCGTTGCGGTTTACACCTGAAGGAGGGGAAATCAAATTATCGCTATCGCAAGAAGAGGCACAGGAGAGATATCCGGAAGGGATGCTGCAACTGTGTGTTACGGATTCCGGTCCAGGGATTCCGAAACACGAACTGGAAACCGTTTTTGAGTTTTTCTATCAAGGCGATCAAAACCTATCCAGCAAGAAATATAGTAGTGGAATCGGTCTTTCTCTTTCGAAAGATATTGTAGAGCTGCATCATGGTGAGATTTACGTAGAAAGCCAAAATGAAGAAACGGACAAACCTTCGTACACCAGTTTTTACATCCGAATTCCTCTAGGGAAAGCTCATTTAAAGGCGGAGGAAATATTGCAGGTCTCTCCGCAGAATCAACCTTCGCTCGGAGATGTAGAAACAACAGCTGTAGTGCAAAATCCTACGCTGCCAACCGAGGAGGCTATCGAAATAGCTGAGCATATTCCTTCAAAAGAGCGTAAAATGGTGCTGTTGGTCGATGACAATGAAGAGATTTTGCAGTTTCTTTATCAGCAATTGAACAAAAACTATCAGGTGCTGCTGGCGAGAGATGGCGAAGAGGCATGGAAGCAGGTTTCAGAAAACTTGCCCGATCTTGTTATTTCCGATGTCATGATGCCCAATGTCGACGGCATCAGCCTCGCAAAAATGATGAAATCTAACGCTACTACGTCGCATATTCCCGTAATTCTACTTACCGCGCTATCCTCTACAGAAGATATGAAAACCGGGATGCATGCGGGATCGGATGATTACTTGACCAAGCCCGTAAACATCGAAATTCTAGCGCTGAAAATCCAGAACATACTCTTTACGCAGCAAAGTTTCAGGAAGCATTTTGTTAAAGAATATCTATTAAAGGATAAGAAAGAGGACGAGGAAACAGCGAATGAGGAAATGGGTTTTCTCAGTAAACTAGTCAGCTTTATTGAAGAGCATTTGGCTGAGGAGGAACTCAATGTCATGCAGCTCGCCAATCAGATTGGTATGAGCAGACCCGTGCTCTATAGAAAAGTAAAACAACTGACAGGCCTCAGCATCATCGAAATGATCAACGCCGTAAGACTGAGAACCGCCAGCACACTGCTCGGAAATAAAGAACTCAGTATTGCCGAAGTTGCTTATTCCGTAGGATTCTCCGATCCTAAATGGTTTAGCAAGACTTTCAAAGCTTTTTATGGAATCACACCTTCGCAGTTCATTAATTTGGAAGTAGAGGAGAAGGTTAAGCTGATGAATGCTAATAAATTGGTTAAGTAGTAGTTAGTATTTAGTAGTTAGTATTTAGACCTATAGCGTCCATTCTAGCTGCTATCTTTCGATTAGTTTGAAGCTTGGATTCGTTTTTCTGAACCAGGAAAGGAAGGATGCAAGGATTGGCAGGATCCTGTTCATTTTATCATCCTTCCTTTCCTGGTTCAGAAACAGCCACTTTTTTTCTTTCAACATGATCCTGATAATCCTTGCATCCTTCCTTTCCTGGTTCAGAAGCAGCCGCTTTTTTTCTTTCAACAGGATCCTGATAATCCTTGCATCCTTCCTTTCCTGGTTCAGAAACAGCCACTTTTTTTCTTTCAACAGGATCCTGCCAATCCTCAAATCCTTCCTTTCCTGGTTCAGACAAAAAAGCAACTACTTTACATCAATCGCTATTCATTCCTTTTTCATACCCAAATCATAGCCCTTCCGGAGCGGGTTTGATACGGTTATGAAAGGGGAGTGAAAGGGATTTGAAAGGGCTTTAAGTCGAACGAGACTTATTCCTTTCTTTATTCGAAGCAATGATTAATACCAAATGGATTTTTAATGGTGCAGTAAAAGAAACAGCAGATTTACTTGATAAATCTGCTGTTATTAAAATCTTATTTAAATGTGTGGGTAGCTTATTTAATATCTTCCTTGACGAAGACTATCTCTTTGTAGTTATTCTTTTCGTATAGAATTCCGATTTGATTTTTATTGATCAATACGAGATCTGAATAGGCGGAATAATCGCCTTTCATGTTTTCCGGCGCTTTGGCGATTGTTTTATTGAAATACCAAGTCTTGCCTTTGTCTTTGGATAGTCGCAGGGTTAGGTTATTACGTCGCGTTTGATCGGCGGCATTGAGATGTGCGAGGATAAAGTTTTTACCTTTTTTCCAGGACAGCACCGATGCTTGGTTGATTGGGTCTTGAAGGTTGGGGTCGGTGACTGATGACTCCCATGTTTCTCCGCCGTCTACAGAGCGCGATACGATACGCAACTTTGGATTGAGCTGTTGATTTCTGGAGCTCATATAGACTTCATTTTCATCGACCTGCGCGGCCATGGATTCATTCGATCCGGCATACGGAATATTTTCGCTCAATTGAAATGTTTTTCCATGATCGTCGGAGTAGAAGGCATGTGCATTCCAGTCTTTTCCTTGTGGATCAGGTGCGCCGGCACTATGATTCGCAGCGATGTATATCCTTCCTTTGTTCGGACCGCTGACGAATTGGAAAGCATGTCCTGGAGTGTTCGCAGAGGTTCGCCAATCTTCCTTGAAGTTATAGGCAGGGTTGATTTCTGGTTGTTTTGGACGGTGCGTAGATGATGTGATGTTGATTGCTTCCGACCATGTTTTGCCGCCATCGCTTGAACTGATGTACCAGTTTTCTCTCAATCCTTTTCCTTTTCGTACTTCCCCCTCATGGTTGTTTCCGGTGTTATAGAAAAGAAAAATACGGCCATTCTTAAAGTTGCGGTTTAATAGGTCGACCACAACAGCAGGGTTGCCGGCTTGTAGGTTCTCATAATCTACAATTACTTGCAAGGAGCCCCAGGTTTTGCCTTGATCATTGCTGATTTTGCAAACGATATCTACGTTTCCATAATCGCCGGCATGGTCTACACGGCCTTCGGCAATCGCCATCAAGTCGCCATTCTTATTTTTTATGATGGCAGGAATGCGATAGCTGGCATATCCATCTTCGCCAGATTTGAAAACTGTAGTTTCTTGGGCAATACTGCCCACATAGCAGGCTACTGCTAATAAGCTTAGGTAGATTTTTTTCATAGAAGGTATATTACTCTGTTATTTCCAGCAATCTGTCGCGTAATAATAAGCAGGCTCCGTAGGCCGCTAATTTCTCACCGTTGGAAGACAGGGTAATTTTGGTGTCTCTGTTTACAATGGAAAGTGAATATTTGTTGATGGCATTTTTCACCGGTAAGCTTAAATATTCCCCCGACTTAGCGAGTGAGCCGCCAATGATAATCAATTCCGGATTGAATATATTGATTAGCGACGCGATTCCACGACCTAATTTATCGCCTATATGATTTATGGATTCGATTGCGAGGTTATCATCTTTTTTCGCTGCCAGGATAATGTCGTTCAATCGGATATCTTCAATGTTGCTAAATTTCTTCGTTAGCGTGCTTGTCGCTCCTGCATTGATTTCTTCTATGATTTTCATACGTAGCGCACGGCCTGAAGCTTCAGTTTCTAAACAGCCTTTCTTTCCGCACTTACAGATGATCTCGTTGTCAAAGATCGGGATGTGACCAAACTCGCCGGAGAATCCGGATTTACCGTAATACAGTTGCCCGTTGATCATAATACCTAGACCAATCCCGTTGTCTATATTGATATATAGCGCATCTTTTTCGGTACCCAAGATTCCGCTAGAGAACTCAGCATAGGAGAGCGCTTTTGTATCATTTTCAAGGTATGAAGGGATGCCCAATGCTTTTTCGAAATAGGTCGAGAGCGGATCTTCATAGAAGTTGAAATAACTATAGGAATAGCCTGTACGATAATTGATTCGACCGGAAAGGTTGATACCTATACCCAAAATATGCTCCTTGTTGACGGGTTGCTTATCGATAAACTCCGTTATGTTGTCACAGATAACCTGCAAGGATTCCTCGTTGTTTTCTAATTGAAAGGGGATATCCTCTTTTTTAGCGACCAAATCTTTCTTCAAGTTGATCATGGCGATACTGAGGTTTTCCGTTCCTACCTGCACACCGATGAAGTAAGCAGCATTAGCAACCAATCCATAGGAGTTCGGTTTTCTACCTACGCTTGCTGATGTCTTGCCGTAGTCTTTGACTAACTGATCGTTTATGAGTTCCGTGACGCACTCGTTTATTTTTGGAATACTTACATTGAACTCTTTGCTCAATTCAGCAATGGTGGCCGTTTCATTCTGGGCGAAATAAGACAAGATCTGCTTTTTTAGCCTAATGTTTTTATATGCTACACCAGTATTGGCGCCGAGTTGTCTTTCGTTTAGAAAATTTAAGGTCATGTTTATTTACCTAGCTGTTATTATAGGGTGCTTGTAATACACTGCGATATTAGTAAAAATATTGATATTATTAAATAATTTTAAAAACAAGTTTTAGGTTTTAATATTTTTTTAATATAATTGGATGATTTTATGAACTACGGGCATAAAACATCTACCCATGAAAATCATTTAATAAATATAGCTTAAAATAAGCTCTACGTAATTAAATGATTGCATAATATACCAAAAATATCGAAAACCTTAATTATACTAACGTGAAAGAACAACTCAACAACAAAGAAGCGCATCCATTGATTTGGATTCCATCCACCTGGTTCGCTATGGGATTGCCATTTGTTGCCTTATCGACAGCCGCTACCTTAATGTATAAAAACCTAGGGGTTTCCGATAGTAAAATCGCTTTTTGGACATCCTTAATTATGATGCCTTGGACATTAAAACCGCTTTGGGGTCCTTTCTTAGAGTTGTATAAGACCAAGAGGTTTTTTGTTTTTGTGACACAGATTTTAACCGGTTTGTTGTTTGGATTGGTTGGGATCTCCTTACAGTTAGATGCCTTTTTCAGTATTTCGATCGGAATTTTAGCCATCATCGCTATTAGTGGGGCAACCCACGATACGGCGGCCGACGGTGTGTACCTGAATGAGTTGAGTGCGACGTTACAAGCTAAATACGTAGGCTGGCAAGGAGCTTTTTATAATATTGCGAAAGTATTTTCCGGAGGAGCACTAGTATATATTGCCGGGCAATTGGAAAAGAATATAGGCGTTGTTAATGCCTGGATGATCGTGATGTTCGCTTATGGTTTGATCATGATACTTTTGGGAATTTATAATATGCGTGCTATTCCATCGGGACAGCCGGCAGCGGAAACGAGCTCGCTAAAGGAGGGGTTTTCTACTTTAAAAGATGTAATTATTTCTTTCTTTCAGAAAAAATATATCTGGTTTAGTTTAGCATTCATCGTTTTTTATCGTTTTGCTGAAGGCCAGGCGATTAAGATTATCCCGCTGTTTTTTAAGGCCACGCGCGAGGAAGGGGGATTGGGCCTAAGTACTTCAGAAATTGGATTGTTGTACGGTGTTTTCGGTGCGATTGCTTTCGTCTTAGGATCCATTCTAGCTGGTAATTATGTTGCAAAATATGGATTAAATCGAAAAACGTTATTGGTACTTTGCGCATTTTTCAATATACCTTTTGGAGCCTACGCTTTTCTGGCCATTGCAATGCCGACTGACCTTTATCTAATCGCGGGAGCAGTCATTGTGGAATACTTTGGATATGGATTTGGATTTGTAGGCTTGATTTTATTTATGATGCAGAATATTGCTCCCGGTAAATATAAGATGGCGCATTATGCATTTGGAAGTGGTTTAATGAACTTAGGCTTTATGATTCCATCGATGATCAGTGGTTATTTGAGCGATCATCTCGGATATAAAGAGTTTTTTATTTGGGTTTTAATCGCGACGATTCCTGCATTTATCGTCAGTTGGTTAGTACCACTACGCAAGCCGGATGAAAACGAAGAGATGGAACCACGTAAATAGTTGCTGCGCTACCTATTTGTATAAAATATAATAATGACCGATGTGTTTTTAAATTATTTTAAAAATATATTGGTCATTGTTGTTTTTATTTATAATTTAGTTCCCGTAATGTAACCTAGTATATGATCTACCTAATTATGAGGGGGCACCATTTGATCTCGCATAGTTAAGACAACAAACCCAATATGAAGAAGATTTACTTATTGTGCTTAATTCTTTTCTTGTCCAATTCGCAACTTATTTCACAGATAAAGACAGATGTTTTAATTATCGGGGGTGGTGCCAGTGGTACTATGGCCGCGATTCAAGCATCGCGTCTGGGCGTGAAGGCTGTTGTTGTAGAGGAAACCGTTTGGTTGGGCGGTATGTTGACATCGGCGGGCGTGTCTGCGATCGATGGTAATCACAAAATGCCTTCCGGCTTATGGGGAGAATTTAGAGAGAAGTTATATCAGCATTACGGTGGGGCAGAAGCTGTAGAAACTGGATGGGTTAGTAATACCCTTTTCGAACCATCAATCGGAAACAAGATTCTTCAAGAAATGGTAGCGAAAGAGCCTAACATTAAAGTGCTATTTGAAACACATTGGGCCAACCCTAGCAAAACCGCGAATGGATGGGTCATGGATGTTAAAGCAATCAATGGTAAGTCGACCAAAGTGGAAGCAAAAGTATTAATTGATGCGACAGAGTTGGGGGATGTAATGGCGGCTTTGAAGGTTCCCTATTACTTGGGTATGGATAGCCAAACCTTAACAAAAGAAAGCTTTGCATTGTCTGAAGGCAATGATATCGTTCAGGATTTGACATATGTAATTACGTTGAAGGATTTTGGAAAAGGAGCTAACAAAACCATCAAGAAGCCTAAAAACTACGATCCATCAGAATTTGCAGGATGTTGTGATGTGTCTGATCCCGCAACGCACTTAAAAGATAATAACGATTGCTATAAAATGCTTACTTACGGCGCCTTGCCGAATAATAAGTTCATGATTAATTGGCCGAAAAAAGGTAATGATATTTACCTTAATATAATCGAAAAAAGTCCAGTAGAACGTGCTAAAATGTTGGAAGAAGCAAAGCAAATGACATTGCGCTTTGTCTATTATATTCAGAACGAGCTTGGCTTTAAACACCTAGGCATCGCGTATGATGAGTATCCAACGAAAGACGGCTTTCCAATGATTCCCTATCATCGCGAATCTAGAAGATTGAAAGCGAAATCCCTCTTTGCACTTCAGCATATCATGTCGCCATTTGAAACAGAAGAAGCCTATTATAAGACCGGTATTGCTGTGGGTGATTACACGATCGACCATCATCATTATAAATATGGAAATGCTCCGGAGATAGATTTCGTTAAGATCCGCGTCCCGTCCTATAATGTTCCTATGGGCTCCTTAGTCCCAGCTGATTACGATGGCTTGATTGTTTCGGAGAAAAGCATTGGTGTCAGTAATATCGTGAATGGTGCGACGCGTTTGCAACCTGTAGTGTTGGGAATCGGTCAGGCTTCGGGAGCTTTAGCAGCCGTGTCCGTTAAACAGGGAAAACAGCCTTCGGAGGTTTCTATTAGAGATGTACAAGCTGCATTATTAGATCATAAAGCTTATATCATGCCTTACATCGATGTGTCATCTACGGATCCTCAATTTAAGATTCTACAAAAAATTGGAGCAACGGGACTTCTAAAAGGTACGGGCGTGCCATACAAATGGGCTAACCAAACCTGGTTTTATCCTGAACGCGAGGTGAGTCAGTATGAATTGATGCAGGGCCTTCGCAGCTATTTTCCAGCATTGAACAATAACTGGGATGCGTCAGGAGAAAGTCTTGATCTTACAGGATTGCGTACGATGTTGAATTATGTGAAAAAGGATGTTTCGGAGGAATCACTTCGAAGTATGCTAAAAGAAGAGGGTATCGACGTCATCGACAATGCTAGCAAGCTGAATAGAAGATCTGTAGCGGTTCTTTTAGATAAGGTCTTGAACTTGTTCGATCAAGAGATTGACTATGCAGGAAATTTGAAAAACAAACAATTTTAATAAACTAGTTAATTAAATTATGAATCATCTAAAAAAGAGTAAATCTTTGATTTTTAAGATGTTCTGTTTTATGTTCTTACTGATGCAAACGGCTGCTTCCTATGCGCAGTCTATCGTTCGCGGTTTGATCAAAGATGAACAGAACGCTCCGATTGCCGGAGCTACTGTGAAAGTAAAAGGTAAGAGTCAAACAGTGATGTCTGACGAACGGGGATCTTTTGAGGTTCAAGTTGATGCTTTACCAGTTACCCTTCAAGTTCAGTTTCTTGGCTATCAGTCGAGAGAGGTGTTAGTCAATAGCGCGACGAACAACAACATTACCTTGTCTTCAGAGGATAATGCATTAGAAGAGGTGATGGTTGTTGCTTACGGAACGCAAAAGAAAGGTACGATGGTAGGGTCAGTTGCTCAAATTAAAGGAGACGAACTGAAGCGTACTCCAGCGCAAAATATTACCAACACTTTGGCGGGACGTTTGCCAGGATTAACGGCTGTACAGCAGTCGGGTCGTCCGGGAGCTGATGGCTCGTCACTTTATGTTCGAGGTATAGGAACCTATGGTTCTAATAGAAGTCCATTAGTTATCATTGATGATGTGGAAAGACCTTCTTCGACCTTAGCTTATTTAGATCCTAATGAAATCGAATCCATTTCGGTATTAAAAGATGCGGTTGCTACTGCGGCATACGGTGTGCAGGCAGCGAACGGTATCATCATCGTAAAGACTAAATCTGGTAAAGAGTCACCTTCTAAAGTATCGTATGATTTTTCTTACAGTATCGGGCAAAATACACGTTTTCCTGAATTCCTGGATGGACCAGATTATATGACATGGTATAATAAGGGGATTGAAGTAGATAATGATTTCTTAATTAATACAGGGCAAGCTCCAGCGGCACTTGTTTACTCGCAGGATTTAATTGATGCCGTTCGTAACGGTACGAATACTAATCCTTTATTTGGAAATACAGATTGGATCGGCATGTTGGTAGACAACAATTCACAATCGCAGCATCATTCTGCGACTATTACCGGCGGAAATTCGAATACACAATACTTCGCGGCAATTAACCATATGGATCAAGATGGTGTTGTCGCTAATACGAACTTTAAACGTTACAACGTACGTACGAACTTAAACAGTCGCTTAACAGACTATTTATCTGTTGGATTGAATGTTGGCTTGCGTAATCAAATTACCAATACGCCAGGTATTTCTCCTGATAATACAGCATATATGAACCCATTCTATCAAGCGGTTCGTACTTTACCAAACATGCCAATGTTTGCGCCGAATGGTTTGCCGACTTCGTACAATTCCAATGCTGGTTATGTGAATCCATTAGCAGCGGTAGAACGTTCAGGTTATCAGAAATACAATGGGAATGTATTCCAAGGGCAAGCAAATGTTACCCTACGCGTTCCTCGTGTGGAAGGCTTACAAGCGAAAGTGCAAGCAGCATATGATTATTCTAATCAGGAAAGCAAAACTTGGTTAACTCCATATGAAACAATGGGACGTGGTCGGGATCAGGTTACTGGAGATTATGTAGCTCTTTCGACTTTACCAGGAATTACAAAAAGTACTTTGCGTCAGGGTTACTCTGCAAGCTATAGAAAGACGCTTCAGGCGAGCATGAACTATGATAAAGTGATTGCTACGGATCATAACTTATCGGTTTTAGCGCTATATGAATTCTCTGGCCAAAAGGGGAACTTATTCTCCACAGGGGCTGCTAATTTCCCAATTGATATCATCCAAGAAATTAACTACGGGTCAAAAGATCCTTTAGATTATGTGATGCCTACTGGTTCTTCAGATGCGGAGCAAGCTCGCGCAGGTATGGTTGCACGTGTCAACTACTCTTATAAGAGCAAGTACCTGTTAGAAGCAGCAGCACGTTGGGATGCATCGGCAAATTTTGCACCGGAGAATCGTTGGAAATCATTTCCAGGCGTAGGTTTAGGTTGGGTTGTTTCTAATGAGGACTTTTTTGCAGACTTTAAGGGTATCAATTATTTGAAGTTGAAAACCTCTTATGGTAAATCCGGTAATGACCGTGCACAGGTAGGTACATTTCCTTATTTGGCCACATTCGTTCAAAATACGGCGCCTGTTGTCGTGATCGACGGTAAGCCGGTGACTGCTATTTACACATCGAATATTCCCAATCCATCGTTGAAATGGGAAGAGTCAACCATGTTTAACGTAGGCTTTGAATCCTTCTTCTTAGATAACAAGCTAGGCTTTGATTTCGAATGGTTCTACCGTCATACAACGGGAATCTTAGGAAGCGTTGGTAGTTTATATCCTGCTTCGATTGGCGGTTATTATCCAAGTTTGGCGAATATTGGTGAAATGGATAACCGCGGATTTGACGCACAGATTAAATATAATGATACTTACGGCGACTTCCGTTTAGGGCTAACTGGTAATATTAACTGGTCGAAAAACAGATATCTGAAATATCAAGAACCAGATGGTACTCCTTCTTATTTAAGCGTCATTGGCCGTTCTGTTGGCGAAAAAACTGGTTTTGTTGTAGATGGAATGATTCAAACCTGGGAAGAAGCGAATAACGCGATGTCTCCAAGTTCAGGCATTATTGCTCCAGGTTCATTTAAGTTCAGAGACTTAAATGGGGATGGCCGTTTAACTCGTGCAGAGGATATGACTTTCATTGGTCGTTCGAATGTACCTGAATTAACCTTCGGATTGAACATTGATATGGCATATAAGGGTTTTGATTTTTCAGCTTTATTCCAAGGTGCGGCTTTGGCGGATGTGACCCTAGCGGGAACATATGAAGGTTCTTCCGGAACGACTGGCGTTGATGACAATACACCATTCACGAGGACGTTCTACGGTTTTGGTAACTCACCTTACTTCTTAGTTGAGAACTCTTGGACACCGGATAATCCAAATGCGGAATTTCCACGTTTAAGCTCCTACAAAGCAACAGGTATGTCAGCACATAATGCGAACAAGAACTCGGCATGGATTCGTAAAGGAGATTATTTACGCTTGAAGTCGGTGCAGTTAGGTTATACTTTGCCAAAGACATTAACTGAGAGAGCGAAGATCGAAAATGTTCGTTTGTTCGTAACAGGATCCAATTTATTTACATGGGATTATTTGAAATATTTAGATCCAGAGATGCCAAATGTGAACAATGGTTTCTATCCACAACAACGGATTTATTCATTTGGTCTTAACGTCACTTTTTAATCATTGATCATGAGAAATTTAAAAGTATTAAAATATAGCGCGATGGCATTGTTTTCTTCGGCATTCATTAGTATGAATAGCTGTAGTATTGACGTCATCCCACAAGATAGATATGTTGAGGAAAATATTTGGGCTGATCCTTCGACCATTGAGTTATACATCAACGGAATGTATGCGGAAGTGAAAAAGTTCCAGTTCGGCTTGTTTCCCAATTTAGGTTATGATAATGCGATGGACGCGTTAGCCGATGGTATGAAGTTTACTTCCAATACTCCAGGTAATGGCACAGTCAATATCTTGATATCGAATGCAAATCAATTTTCCCCTGCGAGTGTAGGATTGAATTATTGGGGCTCGGGGTATGATAGAATTCGTCGTGTAAACGAATTTATTGGCGGACTAAAGACGAAGTCGCAATCAAGCGATGAAGAGAAGGTTAAATATGAAGCAGAAGCACGTTTCATCAGAGCGTATGCTTATTTCTGGTTGGCGAAACTACACGGATCTGTCATCATTTTTAATGATATCGAACAATATGCTACGAAGGACAACCCGCGGTCTAGTGAAGAGGCGGTTTATGATTTCATAATTGAAGATTTGGATTTCGCTGCAGCAAATTTACCGAACAGCAACAAGAGCGGACGCGCCGGAAAAGGAGCAGCCTATGCTTTACAATCGCGTGCAGCACTATTTGCAGGTTCAATTGCAAAGAATGATAAGAAGCAATTTAATTCAGATCCTTTAACAGGGATAAATCAAGCGAAAGCAAATGCATATTTCACTAAAGCTGCACAAGCTGCGCAAGCGACTATTGATTTGGGATTGTACGAGCTTGATGCCAACTTCCAGTCTATTTTTACAAATAAAAACACAAAAGAAGCTATTCTTCGTGTTGATTTCGTAGCTCCAACAGTTACGCATCAATATGATTTAGGATATGCTCCACCAAAAGACGCTTTAGGAAACACCTTGGTTTATGGCGTTCCGACTGCGGAATTAGTGGATGAATTTGAGATGAAAGACGGTAGTAAGTTTTCATGGGATAATCCTGCACATGCAGCAGCGCCTTATGAAAACCGTGAGCCGCGTTTCTATGCGAGTATTCTTTATAATGGTGCTACTTGGAAGGGGAGAACTATCAATACTAGCATCGCCGATGTGAATGAAGGTTTCATTCCATTTGGTCAACAAGGAGATCCGAAAAGGACGGTTACAGGTTATTATGCGAGAAAAATGTTGGATCCTAACAATACTACGTTTGTTGTTAACAAGAGTACGCAAAGTTGGATCGAGCTTCGTTTTGCTGAGGTATACTTAAACTTAGCGGAAGCGAAAGCACAATTGGGCGAATTCGCTGCTGCATCGACCGCTTTAACAGCCTTACGTGAAAAGCGTGGCTTACCGGCAGCTTCGCTGCCAAATCTTGCTAAAGCAATGGAAGTGATAGAGCATGAGCGTACCGTAGAATTGGCGTTTGAAGGTCACCGTTTTTGGGACTTACGCCGCTGGAGAAAGGCGCACATCGAACTTAATGGCAAGAAAATGACAGGGCATAAGCCTACACCAGATGGGGCGGGCTTTACTTACGAAGTTGTTCCAGCAGACGCTTCTGATCGTAGTTTCACGGGAAAATTATATTATTTACCAATTCCCGAGAGCGAAGTACAAGTTAATTTAGGTTTAACACAAATTCAAGGTTGGTAATCTTTAACCAGTAAAAATTATGAAAAAGATTATAAGATATACACTGGCAGGCCTATTATTAGCCGTGACATTCAGTTCTTGTCAAAAGCCAGATTATGTGGAGCCGAACGATAAGTCTGAAATTGCGGATTTTTATGCAACATTAGATGGTTCCGGGCGCGAAAGGTTATTCAATAGCCGTATTAGCAATGATACAGTTTATGTGGACATTGATTACTATTATCCTATCAATTCGGACGATGAAGTTGACTTGTCAAAGGTTCTATTAAAGGCTTCTATTCCGGTGGATTCGCGTATTGAACCATCATTAGAAGGCATTTCGGATTTAACAAAACCAATCAATATTTCAGTGATCGCTGGAGATGGGTCATCTAAACAATATGTGATTGTTGCCAACAAAAAAGGTAATACGGATATTGTTAGAGCGAGCATTAATTTTGAAGATCAGACGGGTGTTCCGCAAGAGGTTGATGCTATTATAGTTGGTAATGTGGTGAATTTCTCCATTGTTCCAGGTACGCAGTTGGTGAATCCAAAACTTACTTATTCACTAAACAAACATGCGCAGGGTTCCATTACGAATGGATCGACAATTAATTTAGCTACTGATCTGCCATTTACGGTAACTTCTGCGGGCGACGCCAAGCGCACTTACAGTCTAAAAGCTGTTGATGCTGTGAAGCTTCCGAAAGGAATTCGTGCAAACAGTGCTAAGATTATGTTCGCTAAGAAACTGAATGCTGATTTAGGGATTACCGTGAATAATATGACCAATAGTTTAGCGGTTGTGGGTAAGCATTTGGTATTGAATACAAGAGGTGAAAACTCGCTTTACATCAATGCCTTTACAGGAGAGAAGATAGGAGCAATAGAACTAGGCGATAAAAAAGGAGGTTTAAAGAATTTTAATAATACGTCTGATGATGCGGGTAATTTCTTCTTGAACAATCTAGTTCCTAATGACGGCAATGTATTCAAGTTGTATAGAGCAACTTCAGTTGATGCTCCATTGGTGCCTTATATCGAATGGGATGCTGCTGGTAAAAAGTTAGGAAGAAGGGTTTCCATTATTGGTGATGTAACGAAGAATGCACTGATTACTGCGCCGTTCCACGGCGAAGGGGATAAAACCTTTGCTCGTTGGCAAGTAACTAACGGTGCGTTGGTATCCAATACGCCTACCATCGTAACGATAAGTGATTACCAATGGTCGAATAATAATATCGATATCATTTATACAAATCCATTAGATCCAACAAACGAATACTACGGCGTAGGTTATTCGGACAATAGACTAGCGCGTTTCAACGGAGTGACTAATTCAGTTGCTGCTAATCTGGAAAGACTGGAGCCTAACTTTATCGCAAACTCAGTAGACTTTATCAATTTCAATAACGGTAAGTATGTTGCTTACAACCATATCAACAGTTTTGATTGGGGATCTGCGGATCAGGTTTTCTTGATTGATACAGAAGGAGGATTCTCTGGAAATCCATCTTTGGCAACAACGCCTGGTTTAGTTTGGGCAGCGCCTAAAGGTACCTACGGTCGGAGCGGGACACTCCAACCAGCAAATGCAAATGGTACAGGTGATGTCATTATGGCTGTATCGGACAATGGATTCTATCTATACTTATACTTTATGTTCACTAACGGTTATGTAGTTGGTGTTCAGTATGACTGTGTGGATTTATAAGAGAACGGATTATTTAGCTATTAGCAGCAATGTGCTCATTGCTGCTAATTTAAAGGAATTGAAATATGAAATGGAAATCAATATTCGCAGCCTTAGCAATCGTTGCTTTTGGTTCTTGTTCCAAGGATTCTGGCGGAGAAACTCCGATAGAAAAACCAGATCCTGAGACACCTCCAACCAATGAAACCGGCAAGCAAGTCTTAGTATGGGTCGACGCTAGATCGAATGTATTTGGTACTTACGGGAAGTTCAATAGTAAAGAGGAGATCATCAAAATACTGGATATCCTAAAGGATTGTGGTGTAACGGGCTTGGTTATCGATGTTAAACCGAGTTCGGGATATACGATGTACAATAGTACCTATGCCAAAGAATTTACAAATTTAGACGGGAAAACCAAGCCCATGGACTACGTTGAATTCGTGATTACAGAAGCTAAAAAGCGTGAAATGAAAGCGTATCTGTCTATTGTCACCTTCGTTGAGGGAGACGGCAGTAGAAAAATCGGGCATGCGTTTGACAATGCGGATTTTAAAGAAAAGTATGAGTCTATCGTTGTAAAAAACACGCAGGGGCAGCTAGGAAGAATTTCGGAAACAGGTAAGAATATATTTGTCAATCCCGCACAACCGGAGGTCCAAGATAGAGTACTCAATATGATTAAGGAAATCGCAGGTAAATTCGACCTTGATGGACTGATGCTAGATTACGCTCGTTATACGGATATCAATGCTGACTTCTCAGACTATAGTAAACAGCAGTTTATTGCCTTCATGAAGGAAAAATATAACGATACCCAAGCGGAAAAGATGAACTTTCCAACTGATATCGTGAGTTCTTGGAAGGAACAGTCTGGTCAACTATTACCAAACACAACAGGTAAGTATTATAAACAATGGCTAGTTTATAGAACCAGTGTCATCCAGGAGTTTGTTAAGAAGGCTCGACAAGCTGTTAAATCAGTGAAACCGGATGTACAGTTTGGTGCATATGTAGGAGCTTGGTATACGACTTATTATCAAGTGGGAGTAAATTGGGCGAGCAAGGATTACGATCCTTTTCAAGATTTTGATTTGCGTTTCGACTGGGCGTATCCAGGCTACGGTGCTACAGGTTATTTTGAAGAGCTAGATATGTTGATGACTGGAAACTATTTTACGCAAATTCGTTTAGCAGATAATCCTGCGACAGCAAGCTTGAAATACCATTGGTGGAGTATTGAAGGATCGCTCAATGGAATAGACTATATCACAAAGAAAAAAGCACCGATTTATGGAAGTATTGATGTCGGCAATGTGAATTATGCAAATAAGCAAGAAATCAGTAAAGCC
Organism: Sphingobacterium hotanense; assembly: GCF_008274825.1. Classification (NCBI taxonomy): domain Bacteria; kingdom Pseudomonadati; phylum Bacteroidota; class Sphingobacteriia; order Sphingobacteriales; family Sphingobacteriaceae; genus Sphingobacterium; species Sphingobacterium hotanense. The sequence goes on from NZ_CP030848.1 coordinate 1,616,548, forward strand.
ATAAAGTATATTCTATCGAGAACGTCGGGAGGGGTAATGCTTTTTGATGTGGTTCATATGTATGCCCCACAATATAATATGTTAAAGCAAGAGTTGTTTGATGCCGTTAAAGAAGGTGTAAAGAATTAAGAAGAAAACATGAGAATAGTTAGTATAGCCTTTATTTTATCAATATTATTTAGTTCCTGTGTAATTAAAAAGGAACAGGCGATCAAGGAAAAGCCGTTTATCGATCGGAATATCCTTTGGTTTGACGCTACGGCAAACTTCGATCGATTCTGCCATAAGGATTCTATTATTTACTATTTGAAGAAATCCAAAGAAGTCGGTGTAACTGATATCGTGGTAGATGTTAAACCTATAACGGGAGAGGTTCTTTACCCAAGTAAGATTGCGCCAGTGATGACATCATGGGGCGAATCGAAGACTAAGAAGGACCTTTCGTGGGATATGTTGAACTATTTTATTGAACAAGGACATCAATTAGGATTAAAGATTCATGCCTCGACGAATGTTTTTGTGGCTGGTCATAATTTCTTTGATAGAGGCGTTGTATATGACGATGCTAGTAAAGCGCATTGGCGTACGACATCTTATTTGCCTACAGGTTTTAAGTTGATTACGGATCAGAAGAATAAATACTCTGCGATGATCAATCCTGTATTAGAAGAAGTACGTCAGTACGAACTTTCGATTCTTAAGGAATTGGTAGCCATGTATCCGAAGTTGGACGGCATTATCCTCGATCGTGTTAGATTCGACAATCTGAATGCTGATTTCTCTGATGCAAGTAGAAAAGCCTTTGAGAATTATTTAGGTAGACCATTAGCAAAATTTCCTGCAGATATCTACGAATATCAGGGAGAGAAACGCGTTGATGGTGTTCATTTCCAAGACTGGCTGACTTGGAGAGCGAAGATTATACATGATTTTATTTACGAAGCTCGCGAAGAGTTGAAGAACATCAACCCCAATATTGTATTTGGAGACTATACAGGTTCTTGGTATCCACTATACTATGACGTTGGTGTCAATTTCGCTAGTAAAAAATATGATCCATCAAAGGAGTTCGCATGGGCATCGTCAGAATATAAGAACTATGCCTACGCGGATGCACTTGACTTGTTTACTACCGGCAATTACTATTTCGAAGTTGAAAAGTCTGAGATCAAAAAGAAAACTGATGAGAAACAATTAGAGTCGGGACTGACAGTTGCGCAGGAAGATTGGTATACAGTAGAAGGTTCTGCTGAATTAGTTAACCGTGTAACAATGGGAGAGACCCCAGTCTATGCAGGACTCTATGTTGAACAATACAAGGGTCATCCAGAGCAGTTTGTAAAAGCTTTGAAGATGTGTAGAGCTAAATCTGAAGGTTCCATGATCTTTGACATCGTCCATGTTATCAATTACGGATGGTGGGATTATTTAAAAGAAGGGTTAAAAAAATAAAATATAAATATGCTAAGAAGATTTATCGCATTACTTGCTATTCCGTTCTTGTTCCAGCAGGCATCTGTGGCACAAGAAAACTTATCCGCAATTTCCAAAACGCTTAGAGCTGCAAAGGAAGGAGAGACTGTTATCCTTAAGGATTTTTTGAAACCAGATTTTAAGAAGATTGCTTTCAAGCAAACTGTTACTCCAGGTCCTCAGTTTTTGATCTCTGACGATCCAGAATATATCCGTATTCCGGAAGCTATTGCCATGCAGGAACAAGTTGCTCCAGGGGCAGTAAGACTTTATGTTTACAATGTCAATGGTGTGAAAGAGCCGACGCAGATTCCCAGAAAAATCAATGCAGTGATTAAGAACTTAGGTAAAGAAGATATGCATTTGAGAATGCTGAAGTTTTCTTCACAAGCCCCAAGCACCAATTATTTTAAAATTGGAAAGCAAGGCTTAGAAGACTATTTCAAGTCGGAGGAAGTAGATATGGTTAAAGTCATCAAGCCCGGGCAAGTCGTTCCTATTGATGATCAAATGGAGAAGCAAATCGCAAAGTATGATGAGCTAGTGCATGGTATTTACGAATTTGTAGTTGATCAGCCGGCGCTCATATCTGTCGTGCAGACCTCACCTGAGCAAAATACAGCAGAAGCATTCTCCAAAATCGATACTATTATTCCGTTCAGCCATGTAAATGCCGGTCGCGGGATATTCCCAGTGTCAAATTACAAGATTGTAAGTGCTGATACTATAGATACCAAACAAGGTGTACAACAGCTAATTATCGCTGATGGCGAAGATGATCCATGGATTACTGGAACGATAGGAGCAGATAAGCAACCTGCAAAGAACGCGGGTAACTACGGGGTGTTGTATGATACAAACATCAAGTGGAAAAGCACAGATGGAAAAGGATTAGCCTTAATTACTTGGAATAGCCGTTCCGCTGATAATCAATGGTGCGGTGGTATGGGATTGACAATGGAAGTATATGATGCGCAGGGTAAAAAGTCTGTAAATCAATATCCATCGAATCAGTTAGTGACGAGAGCAGCACCGGAAGCTATTTTAATTAAGATCTATAAACCAGATCCAAGCAAAGAGATACAGGAGATCAATTTTACCTATTCTCCTCCAGGAGCATCTTGCTTACCAACACCGATGATTTTAGTCCCAATAGATTTAAAATAAACGACAGGTACATCAACTAAACCGGTACTGTTGCTGCGCTGCAGCAGCAGTGCTTTATAGGAATTACGAATTAAAATTGTGAATACGTCTCAGAAAAAGTATAGAAATCTCAGTATAGATCTGTTAAGAGGATTGGCGATTGTCGGGATGGTCATAGCTGCGGTTATACCATGGACAGCTGAATTTCCAGGATGGATGTATCATGCTCAGGTTGGTCCACCGGACTTTAAGTTCAACCCTGATCGACCAGGCATTACTTGGGTCGATTTGGTGTTTCCTTTTTTTCTATTTTCAATGGGTGCGGCATTCCCGTTTGCCCTCAAGAAATCTTTGGAAGCACGGCAATATGCGTCTATTACAAAGATCGTGCTTCGGAGGGGATTGCTATTATTGGTCTTTTCGATTGCACTAGCCTACCTAACACCTGATAATTTAACAGGAAACAACATTGTAAACTATCTATCAGCGTTAGCTGCTTTCGGTGCCTTTTTCTTGTTATTTATGCGCTTTGAAGGCAAAGCCTTTAAAAAATACGGGTTGCAAATATTGGGATTTCTAATGCTTACAGCCTTAGCATATTATCATAGTGAGGTCATTGGCAATACTTTTCATAAGGAAAAGAGCAATATAATTATACTCGTTCTAGCAAACATGGCGGTGTTTGGGACACTGTTATGGGTGCTTTCCGCAAATAGCATTTATCTAAGAATCGCCATCTTAGTTTGTTTTATGGGCGTTTGGTTTAGCAAGGATATTGCAGGTAGCTGGACATCCGCGATATGGAACTTTCATCCGAAACTACATTGGTTCTACAACTTCGCATACTTGAAATATCTGTGCATCGTATTGCCCGGCTCTATTTTAGGGGATCTCATCTGGAAGAATAGAGAGATTTTTCAAAGGGAATTCACAGCTTCCGAACGGAAAGCAACATTGATTTTAGGACTGCTATCTTTTCTTTTCGTCGCTTTTCATGTCCTGTGTTTATACGAGCGCTGGATTACTGTAGACTTAGTGGGACACGTAGCGTTCGGTATACTTTTTTATTATTTCCTGAAGGATAAAAATGAGGATAAAATTGTTTTCTATAAACAGTTAGTTTTCTGTGGTTTTATTTTTTCAACAGTAGGGCTGTTCTTCGAACCACTTGATGGCGGCATAAAAAAGGATCCTTCTTCATTTAGCTATTGGTTTATAACAAGTGGACTAGCTTTTTTATTTTATTTGACCTGTGATTATCTAGTGACTTTCTGTGAGAACAATATTGTAGTAAAGTCTTTGGTTCGATGCGGTCAAAACCCGATGATCGCTTATAGTGTTTCAGCGTTCTTTATCACACCTATTTTGGGACTCTTGCACATCCTTCCTTGGTTAGATCAGTTGGCTGTAAGCAGTCCATATCTAGGGCTCATTAAAACAACGGTTTTTATAATCCTAATGATTGCTATTACCGGTTACTGTACAAAGAAGCAATGGTTTTGGCGTTCATAATACAATAATATACACATTAACGAAACAACAAATGAAGTTAAGATATCTTAGTTTACTCCTGCTAGGTTTGTCTAGTAAAAACTTAAATGCGCAGGTAGCCATCGACAGTAATTATGTGTTCTCTGGATATACTGAGCGGTTAGCATTATTTAACAAAATGCCCGTAAAGAAAGGGGCAGTAATCTTTCTAGGGGATAGCTTGACGGAAGCAGGACGCTGGGAAGATATCGCGCCTGAACTACCCATTCTAAACCGAGGTATTAGTGGAGACATCTCCTTTGGGGTTGTCGCTCGACTGGAAGAAATTATACGTCATCAACCAAAGAAGTTATTTGTAATGATTGGCGTCAATGATCTGAAAAGAAATGTACCGGTTTCTAATATTTTGGAAAATTATCGTAAGATCATAAAAAGGGTACAGGCAGAGTCTCCTAAAACGAAGATTTATTTGAGCAGTCTTATGCCTATAAATGATGCGAAATTGATAGAGGCATTTAAGCAAGTACGGAATGAAGATATTCTGAAGATCAATGCTGAATTGACGCAGATTGCTGTGAAAAACAAGAATGTAACGTTCGTAGACCTGTATCCTGTCATAGCGGATGAAAAAGGACAGCTTAAAGCAGAGATAACTCCTGATGGAATCCACCTAGAAGTTGCAGCATATATTCCTTACATCAACTATCTAAAATCTAAAAAATACTTATAATATGAGAGCTAGTTTTTTATTGCTGACAATCCTGTTTTGTTTCACTACAGCATCCGCGCAGGAGAAAAAGGATGTGAGTCGTGATAGCTCATATAATAATTGGTACTATGAGTCGCGTGAGAAGTTGTATCAAGGATTAAAGAACACAAAAACTGATATTGTTTTCTTCGGTAATAGCATAACAGAGCGCGGTCCTTGGCAAGAGCTTATTGCCGGAAAACATAGAATTGGAAACCGCGGAATCGGAGGGGATAATACCTTCGGAATGAAGGCACGGGTTGCCGATGTCGTCAAGAAGAAACCGAGCAAGATATTTTTGATGATGGGAATAAACGATATTGGAAGAGGCTTGCCAACAGCCTGGTCGCTTAAGAATTATGAAGAGATCATTCTGTTAATCAAAAAGCATAGTCCTAAAACAAAAATATATGTGCAGAGTACTTTGCCAATGAACGATGACTTATTGAAATATGATTATCTAAAAGGCAAAGCGCAGCTGATCAGAGACTTAAATGCAGGGATTCAAAAGCTTGCTACCACCCACAATTTAACGTATGTTGATCTGAGCGATGTACTTGGCGAGAATGATATCCTAAACAAAAACTATACTTCAGATGGAATACATATCAATACGGATGGTTACATCCGTTGGGTGGACTATCTGAAAGCTAAGAAATATTTATAATGAGAATTACAGGAACTTTTATCGACGAAATTAGCCATGATATTCCCCATCAAAACTGGGGAAGAGCTGAGTGGGATCAAGATTTTGCCCACATGAAATCCATAGGTATAGATACGGTGATTATGATTCGCAGTGGATATCGTCGTTTCATCACTTATCCATCCCCCTGGTTGCAGAAGGAGTATGGCTGCTATGCGCCTAGTGAGGATCTCGTAGAGATGTTTCTCCAACTAGCTGAAAAACATGGTTTGAAATTCTATTTCGGCTTATACGATAGTGGACGATATTGGGATTCTGGAAACATGCAACATGAGATTGACGCTAACCGATACGTCATTGAAGAAGTGTGGTCGAAATATGGGCACTATTCGAGTTTCGGCGGATGGTACCTGAGTATGGAAATCAGTAGAAAAACGAAAGGGGTGGCGGCTGCATTCCGAGTATTAGGTGAACAATGTAAAAGTGTGAGTAATAATCTACCAACGTTAATTTCACCTTGGATAGATGGCAAGAAAGCGGTAATGGCATCTTCGGCCACCCTTTCCAAATCTGATGTCGTTTCTCTGCAAGAACATGAACGCGAATGGGATGAGATCTTTCATGAAATACATCATGCCGTAGATGCGGTAGCTTTTCAAGATGGACACATCGACTATCATGAACTTGAAGACTTTTTTACTGTGAATAAGAAACTTGCGGACCGTTACGGAATGCAGTGCTGGACAAATGCTGAATCTTTCGATAGAGACATGCCAATAAAGTTCCTCCCAATAAAATTCGAAAAACTGAGACTAAAGTTAGAGGCTGCACGTAAAGCGGGATACGATAAAGCGATTACGTTTGAGTTCTCGCATTTTATGAGTCCTCAGTCTGCATACTTGCAGGCTGGACATTTATTTAATCGCTATAAAGAATATTTAGAAAAATTGAAATAAGCAAAAGATATGATGGATTTTGTGAATAAATATAAACAGGAATTGCTGCAGAATGTCCTTCCATTTTGGACGAAGAATTCGAACGATAATGAATATGGAGGATTTTTCACCTGTTTAGACCGTGAGGGGGGAGTGTTTGATACAGATAAATTTATGTGGTTGCAGGGGCGCCAAATTTGGACGATGGCAACCATGTACAACGAAGTTGAACCAAAGACCGAATGGAAGGAGATGGCGCTTCAGGGAGCAGAATTCATTTTGAAGAATGGTCGCGACGAAAATGGAGACTGGTATTTTGCCTTAGATCGCTATGGAAAACCTTTGGTTCAGCCATATAATATCTTCTCAGATTGTTTCGCAACAATGGGTTTGGCTGCGCTTTACAAGATAGAGAAAAATGATCACTATGCTGATGTTGCTGTTAGTACGTTTAACCGCATTCTCGAACGTAGAGACAATCCAAAAGGAAAATTTAATAAGCAATATCCAAACTCGCGCTCCTTGAAAGGATTTTCATTGCCGATGATTCTAAGTAACCTTGCGCTTGAGTTAGAGCATATCATCGACAAGCGAACCGTTGATCAACTTATCGACGAGGTGATGCATGAAGTAATGGACGTTTTCTACCAAAACGATACCGGTTTGATTATGGAGAGCGTGAATCTTGATGGCTCTTTTTCAGACACGTTCGAAGGAAGGTTAGTAAATCCGGGACACATTATCGAAGCGATGTGGTTCATGATGGATCTTGCTATCAGAAGAGAGGATGCCGATTTAATGAATCGATGTATTGACGTCGCCATTCGAGCATTGAACTACGGTTGGGACCAACAATTTGGGGGCATCTTGTACTTCAAAGATATTCTTGATAAGCCTTTACTACAGTTGGAATGGGATCAAAAATTATGGTGGGTTCACTTAGAAGCACTGGTATGTATGGCGAAAGGCTATGCCTATACTGGTCGACAAGATTGTAAAGAGTGGTTCGAAAAGTTAGACGCATATTCTTTTAGTAGATTTAGCGATCCGGAATATGGAGAATGGTATGGTTATCTAAATAGACAAGGCGAACCTTTGTTGACCTTGAAAGGTGGGAAATGGAAAGGCTGTTTCCATGTGCCAAGAGCGCTATACAAGATATACAGCACACTGGAGCAAACAGAAAATGCATTATTCGTGCGATAGATTTCCCATACATAAGTTTAATTAGTTTTCAATAAATCCCCGACTAAAAATCGGGGATTTTTATAATGTTGCTGAATAGCAATTGCCCCATCCCTCTAACCCGTTCCCAACAACGCTTTCCATTTAAAAAGATGGTATATTTGGTCTTATCAAATCAAAATACCGAGGAGAGTAGAATTATGATTATACGCAAAAAGGAAAATTGGTTCAGAATGTTGTTTATTTGGGAAGGTTCTGTTCTTCCACGCGTTTTGCCTCGCCTTATTTTACTGTTTTTTCTGTCGGTGGCTGTCGTCTATTTTCATGGGACGTTACTGAGTTATAAAGTCCCATTGGATGCAACACCTTTTACGCTATTTGGCTTCGTATTAGCCTTGTTTCTAGGCTTCCGTAATAATGCGAGTTATGAGCGCTTTTGGGAGGGCAGAAAACTCTGGGGCTCGTTATTAAATGTTTCCAGAGCGCTTACGCGGCAAGTCGCAACTTTGACAAACGGCAGAATTGATCAAAATGAACTATTGGTTTTTGTTCGAATAAACAGTGCGTTCAATTTCGCTCTCAAACATCAGTTACGTGGTACGGATGCGAGCAGCGATCTTGAATCCCGATTATCGCCAGAACTATTCGCAATTGCTAAAGTCTCAAAGTATAAGCCAGCGGTAATCATGCAATTCATGGGAGAATGGATTCAAAATCTAAAACAAAGGAATATCATCGACAGTATTCAGCAGGCTCGAATCGATCAAAATATTGATAAGCTCTCGGATATACTGGGCGGCTGTGAAAGAATTGCTTCAACCCCAATCCCGTTCAGTTATTCCGTTTTGCTTCATCGCACAGTTTATATTTATTGTTTCCTATTACCCTTCGGGTTGGTCGACAGCTTGAGTTGGTTTACTCCATTTATCGTATCCTTTATCGCCTATACTTTTGTCGCCTTTGAAGCCATTGCTGATGAAATCGAAGAGCCATTCGGAAATGAGGCTAATGATCTTGCGTTAAGTACTATGAGCACAATGATTGAAGAAACCTGCTTGGAAATGTCAGGAAAGCCGGTGGATAGCAACGATTTGAATGATGCGCATATGAATGTGATACACTAATGTGTTAGGCACCATTTAATGCATCTTTCGCTAGGTTTAATTCATTGTTGATGTATTGGTCAATTAAAGGAAATACTTGCTGTTGATTTCTTGCATCTTGCTTTTTTAGATCAAATATTTTAAAGACTAAACTATCCTTCGGATAATTCTCGTTGTTCATAAGTTTCATGAGCTCCTCTCGATTTTGTTGATCGTTTCGAAAAACAGATATGATGATGGAGTCTGCTGGAACGTTTTTAAGGGCGTTCGGTGCTTGCGCTTTCGCCAAATAGATTGCCCCTAGAGACAATAGAACCTTAGAAAATACTTTTATCATCATCGTTACATAGCGTTTATGGATGATTGAAGATAAAGAATTGAGATTTTGCAACAATTGTAAAGCGGTGAAACAGGGAGATTTAGCGGAGAATCAGGGAAGGAGATAGGTGTATGCTCCAATAGTGCATTAAAACAGCTACATTTTCGCTTTAGTGTTTTTTTATTCTTGGACAAGGTAAGTACAGGACAGTTCCCTCATCTCAATTAACTATTATTGTATTACAAGCTCCAAAGGAGCTTCTGAGATTAACCCTCTCAAAAACATTTAATAATGACAATCAACCTAAACCACAAGGCCCTTTTAACGTCCTTTTTTGCTGTTCTTTTCTTTTTCGGATTCACTTCCTTTCAAGAACCCAAAGAACAGCAAAAGGCGAAGGGTTTTCGTATTATCCATAACAACGACGGCACTGATGCTCTAGCCAACATGTGGTTTAATCGCAAGGCTAACCTCTCTCGCGCAGATATTAACCGTTATGTCGATATCGTAGCAGACAGCAAGGTTGTTACTACCTACATGATGTGTACCGGTAGCGACTTTGTCTATTACCGTTCCAAATACGAACGCACCTTTGGCGATGACCTTAACGGTACCCTATCCTGCAACAAAAGTACCGCCGAGCGCGATGCCTTTAAACACTATTACAACAACTTCCTCAGCCTTGAAAAAGAAGGCACAGACATCATAGACGCCTCACTGACCCGTGCTAAAGAACGCGGAATGGAAGCCTTTATCAGCTTCCGCGTCAATGATCTTCATTTTGCAGATACATCCAGCAATTGCCGGGTATCCTATCCCGACTTCTGGTACAACAATCCACAGTATTATACTGGCGATCCTACCCAAGGTATGAATAGTGCGCAGGCATTAGATTTTACTCACGATGAAGTTCGTCAGCATAAGTTAAATCTTATCCGCGAACAGCTAGAAAAATATCCACAGATCGATGGCTATGATCTAGACTTTATGCGTTTCATCGTGCTGTTCAAAACAGGAGATGGACCTGCAAAATCTCATTTGATTACTTCCTTTGTGAAATCGGTACGTCTGATGGTCGACTCTGTTTCGGCCGTTCGGAAAAAGGATATTCTGTTATCTGTTCGTGTTCCTATAACGGTGGAAGGATGCTTGGAGAAAGGCATCGACATTCGCGAATGGCATCGACAGGGGTTAGTGGATTTCATTTCTATTGGTGCGCATTGGCGAGGTGAAACGGCGACGCCAATTGCCAAATTCAAAAAAGATTTATTTCAAGGCTTTAAAAAGACGATACCAGTTTACGGATCCATCGATGATGGCGGATATCAGCCGCGCGAATTCTTTTCCGAAGGCATGTATCGTGGAATGGCATCCCATATTCTTGGTCAGGGCGGCGATGGTTTGTACCTCTTTAATTTTTATTTCGAAAACGACGGAAAAGTAGATTATGCTAAAGCGCTAAATGAAAGCGGCTTGGTGAATAGAACCAGATCACAACGATTATTGACTGATTTAGGCGACCCGACATTGTTAGCCAACCGAAATAAGATCTATTGCGCCTCCGACGGAGTGACGAATGCCTATGGCGTTTTACAAATAGCCGACTTACCCATGGCATGCGGAAATGGCAAAAAAAGCAATATCGGAATCTTCGTAAGCGATGCGCCCGATAGCAAGAACCTTCAATCTCGACTTCTGTTTCTCCGTACGGATAAAATGGCAAGGATGGACCTCAGTGTCAATGGTAAAGAAGTAAAACCTTTAGACAGCAGCTTTGCCCTTAAATACGATAGAATTAAAGGTCTGCAAGATGGAGAAGAAGTATATGTTTATGAAATTCCGAATAACACCCTATTAAAAGGCGATAATCAAGTAACTGTCGTCTCTAAGGGCGGAATATTTATCGTGAAGCGTTTAGAAATTGCACTGAACTATGGCGATGTGCAAAAGCATGGATATTTTTAATTAATAAAGATCGTTTTTGTTTCAATCATGTGATGTTTTGTCGGCTGCAAATTCAAGATTTGCGGCCGATTTTTATAATAGAGGTTAGACATTAGACATTAGATATCAGACATTAGATATGAGACATTAGAAGGGCGTCAATATCTGAAGGAGTAGTTTGTTTTGAAAAGAATGAAAGTTTGTTTTGAACCTTTGGTTTAAACAGAGAGTAATTGATGAATAAATACTTAATAGAAGATATAAGGTATTACCTAACGGAAGCGTTAGGATGAATAAGGCAGGTTGAACATTATTTTGAAGTAGTCGTTAAGGACTTTTCCTGGTATCTGTGCCTACCTTATTCATTGCCTAAGGCCAAACTAGAATAGTTTTATTATCAAAGGTACTTCAAAGGTACTAGGTAACGGGCAATTTTTCAATCATTTACATTAAAAAGTTTAGATCATGAAAAAAGATCGTATTACCTTAGGTGTCGACGTTTCTAAGAAGACATTGGACATCTGCCATTGGGGCACACATGATTTCATTAAGATCGAGAACAACAGTTCGGGATTTAAGCAATTGGCAAAGTGGATGCGAGGGAAAGGTTTTGTATCAAGCCAAGTCTTCTTCATCATGGAATATACTGGTGGATATGAATATAGATTCCTGCAGTATTGCGAGTCAAAAGGTCTTTCGTATACACGCAAATCTGGTCTAGAGATCAAGAAGTCGATGGGCATGGTCCGTGGCAAGAGCGATAAGCAAGACTCCTTTAGGATTGCCCAGTATGGGGAAGAAAAGGCTTATATGCTCGAACCAAGCGGTAAATTGAATTCTACAATATTTGATCTTAAGCAGCTGATCTCCTTTCGTAAACGTCTAGTGAGAGAGATGGCCGGTTACAAAGCGAGCAGCTCTGAGCGCAAGGCGATGTACGGGAAAGACGCAGGGAAGGTGATCCTGAAGGTCAGTAAAACAATGATAGATGTTTATAAGAAAGAGATCTACAGAGTAGAACGAGAAATCTTACAGCTCATCGAAAGCGATGAATCGCTCAACAGGAACTATCAGATCCTCAAAAGCGTCAAAGGGATAGGCCCGGTCAATGCCTGGATGACGATCGTTTATACGGAGAATTTCAAGGCTTTTACCGATCCCCGAAAATACGCTGTCTATGCCGGTGTGATACCATTTGAGCACACTTCTGGGACCAGTATTCGCGGTCGAAAGCGAGTCTCGCATATGGCCAACAAGGCCATAAAGCAGGAGTTGAACCAAGCGGCAAAGATTGCCATTACACATGACAAGACGCTCCGAGAATATGCGCAACGGAAGCTCACAACCAAAGCTTACCCGTTGGTCTTGAACAATGTGAAATTCAAGCTGATTTTGATCATGTTTTCCTTGATCGGACGACAGGAGATGTATCGGGAAGATTATCATTATGCAGCGTGATAGAAAAAATATTAAAGAAAATTTGCATATGTCAAAAACCTAGAATACCAGGAAAGGAAGGATGCAAGGATGAACAGGATCCTGCTAATCCTTTCATCCTTTATTTCCTAGTTCAAGACACTTCTTCTCTAAATCAACGACTCAATAATAAGCCCAACTGCTTAGCTGTTCTCGTCAAATTATCGGCGGTATGTTGTATAGCATCTTCCAAGTCCTCCGGACGATTACCGATTGATAGCAATGCTGCAAAATAGTCCTGTAACTTTTCGTCAATCTCTAATGGGATATTTCCCGCCAGGCCAATTATGGGTTTATTGTGCTTGCGTGCCAGTTCGGCTAAAACTACCGGTGCTTTTCCTTCCAAGGATTGCGAGTCTATGCTGCCTTCGCCGGTAATTACCCAATCGACATTCTTTACCTGATCTTCAATCTTCGTGAGTTCGAAAAAATATGCCGCTCCTTTCTTTATGTCGGCATTTAAGAATACTATAAAAGCGGCGCCAAGTCCGCCGGCGGCCCCGCCTCCAATCACTGAATTCAAAGATTTTCCAATGATCTCCTCCGTTAATTTATCGAAATAGCCCAAGAACGCTTCTAGTGCTTTCACATCCTCAGGACTAGCTCCTTTCTGGGGGCCAAATACTGCTGCCGCACCATCAGCTCCCAACAACTTGTTCTCTACATCGCATAGCACAGTGAAACGTGCATCCTGACTGATCCTTTTAAGCTTGTCGAGAGAGAAACTTTTTATGTCTCTATAGTTCTTCGATGTCGCATTGATCGCTTTTCCGGCTTTGTCTAAAAACTCCATACCCAATGCCTGCAACATCCCAATTCCTCCGTCAACGCTCGCTGAACCACCCAGGCAGATGATAAAATCCAAAACACCCTGATCCAGATTATATTTGATCAGCTCGCCGAGGCCGTAGCTGCTCGATTCAATAGGGCTACGCAACTTGCCGCTAATCGATTTAAAGCCCGTGGTTTCTGCAACCTCTATAATCGCAGTTTTGCCCTTGTCTAGCAATGCATAGCTCGCTTCCGTATCCTGCAAATAGACACCCTTCACAGCGCGCTTTTCCATTTTGCCCTTTAGATGCTTGCTAAGCAAATAGGATGTGTGGTCACCGCCATCTGCAATGGGAAACTTGATTAGCTCAGCTTGAATTTTGCTAGCCTTCAACCCCGTTTCAATTGCTTGGGCGACTTCTTCTGCTGTAAGCGCCCCTTTAAAACTATTGGGTGCAATTAGTATTTTCTTCATTAGGATTTCTCGTAAACCTCAGGGTTTAGGCAAGTAGGCATCGGTTTCCCATCCACAAAAGCGACGATGTTTTCCGCTGCAGTTCGGGCCATTCCTCCACGAGCTTCCACCGTTGCAGAACCAATATGTGGCAACACGCATACGCGCTCTAGCTTCAATAATGGATTGTCGGGCAACATAGGTTCCGGATCCGAAACATCCAAGCCTGCACCCCAGATACGTTCTGATTGCAACGCTTCGTAAAGATCTTCTTCATTGATAAATCCGCCGCGAGCGGTATTGACCAATATGGCATTTGGCTTCATCTGCTGGAAAACGCTGGCGTCGAATTTACCGTGGTGCTCAGGAGCGTAATTTGCATGTATCGATAGTACATCAGACTGCTGCAGCAACTCCTCAAAGGAAACATATTTTGCGTCTACTTGCTTCTCTAAATCCGGATGTTGATTGCGGTTATGGTAAATGATATTCATCTGGTAGGCAGCTTTACATTTTAGCGCCATCTCTAGACCGATCCGCCCCAACCCAAAAATGCCGAGCGTTTTTCCGTATAGCTCTTGCCCTAGATTAGCAATCGGATTAAAATATTTAAATCGAACGCCAAGACGCACCTGGTTGGTATGAAAGGACGCCAGTCGAGATACCATTAACATCAATAAGAACGCTATATCCGAAGTTGCTTTGCTCAGCACATCGGGCGTGTTGGAGACAGGGATGCCTCTCCGCGTAGCTTCCTCCAAATCAACCTGATCGTACCCTACCGAAAACAAGGATACTGCCTTTACCGATGGACATAAATCAAAAAACTGCTTATCGATTTTATAAGCACCGATATTCAGAATTGCATCGCACTGCTGGCAGTAGCCGATCCATTCGTCATAGCTAATCTCCGGGTTTTCCGGCATCAGCATGCCGATACCAGAATCTGCTAATATCTTCATGCCATCCTCAGGAATTAATTTGTTGATAAAGATCTTCATCGTTTGAATATTTTGAGCGTTGGTTAGATTATCTGAATGTACAAAAAAATGGAGACAATTCTTAGCTAATTCCTGAAAAAGGCAAAGCAGGTATCTTTAAAAACGACGATTGCTAAACGACAGTACAGGCGTGGTAAGCTACTGTAGATTGAAGTATAAAGGCCGAATGTTGCCAGGTAATTCTACCTGCTTGCTTGCGCACTTTATTGCCGCGGAGTAGGTACTAGTACCTGATTCGAAATTTGGGTTAACCAATGGGGAGAAAACCTGTTCAGTAGGTAACAATAATTAAAACTCTTCGTAAACAACAAAATGAAAGGAAAAATTATGAGCAAAAAGATGAATCAAAATGGTGAGAAAATGCCTAATGCGCATTTGCATGAGTTAATGGTAGACGAACTGAAAGACATTTACAATGCCGAGAGACAACTGCTGGCAGGCTTAAAGAAATTAGTCTCATCAGCAGAGGGAGAAGAGTTGAAGAATGCCTTTAAAGAGCATTTACAGGAAACCGAAGGACAGATTGACAAGCTCAAGCAAGTGTTTCAGCTACTCGATCTTCCGGCACGTGGTAAGAAATGTAAAGCAATGGAGGGCTTATTGAATGAAGCCGATGAAATCATGAGCGAGTTCGAAGGAAGTGAAGCCTTAGATGCGGCTCTTGTTGCTGCAGCACAGAAAGTAGAACACTATGAAATTGCAACCTATGGTTCCCTAGCCACCTATGCCAAGTTGATGCAGCATGATGATGTAGCAGCAATTTTTGCAGAGATTCTTGAACAAGAAAAGAATGCCGACGAAAAACTTACGCAGGTTGCTATGTCAAAAGCTAACAAAAAATAGCGAAGAATAATCAGGACGTATCCGACCTTCGACAGAAGATAAATCCTTTTTAATTAAATCAAACCCCTATCAAAGCCCTTTCAAAAAGGTTATGATAGGGGTTTGTATTGGGTTTGAAAGGGTTATGAATTGGGTTTGAGTAAAAGCAGTCTGGTAGATGTTAGATGTTAGATATTAGATGTTAGACATTAGAGTATGTTTTCTAGTATTGTCTTGGCTTCTTGTCTTGTCTTCTTGTCTTGTCTTGTGTTGTCTTCTTGTATTGTATTGTATTGTATTGTATTGTATTGTATTGTATTGTATTGTATTGTATTGTATTGTATTGTATTGTATTGTATTGAACCAGGAAAGAAAGGATTTTAGGATGAACAAGATCCTGCTGATCCTTAAATCCTTTCTTTCCTGGTTCAAAGACAAAATAGCCTGCCAATCCTTGAATCCTTTCTTTTCTGGTTCAAAGACAAAACATCCTGCCAATCCTTGAATCCTTTTCTTCCTGGTTCAAAGACAAAACATCCTGCCATTCCTTCAATCCTTTCTTTCCTGGTTCAAAGGTTTCAAAAACAAAGGCGCCTGATCGGCGCCCTCTATTTGTCTAACATCTAAAATCTAACATCTAACATCTTACACCGCGTAAACTCGTAGCTTCTTTTTCAAGATCTTTCGAATGGTATGTATCCGGGTTTTGATGGTGCCTTCTTTTATGTTCATATGTTCTGCAATCTCATAGTATTTAAAGCCTTCTAGATACATGCTTATAATCTTGTAATTTTCTTCAGATAGCGTATGTAGGGCATCCTGCACATCCTTCACTACAAAATCTGATTCTGCTTTATTCTTAATCTTGCTGTTGGATGATTGTGTGTAGGTAATTTCCTTTTCGGCGATTCGGTGTATGGCTTCACGACGATATTTGTTGAGGTAGATGTTTTTCATAATCACATAAAGCCACGAAACTAGCTTTGGGTGATTAACGAATTTTTCTAATGACTTTAGTGAGCGAATAAATGTCTCCTGTACCAAATCTTCTTTTTCGAAAGGATCATTCGTGAAATTGTTCGCTAGCCGTTTGAGTATCGGCGAGTTTTCTGAGATAGTGGAATTTAGGGTCGTTTTCATATCTAGTAGTCTTATAGTGTTTAATTGATGTATAGATATAACGTATTGATTTAGAGTATGTTTTTCAGATTTTCGATGCTAATTTAAAATGGGTATAAATACCCGCAGACCGTATAAACTACCGATTCAGTCGACATCAGGTCAATTAGCGATAGAAGTTCGCCTATGGCCGATTAGAGGAGTCTTTTTGTTGATTATTAATTAAATAACAAAATAAGTAGGAATTAATAAGCGTTATAGTAGACTTAAGCTTTTTAAATTGGTTGAATTATAGCAGTTATTTTGCGTGAAATACCTGAAATAGGCTTATTAATACGGAAAACGTTTGAATCGAGCATCTGGGTGTGGATTCTAAGAGATTATTTTCCGTATTTTTAAGAGTTTTAGTAGGATAATGATTTTCTTATCTTATAAAAACTGCCAAAAAAAGGGAATGTCGTGATCTCCCTTATCTACCAATTTAGAGTATTAAATTGTATAACACACTGTACTATTCTTTAACATGCTACCGCTTGAGGAAAACAACTTGAACAATGACTTCAATATGAAGCAATACTCGCTCTTTGATGAGGAGTCGCAAAAAACGATGTTGAATATTGATCTTTTCTTTAAAGACGGGCCTTTCGCTTATGTCTTTCTCGATAAGTTTTTTCAGGTTTTTCGTATCAACGACCGCTTTTTGAAGCTTTTTGGCCAGCATCATCCACAGATCCTCGGACGTCATATTTTCGAGTTTTTAGATGGCGAGGATGCGTTAAAACTAAAAGCAGTATTCGAGAACCGAGACTGTTTGTACGATCCGCTTATTCTCTCTTTAAAATTTATTCAGAAAGACAATAACTTCTTGGCCGTGGACACCTATGTCAAGAAGTTTATGAATCAGTTTGATGAGGATCAATATTGTCTGCTGATGTTTGATAAGGGATTCTACCCAGACCCAAATTGGATAGAGGGAAAAAAGGAATTATACAAGACAATCATCGAAACGCAAGAGCAGGAACGCATCCGTATCGGCCAGCAACTACATGATAGTGTTGCGCAAATACTATATGCTATTCGTTTAAATTTACAACATATCGTATCCGAGAACGACGTTCTAGCAGGAGATATTGCGCCCATAAAAAAGATGTTGAACGACGCCATCTTTCAGGTCCGTAATATCTCGGTAGATCTTGTGCCTTCCGTATTGCATGATTTTGGCCTTAAAGCCGCCATACTATCGATGTGCGAGCGGGTTTCTACTTCCGATTTTCATGTGAAATGCTATATCTGTGAAGATCAAGAAGGACTGGATAAGGATTTTTTACTGGTCGTCTACCGCGTTATTCAGGAACTGTTAAACAATTCAATGAAACATTCTTCGGCCAGTCAGGTTATTGTAAAGACAAGATGCGATGCCGAACAAGTCAATATCGAAGTTACCGACAATGGTGTTGGATTTCAAGCAAAGCTGGAAGAAAGCCTTAGAAATGGTATTGGTTTGCAAAGTATAAAAAGTCGGGTAGAGCGTTACGATGGTACTCTGGAAATTCGGGATCTAGAGGAAGGAACACAGGTGAAAGTGACATTAAAAATAAAATAGAGAATGGCAGAGGTGAAGATATTATTAGCGGAAGATCATTTGGTCGTTAGAAACGGGATCAAGTTATTACTCGACTCGCAGCAAGACTTCCAAGTTATCGGAGACGTCAATAATGGGAGAGAGGTATTAGACTTATTAGATAATGGTTTGGCGGTCGATGTTATCATTACAGACATCGGGATGCAGGAAGTTGATGGACTGCAGTTGATTCGTGAGGTAAGCGAACGTTATCCACATATAAAAGTACTTGTTTTAACGATGTTAGATTGTGATCAACATGTGGCTCGAGCGTTTGAATATGGTGCAAAAGGATATTTGATCAAAAATGTGGGTGCCGAAGAAATGCTGTTTGCTATTCAGCATGTGATGCGCGGTGGGCGATATTTGTGTGAAGAGCTATCAATGGGCTTTATTGAAAAAGCGATCGTAAGAAACAACAATCAGCCTGTCAACTTAGATCCTACAGAACTCGATTTAACCTCAAGAGAGCTGGAAGTGCTGGAATTATTGGGTGAGGGATATACTAATTTAGAAATTTCTAAAAAGTTATTCCTGAGCAAAAGAACAGTGGAAGGCCATAGACAGAATTTGATTGATAAGACGAAATCGAAAAACACGCCAGCGCTGATTAAATTTGCTGTGCAGAATGGTTTGATCCACTAAGATTCCTTATTTAGAATTTACCACAAACTATCGCGCTATTGTCTTGTTCTTTAATCAGCTATGGCAGATTTAAAGAAATATCAACAGAAGCGCGACTTTTCGGTTACCAGCGAACCGGAAGGGCGGACAGAAAATACGAAGGCAAAAGCAAAGAAACTAACCTTTGTTGTGCAACGACATCACGCCAGCCGACTACATTATGATTTTCGCTTGGAATTGGATGGCGTATTAAAGAGCTGGGCGGTGCCTAAAGGTCCTTCCTTAAATCCGAAAGACAAACGCCTCGCAGTACAGGTTGAGGACCATCCCGTGAGCTATGCGACTTTTGAGGGGAGTATTCCTAAGGGCAATTATGGCGCCGGTACGGTTTCTATTTTCGATGAAGGGACTTATGATTTTGTCGAAAGCAAAAATGCAAAAACATTCTTGGAAGACCTGGAAAAGGGTTCTATTAAATTTCATCTTCATGGTAAGCGGCTGAAAGGCGAGTTTGCATTGGTGCGCATGCATACGGGAGAAGGAAACAACTGGTTGCTGATCAAGCATAAGGACGAATTTTCTACGGACAAGGCTTTTGATGCGGAGAAGCTGATTGATAAGGCGATAGTAGAGGAGGGGAAGGCCTTTAAAAAAGAAAGCGCGGCAGCCAGAAAGACAACTACAAAATCAGCTACAGCCAAATCAAAGGATATCGCCAATAAGCCTAAACCCATGCTGGCGAAACTGGCGGCTGACTTGCCGGATGGTGATGAATGGCTATATGAGAAGAAGTTTGACGGCTTTCGATCGATCGCTGTCTGCTTGGGCAATAAAGTAAAATTACTTTCCAGAAACTCCAACAGTCTGGATGCTAAGTTTCCAAGCCTGGTCAAGGAATTGAATAAAATAAAGCGAGACTGTGTACTGGACGGGGAGATTGTAATCGAAGACAAAAGCAAGCAAGCACATTTTCAGCTTTTACAGTCGGGAGAGCCTATACCAAGAAATCTAGAGCTTCACTATTATGTGTTTGATATTTTAGAATTAGACGACGTAGATCTTCGATCGTACGATTTACTGCAAAGAAAAGAGATTTTGGAACTGCTGCTCAAAAAGGCCAATCTTCCGAAAATTCTATTCGTCGAAAGCCTCAATATGAATAGGGAAAAGAGCATACAGGAAGCGGAATCGCAACATTGGGAAGGGTTGATTGCCAAACGGAAGGATAGCAGTTATCTGGAAGATAAGCGCAGCAGTTCTTGGTTGAAATATAAATTAAGAAATACACAAGAAGCCGTGATCTGTGGCTTTACCGAACCTCAGGGTTCCAGATTAGGTTTCGGAGCCTTGGTGTTAGGTGCATATGATCGAGGGAAGCTGAAGTATATTGGCAATTGCGGAACTGGATTCAACGATTCCTTGCTGAAGGATCTGCATAAAGAATTTTCGAAGCTTAGCACAAAGACGAAACCTTTCGATAAGACAGTAAAAGTTGCGAATGAACGACTAGTGACTTGGCTAGAGCCTACATTAGTATGTGATGTTTATTACTCGGAATGGACAAAGGATAAGCATTTACGGCATCCTGTATTTAAAGGCTTGAGAACAGATAAGGCAGCAGAAGAAACAAAACTGGAAATTGTAGAGGCGAAAGCGATGGAAAAGGAGCGTATTGTTAAGTTCGGGAAGAAGGAAGTGAAGCTAACGAATCAGGATAAGATATACTGGCCAGATGAGGGTATCCGCAAAGGAGATATGATTGCGTACTATGAAGAAATGGGCGATTTTATACTACCCTATGTGAAAGATAGGCCGATTTCGATGAATCGATTTCCGAATGGGATAAAAGGCAAGAGTTTTTTTCAAAAAGATGTAGAGCCCGATCAGCTTCCATCTTGGGTGAAAATAGCACCAATGTTTTCGAAGAGCAACAATAGCACGATAGACTATCTTCTATGCAATGATTTGGCGAGCTTGCTTTTTATCGCTAACCTTGGTTCGATTGAAATCAATCCCTGGTTATCAACTTATAAGAAGCCCGATAAGCCTAAATTTGCAGTTTTGGACCTAGATCCTAATGGCGCTGACTTCGACGAGCTAAAGGCAGTTGCACGAACCTCTAAAGAGGTGTTCGATAAAGCTGGGGTTCCAGCATTTATTAAAACCTCTGGATCCACTGGTTTTCATATTTTCTTGCATGTCAATGAGCGTTACGATTATGAGGTCGTTCGCGACTTTATCCAATTTGTTGCTCAGCTTGTCCAAGATCAGCATCCGGATACGACCAGTTTGGTGCGCGATCCGAAAAAACGGGAGGGGATGATCTATCTGGACTTTCTTCAAAATCGACAAGGGCAAACCATTGCTGCGCCGTATTCATTGCGTCCGAAACCGATGGCAACGGTAAGTACACCGATTACTTGGGAAGAGCTGGATGAGGATATACAAATAGCCGACTTTACCATTGATACAGTGCCCGAACGAGTAAAAGCAATTGCCGACCCTTGGGCAGAGCTGATGAATAGTAAAGTCGATATTAAGAAAGCACTTGGCAACTTCTAAGCAAGGCTTGCTTTTAGTTTTTCTAATAGGTCGGATGCTTTGGTATTCTCCACATTGATCTTTCGGATGGTTGCGCGCTTTCCCTTACTTTTCTGTTGTATAATCTTCAGCAATTCTTTGCTGTATTCATTTTTGAACGCCGAGATATCGAAGGGTCTGCTATTGGCTTTGATCAGCTGCATCGCCATATCCATTTCTTCTTTTTTGATCTTCACCGACCCACTATCTTTCAGATCTTCCGTGCTTCTAATTTCTTCTTCAAAGCGAAGCTTGTTGAGTACAAGAATATTGTCTGATGGTTTGATGATCGCCAGGTTTTCCACGTTGCGCATCACAAAGGTTCCTAAGCCTGCGGTTTTGCTCTTCTCCAATGCTTTCAACAAAAGCTGATAAGCTTTCTCTCCGGATTTCTGAGGCTCCAGATAGTAAGGCGTATCGAAATATACGCTATCCACCTCCTGAATCTTGACGAAAGACTGAAGGTTGATCATCTTATTCTTTTCTGGCATGGCATCTTCGAAATCTGCGTCTTCCAGTACGACGTACTTGTCTTTAAGCATATAGCCCTTGACAATGTTTTCCCACGCAACCTCTTTTCCGGTTTTCTCATTCACACGCTTGTATTTAATATTCGCTTGATCCTTTCGATCCAGCATATCTAAATCCAAGCTGCTCGATTGTGTTGCGCTGTATATCTTTATCGGAATATTCACCAATCCGAATCCTATTGCTCCTGTCCAAATTGCTCTCATAAATTTGATTGTTTGTATGTATAACAACTAAATGGCTGATAGGTTCATTCTACCGTTATTTGATTTTCTACAACGATTTACAATTTTACGTGTTTAATGCTATGAATAAGCAATATGATAGATAAATTATGGTACGTATAGATCATCGGCTATTGAACAAAGTAGCGGCTGAATTAGTAAAAAGAGGTTGGACTTTGGCGACTGTGGAGAGCATGACGGCAGGCTTTTTATCCAGTATCTGGAGCTTGCAGGTAGACGCTGGACATCTTTTGAAGGGGGGGATCGTATGTTTTGAGGAGTCTGTGAAGACCAATCTGCTCCGTGTTCCACAGCATTTAATCGACACCTACACTGCCGAGTCGATGGAAGTTACGAAAGCTTTGATTCCCGGCTTAAAGAAGCTTATTCCTGCAGACGTCCTGATTTCTTTGACGGGAGTTGCTTATGAGGGGACAAAAAAGCATCCGACAGCTGAAGTCGGTGATGTGTTTATCGCTGTAGATATTCATGGAATTCTCGTTTCGCGAGTCTATTCATTACCTTCCCTCAATGCTGCGGATACTTATGTAAAAGCATTTAACGCATCCTTAGCGTTGCTTGATGAGTTACTTGCGATCGTTTAAATCGTAATCCTGCCTCCGGTAGCCGGAATGGTTGCTCCAGACACGTAGGATGCAGCTGCAGAGGCTAAGAAAACATAGACAGGAGCAATTTCGGCCGGCTGTCCGGGTCTTCCTATCGGCGTGTTATCACCAAATTTCTCGTGGTCCGGAATTGTGCTCGGTATCAAGGGAGTCCACACTGGTCCGGGGGCTACGGCGTTGACTCGGATACCATTGCCTTCTTCCAAAAACTTCTGTGCTAGGTTGGAAGTGAAGTTTTGAATAGCAGCTTTACTCGCAGCATAGGGCAATAGGGTAGGATTCGGATCATAAGCATTAACAGACGTTGTGTTAATGATACTTCCGCCTTCGCGGATGTGCTCCTGCGCGTATTTCGTCAAATAAAACATAGCACTCAGGTTAACCTCAAACGTTTTGTTCCATTCTTCTGCCGTGATTTCCTGCAGGTTCTTATAGCTCATTTGATAGGCAGCATTGTTGATCAGAATATCGATTTTCTTATAGCGTTCAACGGCGATATCGATAATTTTCTTACAGGTTTCTTCCGAACGGATATCTCCTTTAAATAGAATGGCTTCTCTACCAGCTTGCTTTACATATTCCTCGGTATCCTTTGCATCTTCATCTTCAATATCATCTTTGTAGCAAATGATAATATCTGCACCTTCTCTTGCCATAGCGATGGCAACGGCTTTGCCGATCCCCGAGTCGCCACCTGTAATAATAGCAACCTTGCCGGTCAATAGTCCCGAACCCTCGTAGGTATGTTCGCCATGATCGGGTCGAGGATCCATCTTCTTGGTCTCTCCGGGAGGTTCTTGTGTCTGCTTTTTAAACGGTGGTCTAGGGTATAAGTCTTTAGGATTTCCTTCTTTCGTTGTTTCCATTTTCTATTGTTTTTGATCTATCTAAAGAACAATAAAGCTTTCGAATCGTTCAATGAATTTAGGATTGGTTTGGAAAGAAAAGGCGGACTTCCGTTCCAACGTTTACTTTGCTAGAAATATTTATTTGGCCATCAAGCCGTTTTATAACGCGCTTTACAATGAATAGCCCAATTCCGGAACCTCTATGGCTACTTGAGTTTGATCCACGCTGAAAGTTGTAGTAGATTTCGTTGATTTCATGCTCCGGAATGCCGATTCCATTATCCGTAATGTAATAAGCGACACCCTTATTGGTCGTTTCGGAATAGATTCGGACTACTGGATCTTGCACGGAGGATGAATATTTGATGGCATTGCCAATAATATTACTGAAGATTTGAAAAACGCCGCCCTGATCGCCAAGTACCGGCAATATTAAACCGGTTTCCACGCGTGTGTTCGGAGAATTGTAAAGCAGTATTGCATCTTCGCACCAAAACTTGATATTGTCAGCCACGTTGATTAAAGTTTTTTCCGGAGCGTAAGCCCGCGCTTCGCTTAGCTGTACTGTTTTGTCGATAATCGTGTTCAAACTAATCATCGCCTGATCAATGATATCATACCATTGTTCTCTTTTTTGAACATCGATTAAGTGATTTTGTTTTAGCGTATCTATTGCAAGTCGAACAATTGCAATCGGGTTCTTTGCATCATGCGCCAGACTATTGGTAATCTCCTCTAAATCATGATTGTCCGATAGCTGTTGCTCTTGCTTCTTAAGTAACTGAAGTGCTCTGTTTCTTGCAGTGACGTCGATGGAGGTGTTTAAGATAGCGTAGGTTTGGTTGTCTCTATTGACCAATGCCTTGTATTCGAAGTCGAAATAACGCGTATGGGTGACATCGCCATCTACGATGCCCGCAGGTGTATCCATTGCCTTATAGCTGATGCCCGTTCGCCATACATTTTCTAAGATTCTGGAGAACCCTTCTTCTTTAAAATTTGGAAAGGCTTCGCTTAAAGGCTTGCCAATTATCGACCGGTTGCTACACCACATCGTCAACATGGCGTCATTGGCAAAAGCAATATTTAGATCGCTACTGTCGTAAATAGCAGTGGCTAAGGGAGAATGATTCAGTACGTCAATTAACAGTTTAAGGGAATCGTTTTTTGGCATGTAAGAAGTAGATGGTGCGCGTTTGCTGTTCTGCTTTAAATTTAATGATTTTAGGTAAGAAACAAGCTATTCAAAAGCAAATCCCCAAATATGCATCTGGGGATTCATGGGATGTTTGTTGTAATAAAAAAGTGCTTTCAATATATCTTGGCTTCCAACATGACCAGAGAAGCTTTCCTTAGAAAACGCAATCTGGTCAAGTGGAAATGTCTTAGTTTCCTTATGAATTATCTCTTAATTCTTTGATGTGGTCATGTGCTCCTAATTGCATGCTGAGCTGTGTTTGCAATAAATCGACAATCTCAGGAAAGTCAGATAAAGATTCGTTTATCAAATTCTTATATGCGCTTTTGAATTCATCTTCGCCCTTTTCGCAACTCGCAAGCACAGACTCCGATGTTGACGGGGCAACCAATGATTTTAAGTCCATCCAAGCTCTAAATAGCTTTCCGCTTACCATCGTACCATCATCAACAGTTTCTTCAAACTTCGTAATAAATGGAGCGAGCTCCGACTTGAATTGTTCGGATTGACGTTTGTAATCACCAAATAAAGCGTATAGATTCTCAAGGTTTTCCGACTGGACGATATCTTGTGCTTTTTGATAACCTGCAATGCGCTCATTATTTATTTCAATGGCATCCCTTAATATCTCTATCTTTCTATCGAACGTTTCCATACTAGTCTATTTTGATGGAAGAACATTCGATAGGAGAACCTAGTTTGATGCATTTGTAAAACAGGTATTTATATCGTTTTTGGGAGCATTTTACTTATTCGTTTAACGCAACATACGAAGAAGCTTTTTTGTGATATGCTTCTCCCTTTCTTTTGCCCCAGAAGGAACCTTTTTCAACCAGCTATCCAAGAGTCCTTCTTCATAACTTTCCATAAGCCTAGGGTCTATATAGTGGTTCTTTGCAATTGTTTTTGTATTTCCTAATAATTTAGCGACCCGCTCAATCGTATTGTTCAATATTTCTTTGCGTTCTTTTTTTGTTTCGGGTGTTGCGGCTTCGGAAAGATATTCTAGAAAGGAAAAGCAGGCATTCCAGGTACGAAAGGTTTTACAGGTGACCTCTTCTTGGTAAAATGTTTTCAAATAATGGTTTAGCTGATTAGAGTCTAGCGTATGCGAACGTCCGTTCTTATCTAAATATTGAAATAAGCGTTGTCCCGGTATTTCTTTTACGGAACGTAGAATGTTGTACAGTCTCTTACCTTTTAGGACCTTTTTCTGTTTGATACCTTTCTTGCCTACAAATTCGAATAGCACCTTGTTGCTTTGAAAATCTGCATGTTTGTTCTTGAGGGTGGTTAAACCATAGGATCCGTTTTGCTTGCTATACTGCTCATTCCCAATACGAATCGATGTCTGATCCATTATCTCTAAAGCTAGTGCGACGACCTTACGCTCATCTAAGTCTTTTCGTCGCAGATCTCTTTTGATTTGTTTCCGGAGTAACGGAAGTCCTTTTCCAAACACGATGAGATTAGCAAATTTATTGTCTTTGCGTAAAGAAGACCAGGCTGTGTGATATTTATATTGTTTGCGACCGCGCACATCTATCCCCGTCGCCTGAATATGACCGTTGGGACTGGAGCATATCCATACATCTTCCCAGGCAGGAGGGATGACTAAGCTGGCAATACGCTTGAGCTTCTTGTCATCTTTTATAGTCTTTCCCTTCTTGTCAACGTAGGTGAATCGCTTACCCTTCCTGAGGCGTTTTATCCCATTTTTATTGCAATCCACATAACGTAGTCCATGGCTCTTCAGTTCTTTTGCTGATTGAACATCCTCCTGCATCTTCATAAATTTTAATGGTATCCTTGTTATAACATTTCATAATGAAATTCGTTCTGCATAGCACGATTTCTTTATAAAAACCGCATAATAGATTTGGACATTAATGCCTATTGAGATAGGAGAGGATACTTTGGGAATATTTGGATTTTTCCATTTTGGTTGGAAAGAGAAGGAGTATATATAAAGCTTATTAAGAACAGTTCCTTTAACATAAAAAGGGGATCATCTTCTCAAATGATCCCCCAAACTAATCAATAAAGTTTATTTTACTTAGTGAATTTCTTCACATTGATATTATAATCTGCAGTCCCCTGAGCAGCAGTTATTTTTCCAGCGTTGATGACATAAAGCTCTTCCGCTTGATCATTCAGTGCTTTGCCTTTATACATGACGATATAACGATTTGGAGTCGGATAAACCGCATGGTTATTCTTGAAGTCATAAATAATCCAAGTAGCTCCTTTTGCAGGTGCACCGGCACTTGACGCATCAATGCTGAACTCATTGGTAGCTGTTATCTTCGCCGCCAAGATATCTTTCAATGTAAGTTTTTCAACGGACGTATTTTCCATATCAAAGTATCCCATTGAATAGACATCGTCGCGTGAGTTCTTTAAATTAGAACCATACATTCCGGATAAGTTGACCATGCTTTTCGCACTGTCCTGAACGGAATTTGTTTTGAAGTCAAAGAATACTTTTTTGTTAGGAGGCACCGTAAGGGATGCTAATTCCGTCTTTGCTCCGCTATCACTGAGTTTAGGGATTACCACTTCATCGTCATCCGAACAAGAAGTAATTGAGGTCCAAGAAAACCCGATAACAGCAAACAAAAGAAAGGTAGATTTAAAGGTTTTAATCATGATATTTTATGCATTTATGGTATTTGTGAATGTATTAGAAAATTGTTCGAAGGTGTTGTGTGCACTCGCGATTGCTTCTTCGATATCTTTTTCTTCGGCAACCTCCGTGTTGATGATCTTTGTGAACTCTGCCCATTTCTCTGCAGACTGCTCACCATAGCCTTGGAAGAAGTTAAATCCAGTCTCTATACCCTGCTTTTGTAGCATCTTGACGATGTATGGGCCGCCCATGATAGAACCTTCCAATACATATAATGCACCGATAGCTTGGTTCTTGTTCTCAATAACTGGAAGAAAGGCTTGTGGAAGATCAGCTAAATCTGCACCTAATACTGCGATATCTTTGGCGATATCTTTCGCACTTCTGCGAACGCGGAAGTATGGTTCCAATGAGGCTGGAATGTTGTTAGCAATCTGTTGTTCTAACGTCTCAAAGTATGAAAAGAAAAACTTTAATAAGTCTGCATAATCTAAATTATTCTCGATTGCTTTTAAACGGTAAACCACTTGTTTTTCTAAGTTTTGGTGGCCGTTTTTCGTTGCTGCTTTGATTCTTTCGCTTAACATAATTATTGTATTTAAAAATTTATTGTGTTCTTAGATTTTTACTGCCGTCTTCCTGTACGAAATATCGAAAGGTATAATAGGGAGCTTGCCAATTCACGTCTGTAACAACGGGTGGATTGTTTTTGTAGACATTGATGAACTGAAGCTTCGCATATTTACCGTTAGAGAGTCTTAGTACATAAGTCCTGTTAGGTGCGACCTGCACAAGATGAGAAGTCATATTGTAGTTATACCAACCGGCAGAGCTCTCATCGATTATCATCCCGATATTGTATAGAGTGCTACGGTCGAATTCTGCATCGCTGGGTGCTGTTGTGACGTTCTGATAGTCTTGCTTCAGCAATAGCATCTTATGCTTTGAGGCATTGCCGGTAAAAGGGGCGCCTGTCTGCTCGCCATTGTTGATATAGATACTACTGTTGTAATAATTGCTGAAAGCCAAGTCCCAATCAGTTTTCTGGAAGTGGCTAGCAGAATCCTGCGCGGTCTTTAGCCAGGTTTGCTTTTTATCGGCGAAACGGAAGAGGAAGGTATGGAAATCTCGTTTCTCTTTGCCTGGCCCAGTAGTGCCTACCGAAGCATCTACGTCTCCTGCAAGATTTTCAATTACGATGCTCACTCCATCTTCAAGGGGGAGTGATGGTCCTTCATTGGATTTACTACATGCTGTCAACAGGAGGAGCGACAGCAATAGGATTAACGTATGTTGTTTTTTATAAGTCATTGTCATTATTTTTTTATGAGTCGATAGGATAGGCTCACACTGGTCAGTCGTCCCATTTGTCCTGGAATCATGTAATTAATATAGTTCGTAACATTATCCATGTTTACCCGAATGGATAGGGGGAATACCTTGAACTTCTTTTCAATACCTGCATAGTAGATCACATGGTCGTCGACAAAGCTGTCGTATCGATCGATAAAGCGGTTGCCATTCATATCCATGAAAGGGTACTTTCCACGAAATATGGCGCGCGCATTGAATGTGATGTTCCAAGGCTGATATTGATAGATGATGCCGACATTAAATTGATGTCTTGAACGGTTTTCCAGTCCCCAATAATCAGCCACCGTTGCTGGATATGAGTTACCGGTTTTCGGGTCATGGATATTCTGATTGTACGGCCATACGCCCGCTTTGATGCTATCTTTTATCGAGAGATCTTTTGCGATAAGGTATTGGTATCCTGCGGAGATATTTACATCTTCGAACAATTGCACCCGCATATTCGCTTCGATACCCTTGTTGACAGCGCTTGGAAGATTCTGAAATGAGTAAACTGCCATATTGCGCTGTCCAGTAGCGACCTGTATGCTATTGATCTGATTGCGGAGCTTATGGTAAAATGCATTTAGCTCTATATGGCTATTCTTGAAAGGCGAGTAGCTGAATCCACTGTTCAGCGACATATTCTTTTCAGCGTCCAGCGGACGATCCAATTGCTTGACTACAGCGGTTCTTATTTCCGAGAGTTCACCAGCAGCATCCATTTGATCGAGCGTTTCACGTAAAACCTCATTACCAAGCACATAATAATTCGCAGAAGGATTATAAAAGACCTGATATCTCGTTCGGAAATCTGGTGCTTTGAATCCTGAGGCTATCCCTACTTTCCATTTTAAGGCTTCGCTTAAGGTTAGGGTAGCACCTAAGCTAGGACTCAGTTGCGAGCCATAATTTACGGTATGATCAAAACGTAGTCCCGCGGTCAGTAGCGTATATTTTCCAAGGCTATAGTTCCCTTGTCCATAGGCACTCGCTGTTAGTTGATGACGATTATTAAAACCTGATTCCAAGTTCATTTGCTCAAGTTG
Organism: Sphingobacterium hotanense; assembly: GCF_008274825.1. NCBI lineage: Bacteria > Pseudomonadati > Bacteroidota > Sphingobacteriia > Sphingobacteriales > Sphingobacteriaceae > Sphingobacterium > Sphingobacterium hotanense. Next base: position 1,646,461 of record NZ_CP030848.1, read on the forward strand.
TGCCATACCACCAAGCGTTAGGTTAAGACCTTCGCGATGATATGCTGCTTGCTGTTCAACCTTATGGATTGCCTGTTGGAATTTGTCGCTAGCTAACGCAGCCAATCCTTCATGCGCACTGACATTGATATCTGAGCGATAGTGAGAAAAGTAATAGTTCGTCATGCTTTTCCATTGGCTATTCCAACGCTTGTCGTAGGTCAATGAGGCATTCATATCGGTCTCTCGCTGTTGATCAGAAATCTCGTAATCGCTGGCATATTTTCGCATCATTTCCGAATTGCGTGTATTGGCGCGTAAGCTCAGGCTCAGGAAGTCATTAGCCTCGTTTAGCTGATGTCGTACTTTCCCTTGCAAAGCGAAATTAGTGTATGGAGGAATCGTAGTTCCTGCCTCCATATATCGTCTATTATTGTTGAATCCATCTGTTCGGTAATAATTGGTTGATAGTAATACATAACCTTTGTTTTGGTTGAAGTTGCTTTCCGCTTCGGCGGTAATATCAGTCATGTTATAGCTGCCGTAACTAGCTTGCACATGCAGTTGCGGCTGTGTATTTCCGAAGCGAGTGATGATATTGATCGCACCGCCTAGTGCATCATTGCCATACAGACAGGAGGACGCGCCCTTAATGATTTCGATACGCTCGATATTGGAAACCTGAATTCTTGATAAATCCATATTGCCAGACTGTCTTCCTAAAAGAGGTTGTCCGTCAATTAGAATCATGATATATTGGCTTGACAATCCTTGCATCTGAACACCGACTGAACGACTGCCGCCAGCAGTGTTATTCACGATCGCCATGCCGGTTTGCTCACGCAGAACCTCGTCTAAGCGACGGCTGCCCAGCAATTCCAGCGTTCTACGATCGATGATCGTGACTGGCATTGCGGCATGTCGAGGATCAATAAGGGTTGGTCTTCTCATCACAGTTCCCAGGATGGAAACCTCTTCTATTTGCTGATCTGCTTTGAGTAAGCGGAATTGGAACTCTTGCTGATTCTGCTTAAGCGCAATACTTCCCGTATCAGGATGATAGCCTATTGCTGAAATATAATATTTATAGCTTCCAGTATATTGAGGGCTGGTTTCGAAATATCCTTTCCTGTTAGTTTGTGCTTGAATTTGGTCGGGTTGAAATTGGAGCGAAGCATTCGCAATAGGCAGTCCCAAAGAGTCGACAACATAGCCTTTTATCTTTGCTTTTTGTTGAGCAAAAACATGAAGGGTCGCATGTTGAAAAAGTACTGCCAGAAGCATAAAAGTGTATTTAAATTCTAGTCGCAAACTATTTATATTGTTTCTAAATAATGATGCAATATTCACCAATATTCCCGACAATATCTTTATTCAATACGTAGCTAGATTTGTTTGAAATGTATGTTTTTTTGTGGCATTCAGATTTTTGTTGCAAATAATAATTTCATTAATTGATTGTTAATGGTTTGAAAATCATTAAGATATGAAAATAAACTATAAGCAATCAAATTGTTGATTTTGTATATTTTGCGCAATCTGATTATTTGGAAACATTATAAATAAGTGTTCTATTTGTGCACAATATTAGTACAACATAACATGAAAACTTATCCATTATTACGAACCATTCTCCTCTTGATGACCTTTATGTCACTCAGTTTTTCAAGTCAAGCAAACGCTCCAAAACGTATCATTTCATTAAGTGGTGCTATCACCGAAGTATTGGATGGACTTGGCGTCGGGAAGCAGATTGTCGCGGTCGATTTAACGAGCGACTATCCCGCTTATGTTTCTCAATTGCCAAAAGTCAGTAAGAATAGAAGCGTTACTATTGAGGCTGTTAGTTCCTTCCGACCCGACTTAGTTTTAGCATTAAAAGGCGAGTTGTCTGCCGATATCCAAGCGCAGTTGAAGAAGTTGAAGATTCCTTTCTTACTCGTGACGCAAGAGTTTTCTTCCACGGGCCTTCAAGGCTTTATCAAAACAATTGCAAAAGCCGTAGATCAAGAACAGAAGGGTATAGCGTTAGCCAGCAAATTGAGCCAAGATCTATCCAATTTAGCGAAGAAGACCAAACAATCCTCCCAAAAAATCCTCTTCATTTATGCACGTGGTACCGGACACATGAGCGTCGCTGGGCAGAGTACATCAATTGATGCGGTGATCAAAGAAGCCGGATTCCAAAATGCCATGAAAGGTTTTACAGGTTTCAAGACTTATAATACAGAAGCTTTGGTCGCTGCCAATCCAGATGTCATTCTACTATTCAACTTCGGGATTTCAAGCCTCGGCGGCAGTGAAGGTATTCAGCAGATGCCGGGCGTTAAGTTGACCAATGCAGGCAAGAATCATAAAATCATCTCGATGGATGCCACTTTATTGAATAATTACAGCCTTCGATTACCAGAAGCTATTGCCAAACTTCAAGACCTTGTGCTATAGCATGAAATACAAATTTATATACCTTTCGCTGTCCGTTCTTCTCTTCTGCATTATCATTTTCTCGCTCGGAGCAGGTGCCATGCAAATACCCTTCAAAGACGTTATCCTGTTATTGTGGAAGAGCATGAGCGGCAGCAGTATCAGCGAAGAAGATGAACTATTAAAGAATATCTTAATGGAGATTCGTATTCCGCGAATTATCTTTTGCACGTTGATTGGTGCGATATTGGGGATTACGGGTACCGCAATACAAGGCATTTTCCGTAATCCCCTGGCCGAGCCGGGGCTAGTCGGTATTTCTTCCGGTGCTTCCTTTTTTGCCGCATTGACTATTGTATTCGAAGCCAGTTTAATCGCGTTAATTGGCAATTCCCTAAACCTATACTTGATTTCCATATCTGCCTTTATCGGTGCTTCGCTTGCAGTAATTCTTGTTTATCGGATTTCCATTGTCGAAGGTAAATCGAACATTGCGACAATGATTCTGGCCGGTATTGCAATTAATGCATTGGCAGGAGCCGCAACAGGCTTGATGAGCTATATGGCTAGCGAACAACAGCTAAGAAATATTACGTTCTGGTCATTAGGAAGTATGGCTGGTGCGACTTGGGAGGCCGTGAATATCCTCATCATCTTCGCCGTCGTATCCGTTATTCCCTTGTTATTTTTTGGCAAGGCACTTAATCTATTCGCCCTTGGTGAGTCGCAAGCCGAAATGATGGGCTTAAATACCAAGCGACTTAAGATATTGATCATCATCTGTTCCACACTTGCCGTTGGGGTTTCAGTGGCATTTGGAGGAATTATTCCCTTCGTCGGCCTGCTCGTACCGCATACCCTTCGCTTGATCGGTTCGGTCGACAATCGCTTTTTGCTGCCGACTTCACTGCTAGGCGGCGCAATCGTGTTGAACCTTGCCGATCTTATCGCAAGAACCATTATACAGCCGTTGGAACTCCCTATTGGAGTCATCACGGCGCTAATAGGGGCACCCGTATTTTTAGGAATTTTATTAAGAGAAAAAAGAAAGTTATAGCTTATGATACATATCCAGGGACTGAATTATGCTGTTAAGAATCGAACCATTATTAAGGATCTCAATATATTTATCGATAAAGGCGAGTTTGTCAGCATTATCGGAGCCAATGGCGCGGGGAAAAGTACCTTATTGAAGCTTATTGCCGGAGAACTAAAAAGCAGTAGTGGTCAAATTGTTCTGCGAAACAAGGATGTGGCTGATATGACAAAGAAAGAGATGGCGATGTTTCGAGCCTACCTCCATCAGAGCAACGTGATGGATATCCCTTTTATCGTTGAAGAGGTTGTTGCGATGGGTAGATATCAGAAGCATGCCTGTGCTAACGAAAAAGTAATTCTGGAAGAGTGCATACAGATATGTAATTTGATGCATATTCGCGATCGTTCTATCCGCGAGTTATCTGGTGGAGAGCAGCAACGTGTACATCTGGCGCGTGTTCTCGCACAGTTATGGGATGCGGAGGAGGGAGTCTTATTATTGGATGAACCGATTTCCAGCATGGATATTCAATATCAGCACCAAACATTAGCTATTGCAAAAGCTTTCTGTAAAGCTGGCTTTACGGTGATGGCGGTATTGCACGACTTGAATATGGTTGCGCAGTATAGCGATCGGGTAATCATGATGAAAGGGGGAAGAGTATGGTGGTATGGAAGTCCGAACGAAGTATTCAAACAACAACATATTTATACCATCTTTGGAATCGACAGTTTAGTGCAGATCAATCCCAAAAATCTATGCACGGAAATTCAAGCAATTCCGATTGAATATGATTTGCAAGAATTCAATTCTGTGATGCTAGCCACTGTTATTTGATCGAAAGATATCGCTTGGTAGAATACCGTAATATTTTTTGAAGGCATGCGTGAAGCTAGCCTGATGCTTAAAGCCTACGAGCGTCGCAATTTCATACATATTCTTCTCCTCGTCGAGGATAAGCCGTTTTGCTTCTTCCATCCGAAGGCGCGTAATGAAATTGTAGATGGTTGTTCCGAAATAGCGCTTGAAACCATTGCGCAATTTAAACTCATTTAGGAGGACGATCTTGGAGAGTTGACGATGCGTTGGCGGATCTACAAACTGTTGTGTCAGGATTCTCTTCGCCTCTTCAAGCTTCAGGATATCCTCCGTTCTAATCTCTTCGGTATCTTTTGCTGCCGCCAATCCGAATTGTTCAAACTGATACATGATAAGTTCTAATACCTTCGCATTGGTGAAAATCTGCTTTAACTCGTTCTTTTCCTTTGTTTTAGCCAGCTCTTCAATGGTGTGCAGCATTTCCATGGTCGCCGGAAGGTCCTGATCAAAGATAGAAACTGCATGCCGCTGGCCCATGCGCTGCTTAAACTGCTCATGAAGTGGATTGTAGATCGTCACCAAATTATGATAAAAGCTAGGCGTCATGACCAAAAGAATGTACAAGCATTTCTGCTTCTCCGGAACATTATGTTCCTCATTCAAAGTCGGCAAGTAGCGGATGTTATGTTTGCTGAAGGTTGGTTTATTATGCTGGTTCATGCTGATAATAAACTGGCTGACGATCGCCTCGCTATCAATTTCTGCCTGTATGCTCGCGGCTTCACTGAAAAACATTTCCGCCTGAATGATAAAAATTCCTCGGCTTAAGATCTGATAGGAGCTGATGTTAATGGGGTATTTGCTGATGCTAATATTTTTCTCAGATAAAGCATTAGGCGCGGTTGTTTCTTCAGAGAGTTCTTCCCAAAACAACCACTCATTATGTTCCTTTATCTTCGCCCTAATTATCATTTTGCCTAGCAAAGATAACAGTTATTTATAATTAATCTAAATAAATAATAAGCTTGTTACTAATCTTTTACTAGCACTGCAAAATCATCAGCTTGCTTTCTCCTGTCTTCGCTCGGTAGCCGATTGATCCTCAGCATCTCCAGCCTTCCAATACGAGTACGCGTAGAACTGTTTGTTTGTCCATTTCAACTCATAGCGGAAGTAATTACGGAGGATTTTTACTGTAGTATATTCACTGGCGAGATAAGCAAAGCAACTCCCTCCGAGGGGGATTGCCACTTCTTTTGCGAGCTCTGAAAGTACACTAGCATGCTCCGGATGTGGGTTTATAAGCCATTGAATGTCAAAACCCGCATGATGAACTTCAGGATGAATATCTTTTTCTGTAGGCACCTCAATCAGGCAACTGCCTTTTGCCGTAGGAGGCAGACTCTCGAGAATGCAACATATCACGGGAATCGCGGTTGCATCGCCAATCAGAAAATACCAATCGGAATCTTGATAATGTATCGTCGGTCGGATTTTCATGGCTACCCCCAACTGCTGTCCGACCTTTGCTTTAGCGGCCCAAGCGGAAGCGGGGCGATTATCGCCATGGTTTACAAAATCGATTGTTATTTCTTTGATTACTGGATCGATTGCGCGATGGGTATAGGTGCGCACGATGGGTTTCAATTCTTCCGATGGATGAACCCATTCGCCCTTTGTTTCGTCAAACTCGGGGAAATGTACCTCTGAAACACCTTTGGGAGGAATAAAGATTTTATTATTGGCTCCTAAGGTACACTGATCGAAGTCAATGTCCTCATCTGCTTTAAGCTTGATACGAATATAATGGGGCGTCAGTTTCTCTTTATGACTGACACGAAAAACATAACGGGATATTTTGGGCTGTTGCATCATAGAAGGGAACGGGATTTATATTCATTTTTTAATATTGCTCTGATTTATTCGCTCTTCATTTGTAAGCTCCAATAATCAAAAAAAGGAGGGAAGGCCAATTGCCAATGTGCAGCGCCATGTTTACCATGCTCGTTGATATCCATGAAGATTGTGCCCTTATAATTCTTCGTCAGAAACTCTACATATTTCTCTAGCTCTTTCTTCATATCGTTTTCTTTGGTATTTCTATCGAATCGCTTTTCCTTGCCACCAACGTAGAAATAAAAAGTTTGACTTTTATAATCATCGGCACGCTTTAGCATTTGCTGCAACGTTTTCAAGTAAAGTGGTTCTTCATCCATCCAAATAGAAGGGGAAAAAGATCCGATGGTGCCAAATATTTCCGGATAAAGTATCCCTGCGTAGATACTGATAAGGCCCCCAATCGAACTGCCAAGCATTGCGGTATGTTTACGATCGTTGAGCGTTCGATAATGCTCATCAATATAAGCTTTCAGCTCGTTAACAATGTCGTCTAAGTAAAGCTGACCTTTAGGGTTTTTGATTTCATCGGACGCCGATAGCATATATTCTTCCGCTCGAAGATCAAAGTTTGCTGCATGGTAAATAGCAACAACGATCGCATCATGCTCCGAATCATCAATCGTATTATCTACTTTCCATTCCACCGGACCGGATCGGCCCACTGAGGTTGCCTCATCAAATAGGTGTTGTCCATCATGCATATAGATAACGGGATAGCGTTTATCCGTTGTTTTGTAATCTTTAGGCAGGTAAATTAATATCTTTCGATGTACATTTAAATTCGGAAAGTAAAAATGCTCATCCAATATATTGACCTGCTCGCTCGCCGTACTCGCTGGATAGTCATCTCGCCAGCCTTCAATCGTCAACTCCAATTCAGACTCCTTCGAGTGGTTTATCCATTCTGCCGGAGCAAGCTGTCCACTTGCATCTGCAAAAAGGGTTTTAAAACTTCCACGCGATAATTTAAGCTCATGCTCACCAGCTTTGACATCCTCCAATGTATAATTTATGGTGCCACCTTTTTCGGGGATTGTGCCTATCAATACATGCTCCTCCGACCAATTATTGAAAGTTCCGGTCAAGTATATTTTTTCACCGACGTGCTTTTCATCCATATTGATGATGCGAAGATGTAAGGGGAAGTAGTGTTTCGTCATTCTCTTTAAGTTTTAGCAGTATATGGGCTATGCATTAGCTGTATAACTGCTTAATTTAGAGAGTTTAGGCTATATTAACGAAAGATTGACCTACTTTTTGACGAAACCCGATAATGAATCCTCGCTTTACATCTCTATGGCGCCAACATATCGGCTATTGGTACTTCGAATTGGTATCTCGATGGAAGCAAAAGCGATGTAAATATGATGCACGATGGTGGTATCATAGCTTAATATGTTCAGGGTCTCTTCCATTTCTTGCATAGGATTTCCAGCACTAAGCCCTTGCACATTCCAACTATCCAGGTCACTTGGAATAATCAAAATGTAGGTGTGCATTTGATGTCCCTTTAAACGAAGCGCCATTTCATCATCGAGCTGCCAGCGCAGCGTCAATTGTTTGCTCGCTCGGTTTAACGAAAAGGAGATTTCCTTGATAGGGTCTGGCATATCTCGGCTAAAAGCCAAATTGTTCCAATCAATAAACGCCTCCTCCTTATGGCTCTTAACGGCATTTCGAAGGTTGTAAGACATGGCGCGATTGTATGCCGTACCATTCCCTGCACCAAACTGAAAGCCGAATTTCACAAACTGCAGCATCCGGATGACATATTTCTGTACGAGTTTGAATTTGATACGTGTCATTTGCACAATTTCCGAGCTATTTTTTTCGATACGTCGAGCGGGAGCCGTTCTGACATAATTAATACCATTGCGCTCGTAGAACACTACATTCCCAACTTTCCCGGAGATATTACCATTTATACCATTTTTTGCTCTTGCCATGTTTCTATTTGTTTTAACTTATTTTCCTTTAAATTAATGATATAGGATGAATTCAGGTTTAACGAATGTCAAGCCTTTATTAACCCATATCATTCCCCTTCGGATGCGGTTCTCCAATGGTTATGAAAGGGGTTTGAAAGGGTTTTGAAATGGGATTGAGTAGAAGGAGAGGTAAAGAAAAACAGATTAGTTCCTGTCCTATTCTTGTAGCTGATTGAGGTTATAATAATGTTAAGGACCTGATTATGCTTGTGTTTACCTCTTTTAATTCATATTTTAATATGTATTATAAACTTCTGAAACTTATGTTTAAGCATCTAAAATATATTGACGGTACGTCGGATAAATTCTGGGAAATACAGACTTCGGGGAGTAGCCATACGGTGACTTATGGTCGGAACGGCACCGACGGACAATCAAAGACGAAAACTTTCGATACGGAGGAGGCTTGTTTAGCAGATGCGGAAAAATTAGTTCGCGAGAAGACGAAGAAAGGCTATTCGGAAGATGGGACTGTGGATGTGCAAAAGGCTGTGCAAAAAGATGGGAAGCCTATTGCAAAGACATCTTCGCAACAGCGAAAAGAAGAGGTATTGGGAGCTTTTCGCCAATTGATAAAACATCCGCAAAACGACGCGGTGTTGCCGTTTTTACAGGAATATGCGAAGGGTAATTTAGAATTGTTGAAAAAGGAGATTCGCAGCGCGAAGCGTTTTTATGCATCCTTTGTCAACTTGGATAAGGAGCCTGAGTATAGGCAGCATAACAGCTATTCTTGGGGTCAACGCGGGACGAAGCAGCAGATACGTGTAATTAATCTTTTGGCGTTGGGTACCTTCAGTTTAACGGATACGAATTCATGGCCCGAGTTTGTCGAGCTATTGAACACGACAAAGGATCCGCAGGTTGCGGCGGTATTAGCATGGGCGCAGCCAGATTGGTTATCAGATTATTTAGCGCAGCAATTGCAGCGCAACGACTGGTTGAGCATCCGATACGATAGTTTGCGCGCGTGGGAACGTAGAGGATTGATGCATTTCAATTCGGAAGTGTATGTGAGCGCAGTGACCTACTTCCCTGAAGCAGTGAATGATGCTGCAAATATCGATCGTTATGTAGAAGAATTCTGTTCGGACGACATTTCCGTAAAGCGCGATGTACCTCTAGTTTTTGAATATCCGTCAAACATCAACACAGTCGCTTACAAGTGGGACTACAGTCGTGATGATAACCAATTACTCTGGCATGTGGTTTTTCAAAAACTATTGGCCGAGGGCAAAATTGATCGTGACTTTTTGATCAATAAGTCTTTGGAGATTCAAACAAAAAGCTGGAACAATGTGCAGAAGAGCTTTTTCCGAGAGATGCTCCTACAAATGGCATTCGATGAGACAGAACTTATAAAATATCAACATAGTATTTTCCCTATGTTCCATACGGAAGAGACTGGTCCGATAAACTTCGCAATTAATTTGTTGAAGCCTGTTTTATCGCATCCTGAATTCGATCGAGGAGAATTTCTAAGTTGGATAAGCCCTATTTTCATGCGTACAGATTTGAAAGGTGCTGTAAAGACTTTGTTGATTCAATTGGATAAGGTATTGAAGGATTATCCCCAATTTAAGGAACAGGTCAATCTATTGGCTGCTGATACGTTTATGATACCAGACTTGCAATTGCAGGATCGGGCGACTAAATTTATTCTGAAACATCAAGAAAAACCTTCGGATGCCTTGGCGGATAAACTTGCTATGTATTCCGGACAAATGTTAGGTTCGAATGCGCAAGATTTGAAGTCTTTCATGGGAGATACGGTGGAGTACTATACTGAGGAGGATATATTATCGACTTTGTCTGGTGGAGAGTTGGAGAGTTATATCTATTCGCCTGATCCGACGGTAAAGCTTGATGAAGAAATCTCCGTACCGTCGGAATGGAATGATATTCTATTTCAATTGGGGAAAGTGCTACATTCCAAGGATCATATTGAAATCGAGATTTTGATGAATGCTTGGACACTGCACTTTCGAGACTTCCCGGCGGATTATAAGCAACAATTAGCACCTTATTTGAAGCAACTGCGAGATACCTATTCGGAGTCTCATTGTTATCAGATTTTTTCGCATATATTCTATAGCCATCAAGAGAATAGCGCAAAAATATATGTATACCAAAATAAATATGCGAAGACGCTTTCTCTAGTCAATTTAATGAACGATCAGATGCAAATGTGGCAGGAAAGATGGCGAGATGGAATCCGTTTGGAAGCATTAAGTCTGCCGACACATAAACCGTTTTGGGTTGCTCCGCATGTGCTGGTCGATCGGATCATTGCGCATGAAAAAGCGAAGGTTCCTTTGAACTTGATCGATTTGGCGATTGCATTGAGTAGAGCGCCGAAAGAGCAGTTAGCTGGTATTGAAGAAAAAATTGGGAGGATAGAGGCGAAGGAGATTGTTTCGATATTAAGTTATGCTTTTGGATTGAGTGATGAAATCAGTGTCAAAAAGTCGAATTGGTTTGGGAAAATAATGGATAGTAATTCGGACGAGAAGAATTTACTGTTAGGCATATGGGCGACGATTGCTCGCATCAGTGATCCCGACGGTGTTTTTTCAGTATTTGAAAACTCGAGCGTTGCTAACGCGCCCACTGTTATTAAGCCTTTTGACCCTAAACTGTCCATCAAACCACACTATATTCAGCAATACAATTATCTACAGAAAGTTCACGAGCCATTTTTAGTTGGTAATGAATTAATCATTGAGTTTCCTGTATTTAAAGCTTATCCCAAGACCTTGCTCGCTGGTTTAGATCTTTTTTCGCGTGGTTCGAATCAGTACCTTGGTTATTACGCCAGTAATTTGGATGTTCGATACGTGCATAGCTTATTGCCGCAAAATTCAGATAGTATGGCGATTTTGTACACCTATGCCTATAACCGAATGGCAATTTGGGGGACGAAAGACACGAAAGCATTTTTGGAAGAGATGCTATATCCGTATTATATTATTCGGGATCATTCGGCACTCTATATTGCCAGCAGTTTTTTCAGCGCTGATAAAACCGTGCGTGCGGTCTGCGTTGAATTGTTTATTCAAGCTGTCGATCAGAATCGCTTTCCTGTAGATCTCGTGGCGAAGCATTTGCTGTTTTTAATGAACGGCGAATACGGCCCGATTGGGCGTTTAGCAGATGTGTTGGAACAAAGCAAGGATGTATCGGCAAAACATAATCAGGCCTTATTGGCTTTATTGCTAGCCGTATTGAAAGATTTGGAAATCAAGGAAAAGATGCCTACGAATTTGAAGAAACTTGTGGAGCTTTTTTACGATTTGCAGCAGAAAAACAATTTAGAGTTAACTGAGGAATTGCAGGTTTCGTTTAAGCGATTTGAAGCTTATAAATCCCTTCAACCTCTACTTAAAAAGATATTAAAATAAGATTATGGCAACTGTAGATTTTGATATAGCCTATAAGGGCAGTTCGGTACTTACGCAGCAATCGGGAATTCAGCGCTTGGTGCTATCACATCAGGCGGAGATAAAAGAGGTAAACGAAGTGCCTTGTTTTTTCTGGGGAAGTTTAACAGACCCATTGACCACGTCAAAATGTCTGATGACCTTATCGAAGGTGGTGCGCTCTAGTTTTGGGCCGATTCCTGCGAGTCTTCGTGACCCTATTGTTTCTGCAGGCACTGACCAGATTCGATTTGAGGGTTTTTCCTCATGTAATGGTGTTTATGCACGTTTAGACTTGTTGGAAGATGCTATCGATGGGGAATTCCTTGCTAGCGGAACCACCAATGTTGATTTTAACGAACCGATGTTGAACGCTTTAAATAGCGTCAAGAAAACTGAAAAGATGGTGTTGGGCGTGGGGAGCAAGGAAGTGTCGATCAGTACCGATAAGGGCAAGGTGGTAGAGAAGAAGGTGCGATTACCGGAACGTTGGATTAAGGGATTGACGTCCGTTCAGCTGTATTTAGCGGGGATCGAGGAGAAGTTCAGGTTAAATAAAGTGCAGGTGGTGCAACTTTTTCAGAGCATTCCGCGCGGTAATGTGAAGGGGGAGTTTTTTCTGCATCAGCGTGCGAACCGTTTTGTGTTGAGTCCAATTGCAAATAAAGACTCCGTTCGGATAGGCGGCATACAACGCCTACGCTTGTTGGAAGGTATATTGCCATATATTGACAATATGACCGTTTACCAGGAGCTAGGAGGGGAGAGTTGTTCCGTCGTGGCAGATTTTAAGAATATGCGCTTGACATTGGCGCTTTCACCGGATAATTATCGTGGTTTTTCAGGTGAAGGAAATGTCTTAGAGAATATGATACAGGCTGTTCCAGATGAATGGGTAATGGGTGTCAATTCCTTGTTAAAGTCCAATGAATTATTTGATCCTACGATGCTTTCTATCGAGCATGATGTGGATTTTGCGACGATGGATAGCTTAACGGCATCGCTTTCGTCGGTCGGACTTCTAGGTTATGATCTACATAGCCATCAGCATTACTATCGTCGCTTGCCTTTTAAAATGGAGCGAATTCTATCGTTGAACCCGCGATTAAAGAATGCAAAGAAGTTGCTTGCGACAGAAGGTGTTGAGATTGTAAGGAATACTGGAGATTCCATTGAGGCGCGCGTAGTGGGCACTGATGTAATCCATACGGTGATCATTCAAGGAGAACAGAGCCGATGTACTTGTAATTGGTTTACGAACCATCAGGGCAAGCGTGGTCTTTGTAAGCATATACTTGCCGTTAAGATGCTTAATAATTAATACAGAACTTTTTTATGCTTTTGATTGTTTTATAGTTGACATCGATGGTTGAACTAAAAATCAAAAGAAGATGAGTACAAATCAAAATCAAGGAAAGACAAAGAACCCGGCTAGCCATGCTATTCAGAACAAGCCTGTTCAGAATAAAGATAATTTAGATAGCAGAGAGCATGAGGAGAATGCATTCAAAGGCGAAGACATTACGCACAATAAGAAAGAAAAGAAAAGCGAAAATAAGCAGCAGAAGGACGAGTAGTAATAATAGTTAAAAGGCGGTATTTCTTAATTGAATACCGCCTTTACTATGTTTAATATAGGCTAAGACTCGTAACTAATATTTTTCCTTGGGATAACGGACTTTCTTTGACGACTTTTCCGTCAATAAGTATTTGTGCTTTTAATGTTGATTGGTCGCTTGGTCCAGAAGCTGTCGCATTTACGATAGTGCGATAGCCCTCGTTTTCTACTTCATGGCTTGTCCATTCAGCGCCGAAGTCTCCTCTTCGGGTTACTGGTGTGTTGTTTTCTTGAAATACAATGGATGTAATGTTTACTCCTGATGAGCCAACGATACGGTAGGTGGCTTTTACATTTCCTGTTTGTGGAATAACAGGTTCGTCATTATCGCTGCAACTAGCTATAAAGATTATAGAGATGAAAGCGAAGATAGATGCGTAAATAATTGATTTGAATGTTTTCATGCTTAAAGATAGGGAAGAGGAGATTGGAAAGGCTTGTGTTATTCAGGGGGAATGTGGAGGTATTAAATGGGAAATTTGGAAAGATTAACTTGGGGGAAAATAGTTGAGCAAAATATTTAGTTTAATTGAAAAAGTAGGTTTTGTCCCAATGGTTTTCGATTAATTTCCTTATTTTCAGTCTACAATCAAACTAAACTACGCATGAGACTACTGATTCTAATTTCTATACTTTCTCTTTCTATGTCTTATAATTTTGCGCAGACTACTAAAATTGAGATCCTAAAACCAGGGATGCAGAAGATAATAAGTGCAAAGGCTATTATTGAAAATCTGGGTGAAGGCATGGTTTGGGCGGAGGGGCCAGTATGGAATAAGCGTGGCAATTATCTTTTGTTTAGCGATCCTCGATTGAATACGATTTACAAATGGGATAAAGAAGGTGGGCTGCGACCCTTCATAAAGCCGTCAGGATATGAAGGGGCTGAATGGTATAGCGACGAACCTGGTACAAATGGTCTTCTAATCAATAAAGAAGGGGATCTGATTGCCTGCGATCATGGTAATCGTCGAATTACAAAGATTAATCTTTCGACAAAAGAGAAAACAGCCCTTGTAAGCAAATGGGAAGGAAAGCGTTTCAACTCTCCGAATGATCTTTGTGAGCATCCGTTAGGATATTATTTTTTCACAGATCCTCCATACGGTCTTCCGGGGCGTTTGAATGACACAAGCAATAGAGAAATTGCTCAGAACGGTGTATATAGGGTTAATAAAACGGATAATTCAGTCGAGCAGGTTATCAATAATCTTGCACGTCCGAACGGTATTGCGGTCAATGCTGATGGCAGCAAGCTATATGTCGCTTTGAGCGATGATGCTAAACCCTACCTAATGGTTTATGACTTGGAGAATGCAAACATCAAGGGCGAGGGTAGAATTTTTATTGATTTTGAAAAAGCGTTTCCTGCGGAAAAAATACGTGCCGATGGGATTAAAGTCGATAGAAATGGGAATGTGTTTGCTGCGGCGGGCGATGGTGTTGTTGTTATCGGTACTGACGGTATAGCGATAGGGAGAATTCGTTCAGGCATTCGTACAGCAAACTGCGCATTCGGTGCTGATGGTTTCCTTTATATGACCGCTAGCGATCGGTTGCTTCGTGTAAAACTGAAATAATCGCGATTGTTCCTTACTTAGGGAATTGAATAAGAAAGGTTGTTCCGACCTTTTCCTGACTATGGACTTTGATTGCGCCATTATTAGCCTCCACCAATTCCTTCACTAGAACAAGACCCAATCCAGTTCCTTTTTCACCAAACGTGCCGTAACTTGGTTCACCAACACCTTGAAAAAGGTTTTGGATTTGGGATTCGGACATTCCTTTTCCTTCGTCCTTTATACAGAGCTCTACAGCAGAAGGAGCTTCCTTTGTCGAAATCAAAATATTAGTTCCCGAATGGCTAAATTTTATAGCGTTGTCGAGTAGGTTGCGAAGAACGATACTAATCTGTATCGGATCGGCAACAATACTCGCCGAGGGATGAATTTCCGAAATGATTTTTATTCCTTTCTCCGAACGGCGTACTTCGAATGATTCCACAGCATTCAAAATTAAATTATGCAAAAGAATTTTATCTTTTTTTGGCTGTATTCCGCCCATGTTCATTCTACTCCATTCTAGCAGGTTGTCTAAATTTGACCTTAGGCTTTTAAGTTGTTTATTGACGAGCAGGAGCGAATTCTCTCGATTTTCTGTTTCAATTTTTTCGTTGGCAATATAATCCATCATCATGGAGGTGGCTTGAAGCGGAGAATGTATATCGTGCGCAATTACCGCAAGAAGATGCTTTAAATCATTGTTGAGCTGTAAGATCTTTAGACTTTGCTCCTTGATATGATCTTGATACTTATTTTGAATAGATTGATGGTACAGCACTAATGCGGTTAGAAATAGCAAGCCTAATGCAGAATTTAGAATTAATCGGTCTTTGCCAACATCCTCCATAAAAGGAAACTGGTAGACGTAAAACTTTGGGATTAATACCGCTAAAGAAACCAATACGAAGACGCTTATTTTGGTACGCTTCTGTTTAAATACTAATAAACCGATGGTAAGTACAATGATTAAATAATATTCGGTTGTGTTGGGCGATATTAGATTCACCGAGATTAACACAAATGCAAAGACGATGAGAATCCAACTTTTTGCTATTTGGTGTTTCTGCTGTCCATTTAATCGGAAACAATACAAGATGCTCGCTACGCAAATGAAATTGAGGATGCCAATAAATGGGAAATGGATGATGTTGTATAAACCATATATGAATATAATAATGGTGCTGAACAATGCGATTGTATTCACCATCTTGATCTCTTTGCGCAAGAGAAAGCTGATATCATCAGACACGCCCGTTAGAATGATGCGCTCGTAAAGCTCACTGATTTGAACTATAACTTTTCGTAAAAAGTTCATAAAATATTATTTGCTAATAAAATGGTTTTCCACCCTCGTGTCCTTGTAGCTAGTGAGCGACAAAGTTATCTATTTTAATCCATGTTTATTCATAATGGCATCTATTTGATTCAAAAATGACAGAGAACAAAAAAGTCGAAGCATGCTTCGACTTTTTTGTTATTATTTAGTAATAGTGTAGTAAACTTGTTTAAGGATTTAGCAGACCTTTAATTGTGCTAACGGGAATAGTTTCTTCGATTCTTTATTGTCTTTTGCAAAATGACTAAATCCTACACTAAAGTCATTTATTAGAGGATTTTTACAAACAATAGAAGCCGTCATCAGACAGCTTCTTTCATTTCGGATTTATTAACAATTAGGTGTTACTCACTGATTAGTGCTTTGATGACACTTACCGGAATGGTCTCTTTAATGACCATTTGTAAGTTCTTTTGATTTGCTTGGTCGTAATAAAATGATTTTGTTAATGACACCAAGCCTGCGATGTTTCCTTTATTATCGATGATTGGTCCTCCGGATGATCCTGCAGCGAAGTCTGCAGTGATTTCCATCTTTCTGCTGAAAATACCACGGTCTCCAAACTCCGTAAGACGTGCAACTTTTCCTGAGGAGAAGTAGTAATGTAAGCTACGAGGGTGGGAGAGTACGTGGACCTCAGCACCTGTTTTAGAATCATTCCCTAATGCAAAGGGCTTAATCTTCTGGCCATTCAGATCCACTTTGAGAATGGCGATATCGGCTTCCTTAGCGAATGTTACGACCGAGTCGATATGGAACAGTTCGCCAGCATGGTTGGCCATCATCAGTTTTACTTGCTTATCAACTTTTGCTGGATCGCCTACTCCTAAACCTAATTCATCGACCATATGGTTGTTGATTATGAAATAGCCGTCTTCCGAGATTGGAAACGCAGTTCCTGCGCCGTTGATTTTCCTTTTACCTTCTTTATCCTTGTAAATCTGTACAAACATAAATACAGAAGGATAGCGTTGTTCGAATACTTCCTCCGCACTTAAGGCTTTATTGGAAGGAGGTAGTACTTTTATCTTTACTTTCTTCTTTTCCTGCACCAAATGGAAATTCTTGAACATATTCTCCAACTTCGTCGCGTCAAATGATGCCGCGTTTGCTCTAGATTCCATCTGCTTAACGAGGTTGACAGAATTGATATATTCCTGTCCCGTTGCGGCGCTAGAAAAGAATGCCATTCCAATGAACAGCACAAGTTTATTCAGTTTCATTAGCTTCAGATTTAAAATTTCTTAGTCTTTCCGATCATCGATTGTAGTTGAACAACTGCCGCCTCTTCGCCACCACTGAAGCCAGCAGCTACAAAACGGATTACTCCGTTTTTGTCGACAACATACTTTTGTGGAATCCCTCGCACTTTAAACGCTTCGGCTGCTTTAAACGACCCATCATCTTGCTTGTTATCCATGTAAAGATCCATGTCGTAGTTATTGTCTTTGAAATATTTAACCGCCTCCGCTAACGATCCTTCTGATCTTCCCCAAGTATGGATAAAAAGGAATGCCACATCTTTATCTTCTTTATATAGGTTGGCAGTACGCTGCATCGCTGGAAGAGACTTTTTACACGGTCCACACCACGTCGCCCAGAAGTCTATTACAATCGTTTTTCCTCTAAAATCGGCGATACTGACTTTGTTTCCTTTTGTATCTAATACTTCGAAATCCGGAACTTGCTGCGTAACTGAATATTTAACGATATCTTTTTCAACGGCATCATTTAGATTTTTTTCAATCTCAGCAATATAAGCCTGGGCATCCTTTTTATAGACTTTTTCGTATGCAGTCGCTAATTGTTGTTTTAGCTCGATGGTACCTTTTCCTTGCTTTACTAATGCATCGACAATAGGGAAGGCGTCTTCATATTGTTCTTGTTTGAATAATAGCCCCAGATAATATAACTGTTCCTCAGGCATTGATTCAATTGGGATTTCATAAGCTTTTCTCGCAACGGCTAGCGCTTCAACCGTATTTCCTTGCTTCTGCAAAAGTCGGGAGTAAGCGTATTCCATATCTTGGAAAATAGGCACATAGTTCTGGTTATTTATTTCCGCAGCGCTAAGATTTTTCGCTCTCCATTTTGCTTCAGACTTCAAATAACCTTCCAATAAATCGGATTGATGAAACTCCATATACCGTGCTGTATTTAACGCAGCGGTGATGCGTTGCAATGTTTTTTTAATTTTATTGACGTAAGCAACAGTCTCCGGTAAACTTGCTTTCTGCTTCGAAAAGGCAATACCTGCAGATAGATAAGCATCGTCCAAGAACTCTTTGTCATATTTTTGCTCGAAGCTTGCGACGCTATCCTTCACCTCTTTGAGGTCTTTCAACTCTGCTATACTGCGGACCATACTGATTGATCCCGCGCGACCATAGGGATAAAGCGTAGGCATGAGCGCGGATACAGAATCATATCGAGTATAATCTCTCTTCTCTGCGTAATAATTTATGACAGTGTAAATTCCTTTTTCGTTCGCATGAATAAGTGAATCGAGTTTATGTTCGAGTATTTTTTTGTCTTGAATCTTTAAAAGTGATTCTACGGTTGTACCCTTCTCTTGGCTATGCGCATTGCTTGCCAAGGTCGCTAAAAAAGCAACAGAGCAAATAGTTAAGATTTTCATTTTTCTTTCGTTTTTATTTAGTGCGTAGATTAGGATTGAACGCTAATACTTTTGGCGTTAAAGGGATTGTTAAAATAGGGGAGTTGCTCTCTATTTCTTTCATTACTTTGCCGTCATCATCCCAACGTGTGATCTTTATTGTTTTTTTATCGGCAATGTATAGACGCTTCAGATCTAAAAGTCTGCTGCCAGCAACAAAAGCAAGTTCGCGACGTCGCTCTTCTAAAACCGCTCTCAGCACTTCTTGGGCTGTCGTGCCTGTTAGAGCCTCATAGTCTTCTTCATAAAATCTGTTTTGACGTATCTTATTGATCAATGCTAAGGGTTCGGCGGTCTGTCCCGCGCGCGCGCCACATTCAGCAGCAATCAACATCATTTCCGCAACTGTGATACTGTTTCTAAAGCGAAGAATCGCTCCCGATGCAGAACGTCGGGTTTTGTAAGTATCATAGATCCAACCTTCTTGGAAGAAATTATCTGCTCTTAAGTCATAATTGATGAATAAGCTCTTCAATTGTTTAGAAAGAAGAAATGACCCCGATATCTTTGAAAGATACTTAGTGTCTTCTGCAACTTTGGCGAAGATAATTTCTGGATGATTCTTTAAATCCAATAACATCTCCGGAAAACCGTTGTCGAATTCCTCAGCTTCCTCGTAGTTGAGCATCTCATTTTTGACAGCCAATACTTTTTCCGCATATTCCTTCGCTTTTGGAAATTCTCCTTTTTGCAAATACATTTTCGAGAGGACAGACATTGCGGCTAATTTCCCCGGATGCAACAAATCACTACCCTCATCTTGAAGTGTGTTGGAGTTAATGGCATCCAATATGTCGCTTTCTACGAGCTGGTATATTTCTTCCACCGATGCGCGACTTGGAAGCTGGTTTGGATCTAAATTTTTGATCAATGGAATTGCTAAATCAGTCTTTGCAGTGGATGGATTGTAAGCTGGGCCATAAAAGCCTACTAATTGAAGATAGAAATAGGCACGATGTATCTTAGCAATAGCAATTAGCTTTGCTTTCTGTTCTTCAGTCGCATCGATTGCGAGAGGAAGATCGTTGATGACCAAGTTCGCATTCGCAATATTAGCATACAGCCCGGTGTACAGATTATCAACGTCATTAGCGGTCCAAAAATCCTCATTCAATAAATAAGCATTCTTATAGCTGAAATCAGTTGCAATATTGTCTAACCAATACGTCCAGATGTAAACATTGTCGGTTAGCATTTCTGCAATATCATAGTTCGCGTTGGTAAAGCTGATGTTGTTCAGTACCTCTTCGAAGTCTTTATATTGCTTTACAGACAAGTTGCTTCCTGTTTCAGGATTGATGTCGAGGTATTTGGAGCAGCTAGTCAATAGCTGCATTCCAAATACAAAGAATAATAATTTATATACGATAGATTGTTTTCTCATTATAAAACGGCATTTAAAGTGAATGAAAATTCCATTGGCATTCTTGGCATTAACAAACCGGTTGTAGACATTGATCTCGGATCATAACCGTATTTATTCTTCGCTTTGAACCAAACATTGTTCGCTTGAACTGATAATGAAAGTTGTTTTAGCTTCATTGCTTCCAGTGTTTTGTTCGGGAAGAAGAAACCTACTTGGACTTCTTCTAAACGAATGGCGTTCGTAGAAAGGATAGAGTTCGTCGAATTTTGAGTAATCAGCAATCGGTTGTAATCGTATTGACGGATCACTGGAATATCTGTTTTTGCTTCATCTCCCGCTTCTTTCCAACGATTTGCTATATCTGCGTTATACTCATACTCGCCAGATGGTGCCGGTTTATATTTACGGGCAACCGCTCCGCCTTGCCAGTTTAAACGCGTGCGGATAAAGAAATTATGGATGTCGAAAGTCTGTGTGAATGAACCGGTATGAGGAGGAATCGTAACACCACTATAAACTAGGGCTGACTCTTCTGCGGCTTTAACTTTCTCACCATTTCCATTGATAATCGTTGGGTCTCCTTTTTCGTCAAGACCTCCCCAGTTATAGCTCCATAAGGCGTTTGTGCTGTAACCATTGCGTTGCGCAGTTAAATAGGTCATATCCGGAAGATATCCCAATTCAGGAACCTCAACATTCGTCAATGTATTGTGTGCAGCAATAACGTTCATTTCCCATGCGAAGTTTTTCTTTCTGATGAGTTTCATAGTACCCATCAACTCGAAACCTTTAGACTTCATCGTATTCATCACATAACGGTTATTCATCCCCGTTGCCGGGTCAGGTCTATTGAATGCATCAATTACTAAACCGCTCGTGTTGCGATCATAATAACGTAAATCAAAGTGTAAACGTTCTTTAAGTAGCCCCAAATGCATAGAGATATCATGATTGGTAATAGCTGGTGGCAGTTGGTCAAATGTCAGGAAGTTAGGCTGAACTGGTGAATTTGGCAACAGTTGATTCAAGGATAACTGCATCATCAAGTTCTGATACGAATCAAAGTTTTGCAAACTATAGTTTAGCTTGAACGAGCTGAAAAAGTTAGAGGTAAAGAAAAAGTGGCGTTTCACATCGAAGGATACGTCTCCAGACCAGCGAACTTTGTTTTCATTGCTAACATAAGCTCCAGCTGCGACAGTCAAATCGCCATCTAGCAAACCTAAATACAAGGTATTCTTTGTATAATTTAGGTTGATGTCGCTCATATTTGTTCTGAGGTAATTGATCAGCTGAATATTATCAAGCTCCCAGTCTGATAATAACTCTCTATTGGTTGACTGCTGCGCAGGAAGTTCCGACGAACGCAAAAGACCTGTTTTGTTTCTGATAACCAATTGCGAGAGGATGCGGTTGGATAAATTGAAATGTTTATGTAAATCCCAATCTGTTTCAATGAATGCATCGTGGAATCCTGCATAATTAGGGTCTCTGCCATAATTTGGCATGAACGCACCATTGTAGTTGAACTTGGTCGATAGAAAGTCCTTATATAGATAACCTAGATTACCACCAATTTTAAGGTTGCGGTTTTGTTGATTCATCGGCTGGAAAATCATATTCAGGCTACTTGTCGACATATATTCTTGGTACAAGTTATTTCCTGTAGCATTAGCCAATGTCAACGTGTCGCCGCCATTGCCTTTACTATCAATGCCGTATAATCTTCTAGATGGATCCTGATCGTAGCGTTCCGAACTTGTCCAGATACTTGCACCCGCCTCAATGCTATGATCATCATTGATCTTTTTCTCGAATGCTAGACCCGTCCTTGCATCAAGTGTTTCATTTTTGCTGCCGCCGATCAAACCATAGTTAGCGAATGGTAACCAATAAGTTATGGTCTTATCGCGATTTAAGATGCTGTACTTATTATAGTTACGGCGACCATCGCTAGAATTGATGTCCGTAAAGTCTAAGCTTTCATTCTGTGTATTCTGATACAAGAAACTGTTGATCCAAGTCAGATTATCGGTGATGCGGTAGTTTAGCTTCGCAAAACCGGATATTTCTTTACGTTTGCTCTCGTTGAAATTGAGCAATTGATCTTCCAAAAGGTTCCTACCATGATCCTGCAAACCTGAAGCTAGATACTGCGTGTTGAGCGCGGTACGATAGGTATCGCTGTAATCATAAATATAGTCACCGTTTTGATCGAAGAGCAGCTGGTAAGGCGGCAAATTATTGGCACCGGATTTTGGCGTCTTGAATGCACCCGTTTTAAAGCGGAAAAATACTTGTCCCTCGACTTTATTGTCGAATAATCTAAACTGATTGTTGGTGTTTAGATCAAGGTTTGTATTCTTGCTGCCTCTGGTTTCTTGGCGCTGCCCGGTATAAAGTGCGTTGATGTTGTATTTCAATGCAGGGATTGCACCAGATACCGCTAGATTATGCTGTTGCATAAAGCGACCCTGTTGAAGCTCGCGAAGTTGAGAACGGTTGTCGATTGAACGTAGAGAGTCCCAACGGCTATTGAAGGTATCTTCTGAGATATTTTTAACCAGCTTGTCGTATAATAAATTGTAGGCATACGGTACTCTCGTATCCGGAATATTATAAAAAACGAATGGAAGAATGTTCTTTTGATATTGCTCTTGATAGAAATCCAATAGATCGGAAGTATTCGCTAAGTCCAACGCCTTCAAACTATTATCCGGCCGACCGGATAGATAAATATTTGTAGAGTAATTGATTTCCGGTTTGCCACTTTTTCCGGTCATCGTCTTGATAATAACGACACCATTAATTCCTTGCGGACCATACTTTACACATTCCTCCGGATCACGAATAACTTCAATGCTTTCAACGTTGCTCATCGGCATATTTGCCGGGAAGTCTTTCTGAGGGAAACCATCGATCATAATCAGCATTCCCTTCGTTGATCCTGGAAATACCGATCCACCACGTGATTCTATCTCAATTCCATCTAAAGTAGTTGATTTATTAGCCGATATAGTTTGTCCGCGGCCATTGGTAATGCCAGACCAGTCGTTCATTAACTTCCGCTCATAATCTTCATAGGTTGGGAATTCTCGTACTGAAGGATGGTTTGTTCTTTTTAGATATTCGTAATTTTCTCTTTCATTCGCGAAGATGCCGCCTGTTCCGCGTCCGCTAATGGTTAATTCCTGACGTGTCTTGACAACTGGTTTTATAAGCACTCCCGGTACTGAACCGTCTAATACCTGGCTTAAGCTCAAGTGTCTACGACGAGATAAGTCTAATTCGACGTTTTTAGGATTTCTATGTTCAACAACTGCTTCTTCTATCTTAAACTCTCTTTTAGATAGTACTAGGTAGGGGTTCTGAATGATTTGAGCAATGCTCATCACTTTCGTTTTATATCCAACGCAAGTAATCGTGACGATGTCCGAGCGCGATGGGAAACGCAACGTAAAGTTTCCGTTATCATCGCTGATCGACCCCATTTTGTTACTTTGGATTAAAAATGTAACGCCGCTGACACCTTTTCGACTTACCGAATCGACGACCTTTCCCTTGTATATACCAGGTTGATCTACTTCCGCAGATAGTGCAGTCGTTGTAGTTAAAGCCTTTGGCATAATAACAACGGTAGAGCCGTATATCGAGTATCGAAGTCCCTGTCCGCTCAAGAGTTTAGATAAACTACCCTCAAGTGTCTCATTCCTTAATTCTACACTTATTTTTTTATCGCTGAGCAAGTCGTTCTCATAGATGAACTCCATGCCCGTGATCTTATTGATCCTGTTTAGTGTATTCTCTAACGTTATACTTTTCTCTTTAATGTTAATTTGCGCAATGGTTGATCCGTAAGAAAATGACAACAAAGTCGTCAAAAGGATGGCCATTAGTTTCATCATAAGTAAGCATTTCAAAAGGATCGCTCTAAAATTTAGGGAATAGGCGTCCTTTGAATAATAATTATTATTCATAAATTAGTGGTGGATTATGGTTATTTTACTATTAATAATTCCAGAGCAAAGGAGTCGCAGACCTTTGCTCTTCTTTTTATAATAATGATGGATTAGGTATCATTAGATCATTCTTTTCTCCTTTCTTCGGTTATAGGTTAGTCTAATACAATTATTTTTCCGCCTTCAATTTTGTATCGGTAATTGGTTAAATCGCCAAGAACCTTACACACTTCCTCTAAACTTAAGGCTTTATCTACACCCCCAGTGTATCGTTTATGATTGTATCGTGTTGCTTTAAAATCAATCGTAATTCCATACCATCGAGATATTTCATTTAGAACTTGCCCAATGGACTGATTTGCAAAGAAAAAACGCCCCTCGCGCCATGCAGTAACCGCTTCGATATTTTCGATCTTCGCTTTTCCCATCTTCACACCGTCAGAAATCACTTTCTCACCTGCTTTGATGGCTAACTCCTTTCCTTGGCTACTTACTTTTACTTCACCTTCCAACAGATTAACTTGAGCGTTGTTAGAATAAACATTGACATCGAACTGTGTCCCAATGGCTTGAATTTCCATTTGCTCTGTTTCAATAATGAAAGGACGTTTTGCATCTTTAGCTACATCAAAATAGGCTTGTCCTTTCAATTTTATTCTGCGCTCATTACCGGTGAACTTTGATTGGTAGGTCAATTGCGTATTTGCGTTGACTGACACCCTAGTCCCGTCACTCAAAATCAAATTAATCGTATTCTGATAGGGTACATTTAGCTGATGTGTCGGATTATATGCAGCGTTATTTGATTGTTGATACTTAAGTTCTTTCCCCATCACTGCCATACCTTCCGGCAAATTGCTGGCATCGTGACCCGATAGCGCATAAGAATCTCCACCATCCACCTGTAAAGTAACAGCACCCGATAGGGGGGGATTATGCGCAGTTTCCACTTTTGAAATTTCTTGGTTCAATGGTTTTTTCTCTTGGGTAATCATCCAAAAGAAGCTGAACAGCATTACAATGCTTGCTGCTGCAGCAACATATTGCCATTTCGAAGGTTTCCTTTTGAAGGGAACGATGTTTTCTTGCAATTCAGTCTCCTGCATACTTTGTTTTGCAAGAACCTTTGACCATTCGTGATCCATATCCAATTTTCGGTAATCAAATGCAGTGTGAATGGTTTCTCTTGCTAATAGCTCGTCAAAATATGACTTCGATGAAGGGTATAGCTCCATTAAGGTCTTCAATTGATCTTCTTCTGCGGTCGATAAGGTTTCGCCTCGCATTAGTCGAGCAATCAATTCTGCTAATTCTATTTTGTCTTTTGCTATCATAATTTGAAACTAAATACCAGAAAACGGTAAGATGGGTGATTGAGAAAGTGAATTATTTTTGAAAAAGCATGTAAGTAGCTGCAAAACAGCTAAATAAAAATATAATACCCATAAGAAATTTCTCTCTTAACATACGAATAGCTCGAGCACGTTGAGTTTTTACGGTATTGATTGATATATCAAATGTGGAAGCGACTTCCTCATAGGACATCCCTTCCAGATACAGCAACTTTAGAATGTGCTGACACCCGACAGGGAGCTCTTCAATATCCTCATGCAGCTGTCCGATAACCTCAGATTCGATAATGCTATTCAACATAGAATCCTCTGATTCCTCTTGGAAAAGCAGGCTCTGATCAATCGCTTTGCTTGAACTTTGACTATTTCGAATATGTTTTAAGGCTAAATTCTTAACGGTAGTGTAGAGAAAAGCTTTTATTACGGATCCTTCAGCAGGGATGGACTCTTGTCGTTGCATCAAAACCACAAAAGCGTCTTGCACCAAATCTTTGGCGTCATCTTCGTTGCCCACCCAACGATAAGCGAACGTCGACAGTCGAACAAAATATTTATCAAAAAGACGCTGATAATCTAACATAAAGCCAATTTGGTTATGATGCTACTTCTAGTTTAGCGTGTGTGTTTTTCAGTGGTATAATTTAAGTTAAAACGGAACGGCAAATAAAAAAGTATAGCTATTATAAAAGCTAGGTAATTGATGTAACCGTAAAAATACGCTATTCTTTGAACTTAACTACCTGTTTCAATAAAAAAGTGATAACAATTATTTCCTGCAAGCTTGGTGAGATGTAGTTAAGGGCAGGGTAGAGACTGCTTCGACATACTCCCAATTCAAACCCAATACAAACCCAATGTATAACCCTTTCATAACCGCTCCGGATTGGGTTTGATTGGGGTTTGAATAGTGTTTAATTAGTAATGCGAATTAAGGGTTGAAATATATTGGAAAAAGTTTCTTAAAAAGAGGGGTGAAAACTTGCATAAAAGCCTGATTATCATTATATTTATAATGTTCCTTACGCATTATTAAACAACATGATCAATCAGGCCAAGGCTCTAAAATTAATAAAATTATACCAGTATGTTTGTGATAAATATGACAGTGAACTGCAATATTACTGTCAGCGATTTTCAAACAATAACAAACCTGACTTTACTGATCAGGAGGTTTTGACCATCTATTTATTCAGTGTGCACGAGGAACAGCGGCTAAGGATCAAGCAGATCCATAAATTCGCCTCGGATTATCTGATGGATTGGTTTCCCAAGCTAACTTCATACGTAGCATTCAACACCCGTATCAACCGCCTTTTTGATGTTTTGAGATCTCTTTGTCAGTCAGTTGTAGAGGACTTTGCACCAGAGGAGTGCTCCAGAGAATTTTCCCTACTGGACTCTATGCCCATCATAACCTGCAGTGGGACTAGAAGGGCAAAGGTAGCTCTGGAGATAATGGATAAAAGCTTCTGCTCAACGAAGAGGCTTTGGTATTTTGGATTAAAGCTTCATGCGCTCAACAGCTATAACAAATCCACGCTGCCTCGTCCGGAAAGCATTGTAATAAGCAAGGCATCTGAAAGTGACCTGAACATATTTAAGGAGAATTGGGCATCCATCGCAGGTAGGACGTTCTTTGGTGACAAGATATACCGTGACGCCCCGTTCTTCGAATGGTTTTATAAAGAAAAAAAATCAATTATGTATACTCCGATAAGGGAAACCCAAGGAAAACCAGATTGTTTAAAAAACAGGGATCGTGCTTATAATGATCTGTTTTCAAGAGCAGTATCTAAGGTAAGACAACCAATCGAATCCTTTTTTAATTGGATAAATGAAAAAACACAGATACAAAACGCAAGTAAGGTCAGATCTACCAAAGGACTATTAGTACATGTGTTCGGTAAATTAACAGCCTGTTTCATAAAGCCTATTTTCAACCCTTAATTCGCATTAGTAGTTAGTATTTAGTAGTTAGTATAAAGACCTATGCTGGCCAGATTGATTGCCATTTTTTTACGGTTTGTTTTGAACTTTTGGTTTTAAGAGGTTGTGGAATTTTGTATTGAACCAGGAAAGGAAGGATTTAAGGATGGGCAGGATGCATTTGTCTTTGAACCAGGAAAGGAAGGATTTTAGGATTGGCAGGATCCTGATAATCTTTTAATCCTTCCTTTCCTAGTTCAGAACAAATTTCCCTTTCTTGTTTAAGCGAAAAGTTCAAAAAAATCCTTTCCGCAAGTTCCTGCCAATCCTTTCATCCTTCCTTTCCTGGTTCAAAGACAAAGCATCCTGCCAATCCTTTCATCCTTCCTTTCCTGGTTCAAGACAAACGAGCAAAAACAAAGGCGCCTAATCGGCGCCTTGCTCTAATATCTAACGTCTAATATCTAAAATCTATTCACGTCCTAGGTCTAATTACTAAATACTAACTACTAAATACTATTTTCTCACACAGCGAACAGGGGCAAGTCGTGTTTCATCCATATCGTGTTTAGGCATCATGATACCTTGAAATAAAGGTCCGGTACCCTCTGCATTTAAAGACTGGGCATAAGTGCCTCTAGTTTTTGTTCGCCAATAACCGTGGGTTTCCTCGAAATATGTAGGGTCGCCGGGATGGAAATCAAACGTGGATCCGTTTTGGCTGGTTTTATAACCTATCGGTGAAAATGATAAAAAGCCATTAGGATAACCTTGTGTTGCAGTTGCGGCGGTCGCGTTGATTTTTAAATACCAACGGTAGTCACTGGTTTCTGGTTGTTCCTTATTTAGAAGGTTCTGCAGTTCATCGATCTGTGTTGTTGTTGGTAGATCCCATGTTCCTTCCGGGTAAACTAGTTCGCAAATATTTTTACTTGTTCCGCCAACGTTGTAAATATCGTTCGTGAAATAATCACTGGCAGGTACTGCAGTCGTTGTTTTGTATAATGGATTATCATAACGGAATTTATAAGCTTGTCTTAATCCAATAGTGGTGCTGGCGTTCGCAGCAGTGTCTCGCCATACATCCGCTCTAGCCCATTTCGTTGTTCCGACAGTAACCGGTGATTCTACAAGCTTAATAGATAGGAAATAGCTTTTCCCAGGGCGCGCAATAAATGCAGGGAAGCTGAATGTTTTATTGGTGAACATTCGCTCTACCGCAGTCGTTTGAGGAGTTACGGAATTTGTATTGTCTTCTCTAACACGTTGACTGGTCAATCTGATGGTATCGATCGCAACGGTAAAAGCTCGAGTACCAACTCCATTCGTTGGCGTGTAAAAGGTATATCGTTTCTTCGTATTCAGGTTTAAAACAGAGTCTGTGCCAACAGGAACCACGAATGCTGAACTATTATGGTTATAAGCGTTCAGGGCACCTAATGTCTGCGATATATTAGATAGGGAACTATCTCTTAGCGAGAAGTTGGCAGATGCCATTCCGCTGTTGCTACCAAAACGAAGACTAGCATAAGTAATCGGAGCAAACATCCCTCGGGAATTTAATTCGACAATAATTCTTGATATTTTACGAGTCAATACTAGATTTCTGATCGGGTTGGTTCCATTAAGGACATTGTTTGTTGTAATAAGACCTTTGGAGTATGCAAAATCGTGACGTCCCGTGTTACTATTCGATGTCGGGGAAATCGCAATGCTGGACGTTGGCGTAGCTGTCGTCGGATAGGCATTTATATTGTTTGTATTGTTGAAGGTATAAGCATACCAAACATATTTGGTATTCCGATTTGCAGGGATCGATACATTAGCGGTTCCAACTTTGCCTTGGGCCTGCCCGACATAGGTCCCTGGCGCTCCGCTTCCATTGTCTGTATATAAGACGACACGGTAAGTCGTCCCGGAGGCTAAATTAACAAGGACTCTAGCAGCCTTGTTTTCAGCGTTTGAGGAAATCCTTGCTGATGATCCGATGATTTCCTTTTGATGATATTCGTCTGGAATATCTTCAGAGATTGTCATAATTGCATCTACATCACCTAGACTTACGATTTCACTTTGTGCAGACACTTTTTTCAGACGTGGTAAGCCCTCAGCAGATGCGCTGGCTTCACCATTGCTATTAGAGGGGGCGGTATCTTGTGCATCTTCAATAGACGCTAATGAAAATACGATGGATGTTTCATTTTTAGCGACATAAGGCACCTCAGGCTCGCCTTCATTGATCGCCTTTTTACAATTCGTTAATGATAGAAGGAATAATAGACCGATAATTAGTCGCATCGGTTTATTCATACCTAATCGTGAATTCCTTTTCATGGGGGCGTTTTTAATAGTTCTTTTTGTGTGTTAAGTAGTGTGCGTTTAAAAATTACATGTCGTAAGTTTTAAAACTTCCGGTGGGTGTGCTGTCCCACTCTTCGATTTTGGGTTCATTTGTGGTACCGCCTGTATTAACAGTGGCTGAACTCGTTGCAATGGATTCCTCCATTTCGATAATTGTCAACTCAACTATTGGTCGAACATATTTTACCTTCATCTCTATATATTTTATCAGGTAGTTAAAATTATTAGTGCTCGTGTGATATTTTGTACAAAAATAGAGAAATGTGCCCTTTTAAGAATGTGACGAGCGTCACATTTAAGGTTCTTTTAGTTATTTTGTAGTAATTCGATAATTGTTTGTAGATATTTATTGGTTATGCAATTAACTTTCCTAAAAAATTCAAGTAATATCAATTAGGCGAAATCGGTGTTTTATTGGTGTTTTTGTAGAAAACAATCGGTTGATATTTTCAAACTTTCATTAAAAAGGGGCGAGTTTTTAATAAATTTAAATTTAAACTATAACGAAATGTTTTTAGACTCGATTAACAAGTTAATGAAGCAGGTAATAATTTTACCTTAGTAGTTACGAAGAGTGACTCTTGGCATATTCACTTGGAGAGTATCCAAATTTTGCTTTAAAGGTTTTTCTAAAGTATTCAGGATCGGAGAATCCCACCTGATAACCAACTTCGCTCACCATCCATTTTTGCTCTTTCAAAAGCTGTTGCGCTCGTTTTAATCGTAATTCTTTTATCACATCTGCCAAGCCCATTCCGGTTAGGGATTTTATCTTTCGATAAAGTTGAGCACGGCTCAGGCCTATCGACTCGCCGATATGGTCGATCTTCAGGTCGGAATTGCTCATATTGCTTTCTATAAATGCAAATACCTTTTGTAAGAGCATTTCATCAGGCGACTGCATCGATACTTGGCTCGGTTCAATGCTGATGCACTGTTGAAACAGTTCTTGTTGTCGCAATCTCAGAATGAGCTGGTTTTTAACCTTTAATGCAAGAATCGGTAGTTGAAAGGGTTTGATGATATAATCGTCTGCTCCTATAGCGAGGCCTTCAATTTCCTGCTCCTGGAGGGAACGAGCAGTTAATAAAAGAACGGGTATATGGCGCAATAGGGTGTTGGATTTAATTTGCTGCGTAAAATTTAGTCCATCGACCTTAGGCATCATCACGTCAGAGATAATTAAGTCGGGCATCACTTTCTGTGCTACAGCAAAGCCTTCTTCACCATCGTAAGCTTGAGATACTGTATAACTATTTCTGAAATAATCCGCTAAGTAGTCGTTCATCTCAATATTGTCTTCCACGATCAGAATGCTACATTTTCTTGATAATACGGTACTAGATGGCTCTATAGTCTTTGTTGTCGGCAGAATTTGACTTTCTGAACTTTCCTTAAAGTCTTTAGTCTGCTCCTCAAACATATCATCGGTCAACGGTTTTGGTAATCGGATTTTGAATGCAGTCAGTGGTTGTCGTTCTGAATGCGAGCGGCTTTCTACACTGATTTGTCCTCCGAGGAGGCTTGTTAAATACTTGCTGTAAGTTAAACCTAAACCAGTTCCTCCTGCAATTTTATGTTTTCCTTGTTTGAATGGCTCAAAAATACTTTCCAACTCATTCTCTGCAATGCTTGGCCCATTATTTAGCACGTCTATTTCTAAATGGTTGCTGCTCTCTTTTAGGCGTACCTTAACAATCCCTTTTGCTGGTGTGAATTTTAAAGCATTGGAGATCAAATTGATGACTATTTTCTCGAGTTTATCGGCATCAAGTTGCATAGTCAATGTGAATCGTGAAGGTTGGTAAATTAAGTTGATGTCTTTCTTGCGTGCTTCCAACTTAAAGGAATCAATGACGTTGCTTATTAACTTATTGATGTCGGTATGTTCTACTGTTATTTTTTCCTGTCCCGTTTCCAACCTACGGAAATCGAGCAATTGGTTAACCGTGCGTAATAAACGACGACCATTGTTTTCCATCATCTCCAGTTGCTCTGTAGGCTTTTTGTCATGCTCGGCCCATGTCTTAAGTTGCTCGATCGGAGAAAGGATTAAGGTTAATGGCGTCTTGATTTCGTGAGAAATATTTGTAAAGAACTGCAATTTATTTCCCTGCATTTCAAGCTCTTTCTCGTAGATTATTGCTTCATAGGCTAGTTTAGACTTTAACTTCGTGTATCGAGTGCTGTAATAATAAAATATATATAATAACAAGAGTCCTATTGCGAAATAGAACAAATAGGCAAGGGGTGATTCCCACCAAGGCGGTAACACATCGATTTGAAGGGTTGAAGCTTTCTCTGTCCACACCCCATCGCTGTTGGATGCTTTTACTAATAACTTGTAGTTTCCAGGCGGCAGATTCGAATAACTGGCTTCCCGTTTGTTCGAACTCGTGTAGATCCAGTCAGCGTCGAACCCTTCAAGCATATAGGCGTATTTGTTTCCGTTAGGGTTCGTGAAATGCAAAGCAGCGAATGCTACTCTAAATGTCTTATCGGCATGTGTTAGCTTAATACGTTCTGTCAAATGGATTGGGCGTTCCAGCACTACGCGGTCGTTTATTTTCTTCTGAACTTCGACCGCTTCGTTGAGAATATTGAGCTCTGTGAACACAATTTTTGGAGGCTCTGGGTTAGTCCTAACACTATCTGGAGAGAAGTGGCAAACACCTAAATTGCTTCCAAAATACAAGCGATTCGCTGATTTGCTGTTGAATATGGCGCCTTCTATATTATCTGTGCTTAATAAGCCATCGGTGTCCGAGAACGTGCGTATCTGCATTTTTGCTTTTTCAACTCTCGAGATTCCCTGTTTATGGCTGACCCATATATAGCCTTGCTTATCCTGCGTCACACCAGCTATTGTTCCGGATGGCCATAGGTTTGAAATACGGCTTAATGTTTCAATACGCTCGTTTTTTGCGTGATAAAGATCCAGGCCATTTCCGGTTCCTATCCAGATATCGTTTTGCTTGTCTTGAAATAGCGCATATATTCTATTGTCGCTCAGCGTATTTGTTTTCTTTTCCTCGTGGTGTAAATGTTTTAAAATTTGAAGCTTTCCTTCCGCATTTTCTTTTACTATAAAAATTCCGTTGCCTTCAGATGCAAGCCAGATGCGTCCTTGTTGGTCTTGTAGGATAGTCCAAAAATGTGGTTCTGCTAAAAACTCATCGAACTTATAATATCGGAAAGATTGGTTCTTGCGAGTCCATTTAACCACGCCTTTCCAAGTGGCAAGCCATATATTTTCATCCCGATCTTCCATAATGCCATAAACCGGATTACTTTTCACGGAGGAATGGTACAGCCTTTCTATCTTGTCTGTCCTAGGATCATACCGATCAAGTCCGCCTTGGTTTCCAATCCAAATGATACCCTTAGAATCACAAAATACTTTCTTTATGTAGTTGTTTTGTATGCTATTGGGGTTGTTGCTTTCGGATTTGTATTGCAGGAAATCTCCGTTCTTTTTTACCACTGTAATTCCTTTGCTTCTCGTTCCTACCCATAAGTTCCCCTGGCTGTCTTCTGTTAGCGATCGAATGGTATTTTCTGCTAAGGATTGTTTGCTTCCTGGATGGTACATGAGCGCATGAAATGGAGTAGCCTCAAGATATGCTCTATTAATCCCATGGGAGTAAGAACCTAGCCATAGCACATGCTGCTCGTCGAGATAAACATCGCTGATATAGGCGTCATTAATTGCCCAGGGATTTGAAGGATCTTCCGTATAAAGTTTTTGAGCTCCTGTTGGTAAGTACGTTTCAACCAAAGCGGTTTTATTGTTGTCGAGATGCCATTGTGTTTGTTGAAATTGGAATTTGACATTATATCGGTGATCTCGCCTGTTGATCTTGCCTAGGATTTCTTTTGGACCTTTGTCGTATGGAACGCGGGTGAAGTCGTCGGTCTGGTAATTGTATTTGCTGAGTGTTTGATCTTCAAATGTTGCTACCCATAAATCACCTTTACTGTCCAACAATATATTATGAATCCTGTTATTAGCAATCGTATTCGGATTTTGGGCGTCATATCGGTAGATTTTGATCTGATATCCGTCATATCGACATAATCCAGACCAGGTCCCGAACCACATAAAGCCATACTTATCCTTTGCGATTCCATGTATCGTGTTATGTGGGAGTCCATTTTCAGAAGTGATATGGTCGAATTTTAAGGAAAGAAACTGAGCATTTGCTGTTAAGGTGAATCCTATTTGGCAGAATAGCCAAGCCATACACAGCATATTTAGGATCTTTCTCACGGGTAAATTGAAGGTATTAAGTCTATAGAACTCTAAACTATGAAAAATATCGGAAAGGGTTATTTTTCGCTTGCCTTAATTCTCTAGCGGAGGGATAATTTTATTCAAAGTTGCCGTTTTTTGTTAAAATAAACGGTATTTGAATCAATTTTCAGGGGAATCTGATTCAATATTACGGTGTCGAAAAACCAAAGTCATACTAATTTTGAGTTATACGAATTGAGGTTATAACCAATTGCTATCTCAATCTCGTCCATGTTAAACCTATATTCTTAATTGTTATGGAGACTCTATTTTTAGCCCCTAACACCCGTGCTTCATTGCACAGTGATTTAATTAAATTTATTAAGATCAATGCGTTTTCTACGACGCCTAAATATGTGCAGTTGGCAGATGCGGTTATTGACGCTATACGGTCCGGGATCGTGGAGGTTGGCGACTCATTGCCCTCTATCAATGATTTAAGTTATTTTTTACAAATAGCGCGCGAAACTGTAGAGAAAGGATATCGAAAGCTGCGGAAAGAAGGCGTAATCGCTTCAACGCCCGGCAAAGGATACAATGTGTGCATGCGTCCCTTTATCCGTAGACGTATTGCTGTTTTCTTGAACAAGTTAAGTGTACATAAGAAGATTGTTTATGATGCTTTGGCAAAGGAAATTGGCGACCAAGCATCAATCGATCTTTTCGTTTATAATAGTGATATTTCTCATTTGAAATCTTTGATCATGGGTTTATCGCAAGATTACGATCATTTTGTAGTTTTTCCATATTTCAAAGAAGGTCGTGACAAAGCCGCAGAGGTGATTTCTCTAATCCCAACGGAGAAATTAGTGTTATTAGGTAGGGATGTCGAAGGTTTGTCGGGTAATTTTCCAATTATTTGTGAAAGCTACGAAAACGATATCTATGATGCTCTGGAGAGCATACGCGAACCACTTTCCAAGTATGATACCATAAAACTTGTTTTTCCTGATCATTCCGATTATCCGAAGGCTATTATCAAAGGCTTCTATCGTTTCTGCCATGAGTATGCTTTTGAGCATTTGCTGGTGGAC
Source organism: Sphingobacterium hotanense (assembly GCF_008274825.1). Taxonomy (NCBI): domain Bacteria; kingdom Pseudomonadati; phylum Bacteroidota; class Sphingobacteriia; order Sphingobacteriales; family Sphingobacteriaceae; genus Sphingobacterium; species Sphingobacterium hotanense. The sequence continues at coordinate 1,681,513 of NZ_CP030848.1, forward strand.
GAGGTAGCCGAAGAGGAAATTGCTAAGGGTACCTGCTATATATTATTGGCTGATAATGACTTGGTAGGTCTGTTAGAAAAGGTGCAGGTGAGCGGTTTGGCAGTAGGTTCCGAAATCGGCATCATCTCCTACAATGAAACGCCACTAAAGCAATTTATTCTGGATGGTATAACCACCATCTCTACGGATTTCAATTTAATGGGAGAGTATGCTGCCGCCAGTATTTTAAACAATAGTCAGGCACGTCTAGAGGTTCCATTCTATACCGTGCTTCGACCATCCGTTTAATTTAATGCCCCTTTTTGGGGGGTAATAAGGCAACCTAGCCTGTTTTTGCCTCTCCCGGCAGGATAGGGCGGGTTGCCTTGGTCAATAAAACTTCACTAGTTTAGAATTAAATAATCATATAAACTATTTGCCTTTTGCTAACGCAGAAAGGGATATCGAAATATAAACTGCACTTCTAATACAACTATTCATGAGAAAGCACCTAACCGATTATGCTTGTTTAATTCTTTTATTGCTTGTTGGCAATATTTTAAATGCTCAAAATAAATTTCCGGATGGTTCTGTTATTCCTTCATGGTTCGATGAATACAAGGAAACTAATATTGATCAATTGGGAAAGCAGTTTAAAATTACGGACTATGATATCGTCAATGATAGTACGCTGATACAGACCGAGAAGATTCAAGCTGTAATCGATGAGGCTGCCAAGCAAGGAGGGGTTGTTGTTATTCCTAGGGGTATTTACCTCAGCGGTTCGCTCTTTTTTAAGCCTAAAACTCACCTCCATCTAGAGGAAGGAGCGGTATTAAAAGGAAGTGACGACATCAGTAATTTCAAGCTCCTAACGACGAGAATTGAAGGCCAAACGGTTAAATACTTTGCAGCACTTGTTAATGCTGATAAGGTAGATGGGTTCACGGTGTCTGGCAAAGGAATGATCGACGGCAATGGTCTGCGTTATTGGAAAGCGTTTTGGTTAAGGCGAGGATTTAACCCATCCTGTACGAATATGGACGAGATGCGACCTCGCCTGCTATATGTTTCGAATAGCGATCATGTACAGGTATCCGGCATTAAGTTGAAGAATTCTCCTTTTTGGACAACACATTTTTATAAATGTAATTACTTGAAAATGTTCGACCTAACAATTACCGCGCCTGCAAAGCCTGTTAAAGCGCCGAGCTCCGATGCGATCGATCTGGATGTTTGTAATCATGTTTGGATCAAGAACTGTTACCTATCGGTCAACGATGATGCTATCGCGCTGAAAGGAGGGAAAGGCCCGAAGGCACCGGAGGATCCTGATAATGGCGCAAATTATAACATCATCATTGAGAATAATAAATTTGGCTTCTGTCACAGTGCCTTGACTTGCGGTAGTGAATCTATTCATAGCTACAACATCATCTTCAGAAACAACGTTTTGGACCACGCACGTAAAATGCTCCAGTTGAAGATGCGTCCGGATACCCCTCAAGAATATGAGAAGATATTAATTGAAAACATTTCCGGAACGACCAATAGTGTTTTGTTCATCAAACCGTGGAATCAGTTTTTTGACTTAAAAGGCGAGAAAGGAATTAAGAAATCTTATGCACACGATATTACCATCAAGAATATTGACTTGCAATGCGATATATTCTTTGACGTGGTAAACTCGGACCAATATGAATTAAGAGATTTCCATTTCGAAAACTTTAAAATACAGGCCAAGCAAGGCGCATTGCATAAAGAATACATCAAGAATCTGACATTGAAGAATGTCTCTATCAACGGGAAAATGATTAAATAATAGATTATAGGTTGAAATGCAGAGTGGCTATGCTTCAGTTTTCAATAATAAGGTTTCTTACGATATTAATTATCTGCTGTTCCATGAGCACGTTGCTTGCCCAACGACAAATGGAATGGTTGGATAGAGGTTTTGTCGGTTTGAAAACAAGCAGTCACTCTGCTTTCTTATCATGGCGTCTGCTGGCTTCCGATGATCCGGACCTTCGCTTCATAATCTACAGAAAAACTCCCGACAGCGGAAAGGAGCTGTTGACAACCCAAACCCGTGTTCAGGGCACTAATTGTATCGACTCATCTTTGATCGCTAATCGCGATATAGAATACCAATTATATTTGATTAAAGGCGGAAAAGAAGTTCTTGAAGACACTTTTCTGATTAAGAGCGGTCAGGAGATCAAAAACTACTTTGAGATTCCTTTAAAGCTTCCTACTGGTTATACTGCAGGTGATGCTTCCGTAGGCGATTTAGATGGCGACGGACAGTATGAGCTTATCGTTCATCAGGTCGGGAAAGGGCATGATAACTCTCATCTTGGTTTGACGGATGAACCTATATTTCAGGCTTACCGGCTAGATGGAACTTTACTTTGGGAGATCAACCTAGGAATGAATATCCGGGAGGGGGCGCACTATACGCAATTCATGGTTTATGACCTAGACGGGGATGGGAAGGCGGAATTTGTATGCAAAACAGCGGATGGAACGAAAGACGGTATTGGAAACGTCTTGGGGAATAAAGATGCTGATTATAGAGATAAGGACCCCAAATCAATAACCTTTGGGAAGATCGTGCAGGGCCCAGAATATTTGACAGTTTTCAACGGGCTAACCGGAGAAGCCATATCTACGGTTGATTATGTTCCTGGACGTGGGACGGCGAATAGCTGGGGAGATCAAAAGGCGAATCGGGCGGATCGGTATTTAGCGGCGATAGCATACCTTGACGGCAAGAAACCAAGTTTAATTATGTGCCGAGGATATTACGATCGCACGGCGCTGGTCGCTTGGGATTTCGATGGTAAAAAATTGAATAAGCGATGGGTTTTTGATACCGAGGATGCTGATCATCCATATTCAGGGCAAGGTTTTCATAACCTTGCGGTTGCCGATGTTGATCAGGATGGTCGCGATGAAATCATTTATGGGTCAATGACCGTTGATGACGATGGTAAAGGACTTTATAGTTCAGGTTTAGGGCATGGAGATGCATTGCACGTCTCGGATTTGGACCCCGATAGAGCGGGTTTGGAAATATTTGCTATTCATGAACATAAAGGATCGAGCAAAGGAGCAGGCGTTTCACTTCGAGATGCCCGAAATGGAGATCTGCTGTTTTCGGAGTCAATTGATGAAGATGTCACCAGAGGTGTAGCCGCATCGATAGACCCAAATCATCGCGGAGCTTATATGTGGTGGTTAGTCCGTGATTCGGTCTATAATATGCAGGGGATACCCGTCGCACCGCGACCTAAATTTGTTAATTTCTTAATCTGGTGGGACGGCGATCTAAGTCGAGAGCTTTTGGATGATAATAAAATCGAAAAGTATAATGAAGGTGTCATCTTCCAAGCGGAAGGTGCTACATCCATCAATGGAACCAAGCGTACGCCAAATCTGAGCGCCGATATCTTTGGTGATTGGAGAGAAGAGCTAATACTCCGTTCTGCAGATAATAAATCTCTCCGAATCTATATGAGCAGTATACCAACGTCCTTTCGCTTGACGACCCTTATGCATGATCCTGTTTATAGGTTGGGCATCGCTTGGCAAAATGTTGCGTATAATCAACCTCCGCATACTGGATTTTACTTGGGGCCGGGCATGAAACTAGTGCCCAAACAAGCTTTAAAGCTTGTGAAATATAGAGAGTAAGTTGTTTAATCTATCAAAGTAATATCTTTTTGTAAATCAATAGTATATATGCTTAATATAAAATTATTGTTTATTATGATGACTGGGTTGTTTTTTCTCCAAAATCGACCCGCTAAATTATTTATTATTGGCGATTCTACTGTACGTAATTCGAATGAAACCTATTGGGGATGGGGTAGTATTCTTCAGGAGTTTCTAGATAGTACAAAGGTGAAAGTGGACAACCAAGCGATGGCAGGAAGAAGTACTAGAACCTTTAGAAATGAAGGGAGATGGGAAAAAGTACTGGATGAAATGAAATCTGGAGACTATGTGATGATACAGTTCGGGCATAATGAGGGAAGTAAGCCTGATACGACCCGGCAAGGGTATCGTGGTGTCCTCCGCGGAATAGGAAAGGACTCTCTAACTTTAATTTGGCCGAACAAGGAGCAAGAGGTCGTATATACTTATGGGGAATATCTTCGTCGATTTATAAAGGAAACGAAAGCAAAAGGAGGTATCCCTATTATCCTATCGATGATCCCTCGTAATAAATGGACGCCGGATGGGAAAACGGAACGTGCAGATGCTGATTTTGGAAAATGGGCGAAAGAGATAGCGCTGGAACAACAAGTTGATTTCATTGATTTGAATGAATTAACGGCTGCTTACTATGATATGATCGGCGCGGATGCCGTCAAAAGGCTTTATTTTCCAGGGGATCATACGCATACCAACTATGCCGGTGCGCGATATAATGCATTTAGTGTTATGAAAGGAATTCAAAAATTACAAAACTCTTTATCCCAAAGTATTATATCTTATGAGCAGAAGTAAAACTATCACTTTAATATGTGCGTTATGTTGCATGTTGACCTTAAGTAGCTTTCTGATAAAACAGGAAAAGCAACGTGTTTACATTATCGGCGATTCAACCGTACGGAATGGACAGGGAAATGGGAGTAACAGACAATGGGGTTGGGGAAGCTTCCTTGCGGATTATATGGATAGCGAAAAGGTAGATGTGTTTAATAAGGCTTTAGGTGGAACCAGCTCCAGGTCATATTTTACGAACAGGTCGCTGTGGCAACAAATATTGGATAGTCTGCGACCGGGCGATATTGTATTAATGCAGTTTGGTCATAATGATTCCAGCCCTATTGTTGACTCTGCGAGAGCAAGAGGTACTATTCGGGGTAATTCTGATGATTACCAAGAGGTTAATAATCCTTTATTGAAGCAAAAGGAGATGGTGTATAGCTACGGTTTTTATCTACGTCGGTTTGTGAAAAACATTAAAGATCGAGGAGCACGAGCAATTATCTGTTCACCGATACCAAGAAATAAATGGGAGGGTAATGAAGTTGTCAAAAGTGATTATGCGAAATGGGCCGAAGAGGCCGCTACACAATCAGCGGCAGATTTTATCCCACTTCAAGATTTAGTAGCGACAGCATATCAACAACAGGGACAAGAATATGTCAACACGCATTATTTCGATGCGAAAGACGCAACACACACTTTAAAGGATGGTGCAGTCTTAAACGCCAAACTTATTGCAACGTATCTTTCTAACAATCCGAAATTAGGACTCGCCCAATGGATCAAGAAATAAAGGTATGAAAAAGATTACCCATATCGTCGGAGCGGCAATCGCCATTTTCTTCGCCGCTGCTACGCAAGCGCAACAAAGACCCAATATCATTGTCATTTTGGTCGATGACATGGGATATTCTGATTTGGGCTGTTTTGGATCTGAAATTCAAACGCCACATTTGGATAGTTTGGCGAAAGAAGGAACGATAATGACCAACTTTTATAATGCAGCGCGCTGCTGTCCTTCTCGAGCGTCGTTGTTGACCGGGCGATATCCGCATCAGGCAGGTATAGGCGATATGATGAACAAGCGTCCGTTTCCAGCCTATCAGGGTTTTCTCAACAGGGAATCAATTACTTTAGCTGAATTGCTTAAAACAGCTGGCTATGGAACTTATATGACTGGTAAATGGCATGTGGGTCAAGATTCTATAAACTGGCCATTAGAACGTGGATTTGATCGATATTACGGATTGATCGACGGCGCAAATAGCTATTTTGCAAATAGACCCTATCGAAAAAACCAAAAACTTAGTATTGTTCTAGATCGAGAGAAAGTGGAAGTACCTGCGAACTATTACAGTACCGATGCTTATACGTGGCGTATGATCGATTTCTTGGAAACTCACCTTGTCGAAAAAGAGGATCAGCCTTTTTTTGCTTATATGGCTTATCAAACACCACATTGGCCACTGCACGCTCGACCTGAAGAGATTTTAAAGTATAAAGGGAAGTATATGGAAGGCTGGGAAACTATCCGCCAGCGCCGCTTTGACAGACAGAAGGAACTTGGTATTATCCCAAGCTCCGCTAGCTTGCCTGAGAACGACGAAGACATCCCGGGATGGGATAAGTTGACTTGGGCCGAAAAAGTTCAATGGGATGAACGTATGGCGGTCTACGCGGCCATGCTTGATCGATTAGATCAACAGGTAGGAAGATTGGTGGATTTTCTGAAAGCTAAGAAGCAACTGAATCATACGATTATACTTTTCCTGTCGGATAATGGGGCAAGTCACGAAACTATTGATCACGATGGATTTACGGAAGAGATACAATTAGCGAATAATTTTCCTGCCAGTCATCCCGAATCCTTTACTGCTTATGGAAAAATGGGTGCTGCGGTGTCAAACACACCATATCGTTCTTATAAGCATTGGGTTTATGAGGGAGGAAATTCGACGAGTTTCATAGCTTTCGGACCGAATCATATTCCAAAAGGAGCTATTGTAGAGACACCGGCGCATTTAGTTGATATTATGCCAAGTCTAAAACAATGGGCAAAAGCAAATTATCCCAAACGACATCATAATCAGCAAATTGGGGAAATGGAAGGGACAGCGTTAGCAGCGCTTTGGAATAATAGCGGGGTTGAAGAGCGAGCTATCTGTTTTGAACATGAAGGTAACAAAACCATAAGAAAAGGAAGGTGGAAACTGGTGCAGGCATATCCTGATAAAAATTGGCAATTATACGATCTTCAAACCGACCGAGCTGAAAGGATAGATTTGAGCAGCAAGTATCCTAAGGAAGTTCAATCCTTATTGAAAGAGTATCTCGCTTGGGAAAAACGTGTGGGTGTAATCCCATACGAACAGCTCAGTAAATAAATATTAGATACCTAATACCTTATCACTGATATTTTTTTACAAGAATTTTTACATGTCTATTGTTTGCAATTAGTTGATAATAAGTGGTTTATTCTTATTGTAACGAGATGGATACAGGACACGGCAGGTTGCTACGAAATCTCAAATCTCTTAATATAGCTATATAGCCAATATCGTAAACCGTTGCGCTTTTAAACTTCATGTGAAATAGTTTCGCGACAGTATTGTATGCTGTGCATAAACTAGTAAAAAGGTACTAACATGTGTTATTTCTCATGAGTTTGAAGTGCTTCCAATAGCGTTCAAATGATGACACCAACTAGAAAATACAATTCTTCACTTCTTATTCGATTGCATTTAGTATGTATTGCTGCTGTTTCCTTGTTGTTTGTTGCGTGTACTGCGCAAAAGGCAGGGAGCAATAAGGCAATGAATCAAAAAGAGGATGTATTGCAGGTGCTCCGTCAAACAAATGCATATTTTATGAAAAAATGGCCGGATACCAAAGAACCTATCTACACGACGAGATGGCGTCCCAGCAATATCTGGACTCGAGCAGTGTATTATGAAGGTTTGATGGCCTTGTATGCCATTGATCCTAAAATCGAATATTACAGATATGCTGATGACTGGGCCAATCAACATCAATGGAATATGCGCAATGGCGTAGAAACCCGAAATGCGGATGATCAGGCATGCGGACAAATTTATCTTGACTTATATCAGATTGATAAACAGCTGATCAAGATAAAGGCAATTAAAGAAAATATTGATGGAATTATAGCAAGTGGAAAAGTGGACGACTGGACTTGGATTGACGCTATACAGATGGCGATGCCAATCTTCGCAAAATTTGGAAGCATGTATAATGATCCAAAGTACTACGATTATATGCATCGCATGTATCTCTACTCACGGAATGAAGAGGGCGGAGGACTTTATAACACAGTAGACAAATTATGGTGGCGAGATAAAGATTTTGTACCTCCCTATCAGGAACCGAATGGCGAAGACTGCTATTGGTCGAGGGGAAATGGTTGGGTGGTCGCTGCGCTGGTGCGTGTTTTAAACCTCCTTCCGCAAGATCATCCCAACAGAGCATTCTACGAACAGGATTTTAAGGATATGATGCATGCGCTGTTGAAGGTACAACGTGCCGACGGCTTTTGGAATGTGAGTCTTCATGATCCGACCAATTTTACTGGACCGGAAACTTCAGGGACTGCGCTCTTTGTATATGGAATGGCTTGGGGAATAAATCAAGGGATACTTGATCAAACGGAATTTACTGAACCTATGCATCGAGCTTGGCAAGGAATGGTACAGGATGCGGTGCATCCATCTGGTTTTTTAGGCTTTCTGCAGGGAACCGGAAAAGAACCAAAGGATGGTCAACCTGTGCGTTTTAGTTCCGTTCCAGATTTTGAAGATTACGGGCTTGGATGCTTTTTACTTGCTGGTGCTGAATATTATAAATACTTATCCAAAAACTAATGATTGAGATGAGAACCATATTGCTGATAGTCCTGACACTGGTTGGTTTGAATTCAGGGAGTGCATTGCAAGCACAAAGCAATGTGACACTGAGTTTCAATGCTGATTGGAGATTAATGCTGGGCGAGCAGGAGAATGCTCAGCGGATGGATTTGGACGACAGTGAATGGAAGTCAGTAACTCTCCCACACGCTTGGAATGAAGACGATGCTTTTTCAAAACCTATCCACGAACATAGCACCGGCATTGCATGGTATAGAAAAACATTTGAATTACCAGATAACGCACCTGTTGATAAGGTCTTTTTGGAATTCGAAGGGCTACGCTTTGGAGCGGAGTTCTACTTAAATGGCGAATGGATAGCTCGCCATGAAAACGGCGTCATGGCCGTAGGTTTAGATATTAGCAAGTACTTAAAAAAGGGCAAAAATGTACTTGCTATTCGAACCGATAACCGTTGGGATTACAAAGAAAAAGCAACCAATTTCGTTTTTCAATGGAACGACAAAAATTTCAACGCCAATTATGGTGGGATCCCTAAGAACGTCTGGATACATTTTAAGAATAATCTGTATCAAACATTGCCTCTTTATTTCAACTTAAAGACCACAGGTACATACGTTTATGCTAAAGATATCGATGTTGCCAAAAGAAGGTTAAATCTTCATGTGGAAACTGAAGTTGCGAATGAAAGCGGGGCTGTGAAAAACGGTAATTGGCAGATTAGGGTATATGATGCCGAAGGCAAGCTTGTGAAATCGTTCGATAAGAAATTCACGATAGCGGCAGAAACGAAGAGCATGCTATCCTCGCAAGCTCTTTTACAGGAGGTAAATTTTTGGAACTGGGGTTATGGATATCTGTATACCGTTGAGTCTAGTCTTTCAATCGATAATAAACAGATTGACAGCAGAAAGATAAAAACCGGTTTCCGAAAAACAGCCTTTAAAGACGGTATGCTTTATCTCAATAATCAAGTAATCATGGCTAAAGGATACGCGCAGCGAACAAGTAATGAGTGGCCTGGTGTGGGACTATCTGTTGCGCCTTGGCTTAGCGACTTCAGCAACCAATTAATGGTCGAAAGCAATGCAAATATGGTTCGATGGATGCATGTCAGTCCTTGGAAGCAAGACGTAGAATCGTGTGACCGCGTCGGATTGATGCAGATGCTTCCCGCTGGCGATGCAGAGAAAGATGTTGAGGGCCGTCGCTGGGAACAGCGTACTGAACTGATGCGTGATGTCATTATTTACTATCGGAATAATCCTAGCGTAATACTTTATGAAAGTGGGAATGAGTCGATCAGTGAACAGCATATGGCTGAAATGAAAGCAATTCGTGATCAGTATGATCCATACGGGGGCAGAGCTATCGGCTCTCGCGAAATGTTAGACAGTAAGCTTGCAGAATATGGTGGAGAGATGCTTTATATCAATAAAAGCGCGAAGCACCCTTTGATCGCTACGGAATATATGCGTGATGAAGCGCTAAGAAAATATTGGGACGAACATACATATCCTTACCATCCGGAAGGAAAAGGACCATTGTACAAGGGAAATGATGCGAGCGACTACAATCGGAATCAAGATCAATTCGCCGCGGAGGCTGTACGTCGTTGGTATGAATACTGGCGTGTTCGGCCGGGCACAGGGAAGCGCGTTAGTTCAGGCGGTTTAAATATCATATTTTCCGATTCAAATACGCATTATCGTGGTGAAGAGAACTATCGCAGAAGTGGCGAGGTCGATGCTATGCGTATTCCGAAAGATGCTTTTTTTGCCCATCAAGTCATGTGGGACGGCTGGGTAGATCCAGATCCTAAGGGTATGCACATTGTTGGACATTGGAACTATGATGCTGGAACGGTAAAAGATGTATTGGTCGTGAGTGCCGGCGATAAGGTAGAACTCTTCTTGAACAACAAGAAATTGGGCACTGCACAGCAATCTAATCGTTTCTTATTTACCTTTCCAGCTGTTCAATTCGAGGCTGGTGAATTAAAAGCAGTTTCCTACGACGCTAAAGGCGTCAAACTTAGCGAACAGACTCTCAAAACCGCTGGATTACCTTCTCAAATCAAATTAAAGCTTCTTCATGGGGCAAACGGAATATATGCCGATGGCAATGATATGGTAATGGCGGAAGTAGAAGTATTGGATGAAAACGGACAAAGATGTCCAACCGTCAACCCAATGATCGACTTTTCCTTTGCGGGACCCATAGACTGGATTGGTGGTATTGCACAAGGCCCAAATAATTACATCGGCTCGACCGCATTGCCTGCAGAGGCAGGAATAAACAGAGTTTTGCTTAGAACACAGTTTGGAAAACCAGGCACGGTTAGCGTTAAAGCAATGTCAAATGGATTGAAAGCGGATTCTCTTAGTTTTCAAATCAGCGATATTGAACAACAGGGAGCTTATTTTCAAAAAGCGTCTTCTGAAAATTTACCATCGTATATGGGGCGTGGAGATGGTTTAGGCATCGGTCCATTGAACGTTGTGAGAACCTCATTGCCTATTGCATCGGTTACTTCCGGGGCAAACCAACAAAAAGCGCAAGCATCCATCGATGATAACGAACTGACAGATTGGGTAAATGATGGAAAGATCGAGAACGCATGGATTAGTTATAAACTGGAGAAGAAAAGCCTGATTGACGAGATCGATATGAAGCTGAATAACTTCCGTTCAAAAGTGTTTCCATTAGCGATTTATGTTGATGACCAGAAGGTCTTCGATGGTACGACAACTACAAGTTTGGGTTATTGGAATGCACAGTTTCCTGCAGTTGAGGGCTCTACGGTTAAGATCCAATTAAAAGGTGATACAGAGGGTAAGTCAGAAAATCAGCATGCCGAGATAGGCGGTAAGAAACTTGATGATGGCGTCGCACGAAATGACGCAGGAAGTACAGGTACCTTGAGCATAATTGAAATAGACCTATATAAAAGAAATTAAAGTTTAGCGAGCATGAAAAAGTATTGGATATGGAGTATGGTTTCCTTTGCGCTAATGCAGTCTCCTGCAGAAGCCCAAACCACTTGGCCTCAAGTTCAGAAGGAGATGAAGCCATGGACAAGATGGTGGTGGCCAGGTTCTGCAGTCGATAAGAAAAACTTGTCAGCAGAGCTAACAAAGCTTGCCGATGCAGGTTTTGGTGGGGTGGAGGTTACACCAATCTATGGCGCAAAAGGATTTGAACAAAAATATATTCCTTTCCTAAGTCCGCAATGGCTTGACATGTTGAATTACGGCAGTGAGAAAGCGAATTCCTTGGGAATGGGACTTGATATGAACCTGGGTACCGGATGGCCTTTTGGTGGTCCTCAAGTAGAGGTTGAATATGCCGCTACCAAATTATTGATGGAAGAACTAAACCTTAGCAAAGGTGAAGAAATAACACTCCCATTAAGAAGCCAAGATGCGAAGCAAACTTATACCAAGGCGCAAGCCATCAGTGGGTATGATCGTAATGGTAGCAAAGTCGATCTAAGCAGCTTGTTGAATCAAAAACAAGGTACTTGGAAAGCACCAGAAGACATGAAAGTATTGATTCTGTTCTCGGGGAGAACAGGACAGAAAGTGAAGCGTGCAGCGCCTGGAGGCGAGGGATTAACGCTCGACCATCTGGGTAAGGCATCGGTAGCATCTTATTTTGATTTTTTCAAAAAGAAGCTTGAAAACCAACCAAAATCCGTTCGGTCATTCTTCAATGATAGCTATGAGGTGTATGGCGCCGATTGGACGGATGAATTTTTATCTGAATTTAAGCGCAGAAAGGGATATGCTTTAGAAGACTACTTATTAGAATTTGCTGGAAAAACCGACGATAAAGAGAAAGAAGGAAGGTTAAAATCCGACTACCGCGAAGTCGTTAATTGGATACTCCGTGATCACTTTCTTTTGCCTTTCACAGAATTTTCAAATGCTCAAGGCGCTATTTCCAAGAATCAAGCCCATGGGTCGCCCGGAAATCTGTTGGATCTTTACGCTAGTACGGATATCCCAGAATGTGAAACCTTCGGTTCTAGTGCCTTTGATATCCCCGGTTTAAAAAGGGATTCTGCCGACGTCAGAAACGTAGATCCTGATCCTATGATGTTCAAGTTTGCCAGTTCGGCAACAAATACACAAGGGAAAAAACTTACATCTTCTGAAACCTTTACTTGGCTGACAGAACACTTCAAAACCGCCTTATCACAAACAAAACCAGAGGTTGAAGCTTTGTTTTTGTCGGGTGTGAATCACGTGTTCTATCATGGCACAACTTATAGTCCAGAAGAAGTGAAATTTCCAGGCTGGCTGTTCTACGCTTCAGTCAATTTCGTAACGCAAAACTCCTTCTGGTCACATTTGATCGGATTAAACCAATATATCACCCGTGTTCAATCTGTATTGCAGACAACTGAAGCCGATAATGAACTCTTGATTTATTGGCCAATCTACGATATCTGGCAAGAACCTGATAAAGCATTTAAGCAGTTAAGTGTTCATCATGTGGATCATTGGTTATGGCCAACACAATTCTACAAAGAAAGTGTTCATCTTCAGAAGAGAGGATATGGCTTTGATTTTATTTCCGATGAGCAAATAAAACAAACACAAGCAGATGGAGATAAATTAATTACGCATGAAGCGGCGAAGCCTTATCAAGCTATCTTTATTCCAGAGACGCAATATTTTTCGGAAGAGACGCTCGACAAGCTTTTGAAGCTTGCTGAAGAAGGTGCGACATTGATATTCCAATCGGCACCGAAAGATATTCCGGGATTTCATCAAGTAGTAGAAAGAAAAGAGAGGTTACTGTCGACATGGAAAAAGATAGGGTTTAAAGCAGATGAGCCGAACCAGTATAAGAAGTTCGGGAAAGGGAAGATCTACTTAACCAAAGACGTCGTTTCGGCATTAGAAACGGAACAAATCTTTGGCGAGAGCTTGACCAGAGCAGGTCTGAAATTCCATAGACGCATTGATAAAAATGCACATTACTATTACATCGTCAACCATAGTCCTAAAACAATAGATCAATCAATAAAACTCAATGCGACTGGAAAGACAGTTACTTTATTGGATCCCCAAACCGGGAAGATAGCAGATTTACCGATGAAAGACGGTCAAGTACGCTTTCAGTTAGCACCTGGATACGCATGGGTTGTGACGGTTTCCGATGAGCCTGCACAGGCAACAAAGTTTCATTATGTGGACCAAGAAAAAACAGTGAATGTCTTCACTCAGCCATGGAATCTAAGTTTTATTAGCGGCGGCCCTAAACTTCCGACGAATAAGAAGTTGAATAAGCTGAGTTATTGGACAGATCTGCAGGGAGCAGATTATCAAAGCTTCTCGGGATCGGCAGCCTATGAAACGCAGATTACGCTGAATAAAGAAGCCGATAAATCCTACAGACTTAAGCTTGACAACTTATCAGAAAGCGCAAAGATTCTTGTAAATGGTAAGGAAGCGGGCATTTTGTGGTCCAATCCATTTGAGCTCGATGTGACGGAATACCTTACAAACGGCAAGAACCAAATTCGCATTGAAGTAGCCAATTTAATGGCAAACCGCGTCCGGGATATGGATAAAAAAGGAATGGTTTGGCGAAACTACCATGAAATAAACTTTGTGAATATAGACTATAAGCCTTTCGATGCCGGAAAATGGGCGGTCGCAAATTCAGGATTGAAAGGACCTGTAACCCTAATTGCATACTAATAAATCAAGCATAAAAATAATCAATCGAAGTAACCAAATAATAAACTAAAACAAATAAGCCATGAATTTAAAGTATTGGATGAGTACTTGCATCGTTTTCTGGTTGATAGGCTTAAGCAACTTATACGCCCAGCAAACAATTCAAGGTACGGTAGTGAACAGCCAACAGCAGCCACTGCCGGGGGTAACCGTCAAAGTGGAAGGAGACGATACGCGCTCTGTGCCCACGAATGACGAAGGTGTATTTCAAATCGATGCAAAGGTGGGGGAGATTTTGCTCTTTACTTCCGTAGACTACGAAAGCCAAAGGGTAACAATTCAGAATCAAACGCCCTTGCGTGTGGTCATGCAGGCGAAAGATGAACAACTAGATGAAGTCGTTGTCATTGGATATGGTACGCAGCGGAGAACGAATGTGACCGCACCGGTTTCAAAATTTAATGCAGAGGGATTGGCAGAGCGTCCAATTGCCCGCGTCGATCAAGCGCTAGCCGGACAAATGTCAGGCGTAAGAGTAAAACAAACAACAGGTGTACCAGGGAAAGGACTTAGCGTGCAGGTCAGAGGATCAGGCTCGATTACAGCGGGTTCCGAACCTCTTTACGTGGTCGATGGATTCCCATTGGCAACAGCATCGCAAAATGGATCTGGAAACTATGGCTCAGGTAACCCGTTGGATAATATGAATCCCAATGATATAGAGTCTATCGAAGTATTAAAGGATGCTTCTGCAGCTGCTATTTACGGTTCCCGTGCAGCAAATGGTGTGGTCTTGATCACTACCAGACGAGGAAAGACCGGACAAGCCAAACTGAACTTCAACACTTATTTAGGGAGTTCTTCGGCATACAAGAAATTGGATATGTTGAACGGTGAAGAGTGGATCGATCGCGCTAAGGAGATGATTGATGCGGCATGGGTAGCATCTGGTACGGGAAGAACAGCATCTCAATCTAACGACGAACGCCGTGCTATCTTGAAGCTTCCGGATGGAACATATAATACTTCACTAATGTATGACGATCGCTGGTTGCAAGATGGACATCCAGGATTATATATGATCAACTGGCAGGATGAGGCCTATCGTAAAGGTTTAGTACAGAATTATCAGTTATCTGCTTCGGGGGGAACAGATTTCGTTAATTATTATGTTTCTGGAAACTACATGGACCAGAAGGGTATTATTCAGGGTCTTAGCTACAAAAACTACAGCATGCGTGCGAATGTCGATGTAAAAGCTTCCAAGAAATTTACTGTAGGACTGAATATATCGCCAACTTATTCGATCATGAACGATCCAGGCGTGGAAGGAAAAGATAACATTATCCACCAAATTTATTCCATGACACCGGTTCAGGATCAGCCAGCAGGATCAGTAAACGTGTTTGAAACGGAGCGCTATCCGTGGAGTACTTCGACAAACGATCCGATTGCTAAATTAAATTATAGCATTGGCGAAAGTAAAATTGCAAGGATTATCGCCAGCACCTATGCCCAATATCAAATTATTGATGGTCTGACCTTCAAAACTACTTTGAATATTGACCATGCAGATCGTCAGGGATTTAGCTATAACCCATATACGATTGCCGGAACTTTGGCAAACCGCTTAGCTAACCCGAACTTGGCAACTTATGGACAAAATAGTTCGTATAGACGTCAGACAATAGTCAATGAAAATACATTGAATTACTCGTACGAAACGGGAAAACACAGTTTGCAAGCTCTACTAGGTCATGCTTACAACTATGATCGTTTCGATAGCAACAGTATCACCTCTCAAGGTGGTTATACCACCAGTGCGATTAAAACGTTGAACGGAGCCGTTGGGACGACTTCAAGTACGAGTGCTACCAAGAATCTTATGCTTTCTTATTTTGGACGTGTGCAGTATGCCTATGATCAGAAATACCTGTTATCGGCAAGTGTGCGTCGTGATGGTTCATCGCGCTTCGGTTTAAATACGAAATGGGGCTGGTTCCCTTCAGTATCGGTAGGATGGAGAGCTTCAGAAGAGTCTTTCTTGAAAGATATCGAAAACATATCCGAATTAAAATTCCGTGCCAGCTATGGTGAGTCGGGAAACAACAATATTTCTGATTATTCTGGTCGCGCTTTGTTGGGGAACTATCACTATTCCTGGAATGGTACGTCGGCAGCGGGTCAAGCTCCCAGCAATATTATCAACCCGGATATTACCTGGGAAAAATCTAGAACAGTCAACGTAGGTGTGGATTTCGGATTCTGGAAATCGCGAGTGACAGGTTCATTCGACTACTACACCAGAACTAGTAGCAGCTTGTTATTGAACGTTCCGACGATGTTAGCAACCGGATTTAGTTCTTTATTGGATAATGCTGGAGAGGTGAGAAGTAAAGGTTGGGATTTAGAAATCCGTACGCAAAACGTTCAGAAATCAGACTTCAACTGGTCAACCTCATTCAATTTAAGCCATAACAGCAATGAAGTCACGAAATTGGTCGGTGATCAGCAGCAATTGTTAATCCCTTCTTCATTCGATATTCAACACAGTATTCTTCAAGTTGGTCAACCGATGTACAGCATTTATGTGGTTCAGCAGGACGGAATCCTATCACAAGCAGATATTGATGCTGGTGCTGCCATGTATGGAACGCAGTCAGCCGGTGATCCTCGTTATGTGGATGCGAATGGCGATGGCGTTATTGATGCAGACGACCGCGTATTGGTAGGACATCCTAACCCTGATTTTGTATGGGGTATTACGAATGACCTTCGTTATAAAAACTTTGATTTAAGCTTTTTATTTCAAGGACAATGGGGTGGAAGCTTATACTCGCTCTTAGGTAGAGCATTAGGACGTACGGGACAGGGTACAGTGGATAATGCGCTTGGATTCTATCGCGACCGTTGGAGAACGGAGGAAGATCCTGGTGAAGGCAGAGTAGGGAAGGCTTATTCAACATTCGGACGTATTAAGAACACGGATTGGTTGTACTCTTCAGACTACTGGAGATTGAGACAAGTAACCTTAGGCTACAATTTCAAGGATCTACGTATTGGTGGATCAACAATTCTACCTAACGGCCGCCTATATCTATCCCTTGAGAATTACTGGGGTGGAGATAAATACGATGGCGGGGTAAACCCGGAAGCTGCAAACACCAATTTAAGTGGAAGCTCCACTTATATGGAAGCGGGTGATTATGGTGGCCTAGCATTACCGAAAACTATAACCTTTGGTATTAACTTGACATTTTAAGCGATGAAGAAATTATTTTATATACTATTAGGCGTCAGCCTTTTGAGTTCTTGCGATATGGAATTGGATCAACAACCAATCTCCGCCGCAACATCAGAGACTTTTTTCCAAACAGCCCACGACTTTAACCAAGGTCTAAATGCTGTTTATGCGGTAACCCGAGGTTATCCAGATAGGCTGTTGAACCTCTCGGAAACTCGTTCGGATAATCTTTACGCCGTGTCTGACGGTGGAGTTCGTGACTGGGAAGGAATCAATAGTTTTCACCGAACTATTGCTTCCAATCCCTACGTAGTGGATGCATGGCAAAGCAATTACACCGGTATTTTCAGAGCCAACAATTACCTTGAGCAGCTCCAAAATAAGGGTGAGGCGGTAATTACTGATCAAGCGGTACGCAACAGGATGGAAGGGGAAGTGCGATTCCTACGTGCCTTCTTTTACTTTGATTTATTACGCTACTTCGGAAAACTACCTATCATCGATAAAGTTGTTTCAAACAATGAAGCGATGGAGATACCTAGAAGCGCACCTGCAGATGTCTATAGCCTTATTATTAGTGACCTAGAGCGAGCAATCGAGACCCTTCCTGCACCTAGCGGATATGCCACGGCAGATAAGGGCAGAGCCAATAAATTCTCTGCAAAAATGCTTTTGGGATTGGTTTATATGACGCGTTCGGGGCCTGCGTTGGATGTAGAAGGCGCAGGGTTGGGAAGCAATGAGTGGAGCAAAGCATTAGCGCAATTCAATGATATCATCCAAAGCAATGAGTTTGCTTTCCTGAATAGCTACTCGTCGATTTTTAACTATGATAATGAAAGAAACAAAGAGGTTATATTTAATATCGAATATTCGAGTGGAAGTACACCGATCGTGGGAAGTACTTTCCCATGGGTTTTGGTTCCCGACACCTGGTTTCAATCTCTTGGTTTCGGAACGCAGGGTGGTTTAATGATCCGCCCGGTTGCAGAAGACTTATTGGCGAAATATGTCGACGAAGATGTTAGAAAGAGCTTTAGTATCCAAAATGGATATACTTACGGTAATGTGGTGGAGCCTCGTTCGTTTATCAAAAAGTTTGTAGACATCACGAAAGTTCCTAAAACCAGTCGGACAGACTGGCCAATTAACTTTATTGTTTATCGTTATACCGACCTGCTATTATTGAAGGCTGAGTGTATATTGAATGGTGCGGCAGGAAATCAAGCGACCGAAGTAGATGCGGTAGTTAATCAGGTGCGCGCTAGAGCAGGGCTTACAACAACCTTATCAGGCGTAACGAAGGCACAGTTACTAGAAGAGCGTCGAAGAGAACTGGTAGGCGAAGGTACGCGCTGGTTTGATTTGATTCGTTCCGGACAAGTGGAAACTATCATGAAAGCCTGGATCGCCAAAGAGGACGTTCAGAATCAAATGGAAGACTTTAAGAAAGAATATATTCTTTATCCAGTGCCACAGTCAGAGCTTGACACAAAGCCTGGACTGTATCAACAGAACCCAGGATATTAATCCAATTGCATCCAATTACTTTTTTTATAAATACTAGCTTAATTTGTAAGGCTGTCCGATTTAATCGGACAGCCTTTCTTCTTAATTCCAGCTTTTCATCATCGTTGGGAACTTCTTTTTCTCAATGTTCATCCTTGAAATTTCAATGTTATTTAATTCTCGACCGATAGACGCCACAAGATGTGGTTATTTTTCTGTCGAATTGATTTGTGTAAAGTATTGGTATTAAAGTTTTTAAATTAAAAATGCAGGATAGGGCAAGACACACCCAGTAGGTTCAATTTTATATCTTGTATGTCGAGAATGTGCCAAGCAGGCTATTCTGACCTATGTTTTGTAAACCTTAAGCGCAAACCTATTCTGATGAAGAAGTATTTATTAATCGGTGTATTATTGCTCTCATGCATAAGCATGTCTTTCTCACAAGATAAAGCATGGACCTCCTCGAAACAACCCTTGAGAGAGGTGGAAATATTAAAGAAGAAAATTAAGAAACCGGTATTCGCAAACCGAGATTTCCTTATTACTGATTTTGGAGCGATTGCCGATGGGCAAACTAAAAATACGGCTGCATTAAAGAAAGCTATCGAAGCCTGCAGTGAGGCCGGTGGAGGCCGTGTTGTAGTACCGGAAGGTACATTCCTCACTGGAGCCATTTATTTGGAGAGCAACGTCAATTTACATTTATTGAAAGGCTCGACCCTGCTGTTTAGCCGAGACAGCTCCGATTATCCTATGGTATTTACCCGTTGGGAAGGCATGGAGTGCATGAATTATTCTCCATTTATCTACGCATATGAAGAAACGAACATTGCTGTAACAGGCGAAGGCTTGTTGGACGGCAATGCGAATAACGATCATTGGTGGTATTGGTGTGGCGCTAGAAAATATGGATGGCATGAAGGTCGTCCGGGTGAACAAAAGCCTGCTCGTGCTGTCTTACACCAGCAAATGGCGCAGGAAGTAGATCCAAGGAAGCGGATATTTGGAGATGGACATTTTCTGCGACCTAATTTCATTCAACCGTATCGCTGTAGTAATGTATGGATCGAAGGCGTCAAAATGATTAATTCGCCTATGTGGAATCTCAATCCAGTGCTTTGCGATAATGTGCTGATCGAAAATGTAAAAGTGGTTAGCCATGGACCTAATAACGATGGCTGCGACCCGGAAGCCTGTAGCAATGTATGGATTATCGGTTGCTTCTTCGATACGGGCGATGACTGCATCGCTATCAAATCCGGTCGCGATGAAGATGGTAGAAATATCGGACGGCCTGCGGAGAATCATATCATCGAGAACTGTACAATGCACGAAGGGCATGGTGGTGTTGTGATTGGCAGTGAAATCGCAGGAGGTGCAAGAAACATCTATTCATTAAACAATGTTATGGATAGCCCCAATCTAGACCGTGCGCTCCGAATAAAGACAAGCTCGAGTCGAGGAGGTACTATTGAAAACGTGTTTTTCTACAACACCAAAGTAGGACAGTATCGCGAAGCTGCAGTTCGTTTCAATATGTTCTATGAAAAACCAGGCGATCATATTCCAACAATTCGCAATATCTGGGTTGAAAATCTCGAAGTCACTAAGGGAGGAAAGTATGCAGTATTATCCAGAGCATATCCCGAATCGCCAGTAACCAACTTCACCATGATCAACTGTACAATCAATGGGGTGGAAAAACCTTATCAGGTAGATCATTTGAAAAATGTAAAACTTAAGAATGTAAAAGTCAATGGAAAACCGTTGACAGAATTGAAATAGCTATGCAGAAGTGGAAGTTTTGGTTAGGGATTGGGCTGATGAGTTTTTCATCAGTTGCGTTCGCACAACAAAAAGAAACCAACGAACAAATACGTTCATTGCATTATACAGCAGATGCCGGAGATTTTTTGCTCAAAAAGGGGAAGAATAGATTCAATAGAGCACTCTATGGCGACAATCGGGCTTCGCGCGTCGAGGCTGGCGATTTACCTGAATTCGCACTATATCTACCCGGAATGGGCGGTAATCTGCAGTTTGTATTACAGCGTGGCAAAGAACGAAAGAAACTGAACGATGCGGATCATATCGAAACGCGCTATCGTGCCGGCGCGATGGTCTATACAATTAAAGACAAGTTAATTGGCAGTGGCGAACTAACGCTATATCTACTTGCGCAAGCTGAAGAAGAAGGGTTAGTACTTAAAATAAGTGGTAGAAACGTAGCAAAAGACGCAGGTCTTTATGCAATTTACGGAGGTGCAAGTGGAACACGATTTAGCCGAAATGGCGATATTGGCGCAGATCCTGAATCAGGATTCTATTTATTGCCGGAATACGCTAGTAAGAATAAGATCCATATTCAAGGCAATGCATTCGACTTGCAATACTTGGGTCGCAAAGAAGAAGAGCAGCATACTCAGGGTAGTTTTTCGGACGGAGCTATCGTTAAACTAAGCAATGCTACAGCTTTAGATAATTTAGCGCAATTGCCCAACGCTGATCCAAATGGAAGCCCAATCTTGTATGGTTATTTTGCTAATCTTAATACATCACATTGGCTGGAGATTTCTAAAGGGAAATTAGCGAAAGAGAAGTCAACTGCCGAATTGACCAATGTATTTGATAAAGCAGAAGCAAAGCGACAAACGTTGCTGAGTAGAGTGCAGTTGCAAACGCCAGATCCGTATTTAAATAACCTTGCAGGAGCTTTAGTGACAGCGGCAGACGGAATTTGGGAGTTCCCGACCTATCTACATGGGGCCGTGGCATGGAGAATGCCGCTGAATGCTTGGCGTGGCGCTTATATCGCTGATGTTTTGGGATGGCACGACCGAGCTAGAGCGCATTTTGATGCCTATTCAAACTCTCAAGTAACTGAGCCAGCACAAGGTCCGGTCGTAATGGATACGGCATTGCACCTCGCACGACATTTAGAAGAGATCGGAACAGCGATGTTCTCAAGCGGCTATATCTCCAGAAATCCCAACAACAATAAAATTGCACATCATTACGATATGAACCTGGTCTTCATCGATCAATTACTGACTCATTTTGACCATACTGGGGATAAAGCTTACATAGCGAAGATGTGGCCAACACTGGAGCGTCATCTCGCCTGGGAGAAGCGTAATTTCGACCGTGACAGAGATGCTTTGTATGATGCCTACTGTGCAATATGGGCGAGTGATGGGCTGCAGTATTCGGGGGGCGGAGTAACACATACCACCGCTTATAACTTGCGTTCCAACCGTATGGCGGCCAAGTTAGCATCCATCATTGGGAAAAACCCAGAACCCTATCAAAAAGAAGCAGAGGCTATTGAGAAGGCGCTGTATAGCAGATTGTGGCTTAAGGATAAAGGTCATTTCGCAGAATTTCAGGATGCTTTGGGGAATAAATTGCTTCATGATAGCCCCGGCCTTTGGACAATCTATCACGCTGCTGATGCACGATTTATGAATACCTTCGAGCATTATCAACAAACGCAGTATGTGCACAACCATATCCCCAGAATTCCCATACAGGTCGACGGATTTGATGATCATAACTTACATACCTTGTCGATCACCAACTGGCAACCCTATACATGGTCGATAAATAACATCGCTCTAGCTGAAAACCTCCATGCGGCGCTGGCATTCTGGCAAGCCGGACGTCAAGAGGATGCTTATGAGTTATGGCGAAGCAATTTACTGGAAAGCATGTACTTTGGGAAGAGCCCGGGAAACTTTCACCAGCTATCACATTATGACGCTTTCCGGGGTGAGCTCTATCGGGACTTCGCCGATCCTATCGCTATGGCCGCAAGAACACTAGTGGAAGGGCTCTTCGGCGTGCAACCTCACTTGCTCGATGCGGAAATTAGTATCCGCCCGGGTTTTCCAATAGAATGGAAAGAGGCCAGTTTAGCACTCCCACAATGGACATATCAATATAGCAAAAGCAGCAATGAATTAAAGCTGCACTTCAAACATAACTATGATATCGAAACGAAACTGAAACTAGAGATACCTTCGTCTTTTCTACACGTGCAGTCGGTAAAAGTCAATGGCCAACAGGTGGATTGGAAATACAAAGATGATGCTGTTAATCAGCCAATCCTTCTAATCAGTACGCCAAAAGGCAAGGACTTTCAAGTTTCAATTACAGGAAATGGTCTGTGGGAATTGCCACAAGAAACTAATTTTCAGATTGCCTTAAAGGACACATGGACGATTCCTTTGCAAGCCCAGCAAGAAATTGCGGAGATAAAAGATCCTCAACAACTCATAAAGAATCAACAGGGCAAGCTCATTACATTCAATCCGAAGGTTAGAAAAGGTACTTTTTTCGTACGAACAAACGCCGATCAAACGAACGTGTGGCGTGCAGTGAATGTAGATTTGATCCAACCGATTCAACAGGAATGGAGTAAGCAAGGTGATGATTATGTCTTGAAGTTGAAAAATCGGAGTACTAGCTCGCAAGAGCTTAAGGTGACATTGGGAACTTGGAATGAACAACTAGACCTGGGAGCCAATCAAAGCAAAGATTTGAAACTCCCTTTAGAAGAGCTGACAAGGGGCACCAATGAGATTGAATTGTCGCTGGGTGACTATAGCTGGAAGACGCATCTAACGGATTGGGATTTACCAGCCCAAGGAAATGTCATTGTTTGGGATATGGGAAGACATTATAATGCAAGAGCGCAGGAGATATTTCAACAAAAATACCTGAGCCCAAGGCCTGAAGGTCCTACCTTGCAGCTGCCCTGGCAGGGTATTGGCAATTGGTGCTATCCTTTGACCACAGCAAACATCGACGACACCGGTTTGATGGCAGCGAGAACCGAAAGCAAACTAGCCGTTCTCGATATCCCATTCTTAATTGCTAACGATCAAAAGAATATTCTGTTCACCAGTCAGTGGGATAACTATCCAACTCAAGCATCTTTTCCAGTAAGCATTAAAGCTAAAAAGGCCTATGTATTGCTAGCAGGGTCAACTAACCCTATGCAATCGCAGATGGACAATGCGGTATTATCGGTTCAATATACCGACGGAACTTCCGATAGCCTAGTCCTTAAAAACCCTACAAATTATTGGCCAATCGAACAAGATTATCTCGACGATGACAAGGCTTTTGATTTGCCCGATGATGAGATTCCATATCGCATCAAATTAAAAGATGCGAAAGTGTTTAAGGCCGGGACTTTGGCAGAATACGGATCTATTAAGGGTTTCAGTACACGCGCAATAGAAGGAGGCGCAGCCACTTTATTAGATCTACCGTTAAACCCCGATAAAGAGGTGAGTTCCGTCCAGCTAAGAGCTCATACGAACGACGTAGTCGTTGGACTAATGGCAATCAGCTTCCTGCAATAAATATCGGATTAGATTATAAACTAAAATATCGAGACTCGAATAAAAGAATAAATCATGATAAAAAAGCTTAAGATCCAATGGATAGGGATGGCGCTTTGTTTCTTTGTTCAGCCGTTAACAGCGCAGACAAAGATCGACAGAAAGGCAGTAGTAGAACGCCATCAGGTACAAAATACAAGTATGGATACGCTTGCCTCGCTAACTGTAGGAAACGGGCAGTTCGCCTATACAGTCGATGCCACCGGAATGCAATCTTTTCCAAAATATTACCAAAAAGGTGTTTCACTAGGCACGCAAAGTGAATGGGGATGGAATAGCTTCCCAAATACCGGGCAATATAAGTTTGAAGAAACGTTGAAAGCCTACGACTTCAACAATGATGGTAGAAATGCGCTTTACAGTATTCAAAACAAAGAGGGTCGTGCAAAAGAAGCGACGGAGTATTATCGTGTTAATCCTCATCGCATTCAGTTGGGAAATGTGGGATTGCAGATCACGCTGAAAAACGGCAGAACTGCTGCTGTGGAGGATATCAAACAGATCAAGCAAGTTCTCAATCCTTGGACGGGAATCATTGAAAGCCATTTTACAGTAGAAGGGACACCGGTAAAAGTGCTAACGGCAGGAGATCCCGTATTAGATAAAGTTGCGGTACATGTTAATTCGGAATTGGTTAGTCAAGGGAAAATTAAAGTATTCGTCCGCTATCCATTTCCTACGAGCACCTTCTTAGATGAAGGAGCTTATTATGAACATCCCGAGAAACATCAGTCGAACATTATTGCTCAGCATGCTAAGTCGGCGGTATTATCGCATAAGTTGTCAAGCATAGAATATTTTACGCTATTGAACTATACGAATGGAAAAATTACCTCTGCAGGTCAGCATGAATTTGTTTATCAACCTGCTGGAACATCGGATAACTTCGACTTCATCTTCACCTTCAGCAAGAATAAAACAACAGAAAACCAGGGGGATACTTATCAGCAGCTGGCAGGTCGCAGTAGAGAAGCTTGGAGATCTTTTTGGCAAAGTGGTGCAGCGGTTGATTTCGAAGGTAGCACAGACCCTAGAGCAAAAGAATTAGAACGCCGCGTGGTGCTGTCGCAGTATCTAACGAAAGTGCAATGCACGGGTGATAACCCACCACAGGAAACCGGATTAACGTTTAACAGCTGGTACGGCAAACCGCATACAGAAATGCATTGGTGGCATTCTGTGCACTTCGGCTTATGGGGCAGACCAGAGTACTTGGAGAAATCCTTAGGTTATTATTTCAATACGCTGGAAAAAGCGAGAGCACTCGCGAAAAGACAAGGCTATAAGGGCGTGCGTTGGATCAAGATGACGGATCATGAGGGAAATGAAAGCCCATCGTCGGTAGCCGCTTTCTTAATCTGGCAACAACCACACTTGATTTATCTTGCCGAAATGGCCTATCGCCATAACCAGGACCCGGAAGTCATTAAGAAATACAGCAACCTGGTCTTTGAGACCGCGACGTTCATGGCCGACTTTGCAGAATACGACAAAGCAAATGATCGCTATAATCTCGGTCTTGGCGTCATCCCTTCGCAGGAAGTGTTCCGTGCCGCGGAAACTCGGAATCCGAATTATGAATTAGCATACTGGGACTGGGCACTACGCATTGCTCAGGAATGGAAGAAACGCTCAGGCCTGCCAATTGATAAGGATTGGCAAGACGTGATTGACAAGCTTGCCAAATTGCCACAACAAGACAACATTTATCTCGCTACAGAAACAGCAACAGACTCCTATACCAATCCAAAATGGAGGACAGACCATCCTACGGTGTTGGCAGCATTGGGTATGGTGCCTGAATCTCCAAAACTGGATAAGCAAGTTCTAAAAAATACGCTGGACACTGTTTGGAAAACCTGGTTTTGGGATGAAACATGGGGCTGGGATTTCCCAATGGTCGCTATGTCAGCCGCTAGGCTCAAGTTGCCAAATAAAGCTCTCGATGCGCTATTTATGAATATACAGACCAATACATATTTAAAAAATGGTCACAACTATCAAGATGGGCGACTTCGTATTTACCTCCCAGGAAATGGAGGGGTATTGGCGGCCGTAGCCATGATGGTTGCCGGTTGGGACGGAGAGGAACAGGAATTTCCGGGCTTCCCGAAAGACGGAGCTTGGAAAATTAAGGCCGAAGGATTTAAGAAAATGCCATAAAAAATGAAGAAGAACTTGATTATTAGCGCTTGTATGATAGGCTTATTGAGCCTGAGCGCCAGTGCACAAACCTTTACAACAAAGAAAAAAGTATTAGCGCAAATGCGTACCGCGAATAGCTATTTCATGAAGAAATGGCCAGACCCGCATAAGCGAATTGTCACCAATAAAGAGCGTGCAGCAAATATCTGGACGCGTGGTGTTTATTACGAAGGATTAATGGCGTTGTATAGCATGGATCCTCAAAAAGCATATTACGATTATGCGGTGACTTGGGGCGAAAAACATGATTGGAAACCTGTGAGAGGCGAAGTATATACAAGACATGCTGATAACCAGAATTGCGGCATGACCTATATCGATCTTTATCGCCTAGATCCAAAGCCTGAGCGGATTGCCGCGATTAAGGAAAATATTGACTCCATAATACGTAGTGATAAATATACTGATTGGACCTGGATAGATGCTATTCAAATGGCGATGCCGATTTTCGTCAAACTTGGGGTGACCTATAAAGACAGCAAATATTTCGACGCCATGTACAAAATGTATCATCACATTAAGTACGTAGAGGGAGGTAGGGGTTTATATAATCCAGAAGATAAAATCTGGTGGCGTGATAAGGACTTTCTGCCCCCTTATAAAGAACCGAATGGGGAGGACTGCTATTGGTCTCGAGGAAACGGATGGGTGTTGGCGGCATTGGCTTTAGTTCTGAAAGAGCTACCAAAATCAGACCCGCATTATGCCGAATACAAGCAAGATTTTATTGATTTGGCAACTGCAGTTGCTCCGTTGCAGCGAAAAGATGGCTTTTGGAATGTGAGTCTCCATGATCCAAATCATTATGGGGGCAAAGAGGCTAGTGGTACAGCACTCTTTGTTTATGGAATGACTTGGGGAGTAAATGAGGGAATATTAGATAAAAGCACATTCCTTCCTACCATTGAAAAAGGTTGGATGGCTATTAGCAAGGAGTCTATTCAGCCCAATGGTTTCTTGAGCTATGTACAATCGACCGGTAAAGAACCAAAAGATGGACAACCCGTCTTGAAACATAAAATGCCAGATTTCGAAGATTACGGTTTAGGCTGCGTCCTATTAGCTGGAACCGAAATACATCGACTTCTAGAGAAATAAAACCTATTGAAAAGAAAAGAATAACTAACCAAAAATTACAAACAATATGAAATATAAGTCGACCAATCAAAGACTGTCCAAGTTCCTGGGCTTGTCTTTGATGTTCCTCATGTTGCTGTTCTCGACTGCGTATGCGCAGCAGAGTACCTTGCAGGGACATATCTTGGATGATCAGAACAACCCCATACAGGGGGCGAGCGTTCAGGTGAAAGGAAAGCAAGCTAGTGCGCAAACTGATGCTACAGGTAAATTTGAAATAGCGGCCCAAACCGGAGATGTTCTACAGATTTCTTATGTAGGATTTGAATCTAGGGAATATACCGTTGCCTCAACCGCAAACATTCGGATTCAACTTACCTCTGATGAACAGAACCTCGACGAGGTCGTGGTCATTGGTTATGGAACGAGTCGTAAAAAAGACTTAACAGGTGCCGTGGGTTCGATTAAAGGTACGGAAATACAGCAAATACCTGTGACAACGGCAGCCCAGGCGATTACCGGAAAGATTGCTGGGGTGAACGTGGTCACACAAAGTGGTGCACCTGGTGCAGGGGTGAATATCCTTGTTCGTGGTGGTACATCGATTACAGGTTCTACCTCGCCGCTTTATGTCGTCGACGGCTTTGTTATGGATGACGCTCTAACAAAAATCGATATACAAGATATCGAGAATATCGATATCCTCAAGGATGCGTCGGCAACAGCAATCTATGGTGCCCGCGGTGCAAATGGAGTGGTCTTAATCAGCACAAAGTCTGGTGCTGCCGGCCGTACTTCGCTGGATTATAACGGTTATGCAAGTTTTGAAGGTCTGAGCAAAAAGCTGGATCTGCTATCTGTGGAAGACTATGTCAAATATCAATATGAATTTCAGACCTTGGGGGGGAATCAACGCGCCTACGCACAGATGTATGGTGGCGACCCTGCAGCCCCGGATTTTGCATCGACAGCATATCAACGCATTCACAGTGACTATGCAAACCGTGCTGGCATCGACTGGCAGGATGAGGTCTTTGGCGGTCAAGCCGTATTGCAGAACCACAACCTCAATTTGTCTGGCGGAAATGAGAAAACCAAGTTTATGGTTTCTTACAATCATACTGGGCAGGACGGTATTCTTGCAAAATCTGGCTTCAAACGGAATAGCGTAAGAGCGAAGGTAGACCATCAATTGAATAAAGCTATTCAATTGAATTTCAGCTCTATGTTACAAGATGCACAGACCGAAGGCGGTGGTTCTTTAGGAGGGATGTTGAAGATGTCAATCTTACAACCAGCAACCGGTGGTGTCCGTTTTACCGATGAAGAACTTCTTTACTCTGACATCGCAGAGGAATTGCAGGCTATAAACTCGCAATATGACGTTTATAACCCTATTATTATGAATGATGCATTGAATCGCTTGAGAGCGGCGCGCTTAGCGAATGTAAATGCTGGTGTGAGCATTAAATTCTTGCAAGACTTCACTTTCCGTAGCTCAGGAACTTATCAATGGGAACAAACAAGAAATGATTTCTGGGATGACGGACGAACAATGAATGCTCGTAATAATCGCGGACCGTATGGCTCCATCCGCAATGCGGAAGGTTATGAATGGCAGTGGACAAATACGGTGTCCTGGTTAAAAGATTTAGGCAAGCATCATTTGAACCTATTGGCAGGTCATGAAGTTCGTTATGAGGAAAGCCAAGGATTGGGTCATAGCTATTACGAATTCCCGGAAAGCAACTTTGGATTAAAAGATGTCAGTTTAGCGGGACGCACCGAGCGTGGCGAGTCTGACGCAAGTCGCTATGGTCTAGTGTCCGGCTTCTTCCGCGCAATCTATAATTTCGATGATCGATTCCTAGTCACTGGTACAGTGCGCTCAGATGGAGTTTCAACTTTCAATACAGGGAACAAATGGGGAGCATTTCCCTCGGCATCTGCCGCATGGAACATACACAACGAAAGTTTTATGAAAGATCAAACATTCATCAATCAGTTAAAACTGAGAGTAGGATACGGTACGACAGGTAATGATCGCATTGGCAGTACGCGCTATGCAACTCTCTACGGATCTACGGTCGTTGCAATGGATAATTCCGTGTTGGTAGGTGTTAAACCATCTGGCACCTTGGGAAATCCCAGTTTACGATGGGAGAAGACCCAAACAACAAACCTAGCTTTAGATGCAATTTTCTTCAACAACCGTTTGATGTTCACGGCTGATGTCTATCAGAACGAATCAAAAAACCTGTTACTGGAAGCCAATATTCCAACTTCGACAGGCTACAGTAAGCAATTTCAAAACGTCGCAGCATTGCAGAACCGAGGTGTCGAATTGAGTTTATCCAGCGTCAATATCAAGAAAGATGACTTTCAATGGAGAAGCAGCCTCAACATGACGTTCAACCGTTCCAAAGTAACCAGTTTATTCGGAAGCGCCGGAACGGATCGTATGATTACTTCTTATGAATCTAGAGTTAGTTTCTTGACGGAGGTTGGAGGACCTGTTAGCACATTCTACGGATATCGTTATGACGGCGTATATACCACCGACGATTTCGATCAACAAGCCGATGGTTCGTATAAACTGAAAGACGGTGTTGCCTCATTAAAAGGAAAGAACCGAGCGAGCATCAAACCGGGAGATGTTAAGTATCTACCTACTGCTGGTCAAACCGATGCTAACGGCAATCCAGTTTGGTCAGCAGATGATCGTACAGAAATCGGAAGGGCAGAGCCTAAATTCTTTGGCGGATTAAATAATGAGTTCGCTTATAAAAGTTTCGATTTAAGTATTTTCTTGAATTTTGCCTATGGGCACCAAGTGTTCAATATGAATACCCAACGTTTTATGGGGCCATATTTGCCGAACCAAAATTCTATGGGTATCATGAACAATCGATTCACACTGATCGACCCAAATACAGGATTGGAAACGAAAGATTTAAATCGCCTAGCAGAATTGAATCCAAATCAGGCCGACGAAAGACAGATTTGGAGCTTAAACTCGCCGAACAATATTGCGATTTCCGATCCTATAGATTATTATCTGGAAGACGCGTCCTTTTTGCGTATAAATAACATTACGCTAGGATACACGCTGCCAAAAACTTTAACTCAACAAGCCAAGATTCAACGCCTTCGTGTGTATCTAACGCTGAATAACATCCATACGTTCACCAATTATTCGGGATATGACCCCGAAGTTGCTGCTAGCGGATCCTTGCTGACCCGTGGCGTCGATAACTCGGCTTATCCGAGAACAAAGAGTGTGGTTGCGGGATTGAATCTATCATTCTAATGAATATCATCATGAAAAAAATATCCATCATATTAGGACTTGCGATTGCTCTTAGTAGTAGTTCTTGTAAGGATTTCCTGGAATTGCCATCAGAAAAGGACTTCGATAGCTCAACGATTTTTGAAGATCCAGGGAAGGTCGAAATGGCCATATTAGGAGCCTATACCAGTACTTTCAATGCCGAATTATTTTATCAATTCGGAATGGGTACTGACGAATGTATTTCAACAGAGGGCGAGACAAACTCAAAGAATCAAGTGTCGAATTATGTATATAGTCCGGCTATCGCGCCCAACTCCACTTATAGTGCGATGTACGCAGGCGTTGAGCAAGCGAATGTATTGATCAAAAATATCCCTTTGATGTCGGTATCAGATGAAGCGACAAAAAAGAAATTAGACGGCATCCTCGGTGAAGCGTACGCCATTCGCGCGAGCAATATGCTCAATGTCGTTCGATATTTTGGCGACGCCCCTTACCCGACGATCCCTGTGGTAGATATGCCGAACTTTTCATCGTCGCGTGTTAGCCGCGATACCATTATTGACGGCTGTGTTGATGATTTGCAGAAGGCGATTAGCCTCTTGCCTTGGAAAGGGGAGTCTGGTCTGCCTGTAGAGCGTATTTCTAAGAATGCTGCATATGGGTTGTTGGCTAGGGTTGCTCTTTATGGGGCTGGATATTCCTTGCGTTGGGACTTGAACTCCTATGCGGCTTCTTCAGTGAAATTAGCAAAACGCACGGATGCGAATCGCATCCAAGAACTTTACACTATAGCGCGAGATGCTTGTAAAGCTATTGTCGATCGTGGCGAAAATACGCTGGTTAGCTACGAGAGCATTTTCAGAGATTTAGTAAACGGAAGATACAATAATGAGAGTATGTATGAATACGGGCAAAAGACTGCCGATAGGAACGAGCTGCGATTAGGTTATACCAATGGCATCTTCGCACATACCAATTCATTCTATAACAAATCGCAGCCAGCCATGGCGGCATTTCCGACTTATTATTTTGAGTTTGCTGAAGGCGATACCCGCCGAGATGTAACGATTGCGAATTATTCCTTAAGTGCTGATAGCTTGCACCAAATGAATACCTATGCAAGCAATAGCATTGGCAAATTTCGTGTAAACTGGAAGGGAGATGTTGGTGTTTCGGCAGCACAACGCGATATCAACTGGATACACTTACGTTATGCAGATGTCCTGCTGATGTATGCGGAAGCGGAAAATGAATTAGCAAATGGTCCAACGCCGGTTGCGAAAGAGATGTATGAAAAAGTACGCTTGCGAGCATTCAATCAGGATCGCAGCAAGATAGGGCAGACGCCATCCGATTACCAATCTTTCTTGGATGCTATTATTCAGGAGCGCAAACTCGAATTGGGATTCGAAGGATGGAGACGAACCGATCTGATTCGCTGGGGCGTGCTGACGGAAAAACTTACGGCTGCGAAAATGGACTTAATGGATCTTGCAAACCACAGCGGCAAGTACGCGTCGGTACCTAGATTCCGCGCTTATTTAAAAACTGCAGCTAAAGTCTTCAACGATCCGGCGGTTGCTTTAGCTTTCGAAGGATTTGTGACGGAGCCCGATGCAGCAAAAAAGGCAGACCTTGCGGCAAAGAAATATACGCTGCTTGATATGTATAGCGCCAATTCAGCATTTTACGCTAATGCATTAACGGCAAATGCTACTTGGGTACAAAATATATTCAGAGGGTTAGAAAAGAATAAAGTAGAACTGTTGCCGTTGAGTACTGCGACCATGGATGCAAATCCAGGATTGCAAGGACAACAGCATCCGCTGTACTAAAGTTTGATGAAAATGACACTTACCATAAAACGGGAATTATTAATAAGCAGCTTGATAACCTGCTTATTACTGATTCCTTTTCTTCAGGTATCGGCACAAAAATCGAATATGCCGCTATATGAGCAAGTTGCACAGTCAGAGATGAAACGTTTCCCCGAATTGTGGCAATTAGATCACGGCAAGCGACTTTATTTTGCGTATTCCCAAGGCTTAGGTGCACTTGCCTTTTATAAACTGTATGAGAAAACGAAGAACGAAGTTTACTTCAATTATGTAGAAATGTGGATGGATAGTCTCATTGATAATAAGGGCGAAATCTATTTATACAAGCCGGAGGACTTCCATCTGGATTTTATCAATCCAGGGAAATTGCTTTTTTCCCTGTACGAGAAAACAAAGAAGGAGAAATATGCTTTGGCAATAGAAAAACTTATGGATCAGCTAAAGAAGCAACCACGTACTCCCGATGGGCTATTTTGGCATAAGGATATTTATCCGAATCAAGTTTGGCTGGACGGCCTATACATGGCGTCTCCCTTTTTGACGTCCTACGCCAAGTATAAAAATGAACCAAAATATTATGATGAAGCGCTAAACCAGATATTAGGGGCTGCAAAACATTTATACGATCCGAAAACTGGCTTATATTATCATGCTTGGGATGCAGCGAAAGTGCAACCATGGGCCAATCCTGTAACAGGTCAATCGCCTAGTTTTTGGGGACGAAGCATAGGTTGGTGGTTTATGGCATTGGTTGACGTGTTAGACGACTTACCCAATGATAATCCGCGAAGAGAAGATGTATTAAAGATCATTCGTGATCTTGCCGAGGTCCTGCCAAGATATCAGGACGATGAGGGACTCTTTTGGCAAGTGTTGGATAAACCGAAAGTTGACAAGAATTACCAGGAAGCATCGGTCAATAGCATGTTTTTGTATGCTTTTGCGAAGGCAGTAAACAGGGGATATATAGCGCCGGAATACAGGAAGGTCGCAGATGGAATTTTATCGGGCTTGCAAAAAAAGCTATTGCTAAAAGACAAGGATGGCTCTTGGAACTTACATCAATGTAATGCTGTCGCTGGTTTAGGCGGCAGTGGAAATCGCGATGGAAGTTTTGATTACTATGTTAATGAGCGAATTCGTTCCAACGATATTAAAGCGACTGCACCCTTGATTATGGGGTTGATGGAAATGGATAAATAATATTGAGAAAAAAGAAAGGGGCCAATGTTATAAGTTTGGCCTCTTTTTTAATATATCTAATTGTCTATTTTCTCACGCAGCGAACGCTAGCTAAGCGAGCTGAGCTCATCGTTTGGTTTTGCAGTATCATGGCTTGATTAGTGCTGTAAGACAAAGTCGCAAAAGTTCCGGGAGTTTTTGTTCTCCAATAACCTTTTGTACTTGTGTACCAGAAAGCGCTATTCGGATAAAAATCCATGGTGTTGGCACTGCTGGATAATTTATAGCCGACGGGGGTAAAAATCAGATTTCCGTGAGGATGACCAGGATAGCCCTCGGCTGTAGTCGTTGGGATAATGTACATATACCAATTGGAGCCTTCTACACCTATATTTTTGGACGTTAAGTTTCTTAACTCATTCACTTGCGCAACCGTCGGTAAATCCCAAGTGCCCTCCGGATACATCAATTCACAAAGATTCTTCCCTGTCGATCCGATTGAATATACATCACTCGTAAAATAATCCGTTGTCGGAACGCCTGCTGTCGTTCTATATAGAGGATTGTCGTAACGCATTTTATATTGCCAAAGTCCCGCAGGTGTCAATTTACCATTGGCATCCCTCCAGGTATTACTTCTTGCCCATTTTGTTGCACCTATAGTTATGGCCGACTCAACCAGTCTGATCGAAACAAAATAGCTTTTTCCAGGCATAGCAACAAAGGTTGGGAATTCAAATGTTTTACCATAAAAGTGTCGTTCAACGTATCCGATAGATCCATCAGCGTCTGCCAAACGTTGACTGGTTATTTTCAATGTGTCAATGGATACAACCAAACTGCGTGAGGTTGCTCCGTCAGTTGGGGTGTAGAAAGTGTACCTTCGCTTGGTATTCTCGTCCAACACCGTGTCAACATCTAAGGGGACTTGATAAGCCGCGTTATGATGAACATATACGTTTTTAGTAGCGATCGCTGTAGAAATATTTTGCAAGGTGGCATCGCTCAATCTGAAATTTCCGGATACAACTCCGCTATTGTCTTTGAATTTTACATTGGCGTGCGTAATAGGTGCAAACAGTCCACGAGAATTTACTTCCACAATAATTCGTGATGTTTTACGCGCTAAGACTATTCCGTTAATTAAGTTTTGACCGTCCTTTATATTATTAGTGGTGATGATTCCTGTTGCATAGGCGAAATCCTTACGTGTGCTTGGATTATTTCCTGTCGGATCCACTGGAACGGTACCTGTAGCTTGATTGAAGGCTGGAATAGGACTAGTATTATTGTTCGTATAAGCATACCAACGGTATTTGGTATTTCTATTTGCAGGAATGGATATCGCCGCAGTTCCGACCTTGCCTTCGGCCTGTCCCACGTAGGTGACCTGATTTCCGCTTGCGTCGGCCGTATAAAGTACCACGCGGTAAGTGGTGCCTGGCGCTAGATCGGTTGCTGTTCCAGCTGCTGTAATCCCACCTGAAGAAGACGCTCGATTTGAGGATGTGCTTATAATCCTTTTTTCTTTCTGATAGGAACTAGGCAGCTCCTCTGAAATGGTCATCATTGCATCTACGTCACCTAAGCTGACGATCTCACTTTGTACAGTTACTTTTTTTAGTTGTTCACGACTTGATCCTGACGATTTTGGCTCTCCGGAGCCACTATTTTGATCAACAGGTTCTATATCCTCTATCGCATCAAGTGGGAAGACGATCACGGTCTCATTTTTTGCTACGTAGGGCTCCTCTATTTTACTATCGGAACCTGATTTTTTACAACTCGTTAATAACAATAAGAAAGCGACTTTAAAGGTCAACAAAAAAGTGATGCGTCCATATAGAAATGAAGGGTTATTCATTGGCGTTATTAATAGATTTTGTTTTTTAGTGTTTTATTTATTGCTCGAAACTACATGTCGTAGTTCTTATAACTGCCATTTGGCGCGCTTTCCCATTCTTCAATCTTGGGCGTATTACCCGTGTTGCCGGTATTGATCGTAGCGGAGCTCGTCCCGATAGACTCTTCCATTTCTACGGTAATACACACAATAATGGGTTGAACATATTTTAGCTTCGAGCACATAAAATTTTATTGCTGTTTAATATAATCAGTGTGATTGCGGGATTAAATGCAATAATAGATAAACTATTCGTTTAAAGCTTGTAATATTTCTTAGAGATTATTCGTTATTGAAAAATTTTTAGATAACAGGTAATAATTTTGTAGGGATTAATTTCATGTATCATTAGTTAATGAAAAATTATTATTAAGTATAAATCCCGTTTCTTTGCTATATTTTAAATATCAAAGTCTAAAAACCAACTTGTAGATCATTAATTGGTAAAGTCAATACTTTAAATTTATGAATCTCGCAATTATCCTATAACGAAATAATTGTTTGAGTTATGTAAAATTTCACAAGAATAGAATAGCAATCGTTTGTAACGACAGGGAGATGTCTGGCTTTCTGAGAGATTTCGAAGATCTTTTTCACTCGGTTTTCAATACGCTATGAACGCAAACGATGTCGGCATCGTTTGCGTTCATTTTTCTAGTATTCCCTATTATAAATTAGGAACTTGAGTTTAGAAAATAGAAATAGACCTTTTACATCTCACCTATGCGACACAGATTTGTTTTTTCGATTTTGACTGCGATATTGATTTTCGGCATGTGTAGCTTTCTGGTTCAGGAACGGAAAAAAACCATTTGGATGATGGGGGATAGTACGATGGCGATAAAGGCGGAGAATAAGCATCCGGAAACCGGCTGGGGCGAAGCATTTGCCAATTTATTTAATGAGAACATCCGCATAGAAAATCACGCTAAGAACGGTAAGAGTACCCAATCCTTTATTAGGGAGGGACGCTGGGATTCGGTGTATCGGGGTATTCAAGCTGGCGATTACGTGTTTATTCAGTTTGGGCATAACGACCAAAAGATAACAAAGCCTAACCCGGAATTATTTATACCTCAGTATAAGGCTAATTTAGCCATGTTCGTAAAGGGGGTCAGGGAGAAGAAAGGAATTCCTATTCTGATGACACCAATTGCTCGACGCCATTTTAAAGATGGACAACTATTGGAAACGCATGGGGATTACCCCAATGCAGTTATTCGTGTAGCTGATAGCTTAGGGGTCGACTATATCGATATGACCAAAAAAACGTCACAGCTTTTAAGGAGCCTTGGCGATGGGGCATCTAAACATTTGTTTTTACATCTGGATAAGGGCCACGTAAATTATCCGAACGGCGTTGAAGATAATACGCATCTTAATAAGAATGGTGCTATGCAGTTGGCGAACATTGTTGCGGAGTCGCTTCGGGAACAGCATATCGCTTTAGCAAGCGATTTGAAACGCGCAAGCTCGTTAGCAACCTTGCCGTTGTCGGAGCAAATGGCGCGGTCCGCGATGGAAAAATTATTTCAAGACAATAGTTTTACGGATACGGTGAAGGGACCAAAATGGACTTATGATATGGGCGTGGTTCTAGAAGGAATCACGGAGGTTTGGAGAAACACTGCCGATGCACAGTACTTTAACTACGTACAGCAATGGATGGATCGATTTGTTATGGAGGACGGGCATATTCGTAATTATCGGGCCGATGAATATAATATAGATCATGTCAAGAACGGACGTACCTTATTGATGTTATACGAAGTAACCGGGAAAAAGAAATACCTAGACGCTAGTCATTCCCTATTTAATCAGTTAAAGACACATCCACGCACCAAGGAAGGTGGGTTTTGGCATAAGAAAATTTACCCCTACCAAATGTGGTTGGATGGTCTCTATATGGCACAGCCTTTCTATGTTCAATACGCTGGAATTATGGGTTTGCCGGAGATCTATGAAGATGCAGTCAACCAGTTTACCTACATGGAAAATCATGCTAGGGATCCGCGTACCGGCTTGTTGTACCATGGTTGGGATGAATCTAAAAAAGAACGCTGGTCCAATCAGAAAACAGGTACCTCCGCACACTTTTGGGCAAGAGGGATGGGTTGGTTTTCGATGGGTTTAGTCGATGTACTCGATTATTTTCCGCAAGATCATCCCAGAAGAAAGGAACTTATTGCAATCCTTCAACGGACGATGGAGGCTGTGCGCAAGGTTCAGGACCCTAAAACAGGCGTATGGTATGATATCGTTGATCTGCCAAGCCGAGCCGGTAATTATGTGGAAGCCTCTGCGTCTAGTATGTTCGTCTATGCTATGGCCAAGTCGATTCGTAAAGGTTATATATCAAAAGCTTATCAAAAGAGTCTGGAGCGAGCATATCAAGGTTTATTAAATGAATTCGTCCGTCCTTCGGGCGATGATCGCGTCGATCTAATCAAGGTCGTGGCAGTTTCCGGTCTAGGTGGAAAAAAATATAGGGACGGAAGTTTCGACTATTATATGAGCGAACCAGTCGTTGCCAATGATCCAAAGGGTGTCGGAGCTTTTCTACAGGCTTCAGCGGAAATGGTAGCATTCCATGCGAATAGTAAACAAAAGTCTTTTCAGGTGGTATTGGATAATTATTATAATAACGAATACAAGAAGGCTGTAGACGGCTCCATGCGCCCATATCATTACCTATGGGACGGGCAGGATAATAATGGGTTTTCGTTTCTAGGAAGGGTTTTCGAAGAACAGGGAGCTGAGCTAAAGACCCTTCGCGCGGCGGGCACAAAGCATAACTTGAAAGACGCATCAGTCTACATTATCGCAGACCCGGATACGGAAAAAGAAACGGAGCGCCCAAACTACATGGATGAGCAGCAGGCGAATGAGATTGCACAATGGGTTAAGCAGGGTGGCGTGTTGGTACTTCTATTGAACGATCAGGGTAAATGCGAATTGGAGAAAACAAATTTGCTAGCGCAAAAGTTCGGTTTACAGTTTCAATTGGATAGTAAGAATCGGGTTAAGGGGAGGAACTTCGAAGAAGGTGCTATCATCATTCCTGCGGGAAATGAAGTCTTCAAGACGACTAGGAAGATCTATGTCAAGGAACTGAGTACGATTTCTGTGGAAGCTCCGGCAAAAGCCTTACTAAAACATCAGGCTGATGTGGTTATGGCGACCACAAAATATGGTAAAGGAACCGTTTTTGCCCTCGGTGACCCCTGGCTATATAATGAGTATGTAGACGGGCGTAAGCTTCCTGCAGAATTTCAGAATTTTCAGGCAGCACAGGAATTGGTTTCCTGGTTGAAAGAACAGATAAAGAAAGATTAAACAATAATATTGGATGTCAATATGATAGTAAGTAAAAATATAATCAGCGAGCTGAATGCGGCAAACGTAATTCTGCCGTCTGCTGAAAGCTTTGATTATCCGGAAAAGGTAATACAATTTGGTACTGGCGTATTGTTGCGTGGGCTACCGGACTTTATTATCCATCAGGCAAATCAGGCGGGGGAATTCAAAGGTCGCATTCTCGTTGTTCAGTCAACGGGCTCAGGTGCCGTAGAAAGCTTTGCAAAGCAAGATAATCTCTATACGTTGGCAATAAACGGTTTGGATGGCGGAGAAATTCGGGAAGAATTTGTATTGATTAATGCAATTTCCAGAGTATGTGCAGCTTCCTCTCAATGGGAGGAAATTTTAAAATCCGCCGAGAACGAGGACATGCAAATCTTGATTTCCAATACAACTGAAGTTGGGATTGTGGCAAGCGCGGATACGGTTCAAGAGATGCCGCCATCTTCCTTTCCGGGTAAGGTATGTGCCTATCTTTACCGTCGCTACAAACACTTTAATGGAGATTCGTCCAAAGGGATGGTCATTCTGCCAACAGAGTTAATAGACAATAACGGTAAGCAGCTAAAGCACTTTGTTTTGGAGGCTGCCGACCGTTCGGGACTAGAAGCGGACTTTTTGAATTGGTTGGAAACGGCGAATGACTTCTGCGACACCTTAGTAGATCGCATTGTACCGGGGAAACTAAATGCCGAACAGCAGACAAAGGCACAGCAGACATTAGGCTACGAGGATGACTTAATGATTATGGCCGAGCCCTATTATTTGTGGGCTATCAGTTGTAATAATGAACGAACAGCTCATAAATTGAGCTTTGCTGAGCAGCATGCATCAGTCCATTTGGTACCTTCTATCAAGAACTTTAAAGAGATTAAGCTACGCCTGCTGAATGGCACGCATACCTTCAGCTGTGCTGCGGCAATAATCGCCGGATTTAAAACGGTGAAGGAAGCTATGGAGGATAATACTTTTCGGCGATTTGTGTCGAGCCTGACGGAAGAGATTATTTCCTGTATGGACGACCCGGATTTAAATAAGGAAGAGTTAGAACGTTTTGCCCGTCAGGTATTGGATCGTTTCGCGAACCCTTTCTTAGAACATCGCTGGGAGAGCATTTCATTGAACTATACGACAAAGATGCGGATGCGAAATGTCCCATTACTTTTGAAGAGCAAAGAACGAGATGAATGCCCTTTGTCGAGCATGAGTTTAGGCTTTGCTGCCTATGTACTTTTTATGCGCAGCAAGGAATCCGCTGGACAATATATACAAGACGCCTATGGTTCAAGTATCACACTTCAAGATGATCAAGCCGGGAAATTATACGCCTATAGTCAGCAGGGACATGAGGGATTAGTGAAATTATTGGAAGATCAGGATTTGTGGGGAGCAAGTTTGATGGATATCTCCGGTTTTGCAGAACAAGTGCAGCGAGACAAACATGCTATCGTACAGAACGGGTTTTTAAAAGCATTTGAAGAAAAGTAAGATCATGCAGCAAAGAATTATTCAATTGGACCCACTTGATAATGTGTTGGTCGCATTACAGGATTTATCACAGGGTGAATCTATCATTTTCCAAGGGGAGACTTATAAACTAAAAGAAGATATTCCCGCCAAGCATAAGTTTTTTATGCGTGATATGGCGGCTGGGGAGTCAATCCTAATGTACGGAGTGTTGGTTGGGAAAACGCAATACGCGGTTTCTTCGGGTGAACGCATGAGTACCGAAAATACAAAGCATGCAACGGATGGATACGCTTACAGAGCCTTTGACTATCAATGGCAGCCGCCTAACGTAGACCGGTTCAAAGATAGAACCTTCAGAGGTTATGTGCGGTCGGATGGGCGAGTGGGGACAGCAAACTATTGGCTATTTATACCTACTGTTTTTTGCGAAAACCGAAACCTCGACCTTATTAAGGAGGTTATGCATGCGGAGCTAGGCTACTCCGTTAGTGCACCATTTCGGAATTATACGCAAGCGTTGAAAGAGGCCTATCTGAAGGGTGATGCTTTGATGAATGCTTCCTTCGACGAGTTAGCACAAGCAAAACCAGATACGCATCGTTTATTCCCGAATATCGACGGTATTAAATTCCTTACCCATCAAGGTGGTTGCGGTGGTACACGACAGGATGCTGTTGTACTCGGGAAACTCTTAGCGGCTTATGCCGATCATCCGAATGTAGCTGGTATCACCATTCTAAGTTTAGGTTGTCAAAATCTGCAACTCAAGGAACTTATAGAGGAGATCAAGGTTCGTAATCCACACTTCGATAAGCCGTTGTTCAGTTTTGAGCATCAGGAAGGATATACGGAAGAGGAAATGGTACGCTTGGCGATTGCAAAGACTTTTCAAGGCCTAGTCGCTGCCAATCAGGTCGAACGGGAAGAGGTGAGCTTAGATAAGCTGGTTTTAGGGGTGAAATGTGGAGGGTCGGACGGTTTTAGTGGCATCTCGGCAAATCCCGCTGTGGGCTATGCTGCAGACTTGTTGGTTGCTTTGGGCGGAAAGGTATTGCTCGCAGAATTTCCTGAGCTCTGCGGTGCTGAACAGAATCTGATCGACCGGACGATAGAACCTGATGCAGCGAAGAAATTTATCAGTTTGATGCAGGCTTATAGCCAATCAGCCGAACGTGTGGGCTCGGGTTTTCATATGAACCCCTCTCCGGGTAATATCCGCGACGGATTGATCACTGATGCGATCAAGAGTATGGGCGCGGTGAAAAAAGGCGGGACGGCGCCGATTGTGGATGTACTGGATTACACGGAACCAGCGCAAAAAGCAGGGTTGAGTTTGGTCTGTACCCCGGGCAACGATGTGGAAGCAACGACTGGAAAAGCAGCTTCCGGGGCAACATTGATCTTGTTCACAACGGGCTTGGGAACACCTACAGGCAACGCCGTGTGTCCAGTGATCAAGGTTTCATCGAATACTGCTTTGGCAAAGCGGATGCCGGATATCATCGATATCAATACCGGACCGGTAATCGAAGGTGAGAAGAGCATTGAGCAAATGGGTGAGGAGATATTAGAATATTGTATACAAGCAGCTAGTGGAGTGATTGTTCCGAAAGCTGTGCTGTTAAACCAAGACGATTTTATTCCATGGAAACGTGGAGTTAGTTTATAAAAACAACAACAATGAAAGCATTTTTAGATCAAGATTTTCTGCTTCAAAGTGAAACCGCGAAGAAGCTTTATCATGAATACGCCAAGCCTCTAGGAATTATAGATTATCACAATCATCTTATTCCAGAGCAGATTGCAAATAATACGCAATTTGAAAATCTAAGTCAGGTATGGTTAAACGGCGACCACTATAAGTGGCGCGCCATGCGAACGCACGGTATCAACGAGCAATATATAACAGGGGATGCTTCGGATCGGGAGAAATTCCGTAAATGGGCGGAAACCGTACCCTATACGATGCGAAACCCCTTATATCATTGGACGCATTTGGAATTGCAGCGATATTTCGGTATTACCGAACAATTAAATGCTGATTCTGCAGATCGCATTTTCGATCAAACAGCGGAGCAGTTGAAGGATTCCAGTCATTCAGTCCGCGGCTTGTTGAAGATGATGAACGTTGAAGTGTTGTGTACGACGGATGATCCGTTGGATAATTTGGAACAACATCAAGCATTTGCGAAAGAGCAGGAGAGTTTCCGAATGCTGCCGGCATTTAGGCCTGACAAAGCGATGCAGGTAGAAAAGGTGGAAGCGTTGAATGCCTACATCAATCAGTTGGAAACTGTTGCAAACGTATCCATCGACGATCTGCAAGGCTATTTAGATGCTCTAAAGGCGCGTCATGATTATTTTG
Organism: Sphingobacterium hotanense; assembly: GCF_008274825.1. NCBI lineage: Bacteria > Pseudomonadati > Bacteroidota > Sphingobacteriia > Sphingobacteriales > Sphingobacteriaceae > Sphingobacterium > Sphingobacterium hotanense. Next base: position 1,724,425 of record NZ_CP030848.1, read on the forward strand.
CTGAAAACGGGGGCAGTATATCTGACCACGGTTTGGAACAAGTTTATGCAGCAGATTTTACGGAATCTGAGATTAATCAAATCTTTTCGAAAATTCGCCAAAACTCATCGTTGAGCGAGGATGAAATAATAAAGTTTAAGTCCGCTATGCTGCTGTATTTTGCGCAGTGGGATCATGAAAAGGGCTGGGTGCAGCAATATCATTTAGGCGCATTAAGAAATAATAATGCTCGTATGTTAGAGCAGAACGGACCGGATACCGGTTGGGATTCCATCGGTGATTTCGTGCAGGGAAAAGCCCTGTCAAAGTTTTTCAATAAATTAGACTCAAAAGATCAATTAGCCAAGACAATTATCTATAATCTGAATCCGGCAGATAATGAGTTGTTTGCAACGATGATCGGGAACTTTAATGATGGGTCGGTGCGCGGAAAGATGCAGTTTGGCTCTGCATGGTGGTTCTTGGATCAAAAAGATGGGATGACCAAACAAATCAACGCCTTATCAAATATGGGCTTGTTGAGCTGTATGGTAGGTATGTTGACCGATTCTCGCAGCTTTCTGTCTTTCCCTAGGCATGAGTATTTCCGTCGTCTATTATGTAATATTTTCGCTGAAGATATAGAAAACGGCGAACTGCCAAATGATTTAGAATGGGTAGGAAAGTTGGTTTCAGACATCTGTTATCATAACGCAAAGCAATACTTTAATTTTTAAAACCTACTACAAAATTTTAATCAACCTAAACCAAATTCAATGGAACTCGATTTAGAGAACTTATTTTATCGGGAGGAAGACATTCCTGCCGAGTTTGCCCTCGATGAAGAGATTCATCAGCGGGAGTTTTTAAGCAATGGTACTATGCATGCTTGGTCGGGCAAAAGCAGCGAGGTATTCTCGCCTATATGTATCAAGACCAAGGATGGATTGGTACGAAAGCGTATCGGTAGTTATCCCGTTTGTACCGAAAAGGAGTCGATGGAAGCACTCGACGCAGCCGTGAAGGCTTATGATAACGGCCGTGGAATATGGCCGACGATGAGTGTTGCTGATCGAATTGCATGTGTGGAGCAATTCACACAAAAAATGATTGCGAAACGCGATATCGTCGTGAAGCTGATCATGTGGGAAATCGGAAAGTCTTTCGCAGATTCGCAAAAAGAATTCGACCGCACAGTCGATTATATCTATGCGACGATCGATGCGCTTAAGGACTTGGATAGAGATAATTCACGTTTTCAGATTGAGCAAGGTATTATTGCACAGATACGTCGATCGCCCTTAGGTGTGGTTCTTTGTATGGGGCCATTCAACTATCCTTTGAATGAAACCTTCACAACGCTTATCCCGGCATTGATTATGGGAAATACCCTGTTGTTCAAGCCACCTAAGCATGGAACTTTGTTGCACTATCCTTTGTTGGAGGCATTTCAAAGTTGTTTCCCTAAGGGCGTAGTCAATACCATTTATGGCCGAGGAAACACCATTGTGCCGCAGTTGATGCAGTCAGGGCAAATAAATGTATTGACCTTGATCGGTTCAAGTCGGGTGGCGAATGAACTCAAAAAATTGCATCCGAAAGTCAATCGTCTTCGAGCGATTTTGGGGCTGGATGCAAAGAATGCGGCCATCATCAGTAAAGATGCTGATTTGGATTTGGCAGTAAAAGAGACGGTTTTAGGGTCGCTTTCGTTTAATGGACAACGCTGTACAGCATTGAAGATTATCTATGTGCATCGCAGTATTGCAACAGCTTTCTTAAATAAGCTATCGGAAGAAGTCGAAAAACTGAAATATGGTATGCCTTGGGAGAAGGGTGTCGTTTTAACGCCATTACCGGAACCGCAAAAGCCTGCTTATTTAAAGGAATGTTTGGATGACGCGCTTGCCAACGGGGCGAAACTCATCAATCCTCATGCTGGGGAAACCTTAGAGTCTTTCTTTTATCCAGCAATCGTTTATCCGGTAAACGAAAAGATGAAATTGTATCGAGAAGAACAATTCGGTCCGGTGATCCCTGTCGTTCCTTTTGATGATTTGGAAGAGCCGATCGAGTATTTGATCGGATCGCCGCACGGGCAGCAGGTCAGCATATTTAGCAATAAAACCGAAGTGATTAGTTCATTAATTGATCCACTCGTCAATCAGGTGAGCAGGGTGAATATCAATGCGCAATGTCAGCGCGGTCCGGATATATTTCCATTTACCGGAAGGAAGGATAGTGCGGAGGGGACATTGTCTGTTTTCGATGCGTTGCGTTCTTTCTCCATTCGATCTTTAGTAACCACCAAGGATACACCCGAGAATAAAGCGCTGATCAATAAAATCGTTGAAGACGGCACTTCGAACTTCTTGAGTACCAAATTTATTTTTTAGTACCTCGATTTACACATAGGTTTATATTAGCAAGATTGGTCCTTTTATAGATGGGAAGAACCAATCGATGAAGCTACCCGACAGGGTAGCTTCTTTTGTTGAACGCGTCTCTTTTCAAAGGCACCAAGAACTTTCATCCTTCTTGTTATTTCAATGCAAATATGAATGCTTTTATCTGTTTTTAGTTCTCAGTAGGTTCATGTTGTATCGAAGCAAGTTTCACTTAAACCCAATTCAAAGCCCTTTCAAACCCAATACAAACCCCAATCAAAACCGTTTGGGAAGGGGATTGATTAGGGTCAGCAAAAAGTTTGAATGGTATCTCATCGCATTTTGGTCCTTCTGCATTGTGTTATTCCTCGTTCTCGCAAGATGCATATCTCAATATAATTCTCTAAATTTATCATCATGAGCCAGGACCATTACACCTTAAAAGACATTGCTAAGATTTTGAAATTGTCGCCATCGACGGTTTCTCGTGCTTTGCGTGATAGCCACGAGATTAGTGATGAGACAAAGCGTCTGGTCTTGGATTTTGCGACTAAGGTTAACTATCGGGCGAATCCATTAGCTCGAGGGCTGAAAGAGCGGAAGAGCTATAGTATCGGCATCGTAGTCAGTGAGATAGCGAACAACTTTTTTTCTCAAGTTATCGACGGCATCGAGTCTGTTGCTTACGATAAAAATTATCAGGTTGTCATTTCACAGACCAATGAGTCTGCGGAACGCGAACGGTTTCATGTAGAACATTTTTACTCGAGGTCCATGGATGGTCTATTGATGGCGATGTCGTCAGAAAGTTCTGATACTGCTTATCTCGAAGGAATGATCAAAAAGGGGATGCCGATCGTTTTCTTTGATCGGGTGCCTGCAACCTTGCAAAGTCATCGCGTCATTACAGATAATAAGCGGGCGGCCTATGAAGGTGTTCAGTTTCTTGTAAAGAAGGGCTGTAAGCGGATAGCCTTGTTAAGTTCTTCGAAAAAGTTGTCGAATAGCAAGGAGCGACTCGAGGGCTTCAAGTTGGGTCTGATTTCGCAGCATTTGGAATTCGATGAGAAGCTGGTCCAATACTGTGAATATGGTGGATTAAAGCAGTCAGAGATTGACCAAGCAATTAATCACTTGGCGGAATTGGATTATGATGGTATTTTCCTTTCGGGCGATAAGTTGACCACAGGGTATTTACAGGCACTGAGAAGAAATGTTAGGCTGGCGAAGAAGCCAATCGAAATCGTCGGATTTACGAATTCGAATTTAGTCGATATCTTCTCGCCGGGTATCACAGCAATACGGCAGTCGGCTTTTGAAATGGGTAAGCGAGCTGCAGAACTATTGATTGAACAGATTGAGCAACGTGGCAAAGAAACGAATTTTAAAACTGTTGTTTTGCCTGTTGAATTGATCGAGAGGGAGATGTAGCCAACTCTTTTTTTTCTGAAAGTGTCTGTTTTCAGAGGCCATCAAGAACTTTCATCCCTGTTGGTGTTTCAAAGGAAACATGAAAGTTTTTCCTTTGAATGGAGTTAATTATTTTTGCATAAATATTAGCATAGGACAGGTTGATGGATAAGAATAAAATCAATGCGGATGAGTTTGTGGCGAAGTTTATGGAGGATGGACTCAAGCATCTGACCTATATTCAAACGCCCATTAAAATATTTGCGCTCGGAGATATTGCCCCTTATCTAAAGACGCCGATTCCACCCATATTTTTTGGTTATAATTTATTGATTCATATAACGGAAGGATATTTTACTCACCAGATAGAATCGACCACGTTTAAAGTTCAGGCGCCAGCGGTGGTTATCTGTAATTATGGAACAATATCGGCAATACATTCCGTGGATAAACTTGCGCAAGGCCATTGTATTCTAATCAAAGAACAGGCCATGACCTCCTTGTTTCGAGAGCAAGAAATTCTTAATATTTTCACGATATCACCTTTGTTGAATCTTAGCAAGAATGATAGTAACGATCTGGATAGTTTACTTCGATTATTGAACAAAGAGATATACACTGAAAGTCCCTATAAGGAATATTACGAAAGTATTTTTAAGACGGCATTATTGAAAATTATCAAGTTATCGGATGCGAACGAAACACTTGGTAGACGAGAAGAAGTTGCGATTGCCTTCAAGCAATTAGTGCATCTTCATTTCAGCGAACAAAAATCGGTTAAATTTTACGCGGACAAGTTAGCTGTTTCATTAAATTATTTAAATCGCTGTGTATCATCAGTTTTTAAGAAATCATCGAAACAGCTGATCTTAGAGGTTGCAATCATTCACAGTCAGCTATTGCTATTAGAAACGAATAAGACGGTAGCAACTATTGCTTATGAACTGGAATTTGACGACCCGTCATATTTTACACGTATTTTCAAAAAAATTGTGGGTATATCACCCAGCGAATACCGGAAGACAGGCAGTTAGTTGTTTCCTTTCAAATGCACGATTTGTCCTATCTATTGTCCTAATATCCACAGTCATTAAAATGACTTCTTCCTAATTTTACATCTGTCAAATATTGTATATTTCGACGCGATACATCTATTGAAAAATAAACCTAGCAGTCGAATGAGCCTTAATCAGGTAGATACAATAAGTATTAAATGTAAAATTGAATTGAAACATGTCTAACGTTATTAGTCAACAAGATTACACAACCTATATTAGTTCATTCAGAGCTCACCTAAAACAACTTTTTAGAGAAGAGTACGATTACAATGCGATCAGCTTAAATCGTGACTTGCCTGCGGATTTTCTTGCGAAGATTATGGAAAAGAAGCCTCTTTCAGTTGCTATTCCCGAATTGCATGGTGGTAGAGGAGTGCAGGTAAAAGAATGCTTAGGTGTTCTTTCGGCCGCTTCTTATGAGTCGCTTGCATTATCGCTAATGTTCGGAATCAATATTGCCTTGTTTTTAGAACCATTGGCAAAATATGGTGCCTTTCCAGTGCAGGAACGAATTTTCAAAGAGTTCTTAGAAAACAACGCGATGGGCGGTTTGATGATTACTGAGAAAGCTTACGGTAGTGATGCTTTGAACATGAAAACAGCATACCAGCAGCTGGCCGATTGTTATCAGATCAAAGGCGAGAAGCATTGGCAAGGCCTTAGTGGTGCAGCAGACTTCTGGTTGGTTACGGCAAGAAAACAAGCGGAGAATGGAGATCTATCTCGCGATATAGATTTCTTCGTTACAGAAAACAGTAAAGAAGCTCAACATATTCCGATGGTAGAGCGTTACGATAATCTAGGATTATATGCAATTCCTTATGGGATCAATGTAATCGATGTGGTAGTTCCTGCGGAGCAGAAGCTCGTCCCGGAGAGCACCGGCATCAAATTGATGTTGGATATGCTACACCGTAGCCGTCTTCAGTTTCCGGGTATGGGGCTGGGCTTTATCAAGCGTCTATTAGATGAGTCGATACAACATTGCCAACAACGTATCGTTGGCGGAGCACCGTTGATCAATATTGATTCCGTAAAATATCAATTGGCTAGAATTCAAGCGGCCTTCACGATCTGTTCAGGTATGTGTGCCTTTAGTGTTAAGAGCAGTGGGATAGAACACGACTTAGCGACCATGAGTGTTGAGGCAAATTCGTTGAAAGCTTTGGTAACAGATATGATGCAAGAGTCTGCACAGATAAGTCTACAGTTGGCAGGAGCTAACGGATATCGCTTGAACCATTTAGCGGGTAGAGCAGTGGTGGATAGCAGACCTTTCCAAATTTTTGAGGGTTCGAATGAGATGTTATATGCGCAGATCGCAGAAGCGGTGTTAAAACTCATGAGAAAAGCAAAAGAGACCAACTTCTTGGCTTTCTTGAAATCTTATAATCGCACAAATATCAGTGTCGACTACTTTAAAACGCAGGTAGATTTCAATCTAGACGGAGGCTTAAACCAACGTGACTTAGTTACCCTAGGTCGTATGATCTCACGTATGATCTGTTTTCAATTCGTGTTAGAAATGGAAGGCTTCAATGCGCAGTTAGTAGAACTAACACGTCAGCATATGCTAATGGATCTGACGATGTTAAATGGACAGTTTATGAGCAAAAATCACGCGGATCCTATCGTGAATTACGATGAGAATGCTGATTGGATGAATTTTATTTCTTAGAAAACTTGCTGTTTAATTATTAAAATAAATTAGACGGCTTTATTTTAATTGCTTAATTGTGAGAAAAAGAGGCTAAGTAGACTGACTACTTAGCCTCTTTTTTTCTAAAAGCATTTGTTTTTAAAGGCCACCAAGAACTTTCATTCCTATTGGCGTTTCAATGGAATCATGAAAGATTTATCTGATTCCGATTAAAGTATGTGACGATAATCCTACTCACAATAAGACAAATTGAGGAAAGCTAATACATGCGATTTTTTTAAGGGTTTGATGAATTTAACAAAACTTACATGACCTTAAGGAAAGACTTGCTTTCAATTGTGGCTATAATTTTACAAATGAAAATTAATAGATTGTTGCTGATATAGGTAAAAATTACATATAAGTGAAATATAAAACTTTATTATTTCAATAATACACTTTTTGTTATCCAAGTTTATTTCTGATGCATTTTATTTATTAATGTATTAAATAATATTCTCGTTGTGATAAAGTTGCTAAAGCTTGAATTTTTGGCTAAGTGCTTCAATTGCACTTATTTTGGTTGTGATTATTTTATCGAGTGAACACGTGTTGGATATAATTTAGGAAGGTTATTTCATCACGATTAAATGAGTTAGAAACGATGCCGGGAAAGATTGTATAGCCTGCATCGAATATTTACCACAAAATATTGAGAGTATTATGTTAAAAAGAATTCTAGTCGTTGGATTCTGTATCGGATTAATGGGCTGTGACGATGATGCAATCGTTTATCCACCAGATGTTAAAGAGACGGTAGCTACCGAGCTAAAAAACACCGTTTGGAAACCAACGTACGCTGCATCTAATGAGTCGGGCACTCATAAGCAAGAAAGTTTAAGCCAGGCTTATATTCAAGAGATCAAATTTGAAGATAATGTGGTGGTGGTTACTGAGCGTTCAGGCAAGGTGACACGTTATGGGTACGACGTGAGCAATGCGAACAACTCAACAAACTTTCCAGATCCGGTTCAATTAAATGTGAAAACAAACTACGCGAATTTATATCTGACATTGCCACGAGATTATTCGAACATGGAAATGTATTTGAGAATAAAAGAGAAAGAAGCGCTCTTTTACGAAGCGAGATATAAAAAATAAAAAAAAGCAAACTACCTACAAGAATAACAAATCAATAATAATTTTTAATACAGATGAAAAATTCATTTTTACTTAGTGTTTTATCCTTGCTAACCTTTGTTTCTACAGCATTCGCAAATAATCCGTTAGAAGATAAATTGCCTGTTTCAAGATACCAATTCAATGGCTTATCGTCGTATTGGTTTTTTGGCGCAAATGTGGGAGCAAACGTATTCTTTGGAGATCATGATAAACAATATGACTTCGGAAAGCGTATCGGTCCAGCTTTTGAAATATACGGTGGTAAATGGTTTACCGACGCATTCGGTGGCCGTTTGGCTGTTTCTGGAGGACGTATGAAGGGTTTGACTCAAGACGAGAGCCTTTCAAATGGGGTAGAATACGATCCTTCACAATGGTTGAAAGAGCAAAGATTCAATTACTTCAACTTAAGAGCTGATGTAATGTTTAACTGGTCGAATGATATTTCGGGTTTTGATGCCAATCGTATCTACACAATGATTCCTTATGCTGGAGTTGGTGTAACGACATCATTTGACGAACCTGCCGTTACTAGATTCTCTCCACATGTAGGGTTTTTGCAAACTATCCGTATGTCAGAAAAACTAGATTTAAATATCGACATCCGCGGAAATCTGCTTGGTGATGGCTTCGATAGAGAATACGGAGGTCGTAACTTCGAAGGGATTTTAACAACAGCAGTTGGTGTTAATTTTAAATTAGGAAACTAATTCAGAATATTCATATTCCTCTATAATCAAAGTCCCTGAGTTCTGCGAACTCGGGGACTTTTGGTTATATTAATATTTCTAAATAGTTGTGCTTTGTGAAGTATGCACAGGAATGTCATAGAAGCACTTTATTATGACATTAAATTAGGCGTACAATCAATCATTTTGTAATTTGTGGTAGTTAGAGATAATTAACACATTAACATTTTACAACAGATCCTATGGGAAATCAAGCTGGTAAACCCGATTCAGGAAGGCCTACATCCAGTGCCGTTCGTCCGGAATTATTCTACAAGGTTGATATTGTGGTTATTGGTGCAGGACAAGCCGGCTTATCGGCGGCTTATCACCTGAAACGCGAAGGTTTGGAACCAGGTAAGGGCTTTGTCATTCTCGATGATGAGTTCGGCCCTGGCGGCGCTTGGCAACATCGATGGGATTCGCTCACCCTCAGTAATGTGAATGGTATTAATGACCTACCGGGCTTAGGATTTGCGGATGCTGTTAACACAAAAGATAAGGAGCTACAGGCAAATGTAGCTATTCCGAAATACTACGAAGTTTACGAGAAAACATTTAATTTACCTGTCATCCGTCCGGTTCAAGTTACTGAAGTGATCGACAGAAATGGTCGTTTTCTTATTCGAACAAACGGTGTACAGTTCAATGCTCGAGGAATTATTAATGCAACCGGTACTTGGAAAACACCTAATTGCCCGAAATATCCGGGTTGGGAAAAATTTAAAGGTCGCCAATTGCATACGGGCGAGTATAAAAATGCCGATGAGTTTATTGGCAAACATGTCATCATCGTTGGTGGCGGGATATCGGCTGTGCAACTGCTTGGAGAGATATCTAAAGTTACTCAAACCACATGGGTCACTCGGAGACCTCCAGACTTTCGTCATTATGAATTTTCGCCAGAACACGGTAGGGAAGCTGTTGCGATGGTAGAAGATCGTGTTCGTGAAGGTTTGCCTCCCAAATCCGTCGTGTCTGTTACGGGGCTGCCTATCACTCCTGCAATAGAAGACATGTTAGAACATGGTGTGCTCGATCGAAAACCTATGTTTCAGGAAATAACCGAAACAGGCGTAAGATGGGAAGATGGAACGACGATGGACGCTGATGTAATCTTTTGGAACACTGGATTCCGACATTCCTTAGATCATTTAGCGGGCTTAAACCTCCTTAGCGAAAAAGGCGGTGTCGTCATGACAGGGCAATTGGTCACACAGGTCGCTGCGGACCCTCGTATCCACTTAACGGGCTATGGGCCGTCCTCTTCTACCATTGGTGCTAATCGTGCAGGCAGAGCCGCTGCGAAGGAGTTAATGGCGTATTTGAAACTCTAAACAATACGGGCCTACTTTCCCTAAACCGCGATGTACTCCCGAATATCTTCATATGGCTTAATAGCTACATAATTTTCTTTACAGGAATATCATTTCCTTATTGTTGTTGAATTGTGTTTTATATTTCACTATTTTAGCGTATCTATGAATACGCGCATGGCGCACTAACGAAATATATTTTTCAGCATTTGTAATTTAAGTTTAAAATAACTTTAAACAGTAGCTTGAAGTTATGGTTTAACTAATTTTTAAGTGTTGAAGGTATTCTTACATTATGTTATCGGATAAAAGTATGGGAATACGGAAGTTCTGGGATTTTATTTCTAATCGACATCTATCACCACATTTGGGAGGTTTAGAATATGTGAAAGCAAGGGTGCTAAATCAATATGCGTTCTTGCTATGTATCTTCTTCTTCGTTGATGCGATCAAAGATTTATTTGATGGCTTCTTCTTAACATCCTTATTCCTTTTTTCCTTAGGTATTATCATCTTAATGCTTTTCTTTTTTACGAAAGCACGTTTTCGAGACTCTTTCGTCTTTTCCATCGTCCTGTTCTGTAGCGTCCTGATATTTGTGTTTTCTTCAGCCAAAGGTTTTGATAATGGATTAACATTCTATTATTTCGGCATTCTTCTCGCATGCATCTTCCTATTCAATGAACGGAAAAATTATTTTTATGGACTTACCTTATTATTGCTGGTGCTAACGTTCTTTTATATTGGTCACCGCTACGACTTCGAGCTCTTTGATATCAAAATGGGGGAATCGGTGGAGTTTGCTCGTCGAACCAGAATTCATACATTCTTGCAATTGGTTGTTTTTACGGGCTTCAATGCTATTTTCATCATTACAAAAAATAGTGAGATTACGCGTCTCTATGAACAAAAAGAACGTAGTGATCAAATTATTATGAAATTAACGCGCAAATTAAATGATAATTCTCAATCTGCTCAAATCGAGCGACTTGTCAAGCTAGCGATGGAAGATAACGTCCTATTTCTATCTGTGTTTAAAGAGGTGTTCCCGGATTGCTACGAAGCCCTGGCGGATATCAACCCCAACATGACACAGGAAGAATTTCGTTTCTGTGCGATGTTGAAGCTTGGCTTTACGACAAAGGAAATCGCGAGTTATACCCACCTTGCCATACGAAGTGTGCAAACGAAAAAGAATCGCTTAAGAAAGTCGTTCCAAATAGCTTCGGATGAAGATTTGTATGTGTGGATAGATCGTATCGCTACAAAATCTTCAGAATCCTCTATATAGGGCTTCCCCAAGCCTTCCTTTCTCATTCTTTCCTTCCTCTAAAAATCTCATTTTTGCCGATTTCAATTTGTTTATCGCTCTTGATTATCAGCTTGTTGATTCAGTTTTTTTGATGTTGTATGTATGTTGTATTGTTCAAAAGTACCTGTGTGGTAGCATAATGTTGTTGCCTTTTTTTTGATTTCTTTAACCTTGCGCTCTCTTAACCTATGAACAAATATTAATTAACTAATGCGAATAATGAGTATTAAGCAATGGCTAAAAATGGAGTATCTCGCTCCAAGTATTATGGTGGCCGAAATTGAAATGGAGACTTCCATTGCCACAAGTTCAGCGACAGTTTCTCCGGGGGGTGGAAATGGGAACAACAATCCTTGGATTACAGAAGAGGACGAAGAAGTCAAAAACAACGAATGGGAATTATTTGGTTAGCGCAATGGATATGATGACAACAGCTATAATAAATACAATATCTAGGATGTTTTATTTATTGCTAACCCTACTATTTAGCAGCTCTATCTTTTCGTCCTGCTCCAAGGATCAATATGTCGACTATTCTCAAACTTCAAAACTTAGTATAGCAGTCGCTGGAGTTGTAGAAACGAAAGATGCTTATGATCTGTCTAAAGCTGTAAATGGGGGCAGGGGTGGACTCTCCTCGAACTCAAACAATAATGACCAATCATTCGCGGTTGACGAATTTACGGTAGAAATCAATTCCCAAACAACATCTGACACTGAACAGATCAATCTTTCTAATAGACTAAGCAGCACACAGAATAGTCCATCTATCCATGGAAATTCGAGGGCAGCGGTTGTTGGGATGGAAAATGACGTCAAATATCGTATCCTGCTCTTTAATCTATCGACGAAGAAATTTGAACGTTCTGAGATTGCAACTGCGGGGACACTTCTAGAAATTGATGTGTATAAAGGCCAGGAATATGAGTGGTATGCTTACTCCTACAATACGGCAGATCACATAATCGCTCCAGATATCAATAATCCGCAGGTAGAGTCTAAGACAGATCGCCCATTGTTGTACGCAAATGGGACTGTAACAGCCAACGATGTAGGGTCGACCCCCATCAATATCAATTTTCAGCACCAATTAGCGCAAATTAAAGTTGAGGTGGATACCAGGGACGTTTATGGTGATATTGAAGAATTAGCAGCCGTATTTAATGCGAATTATGTCAAAACGGGGAACTTTAATATTCGTACGGGTGCATTTGAGGGGAATCTTGCAGAAGTTTCAGTCGGACAACTGAGTTTTATCACTACTGAACCCAATAATAATCGGGTTAAAGCTGCTCGCTATTACACTGCTGACGTTACGCTAAATGCGTATCAGGTAAAATTTATTAAGTTAGATATCAAGCTTCCGAATGGAGCCATTGAATCTCTTGCTTCCAAATTTCCAGACGGCGGAATTGTAACATTCGATAATTACGTAGGTTCAAGCAAAGGGAAGATTTTAGCGGGAAATCTTAAAATGTGGACCGTATTTCCTCAAAAATCTATACTGCATGTCGAAACCTATGAACACTATGTTACGGCGGCCTATAATACAAAAGTTGCTTCAGGTGCATTTATCAACAATCCTTTAAATTTTGGACCAAAGAGTAATTATTTTAGAATTGCAGGATTTACACATACAAAAATCAATGCCGCTGCGGGAAAACTTGCAGATGCTCTTGCCGATCCATTGAATTATCCAGATATCATTATCGCATGTATGGAGCCCAAATTTAATGATACGGACTACACTGCCTTAAGAAAATACTTGGATAAGGGCGGTGCTGTATTCCTTATGATCGAAGAAACTGGTACAACGCACAATCAAGCGGCTTTAACCTTTTTTCAAAACCTATTCGGAAGTGGAATATCATTAGCCGAACATGATGCTGGAGGCGCTGTTTATACCATGACGGATCAATTTCAGGAATATCTAAGTTGGCCTTTTGGAGATGCCAGAGGAACGAATTGGGGACAGCACGACTCAAAAACGCTGTATGTTAGTGGTCTTCCTCTGAGCGATATAGATATTTATAGCACAAGCTCACGAAACTTCGCACCACAAGATGGCGCAACCATGTTTAGACATAAAACGAAGAATTTCGTTTTCGTTGGAGATACCTATTTTTTAGCCAATTCTGCAAGAAACTATCAGTGGGGCTATAACTATAAAAAGCCATTTGTTACCTCCGGTGCAAATTCCAGTGACTTTCCAATCGCCCATACAAAATATGGCGTAAAAAGTAGCGTAGGCTCCTTAGACTATCCGATGTCAGCAGGATCATGGCAGGTTGAAAATTCCATGATCTTCGGAAATATCTTTTCGCAACTTGTTGCAACCTCCCATTATATGGGGATAGACAGAACTCCTTAGTCTATCGTGTGTTAGTGTGTAGCTAGCGTAGGACCTAATCCTGCGCTAGCTTTCGTTTTTACTGTCTATTTGACAAGCATAATGCGATTTTAATTCGCAAAAAACCTTGTAAAAAGGCATCAAATGATACAATTTAATCCCTCTCAACCTAATCTATCTTGTCATTTCAATAATCATATGGGACACAGGAGCTGTGTGCCTAATTACTAGAAGCTTGATTTTCAGTTTTATACTGTGAAGGGGGTGGACTTGTTCTCCTACAGCGTATATCTGACGTATATCCTATTGTATATCCTTAGTATAGAGGTATTCTTTCATATTCCGTCCATTATTGACATTTGACGCGATTTATCAGTTGAGTAAATCGCTTAAAATATTTAAAACACGATGGATAAACGTAAAATTTTAATCAAAGACTATGTTCCACCGCGCATAACGAGTGAAGAACTCGAACTGGAGTGTGGCGTTGCTGCTGCCTCAGCGACCATGCAGCCGGGTGGAGGACCGGAAATTTCGAGTCCCTGGGTGACCGAAGAAACCGAAGAAACAATTAACAAAGATTGGGGATTTTTTGACTAGCCATGAAAATGATTTCAATATTAAAAAATATGGGAGCATCGAGGATGTTCCTAACCTGCGCAGGACTATTAATTGCGGCTGTAATGCTAGGTTCATGTAGCAAAGAGAATTTTACCGGTAAAAGCGGAGACCCTAAATTGGTTATCAATGTTGCTGGTATTGTTGCACAGAGCCAACCGGCCACCAATAAAGCAGAGTCTGCCGTGGAGCTTGGTGGTATCTCATCGAGCAGTAAATCAAAACCATCTATAAAAGTAGGTCAATTTACGATGGATGTCCATACTTCTAAAGAAGAAATGGATTTGAATTTGAAACAGCCAAGCATTTTAAATAGTACTGCTAAAAATGTATCAAATAATGGTTCGTTGAGGAGTGCGGTTGTTAAGATGGACGACGGTGTAAAATACCGTGTATTACTTTTTAATACAACGACAAATCGCATGGAAAAAGCTGTTGTTGCCAGCGCGGGAGTAGCATTAGAGATTGATGTTTTCGAAGGCCAAACCTATAAATGGTATGCTTATTCTTATAATTCAAGCGATCAGGCTGATTTAGGGTCAATCGACCTAGAAACACCGAATATCTATTCACAGCCCGATATGCCCTTGTTGTATGCCAGTGGCGAGGTAACTTCCGTGCATGGATCCACGCCAATTTCAATTAACTTTCAACACCAAATGGCTCAGTTGAGAGTTGAAGTTGATACAAAAGGAATGTTTGCTGATATTGTCGATATTTCAGCCAACTATGCAGCAAATACGATTAAAGGTGGCGAGTTCAACTTGTTGACCGGCGCATTCCAAGGAAACCTTTATACCGATGAGAGTATTGGTTTACTCAATTTTACGAATAAAGATGCTGATTCTGAACAAGTAAAGGTGGCGAGTTATTATACGGCAGATGTCAATACGAAATCCTTTGAAGTTGAATTTTTTGATCTTAAAGTAAAATTGATGAATGGTACTACCGAAACACTTACAGAAAAATTCCCTGATGGTGGAACTGTTGTTTTTGGGGATTACACAGGCTCTAGCAAAGGAAAGATATTAAATGGCGTAATGAAAATGTGGAAGGTGTTTCCAAGAAAGACAATTTTGCATGTAGAGGGAAATTCTGCCTATAGCTATGGCGCGTCCGTTCCAACATTGGCTTCAGGTGCATTTTTAAGAAATCCGTATAATTTCGGACCTCAAAGTAATTATTTACGTGTGGATGGATTTAACCATGAGGTGATTTCAGTCGGTGCAGGAAAACTGCAGGCTCAACTAGCAAATCCTGCTACTTATCCAGATGTCGTTATTGCTGGAATGTTTTCTGGATTTAATGCTGCTGATTATGATGCGTTATATAATTACATCGAAAGAGGAGGAGTTGTCTTTTTAATGATAGAATCAACAGGTGTTAACGTGGAGAATTTTATGAGCAAAATATTTGGTACTCATATCGATGCTGTAATTCATGATGCTGCTGGAGCCATTCATAGAACGACTACTGAAGATGTTGATGTCTTAAATTACTGTTTTGGAGACGTCAGGAACGTCAACTGGGGGCAAGATGGATCACATACGCTGTACCTAGAAGGAATCCCCGAATCAGAAGTATTTATTTATTCATATCACTCACGAAACTATGACCCTCAACGTGGAGTGACAATGTTTCGGCATAAGACAAAGCATTTCTTTTATGTTGGAGATACCAGCTTTTTATCGTCCAACAAACCGAACGGCGAGAACAGTGGATCTTATATTTACTTTCCTTTCGCTACTACGACCGATGGACATGACTTTCCGGTTCCAAGGACTGCGTTTGGTCAGCATCCATATCCCGGATCCCTTGACTATGGCGTGTACAGTGGTAACTATTATACCAAGGTCTATAATTCTGTAATTTTCGCAAATGTATTTGCTCGATTGATCGCAACTTCCCATTATATGGGAATAAATAGAAATCCTTAGAGAATTTTATGTTCGCTGTAGCTTGCGAAAGACCTAGTCATTAAGCTACTTTTAGTCTTATTAAAATTGAGAGGCTACCCTAGCGAGTAGTCTCTCTTTATTCTTTAATTTGGCTCACAGATGTACTCAACTGTTTACGAGGTAGCCTCTATTAATACTTTTCCAAGAAGCTAGTGTAAAAAACTTCAAAACATTCTGCCGCCACGAATAACATGTGTTCGTGTTATCTCTTCTAATTAAGTCCATCGGCTGGGACAAATACTTTCCCTTTAATAATCTGCAAGATTTCCTTTCTTTCCATCTGCTTCATGGTCCGGATAATGGTTTCTACGCGCAAGCCTGTCATATTCGCAAGCTGTTGCCTCGTCAACATCAGGCGATGGCATTCCTGGCAGATCAATTGCCGATCTTCGTTCAATTTATGAATCAGCTTAAGCAAGATGTCTTCTGGTGCGAAATTACAAACGAGACTCGTTAAGAATTGCTTAAAATGGAGGTCCTTAGCGATTTTTTGTGCAAAGAATTGATAGAAGCTACTATATTCTTTTAAGATTTCTTTAAATCCATCTTTGCTAACCTTGATTAGTGTTGTGGGGGAGTCAGCGATAGCGGTAATTCCGTGAAGACCCTCGTCGAAAATGGCGACTTCACCGAATCCATCGTTTGCACAGGCCACCTTGTGGAGTACTTCGCGACCGTCGTCTAGAAAATTGCTCAGGCGAACTCGACCAGTAAGGATTTGATAGTAATAATTACAAGTACTATTCTCGTTGTAGATTACTTCTCCAGCATCAACATTCTTTTTGACTGCTCCTTTTTCCAAAAGTATTTCGATTGGAATCATAGTCTAAATGTTAGTGAAATAATAAGTTTTAACCAAAAATATCCACAAGTGGCCTTAAATCGACTGATTTGTATCAACTCATATTGTGATTAAAATCACAATATGCGGTATCACCCTCATTTATAAAGCGCTATGGTACTTTTTACCTGTTATGAATAGAAGTCTTTCGTTAAATATGATTGAACGCATAAAATCAATACTTCTTCTCCCGATACCTTTGTAATAACAATAATACATAGACCTCCTTAGAGGGCGGAAAACTGACAAACTATGAAAAAACTAATGGTATTTTGTTTGATGGCGATGTTTATCTACGCATGTTCATCAAACAGCAACGAGAGCAAAAAAGCAGAGTCTACTTCAGAGGTAAGTGCTCCTGCAGGCAATGACGCGAGTGCGTATGACGAACATCGCGGAGAAGGAAAGTTTACAAACGTTGAAATCGGCGAAAAGCTAGATCCAGCGATGGCTGCTCAAGGCAAACTAGTTGCCGATGTGAAGTGTGCATCATGCCACAAGATGAGCGATGAGCGTTTGGTAGGACCAGGATGGAAAGGCGTTACTGAACGTAGAAAACCTGAGTGGATCATGAACTTCGTTACAAATCCAGACCCGATGTTAGACAAAGACCCAGCTTTACAAGCGCAGTTAGAATTGTGTTTGGTGCGTATGCCGAATCAGAATATTACTGATGAGGAAGCTCGCCAAATTTACGAATACATGCGTGAGAATGATGGTGTCAAATAATCGATAGCACATTTTATTAACCCCAAATTCATAATATAATGGAATTTAAAAAGTATGTATTAGCAGGGTTGGCAGCGGTGACGCTGATGTCAACTTTCCAGTCCTGTAAGCCGAAAGGCGCAAGCGAAGCCGTAAGTGGCAATGCTGCCGAGAAAGCTTACGTTGCACCAGGGAAATATGACGAGTTTTACAACTTCGTTTCTGGTGGTTTCAGTGGACAATTAGCAGTTTACGGTTTACCATCAGGTAGATTGTTACGTGTTATTCCGGTCTTTTCGTTAGATCCGGAAAAAGGATGGGGATTTAGTGAGGAAACCAAACCAATGTTGGAAACATCACATGGAAATGTGCCTTGGGACGACTTGCACCACGTGCAAATCTCTAAGACTGACGGTGAATATGATGGTAAATGGGTATTTGTAAATGCGAATAATACGCCACGTATTGCTCGTGTAGATTTAACAACTTTCCGTACTGCGGAAATCCTTGAATTGCCAAATAGCGGTGGTAACCACTCATCGCCATTCATTACTGAGAATACAGAGTATGTAGTAGCAGGTACTCGTTTCTCTATTCCACCGGATGATAGAGACGGTGATGTGCCTATCAATTCTTATAAAAAGAATTTCCGCGGTACGTTAAGCTTTGTCAGCGTGAATAAAGACAACGGTAATATGGACTTGGCATTCCAGATTGAAACCCCTGGCGTGAACTACGACTTAAGTCGCGCAGGTAAAGGCAAATCACATGGATGGTTCTTCTTCTCGACTTATAATACAGAGCAAGCAAATACTTTGTTGGAAGTGAATGCTTCGAAAAACGATAAGGATTTTATTCTTGCCGTTAACTGGAAAAAAGCCGAAGAGTATTTGAAAGCAGGAAAAGGCAAGAAGGTTTCTAACTTGAAGTATGCACATAACAAGTACGATGAGAAATCTCATACTGCAAAGACTGAGTTCAAAACAGAAACGATCGTTTTAAATGCGGAAGAGTTAGAGGGCCTTTGTTACTATATTCCATGTCCTAAATCTCCACACGGAGTCGATGTGGATCCTACAGGTGAGTATATCGTAGGTTCTGGTAAACTAGCGGCTTTGATTCCTGTATTTTCTTTTGACAAAATGCAGAAAGCAATTGCTGGTAAAAAATTCGACGGACAATTCGGTGGTATTCCAATTATCAAATACGAAGAGGCGTTGTATGGTGAGGTTGAGAAACCAGGTTTAGGCCCATTGCATACAGAATTCGATGGTAAAGGAAATGCGATTACTTCGTTCTTCGTATCATCTGAATTAGTAAAATGGAACATCAAAGACTTGAAAGTTATCGACCGTGTTCCTACTTATTACTCAACAGGTCACTTGATGATCCCTGGCGGTGATACAAAAACTCCAGATGCGAAATACGTCGTAGCTTATAACAAAATCACCAAAGACCGTTATTTACCGGTAGGTCCTGAATTGTCACAAAGTGCACAGTTATTTGATATTTCCGGAGATAAGATGCAATTGATTCTTGACTTCCCGACGATCGGAGAGCCTCACCACGCGCAAGCGATGCGTGCAGATAAGATCAAAGAACGTGCGCTGAAGATTTATAAGATCGAAGAAAATGCACATCCTTATGCAGCAAAAGGTGAGAAAGAAGCTCGCGTCGAGCGAAAAGGAAATCAAGTCCATGTTTATTTAACATCCATTCGTTCGCACTTTGCGCCGGATAATATTGAAGGAGTTCAACTGGGCGATGAGGTTTACTTCCACGTAACTAACATAGAACAAGACTGGGATATGCCGCACGGATTTGCTGTAAAGGGTGCTAGAAATGGTGAATTGTTAATTATGCCAGGAGAGACTCAGACTTTGAAATGGGTACCGGATCGTGTTGGTGTATTCCCATTCTATTGTACAGACTTCTGTAGTGCATTACACCAAGAAATGCAAGGATATATCCGCATCTCTAAAAAAGGAAGTAATGTACCAGTGACATATAGTGTGGGTACTAATTTACCTGCGGAGAATGCTAACTAAAACCCCCAAAGATGAAAACTAACTACAACATGTCACCTTTGCACCGCTTCCTGATAGGGCTATGCGGGGTGGCTTTAGTAGCAGTCATCTTCTTACCTATTTGGCGTATTGAGCTGGATGCAGCTCAATACCCCGAAGGGTTAGAACTGCAAATTTACAGTAATAAGTTGGCCGGAGAAGTGGATATTATCAATGGATTGAACCACTATATCGGTATGAAAACACTTCATGCAGAGGATTTTATTGAGTTTACGGTACTTCCGTATATCATCGGAGTCTTTGCTGCATTATTCCTTTTTGTCGCAATCAGCAATAAGAGGAAAGCATTGTATTTCCTATTCTTTGCCTTCTTGCTTTTCGGAGTGGTGGCTATGGTAGATTTCTACATATGGGAATACAATTATGGACACAACCTTGATCCCAATGCTCCCATTAAGGTGCCGGGAATGTCCTACCAACCTCCGTTAATCGGCTATAAGCAGTTGCTCAACTTTGGAGCCTATTCCATCCCTGATATTGGAGGGTGGATCTTTATCCTAGTTGGTGTGATCATCGCTTATTGCACGGTGCAAGAATGGAGAAAATCAAAAAACACAAAACTAAATTAATTATGAAGAGCTGTAAGATTTTATTGCTATGCCTGAGTAGCCTAATGTTGCTGATGTTTGGATTGCAAGCTTGTCAAGGCAACAATGAACCTAAGCCGATTAAGTATGGATCGGATCAATGTGCGTATTGTAAGATGACAGTGAGCGATCCTCGTTTCGGCACACAGCTACTTACGAAGAAAGGTCGGGCCTATAATTTTGATGATGTTCAATGCATGGTCGCTTTCGTTAAAGAAAACCAAGTGAAGAAGGAAGATGTCGCGGTATTTTTCTTGCCGGATTATTTAACAAATAAATTGTTGCCGGCAGAGAAAATGTTCTATCTAAAAAGTGAAAAACTAAAGAGTCCGATGCGCGGAGATATTGCTGCCTTTAGCAATAACGCAGATTTGGAAAAAACAAAAGCCTCGGTAGGTGGGACTACCATGACATGGGACGATTTGTGGAAATAGTTTGAACAAGATGAAAAGCTTAGCCTTAAATATATTTAGTACAATGTTTGTTTATTTTATGGTAGCAGCGAGTTCTCATGCTGCTACCATTGAAATAGGCGTTGGAAAACGTGTGAAAACGATAAAAGAAGGGATTGCGTTGGCCAAAGAGGGCGATACTGTATTAGTGCATGCAGGCTTATATAAAGAAGGTAATATCGTTATCGACAAACCGATTACTTTCTTAGGAAAAGGGAATCCAACCCTGGATGGACAAAAGAAATATGAGCCTTTGTCTATCAAATCACATGGCGTCCTCGTCAAAGGATTCACATTCAAGTCGTCCGGACACTCATCGTTGGATGATATCGCTGGGGTAAAGATTTATAATACCTATGATGTCAAAGTGATAGACAACATTCTAGATGATAATTTCTTTGGGATCTACTCGCAGAACTGCAAGCGCTTAGAAATACGCGGAAATAAAATTCGTGCCTATGGAAAAGCGGAACAGCTGATCGGGAATGGTATCCACGGATGGAAATCTGACAGTTTGGATATCCAACAAAATGAGATTATCGGTCATCGTGATGGCGTGTACTTAGAATTCGTGACGCATACTCATGTATTGAATAACTTGTCGCAAGATAATCTTCGCTACGGACTGCATTTCATGTTTTCACATGATAATAGCTATGTAGGGAATACTTTCCGCTCGAATGGGGCGGGCGTAGCCGTGATGTACACCAAGAATGTACACATGGAGAATAATAGATTTGAAGAAAATTGGGGAGATGCGGCCTATGGTCTTCTCCTAAAAGATATATCCGATAGCCAGATTATTAATAACCATTTCGATAGAAATACCACTGGAATTTTTATGGAAGGATCCAATCGGATCCATCTTGAACAAAATAATTTTAAGGACAACGGCTGGGCAATTAAAATACAGGCAAGCTGCATGGACAATAGATTTAAAGACAATAATTTCATGCAGAATACTTTTGACGTAGCCACAAACGGATCCTTATCGCTTAACTATTTCGAGAATAACTTTTGGGACAAATATGAAGGATACGACCTTGATAAAGATGGGATAGGGGATATTCCTTTCCGTCCTGTTAGTTTGTTCTCTATGTTAGTGGAGCGCTATCCCTCGGCCATGCTACTGTTTAGAAGTTTTATGGTCACCTTATTTGATCGTACAGAGAAGTTATTACCAAGTTTAACTCCCGAGAGCCTCAAAGATGAAAAGCCTCGAATGAAATCGATGAAAGTATGATTCAGATTCAACATATCACAAAAGAGTTTGGAAAGCTCAAAGCATTGAACGATATCAATCTTCAGTTGGAAGGAGGAGAGTGTATCGCTTTGATCGGACCAAATGGAAGTGGTAAGACCACTTTGATAAAGACGATTCTAGGTATGGTTGTTCCGAGTGGGGGCAACATCCTTTTCGAAGGGCAGAATATCCAACAGAAGTGGATTTATCGGAACGAAATTGGGTATATGCCGCAAATAGGGCAATATCCTGAAAATATGACTATTGCTCAGGTTTTGGATATGATGAAAGATATCCGCAAGATGCCAGAGAGCGAGTTGGATTTGGAGCTTTATCATGCTTTTAATCTGCCATCACTGCTTGGTAAGCGAATGGGGACCCTATCGGGTGGTACCCGCCAAAAAGTAAGCGCCTGTTTGGCCTTTATGTTTTGCCCAAAAGCGTTAATTCTGGACGAGCCTACCGCAGGTCTCGATCCACTTTCAACCGAGATTCTGAAAGATAAAATCCAAAAAGAGAAGAATAAAAACAAGCTGATTATTATTAGTTCACATGTGCTTAGTGATTTGGATGATATGGTTTCACAAATCATTTATCTGCAAGATGGTCAATTGATCTTTCACAAAACATTGCAACAATTAAAAGAAGACACAGGCACACAAAAATTATCGAAAGCAATTGCCCAAGTAATGACTCTGCCAAACCACCCTAACAAAGGAGCTGTCCATGAATAAAATTATTCGATATGTATTCGTTGACCTATTGAGGAATAAGACTATCCTAGTCTACACGTTATTGCTGCTTGTGCTGTCGATTAGCGTCTACAGTATGGAGGATAACTATGAAAAAGGCTTGGTTAGCTTACTGAATATTGTGCTTTTTGTTGTTCCTTTGGTGAACATTGTGTTTACAAGTATTTACTTATATAATAGCGCCGAGTTTATTAACCTGCTTGTGAGTCAGCCTCTTAAGCGTACTCATATTTGGCTTAGTATATTTATTGGATTAGCAGGTGCTTTGACACTATCGTTTATCATTGGTGTCGCAGTGCCAACCTTCGTATATGCATTCAGCATATCTGGTTTAACATTGATAGGATGCGGTATATTGTTGTCGTTGATATTTGTGTCAATTGCCATGTGGACATCTGTATTGATAAGAGATAAGTCAAAAGGGATCGGACTTGCAATCTTATTATGGCTTTACTTCGGATTACTTTTTGACGCCTTAGTACTGTTTATGTTATTCCAGTTCTCGGATTATCCCATTGAAAATCTAATGGTCGCCTTGTCAATGTTCAACCCGATCGACATTAGCCGTATTCTGATTCTTTTGGAACTTGATCTATCGGCCATGATGGGATATACTGGTGCAATTTTCCGAGATTTTTTCGGAACAACAATGGGCATGGGGATTACGCTGTTTGTAATGCTATTATGGTGCATTATTCCTTTATGGCTTTCCCTTCGTTATTTCAAGAAAAAAGATCTATAGGATAATATAACGTGTTAAATTTTAAGTGCCATGATTATTTCTAATTTACTTGAGGTCTGCAATTTAACGACTCAGGAAAAGGTAAGAACCATATTTGAATGTTTTGATGCGCTCTCTGAAGGCGAATCGTTTATCATCAAGAATGATCATGATCCGAAGCCGCTTTACTTTCAACTATTAACGGAGAAAGGCGATGGTTTCCAATGGGAATATTTAGAATCAGGACCTCAAATTTGGCAGGTGAGGATTGGGAGGACCCATGTTTCCAAAGCTGAGGAAACAATTGGAGAGATCGCGGCGAAGGATATTCGGAATGCCTCGCTGTTAAGAAGTTTGGGTATTGATTTCTGTTGTGCTGGCAAGCAGACTCTTGCTGAAGTCGCCGCTTCCATTGATCTTACTGAAACCGAGCTTCAACTTAAACTAGCACAGGCGGCAAAAATTGAAGCGCCGACTAATTATCTTAACTTCGAGAGCTGGGAGTTAGATTTCCTAGCGGCATATATTAAAAATGTGCATCATTATTATATACGTGAGCATGGTCCCGTTATCAGTAATTTAGCGCACCGAGTTGCTATGGTACATGCTAGTGAGCAACCTGAGTTGGTCACTTTCGCAAAAGAAGTCGATGTATTTTTAGCTGACTTATATAACCACATTGATACGGAAGAAAAGCAACTGTTTCCCGGAGCACATAACTTAAGCACGCTCACTACTCAACATGCTTGTCAATTGGTCCAATACCTTCGTTATGGACATGGAGATTTAGGTGCCGAGTTGCGAGAATTGCGTAGGATTTCGAATAATTACGTGCCGCCGAAGAACGCTTGCTATTCTTATATTTCATTACATGCCCAGTTAAAGGCGCTTGAGAATGATCTGCTTCAGCATATTCATTTAGAAATCAACATATTATTTCCGAAACTTTTAAAAACTTATGATCCTCCTTTAGACTCAAAAACGATCTATGAGGATGAAGGCATAAGCAGCATTTAACAGCGATTAAAAACACAAAAAATATATTACAATGAAAAAGATAAGCTATCTCCTAACACTTTGCATGACGCTATTATTTATGGGGTCTTGTTCGAAAGATGATCCAATTGTGGAGATCGAAACAGATAAGCAAATTATTGCGAAGGTTACTTTAAGCAATGATGAAGAAATCACCCTCATGGGCGACAAAGATCTAACCGTCGGTTATCAAAGAATTTATATTCAACTTACGAAGGACGGCCGAGTACAGAGCTCTTCCAATATAAGTTTCTCCCCGATTATGGACATGGGAACCATGACCCACGGAGCGCCATCGAGTGCTTTAACATATTCGAATCAAACGAATAGTTTTGAAGGGTATGTCGTGTTTACCATGCCTTCTGGTGAGTCAGGTTCCTGGGAGATGAAATTCAAAGTAAATGGAGAAGA
This sequence comes from Sphingobacterium hotanense, assembly GCF_008274825.1. Taxonomy (NCBI): domain Bacteria; kingdom Pseudomonadati; phylum Bacteroidota; class Sphingobacteriia; order Sphingobacteriales; family Sphingobacteriaceae; genus Sphingobacterium; species Sphingobacterium hotanense. The sequence goes on from NZ_CP030848.1 coordinate 1,749,199, forward strand.
GATCAGTATTCCGATTGAAGTGAAAGCCGCGCCTACAGGCAATGTGCCGGTGAAGACTTTTACAGCATCAAATGATAAACGATACGTGATGGCACTGGTTGAACCAGCATTGCCAAAAATAGGATTGAATGATTTAGAAGTTATGATCTTCCAAAGGGAAACCATGTTTTCATTTCCCGAACAGAATGGATTAACACTAGACTTTGATCCCCAAATGACTTCCATGAACCATGGTTCTCCTAACAATATATCCCCGGTGGGTGCTGGCAACGGCCGTTACAAAGGCAAAGTGAATTTCACGATGACCGGTGATTGGAGATTGTTCTTCGATATCAAAGAGGGGACTACCGAACTAGGAAAAGATGTATTCCTTGATGTTCTCTTTTAACTAATGATAATCTGCGCCGAAGATTAGGCACAGAGTGGTTGTACCTCAATTCAAAGCTTATGAAACGCATGCGATATATATTATTTTTAAGTGCATCGGCACTAAGTTTTAATGCGCTCGCTCAACACCATCAGGAGCAAGACTCTCTAAAACATGTAGAAATAGAAGAAGTCGTAGTGACGAGCCAGGTTGGCGTGAATAAGCAACTTGAAAAGGAACAGCGCGCTTCCAAGCAAGCAAATATCGATCAGTTGTTGGACAGAATTGCCGGTGTGCAGATGATTCGGAGGGGCGCTTATGCTTGGGAACCAACCATACGTAGTCTCAACGCAGCGCAGATTAATTTAAGTATTGATGGTATGGCAATTTTTGGTGCATGTACAGACCGGATGGACCCGATCAGTTCATATATCGAGCCTAGCAACCTTCAACAAATAAACGTCAATCTGGAGCCTTCCTTTAATAATTATGGTGCAGGTATTGCCGGCGGTGTTAATTTTAAATTGGCTACCCCTGAGTTATCGCAACATCCAAAATTAAGCGGGATGCTCGGAACTGGCTTTGAAACGAATGCCGAGGCTATTCAAACCTTAGCTTCTTTACAATACAGCACTGACCGCTATGGTATTTTGATCAACGGGATATTCAGAAAGGCACATGAGTATCGGGCAGCAAATATGCAGGTCATTCCTCACTCGCAATTCCAAAAATGGAACGGATCATTGGCGTTCAAATATAAGATAAACGATCGCAACCAGCTCACTGCTCAATATCTAGCTGATTACGGACAAAATATAGGTTATCCTGCTTTAACTATGGATGTCGCCTATGCAAATGCGAACATTGCGTCAATAAGCCATGTTTATTCTATGAAATCGACCGGAACAGATCTTCGCAGTAAAGTATATTTTAATCACATCGACCATGCGATGGATGATACTAAGCGTCCGGCCGAAAGCGTTCCGATGCATATGGATATGCCAGGCGTTTCTTGGACTGCTGGATTTTATAGTGAAACCTCTTTTCAAAAGGGTAAGCATTATTTACAGGCTCGTGCAAGTGGTTATGTTAATAGATTGACCGCTAACATGACGATGTATCCTACACAAGGAAGTCCAATGTTCATGTATACCATTCCCGATGCACAACGCAATAATGTCAGCTTAGATATTTCTGACAAGCTCGCTTTTTCCGAACATTGGGGACTCGATCTATTAGGGAATTATAGCTTCTCACATTCGAAGCTTTATAGCGAACAAGGGGAGGCGCAGCTATCAGGAATGAAAGATGGAAATCTAGATCGGGGCAATCACTTAGCGAATATGAGTCTGATGGGGCATTATCAGCCCAGCGCTCATTGGCATTGGATGGCTAAAGTAGGATATGCTACTCGAAGTGCGAGTCTACAAGAATATTATGGTTTTTATTTATTCAATCGCTTAGATAACTACGATTACTTGGGCAATATGGATCTCAAAACCGAAAAAGCTTTACAAGCAAGTTTGGGAATGAGTTACCAATACGCTTGGATGCGACTTGAAGCGACTGCCTACAATTATTTCTTCAAAGATTACATCGCTGGCGCCATCAATAGTGATTTTCAAGTGATGACCATAGGTGCCACAGGATTAAAGCAATATGCTAATCTACCTTCTGCGAATATTGTCGGTGCTGAGTTTGCCTTACGTCTAAAACCTTTTAAATATTTAGAGTGGATCTCTACGATCGCTTATACTGAAGGGATAGATAATAGCAACAATTCACTTCCATTGATTTCACCTTTTACTAATAACAATAACCTCCTTCTGAACTACAAAGGATGGACCGGACAGGTTGAATTGGCATATTATGCTGCTCAAAACAAAGTGAGCCCTGAAGTTTATGGCGATACTCACACGCCGTCTGCGACTTTATTGAACGCGGGGTTGCGAAAGACCTTCAAGCTGAAGCAACATCGACTGACCAGTAACATTCGCGTGGAGAATATCTTCGATCGCCACTATTACCGACATCAAGATATTATGAAAATAGCGAGACCAGGACGAAACTTTGTAGCACAGATAAGTCTATCGTTTTAAGCATTTTCTATTCTTGATATTCCCCTTGGCTATCAATATTGGCCAATACTTTTTGCTTAGATTTTATTTTGCTGAAAGTTTTTTAGAAAAAAATGAATATGTGTTTTGTGTCATTTTAATTCTGCGTACTTCTGGGTAGCTTTAGGTAAATCCTAAAAATTCTTGCTCTTAAAACTCAAAATTGTGATATGAAAGACGTAATTAAACGAGACGGTTCCTTAGAGAAATTTCAGCCATTTAAAATTGAAGACGCGATCAAGAAAGCCTTTCAGTCGGTGTCCATTCCTTATGATGAGGAGATCATGGAATCTGTACTTACTGATATCGGACAGTCTGCGCTCGTGGATGTTGAAGATATACAAGACGTCATTGAAAAGAAGCTCTATGTGGGCGGTTATTTTCAGGTTATGCGCTCCTTTATGCTTTTTCGACATACGCGTAAGTTGCAACGCGAGCATATCGATCGATTTGTAGATTCAAGTACTTACGTCGATAGCAGCCATGCCGTCGAGGAGTATATTTATCAGAATGATTGGCGAATCCAAGCGAATGCGAACAATTCATTTTCTAACGCCGGTTTGGTCAATAATACGGCAGGTAAGATTATCGCAAATTATTGGTTAGATAAAGTTTACAATAGGATCGAAGGCCATGCACATCGTAATGCGGATATTCATATCCATGATTTAGACTGCCTAACGGGCTACTGCGCTGGTTGGAGTCTGCGTGTACTGCTCGACGAAGGCTTTAATGGTGTTCGTGGGCGTGTCGACAGCAGGCCTCCCTCACATTTCCGGGAAGCATTAGGGCAAATGGCTAATTTCTTAGGTATTTTACAAAGCGAGTGGGCCGGTGCGCAAGCATTTAGTTCGTTTGACACTTACTTAGCGCCGTACGTATTCAAAGACCGATTAAGTCAGATCGATGTGAAGAAAGCGATCCGCAGCTTTGTATATAATTTAAATGTACCAGCTAGATGGGGTCAATCACCATTTACCAATATTACGCTCGATTGGAATGTTCCTCAAGATTTACAAGATCAAATTCCGACGAAGTCAGGCATCCATTTATTCCTTGGCTTGCAAGACAAGGAACTAAATAAGTTTGCCGCCGAACGAGGCGCAGCTAATTTAGAAGATTTGACCTATAAGCATTTCCAAAAGGAAATGAATATGATCAACAAGGCTTATTATGAAGTGATGACGGAGGGAGACGCGAATGGACAACCTTTCACTTTCCCGATTCCAACAGTCAATATTACCGAGGATTTTGATTGGGAGGGTGAAAATGTAGAAATCTTATTTGAGAATACAGCAAAAATTGGCTCTTCTTATTTTCAGAATTTCATCGGTAGCCAATATATCTTAAATGATGCAGGCGAGCGGGTTGAAAATCCTGATGCATACAAACCAAACGCGGTTCGTAGTATGTGTTGTCGTTTGCAGCTCGATTTACGAGAGCTATTGAAGCGAGGAAATGGGCTGTTCGGGAGTGCCGAAATGACGGGCAGTATAGGTGTGGTTACTATCAATATGGCAAGGCTGGGCTATCTTTATAAAGGTAAGCCTAAGGAATTGTATGAACGGTTGAACGAGCTCATGGAGATCGGAAAATCTACCTTAGAGAAGAAACGTAAGTTTGTACAAGAGATGTATGACAACGGACTATATCCATATACCAAGCGCTATCTCCCTCATTTCCGGAATCATTTCTCTACCATCGGTGTCAACGGCATGAATGAGATGATCCGTAATTATACGGACGACCAAGAGAATATCGTATCGCCATGGGGAAAAGAGTTTGCTAGCAACGTATTAGATTTCATCCGAACCCGACTTAGGGAGTTTCAGGAAACTACGGGTAATCTCTATAATTTGGAGGCGACACCGGCTGAGGGCACGACCTATCGATTTGCAAAAGAAGATAAAAAACGCTTTGACGATATTCTGCAAGCAGGGACGCATCCACAGATTTATTATACCAATAGTTCACAGTTGCCAGCCGATCAGACTGATGATCCGTTTGAAGCTTTGCTATTGCAAGATGATTTGCAGTGTAAATATACAGGCGGTACAGTACTGCACCTTTATATGCGCGAGCGAATCAGTACCTCGGAAGCATGTAAAGAGTTTGTGAAAACCGTATTAACGAACTTTAAACTGCCATATATTACCGTGACACCGGTGTTTAGTGTATGCCCTAAACATGGTTACCTGAATGGACAACATGAATATTGTCCGCAATGCGATGAAGAAATTATCAATAAACATAAATTAGATATCACACATGAAAATTTTGAATGATGAAAGACAGCAGGTGTTGCAGCAACATCAGCAAGAGCGTAGTAAATGTTTAGTTTATACACGCGTCATGGGATACCATCGTCCTGTAGAAAGCTTTAACATTGGAAAGCAAGGGGAACATAAGGAGCGAACCTTATTCTGTGAGCAACATGGCAAAGCCGCTATTTGATATCACCCCCTTCACCTTACTCGATTATCCTCATAAAGCAGCCTGCATCTTTTGGTTTGTAGGCTGCAATATGCGTTGTCAGTATTGCTACAACCCTGATATTGTTTTTGGAAAAGGGAAGATTAGTGTGGAAGACGCAATATCATTTTTGCGGTCGCGGAAAGGCCTTTTGCAAGCCGTGGTGCTCAGCGGGGGAGAGTGTAGCATACATAAAGACGTAAAAACCATTGCCCAAAAAGCAAAGGATCTTGGTTATTTAGTCAAGATCGATACAAACGGAAGCAGTCCTAAGACGCTGTCAGCGCTTTTAGATGATGATCTTATAGACTATGTTTCCTTAGATTTAAAGGCTTTGGAAGCTGACTTTAGAGCCATTACAGCCGCTAGTACTTTCCATGCCTTTGAGGAATCCTATCGTATTCTTCAATCCTCCAACATTTCTTTTGAAGTGCGCTCTACCGTTCATTCTGCACTGCACAGCCGTGCAAACATCGAAGCGATGATCGAATACCTATATGAACTGAACTATCGTGGAACTTACTACCTGCAAGTCGCATTGAACAATGTAAGGACAATAACAGACCTGCCAGATTCTACCTACAACATCGCTAATTTGAACTTCGAGACTACGAAACTTCCGGTTGTCATTCGTGGTTGAGCTTCTTAGAAAATCATTAGAATATTAGTTATTTAAAATAATTATAAATAAAATGCGCTATCTTAATAGCGAATTTTATTAAGCATAAGGAAAGTAGATTGGGTTCGGGTGCCATTGGTACTTCTTGTTGCTGTTGGCCTTTCCTACGCTGTTGTAATCTTTCGCCAAGATTACTCCGACTTTAAACCCGCGTGTATTATAGGTCGATAGAGAGTCCGGTAAGTTGCTTTTGTTGTTTGTGTCGTAATGTGCTTCAGCAATCAGCTGCAGTTGGCTGATATTGGCATGGCGCTCGCCACGGTATATCTTAGTGACCTGATATTGATCGTTATACTGAAAACTATATTTGATCATGTATAGATTTTCAAGATCCAAGATATAGTCGACGACGGCTTGTTTTTGTTTGATGTGTTTAATGTTTACTTCACTATCTTTTTGGCAGGAGCTTAAGGAACATGCCGCAAGGAATAGTGCTATGCCGGTGCTGATTAACGATGTATGCTTTGGCATGGCCAAAGTTTTTGGATTTCTATTTGGCTTGTTCATATGCTTTTTTAAAGTTTGGTACACCATAACCCAGCTTGTTGTCTGGATTTGTACTTTGGCTGGCTGTTTGTTGCAATAGTTCTTTTATTTCCTTGGCATTTTTGTTTGGCAAGGCTTCCCATAAGCAGGCAATCAACCCTGCCAGAATAGGAGGGGTATCCGAGGTGCTGTATGAGTCTCCCCATCCATAGATGACAGTAATTTCTTGCGCCAGCACAGCTAGTTCAGGCTTTATTCGTCCATCGGCGGTTGGCTTGTTCAAGACATTCCACAATGGCTTATTCCGCTTGTTGATATTGCCGGCTGTAATAATATCCTTGGCATCTGCTGGAGGGAGTATAAAGGTGATACCATTGGACTCTTGCGGAAACATTTGAACCGTGATGATGCCTTTTTTGAAAGCCTGATCAGCCACTCTACTGCTGATGGAGCGACCATCGGCTTGTTCGGCCTTCATATCAAATTGAGGTTGATTGAATTTCACGCCATAGACACAAGATGAGCTAATGATGTCGACGCCCAGGCTATCGGCTCTTTCGACCCCTGCGACCCAACTGGTTTCATAAAAGGGCTCTTGACTACCGTTCTGATCCGTACGAAGCAAAATGTAGTCGGCTTTTGGTGATAAGCCAATAAACTTTTGCGGATTAATGGCTCCGAGCATAGCTAGGAGATTGTTACCATTGGTGGTCGTCGTACTGATGTCGCTGCGGTTATAAAGCAAGTCGTAACTATCCTTGATCTTTTGCTCCGATATTAAATGGATTAGTTCAGGTTTTTCATCTAAATACCCAAACCCTTCGCTGAGAATTGCGATGGTCTTTCCTTTGCCAAAGAACTTCTTCTCGTGTAATAAATTAGCCTCGTATTGTTGTAGTAAACCATAGGTTTTTCCATAATTAACAGCACCGACCTTCAAGGTGTCTAAGATGTTGGTAGAGGCAATTGCGGCAAACGGTGTCTCGTTTTTGATCGGAGGTACAACAGGTTCCTGGTAAGGTAGATGTACTCCAATTGTTTTGATTGATGCAACAAAGGATAAAGATTTGATCTTTTCCAAGTTATCTTTATGTTCTGGTAAGTGAATAACCGCATAGTTCAACCATTTTGAGGTGTTAAGTAGCTTGCCTTCACTTTCTTTCAGAAGCTCGCTCAAATACTTCCTGCTTACCGGTAAGTCGGTAGAATCAATCGCTATCTTTTGTATCTTTCTGCGTTGTATCGCTTTGTCACTAAGGTAGCTTGACGGATCTAGAAGGGTGTATTTATTATTGTTTTTGTCTTTAAAATAAACAATGATTGCTTCTTTATACTCCGTTTCTGCTGGTTTTTGGTCTATGTAAGTGCCAAATGGAGAGATGTCCTTTCGGCAGGCGCTGGGTTGTGTTAAGAGACACAAGCTTAGGATTATAGACCAGTTACTTTTAAATTTCATATGTTTGGTATGTTGAATGTAGATTAATGGAATCGTTGTCCTTTCTCTATGTATTGATATCGGAAGGTGAAGAAGCCTGCGCGCGTGCTGATGGACTCATAAGTCTCACCTTTCAGATTAGGCATATCTCGGTAGAAGCTTAAGATCTGTAGTTTTACAAATCCCTTTTGATCGGCCGTTTGAATAAACATTGTCTTTTCAGGATAGGGCATGTAGAAATTATTTTCATCCATGTAATACCAAGTTTTCCCACCGCTGCGATAGCCTAAGGCGAAATCCGTCCTGCCGTCATCTTGCTTTAAGTCGCTTAAATTTGGGATGTCTTTGATATTCTGATAGGCCGTATGCACAATAATGGCTTTCGCATTGCCTGTACGGACCGGGTTGCCCATGGTACCACCATTAATTTTCAGCTGTGCATGCTCAAAGCAAATGTCCCAGTTATCATCTCCTGGTTTTTTGACCACTTCGCCCGTGCTAAACTTAAAGTAAGGCTTGGTCATGTAGTCTGCTTTTAAATTTCTGACGACCTTTTCCCCTTGAATAGGATCCGTTGGTAGTTTTGGTTTGTCTTCCTTTTTGCATGAACAAAATAGGAGGAGAAAACATAGAGAGGCTGTCTAAAAAGGTCTCTTAAAGAAAGAACCCCGTCATTAAAAAATGGCGGGGTTTTTCTGTTTTTTTGTCCTTAAGATTTTGTATCTTAAGGTGCACCCAAAAAAACAATATGGCAAACATACAATTCAAAGCGCTTCCATCCAATAGTCCGAGTCTATTTCCTGAGAATATTTTAGATCGTATTCCAATGAATCATCCGGTTCGTTTGGTGAGTCAGGTTGTTGACCAGTTGGATCTTGAACCTATTATCCGTCAGTATAAAGGCGGAGGCACCACTAGTTTTCACCCTAGAATGCTCATTAAGGTGCTGTTCTACGCCTATTTAAGCAATATCTATTCTTGCCGAAAAATCGAGCAGGCCCTTCACGAGAACATCCATTTCATGTGGCTTTCAGGGAACAGTACACCTGATTATCGTACGATCAATTATTTCAGAGGAAAGCGTCTTAAAGGACAGATACAAGAGCTGTTTGCCAGTATCGTTCGTATGCTACATGATATGGAGTATGTTAGCTTGAAAGTTCAATATGTAGATGGTACCAAGATCGAGTCTGTCGCTGGTCGTTATACGTTCGTTTGGAAGAAATCGGTCGAGAGGAATAAGGTAAAGTTAGAAGCAAACATTGCTTCGGTTCTTTCGGAAATCGAGGCTCAGATCGCCCAAGACCAATCTTCATTAGGTAATCAAGAAGTTAGCAAGGCCATCGATAGCAGTCAGTTGAAGGAAAAGATCGAAGCGATCAATGCCAAGTTCAAAGGAGCCAATAAATCTACTGATAAGCAACTTAAGAAACTTGAAGAGGACTATTTGCCTCGACTAGAGAAATATGAAGAGCAACTGGAAGTATTGGGAGATCGCAATAGTTATAGCAAGACCGATACCGATGCTGTGTTTATGCGGATGAAAGAGGACCACATGAAGAATGGCCAGCTTAAGCCAGCCTATAATACCCAAATCAGCACCGAAGATCAGTTCATCACCCATTACAGCATCCATCAAACAACTGCCGACACCACAACCCTGCCGGAACATTTGGAAGGCTTTGAGTGCCATTACGGAAAACAAAGCGAACAGCTTGTAGCAGACGCCGGTTATGGTAGCGAGCAGAACTATGAATTGATGGAAAAACAGGGCATAACTGCCTTTGTCAAGTACAATTACTTTCATGTGGAACAGAAGCGCAAGCATAAACAGGATCCTTTCTCGGTACAGAATCTGTATTACAACCAGCAAGATGACTATTATGTATGTCCCGCAGGACAGAAGCTCAGCTTTATCGGTCATGCAACCAGAGTTAGTGCCCACGGATACACAGCCCAGGTCAGCTGTTATCAGGCTCAGCGATGCGAAGGCTGCCCGATGCGCAGTGGGTGTCATAAAGCTAAAGGCGATCGGCTCATTGAAGTGAACCATAGACTCAATCAGCTCAAGGATAAAGCCCGGGAAAGGCTGATATCGGAAGAGGGAATGTACCATCGAAGCAAGCGACCCATAGAAGTGGAATCCGTTTTCGGTCAGATGAAAAGCAACAACAGGTTTACCCGGTTCACAATGAAAGGACTGGAGAAAGTCGCTGTGGAGTTCGGATTGATGGCCATTGCCCATAACCTCAGAAAATGGGCGAAAAAGTGGGCAAACGATGTCTTCTTTGGGAATGGTTATAGCGATAAAACACTATATACCATAAAAATTGGAGTCAGGAGCGTTAAAACCATAAAATATCGACTTACTGCTTAAAACTCAAAAATGAAAACAGTAATGAAATCGCAAAAGCTATAAAACAGAAGAAGGCGCCTTTTTAGACACCTTCTGATAAGTAATAAATTCTCATCTTTTTTGTTTGTAATGATTCTAAATAATAGCAAAAGTACGTTTAGAGAAAAAATATCTACCTATTCATAATGGCATTTAGGTTATGCGTAATGATATATCGTTTGGATTGGGAGGCTATGCCTATTGTTCGTCATGAAAAATGAAACATTTTTCATCGATGCTATAAAATGTTTTTACCTAATCGCCAATCTTTCTGTTGTTGTGAGGCTTGAAACAATAGATAAGTTTTAAGAATCGTTAAGATAATTTTAAAACTATTCGGCAAGTTTATCTGTTTTACTCAAAAAAACAGGACTGTGCCGCTTTATATCGCTATCTTGCGGTGCATTAATTACTACCTATAGAAAGCAACATGAACTCGCAGTGTACTCCGACAAATGAGTCAGAGCGCTTGGATATGTTATACTCATTCGGTTTAATGGGACTTGGCAAGATGCCAGAACTCGATATTTTCGCCGAATTGGCATGCAGGATTACCGCATGTCCATCTTCCATCATCGCAATAATGGAAGAAGATATGCAACGTATTCAAAGCTGTTTTGGCATTAATTTAGAAACCGTAGAAAGAAGGAATACCGTCTGTCAATATACGATGATGAGCGAAGAGCCGCTCATGATTGAAGATACATTTCAAGATCCTAGAACGAAGGATAACCCATTGATTCGTGCTGCTGAAATTCGGTTCTATGCCGGCGTTCCGCTTTTAGACGATCGTGGCTTAGCCTTAGGCACCTTATGTGTTGTTGATTTTGTTACCAAAACGATATCGGAGGAACAGCTTTCGGAACTAGCGAAGCTAGCGGATGCTGTTGTAGCCTTATTATTAGCTAGGAGGAAATCGACCCAAGCGGCGTATTTTAAACAGATACTTTCTGTAACACAAAACATGATTTGTGTGCTCGATGACAATTTTATAATCAAAGAAGTCAATCCTGCGTTCGCTGATCTCATGGCTTTCTCGACTCGGGAAGCCGTGGGCATGAGTTTCCCTGAGGTGCTTCAGGCAAATGAAACTGTGCTCAAAGCACTACAATCAACCATAGAAACAAATGGAGAAGTACAGGTTCAGACACGCACAGAAACGCCTTCGGAAGAGGAAGCTTTCATCAATTGGAATCTAAAATACAATCCCGACAATAAAGAGATCTTTGCATTCGGCCGCGACATAAGTAAGGAGAACGCTGAGAAAGTGAAGCTTTTGGTTTCCGAACGGAGATTCAGGAACTTCTTTGAGAATGGTATAGGGCTGATGAGTATGCATGACTTGGATGGAAATATTCTTCGGGTCAATGAAATGGGAAGAAAAGTCTTAGGCTATTCTTCGCATGAAGTTCAGGGTCTTAATCTTCTTGATCTTGTACCTCCTGAAAATCGTTCGCTAATTAAACCCTATCTAGAGCGAATAAAGCAAAAAGGTGAAGATAGTGGCATGATGGTGTTACGTCATAAGGATGGCGAATGGATCTATTGGTTATATAATAACATTTTGGAGATCGACGCGGAGGGTAGTGCCTATGTCGTAAGTTCCGCGCTTAATATGAACGAGCGTATTACCTTAGAGAAAGATCTTCAGCACACAAAACAAATTCTAGAGCAAAGTAGTCAGGTCGCACAAGTTGGGGGCTGGGAAGTGGACCTCGCAAAAAATGAAATTTATTGGTCTGGTCCTACGCGCCAAATCCATGGCGTATCCGACGATTTTAAACCTACGCTTGAGAATGCATTCTCTTTCTTTGATGATGAGGACAGTCAGACTTTATCAGAACTCTTTAAGACGGCTATTTTATCCGGCAAATCCTATGATATTGAAACTCGACTGAGAAGAGCATCGGGCGAATATATCTGGATTCGAATTAAGGGTGTTCCGGAGATAATTGATGGACGATGTACGCGCGTTTTTGGGATTATGCAAGACATCGATCAAACGAAACAGTTATTTCTGGAGCTAGAGCGAAAGGAGTCTATGTTGCAAACGTTCGTCGATTATGTGCCTGCATCCGTAGCCATGTTTGATCAAGATTTGAATTATCTAACGATAAGCAAACAGTGGAAAGAAGAATTTCATTACATCGACAATCATGTGCCAAATCGTAATCTTTATGAGGTATTCCCTAATATTCCAGAGCGGCGCAAGGAAATCTATCGTAAAGCTTTAGAAGGAATACCGTATAAAAATACAGATGAGGTTGTTAAGCGTGAAGAGCATGAACATGCCCAGCATTACAATTGGGAAGTGAGACCATGGCGATTACCTGATGGGACCATCGGCGGAATTATTATATTCTCGCAAAATATATCCGAGTTAGTGGCTAAGAACGAAGAGCTGAAAAATGCCAAAAAACTTGCTGATATAGGAAGTAAGGCTAAATCAGAATTCTTAGCAAATATGAGCCATGAGATTCGTACGCCTTTAAATGGTGTTATCGGATTTTCGGACCTACTATTGAAAACTCCACTGAACGATTTGCAGAAGCAATATCTAAAATATGTTAATGAGTCGGGAAATAATCTGCTTTCTATCATTAACGATATATTGGATTTCTCAAAGATTGAATCTGGAAAATTGGAGTTCTACATAGACCAATACAATCCCTATGAGCTCGTCAATCAAGTAATACATGTTATTCTATACCAAGCGCAAAATAGGGGCATAGAGCTGCTCCTAAATATCGAACAAGGTCTTCCAGATCTTATTTATATTGATGAGTCGCGAATAAAACAAGTTTTGATCAACCTCTTGGGGAATGCTGTGAAATTTACCGAGACAGGAGAAATTGAGCTTCGTGTTGAAAGAACCAATATTGAGCAGGATAAAGTGAGACTTCGATTCTCGGTCCGCGATACGGGCATTGGTATATCGGAAGAAAAGCAACATCGCATATTCGATGCCTTTATGCAAGAAGATAGTTCTGTGAGTAAGCGTTTTGGTGGTACAGGACTTGGGCTGACAATTTCCAATAATATTTTGCGCTATATGGGCAGTGAATTGTCGCTAGAAAGTAAGGTCAATGAAGGATCGATTTTCTCATTTGAGATTGAAGTGCCCTACGAATATACAGAAGAGCAGAATGATGACTTATCGGTGGAGAATGTGCTCATCGTTGATGATAATGTAAATAACCGCGTAATTCTTGAGCATATGCTCGCTTATAAGGGAGTTAAGACGACTTCTGTCGGCAATGGGTTTGAAGCAATACAGCTTTATCTAGACGGAAAACGCTTTGACGCTATTTTGATGGATTACCGTATGCCAATATTGAATGGTTTAGAAACCATCGGAAAGATCAAAGAATTCTTGAACCAACAGGGCGAACCTATCCCACTTCTAGTTTCACATTGTTCGTCTGAAGATCAGGAACATATGACGCAATTCCGTCAGGAACAGAATTCCTATTGTCTGACAAAGCCGATTATTTCTGAAGAATTATATAGGATTCTTCGACAAACCCAGACGACCGAAAAGTCTGTTGTTGAGGAACAAGAGTCTGCTAAGCACCTGGAAAAAGCGTTTCGTGTGCTTGTAGCGGATGATAACCCTGTAAATATGGCTTTGAACCTAAGGCTTGTTGAGGGCGTATTGCCACAATGTGAAACCGCCAGTGTGGAGAACGGTGTTCTTGCCGTAGAAGCCTGCGAAGCATCTGTTTTCGATTTGATTCTGATGGACATTCAGATGCCATTGATGGATGGAATCGAAGCCACACAGCGCATCCGAACGATGAAGGGATACGAACAGGTGCCTATTATCGGTATCACTGCAGGGAATGTCATTGGTGAAAAGGAGAAATGTTTAGAAGTTGGAATGACCGATTTTCTCACGAAGCCAATTAAGGCTGGCGATTTTAAGACTATGGTGACGAAAGCAATGCAGGCTTTAGAAGCTGATTTAGTCAGCGAAGTCGAAATGTCTGTTCACTTCGACGAAAGCATAATGGATGAATCGACCGATAATGATGCCGACTTCAAACAAGAGTTTATCGGTATTGTTTTAGGAGAGTTGGAGCTGCAAAAAGAGCGGCTGAATCTCGCTCGCGAGGAAAGCGACGTTCCGCAGATCAAAAAGCTATTGCATAAACTTCGTGGAACGTCCAGTACAGCCGGGTTGATCCTGCTAAATAGAATGGCAGCTGATATGGAGGAGAAGTTTATAAATGGCAATTTACCATTCGATGAAATATCGAATTTGACCAACGAAATTGAATTATTACAGAAACTATTAATAAAAATTAAAGCGTAGAAGATGGTTGTGTTATTAGCCGAAGATGATGAATTGATTCTTAAAACTATTGAGCATAAACTAAAAAAAGAAGGATTTGAAGTAATTCTTACGAGAAATGGGCAAGAGGCGATCGAATTGATAAGAAGTCAAAAAATTGATTTAATCATTAGCGATATCATGATGCCTTTTGCTTCTGGAATAGAAATTCTTGCTGAAGTAAAACTGTTGGAGCAACCTATTCCAATCATCATGCTCTCTAGCATGGGACAGGAGGAAATCGTCATTGAAGCATTCGAAATGGGAGCTTCTGATTATATGATCAAACCTTTTAGTCCTAATGAATTGATTCTGCGTATAAATAAATTATTGAACAGACCATAGGAGGAAGATGGAGCCGGTACTCACCCTACATGAACTAATGATCGGAATCTTAACAATTTTGATTCTCGTTTTTTTAGTTATTCTTGCCCTTTTGATTTTCAGTTTTCGCGAATATAAGATCGTAGAAAGCAGACAGCTGTGGAAGAAACTGGTGGAGGAGTATTTAGCCAAAGTCATCATAGAAGGGTCTGTTGATGAGGTGTATATCGATAAGGATATCACGTATTACTTAAAATATAGAGAGTTTCGTCGTTATTTTCTTAATCGCTTGGTTGAATCTGAACGCAAGTTCTCCGGCGTCGCTGCTCAAATATTGAAACGCGTATTCTACATCTATCATTTGAATGAGGAAGCTTATGCACTATTAAGGAGCAAAAAGCCCTATTTGATAGCTAGAGGTATTCAGGTTTTGAAGGTGATGCGAGCCGAAGAGGCTCTTCCAGAAATCAAGTCAATGCTGAATCACAATCACCTTAGTGTTAGGCAGGAAGCACAATACGCTATAGTATACTTCGAAGGCTTTGAGGGATTGGCTTTTCTGGATCAGTTCAACGGAGTACTATCCGACTGGCAACAGTTACGTATCATCAGTTTTATTAAGCAGTTGCCAAAGGATGCAATTCCAAGATTGCTCAGGTGGCTTTATGGCGCAAACCCCTCCGTTATCATATTTTCACTAAAACTTATTCAAAAATTCAAAGTGCTAGAGCTACATGCTGATTTAATTCAAATATTGAATTATCCGAATCATGCTGTGCAGCTGGAAGTGATACGCACAATGTTCAGTCTTGATGTATTCGATACTTCGGAACAGCTTGTGGCGCGATTTCCGTTCATGGAAGAGGCACAGCAGCAGGAGATCATCAAAGGTTTGGGTTATACCCGTGCAAGAGATCAGATTGACTTTTTAAAAAAGGAGTTGAGTATTTACCCTACGCAAAGAGGAAGAGTGAATATTGCTGATTCACTTTTTTCGATAGGTGAATTTAATTATTTGAATAACTTAAGGTTATCTCTTAACGAAGGAGATCCAAATCTACTAGTTTTAAACCACGTATTGGATAATAAGCGATGAACGAAATAGCAAAGGTCATTTACGAAATTGTTGTCTGGCTATTCTTGATCTATTCAATGGGAATATTCAGTGTCTATACTTGGATCGCCATATTTTCCTATGGCGCCGTAACGCGTTATAAATACGGCAATATCTATACGGACTATTCGTTAATTGCCACGAATCCGAATGCACCAAGTTTTAGCCTGATTGCGCCTGCTTATAATGAGGGAAAGACAATTGTAGAAAACGTGCGATCCTTGTTATCGATCTACTACAATAAGTTAGAGATTATTATTGTCAATGACGGTTCTAAAGATGATTCCATCGAAAGACTTGTCGAAGCTTATCATTTAGAGAAAGTAAGCTACGCAATAAGCGGCAATTTGAAAACTCAAGAAGTAGTTCAGGTTTATAAGAGTAAGAATCCTGCATTCAGGAAGTTAATTGTCGTAGATAAGAAGAATGGGGGTAAGGCAGATGCACTCAACGTAGGGATAAATATTTCCAAAAGCGATTATATTGTCTGTATTGATGTCGATTGTATTATTGATCAGGAGGCGATACTAAAGCTTGCCAAGCCTTTTATGGAGCAAGAGGATAAGCGGTTAATTGCGTGCGGAGGTGTTATTCGTTTAGCGAATAATTGTAAGATAGAGAATGGCAAGGTGGTCGAAGTTAATCTGCCTAAAACCTGGTTAGGGCGGAGCCAGGCGTTGGAATATATCCGAGCATTTGTGTTAGGCCGAATGGCATGGTCAAGAGCGAGCGGATTAATTTTGATTTCAGGGGCATTTGGAGCCTTTGACAAGGAGATTGTGCTTGCCTGTGGAGGATATGACCATAGCACCGTTGGAGAGGATATGGAGCTTGTCGTGCGGATGAGACGCTACATGATTGAAAAAGATCTACCACATCAGGTTATCAATATTCCGGATCCTCTTTGTTGGACGGAAGTACCTGAAGATAAGGAAGTGTTAAAAAAGCAAAGAAACCGCTGGATGCGGGGCACCATGGAAACCCTTTGGACACATCGTAAATTGATGTTCAACCCGAAATACGGTAAACTGGGTATGCTAAGCCTACCGTATTGGTTTTTCTTTGAATTCTTGGGTCCCTTTGTGGAATTTACAGGCTATATTATCTTCATTCTTTTTGTACTGTTTGGGATTATTAATTGGACATTCTTTTTCGCCTTATTCCTGCTCGTTGTATTTTCCAGTATTCTGTATTCCGTCTATGCGGTTTCGGTGGATTTGGTTAGCCATCAAGTATATTCCAAGCGAAAAGATCTAACCACACTGATTGCAACGGCTGCCCTCGAACCGTTTTATTTCCATCCCTTGGTCGTACGCGCCGGAATTGCCGGTATGGTCGATTATTTTAGGAAAAAGAATGGATGGGGAGAAATGACGAGACAAGGGTTCTCGCAGGAGAAGGACGAAAGCTTTAAAGAAAAAGCCTTGCGCTATGGCAAATGGCTCATGGAGCAATTTAGTCCTGTGGCGCTTGTTTATCTCATCTTTGTTCTGCTGACAAGCATTGCGGAATGGTTTATTTATGGAAGCAGCGTTCAGCAGTTCAAAACCATGGAATCATTTGCTGTGCTGTTGGCCAATAATGCCCTAACGGCTATGGTTTTTCTTTTACCAGTAGCGGCAGTTTATCTTTTGATTTCATTGTCCCATGAGCGTTTAGCCAATTGGATGTTGCCAATTATTACAGCCGCTGCAGTGACCATTCAATTAATTTTAGCTTTCTATTTTATTGAGTCCCGAAACCTCTTGGGAACAGATCTTTTCTTTTACTCTTCCGAAGAACTAATTGGAATTCTTCGTGCAAGTAATGTTCTTAATTGGTTGAATGTATTTCTGTTAATGATAGGACTGCTAGCCCTAATCATGAGTATAAAATTCCTGAGCAGTAAAATTAAGGGTTCGACGATAAAGGCGCTTTCCATTTTATCAGCGGGTTTTATAGCATTGATTTACCTCGCTTTATTTGGTGCAGTAACCGGGAGCTCCAAGGATGACTTTATGCAGACTGCTGAACGCAGTAAGCTAGGGTTCTTTCTCTACAGCAACGCCGATCTATTATCGGATAATATTGGAGATCGTGTATTTGCTAGTTCGATTGAGTCGTCCGTCGGTTCACTGAACGCAGCTTACCCATTCCTGCAGAATGAGCAGACTATGGATGTGTTTGGCCAGTATTTCCAGAAAGCTGAAAAAGCACCTAACTTAGTTTTAATTTTAGTTGAAGGCCTCGGCAAAGCATATAGCAGTTCGGATGGCTACATAGGAGACTTTACGCCTTTCTTAAACCAGCTCAAAGACAGTTCCTTGGTATGGGATAATAATTTAAGTTCCTCCGGAAGAACATTTTCAGTACTGCCGACGGTACTAGGTTCACTACCTTTTGGTACCTCCGGTTTTCTTGAACAAAAAGATTATCCTGAGCACTTTAACTTGCTGAATGTTTTAGCTTTTAACGGATTTAAAACAGGGTTTGTTTACGGTGGAGATTCTAACTTCGATTTTATGGCGAAGTATCTAAAAGCTAATAATATAGATGTACTCCTCGATGAGTCGAGCTTCCCTGCCGGCTATCGGAGACTTCCAGGTACAAATGGCGAGAGTTGGGGTTATGAAGATCAAGCGGTGCTTTCTCAGTTAAGTGCACTGTCGGAAAAGCAGTCCGAACCTTATTTCCATATTACACTAACACTATCCACGCATAATCCGTTTTTGATCAATGATGCGCAAAAATACGAGGCACTTTTTCAAGCGCGCTTACAACAGCTTAAACTGCCCAAAGCCAAATACGGCCTGGCAATGGAAAATAAAAAGCAACTGATTTCGGTCATCAACGCCGATGATGCTTTGCGTCAATTCTTTGCAGATTATCGTCAGCGCGAAGAGTTCAAAAATACTATATTTATTATCACTGGGGATCATGCCATGCCTGAGATACCGTTGCAGAGCAAGATCGATCGTTATCACGTGCCATTACTTGTGTACTCGCCTCTATTAAAAAATAAACGCAAGTTTCATCATACCGTAAGCCATTTTGATATTGCGCCATCCATTTTAGCTTACTATCGAGAAAATTACCAGCTACGAACTCCTGAACAGGTAACTTGGATAGGGAAGGGTCTAGACGTCGGTGCTGCCAAGCAGAGCATGGGGGTTCCTATTATGCAAAGCAAATCTCAACTGATTGACTTTGTGTATTCCAACGTGCATATCAATGATAATCGTGCATTTAAGTTGGATAATAAGTTGTCTGAAGATGCGATTGGCGACGCGAATGCGGATCCAACAACGAAAAAACGATTTGATGCGTTCCGCGAGATGAACAAGCAGTTTATCAAATCGTCTTCTCTGTTGCCAGATTCAATCTACAACAAGTTTTTCCAGTAGCAGATTTTAGAATCTGCGTCTGTAACCAACCGTTATGTCTATTTGATTGTCTTTAACTTCTGGTTGATACTCTACATTGTAGTATGTGCCGGAAATGGAGAACAGGTTTTTCTCTTTTACGCTCAGGTTATATTCTAATCCGGTTTTAAAAGTTTTCAATTTATAGCTATCGTCCGTTAGGAGGTTCTCTCGGTTCTCTTCCGGACTTATACCAGAGCCAACGATAAGTCCAAAGTAATCGTCCGCACCTTTTGTATAATAGCGTACTGTACCGGCGTAGGAATGCGAAATATTATCATCGCCAGGTGTTAAATATGTCCGAGCGTTGAACCAAAAGTTCTTATAGTACTTTCCTACGGATGCGGTATACATCCATACATTCTCAGTGAATTTCAATTGCCTATACCCAACTTCAGCTTCAAAGCTTGCTGGCAAATTAGCGTATAAGGAGGCTCCGGTTCTAAACTTTGGGAAAATACCGTCGCTATTGGAATAGCCGGTTCCTAAGTACATATAGAACATTTTAGATAAACGTGGGTAAGCTTCAAGTTCAAATTGCGTTCCGTTGCTACCAAATTTATTTGCAAAGTTGGTTCTAAAAATGAAGGAGCCAATCGGCGTGCCTCTCTTATAACTTACACCCACAATATGCCAATCATCCGCAAATTGCTTGTCGAAGTGCATCCAATTATATGTAACGCCTATCTCATTTCCACCAACCTGCTCACGGATAGCATTTACTAATTCGCGTGCATCGCTATTCTTCGGGTCTACGGCAAGCAGTTCATTTAGCTGTTCGTTGGCTTCTGCGTAGCGCTTTGACGCATTTAAAACCTTTGCCTTCAGCAATAATAAATCCGTCGATTGAGGATGTGAAGATAGACCACGGTTCACAACACGAAGGGCCTCTTCATTTTGGTCTTCCCAATATTCTAAGGATCCAAACGCTAAATGGAAATCCTCGTCGGTCGTATTTTTTAATTCTAATTGCTTGAATACCATCCTCGCAGAATCAGGCTGATCCATCCAAGTATATAATCTACCTAGAAATACGCTGATGTCGGTATAATCGGGACTTTTTTGTAAGGCCTGTTTTGCTAAACCAACAGCTGCCTTATAATTTTTATTGTCAAAAGCTTCGGTACGTGCTCGTAAGAATAGTTCGTCAGAATTAAGAGTTCCATCCTGTGCAAAGAGCACATTTAATTGAATGGAACATAGCATGGCTAGGGTAAGAAAGCTAATTAGTGTTGATTTCATAAGCAGAATCTTCTGTAGATGGGACAAAGTTACTTGTTTTTACGGCTTTAAGTATAGAAAAAGCCAATTTATTTGTGTGATGTTTTTTCCTTACCGTGCACTAGAGGTTGATAATCGATGCCATCTGAAAAAATGGAAAAGATCGATTGATATGTGGCTTAGCCAAACAATTGCATGCTCATGCTCGTTCTCTTGATATGCAGATAATAGAATTTCGATCCCAAGGCATCTATTGTATCCCCGGTAAATTTTATATAGACCCTTGGCTTCCTGTAGATAGGGCAATTATTACCCATGGACATGCTGATCATGCTCGTTCGGGAATGGGAAGTTACCTATGCCATCGCTTTACTACACCCATTCTTAAGATACGTATTGGAGAAGCTATACAAGTCCAGGATGTAGATTACAACGAGCCTATTAACATTAATGGAGTCGAGGTCTCATTGCATCCCGCGGGGCATATTATCGGATCTGCTCAAGTGCGAATAGCTTATAAGGGCAAAGTGGTTGTTGTGTCCGGTGATTATAAGTTACAAGATGATGGACTGAGCAACCCATTTGAACTTGTGCGTTGTCATGAGTTCATCACCGAGAGCACCTTTGGACTGCCGATTTATCAATGGGAATCAGTAGAAAATCTCAATAAGCAGCTGCAGGATTGGATTTTAAAAAATCAATCGTTTGGAAAGACTTCTGTGTTTGTAGGTTATTCACTGGGAAAAGCTCAGCGTATAATGAGAGCAGTGGCGGGAATGGCACCCATCTATGTGCATAGCTCTATTGCACGCTTAAATAAAGCCTACGAAAGCGTCGGAATTGTATTGCCGGACTATCAAACCGTCGATCTTCGCGAAGACTTAAAACATATAGATAAAAACATCGTGATCCTTCCACCTTCCCTTGTTGGAACCAATGTAATCAAACGGATTCCGCATATGGCCTATGCTATCTGCTCAGGATGGATGGCAGTACGGGGCGCAAGGAGATGGCGAAGCGCGGATGCAGGATTCGCCGTAAGCGACCATGCCGATTGGAACGATCTGTTGCGCGTGACCACAGAGACAGGTGCTGAGAAAGTCTATGTCACACATGGGCAAACCGCTGTGTTCAGTAAATATTTAAATGAAAATGGGATACTGGCAGAGGAAGTAAAAACGGATTTTGGCGTGGAAAAGGAAGAAGCATTGATGAATGAAAACGAAGCTATATGAAAGAATTTGCTCAGCTGATCAATACATTAGACAGTACTAATAAGACATCGCTGAAAACCGAAGCGATCGTTCAATATTTGGAGGTTGCGGAGAACAGGGATAAGCTTTGGTTTCTGAGTCTTTTTACCGGGCGTCGACCCAAGCGACAGGTCAGTACCACGCTGATGCGCGAGTGGGTCAAAGAAATTGTCGATATCCCGGATTGGCTTTTTATGGAGTCTTATTCATCTGTTGGAGATCTTGCAGAAACGATCTCTTTACTTCTGCCTAATCCAACCGGTAATATCGATTTGGCTTTGTCCGAATGGATGAACCGCATATTAGACCTGAACACGAAAACTGATGAAGAAAAAAAGGCGTTTGTGCTTCATGCTTGGGAGAACCTGCCGCACCAAGAACGATTTATTTTTAATAAGTTACTGGGAGGTAGCTTCCGTGTCGGTATTTCCGCGAAAAGCCTAATCAATGCAATTGCTCTTCATAGCGGGCTCGATGCATCAGCAGTTGCGCACAGCATTATAGGAGAGTGGCTAATAGATGATGTCGAGTTTGATCTGCTCATACGTGGGCACTATGTCAACACCAACCTATCCAAACCCTATCCGTTTTGCCTGGCATATCCTTTAGAAAATTTAGAGAAAACCCTGATCAATCCACAGGACTGGCAGGCAGAGTATAAATGGGACGGAATACGTGGACAGATTATCAAAAGAGCCAACGAAGTCTTTATCTGGTCAAGAGGAGAGGAACTTGTTACCGATCAATTTCCCGAATTAGTAGAGGAATTCAGCAAGTGGCAGGGAGATTTCGTGCTTGATGGGGAGATTTTAGCATTCCTTGATGGGGAAATTCTGAACTTTACATTCCTTCAAAAACGCTTGAATCGAAAAACCATTACAGATAAAATGCGGCGTGAGATTCCGGTAACTATGATCTTATACGATATGCTCGAACTGAATCAAGAAGACCTGCGCGATAAACCTCTAGCATTTCGTCGACAGCAACTAGAAAAGCTTTTCCATCTGAATCAAGCGGGGTCACTGATGCTATCTCCGATAATCGAATTTCAAGAACTCGACACGCTCGGATCGCTACGTGATTCTGCCAGAGACAAAAATAGCGAAGGCCTGATGCTAAAACACAAGAGCTCTGTTTATCATGCCGGCAGAAAGCGTGGCGATTGGTGGAAATGGAAAATCGATCCACTATCGATTGACGCTGTGCTGATTTATGCGCAGAAAGGAAGTGGACGGCGTAGCGGCTATTATACAGACTATACATTTGCCGTGCGTGATGGCGACAAGCTCGTCAGCATAGCCAAAGCGTATTCGGGATTGACAGATAAGGAAATTCAGGAAGTGAGTCGCTTTGTAAACAAAAATGCAATCGAGAAGTTTGGGCCTGTCCGGACTGTCAAGCCTGAGCTCGTATTCGAGATCGCTTTTGAAGGGATAGGATGGAGTTCCAGACATAAATCAGGAATAGCACTACGATTTCCCCGGATCGCTCGATGGCGAAGAGACAAGACGGTTGAAGAAATTGACGAGTTGGAAGAGGTAAAGAAACTTATTAAATAGGCAATACCTGTATTATCTATCTAATCCTGTTTCTCGACTAAGTACTTCCAATACCGTTTAGGGACATGCTGAACATGTAACTTGATATTCTTGCGAGCCACGATATTCGTCGCCTTAAAGTAAGCTTTCCATAACTGTTGGTAATGTGTCTCCTGTTTATCCAGTTCGATCTGAATGGCTAAGTCAGCATCCTTATTTGAAGCTTCAGACAGCGTGACTTCTTGTATATCCTGCAAATTATAGAGATATCCATAACGTCGTTTTACATCATATATTAACCAGCGCTGATCGGCAAAACGCTTTTTAAAGAAGGAGATAATGAGCGGCAACACATTAAAATCTGGCTCTATAACAGCGCTGTATAGCTCATCTGCCGATTTGCTGAAACGTATAAAAGCTTTCATTCTATGGCTCTCTCTCCCCATCTTCTTAATAGTCTGCGAGAGGGCCAGCGCATCAGCATCCGCATAGTTTTTTAAGATGCCAGGGTTGTTTGTAAAAATGCTTCGCATAAGTTTAAATCCAATATGCCAAGCTTTCGGATCCTCAGATAAAAAGTTTCTATAAAAATCATAAACACGCTCCTTACCTATATGCTTTTCCAAACCCTTCAATATCCGCTTCGCGCGTTCTGAATCTGTCTCAACATAAGTCTTTACAGCAAAGAAACTTGATTCTAACTTTTCTTCAATCATCGGAACTGCATCCACCTTTCTATCTTGAAAAGACTGGAAGAAGGCACTTAAATAGCCCAAATAGCTACCATCAAAAATATAGTAGGTCATGCGAACAAGCTTAATTGATTACTTGCTACCTTCGGCAGATACTTGCTCGTTCCTGAAGATAGAATCGAAGTTTTGATCGCATGCATTTGAAGGTCGCCCCAATTTCTTACAGAGTCGGCATAGCGCATAAAATACTTTGCCCGATTGAAGGCAATGCCGATTTTTTTTAAGTGATGCTCATAGAGTTTCCCAAATTTCCTCGCTTGAATTATTTTTAGCGCCGAACCACGGCCAACACCAGGGATACGCAGAATCGCGGCATAGTCCGCTGTATTGACATCGATAGGAAAGTATTGAGGATTTCGCAGAGCCCAACTTAGTTTCGGATCTATATCTAAATCCAGATCTTGATGTTCAGGATTTAGAATTTCATCCAGCTTGAAATTATAAAATCTTAACAACCAATCGGTTTGATAGAGTCTGTTTTCTCGAATCAGGGGAGGGGTAGTGCCAACCTGTGGAAGCATACTGTGTTCATTATTTATAGGGATATATCCGCTATAATAAACTCGTTTAAGATGGTATGTCTTGTAGAATTCTGACGAAATCTTCATAATATCATAATCTGTCTCTGAAGTTGCTCCCACGACCATCTGCGTACTTTGACCGGCAGGCACAAAGGTAGGGACGTGCTTCATTAGCTTCTTTTCCTCAGCGAGCATAATCTTTTGCTGATCTACAAACTGCAGCGGTTTTCGAACAGAATCATGGTCTTTTTCCGGCGCCAATTGTTTTAGCCCTTCCTCAGTAGGAATCTCTAAATTGACGCTCATTCGATCTACATAAAGCCCAGCTTCTTTAATAAGCTCTTCACTCGCACCAGGAATTGTTTTTAAATGTATATAACCAAAGAAGCGTTCTTCGGTTCGCAACTTTTTCACGATTCGCATCAGACGTTCCATCGTAAAATCCGCGGATTTAAAAATTCCAGAACTCAAAAAAAGCCCCTCGATATAATTTCTACGATAGAAATTCATCGTTAGTTGAACCACTTCATTTACCGAAAATGCGGCTCGCTGAATATCGTTGCTGCGGCGACTGACGCAGAACGCGCAGTCGTAGATACAATAGTTGGTGAGCAAAATTTTTAAAAGGGAAACGCAGCGCCCATCTTCGGTATAGGTATGACAAATACCTGAACGAGATGAGTCACCGATTCCGCCCTCATTTTTTCTTTTCCCCCCGCTGGAACTACAACTTACGTCATATTTCGCAGCATCTGCTAATATCGATAGCTTTTCCTCTGCTGTAATCATAATAATGATAGATGATTACAACAAAAATACTAAAAATATTAGCAAATACAAAAGGGTTATTTAAGATTCTATCTCTCTTAAATTGATAGTTTCCCATCTCTGCCGACATCGAAATTATTGCCGGTTACAGCGTTCGCAGCTACCTTCATCAGCGTAATAAGTTTATTTGACTTCTGGTCCCAATAATATGCGTCGTTAGGAACGATTTTTAACACCTGAATGTTTGGATCTTCTTTTCCTTTTTCAAACCAGCCTTCCATCATCTTGTTCCAATACTTTTCAATGCGAGCTTCATCTCTAGAGATTTCGGCGTGTCCATTGATGGTTAAAAACTCATAATCTTTAGGTTGGGCATAAATTAAAGAGACTTGACGGTCAGCTTGTAAATGCTGATAGGTTTCACTTTGCTTCGAAAATAAATACCATATATTGCCTTGCTCATCAACTTCTTGTCGACTCATTGGAACAGCATGGGGCTGCTTCTCATCCTTTTTAAAGCTACACAACATGCCGATATCAATCTTATCGACCATTTCTCGTAATTTATCGATTGCTTCTTTATTGCTTAAATTTTCTGTACTCATCGTATCAAATTTTGCCCGAAGGCGCTTAATAATTTTTGTTTATCTAATTCTGTTCCGTCCAAACAAGTCTGCTCATGTCATATCCCGCATCCATCGCTTTCTTTACAAAAGCTTCTTTAACACGTTCAGGCATGGTTTTATTTCGAGACAAGAACCAGATATAGTCAGTGCTTTCTCCAAACACCAATACATTTTCATAAGCAGGATCCATAGCGACCACGTTATAGCCTGAATAAAAAGGTCCAAAGAATGATACTTTTAAAGCACCTTTTGTAGGGTCGCCAACAAAGTCCGCTTTCCCTTCCGATTCCTTCCATTCTCCCTTTTTCGTGTCATAGCCTTTATTCAACACTTTAATTGTGCCATCCTCGTTCAGCGAATATTCCGCAGTAACTTGGTTCATGTCCTTCTCATGCTTAAAGTCAAAGCGTGCTATCTCATACCATTTTCCCACATAGGATTTAATGTCGAAATTGTCCACAACATTGACCCCTGGAGGTACTTTCACCGATTTACATGCGCCGATCAGAAATGGGGCAATTAATATAGCTGAGCCCAACGCTATTTTAAGACAGGTTTTATAATTCATAGTATGTGTTTCTTAATTAAACAACTTCTAGGATATAATAGTTTGCTTTAGCTATGAAATTTAGGATTCTGACGAAGAGGGGTGCTATATGCTGTGGGCTTTTAGAAGCAGTGAGAGATAGGCAAGTTAAACCTTAAGCCCGCCCAATCCCAGAATAATTACTAATAAGACCTCAACGTCTATTCGGGACCAGGCAAGTTTAAGGAAATTAATAGGGCAAATTGTCTTCGTCAATTTGCTGTTTAAACAAAAAGTAATTCTAGAGACCGATTTTCCCCTCGGCCCAATAGGGATAAGTTTGTATCTGTTTATTGCTGTATCCTTTTCGGATAAGTTCCTTTCGGAATTGCTGAATCGTCCTGGTGTTGCCCGATAAATAAAATGCGATGTAGGATGGCGGAATGTTATTGTTGTCAATCCACTCAGCATATTGTCGAAAAGACTCATCTAGCGTCATCATATTGACTGTCGTATAGCTGCAATCCTCTAAATTAATCCATTCAAGCCAACTGTTGTGTTTTTGCTGAATATCAATAAAACAAAAACAGGGACGCGCTTTTATCTTAGAAGCGTTATTGATGCTTTGCATCAGCCCGATGGCAGTTTCATCACCAATAACGACATGGGCACTGGCATATTTGACAAAGGACATTTTGCGCCCCGGACCAAGAAGTTTCACCGAATCACCAACGCGCAATTTTTCTGCCCAGCGACTACCGGGCCCCTTGTCGTGCAGATAAAATAAAATATCGCAAACGCCCTGCTCCCTATTAAAATAGGAAGGGGTATAATGCCGAAATTCAGTTTCATTTACTCTAATTTTAATCACATTACCCGCGACAAAATCGGTTTTTACACCCGAGAAATCGCCTTCAAAGCGAACGTATTTAAGTTCTGGTACGAGGTATTCAATTTCCGTGACTCGAGAGGCATGGTAACTGCCACTAAAAAATTTCTCCATGGCGTCTGCCATCCATTGTGGAACTCTAGGCATATCGTCTTTTATTAATTTTTAAGATGGTTATTTTTCTTAATGATATTTATAATCATTCTAAATTAATCTTATATTTATACAAATGTAACCTATGCGACAATATGGTGGGTTCGAATAAAGGAATAAAAAGTTTAAATAAGGGATAACCTCAAGGATGAAGAATGAATCTGAAAGTGTATGATAGCGAGACGGGTATTTTAAGTTTTAGTAAGGATTTTATTAGCGTTAAACTCCTGGGAAGCCAGGATCTCGTAGATGATTTAGTGGATTTGAACTATCTGGTCGATCAGGGTTATTACCGAGAATTATCTTTTGAAGGTGTGCATATTGGTTATGGTTATCTATCTCATAGGAAACGAATCAGATTTAATTTTGAAAGTGATTTTGAAACGATAGAGATGCATTTTGCATTGAAGGGACATAGTTCTGCCCAAGTGAATTTAGAACAGGGGACAATTGAATACGCTGCGTTCGACCATAATATCATTTACGGCAATTGCGTCGCAGGACATATGTTGTGGGATGACCCAGAGTTGCAAGTGTTCGAGATTAATTTTACGCCTTCATTCTTTCAACGCTTCTTACCAGAGGGGACAACCTTATTTGATCAGTTTAGAAACCGAATAGAACAGCGAAAATCTGCTTCATTTGGTAAAAGAAATGCTCGCATCAGTGCTAAGATGTACCAGATAATCAAAGATATTCTAGATTGCAAACGTCAGGGGATCTTCAAACGTATGTTTTTAGAATCCAAAGTTATCGAGCTATTGATGTTGCAATTTGAGCAGTTTTCGAAAGATGGAGATTTTGATACGGCATTAAGTAGGACAACGGTCGAGCGGATATATGCTGCGAGAGATATTATAGTTAATCAAATTGATGCAGACTTTACCTTAATGGATCTTGCCCACCAAGTGGGAACCAAGGAGTGCACCTTGAAGAAGGGTTTTAAAGAGGTTTTTGGCACCACCGTTTTTTCATTTTGGCGTGAAACGAAGATGGATCGCGCGATTGAATTGCTAGAGGGGGGAGAGTTGCGTATTGCGGAACTTGCTGAATTATTGGGATATAAGAACCAGAAGCATTTCTCGACGGCGTTTAAGGCAAGATTTGGAATTAGTCCTAGCCAGTTTAAAGCATAGACTAAAGGAAATGCGTTATCGGTATATCCGTTTATTATCCGAAATAATGATGAACTTATATTCCGGAAACCTCTTCGCTAATTTTCTGCCTTTTTTTACTCCTAGAACCATCATGGAGGTTGAAAGTCCGTTAGCAAATTCCGCGGATGGTCCATAAACTGTTACACTCACAACGCCAGTGGCTGGATAACCTGTTTTGGGATCGATAATGTGAGAGTACCGCACATCATCAAATTCAACATATTTCTCATAGCTACCAGAGGTCGTAACAGCATGTTCATTGAACCTTAAAACCTTAATCATTTTATGCGATCGGAAAGGGTTCAAGACCCCAATAGTCCATGGTTTTCCATCTTTCTGTGTGCCCCATGATGCGATATCCCCAGAAGCATTGATCATACCTGCTGGAACGTCCAAATCCTGCATCAATTTCCGGCCACGATCGGCGGCATAGCCTTTACCGATAGAACCAAATCCGATTTTCATATTCGGTTTTTTAAGAAATATGGTAGAATGGACGCTGTCTAGTTCAATATATGGATAGCCCACATGTGCGATAGATTTCTGTATTTCTGCTTCACTCGGCATGTGTTCCATGCTGCCATCAAATCGCCAAACTTTGTCCAACGCAGCGATACTGATATCAAATGCTCCCTCGCTTATTTTCGAAAAGTATAAAGCCCTTTTCGTGAGTTCAAAGAGCTCGCGATCCACTGGAACTGCTTTGATTCCAGCGTTACGATTAACTTCGGATATTTGTGTATGCGGGCGCCATTCAGAAATTAAATTCTCAATACGTTCTATTTCAGCAACAGCTTGATCAATATGATTATTCGCGACAATGCTGTCCTGATCTACTAGGGTTATTTCAAATTGGGAACCCATCAAGGTCATTGCGCGACGAATCTGTACCTGTGCAAGGCTGACTTGTAGCCCCGCAAGAATAAAAGTTAGGCTGAGTAGGATTCGCTTCATGATCTCGATATTATTAATAACAGTCGTGAAGGATTTGTTTGCTGTCGTGATAGAACGATAGTGGTTGACCATTTCTTTCCTTTACGATGTCGTTTAAGACCTTTTCAACGTCACGAAGCATCGCAAGCGATCCACAGATCATTATACAGCCACCATTGCGTAGAAGTTCGGCAAAGCGTTCAGCATCCTTTTCTATCAATTCCATCACGTACTGACCAGGGGTATGTCTTGAGTAAGCAAACTGATAGTCAACTAGCTGTTTCTGATTTATTTTTGATTCTGCAAATTTTTGATATTCCTTCACCCAATCATTTTCATGGCGGAAGCCACCGTATAGATAAATCGGAATTTGCTTATTGTTTTGATCGATCATTCCTAGAAACGGCGCGATACCTGTTCCGTTGAATATCATGGCTACCTCCTTAACTTTCTTTGGAAAGTTAAAGTCCTTATTCGGCATCATACGCGCTTTAATAATCTGCTCCGATTGCAGGTCATAAAGGAAACCGGAACCCAGGCCGAACTCATGTTTCTTCACAATCAATTGCAGCAAATTATTACATCTACCGATGGAATATAGACGCTCGCGTTGATCGTTTGCCGGATAAATAGCTAATAAATCGCCTGAATTGAAACTAACGCGAGAGAGAGGCTTCAGGGTGACGCGGAACGTACTATTGTCGGCTGTAATTGCCGTTTTTTCAATAACTTTCCATTTATGCAATCTCTTCTGTTTCTCCGCATATACCGAAGCCGCTGTCGCTAGGGGCAGCAACGATTTCTCGCTGTAATTGTTGATCCAAATTAGAAGGTCATCAATAGAGCGATCATTAACGACATGAGCAGGTAGATAGGGGCTTGCCCATTCCTGAACAGAGAGTGCTTTATCGACCTCCAAAGCAAATGCACAAAAGTCAGCATAGGCTTTCGACCCAAAGCCAACTACGCTATATTCAACATGCTGCTTTTGTGGATACTGTTTCAGAAGATCATAAAACTTACCAGCATTGGACGGCGGATCTCCTAATCCATAGGTTGAAGTAAAAACGAGCAGTTGTTTAGCTTCGGGATAAGATTGGTATTGATTTAGTCCGGCAATAAATGACTTTTGGCCGGCAGCAAGTAATTGTTGATGGACCTTATTTGCATAGAATAAGGTGCTGCCATTCTCGGATCCATATAGAACAATAATTTGTGCTTGTGCCGCTTTAAATTTGTTCTTGATCTTGGTCTTGCTTCTTTTGAGCGTGATTACGAAACCGGTATAGATAAACGCCAGAATATTGATAGAGGCGATGCCTATGATAAATGCCCAAATCATGTTGGTTCTACCGGTATGCATGTCGAGGTTCCATCTTTCCCAACCTTTTTGCTTCGGAAAGATGGTCTGCTCTGTAATTGCCCCACTGATTTGGTTCACGCTGATCGATTGATCCTTTAACTTGATGATGAAGAATTCCTCAGGATCGTCTGGAATAAAAGGAAAATCAATTTGTTCCACATCTTTCAATAAAGTTTTTTGAAAAACAGGGAAATCTTTTGCCGCTAACACCTGCTCTTCCTCCGTCTCATTGATGGTGATATTTACCTCTTGAATTTCCCCCTGGAAGCTCGCTAATCGCAATAAAAATAAACAAGTCCCTGTAAACGCAATAAGTAGGATTGGGATAAGCATCCAGCGCCCTGTGACAACATGGAAATACTGTGCAAAGAAATCGTTTTGGATTTTCGCAAAAAAGTGACGGATTCCTTTTTGACGTTTTAAAATCAGTGCAATACCACTGATACTGATCAAAATCAATAGGAAAGAAACGACGGCTACAATGATACGCCCTGTTTCTTTAAGAAATAAGGAACGGTGTAGGGCAGTAGTCCACTGTATAAAAGAACTTTGCTGAACGATAGGAGCGATTTTCTCGCCACTGTTGACATCGATATAGCCCTTTACGGATTCGCCTTCTTCGTCGATAGCATCGATGCTGACGAATCCTCGGTGGTCTACTGAGATAGATATGATCTCCGGGTAAATCTCCTGCAGATTTGGGATAACCTGCGCGAGATTTACCGTTTCAAAATTATCAACCTGGAGATCGGGAGTTTTTTCATATATGGCATTTACCGATAGGATAACTCCTGTGAGCGATAAAATTATCAGGAAAATTGAAGAAATAATCGCTAGGGCAAGATGTGCATATCGCCAAAGGGATAATACCATATTTTAGTGTTATTGAACCTTACTTAGTTTAACAAATCGTAAATAACCTGTTCCAGCTGCGCGTTCAGTGATACCTTGCGTCGTCAATGGAATTTCTATATCCTTTACATGATACTTCTGTTCCTCTACGGCAGTTTCAAAACGTAATTTGTAGCCCTTATTCAATTTACTATCCTCGATACTGATGGTTTTGATTGCGCGGTCACCACCACCGATGGAAGCACTCGTTACAGCACTTAATTTTTCCTTAGATTTCGTTTGAAACTTGTACCATTCTTTTAAAGTATTGTACCATTGCTTGTCAGGACCGAGTACAGCAAGAGTTTTCTCATAACCACCTTTTGGATTGATTAACGAGATAACAACGTAGGCTGCTTCGCCTTGGTAGCTGTTCATCTGCAGCATACATTTATACTTGCTCGATTGTGCAGAGGAAGTCCCCATTCCGAGCAGGACAAACAATACAACTGTAAGTACTTTATATAGTTTATTCATTTTCTGTTATTTAAGAAGATCCAAAGCCGCACTATTTCCTTTGATGAAATCATTTTCACTCGCTAAGTCCAATGGAGTTTCATCGAATTCTGTTTTCAAGTCTTTCTTCGCACCAAGTTCTACAAGTTTCTTCAAGAATACATCATCTTTTGCAATCAATGCTGCCTTGTGAAGTGCAGTCATCCCGTCTTTATCTTGTGCATTGATATCAACATTTAATTCTGCTGCTTTATTGATCAAGTCCATGCTTTCTTTTGTGATTGCAATGTGGTATAATGTGCTACCATTCTCTTGCGACTTAGCCACATCAAGGCCCGCTGCTTTTAAGATTTGCAATTTTTCTGCGAAAGGATCCGCTTGCTGACCAGCCGATGCCGGGGCAGGACGGAATGAGTTGAACCAATGAAACGCAAGGTTGTTGCCATCTTTATCTAAGACATTGACGTCGGCCTTATTTTTCAATAATGCTTGTACGATCTCGGGTGCACCAGTTGACACCGCTTTCGTTAATGCTGATTCACCTTTCTCGTTCTTCGCATTAATATCCTTTGTTTTGGATATCAATAGCTCAACAGCGGCTACATCGCGACCTGCCGCGGCACCCATCAGCGGCGTATTGCCTTCGCGGTCTGCAATGTTAGGATCTACGCCCTTGTCTAAGAAATAGTTGATGACAGCCATGTCAGGACGACGAACCAATGCATTAAGGACGGTTGCCCCGTCTTTATTCGTTGATTTTGGATTCAATTTTAAATCCTCAACGAGGTATTGATAAGTATCTAAACCATTTGATTTTTGTCTCGAACCCATTGCAGCAAAGAATAACGCGTTGCCTGTAGGTTGAACGCCTTTAGCGATTAATTTCTGGATTAATGCTTTATTTCCGAAGCGAGATGCATAATCTGTAGCAGTTGCGCCGTTGGAATCTTTATCTTTGATAGAAAGTCCCTTTGTTGTTAAGTATTCAGCAATCTTTAGATCCTCATCCATGGCGATAGCCAACAACAGTATGTTTGCTCCATCATCGTAAGTTTTTTTTGGGTCAACACCCGCTTTAAACAGCGATTCGTAGATTGCGAAGTTGGTCGTTCCGGAGCTTGCGGCAGATCCTGCAATAGATGCGCCATGACTATCCTGATACTTTACATCAGAACCTTTAGCGATTAAATAATCAACTAATTCAGCATTTCCAGAACCGACTGCCCAGTGAAGGTAGCTTCTGCTATGGTGCGTTTTTTTATCGATGCCATTTCCCTCTTGCTCAATCATGTATTTTAACACATCTGTCGATGCGCCGTTAACTATGGCAATGGATACAGGATCCCATGAACCAGCATTGGGTTGCGAAGGGCTATTCCCTTTCTCAATTTCTGCTTTTACAGTATTAAGATCAGGTTTTGTTTTCCAGAAATCATGATTTAAAAGGGTACTTTGTTGTGCGCTTGCACAAAGTCCCAAAAATAGGAAGGCAGGTAATAATAGCTTTTTCATTTTTGTTTTTTTTATCTGTCTACGCTTATTATTTCATAGTAAATAAAGGGAGTATCGACTCCGGGAGCAAATCTAGCAAATTTTAAGTACTTTAATTAGATTAAATCTAAATTATTTACTTTTGTCCGTATTAATTAACTGAATTTTGTTTTAGTTCACATGCATCTTTATTCTAGAATTCCAGAACTCGATTCGGTAGCATATGATTTGGATATTCCGGATGAATTTTGCCAAAATGCTGAAATACAGCAGGAAAGTTTAGATTTTGAACGCTTCAATGTCGCGTCGATTCACATCAAAAAGTTGTACTCATCTGGTTTTTTCCTCGAGGAGTGTAAGCTTAAATCGGCCCAGACCTTATCGGAGGAATTTTCTGCTACTGGCGATCATATTCGCTTTTTCTTTTACTTAAATGGCGAGACATCAGTGCTGAATGGCGCTGGAATGCAGAATTATTCTCACCAGATAGGGATGTTGCTCCATAATTACTTAAATGAACAAGGTGCTGGTGGAAAGATGCAAATCGCTCCGAATAAGGAATTGAACTACATCATTCTGAAGATGTCCAGACCATACTATCTCACGTTGACAGCAGGGGAGACTTGGTTAATCAATGATAAGTTCCATCAGTATATCCTGTCGGGATTTCCAGAAAACCGTCCCAATGAATCTTTTTTATTAGACTTACACATGTTGAAGGTAATCGAAGAAATCTTCCATGCGCCGGAACGTTTCGCTAAAAATACCTACTTGTATATCGCCATCAAGTTGAAGGAACTTCTTTTTCTCGTGCATCAGTGTCGCAATTATGCGCAACTCAATCAAATTGAAGCTCCCTTTAGGGATACCCTGTTAAAGATAAAATCGTATCTGGAAGTCAATTTGGAAAGACCGCCAAATGCTCACGAATTAGCCTTGCAATTTCGGTACAATGAAAAGAACCTGAAAAGAGACTTTAAGACCTTGTTCGGAACGTCGATTTATGCATATATTGTGAAATGTCGGATGGAGCTTGCCCGGAGTTTACTCGGAAATAATTATAACGTCAATGAACTATCAACGCGACTTGGATATCGAAGTGTCTCGCACTTTATAAAACTATTTAAACAGCATTTCGGCTACACCCCACACGAGTTGCTGAAGCGAGAGTCCTGCAATCATCCATAATAGCGTCTTAATGATTAATGTTTAGAAAAAGAACGCAGACCGAAGTCCGCGCTCTAAGGGTGTATGGATAGAATCGTCAATTCTTTATTTGCTGAGTTTTCCGATTGCCGTTATTTCGCTCGCTTCCACTTCCAAGCCTTTTGTAGCTGTTCCGCTTGCGGCATCAATAATATAGATCGCCGGGTTTTTGTCTGTTTCTGTTACTGGTATGTAAAGTTTTCCATCCTCGGCAATTGGTAATCCAAATCTTGGATTAGCATTGAAATCAGGAAGTCCCTTCACCCATTGGAACGTTTTGTTAACCGCATTTAAGATGGCGATATCATTGGGTTGCGCTGGACCTTTTTGAGCGGTAGTGGCCGGACGTACATAGGTTAATGCAAAGTAGTCGCCGGCAATATGGTAGACTTTCTGGAATTTTATCTTCGCGTCTGTCGAACCTGCAGCCGTTACAGCGCTTTCTAGGTTCCAATAATAAGATTTATCGAATGTTTTTTGTCCTGCATTGATGCGGATTACACCTGCTGGCTTTGTTGAGCGAGCGTCGTTTGCTGGCGAAAAGACATATACATTATTTTTACCGTCTTGAGCAATAGAAGAGTAATACTGCGAACGGAAACGACCCGACGCATAGCCGATACGATCATCCCCGTAGATTTGTTTTATATTCAGATCCTTGTCGTAAGAAGCAATCCATACCGAGTCAGGGTACTTCGTCTCACCGGTGGAAGCACCACCGCTGCCCGTATTTGAATTGATAACAGAAGGTACCAGTGCCGTTAAGAACTCTTTCGGACCGAACGGTACTACGCCGGAAAGCGTTGCATATTCTCCATTTCCAGTTAAATTCGTCGTGTTCTTCGTGATCGTTGTAACAGCATTTCCATTTGCAGGGTCGATAAAATTGAAAGTCGAATAAATGTTCTTAGGATCATCTGCCACTTTGATACCACCAACGATGGATAGCACTTTCTCTTGGAAAGGGCCGTAGGTGGTAAATCTTGATTTTATTTGGAACTCACTGCCACTTTTGACAATTTTTCCATCAGGACC
The DNA here is from genome assembly GCF_008274825.1 of Sphingobacterium hotanense. Lineage (NCBI taxonomy): Bacteria > Pseudomonadati > Bacteroidota > Sphingobacteriia > Sphingobacteriales > Sphingobacteriaceae > Sphingobacterium > Sphingobacterium hotanense. The sequence continues at coordinate 1,785,101 of NZ_CP030848.1, forward strand.
TAAGGCAACGCCGATACCAATTCCAGGATCCCCTTTTTGATATTTTAATCCGATACCAACTTTAGGAGTAGGGAAGACCCATGCGGTATAAGCATCAGCTTCTAAACCTTTCCCTTTGATAGACGTTGTACCTTTCGTCACGTCCGGAACAGCAAGTAGGTACGACGCTTCTCCCTGCGTTGCCGCGATGAAGAATTCTACTTTTTCTGATTCACGTGGCTTCTCTTTTGGTACTTCCTCATCAGAACATGCGGTAAAGCTTGTTCCGAATGCTAGTGCGCAGATGGTAAAAAATAGTCTGCTATTTGTTTGATTTTTAATTTGAGTTTGGAACATAATGATATGATTGTTTTTGAAAAAATTACATGATAAAATAGCGTAGTTTGACATTGAAGCTTCTTCCTGGTTTTTGCAGGCTATAATTGTCATAGAGGCGCTGGTCGGTTATGTTACGTCCTTCTACGCTGATATTGTAGCGTCCTGACTTCATGGCGTAAGAGGCGATGATATCATGGGAAAGAGTTTTATCGATGCTTGTTTTTTCGCCTGACTCACCCAAGCTTGGCCAACGAAGAAAGAAGGAATGCACATAATGCAAGTGATAGCCTACCGTGAATAGATTGGCCTTTGCGCCTAAGTCGGGGATTCGTATTTCCGCTTCGCCATTGGCGTAGAAGTAGGGTTGGTTGGGCATACGATCGTTATAAGTTTGCGACAATTGTGCATTCCCATATTTATCGTATTTTTCTTTGTTGATTAAGCTTTGATAAGTAACCGTACCGCCCGCGCTGAAAAAGCGTTTATAATAATAGCGACCTTCGAAATTTACGCCGATGTTTTGGACTTGTCCATGGTTTACACTGCTGGCCTCGCCGGTACGAGGTACGATTTGACGTTGAATAAAGTCGGTAACATTCCGGTATAAACCGCTGGCATCAAAATATACCGCATGGTTCTTTGCAAAGTCCTTCTGATAGGAAATGCCGAGATTTACGTTTTCACTCACTTCCGGTCGCAATGATGCGTTGGCACGTTCAAGCACGGCGTCTCCCATGAGTTCAATGGCAGATGGCATGCGTAGCGCTTTTTCGACGGAGATTTTATACTGGAAATCATTCAGCAAAAAAGTGCTCGCTATACCATAGCCGAAAGCGTCTGACTTTGCTGTCATCTCTTTGTATGTTGGAAAGGATTCGCTTTCACCCACATTGACCATACCGGTGGTGCTTTGGATATAGTGTTTTCCGAAAATAGTACTTACCCACTTTTTATTGTAGTTGTACTTATAGGATACCCCAACTACATTTTTATAATTGCTCGAATTATCTTTTGGCAAACTAAACTGATCTTTGATGATATTCTTGTCCGCATTTTCGCGTTGATAGGTTGACCAGTTGTCGTTCAGTGCAAAACTATGCTGCTCGTTGAGTTTATAAATTAGATTAAGCGAGGCATTGGCGTTGTTATTATAAAATTCAGCCATGGAATTGACGCCTTCGCCGATGGTCTTTTTTTGAATAAAATGACCATACCAATTGTACTCCCGCGTTGCTGTATCCGTATTTTGGTTATAGTTACGATTATAATTTCCGGTCAGCATGACATCAAAACCCGGCGTAAATACGTTCCTTTTTGTATAAACCAGGGAAGGCATAACCGTTGTTCCTTTTCTGGATTTTTCGCCATAAACAATCTTCATGATGTTGGCATTCTGTATATCCGAATAGTCTTTGCCTATTGTAATTCCGACAAGGAATTGGTCGGCCCACTTTTTATTAACAAAACCGGTTTTCAAGACAGCGGTCTCGTTATGGTAGTTATTGTGGAACGCTTTCGTCCATACGCTGTCTTTGGAAATAATGCTTGTTTCAAAATCTCGCACTTGTGTGTAAACAGGATAGCTATTATCCGAGTAATTCTGGAAGGCATTTAATAAGACTATGAATCCCGATTTTGTAGTGTGCCCTAAGTTTATGTTGGTTTTATGCGTATTAAATGAACCGAAAGAGTAGGAGACATCAGCGAACGACTTGCTATTTTTATTTATGATGATATTGATTGCACCACCTAATGCATCTGCGCCGAGTTCGATAGGTACAACACCATTATAGATCTCTATTCGCTCCGCAAGGTTGATCGGAATGTTGTTCAACTGAAATGCAGAACCCATGCCATCCATTGGAACGCCATCGATAAAGATCTTAACATGGCGTCCAGAAAAGCCATTTAAACTTATGGAACTTCGCGAACCGAGCCCGCCATTTTGCCTGACTTTGATTCCGGAAGCACAATTCAAGACATCCGTTAATTCGACGGGACTATTATGGAATTTCTTCGCGTCTAAAACCGCGACATTGAATGGGCTTTCTTTAACGTTTTTTATGGCGGATTTACCTTCAACGATAATCTCCGATATCTTCGTGTCATCATGTGCCTCTAGATAAATCGGCGCTAGTTCGTTATAGCCGTTTTTGAAATGTATTGTTTTTTTTGTCGGTTTATAGCCTGTTAATGAAATCTGAAGCGTCTGCTGTCCTGATTTGCATTTTATGGTGTAAAAACCCTTCGCGTCGGTTGTGGTTGAATGTCTGCTGCCTTTAATAATAACCAAGGCATTTGCTATGGCATTATGCTCCCTGTCGAGCACATACCCGCTAATTAATATTCCTGTCGACCCGCTTTTATTCTGCGCCCTTAGATTATTGAAAGCGCAAATTGATAATAATAATAGAATGATATAGAATCGCCCGCATGTTTTTACCCAATGTGTATGCATTTGCTCTGTTTATTTAGATTAATTATAAATAATAGCGCAAAGATATATTTTAAACTATTAGTGTAATATCGATTTTGGGGATAGATTTTAGCGAAAATGGGGCGCGCATGTCAAGAGCGGTAGATCCAAAGATTTCCCCATAATTTGGTTTTCCAATTTGTGGGATATTTTACCTCCGGCTCACCCATTTAATTAATAGAGGGGAAAGTGATTGATCCGATAGGAAAATTATGTGTATGATATTTTAAATATTGGCATCAACATATATACTTAATAGCTATATTTATCTGATCGTTTATGCGTAAACATCCGAGCCTTCGGGAGTTTAATAAGCGTTCTTGAATTATGAATTTTAACAAACCAACATGAAAAAACTCTATTTTTCCATGGCTTTTGTGTTAGCCATGACGACGGGCGTAATGGCTCAAAACAATTTTGGACTCCGCGCCGGATACAACTTAGCAAATCAGTTTATCCGCGAAGGCGACTATTCTGCTACCACCAAGATGGCTTCCCGATTCCACGTCACAGGTTATTATGATGCCCGTGTAAATCAAGGGTTCTCCTTACAGCCTGGACTTTCTTTGGAAGGTAAGGGCGGTAAGTCTAAACTACCGGAAGGGGATTACATCGACAAATTTCTTTACTTACAAGTGCCAGTGAATTTCTTAGGCAGAGTGCCAACAAGGAGCGGCGACTTCTTTTTTGGAGGAGGACCATATTTGGCTTATGGCATCAGTGCAAAAGTTACTAGCGATAACCAAGGTGTGGATTTACACTGGGGAAGCGGCGTTGACGAGCTTAACCCTTTCGACTTCGGATTAGGTGCTATTGTAGGCTATAGATTTATGAACGGCTTCAATCTTAGTATTTCGAGTTCTGCAGGCCTAATCAATATATCGAATACCGATACGAAATACTTAAATCGCGTAACCTCGTTTAGCGTAGGCTACGAGTTTGGAAGAAGATAGTATTTATTAGTTAGTATTTAGTAATGCGAATTAAGGGTTGAAATATATTGGAAAAAGCTTCTTAAAAAGAGGGGTGAAAACTTGCATAAAAGCCTGATTATCAGTATATTTATAATGTTCCTTGCGCATTATTAAACAACATGATCAATCAGGCCAAGGCTCTAAAATTAATAAAATTATACCAGTATGTTTGTGATAAATATGACAGTGAACTGCAATATTACTGTCAGCGATTTTCAAACAATAACACACCTGACTTTACTGATCAGGAGGTTTTGACCATCTATTTATTCAGTGTGCACGAGGAACAGCGGCTAAGGATCAAGCAGATCCATAAATTCGCCTCGGATTATCTGATGGATTGGTTTCCCAAGCTAACTTCATACGTAGCATTCAATACCCGTATCAACCGCCTTTTTGATGTTTTGAGATCTCTTTGTCAGTCAGTTATAGAGGACTTTGCACCAGAGGAGTGCTCCAGAGAATTTTCCCTACTGGACTCTATGCCCATCATAACCTGCAGTGGGACTAGAAGGGCAAAGGTAGCTCTGGAGATAACGGATAAAAGCTTCTGCTCAACGAAGAGGCTTTGGTATTTTGGATTAAAGCTTCATGCGCTCAACAGCTATAACAAATCCACGCTGCCTCGTCCGGAAAGCATAGTAATAAGCAAGGCATCTGAAAGTGACCTGAACATATTTAAGGAGAATTGGGCATCCATCGCAGGTAGGACGTTCTTTGGTGACAAGATATACCGTGACGCCCCGTTCTTCGAGTGGTTTTATAAAGAAAAAAAATCAATTATGTATACTCCGATAAGGGAAACCCAAGGAAAACCAGATTGTTTAAAAAATAGGGATCGTGCTTATAATGACCTGTTTTCAAGAGCAGTATCTAAGGTAAGACAACCAATCGAATCCTTTTTTAATTGGATAAATGAAAAAACACAGATACAAAACGCAAGTAAGGTCAGATCTACCAAAGGACTATTAGTACATGTGTTCGGTAAATTAACAGCCTGTTTCATAAAGCCTATTTTCAACCCTTAATTCGCATTAGTAGCTAGTATTTAGTATAAAGACCTATGGCGGCCGATAATGGTCGCCATTTTTTTATTGTTTTTTAGGATGATATGGCTGTCTTTGAACTAGGAAAGGAAGGATGTTTGTCTTTGAACCTTTGGTTTAAACAAGAAAGGAAAATTTGTCTTTGAACCAGGAAAGGGAGGGCATTTTGTCTTTGAACCAGGAAAGGAAGGATTTAAGGATGGACAGGATCTTGTAATGTTGGATGACGGTATGGGCGTCGTGGGTTAGAGGAGAAGTTTAGTGAAACGTCTCTACGCATTGGCGTCCAATTGGCTTCTATACGGTTTTGAACTACATAGGCGGTAATCATGACGAACTGCGTAGAGACGTTTCACTAAACGTCTCTTAAAAACCTACGAATCGCATAGCGACATCCGACGAAATGTAAGATCCTGCTGATCCTTGCATCTTTCCTTTCCTGGTTCAGACTAGATAATAGATATCAGACAATAGATGTTAGACCCGATCCTGCTGATCCTTGCATCCTTCCTTTCCTGGTTCAGACTAGATAATAGATATCAGACAATAAATGTTAGACCCGATCCTGCCGATCCTTGCATCTTTCCTTTCCTGGTTCAGACTAGATAATAGATATCAGACAATAGATGTTAGACCCGATCCTGCCTATCCTTACATCCTTCCTTTCCTGGTTCAAGACAAAATTCCCTGCTCATCCTAGCATTCCTTCCTTTTCTGGTTCAAGACACTCTAACGTCTAAAATCTAATGTCAAATATCTAACGTCTAATATTTCATATCTAAAATCTAATACCAAGTTCTGCTCAGTCCCCTTTCAAACCCAATTCAAACCCAATACAAAGCCCAATCAGGACCCTTTTGAAAGGGCTTTGATTTGGGTATGAAAAGACTTATGTAGGGGAGTGATTGCTTGTAGGTTACTCTTTTTTATTTTCTTTTTATTTTAAATGCTGTACTTTTTAAAAGTTAAATTAAAGTTTCCTTCCCGCTATCCTCTTAATACAACATTAACAATATAGTAACTGGTTCTAAACATTCCCAACGAGTCTATTGGCTAGTTTTGCTCAAACTTTTGAAAAAGCACAATCATAAATTTTAACCTTAAACTGTGCGCTTGTTGTTATGTTCTCTTTCGTTTTTGAAAGAAAGCTTTCAGTTTTCAGATGCTTATGAAATTTTAAAACTTTTAAAGTAAATATTAATCTCAACGTTATGAAAATTCGTAGTTTACTAATGATGCCTCTGGCGTTTTTACTCCTGCTCAACAGCTGTAAAGACGAAGAGACTTTGAAGAAAAGTGAGCATGATCCTTCCAAGCCGATTGTGCTTAGCTCGTACTTTCCGTTAGAGGGCGGAGCGAGGACTAAAATACTTTTAGATGGCGAAAACTTTGGAACAGACCCATCTAAAATTAAAGTCTATTTCAATAAAGCGAAGGCTTCCATTATTTCTTCGAGCGGTAATCGCATTTATGCGATTGTACCTCGCATGCCAGGCGCTGATCCTAAGATTTCGGTTGTCGTGGGCAAAGATTCATTGGTTTATGAGAATTCCTTTACCTATCATACACAAGCGCAGGTGAGTACGGTGACTGGAAACGGGCAAAAGAATTTTAAACCGGGAGTCTTATCGGAAGCAGAGGTTTACGGAAAATATTTAGAATTGGATGCAGAGGGTAATATTTTTATGTCATGGCGCGATGGCGGCAACCCGGCTACCTTTGGTGTTGCCAGAATCAATGAGAAGGAAAACATCGTTACACCATTAATTGAAGCGCCATCGGCGACAAGAATACTTTATGCGAATGGTTTGACTGTTGACCGTGCAACGGGCATGCTAACTGCAGCACATGAGTCGACAAAAGAGGTGATATTTACATTTGACCCTCGCGAAGCATGGTATCCTCGACAACGAAATGTGAAGTATTCTACGGCTGACTTGACATCGATTGTCGATGCGGATCGCTACAAAAACTTTGTGACGTTCTGTCCTTATGATGGTCATTTATACACCCGCTATCGCGACGGCAAAATAGCGAAGATTAATCCAGAAACCATGGAAGCGAAGATTGTTCACCAAGGGCCATACGGTTCACAATATGGACAAGCTATCAATCCTAAGAAACCCTGGTTACTATACATCACATTGCACTCCAATGCGAATCCTATTGAGTTTAGACAAGGTATATCGGTACTTGACCTACGTGATCCTAACGGAACTGGCGGTTTCAAGCGCATGAATGCCCCTGGAGGTAGTGCTTTTCGTGATGGACCGATTGAAGATGCACTATTCAATTATCCTAAAGACATCAAGTTTGATAATGACGGGAACATGTTCGTGGCGGACTATGGTAATCATTGCGTACGCATGGTGTCGGCAGATAATATCGTGACAACGGTGGCAGGCCGACCTGGAACATCAGGTTACAAAGATGGAGGCCCTGCGGAATCATTATTTAACCAACCTTGGGGCGTTGCGGTGAATGAGCAAGGCGATATCTATATCGCAGATTGGAGCAATGCTAGGATTCGAAAACTCGTGATTGAATAATCATTTCCGATCAATTAAATATAAAACCAACACAAACTAATTAAGCAATAAAAAAGATGAAGATTTTTCATGCTATCTGTTTGCTGCTCTTTTGTTCAATCTTCTCGATTGCGAATGCGCAGGAAACAAAAGAATTAACAATTGCCGGAAAGGTAGTGAATGCGACGGGAGATCCCATGTCAGGGGTATCCATATTTGTGAAGGATAAACCTTCCGCAGGAACTTCAACTGGCAACGACGGTATTTTTAATATGACTGTCAACTATGGAGATAAAGTGGTTTTCAGCCATACAGGATATGATATACAAGAGCATTTAGCGATTGAATCGAAAGCTGATTTAATCATCGAGCTTGTCGAGAAGAGCTCAGACATCGATGAGGTCATCGTCGTGGGGCTGGGGAATGTTCAGCGTAAGATAAGTTCCGTAGGAGCGATTACAACGGTTGATGTCAAGAGTTTACAGACTCCTGCTCCTTCCATTGCCAATCTGCTTGGGGGTAGAGCTGCCGGGGTTATCTCCATGCAATCGAGTGGTGAACCAGGGAAGAACATCTCCGAATTCTGGGTGCGCGGTATTGGTACATTTGGAGCCAATAGTAGTGCACTTGTTTTGATCGATGGACTTGAAGGCGATCTGAATACAATTGACCCAGCTGATGTGGAAAGCTTCTCCATCTTGAAGGATGCTTCTGCAACAGCGGTATATGGAGTACGCGGAGCAAATGGTGTTGTATTAGTGACAACGAAACGCGGTTTGGTAGATCGAATTCAAATTACGGCGAGAGCAAACTCTACGCTTTCACATTTAAACAGATTGCCGCAATATCTAAATGCATTCGATTATGCCACATTAGCGAACGAGGCAACTGCACTGCGCGGTCAAAGTCCTTTGTACGACCAAACGGAAATGGGAATTATTCGCGACGGTCTGGATCCTGATATGTATCCAAATGTAAACTGGCAAGATGAAATCTTGAACAAAAACTCCTGGAGACAAAGTTATTATGTAAGTGGCCGTGGAGGGTCGGAAGTTGCGCGTTATTTCTTAAGCTTGGGCGGAAAGAATGAGTCTGCGGCTTACAAAGTTGATCCAAATAGCGTATATAGTTCCAATGTAGGATTCAATACATATAACTACCGTATCAACCTTGATGTTAACTTAACGAAAACAACAAAGGTTTACTTAGGATCGGATGGTTTCTTATCGCAATTAAAGCAACCGGGGGTAGCTAATACAGAATACATCTGGGGCGCACAATCGCGATTAACACCATTGGCGCTTCCAACACAATATTCAAATGGTATGCTGCCGGGCTTAGGCGGCGAGGATGCATCATCGCCTTATGTGATGATCAACCGTACAGGTAAAGCATTGGATGAAGCCTTCAAAGGCAAGGTAACATTGGCGTTGAACCAGGACTTCGATCCATGGGTTAAGGGCTTAAAATTTAGAGCTCAGGGTGCTTATGATGTACATAGTTTCTTTGAGGAGCGTCGAAAAGTTCAGCCCGGACTTTCCAAAGCATTAGGACGTGCTCCGGATGGATCGCTTATTATGCAGCAGACGGTATTGGAGGAGAAGGCGAAATATACCAAGGAAATTAAACAATATCGTAAATATCACTTTGAATCCGTGATCAACTATGATAGGCAGTTTGGCACGGATCACCGCACATCTGCATTGATCTATTACTATTTGAGCGATGCGAAGCATACTGATGATGCGAAGAACAACCTGGAGGCGATTCCATTGCGTTATCAAGGTGTATCCAGTCGTTTGACCTATGGATTCCGTGATACCTATCTTCTGGATGTGAACTTTGGTTATACCGGATCTGAAAACTTCCAACCAGGCAGACAGTACGGATTTTTCCCGTCGATTGCTTTAGGTTGGGTGCCAACGGGATATAAATATTTGCAGGAGAATGTGCCGTGGCTTAATTATTTTAAGATCCGTGCTTCTTATGGAACAGTTGGTAATGACCGTATTTCAGAAATCAGATTTCCATATTTGACAAAAGTAAACCAGAAGGAATCCAATATATGGGGAATCCCGGGAATTGAAACAATTCATGAGACACGTATTGGTGCAGACAATTTAGCTTGGGAGCGAGCAATAAAATCGAATATCGGTTTTGAAGGGAAGTTATTCAACAACAAGATCGATTTTGTGTTCGATATTTTTAAAGATCAACGTAATGGTATTTTCCAGCAACGTGTACAAGTTCCTTCCTATGTGGGTGTTGTTTCCAACCCATTTGCAAACGTTGGACGTATGAGGAGTTCAGGTGTCGACGGAAATATTAGCTTCACACATAATTTATCAGATCGAATGGGCTTCACCTTGCGAGGAAATTTCACTTACTCAAAAAACCTCGTTCAGAATTGGGAGCAAGCTTATTTAGAGTACCCTTATTTAGAATTTAACGGATTCCCGCATAAGTCTATTCGTGGGTATCAGGCCTTAGGTCTATTCAAAGACGAAGAGGATATTAAGTACAGTCCGAAGCAGTCTTTTGGTGATGTGTTACCTGGTGATATCAAGTACAAAGACGTGAATGGGGACGGGGTTATCGATGCCTTAGACAAAGTTCCTTTGACGCATAGTAACTATCCGCTAGCAATGTTTGGATTTGGTGGTGAATTCCGCTTTAAGAATCTGACTTTGGGTCTTTTATTTAAAGGTACCGGCCGAACATCATTCTTCTATGTAGGACAACAGATGGAGTTAAACGACGTGAAAAAAGTAAATGGTATGGGGTATATGCCATTCTTTAATGGCAGCGAAGGTAATGTACTTTCCATAGTAGCCGATCCTAATAATCGGTGGATACCGATGGACTACGCTGTAGCGAATGGTATCGACCCTTCATTAGCTGAGAACCCAAATGCGCTTTTTCCAAGATTACAATATGGTAATAACGCGAACAATAGTCAGCTTTCCTCATTTTGGCAGGGGGATTCTCGATACATCCGTTTAGAAGAATTGACACTAAGCTATAATGTATCGCCGAATTTCGTGAAACGCATAGGTGTAAAATCGCTTGATTTACAATTCGTGGGTACTAACCTGTACATCTGGGACAAGGTGAAAATATTCGATCCGGAGCAAGCTGCTTGGAATGGTCGAAAATATCCGATCCCATCAACTTACTCAATGCAAGTATATCTTAATTTTTAATGGATAAAGTGATAATGAAAATGAAATTAACGATCATAAATAAAATAGCTAAACTGTCGGTTTTGCTGATTGCTATTGCCTCAACAACCTCGTGTAAGGATTATCTAAACATTGATAATTATTTTGATGATGAATTTAATATCGACTCTGCGTTTAGCAGTACAAGAAATATAGAAGCTTATATGTGGGGGGCAGCCGCGATGTTCCCGGATGAATCCAACACTGTTCGATTTGGATATACGCCCGGGCCCATGGCTACGGATGAAGGGTTCAATGGATTGACAGGGAGTGGTTCCACCAACGTTTATTACGGAATGGACTATGTGACTGGGAATATCAGTCCGGATTTTTTCGGTGCAGGGTCATCTGATGATAACTATAACCTGAATCAATGGGGTCGATACTATAAGATTATTCGTAAGTGCAATAGCATATTGGCAAATCTCGATGTGCCCCGCGATCTAAGTACAGCCGATCGTCATCGTATTGAAGGCTTTACACGATTTATCCGTGCATATGCGTACTATAATATTTTGGTGGATTACGGTCCTGCCATTCTGTTGGGTGATGAGATCGTCAATACAAATGAACCTATCGAATACTATGATCGTCCGAGAGCAACTTACGATGAGACCATGGACTACACGGTAGAAGAGTTTGAAAAGGCAGCTCAATTTTTGCCTGCAGAGGTTTCGATTTTAGATTTCGGAAAGCCTAGCAAGGGGGCAGCTTATGCTTTGATTGCACGTCTTCGTTTGATTCATGCAAGTCCATTATTTAACGGTGGTCCTGTAGCTGCTGCTTACTTTGGTAGCTGGACACGTAAAACAGATGGCGCACATTATGTATCGCAACAATATGATGAGAGGCGTTGGGCAATTGCAGCGGCAGCAGCACAACGCGTTATGGATTTGGGGCAATACAAGCTTTATACCGCGATAGCTGATGATAAGACAAAACAACTCCCTCAAGGTGTAACTTCTGATCCGAACTTCTATGGTCAGTTTCCAAACGGTGCTGCGGGTATTGATGCATTTCGCTCTTATTCAGAAATATTTACCGGTGAAGCGGTTCCTGCAACCAACAAAGAGGTTATTTGGGGAAGAAATACAGATTATATAAGTGATCCAATAACGAAGGGGGCATTTCCTCCATCTTTAGGTGGTTGGGGTCGTTTCTGCGTGACACAAAAAGTGGTAGATGCTTATTTAATGGATGATGGTCGCACGAAGGAAGAGGCAACGATTGATGGTTATTACTCGGAAAATGGTTTTACAACGCAAGCGAAGCGATTCTCTGGATATCCTTTGAATGCTGGGGTTTACAATATGTATGCAAATCGAGAAATGCGTTTTTACGCTTCTGTAGGGTTCAACGAAGCAGTTTGGCAAGCTGAATCGAGTGCTTCGTTGAATAACTATACTGCAAAATATTATTATCAGGATGCGGATGGACGTGGAGGCGTTACTGCAACATCTCCAAACTACCCGATTACAGGATATGTTATTAAGAAGTTCGTTCATCCGATGGATGCGTGGAGCGGTACGGGTGCTCGCCGTATGAAGAAATCCTATGCGATTATACGCTATGCTGAGATCTTATTATCCTATGCCGAAGCGTTGAATAATTTAAAAGGAAGCCATACAGTAGAATTAGGTGGAAGACAATATACGGTTAGTCGCGATGAAGAAGCGATCAAGAATGCCTTTAATCAAGTTCGATACAGAGCTGGATTGCCGGGTTTGAATGCTGCAAAAGTTGGAAATCCGCAAACGGTTCAAAGTGAAATTGAGCGTGAGCGTATGGTTGAGTTTCTTTGGGAAAACAGACGTTACTATGATGTTCGTCGTTGGGGGATCTATGAGGAGACCGAGCGTGAACCAATCCGTGGCATGAATCCGGATGGGGCGACCAAAGAGACGTATTACAAACGTGTGATTCCGGGGACTTCATCCTTCTTGAAACGCGTTGTTCACAAGAAATTGGTATGGGTTCCCATTCCGCGTGAGGAATTGAGAAGATTACCGTCGCTAGATCAAAATCCAGGATATTAATATTGACATTAATCGAAAACACATGAAACGTAGATATATAGCAATGATGGCCCTAGTGGGGATGTTATCATCATGCAAAGACAACGAGTTGTTTGAAAAAGAAATGTATAAGAATGTGGTCGCATTAATCAGCAGTTCTTATCATAATACTTTTCAAGAAGTTGTGCCTTTAACTGGCGGAGAAACCTTGGGATATATTGCTGCATCGGTTGGCGGTACGCACCTTCCGGAGAGCGACTTGGTAATAGAATTGGCTGAAGATCAGGAGCCATTAGATACATACAACCGATCGTTGTTTGATTTGGATGAGAAACTTTATGCGAAATTATTGCCTAGAGAAAAATATAAGATTGAAGATTATAAAATACAGATCAAGGCAGGCGAACGAACAGGGAAGACACAGGTAAAGCTATTGGTTGATGGTCTTTCTCCTGATTCGACCTATTTTATTGCATTGAAGGCTAGTGAGGTCGGTGCGGTTGAAATCAATGAAAAAAAGAAAACTATTCTTTACCAGATTCAGATAAAGAATGCTTATGCTTCACAGGCTTCCGACGCTTTTTATACGATGGCGGGTTCGGCAAATGATATTGTGACGGCGGGAAATAAAAAGTTATATCCATTGACTAAGAATTCGGTTCGCGTGGTTGCGGGGAACGAGAGTTTTGAAAATAGCGAGGCTGCCATTGCAAAGACTTCGATGATCTTAGAGGTTGGCGAAGATAACAAAGTGACGATCAAGCCCTACAAGGATCTTCAGATCAAACAATTGGAAGGCGATGAAAGATATCCGAATACGTATCAATTAGAAGAATCTTTCGGTAGGAAATTTCATGTTTTCAATTTGAAATATGAATATCAGGTGGGAGAAACACCGATTGTGATGCAGGAGGAATTGCGTCTGGAAGTTGCGGATTAGATTCATCGATAATTTCTCGAATATATCCGCCAGTAGTGCAAATGTAGATTTTAAATGTTCGAATATTAGATATGGAAGTAGTTTAAATTCAGTGTTTTCTATATTTATAAATAAAACTAAAACTTAAGAGTATGAAGGCATTATCGAATCTTTCGAAATTTGAGATCAAAGAACAAAGCACTGTAAAAGGTGGAAAAGGATTTCCTCCAGGAACATACCCTATGCCAGGAGTTTCATTTCTAGCATTTTCACTTAATGAGTCATCGATCTTCCCAGGAACATACTACTATTCGGTTTGGGATGCGAATGGAAATTATGTTTGCGGTTATGTTCTACAAAAGTAAAATAAGATTAGGGAATGAAGGAGAGGCTGTGCAAAAACACAGCCTCTCGTTATTTATACCATTAAGCTCATAATTCTTGTTGTGCTAGAGTGTATTGTTTTCAATAATTGCAATCAGCTTTGCTCTGTAGCTAGCGCTTATCGGGAGTTTTTCGCCTTTTACCGACGCATGGTTATCCACGATAAAGTCTAGGTAATTGTTATTTAGGATAAATGAGTTGTGTATTCGTATAAAGTTTGAAGGGAGCTGTTCTTCGAGTTGTTTCATTCGTTTATAGACCAATACTGGAGAGTCATTTGCCAATACTACTTTGACGTATTCTTGTTGTGCTTCAAAATATAGGATATCATCGTAGTAAATTTTAATATGTTTTCGATCGGATTTGATGAACATAAACTCCTTTTTGCTCTCAGCAATGACGAAGGATTTATTTGCTGTTTGGGCTTGAAAGTAATCTCTAACTTTTTCTACCGCTTGCACAAAAGGCTTGAAGATGATAGGCTTCAATATATAATCTAGTGCATTGTATTCATAGCCTTCCAAGGCGAAGCTGGCATAGGCGGATGTAAAAATGATGCACTGTCCTTTCGGGAGTAATGCCGCTAATTCCATACCTGACATTTTAGGCATGTTGATATCCAGAAAAACTAAGTCGACTTTTTCTTTCTCCAGAAATTGTAATGCTTCAAAAGCGTCGTAACACTTTTGTTTTAACATCAAATAGGGAATCTTTTGAATATAGTCTTCAAGCAATTGAACCGCATTCGGCTCATCATCAACAATTAGACAGGTAATTATTTTCATAAGGGTAACTCTAGGTTGGCATTAAAGACATTGGTCGTTAGTGTTCTTTCAAATGTATAGTTTTTTCCATAAAGTAAGTCGAGGCGGGAGATAAGATTCTTTAGGCCGTTGCCACCTTGTTGGGTGTTTTTATCTTCGAAAACCCTATTTGATACCCTAATCATTAATTTTCCATCTGCGGATTGGATTTTTAACGAGAGGTAGTTTTCTGTGCTTCTTTTGTCGATTCCATGTTTAAAGACATTTTCGACCAAAGGTATGATGAGCATGGGAGGAAGCTCGATGGCATTTGAATCGACATTAACTTCGATATCGACGCGCATGGGGTGCAGCATTCGCATCCTTTCTAAATCAATATAATCTTTTAGGAACTATATATCTGTGGGGAGTTTGCCTAGTCCTTTTGATGCTTCATCCACAAAGTAGCGCATGATATTCGCAAGTTTTTCAATCAATTTGGCAGTTTGAGGAGACTCTCGTTGTGCGACGTAATAAATATTGTTGAGCGTATTGAACAAGAAATGTGGTTGGACCTGTGCTTTTAATAAATCGAGTTCCACTTTGGAGGTATATTCTTTAAGTTGCTTTTGGTCTTTGCGCACTTTGAAGTAATCCAAAGCTAGCCTGAATATAAAACTGAAAAGATAGTTAATGATTAAGGAGGTCATTATGCTAGCATAAACCTGAAAACTCGTACTTTGATCTGCCCCTCGAACATAAAGTTCATGAAAATAAGAACGAAGTTCTACACGAATAAAGCAAATTGTCCCGAGCAATAGGACTGTTGCAAGCAAATAGGTCAGCCGACGTCCCTTAAAATATAGCGCTGGCAAAAGAAAACAAGCATTTCCGTAGATTACCGCGAGCATACTAAGCATATTGATGACGGTGAATACCAAGGCGTAGCCAAAATCAGCATTCTGAAGATAGGATGCAAAAGTTAGAATCGTCACGAAAAGCCAGGTGATGACTTGTAACTTGACCAGAGAAACCTCTCTGTCGAAAAATTTAACCATAGTATTCAAGTTAGTAATACGTTGCTATATCCTAAATAATTTTCAATAGAATATTGTTTTTCATCAACAGATTGAAAGGTTGAGGATAGTTGCTCGTTCGTTAAAAATTCTATGCAATGTATTTAATTCATTCTAATATAAAGTTAGGGCAAGCGCATATTTGTTAGCAAGGAGATCAGGCAGCATTGCCAAAATCGGAAATATTAAAATGAAGAACAATAATGGATAGAATAATGAAAAACACACTTAACAAAATCGGCTTACTTCTAGTTTTAGCACTTCTGATGGTTTCTTGTAGTAAAGACGACTCCTCATCGGACGACTCAGAGGTTTTTTTTCGCTGTAAGATTAATGGGAAACTACATGAATTCAACCATAGTTTAAGTGCGAATGATAAACCGGACGATTGGAATACTATACATTTCGTGACCGTTGGAGGCCGTGAGTCGAAAGACATGGCTTCGCCGGGTTTTGGATTTCAATTGGTTTCCGATGAAGGAGCAAAAGAGACGACTTATGTTGCTGCGAATGGTGAAGGCCCTGAGTTGATCGGACAGTACTATATTCAAAACGTGGTGGACGGAAAGATTGTAAGTACGACAGGGTACCGCGGAGACGGGAACGATGGTTCAAGTTTTACATTGAGCATTACCAGTTTGACAAAATGGGGCGTTAAAGGAACTTTCTCGGGTGTATTGGAGGGAGACGACGTATTCCTGACGGTGACTGAGGGCGAATTCTCCGCGCCGTATAATAAGAACTAAAACATTTTTGAAAACTATAAAAACGAACACTATGAAAGCGATTTGTATATCATTACTGATGCTGTTTTGCCTAACAGCGACACAAGTAAAAGCACAGGGATTTTTAGATAAGATTGATCGTGCTACCGATAAACTAGATAGAGCAACGAATACCGCTGATCGCGCTGCGAATAAAGCCGATAAGGCAGGTAAAGTGGGTAAGAAAATCACAGGATTTTTCGGAAAAGGGAAAGACGCGGAAGACGGGCTGAACAAGACTGTTGTGAAGATTGAAGGAATCAGTTATGATCAATTGAATCAGCTGAACAAAAGCTTGAAATCTTGTCAAGGTGTCAGTGCGACGACTGTGGCTTACAACAAGAACAGTTCAAAAATTACAGTATCGCATGCAGGTGGCAGTAGTGAGCTGCTAGACGAGATGATGAAGAGATCTCAAGGTATTCTCTCGAAAGATGCAGTAGAAGGAGTAGAGGAGGGGCAGATCGAGTTATCGATAAAGTAGGTGCTTGATGGTCATGTTAAAGATTGAAGAAACAACAAACTTAATCCGCATACCGTTAAATTTTTAAGTAAAATCACACAAAACGTTGTTAATTCCTATGAGTTAGCTTAACTCTACCGGTCCTCGGTAGAGTTTTTTTTATTTCTCCTTCCGATATTTCTTTTGTTTTTCTGCGGAAAAAAAGAATTCCAGGCGTATATCCGGTTTTTGGAGCTTTCCTCTTCGATAAATAACCGGAAACCTTGTTATGAGTTTCGCCACACGCAGCGCCTCTTCTCTGAAAATTTCCGACTTTCCATAAACATGGAGTATGGTATCTAATTGTCCCTTTTCATTAGCGAGTAGATATACTCCGGCATGACCTGATTTTTCAATAGTAGGTAATGCTGACCAGTTTATCAGCGTGTCGATATGCTTATATAGTAGAGGATCGCCCATGTACATCGGTGTGTTTTTAGACATCGAGTTGTCGAAGTAAGCAGTGCTGTGTAATATCCCATTATCGAAAACATATTCATACTCATGTTCGAAAACGCTGGAGAAGACAGCATGATCGGAATACAGAAGTTTGCCACGAAATGCGGTAACCGTGTCGGAGAACCAATCTGCTTTCACTCGCCCGTTTTTGAACTTTTTGCCAAATATTACATGGAGATTTGCTTTGGCATTTTTCATTTCATTATAGATGTTGGTTAGATACAATTGATCATCAATAATTTCCCAATAGGCAACATATCCTCGCCAGCAGCCTGTTGAAAATCCCGCTAAGGAATCGGGAAAAAGTGGTTTATCATAGTTATTTAGATTCCTCCATTCATCGAACGGTAAAGCATGTAGCAACATGGTGTCTCCTTTGATAATTAGTCTGTCGGGTTCCTGCTCAGTAGCATGAGTGAAAGATGAATTGCTAATTAGGAAGAGGAAGGCTAAAATGGTGTAGTATTTCATGATATATTGGTTTTATATCATGATGAATTGAGGATGCTAATTCCATAGAAAATTGGAATTTAATATTGTTGGGCCTCCTATTTTGAAACTATTTCGTAGGATTTGAGCCTTTATATTTCTTGATCATATACCAAGTTGCCGGCTTTAATGTTCTTTCTTTATGAAGAGGATGCCGGCCTGCGCTTGTGAAAAATTCAACTTCATTGTTGATTTTCGAATACCAAACTTTATTCACATGCTCTTCCTGAAGCGTATCTGTTTGGGTAATCTTTTTAAAATGTATTAAATCTATTGGATCGAGAATTAGTTTCTCCGCATGTTTAATTTCTTCTTTGCAGTCGATTTTTACATATTGTGCTCCGTCCCAGTACATACATCCATCAGGTTTCAATTGCGAAGATGTCATATAGCCTACTGCGGCAAAGGAGAGGCTTGCTGCTGATATAGCTAGAATTTTGTTTAATCTGGTTTTCTTTTTCGGCTTAGCGCTCTCTGTAGTTTGGAAGAGTTGATTACGCTCAACGTTGTTATACATTTGAGGCATTTCAAGATCAACAGGCGCTTTAGATTCGTCATGTTGAAGATTTTGAAATGAGTTTCTCCACTCTACAAATGGTCTTGGACTAAAATCGATTAAGGCAGCAACTAATTTGACAATAATTTCGTCTGGAATTTTTGTTGTACCATTAAGGAAGTTTTGAACCGACTTTAGTCTTCCTAAATCGGTAGTTCTAATCGCTTTTTCGAGATCATCAGCTTTCGCATTTGAATTAAAGTATTCTTCAAAGACAGTTCTGTCTTCCTTGTTAAGTCCTTGGCGATATTTATTGGATGCATAATTTCTAAGATTCGCTGGCGAAGGATTTTCTAGGCTAGTCGGTAAAGCTCCTTGATTGCGTTTCTTCGTGTAATCCGCTAAAACTTCTTCCCTAAAGATGTCGAATTCAAACATTGAACTAATTGGTTTTCGTCATTCGAAATAAAGCATAATATCTAAGATGTACAAATTGTCTGTTGGAAAACAGGAGTTTTCGGAAATCAATAAGAAATATCGGAAATACCGGAAATATCTGATTTATAGCTGTTAAACGCCTGTAGTTTTGTCCTATGAATTCTTCGATAGCTCGTTTATTATTAGCGCGACTGTAGAGAATTCGTTTGGTAAGCTTGTAGAGAATCATCTGAAAAAGAGGAAGATCGTTTGATTTTCCTATGAGTTTACTTCTTCCTAAAAATCAGAAGGCCTTCTGAAAAATTAATGATTGATGCCATTTAGAAACGATGGCATCGGGATAGTTTTTTGACCTTAAATTTTAGAAGAAATGAAAAATTTGTTCGTAGCTCTACTACTGACTTTGGTGTGTTCCGCAGGTTATGCAAACTCCTTAGCTACAAATGATGGTGACCCTCAGACAAACAGCGGCGATAAAGGATCGGTACGTCCTACAAGACCATCGATGCCGACAATTTTGCCTGATCTGCTAGGCTAAGATCGCTAATTAAAAATGCAGGTAAAATCAATTTTACCTGTATTTTATATTTGGTAATATTGTTTACCAAATTATTATCCATGCGATGTCAATTATTCACACTGCTATTCAGCATATTGCTATTATTAGCGTGCCATTCTGAACGTCAAAAGTTAGCCGAAACTGATTCGAAATTAACTGTTGATAGCAATAAGAACTACGCTAAGGCAAATTCTTTCCTAGAGCAAGGAAGGTATGATAGTTCCTTTGTTTATTTTGATTTAGCAAGTGATGATTTTATACAAGAAGGCGATAGTCTTCATGCTGCGATATGTTTGATCCAGATGGCTATTACCCTGTTTGAAGAAGGCGATTATTATGGCGCTCAGGAAACTTCATTGGAGGCGGATAAGCTTTTAGATTCCCTTAATCAATCACATTCAGACTTGTTAGCTTTTAATTACAATAATTTGGGGAATGCAATTTCTGGTTATGGCGACAACGAGACAGCCATTGTATATTATGATTTGGCTGTGCAATATGCTGCGAATAAGATTGATGAACAAACCTATAAAAATAATAAAGCTGTAACACTTTTTAGTGCGAAGCGTTTTAAGGAAGCTTTTTTGATTCATAAAGAGAACTTAAAATCTGCTGGTAAAAAGGATAAGAACTATGCACGATGCTTGTCGAATTATGCGAATACAAGGTGGCGGATTGACAAAGCATATAATCCTTTGCCTGACTTACATAAGGCATTAGAGATACGTTTAGATGAATCGGATGATTCGGGAGTGAATTCCAGTTTTTCGCACTTATTTGAATATCATGATGGACGAAATTTGGATTCTGCGAGAATTTATGCTTCGAAATCCTTTAACATGGCCAGCAAGATCCAAGTTAGTACTGATCAGATAAATGCTGCAGAAAAGTTAATCAAGGTCAATTCAGATTCATCAAAATACTACTTTCAAATTTATAAGCATCTATCCGATAGCGTGCGGATGGCTCGATTAAAGGCGAGGAATCAGTATGCATTAATTCGTTATGAAGCCGAAAAAAACAAAATCGATAACCTAAAGCTTCAAAAGGACGTGTTGGATAGAGACCTTCGCATTTCGAAGGAGCGAGTCATTATGGTTGCAGTAATCGGGTTTGTACTTTCAGCACTTACATTTTTTATTTTGTGGGCAAAAAGGAGAAAACAAAAGATTACGATGGAGGCCGAAAATAAAGTGAAAGAAATACAATTGAAAACCTCAAAGAAAGTTCATGATGTTGTTGCAAATGGCATTTATCGTGTAATGACCGAATTGGAGTATAAGAGCGATTTTAATAAGCATGAACTTCTAGATAAACTGGAAGTTATGTACGAAAAATCCAGAGATATTTCCCATGAAACGAAGGAAATGTCTGAAGAAGGTTTTGCAATTGATGTCTCCACGTTAATCAAGTCATTTGCTAACGAGTCAGTTCACATCTTTATTGTCGGCAATGATCCACATATTTGGAATAAATTGTCTAAAAATACGAAGAATGAAGTATTGATCATTTTTCAAGAACTCTTGGTGAATATGCGGAAACACAGTCTCGCTAATGAGTTGATTTTTAGGTTTGAAGAACAGGATAATTTCTTAAATATTTTCTATCAAGATAACGGCATCGGATTCACCAAAGAGCGAAAAATTGGCAATGGTCTCCGGAATACGGGAAACCGTATGGAAAGGTTGAAAGGTAAATTTAATTTTGTTTCCGAAAGGGGAAAAGGAGTGAAGATAGAGTTGAATTTACCGCTTCCTCAAAACTGACCATTATGTTTAGAAAAGTATTAATTGCAGAAGATCATGAGATTACCAATGTTTCCGTTCAACGGACCATTAGTGATTTGGGGGTAGAAATCGCCAAGTATGTATATTACTGTGATGATGCTTTAGCGTGGATCAGTCGTGCGTTACGCGACGGAGATGCTTTCGATTTGTTGATTACAGATCTTTCTTTCGAAGAAGATTTCAATAAGCAACGTATTGCGGGTGGTATTGAACTGATTCAAGCCGTCAAGGTTATTCAACCAAATTTAAAAGTTATAGTTTTTTCTGGCGAAGATAGACCTGCCATCATTGACAGATTGTTTAATGAATATGGCATAGATGGCTACGTTCGCAAGGCAAGGCGCGATGCTCAACATCTTAAGGAAGCTTTTATAGCGATCGATCAAGGGCATACTTATGTTTCCTTCGATATCAAACAATCCTTAAAGCAAAGTCATACCTATGAATTCTCAAATATCGATATCCAAATTGTAAAACTGCTGTCAGAGGGAGTTTTGCAGAAAGAAATTCCAAACCATCTTAAGCAAAGGAATATAAAGCCTTCCGGATTGAGCAGTGTAGAAAAGCGGTTGAACATGATGCGAGAAGTTTTGGCTTTTAACAAAAATGAACAGCTGGTTGCTTATTGTAAAGATAAAGGGTTTATATAGGGGATTTTCATTCGAATACAGGGATTTACCAACCAACAAATTATTACTATATCGAATTTCTGATCGGACAGTTGTCTAGAAATGGACCATCAATACTGTCAGGGAGGCTATTGCGAAGGCTATTATGTAATGTATGAAATTCCTTCTTTAAAGGTTATCACAGACAAGGCCTATACGTCGGATGATAGCGACAATTTCAATGAAGGTGAGGATGAGGTTATCGATCCGATCATCGATTCTACAACATACGATGGCTTTTAGTTTTAACTTTGTATCTATGAATAAACTTTTATTAACATTCTTGATTTTTGTTTCCTGCCAAACGCAAAATGTTGCTGTCAATGAATTCTATGCGGATATAGATTTCGAACAGCAAATGTTCCAAAATCCAGAGATTTTTAAAGTGGATAAACTAATCGATGGTGATACGTTCTGGGTAATGAATAGTCGAAGGGAACATATGAAGGTTAGGTTAATTGGGATTGATGCGCCAGAAACAAGAACAGTTTTTAAGAAGAAAAAGCACCCCTTTGGTATGACGTCGAAATTGTATTTAGATAGTATTTTAGTGGCGAATCCTTATGTAAAATTAACCTTCGACGTCGATTCTTTGGATCAGTATGGACGAACACTCGCTTATGTTTATCTGAATGATGGAACCTTCGTAAACGAATTGATGGTTAAGAATGGATATGCCACATTAATGACGATTCCGCCTAATGTTAAATATCAAGAAAGACTGTATAAAGCGCAGGTAGAAGCGAGGGAAAGAAAGCTAGGAATATGGAAATCAGGTCTATATTAGCCGAAAAATTCTTTTATTAGAGGGGATAAAGATAAATGATTAAAGCAAATTAGTATCTTAACATGCCTTTATTATGATAAAGCCAAAAAGAATCCTCGGGGTGATGATCATTATAGTCTTCGTGCGCAATACTATTAACCATCTTTTCTGTTTAATTGAATAACTTTAGATATTAAAACCTACTGCATTATGAAGTATTTATTGATTACTGTTTGTCTTCTTTCGTTTATCTCATGTTCTAAAAACGATAGTCTCACAAGTGCTGAAACTGATTTAGTTGGTGACTGGAAGAGCGTAGATCCAGATTATGGATCTATTTGGAGTTTTGAATCGAATAGAGCGTATACAGAACGTTCTTACATTTTGTTTTCTAAATTAGATCATCTTAGATTATTAGAAAGGGGAAATTATAAAGTGATTGAAAATTCTCTAATAAAGAATATTGATGGGGAAGCATCTTATCAAAGTAAGATTCTTAAGCTCACAAAGGATAGTTTAATTCTTCAGTCTCAAGAGGATGAAATTGCCGGTCATAAGTTAGTTGTAAAAAAATATGTTAGAATCGGCAACAATGAGAATTATGATACCTTGGACTTTAATTTTATTTCTTCTCTTTGCTAATACTGGCTTAATTGCCCAGAATACAGTTTTAACTAAAATATCGAATGCACACTTATCGGAATCCAATTATCTTAGTAATGCATTGGAAATATCTACGTATAGAGAAAACATCGGCCTGGAAAATCCAAGTGGTGCTGAAAATACTAAGAATAACTCTGTGTTCAAGATCTCGTATCTATTGCCTGGAACATCAACAAGAATTCCGGGATTTATAGATATCGGTTACAATGTAATTGATGGCACTGCTGGTGATTTTGAGTCTGGTTTTAAAAATTTTGCAGCTGCTCTTATGATTAATGGCGACGAAGAAGACTACTTGATCGAGATTTTCAAAACAAGAGTTAATAACGGTGGAATATTTTTTGACAAAAGAAATAACTCTATTATTATGCTTATCAGGTCAAAGATTCATAAAATTAGAATGATAGCGATGGTGGAATTTAATGGTCTTACAACGGAACAGAAATTAGATTTTGCGAAAGATTTTATTCTTAAATCAACTGCTAAGTGACATAATATTTACGCCCGGAACTAATCCATGTCTGTGAAAAATAATGTATACTCTATAGATCGTAACTGATTGCATATACGCTTAGTGAATTTATGTCTGCACACGCCTCAACAATGATTGGGGCCGGAGCTAGTTCCAATGCAATTAAATATTCGTCATGTGGATCATTGTCACAGTTGTTAGCTGATAGTCAACCGACTTTCTATCTAACACCATAGTTAAGATCTCTTAATACATCAACAACTCTGAACCTTAGCCCTTCATAATTTTTAATATTAAACGTAGTATCGCTGGCATTATAAACTAATCGATCGGAACTTACTCGAGTATATTTAACCATTATATCTGTAAGTTCAGATAATGAATATGTTTTGCCTTCGATATTTAAGTAAATTTCCTCAGGAGTTTTATCAGTTTCGTCGTTCTTTTTACATGAACTTAAGCCTAGCATAAGCAACATGAAGATATAAAGTGTCGTTTTCATAATTAGGTGATTTAAAGATAGCACAAAAACAGTGTAAATGAAACTTTGTAGAATTTAAATCAATAAATCTATGTTGCTATTCTAGAAGGACAAAAGTTTTAATCGGATGAGTAATGCGACAGTATAATAAACTTCCTTGGCGATATTGCTACTAGCCTTTATGATTTCAGACCCGAAATAGTATAAATATATTATTTTATCTGATATTTATATTAGAAAGCGTAGAGATATTGGTTCTTTGAGCAAAAACGCTTTTAACGCGATACTAAATTAAAAGATTAGATCCTTTACAACGTTTAAACGAAAGAAATTAATAATATAGTTTCCGACTAAATATGAAAAACTTACTAATACTATTTTTAATAATTCCTACAATATCTTTTGCTCAGTTAAGAGCTGGAGATTTTTATGTCACAGATGAAGGTTGAGTAAATTGGCAGAAGGTATATAAAGATGAAAGCGTCTCATTTGAAGATTTGATTAATACGATAAAAGGGAATCGCGTGTTTTCTGATATCCAAGTATTCGATGATAAGATTACATTTCTTGGGGATGGAATAAAAACTAATCCTTCGGCATTAGGTTTTTCTAGAATGAGTACATCATTCTATGCGCTTGGGGATATAAGAGCTTACTTTACTTTAGATTATAAACAGGGTCGATATAGGATTACAGCTGTTAATATCGCCTCAAAATCTCCTGTAATTCATTTAGGAAATCCAATGTACACGCAAGATCCGGAAACATGGCAATACTTACCAATAGAAGAATCTGTAGGGAATGGCAAAGGATTGAAGAAAGGTTTTATTAGAAAAGAAAGTGTCATAATGGGAAAGGCGATTGAAAAAGAATTTCAAATAATGAAACAAACAACTGATGATGATTGGTAAAAAAATGCTATTTACGGTGCTTGCAGTAATGCAATTTCTGTGATGATGCTCGAAAGATAATGATATTCAGGCTAATTGTGGAGCCGGAGGGATTGTTTCAGTCCCGCAATCCCGCACTCAAACCCTAAACCCCTCGATGTCGAACGCTTACAATCCCCGTCCAACCTCTCTTCCCACAAAAAAAGCCCAACTTTCGTTGAGCTTTTATTTCCTTGTGGAGTCGGAGGGATTCGAACCCTCGTCCAAACATAGTATGATCTACGCTTTCTACATGCTTAGCTTCTCTTTAATTGTCGGGAGAGGGAAGGTGAGTCGCTTACCTATACCGTTCTCCGTAGTTGCTGTTTCTCGTCTTTGATTAGCAACATCACAAAGACCAGTTCTATTGTTCGATGCCCCGGGTGTTAGACCAAAGAACAGGATCTAACGGGACAAATAGCTATGTTAAGTCTAACTTAAGCAGCTAAGGCGTAGTTTTCTTCGCCAGTTATAAAGTTGAAAGTTCAGATTTAAGTGCTAGACTAACAATGCACTGCATGCTTACATAACCATCGCTATCCTGTCAATTCCGGTCGACCCCAGTTATGTATGGGTTACAAATGTAATCATTCTATTTGACCTCTGAAACAAGAAAAAGTTTAATTGTGCACGTCATTGCAAACATTTTTGGTATATTAAGGTTTTTAAAGTGGTAGAAACCAAAAAGATAAGCAACGCTTATTCTTTTTGAAAATTTATGACGCTTTTAAACGAATTAAACGTCTTAATCACCCAAAAAATAAGATTACATAATTATACCATTGGATCACTGAAACGCAAATTATTAAAGAATATGGCAGAACCAACAAATGCTAATAATCCATCGACCCCAGCTGTTGATGATAAAAAAGAAACGACTACTGCAGCTAAACCTGCTACTAAATCGGTAGCAAAACCTGCAACCGCTGCTAAAAAGCCTGCAGCACCAAAAGCTACTACTACAGCAGCGAAACCTGCAGCAAATAAAACGGCTGCTGCAAAGCCAGCAACAACTGCAAATGCTGCAAAACCAGCAGCTAGTACAGCGAAAGCAGCAAGTTCAACTACGGCTAAACCTGCGGTTAAGTCGACAGATGCTGCTTCAAAACCAGCAGCGAAAACAGCAACGGCTACTAAGCCTGCTGCAAAACCGGCTGGGGCCGCAGCAAAACCTGCAGCGGCAAATGCAGCGAGTACGCCTGCAAAAGCGCCTGCTACTAAAGCGGCCGGAAGCACGACAGCTGCTAAGCCAAAGGCAGCACCTGCGAAGCCAGTAACTTCAGGAAACCAAGCGACCAAGACAACGGCAGCATCGAAAGCAACCCCTTCCTCCACAACCGCTAAAAAGGCGGCAGCACCAAAGACTGACGGCGATGGTCTAGGGGCTAAGACACCCGCACCAAAAGCAGCATCGGCAAAACCTGCAACTACAGAGAGCAAGCTCGAAACAAAAACCGTAGAGAAGGCACCAGCGGCGCAAGAAGCTAAGTTGGAGAAAGAAGCTTCCTACAAAGAAAAAGCTCCTGTAAAAGAAGTTAAAGTTAAAAAAGACGATAAGAAGAAAGCGAAGGCTGCTAAAGCTGTAAAAGAGGATAAAAAGGCGAACGATAAAAAAGTCGAGAAGGTTAAGAAAGACAGCAAGGATAAGAAAAAAGCAAAAGTTTCGGCAAAGAAAGTGAAAAAAGTAAAAGAGGAGAAGCTGAAAAAGCAAGATAAGAAACAAGCTAAATCTTTCGGTAAACTAAAGAAAGCTATCTCTGAAATCTATAATAAGATTGTTGGAGATGATAAGAAAAAAGGTAAGAAGAAAAAGAAATAAGAAACCTGCATTTCTTAATATAAAAAAAGGAGTCACAGTTTGCTGCGACTCCTTTTTCTTTATGCTTTCTTTCGAATGCTTACCGCATTTTTATGCGCTTGTAAGCCTTCTAATTCCGCCAATATTTCGACTGTCGACCCGATCTGTTCTAGGCCTTGCTCGGTGATGTGCTGAAAAGTTATCTTCTTGACAAACGAGTCTACAGACACTCCAGAATAGGAGCGTGCATAGCCTGATGTGGGCAAAGTATGATTCGTTCCGGATGCATAGTCACCCGCGCTCTCTGGTGTCAAATGTCCTAAAAATACCGATCCCGCATTTTGGACCTTATTAACCAAAGATTTCCACTGATCCGATTCGATAATCAAGTGTTCCGGAGCATAGGCATTCGAGAAGTTCATACAACTGATCAAATCATCACATACGACTATGTAGGAATTATCCAGCGCCCTTGCTGCCAGCTCCTTTCTCGGAAGGATAGCCAACTGCTTGCTAAGTTCCTCGTTCACTTGTGCTGCAATCGATGTTGAGCTCGTTGCTAACACCGCCTGACTATCAATGCCATGTTCCGCTTGTGCTAATAAGTCCGCCGCGATATAAGCCGGATTCGCAGATTCATCCGCAATAACCAATACTTCAGAAGGACCCGCCGGCATATCAATAGCCACATCGGTAATTCCTTGAATAAGGCTCTTAGCTTTAGTCACGAACTGGTTTCCGGGTCCAAAAATCTTATTTACCTTCGGGATGCTCTCCGTGCCAAAAGCCATTGCAGCAACCGCCTGCGCACCACCAACTAAATAAACGCGCTCAATACGTAAAAGCTTCAAACAGTATGCTACGAAACCGTTAATCTTGCCGTTATTCTGTGGCGGCGAACAAACCACTATTTCTTTACAGCCGGCAATCCGTGCCGGAATTCCCAACATCAATAGCGTGCTCGGCAAAACCGCGGACCCTCCAGGAATATAAAGCCCCACCTTCTCGATGGGGCGCAATTCGCGCCAACAGCTAACGCCAGGCATCGTCTCTACCGTGCGTTCTCTTTTCGTCTGATAGGAGTGGAACTTATGGATATTCTGAAACGCGATTTCCAATGCGCGCATCTGGTCGCGGGAAATTCCCATCGCCAATTCTTCAATATCAGAAGCGTCTAAATATAATTTTTCTAATTCAACCTTATCAAACTGTGCAGCATAGGATTTCAATGCGGCATCGCCATGTGTCCTTACCTCATTGATGATCCCAGACACAGTATCTTGGATAGCGTTATTCGGGTCCGTGTTTCTATTGGTAAGTTCTTGGATCTTTGCTTGATCAAGCTGATTATATGAATAAGTCTTTAGCATATTACATTATGATTTTTTCTATCGGCATCACCACGATTCCCTGTGCGCCGGCAGCTTTCAATTTATTGATTTTCTCCCAAAAATCATCCTCCGAAATAACCGTGTGTACAGCAACCCAACCTTCTTCCGCCAAGGGAACAACTGTAGGACTCTTAACACCGTGCAATAGTTCGGTAATCTGCTCTAAATTTTTCTTTTCCACATTCAAAACCACATATTTGGTCTCTTTCGCACGCAATACCGATTGAACACGTTGCAGCAGTTCACAAATAATAGGATTCTCTTCAATGCCATCTCTTGCAATCAGGATCGCTTCTGAAGAACGAACATCGGCAAATGGCTTCAAGCCATTGCTTTTTAGAGTTCCACCCGTAGAAACTATATCACAAATAGCATCGCTCAAACCCAATCCAGGCGCAATCTCTACCGAACCAGATATCTCTTGAATATCTGCCTTGATCTTGAAATCGTTAAGAAATTGTTGAAGGATGTTAGGGTAGGAGGTTGCGATTGATTTGCCGTTTAGGTCTTCAAGGCGTTCGATCGGAGAGTCTTTGGCGATAGCTAATTTTAAAGTACACTTCCCGAAGCCCAAGCGTTGCAGATATTGAACTTTAGACTGCGTTTCGTCGATCACATTTTCACCGACTATACCTAAATCGGCAATACCTTGTTCTACATATCCTGGGATATCATCGTCGCGAAGGAATAAGATTTCAAGGTTAAAGTTAGATACAGTGGTGATGAGAGAGCTTTTATAGTTTTCGAAATCTAGTCCACAGTTTTTTAATAGTTGTACAGATTTCTCATTTAATCTACCCGATTTCTGGATAGCAATTTTCAGATTTTTCAAAATGTCGGTTTTTGTAAGTAAAGAATTAATAATAAAATACGATCCGGGGGGAATGTTGCCTCGCGTAGAGCCAATACTAATATCTATCGCCACAATGGCGATGATGGATACTGTAATGGTATGTGCGAGTGATCTTCATATTATTAATGAAACAAATGTAATGTATCAGCCTTTTTTATGCAAACTTTTTTAATATTTTTTATCCTTTTTATGAAATTAGATATGAAACAGACATTAGATATCAGATATTAGACATCAGACCCGATCCTGCTTATCCTTTGTATCCTTCCTTTCCTGGTTCAGAACAGACATTAGATATCAGATAACAGACATCAGACCCGATCCTGCCCATCCTTGTATCCTTCCTTTCCTGGTTCAGAACAGACATTAGATATCAGATATTAGACATCAGACCCGATCCTGCTTATCCTTGTATCCTTCCTCCCTGGTTCAGAACAGACATTAGATATCAGATAACAGACATCAGACCCGATCCGGCCCATCCTTGTATCCTTCCTTTCCTAGTTCAGACAATGGTCTAAAATCTAATGTCTAATATCTAATGTCTAATATATCAACTACAAGTATAACCCCTTTCACTCCCAATTCAAACCCAATACAAACCCCTATCATAACCCTTTCCGAGCGGGTATGATAGGTGTTTGTAATAGTTGTAAAAGGCTTGTGATCTTTCGTTGGTCGCTCGTAGCGTACAACTGTATTGCTAATAGTGACTAACTTACCTAGAAATCAAACTTAATTCTGGCGCGGACACCCCATTCTGGAGCATCAGGATTATCTAAGTAATTCAGGCGTTTTACTAAATCGACGCGTAATATTTTAAAGATGTTCGATACACCTGCGCTTGCTTCCATATACGGCTCGCTACCAAAGGTAAAGCTAGATTGCTCGCCCTTACCGTTTGTTTGCCATGCGAAAACCTCATTGTTGAGTGAAGGATTGTTGCTATCTCTTAAGCCTCCATATACACCCTTGAAGCTAAATACTTCGCGAAGTTTTAATTTCTTTAATAATGGAATTTTATTGAAAATAAAACCATTCATATAATACTGTACGTTGATGCTCGCATGATGATCCGATACAAATTCCATGAAGTTCATCAAGTTGTAGGATTGCAACTGGTAGGCATACGTTTGGTTGGCACGATGAATATTTAAGAATAGATAGGGAATATTGCTCCCGAAGGTGTAAGATCCATCCAAATTAACGTCAGCATACCCAAACTGCGACAAATAAAACCTTTTAAAGATATCGGCAGATAGCGAATGATAGTTGTAGTCTCCGCCAAATAAACCTTTAACGCCAGCTGTGTAATTCAGATGGAAGATCGGATATTTGTTAAATAGGGGCGTACGGTATAGTTTTCCCTGATAATACTCTTCCTTAGGTGCGTAACGTACCCCTACATTGAATTCGGTAGATTGAAGGTGTGGCAAATTGTTGAAGCTGCCGTCTGCTTGTGGTAAACGATAGGATAGTACTCCTGCTGGGGTTTGTTTCCACCGTCCCAAGCCTGCGGTCACGGAAAAGTTATTGCTAAATTCTACCTTATAGTCAACCCGATACTCCTCATTATAAAGGTAACTTTGATTTTCGCCTCGCTTAAATGATAACAAAACATTGTCTTCTTGAATAAATTCTAATTTTTGGCCAGGGATTTTCGTGTCGTATGACGCCGAAACACGGATATAATGCTGCGGGAAATTATAAATCGACTTGTTGTTCAAAGAGTAAGTTCCTGCTAGAAAATACTTCCATTTCTGATCGTCGAAGCCATAGGCCGTATATCCCTCAAGATAGAACCTTTTGCTTAATCGATCTGTCGTACGACCACCGACGCGCAATCTAAACCCTTCTACTGGATTATAAGAATAAAAAGTATTAACAGGGCCGATTTCTACCGGTCCGGCCTGCTTGTAACCCGATAATAAAAGGGCGCTGATGTCCATAAAGGTGCGGAACGATGGCATTTGTTGTAGGCTATCGATATTATGGTAGATCAAGCTCTCCGATTTGCTCAACGGTTCCGGTCTTAACGTCGCCCAATAGCTTTCCGGTTCGGCCTCGATTTCTTCCTCTTTCTTAACAACATATACGTCAGGAACTAAGTAGGTGCTGTCTGGACGTTGTACGCCTTGTTGGTAATCATTGATCAACACTACGCGTTTTCCTTTTATTCCCTTTCCTTTGCCTGTAATCGCGAAGTCAATGCCCAAGCTGGATTTGCTTAGGTAGAACTTATTATTGTGATCTTTGTCAAAGGCTAATTCTATGTCAAGATCGCGCACAAAGTTTAAGTTGATATCGTCGGCAACGGTCATTGCAGCACGTTGTACGGCATAGTTACCATCCAATGTGATGTAGAGTTTACCTGTAAATAATAAATCGTTTTTATTCCTAGGAAAGAAGCTCAGCTCCACCAAGTTGGGCTGCGCTGTTTTGATCGTGTCGGTAATATAGAAACGATAGAAGGTAGGCGCGCTATTAGCAATCGGGCTCAAAAACTGGTTGGTCAAGATCTCGATGTTATTATCGTAGATTTCGACTTCATCATATAAACGGTTGAAATACTTGCTCAAACCGTCATTGTCTACAAATTTGGGGTCAAACTGTGCCTTCTTCTCCGCCATCACGTATTGCTTTTTCGCGTTTGGATCTTTCCGGTAATATACCTTCGAGAATTTTTCCTCCATATATGCGGGCAATACATAGTTGCCATTGACACTGGCCGTGTCATCTTCTTGAAATAGGAATTGATACTTTTTGAATACCTTTTTGTTTTTAAATTTCGCATCCAAATTGCTTAGACCTAAGCTTATCTTCTCATATTGGTTGAATTCGGCAAAAGACTGACCAGTCAATCGGTTTTGATCACGATGTTCTACAACCTTCCGGATCAGCTCAACGGCAGGATTATTCTTATTCGAATATTTTCCCCTGCGAGGGCGCTTGATGACGACCTCTTCAATTTTATTAGAAGGGAATAGGAATATTTTCGCATTTCCGGCATTATCCCTTGTCACTACAAATTCCTCCGCGTCGAATCCTACAGAACTAATGCGCAGCTTGCTCAAATTGCTCGGAAGGCTAAGCGTAAAAGTACCGTTAGCGGTTGATGATGCGCCCGACTCTTTGCTGGTTCCGATAATGCTGATCGATGCATAGGGAATTGCTTCGTAAGTTTCCGCGTTCATCACTCTACCTTTTACAGTGACTGTCTGCTGTCCCCACGCAGCCGAAATTCCAAAGAATGTAAACAGGACGAATAGGATGCCTTGTATATGTGATTTCATAATGCTTACTTTTTGACTTTTGTATCCTTTTGTTCAAAAAGTTATGCAAATAACAGCTTTATTCTTTAGATAAAAAAGAGGCATTTCTTCGTTTTGACGATTTTATGATATTTCCAGCCAAAATTTCCATGTTATGACATACAAATTGCTGTGTCAGTTAAACGCTACACGTATTTTATCCGTTTGAGTTAACCTATATTGTCTGATTTAAAAAATATTCAAATGCTAAAGGTTAATTCTTTTTTTAGCTAAAAACTTGTGACAATTTTTTTAAATTATAATATATTGAAATACAGTGTTTTAAAATTGTGTATTTCATACAATATGCTAAATTTTCTTTTTTAGTTGCTAAAAATATATCTAGCTTTGTCGCAAAATAAAGCCTATATAATGACAAACGTAATCAGTATTCAATTAGAGGCTCTTGGCATTCGACCAGAAGAGCCAATCTATGTCCAGCTCCCGGTTCCCGAACTAGTGGAACACGCTGTAAAACAAAATCAAGGAACTCTTACGGATAGTGGTGCATTAAGTTTCGCCACCGGAAAATTTACGGGGCGCTCACCAGAGTCCCGTTTTATCGTTAAAGACGAGTTTACTTTCGATCAAGTTAATTGGGGTAAAGTAAACAAAGCGATGACTGTAGAGCTGTTCGATCAACTTCAAGATCGGGTTAGCCGCTATTTATCGCAGATTCCGCTGTATATCCGTTCGGTACAAGCTTGCAACCATAAAGCTTATGCGCAGCAGGTCCTTGTGGTTTGTGAACGTCCCGTTCAAAGCCATTTTGTCGATAACATGTTTATCGAAACAGATATTCAGAAGCAAGAACGCATAGATTGGTCGGTTTTAGTGGCTTCAGATTTACAATTGGAGGATTATGAAGAGCTTGGCTTGCCGACATCTCACTGCGTTGCAGTAGATTTAACGCGCCAGGTAATCCTGATCATCGGTACAGCATATACCGGCGAGATTAAAAAAGGTGTGTTCAGTGCTTTGAATTACTTATTACCATTGAAACACAATGTGCTTACCATGCACTGTTCTGCAAACGTTGGTAAGGATAATGACACTGCTCTATTCTTTGGCCTGTCGGGTACTGGTAAAACGACGCTTTCTTCAGATGAGGGGCGTTACTTAATCGGCGATGATGAGCATGGCTGGGCAGACAACGAAATCTTTAACTTCGAAGGTGGCTGTTATGCAAAAGGTATTGGCCTGACGCATCAACATGAGCCGCAGATTTTCAACGCGATCAAATTTGGCGCATTGATTGAAAATGCGAAATTCAAACCAGGTACTCGCGAGATTGATTATAATGATATCAGCATCACCGAGAACTTACGCGTTTCTTATCCTTTGGAATTTATTGAGAATACAAGCGACAAGAACTGCTGTAATGCACCAAAGCATATTTTCTTTTTAAGTGCAGATGCATTCGGCGTGTTGCCTCCAATTTCCAAGCTGACGCCAGAGCAGGCGATGTTTTACTTCATCAACGGCTATACCGCGAAAGTGGCAGGTACGGAAATGGGCGTAAAAACACCGACGGCAACTTTTTCAGCATGCTTTGGAGCAGCATTTTTACCCTTACATCCGATGCGCTATGCAGAGATGTTGAAACAACGATTAGAAAATCATCAAGATATTCAGGTTTGGTTGGTAAACACCGGCTGGGTAGCGGGGCCATATGGAGTTGGGCGTAGAATCCAATTGGCTTATACCCGTCAGTTAATCCGCAGCGCGATGGAGAATGTCATCGGCGAGGCTGGTTATGAGGTGCACCCAATCTTTGATCTTCAAATGCCTAGGGAATGTCCGGGCGTCCCTTCGGAGCTGTTAAATCCGAAACGTGTATGGGCAAATCAAGAGGGATATGTCGAAATGGCTGAGAAGCTAAAGGGCATGTTTGAAGAAAATTATGTACAGTATGTCAAATTAGAGGAAGCTTAATCGAAAAAAGCGGATAGAATAATGAGTATACAAACATTAGAACAGTTTATTATTGAGCAACAAGCTCAATTTCCAACCGCAAAAGGTGAATTTACCCGTTTGTTGCAGGCAATTTCCCTGGCGGCAAAGATTGTTCATCGCGAAGTGAATAAGGCTGGATTAGCCGATATTCTAGGGAAACAAGGCAATTGCAATGTGCAGGGCGAGGAACAACAAAAGCTTGATGTTTTTGCTGACAACCATTTTATGGATGCGCTTAAACGTGGTGGCGAATGTTGTTATCTAGCTTCAGAAGAGCATGAAGATGGTATCGACTTAACACAGACCAAACGTTATCGTGTAGGAAAATACATGGTCTACTTCGACCCCTTGGATGGTTCTTCCAACATTGACTCGAATGTCTCTGTCGGTACGATTTTCTCCATCTACAAGCGCAAAAGTGCTGAAGGAGAGGTGCAAGCGATAGACTTCGCGCAAACTGGCCGCGAGCAGGTAGCTGCTGGCTATGTGATCTACGGCTCGTCGACCGTATTGGTTTATACCACTGGAAAGGGAGTCGATGGCTTTACCCTAGATCCGTCTATTGGTGAATTCTGCCTGTCACATCCTGGTTTGACCATCCCAAAAGACGGTCGTGTGTACTCTGTAAACGAG
The DNA here is from genome assembly GCF_008274825.1 of Sphingobacterium hotanense. NCBI lineage: Bacteria > Pseudomonadati > Bacteroidota > Sphingobacteriia > Sphingobacteriales > Sphingobacteriaceae > Sphingobacterium > Sphingobacterium hotanense. The sequence continues at coordinate 1,820,216 of NZ_CP030848.1, forward strand.
AGCAATTACAATCAGTTCTCTTCCGCAATTAAGCATTACTTACAATTTTGCAAGGAAATAGATCCAAAGACAAGTAGACCGTATTCATCGCGTTATATCGGTTCTCTAGTGGCTGATTTCCATCGCAACATGATACAAGGCGGGATATTTCTTTATCCAAGCACCGTACAATATCCGAACGGAAAACTACGCTTAATGTATGAATGTAATCCTTTAGCCTTCATCGCCGAACAAGCTGGAGGAAAGGCATCTACAGGCGTTGCACCCATCATGGATATCGAACCTAAAGAACTACACCAAAGAACACCATTGATCATCGGTAGTGAAAAGATGGTCGAAATGGTAGAAAAGTACATCCACGAATATGCAGACGTGGAGCCAACTTTGGTATAGCTTTTTTTAGTAGTTAGTATTTAGTATTAAGTAATTAGACCTATGTCGTCATTTCTAGTTTATAAAAACTGGAAATGATGATAGTAGGTCTAATTTTTTTTGTCCTGTTAAGGGAAAGGATATGGGGTACAATAGCGGGGAACTTGCTTTAGAATAGGAATATGAGCTGTTTTGAACCAAGAAAGGAAGGATTTTAAAGATGAGCAGGATCTTGTTAATCCTTGAATCCTTTTTTTCCTGGTTCAAGACAACCTTCCCTTCTTGTTTAAACCAAAAGTTCAGACTTAATATAAATCCAAATCATCCCTTTCCAAGTCTAAAAGGCGGACATAGGTCTAAACTCTAACATCTGACATTTAATATCTAACCCCAAATACCAGCCCTAGGTCTTAATACTAACTACTAAATACTAACTACTATCCTTATATTTGACTATGAAACACCTATTCACCCTCCTCAGTTTGCTGGCAATACAAGGCTTGTATGCACAGCAAAACATATCCTCATTCTTTTCTGGAACATGGAAAGTAGAGGGCAAAGAATTGTATGAACATTGGGATAGGCTTTCTGATGATCATCTGAAAGGCTTTTCATATGGGTTCTCAGAAGGTAAGGGGATCTCAACAATCGAATATATCGACCTGAAGGCAACAAATGGAAAACTCATTTTCGAGGCGAATGTAATCGGTCAGAATGATGGGAAAGCAATACAGTTCGAAGGCAGCAGCGGTAAAGATTATTATATTTTTTTAAACCCTGAACATGATTTTCCTAAGAAGATTTTATATAAGAAATTTAGTGAGGATACCATGCACGTCGCAATTGGAGCAGGAGGGAAGGAGTACACTTTTAATATGATTCGTCAAGTAACTACGGGCAATCATACATCAACCGCCATTGTAGATACAACTTATGATGAAGCTTTAGCACAGAAATTAAACGCCGACGAGCGTGGGATGAAATCCTATTTCTTTGTGGTCCTGAAGACTGGAACTAATCAAACCAAAGATAAGAACCTAATCAATGAAAGCTTTACAGGACACATGGCAAACATAAATCGCCTTGTAAATGAAGATAAATTAATTGTTGCAGGTCCGTTCGGAAAGAATCAGGATAATTACCGCGGACTATTTATTTTCCATAATGTCGCCAATGAATCAGAATTAGCGATTATCCTGAAGACAGATCCGGCTATTAAAAATAGTCTATTGGATTTTAAGATTTACCCTTGGTGCGGATCGGCAGCACTGCCTATGTATCTGCCTTTTTCAAAGAAAATAAGTCGATAATTTTTGTAGTAGATAGTATTTAGTAGTTAGTATTAAGACCTATAGCGTCCTTATCAAACATCTAAGATAATATAGACATTAGATAAAGGTCCTTCTGCTTGCGCATCAAAGTCTAATATCTAATGTCTTATATCTAATCTCTACTACTAAATTCCCATTTCTTTTAAGATAAACTGTGCATTATCGATCTTATCAGCGATCCATAATACATAGCGGATATCGACACCGATGGAGCGGCTGTAGCTTTCGTTCCATGCGAAGTCGTTGATGGTTGCGTCGTAGGCACGGTCGAAGTTAACCCCGATTAATTCACCATGTGCATTCATGATTGGCGATCCGGAGTTTCCACCGGTAGTATCCATATTGTATAGGATATTTACAGGCACATCGTTGATTTCTTTTTTGAAATAGTTGCCGAAGTTCTTGTCTAACCAGTTTTGCTTAATAGCTTGTGGATAAGCAAATTCAGGAGCACCTGAGTTGCCTTTCTCGATTAGCCCTCGTACCGTGGTGAATGGCTCCATGTACGTAGCATCAACTGGGCTATATCCTTTGATATTTCCGAAAGTCAAGCGAAGCGTAGAGTTCGCATCCGGGATAAAGTTCTTCGATTGGAATTGCTCTTTAACCGCTACATAATCTGCCATCAGTTTATTCAAATTTCCTTCACGACGTTTCTGCTCATCGCGGAATGGAGCAGTCTCCTTGTACAAGTCATCTTGGAATTTCAACAATTCGTCATTGTAGGCCATCAGTGTTGATGCATTCTTCAATACAGTGCTTACAAAATTGTCCATGTTGTTCATCGCAGACTTGTCAATTGCTGATTGAATATAGTTAGCAGCGTCCTGTTGCGATTTAAAGTTTCTTGCCTGTACAAACGCAATACTGTTTGCTCCGTTCAATTGGTATGCTTGCTCAAACATATGTCCGCCTATAGTTTTATCAACCGCTAAGTTGTAACCTTCGTATAGAGGAGCTAATTGTTTCTTAAACTGATCTATGTTGACTTTAAAGAGTTCTTCGCGTTTCGCAGTTGAAAGCTCTTTTCCTAACGCCTCTTTAAATGAGTTCACCAAGCTAGAAACTTGTAATAAACGGATTCCAGAATAGATATTGTTATACCATAGTTCTTTCTCCGCATCCGCAAATACGATATCGTAATGCTGATCGATATCCGACATCAGCGTACCGTACTTCTGTTTTAACTCCGGCTTGCTATTGATGAAGTCTAACAAAGCTTTATCTTCCGCTTCTTTGGTATTGATAAGGTCGATGTTTCTTAAGCCTTTCAATTTACCACGGTAGTTTTTCATTACGTTCGCGTTGCGTTTTATACGTGTTGCTAAGGCTAGTTCCGTTGCTTTATCATCCTTACCAGCAAGAAGCATTTGTTGATTCTGATAATCGTAGAGTTCTGAAGTATATGGTAATAAGAACTTCTGTTGGTATTCAATATATTGCGCAGGGCGATGACGGAACGTACGTCCTGGATAACCTAGGATAAATACGAAGTCGTTTTCATTAACTCCCTTAGGATTTACTTTTAAGTGTTTCTTTGGAGTGTAAGGAACATTATCTTTTGAATATTTTGCAGATTTACCATCCGGCGCAACATACGCTCTCAAGAAGGAGAAATCCCCTGTATGTCTTGGCCATACCCAGTTGTCCGTTTCGCCTCCGAATTCCCCAATATCCTGACGTGGGATATATACTAAACGAACATCCTCAATAGTCTTGTATTTGAAAAGGACGTAGCTCTTTCCTATAAACATTTCAGAAACCTCAGCTTTAATCGTAGGGTCATCAGCTTCTGCAGCTTTCGCCAACTCTACACGCTTTTTATTGATTAAGTCAATACGCTGGATAGGATCCGTGATATTAGCAACAGCATCAAGAACTTGTTTTGATACATCTTCGTAAGAGTCTGTAATACGTATAGTTAGTCCTTTCGCTTCTATCTCTTGCTCGTGCGAATTTGCGACAAAGCCGTTCTGCAAATAGTTATGCTCTGGTGTTGATGCTAATTGAACCGCAGAGAAGGCACAGTGATGGTTGGTGATGATTAATCCTGTTCTAGAGACGAAAGATCCCGTACAGCCACTAACCTGCACAAGGGCGTCCACCAAACCAATCTGTCCCGGATTGTAAATATCTTTTTCACTAATCTTTAGACCCGCTTTTTTCAATCCCGCACGGCTCAATTCACTAAGAGGGAACATCCCTTCATCAGGAATGGTTGCCGAGAAGTTGAATGTTCCGAGCGCTAGCGCCGAGAGCAAGACTCCCGTCTTTAACATATTCATCATAATCATTGTATTTGTTTCAGTCCAAAAATACAAAATGTTTTTGTGAGGGTTGAATCATTTTAGGTATCTGAGAAAGTGTTTCTATATTTGCATATAATATGAGAGAGCGCTTGCTAAAAAGACTAGAGTATATCAATCAATGGCGGATGAAGAAGATTTCCAATCGGAACTTCTTGGTAGTGTTAGCTTTTGTGGTGGGTATAGTTGGCGGATTAGCGGCTGCATTGTTGAAAGGAATGACTCATTTTATTGCATCCTCCTTACAGGATGATGTGGAATGGCATTATAAATACTCACTCTATCTAATATTTCCGTTAATAGGTATTTTCTTAAGTGTACTCTTCGTACGGAAATTCTTACGAGGCAAGAAACTAGAACACGGTATCACGCCGATTATCTATTCTATCTCCCGAAAATCTAGCCGGATTGATTTTCACAACATCTATTCGCAGATTGTCACGAGTGCTTTAACTGTAGGATTTGGTGGGTCATCAGGATTGGAGGCGCCGATTGCTTACTCTGGGTCGGCAATTGGATCCAACATCGGGCGTTTCTTTGGCTTGAGCTATAAGGAGATCACGATGTTGCTAGCCTGCGGTGCTGCAGCCGGTATTTCCGGTGCATTCAATAGCCCGGTCGCTGGGATGATCTTTGCAATCGAAATTCTCCTTCCGGAATTTTCTATCCCTGCGTTCATCCCTTTATTGATTTCAGCTGCGCTAGCATCAGTGATTTCCAAACTCTTATATAGCGAGCCTCTTTTCCATACAGCAACCACAGGTTGGGAAGTAGACGCCTTATTCTTTTACTTGTTATTAGCTGTTATTATAGGCGTTTATACCGTCTATTTTTCGAAGATATCCCAATGGGTGAAGGATTGGTTCGCCAGTATTAAAAATCCTTATAATAAAGTCTGGATAAGCGGTGTATCGCTTGGGATTTTAATCTTTATCTTCCCGGCGCTTTATGGTGAAGGATACATCACCATCCAACAGATATTGGATGGCCGTTTTGATGCTATTGTAAAGAATAGCTTATTCGCCGATTATAAAGATATGGCCTGGGTAGTCATCTGCTATACCGTGCTGACTCTATTTGCCAAGTCTATTGCTTCGCTATTTACCATCAATGGCGGTGGTAATGGTGGTGTATTCGGACCTAGTCTTGTGATGGGTGGATTAATCGGTTTCGCATTCGCATTCGGCATGAATCAGCTCGGCGTTGTACAGTTGAACGTCCCTAACTTTGTGATGGCAGGGATGGCTGGCGCCTTAGCAGGCGTAATGCATGCCCCTTTAACAGGAATATTCTTGATTGCAGAGATCACCGGTGGATACACCCTCATGGTGCCCCTGATGTTGGTTGCGTCTATATCCTATTTTATCAACAGAGCGGTGATGAAGCACTCCATCTACACTAAAGTATTAGCGGAATCGGGCGACTTGCTGTCTTATGAGGATAAGGATCGTACGGTGCTTAGTATGATGAAATTACGCTATGTCTTGGAGACTAACTTTGTTGTACTAAAACCAGAAGAGACGCCCTTAGACCGCCAATCTGATATTATCCATTCTAAACGTAATATCTTTCCAATCGTAGATGATTCAGGAAAGCTTTTAGGTATTATCTATAGCGAGCGCCTATTCTCCATACTACTTGCTGAGCAGGAAGGCAAGGACAAGAACTTCGCTGTCTTAGCCCAGAAACCCAATGATATTATCCTAGAAAACGAGAATATGGAAGTCGTGATGACGAAAATGAATCGTGATGATGTATGGATACTGCCGGTCGTAAATAAAGACGACCAATATCTAGGTTTTGTATCGAAGTCTTCCGTATTCAATAAGTATAGAGGGCTTCTCGTTCGTCAAGGAATGTATTTGGAGTAACAAGATTAACCAACAACCTTTAATCTAGCTTAGCAATTGCTTTTTGTATTGAAGCCTTCCCTTAATAGGCCTCTGAACTTTACGCTACATCGTCCCATACCTTGTACACAATCGTATTCAAGCGACTGTTTATTACTCCTTTGAACAAATAAGCTACTTTTTCCAACTATTTAACGCTATCGTTTGTCTAAGGTATTAGATGCATTGAAAACCAGTGTTTTAACACGAATACAATCTATTAATCCCAATTTCTTAACTATAAAATAATATGTTAACAAATGTTAAACGGTACAATAATTGTTAAATAGTACGTTAATAAGAGGGGAGTGTAATAAAAATATTACGAAGGAAGAATTAAACATATACAATTACTGTGAAGAAACTAAATTTATCATTTTTAAAAGGAACGCTCGTATTGTTCAGTTCATTAAGTATCTTATCAAGCTGTTCAGAGAGCAAATCAAAAGAAAAAGAATCCAACAAAGCATTAGCATTACCAGTTTACACGGTATCCCGCGACAATGCGGTTACTGTGAAAGATTATCTGGGTACTATCGAAGGTAAGGTGAATGTCGATGTCCGTCCGCAAGTGGAAGGGCTATTGCAGGAAATCTATGTCGATGAGGGTGCCTTTGTGCAAAAAGGGCAGAAGCTATTCAAGATAGACCCATCGTTTTATCAAGAGGATTTAAATAATTCTGTAGCGAGTCAACAGGTCGCTCGTGCGAAGCTAAAAAACGCGCAGTTAGAAGTAGATCGTTTGAAGCCATTGGTAGATAACGAGGTTATCTCCGAAGTTCGTTTAGCATCGGCACAGGCAGATTATCAAGTTGCTAAAGCTACATTAGATCAAGCAAACGCAGAAGTCCGCTCCGCGCAGTTATCTAAAGACTTCACTGTTGTTACAGCGCCGGTTAGTGGATATATCGGACGTATTCCGAAACGTATCGGTAACTTAGTGTCAAAGGGCGATAAAGAGCCTTTAACCTACCTTTCTGATGTTCAAGAAATCTACGTTTATTTCGCGATGAACGAATCTGATTTCCTCTACTTTTCCAAAGCGCAGGCGAGGAAGGATAGTATCGAAGGACGCAAATACGATAAACTCAAAAAACTAACTTTCCCGGATGTTACGCTAGTACTCGCCGACGGAGAGGACTATAAATACAAAGGCACAGTTGACGCTGTGAATGGACAAGTCGATCGTACTACGGGGGCTATTTCATTACGTGCATCCTTTGCTAACCCAGACAACATCCTGCGTTCAGGAAGTACAGGTACCTTAAAAATCTCAGAAGTTAAGGACCATGTAATCCAGATTCCACAGGTCGCAACAAGCGAGCTGCAGGACAAGACCTTTGTTTTTGTTGTAGACAAGAACAATACGGCTCAGCGTCGCAATATCAAAGTTGCCGGTAAGAGTAAGGATAACTACATTGTGTCAGAGGGATTGCAAGAAGGTGACCGTGTTATTTTAAGTGGTTTTGATAAGCTAACAGACGGTTCAGCCATTATCCCAATCGAACAAAAGAAGTAAGAATACTCAAGACTTATACAAGCTATTTCTACCGCTCGCCAGAGCGGTAGGATAGTATCGTCTATCTAAATATTTTATATGTTAAAGACATTCGTAAATCGACCCGTCCTGGCTACGGTTGTATCTATCATATTAGTTATTCTCGGATTAGTGGGGATGAAATTGCTACCTGTGACGCGATTTCCTGAAATTGCGCCGCCTTCAGTAGTGGTATCGTTGAGTTATCCGGGCGCGACTGCAGAAACGGTCGCAAAGAGTGTACTCTTACCCATCGAAGAAGCCATCAATGGGGTAGAGAACATGACCTATATACGCTCTACAGCATCCAACTCCGGTTCCGGTAATGTGACGGTTTATTTTAAAACAGGAACTAACCCTGATGTAGCCTCAGTAAACGTCCAAACGCGTATTTCTAAGGCCATCAGTTCTATTCCAGCCGAAGTAAATGAAGCTGGTATCACCACGATGCCGAGGCAGAGTGGGGTTATCATGACGATCAACCTATTCTCTGATCATCGCGATAGCATCTATGATGAGACCTTTTTGCAGGCATACGCACAGATCAACTTGATGCGCCCCTTACTTCGTGTGGATGGAGTCGCTCAAGTATCCCGCCTGGGAGCGCGTGACTACGCCATGCGTCTATGGTTAAATCCCGAGAAGCTTGCACTTTATAATTTAGTGCCAAAAGACGTGACTGATGCGATCAAAGATCAAAACTTTGAAATTGCACCAGGTAAGTTCGGGGAGACCTCCGATGAAGCCTTCGAAACAGTGATCAAACATAAGGGGCGTTTCACACAGCCTGAAGAGTTCCAAAACGTCGTCATCAAAACCAATAAAGATGGTTCGGTATTATACCTCAAAGATGTCGCTCGTGTTGAGTTCGGCGCGACCAACCTAAACTCGGACAACAAAGTCGATGGGCATCCCGGCTTAACGTTGAACTTAACGCAGACCAGTGGATCCAACGCCCATGATATCGATGTGGAAGTCCGTAAAGTTCTGGAAGAACAAGCAAAAACATTCCCTAAGGGTATCAATTACGAGATTACCTATTCCGTGCGCGATCAGATTGATGAGTCTATCTCGCAAGTGAAGCACACCCTATTTGAGGCGTTTATTCTCGTATTTATCATTGTATTTATCTTCTTGCAGGATTTTCGCTCGACCTTGATCCCGGCGATCGCTATTCCGGTTTCCTTGGTGGGTACATTCTTCTTCTTGGGGCTTTTCGGATTCTCGCTGAATGTATTGACGATGTTTGCCTTGGTGCTCGCGATTGGTATTGTGGTCGATGACGCAATCGTCGTCGTCGAGGCCATCCACCAGAAGATGCACCATACCGGTTTAAAAGCCAAGGCCGCGACCTTATCGACCATGTCGGAAATTACATCAGCAATCCTATCCATTACGATGGTGATGGCGGCAGTATTCTTGCCGGTAGGATTTATGGAAGGACCAGCCGGTATTTTCTACAGACAATTCGCCTATACCTTGGCTACGGCTATTTTAATCTCGGCATTGAACGCCCTAACTTTAAGTCCGGCTTTATGTGCCTTGCTATTAAAACCTGCGCAAGATGAACTGGAAGAAGAAAAAGACAAAAATAAGTTTGAAAAATATAAAGGACGTTTCTTTAAAGCCTTCAATACAGCATTTGACAATTTCACGAATAAATACATTGGTGGCGTCAAATACCTGATCAAAAAGAAGAATGTCGCTTGGGCGGGATTAGCATTAATCACGGCAATTGGCGTATTCGCTATGTATAAGTCGCCTAAAGCCTTTATCCCTACAGAGGATGATGGATTTATCACTTACAACTTGGCAATGCCTCCAGGGGCTTCATTATCGCGTACCACGGAAGTGTTAAGGATGGCAGATAGCATTTTGAAGAAGCACGAAGATATTGCCGGGATGACCACGGTATCGGGTTATAATGCTTTGGATGCAAGTTCCAGTCCGGCATTTGCTGCGGGATATATCAACTTGGTTCCACATGCCGAACGTAAGAAAATCAAGAATATCACAGCCTTCATGGATACCATCCGTCAGGATCTATCCCAATTGCACGAGGCCAAGTTTACCGTATTCCCACGTCCAACGGTTCAGGGTTTCGGAGACTTTGCCGGTATTGAAATGGTCTTGCAGGATCGCTTGGGAGGAGATATTCGTGACTTTAACGTAGTTGCCGATACATTTATCAGTGAATTGAACCAACTACCCGAAGTGGGAAATGCCTATACCTCGTTCAAATCAAACTTCCCACAATATGAAGTTAATATCGATGTGGTGAAAGCAAAAGCCTTGGGTGTCAGTATCAACAGCTTAATGTCTACCATTCGTTCGTACTTCGCAAGGGTACAAGCATCCGACTTCAGTCGATTCGGTAGACAATATCGTGTCTATGTTCAGTCAGACTTTGATTTCCGTAAAGATCCCGAGTCCTTTAACTCAATTTTCGTGCGTAACGATCAAGGCAAGATGGTGCCCATCAATACGATACTTACTTTGGAGAAAATTGTAGGACCAGAGACTATTACCCGATATAACCTGTATAATGCCATCACCGTCAATGCTGAGCCTGCGGAAGGCTACAGTACAGGGGATGCAATGGCTGCCATTGAAAAATATGCGGAAGAAAAGCTGCCAGGAAACTACGGTTATGAGTGGACAGGGATGAGTTTTGAGGAGAGCCAATCCGGCTCGCAGACCGTTCTCATCTTTGCTTTGAGTATCCTATTCGTTTATTTCTTGCTGGCGGCGCAGTACGAAAGCTATATTTTGCCATGGGCGGTATTGCTTTCTGTCCCGGTTGGATTGATCGGTGTATATGGAACAATCGCGTTAGTAGGATTACAAAATAATATTTATGTACAAGTTGGTTTAATCATGTTGATTGGTCTCTTGGCAAAGAATGCTATCCTTATTGTGGAGTTTGCTGTTCAAGAACGGCAGAAGGGAATGAGCATTGTCGATGCAGCGATCAACGGAGCAAAATTGCGTCTACGTCCAATCCTAATGACCTCGCTAGCCTTTGTGGCAGGTTTGGTTCCTTTAATGTGGACGGTAGGACCATCAGCAATCGGTAACCATTCCATCAGTTTCAGTGCTGCAGGAGGGATGCTGTTCGGAGTAACGTTCGGTATTTTCATTATACCAATGCTATTTGTTGTGTTCAAATCGCTGGATGAACTAGTACGTAGTAAAATAAAAACAGAGGAAGAATAATGAAGAAGATATCAATAACAAAACTAAGCTTGGCCTGCTTATTTGCTGCGGTCGTCTTTATACAAAGCTGTAAAGTCGGGCAGAAATATAGCCAGCCTGAGCTCAATTTGCCCGATCAATATCGCGGGGATACATTAGCCTATTTTGGCGACACGACAAGTATAAGCAAAACGACTTGGAAGCAGTTCTTCCATGATCCAACCTTAAAGAGCCTGATTGACTCGGCATTGAGCAATAACTTCGATATGAAAACTGCTTTGTTGAATATCGAAATCGCTAATAAGGATCTTCGTAGAAATAAGCTAGACTATTTGCCCCAAGTTGATATGACCATTGCCGGAGCGAATAAGCAATGGCGCTCCAAAGAGTTCGGATCAGGACCATCTTCAAAATGGTATGAGCGACACGGAACGAAGGCGTCGGAGAATATGTTTACTTATTTATCTCAGTTTGGAACAGAGATCGGTTTTAATTGGGAGATCGATATCTGGGGAAAGATCGCAAACTCGAAAGATCAGTTGCTAGCGCAATACCTGAATACGCGCGAAGCGAAAAACGCAATCCAAACGCAGATCGTCAGCGATGTTGCCAAAGGCTATTTCAATCTGCTGATGCTTGACGCAAAGATCGAAGTTGCGAAACGAAACGTGCAGTTGAACGACAGCACCCTGCAGATGATCAAGCTTCAATACGAGGCCGGAGAGATCACCTCACTTGCGATACAACAGACGGAGTCGCAACGCTTGATCGCTGCCTCTTTGATCCCCGAACTGGAAAGAGAGATTATACTTCAAGAAAATGCATTACGCGTTTTGACAGGGCAGATGCCCGATTCCATCCAGCGCGGAACAAGTTTCGAACACCTGTTTGCGGAGAACAAGGATATTTCTCTTGGATCTCCATTAGAGATTATCCGTAATAGACCTGACATTCGCACGGCCGAATATGATTTGATTGCCGCCAATGCCGCAGCTAATATTCAACAAGCGATGCGCTATCCATCATTAACCCTAGGCGGTAACTTAGGGGTGAATGCGATGTTGCCAAAAAATTGGTTTTCCATTCCAGGAGCATTGTTAGGAGGGATCACAGGTGAATTGACAGCACCGATCTTTAAAAACAAAACCTTAAAGACAAATTGGGAAGTCGCAAAAATCGAACGTGAGAAATCAGAGCTTGCCTTACAACAAACCGTTGTCGAAGCCGTATCGGAAGTTTCCGGAGCCGTAATTACCGTAGATAAATTGCGTGAGCAATTGGAATTTGCGAGATTACGTGTCGAAAACTCCGCAAAAGCCGTTAGAAATGCGAATCTACTGTTCCGCAGTGGATATGCGACTTATTTAGAGGTTATCACCGCACAAGGAAACGCCTTGAACTCCGATCTAGCCCTGGTAGAACTACGACAAGAACACCTGGAATCCTATGTTGATCTTTATCGTGCGCTCGGGGGCGGATGGAGATAATTTAATTGTGAAAATCACGTTTTAAAGATATATAACCACAAAGAATCTTCACAGTATCGGAACCGATACACTTCCTCTATCTTTACCTCGCTAAATGGGGTGAAGATAACTTAAAAGCAAGCTGTCCAAAAAAGGGCAGCTTCTTTTGTTAGATGTGAGAAGTTAGATGTTAGATTTTAGAACTGTGCATTTGTGTTATGATTTTCTGAACTAGGAAAGGGAATTTTTTTGAACCAGGAAAGGAAAGATTTAAGGATTGGCAGGATGGGGTTGAAAGGATTATTCTTTTCTGAACCAGGAAAGGAAGGATTTAAGGATTGACAGGATCTAGTGTAGTGTTGGATGACGGTATGGGCATCGTGCGTTATAGGAGACGTTTCACTAAATGTCTCCTATGAAAAATAAAATTCATTCCTTTTTTCCCGACAATGCCCGATCCTGCCCACCCTTAAATCCTTTTTTTCCTGGTTCAAAGACAACCCATCCTGTCAATCCTTAAATCCTTTTTTTCCTGATTCAAGACAATTTTTGCTAAAGAAAAAATACTAATATCTCACATCGAATGCCGCCATAGGTCTAAATACTAACTACTAATGCGAATTAAGGGTTGAAATATATTGGAAAAAGCTTCTTAAAAAGAGGGGTGAAAACTTTCATAAAAGCCTGATTATCAGTATACTTATAATGTTCCTTACGCATTATTAAACAACATGATCAATCAGGCCAAGGCTCTAAAATTAATAAAATTATACCAGTATGTGTGTGATAAATATGACAGTGAACTGCAATATTACTGTCAGCGATTTTCAAACAATAACAAACCTGACTTTACTGATCAGGAGGTTTTGACCATCTATTTATTCAGTGTGCACGAGGAACAGCGGCTAAGGATCAAGCAGATTCATAAATTCGCCTCGGATTATCTGATGGATTGGTTTCCCAAGCTAACTTCGTACGTAGCATTCAACACCCGTATCAACCGCCTTTTTGATGTTTTGAGATCTCTCTGTCAGTCAGTTGTAGAGGACTTTGCTCCAGAAGAGTGCTCCAGAGAATTTTCCCTACTGGACTCTATGCCCATCATAACCTGCAGTGGGACTAGAAGGGCAAAGGTAGCTCTGGAGATAATGGATAAAAGCTTCTGCTCAACGAAGAGGCTTTGGTATTTTGGATTAAAACTTCATGCGCTCAACAGCTATAACAAATCCACGCTGCCTCGTCCGGAAAGCATAGTAATAAGCAAGGCATCTGAAAGTGACCTGAACATATTTAAGGAGAATTGGGCATCCATCGCAGGTAGGACGTTCTTTGGTGACAAGATATACCGTGACGCCCCATTCTTCGAGTGGTTTTATAAAGAAAAAAAATCAATTATGTATACTCCGATAAGGGAAACCCAAGGAAAACCGGATTGTTTAAAAAACAGGGATCGTGCTTATAATGATCTGTTTTCAAGAGCAGTATCTAAGGTAAGACAACCAATCGAATCCTTTTTTAATTGGATAAATGAAAAAACACAGATACAAAACGCAAGTAAGGTCAGATCTACCAAAGGACTATTAGTACATGTGTTCGGTAAATTAACAGCCTGTTTCATAAAGCCTATTTTCAACCCTTAATTCGCATTACTAAATACTAACTACTAGCTAAAACCCTTACTCTCCCAATTCAAACCCAATGTATAGCCCAATCAAAACCGCTTGGAAAAGGCTTTGATATGGGTTTGAATAAGGTAAGAAGAGGCTTAGACTGATACCAGTTCCCTATCTAAAGTTTGGACGGCTTGTAAAGGGCGAAAACGACCAGGGAACGGATGCGAGTATGATGATGTAAATAAATATATAGCGTTTCCAAAGGTAGGTAAATGCTGACGTTCCGACTTTCTTTTTAACAAGGAAGGTAAGCGTATTCATTAGGATAATTCCTAAGGTCATCATGCTCATATGTTCGAGGCCAAAAAAGCGGAGTTGTCTATTCTTGAGGTTAGCGGGAAGGTCATCCCAAAAGGCATTGCTGATGGGGCTAGTCAGGTAGAGCATCCAACCTAGTACTAATTGAATGTTGTAGACCATGCAAAAAAGTACAAGCCATTGATAGTGCTTTAATTCGAATGTTGTTTTGTCGCGATGATTAATATATACCCAAACGATTTGGATGAGCATTGCTATTAAAACGATCCATCGATAGTAGGAATGATAAAGTAACCAGTGCGAGTAATTCATTTAGAACAAAAATCTTATAAAAAAGCAAGCATCAGCCTAACGACAACGATCAATCAGTAACATCTTTATCGTTCCTTAATTTGGCCTGTCGTTTTCGGATAGCAGAAGACAAAGGTAAAACAAAGTTCCGTTACCAACTCATTACATACGGCAAAAATACCATAAGTGTATGAGGTGTTTATAATTCTCTTTTTGGAAGATATATTGCGTTAGAAATATCGCTATTTAGGATGAATTGCCAGCCCTTTGCAGGAAACTTGATTCATAATGTTATAGCGTAAAAAACTAAAAAAAGCTTATCGAGTATTCGAATAGCATTTATGAAGAACGGATAACGGATATATGTTTTACAATTGAAAACATTTTAGATTAAAGCCATGATTGAATTACCTGAAGCAATAACACTAGGACGTCAGATCAACGAAACATTGTGCGGAAGAACAATAACTGATGTGTTTAATTCCAATAGCCCGCATAGATTCACGTTTTTCTATGGCGATCCACTAACATACAATGAATTACTGACCGGTAAAAAGATCCTCTCCGCGGAGGGGTGTGGAATATTTGTCGATATTATTCTTGAAGATGATATTCGCATCAGTCTGAATGATGGGGTAAATTTTCATTACAGTAAGGATGCATCGAAGATACCCCCTAAATATCAGTTGTTGCTCACCTTTGATGATGAAAGCTTTCTCGCGCTCACTGTTGCCATGTATGGTATGATCGCAGTTTATCAGGGAGAATTCCATAACAAGTATTATTCAAAAAGTTTAAACAGTGTTTCGCCTATGAGCGAGCTGTTTGATAAGACTTATTTTGAAAACTTAATCAATAAAGAAACGAAGAACATATCTGTTAAAGCGCTTTTAGCGACAGAGCAACGTATCCCCGGAATTGGCAATGGCGTATTACAGGATATTCTTTTTCAGGCTCCCATTAACCCTAAACGCAAAATTTTATCACTCGCCGATCAGGACAAGATAAACATCTTAAAGTCAATAAAATCAACACTTCGCGCAATGATTGAGGCTGGCGGACGCGATACCGAAAAAACGCTATATGGTGGAGGTGGTTATAAGACATTGATGTCGAAGAACACATATCGTGATCCCTGTCCTAGATGCCATGGATCAATAGTTAAAGAAAATTACATGGGTGGAACTGTGTATTACTGTAGAAATTGTCAGCCTTTGAAATAGTGAGGTATAAATAAATGATATATCAATAGTAAAGCTTGACAAAAAATTGGCATAAAAATACATAAGAATAGCTAATTTAGGTTCAGGAATTAAAAGAGAGTTGATATGAAAGGGAAGATTTTACCGTTAGTTTACAGCGCATGCGTATTGTTTTTGGGTCTTGGGTCGATGGATGTAAATGCGCAGACGGAAAAACCAAAGGAGATTGACGCCTATGCGAAGCCATACCACCCGGAGGCGGATGCACAGGCAGATTTGGATAAATTGATTGTTCAGGCTCAGAAAGAGAATAAGAATATTATTGTACAAGCAGGGGGGAATTGGTGTATATGGTGCCTTCGTTTCAATAATTACATTCAGCAAAATCCTGCTGTCAGCAAATTATTGAAAGATAAGTTCCTGTATTACCATGTAAACTATTCCAAAGAGAATAAGAACGAAGCCTTCTTTACGAAATATGCTCCCAATGGACCGGCATTAGGCTTTCCGTTCTTTATTGTGTTGGGTAAAGATGGAAAGGTACTGAAGGTTCGGGAGAGCGGCAATTTAGAGAAGGATAGCAGCTACGATGAAGAGAAAGTCTTAGCTTTCTTCAATGAATGGATTGCGAAATAAGATATTAAGCTAGGGGTTTTCCGCTCTGCTGCTTGTAGTAAGCAATTTTATGCTGGAACATTTCAGCCATGCGTCCGCCTTGCCATTTTGCTCGCTCAGCCTTTTCCCCTTGGAAAAGTTCATCTACGGTTTTACTGAAGATGGCAATCCAGGTATCAAAATGTTTCTTTTCGATAGGCATGTGCATATGAGGGGGGAAGGGGCTTCCGAAGTAGGTATGTTCGTCGAATAATACCGTTTGCCAGAAGCGGTACATCTTTTCAAGGTGTTCCGGCCAACGATCTTGAATGATGTTATCAAAGATCTTTCCCAATAACTCGTTCTCACGAATATGATCATAAAAGGTATTCACAAGTAGTTTAATGTCTTCTATATTTTGGATATCTGTTTTCATGGGTTCTTTTTCTTTTTGTTATCATTTGATATTATCTATTTCGCTAGCTTCTACGCACGAATAAGCACACTATCTCCGGCGATCAATCCTGTGGCAAGATCCTGTATTGTTGTGCTTTCCATCATACTTTTCAATTCACGGCGTATGCTCACGAACCGTTCATGCATGGGGCATGGATTTTTATGATTGCAGGCCGTTAGTCCTAATGCGCAGCCGGTAAAGATATTGTCGCCATCCAGCGCTTTCACGATATCTGCGACCTTTACATGCTCAATCTGCTTTGCAGTCATCTCAAAGCCGCCGTAAGGTCCTTTGATAGATTGTAGAATGTCGTGTTTCGTTAAAGTCCCTAATACTTTGGCCGTAAATGCTTCGGGCGTTGCGGTATGTTCCGATACCTCACCAATTTTCACCCGCTTGCCTTCCATAGATTGCGTGGCGATATAGATGATTGCTTTAATACCGTGTTCAGCTGCTTTTGAGAACATAGTTTACTGATATAATTGTTCTTTTTTCAAAGATAAGAGAAAAGCTTCTTATTTAAGACTGTTTTGTCTTAAATAAGAAGCTTTATGATATTGAGGTGAAAATTATAGTTAATAGACTACATTCCCGGCATGTATCAGGTGTTCTATTTCTGGAACTCGAGCAACCGCTTCTGCGGAGCAGCTGCTATTGACCAATACAAAATTAGCTTTGTCATTTAGTTTCGGCCATTGCTGTTTTCCTTGATCGTCGAGCGGCAGAACATTGTTAGTAGCAAGTCGGAGGCTTCGAGAAAGCATAAATTCATTTCCAAAACCGTATAACTGCGCCATCAAACTGGCTTTATCTAATACTGATCCTGTGCCATAAATGCCCCAATGGTCGATGACGCTATCGATTCCTGTAGCCACATGAACGCCATGTTTATACAGCGTTGGGATCGGCATTACTCTTCCGCCGAACGGAATGGTAGAGATAATTCCTACTTGTGCTTCAGCGAGCTTTTCTGCTAATTCCTCTTGTCTGGCTGCGTTGATAGCGGACAGCGCAAAGCAATGGCTCAAATAAGTTTTCCCTTTGAGAGTTGGATTCTCCAAAACCTTCTTGATGAGGTATTCGATCGTATCCACTCCCGATTGTCCAGATTCGTGCAAGTGTATGTCGATTCCTTTGTTATGATCCAATGCGAGTTGTACAGTAAAATCAATGGGTTTCTCGATCGATCCGTCAATTGAGTAGGGGTCAAGACCGCCAATAAAATCTATATCAGTTTGTGCTGCCTCTTTCATGAAAGGAACGGAATCTGTATAATACAGACCATGCTGGGGGAAAGCAACGAGTTCCGCTTCAAAACCAGCTTTTTTATTCTCCAGCGCTATCTGTAGATTTTTAAGGGATTGTAGTTTGGAAGTTGGTTCAATATTGACGTGACTTCTGGCGAAACTAGAACCCTTGGATTGTAAAAGTTCGATTAACTTCTCCGCTCGATACGTCGAAGTTTTCAACATCTCCGGCAGGATTTCTTGTTCTAATGCAATCATTCCCTTTATCCCTCCGGAGCGGCGCTTGACTATCTTCCACGGCCCACCGTAGAAGGTTTTGTCCAGGTGGATGTGCATATCCTTGAATGCAGGTAACATCAGCATGCCCTTGGCATCAAAAGCGTCGGCTTTAGGATCATTCTTTCTGATGCTGGTAATTTTGCCATCAGCAATCTCGATACAAAACAGCTCTGTTTTAGTTGCAACCACTTCATCGCCGTCATATTCAAAGCCTGTTTCCAGGCGTACGTTTTTTAACAGTTTCATCGGTTTGCTTTTGTTGGCTGTAGATTCTACTTGCTGAAAACCTGTCAATAGCGGCGCTGCGCCTATGCCTGCGATTCCCAATGCGGTGTTCCTAATAAATGTTTTTCTACTTAGATGTTCTTTTTTATCCATTCCACTTTCCTTAATTCACGATTTTACCAATAGCAATCTCAAATATAGCGATTGCTAGAGTTTATCATATCCCGGGAAATGAGGAGCGACCAAAGTTTTCCATTCTGGATGCTTTTTAATAAATGCGAAGACATAAGGACAGTAGGGCAATAATTTTTTGCCTGACTCTTGTATGTAGACCAACGTTTTTTCTACTAACGCAGCTGCGGCACCTGTTCCAGCCAGTTCCTCCGGTGCTTCGGTATGGATCAATGCAATATTGCTGGGGGTTTCTTTGTAGTCTATAAAGGCGATATGGCCGTCTACATCTAGCTCAAATCTGCTCTTTTCCTCGTTTTTTACTACAGGGATGGGTTCGAATTGCTCTTTCATATTCTGTTTTTATTTATTAATAGTATCACAAAATCGGAAAGATTTTGTTCGTGCTTGTTGATGTAAGATAAGAAATCTTTCATGTTTCCATTGAATCGCGGATAGGGATAAAAGTTCTTTCGGCTCTTAAAACTTACAAAACAGAAAAAACGAAGAGCCCCATCAACTAATGGGGCTCTTCATGTAACACGCGCAGGGTAAAATTACTTGTTACTCTGCTGTATGATAAAGATCTTCGAACTCTTTTTTATATTTTTCGAGAATTACCTTTCTTTTCATTTTCAAAGTAGGAGTCAATTCTCCATCTTCAATTGTAAATTCATTTGCTAGAATAATCGGGCGCTTAATCTGCTCCCAATTTCCGAAATGTTTATTCGCCAATTGTACTTCTTTATTGATTTTTCTGACCACCTTATCCTGTTTCAAGAACTGATCTTTCGGCAGATCACGTAGCTCTGGTGCTTCAGATTTACTCCAGTCTATCAAATGCGCATAATTCGGAACGATATAGGCCGAAGCGAATTTCTGTCCATCACCGATTACCATAGCTTGTTCGATGTAGTTTGATTCTAACAGCTTCTTTTCGATCGGCTGTGGGATTACGTACTTACCGCCGGAAATCTTGAACATTTCCTTTTTACGATCGATGATCTTTAAGAAACGACCCTCTTCCCAAGTTCCGATATCACCGGTATGCAACCAGCCATTGATAATCGTCTTATCTGTCTCTTCTTTATTTTTGTAATAGCCCTGCATAACGTTAGGACCTTTCACTAGGATTTCACCATCTTCGGCTAGCTTAATTTCCACATATTTTACAGGAAGACCTACGGTGCCCACACGGGTTCCTTTGATATAGTGATTCACAGAAATCAGTGGAGAGGCTTCGGTCATTCCATAGCCCTCATATAGGGGGATGCCTGCGGCTAAAAATACACGCGCAAGCTTGGCTTGTAGAGAGGCACTGCCCGACGCTACAGTCATCAACTGGCCGCCTAATGCTTCATACCATTTATCTAAAACTAACTTCTTAGCAAGTTTCAGTTTGATATTATATCCAAAACTTCTTTTCTTTGGGTCTGGATCATAATCTTCCGCAACTTTTACCGCCCAATCGAAGATATTACGCTTCATGCCGGTCAGCTCAAGGCCTGTTTTCATGATCTTTTCATAGACTTTCTCAAGAATTCTAGGCACGGCTGTCATGATATGTGGCTGCACTTCCTTAATGTTCTGGCCTATTTTGTCTAATGATTCCGCAATATGAGTTGTAATACCGATATAGAGATAGGTATAGATGACCATACGCTCATAGGCATGGCAGGGAGGAAGAAAGGTAAGGGAGCGATGGTATGCCTGGCACGGAGTAATTTCACGAGCGGCTTCCACGTTGGCCATGATGTTGTTATGCGTTAGCATCACACCCTTAGGTTTGCCAGTCGTTCCTGATGTATAAATCAGAGTCGCAAGATCTTCTGGTTTTACAGCATCGCGAAGGAGCTCTAATTGTTCGTCAGAAATCTTTTCTCCTAGGGTCTTCAGTTCGTCCCAATGCCTAACATTCTCCTGTTTCTCCATCGCAAACACGTATTTTAAGGTGTAGATGGAGTCTTTTAATGAGAGAATTCGATTATAAAGGGATTTGTTGCTTACGATACAAAGTTTGATCTCTGCATCGTTGAAGATGAATTGATAATCAGCATCCGTGATATTAGGGTAAATGGCAACGGTTACTGCACCAATCTGCTGAATCGCAAAGTCTACAATATGCCATTCCACACTACTATCCGCAATAAGGCCTACTTTTTCACTTGGCTTAACGCCTAATTCAATAAGCCCCTTAGCGATTGCATTTACTTCCGTTAAAAATTGTTCGGTTTTTATTGGTTTCCATTCACCTTCCTTTTTATGCGAGAAAATATCAAGGTTTGGAAATAGTTCGACCTGTCTAAACGCTAGATCGAACAGTCTAAGTTTTTCATCCATTTCAATTCAAATTACCAGTCTTTTTTAGGGACTGACTTCCTCCTCATTTAAACATCGACTAAGAGGAGAAGTTTGCAAAAATAAAAAAATGTTGGTTTATAAAGGGTTGAATTTTATGAAATTGTTAAGTTTTCAATTAAAACGATTGTAAGGATAATCCTGCCTGACATTTAACTCGTTTGTTTTTAGACCAACTAATATTCGTTGTGATTAACAATTAAAATAATTATGTTTGTTAAAACGGTTATAAATGAATCATTATGATAATCCGGTAGTTGCTCAGCTACCTAAGCATTTGTTAAAATACATTGTTCCGCAAGACTATTCCAGATATACAGCGATTGACCAGGCGGTATGGCGCTATGTTATGCGCCAGAACTACGCTTATTTGCGTAAGATAGCTTACTACCCATACATACCAGGGTTGACGAAGGCAGGCCTTAGCATTGAGGAAGTTCCGAACCTGCAGTCGATGAACGATGCGTTGAAAAAAATAGGTTGGGGAGCCGTCACTGTTGATGGATTTATTCCGCCTTCGGCATTCATGGAGTTTCAAGCACATCGTGTTTTGGTGATTGCGGCGGATATCCGTAGTATAGATCATATCTCTTATACGCCAGCTCCAGATATCATCCATGAGTCTTCTGGGCATGCGCCAATTATCGGAGAGCCGGAATATGCCGACTATCTGCAGTATTTCGGATCCGTCGGTACCAATGCTTTAAGTTCTGGGAAAGACATGGAACTGTATGAGGCGATTCGAGAGTTATCCATCGTGAAAGAGAAGGAAGGGGCCTCGCAGGAAGAAATTGATGCTGCAGAGTCTAAGTTTGAGGCAATCTCGAAAAATATGGGCGAGCCTTCGGAGATGGCTTTATTAAGTCGCTTACATTGGTGGACAGTGGAGTATGGCTTGATAGGAACCCTGGAAGAGCCAAAAATATATGGAGCGGGCTTACTTTCTTCAATCGGTGAAAGCGCGAATTGTATGCGCCCGGAAGTGAGTAAGCTTCCTTATACTATAGATGCGATCAATTATGCATATGATATTACGCAGCCTCAACCCCAATTGTTTGTAACAGCAGATTTTCATCAGGTTTACGATGTCTTAGATGAATTTGCGAATCAAATGGCTTTCCGCGTAGGCGGGAAAGAGAGCGTTGATAAAGCGATCGATAGCCGCACGGTTTGTACCGTGGTATATAGTTCCGGACTGCAGGTTTCGGGCGTATTTGTAGATTTCGCTGATAGTAAAGAACTCATTGGCGTAAAGACGAGCAGTCCCACTTCATTGGCGTTCGAGGACAAGCAGCTAGAGGGGCACGGGAAGAATTATCATAAAGATGGTTTTAGCTCGCCTGTAGGTCTATTAAAAGGGATTTCTAAACCTTTAGAAGACTTTTCGGTACACGAGTTAAGCGAACTCGGAATAGTTCAAGGAAAGCCTGCTGAGTTACATTTTGAATCAGGATTAGAGGTACGCGGCCTTGTTGATGCGCTGACTTTTCGGAATGACCGATTATTGATAATTTCGTTCAGCGATTGTACGGTGAAGGATGCATCGGGCAAAGTTTATTTTCAACCCGAATGGGGAACTTATGATATGGCCGTCGGTCATAAAATAGTGTCTGTTTTTGCTGGTGCCGCAGATAAGGATGCCTATGAAGGTGCAGGGACCGGTACAGGTGAGCCAATTGCTGCAGGCGTCTATTCGGACCGCGTTAAAGCTTTGCAAGAGGTATATCAGTCTATTCGCGATGTGCGCGAAGCGGAAGGTGATGTGGATACCTTGGTCAAGAAATTGGCAGGTTTAGATGCGAATTTTTCGGATACCTGGTTAGCAGCGATGGAGATTTTAGAAATCGCTTTAGATCGCGAAAAACAAGACTTGGCAATAGATGCAGAAGGCTATTTGAGGATGATGAAAACAAAACATCCTGAATTAGATAAACTTATTCAGGATGGTATACGCTTGGCGAAAGACAGGAATATCAGTCTGACGTTATGCCAGTAATAATACCTGCCAAGCGAAGTCTATTTCGTCTTGGTCAAGAAGCTGGGCTGCATATCGATGCAGCTCATTTGTTAATTGAACCTTATCATTTTCCCACATGGTTAGCAATTGCTGCACGTGAGAATCATTTCTTGCCAGATCAGTTTCCTCTGGAAGTGCTTCGATATTCGCTAAAAGACCTAGTTGATTGCCCGTTAATATGCTGGAAAGTCTGATGTGTTCGGGTAGCTGGTCCACGCCGATTCCAAGTTTCCTCAATGGTTTTGGTACTTCGAACAGGTTTTCTTCGGTTACCCGACAATACCAATCTCCGCCCAAGCGCGCAACAAGATCCAGATCTGCCTGGTTGACTAGATCATTCTCGTCAAGAAGATGGCTTTTTACATGCATGCAAACGACTTCGGCGATAACTAAATTGCCGGCTCCACCGTCCTCTGCCAGCGGGATGACTTGGCGTACTTTGCATTCCAACTGTATCGGCGATTCCGCGACACGCGGTGGTTTAATATGTTGTGAAGGAATAGGGGTGAGCCCTGATTTTTCAAATTCATTGATGCCCTTTGCATATTCCGTGCTCGCAAGTGATTGTTGTTGCACCATATCGTAGTTTACAATATTGATCACTACTTCCGCAACTTCATTAATATTGTCTAAGGTATGTTTGGTAGAACCATCGCGTACTCGGCGTAGGGGTGAGAATACACAGATCGGCGGGTTTTGCGACATATAATTAAAATAGCTGAATGGGCTCAGGTTTATCTCGCCGGCCGCATCAATTGTACTGGCGAAGCAGATAGGTCGAGGGGCAACAGCATATTTTATCAGGTTGTCGAATACGCGTCCATGTACTGCGGGTTCGAAAGTTTTAGTCTCTAGATTTTGCATATCAATCGCTAGTTTGTTTTATAGGTTTTTGTCTAAGAGTATGGTGTTTTCAAGCGTTCCTAAAGCAGTAACTTCCATGCGGACGCGATCGCCCGGCTGCAGCCACTGTTCTTCGTAGTTTGGATCTTTGCGCTTTCCGGTTCCATTAAGCTCTAAAAAACATCCCGTTCCTACGGTTCCGGAGCCTATCACATCGCCAGGGTAGATGGTCACGCCATAGGATATACGTTCGATGATTTCAGCGAAGGTCCAGTTCATGCTCGATAAACTGCCTGATGATACTTTAACGTCATTGACAAAGCATTGCATTTGTAGATCGTATAAGTCGCCTTCGCGATCGGCAGGCGTAGGTGTCTTGTAGGCTGCTAGTTCGTCTTTTGTGATTAGGTATGGTCCAATTACTGTTGCGAAATCCTTTCCCTTCGCTGGGCCAAGATTCAGCTTCATCTCTTCCATTTGCATGCGCCGAGCACTCAGGTCGTTCATGATCATATAACCGGCGATATAATCATCGGCATCTCCGGCTTTAATGTTTCTACCTTCTTTATTGATAACGATTGCGACTTCCAGTTCGAAATCCATGCGGTCAAAATGATCAGGCATACAGTACACGTCTCCAGGACCGGCTATAGCGCGATGATTAGAAAAATAGAATACAGGAAATAAGTCGAATTCAGGAATCATGTCCAATCCGCGGTTTGCTCTTGAGGTTTCCACGTGTTGCCGAAAGGCATAGGCATCTCTCAAGGACGAGGGTCTCGGCACTGGTGCGAGTATTTCAACTTCGCCGAGCGATAAGCCTGATAATCCGTCCGGATTGTTTTGTAGATATAGTTGGAATGCTTTATTGAGATTTTCCAGTCCCTCGTTTCCGGAAGCTAGCAATGCTTCCATGTTTTCCGGCAGGTGATTACCGATTTTGGATACCGGGATGATGTAATTTTGATGTACAAGACCTAATGATTCTTGATTATTTTGTCGGTATGTTATGATTTTCATAACGGATGTTGTTCGAAAGTTTAAAATTTACAATTGGTTCTTTTATTTCTTAAGTATTTGAAAATGACTTGTTAAATAAAAGATTTATTCTGTATTCCGACGTAAATATAAAATAAAATGCCGTATATTTGGGTAATAGCAATAACCATTTATGAACATCAGTAGAGCAAATATTGTCTTTCCTCCAAAAGGAATGATGCCTCTTACGAAGGCACTTATTGCTGATGTTGTGTTTGCCCAATACTAATTCCTCATTACTATTTCGAGAAGTAAACATATCCGCTGCTGTATAGCAATCGGGTTAATAATCAATTTATAAATCTTTTTAATATGCCACTTTATCATCAATTGGGACAGGTTCCCCGAAAACGACATACTGTATTCAGAAAGCCCAATGGCGAGCTTTATGCGGAAGAGTTGGTATCTACACACGGCTTCTCGAGCACCTATGCTTTAGTCTATCATTGTCATCCACCAACCCTAGTTAAACAAATACAAGAACCCTATGATGTGTCGCCAACAGTAGCACGTGATAAGCATCTAAAACATACGAGCCTGAAGGGTTTTCAGGTAAAACCTAAAGCAGATTATTTAGAAAGTCGAGTGCCGGTCTTGGTAAACGACGATTTGCATATTTCTTTGGCGGCGCCAGAGGATTCGATGAAGGACTATTTCTATAAGAACAGCCAAGCTGACGAGGTGATTTTTGTACATGAGGGTTCAGGAACATTAAAAACCGGCTATGGGGAAATTCCTTTTGCCTACGGCGACTACCTAGTGATCCCGAGGGGAGTAATCTATCAAATGGAATTTGACGATAAGAACAATAGGTTATTTATTGTCGAATCCTTCGAGCCCATCCGCACACCAAAGCGCTATAGAAATGAGTTTGGACAGTTAGCGGAGCATGCACCCTTCTATGAAAGAGATATCAAGCGTCCTCAGAATCTGAAGACATATGATGAGTTTGGCGATTTTGAAGTTAAGATTAAGAAGCAAGGATTGATCTATCCATACATTTACGGAAGTCACCCTTTTGATTTTATTGGTTGGGATGGATATCACTATCCATGGGCATTTTCTATTCATGACTTTATGCCGATCACCGGTATGTTGCATCAGCCGCCACCTGTTCATCAGACTTTTGAGACAAACTCTTTTGTGTTATGTAGTTTCTGTCCGCGTTTGTATGACTATCATCCGGATTCTATCCCTGCTCCTTATAACCACAGCAATGTGGATTCCGACGAGGTTCTTTATTATGTGGACGGCGATTTCATGAGCCGTAAATCTGTCGAAAAGGGACAGATTACCTTACATCCGGGCGGTATTCCGCATGGGCCGCATCCTGGTACTGTGGAAAAGAGCATCGGACAAACGAGAACAGATGAACTAGCGGTTATGATCGATCCTTTCCGTCCGCTGAAATTGACGAAGGAAGCTTTGGAATTAGAGGATCCTGACTATTACATTTCCTGGTTAAGTTAAAAACATTCGACTATTATAAATTATTGATTATGGCACAAACATTCGCAGAAAAGATTGCTCTAGCGCAGGATTTTCTACCTATTAACGGAACAGATTACGTTGAATTTTACGTGGGCAATGCAAAACAGGCAGCCCATTATTACAAGACTGCTTTTGGTTTCCAATCGGAAGCCTACGCCGGTCCGGAAACCGGCGTTCGCGACCGCGCTTCTTATGTTATTAAGCAAAACAAAATACGCTTGGTGCTGACTACAGCGTTGAAGTCTGACCATCCAATTGCTGAGCATGTTAAGAAGCATGGTGATGGCGTGAAAGTGTTAGCGCTATGGGTAGACGATGCAGAGAAGTCTTTTAACGAAACAGTTAGCCGCGGTGCTAAAGTATATCAGGAATTAGAAGTCAAACAAGATGAGTTTGGCGAAGTTCGCACTGCTGGTATCTATACATATGGAGAAACGGTACATATGTTCGTTGAGCGTAAGAATTATACTGGTGCTTTTATGCCGGGCTACCAAGTATGGGAATCAGATTATAATCCGGAAGAAACAGGTTTATTATATATCGACCATTGCGTCGGCAATGTGGGTTGGGAAAGAATGAACGAAACGGTAGAGTGGTATCAGGATGTGATGGGGTTTGTCAATATCCTTTCTTTCGACGACAAGCAGATCAATACAGAGTATTCCGCATTGATGAGCAAGGTAATGAGCAATGGCAATGGCTATGTGAAGTTTCCGATCAATGAGCCGGCTGAAGGGAAAAAGAAGTCACAGATTGAAGAGTATTTAGAGTTTTACGAGGGCGAAGGTGTTCAGCACGCTGCCTTAGCAACTAATGACATCGTTTCTACAGTAAAAGCATTGAAGGCTAGAGGAGTAGAGTTCTTAGGGGCACCTCCAGAGGCTTACTACGAGATGCTACCAGAACGTATCGGTGCTATTGATGAGGAAATCAAGATTATTCAAGATTTGGGAATTTTAGTTGACCGCGATGAGGAAGGGTACTTATTACAGATTTTCACCAAACCTGTGGAAGATCGTCCGACTTTATTTTATGAGATTATTCAGCGCAAAGGCGCACAGAGTTTTGGTGCTGGAAACTTCAAAGCTTTATTTGAAGCGATCGAAAGAGAACAAGAAAAGAGAGGAAACCTATAATATATTGCAAAGTTAGAATGAAAGAATTATTGAAAGCTTTCGAAGAGAAGCGTCCGGAGATTGTATTTGAATGGAAAGATCCGGAGACGGATGCCGAAGGATGGGTTGTTATTAATTCCTTGCGCGGTGGTGCCGCAGGCGGAGGGACCCGTATGCGCTTAGGATTGGATCGTAATGAGGTAGAATCCCTAGCGAAGACCATGGAGGTGAAATTCACGGTATCTGGACCGGCTATCGGCGGGGCTAAATCGGGTATAAATTTTGATCCCTCGGACCCTCGTAAAAAAGACGTGCTTGATCGCTGGTTTAAGGCTGTTACGCCATTGTTGAAAAACTATTATGGCACAGGAGGGGACTTAAATATAGATGAAATAACAGACGTTATCCCATTAACGGAGCAATACGGCTTGTGGCATCCTCAAGAGGGTGTGCTTAGCGGGCATTTCGATGTTCGTGAGAATGGTCGGATACATCAAATTGGACAACTTCGTTATGGTGTTTCCAAGGTATTGGAAGATGGTACCTACAGTCCGGAATTGAAACGTAAATATAAGGTTGCCGATATGATTACTGGATTTGGCGTCGCTGAATCAGTTCGCCATTTTTATTCGCTGTTCGGCGGTGAAATAGGCGAGAAAACTGCGATCATCCAAGGCTGGGGCAATGTAGCCGCTTCGGCAGCATTTTACCTGAGTAAATTTGGTGTAAAGGTTATTGGGATTATCGATCGCGTCGGTGGATTGATCAATGAAAAAGGGTTCTCTGAAGAAGAAATTGCTGCATTATTTTTATCCCGTAACGGGAATTCCCTCGCAGCAGACCATCTGATCCCATTTGAAGAGATCAACGAGCGTATCTGGAAATTAGGTGCTGATATCTTCATCCCAGCCGCAGCTTCAAGACTGGTTTCCAAAGAGCAAGTCAATACGATGGTAGCCCACGGCTTAGAGCTTATCGCTTCTGGCGCGAATGTTCCATTCGCCGATAAGGAGATTTTCTACGGCCCGGTCATGGAGTATGCAGATCAGCATGTTGCTGTTAT
Organism: Sphingobacterium hotanense; assembly: GCF_008274825.1. Taxonomy (NCBI): domain Bacteria; kingdom Pseudomonadati; phylum Bacteroidota; class Sphingobacteriia; order Sphingobacteriales; family Sphingobacteriaceae; genus Sphingobacterium; species Sphingobacterium hotanense. Next base: position 1,848,634 of record NZ_CP030848.1, read on the forward strand.
CCCAGACTTTATTGCTAATTGCGGCATGGCACGGGTATTCGCTTACCTTATGCAGCCCAATATAGAAATCAGTGATGATGCTTTGTTCTCCGACGTTTCTGACATTATTTTAAAAGCTATGGAAGCTATACATGCTGCTAACCCAACTTCTAAGACGGGTATTTCGTCGAGGGGGTATGAGATTGCTTTGAAACAACTTGTTTAGATATAAGATATTAGACATTAGATTTTAGACCTTTGTCAATCGTTGAATAGTGTTGTCCGATTTTACAATTTGAAAGTTTGTTGATTTTTACTTGTCTAAATATGCTTATTATAGACATCGAGATAAGTCGGGGAAAGTCTAAAATCTAATGTCTTATATCTAATGTCTAAACAGAAAAGAGCCTAATAAAGGCTCTTTTCTGTTTTATATTGCTTCCCTCACCATACGAATATACTCTTCTATGATGGGGAGGTCGGCGTTTGCCCAGTCGTATTTCCAGAGGTCAACTTGATCGACCCAGATTACTTGTTCGTGTTCGGTTTTTGTAGGTTTACCGGATTTGATGCTGCAGATGTAGGGATAAAGGGTTAATGAAAAGTCAGGGTAGTGGTATTCCACCTTGGTCAATGGGCGATGAATGTTAATCTTTAACTTCAATTCTTCTTCTACCTCGCGAAGTAAACACTCTTCCAAGGACTCATCTTCTTCTTGTTTGCCACCGGGGAACTCCCATTTTAAGGGAAGTTTCATATCCGCAGATCGTTGGCAAATTAGAACTTGATTATCTTTCTCTATCAGGGCACAGGCTACATGTATCATTACATAAATATAGTTAAATTTCACGCATAGCAAAATAAAATTATTTCGCTGACGATTATTTGATGGCCGATTCTGTAGGGGTTTAGCTGTTAAATGAGTTGTTAATACGAACTGTTCAAATCGCGGCTATCCGTTATTCTTCATCTTCATTGCTGCAACGATAGTTTTCATAACGAAGTCTCGTCGTGAATCGACATCAGTCTTCGGGATCTCGACTAAATGGTAGTGTGCTGCAATGTACGTGTCTTGGATTTCATGATATGTTTTGAGAGCTTCGTCCCAACTTTGTTTTCGTTCTTGATCAAGTTCGTATATCTCCTCCCAAGGCGGAAGTATAAATACAATAGGATTGTATCTATAATTGCTGCTCCGCTCTAGAAGTTCATGAGCTAAATCTAGCTTTTCCATTCTGGCGTACGCCAGCGTATCAGGAATACCGCGATCAAAAAAACATATGTTATGAGGACATGCAATTTGTTCCTTTTCAAAACTATCGATAGAACCCAATAACATGCGTTCGGCATACTTGGTCTTATTGGCCCATGGCAAGGCGTCGCCACGCTTTTGCACCTCCTCTTGTATAATATGGCGCGCGACTTCTTCGACTACTGTGAAACCTTCTTTTTCTAATGCGCGTAGTAAAGTTGTTTTTCCGACCCCTGGTCCGCCTGTAAGAATGAAAAAATTATCCATGGGCATAATTAAGAATGCTAATGAAATGATCTATCTGTTTACAATAAAACGATATATAAGTAATCTTGTTGTGCTAATGAGGTCAATTTCTCTCGTTACTAAGCACTTATTACTCTGTGTTTAAACTTATAATTAATCGTACAACAACAATACTTATAAATAGTTTTATTGTGGCATTATATTGGCTGTAGTATTATTTAATTAAGACTTATTTTACGGAAGATTTGACCTAAGCAGTGACGATGCTCCAATTATACTATTTTCATTACATGCGATTAAAGCGTCCTAGTTTATTTTTGATTATTCTTAGTTTCTTGTGCCTGCAATCGGCCGTTCTACGGGGGAATCAAGTGGCGGATACGCTGGCGAATTATTCTAATGAGGAGCTTTTAGATAAGGCTTTCTATACACATAATACATTTTATTTGGAGTATTTGGAAAAGCGGAAGCTAAGTGTTGATGTGGCTAAGCTTTTATATCAGGATTTAGGGCGTATGTTAATCTCTGAGGGCAGGCTAGACTCGGCCTTAATTTATTATACGAAGCTTGATTCTTTGTCTGCGAAAACAGCCGATCTTAAGAACCAAGTTGTTGCAAAGCTCTCGATCGGCGAGCTTCATTATAGAAAGAAAGAATATAAGAAAAGTCAAGCCGTATTTGAGGCTGCTCAACCCCTAATTGAGGAACTACCAGAAGGCATCAATAAGATATAGTCGAAGGCAGAATACAGCTATTTCTATTATTTAAGCGGTAAATTCGATTTATTTATCGAACAGAATCTGAAGAATCTCGAAGAGATCGAGAAAATTGAAGACTCTAAAAAATTAGTCGGTACTGATTTGGATTTTTTGTGGATGGGAAAGTCAGTACTCATCAATTTCATCGCCCATGGATATACGATGAAGGAAGATTTTACGAGTGCCGAAAAGTATTTGAACGAATCGAAAGCGATCATTGAAAAACACTTTCCCAATGATATGTATAGTTCCAGTATAATGCGGAAAGTGGCGTTTGGCCAGCTTTATCTATTTAAGAAAGAATATGACAAGGCCATTCCGTATCTCCAAGAAGTTATTAATCTAGGGGATTCTCATAATTTTAGGGAATATCAATATAAAGCCCGCGTTTTCTTGGCCATTGCCTATTACCAAAAGGGCAATTATAGTGAATCGTTGAAGCATGCTGAAACAGCTATACATTCCAAAGTGGCGATAGCTGATTATATCGATTTTGAGATGGAGGCATTGCGCTATGCTTATTTATCAAGCAAGGCTATAGGTGCGACTGAGAAAGCGATGGAGTATTCTCGCTTGTTTATAGAGCAAGACGCTGCGATGAATGATAATCGGAAATCCAACTTCGTTAATTCTTTTATCAATAATTTAGAGGTCAGTAAGCTTGAAGAAGACATTAAATCAACCAGTAATAGCAACAATCTTCTTCGCTATGGTTTAACCAGTTTTGCTATTCTTACAATCGGCTTAATTCTTTTTTCTTTCTATCAGGTTGCAGAAAATAAAGCAATTCGAGCAAGAATTGAGGAATATATGGATCAGATGGATAATGAAGTTAGCTCGGAAGGGGCAGTAGTTGTTCCTTTGAAGAAGGAGCGTCGCGTAAATGAATCGACAGCATCGATTCCCAAAGAGGAAATAGATGAAAAGACGAGTAGGATATTAGATAAGCTGACGGAATTTGAGCAAAGCGATCTCTTTGTTGATAGCCGAATGAGCTTGTCTTATCTGGCAAGTAATCTTGGAACTAATACGATTACCCTGTCAAAGATCATCAACACTTTTAAAGAGATGAACTTCAACGATTATATCAACGGACTTCGTATTCGCTATATCATCGACCGTATCAAGAACGAACCGCAGTTTGAACAGTATAAAATCAGCTATCTGGCGGAAGTATCAGGCTTCTCTTCACATAGTATTTTCAGTAAAGCATTCAAAAAGAGTACGGGAGTAACACCTTCCCAATTTTTAGATTACTTAAAGGAGGAAGGTCGTTAAATAGTGTTCAGAACTGATATTTAGTGCTTTTTGACTATTTATATTATATAAATCCGCAAGGCATTGGATAGTATTTTTTTTCTGAGCAACTTACCTTTGGTTTACACAACAGTGCTTCGAAAATCGAATCGCTGAACTTAAACTAAAACGAATTCTATGTTTTTTTCTGTTGGACAACATGAAGAAGCTGCCTTTGCAGTAGACCAATTAGTAAACCCGGTAAACGCTGGAAACCCTATGGTTTTATCCTTTGTTCGAACTTACTCGAGTACGGCTTTTTTTAAAGCAACATCGAAGGACGCTGCTCCATTTTATGTGGATACCGTAACGAATAAAAGAATTAGTAAAAAAAATTGGACGGAAGGAATGCACAATGTAGCACGACTAAAAGAGTCACTGGTTCCAGCGGCACCATATCGGTTCAAGATCACTATATTTGGATATATCATGTTGCTTGCTGTTATCGGATTCTTCGCATATTTAACGTATGATTCATTCTTCAAGCCTGTAAATCCTAATATTAATGCCGCTCAGCCTTTAGAGCAAACTATGGAGCCAAATAATATATATTTCGGACGCTTCGAGCGCTATGAGGAAGGACAGAGAATACCGTCGAAGACTGGGTTTGGATGGTTTAAAGTGACGGAGAATGCTAATGGTACAGTAAAATTGGCGATGAGCAAAGACATGCAGACTCACCACCAAGCGCCAGCAAATATGAACTCTACGGATTTTGAGGAAACGACTGCTGAGATGAAAATTGAAGAACAAGAAAGCTATAATATCCGTTTAAAATCTACGGATGGTCTACTTGAGGTAAACCTTACGGAAAAGAAATAATTGATGAAGCAGAAAAAGGAATTAACCGGTAAGCGCGTGTTGAAAATTGCACTTTTAGTGGTTATTGGAGCAATATTCCTTTTCTGCTTCATGCTTTATGCGACCGTCAAAACTAAATCGACTAGCCTAAGTAAGATAACTCCCTTCCAATAGATAATAAACAAACCCCTAACTCTGGTTCGAGATGTCGAACTTTTTGTCGAGGAATTCCCTAGCAATGATGATTTCCCAAACCTGATAACCGACCGGTATCAACGAAATTACCAAAACCTCCATGAAAGATTGACCATTGAAGAGCCCGATGCTAAATTTATTGTAAAGATTCCTGCTGGTTAGCAAGTGGTTTTTACTAAAGCAACCATGTATACGAATGGTGTTTCAGGTAGCTCGAAACCCTGCCTATTTGGAACTATCGAGTATGCAGGCAAAGTATATAAAGTAGAATATCAATGGGGTGATCAATCCATTGGTCGCCGATTTGATAAAATCCCTGAAAGCTGGTCATTCCCCATGGCGCCCTGGCAATCGGCGATTGACTTAAAATTCTATAAACTGCCCATTGCTGAATGGTGGTAGTTATTTTATTTTCCTCTCCAACAACCGAGGAGCTTGAAATGTCAGCGTTTTAATTCTGTGAATCCTCCTTATTCAATGCAACAAACTCCTCGTAACATCTAGAAAGAAGGTTAATTCATCGTTCTCTAAAATTTCATACTCGCAGATTTCGACTCTCATAATTGGAAATTTTAGAAATATGTGCTAATTTGAGACATTATAATACCACAAAACACGCATAACCTATAAACACCTTTTGCCAGTTTTATAACTTTAGCGATTAAAAGAAATCGTTTAATGATGACGCACCGATGAATAAGAGTGTAGATATTGATGTGAAATTACTTCTAACGGAGTTGAAAGCAGGCAGTTTGCCAGCATTCAATCAAATCTATTTGTTTTATTCGCCGGCTCTATATGCGCACTTATTGAAGTTCTTGAAATCACCGGAACTAGTTGAGGAGGTGTTACAGGAAGTTTTTGTAAAGGTATGGAATCTTCGCGCTGAAATTGAGCCAGATCGAGGGTTCAAAACTTTTCTCTATAGAATTTCAAGCAACTTGGCGATTAATGTAATCAAAAAGATCAACAGGGATAAGGCATTGCAGGCTGAAGTTTGGGCAAGTTCAATCTCCTATTACTTTCATTCGGAAGAAAAATTGCTCGATAAAGAGCGCTTAGAAATTATTGATCGTGCGATAGCTACGCTTACTCCAAAGCGCCGTGAGATTCTGCATTTTTGTAAAGTGGAAGGTAGAAGCTATAAAGAAGTAGCTGACTTGTTAGGTATTTCGGTATCCACAGTAAGCAATCAATTGGTTAATGCCATCCACGATATCCGGTGTTTTATTGTGAAGAACTATAGTGAGGAATACCTTGTCGGTATTTTTTTATTACTAGCTATACAATTTTAAAAAAATATTCATTTCTCCATAGTGTGTTTCTGTCCGACGCTTGTATATAGTATAAAGACCAAGCGTAAAGCGACCATTATAAACACATAAAAATTGGATACAACAGATTCAAGACTTCAAGATCTTTTGCAATTGTATTTGCAGAACAATCTAGACCTAAAGGACTACGAGGAATTTTTTGCGTTACTTGCTGCATTGCCAGATGAACAATTGCAAGCACTTATGCAAAAGCATTCAGATTTGCAATCAGACTCCATTAATTTAGATCAGTTCATTAAAGATCGTATCGACCATCTGCAAAACAGAATTCAACAAGTCATTTCCTTAGGAGAGGAGAGCTCAACCACGAACTTAGATCATAAAACACAGAAAATCTGGAAGCCATGGATAGGAATAGCTGCAGCATGCCTTTTGTTTGCAATTGGATTTTCAATTTATAGCGGATTTTGGAATAGCACCGAAAAGTTAACGGAAGAGGTTGTAATGAAGAAAGTCGATCTTTCGCCTGGTAAGGACGCTGCTGTTATGATTATCGATGGAGAGGAAATAGTGTTAAATGGGGAGAAGTCGGGCGTAGTTTTATCTGACTCTTCTTATAGCTACTTGGATGGTTCTGATCGAACCATGTTAAATGCGAAAGAGGTTCAATTAGTTACACCTCGCGGCGGGCAGTACCAGATCGTGTTGACAGATGGGACTAAGGTCTGGATAAATGCAGATAGTCGCTTGACAATTTCTAAAGATTTTAATATAAAAAACCGCACTGTACAATTATCTGGGGAAGCATTCTTTGAGGTAAAAAGGAATGCGAATCTTCCCTTTCTTATCCAATCTAAAGCTCAGGACATACGTGTTTTAGGAACTGTGTTTAATGTAAATACTTATAGTGATGAGCAATATGCGCGCACTACGTTGCTGTCAGGATCTTTAAAAGTCAATGATCTACTATTAAAGCCAAACCAACAAGCACTTCTTAATCAAGAGAATAAGGTAATAAGGAAGCTCTCTGTAGATGCTGCGGCAGTTGCGGCTTGGAAAGATGGCATCTTCGATCTTAGTGGATTGAACTTTGAAGAGTGCATGCGCATAATCGGCCGATGGTATGATTTAGATATTGAGTATCTAGGGCAGATTCCTCAGGTGGATTTAGTAGGCAAAATGAGCAGAGGGGTGAAGTTATCTACTTTCTTGGATTTCTTATATCAAAATACAGGTGTTAAAGGTGAGTTGCTCCCAAATCGGAAACTAATTATTAAGTAATCAATCCAACAAAAATATAACCAGCAATAAACTATGAAAAGAAACTGTTTGCCACCATGATAGTATAAAGCGAAAAGGGAAGTGTCCTACCACTTCCCCTAGAGCTTTCATTATGATCTATTGCATTTACTAACAGAATCATAAATCTTACTTATTACAATATTATGAAAAATATTTTAGGAAAGGCCAATGCGCTATGGTCGCGGCTTCCTATTCCTTATGTTCCATCCCACAGGCTATTGAATATGTCTATAAAAGCTTGTTATGTCTTTGCGATTTTATGTTGCTTTCAAGCACAGGCAAAGACCTTTTCTCAGACCCTATCTTTCCGCTCTAAATCCGTTCGTTTAGAAAATCTGTTCCAATATATCCAAAAAGAAAGTAACTATTTGGTTTTATACGACAATAATATTGTGAAGAGAACTAAACCGATGACCCTTGATGCGAAAAATCTTCCGCTCAATAAATTTCTAGATTTGATATTGGAAGATCAACCTTTGTCATATGTGATTGATGATAAAACAATTTTCATCAATGCTCGTAAAACCATTCCCGCACGTACCACACGAGAGGAACGAATTGAGGCAAAAAAGGCAGATCGTTTGCAACGCACAGTTTCCGGACGTGTCTTGGACGATAAAGGTGCTCCATTAGTGGGAGTTACTGTAACGGAGAAAGGTACTAATAATGGAACTTCAACAAATAATGAGGGTGGTTTCGAACTCGTCGTCACCAATAACCAAGGAATCTTAGTCTTTTCGCTGTTGGGATATGAGTCCATCGAAAGACCGATTGGCCAGCAAAGTGAGTTCAATATCGCATTAGTTCCTTCGGTAAATGATTTAGATGAGGTTGTAGTGGTAGGTTATGGTGTTCAAAAGAAAGTGAATTTAACAGGTGCTGTTTCATCGGTTTCCGGAAAGGATATACAGTCACGGCCCGTTGGTCAAAGTTCTGCAGCATTGCAGGGGATGGCGCCAGGGGTTACTGTGACGCAAAGGTCAGGAAAGCCTGGCTCCGATGGAGCGACCATACGAATTAGGGGTATTGGAACATTGAGTAATGCAGATCCTCTTGTGTTAATCGACGGAGTTGAAGGTTCTATTAATAATATCGATCCTAACTTAATCGAATCAGTGTCTATCCTAAAGGATGCCGCATCTTCTTCTATTTACGGATCAAGAGCAGCCAATGGAGTAGTTTTAGTGACTACTAAACGTGGGACAGGGGATAAGGTGACTCTTTCTTACAACAATTATTTCGGTTGGCAAAGCCCGACAAATATGCCGAAGCTGGTAAATGCTTTAGATCATATGTTGCTCACCAACGAGGCATATACGAATGTTGGAAGTTCGCCATTATATCCAGAAGACATCTTGGAAGCTTATCGTAAGCAGGGTGACGGAAGTTCTGATGAATATCCAAATACCGATTGGCAAAAAGAGTCACTCTTGGGGTCTGGATTTCAACAAAGCCATTTCGTAACCTTAAATGCGGGGTCAAATAAGGTGCGCAACTTGGCGTCGTTCGGATATTATGATCAAAAAGGATTATTATTAAACAGCGGCTTTAAGCGATATACGCTCCGTAATAATTTGGATATTGAGATTTCAGAGAAGCTTTCTGCAAAAATTGATCTTCAATTCGTTAATCCAGTTATTAATTCTTCAGCTCAAAGTATTGATGATTTATTTCAATGGATGAATAGTATTCCCGCGAACCAATCTTTCCGCAATTCGAATGGAACTTGGGGTTTGGGCTGGAATGGTAATAACCCTGTGTCAGCAGCTGCGGACGGAGGCTTCGCCACTGATAAAAAGCCTTGGGGCGCAGTAAATGCTTCGTTAATTTATAAGCCGTTTTCTTGGTTGACAGCAGAAGCGAACTATGCGCCGAAATATGTGAATGCGATGAATAAGAATTTCCGCGAAATGGTGCAGTCCTATCTACCCGACGGTACGAAAAGTTTTGCGGTTCCTCAGCGATCAGCATTGACCGAGACTCGAGATCAAGAGTATTTCAATAATATGCGTGCGACCCTAACGTTTAATAAGTCTTTTAATGATCATCACTTAAACTGGCTTGTTGGTGCGTCACGTGAGGATTATCATAAAGATGAGCTGAAAGCATTTCGCGACACCTATGTGCTTCCTGATTATCCTGTGTTGAATACGGGATCTGCGTTAAATCAATCAGCAAACGGGACAGCATCCGAATGGGCACTACAGTCATTCTTCAGTCGGATTAATTACAATTTCAAAGATCGCTATCTACTGGAACTTAATGCCCGTTATGATGGCTCTTCTAGGTTCTTGAAGGGACACCGCTATGGTTTCTTCCCGTCGGCATCTGCAGGATGGCGTTTTTCGGAAGAGTCATTCATGCAAAAGTCAAAGTCTTGGTTGAATGAGGGTAAATTAAGGGCCTCATGGGGTAGATTAGGTAATCAGAATATCGGTAATTATCCATCCGTATCCGCATTGGATTTAGGATCTTTTAACATGGGGAATGCCATTATCAATACAGCTGCTCTAAACAACATGTCAAATCCTATTATCACCTGGGAATCTACCGAAGAACAAAACATCGGATTGGACTTAACTTTATTCAAGAACTTCAGTTTAACAGCCGATTATTTCCATCGCAAAACCAGTGATATTCTGCTGAAGCTTGATATACCATTAACGGTTGGGTTGAATGCTCCAAATCAGAATGCCGGAATTGTAGAAAACAGAGGTTGGGAACTGGCCTTGAATTATCGCAGTAATCGTGATCGTGACTTTCGTTACGACATGACATTCAATCTTTCTGATGTCAAAAATAAAATATTGGACTTACGTGGTATAGCAAATACTGGGTTGACAGTACACCGTGAGGGATATGCGATTAGTTCAATTCTAGGGTATGAGGTTGAGGGATATTTCCAATCGCAAGCGGAGATAGATAGTCATGCAAAACAGTTTGGTACTCTCGCTCCGGGTGATCTTAAATATAAAGATCAAAATGGAGACGGCATTATCAATGAGTCTGACAAACTAATAATCGGTAGCACCGTTCCGCGTATGACCTATTCGCTAAACGCAAATATGGCCTATAAAGGCATTGACTTTGGGTTTTTATTACAAGGCGTTGGAAAAGCGGATGGTTATTTGTATGGTGCTGGAATACAGCCTTTCACAACGACTGGTGCTATTGGCGGAACTATTCGTGAAGACAATAAGGACCGCTGGACTTCTGAGACACCGAATGCGAAATATCCACGCTTAGCTTTTGGTCAGAATAACAATCAACAAGCGTCCCAATTCTGGATGAAGAATGCTTCTTACTTACGCGTAAAGAATGTACAGTTAGGCTATACTTTGCCAAACTCGACTATTGATCGAATAGGTATTAATCGTCTACGGTTATTCGTTAATGGATCAAACCTGTTCTCCTTTGATAAGTTCTGGGATGGATATGATGTAGAGGCTCCAGTAGGAGTGGGTAATTATTACCCACAAGTAAAGGTGTATACGTTTGGATTAGATATTACTTTTTAAGCTACAAAACCATGAAAATTAAATTTAGACTTATATATATAGCGATGATCGCAGGGGGCTTAACGTTATTCAACTCTTGTGATGATTATCTGGATAGGAAGCCGCTTTCCGGTCCTTCCGATGAGAATTATTTTAATAATGAAGATGAACTGATGTTGGTTGTCAATGGGCTTTATTCGTCGATGACCTATCATCCGACCGATGATGTACCTCAAAATTTAACGTTAGACTGTGCAACTGACATTAGTTGGGATCGAAATACTTCGGCTCTGCAATCCATTGGTCGCGGCGATTACGATAGCAACAATGGTTACATCTTGAATATTTGGCGAGATTCTTACCGCACAATTGGTAAATGTAATTTTGTGTTAGACAACATGAATAAGCTGCAAGGACAGGTAGATGAAGCTAAATTAAAGCGTTACGCTGCGGAGGCTCGCTTTGTTCGCGCATTTACATATCAATTATTAGTTGATTTTTTTGGAGCTGTACCCCTGATGAATAAGGGCTTAAGTTTAGCGGAAGCACAGATTCCGAGAAGCCCTAAGAAAGATATAGTTGATTTTGTGCTAACCGAATTAGCGGCAGCTGCTGCAGATCTACCTTTAAGTTACAGTGGAGCTGATGTAGGTCGAGCAACGAAAGGTGCGGCATTAGCTATTCGCGCAAGAGCGGCTTTGAATGATAAGCGCTGGGAAGAAGCTATTGCATCGTCGAAAGCGGTGATGGATGCAAAGACTTATAGTCTTCATCCAAATTTTGAAGAGCTGTTTCAATATGGCGGTGAGAATTCTAAGGAAATTATCTTTGCTTTCCAATATTTACGCTTACAGAACACCAAAACCCATAGTGCGACGCGGAATTTTCTGTCTAGAAATGCACAGGGAACATCGAATAAGATTCCCTCACAAGCTTTGGTTGATGCTTATTTGTGTAAGGATGGACTGGAAATTGATAAATCTCCATTATTTAATCCGCAGAAGCCTTTCGAGAATCGCGATCCTCGATTAGGATTCACTGTAGCATTGCCAGGCTCGCGACATTTCGGTTTCCAATTTGAGACACACAAGGACAGTACTAAATGTTGGGACTATAACTATTCATCTTCCGTGCCAAAGCGTATCGATAATCAGGATGCTTTAAATGCATACGCTACATTTTCTGGCTATTTGTGGAAGAAATATGTCGATTTCAAAGACAAAGAATTTACGATGCAATCCGAACTTAATGTGACACAATCGCGTTTTGCAGAAGTTTTGTTGATTTACGCTGAGGCAAAAATTGAAGCTAACCAGATTGATGCTACCGTTTATGACGCGATTAATCAAGTTCGCCAAAGACCTTCTGTGGAAATGCCCGCTATACCTGCCGGTAAGTCGCAAGGGGAACTACGCAATATCGTTCGTAAAGAACGTTTATACGAACTAGCAAATGAAGGTTTTCGATTGGCAGATCTAAGACGCTGGGGACTTGCTGACAAGTTTATGAATAATTCATTCATGGGACGGATTCCTAAAGGAATCCTCAGCAATGCACCGAAGATTGATGCAGACGGTCTTGTTGACTATAGCCAAGTTGCTAATAGGGCGCAAATGCGTGTTATTGAAGTGCGCAAGTTCAACAAAGACCGCGATTATTTATGGCCCATCCCGAATATTGAGATGGAAACCAATAAAGCGCTAGAACAAAACCCTGGATATTAAAGCTAAACCTAATTTAAAATTATCATGAAGAAGATTTTTAAAGTATTAATATTTTGCTGTTTAAGTGTTTCTGTCGTATACGGACAGAAGAAAGTTGAAGTTGATTTGTGTATCTATGGAGCGACATCCGCGGGTGTAGTTGCAGCTTATACCGCTGCAAAAGCTGGAAAAAAAGTCGTCATTGTCGATCCTGTCAATCATATCGGTGGATTGAGTTCCGGTGGTTTGGGCATGACAGATATCGGGAATAAGTTTGTTGTAACTGGTTTGGCTCTCGATTTCTACAGAAAAATCGGGAAGCATTATGGAACTTTTGAGCAATGGATTTTTGAACCCAAGGTTGCCGAACAAATATTTAGAGACTATTTAGGAAAAACCAATGTACAGCTGATGATGAATAATCCGCTAATCAAAGTCAATAAAAATGGAAATACCATTAGCAATATTGAATTAAGCGCTTCGGATGGCACAAATCAGGTTTCAGCAAAAGTATTTATGGACTGTACCTATGAGGGAGATTTGTTAGCAGCAGCAGGCGTCTCTTATCACGTGGGACGTGAGGATAATAGCCTTTACGGGGAAACGATTAATGGTGTCCAACTATTGGACGGACATCAATTCCCTAATGGAATCGATCCTTATAAAGTGAAAGGCGATGCATCTAGCGGATTGCTTTGGGGCATTTCTAACGAGAAACTATTGCCCAAAGGAACAGGTGATAAGAAAGTTCAAGCGTATAACTACCGGATTACTTTAACGAATGTTCCGGAAAATCGGATTCCCATAACTAAACCTGATAATTACGATGCGCAACGTTATGAACTGTTAAAGCGTCAAAAGGAATTGCAACCTTGGAAAAGTATACAGGATGTGTTTATTTGGAGTTTGATGCCAAACGGTAAAACCGATATCAACAATAGAAATGGTTTTTCTACCGATATGATCGGGATGAACTGGGATTACCCAGAAGCAGACTGGTCGCGGCGCAGAGAGATAATCAAAGCACATGAGGATTATACCAAAGGACTTTTATATTTCGTAGGTAATGATCCGGCTGTTCCCCAAGAAATCAGGAATGAAATTCAAAAATGGGGATATCCAAAAGATGAATATATCAATAACAATCATTGGTCGCCACAGCTTTATATTCGAGAAGCTCGTCGAATGGTAGGCGAAGTGGTGATGACGCAAAATCACTGTCAGGGTCGAGAGATTGTACAAGACGATATTGGATATGCAGCTTATACGATGGATTCGCACAATTGCGACAGGCTAGTAGTGAACGGCATGGTGAAAAATGAAGGAAATGTCGAAGTTGGTGGTTTTCTTCCTTTTCCGATATCTTATCGTTCCATAACACCGAAACGCGCGGAAGTGAGTAACCTCTTAGTGCCAGTCTGTCTTTCATCTAGCCATATTGCCTTCGGTTCTATACGTATGGAACCTGTATTTATGGTCCTGGCACAATCTGCTGCTGTCGCTGCAGGAATTGCAATTGATAAAAAGATACCTGTACAGGATGTGAAAATTGATGACATCAAGAAAGTTTTAAATACTAATCCGAAAGCTGACAAACGAGCTGCCGATGAATTGATTCATGTTTCGAATTCAGAACAAGTTAAATTATCTGGTAACTGGTCTGATGGAAAGGGTAGAGGCTTTGGTATGTCATTTAAAGAGTCTGCCGGTAAAGAGGATGCTAAAGCTCGTTTTACCGCTTCTAAGCCTTTGAAAGCTGGGAACTATAAAGTATACACATACTATCCTAAGAAAGCGGAGAGCGCAGTTAAACATGACTTAGTAATCTTCAATGGTAAAACAGTCGAGAATAAAACCTTAGATTATTCGAAGGTGGAAATTAAAGGACAAACGAGTAGCACCTGGGTTGAAGTAGGCGAATTTACTTTCTATCAAGGGAAGAACAATCCTTACGTTGAGATTAGCAATAAGGGCGCAGATGGAATTGTTGCTGCAAATGCAATTCTATTCGTTCCACAGTCGGACCAAAATTAAGGAAATGAAAAAGTTTCACATAGTAATTAGTTGTTTTATAGGTGTTGTAACGCTTGGGTTTACTTTGCCTAAGAAAGAGTACAATGCCGACTTGATTATCTACGGCGGAACTTCGGCGGCCATTACGGCCGCCGTAGAGGCCGTAAATTCTGGTGTTTCCGTCATTGTTGTTTCTCCGGACAAGCATCTCGGGGGATTGTCTAGTGGTGGATTAGGCTTTACCGATACTGGGAATAAGTCAGTTATCGGAGGGTTGGCTCGCGAGTTCTATCATCAGATATTTATACACTATAATCAAGAAAAGTCCTGGACATGGCAGCGCAAAAACGAATACGGCAATCAGGGTCAGGGTACATCTGCTGTGGACGGCGCAAATCGAACGATGTGGATTTTTGAACCGCACGCTGCAGAGATGGTTTTTGAAAAGTGGGTAAAAGAAAAAAAAATACAAGTTTTACGTGAAGAACTGCTTAATCGTGAGGCTTCAGGCATTCAGAAAAAAGGGACACGAATTGAAGCAATTCGGACTCTGTCCGGAAAGACATTTAGAGGTAAAATGTTTATTGATGCAACCTATGAGGGGGACTTAATGGCTCTCGCTGGTGTATCCTATCATGTGGGTAGAGAGGCGAACAGCACGTACGGAGAAAAATGGAATGGTGTTCAGGTGGGGGTACTTCATCATGGACATTGGTTTAAAAGTAATATTTCACCGTATGTTGTGCCGGGTGATAAAAGTTCAGGATTGCTGTTTGGCGTTTCTGAGGAAGATCCCGGACAATATGGCGAGGCTGATCATCGCGTACAGGCCTATTGTTTCCGAATGTGCTTAACAGACCATGCTCCAAATCGGGTGCCGTTCAAAAAGCCAAGAAATTATGATCCAAAAAATTATGAGTTACTTGCTCGCGTCTATGCGTCTGGATGGAGAGAAACGTTCAATAAGTTCGACCCGATTCCAAATAAGAAGACAGATACGAACAATCATGGACCTTTCAGTACCGATTTTATCGGAATGAACTACGATTATCCCGAAGCGAACTATGAACGTCGAAAGGAGATCATCCAACAACATGAGGAGTATCAGAAAGGGCTCTTGTACTTCATGGCTAACGATCCTTCAATGCCAGCAGATGTACGCGCCGCCTATTCCAAATGGGGACTTGCAAAAGATGAGTTCAAAGATAATGGCAATTGGCCACATCAGCTGTATGTCCGCGAGGCAAGAAGGATGGTAGGTCAATATGTTATGACGGAGCACGACACGTTCAGTGACCGTGTTGTCTCAAATTCTATAGGAATGGGATCATATACTTTAGATTCGCATAACGTTCAACGTTATGTGAAGCCTGATGGGTTCGTCCAGAATGAAGGAGATATTGGGGTCCATCCGAAGAAGCCATACAAAATCTCCTATGGCGCACTTGTTCCGAAAGAATCAGAATGCGAAAATCTCTTAGTGCCAGTGTGCCTGTCGAGTAGCCATATCGCATTCGGTTCGATACGTATGGAACCGGTCTTTATGATTTTAGGACAGAGCGCTGCAGCGGCAGCAATATTGGCGATAAAGGATGATGTAACAGTGCAAAAGGTCAATTATGATAAGTTGCATAAGGTGTTGAAAGAAAGAGGCCAAGTGATGGAAATGTAATTTCTAGGAACATTAATTTTTTTATGACGGCCAAGGTTCTCTAAATTCAACACCTTTTTATGTACGGATTTTTTCCGTACATTTGTATAGCAAATAACAATCAACATGGCAACATCAGTAGATCGTATCGACATTCGAATCAGCAAGGAGAATAAAGATTTGATAAAATATGCTGCTGAAATAAGTGGATTCAAAACTGTTTCAGAGTTCATCGTTTCTTTGGCGAAAAAAGAAGCCAAGCGAATCATTGAAGAAGAGACTAAATTACTGAAGTCAATGGAAGACAAAATTCATTTTGTTGAAGCATTATTGAATCCTCCTGCTCCGAATAAAGCTTTAAAATCTGCATTAGAGCAATATAACGATCTATTTAATTCCGCCGCACCTAATGATTTCGACAGTTTTAGAAAAAAAGCATAATCGTAAGAATTTTAGATGCGGCGTAGATGAATTAGACATTTATCTAAAGCAATATGCAAATCAAGATATCAAAAGAAGATTAGCGGTTTGTTACGTCATTGCCGACAAAAATAACGATGTGATTGGATACTACACGCTTTCTTCCAATCACATCGATATATCAGATATCCTCGAAAATTTAGCAAAATCTTTAACCTATTCGGAGGTGCCGGTAATCATTATTGGTCGCTTAGCGGTACACCAGGATTATCAAGGAAACAAGCTAGGCCAAGCCTTACTTATTGATGCCTTTAAGCGAATACTAGAAATTAGCACACTTGTTGGAAATCATGCTGTCATCGTTGACCCAACGAATGAGCCAGCTGAGAAATTTTATGCTAAACTGGGATTTATTCCATTAAAAAAGTCAAAACGAATGTTTCTGCCATTGCGAACTATTGTCGATCTATTCGAAAAATAGATGGTCTGGTATCAAATACGGAAGCGTTTTTACGCTTTTAACAATTTAGTAACCAAAATTCCCCCTCACACCCTCAATCTGATAGCAATGTCTTTTGCTATGCGTCGCTATAACCGTCAACCATTCAAATCTCGTCAAGTATCCTAATTTCGGAAACTCCATATCCATACACAACAGCGTCAAATCTTTATCCTTAATATCCAATACCAACTTCGTTTTTCTAGCCAGCACACGTTCCAACAGGTCATCCTTCACATAGCTTTCCTGTCTAGGCAACAAACTCTTATCCGCTTCGAACTTGGAGTTTAAATCCATGAATAGCGATCGAATAGCTGGCACTTGTTCATCAAAAGCGCGATTATAGGTCTGCACTTTCTGATCGGGAATTCCACTCGAACTTCGTAGAATATGCTCTACGATTTGTCCTATGCTCCATCCGCCATCGGCGGGCTTTTGATTAATCTGCTCATCGCTAAGATCTTGAATAATCCCCTTAAGCTGATCAAAAACCTCCGTAATTTCCTTTGATATTTGCTGATTGATTTCCATCGTGTAATTCTTTGCTACAATATCTCAAATACTATGCAAAGATCACTTGTCTTACGGCAAGAGATGTCGGGATTGGTTACTTAGATGGTTGGAAATGTACGTTGTTACTGTCTTTCGTACGTTTAGACTGGGCTAGTTTCTTCGACAACTCTTCCGCTTCCTCAATAAGCACCTGAACATAATTTACTCTCGAATTCATGGCATCATGATTCCAGTCCAAACCAAGCTTATTAATGTTGACAGACAGCCCAACCAACAAGGCATTGATGCGGTAAGCGAGCGTTTGCAGGTGTTGTATATCCGCCTTAAAGGCTTTTCCACGGAGAGGCTCTTTCGCAAATTGCTCCAGCGAATCATAACTTTGCGCCAATGAAGCTTGCGTAAATTTGCGTAGCAATCGAAGGTCATAATGATTCAAATTCTCTGTTTGATAGCTCTCTTCGATTTTATCTAGGTAATCACGAAAATGTTTGTAAAGGGACGCTGTCGTCTGTTCAACGCTTCGATAGTGGTTGATAGGAATCGCCAGACACCCTAGAACCGCAAAGATAGATCCTAAGAGCGTGAAAGCAAATCTACTGCCTAGGATATCATGAAGCTCTCCTTCATGTAATTTCTGGCCAAGCAAGATGGTGATTGTGATAAAAATCACGCATACCAGATAATTCGGCTTGTTGAATAGGAGGAACAGATATAAGCATAATGCAGCAATCGCCAAAAGTACTAAGGTGTTTTTAATAAAAACCAGTAAGAGGAGACTGGCCGCAATACCGATCAATGACCCCACAATCCGTTGGTAGTTTCTCTTTTGCGTAATGGTATAGCTTGGCCTAGCGACTAAGATGATCGTCAAAAGAATCCAAGATGCATATCGATATTCCGGTAGGAGATAACCGATTAATCCGCCCGATATCAAAAGGATCGACATACGAACAGCATACGAAAAAATGGGCGATCGGAAATTTAAGTTCTTGACAATAGTTTGGAAACTGCTTTGTGGAGCAACGAAATCTTTAAAGTTTTTAGATTCTATCCAAGAGTCATCAGCAGCAAATTTACTGACATGGATGTTTTGCAAAATATCCGACAGCTGTTTTAGTTGAGCGCTTATGGAATAAATTAGGGCTGCTTTTTCGGGTGATGACTGACGCTGATCTGCCTCTAATTGTAAGAATAATCTATTCAGCTCGGAAGTTCCTATGCTTCTGAATGTCTTCTCTTTGTTCGATTGCATTAATCGCGCAGTTTCGAAGGCTAGAATAGCCAAAGATCGTCGGATGGTGTGTAGGGTCTTTCCGCCTCGCAAAGTCTCTCTGATCGTCTCATAATCATTATCCACCGCCATCAGCAGTTCGTATAGGTCAACCAATTGGTAAAGTTTCCCTAGCCAGCGTTTGCTGTAAGCATTTCCTTCCTGCAACAGATACTTGTCGCGCAATAAAATGGAACGTACAGACTCTAATTGGTCGCTCACCCTCGAATGTAGGGCGCTCAATTGCTTATAAGTCTTATTCAACGGTACATCTTCGTCATAGCAATCTACTTTCAGACGTATAAGTTTCGCCATGTTGCTGATCCCACCTTCTACTGCATAGCGTAAGGAACGATGAGGAAATAGGTAGACTTGTGCAATACAAACGATAAAGAAGAATATGGCACCTGCTGTTACAGAAAGGCTAAATTGAATAGGATCTTCTGGACGAAGACCAATAGTAAAACTGGCAACGATCAACCCTAAATTGCCGACAACGTTGATTCGGAATCCCAATAAAGCAATAATTGTATAAACGAAGCCAAAGATTCCCAAAAGTAATACAATAGTCCAGGAGTCGTAATGTAAAGCAAGCGAGCTTGTTATCGCTGTAATAAAAAAGATGGGAATACAGTAGGCTGCTGTAGTAAGTTTGTCTGCTTTGTTTCCGGGTAAGTCAGTTAGCGAGGCTAACAAAGTACCGACAGCAAAAGCGACTGCAATGTGACCATCCCAGAAAAGGAACAGCAAAGAGCTGGGAAGAAGGATGGTTAAAATGTTTCTAAGTGCGTCCAGACTTGATTCAGTCCTTAAAAACGACGCTACCTTCGAAAAAAAAGGAGCACTCAATATTTTATAATTGCATTAATTTACAGGCGCAAAAATAGCAATAAAAATTGAAATTAAAATATGATATTGCATCTTGTTGATGATGCGATATTATATTTTGGTGACAGATATTCTACTTGATTTAAATTTTGAAATTTCTAAGTCGTATTAATCTACTTTTTCAAGATAAGGTAAGAGTTTCGGCATTATCTTCTTGAACCAAAATGTATATTGCTCGGGATGCAACTTTAAATCATCTAATAATTCATAAGCGGCTACATATTTGATCGCCCGCACTTCGTCAGGATTGAAACGTTCTATCGGATCGGTATATTTTCCTACAAATACATGGTCATATTCGTTCTCCCACAAGCCATTTTCTAATTGCTCTGCATAGGACAAGGTAAACAACTCTTCAATCTCTACTTGAATTCCCAATTCCTCGAAAGTTCTACGTTTAGCCGCATCTATTGTGGTTTCATCGGGACGCGGATGACCACAGCATGCATTTGTCCAAAGGTTTGGACTATGGTATTTTCCGGCCGCACGTTTTTGCAATAATATTCTTCCTTGTTCGTCTAGTAGAAAAACAGAGAATGCACGATGTTTTTTATTTTCTTCGTGTGCTGCCTGTTTCTCCATTTCTCCAATAGCATTGTCTTGTTCGTCGACTAATATCACGTATTCTTCCTTCATCATCATTACGCTCTCGTTTGTTTAGGTGTGGAATATAACAAATTAAATCTCAATTGCTGTCCCAGACCTACCTGCTTAGGTCTTTTATTTTTCTAATGAACAAATCAACGTCGTTTTCGTTTGTTGCCCACGAACACACGATACGAACGACCGCTTCCTGTTCATTGAGTTTTTCCCAAACATAGAATTCAAAGTCCTCAAAAAGAATGTTGATGGTGTTGTAGGGGAGTATCGGGAATAGTTGATTACTTTCTGGCGTCAACGCGAAACGAAATCCAGCAGACTGAAGCGCCTCTGCGATTCGCATAGCTTGTCGATTCGCATGCTTGGCTAGCTCAAAATAAAGTTGCTCCTCAAATAACGTATAAAATTGCGCTCCCAATAAACGGCCTTTTGCCATCAACGCACCTTTTTGTTTTAATGCGTAAGAAAAGCCTTCCGCAAGCTCAGGATTCGCAAACACGATTGCTTCCCCAAGTAAGCCCCCGTTCTTTGTCGCACCTAAATAAAAGACGTCTGCATACTTAGCAATATCGCGAATCTCTAAAGAAACCTTTTCGCTGCATAGTGCCGATGCCATTCTTGCGCCGTCGATAAACAGTTTTAGTCCCTTTTCCCTGCACAAATTGGAAATGCTTTGAAGTTCTTCTTTCGAATAGATACTTCCCAGTTCGGTTGTTTGTGAAATATAAACTAACGCGGGTTTAACCATATGCTCGTCGGTATGGAGATCCAATACCGATTGAATTCCTTCTACCGTCAGCTTCCCATTGATATGGGGAACAGTATTTATTTTATGCCCTGCGTATTCGATTGCGCCCGTTTCATGTACGTGGATATGACCCGTATCTGTAGCAATTACCGATTCGTAATGTTTTAATAAGTGGCTAATCACCAATACATTGGCTTGCGTACCTCCAGAAACAAAATAGATAGGCGTATCCTGGTTTGCTAGATGCGATTTGATATATGTTTTCGCCTTTTCGCTAATACAATCATAACCGTATCCAGGCTCTTGCTGTAAGTTCGTTTCTGACAAAACTTCGAGTATTCGTGGGTGTGCACCTTCAGAATAATCATTCTTAAAACTGATTTTGTTTTCCATTTGCCCAAAGATAATGGAAAATCAGAGCGAAATATTCAAATTCAGGGACTATTTATTATCGTTTTAATTTGTGCAAGATTTCACTTTTCAAGAATGATAACGTACAGGAAACTTCATGAACGTCATTGAAAAACGACAGAAATAGAAAAAGCAAAACAGGCTGTGCATTTTATTGCTACAGCCTGTCTTACAAATGTATGTACTAATGTCTTATTTTCCGAACATGCCTGTTAAAGCATCTAGAATACCACCCTTAGACTCTTTGTCTTTATCTTGGTTAAAGAAATCACCTACAAGATCACCTAGTCCACCGCCAACATTTGGCTGAGAGTTATTAGCACCGGCACCGCCAAGGATATTGCCAAGGATACCGCCTAAACCGCCTGCTGCCGCACCTGAACCACCACCACCTAGCACACTTCCAATTAAGTCGCCGATACCACCGCCCGTAGACGCTGTTTCGCCAGCAGACTCTTGTTTCTTTTTACCTAAGTAACCCATAACTAGGGGAGCTACTAAAGCTAAAATACCTGCAATTTTTTTAATATCTAATCCTGTTTTTGCAGATAGCGTCTCTTTAACATTGTCGGTATTTCTACCGAACATATGGTTTACGATCTTATCCTCGTCTTCCGTAGGACCTTGGTTGAACAAGGCACCCAAATTGTCAAAGATACTGCCGTTATGCTTGCTATCGATTGCGTTTTGAATACCATTAGCTTGCTCTGGACTTTTGTTTGCGTTATAGTTCAAAGCAGACATCATCAAAGGCACTGCAGCCGCAACAACATATTGCGCTTTATCCTTGTCTACGCCTAGTTTTTGGGAAATGCTATCTACAGCTTGGGAACCGATATTGCCGGAAATTAAATCTGTGATGTTCATGTTTTGGTTTATTTTATTTTATTATTATAAATTTACTGCTTATAACTCAAATATAAAGCCAAATTAAATGCATATACGGACAACAATTTTAGGGTTAGTATTGATATCTGGTATTTTTACTTCTTGTCAATCAGAAACCGATAAAAAAGAAAAAACTGAAATTGAAAAGACTCATCTTACAGCAACCCTAGCTAAAGATATTTTTGCTCTACCCACTCATTGCTTACAGATCGAATACCCTAATAAATTGGGGCAGGTTATTGCTTCAGATGCCGATCTAAAGACTCCGAAAGCCTTGCGCCCTGTGTTTTACGGATGCTTCGACTGGCATTCGTCTGTTCATGGATATTGGTCTATCGTGAAGTTAATGAAGCAGTTTCCGGAGCTGGATGCCAACGGTGAGGTCCGCCAGGTTCTTAATCAGCATATTACTCCAGAAAATGTGGTCATCGAGAAAGCCTTTTTTGAAGATAAGAATAACTTAGGTTTCGAGCGTACCTATGGATGGGCATGGCTCTTTAAATTGCAGGAAGAGCTGCATACCTGGAATGATCCGGATGCCAAGCGATGGGAGCAGGCCTTACAACCGTTGGTAGATCTTTTGGTAAATCGCTATAAGGAATATTTGCCAAAGCAAGTTTACCCAATACGAACCGGACAGCACGACAATACAGCCTTCGGACTCTCACTGTCGCTAGATTACGCGCGCACCGTGGGAGATAGATCCTTCGAAGCAGTGATCAAAGAACGTAGCCTTCGTTATTTCAAGCAGGACGTTAATTGTAACCTTGCTTATGAACCAAGCGGAAATGATTTCCTTTCTCCTTGCATGGAAGAAGCTTTTCTGATGAGCAAAATTATGGATAAGCAAGAATACAATGCTTGGCTAAAGACTTTTATGCCCGTTCTATTTGATAAAGACTTTAAATTAGAACCTGCCGTTGTAAAAGATCGTACCGATGGTAAATTGGTTCACCTTGATGGTCTAAACTATAGCCGTGCTGCCTGCTTATTTGGAATCGTAAAACAAATTCCAGAACTAGAAAGCCTGAAAGCAATTGCCGAAAACCATATCGCATTTTCTATCGGAAATATCTCCGCAAAAGATGATTACATGGGCTCACACTGGCTAGGAACGTTTGCGTTGTATGCGCTTAGTGGTAGCTAGTAGTTAGTAATGCGAATTAAGGGTTGAAAATAGGCTTTATGAAACAGGCTGTTAATTTACCGAACACATGTACTAATAGTCCTTTGGTAGATCTGACCTTACTTGCGTTTTGTATCTGTGTTTTTTCATTTATCCAATTAAAAAAGGATTCGATTGGTTGTCTTACCTTAGATACTGCTCTTGAAAACAGATCATTATAAGCACGATCCCTGTTTTTTAAACAATCCGGTTTTCCTTGGGTTTCCCTTATCGGAGTATACATAATTGATTTTTTTTCTTTATAAAACCACTCGAAGAATGGGGCGTCACGGTATATCTTGTCACCAAAGAACGTCCTACCTGCGATGGATGCCCAATTCTCCTTAAATATGTTCAGGTCACTTTCAGATGCCTTGCTTATTACTATGCTTTCCGGACGAGGCAGCGTGGATTTGTTATAGCTGTTGAGCGCATGAAGTTTTAATCCAAAATACCAAAGCCTCTTCGTTGAGCAGAAGCTTTTATCCATTATCTCCAGAGCTACCTTTGCCCTTCTAGTCCCACTGCAGGTTATGATGGGCATAGAGTCCAGTAGGGAAAATTCTCTGGAGCACTCTTCTGGAGCAAAGTCCTCTACAACTGACTGACAGAGAGATCTCAAAACATCAAAAAGGCGGTTGATACGGGTGTTGAATGCTACGTACGAAGTTAGCTTGGGAAACCAATCCATCAGATAATCCGAGGCGAATTTATGAATCTGCTTGATCCTTAGCCGCTGTTCCTCGTGCACACTGAATAAATAGATGGTCAAAACCTCCTGATCAGTAAAGTCAGGTTTGTTATTGTTTGAAAATCGCTGACAGTAATATTGCAGTTCACTGTCATATTTATCACACACATACTGGTATAATTTTATTAATTTTAGAGCCTTGGCCTGATTGATCATGTTGTTTAATAATGCGTAAGGAACATTATAAGTATACTGATAATCAGGCTTTTATGCAAGTTTTCACCCCTCTTTTTAAGAAGCTTTTTCCAATATATTTCAACCCTTAATTCGCATTAGTATTTAGTAGTTAGTATTTAGACCTATGGCGGAATTAGATGTAAGACATTAGATGTGAGATAGTAGCGTATTGGCTTCCGACGTAGAAAAGAAGAGAAAGTTTGTCTTGAACCAGGAAAGGAAGGATAAAAAGATATACAGGATCCTGTATATCTTTTTATCCTTCCTTTCCTGGTTCAGACTAAACACTAGATATCAGACAATAGAGCTTAGATTCGATCCTGTTAATTCTTAAATCCTTCCCTTCCTAGTTCATAGACTAGTCTAATGCCTAATTTCCTACATCTAATTCCGCCCCAGGTCTAAATACTAACTACTAAATACTAACTACTATCCTAAATAGCAATAACTCTATTGGCTTCCAAACGCACTGCTACTCGCTGAATCAATGTTATTCCATCTTCTTTCGAGATAATCTCGGAAAGATCGATTCCTCTTTTCGATAATGCCGATAATAGGGCAGAGCGGAAAACAGATTTACTTTTGCCCCAATTTGATTTGACGATATCGTTGTTGAGAATGACAAGTTCTTGAGTAGAGTAGTTGTTAAATTGTTCTACAAGGTGCTGTTGTAAAGGTTTTGTGTTTGACATACAATTAAGAATTAAAAGGGTTTAACCATAATTGCATTCAGAAAGGGTTAAATAAAGCAACTGCGTTTATTTTGGTATGATACCCGTATTGTTTTACCACCGCGGTGTCTTCACTCGGTTGGTATTGCTATCGCAATTCTGAATACTCTACAAATTTAGTAGATATTATTTTAGAAATCCAAATTTTTGTGAAAAATTATTTTTAGAGTCCTCTAAAGCAGTTCTTAAGTGGTTAAATAGGAGGAGTAAGGACAAGTAGCAATATGCTACTAATCAAAAGCTTTTTATAACCATATCATAACCCTTTCCGAGCGGTCTTGATTGGGTTAATAAAGGGTTTTGAAAGGGCTTTGAATTGGGTCTGAGCCAAAGGAGGGGTGAGCTGGTGTTGTTGTCTTTGTTGACAATGTTGTCTTGAACCAGGAAAAAAATGATAAAAGGATGGACAGGATAGGGGCTGATGTCGTGTTTGTTGGAAATGTTGTCTTGAACCAGGAAAAAAAGGATGTAAGGATGGCCAGGATCCTGCGAATCTTTGTATCCTTCCTTGCCTGGTTCAGAACTAACTCACCTTCCTTCTTCTAATCCAAGACAAACTTTCCTTCCCTTCAAATCAATTGAAGAAAATATCTCCTATCTCTTCAAAAACAAAAGATCAAAAAGAAAGGCGCCTTATCGGCGCCTTGCTCTAATATCTAATGTCTAAAATCTAATATCTATCTTACAATTCCTTCCTCAACCTTGCTACCGGGATATTCATTGCTTCGCGGTATTTCGCGACTGTTCTACGAGCGATGGAATATCCTTTTTCTTTCAAGATTTCGGTAAGTTTCTCGTCGGCAAGCGGTTTTCTTTTGTCTTCGTTGGCAATGCACTCTTCAAGGATTTTCTTCACTTCCTTGTTCGATACTTCCTCGCCAGACTCTGTTTGGATAGCCTCGGAGAAGAAAGATTTAAGAAGGAAGGTTCCGAATTCTGTTTGTACGTATTTGGAGTTTGCAACGCGGGATACAGTTGAAATATCCATTTCAATGCGGTCTGCTATGTCTTTCAGAATCATAGGCTTAAGCATACGGTCGTCTCCAGTTAAGAAATACTCATATTGATATTCCATGATGGCGTTCATGGTTTTTAGGAGTGTCTGCTGCCGTTGTTTGATAGCGTCGATAAACCATTTTGCGGAGTCGAGTTTTTGTTTTACAAACTGTACCGCTTCGCGCATCTTCTTATCGTTCTTTTCCGCTTTCTCATAATGTTCAAACATTTCCTGATAAGAGCGGGATACACGCAGCTCGGGTGCATTTCTGCCATTAAGTGTCAGGTGCAGCACACCATCATTATTGCTGATATGGAAGTCGGGGATAATGTGAAGCTGTTTTCCTGCTGCAGCTCCTGAATCACCTGGTTTTGGGTTTAGTTTAAGGATTTCATTGACGATATCTCGAAGCTCTTCGGAGTTGACACCCAATTGTTTTTCGATTTTATCGTAATGCTTCTTTGTAAACTCTTCGAGGTAGTTTTCAACCACCTGCATAGCCTTTTGGATAATCGGGTTCTCTTGATCCTTTTTGCGCAATTGTATCGCTAGACACTCTTGTAAGCTTCGTGCTCCAATACCCGCAGGGTCAAATTCCTGAATAATGCGCAACATTTCTTCCACATCCTTCTCTTCAACGATAACGTTCTGCGAGAATGCTAAATCGTCAATTAATGAGGGGATGGGGCGACGCAAATATCCGTCGTCATCCAAACTGCCGATAATCTGTTGGCCGATTAAATAATCTTTATTGGAAAGAGCTAACAAATCAAGCTGATTTTGTAAGTTCTCGAAGAATGAATCTTGGATAGCGATGGGCATTTCCTTCTTGTTGTCATCATCATCCGAATCATAACCACCACCATAATCCTTATAATCATCTTCTTGGATATATTCATCTACAGAAAATTCATCTTCGTAGTTGCTTTCTTCTGCGTTAAAATCATCGTCAGGATCCTTGTCAGGATATTCCTCGACAGGCTCATTCATATTGGCCAAACTGCCGTCTTCTAGCGCAGGATTTTCTTCCAATTCTTCTTTAATACGGGCATCAAGCGATACCGTTGGTACTTGAAGAAGTTTAATGAATTGAATCTGCTGAGGCGATAATTTTTGTAATAATTTCTGCTGTAACGTTTGTTTTAACATGTCCCCGATTATAAATCATGGTAAAAATAGCGATTATTATTTAATGAAGATCAATATATTATTTTAGGGAATTGGATTTAGGTATAATTTTTGCGGCAATACTTGTTCATTCACAAGGAGAAATGTGCTTCAAAAAGCGAACTGTTAAAATTCGTTAATTTTTAAACCTAAGTACATTTTTAAGCGTTTTAATACAGTTTTTTCCAAAGTTTTGTTCATATTTACCTCATGTTTAAACGGGTTAAAAACAAATTCTTGCGTATCGCACTGATAATTATCTATTTCGTTATTTTATTTACTTGCGCGGTACAAATCAACTTTCTAGGCCTGTTTGGAGCATCTCCCACGAAGAAAGAGATTTTGTTGCCCAGCCTAAACGTTTCCTCTGAATTATATACCGCAGACTCCGTGCTCATCGGTCGTTATTACAAACAAGATCGTGATCCGGTTCCTTTCGATAGTATATCTCCCAATATCATTAACGCATTAATCGCGACAGAAGATGTCCGTTTTTATAAGCACAATGGCGTCGACGTCATTGGTCTATTTGCAGGGGTTTTGTCTACGGTAGGTGGAAGCGATAGGGGGGCGAGTACCATCACACAGCAGTTAGCGAAAAACCTATACAGAACTCGTTACAAAGATTCACAAGGCCTGCTAGGCAAAATTCCCGGCGTGGGAATTATTGTGACGAAGTACAAAGAATGGATGACGGCATTCAAATTGGAAAATAAGTACAGTAAACAAGAGATCATTACGATGTATCTGAACACGGTATCATTTAGCAATAATGCCTACGGAATTAAATCTGCTTCTGTACGCTATTTCGATAAGTTGCCATCGGAGATCTCTGTGAACGAAGCTGCCGTACTTATCGGTATGTTGAAGGGTACAACCCTATATAATCCGATTCGTAATCCTAAGAATGCTTTAAGTCGCCGCAATGTCGTATTGGGGCAAATGCAGAAAGAGGGGTATTTAAAGCCCGAGGAAGTAAAAACCTTATCGCAGGATTCTCTGGGCTTGAATTTGAACAATCAAGAGGTTCGAAACTCAAATGACTCATACTTGCGCACAGCGGTGGAGAAATGGTTAGAAAAGTGGGCTGAGGAGAATGAGGTTGACATCTACACTTCGGGATTGAAGATTTATACAACGATCGATTCGCGCATGCAAAAGATTGCGGAAGATGCTGTCGCCTTAAAAATGAAGGAATTGCAACGACGACTAGATAATGTTTGGTCCGGACAGGAGCCATGGCGCGATAAAGAAGGAAATGTAATTCCGAATTTCTTAGAAGACCAAGCGCGCAAGTTGCCCGCTTACGCTTATCTGAAAGAAAAGTATAATGATGAGGCGAAGGTTTTTGAGGAGCTGAACAGGAAAAAGGAGATGGAGGTATTTACCTGGGACGGTATGGAAAAGGTAGAATACTCCTCGATGGATTCCTTGAAGCACTATATTTCGATGTTGAATACAGGGATGATGTCGATGAATCCGTATTCTGGCGAGATCAAAGTTTGGGTAGGGGGTATCAACCATGATTATTACAAATTTGATCATGTCAACCAAGCCAAACGTCAACCGGGATCGACATTTAAGCCGTTTGCGTATGTGACGGCATTAGAAGCTGGAAAAACTCCTTGTGATAAATATTCCGACAAACCAGTTAAAATCGAATTTGTTAACAATAAGGGTGAACATGAGATTTGGGAGCCTAAAAATGCAGATTGGAATTTTTCTTATAGTGAACTGTCGCTAAGACATGCCTTAGCTCGTTCATTAAATTCAGTAACGGCTCAAATAACGGAAGAAGTGGGCTGGGATAATGTTGTGAAGATGGCGCATACCTGTGGAATTGACAGCAAATTAGAATCTGTTCCTTCGGTAGGCTTAGGGTCTAATGAGGTTTCTGTTTTTGAAATGGTTCGTGCCTATAGCACATTTATGAATGCAGGGAAGAAGACCGAGCCTATTTTGGTGAAGCGTATTGAAGATAAAGATGGGAAGGTGTTGGCTGAGTTTAAATCCGAACAGAAGCAAGTTATTAGCCCGGAGAATGCATGGTTAATGGGCTATATGCTTCGTGGTACGATTGAAGAGTCTGGCGGTACTTCGCAAGCACTGTGGGAATGGGATTTATTTGACAATGAGAATGAGATAGGTGGGAAGACGGGAACTTCTTCTGATTATGTGGATGGCTGGTATATGGGCGTGACGAAGGACTTGGTGACTGGTGTTTGGGTTGGCTGTGATGAGCAGAGCATACACTTTAAAAGTTCGGCAACCGGCGAGGGGTCGAAAACTGCTTTGCCGATTTTTGCGGTCTACATGGAAGAACTATATAAGCGTCCTGAATTGGGCGTTACGACCGGGAAATTTCCGGAACCTATCGTAGAGATTAAAAAGACTTATAATTGTCCGGGTCCTCGAGTTCGTTCGACACGCGACACTCCAGATTCTGGCGCAGTAGAAGGGGAAACGGAAGTGCCCGCATTGACATTGCCGGAAATTCTGCAGGAGATTCAGGGAGAAGAGGAAGGACAAGAGTAATTGAAAATACTGGCTGAAATACTTACTTTTATATACTGATTCTTAGTTTATGAAATTTAACCAAACACGCTTATCTAAGCTATTTGCTGCTGCAATATGCTTTTTACTGTTTTTAGGAATGTTTCCTCAGATGGTGAATGCGCAATATTTTGGGCAGAACAAAATGCGCTATAAGAAATTGGATTTCAAGGTGTATGAAACACCGCACTTTAACTTATACTATTACTTGAAGAACGATTCGATGATGAATTGGTTGGCCAAGGAAAGTGAAGTATGGTATGAGTTGCATCAACAGGTATTCCAAGATACTTTCTTTAGAAAGAACCCAATCATATTCTATAATAATCATCCGGAATTTCAACAGACCACTGCTATTAGCGGTGAGATCAGTGTAGGAACTGGTGGTGTTACGGAAGCGTTCAAACAACGTGTTGTCATGCCGATTATGCAAATCAATCAGCAGACGCGCCACGTTTTGGGCCACGAGATGGTGCATGCGTTTCAGTATCGGGTGCTCATCGAGGGGGGTGATTCCACGCGCTTAGAGAATGTAGCAAACATTCCTTTATGGATGGTTGAAGGTATGGCGGAGTATTTTTCTATTGGAAAGAAAGATGCTTTTACATCGATGTGGATGCGGGATGCCTATGCTAGAAACGACCTGCCTTCTTTGGGGCAGATGACGCAACAGATGAATCGTTATTTTCCGTATCGTTATGGTCAGGCTTTTTGGTCCTATATCGGGTCGACCTACGGAGATACCGTTATCATGCCTTTGTTTATAGAAACGGCAAAGTATGGCTATGAGCATGGTATTCGTCGCGTTTTTGGATACGACGCGCAGACCATGTCCACGCTTTGGAAAAACAGCATGGAGAATACTTACCGCAATTCAGGTAAGGACACAACATCAAGACCTATTGGTCAAGCCTTATTGACGACTAAAAATGCGGGGCGAATGAACGTTTCTCCTGCAATATCGCCAGATGGCAAATATGTGGCTTTCTTATCGGAGTTGGATTTATTTAGTATTGACTTGTTTTTAGCGGATGCGCAGACCGGGAAGATTGTTCGAAAGCTCGGCAGTCGACTCACCAATAAGGATATTGATGAATTTAGTTTCTTAGAATCCGCCGGTACGTTCTCGCCGGATAG
Source organism: Sphingobacterium hotanense (assembly GCF_008274825.1). Taxonomy (NCBI): domain Bacteria; kingdom Pseudomonadati; phylum Bacteroidota; class Sphingobacteriia; order Sphingobacteriales; family Sphingobacteriaceae; genus Sphingobacterium; species Sphingobacterium hotanense. Next base: position 1,879,516 of record NZ_CP030848.1, read on the forward strand.
CAAGAAGTTTGCTTTCTCGGTATTTAGTGAGGGTAAGAATAAATTGATGGTTGTCGATGTGGAGACCGGGAAGACCCTTTCGGTCGAAGCAATGGGGGAGATTTCGGAATTCACGAATATCACATGGGCGCCTGATGGCGTACATGTTGCTTTCTCGGGCCTATCCAACGGACATTCTGATATTTACGTATATAATTTGCAGACAAAGGTCGTGGATCAATTGATGGATGATCGATTCTCAGACTTTCAACCTAGTTTTTCGCGTGACGGAAAATATATCGTATTCAGTACAGACCGTGTTGCTTTAAGTTCGGACTCACGCACGGTAGATATACCGATGAACTTGGCGTTTGTAGAAGTGGCAACAAAAAAGATTACGAATCTGGATGTTTTCCCTGGGGCGAACAATTTGAATCCGCATTTCTCATCCGACGGAAAGGATATCTATTTCCTGTCTAATAGTGATGGCTATAGAAATATGTATCGTTATACTTTTGAGACGCAACAAGTCGCTCGAATGACGGATTTCTTTACTGGGATTTCAGGGATTACAGAATATTCGCCAGCGATGAGTATTTCTGCGAATGATGATATTGTTTACTCATATTTTAAAAACAACGCTTATAGTGTTTATAAGGCTAAAGCAACAGAGTTCGAAGCGCAGCCTGTTAGTGCAGGTGCTGTAGATTTCGAAGCTGCGATGTTGCCGCCGCTTCAAGCACGTGGCGTTAATGTGGTGAATACGAACCTGGAGAATTTTAACGCATATAGTCGGATTTCTGATGCGCAGATTAATAATATCCCATACAAGCCGAAATTCAAGTTGGATTATCTGGCAAATAGTGGTGTGGGGATGTCTGTGGGCTCGCGCTATGGTGCGGGTATTGCTTCGGGGGTTCAGGGGATGTTCTCCGATATCCTTGGTTATAACCAGATTTTTGCGGCATTGAATATCAATGGTGAGATTTACGACTTCGGTGGTCAGGTCGCTTATATCAACCAGCGCTCGCGTTGGAATTGGGGTGGTTCGATCTCGCATATCCCTTATCGTTTTGGATTTTATCAGTATGATTTCCGTGATATTGGACGCGGCACTGAAGAGCCCGTGCTTGATCAATATTTAGTTCGGTCATTCCAGACTCAGGTGGATGGGTTTGTTGCTTATCCATTCAATAAACATCATCGTTTTGAAACTGGCGCTGCCGCTTCTTATAATTCTTATCGCGTTGATCGCTATTATCAAACTTTGGGAAATTTTTACTACGCGGACAGAGAGCGTGTTCCTACGGATGAAGCAAGTCAGCTTTTAGGCGCTCGATTGGATCCTTTTAATCTCTTCCAAGTGAATGCTGGATTTGTAGGAGATAATGCCGTATTTGGGATTGCGGCGCCATTACAAGGGTTCCGTTATCGCTTAGGAGCGGAGCAATACTTTGGAACGTTCAATTTTACAGCGATCAATATTGACTTAAGAAAATACCATCGCATGAAGCCATTTACGTTGGCGGCACGTGTGTATTCCTACATGCGCGTAGGTGATGGAGCGGATCAATTGTATAATATCTATATTGGCTATCCTTATCTAATTCGTGGTTTTGAAAGCAGTAGTTTCGGTCCGAGCAGTATGGTTTCTTTTAATGACCTTTCTGGATCCAAGATGGTGGTGGGTAACCTCGAATTAAGACTTCCATTCACAGGGCCGGAAAAGCTAGCGGTGCTTCCTTCAGGCTTGTTGTTCTCTGATTTGAACTTCTTTATTGATGGAGGTTTAGCATGGAAAAATGGCAGTACGATTAAATGGACAAAAACGGATGAAGATAGGCTTCAAGATCCTGCATCCGGTGAATATTATTATGACCCTGCTGTGCGTATGCCGGTATTCAGCGCTGGGGTTTCCCTTCGCGTGAATTTATTCGGGGCGATGATATTAGAGCCTTACTATGCTATTCAGCTGAATAATCCGACCCGTTCTAAATTTGGAACGTTTGGATTAAACTTTGCACCAGGATGGTAGTCAAAGCTATGATTGAAGATTGAAAGAGATTAGTGAGGGTAAGGTTGTTAAGGCCGTTGTTTAGCGTTATGCGAAAACAACGGCTTTTTTCGTTGGGTTAAGTCCAGGCAACGGCAGGCCTAGACTTAACCAATTGGGATTATTTCTGCGGACCAGTCTTTCACGCACCATACGTCCTAATCCGCATAGTTCTTGATATCTTCTTTCTGCTTCTCTTTCTGAAGCAAATGATTCTATATATACTATTCGATTTAATACTGCTGAGGAGAACATACCTGCATTTGTTGGGTCCTGCAATTGCTGCTGTATTCCAATAATATCATTTGTGATGCCGGGCTGAAGGTGTCTTCTGTTTGCGTCTGTGCTGATGTAAAGGTGGAATGTTTTCATGTTAAATCCTGTTTTAGCTAAAATATTTGGTTATTTAAATATGTTTTACTAATTTTATTGGCACAATATTACTAATAATATTAGTATTTGAAAAATTTATTTTAAAAATATTTATATGTCCAACATCGCATCAAATCTGAAGTATCTAAGAAAGAAAAAGGGGGTTACGCAACAGCAATTTGCTGATTTAATGGAGATTAAACGTGCTTCCGTAGGGGCGTATGAAGAGGATAGGGCGGAGCCTAAATATGAATTGCTAAAAAAAATAGCTGAGTTCTATGAGTTGTCGATGGACGAATTGGCTAATGATGTTATAGATGATAAGTGGAAACCTACTCCGAAAAGTAATGCTTCTAATCTTCGTGTATTGAGTGTGACGGTAGATGCGGACGATCGCGAGAATATTGAATTGGTGCCGGTGAAAGCAAGTGCTGGATATTTAAATGGCTATGGTGATCCGGAGTATGTGAAGGAATTGCCTAAATTTTCCCTACCTATGTTTAATCAGGGGACCTATCGTGCTTTTGAAATCAAAGGTGACTCGATGTTGCCTTTGCCATCAGGCTCGTTGATTATCGCGGAGTATGTTGAAAATTGGCACGACATTAAGACTGGACAGACCTATGTGATTGTGTCTTCTAATGATGGGATTGTTTATAAACGTATTGGACAAAAATATAAAGAGGATAAGGGCCTGAAGTTGGTTTCTGATAATAAAACATACGAACCTTATTGGGTAGATGCAGGAGATATAATTGAAGTGTGGAAGGCGAAAGCTTTTATTAGTACTGAGCTACCAGAGCCGAGTCCGGAGCCTACCTTAGAAGGTCTATCTTCTATGATGGCGCAAATGCAGAAAACAATCAAGGCTGTAGTCGATAAAAATTAATTTGAAATGCACTCAAATATTATTGTTTTGCGTTTTTGAAAAAATATTTATACCTTTGTACTATCTGAAAGGAAGGGGGCATGGTATGCCCCCTTTTTTAATTCATTTATTAAATTATGCAGGTTGAAGAGCGCGTAAAAGAACTAGTTCTAGAGAAAATCGCCGATAGAGAAGATTTGTTTATTGTGAGCATCCGTTTTTTGAAAAATGGTGTGTTGGAGATTCTTCTTGATGGCGATAATGGAATCGCAATTGAAGATTGTGTTCAAGTAAGCAGACATGTTGGATATCATTTGGAAGAAGAGAATGTAATTGATAGAGCTTATCGATTAGAGGTTTCTTCGCCAGGAATTGATACTCCTTTAATGTTGAGTAGACAATACGAGAAAAACATCGGACGCAACGTGAAGGTACAGATGCTTGATGGAACAAAACGTGAGGGGAAATTGCTCGCCGCTGGAGAGTCATCATTCAACCTGGAAGAAGTAGTAAAAGAAAAAGGAAAGAAGTCTCAGTTGGTTGAGGTCGAAATTCCATATGATCAAATAAAAGAAACAAAGGTGTTAATTTCATTTAAATAGAAATGAGTAGTAATATTAACTTAATAGACTCTTTTCAGGAGTTCAAGGACTTTAAAAACATTGACCGTCCTACAGTAATCACAGTATTAGAGGAGGTATTCCGTAGCATGATTCGTAAGCGTTTTGGGACGGACGAGAATGTGGATGTTATTGTGAACCCTGATAACGGAGACTTAGAGATCTGGCGTACGCGTGTTGTTATGGAGGATGGTTTCTCAGAAGATGACGATTTAGAAATCGAATTGGCTGAGGCGCACCAATATGATGCGGATCTTGAAGTAGGAGATGATTATATCGAACAGATTACTTTAGAAAGTTTCGGTCGCCGTGCGATATTAGCTGCTCGTCAAACCTTAGTTTCGAAAATTTTAGAATTAGAGAAAGACGAAGTATTCAAAAAATATAAAGATCGCGAAGGCGAACTTGTTATTGGTGAAGTTTACCAAATTTGGAAGAAAGAGATTTTGGTGTTAGATGAAGATAACAATGAATTGATTCTTCCGAAAACAGAACAAATCCCTGCGGATTATTTCAAAAAAGGTGATAGCATTCGTGCCGTAGTTCACAAGGTGGATATGATGAATAGTAATCCTAAGATTATCATTTCTCGTACAGCGCCTGAGTTCCTACAACGTTTATTCGAATTGGAAGTTCCGGAAATCTTTGATGGATTGATTACCATTAAGAAGATCGTTCGTGAACCAGGAGAACGCGCGAAAGTAGCAGTTGAATCTTACGATGACCGTATCGATCCAGTTGGTGCTTGTGTGGGTATGAAAGGTTCTCGTATTCATGGTATTGTTCGTGAATTGCGCAATGAGAATATCGACGTAATCAACTTTACAACGAATAACTCACTATACATTACTCGTGCGTTAAGTCCTGCTCGTATCACATCTATTAAATTGGATGATGAGAACAAGACTGCTGCCGTGTATTTGAAACCTGATCAAGTGTCATTAGCAATTGGTCGTGGTGGTCATAATATTAAATTAGCCGGTAAATTGACGGGTTATGAAATCGATGTTTACCGTGAGACGGGAGAAGAAGAGGAGGATGTGGATATCGAAGAATTCGCAGACGAAATCGACAACTGGATCATCGACGAATTGAAACGCGTTGGTCTAGATACTGCAAAATCGGTTCTTTCGCTAACTGAAGACGAATTAATCCGTCGTACAGATTTAGAAGAAGATACGATTCGCGAGATCGTTAGGATCTTGCAGGCTGAATTTGAATAAGATTCAGCCCAAGCTTTGCTTGCTTAACAATTTGTAAAAAATTGTTAAATACGTGTAAAAAAACATATTTTTGTAAAAGAAACTCATTTTATAGTTAGTAGATGTCAGAAGGTAAAAGTATAAACTTGCTTAAAGCGGCAAAAGAGCTCAACATTGGGATTGGTACTGCAGTTGACTTTTTAGTGAAAAAGGGATTTGATGTTGAATCAAAACCTAACACTAAATTAAGTGCGGATCAATACGGGGTTCTTTTGAAGGAATTTCAGGGCGACAAGAATGTCAAAGATGAAGCTAAACAAATTGTTATTGGCAAGATTCGCCGTGAAGAAGGTCCAGCTGCTACTCAAGGCTCGACACCTGATGAGCCTACTGAGCAGCGTGAGGATAGTGGTGATGTAAAAGAGATTTTAATTAAAAATACTACGGCAGCACCTGCCGCTGAGACAGCGGAGGATAAAAAAGCCGAAGAACACCATTCTGCTTTGAAGGTTGTTGGGAAGATTGATTTGGATAGCTTGAGGCGTGGTGCGAAGGCATCTCCGAAAGAGGAGCCTAAGGAAGAAGTGGCAGAGACGCCTAAACCGGTAGTGGAAGAGAAGAAAGAGGTGGTAGAGCCTGTTAAGAAGGTTGAAGAGCCTGTTGCTAAGCCTGTAGTAGATCAGCCAAAAGTAGAAGAAAAGAAGGAGCCTGTGAAAGAGGCAGAACAGCCAAAAGTCGAAGCTCCTGTAAAAGAAGTTAAACAACAACCTGTGGTAGAGAAAAAGCCAGAACCTGTAAAGCAACAACCTGCTCAACAGCCAACAAAAGAACAGCCTCAAGATGAGGTTATTCGTGCTCGTTCGGAAACATTAAGTGGACCGAAGGTAGTAGGTAAAATTCAATTGCCAGTTTCTAAACCGCATAAACCGGTGGCTTCTTCCTCCGCGAGTGCAGGAAACAACAATGATAACAAGCGTAAGCGCAAGCGTACGAATAAAGGAACGGGGCCGGTAGGTCAACATGATGGTGGAGATAGAAATAATCAAAACCAAAACACTGGCCAAGGACAGCATCCGAACCAAAATAGACCGGACGGAAACCGTCCAAGACCAGGAGGCGATAACCGCCCTGGAGGTCGCGGCGGCAATCAACAAAATGATCGTCACGGTAACAGAGGTGGAAATAACCGCCATCATGATCGTAGGAAACCTGAGGTAGCGAAAGAAGAGCCTACAGAAAAGGAAATCCAAGATCAAATCAAAGCAACCTTAGCAAGATTGAGTGGTGCTGGTAAATCCGGCAAATTTGCTCAACGTGCTAAACTACGTCGTCAAAAACGTGATGATATAGCATTATCTGCGGAAGAAGCTGCATTAGAACAAGAGGCAATGTCTAAGGTGTTGCGCGTTACGGAGTTCGTAACTGCAAACGAGTTGGCTAACCTGATGGATGTTCCGGTAACTCAAGTTATTGCAACTTGTATGAGCTTAGGAATGTTTGTGTCAATCAACCAACGTTTAGATGCTGAGACATTAGCGATTGTAGCTGATGAGTTCGGATATCAGATTGAGTTTATCAAACCTGAGGACGAAGAGGTCGCAGAATTAGAGGAACCAGATACTGAGGCTAACTTAGTGTCACGTGCGCCAATCGTTACGGTGATGGGACACGTTGACCACGGTAAAACTTCCTTATTAGATTATATCCGTAAGGCAAATGTAACTAAAGGTGAAGCAGGGGGTATTACCCAGCACATCGGTGCGTATGCCGTTAAATTAGACGACGGACGTAAGATTACTTTCTTAGATACACCTGGTCACGAAGCGTTTACAGCGATGCGTGCTCGTGGTGCGAAAGTAACGGATATTGTAATTATCGTAATTGCGGCGGACGATGCTGTGATGCCTCAAACGAAAGAGGCTATCAACCATGCTATGGCGGCAGGATCTCCGATAGTATTTGCTTTCACAAAGGTTGATAAACCAGGAGCAAACGCTGACCGTATTCGTGAACAATTATCGGCGATGAACATCTTGGTAGAAGATTGGGGTGGTAAATACCAGGCTCAAGAGATTTCTGCAAAAACAGGTGAGAATGTCGAGCTATTGTTAGAGAAGGTATTGCTAGAGGCAGAAATGTTAGAATTAACTGCAGATCCGAAGAAACGTGCCGTTGGTTCTGTTATTGAGGCTGCATTAGATAAAGGACGTGGTATTGTAACAACAGTACTTGTTCAAGGAGGTACTCTTCGTGTTGGAGATCCGATTCTTGCTGGTTCTTATTCCGGTAAGGTGAAGGCATTAACCAATGAGCGTGGAGAGCGCGTTAAAGAGGCGGGACCTTCTGTTCCAGTTCAGATTTTAGGTATGGCGGGTGCTCCTACAGCAGGGGATAAGCTATACGTATTAGAGAGCGAGTCGGAGGCACGTCAGGTAGCGAATAAGCGTCTTCAATTGCAACGTGAGCAAGGAATGCGCGCTACTAAGCACATCACATTGGATGAAATTGGTCGTCGTTTGGCTATCGGAAACTTTAAAGAGCTTAACATTATCGTTAAAGGTGACGTGGATGGTTCTATCGAGGCATTGTCTGACTCATTATTGAAATTATCTACAGATGAGATTCAAGTTAATATTATCCATAAATCAGTGGGTGCTATTTCTGAGTCCGATGTATTATTAGCTTCTGCATCTGATGCGATTATTATTGGTTTCCAAGTAAGACCTACGCAAGGTGCTCGTAAGCTTGCTGAGAATGAGCAAATTGATATCCGCCTTTACTCTATTATCTATGATGCGATTGAAGAGATCAAGTCTGCGATGGAGGGTATGTTGGCTCCGAAATTGGAAGAGAAGATTGTTGCGGAAGTTGAAATTCGTGAGGTATTCAAGATTTCGAAAGTTGGTACAATTGCGGGATGTATGGTTCTTGATGGTAAGATCAACAGAAACAACGATATCCGTATTATTCGTGATGGTGTTGTTATCCATACAGGTCGCTTAGCATCCTTAAAACGCTTTAAAGATGACGTTAAAGAGGTTTCACAAGGCTACGAATGTGGTCTTAGCATTGAAAGATTCAACGATATACAAGAGAAAGATATCGTTGAGGCATTCGAGCAAGTTGAAATCAAGCGTAAGTTGTAATTAGCTTAAGCGAGATTAAAATATAAGCCGTACAGTTACTGTACGGCTTTTTTTGTGAGATTATTTCTTTGTCGAAGTTGTTAAAGGATTTGATTCTTATTAAGTTTTCTTTTGTAAGGTAAGCGGCCTTTGTTCAATTTGTATGTTTTAACAAGCTTACAGGGGTTTTCAGTGTTGTTTGTGTTTCTTTGGAAAGATGTCAACTTTTAGTGTAATTGCCTGCTTTTAAAGGTCATTAATTACTTTCATTCCCATTTGTTTTTTTGTTGAAGCATCAAATGCTTGTGTTCTCATAAGTTTACTAGAATTCTTATTCCTCTTTCTGCTTCTTTGGAAATTTGAGAGCTTTAGGTGTAATTGCTTGGTTGTCAAAGATCGTTAAGTCGATTTATTCCCATTTCTATTTTTGTTGATGCATAATAATTTTTAGTGAAATTGAGTTTCATGATTTGCCTTCAAGAATTATAATGAACGTTAGTTTTGGCATAAAAATAGGAGTGTTTTTTTCTAAAATGGAGGTTTTCAAAGGCAACCAAGAAGTTCTATTCATGTCGGTGTTTCTAAATAGAAGATAAAGTTGTTGGTGAAATTGCGCGATGTCAAAGGTTCTTTTCTACTTTCATTGCTGTAGTTTTTTCTTTAAAAACATGGAAGTTTTGCGCATATGATATCTACGGTAGGATTACAAATCTGTAATATCAAATTCCTATCTTTGAAATATGTATAATTTTAAGATTTCTGAGATCGTTCAGCATCCAAATCATAATATTTCTATTCGTTTTCAAGATTTATCCAATAGCTTTCCGGCGTACAAAGCCGGGCAGTTTTTGACCTTATCATTTACTTTTGGTGAGCGTGAAGTTCGTCGCTCTTATTCTTTCAGCAGTTCACCTGATGTTGATGAACCCTATGAGATTACGGTAAAGCGTGTCGATAATGGAGAAATCTCACGACTATTACATCATCAGACTCGTGTAGGGGATGTTATACAGGTTATGGATCCTCAGGGTCTATTTGTCTATGAGCCGGATGTCGATCATAAGCAAACTATCTTCCTTTTTGGCGCAGGCGTCGGCATTACGCCATTGTTTTCCATTTTGAAAACTGCTTTAGTTCGTGAGGAACACAGTAAGATTGTCTTAGTTTATAGTAATAGCTCGAAAGAGCAAACCGTATTCTATGATGAGCTTTTGAAATGGCAGGAAGCGTATCCCGATCGTTTGCATATTGAATGGATATGGTCTAATACGAAGAACCTTTTAAAAGCTAGATTAAACCGTGATTATATCTTAGAGCTGGTTGCGAAGTATAAGAGTGATGGGGAAGAGGATGTTTTCTATACCTGTGGTCCGTTATTTTACATGGATTTATGTCGTTTTACTCTTTTAGGAATGGGAATTCCGGACGATCATATCAAACGAGAGACTTTCCATTTCCCGGAAGAAGAGGAAGATGAGGATGAGAAAGAAGAAGAACCGGTGGATATGACAAGCTATGATGTTATTATCCGCTTTCAGGGGATAGACCACCCACTGACAATACCTTACAATAAAAGCATTTTGGACGTCGGCTTAGAGAATAAACTTAAGCTACCTTATTCATGCAAATCAGGAATGTGTAGTACCTGTATTTCCCAAGTAACCAAGGGATCTGTTCGCATGGATTACAACGAAGTGTTGACAGATCGAGAAGTTGATAACGGACGTTGTTTGATATGCACCTCGCATCCTATGGAGGATGGAACCACTATTGAGGTTTTATAATTTTTTTTATGTTAAATAGAATCGTTCTTTTATTCCTTCTAAGCTGCTTTATCGGAAACGTGAAAGGGCAGGAGACCTACAAGATAACCTACCATGCCTTTCGCGACGGTGCGATGATCAAGCAAGATCCAATCGTTTTATTTGTTAGCAAGGATAAGTATGTGATCACCAAAGAAAGCATTATCTCCGGGCAGGTTCGATATCCCGCTGAGCAGATTTTCGCAGATATAAAAAACAGGAAAGGTTATAGAACCTCTCTATTGTCTGAAAAGCGTTCCATATCGAGTTATGATCCGGGAATTTATAATAAGCTAGAATTTATTCAACAGGATACCGGAGCAAAGAAAATACTCCGTTATAATACTAAGCTAGCAAAGACCTCCATCAATTCCAATGCGATTGAAGTATGGTATTCGAATGCACTTGGCTTAAACGCTGCTCCGAATTTAATAGGGCAGGATTTAGGGCTGGTTCTGGAATACCGTCGCAATGGCAATACCGGGATTCGGGTCGCGGCGATTGAGAAGCTGAAAAGCTGGCCAAAGGAGTTCGTACAGCCCCTTGAATCAACGTTGTTGGGTGACTTAAGCTATAAAGATCAACTCTGGAAGAGTCGTTTTATCCAAATACCAATCTTCCAAGATGAACAAATCTGTTTTCAGCCAGGAATCCAATCAGATTCCGTTCTTCGATTTGCTGAAGGAACGGTCATCCTGAAAAAGGTGAAGATACCTGAAATTACATCCGATAGCCAAGCATTTATTGAGGTTATTCAGAAATCGAATGGTGATGCATATGATCGAACAGGCTCTGTGTTTTTGATAGCGGATGATCAGAAGCAGACCTTTTTTGATGGCATGCAAAATGGAATGAACAGTTTGCCGATGTATACCGATGAGAAGGGGGCGGCGTATCCCGGTATGGTGCGTACGGAAGGTTATTCTCCAGTACTTGAACTCATGCGATTCTTTACACCTTTCGGTATATCCCATTTTAATGATCGCGTGAAGTTAAAAGGCAAGACATGGCAAGATAGTGTAAGTTATCGTCAAGACATTTCAGAATTCACCAGCAGTCTATCAGGAAAAGAAGTTTATATCGGCACTTATATTGGCAATTATGACAAAGGCGGCCATCAGGTTAGTTTAGAACTAACAATTCACCCTGGAGGCTCAAATTATGCTTCTGGCGTTCAGGTTATGCCGTTGTTCAATACCACCAACGTGATGGAGATGGGAGGTCAAGGCTATCCGACGATGTTTGCTTATGAAAAAGGGCTGGAAGTAAAATTTACGCTCGACAAAGACCTTAAAAATGTTCGATTGCGTTACATCACTACCGGCCATGGAGGTTGGGGAAATGGTGATGAGTTTGTCCCTAAAGCCAACAGCATCTACTTAGACGGCCAACTAAAGATGAAATTTACACCATGGCGATTAGACTGTGGTAGTTATAGACTATACAATCCGGTCAGCGGCAATTTTGAGAACGGACTGTCGTCTTCAGATTTAAGCCGTTCGAATTGGTGCCCCGGCACGATTACCAGCCCGGTTTTCATAGATCTTGGCGATTTATCGGCAGGCGAGCATACGATTCGTGTGCAAATTCCCCAAGGACCGAAAGAAGGCGATAGCCAAAGCTTTTGGAATACCAGCGGATGTTTAATTTATGAATAAGAAAATATATCTATGTTTCCAATGGAAAGCCAACAGGGATGAAAGTTCTTGATGGCCTCTGAAAAACAGACACTTTTAGAAAAAAAAAGGTATCATTTGGTGATACCTTTTTTTAAGCGGACCTGCTTAAATCTGTCTCTTCCGGCCTAGTTCTCAGGGTAAGCCACCAACACTTTGTTAATTTTCCAACCATCTTCGGTGTTGCACATCGTCACGTAGTCTACTCTTTTAAAGTTTGAGAAGTACTTCGTTACCTTCACGATGCTGCAATCTTCGTTTTTCTCTACGAATTCAACGTTGGTATCACAAGCATGTCTCACGTTTTTCAAGGACTTTAGATGTTTCATTACCTGATTTTTCGAAAGCAATTCTTTGTTCTTGTTGTTAGGTGTGCTTTGGCTGAAATCGTCTGTAAATAGGTAATCTAATAATTCTGTTTCGCCATTAATGGTTGCGTCGATGTAGTGGTCAACGATAGTCTCTACTTTTGCAAATTTCAATGGATCAGGAAGGTTAGCAGCAGACAAAGTGTAGCTTACTAAAGTGAATACTGCTGAGGCGATTAAAGTGATTAAAGTTTTCATAATGTTATACATTTAAATTAGTGAATGTTATTGTTAATTGTTTGATTCAAAGGTATATCAATATGGAGCGCAGCACCATAGCGAATAGGCGTAGCCGTGAAATTTTTCGGTCAAAAGCAGGAATAATTCGGTGAAAATTCTCGGTAAAATTGCTGTTCGGCGAATAGCCAGAATTGGCAGGTCAATTACCTGTTTAGGGGACTGATAGCAAGAAAAAAGGCTGTCTTGCAAGACAGCCTTTATTTTATTATCCGATTTTCAATGAGGTCATGGTCAATGCTCCGGCGACCGCTTCGTCATTAAATATGACCAAATCTTCGTTCTTATCTTGTAATGCCAATGCGTAGATCATTGGTAGATAATGCTCTGGGGTAGGGATTGCCAATTCAAATGCTCTTCCTTGTTTGTGGAAGTCGATTAGCGGCTGATGATTGCGATCCAAGATGTATCCTTTCATTTTCTCATTCGCTTCCTTCGCCCAATCAAAGGCATATCCGACCGTATTTAGATGCTGCCAAGAAACCATACGCAAATTATGCACGTTATTTCCGCTACCTATAATCAAAACGCCTTTCTTTCTGAGACCAGCCAATTCCTTTGCTAAAGCATAGTGCTGGGCAGGAGACATGCTATAATCGATACTCATCTGGATAATCGGCACATCCGCATTAGGATACAGATGTTTGACGACAGACCAGCTACCATGATCCAATCCCCATTTGTCATCTAAATGAACCTCCTTGCTTTTGATGGTTTCCTTTACGGCTTCTGCAAGATCCGGAGATCCTGGAGCTGGATATTGCACATCAAATAGCGCTTGCGGGAAGCCCCCAAAGTCATGAATCGTTGCTGGGTTTTCCATCGCTGTTACGAAGGTACCACGTGTCTCCCAATGCGCAGAAATCACTAGAATTGCTTTTGGTTTTTCGATTTCAGAGCCAATATTTCTGAACCCCTGCACAAACTCATTTTCCTCAATAGCGTTCATAGGGCTTCCATGTCCTAAGAATAAGACCGGCATCGTCGAACTTGCGTCCAACCCGTCAATAAATTTATTTAATGATTTTAGCTTCATTGCTGCGCCTGCTAAAGGTAGGGTTGTGGCAGCAGCTAAAAATTGTTTTCTATTCATATCTTCCATTGTCAATGTCCTTTCCAATTGATAATACAAATATCGGCACTACAAGCAGGGGGCAGGTATGAATATTTGGACAAAAGATATAGGAATTAGGAAATAAGTTTCCGCATTTCCTCTCTGAACTCTGTCGCCGTTTGCCCCGATTTCTTCTTAAAGACGCTCGCGAAATATGCCTTATCCGTATATCCAATTTCATATCCTATTTCAGAAACGGTCTTATCGGTGCTAATGAGCAAGTTTTTTGCTTCGATCAGTTTTCTTGTTTCTATAATCTCGGAAACAGACTGCTGAAGAATGCTTTGGGTGATGGCATTGAGATTCCTGGCGCTCATAAAGAGTTTTTCAGCATAATAATTTACGCCTTCGGGTCTACGAAAGTTCTCTTCGAGTATGGATAGGAAATTTTTAAAGGTGGTATCTTGGTTTTTGTACACCAAATTGCTGTCTAGTTGCTGTTTCTTGCGTTCCACTTCGATCATGGTGAAGAGGCTATTGAGCAATTCCCGAACGACAGACAATTCAGGATTTTCCTGCTGCATTTCCTCATAAATCATCGTGCAAAGTTGATCAAGACGTTTGAAACATCTATTCTCTGCAAATTGTAAAGTCGCACTCTTGTGGTAATAGGCATACAGGTTAAAAGTGGTTTCGGGAATGAATTCGCTTTTGAACCTTAAAACCCAGAAATCGCAAATACCATCCTTCAACAAAGGCACAACGCGATGAATTTTACCCTTGCTTACGAAGCTTACAAAAGGAGCTTCATATATTTCAGAGTCAAAATCAATAAAATGTTCAATCTGCCCGCTGATACCGATAACAAGCTCTTCAAAATTATGATTGTGTGGTTCATTCTTCTGAGTTTGGATGCGTAAAGCTTCTTGACTGTCGACTTTATAGATTTTAAATAGCTCTTCCATATATTTTAATGCTTTTCCAGATCCAAAATAGCTTAAATCTGGGTTCTATTTCATATTTAATAATAAAAATTACCCAATTATTGTTTTATACGCTTTGCTAATTACAGAATGACGTCAAAAACCTTTTTTTAAAACAAAGAAGTGGTGTTTATTCTTCTGGCTTTTGTTTTTAAATCTATTTTTTCTCAAAAAATCAGATAAAATTTCAATAAAACTCTAAAAATATTTTGAAAACGATATTAAAATTATATTTTTGATGTAATAATTATAAAATATATGACATTATCAGGTAAAAAATCGTATTTGCCCATTGTTTTGATGGGATTCGTAGTGTTAATTTCGTTGTTTTTTTCAAAAGCACCCTCAATTAATGGTGATTTCGAATATAATTATGCTGATGTTGCCTGGATGTTGACTTCTACGGCGTTAGTTTTGATTATGACGCCAGGGTTGGCCTATTTTTACGGAGGAATGGTGAAAAAAAAGAATGTGATCTCAACAATGCTTCAAAGTTTCATCTGTATGGCTGTTATTGCGGTGTTATGGGTTGTATTTGGCTTTAGTTTAGTATTCGGCGAGTCGATCGGAGGGGTTATTGGCAATCCTACAACCTATTTCATGTTCAATGGTGTGTTGGAGGAAAAGCCCTGGGACGGTGCATCGACTATACCGTTTGCTTTATTTGCGATATACCAGCTTAAATTCGCTATCATTGCGCCGGCATTGATAACCGGAGCATTTGCTGAACGCATCAAATTCACATCTTTTGTTCTATTCATCTGTTTATTCTTCATTTTTATCTATGCTCCCTTAGCTCATGCGACTTGGCATCCGGATGGCATTTTGATGAAAATGGGCGTTCTAGATTTTGCCGGTGGAACCGTGGTCCATATGTCAGCAGGGTTGACGGCATTAGCATCGGCTATCTTCTTAAGACAAGGTAAAAACTACCATGAGCATATACCTGCACGTATTACTTATGTATTATTAGGTACAGGAATGCTTTGGTTTGGTTGGATTGGATTTAATGCAGGCTCTGCCTTTGCGGCATCCGAATTAGCTGCTACAGCATTGATTACAACATCAACTGCTTCAGGCGCAGCCGCTCTAACATACATTTTTCTCGATGCTGCCCGCGGGGTCAAACCTTCCGCTATGGGCGTTTGCATTGGTGCTGTTGTTGGGTTGGTTGCCATAACCCCCGCTGCTGGATTTGTGACTTTTGGACATTCCTTAGTTACCGGTGCAGTAACCGCCTTAGTAAGCCGTTTTGTAATTGATTGGAGAACGCGTTCCAAGATCGACGATACCTTGGATGTTTTCCCAAGTCATGGCGTCGGCGGTATGGTGGGTATGCTGCTTACGGGCGTTTTCGCTAGCAAGCAAATCAATCCAGCAATCGAAGGCAATGGCCTGTTCTATGGAGAGACCTCTTTATTTACAGCGCATGTTATCGGTTTGATTGGTGCTACCGTTTTTACACTTGTATTAGCCTTTATATTATTAAAAGTTTGCGATATGATCTCTCCACTGCGGGTTAGCGAAGCAGAGGAAGAAGCAGGATTGGACCTGTCGCAACATGGCGAAAAGTTATAGTATTTTCCCTCCATTATATCCTAAATTATGCCTGCCTTCCGATCTGGAAGGCAGGATTTTTTTTATATCAAAAGGTTTGAATATTTAAAGATTTGAATTAAGTGCAAACTATTTCCCCACTTATCAGTTTTAATAATAAACTATAGAGGGAAGAGCATGAAGCACTTAAAAATATATGGGTTATCAATCTTAATGTCGGGTTTATTTCTTACGGCCTGCAATAATAATCAGCAGGAAAGTACAGATGAAGTAACACCTCCACCTGTTGAGAAGGATGCCGTTTCGCGTTATAATATCAATGAGCCAGATAAAAGTGTTTTGAAATTGGACTCTACGACAGTCGATTCCACACAGATTGACACGATTCGCAAGTAATACATACATTCTTTATAATTTGTTAGTCAATAGTAATGGGCAACCTTTCAAAGAGGTTGCCTATTCTTTTATACCAGCAATTGGTCTTAGTTTATCATAAGCTTTATCTATCCCATTGCATAGCCCAATCAAACCCGCTCTGAATTGGGTCTGCATTGGGACTGTATTGGGTTTGAAAGGGGATTGAAAGGGGAGTAGGTCAAGGGAGGTTGGAATTGGCGCCGAATTAGAAAAGCACTCTTCTTGCGACAAAGCTTGTTTGCCCATTTCGATTGAATCCCTACCATCTTACTTGGTTTTTTGTTTGGTTTATTTCTGCTACTTTTAGTTGAAATTAATTGAGTGGCACATTAACTAGTGAATCGATGTTAATAGTTGGTTGTATTTTAGCCGTTATCGTTGGGGTAACCTTAGGGATGCTTGGGAGTGGAGGTACCATTCTTACCGTTCCAATTTTGGTGTACGTCATGGCGGTACATCCGGTTATTGCTACTACCTATTCTTTATTTGCAATCGGGATCACTTCTTTCGTTGGTGGCCTGCGGGGAATTATCCGCAAAGAGGCTGATTTGGGGAAGATATTGACTTTCGGTCTACCTTCGCTTATCGTTGTGTTTTTCACGCGATCGTTTATTCTTCCCCTTGTTCCGGATGTTATTCACATTGCGGGCTATGCCATTGAGCAACGAACGGCATTGATGCTACTGTTTTCGATGGTGATGATTGCTTCATCGCTCAGTATGATTTTTGCGATGAAGAAACATACGATCCCTGAGGCGCCACGCGTCCATGTGCCTATCAGCTTGGTGCTTGCTCAAGGTGCACTTGTTGGATTGGTGACAGGTTTAGTAGGTGCCGGTGGGGGATTTTTAATTATCCCGGCCTTAGTGAACTTTTACCATTTGCCAATGCGCCGTGCTGTAGCGACTTCTTTGATTATCATCACCGTTAACTCCTTCTTTGGATTAGTTGGTGATAGCGAGAAGTTTGCGGAATTTGATTGGAATTTGTTGTTGAGTTATACCGGCTCAACGCTGATTGGGATTTTTATAGGTTTTTATTTTGCTGATCGAGTTTCTAATACTTTTCTCAAGGTCGCTTTTGGATACTTGATTCTGATGATCGGGATATATATTATTCTTAAAGAGACGGTTCTTCTTTAATTTCCTATCCTTATTCGCAGTATAGAGCTTTAGATTTCAAAGATTCGGAGAGTTTTATTTTAGAAAGGAACTGATCGTAATCAACGCTAAATTATGAGGCTCTTTCCAAATAAGCAGGATGGAACAAGACGGATTTCCGAAAAGTTCTTGATATAATTGAAGGTTAGCTTGCTAAAACGTTTAATAATTACGTATTTTTAAGTATCAAACATTATAAATCAACCCCAATATTTAATTGATGAAGAAGAATTATGCGCGATTCGGGAAGCTTATGTTGTTAGCCATTCTCCCTAGTTTAGGCTTGGCTCAACAGAAGAAGTTGACCGATTATGTAAACCCTTTGATTGGAACAGCCAAGATGGGACATACCTTTCCAGGTGCTACCGTTCCATTTGGTTCCGTACAGTTGAGTCCCGACACCGATACTATTCCTTATGCTTTTAATGGCAAATATACCGGCACAGTCTACGAGTATTGTGCAGGCTATCAATATAAGGATAAGACGATTGTAGGCTTTAGCCACACCCATTTTAGCGGAACCGGGCACTCAGATTTAGGTGATATTTTGGTGATGCCTACGCAAGGGAAAGTTCAATTGAACCCCGGTACGGCAGATCGGCCACAAGATGGTTATCGCTCGCCTTTTAGCCATGATAATGAGGTTGCAGAACCTAACTATTACAAAGTAAAGCTAGATAAGCATAATATATTAGCCGAGTTAACGACCAGTACGCGCGTGGGAATGCATCGATATACCTTCCCTAAATCCGATGCCTCGCATCTTATTTTTGATCTGACGGCCGGGATCTATAACTACGACGAGAAGAATGTGTGGACGGTGGTTCGCGTCTTGAACGATTCAACTATTACAGGCTATAGGCAAACGAACGGATGGGCGAGAACCCGTACCGTTTATTTTGCGATTAAGACTTCTAAACCGTTTAAGAACTATGGGGCACGTTATTATGATAAGGAAACACCTTACAAAGGATTCTGGCGTAAGTTCGATCAGAAGAATAATTTCCCGGATCTAGCGGCACATAATATGAAGTTGCACTTGGATTTCGATACGGAAGACTCGGAGCAGGTGATGATGAAAGTTGCTTTAAGTCCGGTAAGCATGCGCAATGCATTGGCGAATATGGAAGAAGAAGTTCCGCACTGGGATTTCGAGCAAGTTGTTTCGAAGGGTAAAGATGCTTGGGAGAAGGAGCTTGGCAAGATTAAAGTGGATATGCTAAATGAGGCGGATTTAGTTAATTTCTACACTTCCGTTTATCATGCTAACCTGATGCCAACGATTTATATGGATGTGAATGGTGAATATAAGGGCTTGGACCAGGAGGTTCATCGCGCCGAGGGCTTCGTGAATTACACTTCATTCTCCTTATGGGATACCTTTAGAGCGTTTCACCCTTGGCTGAATCTGATCAATCCATCGCGCAATGCAGATATGGTTTCGTCGATGATGGCGCATTATGATCAGTCTTTGCTGGGAATGCTGCCTATTTGGTCGCATTATGCTAATGATAACTGGTGTATGTCAGGCTATCATTCGGTTTCTGTTGTTTCGGATGCGATCTTGAAGGGCGTTTATAAAGGGGATGCGGAAGCGGCTTTGTTGGCTTGTATCTCTACAGCAAATGCTCGCCCATATGAAGGCATTGGTGATTATATCGATTTAGGATATGTGCCGGATGAGGTATCAACGTCATCCGTTTCCAATACATTGGAGTATGCTTACGACGATTGGTGTATCGCGCAAGTCGCTAAGAAATTAGGTCATACGGATATCGCGGAAGAGTTTACGAAACGCTCGAACAACTGGCGTAATTTATTTGATAAGTCTATCGGGTTTATGCGTCCGAAAGATAAATCAGGGAAATTTAGAGCAGAGTTTGATGTGTTGGATACCCATGGGCAAGGGTTTATTGAGGGCAACACCTGGAACTATTCCTTATATGTTCCACACGATCCTATTGGCTTGCGCGAAGCGATTGGCGGCGAAAAGCGTTTTGAAACGTACTTAGACTCCTTATTTACAATGGAATTGCCGGATAAGTATTTTGAAAAAACTGAGGATATAACTCGTGAGGGCATTATTGGTAACTATGTTCATGGAAACGAGCCATCGCACCACGTTGCCTATCTCTACAATATCACGATGAGCCCTTGGAAAACACAAAAACGTGTTAGAGAGATTATCCGCCATCAATATAATAATGGCGCGGACGGCCTGGGCGGTAATGACGACTGCGGGCAGATGTCGGCATGGTATTTATTCACGTCCTTAGGCTTTTATCCGGTAGCTCCCGGCGATGCTCACTACTGGATCGGTAGTCCTTTGGTGAAGTCGGCAAACGTAGAGCTAGAGAATGGGAAAACGTTGAAAGTCGTGGCAAAGAATCAGGGTGAGAAAAATGTTTATGTCAGCAAGGTGAGTTGGAATGGTAGGGAGATTAAAGATTTTAAGATTTCGCACGATGATTTGATGAGCGGCGGAACTTTAGAGTTCGTTATGAGCAATAAGCCGAAAAAGAAGTAGGTTAAAGGATTAAAAGAAGAAGGTGTCTAAAAAGGCACCTTCTTCTGTTTTATAGGTTTTGCGATTTCATTACTGTTTTCATTTTTGAGTTTTAAGCAGTAAGTCGATATTTTATGGTTTTAACGCTCCTGACTCCAATTTTTATTGTATATAGTGTTTTATCGCTATAACCATTCCCAAAGAAGACATCGTTTGCCCACTTTTTCGCCCATTTTCTGAGGTTATGGGCAATGGCCATCAATCCGAACTCCACAGCGACTTTCTCCAGTCCTTTCATTGTGAACCGGGTAAACCTGTTGTTGCTTTTCATCTGACCGAAAACGGATTCCACTTCTATGGGTCGCTTGCTTCGATGGTACATTCCCTCTTCCGATACCAGCCTTTCCCGGGCTTTATCCTTGAGCTGATTGAGTCTATGGTTCACTTCAATGAGCCGATCGCCTTTAGCTTTATGACACCCACTGCGCATCGGGCAGCCTTCGCATCGCTGAGCCTGATAACAGCTGACCTGGGCTGTGTATCCGTTGGCACTAACTCTGGTTGCATGACCGATAAAGCTGAGCTTCTGTCCTGCGGGACATACATAATAGTCATCTTGCTGGTTGTAATACAGATTCTGTACCGAGAAAGGATCCTGTTTATGCTTGCGCTTCTGTTCCACATGAAAGTAATTGTACTTGACAAAGGCAGTTATGCCCTGTTTTTCCATCAATTCATAGTTCTGCTCGCTACCATAACCGGCGTCTGCTACAAGCTGTTCACTTTGTTTTCCGTAATGGCACTCAAAGCCTTCCAAATGTTCCGGCAGGGTTGTGGTGTCGGCAGTTGTTTGATGGATGCTGTAATGGGTGATGAACTGATCTTCGGTGCTGATTTGGGTATTATAGGCTGGCTTAAGCTGGCCATTCTTCATGTGGTCCTCTTTCATCCGCATAAACACAGCATCGGTATCGGTCTTGCTATAACTATTGCGATCTCCCAGTACTTCCAGTTGCTCTTCATATTTCTCTAGTCGAGGCAAATAGTCCTCTTCAAGTTTCTTAAGTTGCTTATCAGTAGATTTATTGGCTCCTTTGAACTTGGCATTGATCGCTTCGATCTTTTCCTTCAACTGACTGCTATCGATGGCCTTGCTAACTTCTTGATTACCTAATGAAGATTGGTCTTGGGCGATCTGAGCCTCGATTTCCGAAAGAACCGAAGTAATGTTTGCTTCTAACTTTACCTTATTCTTCTCGACCGATTTCTTCCAAACGAACGTATAACGACCAGCGACAGACTCGATCTTGGTACCATCTACATATTGAACTTTCAAGCTAACATACTCCATATCATGTAGCATACGAACGATACTGGCAAACAGCTCTTGTATCTGTCCTTTAAGACGCTTTCCTCTGAAATAATTGATCGTACGATAATCAGGTGTACTGTTCCCTGAAAGCCACATGAAATGGATGTTCTCGTGAAGGGCCTGCTCGATTTTTCGGCAAGAATAGATATTGCTTAAATAGGCGTAGAACAGCACCTTAATGAGCATTCTAGGGTGAAAACTAGTGGTGCCTCCGCCTTTATACTGACGGATAATAGGTTCAAGATCCAACTGGTCAACAACCTGACTCACCAAACGAACCGGATGATTCATTGGAATACGATCTAAAATATTCTCAGGAAATAGACTCGGACTATTGGATGGAAGCGCTTTGAATTGTATGTTTGCCATATTGTTTTTTTGGGTGCACCTTAAGATACAAAATCTTAAGGACAAAAAAACAGAAAAACCCCGCCATTTTTTAATGACGGGGTTCTTTCTTTAAGAGACCTTTTTAGACAGCCTCTTTTCTTTACTAGGACCATCCTTTTTGTTGAAACGATTCGTTGATAAATTGGTAAACATAGCGAGCTATTTCACCCTCAGTCGCGTCGACTTCTGCAATAGATATCGCTAGAGCACCTTTTTGCCCTTTCATAAAAGTATCTCTAACAAAGAAGCTCTTCATTCGTTCCGCATATTTCTCCGGGTTCTTGAGTGCTATATGAATGTATCTATCGTCGATTTGGTATTCGGCAATATCGCTCCATTCGATTAGTCCCGCCGCTTTGGCAACAGGAGTCGTGTTGCCTTGGATCCCTAATTTCGAGAACGTGATTGCTGCATCTGTTGCCTTCTTAGGGGCAAGAATTAGTTTTAAGAATCCTCCGAATCCTAAAAGAATAAGAAAAATGGACACTACTCTTCCTATGAGATAAACTCTTGTTTCAATAAAAAAAATATAGTATCCGATGGCGAGGCCGGCAATTCCGATCAATAGGAATAGGAGAGCCATGTTTTTCTGCTTTTTTGCACTGTAGGGGATGGTTACTTCGTTCATATTCTTACGGTTTTAGTTTTATGTTGTTTTGTGGGTTGTAATTTGACGATTATCTATAGCGTATTTCCCCGCTCCTGTAAATATCAGCGCCAGAACAATACAAAAAATAGCGAGCGCCGGAGTTAATGCTTCCAAGCTGTCGCCGCTTTTGAAATGCACCATGATTAATGCAATCAAGAAATTGAAGGCTAAGAATGCGGCGGCAATTCTTGTTTTCCAACCGATCAGTATCAATATCGATGCAATCAGTTGGACATAGACTGAAAGAATGGCGGAAAACATCGGGAATGGGAATGCAAATTGAGAGAGAAAGCCAGCGAATTCTTTCATGTGCGAGAAACTCAGTACGTTGTCGAGTACACCGTATATCACTCTAATTCCGATAAAAAATCGAAGAATTAGGAGTCCTATGGAAGTATGGTCAATCATATCAATTTGTAGGGTTTATCATGTTGCTTTTGACGATGCTTTCGTTGAAATAAACAGGTGGAAATTTTCTTTGTTTTCCTTTGTGATCTTATTCTTTCTGCTGATTATTAAGATTAAGCAGATATCATGCTAAATCCCTGTTATTTTTATTGTTAGCATAGTCGATTTATATAAATATGATAGTTGAAGTGCTACATAACAGGAATTTTCTTGAGTATAGTAGACGTTTTGTCCTGTTGGTATATAGTACAGGATGGTTGAAACTAAATAAAATTTTAAATTTAACTTATATTGTAAGGAGGGCTCTTTGCCCTTTATTATTGAAGAATAGATAATAGAATAAAACGATAACAATCGCTAATTATTAAACATGAAACCAACAACCTACATTTTTGCTCTTTTTTTATCATTAATTGCAGCATCAGTAATTGCGCAGGAAAAGATCAGTATCAGTCATCAGCCCTATATTCAAGCGCTGACCGATAGCTCGTTATCCATTGTATGGGTAACAAATAAGCCTGCTGTTGCCTGGGTAGAGTTAGCTCCGGCCGATGAGAGTCATTTTTATGCGGAAGCAAGGCCAAAGCTATTTGCTGCAAAGTATGGTTATAAAACGGTGGGTACTGTTCATCAGGTGGATATTAAGGGTTTAAAACCGGGGACGAAATACCGATACCGTGTCTATAATCAGGAAGTGTTAAGCCATCAGGGAACGCGGGTTCAGTATGGTAACTATGTGGCGACGGACGTGTATTCGAAGGCTGCATTAACTTTTGTTACGCCTAAGCCTTCAGACAAGGTCTCATTCGCCATTTTAAATGATATTCACGGCAAGAATGATTTGCTGAGCAATCTAATCGGGCAAGTTGATCTTTCGAAGACTGATTTTGTCGTTTTCAATGGTGATATGGTCGATGCTTTGATTAGTGAAGATCAGATGTTCAATGGTTTTATGGACAAGGCGACGGAGCTGTTCGCGAGCGAGAAGCCGATGTATTTCTCTCGTGGTAATCATGAAACTCGCGGTCCGTTTGCAGTTGCTTATCCGAAGTATTTTCCAACGAGTTCCGGGGAGTTATATTATATGTTTACGCAAGGGGAGGCTTGCTTTATTGTGTTGGACGGGGGTGAGGATAAACCGGATAGTGATATTGAATATGCTGGAATCGTGGATATGGATTTCTATAGGGCGGAACAGGCCGCTTGGTTGGAAAGAGCGGTGGAAAGTCCGGCATTTAAGAATGCAAGGTATAAGATTGTGATCTGCCATATGCCGCCCATGGGAGGCTGGCATGGTTCGATCGATATCGAGCGTAAATTTGTTCCGATATTGAATAAGTCGGGTGCACAGATTATGATCAGCGGCCATTTGCACCGCCATGTGAAGCAACTGCCAACGCAAGCTATCCAGTTTCCTTTATTGGTAAACTCTAATGTAAACATCATCAAGGCAGATATTACGGCTGATAAGGCTGTATTCAGAGTAATCGATCAGCAAGGTAAACAGGTGGATGAGATTAGCTTAAATCCGTTACGGTAAGTTTTTAGCGTTATCTTTGTGCTGATGGAGATTATTAGGATTACGGTGAATGATAGGATGCAGCGTGGTTATTCTTACGAGTTGCAGGCTAGGATGGGTGAGGAATTTGATGCTGAGTTTAATCCGCAGTTGAGTCCTAAAGAGATGCTAGCACTAGGTGTTTTTGGCGGGAGGTATTTGACGGATTGCCGAGCGGAGTTTCCGGAGGATTGGTTTACTGAAGCGAAGCTTTATACTGGCGATAACCCGCATGGCGACGCGAAGCTTAACTTTTTTGGTGTTCATGCGTCTCAACCTTTGTCGGTTTGGAAAGCGAAAGGATGGATCCACCCGCAAGACCCAAGAGGTTGGTTTCAATGGTATTGCCGATATTTTATGGGCAGAAGGACGGCAGATGATGCTCGACAGATTAAGCGCTGGAAGGCGATGGCAAGGCATGTCGCGCAGGTGAAAGGGAATTGTGAATTTGGCGATTTGATGTGTAGGAGGAAGCAGCGACAAGCGCTGCTACATTGGGCTTATGATAGCATTAATTTGTAAGAGAGGGGGAGGGGTCTGTGTTTGAAAGGGTGTTTGCTGGGGTGATTTGAAAATAAATAAGTTCAAAATCAGTTAGTTTAGGGCTTGGAGTAAATTAATTTTTGCAGAATAGAGTAGAAGCCCTATATTTGCATCATTCCAAAACGGAATATGCCCAGGTGGCGGAATTGGTAGACGCGTTGGTCTCAAACACCAATGAAGCAATTCGTGCCGGTTCGATCCCGGCCCTGGGTACTGACAATAAAGCGGGCGTCATAGACATCCGCTTTATTTGTTTAAAAACTGTGTTTTTGGAGAAATAAAGCAACCTTCGACACGGGTAGTTTAGTATCATAATCCGATAGTTATGCTAATATTTTGCTAACATAATTTTCGGAAATGGATTTTAATGTAAATTCCCAGTCGGCTATGTTTAAGTTTTCTACAAAACTTCATGTCTACAAGCATCGAATTAAAAAAGATGGGCTTGTATCTCTTTACCTTCAAGTTTATATTTCCGTTCCTGGAAATACTGATCGTGATTATTTTCCTTTGAATCTAGAATGGCCGATGGCAAACATCGATTTTGAGCAGAATCGCGTAAAGGATCGATATCGTAAAGATCCGGATACCAACGATTATAATATGATCATCATGTCGCAGCGCGCAAAGCTGAATGAGGTTGCGAAAATCTATAGATTATCCAATCGCCAATTGACGACTGACACTCTTAGGCGAGAGCTTTTTTATTATGATTCCTTTCGGTCTGTTGTAGGCTTTTTTAAGAAGAGGCGTAAGGAACTTCTAAAATTGAAAGTCATTTCGGAACAAACGTGGAAGAACTACGGATCAACCATCCAGGCATTAGAAGAATTTAATCCGATGCTCCGCTGGGATCAGGTCAATGTTAAGTTTATGTATGAGTTTCGCGCGTGGTTGAAAAAAAAGACGAAGAAAGGCGGAAAGACCGTTGGCCATAATACAGTTTGGACGCGTATAAAAGACCTAAAATCTTTCTTCCGCGTTGCAAACGAAGAAATACAGGTATATGTTCCAAGCGAAGTTCTGGATTTTCCTAATCCTTATCAGGAGAGTGAAAGTACGTACTTGAACAAAGGTGAGATTATTCGGCTAATCCAACAACTGGATGTTGATGTTCTTAATCCGACGCAGTTTAATGTGTTGAAAGCATTCCTTTTTTGTTGTTTCTCCGGAATCCGGATATCGGATCTATATAACTCGAAATACTCTTGGATGTACTCTGAAAATTTCTTGAAATTTACCATGCAAAAGAATTCCGAGCGAAAGCCTAAGACTATTACCATTCCTTTAATTCCAATTGCTAAGATTTTCATACAGGGGGCAGGGGGGAGCTTGTTTGAGCTTCCAACGATGCAAGAATATAACAGAAGTTTAAAGGATCTTGCAGGGTTTGCTAGAATAGATAAAGTGATCAGCTCTCATGTGGCGAGGCACACTTTCGGCTATTTGATCATGAAATATGTGGGAGATATATATTTGCTAAAAAAGTTGCTTGGGCATTCGAAAATCGCTACAACAGAAAAATATGCGCATGTAGATGATGAGGACAATTATGAAAAAGCATTGCAAATTCAAGGCGATTTTGAACAATTATACAAGATTAAAAATTTTCATTAGCTTCTTTTTGATTAAGCCCCTACCGAGATAGGGGCGTTATGACAATAGCCAAATTGAATCCAAGACATTAGTCATTCTATGATGTAAGTAGTTTTGAATGTGTCTAGCGGTTAATTTCAGACCGCTATACCCGCCCCACTTCGCGTAGTTTTGAGCATAAATAGATCTAGGTATATGAGCCATTAATCCACGTACATACACGTCATCGAAAGTCTTATCGGAAATAACGCCCGATTTTCTTAAGTAAGTGTACCTAGCTTTCAACTCAGGAAGAAACTCCACTAGTATTCTATTTAAAAGCCCTTTCGACATTATTAAATCGTTGTTTGATAAATCAATTGTTTGTCCAGTATTGCGCGCGCCCATCGAGGCGTCCGTGTCGTAAGGGGTTAGGCTCCATCGGGTCGCGTCCCAGGTGACCGCGTTAAGATTATTGCCGTAACTGTCTACATGGTATATTAGTTCGCCCCAAATGGCATAATCTAGCCAGCTCTCGAGAACAATATAATCCTGATAGGTAGTTCTGAGATTAATCGAGCCGTTGAACACCCCTGTTCCCCAGTTAAAGAATCTATTTATACTATCAAGGACCGGACCAGCAGGCACAGGCATATTCTCTCCCTCATATCCGCTGATCTTAGGATTTCGGACTTCCCAGTCTACGCTATCAAAAGGCTCATGAAAATACGCTGTTAAATTAGAGCTGGATGCGTCCAAAAATATATGATTGTTGTTTGCGCTATCCATACCATAATTAGAACGATGCTTTTTAAGCCTATTCATATAAAGACCATGAAAAACATCATCAAAGTAAACTTCAATAGGTATCCCATCTGTATGATACAAAGCATCAGCGTCGTAAGCTTCTGCATCACTCATAGTAGTGTCCATTACACTAGTTTTATTATTTATTTTGTTGTGTGGCCAACTACGAGTTTTAGCCATTTCAAACCAAAGTCGAGCGTTACCTACATCTTTAGCCATAGTGTTATCAGACCAAAAGGCTTTTAGATGGAAACTGTCGGTTTCTGGGAAATAACCAAACTTGTATTTGATTTCTTTACCTAGCAAATTTTTAATCTCTAACGTATAGCCCTTTTTAGCAAACATTGCAGAGCCTCTACCTTGCACGGCGGTTGCCATATATCCCGAAGAAATGAAACGACCATCAGGATAGGATAGTTTAGCAAAGTTTTCAATTTCTGATCCGTTAGGATCGGTATTTATTGCTCCGTAAAGGTCAAGTCGCAAAAAATTTGGTTTATTCGCTAATACAACACTTGTTGTATTTGTAGGTTTTTCTAAATTGTCTTTTCGCCTTTTGATACTAAAAGAAAAAGAGCCGTTCGTAAAGTTCTGAACGGAAACAATACCTCCCGTCGTGTTCTCGTGCCCCGTTTTAGTTCCGATGATAATAGCGCCATCCCAAAGTATTAAAACATCTTTGAAGATGTACCTGTTAAGAGTGTAACTTACTCCACCAACCGTCTCTGTAAATACCGAGAGCTCTATTTTGTCAGCAGGTATCTGAGAGTAATCTAAATCCCCTTTTCTTCTAAAATAAATTGTCGGTCTGTATTGAGTAGCTGTAACTATAGAAGCGTTTACCATTTCTCCTTTTTTCACAGCCGTGAAAGCAGTGTATGCAATGGATGATATCTGCTCTAAAGCCCCTCGGTTCAAAAAAGTGATTTTCCCATCTACTGTAGACACATTTGCTTTTACAGTTGGTTTCTCAGCCTTAACTAATGGTAAGATTTCTGTACTCTCTATTTGCTCAATGAAAGGACGTAGGTCCTTCGCTAATCCTGTAATCTTGTATAACCTGGTTCTTGTTGTGAAAGTCGCATTTGTAGGGGTGGCTAATATAAGGTAGCCGTCTGACTCTAATACAAAGGGTTTACCAGCTCTAGGGGCATCCGATATCAATTGGTCAGGTTGCAGAGGATTCTTGAAGTACATCTGTATAACGTTCTCTCTAGAATTTACTCCTAAAGTTTTAACTAAAATCGCTCTAAGATCGTCGGTGTTCCCAGTGGTCTCAACTGCATAAATATCACCTTTTTTTCCGAAAACAGAAGCATTACGCCATCCGGTGGATGCGCCGACACCTGCATCAGATACATTTCCTACAGCAGAAAAGTCTAAAGGTATTTCTGTTATTGTGAATTTGTCAGATAATAATTCTGTTGTTTTCTCCGACCTTTCGTTTACAGCATTCCCCTTTTCGACAGTTAACTCGGGCAATGTTAGGTTTGACGCTATATTAAGTAGCATATCACTATCAGCAATAAAGCTTCCGTAATTCGTTCCCCTTACAACAGGACTTACGTCTGCCAATCTTGAAAATGTAGATTGCCCTTTTTTCTTAATCCAAACTCCGTCAGCTCCAAAAGTATCTAACTTATAAAAGTAAGTAACTTTATCCCCCTCTTTAATCTCTACATTCTGCCATCCCTTTTTCGTAGCGTTCGTTGTGATTATTAAGCCTGTATTGCTGATTGCCAAGTTCGTTGGATCAGTCATAACTACAGTTGGCTTCGGCGCGAATGAAGTTTTACCACCTTCAAAGACAACATCAAATTTTTCAGGATGCGTCGCTGGGCTTTGTCCTGTGGTAGCGGTTTGTCCTACTTTGACTTGATAAATAGCTTCGTTATTGAAGAATAACTGATCCCCGGCCACGTACCCCTGTGGCTTTGTCGCATTGAATTGCTCAATTGTCTTTCCATCCGCTCCCTTAGGCAAAGCCCCCATGTCTTTTAAAGACCAAGATGAGCCGTTCCAATAGAAATACCAACGTTTATTGGCAGTAACCTCTGGAAAACCTTGATAAAAGCCAGGTTGAGGCTCAAATTTTCCCTTACTATCCTCTGGGCCTAGCGGAATGAGCGCGGGTGACGCTTGAGTTCCGGGCGCCACGGGATCTAACAGTTCCGCCCCTCTGATATCCAGTTGGCCCTGTAACCAGCCAACCAGATCTTTGAACGGAGCTGAGCGAAAAGCATTCTCATTTGGCATCTGCCCCGGTATCAGAGCGTTGTCAAAATCTATTAGAGGAGAGAGTTTATTTAATTGTGAATCCATGATTAAATATGCTGTTTAGGTTATTGATAAGTTTGATTTGAGAGTACCAAGTTTTGGATAGTATTCCCTTGTATTTGAGGGCCAAAATGTAAAAGAGTAGCTATTGACTGCTCCATGAGTGTGCGCGACCTGAGTTTCCGACGTAATTATTGGTATAAGACTTCCTTCGTAGAGGTGAAATTTCGATTTGCTGTAGATAAATTCAACAAACTGATTTTGTTCTTCGTTGGAGGCAATAAAACCTGTCGTTTTCTCGAACTCCAATTTGCGAACTGAATCATATTGGAATTCGACTTCATCGATAATTGCATTTGAAGGAGTACTGCTGTTCTTGCGGATACATTCGCCATTGAGCACTAATGAATCCCATCCTCCCAACCGGTTTAAATAAAAGAATACATCTGCTTTAAATGGGTAAATACCTCTGTAGTATATCTTCTTCTTCGGTAAAACGGTGGTGTTCGTTGAATCTACCGCAAAAATTTCAGCGAACTTAAAGTGGTCGCCGAGAATCTGCTGGAGTCTCCCAGGATTCACATTTGTTGATTGAATGATTCCAGGAACGAATGAGCCCAGCGTCTCAGTCTTAATAGTGCCATTCTGCATTGTAGCTTTCACTTTAACTTCGAGCCCTCGATCTGGAAACGCAGATAGAAACAAAGGTTGGTGGAAATACGCTTCAATTGCGTTTGGTGTTATGTTCAGCCAGTTGTTTCTGAAAAAGAAAGGGAGGTCATAAGGCTGAAATCTATTAAAACCGTTGATCATCTGGAACTCAAAATCAACCGGATCGTCATCGGAATCGTTCAAGATAACTTGGAAGGTTTTAACAGCTTCTGGGTGTGTTGAAATGCTCAAGTGATATTGCGGTTGTTCGTTAAGTAATAGATGATCTAAGAGCTTTCTAAGTCTTATTTTAACGGGAATGCCATGTGGCCCCATATCAAACCGCTCATCTACTATCGTAGCCCCAGATAGTTTTATCGAACAAGAAACAGAAGGTTTATCGGAAGTCAAAATGATATCCGGCAAACTTTCTGAATAGTTGATCGCTTGTGGTTTACTTAAAAGGCTGATCATCCTAAAATTGTATTACATCGTACGACAAACCAAGGCTCGCACCCCAGCTGATTCCTTTTGGAGTGACTACTGGACCGAGCGTTATCCCTAGTCCCCATCTGGGCGATTTGGGGATTTTATTTACATCATAGACTTCGGTGATGGAAATACGTGGGTCATGGGCCATTATTGCAGACCTATATTGATATCTATGGAACAAGCTTTTCCGATATGGCGCATATGCCTGGGAGAGCTTGATCTTGGCTGATGGGAATATGGAGTCCGTCTTCAGGTCCACTTTTACATCAAATACGGGATCTTTTGACATCACAAGCCACTC
Source organism: Sphingobacterium hotanense (assembly GCF_008274825.1). NCBI lineage: Bacteria > Pseudomonadati > Bacteroidota > Sphingobacteriia > Sphingobacteriales > Sphingobacteriaceae > Sphingobacterium > Sphingobacterium hotanense. The sequence goes on from NZ_CP030848.1 coordinate 1,910,518, forward strand.
TGTTTTTTTTACGGTATCCGGAATTCGTTCTCCTTTTCCCTTGGCACTCACGCTGACCTGCATAGATGTTAGTCGATCGATTTCTTTCGCGGCTACCTTTAGCGCAGTTGCTAATGTGTCAGCCAGTCCTTTGCTGACATAACCATCAACCGGACCTGTCGTTCTTATGGTATTATACACGTAGGTAATACTGGAAGAATCTCTGGTGGAATCGATAGGAACCAAGGGGGCGCTTTTATTCGCTTTCAGGGCGATATCGTATTGCTCCTGAAGGGTTTTGTATTCAGCCCTTTCTTTATTGAACTGTCGGAAATAATGAATAAACCCTATGCTGACAAAGATCAACGCTAGGATTAGTATAAATGTGGTCTTTTTCATGGCATCACTTTGTTTATTTCTTTTGTAGTTGATTTTCTTATCAAGGAATCATTCGCTTGCGTTTCCTTATCCCTCATCACATAGTCGAAAAGCCTGTTTCGAACATCGTCAAGCTGGCGATCCTTAAGGGATATTAATGAGTCTTTCCTTACTATTTCCTTTGAGCAACTCGCTGCTGCACGATTCAATCGGATTTCGCCAGTTGATCCCCATGTTATTAAAGCCGCCAGCAGAATTGCAAGCAATGTCATCTTGACATTTTTATTAAGGGCATCGAAAATCGGCTGGAACAGTTTCAATAACATGGAAGTAAAATTGGCGTTTATATGAAAATAAGTAAAGGACAGACTACGCCTCGACAAGATCCACTAGGCACGGAGAAATCGCATTTAAGCTGATGGTGAATTGCAGTTTTTGAATAAAGAAGTTACGGCCTTCAATATGTACCTTCTCCAGGATATCTAGATTTTTCAGGTCAATAGTGTTGAGTAAAATAGTTGTATTTACCGCAATTTTATTCTTTTCGATCCATTTGGAGAACTTCTTATGATATACGTTGTATAGCCCGTATTGTCCGTCCCAGGTCAGCGTTCGAGGCGAAAAGGTACTTGCTTCATAATTTGCACTTAAATAGGGATATTTTAACGAATTATTTCCTCCCACTAGTCGATCACCGTTGTGGTATAGCAGGTAAATATCTGTTGGTCGCTTTTCTCTGTCGAGATCTTTTATTCCGGGGACCTGCCATTGTTTCATTTCGCTATCTGAATCTATATTTCGAAAGAAAGTTGCAGGATATACCGGAAGAGGCACAACAGAGGAAGTCATGTCAAAGATGTCGTTATTTTCCTTTTCAACTGCAAAGTTGAAGCCGTCATCTACATACCCATAAGAGAACTGTGTTTCTGAGACAGGCCCGTTAACATGCTTTATTTCCGTCTGCTGAACAGATTTAACGATAGTTCGATCTTCAAAGCGAAATTCTTCTTGATAATATCCGGTTGCATCCAGCGTATAAGGATGATCCATTACAACGGCGAGCGATGGAACTTCAATTATTGAATTGCTGCTAATATCCTCTTTCTTCCGATTTTCAAATCCGTACACATATTGTTTTTTTCGCTGCACTTTGAAATCCAGCTCGGAAGCTATCTTTGAAGTCCAATCCTTAGAGACGTTTCCGGCTAATATAGAATCGTTTGATCGGATAATCAATTTCCCGGATTTCACTGCCATGGTCATACAAAACAAGTTCAATAAGGATTTGACGAAAGTATTGGAATCGACGTCTGGCATGAAATCTTTAAGTTCAATATATGGCGTGCTGGGATACGGGGCGTCCGGACTCGGCCGAGGATTGGACACCATCGGCGGGTAATCGTTATTAAAGTTCACTCCAGAGGGAGTGTCCCAGGGTATATCGCGCAAGCCCCGTTTTCGCCAAGTCGGAAAGTAGAATGTCGGCATGACTAAATGATACAGTTCGTTTTCTGTAAAGGGATTCTCACTGAGCAAACCTCCAAAAATCACATTGAATAAAAATCCAACTCGGAATTGCGGGAATATAGAAGCATGACTGCGATCCACAATCCGGTTTCTTCCTAAATCATCTTCAGGCTTCAAAATAAAGGTCTGCCTATATGGGTTATATAAGTTGATATACTCGTTATCCTGTACTGCATAGGGCGCTTTATCGAGAAACCAACCTGTGGAACTTTGAAATCCGCCATAGTCTTTTTGGCTTTCTACATATCGGGTAAAAGGTATGTTCGTGTTAACTATAGAGATTGGAGCAGCAATAACATCGCCCCGGATACCATCCGAGATCCATGCAGCCCATGCTAAGTATGCTGCGGCGAAGTTATTAGAGTCTTCGTAGTCTACAGTATGGTAGCTTCCTTCAAAGTATTGGCGTCCGAGCTCTAAAGAATACATTGGCCCCTTCAGATGTTCATTGTAGTCGATCCCGATGAACTGAAGCTTTATGTTTTTGAAGTACTGTAGAAAAATAACGTGCCCCTTCAAGATTTCCATACTCTGAAATCGGATGCTTGCAGGCTTATTATTTTTGCTTTCATCTTCGTTTATTCCATAACTACCTAGACGGTTTGGAAATCCAAATGCTTGTAGGTTTTTAGGAGTAGGAGGTATCTCGAAATTCAAGGAATAAGGGGCAGGAATTCGATCTTCCAGCATTAATGGATTTTCAATAGTAAAAGCTAGCTGGATGTCCTTATCTAAATCAACATTAACACCAGCAATTATAATTTCAAGCATATTTAAAAATTTCCGTTTGATTCAGATTGTTTATACTCTTCCATTTTTTCAATGAATCCATCTTTACCCAAGAGAACGACTTTAGCGTGTAGATTCGATAACTTGGTATCTAGCGACTTTAATGTTTCCATATTCTTGATTAACAAGTTTTCGATATTGTTAGTATCACTGACAGTTCCTGTGGTACCGCCGGCTATTCTTCCACCTGCTTGTCGCGCTGGAAGTCTCGGAGACATGGTCTGAGCGATGACGTCTGACAACGTCATCGTGCTGATACGGCCGTTTCTCTGTGCTGTGTCAAGAACGTCGAATATAGGGCTGATTGATGGGTTAGAAACAGCTTTTGCGTTGGCAACCCATTCCTCACCATTTTCCCCGACAATAACCGTCGGAGAAGATATGAAGCCGCGTTTACCTGGTTTGTTCTTTGCGCGGAATTTCTTACCGTCCTGTTCTCGAATAACATCCAATAATTGGCCTCCAGTTTCCGCTCCGGGAATTTCAGGTAGGGGAGTTGCGGCGATAGTGCCGATTTGGATTGCGCCAATAGCTGCAACGAGAGCCATTAAATAAGGGTTTGGAAATGCTGCAGTTATGCCGCGAGCAGTGTTGACTATAGCTGACATGAGCGATACGTTACGTTCGCGTTTTGCGTGATCGCGTGCAACTTTAGCCTTTTTCTTATCCATGTCCGCGTCCATGTTCTCGACCAGTTTGTTGTAATTCTCTTGAGAGATGACTCCATCATCCAGGCGCCGTTTAAGGTTATCCTTCTTCTTATTATTAGCGGCCTCATCTTTTTGCAATTGAGCATTTTCTTTGGCGGCGACCATCGCGTTATATTGCGACCATACTTGGGATAATGCACCAACAAGATTAATAATCTGTTGAATCCGTTCTCTGAGGTCTCCTGTATTTTTGAATAAGTTCTCCCAGTCTCCAATCGACATCCCAAGAATATCGAACTTAGCTCGATCTTGCTCAGCCTTATCTGTCAGTTCATCAGTTTTATCTGAACCTTTTAGTTTCGCAATCTCTTCTTTTAACTGACGAATGCGGTCGATTAAAACTTTTTTCTCTTCTTCTGAAAGGATTTTGTCAGAAAGAACTAGTCCTTCGAATTCACCGCTAGCTTGGGCTCTTTGCAATGTTTCAATCAGGTCTTTTAATTGTTGTTCCATCATCGCCTGCTCTTCTAACATTTGCTGATTTTGTATTACTTTACGAGCTTGGGAAAGCGTCCTGATTTGCGATAGCTCCTTTTTAGAAAGCGTCGCCGAAAGGTACTGTTTCGCTTCATTCAACGTTCTGATTTCACTTAGTTCTTCATTGTGTCGAATTCTCAAGTCTGTGATGATGTCTCTATTTGCAGATATACGAGCGTCGATTTCTTTAGCTATTGTGTCGGAATCAATTTTCGCCAGATTTGCGGAATGCTCTCTCTCTAAAATTTCAAGAGCATCAAGTTGACGTTTGGTCATGGTCTCGCGCGCAACACCCAAAAGCCCAGCTTTAACAAGTCTATCCTGATAAGCGGACTTTTCAGCTTCACCTTCTGTTTGTCTTTTTATTAATATCGAGTCGATATAACTCTTCTCAGCGTCAACGCGTTTTTTCAGTTCTTGATTTGCAGTATTCGTGACGGTCTTTAGTGACTCGCCATACTTTTGGTTAATCGAATCTAGTTTGCCTTGATATTCTTCCTGGTATTTGGCAAGTTCAACCAATTGGGATTTGTCGAGCTCAGAAAGGTCCTCTCGGAAAAGCCCCTTTTGTTGAAGCAGATCCTGATGGTGATTTTCAGCATCATCTAACTCCTTTTGGTAGGCTTTTCTGCGTTTGGAATCAGCCTTGGAGTCAGATGTTGGGATTACGGTATTATTGTCATCGTTATTATCAGTGCCGTTGACAACTTGAATATTCTTTGCGATATCTTCTTCTAGTTTTATAATTTCATCAGCAAACCGTTTTTCCTGCGCCTCTATAGTTTTTATATTGCTTTCTACATGCTTGTTATAAGCGATCGCCCAATCGTTAGAAAAGAAAGTTTCAGAATTTAACGCTTCATAACGTTCCCCTAGGCTTGCGCCGCTAAATCCGCGTCTTTTGCGTTCTTGCTCATCGAACTTTTGTTGAGCAAGTTTCTCCAGCCGATCTCGCATTGCTCGCACGGTAGCTTGTTTAACCAACGATTTGGTGTACTCGTCAATTGCTTTTTTTGCATTTCCGGCCATAATTTCCTCATCGGTATAATCCTTCAATATGTCTGGCATTATTTCTCTAAGTCGCTTTACTGCCGCCAGTCTAGCCCCATCAGCTTTAACTTTATCCAATGCTACATTTATATTCTGTTCGATTGAAGCAGTCTCAGCGATTACGCTTTTATTTGCTTCTAATAAGGTTTCATTGTATGATTTTTGCACAACTTCAGCTTGCGACATCCGTTTGGATTTTAAATATAGTGCTGTAGTAAGTGCGACAATAGCAGTAACCAATAAACCTACTGGATTAGCTCTTATAGCAGCATTCCAAAGCCTGGTGGCAGTGGTAGCTACGCCTGTGGCCTTTGCACTTGCATATTGAGCTATCGTGTTGTAGTTAATCGCAATTGTATATGTCGTGATCACTGTAGTTAGAAAGGTTATTAACTTCCAATTTTCACCTAAGAAAGTCATCATTGTTCTCAATCCTGTAATGAACATTGAAAACAGATTCAGCCCTTCAGTCATGACAGGCCATAGCTTTTCTCCCAACTCAATCCACAGAGCTTTTACTTGTTTTTGAGCCATCTCAAGCTTAGCTGCTGCGGACTGATTTTTAAGCTCGTATTCGTTCGTGATAGAAGTTCCGTCAATCATTGACTTATTCGCTAAATCCATTGATGATGTAAGTACATCGACGTTATTTGCTAAAGAACCTATAACTCCAATAACACGGCCCCCATCTTCACCCAGATCTCCGAGGGTTGCGGCCAGCTCATTTATACCATTTGCATTATTCTTGACGCCCTGTAGCACTTTCGTAAATGCACCCATGAAATCCTTTTCAAGAAGTGCCTTGAAATCTGTAATTTTCATTCCAGCGTACTTACTATAAGTTTCTGCTTCGGAAGCCAGTTTTAAGAATAGTTTTGATAACGCGGTCGAAGATACCTCTTCGGTTTGCCCAAGCTGATCTAATGCCGCACCTAAACCGAGTATCTGATCTATTGATACTTTAGCCAATGGCGCAACACCAGCCATCCTCCGAGCAAATTCGACCATGTATCCTTCGTTCGCAGTCGAAGCCATACCCAGCTCGTTAAGGGCGGACCCGACTTTAAGAAATGCCTCCTCAGTACTATAAAGGTCTTTTAACTTAAAAATATCAACGAGCTTTCCTATTTTATTAACAGTCTCTTCTACATTTCCACCGAGATCCTCATTCAGAGAAACAATGATCTGGTTATTAGCTTTAACGAATTCAGTGATCTCTGATATCTCTTTGTAACCTAGCTTTCCAGCGATTCTTGAAAGGCCCAATAAGTCTTCTTGTGATGTTCTTGTTTCGATTTCACTCAGCTCTCGATTTAGTTCCTTTACAGAATCTTTGCTTAGATTCGTCGTTTTCATGACATCAACCAAAAGATCATCGAAGGTTGCATATTCTGTGATTGCTTTCCTAACCCCGAGGCTTATAGCCGTAAATGATACAGCAGCGGCAGCAGCAGTAGATACCCATCCTTTGAATCTGCCACTTAGTTTGTTAATTGAGTTTCCAGTTTGTTCAGACCCGACTTGGAGCTCTCCTAATCTTGCTGAAACAATTTCAATCTGCTTAGCGTATTGAATGTATTGTTCGGATCCAGGTATGCTGTTGTTTCTTAGGCGTCGTAGGTCAGTAAGTTGCCTTTGCAGCTGGCTAAGTGTTTTTTGTTCTAGGGAAAGTGAGTTGATTAGCTTGCCCTGCTCATCCTTTAGTTCTTTTACACGGTCTCGATTCAGCTTAATCTCCTTCGATAATTCTCTGTACGCCTCTGAGTCTTTCTTTCCTTCCTTTGCTAGGAGGGCCTGCTGGTTCTGCAAGTCCTTAACTCTCGACGAAGTATCAGTTATTTCACGCCCAAGTTTATTGATATTCTTCTGAGCTTCATTAGCATTAACAACAACATCTAAAGCAAGTGTTTCTGCTTTTAATTTACTTGCCATCGAACGCTCCTTTCCAATTTGCGCGAATTAAGTCGACGGTTTCTTGTGTAAACTCAAATTGTAATCGTTCAGCGATTCCATAGTAATGTCCCATTACAAAACGATTATATATTCGCATTCCACGCGCTGAGCTTCGCTTCGTTTGGCCGCGTCTGCTACGTCGAAATTTTCTTCTGATATCAAGGAATCGTGCGTACGCTGGTAGTTCAACGTGTAATTGAGGATTGGCGTCAGTCCCAGAAACAATTGCTTTTCTATTTTTAATCAAATTCCCTGATCGAACTTTTGTTGCTGATGAAATAGCAATTCCTTGGTTCTTTATGAATCTAATTCCCTCTTCCTTTAAAATATTCCGTACGAACGTGCTTCTTATTGCATCCATGATGAGTAAGTTGATAGACGAAAGTACTAGAGCACCGTAGGTGAATAAAGGACATGCACCTGGTGCAAACCGAAGGGGTTTCAGTAGTGGGAGGGAAGGGTTTACTTAAATAGTGATCTAAGAATAAGGAGGTCAATAAAAACAGCCTTTAATATGCGTTAAAGGCTGTTTTTTAAATGGGCTATCATATATCTGGAGCTTCGAAAAGAAGTGCAACTGCATTTTCGAAACAGGGCGGGCTGGTGTAAAAACACCGCGGAGCAAAGCTCTATAAATTTATTATGGCGTTTACTCCTGATAATCAGTTGTTTTTGTTATTTCTAATTGTGAAAACAAAGTATTTTCAGTATTTTTTACATGCAAAACTAAATAAATCATTTATGGAATTTAAAAATACTCTGCAAAATGAGTTTTATGATTTTAGCTCAGACGTCATCAAAGACGTTACAAATAAAATAAAATCTAGGAGGTATGGAAATCTTTCTACAATTAAATCCGAATCACTCAAAGATTTTGATAATCGTTTCAGAGGAAGATTTGAAATAATGGTAAACCCCAAGGTTACAGATGAAATAATTCCAAGAGAAAAAGCCTCGGAATATTTCGGAAATCGGATCGACGGATGGGCGAGAGAGTTCGAAGTATCCAAAATTTCCTATCCGATCGAATACGAGTTTAGAAGTGAGGTTATGGAAAAGAACATTCAAAAGAATAAGCCGCGAAATTTTGTGATAGAAAATAATAGATTGTCAATCTATTTATTTGGTTCGGTAGGTGATAATGAGATAGAAGTTACAAAGAAGGAACTCAATACGTTTGTAGAATTAATTTCAGAACTTCAAACTGAGATGGATGAACTCATCTCCGAATCTAGACGGACCGTTGAAAGAGAAATTGATGACCGTATAGAAAAGGAAGAACGACGCATCGAACTAGAAAAGAAATTTAAGTTATAAAGAAGAGCCGAGAATCTAATCTCGGCTTTTTTATTTGTATAATGTTATTTCATCAGCGGTTAAAGACGCAAGCATAGCACTGTCGTTCTGATTGCGAATCTGTAAGACTTCCCCTTTCCTAAGAAGACCGGTGCTACGTCCGTAAACGTACAGATTTTTAAAGAAGTTATTGGGATTTTTATTGATTCTCAAAACTTCCGGATAGATATAGAATATCCCATTGGAGGTGGTTTCCAAAAGCTTTTTACTCTTCAATTCATCAATAAGAATAAATTTTTCTGTAATTGACCCCACGGTTGGAGTTGGCTTCTTTTGCTTACCTAGTTTTTTTAATAAACCCATAATCAAATATAATTAAGCTTCTAATGCTAGAGACCAGCCAAGGTACCCTCCAAAAATATTATACTCTGGTATTATATTTACTGATGAGATATTAATGTTGGGAAACAAGTGGCATAGTTTGTTGTCGTATCCGTTTTCTCCGAAAAGGAATTCTTTCATTTCGATCACTGCATCTTGAGTCGTTGCATACTGCTCTATTTCAGATTCGTTTGACGCACCTTCTTTCTGCTTTGTAACCATATAAAACAACATCTCATGTAGAGATCTGTAAGAGTCAGCTTCTCCGGTGAATGAGTGATTTGGATAGACCGCTACTAGGTTGATGCCAGGCTTATCTTTTATTTTTTTAGATCCTTGCTCATCAGTACTGCAAAGCACATACGCGTTTATTTCAAGATTGTCGACAATCGTTTTACAGAGATCATCAAATTGTTTAACTCTTATCATTTTTGTTTTGGTTGATCTTGATGTTTTTTTAATAAATAGAGGAGAACGTCATAAAGCAATGTGTTTCCCGTTCCTTCGGCATCTCCAAATACCCCTGATTCTGCAATATCGAGGATTATTCCGGTCCATCCCAAACTAGCTTTCTGACTGTTGTTGTGATTCGAGCTTGATTTTGGGAATAAGACAGATAGATTGACATCTATCCCATCTATTACGATATCCTCTTCCTGCAAGCATCTCACACAATATGAAAACCATATTGCGATCATCTGCTTTTCCCAGCTGTAAACATTCTCAAAAACGCTAGGTTCTATAATATATTTATGAAATGATATTCGATTCCCATGACAATTTTTCGGGCGGTATATTGTCGCAATGAAATAATCTAAGTACAGGGAACCTTGATCCGAATCGGAGCAGTTCTCAAAATATTGATTCAGGAACGATAGTGCTGTTTTGAATTCATTTAAAGTTATGTCGGTAAGCAAATCGGCGGGTCCGAAGAACTTGTCGTTCAGCACTGGAAAATTGTTTCTTATAGTGCGATAGTTGAGTTCAATATTCCCTTCGACGTTCTTATCGAACACCCAACTGCAGAACAGCTCGGAAAACTGAAAGATCCGCTCATTAATCACCTTGTTCATGCCTAACCTCTCCCTAACAAAGTGTAAAAGCCCGAATTTTACTCCTGTAAATTTAGAGAAAACATGAACCTTAAAATCTAGCAATGACAACTTACCGTTCATTACACAAAACGCTTTATTTAAGATATACCTAACTTGAGACACGCTGCATTCATCCCATTCTGCAGGTATCTCAATAATCTCTTTTTTTGAGGGGAATTCTAGTATGTTCATATTCCTATGTACTTGCAAATTTGCTTTTTGGATCATTTCGTGGCAGAAGCTTGTATTCCAGATATTCTGGAGTCTGCTCATATCGCTTTCTTTTTATCTTATCGATAAAGTTAAAGGCATCTTCTTCCATTCGTTTTCCGAAATAGGATATTTCTTCTTTCGTCGCAGGACGGCTTGCGTTGAGAGATTGGCTTTCAGACTGTAGCTTCTTTACTATACCAACAGGAAGGACCTGAGTATTCAACCTGCGCACAGCAAGCGATATCGTAGACAGAACTTGTGCGCGCTGGGTAAGTTCTAATAGTTCTCCCTGATATTCGTTAAGATCATCATTCTGAAACGCATCTAAAAGTGATCGATAATCGTCTCCTAATGCCGGACGTAACTCGAGAGATTGGACTTCTTGTAGCAGAGGAATGCATAGATAATAAAATCTCGCTGAATTGTCGATTGGATAATAATCTCCAAAAACTTCAGTATTATTCACAAATAGTCTCTTCGCTGCCTTTTTTTGAGGGGAGTCTATCCAATGTTCGTTTTCCGTTTTGTCGAGGTAAGAGATCAATTGATCAATAGCACGTTGCGCGCCGGATAGATGGGCTTTGTCATCTCTATCTAACATCCATTCCCAGGGTAGTTTTTCGTTATCGGAATCTACTTTTATCTTCCTAGTTGACTGATCGTGCGAAACAATGTTCAACTGGAAGTAGCGATACACTGACATGAGTGCTATGGGAAGCTGGACTTTTTGCAACAAATTCATGTCCGATTCGCTAGGAGAGAGGTTGTCCGCAATGGCCTTAGCTTGGTTGATTACGTCATCTCCAACAATCTTTGACAGTTCATCGGTCTCAAGTTCGATATGTTGCTGAATCCGGTCGAAGTCATTCGATTCGTACCAGGAAGTAGTTAGCTTTCTTAGTGTGCTATTATCCTTAATAATCATAATATTATACTTGATTGGTCACTCTGTTGCTTGGAGAAACTTCATCCTCTTTCATAATTACCTTTCTGTAGAAGCCTATTTTGAAATCCTTCTCAGGCCAATTGATAGCTATTGCCTGATTCACCGCTTCGAAAATGATTCTTTCAGGAATATTCACGTCGGTGAGAACATGGAACTTTGCTGCGTATAGTTGCTGAGAACCTCCAGAAAACGAGTTGTTCGTTATCAGATTTGCGAGTGCTGGGTTAAGCCCCATCCCCGAGGTTGCTGCTGAATCAGCCTTTTCCGACACTTTCACTTGAGCTTCGATGAAATCCTTAATTTTTTGATCAATAGGTTCAATCTTCCACTGACATAGCTCCCCTTCATCGTAAAAATCTACTGTTTCAATAAATTTACCTGCATTCTCCTTACCGGATAACGCAGCTGCTATTGAGCGAAAGAGCTCTTCCTTAATTTCGCTAAGTCTTTTATCTATCTGCGCGTCTGTTTCCTGCGGGTATCTTTCCTCTAATTTAGACTTTTTGTCATCCCAATAACCTTTTGGAGAATGGATATGAAAGGCAGCAGAAATTCCATTGTCCGTTAGGTAGTTTATTATGTCAGGAATCTCGGATGCCGTCACTAACCAGTTTAACGTACCATAGTAAGAGGGAATTGAATAGAACGAACGACAATAGCTATATAAATTGTTATACGACATGGAAACTCCATGTCTAAACGGATCATTCTTTTGAAATACAGGATATGTTGCTACTCCAGAGTGAAGGCAGTTGTTTTCGAAGTCTCCGACGTATATATTCCTTACATTTTCTAAGCGTTTTTCTGGATGTTCTGGCCATTCCAGTCTCGCCCAAGTGTTGAGCACCGGTTCTAGTTTAGCGATTTTTGGCTTTCCTCCGATTCGAGGGGCTTTGTTTCTGTACCAACGAGTGTAGACACCTTTGAGATGCATGAATTCTGTCGTTATAATTTCAACATATCGGTCAAAATCCCACGACTTTAACCATGCTTCAATCTCAGGATCTTTAATAGGCTTTCTGACTTTCTTATCGTGCTCCTCGATCATTTCTGAATATAGAAACGGACCCTCCCCATACTGGAGACCAATCTTTCTCTCTAGAATTCCGGGTCCAATGTTCGATTTGTCCATTATTCGGCGGATCATGGTCGGCAAATCGTTATTGTGTCCATAAGGTACCATTTTTTTGCCCATTACTATTGCTGGATCGGATTCCCAAGAATTATTCACAGAGAGCAGCCTTGTGGACCAAGCGTCATCTGTTTTGTGAGTCATCGAAACGGTATAGACAGAGCCGTCCGGCAAATGAATTGCTTTTGAATTATCTGTGATTTTTTCAGTTCTCATTCAGTTGAAAATTTAAGCGATTGGCCGTTTAATGATAGCAGGCAACAGTGCCAAAACCTGCGTGGCTCTCCGTTCTTCGTATTGACATATTCTTCCTGCAGTTCGGCGTATTGGTTGAAATCAGAACTTCCTCTTTTCCGTAATCGAGCAGATTGCACTTCAATAATACCATCGGTGGTTCCTCTAGAAATTGAGTAAGACATGAAAGTGAAACTGAATGATTTTCCTTGTTTTGAAAGTTTTCTCATTTCTGAAATGGCTTCGAATATAGTCATAGAAAAACACCTTTGATTTTTACCAAAGGTGTTTCAAATATGTTGTCTTATAAAGGACAGCTTACTTATTAGACAAGTCTTTAATCAATTGAAATAAATCGATATTAAGTAGCGATAAGGCTCCGTAGAAACTAAAAAGAAAGGTTAAAATAAGAATGAGGATTCCCCCTAAATTTAAATTGTTTTTTTTATTGCCAATAAATGGAGATAACAAACCAACAACACTGGACCAGGATAGTAACAATAATAGTATCGAAGCGATGCACCAATACCAAGGGGCAGAGGAAAACCAAGGTAATATGATAATGGGAAGTAAACTCGTGGTAATAAAAACGATTAACATTGATTCAATAAACCTGTTGGTTGTCATACGAGTTCGGTAAAAATAAGTTACGTTCATATTCAAGACGTTCGAATATGGTATGATAACGACATGACCAGGAATTGCTTTTATTTTGACTTCTTGTGTATCCTTTGATTTCGTATAACGTTTTGTTTCAAGTAATGATATAAACTCCAACGATCCCTCTTTATTGGTTTTGTAATTATATAATATGCCCGAATACAAAAATGAGTCGCCAGAGGCTTCTTTAACAATTAAATCAAGCTGAGCAGAATCGAAAACTCTAAAATTAGTGACTGAATCGTCGTCAAATATTCTCTTATCATCACGAAATAGATATTTCCACTCTGAATCGAATCTAAGCACAGGAAATATTACGTCTAGTTTGAATTTTCGAATAATATTAAATCCAATTAATCCGAATGTGGCAGCGATTAATAAAGAATATAGTAGTTCAAGCAACAGATATATTATCTGTTTTGTAGATATTACAGGCAAAGAATTAGAAACCAGTTTCTCATGAATATTAATTAAACGACGGTAATAATCGATAAACTCGTAAGAAGATATTTGACTAATTCCAATGGTGAATAATAATATAGTTATGATTTGGATTATAAATCCACAAAATAGACTTGTAATTATTCTGTCCGCAAAATTGCCCACCCCCGGTAATTTTTGCGGGTTATTCTGATAAAAAAAACGCTTGAAAACTATACCTGGTACTATCAAAAACAGGATATAGGCTAAGGATAGAATAGTTAAGCCGAAACTCATCAATATTACTGTTATATAGACAGAGTAATCTGAGTCTTATCTGAAAGAGTAATCGTTTTCGATGTCTGTTTTCCCCCTTTTTCCAACTCGGCTTTCAGTTCGTAAACCGTATCGAGGTAAAGCTTTTTGTCGTTCGGGTTCGATAGTAGCCTTTTTGTATCCACACTAATGACATCCATATCCGGCAAGAAGAACGAGCGGAATATGAAAATAATGTTGTCTTTTATTTGATTTATCAGTGGCATCTTTCAAAAACGATAAACGTGAATACATTACAAGTATAAAAACTTTTTTATACAATTGATTATTTATTATAATTTTTTAACGATTAACCGACAACCGACGTGTCTGAAATGTTATGTGTGATTTTATGCTTAACTAAATTTCGCCATTCTCTGCGCATCATTAAATACTTGAAGCTATCTGACGGATTAGTAGACTCCATCGGTAGGCGGTTGATTGGCAATTTTTCAGATGTTTTGTCTTTCGTAGTGACGGAGGACCCTTTTTTGTTTGGAACGATCTTGGTTCTCGCGCCTTCGAGCGAAGCTTTCAGTTGCTTGCATTCGAAGAAGTCAATTTCTACTTTCGGTAGCTTGTGATTACTACCAGAAAACAATTCCTGCATAAAAATATATTCTTCAGCTTGACCGATGTTGCCTTGATTTCTAGACATCAAGATTACCTTCCAGCCAGATCGAGTTTTACCATCTTCAAGGAACTCCATGGAGTTCTTAAATGTTAATGCAAGATCGACTTTCGCATCTTTATAATTATTTGCCGCTCTGTCATAATAAGCATGAATAACTTTCTCTTCATGTTTTGAAAAATATTCTCTAAAATTTGCGGTCAATTTTGGAATCCAATCCGGAGATAGAGTATACAGGAACTTTAGGATCCGGTAGGCATTATTCGGTTTTGGTTGACCTATCGTCATCGATATCATGTTACCAAAATCTAATCCTACTTCTATAATCTTTCGCCGATTTAAATACTTGAGAATTCTACAGTCTTCATTTTCCTCGATCCCAAAATGCTCGGCCCATCGCGGATCCTTTCCATCTTGGTAAAAATGCTTTTCACCTATATTAGCATAAAAGCGCTCGCCAGACTCCAGAGATGATTTCAAAGATAAAACCGCAGTATCCACATCACCTAAATCTGATTGGATTGCGTCTGTAAACCATTCTGGTGTAAGTATGTCAATATTTACTAATGACGAAGCTATAAAAAAGAGGGTCTGTCCGTCCTTGTGGAGGCGAACTGATTTCCACCTTTCGCGCCATCTCTCTTCCGTTCGAAGTTTTTTAGAAACTTCTTCATGATCATTTTTTTGCTGGTGATAGATCCGCTCTTGGACACATTCATTCAGCACGAAGGCCGCTTTTAAGATCCTAAGAACAGCCGATTTTTTCATTTTGTTAACCTGTTTTAAGATCCAGTCATGCTCTCCGATATTCTTCGTGTTAGGCATGTCTGTTGTAAAGGTATGACCTCGATAAAATACAGATTTGCCGTATTTTACTGCGTATCCACGCACGGCCTTTATTAGATTGGCGATCTTGTGCTCAGGAAAATACTTGACTTCATCACCTATAACATGAACGTAAGACCTTCCAGCCAAAGAAGCAGGCCGATCCAATGATCCGAAGGTAATGTTTAAGCCGGAAAAGAAAATCATTGTATGCTTGTAGGAAACCAACCTATTGTAAGGTTTCCAAAAATGTTCGCGTATCGTTTCAGGTAGATCTTCCTTTTCTGCATCCGAGAATTCAGGGGGCTGCTTACCTAAAACAAAATGAACACCTTCTTTAAAACCTTTCCTTTCCAAGCCCTCTAGTACGGACGGTAAGACGTTTTTTTGGAGATTGGAATAAGTATCCGAGACCCAAACTATAGGTGCGCCCGGCATATCATAAACCATTTCTGTTAACCTTTCAACGACCACTTCTGTTGTTTTAGCTGAGCCTCTACCCAGAACCATATACAAGAAACGAGGCAGTATCAACGCGGCAAATTGAGCTACCCAGTTGGCAAAGGCTACCGATATCTCGTCGGTTATTTTAATTTTTGGTCTCCAAGCCATTTGAATCGTTATAATATTTGATTTACTTTTTGAATTCCTCTTCAATTTTGTCGAGGCGACCTGAAATGTCGATTTTACTAATTAAAGCATCCTGTTTCAATGATACTTTCACGCTCTCTGGTTGATCTAAGGCATCAATTTCACTAGCGAGATCGATTCTGTTGATTGATGGCAGACCAGCCATCTCTGCATCTAAAGTGTACAATTTAACTGTTGGCATATAAAGTTCTTTCGCAAGCTTCTCTATATCTGGTTTATCGAGCTCTAACATCGATGCAGCCTGTTTTATCAGATTTCCATAAACCTCCCAATCTCTTGATGTTTCGGCGTTCTCTGCAACTACGTTCGCAGCCTGTTCCAGCTTATCTGCAAATTTGCCTCTAAGAGATTTCTTATTGAGGTTTCTGTTACCAAAGAAAAGGTTTAATGACTCCTCGTACATTTCGGAAGCACGTTGGTGTTTTAAACCAAAATTTTTTACAAAAAAATCGACTGTAGCTCTGCGTCCGTAGATGGAATCCATATCACGAATGAAAACCAGACTATCAATATAGAGTTGCTCCTCTATTGAAATGTCCTTGATTGAATTTCCTGCTTGGATATAATCGTTTAAATCTTCTAGGATTCTCTTGCTTTCGAACGCCCCAAAGACATCCATCTTGGATATTTTAAATGCCCGGGTTCTTTTAATTTCGTGAATCTGCTTTTGAGCTGCAACGTCACCTCTGACTGCGAGATGATGTAAGCCCATCCGTTCATCCATATCCTGCTTGATCTTTCCGGCATTTAATCGCTCCGATAAATAGGAATCATTGTCGCTAGCAACCTGACGAAAGACGGTTTTTCTAATCCCGAAGTATGTAGCAATCTTATCATTTGAATATCCTAGGCCTGAAAGGATTTCCAGTTTATCCCATTCTTCATCTGATAGGGATATGCCATGATGTTTTATGGGTTTGGTTTTATCCATATAACAAAAATGCCACTTGAGTAGTGGCATTTAAAGGACTTATTTTTTCTTAAGTATAAGTTTCGTTGCAACTATTTTTTCGGATGTCATAATTTCATAGTAGTCTTTTTTGTAAACACCTAGAGCCTTGGCCAGTTTAACGCAATCCGGATAAGATATGTTGAAAAATTTAATCTCCTCAAAGTTGAACTCAAAATCTAAGTGATTTATTCCTCTAGTTTTAAATGCATCAAACAGGCTGTCAAAGTCATTGAATTCATTGGGCGCTATGTTGGATTCACCTTTCGCGAGAATTGGCTTTGGGTGTAGTAGTTTATTCCTATCAGTGATAAACTTCGATAGAACCTGGATCGTAGGATCCTCATTGTCTGTTGAAAATTTTCCGGAAGAAAATATGGACGGATATAAGAGTAACTTATCCTTAAACCTTAGGTTAGAGAATATCTCATTAAATGGTTTATAATCGCTAAAGCCATACAAATTAACACATTGCAAAAGACAAATGTAGTTCAGGCTGAGCTCTATAATTGATGACGTTAAAGTATAAAAAGAATAAAATTTAAAATAATCACTCTCCTTTGTCAAATCTCTATATAAATTTCTTAATTCTTTGAACTTTAAGTCTAACGAACTTTTTATAAGATAAATTTCGCCATTCGCAAATAGGTATAACTTTCCGGCTTCCATAATATTGACAATATACAGAATTAAAGTAATAACCTATCTACTTCAGCCAACTGCATCCTGAACTCTTTTAATTTCGCCTCTCTTATAGGCCTGAGGTCCTCGCGATCTCCTTTTGTTAGCTTCGATTGCGTTCTCCAAATGTTGTTCTCCAGATTCCTTTTTTTATTGAAAAGTTCCATCGTACTCAAATTTCTTAGATCCTTGATACGCTTATATTGTAAAAAAATCCTGTGCTCGCCTAGTACTTTCTTGTTATCCAAGTAGTGCTTTAATTCTTTATAGATTTTATGGTTTTCAATGAAATTATCGACCAGTTTCGAAGCCGTAACCAGTTGCTCTTCATTGTTCGCGACGTTCGTCAATCCATTATATAGTTGAACACAGTTCGTGAACACGGTAATCTTATCTGAAATTAATAATTTCAGTTCTGGAGGGCATCCAGGATCAGACAAAAACGGCCATTGATTGCGAAGTTTTATAGAACTATTTTTCGGGCCTTCTAAAGCCGTTGTATCTACTGGCGTTTTCGCGGGTGCTGTAAAATCTAGCGGGATGTCAGCAGCTTTAAAAAGCGCTATCCTGATCGTTTGTAAGTGCTTTACAGGATTCTTAGAAACGATTCTGAGAACGGCATTACTCGGTTTAGCGTAGTCAATAAATAAACGAAGGCCGACTTCTACGTCAGCCCCGCTTATTAACCAATTATGGATTAGATTTTTTAGCATAGATAATACACGTTTTATCCATTCCAAGTCCTAGTCTTTCCGGAATCAATATGAACAAAGTTCTTATAATAACCGGTTCCGCCAGATGTTTTGAAATTCTTAATTGTCGATTTCCATCCTTTGATATTCCCATTAATGGGGTAGGTATCTAACGCGTTTCCCAAGATGTGCTCACTAGAAGTCGCTCCATTGACCGACTTGTTATACTGCGGCGACCGGTAGCTGGAAGAAACTCCAACTGGAGTTCCAAATATTGTACGCAATGTTTGTAGTTCAGCAATAATGTTTGCATTTATCCTGGTAAAGGTATTAGACTTGTTCTTTGTTAAGAATTCATGAAGCTTGAAACTCTCGGTCAGTTGAAAGTTTTTAGAATTGATGTTGAACTCTAGATAGTCACCATCGGTTTTAATTCCATGCTGGACAGCTGCCGCCAGGATGGCCAGAACTAGTCCATTTTTAGAGCTCATAAACTGATGGCTTTGAAAATACAGTTTCTAGCAATGGTTTAACTGCGGTCCACCCTTTGGAATCGCAATTCAAAAATTTTCTGGACCTGAATACGTTTTCTAGGAGATCTTTCGGGATATCGGATCTATACGCAGATCCTAAAATAGGATCTTTAGCCGTACCGTCTACTTGTAGCGGACGAGCATCTGGATACTTCTCGTTAAAGTATAACGAAGTTAAGAGGTAGCCTTTCTCCAGCGCATTATATCTTTCGATAATTTCGATCAGTTCTTCGGCGTTCAGTAGCATTGGTGTATGCGTTCCGTAACGATGGATAGGAAGACCGTTCTTTTCTAAAACGTTGGCTGTCCGTTTTGAGTTCTGATTGTACGTTCCACCAACTTTACCACCTTTTTCAAGAGTTCCGAATGCTTTCAAAACTTCGATATCGGAAAGCAATGTCGGTCCAAGCAAGAAGATATCATCGTTTGAAAGAATGAAATTTCCCGTCACCTCACCCGATGCTATCGCCATAAAAAGCTTATGCGTTACATCCGCTTGAGGGTTTTTTACCATTGAGGGCGCTGGGCAGTCGCAATCTTCTTTGATGAGGTATGGCTCATGCGGAATATGCACGATCTCCGGAGAGAACCAGTCTTCTTTGTCTCCCACGATAACTACTCGTACGTCTACTTTTAGATTTTTTTCGATAGAACGTAGTGCATATTTCAGTTCCTCGCCTGAAGCTTCTGATTTTAAATAGGGGATAACGAGCGAAAGACGAACATCTTGTGGCGAAATTTCGTTCTCTCGTTTTTCTGACGGTAATGATTCTGCATCATTGGAAATATGCGATACGGCGTAGGACCCGTCTTCAGATTTGTGGATGGAATTACTTTTCAATAATGAAGTTATTGTGCCAGTGATCTTACCTTTACTGAGGCCGGTCGTTTCCACCAGCTTGTCAATTGTGTTGCTTTCCGCCTTTATGGCTTCGTACACTTTTTGTTGGTTTTCAGTCAATTCTTTCATAAGCATAAATAAAAAGGCATGAGCAAGCCCATGCCTGAACAATTAAAAACTATAATCCACCTGCACCAGAGCCCGTAGCTTCTGGAGCTAATGCAGGTGTTTCACCTGCGTAAAACCCTGCAACGAAAATACCTCTGCGACGTTGAGCAAAATTGAACGTCGATTTGTTTGCTTCATTGTTGCGTTGGTTTTCTAGCGTGAAGTAAATCGGGTTGCATTGCCACCCATGCACTAGAGTACCGCGCCCATCACCACATTCATCAGTAATAGCAATGAAAGGTTTGCCTAACCACTTTTGCTTAAATTCTTCGATTTCAAGGTAGTTCCCAGGATGCGTAAATGATAACGTTTGGATATAACCTTCTTCGTCTTCTTCACCTTCCTGATTGTCAGGTCGAGAGATAGTCGAAGAAGTTGCATACATGCCGATCGCAGTGGCCGCCGCCTTCAGCGTAATGTCTCCACTAACGAGAACATCTTCCTCGCCACGCGGCGGGAATGATTCGATATCATCATATGGAATCAATATAATTCGCGAGTTCAGTCCGCCAGGTGCGCCGCTTTTCTTTTTTAATGAAACTTTTTGATAGGCCATTTTATTTAAAGTTTGAGTTGATTATTTAGTTGGAAAAGGCAGCAGCGAGCTGCCCTTTTGGTTATGGTTGACTATTTATGATTACAATCCGCCATTTGATGATGCAGAGCCATCATCTGGAGATGTTCCATCTGGGAATTGATCAGATGGGCGTAGGCCCGCTTGCGGATCATATCCCTGAGGAACATAAGCGAATACAGCTTCAGCAATTTGGAAGCCAACGCCTAACCAAAATTCTCCATATAAGCGAACTTCGTAGTCGTGCTTCTGGACATCATTGATCACTAGTGGTACCTCGTTCTTGTGGCGCAGCTTCACCATATTTTCGGCTGGCGTAGAGAAAACAATAGGGGATCCGGACATACCGTCCAACGACACTAACGTGTTAACAGAGTAGTCAATTTTGGCAGTTCCAAAATCACCGTCCTGACCGCTATTCTGTCCCCAAACCTTTTTGTAAGCGCGTTGATACTTACGATAGATTTCGGGCGAGACGTAGATATTCATCTTCTTGTTCTTATACAGAGGCGTCAAGTCGTCCACAAAGTTCTCGAAGAAATCAAGGATCTCTTCCGCCGTCGCTGTATCCCAGTTGATTGTGTCAGTGGTGAAATTGATTTTAGAAGCTTGTCCAAGCGCCTTTTGTTGAACAAGGATCGTCTCGATACCATCCATGCTGTCTTCTGGATCGGTAGCAACATTAGGATCCGTTACTTCAACATACTTTCCTTTGAAGATCATTCGAAGCTCAATATCGTCGAGGATCTGAGGATAGATCAGTTGTTCCCAAATGTACTTTGTGATAGGCATCTGGTCTGGAGAAAGACGCTCATCATACAAATGGAAAAGGTAAGAGTCCAAAACTTCTGCAGGAATGATCGGTACGTTGATCTTATGTCTGCGGTTCTTAATCACCAATGGCGTGAACTTCGTGTTGCCTTTAGGAGTCCACTTTGGTGTGAACTTCTGAACTACGGAATTGATCTGTGCTTGAACAGCTCTGTGCTCGGTAACCGCGGGTACAGTTTTAAAGTACTTCGAAGAACTGAAGCCAGTGAATAGCTGGCGAACGATCTCCAGGTTATTGCCGTTTTGACTAAGGTAAGTTCCAAACTCATCACGTACTGCTCCAACATCGATTGTTTTCCCTTGCGCAGAAATCATCGTTCCCGTGGCTAAAAATCCAAAAGCGGCTGCATAGTGCCCTGCTTTTCTCATTACGCTCATCACCTTAGGGATTCCTCCTTTGCTCTGGAATTCGTTGGTTTCGGCTTTCGGGAGGTCCTCTGGGGATTCCATCAATGCCTGGATAAGACTATCCTTCTTCTTGTTTTCTGCAATGGCCGCCTGCAGCTGTGCTGCTAACTCAGTAGTTGCTTGCTGTGCCTCAGGAGCGAATACCGCTTTCATTGCTTCGAAGATTCCTTTAGAGTGCTCCTCGGGGTTCTCAGCAGCTAAGCCTGCTTCAAACTTTTCAAGCGCGCTCTCTCCGAAAATTTCTTTCAATGTCTCGCGCTGTTCAGCATTTAATTTGTTCTCGGCAAGGGAAGTTACGTTCATTGCCTTTAAGAACACTGCTTTGATTTTATTCCAATTCATCTTTAAATAGGATTAGGTTGATATTTACTCAATGTTAATTACTCTTCTCCCAGGCCATCACCGAAGCATAGTTGATTGCATCGGTCAACGTCCCAATTCTATCTGCAAGTCCTGCCTCAACAGATTTACTGCCTTGATATGTGGAACCGGATAGGATGCCTGGAATTTCGAGGTTCAGCTTTGGTCGGTTCATCTTGACAGCATTTTGGAACTTAATTGCCAATGGATTAAGCATTTCTTCCTTGATCTGATCATATTCACCCTTCAATAGGTTTTGGAACGCCAGATTCTTTTCGGTTGACTGTTGAGCATAAACTTCATGGAATTTTGCTCCCATAGCTTCGTAATACGGGACCATGTCGATAAAGGAAAGCATCACACCAATAGATCCGAATACCGACGATACATCGTTGTTAGCGAATATGTAATCACACGCGGAAGCTGTCCAATAAGCTGCTGAACATGCAGCGTCACAATGCGCAACAATGGGCTTGCCAATGGACTTTACAAAATCGATAGCCTCTAACATAGGAGGAACTGCATTTACAGCGCCGCCACCAGAATCGATATCAAGAACGAGGGCAGAAACATTTTCTTTGGCCGCAAAATACTTAGTGTAATACGCGATTTCATCCATTCCATAGCTGCACAATGTTCCATATTTGAGCATGGTGCCTTTTACTGGAAGAACAATAACTTTTGCGCCTTCATTTCCAATCTCATCAGCTTCATGTTCTTCATCATCTTCATAGGCCATGATGTTGATGTTATCTAACGCCATTAGTTCTTTACTATATAGCTGTGAAGAGTTCAGGATAGAGTCTATCTGAGTTCCTAGCCCCAATGCTAGTTCCGGGCTGATCATGAAATGGCCTCTAATAATGGCTGATAAAAGATGATGTTGCCAGTTGGCAGCTATTTTCCGTTGCATATTCGTTCGGTTTATGCAAAGGTTGTGTTATCAGTTAGGGTTGGAAAGGACGTTTTTGGAGTTTTATAGAATGCTCTAAGGCCCCTATGCCGTATCCTATAGGGGCTTTTTAGGCATTTATTTCGGATAGAATTCTATTAATTTGTTATCAACTCTAGTGGAGGAGTAGGGCTGATGTGGTCGATGCGAATCGAAGTAAGTGATAGGGAGCTGTTCTGGAGAATAGTCACCGGTATAAAAGGAGATCCTACAATTAATTCTTTCCCGGCGCATAGCTTTATTTTAAAAATGCATTCATCACCTACCGGATTGTTATTTTTTAGCCTAGCCTGAATCCCAATGTTATAAAGTATTCCAGAGGCATCCGATTTTGTGTTAAAGCTTAAATCTCCAGATGCTGGATGGATGGCAAGATCCTTCCATTCTCTGACTGTGACATTAACACCTTTATCTGGAATTTTCTCGAATTCAAGCACGTCGCGCACTGTTGCGAATGATATTGATTCAATGATCTGAATGGCCATATTATTGATATTGTTGGATTTCTAAAATGGTTTTCCGTATAAATGCACTCTGAAGCTGCACTCGGCGTGCTAATCTATTCGCAATCTTATTAATGCTTTTTTCTTCGGACCTGTATGCTCGCTTCTTTAATTGTTCCTGTTCGCCGATCTTACTCACAAGTTTTCTTGCTAGAATAAAATTCTCAATGACATCCTTTTGTTTCATCTTCAAATTACGTCCCACGTAATAATATTGGATAAAGTCCTGATTGAAGCGTGCAATGATGTAATCATTGATCTTACGCTGATCATCCGGATGTATGTAGCTGAATCTGGTGAAAAGTGTGGACATTGCAGAAGTGCGGGGTAGCCGAAAATATACAGCTTTTTCTGGATCGCATTTCTGCTCTACCGGGTAGTCTGAATAACGGATCATAGAACAAATAAACTTTCCCTCTTCCGTATCTCGAAAGATAGAAAATGCCCCATCTTCATAGGCAAAGATAGAGTTCAAATATTCCCGATGCATCTGATCCTGGATGTGACAAACAACGTTCATATTCTGCTTTTAGTTGGTATAACCAAATTTACATATTATTCGTCCGAAAAGCGAAATCAATGTATTGAAAAATAGAATGTTATTTGGTTTTAGTTAAACAGATTATTCGCCTAAATCACGAAATGAGTGTGATTATTTATCGGAGTTGAATCGTAACCCAAATGTACAACAGGTCAGCGTGTCATCCAAAAAAAGCGTGTTTTTTTTGTAATTTTGTAATTTCGTAATTTGGTGCTGATAATCAGAAAGTTAAGTGTTTTAAAAGTGTAATTTATCAATTACACTTTTCTTTTTTAAAATGTAATTGAATATGAAGCTCAGTAGAAATTACGTTTTTACAATCTTTATTTTCTATTAATTACAAAAAAATGTAATTTATTAAGATATTGAATATCATTAAGTTATACTATTGTTTTTATTTAAATTACGAAATTACATTTTTTTTAAGGTTAAAAGGAAAAAGAGATACAAAGAGAAAAGCCGAGGCCGGCGGCGAGGGTGTCAAATAGGAACGCCCCAGCTGATGGCCGGAGCGTGAATTTGCGCTGCTTCGCGAGCGCGTTTTAAATACGATAGATGTAGGCATTCGAAATAAGCATGTAATAATTTTATAGATATACAACCCAAACTGAATGTACAAGCCAAGCCAAAGTTTCACCACTACAGACGATTCTACCATCATTTGGAAATATTTAGATCTCTTTAAATTTTTAGATCTAATATAAAACTAATAACTGTTTATGCTTAGGGTTGACCTGTTTATTGATAAATTCGAAGGGTTGGAGAATAATAGTGAAGCTAGTTATTACGAAAAACTAAGTAACAACACAAAGGAGAGAATTTCAGAATATATTAATTTATTGAAGGAAATCAACAGATGTGCTAGAATTTCTTCATTTATCAAGTGTTGGCATATAAATACAAATGAGTCTATTATTATGTGGGATGCGTATTCGAATTCTAATGGTGGAATCGCAATTAAGAGCACTGTGGGAATTCTGAAAAGGTCTAATATAGATGAGAGACCAATCTATATAACTAAGGTTAATTACATAGACGAATTTGTGCCAATTCACAATACGGTATTTCCACTAGTCCATGAAAGGGTAGAATTTTCTGATGAACGAGAATTTAGAATTCTTCATCAAGATTCAACTTAGATATTGGCAAAGGAAAGGCTTCTCAAGAATCAGAGAAAAGTATAAGAATTAAAATTGATCTCGAGATTCTGATAGATGAAATATTTTTTCATCCTTTAACCCCTGATTGGGTTGTAAATTCACTACAAAATATAATAAGAACTTACGGTGAAAAATTTGTGCTGGAAAATCGAACCTTTATAGCTAAAAAGTATAGCTTTTCAGAAAGCAGGTAAAAAAAAATAAAAAATTTATAAAACCCTTGCTTTTATCATTTACTCAAATTATGAAATTACGTCAAATGTTTGTTTCCTAGCCTCTTACAAGGTGTTTTTAATGCTAATAATTTCCCATTCTTTAATTCTTTTGATGTTTAGGTATAGTTGCTTGTTTCTAGGAGGGTGTTAATTAATATAATTGAAAAAATTTTGATGCGAAAAGATTCTGCTAGAAATAATCACGCCTCGATTATTATCGAGGCGTGATTAACATTCGGATCTGATTCCAGAAGAATTCGTCAATCACTAGTTGACAAAAATTTATTTTTATAAGTCCGGATCTAATATTTCAGCACCGCCTGCAATTGCAATTTCTCTAAAAAAATTATCACCACAGACAGTTGTGCCCACTGCCGTTACTGTTATTGAATTGGCTGACAATTGATTTGAGTTCCATGAGTTAATATGGATAACAGCTTTATCAGGCCCATCAGGGAAAATTTGGACATTATTTGATGTACTTGAAATCGTCCAATTAGCAACCGGATTTATCATTTCTTCAGGATCTTCATAGTATATGTAATAGGTACCTACACCCATGATTCTTGGTGAAACTCTAAAGGTACCTAAGTCGTTTCTTGCCCCCAGTGAAATCTCTTTCTTAACTACATTCGGTCCCAGCGTAGAAACGATTTTGATCTTTCCTTCACCAATTTTAGTTATTTTCCATTGATTATTCCCAATATGTGTAAGTGTTGCGATACTATCCGGTTGATCTAAGGTAATTTGACCTGGATAAACAACATTCGTGATCGTATATATACCCTCGTCACATATGACTTTTGGTCCAGTGATCGTTGATATTGGATAATCTTTGACAAAGGAGAACTGCTTAGTGCCAGAAATAAACCACGGTATCCCGTGTGTATCCTGAGGAGCTACACCATCTTTATTAAGATTCGGCAAACCCACTCTGTGATCGAAATTGTATTTGTAGAAAATTACTAGTCTATAACCGCCGGTATCAAAATTGAAAACATTAGGAATTGTTACATTAAAGTTTTTTATTTTGGAATGTAGTTGAATAGTTCCGTTACTATCGATGAAGTCTCCAATACCAAAGCTTGGGCCTCCCGTTGACCAGACAAGATTTGGTTGTCCATCGAAACCGTATCCGTTAATAATCCCTATATGTGTTTCTACCCACCTCAGATATGACGTGTATAGTCCTGACATTGTAAATCCAAACGATCCAGTTACATTTACAGGGGCATTGAAATATGGTATTTTTCCTCCTTTAAGTGGTATACTCAAATTAAAGTTATTGGGGTAAACAAGGTTTCCGGAGTCGTCATTTGCTTTTGCTTCGCTTAGTAGGTTTACAATGATAATGATTAATGCAATAAAATACTTCTTCATTAGTTTTTCATATTTTTTAAAGTAACAATAAATGGTTCGACATAATATACTCCAGAATATCCATCCCTTTTATATCCTAGGCTATCGGATAAATAATGAAGTTCCTCGGATGGTATACCAAGTAGGGTGCTAAGTTTTTCTTTTGTTTCTTTTACCGAAAAAAGCTCCCCGTTTATTTCCATTGTCTCAAGTAATTTGTCGTCAGAAATGCTGTTCTCTTTTTTGCAACTCGCCGAAAAAAATGAGAGTACTACAATAAATAACATAGATTTTTTCATAATTTTTAGTTTTGATGAATTGATAGTTGCAATAAGAATATGGAATTTTTTAGATTAATTCAAGTTTTTTTGACAATAAATTTTGTATTCCCTCTATTTTTAAGACTTCAATAGGTTTTGTTTTAAAGCTGTAAAAATATTTAAGTTAGAATTAGACTTAACAAATGAGGAATGTTCTTCATTAATTTTTTCTTTTCTATTTTAATTGAGCGAATTTTTCAATCTGAACATAATCCGGATTAATGGCAATAACATAAGTATCCAAGTGATCTGCTGGAGTCCTGGAATCAGCATCCTTCGATTGACCTCCTTTAGCCTTACTGAAGTTAGTACATTCCAAAGAAGCCCAAAGAACAAATTTTGCATTTGAATAGAGCTTGCGATAAATGTTTACAGTTTCTACCAATGGAGAAAGTTAAAGTATCCTTATAACCTCCTGAAAGTGGAATATTTTCGGATAGTTCTCCCAATTCGATTACAAAACACTTTTCTCCTTCGACTGCTCCCCAACTATTAGGTGTAATGTTTTCATATATTTTTAATTAAATTTTTTTAGTGTTTATAAAATCCGATGATTATCATATTTTCTTTTTAAAGGCATACTAAAGCCAATTATAAAATGAGAAAGAAAACTATATTTTTTTTATTTCTAGCAATTGCAGAGAAAAAATACAATAGCAAGCTCCCTCTTTTTGAGGTTGAGCATCTGATACTTGACGAATATGCAGAGTTTCTGCGAAGTATCATTAAGCGTTGTTAGACGACTTTATCCCTCAGACAAATTGGTTTGAGGGATTATTTGTTTTTCGCTTCATTTCCTCCCTGCATGCAGTGCAAATGGTCCGAGCAGCGTTCGCCCAAGAGCACGGTTTTCCTGTTTTTTCAATACATCTAATACAATTATCATTTGTACAACCACATAAAAAGCAAGTTCCTTCTACAGTTGGAATTACTTCAAATTCATAAACAAATACATAGGGGTTTGATTCCCAAGATTCACATCCATTTATTTTGGTCCAAAGAGAATTGAAAGACCAAAAAGGAGGTAGTCCCTCTTGAAAGCGTTTTTTTGTGAAGTAGTTCTTATACAATTGACCTTGTTCAATTAATTGTGTTGAACTCATATTTAAAGGTTCAATACCTTCAGCTATTGCGTCCTCGTTTGAAATTTCTTGTAGTTTTTCAAGTCTTACATTGGTGACTTTTAAAAAAAGCCTTGCAGCATCAAAGGGCATATGTATGGACGGTTTCCAGGAATGGTCTGAATATTTTAGTTCAGTAGCCTTATATATAAATGGCGCTATAATAGTTCCCCAATTGTCACATGGTTCTCTAATCCATAGAATATCATCTATTTGATACCTTGATGTAACGTCTTTATCAATCTTTTTATGGATTCCATTGATATTAAAATCAACTTTCGCCGAGTGAGACCAAAACTGATAAGAGCATATTCTTCGTGTTTGTGATTTATTTCCATTCATTATGGACTCAACCATTGATGTGGAGAATAAAATTGGTTTGAGCTTTTTCATTACGATTCCTCCAAACTATTTAAATATCTTGCCCCATCATATCCGTCTAAGCCACTTAAAACATCGAACAAATGATCATCAACAGTTGTGTCGCCCTCTAAGCTTCCGGTAACACTATGGGCGCCAGAAGCATCTAAAACCCATTCGATCCTATGTGTAGTGTTTTTTGTTTTTACCGTTTTTATCCATCCTTTGGATGTGATTTCCAGTGTTATTCTATTTTCCATTTTTCAAAATTTGAAAGGTGTTTTTTTACAAATTCTTTAATAATGTCTTTTCTTTATCGTTTGCTTGTTCAAACGCTTTGATCGCATTTTCTTTGTTGATACTTAATGTTTCCATGGATTATACGTCTGCTCCGTTAATAAATTGACTATACTCTTTCAGGAATGTTTTTCCGGCGAAATCCGCTCTCTCCCAATTGATTATTAAATGGCGAGTACCCACAGAAGCTTCGGTGCCATTATGGCCGAAGCCGCCGGACGCAAACGAAGCAAACGAACGGTTCGGATTATAAAACCAAGGATAATATACCTCAGTAACATGTTTTCCTCCATTCATTGCAAAAGCAATCGCTTTCACTTTTTCGGAACCAATAGTGTCTACTTCCATCCCTGCTGTGCGCGCCTTGAACTGAGCTAAAGTTTCTCCTTTGAACTGGAGAACTTTTTCGAATGTGTCGATCTCTTTGTAATCGAACTCTTTTTTAGCTGAATTGTCCATAATTCTTATTTAAATTTTATTGTTGTTTAATAAGTCAGAGATCTTCTTAAAGACATAGCCTTTAAATGCTATGTCTCGGGTTGTCCATTCATGATGGTATTCGTCATAGAACAATTCGACCCTGTCTTCGTCTCCGGATTTGCTGCCGTGCCGGTGATGACCGTTAAAAATTTTGCTTTTCGGCCTCCAGGCAGATTTGATCTTAGCGACGTACTCCGACAGCATCCTGGTGTGAACATTCGCCTTCAGTCTTTGAAGCTTAGCATGTTCGTCATTTAATAATTGATGAAAAGTCATATCCTATTATTTTTAAGTGTCCGTTAGTTACGAACTGATCAAGATCGTCGACTAGCTCAGTTATCAATTTCTCGGGTTTGGTGATATCCACAAACCCGGCATAGGTTTGTGGGTATTCGCCAATTTGTTGAACGACGATCCATCCATTTTCCATCTCCATTTCATAAGAGGAACCGGCGTCCGGATTTCCCATGATAACCTTGGTCACTTCAAATACTCGTCTGCGGGTATCAATGAAGCGCGTGCCTAGAGGCCAGGAAGGGCGGATCATCTTTTTCATTATTTTTCTCGAATTGAAACCGACTTTAATCGAACATCGACGTCGAATATCTCAACCGGCCACCCGTTAGCTTGTATTACCGACTGGATTTCATCTTTTGTTGTATCTAGATTCAAGCCTCTTAGCTCGATACCTCCTTTATATGGCCTTGTCGTTACAGGATTTATTAATTCGATTATTTTATTTAGGTATTCCATGATGTAGATTTTTAAATATTAAAAGCCTGGTGATTTAGTTCCTGGTATTGGTTCCATGACATCGGCCAAGGAAATGGTCGGATCATGCACGATATCGTTGATCGCGTCGCGGTCAGATTGCAGATAGATCATTGCTTGGGTTTTCTTACGGTCATCCTTTATCCATTTCTTTTCCCGATTGTCGAATCGAATTACGTCCCATGTTTTAGTGACCCTGCCGTCGTTGTTTTGCACTTCTTTAGGATTCAGCGACATCTTTTTCAACTGAGCAAAGAGTTTCATTTTCGAATTGAAGCCGTTAGATGTGATCGTCTTTATATTGGCTTCTGCCTTATAGTCTTCTAGCGCGTATTGGGTAGGGACGAAGCAATCCAGTCTCCCCGATTCTTTCGTGAAGAATACCTCCGCCCAGGCGAGAAATGCAAAACCCATCGAATTAGTGAAAGCGCGATCCATAATGTTTTTCATTGGTGCTTCAATCCATGTTGGCCAAGAAAGATATAGCTGGCAGCACTGCGCCATGAAATTTAGATCTAGGTTCCATTCATCATCGGTATACTGTGCCGCCCACAGTTCCTTTCCAAAGTCATCTACCGGCTGTCGGTTTTCGCGGAACATTCCAGACCTATCTACGTGATAGTAGTTCGAAGTACCAAAGAATAGGATACGGCGCATTAAAGATGGACCCAAATCATCGGGCGCAAAGTTTGTTGTGATGCCAAGCTTCGGGGATTCAGAAAAAGGCAGGGTCGTTCTGGTCTTTCCCTTCGGATTGACGGTGATGTCTCCAGTGGTCATCGAGAACACGCGCTCCATAGGGAAGTTACGATCTGCATCGTCGATATACATGGTGTCAGTGTTAGTCGTGACCTGTTCGAAAACGTGATTGTCATCGAATAGCTTGACGTTCTTTCCATCAAAAAGCAATAGATTTTTTATTGTTCGCAGACCTTTGAAAAATATTGACTTTCCGGTTCCGCCGAAGGATCCTTGCTCTTTCTGAGGTGTGTCATCCATACCATATACGATCCATGGCCTAGACTCTGCCTTGTAGCGATGCATCATATATCCAAAGCAGTACATTTTATTGATCAGGTGAAGTGCTTGTTCATCTTTATCTTCTTGTGTGAGGTTCGGCCCGTAGATATTGAATCGATTATTGTCCCTGTATGCTCCAATTTCCTCATCACTCAAGTGCTCAATATTATCTTCCAATTCTTTTCTCCAGTGAACTCTAGAAGTTTGAATAAGGAACCTAAAGAACATCGAGTCTTGATTTTTTATGTCAATAGAATAACGTCCTGAATCGTCTTTGTTCACCGTGAACATCGGCTCTAGCTTTCTTACTTTCTTTTTGAGAATCTTCGACTCCCATACCATCTTTTCGAGTTTATTCGATTGCACATCGTCTATACCTCGAGCAGTGATCTTCCAGGTCGTGTTCTCAAAGAACATATACTGTGTCCATGGATCGTAGTCTCGGAAATCGGGATTTAACATTGGCAACGAATCGAACGAATTCGCAGATATAGCGGTCGACTTATGTACAACATTCAGAAGATGTTCACTTACAAATCGAGATCTCAAAAAATTGAGAAGGTATGCTTTTATATCTTCGGACTTAACCTGTCGTACTAGGTTCCCGTCGATCTGTATAAATTCAATCGTTTCTTCATTGACTTTTCTACGTCCAAATCCGGCCTTAACAAGGAAGTTCAAAACTCGTTCGATCGAGAGCTCGTATTGGTTCCTTTCCTTCCTGTTCCCCTGCCTGTCAAAAGCTGGGGTTTCATCCCAGAAGCGGTACATTTTGGCTACCTTGATCAAGTTGCTTAGGTCTCCAGAACTATAATACTTCATATAGTCCCTTAAATCTTTACAAGGGCGACCATATTGGTCGCGTCTTCCCTGTAGCTCTAATGGAAGTTCAATTGTTTTGATGTCTAAAAACAGCGTATGCGTATTGGTGAGGCAGAGTCTATGGTTTTGCATCTGGCCGGTGTAATCGAGATCCGGGCAAGTCAATATAGACTTCGCTTTTGCAAACAGCTTGAACAGCTGATCACGGGTCAATTTGAAATGTTCAGATGATGGATATATTATATGATATCCTAATGCCCGGAAATTTAGCGCATCGGATCCGCCTGTACAGTAGATGATCTCGTCAAGCTTTTGTTCTTTCTTGTCGTTTTCATCATCGCTTTCGGCTTCCATCTGCTTTACCTTTTCTTCATATGCTTTTTTAACCTGGGCATAGCCATGAAGGAACTGCGCGTCAAATTTTCCATGATAATAGAAACGTTTCCCCTTATCCTTGGATTTCGGTAGGTAGATCTTGGAAAAGCGGGCTCCGTCCTTCGTTTCTTCCTCGATGCGAAAAATAGGGTAGAACTCCGTTGCCTTAAAAGTGATAGCTTTTCTGTCCTTAATAATAGTATAGCTGTCTAGGACATGCCAATGCTGTTCTAAGAGCAACTTTCTAAAGTGTTCCAATACTAATTCCTCTCGCTCGCCTTCAGGCTTGTTTCGGTACTGAGAGGCAACGTACGACCAGGTACGCTCCGAGAAGATGATACGAAGATGGCTTTCCTTAATAGTTTCCGCGTGGTTGAAGGTCCATTCTCCATCAGGCTGATCTGGTTTAGCATCTTCAGACGATACATCGGCTTCATACATGGAGCGTATCTGGGCATTGCTGCCAATGCCGTGACGTTCAGCAATGATCTTTATCGCTTCGCCATATTCGCAATTCTCTTTTACCTGAGTGTAGGCGATGGCATTCATCCATTTTCCGACATGGCCGAAGTCATTGACGATATAGTTGCCGTCGCTGGTTCGCTTTATCTTCGAAGATGGCGTTTTTTCATAGCGGCCTGGATCGGTGAAGTGTTTATTCGTACGGACGAACTCATCAATATCCGGAATATAGAACCGAAATATATCGAGACCGCCATTCGTGTTCAGAAGAATATCTTCCTTTGTGATCTTGTATTGCTGCATCCGATAGATTAGTTTTTAGAACGATTGGTGTAATACATCACAAGTAACAGATTAGCTAAAAAGGAGATTAAAAAAATTATTAGTAGCATAACGATCAAGAGCTCTTTCTCCTTGAGCTGCTGATCTTGCAGCTTTATTGTCTGTGCGAGTATTTCAGTATTCATTATTTTTTGAGTCTTAGGTTAAATAGATCCGCCCGACCAGGTAAGGCGGGATAAGTGTGTTAGCATGTAAGAACTTTCCTGACCTGCTATGAACCTGACACGGTTTTGCCATCAAAGCCTTCGCCTGAGAGTTCCTGACAATATTTAATGATCGGAATAATGTGGTTGTCGAAATGGGGGAGTGCAA
Organism: Sphingobacterium hotanense; assembly: GCF_008274825.1. Classification (NCBI taxonomy): domain Bacteria; kingdom Pseudomonadati; phylum Bacteroidota; class Sphingobacteriia; order Sphingobacteriales; family Sphingobacteriaceae; genus Sphingobacterium; species Sphingobacterium hotanense. Next base: position 1,943,628 of record NZ_CP030848.1, read on the forward strand.
TAGACGGTTTGGTAGGGGTAAGTGCTGCAAAGCTCACGCGCGAACCGGCGATGTGTCTTGCAAACCTCTATGCTACCTTCAGAATAGCTTTCCAAAACGAATCTTAGATGTTTAATGGCTTTTGCGCGTTCTTTGGTAAGCGTGTTGCTCTTCACGTAAGCGTAGTTTCGCATCGATAAAAATGAGCGGATCTCTGCAACTAAGAATTTCAAAGTTCTGATGCGAAGAATGGCGTCTGCTTCGTCATAGCTGCGCACGCTCATGACGGTCGATTTTATTTTTGAAAATTCCGGATAGCGGATTTCCAATGTTCGTGATTCGGGGTGAAGTTTTCCTGTAATCATATCTTTAGGGATTATTCGATGATATTTCTTTTTACTGCCCATGCGATAATACCAAGCTTCGAGGGCACACCTAGCTTGCGTTGGATATTCTTATTGTGGCTGCTAACCGTCTCTTCAGCGATGTATAATTCATCGGCGATCTGTTTATTATGCTTCCCTGAAGCGATCTTGCGAATGATATTAATTTCTTGTTTGGTGAGGTGCTCGTCGCCTACTTTGATAGAAGGGCAAAGCTTCCCTTCAAAGCTACACGAGCCACGGCGGCCACAATCAAAATATTCTGTATGCGCAATCTTGCCTTCTGGAGTGATGTCTGAAAAGCCGTCGAACCCTCCAAATCGACATACGATATATTGACGCATCATCTCTTCGCTGTCGGTAATATCCCAAGCTACTAGCGCTTTCATTGCTTCCGGATTTCCAATCATATCCATCTCAATCTTTTCAATAATCCAGGCAGGAAAAGAGCCCCATTCGTATCTACGGCCATTGTGAAGACATTTTATATCGTTTCCACCAACGTAGAACTCCACTCCATCATCTTCCAGTCCTGGGGGTAGATGCTGCTTTACTTTGGAAAGGTTTATCATTATAAAATGGTAGATAAGTGGGATATACTAATCGAAATCTTTACGCTTACTTTGCTTAGTTGGTATTGAGTGGCGGCTACTGATCTTGGTATTCAACTCCAGATAGCAACTTTAGGAGTTCTCTAGCTTTGCTAATAATGCGAGGATCATAGCCGTCCTTAATGGTGCGAAGCTCCTTATGTACTGTGACACGATCAATTAGATAGCCCTCTTTGATGAGCGCTTCAGATATCGTTCGAGGAAAGGCTGTAGGAGAGTGCTTTCGAATAAATTGAAGTTCGTTTCCACTTACTTCAATTAATACTGGTGTAGGTACTGTAGTCATTTGTTACCGATTTTTGTTATTATTGTTTGTTACTGTATTTTGTTACTGCAAAGATATTCCAAACGGAATATTAAAGCAAGGGAAATATTCCATTTGATATAAAAAACTAACTAAGTGGCTGATATAGAGTCGGATAAAATTTTACGATTTATTAAGATTCAAAAACAATTGAATCTTAAACAAAAGGATTTTGCAGAAAGAGTGGGGTTGACTCAGTCGAAGGTATCTCTATTAAATAATGGGAAAGCTGGAGGGAATATTCTGAACGATATATTTTACAGGTTACATTATGAGTTTGGGCTTTCAAAAACATGGTGGGATACCGGTCAAGGGGAGATGTTTGAATCTAGATCGGCTTCTTTCCAAGAGGAGTTAACGGAAAATTATATCCATAGCGAATCGGATTCGGTTAACGAAAGCTACGAACAATTGAAAAATAAGTACATCAAATTGTTGGAAGATTACAATTTGTTGTTGAAGTCAAAACTTCAATAATTACTTAAAATAGAATGTATTCTAATTTGAATATCCAATATTTACTGGCATTATTGTTTGCTTCTATCTTTACTTTGACTGGCTGTCAAAGAAAGGAAGGCGAACATGAGAGAAAATCTCGGATGTTTGAAGATATTAATGCAAAATATGATAGTTTAGGATTTATGGGGTTTTCAGATGCTGTAAAAAAAATGCATCAAATTGAAGTTTACAGTAGCATACAATTAGGAAGGTGAAACATTTTCGATTCAATCAATATCAAAAATCATTCTGATTCATTGAAACGGATATTTATTGATTTGAATAAATTTTCTATTGAAGAATTTCTTGCGGATAAGGATAGTATCAATAGTTTTTCTAAAAGTTATTTGAGTGAAAAGGAGACGTTCTGGAATGATGCAAATTTTAGGTCTAGACTCCTAGATATTTACAAAGCAAATGGCAAGGTTGAGTTTGAAGATTTACTTTTCTATTTCGATAACTCTTATTTTAAGTTGGATCAGAATAGTGATTTTCAATATGTTTCAAAAATACATAGTGAAGATATTGAAAAATGGATGCTTGGTTTGAATGGTTTAATATTAGACTTCGAATATTCAGTTAAAGAAATGTTGGATAATCCTGATTCATTCGAGCACGTAGAAACTTCCTACAATAGCGCAAAAAATCAAGCAAATGTGAAAATGAAGTTCAGAGCAAAAAATAAATTTGGAGCAGTGGTTACAAATGTTGCCTTTGGGGTTTTAAATATCGACGATGGGAGCGTGTCAAATATTCGTATAAATTGACGTTTTTCGATCAGAAAAAATAAAAATTCCGAAGTTGTTCTTTTTCGTTTAATACGGATAATTTGCTAACATCACTGCTAACATTTAATATAACTAATTGATATTGAGTTAGTGTAAAGAGCGGCCCTGGGTACAAAAAAGCTCAACGAAAGTTGAGCTTTTTGCTTTTCAGGGCGATTTATAAGCGATATGCGGATTTATTGGATCAAGCTGAATTCTTGGGGGGAATGTTAAAAATTTGTTAGTTTAGCGTCCTTAATACAGATATCCCTTGCAAGAAGCCGAACGTAAATTACTATCCCTATTGATGCCCGAAGGGCTTTTGGAATACTTCCAGATTTTAGAAGTCGATCAGGTCGACAATCAACTCCATATTTATTTAGATGAACTTAATATTGCTCCGACAGGCTATGAGAACAGCAAGTTGGAGTCAAAGGGGTTTATGCCTTCTACTGAGATTTCGGACTTTCCTATTCGAGGTCAGAAAGTTACGCTACATATCCGTCGCCGTCGCTGGACAGTCTTGGATACAGGAGAGATCATCACGAGAGATTGGAACCTGGTGCGTGAGGGCGCTCGAATGACTACGGAATTCGGGCTTTCTTTAAAGAAGATATTTGGATAACCATCCTGTAAGCGCCCAATTGGTAGGTCTGTTCTTCCAAATGGACGGCAAGCAACTACAGGATCAGTACAAGAACCACCTCAGTGATTTCCATGATTGGGACCAAAAGCCGCATGCAGAGAGCTGGACATTGTTCCCTGAAAACATCTCGGAACACCTGAGCATCGATGAGACCAGCTTTAGCAACGGTGAGTTATATACCATTGTTAGCAGTAAATCGGCAAAAGGCCGTAAAGGGACGATCCTAGCAACTATTAAAGGCACAAAGGCTGAGGATATCATAGCTGTTCTCGAGCGAATACCCTTGCGATCAAGGAATAAGGTAAAGGAGGTGACCATGGATATGGCTCCCAACATGGCCAAGGCTATCCGTAGATGTTTCAGGAATGCCAGGCGTGTGGTCGATCGGTTCCATGTCCAAAAGTTAGCTTACGATGCCGTTCAGGAACTCCGTATCAAATATCGTTGGGAAGTCTTGGATGCAGAAAGCAAGAAGATAATGGAATCGCGAAAGCGAGGAACCCCATATGAACCCGAGTTATTGCCCAATGGCGATACGCTCAAACAGCTATTGGCTAGATCCAGACACCTCTTGTTCAAGCATCCCAGCCGATGGTCAGAAAGCCAGAAAAACCGGGCTGAATTGCTGTTCCTGCGGTTTCCTAAGCTAAAACAGGCTTATGATCTTGGAATTGCCTTAGGAGACATCTTCAACAAATGCCGGGACAAAAAGGTCGCATTTACCAAACTAGGCCTGTGGCATAATCAGGTTGAGAATGCGGGCATTGCTTCCTTTGAGAGCGTAGCAAGATCCATTGCAGCTCATCATCAATACATTCTCCATTACTTCGACAACAGAAGTACTAATGCATCGGCAGAATCATTCAATGCAAAACTCAAAGCTTTCAGGAGCGTCTTCCGTGGCGTAAGGGACACAACATTCTTCCTGTACAGAGTGATGAAATTGTATGCTTAAAAATCTTTACCCCCCAAACTTTCGGTATGATCCTCCATTTCTCGGATCAAGCTGAATTCTTGGGGGGAATGTTAAAAATTTGTTAGTTTAGCGTCCTTAATACAGATATCCCTTGCAAGAAGCCGAACGTAAATTACTATCCCTATTGATGCCCGAAGGGCTTTTGGAATACTTCCAGATTTTAGAAGTCGATCAGGTCGACAATCAACTCCATATTTATTTAGATGAACTTAATATTGCTCCGACAGGCTATGAGAACAGCAAGTTGGAGTCAAAGGGGTTTATGCCTTCTACTGAGATTTCGGACTTTCCTATTCGAGGTCAGAAAGTTACGCTACATATCCGTCGCCGTCGCTGGACAGTCTTGGATACAGGAGAGATCATCACGAGAGATTGGAACCTGGTGCGTGAGGGCGCTCGAATGACTACGGAATTCGGGCTTTCTTTAAAGAAGATATTTGGATAACCATCCTGTAAGCGCCCAATTGGTAGGTCTGTTCTTCCAAATGGACGGCAAGCAACTACAGGATCAGTACAAGAACCACCTCAGTGATTTCCATGATTGGGACCAAAAGCCGCATGCAGAGAGCTGGACATTGTTCCCTGAAAACATCTCGGAACACCTGAGCATCGATGAGACCAGCTTTAGCAACGGTGAGTTATATACCATTGTTAGCAGTAAATCGGCAAAAGGCCGTAAAGGGACGATCCTAGCAACTATTAAAGGCACAAAGGCTGAGGATATCATAGCTGTTCTCGAGCGAATACCCTTGCGATCAAGGAATAAGGTAAAGGAGGTGACCATGGATATGGCTCCCAACATGGCCAAGGCTATCCGTAGATGTTTCAGGAATGCCAGGCGTGTGGTCGATCGGTTCCATGTCCAAAAGTTAGCTTACGATGCCGTTCAGGAACTCCGTATCAAATATCGTTGGGAAGTCTTGGATGCAGAAAGCAAGAAGATAATGGAATCGCGAAAGCGAGGAACCCCATATGAACCCGAGTTATTGCCCAATGGCGATACGCTCAAACAGCTATTGGCTAGATCCAGACACCTCTTGTTCAAGCATCCCAGCCGATGGTCAGAAAGCCAGAAAAACCGGGCTGAATTGCTGTTCCTGCGGTTTCCTAAGCTAAAACAGGCTTATGATCTTGGAATTGCCTTAGGAGACATCTTCAACAAATGCCGGGACAAAAAGGTCGCATTTACCAAACTAGGCCTGTGGCATAATCAGGTTGAGAATGCGGGCATTGCTTCCTTTGAGAGCGTAGCAAGATCCATTGCAGCTCATCATCAATACATTCTCCATTACTTCGACAACAGAAGTACTAATGCATCGGCAGAATCATTCAATGCAAAACTCAAAGCTTTCAGGAGCGTCTTCCGTGGCGTAAGGGACACAACATTCTTCCTGTACAGAGTGATGAAATTGTATGCTTAAAAATCTTTACCCCCCAAACTTTCGGTATGATCCCATTTCTCCGTTTTTCGTGCATTTGAAATACGCATAAACGTAAAAAGCTCCTCATTTCTGAGAAGCTTTTCGGGTAAGTAATGGGGCTCGAACCCACGACCCCTAGAACCACAATCTAGTGCTCTAACCAACTGAGCTATACCTACCGTGATTTTGTGATACAAAAGTAGAATTAATCTCTATATTCTCCAAATATATTTAGCTAAATATATGGTTTTTGATACAAATAAGCTCATTTCTAAGTAGATATTTTTTTAGCTAGTCTAATTCGAGCGAGATATAATGAAGAAAAGAATCAATTTTATCATGGATGATGAAATTCTCATAGCCAATGTTCTATGAATATATTGATGTAGCCAAGATAGGGGCGTTGAATGTAAGATGTAAACCAACGTTTATTAAATATTTGATAGCTACGCTCTTTCTTTACATAATTATTGTAACATGCTTATTGCCTGATTTTTTAATTTGAAAATATTATGTTTCACATTAAAAGCCCCTTCACATATCGATAATTAATTGATTTTCATTGGTAAGCATCTTTTCGAATTTTAATTATTGAAGTATAATTTGAAAAATTAGTTTATATTTGATAGAGTTGTTTTAGGCCAGTAATCAATAGTTTGTAATCTTAAATGTATGAAGATGATTTCTAAAAATATATTGGTTGATTCGGCATTAATTGGTACTATACATTTCTACGCCTATGTTTTTAATAATTACGACGGCCATATAGGCTTTGGATTATTTACGAACGATGGACCTAAGCCAATCGTTTACTTTCTACGAAGTAAAACTTCTCGAACCACCCTACATTTTGATGATGAAATTATCTTTTGGTTATGCGATCAGAGTGAATTTAGTACGCAAGAGCGGAGGCATTTGTTTAAAGAGTTTCTAGACTTTGCCATCCGAATGGAACGAAAGGCTTCAGAGATGATCTTCAAGGGCGTGAAAATGACGACACTTTCTGATTCTCGTGAAATTATTAAATACAAACGCCTATACATTCATTATCAACGCCCATCCATTTCGCCGACTGTCCGCCTAAGTATGGAAAACTAACTTTCCATCTCTTCTAACACCAATTTCAATATTTTTACAGCCTGTTCCATTTCTTCCATATCGAGATTGCCGAATCCTATTCGTGTTCCTGTTGTTTTGCTCGATTGATAGAGTAGGGTCTTTGGTAAGAAAAGGTGCTTAGCGGCACAGCGTTTTGCTAGTTCATAGAGGTTTATTGCTTTCCTCCAATTCAACCAAAATGCTAATCCTCCCTTTGGGGTTGTAAACTGTACCCTTTCGCCTAGATGTTCAGAAAGCAAGTATCCGAAGTGATCCCTACGCTCTTTGTAAACCTTTATAGACTTCTTTAGGTGCCGATCAACAACTCCTTCTTGTATCAATTCGCCTAATGCTTGTTCCATCAATATGTCGCCTTGTCGATCGATGATGCCCAAGTGCTTCCGCATCTCCTGCATGATGTTTCTTGGTGCAACGATAAAGCCTGTTCTAAAGCCCGGTGCTAACGATTTACCAAATGAACCTACGTAGATTACCATACCGTTTTGATCGTTACTGGCGAGCGGTAAGATAGGTTGCTTCTCGTAGTGAAAGTCATAATCGTAGTCGTCCTCAACGATAATAAAGCCATATTGGTTGGCAAGCTGTAGCAAATCCATTCGTCTTTGCGCGGATAAGGGTACCGTAGTAGGATAATGTTGTTGTGGAGTGACATAGACCATCCGTATCGGCTCTTGCTCACATAGCTTTCGTAGCGCGTTAGTGTCTATTCCATCTTCGTCTACTGGAATGGTCTTGATTCTGTTGCCGGCTTTTTGGAAAATCATGTTAGCTGAAAAATAACCTAGTTCCGCTACGACAACGGTGTCTGATGGCTCGAGGATAATTTCCGCAATAATAAACAAACTCATTTCCATACTTCGTGTGATCAGCAAGTTGTCTTTACTGATTGCCAATCCTCGCGAATGTTGAAGATACATTGTCAGCTGCTCTTTGAAATATTCTGAACCGTCATGGTTATAATATCCCATTTTTCTGCGGTTAACCTTGCGCTTAAGGTTTGCCGAGTAAATCCTAGAGAGATCATCAAGCTGTGTTAAACGTATATCTGGCGTGCCGTCATTGAAACTCAGCTCGTAGTTGTTCTTCTCAAAAGGATTGTCTAAGAGGAAAGATTTCCGGAACCGATAGCCTGTGGTTTTCGGATAGCTATATTCTCTTTCTGTCGAAGGATTTAAAAGCGGTAATTCTGATGATATGAAAGTGCCTTTATTGGCTATTATTTCTACCCATCCTTGGGCGAAGAGTTCCTCATAGGCGGCCGTAATCGTGTTTCTGTGTACATCCAATAACTCACTTAACTGTCGGGTTCCCAAGAGTTTCGCTCCAGGTCGCAAATGTCCACGTACAATTGCTTGGATAAATTGTTGCGCTATTTGAAGGTATACATGTTGGGAATTCGACTTGTCTATTTGGATAATACTACGATAGGGTATGTTGTCCGGACTACTCATGATATCAAAACTGGTAGGGTTTAACCTGCCGGCAAGGTAATACATTTGCTGGAAATAGAGAAATATGAAGACAATAATCAATCGTATCGTTAGTGATGATATTCTCCACGCGAAATGGCTCAATACTCTTTCTTTTATGGAAAATGCAGGGGCGCGTAAAATCTCCGCCTGTGAAAATCGTTTTATGACCAATCTGATGCAACTGAAACATGCAGCAGAGGAGCATCGACATGCATATTACCTTAAAAAGCAGCTTTCAAAACTTGATATTACAGGTTTTCAATATTATTCCCCGAATACATTATTAGCCGCGAGCCATACCTTACATTTTTTGCATGCGCTGGATATACAAGTATGTCGTTATTTGAAGAATCACTTCCAACTTGACTCGAATGCATTGAAATATGCAGCATATCTTTTTGTTACTTATGCTATTGAAGTCCGAGCGGATGAGCTCTATCCAATCTATCAGGAAGCATTAACCAAACACTTATCTAAAGTGATGGTCAAATCAATTATTCTTGAGGAAGAAGGGCATTTGGAAGAAATGGTTGCTTCCTTAAAGGAATTTGATGAGCGATGGGAAATGCACGCTACAGCGGTCTTAGCTTTAGAGAAGGAACTGTTTGAACATTGGTTTTCAGCAATTGCATTAGAGATTGAGAAGGCATATGGCCACATTGGCGAAGTGGCAAACTAATCTTAATGACCGCGCCTCGTTCGGTCTTTTAAGAAAGCTACCTATCGACAAGCAGATGATTGATTTCGCTTCCAACGATTACCTTGGTTTAGCGAGAAATGCAGTGTTTCAGCAATCCCTATTGGAATTAGCAATGAATGACCCTGCTTTAATGACCGGTAGCACTGGGTCTAGGCTCATAACTGGTAACTCTCTTCTACAAGAGAGGGTAGAAGCTTTTCTAGCTGAACGTTATGCTGTCGAAGCCGCATTGCTTTTCCCTTCAGGATATACCGCTAATTTATCACTACTAAGTGCATTACCTCAGCGCGGCGATACGCTGATTGTAGATGAGTTGATACATCGCTCTGTTCATGATGGTTGTTTGATGAATCAAGCCAATAAATGGAAGTTCCGCCATCAGGATTTAAATCATCTTGAAGAATTATTGAAGCGTGCAAAGGACCAGAGCTGGGTAGTTGTTGAATCGGTCTATTCGATGGATGGAGATATCGCGCGCTTAAAAGAGTTAGCTGAACTGGCGATGGCTTATGATGCTCATCTCATCGTGGATGAAGCACATGCTGTCGGAGTGTTTGGAGATGGCTTGGTTCAAGAGTATGGCTTGCAATCTCAAGTCTTTGCAACGGTTGTTACTTATGGAAAAGCTATGGGATTACATGGTGCCGCTATTTTAGGGTCGGAGACGTTGAAAAGCTACCTAATTAACTATGCATCCCCATTTATCTATAGTACTGCCATGCCAGATCTGATGGCTTTGAGCATACAAGCAGGCTATGAATTCTTAGATCGAAATACGCACTTAAGGCAGAAGCTTCAAGATCGCATCGCTTGCTTTGAATCAGAGATGTTTGATAAATATTCAAAATCATTACTAAATCCCATTCAGCCTGTTATTATAGCTGATCTGAATAAATTAAAGAACCTAAGTAAGGAGATTAAAGAGCATGGTTTCCATGTTTATGCGGTGCTTCCACCTACCGTGCCGGAAGGAACAGGGCGCTTTCGGATTTCAATTCATCAATATAACACTCAGGAGGAAATCAAACAACTTGTCCAGCTTATCAAATCAAATATTGAATGAAAAAACAAGTCTTTGTATCAGGAATAGGAACGGGAATAGGGAAGACGTTCTGCTCAGCCATGCTTGTCAAACTTTGGCAAGCCGATTATTGGAAGCCAATACAGTCTGGCGATTTAGACATGACAGACAGCATGACCATACGCTCGCTAGTAGATAATGATATCACAATATTCCCCGAACGCTATCGACTAAAGACAGCAGCCTCACCTCATGAGTCTGCTCAGATCGATGGAGTCGAAATTTCATTAAATGATTTCCAACTTCCATACAGCCAAAATAGTCTAGTTGTTGAAGGGGCAGGAGGGCTATATGTTCCTATTAATGAGGACGAATTCATAATCGACTTAATAGAACACTTGAAATTACCTGCGGTATTAGTGATTCAAGATTATTTAGGTTGTATTAATCACAGTGTACTTTCTATAAAAGCGTTGGAGTCCAAAAATATTACCGTAGACACCGTGGTTTTCAATGGTCCATTTTCTACTGCTACAGAACGAATTATCCGTAGGCACATCCCTGCCGAAGTAGCTTGCATCAATATACCTTGGTTCCATAAATAGAAAATCTTAAACAAGAACACAATACATCAATTCAGAATGAAACAAGAAAATGCATTACGTCATAATTGGACGAAAGAAGAGCTATTAGCTATTTACAACAAACCACTGATGGAGCTAGTCTATGAAGCCGCATCAGTTCATAGGCAATGGCATAATCCGCAAGAAATACAAATCTCAACCTTGCTATCTGTAAAAACTGGAGGCTGTCCCGAAGACTGCTCGTACTGCGGACAGGCGGCGCGCTATCATACGGACATCAAAGTACAAGCTTTACTGCCAACGGAGACCGTTCTAGCACATGCGAAAAAAGCAAAAGATAGCGGTTCCTCACGCTTTTGTATGGCTGCAGCATGGCGAGAAGTGCGCGACAACCGCGACTTCGATCGGATCATAGAGATGGTTAAAGGAGTAAATGAATTAGGACTAGAGGTATGCTGTACACTGGGTATGCTCAGTGAAAGTCAGGCTCAACGCTTGCAAGAAGCAGGACTATACGCTTATAACCATAACTTGGATACCTCAGAGGAATTTTACGATGAAATTATTTCTACGCGTAAGTTTGATAATCGAATTGAGACGATTAAGAATGTGCGGAAGGCCGGTATCACGGTTTGTTCGGGCGGTATCATCGGATTGGGCGAGAAGCCTGCGGATCGTATCTCTATGCTTCGGAGCCTCGCAAATATGGAAAAACACCCGGAATCAGTCCCTATCAATGCTTTAGCAAGAGTGGCTGGAACACCGTTAGAACATCTTCCAAAGATTGATATCTGGGAAATGGTTCGCATGATTGCCACTGCCCGCATGGTGTTGCCATCTTCTATGGTCCGTTTGAGTGCTGGAAGGATCGAGATGTCGGAAGTCGAGCAAGCATGGTGCTTTATGGCAGGAGCTAACTCCATTTTTACCGGCGAACGCCAAACGCTATTGGTAACTCCGAACCCTGGAGTAGACGTGGATATGGAAATGTTAAAAAATCTAGGACTGAAACCCATGCAGAAGGAGGTTAAGGAAACATGTTCAATGAGTTAATAACACGAGACCGTGCGGTTAATTGGCATCCCTATAGCCAAATGAAAACCAGCCAACATATTCCTATACTCTCCGGAAAAGGAACTCGTCTCTATGACGCCAATGGAAACAGCTATATAGACGCTGTTTCCTCCTGGTGGGTGACCTTACATGGTCATTCGCACTCATATATTGCTCAGAAGGTTTTCGAGCAGCTACAGCGTCTAGAACAGGTTATTTTTGCAGGCTTTACTCATGAGCCTGCTATCGAGCTATCAGAGCGTCTGCTGGCCTTGTTGCCCCCAAACCAACGAAAGATGTTTTACTCCGACAATGGTTCGACCGCTGTAGAAGTCGCACTCAAGATGTGCATTCAATATGCGTATCAACAAGGGAAAAAGAAGAGTAAAATACTTGCCTTTAAGAATGGTTATCATGGTGATACCTTTGGTGCTATGTCTGTCAGCGAGCGGGGTCTGTGGACTGCGCCTTTTCAGGATTTGCTCTTTGAGGTGATATTCATTGATGCTCCCCATTCATCCAACCTGGAGGAAGCTTTCAAAACAATTGATCTGCACGCTGAGGATTTCGCTTGTTTCATCTATGAGCCTTTGGTGCAAGGCGCCGGGGGGATGTTAATGCATCAAGCGGCTGATCTTTCTGCATTGATGTCTTACTGCAAATCCAAAGGAATTCTACTGATTCAGGACGAGGTATTCGTCGGATTCGGGCGAACAGGAACTTTATTTGCTGCCGACCAATTAACTGAAAGTCCAGATATTATGTGTTTTTCCAAAGGGTTAACCGGAGGTACTATGCCGATGGGAATCACAAGCTGTACCGAGGAGCTGTATGAAGCATTCTATTCGGACGAAAAGATGAAAGCTTTCTTTCATGGACATTCTTTTACAGCCAGTCCAATCGCCTGTGCCGCGTCATTGGCAAGTCTGGATTTACTTCTTCAACAAGATACGTTGGAAGCCATAAAACGTATTGTCCGTCTACATCAAGATTTTACGGCGGAGCTCCAAACATTTGATGTCGTTCAAAACGTTCGTCAATGTGGAACCATATTGGCGTTTGACTGGAATATAGGGGAGAACTCCTACTTCAACCATATACAGGAGCGACTATACAATGCCTTCCTCGCCGAGGGAGTCATTCTGCGACCTTTAGGAAATACGGTGTATATCGTGCCACCATACTGCATCTCGGAGCATGAAATGCTGGAGGTTTACCGAGCCATTAAGAAAGTCGCAAATAGCATGTTCTAAGGCATTAAATGGTATTTTTTACCATCCCAGCTATAGCGCTCTTCAGATTTCTTGATGTTAAACTCTAGCTCTTCCTTTGTATCGTCGATTACTTCTCCTTCTTCCATCTTTTTAATAATGAGTTGGTTTCCCTTTTTGTGTTTCTTTGGGAATTCCAACTCTTCGGAATAGTAATAGACTCCGGCATCCGATACCGACGAGATCTTAGGGAGGGCATTTAGGTCCATTCCATCCCAAGCAAACCCATAGGTTGTCGTCGGGATGCCACAAGCCTCTCCAGAAAAGGTCACGTTATAAATTAGTTTGCTGTCCTTAAGGTTTTCGCTGTCAATTAATTCCGAAGTCGTGTAAGATTGTTCGCCACGATAATTTGCAAAGCTACTTTTAGCAATTAGTTGTTGATTCTTATCAAATACTTTGGCCTCGACCCAATCGTAGTTTTCTTCGTTATTATGCCAAGCAATGCCATATAGGAAAGTGTTTCCGGTAGCAGGATCGACTTTTTTATCTAAACTGACTAATCCAACCCAAATATATCCGGTCTTCTGCTGATTGTTAACCTCGTACGCTATTTTATACCATGGCAGGTACATGCCGCGTAGCTGCATCGCATTGTAGCCGCCATTCTCCAAGAACCTGATTGGAGTACCCATAGGGATGGAATCGACCAACGCACTTTTCGTGGAGGGCATTTTACGAACATAGGCCATATTTGCAAAGATGGCTGCCTCTTTCTCCGTGTTGACATACCAAAGGTTGTAGTCGTCAGCTACCACAAACGCTGTGGGCACTTCTTCCTGTGCAAACGTGAATTGCGATTGAAAACACAGGAAGCTAATCAAGAATAGCGATGCTAGCAGGCGATAGGAAGGGATGTATTTTAAATTCATTTAATAACCTAATTGATATGTAAAGATAAATGATTTAAACTAGACAATATATCCCTGAATACCGTGGAATTTAACCTCTATGCCTTCGTTGCCGATAAGGCATACAGCATAGGGATTTTGTTGTCCAAGTGTTTGATTCGAAACTTTTTAGGTTCTACTTCCACCGTATGTCGGAAGCAATTGTAAGGCGAATAGTCATATTCCTGAAACGAGTCCAAGCGTAAGCCTTGACCGAGCAGTGCAGTCATCACTTCGCCAAGAGAATGGTTCCAGGAGATACTATTGTTGCTGATATCAGCTTCCCGATCAGCATATGTACCGTCGCTTATCTCTTCAACCGGACCGGCATTAAAATAATTATAGCCGACTTTTTGAAAATCATAGTCGAACATCCATACGACGGGATGAAATTCTACAAAAACTAGTCGCCCACCGGGTTTCAATACCCGTCGGATTACAGCGGCCCAAGCATCCAGGTCAGGAAGCCAACCAATCGTACCATAGCTGGTAAATACAATATCAAACTGTTCATTCAATTCATCGGGTGTACTGTACACATCCGTGCAGATGAACGTAGCGTCAACCTCGAGCTGCTCTGCTAATTGATTCGCGGCATCAATAGCCTTATCGGAAAGGTCTATACCTGTAACGGATGCACCCATTCGTGCTAAGGATAACGTGTCCTGCCCGAAATGACATTGCAGATGAAGTATTTTTTTACCCTTTACCTCACCAAACAACTCCAGTTCAATAGGGTTTAATGAACTGTTCCCGGCAAGGAAGCCTTCCATGTCATAAAAGTCAGAAGAAAGGTGGGTAGCCACTGCATCATTCCAAAGTGTTTTATTTATTTCCTTATAGTTTCCTTCGCTAGTCATCTTATTTTAGTCTGAGGTGTCTGCTGTCTTCTTCTCCTGTGCTACTTCCTTATCTTCCGCTGTAGCTTCCAACTGGTTATCTTCTTGCTGATCTTCGTTTTGCGGAGCATACTGAAGGTGAACAAATATAGGATAATGATCCGAATTAAAATTATCCAGTTTTCTTAGGGAGATAAGCTTGAAGTGAGCAGAGATAAAGGCGTGGTCAAGAGGAAATTGCATTAGTGGATGTTTCGCGTGGAATGTATTGTAGAATCCTCTCCCTCTTCGCGGATCCAGCAACTTGCTCATCTTCAAAAACAAATCTGTTGTATAGCTCCATGCCACGTCATTTAAATCACCTATTACAATCACCGGTAGCTCGCAATTCTTCGCCCGTTCGGCTACCAAAAGCAGTTCCTTATCGCGTTCAGTAGAGCGTGGATTTTCATTCGGCACAGGCGGAGTAGGGTGCACCGCATAAACCTGTACTAACTGCCCGCTCGGCAACTCTATTTTCGTGTGAATAGATGGTATTTCTTCTTCTACCAAATACTCAACCTTGCTGTCTTTCAGAGGATATTTTGAAAACATGAGCATGCCGTAGGTATTATCAATAGGAACCTTGATCTGGTGTGGGTAATCCTGATCCAGTACTTCGGTTTTCTTCGCCCATTGATGATCCGTTTCAAGAAGTAAAACTAAGTCTGCATTGTTACTTTTTACCACTTGAATGCATCCCTGATAGTTATCGTTGTCCTCGTAAACATTCGAAATCATCACGGCGAGGCTATTGTCTTCATCCGTTTCTTTTGTTCCTAAAACTTGTTTCTTCGCTAATGGAGTAAACGGTAAGATTTGGAACAGAAGGCATATAGCGGTAATCGCGATAGCGACCGCCATAAAGTTAAGCCAGATTCCAGCAGGGAAAGCAAAAAGAAAATACAGCAGCAACCAAAGAATGGCGAGTGCCAGTTTCTGAATTCGAGGGTACTCGAACACCCGAAAAGTCCAAAAGTCCTGTCGGATAAGAGGTAGAATAGAAAAAATAAGAGTTAAAGACCCTAAAATATATAGTGTAATTTCCATTTAATATATGTGTGTGCATTAAAGGTAGACAAATGTGATACCATTTAATCTACTTTTTTCTAATAATACGTCATTTTGCCGTCAATGGTTTTCGGATTTTCATAGGCTTACTTTAATATTTGGTATATTTAATACATACACTAAATTATAATCGAATATGGCCTTACAAAATAAAAGATCTTATGACACCCTGAGTGAAGCAGTAAATGATTTGCAAGCGATCGGATATACCGAAGACTTCCTAATCCGCGAGGATGGAGAATGTTTGTACTGTGCCCAGAATGCGATGGAATTATCACCCGAAGAATTCGTGATCGATGGCATATACCGATTCGAAGGAATGACCGACCCCGCCGATGAGAGTATTTTGTTTGCAATCTCTTCCCGAGATAACCTCATTAGAGGATTGGTTATCAATAGTTTTGGCGCGGACTTCAGCTATCGATCTTCAAAACTGGTAGAGGAACTATATAGAAGATCGAGAGAGGTGCGATAGGATAGTAGTTAGTATTTAGTAGTTAGTAATAAGATCTGGGAAGCCGATAAAGCGCCTTTCTTTTGATTGTTTGTTTCGAATTAGAATAGTGTTTGTTCTGAACCAGGAAAAAAAGGATACAAGGATTAGCAGGATCCTGTTCATCTTTTTATCCTTTTTTTCCTGGTTCAAGACAAACTACCCTTTTTTTCCTGGTTCAAAACAAATACCCGACACTATACCTGATCCTGCCAATCCTTTTATCCTTCCTTTCCTGGTATTCTAGGTTTTTGATATATGCAAATTTTCTTTAATATTTTTTCTATCACGCTGCATAATGATAATCTTCCCGATACATCTCTTGTCGTCCGATCAAGGAAAACATGATCAAAATCAGCTTGAATTTCACATTGTTCAAGACCAACGGGTAAGCTTTGGTTGTGAGCTTCCGTTGCGCATATTCTCGGAGCGTCTTGTCATGTGTAATGGCAATCTTTGCCGCTTGGTTCAACTCCTGCTTTATGGCCTTGTTGGCCATATGCGAGACTCGCTTTCGACCGCGAATACTGGTCCCGGAAGTGTGTTCAAATGGTATCACACCGGCATAGACAGCGTATTTTCGAGGATCTGTAAAGGCCTTGAAATTCTCCGTATAAACGATCGTCATCCAGGCATTGATAGGGCCTATCCCTTTAACGCTTTTGAGGATCTGATAGTTCCTGTTGAGCGATTCATCGCTTTCGATGAGCTGTAAGATTTCTCGTTCTACTCTGTAGATCTCTTTCTTATAAACATCTATCATTGTTTTACTGACCTTCAGGATCACCTTCCCTGCGTCTTTCCCGTACATCGCCTTGCGCTCAGAGCTGCTCGCTTTGTAACCGGCCATCGCTCTCACTAGACGTTTACGAAAGGAGATCAGCTGTTTAAGATCAAATATTGTAGAATTCAATTTACCGCTTGGTTCGAGCATATAAGCCTTTTCTTCCCCATACTGGGCAATCCTAAAGGAGTCTTGCTTATCGCTCTTGCCACGGACCATGCCCATCGACTTCTTGATCTCTAGACCAGATTTGCGTGTATACGAAAGACCTTTTGACTCGCAATACTGCAGGAATCTGTATTCATATCCACCAGTATATTCCATGATAAAGAAGACTTGGCTTGATACAAAACCTTTCCCTCGCATCCACTTTGCCAATTGCTTAAATCCCGAACTGTTGTTCTCGATCTTAATGAAATCATGGGTGCCCCAATGGCAGATGTCCAATGTCTTCTTTGAAACGTCGACACCTAAGGTAATACGATCTTTTTTCATGATCTAAACTTTTTAATGTAAATGATTGAAAAATTGCCCGTTACCTAGTACCTTTGAAGTACCTTTGATAATAAAACTATTCTAGTTTGGCCTTAGGCAATGAATAAGGTAGGCACAGATACCAGGAAAAGTCCTCAACGACTACTTCAAAATAATGTTCAACCTGCCTTATTCATCCTAACGCTTCCGTTAGGTAATACCTTATATCTGCTATTAAGTATTTATTCATCAATTACTCTCTGTTTAAACCAAAGGTTCAGACAAACTACCCTTTTTTCCTGTCCTAGCTAAAATCAAATACCCAACGCCATACCCGATCCTGACAATCCTTACATCCTTTTTTTCTTGGTTCAAAACAAACTACCCTTTTTTTCCTGGTTCAAACACAAAAGTCAACTAACTACCTTAACTCACTTCCCTTTCAAACCCAATGGAAACCCAATACAAACCCAAATCAGAACCCTTTTGAAAGGGCTAAGATTTGGGTTTGAATAAGGAGATAAAAGGACCTATCTCGAATCACTTAGCTACATTACTGCCACTAAGCAACCCGAAGTGCGCTTTTAACTAAAATAAAATAATGCTGGGGTTTTATTTTTCTTCGAGCTTCTCAATCTTATAGACGCAGCGGTTTTCATCGGCTAGGATGTGTTGCGTTCGTTCGACTTTGAATTGTTTGCCGAACAGTTTTTGGAAATTCTGGAGTTCAGCACGACAGAAGCGCTGGCAGGCGCGTGCAGCGGCACAGATAGGGCAGTGGTTTTCTATGAAATAATAATCGCTCGATTCTTTCGTCCATTCTGCGATGTAGCCTTCTTGAGATCGAATTTTGCTTAATCGCTCCAGCTTGTCTTCCAGGGACTTTGCTGATTTCAACTCATTCTCGTAGCGTTCGTAAGTTTGTTTTTCGCGGTCGCTGATCAAAAGTTCTAAAGCATTTTCGCCTAGAATGTTACGTACCGAATCTAGCAGTTGTACAGTTACATCGGCATGTGTATCGGGAAACTTTGCTAATCCGGCATCGGTCAATGAATAAAAGCTAAAAGGACGTCCTACGCCTACGCTTTTACATTCCTTTTTCACCAATCCATCTTCTTCCAACTTAAGTAGATGTTGTCGCGCGCCTTCTTTCGTCATCGCTAATTCCTTTGCTACTGTTGCGGCATCCAGTTCGCAGCGCATCTTCAGCAACATCAGCAACTGTTCCGAACTACTCTTCTTTTTCATTATCCAATGTTTTTCTTGGTTTAATCAAGTTTACAAAGATAACTATTCCACGTAGCTATACACTTTGTTAAAATAATATTAATGAAATATTTTAACAGGTAGCCTTTAGAACAGCTTTTTAAAGGGTTGCCTATTTACATTGTCTGTAAATCATGACAATAATAAAACAATTGATTACTTGTTTTAATAGAAAGCTTTTCTAAATTTGACTATCGATAAGGCGGTACGTATTCGCTTTGCGATAGTAATACATTAACAGCCCTACCAAATTTATTATGGAACACTACATATTAACATTCAGAGCACCTTTAAAGACCATGCTGGCCAGAGAAGAGCTTATTAAAACATTGGAGCTTACAATTCCACATATACAATTGCATTCTTTCGATTTGGATGATAAGCAATTTATTATGCGCATCAAATCGCTAGACCGAGTAGAGGATGCCATCCAAGCCAAATTGCTGGAGTTGGGGCATCGCGTCGCTTTCATTAGCTCAAACTCTATTTCTACAGCTTTAGGAGCATAGACTGCATTTTTTTCTAGTTCATATAAATGATTGTCTGAGGCGTTAGCCTATAGGCAATCATTTTTTTTTGGTTCTGATGGTGCTTTCTGTTTTTGTTTTTTTTAAAAAGTAAATAATCAGGATAGTACAGGATACCATTATCAAATGGGAAGTTTATATTTGGTTATCACCTGAATCTGTATAGCCTATTGGCTCAGGGCATAAACCTAATACATACTACTTATTTATATGAATCTGAGATTACCATTCCTTGTTTTTGTTGTGCTATTGCTGCTTTATGGCTGTTCTAAAAAGCCATCCATGGAGCCTGTCAAGATTCATAAGGGCTCTCGTGTTCTTCTTATTGGCAATAATTTGGGCTCGCGCATGATGGAGTATGGTGATTTTGATACAGAGCTGCATACGCGTTTCCCGGATAGTTTATTGTATATCCGCAACATCTGTAACCCCGGAAATACGGCGGGCTTCCGGCCTCACCCTTCGCGCAATTCACCTTGGGCATTTGACGGGGCAGAAGCCTTCAATCCAGAATACGATATCAATACAGGTAGCGAAGGCCACTTCCCCACAGAGGATGCCTGGCTGCAAATGTTAAAGCCAGACGTAATTATTGGTTTTTTCGGTTATAATGAGTCGTTTAAAGGTGCTGAGGGCCTGGACAACTTTAAGGGAGAAATCGCCGCATTTATCGAACATACCAAAAAACAAGATTACAATGGCGGGAAGGGGACAACACTGGTTTTAGTGTCTCCAATCGCTTTCGAGGATCTTTCGGATAAATATGATTTACCTAACGGCGAGGCAACGAATGCAAACATTAAAATGTATGCCGATGCGATGGCTGCCATTGCCAAAGAAAAGAATGTACCATTCTTAGACGTTTTTTCAGTAAGTAGAAACTGGTACAACAACACTTCCGAACCACTTACGATCGATGGTTCGCAGCTTTCTGCTGATGGATATGCCAAATTCGCTGATTACTTAGTAACAGGCATTTTTGGCAAAGGAGAGGGGCCTGCGTCTGCACATAAGGACAAAATTAAAGAAGCAGTCTTAGAGAAGGACTGGATCTGGCATCAGGACTTTAAAATACCAAATGGCGTGCATGCCTATGGACGTCGCTTCAATCCATTCGGTCCGGATAACTATCCATTTGAGATCAAGAAGCTACGCCAAATGGGGGAGATTCGCGATACAGCGATTTGGAAAGCAGCAAAGGGTGAATCGGTAGACCTAGCGGCTATGGACAGGAATACCTTAAAATTGCCAGAAGTGGCTACGAATTACGACGCTGGGGAGAAGGGAGAAGCGAAATACCTGTATGGCGAGGATGCTTTAGCAAAGTTCCATGTAGCGCCGGGCTATAAAATCGACTTATTTGCTTCGGAGAAAGAATTTCCCGACTTGGCTAATCCGGTTCAAATCTCATTCGATGCGAAAGGTAGGCTCTGGGTTGCAACGATGCCGAGCTATCCGCATTGGAAAGCCGGCGATGGCAAGCCTAATGACAAGATTATCATTCTAGAAGATACGAACGGTGATGGGAAAGCAGATAAACAAACGGTATTTGCCGATAAATTGCACCTTCCTATCGGTTTCGAATTTACAAAAGAGGGCGTATATGTCTCGCAAGGGAAAAATATGGTCCTGTTAAAGGATACAGACGGCGATGGTAAAGCTGATAAAAAGGAAGTTATCTTAAGTGGCTTTGACGATCATGATACCCATCATGCACACTCTGTGTACACGATGGATCCCTCAGGCGCTATCTACATGGCCGAGGGCGTATTCTTACATACGAATGTCGAGACTTCTTACGGACCTGTACGGGCAACCAATGGAGGATTCTTTCGATACTCACCCCAGAACAAACGCTTAGAGCGTGTTGCTCAAGTTTCCATTCCAAATCCTTGGGGAATTGCAACCGACGATTGGGGGCAGATGATCTATTCCGAGACCTCAGGTCCTGATGTGCGTTGGATGCTGCCAGGGAGTATGAAACCTCGATATGGCGAGGCTAATGATAAATCGTTCAGCTTGGTCGATACCCTGCATCGCGTTCGCCCAACCTCTGGCTTGGAGATCGTTTCTTCGCGTCATTTTCCGGATGAGGTGCAAGGAGATTACTTGATCAACAATACAATTGGTTTCTTGGGTGCCAAGCAACATAGCTTAGTGGATGATGGTACAGGTTTCAAGTCGCAACATCGTCAAGATCTATTTTGGTCGGACGATAAAAACTTCCGTCCGGTTGATTCAGAATTTGCGCCCGACGGCTCGTTATATGTGGTCGATTGGCATAATATATTGATTGGGCATATGCAGCATAATGCGCGGGACCCACTACGCGATCATGTGCATGGTCGTATTTATCGGGTTACTTACCCATCCAGACCTTTAGTAAAACCTGCCAAGGTAGATGGAGCTAGTATTGCTGAATTATTAGAAAACTTAAAATTACCTGAATATAGGACGAGATACAGAAGCCGCTCAGAATTACGTATGCGCGACGATGCAGCTGTAGTTAAGGAAACGCTCGCTTGGGTAAAGAAATTAGATAAAAAGGATCCGAAGTATCTTCATCATCTGACAGAAGCCATGTGGGTAACCTGGGGTGCGAATAAAATCGATGCGGGCTTGTTGGAAACGTTGTTAAATTCATCAGACTACCATGCGCGTGCGGCTGCGGTTCATGCTTTGCGATATAATACCGATAAGATTAAGAATTATAAAGAGCTATTTATGAAAGCGGCGAAGGATGAGAACGGAAGAGTAAAGCTGGAATTGATTGCTGCGGCATCATGGTTGAATCCGGCGACAGGATTGGAGCTCATGAATGCGATAGATACTACGACTTTGGACAAGTGGAATAAGCCTGCCTACAATACCTCATTTGCGCATTTGAATAATAAATCTGTTAAACCGAAGTCTGAAGGTGGAAGTCTACGGACAACTTTGAAGGGTAAGGATCTTGAACAGTTTAAACGAGGAGCAGTAATTTATGCAAAAGAAGGGTTCTGTATTACCTGTCATCAGCCAAACGGAAAAGGTTTGGAAGCCTCTGGTTTCCCGCCATTAAATGCAAGTGCGTGGGTAACAGGAAGTGAAGATCGCTTAATCAAGTTGACACTGCATGGCTTGCTTGGACCGATTGAGGTGAACGGCAAGAAATATCCAGGTCAGGTTCCGATGACCCCGTTTGGTGCTATGTTGAATGATCAGGAAGTAGCAGATGTATTAACTTATGTGCGAAATACTTTTGGAAATAAAGCAGGAGTTATTTCACCAGAGAAGGTAAAAGCAATTCGTGCTGCAGTGCAGGACAAAAAGGGTTTCTATTCTCCAGAGGAGTTATTGAAGTCCCATCCGTTAGAGAAAGATTAATTTGGGTTAGAATAATTTGATGGAATAGGGAGAGTGTTTTTATATAGGCTTTAACACGTCTCCCTTGAACATCATGAAAGTGTTGGAAATCATCATCGTTTAATTTTAACAGCGAGTATTAAGCTATTTAGTTTCATATATTATAACCAAGACAGTTTCTCCCAACCTCCCCATAATGGGGAGGAATAACTGTCGACTTGAGTGAAAAGACAAATCAACAATGAGTTGCGAGCTTTTTTCTCAAGAATTTTTAAACCGATAAATCGAAGGAATGAATAAAATTGGATTTAACTTATTGCCATGGTCTGCAGGTGTATCGTCCTCAGTTTTTCCGTTGTTGGATCGATTAAAAGAGATTGGCTACGATGGAATTGAGGCCTTGATTGGGTCGCCCGACGAGGCGGAATATAAAGCGTTGGCGAATCATGCAGCGGGTTTAGGCTTAGAGATTACAGGAGTATTTGTTTTAGGTGCCGATGACAATCCGATTTCTCCCGACGCTAGCGTGAGACAACGTGGGGTCGATAAGATAAAATGGGCGATTGATCGCGCCCATGATTTACAGGCTAAAATAATTTGCGGACCCTTTCATTCTGCTCATGGATCATTCTCCAGGGCAGCGCCGACAGAGCAGGAATATCAGTGGAGTGCTGAGGTACTTCGACAAGTCGGCGATCATGCGAGGCAGGCGGATATTGTTTTAACGTTGGAAGCGGTGAATCGTTTTGAGACCTATTTGGCGAATACGATGGATCAGCTAGCGACCTTGGTTGAATTAACCGCGCATCCCCAGGTGAAAGCAATGTATGATACGCATCATGCAAATATAGAAGAGAAGAGTATCGCCGGGCCGATTACGCGTATTAGCCCGCATTTGGCACATGTGCATATCAGTGAGAATGATAGAGGAACGCCAGGTAGAGGCTTGGTACGATGGGAAGAAGTGTTCAAAGCTTTAAAAGAGGCGAAATATGAAGGATGGTACACAATTGAGTCTTTCTCGCGTGCCGACCCTGATTTTGCGAATGCAATTAATGTTTGGCGCGAATATTCTGATCCATGGGAAATTGCGGAAGAGGGGTATAGTTTTATCAGGAAGGTGCTCGACAAAGCATAAAGATTAAGCGGGCAAAGGACGATTTGTTTCTGCTCGTTGTCCATTATAAACTAACATAAACCGATATTATGAGCAAGCAAGTTAACAGTAGTGCATTGTTTTTAGGGAGCTGTTTAGCCCTGATTACAACGGGCCTAACCTTTTCGATCCGCGCAGGAATTCTTCCTCAACTTGGCAAGAGTTTCGATCTTAGTGCTGAGCAGTTGGGCTTCATCAATTCCATGTGGTTTTTAGGATTTCCTATTTCCATGATTCTCGGGGGATTGTTCTATTATAAGGTGGGGCCTGCAAACATTATGCGTATTGCATTTATTTCGCATACGGTGGGGATTATCCTAACGATCTTTGCTACAGGCTATACATCCTTACTGGTTTCCACGCTGTTTATTGGCTTCGGAAACGGGTGTACAGAAGCCGCTTGTAATCCTTTGATTGCCGACTTATACTCTGGCAAGAAGATGGATAAGATGTTAAACAGATTTCATATGTGGTTTCCGGGGGGAATCGTACTTGGGAGCTTAATTTCGAAGTTCATGACAGACTTCGGTGCTTCCTGGCAAACGCAAATGTGGGTCATCATGGTTCCTACGATACTTTATGCAATCATCTTCTGGGGCAAGGCATTTCCAGAGCCTAAACAAGAAGCTGCGGCATCAATTTCCAATAATTTCAAAGCGATGTTCTCTCCAATTTTCATATTCCTATTCTGTTGTATGGCATTGACAGCCATCTCAGAATTCGGGCCTCAACAATGGGTGGGAATCATTATGGCAGATAGCGGAGCGAGTCCAATGTTAATTCTGGCTTTGGTAACAGGAGTGATGGCGGTAGGACGATTCTTCGCAGGATCGGTAATCAAAGTATTGGGGCAGACGGGTGTGCTGTTGTTTTCGGCAATATTCGCAACGATTGGCGTCTATCTGTTCTCCGTTGTTACGGGTGGGATGGCTTATGTGGCGGCGATTTTCTTTGCGATTGGCGTTTGCTATTTCTGGCCGACCATGATTGCGACTACCGCGCAGCGTGTTCCATTGAGTGGTGCGCTAGGGATGTCGATCATCGGAGGAGTAGGCATGTTTTCGACCTCGATTTTTCAGCCAATCATAGGACGTTGGATCGATAAATCAAAAGAAGCAGTCGTTGCTTCAGGACAGGCTGTAGGCAACATTGATTTGGCGGTAGGTCAAGCTACGTTAGCCAAGCTGGCTATATTTCCGGGCATACTGATTGTGTTATTTATACTGTTCTATTTCTGGCAAAAGAGAACTTACAAACCCGATACATATGCGGAAGAATCTGCGGTTGAAACAGCATAGCAGCAAAAGATTAAAGTATTGGAGGAAGATTGTAAACGATTGATATGATTATAATGAGCAAGTACAAACATATAGCAGATTTTCGTACCGCCAAGTTAGCGACACTATTCTTGTTGTTCTTAATAGCCGTTACGAATGCTGCTTGTGCGCAACAAAAGGAATGGTTGCACTTCAAACCGGACGCTGCAAAAGCAAAAGGGAAAAAAGTAGTATTGGTTTCCGGCGATGAAGAATATCGATCGGAAGAAAGTATGCCGATGCTTGCAAAGATATTGACTAGCCATCATGGTTTTGAAACTGTTGTCTTGTTTGCCATTGACCCCAATTCAAAGCAGATCAATCCGGAATATCAGAAGAATATACCCGGTCTTTCCAACTTAAAAGATGCGGATTTGATGGTAATAGCGACTCGGTTCCGCGAATTGCCCGATGATCAGATGAAACATATTGATGATTATTTGAAATCGGGGAAACCCGTTATCGGCTTACGCACGGCAACACATGCTTTTAATTTTGCTAAAGAATCAAAAAGCCCTTATAAGCACTATGCTTATAATGAGCAGAGCAAAGCTTGGAAAGGTGGGTTCGGCGGATTGGTATTGGGGGAGACATGGGTCAATCATCATGGAGTTCACGGCAAAGAGGGAAGTCGTGGACTGATTAACGGTTTAGAGGTTGAAGCAAAGAATCCAATATTAATGGGCGTAAAAGATATTTGGGTACCATCCGATGTGTATGGAATACGTAATAACTTAAAGGGCGCACGGATTCTTGTCTTCGGACAGCCTACTTCGGGCATGACTGCCGAGAGTCCGGTCAATTGGCAGAAAACTATTATGCCGGTTGCTTGGACAAAAGATTATCAAATACCCGGAGGGAAGAAAGGTCAAGTTTTCACAACAACCATGGGCTCTTCAATCGACTTAAAAAGTGCAGACTTAAGGCGCTTGATTGTCAATGCGACCTATTCCTTACTCGGTTTATCGAGTGCTATTAAAGAAGATTTAAATATCGATCCTGTCGGAAATTTCGAAGCACGTATGTTCGGGTTTGGAACATACGAGAAAGGTAAATATCCGAAGGATTATCAATAAGGATTTTATTCGTTTTTATTAATTCAATTGGTTCCGTAGGGTTTGGTTAACCCTACAAGGTAAATCCTCGATGTGAATCGGGGATTTTTCTGTTTTAGAGATTTTGTTTGTTTATTTTTGTTTTATCAGGCATGAAGCATTCATTATAAATCAGCACATCATATGACGGAGATAAGAAGATTAAGACGAGCGCAGGAAGAAGACAAAGATTTTATTTGGGGAATTCTACAGCAGGCAATTGCGAAGCGGAGAGAGGAAGGGAGCGAGCAGTGGCAGGACGGCTATCCTAATCCGGATGTGGTTGCTAATGATATTGAAAAGAAATATGCATATGTCTGTGTGGATGAACATGATGATATACTAGGCTATGTTGCACTTATCTTCGATAAAGAACCCGCTTATGAACAAATTGAAGGTCATTGGCTATCGGATAGTGCCTATGCTGGGATACATCGATTAGCCGTGAATCAAGAGCCGTATGTCAAGGGGATTGCTACTTGGATTATGCAGGCGGTCGAACCAATATGTAAAGATTTGGGCTATTACAGTATAAGAGTGGATACTAATTTTGATAATGCCGGAATGTTGAGGGTATTTGAGAAGTTAGGCTATGTGTATTGTGGGGAGGTCTACTTTAGAGGTGCGGCGCGCAGAGCATTCGAGAAAGTATTAGCGCGTTGAAAAGACTTTCATCTTTCTATGGAAAGACAAAGTTTCTAATGGTGTTTGAAAGCAAATTTCATATAAAAAAAGGAGATGTCCGTTCAGACATCTCCTTTTTTTATGGAAATACTACAGCTTATCACTAGCCCACTTAGGCTATAAACAGAGTCGTTTAAAAATAGTTTTAATCTATAAGACCTCGCATAATTAAACTGCCAGCTTACCTACGCGAATTGCGATCTTCCAGGATACGTTTTTTATCTCATTAGGGTCTTTCCAATAAGCGCTAAGCTGTTGTTTGAGATAGTCTAAAGGATCAATCTGTTCTTGATCGATAAACTTTTGCGTTGCAGACCAGGAGCGTAGATGGCCTAACAGATCATCTAATCTGAAGCGCTTGCGGATATAGAACTCTGGAGGTTCAATCTCTCGAAATGGAAAGGGGATAGTGGTATAGCCCTGCGCGATTAATTTATTCTGCGGTTGCCAGAACGGGCCTACAGTTTTATCATGGAAGTCCTGTGTAATTTTATCGATCTCTTTATTTACCTGCGGGATTCCATAGGCCCAAACTGCAATAATACCGTCTTTCTTTAGGACGCGTTTGGCCGACTCATAGAATTTTTCAATTTCGAACCAATGTATTGCCTGCGCTACTGTAATCAGGTCGACAGTTCTGCTGGCCAATGAAGGCTCTTCGGCTTTTTCTACTCGGTAAACAACTTGATCGTGCGAGAAAGCGTTCTGGATTTGCGCTTCACTAGGATCGGAAGCAAATACTTTTTTATAGAATTCTGCTAGATGTATTGCAGACTGTCCGTTTCCGGTGCCACAGTCCCAAGCAAGCTCATGTTGTGGGGTTAAGCTTTGTAAATAATCAAATAGCTCATGTGGGTAGGAGGGACGAAATTGGACGTATATTGACGCCTGTTTTGAGAAATTATCATTGAAAGCAGCCATATGATTGATGATTAAATCTACAAAAGATACTTTCTTAAAGTTACAAAATTAATTAGCAGTAATACCCATATTTGAATAAATTTAATGTGTATTTCATTTGTTATTTATCTGTTAATTAGTTTGTTAACTATTATCGGGAGTCATTCGCATGCGAATAGAACGCCATCTTTCATTAGCATATCTTGTGATGCGGTCGCCATCGGGCAATTGGCGAAAGCCTAATTTTTTATAGCAATTGATGGCTGGAAGATTCCAATCATAGACATTTAATTCAATATTCTCCACTCGCACGTCTTGCTTTGCGAAAGCTATCAATTCGTTCATTAAAGCTGTACCAAACCCTTTTCCACGCCTTTGTGGATTACCTATAAGCACTCTGCAGATTAATACGGTATGCACCTCGATACAATAGACTTCAGCATGCCCAATCACTTCGAAGTTATTCTCGTCGATTACTTTAAATATATTTCTTTTGTCTTCGGCACAGTATTTCTTAAGCTGCTCATGGTTCAATGGAAAACGAAATTTACTGCCGGCAAATTGTATCAGTAGCTTTTCGTCGCTGATCCAGGATATAAGACGGTCAAAATCTTCTTCGTTGAAGGGCAGGAGCGTGATCATCTTTTGTTAGCTCGATTGACCCAAGACTCTTTTGTCAGTATGTACCAGGTTGTTGATGATCCGTCTAAATCGAAAAGCCCATGATAAACAAATCCAAGCTTCTCCAATACATGCCTTGAACCTGAGTTTTCAGGATCTGTAATTGCATAAATTACGTCAGTTGGTAAATTCGCAAATGCATAGTCTAGAATAGCAGAGGCTGTCTCTGTCGCATAACCTTTACCCCAATGCTTTTGCGTAAAGCGATAACCTAACTCATAGAAGTCGGAAACATTATTCCACGGTCCTTCTATAAATTTGATTCCACACCAGCCTAAAAATTCATTGCTATTCCGGTCGACAACTGCAAGTCGTCCGGTCCCATATTTTTTATATTGTGATTGGATGAAACGAATTCCTTCCTCGGCTTCTTCCAGACTATTAATCGGTTGTTTGAAAATATATTTGTGCACCTCTGGATCTGAATCCATTTCATAGAATCCTTCACGATCGATTTCCGATAATTTGCGCATCAAGGTACGCTGTGTAGTTATCATTACATCTTCCATAATCAAATATACATGATCTCGATCGTTAATTAGGGTTGCCATTCTGTAGAATAAAATCGACAAAAATAGCAGCTGCAATGATATTAAAGAATTGACAGGTACACTTTAAGTTTTTTGGATTAGAATTTGCTTATAGAGACGCATTACAATCATAAATATTACTACTTAGGGAAAACATAATTTTTGCCACTTAATTAAGGTTAAGTGGCAATTTTTATATCGATATGTGTTAAAATAATATTAAATTATTAATAAATAAATATATTTAAACTTAATTTTAATTATTGTTAACGTATATTTGTGCAGGTTTTTACCTCGGGTCATAAGTAAAGTATTAATAATTGTTTCCACACATGTCGTGAAAGGATGCGCTGTTCCCAGTCATTGAAACATCCCCACAATTGCTAAACTCTTTTCGATTTTGCCCTTCCATTATGTTTTAACGTATGTATCACAGGTTGTATGGACGAGGTACTCACATTTGTTCGACTATTAATAAAAAAAAACAAATCAAACAGAATATATGGAAAATTCAAACACAGCTTTCTTGGAAGAGGACTTAAATGATCGTGTCAAGGCCTTACTATCCAATTGTTGCTCAGGCTATGCTAATCTGGAATCTTTGTGTCCTGAAAGGCAGACAGCTTTGGTAAAACTATTCGATCAAATTCAGTATAAGGACATTCTTGATCAGGCTCTTTGGAGTATAGGTGGCGGATTAGCACATTATAATTTAAGTCTGAATGAGATTAAGTTATCCTTATTGGAGATTCTCTCTACACGCTCTGATGATAAAGAACGCTTGATCTTGAAGGAGCTTTTTCTGTTCCTAAATATCTTGGATGAAAAAAGTTTCTACCAAATCAATGGAATCCGTCAGTTAATGAATTGCCCTGAAGAGGTATTTGATTTTAAAATCGAAGAAATTAAAGGTCTTTATTTTAATAATTAATGCTGCTTCTGTGTGTTATGAACTGAAGATATTCGTAAGTTGTGAAAAGACAAAAACAAAAAGGGGCGTTTCGCCCCTTTTTGTTTTTATAAGAATGAATGTTTTTGAATTTAGATTTACCTATTGTCTAGTTGCTAGGCTCGTTCCTATATTATTTTTTCAACGCAGCGCTCGCAACATATTTAGCCGCACCAGCTTTGATATTGACCGATAGCTGCGAGGTTCCTTTCTCTTTATTGATGATGAACATCAGAATTCCTTCATCCCCAACTTTATTGTTGGCGACATATTGCAGGTCGCCATTTTCATTATTGCCGATGAGTTTAAATTCATAGCCTTTTAAGGCAGGCACTAATGCATGGTTCCAAGTAATGTCATAAGTGTTTTCCGTTATTTTTTTAACGGTCGGCGCGATGGCATTATTATTTAACAGCTCAAAACCGCTCTCAAGATTCAGAAATGCAAGGGGATTGAGAATAGCATAGGTGCCTTCGAGCTTGACTTTGGCCAAGGTTTCTTCATCTTGATTATGTGAAGACTCTAACTTCTCACAAGATTGAAAAAAACAAAAAGCAACAATAAGTAATAATAATTGTAAAGGTTTTATCATAAGCAGTATTAATTGTCGGTAAATGTAATGAATTTCTTTGCACAAATTTGAAGCCAGTTCTTAGTGTTGTCGTAAGAGAAATTGTGGTTCATTGTGAAAGTTTTAATATGATTTGCTATTTATTGTGAATGTGATATTTTGTTCGTTCAATGATATGAATATTTTATTAAATTATCATTATTTATATTTTACCCGCTTGGTTATTCTCATCAATTTCAATTAAATTAGTACGGTTTCAGCTACATTCCAGCCCACTTTTCCTATCAAATAAGAGTGTGGCAATTATAAACTAAATACATATAAGCTGAATCTTTTTAACCATTATAGATAACTATGCACGCAACAGAATTAACTGCTGAACATCAAATCTTCCGTGAAAGCCTAAGACATTTTATTCAAAAAGAAATCATCCCCCACATCGATCAATGGGAGAAAGAAGGCCAGATCGATAAAAACATTTGGAAAAAAATGGGGGAGATGGGCTATATGGGCCTAAACTATCCTGAAAACCTTAATGGGTTAGACTTAGATTTCTATTATTCTCTTATTTTTTGTGAAGAATTATCTTACTGTTATTCTGGAGGCTTTACTATTTCCGCCTTGGTCATCCAATATATGTCGGCGCCCTATTTATTAAAATACGGTTCGGACTATTTAAAAGAAAAATATCTAGCACCAGTCATCTTAGGCGATATGGTAAGCGCTGTAGCTATAACTGAGCCCGGCGCCGGTTCTGATGTGCAAGGCATTCAGACTACAGCTGTCCTGCAGGGAGATCACTACATCGTGAATGGTTCGAAGACTTTCATCACCAATGGCTATTATGGTGATTTCTTTATTACCGCCGTAAAAACAGACCCTAATGCGCGCAGCAAAGGTATCAGTTTGTTAGTTATCGACCGAAAAGCGGAAGGTGTTACAGCGAATAAGATCGATAAGATGGGCTGGCATGCCTCTGATACGGCGGAACTTGGCTTTAATCAGGTGCGGGTACCGAAAGAAAATCTATTGGGCGTGGAAGGCGACGGCTTTAAATATCTAATGGGCGGTCTGCAGCTGGAGCGATTAACGGCAGCAATTCATAGTTTAACGACGGCGCAGTCTGCAATTGACTACACCTTGGAGTATATCGAGCAACGATCTGCGTTCAAAAAACCATTGAAGGACTTTCAAGTCATTCGTCATCGGATGGCCCAATTGATTGCCGATGTGGAAATTAATAAAGCTTATGTCTATCATTGCTGCGACCTTCAAAATGAGGGTAAATATGCGGTAAAGGAGTGCTCCATTGCTAAACTACAAACAAGTGAGTTAGCTATAAAAGTTGTTGATGAGTGCTTACAATTTTTTGGAGGCTATGGTTTTACAGAAGATTATAAAATTGCCCGTTTATATCGGGATGTGAGGGTTGGAACTATTATTGGAGGTACTTCGGAGATCATGCGCGAGATTATCGCGAAGACATCGATTGATCAGGTGCAGTATCAGAATAAATAAGGACCTCAGCCAAATATCAACATGAGAAATATCAAAATAGACAAGGAGCAGCAAGGAATTTTAAGGTTCGAGTTTTCTAATGCAAGTAAAGAATCAATAACGGTCGATCTTGACTTCTTTGATGAGGTACTTCCGCAGGCCATCGACTTTCTTGCGGAGGATAGCTCGAAAGCAATCATATTCGAATTTAAAAACCCGGCGATAGGAACAGATTATCGGGTTCTCTTTGGCGAGGCGATGGCTTGGCAAGTGTTTGTAGATCGATTAAATACTGTGTCCAAACGTATCAGCCGCTTAAAGGCATTTCGTAAGCCTATCGTTTGTATTGTGCATGCTGAGTGTTCGTCAGCTGCATATTCGTTTGCAAGCATGGCGACCTATATCTTGCTGTCGAAGAACAAGGGTAAATTAGGTTTTCCCGAAACAAAGTTCGGCTTGATGCCGGGCTTCGGAGGCACCATTAATTTGCTGCAGCGATTGGGACCTGAAGGGGCACTGAATATTTTAAGCAGTGGAAAATTATATAGCGCGGACGAGGCATTGAAACTAGGAATAGCAAACCTGCTATTTGAAGATGAGGAGGAAGGACTTTCTTTGGCCATGTCTTGGATTGCTGCACATAAACAATTGGATCTAGACAATCAACTACTAATAAAAGAAACGGAAGCTGAATACTTCGTCAACCTTTCTTCAAAGATCAATAGGGCTATCCCAGGCCAATTAGCCATTGTGCAGGTCTTCCAAGATTCATTAAACGAAAATCTTGCGGATGCCTATGAACTAGAGGCAGAAGCGTTCTGTAGCGTTTTACAACGCAAGGAGCCTTTGGCAATGCTTCGAACGCAATATTACGGTACGGCCGAAGCCTCCAAAACAGCGGCTGCGGCAGCGTCATTTCCGATGGAAAAGGTCGGTGTGATCGGTGCTGGGATGATGGGGGCAGGGATTGCATATGAAGCTGCAAAAGCAGGTTTTGAAGTTGTATTACGCGATATTAGTTTAGAAAGTGCCGAGCGGGGCAAAGCCTATTCGGCAAAAGTGCTCGATAAATCTATTAGCCTAGGCAAGGCTACGGAAAAGCATAAGGAAATTATCCTCGAGCGTATTCATGCGACGGATAATCTTGCGGATATGCGCAATGCCGACTTGATCGTGGAAGCTGTATTCGAAGATATCGTTTTGAAAAATCAAGTTATTGCGGAGAGCGCTGATCTGTTGAATGAGGCTGGCGTATTTGCTTCGAACACAACCTCGCTACCCATTTCTAAGTTGGCTATTGCCAGTAAAAATCCAGCAAATTTTATCGGACTCCACTTTTTCTCACCCGTGGACCGAATGCCGCTTGTGGAAGTTATTTGCGGAAAGCAAACAAGCAAAGAGACGTTAAATAAGGCTCTTCATTTTATATCAAAACTTAAGAAAATACCTATCGTAGTTCAGGATGGTCCAGCATTCTTTACTTCGCGCATCTTCTTCAACTACCTGTTGGAAGGTATCAGTATGATTCAAGAGGGCATCCCATTAGAACAAATAGAAGGGGCAGCAAGATTAGCGGGTTTTGGCGTTGGGCCACTTGCTGTATTAGATGAAATAACCCTTGATCTGATGGTCAAAGTTTATGAGCAATTGCCGAAACTGCACGCTTCCCAGCAAAGGACGCTCAGTTATCTTAAAAAGCTGATTGCAGAAGGTAGATCCGGCCGAAGGTCTGGCAAGGGATTCTATGACTATCCCGCAGATGGTGGTAAAAAGCAAAATTGGCAAGACCCCGAAATTGCTGTAAGCAAGGACATCCCAAGCACCGAAGATCTTAAGAAGCGTCTGTTGCACGTCGTCGCTTTGGATAGCTACCGTTGCCTCAACGAAGGAATCCTCAGCAAAGCTATCGATGGAGATATAGGCTCCATTTTCGGACTAGGCTACCCACCCCACACCGGCGGTGTATTCGGACATATAGATCAGGTCGGTTTAGCAACATTCGTCGAGGAATGTAAAGGCTTTGCCGCCGCCGGAGAACAATGGGAAATCCCGCCATCTTTGGAGGAGCTCGCTAAGGAGGGATACCAATTTTATAACGGATTTGAAGCTAATGTTGGATTTAGACATTAGATTTTAGACATTAGACATTAGACATTAGCGTATTGGCGCCACATTGGCGCCTTTTTATTGGTGAGTTGTTTTGAGCGATTTGTTTGGCAAGAAGGAAAGTTTGTTGAACTTTTGGTTTTGAAAGGCAAGTTTGTTTTGAACCATGAAAAAAAGGAATTAAGGATTAGCAGGATCCTGTCAATCCTTGCATCCTTCCTTTCCTGGTTCAAAGACAAATCATCCTGTCAATCCTAGCAGCTTTTTTTTCCTGGTTCAAGACAAATCATCCTGTCAATCCTTGCATCCTTCCTTTCCTGGTTCAAAGACAAACCATCCTGAATCTCCTTTCATCCTTCCTTTCCTGGTTCAGACAAAAGCCTTAACCTCAAACACAATACATCACCACCAAACAAAAAAAGGGGTGCTTTTACAGAGGGCACTGAAAAAGTCCCCTTAGAAAATAAAGGTTAAAAAAGGGAGTCGAAAACTGCAGTTTTCTGCTCCCTTTTTCGTATTTTAAGGTAAGCTTTAATGGACATCAGGATGCTCTCTACCCAACAAAAAATACAGTTCAGTTCCTATTCAGGATTGTACGATATCATCGTACCAAAAGATAATCTACTTCGAAAAATCAACGATCTTATCGATTTCAGTTTTATCTATGACGAGCTTTTGGCTAAGTATT
The DNA here is from genome assembly GCF_008274825.1 of Sphingobacterium hotanense. Taxonomy (NCBI): domain Bacteria; kingdom Pseudomonadati; phylum Bacteroidota; class Sphingobacteriia; order Sphingobacteriales; family Sphingobacteriaceae; genus Sphingobacterium; species Sphingobacterium hotanense. The sequence continues at coordinate 1,978,333 of NZ_CP030848.1, forward strand.
GCCAGACGAATGGCCGTACAGCGGAGAGCCCTATCAAGATGTTCAAATACCTTCTGTTAAAAACGATCTACACCGTTTCGGATGTAGATGTCGTTGAACGTTCCAGATATGATATGTCCTTCAAATATTTTCTTGAAATGGCACCAGAGGAGGATGTGATCAATTCAAGTTCGCTTACCAAATTCCGCAAACTACGATTAAAAGATATGGATCTGTTGAACCTGTTGATCAATAAGACGGTAATGATTGCTCTTGAAAAAGGCATTATAAAATCAAAGTCTATTATCGTAGACGCGACCCATACCGTTTCCAGATCGAATCCGCACACAGCATTGGCAGTACTCAGGGAACGCTCCAAACTATTAAGAAAAGCGATATATCAGATTGATGGGGAATACAAGAGGAATCTACCACAAAAGAATGAATCCAACGACCTGGATCAAGAGCTTGCTTATTGCAGGGAATTACAGAGGGTCCTTGATGAAGATCAATCTATCAGTGAAATACCGGCTGTGAAAGAAAAGCTGAATCTGTTGAAGGAAACCATTGAAGACACAAAAGAATACTATCTGCTCTCTAAGGATGATGAGGCCAGACTTGGACACAAGTCAGTGGACAGCAGTTTCTTTGGCTATAAAACACATCTGGCGATGACTGAGGAACGCATCATTACAGCAGCGGTCGTTACTACAGGCGAAAAAGGTGATGGCCCTGAACTACCTAGGTTATTAGAGATCAGCCAGCAGAATGGAATGCAAGTGGATACAATAATAGGTGATGCCGCGTATTCGGGAAAAGAAAATCTTCAGTTGGCAAAAGAACAAAACATTGATATCATCGCTAAATTAAATCCATCCATTACCCAAGGCTTTAGGAAAGATAAAGACAAGTTTGACTATAATAAAGATGCGGATATGTTTGTTTGTCCCGCAGGACATTTGGCCATCCGCAAGGCGCGTCAGGGAAAGAAGGAACAAGGTACAAATCAAACGGAGACCTATTACTTTGATGTGAAGAAATGTAAGGTCTGTCCTCTTAGGGACGGATGTTACAAGCAAGGGGCCAGAACCAAATCCTATTCAGTCTCCATAAAATCCGAACTCCATAGGGATCAGATGGCTTTCCAGCAAACCGATTATTATCGAAGCAAGTCTAAGCAAAGGTATAAGATCGAGGCCAAGAACAGTGAGCTCAAGAATGTCCATGGCTATGGCAGAGCTGATGCTTATGGAATCCATAATATGGAAATGCAGGGCGCAATGGCCATCTTCACCGTAAACCTGAAAAGAATCCTGAAATTGATATAAAAAGGTGGGATATTGCCTCAAAAAAGCCTGGATGGAATGCTAAAAACTCAAATAGCAAGTCCTAGTCGCTTAAACCTTCAATAAGCTCATAAAAAACAAACTTCCAGAAACCCTTTGAACAAAAATGACCGAGTAGGGGAAAACCTATACTCAGTCATTTCTTTAAGTCTCATTAGAAAGTTGAGGCTTTTTCAGTGCCCTCCTTTTACACCCCTTTTTAAACACCATACTCTAATGTCTAAAATCTAATATCTAATATCTAATTCCAGCAATAAATATCCACTAACTCATTTACTTTCAATTTTACGAAAGTATCATAATCCAATGTTTTTTCTATTGCGATATTCTGTTGCTTTTCGGCGAATACGCGGGCGAGGTTGATCTTGTATTTCTCGATCAATTTTGGAATTCCTTCATCGCGGCGGCGTTTGTGTCCGATTGGGTACTCGACAACCACTTCTTCGAGGATGGTGCCATCTTCCAGTTCTAGCGTTAATGCATTGGCGATTGAACGTTTTTCTGGATCATGATAGTCTTCAGTAAACTGGGGATCTTCATGGCAGGTAATGCGTGCGCGAAGGGCGTCGATACGTGGATCGGAAGCTATGTTGTCTTCATAATCAGCAGCTGTTAAGCGGCCGAAGATCAAAGGAACGGCAACCATGTATTGGATAGCATGATCGCGGTCGGCAGGGTTGTGCAACGGACCTTTTTTATCGATGATGCGGATTGCCGCTTCGTGCGTACGAATCTTGATGGATTTGATATCTGCAGCAGTTTTGCCCATTTCTTTTAATTGCTCATGTAGCGTCATCGCCGCTTCAACCGCTGTTTGCGAGTGGAATTCTGCAGGGAAGGAGATTTTGAACAATACATTCTCCATGACATATGAACCATAAGGACGTTGGAACTTAAATGCTTGTCCTTTGAAGGAAACATCATAAAATCCCCATACCGGTGCTGTCAGTACCGATGGGTATCCCATTTCTCCTTTTTGAGCAATCAATGCCAATCGAACTGCTCTGGATGTCGCATCTCCGGCTGCCCATGATTTACGGCTACCTGTATTAGGTGCGTGTCTGTATGTACGTAAGGATTGTCCGTCGACAAAGGCTAGAGAAATTGCGTTGATTAACTCGTCTTTGTTAAGTCCGATCAATTTCCCAACTACTGCAGTTGAAGCTACTTTTACAAGGATAACGTGGTCTAATCCTACCTTGTTGAATGAGTTTTCCAATGCTAAGACCCCTTGAATCTCGTGCGCCATCACCATTGCCTCTAATACTTTGTTCATGGTCAAGGCTTCCTTGCCTTCTGCAATACGATTTCTGGATATCCAATCTGCTACGGCAAGAATACCGCCCAGGTTGTCGGAAGGATGGCCCCATTCGGCAGCAAGCCAAGTGTCGTTGAAGTCTAGCCAACGGACCATAGCGCCAATATTGAATGCCGCTTGAATAGGGTCAAGCTGATAGGGCGTTCCTGGAACTTTTGCTCCGTTTGGCACGACAGTGCCCGGCACGATAGGTCCTAATAATTTAGTGCAGGCTGGGTAAGTTAGTGCTTCGAAACCACAGCCTATGGTGTCTAAAAAGCAGTAATGTGCTGTTTTTAGCGCTAGATCGCTGTTGATTTTGTAGTCTAATACGTAATCGGCAATATCGACCAACACCTGATCCGGTTGTGGTCTATCATTTGAAATAAAGGATGACATAGAATCTTTAAATACTCTTTTATCGTAATGTTATTAATTTCTGTTTTCTAAAGGAATAAATTCGAGGTTTTCCGGACCGGTGTAGTTTGCACTCGGACGAATAATCTTTCCGTCTTGCCTTTGTTCGATGACATGTGCTCCCCATCCTGATATTCTGGACATCACGAATAGTGGAGTGAACATATCGGTCGGAATACCCATGATATGGTAGGCTACTGCGGAGAACCAATCTAAGTTAGGGAACATTTTCTTTTCATCCCACATGAGGGTCTCGAAGCGTTCTGCGATATCGAAGAGATTCATATCGCCTTTTTCCTCTGACAGTCTTTTAGCGACTTGTTTAATGACTTGGTTCCGCGGATCGGATATGGTATATACAGGGTGTCCGAATCCGATGATGACTTCTTTCACTTCCAGCCGTTTTCTGATATCGGCTTCTGCTTCGTCGGCATTTTGATAACGACTTTGTATCTCGAAGGCAACTTCGTTGGCTCCGCCGTGTTTTGGGCCACGTAGGGCACCGATAGCACCGGCAATGCAAGAATACAAGTCAGAACCCGTACCTGCGATTACACGCGCTGTAAAAGTGGATGCGTTGAATTCGTGCTCTGCATATAAGTTCAATGAAATCTGCATAGCTTCAACCCAGGAAGCAGGTGCCTTTTCGCCATGTAGAAGATGTAAGAAATGAGCAGCAATGCTGTCATCGTTTGTTTCTACAGTAATCTCTTTGTGGTTATGTGAGAAGTGGTACCAGAATAAAAGGGCCGAGGGGAAGCTCGCCATCAGGCGGTCGATGATATCACGCGCTTTCTCGGTTTCATGTGCTAATGGCTCGGGTTCCAGTGTTCCTAATATGGAAACATAGGTACGAAGAACGTCCATAGGATGCGCATTCTTTGGAATTAACTTCAATGCTTCCTTAGCATTGGCAGGCAATCCTCGTAGACCTTTCAGCTTCTGTTTATATTTTTCGAGCTCTTCCTTATTTGGCAGCTTTTCATGGATAAGTAAATACGCGACTTCTTCGAAGCTAGCTTGATCGGCCAGCTCTAGGATATCATACCCACGATAGTGTAGGTCATTGCCCGAGCGACCTACTGTACAAAGGGCTGTATTTCCAGCGGGCACACCGGAGAGTGCGACGCTTTTTTTAGGCTTAAAGCCTGTGTTGTTCTCTTCTTTCATATTATTTGTTTTTAAATAATTGATCAAGTCGATTTTCATAAGCATAGTAATCTATGCTTTGATATAGTTCCTCACGTGTTTGCATGCTGTCGATAACGGCTTGCTGCGATCCATCCTGTCGAATATGTTGATAGACATTTAACGCGGCTTTGTTGGCGGCACGGAATGCTGAAAGTGGATACAGTACGATCGATACTTGCACGTCGCGAAGTTGCTCTACTGTATAAAGAGGCGTTTGCCCGAATTCGGTGATATTAGCAAGGATAGGAATACCGGTAGCTTCCGCGAAGCGCTGATAGTCTGCAAGCTCGGATAAGGCTTCGGCGAAGATGAAATCAGCACCAGCTTCTTTGTATGCTACAGCGCGCTCTAGCGCTTTCTCTAAGCCTTCGGATGCAAAAGCATCTGTACGAGCTCCGATGACGAAGTTTGAATCAATCTTAGCGTCTACAGCAGCTTTAACACGATCCACCATTTCCTGTTGTGATACGAGTTCCTTTCCTGGACGATGGCCGCAGCGCTTAGCACCGACTTGGTCTTCGATATGTACGCCGGCGGCACCTGCCTTGTCTAAAGACTTAATGGTACGGGCGATATTGAACGCCGATGGTCCAAATCCCGTGTCGATATCGACTAGGAGGGGTAAGGAGCAAACATTACTGATGCGTTCTACATCGATCAGTACATCTTGTAAATTAGTGATACCGAGGTCGGGTATTCCAAGTGAGCCGGCAGCTACGCCGCCACCGGAAAGGTAGATGGCTTTAAACCCCGATTGTTCGGCTAGGAGGGCATGATTAGCATTGATAGCTCCGACTATTTGCAAGGGCTTTTCTTCAGCCATCGCAGTACGCAAGCGTTTTCCTGCTGATTCTATCATTTTAAAAGGCTTTAAATGTTTATAATCGTTATCAACGATGCTTTAAGCTGTGATTTTTAAGCATTTGGCATCCTTTTAAAGGTAAGGAAATAAATCGGAAAATGGACGCTTGAACGGCGTTAAAGTTGATGAAAAAAATATGCAAGCATATTAAATTCTAGGGGTTATTTAATATGCTTTTGGAGTTCGGCGTGTAGGACTGCTAATTCCTTCCAACGACTAACGGTTTCTTCGAGATAGTGAAGTTCGTATTTTTCTAGGGTTTCGACGTCTAAGGAGAAAGGAAAAATATAGACGGGGATTTCGTGTTGCCCATGGGATTTTGCAAGGGATGCTAAGGTGTAAAGTACTTCGATAGCAGCGTCGCCAATCGGTAGACAGCCGACGGTTTCCGTTCCGCCATGAATAAATATATCAGAGCCGCTGTACTGTTGTTCTTTATCGTATTCGTTTGGGTAGTTAATTCCGAGCGATAGGTGGTATTTGCTTTTGGGGTTGAATCGGTTGATTTTATATTGCCCTTCCGGAACTTGTTTATCGCCTTCTTTCTTCTTGGGTCCAAGCAGGCCGGAGCGAGATAAGACAGGAAATGACATGAGTAGGGAATAGGTTTCGCTGGTCCGACTTTTAGCGTAGACCTTCAATAAATCTTCATTCTTATAAGCTATCAATAGGATTTCAAAATCGCTAGCTGATAAACCGATCGTAAATAAGCTTTCCAGGATGTTTGATATACACCGTATATATGCTTGTTCCGCTCGGTCGATTTCCTGCATGTTAATATTGAATTTTGATCTGATGCTTTTCTAGAAGGCCCGGTAATCCCTGAAGACTAAATTTAGCCCCTTTAATCTTATTGCTGTCCGGATCGATGCTATAGTTTGTTGCTGTCAGGAAGTTGGCTTTCTCGAGGTTGGTTTGCGTAAAGTTTGCCATGCTCAGGTCTGTGTCGCTAAAGTCGGCAAGACTGAGGTCAGCACTTTCGAAATCTACTTCTTGTAGACGACTGCCATGGAAGTTGGTTTTCTTTATCTTAAGCTTGTAAAAGCTACTGTGGTCGAGAATACAATCTTTGAACGTAAAGGAGATGTTGAAGGGATTGCAGGTTTCGAAATGTAATCCCATCAATTTGCAGTTTTGGAATTTGACGTCTTGTATGCTACAGCCGCTCAGGTTCGCCAAGCTCAGATTGCAATCGATGAAAGTACATTCTGTGAACTTGTAATCGCTCAAGTCATATTGTTCTAAATTGCAGCCCTTGAATTGGCAGTAATCGTAATGTGCTTGTGTTAGGGGAACTTCCGTAATGCTAGTTTGGTCGAAGGTTTGATCTTCGAAGTATTCCTTTTCCATTTGTTAATGAAGATTTAGGCGTGCATGATTTCTTTGCGAATTCGGCTTAGGGAAGTATCAGTTACTCCCAGATAGGAGGCGATATGCTTAAGTGGCGCTTGCTGAATGATCTGCGGTTTCTCTTGCATAAGATGCAAGTATCGTTGTGTAGCAGGTTCTGTAATCATTTCCGTTGCTCTTTTCTTTGAAAGATAGAGTTCGAACGCCATCCAAGCGCGGCCCCATTCGCGCATGGCAGGGATTTGATGGAAAAGCTCTTGAAAATGATCGTAATCAATTTGCCAAAGTACACAATCCGTCAGGCATTGCATATATTCTTGGGTTGGAATCCGTTGGAATAGCGATGCAACCTCTATGGCCACCTCATTGGTGCCGGTAAATCCTGTAGTAATTTCATTGCCTTCGTAATCATAGAGGTAAGTGCGTATAAGCCCCGATTCAACGATGGAGTAACAATTTGCGATTTGATCTTTCTTCAAAAGATAGTCTCCTTTTTTCAGTTCCACACGTTGATGTTCCTTGCTGATTAGTTCTAAATCAGCGGCTTCGAATAGCGGATGCTGATATACGAATTTGAAGATTTCCATTGTCGGAGGCTTTGTTAGTATGACAAGTTAGGCATTTGGATAGAAATTCTAAAATGGGTCCGCAACTTCAAAATGCATGAGTTCGCCGGATTTTGGGTGCTTAAAGCTGATGAAGCCTGCATGCAGATGTAATCGGTCGGCTCGGTTCCCATAGAGATCATCTCCGACGATCGGGGCATTCAGGCCCTTGACATGTGCAGAATGCACACGCAACTGATGTGTTCTTCCGGTCAATGGGAAATAATGTATTCTGGTGCGATTGCCTTCGATAGCAACGACTTTATATTCCGTTCTTGCAGCTTTGCCATATTCATAGCAGACCATTTGTCGCGGTCTATCTTCTAAATCAACGCGGAGCGGAAGGTCGATGACACCTTCAACATCTTCGATAATTCCTTCCAATAGGGCGGTATAGCGTTTGTTGACCGTATGCTGTATAAACTGATCTTGTATAATTTGATGCGCTTCTTTATTTTTTGCTAGCACCAGGATTCCCGAAGTAGACATATCGAGACGATGGATGATAATAGGACTCTTGATGTCGGGATACATACGTTCAATTCGCTGTTGCACGCTATCCTGTACATTGATCCCTGGCACCGATAAGAATTCTGCCGGCTTGTTGACTACAATGATATCATCGTCTTCATAAATGAATTCCAATTCCTTATCCGCTGCAGGATTCTGTAACATCGGATTGGGGTCGACTCTTAAACCCTCAAGCATATGCCCTAAAATAGGTTCACACTTCCCTCGGCAGGAAGGATAGTATTGCTTATGTTTTCTGACTTCTGAGGCTGGCGATGCACCCCACCAGAATTCTGCTAATGCGATTGGTTTCAACTGCTGTTGATAGGCATATTGTAACAGTTTTGGAGCAGCACATTCTCCCGCGCCAGCAGGTGGTGGCATGTTGATATGCTCTTGAAATATATTTAGGACCGACTTGGTTTCACCTTCTGCATTCAAGAAACGGTATTGATCAAATAATCGTTGTTGTAAATCTGCGGAACGTCGCTTCCGCTCGTTTTTTAAATCATCAATCGCCTGTAATAATTGCTGCAGTTGGTCTTCCTGCTTCTGTAATTTCTCTCTACATGCTTGTTTTGCAACATCGTATTCATGCTGATCGCGATAACTTTGCTTGATGAGATCTTCAGCAAGGACGTTATAAGCGACTTCGTCTAGTTCTAGTTTCGCCCGCTCTCGGACGCGCTTGCGTTCGGCTTTATTTGTCTTATGAAACTTGCGTAAGTCGAATAAGAGTGCATCATTTTCCTGTTGCGTTGAAACCAAACTCTCCCTAAAGATTTGGATGTTTGGGTTTGCCGACAGCTCGTCGATACGACGATTGATTGCATTGATGATATTTTCCTCCTGGATGAAAAATCCGTCGGGGTCTAACATGTCAAAAATAGGAGGTACAAAATATTGGTTCTGATTGGTTCCGGCGAGCTTTCCTGAAACAGCTGCCAGAAAGCCCAGCTTGCCCTCCTGGTCCTCTACGACCAAGACACCGAACATCTTACCAATGACCAAGCCCGGCATATCTTCTTGAAGCCCGAAATTGTGTTGAAAATCGTTTTGAGCTGCTAAATAATGCTGAACTTGTTCCGCAGCGAGCATACTTAATGGATGAGGTTCATAAAAGAAAGGATAGGTAAAGGCATCCGGCAATTCAATTGTAGATATATCTTCCGTGAAGCGATGTAGATGTCTTGTATTGCCTTCCATTTTCTTTTATTTCCTCGAAGGGGCAAAAATACAAAAGTGCAGGGGAAATACGCTGTGCTATTCTTATAATATTATGACAAGATAAAGTCTTCAAAACTGGGAAAGGCGCATTAAAAATGGTAACTTGTCCTTATCAAAATTAGAGCGCCCGCTATGGAAAACAAACGTCAAATTGCAAATTCAGATTTATTTATTGAGCCTATTATTTTTGGTGGAAATGTCTTCGGATGGACACTCAACGAAGGGCAATCTTTTGAAATATTAGATCGCTTCGTCGATTTAGGGTTCAATGCGATTGATACGGCTAATAATTACTCGCATTGGGTGCCTGGGAATAAAGGTGGAGAATCAGAGACGATCATCGGGAATTGGTTAAAGAAGCGCAGTAAGCGTGATGATCTCATTCTGATGACGAAAGTAGGTGGCCGATTTGGTTATGATTCGAAGCCAAATACAAAAGCATCTTACATCAAAGAGCAGGTTGAGCTATCGCTACAACGAATGCAAACGGATTATATTGACTTATACCAAACGCACTACGACGATGTTGAAACTCCCATAGAGGAGACTTTAAGAGCGTATGAAGATTTAATAAAGGAAGGGAAGGTCAGATATATCGGTGCTTCGAATTTTACGGCAGAACGCCTAACAGAGAGTTTAGCGACAGCAGATCATTTGAATCTACCGAAGTATGTTTCCTTGCAACCAGAATATAATCTTTATGATCGTGAAAAATATGAACAGGAGTTTGAGGTAATCGCTGCACAAAACGATCTTGCGGTAATTCCATATTATTCGCTTGCAAGCGGTTTTTTGAGCGGGAAGTATCTTTCTGATGACGATTTCAGTAAATCCGCAAGAGGCGAGGGGATACAAAAGCGCTATTGGAACGAGCGTGGCCAACGTATTGTGAAAGCCTTGTCAGAGGTTTCTGCGGCTTATCGTACGTCTTCTTCAGCAGTTGCTTTAGCTTGGCTGCTCGCACGACCATCCATCACTGCCCCAATCGCAAGTGCTACAAAAGAGGATCATTTGCAATCCTTTGTTGCTGCAGTGCAGCTCAGGCTAGGGGAGGATGCAATCCAAAAACTCAACGAAGCAAGTACTTATTAAAAACATATAAAAACTAATTTACAGATGAAAACAAATATTGGTTTAAAAGAAAAGGACACTGCTGCAGTTGCCAGCATGTTGAACAGATTATTGGCAGACGAGAATGTTTTATATATCAAAGTAAGAAATGCGCATTGGAATGTGGAAGGACCTGATTTTCATGCTCAGCATTTGTTCTTCGAGACTATTTATGATGAGCTGGCAGAATTGATTGATGAAGTTGCGGAGCGCGTTCGTGCTATTGGCCATTACGCAATCGGTACGATGAAGGAATTTTTGGAAGTTACACAGCTAACAGAAATGAAGTACAAGAAGAATGATAGCCAGGGATTTATAAAAGAGTTATTGAACGATTTCGAGAGCTTGATTATTACACTTCGTGAAGATATTAAGTTAGCGGAAGATCATGGAGATTCAGGAACCGAAGATTTCTTAGTAGGAATTTTGGAAAAACATGAGAAAACAGCATGGATGCTGCGCGCTCATGTAAGCTAAAGATAAAATATTCCCATTATTAGAGCTCCAAGAGGAGCTCTTCTTGTTTTTATTAGTGAGCAACTCATTAATTGAAGAAGAAAATTGATATTTCGACTTATTTATTGAAAAGAATAGTTAATTTCAGAGCATATTTTTACTATTCATATGATTGATAACCTGATAGCTTACTTTGAAACCCTAAATCCTATTGTTGCAGCATTGATTGCTGGTCTTTTTACCTGGGGCGTAACTGCTTTGGGTGCGGCTAGTGTGTTTTTATTTAAAGGCGTTAATAAGAAATTGTTAAACGGTATGCTGGGGTTTACTGGCGGAGTAATGATAGCTGCCAGTTTCTGGAGTCTTTTAGCTCCGGCTATTGAAATGAGCGAGGGGGAGAGTTTTGAGAAGGTCATGCCGGCAGCAATTGGATTTCTGTTGGGCGCTCTTTTTATTTTCGGACTGGACAAACTGATGCCGCACTTGCACTTGAACTTTTTAAAAACCGAAGGTCCGAAGTCGTCTTTGCATAGAACAACATTGCTTACCATTGCAATAGCTTTACACAATATTCCCGAGGGTTTAGCAGTAGGTGTCCTGTTTGGTGGTGCTGCTGCTGGACATTCTGAAGCAACTATCGCCGGCGCTATCTTACTCGCTATGGGAATCGGATTGCAGAACTTCCCGGAAGGAATTGCTGTTTCCATGCCATTGCGTAGAATGGGATTGTCGAGAAGAAAAAGTTTCCAATATGGACAGATGTCGGCAATTGTAGAGCCAATTTTCGCAGTACTAGGCGCATGGGCTGTGGCCTTCTTTATTCCTATTCTTCCATATGCGTTAGCTTTTGCGGCAGGCGCTATGATCTTCGTCGTAATCGAAGAGGTAATCCCTGAGACGCAACAGGAAGAACATTCGGATATTCCTATGCTCGGATTTGTTTTAGGATTTGTGGTGATGATGGTATTAGATGTGGCACTAGGTTAAAATATAAAAGCATAAAAAAGGCCTTCAGCATTCGCTGAAGGCCTTTTTTATATCTTAACTACACATTAATTCAATGCGTCAATCTTGGCTTGAGTCTCAGTAGATTTAGCTTCGTCTTGCATGAAATCATAGAAGTTTTTCAAGTTGCGCAATGCATCAACATTCTTCGGATCTGCTTCTACAGATTTTTGCAAGTAAGGCAATGCACGACCGATTTTCTCTTTCAATGCTGCAACTTTAGCATTATAGTCTTTTGGTTGCAATGATTTATCGTCGTTTAATGCAATCAACTCATCGCGACCGCTGTTCATAATAACAACAGCAGCGTTTGTATTAGCTTCTAAATAATTCGGATCAATCTCTAAAGCTTTCTTGTAGGACTCTAAAGCTTTCTCAGGCTGACCTGAAGTGCTGTATGCTAATCCTAAGTAGTAATGCAAGTTTTTATTAGATGCATCCTTAGCGATTTGCGCTTCGATATCAGATACTACCTTTGCTTCATTTCCAGTAATCAAGTTCAATTCGATGTTCTGAACAACAGCACCATTATCGTTAGGATAAGCAGCAACCGCTTCAGCAGCAGATGCTAATGCCGCAGCAGTATCTTGTTTCGATAAATAAAGCTTAGGCAAATCAATCATGATTGATTTGTGAGCTGAATATTCTTTCACAGGTACTAAAGCTTTGTAGCGAGCGATAGCATTGTCGTAATCTTTATTTTGCACAGCTGCTAAACCAGAATAGTACGTCAATGTAGTATCACCTGGTAAATAGTCTAATGCACCAGTGAACTCTTTGTATGCTGTTTGGTAGTCTTGTTTATCCCAAGCAGCAACACCTTCATTGAAACGGAACTGACCTAAAGTTTGACCAGCCGCTTTGATATTTTCTGCGTGTTTTTTATCCGTATCTAGTTCTGTTGCTTTCTTGATACCTTCAATTGCTTTTGTTGCAGCTTCGGCATTTTTATCAAGGTTTGCAATATTAGCATATACTAAAGAATATACAGTCCAAGCTTCTGGATCGTTTTGCGTTTTCTCGTGAACAACAGCGGCGTCGATTGCTTCTTGAGCTGAAGTTAAATTACCTTTACCTAAAGCAGCTGTATTTGCAGCTTTCAACTCTTCGAATTTCGTATAGTTGGTTTTCGCTTTTTTGATATTACCCGATTGAGCCATGACAGTCGTTGTACCGGCTGCAAAAAGAACTCCTGCGAATAATATGGATTTTCTTAGATTCATATCGTTTTTATTTGTGTTGTCTTAATTTGTAAGTTGGTTCAAAAGTAAATTTACACGATCTAACTGCTCCGCATCATCAGCTTTCTCATAGAACATCGCTAATGATTTGAGTGCGTTGATCTCGTAAGGTTTGATTTCGTTTGCTTTTAACAGAAAGTTCTGCGCATTGTATTGCGCTTCATGATTCTCTGTGTCACTCAAAAAGTCTTTCAAGTAGATTAAACCTAATGCTAAATTAGATTCATAATTATTTGGATCCAGTTCTAGCACCTTTTCGTAAAACGCTTTTGCTGCCGGAATATTGTTTGCATTTTCATTCGCATAGCCAGCAAGGTAATTCAGCTCTACGTTATCCGGCTCCATCTTGATTGCTTGATCAGCAATTGGAACAATGGCATCATAAGCTTTAACAGATGCATATTCCTGAATCAACTGAAACAAGATTTCTTTATTTTCTCCGTATTTCGTACGCGCATTTTCTAAGGTCGTTAGATTTAACTGGCTTTCACCTAGCTTATCGTAAAGAGCTGCCAATTCTAAATATTGCTGTTCCGTAGCATTGCCACTCTCAATAATCTTCTTGTAGAATTTAACAGCGTCCTCAGACTTACCCGCTTTGTTAGCTAAGACAGCAAGATTGTAGGTCACATCCTCATTATTTGCATTCAGCTCATCTACTTTCAAGAAATCATTGTATGCAGCATCGTACTTCTGACCTTGCAAAGACTTATTCGCACGTTTGATCAACGCGGCAGCTAAGTTTTGTTTTACATAACTAATCTCGCCTGGATAGCCTTCGCGATCCTTCTCACGAATTCTTCCTAAGGTCTGATACGTTAAATCAATAGGGTCTTTATCCGTCTTGATTGTTCTCGCAGAATCGGCGTAGGCAATAGAACTCATCACCATTGCACGCAATACATTGACGCGTGTTTTTGAGGAGTCTTTAGCAGTCTTGTAGATATTATCTAACTGCTTTTTCGCATTCTCAAGATTTTTGATCGCGCCGGTCTGCGTGTATAACGCAAAAGCATTGCTCGCCTCTTTATAGTTCGATTGCGCAAAAGCACTGTTAGCTGATAAAGCTAACAGCACAGATAAGGATGAAATAATGAAATTATTCTTGTTCTTCATTCTCAGCACTACTTGAATCGTTTTCAGTTGTGTTTTCTTCGGAACCTTCAATTAGCGTCTCTTCTTCTTCGTCCTGGTGGTCAACTTTAGTGATCGATGCGATCTCGTCATTGTCCTTTAAGGTGATCAATCGAACACCCTGTGTTGCACGACCCATTACGCGAAGTGATTCTACGCCAATACGGATAACAATACCTGATTTATTGATGATCATTAAGTCGTTCTCATCAGTAACGCCTTTAATAGCAACCAACTCACCAGTTTTTTCCGTTACGTTGATTGTTTTCACACCTTTACCACCGCGGTTGGTGATACGGTAGTCTTCAATATCCGTACGTTTTCCGTATCCTTTTTCCGAAACAACTAATACAGTTGTCTCTTGATCATTCACACTAATCATGCCAACAACCTCGTCTGTTTCACTTGCAAGCGTGATTCCGCGTACTCCAGTTGCAGTTCTACCCATCGGTCTAACCGTTTCTTCGTTGAAGCGGATTGCACGTCCCGAACGTAAAGCCATAACGATCTCGCTAGTACCCGAAGTCAATGTTGCTTCCAATAGCTGGTCGCCTTCGTTGATGTTGATTGCGTTGATACCGTTTGCTCTTGGACGTGAGTAAGCTTCAAGAGAAGTCTTCTTGATGGTACCTTTCTTAGTACACATAATGATGAAGTTATTCTCCAGATACTCCTGATCTTTCAAGTTCTTCACATTGATGTATGCCTTGATTTTCTCGTCTTTTGGAATATTGATGATGTTCTGTAGTGCTCTACCTTTCGAAGTTCTACTTCCCTCAGGGATTTCGAAAGCACGCAGCCAGAAACAACGACCAGCTTCTGTAAACAACAATAGGTAGTTGTGAGCAGAAGCCGTAATAATGTGCTCCGTAAAGTCTTCGTCGCGCGTAGAGGAACCAATTGCACCTTTACCACCACGACCTTGACGACGGTATTCAGTAAGCGGAGTACGCTTAACATAGCTGTTATGAGATATCGTAATGACAACTTCCTCATCATCGATGAAGTCTTCCATACGCATATCTTCTGCCGAGTGAACAATCTCCGAACGACGTTCATCGCCATATTTCTCTTGAACTTCAAGAAGCTCGTCTTTAATGATCTTCATACGAAGACCTTCATCAGCCAATACTTCTTTTAAGTATTCAATAGTTTTCATTAATTCCGCATACTCTTCTTTAATCTTATCGCGCTCTAGTCCAGTCAACCTGCGTAAGGTCATATCCAGGATCGCACGAGCTTGAATATCCGAAAGGCCGAAGCGTTCCATTAAGCCTACGCGAGCGTCTTCAGGAGTATCCGAAGCACGGATTAACTTAATTACTTCATCTAAGTGATCTAATGCGATTAGATAACCTTCTAAGATATGCGCACGTTTTTCAGCTTCAGCAAGCTCGAATTTCGTACGTCTGATTACAACGTCATGGCGGTGTTCCACAAACTCGTGGATCATGTCCTTCAAGTTCATCAACATTGGACGTCCTTTTACTAGGGCAATGTTGTTTACAGAGAATGACGTTTGTAATGAAGTATATTTATAAAGGTTATTCAATACCACATTGGCATTGGCATCCCTTTTAATTTCATAGATAATACGGATCTCTTTCGTCGACTCATCACGAATCTCTGAGATACCTTCAATTTTCTTTTCGTGAATCAAATCAGCTGTACGTTTGATCATATCTGATTTATTCACCTGATAAGGAATCTCCGTTACGATAATAACCTCTTTACCAGATTTCGTTGTTTCGATTTCCGCTCTTGCACGCATTACCACACGACCGCGACCTGTTTCAAAAGCCTCTCTCACACCGTGGTATCCGTAGATTAACCCACCGGTAGGGAAGTCCGGCCCTTTGACATAAGTCATCAACTCGGAGATTTCGATCTCACGGTTGTCGATATATGCGATGGTACCATCGATAACCTCTGTTAGGTTATGTGGCGCCATATTGGTCGCCATACCTACAGCGATACCTGAAGATCCATTGACCAAAAGATTAGGAATACGAGTTGGAAGAACAGTAGGCTCGGTTAAAGAGTCGTCGAAGTTCAATTGGAAATCGACGGTATCCTTGTTGATATCTGCCAACAGCTCTTCGGCGATCTTGCGAAGACGAGCTTCGGTATAACGCATTGCTGCTGGTGGATCCCCATCGACAGAACCGTAGTTACCCTGTCCGTCAACCAATGGATAGCGCAATGACCAGTTCTGAGCCATGCGGACCATCGTATCATAAACCGACAAGTCACCATGTGGGTGATACTTACCTAAAACATCCCCAACAATACGAGCAGATTTCTTATATGGTTTTCCGCTAGTTACCCCCAAGTCCAACATACCATACAATACACGGCGGTGTACAGGTTTCAGCCCATCACGTGCATCAGGAAGAGCACGCGAAACGATAACCGACATCGAGTAATCGATGTAGGCAGCTTTCATTTGATCTTCAATATTGATAGGGACAATCCTGTTTTCCGCAGGTACTAAGTTGTTTTCGTTTTCTGTTTCTTCAGCCATTATTTTGTGGTTTCGATAAAACTAAAAAAGTGCCTGTTATAAATATAGACACATAGCTGGCGAATATACACAAAATTTCAGCCAAAAACCACTTTTAAGGCCGTTAAAAATATCCACATTTTGGGTGAAATGTTAGTTGTTTTTGCCGATTGTAAAATATCGGAATTATTTGAAGAACACTGATAATATGTCATTGAATTTTAATAAATATTGTCATATTCTAAACAAATAAGGTTTTTGTTTTAGAAAATTTTAAAAATATTTTACCTTTGGGCATTCAAAAGTTAAAGCAAACGATTGAGTCTGTTTTAATAACCTTATTTTAAACACTTTACTAGAAAATAATGAAACACAATTTCGGAGCAGGCCCTTGTATTCTACCAAAGGAAGTCTTTGAAGAAGCTTCAAAAGCAGTGTTGGACTTTAATGGAACTGGACTTTCCATTTTAGAGGTATCCCACCGCTCGAAGGAGTTTGAGGCGGTTGTCGTTGAGACCGAACGATTAGTTCGAGAGTTGCTCAATGTACCGCAAGGATATTCCATTCTGTTTTTACAAGGAGGAGCAAGCCAGCAATTCGCAATGGTTCCGATGAACTTATTGCCAGAAGGAGGAAAAGCAGCGTATTTAGACACTGGAGTTTGGGCGACCAAAGCCGCTAAAGAAGCAAAAAAACTTGGACAAGTTGAAATTGTTGCCTCCTCGAGCGATAAGAATTACACTTACATTCCTAAGGATTATAGCATTCCAGCGGATGCTGCTTATTTCCATTTCACATCCAACAACACGATTTATGGTACGGAGGTTTTCGAAACTCCGAAAACAAGTCTTCCTGTTGTTGTGGATATGTCTTCGGATATCTTAAGCCGAAAAATCGATGTCTCGGAATTTGATCTAATCTATGCCGGTGCTCAAAAAAATATGGGGCCTGCTGGAGTAACTTTGGTGATCATTAAAGACGAACTTTTCGGTAAATCGGGACGTACAAACCCCACAATTTTTGAATATGAGGCCCACGCAAAAGCGGGATCTATGTATAATACGCCTCCTGTATTCTCCATCTACGTTTCTATGTTGAACTTACGCTGGTTGAAAGCAAAAGGAGGAGTAGAGGTTATCGAACAAGAAAACATCATTAAAGCACGTACGCTTTACGATGAAATCGACCGTAACCCATTCTTCAAAGGAACAGCGAACGTGGAAGATCGCTCGCGCATGAACGTGACATTCGTTATGGAAAATCCTGACTTAGAAGCTGAGTTTTTAGAACTCGCAAAAGAGCGTGGATTGATCGGAATCAAAGGACACCGTTCAGTTGGTGGATTCAGAGCGTCTATTTATAACGCATTAACGATCAGCTCAATCAACGCCTTGGTTGATGCGATGAGAGAATTTGAAGAAAAGCATAAATAAGAAATTAAATGAGAATTTTAGCAAACGATGGGATCGATCCTATCGGTAAACAAATATTAGAGGCTGCCGGCTTCGAAGTGGATACCGTTCATATTCCACAAGAGGAATTAGCAGCACGCTTAAATAGCTATGATGCTGTTACAGTTCGTAGCGCAACGAAACTTAGACAAGAGCTGATCGACCTTTGCCCGAATATTAAAGTGATAGGTCGTGGGGGAGTAGGTATGGACAATATCGACGTGGATTATGCCCGCTCGAAAGGCATCACGGTTGTCAACACACCTGCAGCATCCTCGCATTCCGTTGCTGAATTAGTCTTTGCACATCTTTTAAATGGCGTTCGTTTCTTATACGACTCGAATCGTCAGATGCCGGTTTCTGGAGCAACTAAATTCGGCGCATTGAAGAAAGCTTATGGTGCTGGTTCCGAATTGCAAGGCAAGACTTTAGGCGTCGTAGGATTTGGACGTATCGGTCGCGAGACGGCAAAAATCGGTTTAGGCTTAGGAATGAATGTAATCTATTCCGATTTATTCGAAGGGCCGATGTCATTGACCTTAAATCTTTCTGGTGATATTCAAGTTGAAGTTCCTGTAAAGCAGGCTGATATAGAGACTGTCTTGCGCGAGTCTGACTTTATTTCTTTACACGTTCCATTTACAGACAAACCGGTTATTGGAAAAGAGGAATTTGAGATCTTGAAAGATGGAGTAGGTCTAGTAAATGCATCACGTGGAGGCGTTATTGATGAGTTAGCATTAGTGGATGCATTGAACACTGGTAAAGTTGCATTTGCAGGCTTAGATGTTTATGATGATGAACCTACGCCTCGTGCTGAAATTCTAACCCACCCGAAGATCTCCTTGACGCCGCATATTGGTGCTGCTACCAACGAAGCGCAGGAGCGTATAGGTGAGGAACTTGCAACATTATTAATAGAAAATCTGAAGAAGTAATTGTTCCGCATTAATGATATGCGGCACAAAAGCTATTAAATGCGATTGTGCCGCTTTTTTTATGCGATTAATCCTTATATTCACACCCGCAAAAAACAAAGTTAAATTACAGAGATATGAAAATTCTTAAGTTCGGAGGAACATCCGTAGGAAGTGCTGAGCGTATCAAAGGTCTACTTGATATCGTAGACCCATCGGAGCGTCAGATCGTCGTGCTTTCAGCAGTGGCTGGAACCACCAATGCATTGGTTGAAATTGGAAAAGCTTACCTTGCAGGTAAGAAGGACGAGGCCAAACAGTTGATCGTTGCTCATAAGGATAAGTACGAATCGTTAATAAAGGAACTCTTCAGCACAGAGAACGGATATAAGAACGGTAAGGAATTAATCGATTATCATTTTAATTTAATTGCTTCGCTATCAAATGACTTATTTACGCCAGTTGAAGAGAAAGTTATTTTAGCGCAGGGTGAATTGCTGTCTACGACCTTGTGGCATTTTCATTTGGAAGAAATCGGGATAAAATCAGTGTTGCTACCGGCATTGGACTTTATGAAAATCGATGAAGACAACGAGCCTGTTATCCCATTCATCAATGAAAAGTTGAGTGCTATTTTAGCGAACCATCCAGAGAACACGCTGTTTATCACGCAAGGATATATTTGCCGAAATGCTTTTGGCGAAATTGATAACCTGCGCCGTGGGGGATCTGACTATACGGCATCGCTTATTGGTGCAGCCATCCAAGCTGATGAAGTCCAGATTTGGACCGATATCGATGGGATGCACAATAACGATCCGCGCGTAGTAAAAGGAACAACGCCGATTGCCAATTTAAGTTTCGACGAAGCCGCAGAGCTAGCTTATTTTGGAGCGAAAATCCTACATCCACAATCGGTATTCCCAGCGCAAAAGTATAATGTACCGGTACGCCTATTGAACACGATGGATCCGAAAGCTTCGGGCACATTGATTTCAAAAGACGGGGGACAGAAAGGCGCTATCCGCGCTATTGCTGCAAAAGATGAAATTACTGCAATCCATATTCATTCATCGCGCATGTTGTTAGCTTATGGATTCTTACGTAAGATATTTGAAATATTTGAACGCTATAAGACACCGATCGATATGATCACGACATCGGAAGTCGCAGTTTCTCTATCAATTGATGATACCCGCAATTTAGAGGATATCATCCGCGAGGTGGAAGACTTCGGAACAGTAAGCGTCGATAGAGATCAAACGATCGTTTGTATCGTAGGCGACTTCGGCGCCAATACCCACGGTTATGCGGCTCGCGTATTAGACGCGGTTAAGCATCTTCCTGTGCGTATGATTTCATATGGTGGTTCAGATTATAATGTGTCGATTCTATTGAATTCAGAGCATAAAACCGAGGCTTTACGTTCTTTACACAATAGATTGTTTTAATAAATAGAAAATGCAAATAAATAAAATTAGCCTAGACCGTTTATCGCAATTTGAAACTCCATTCTATTATTATGATTTAGAGCTTCTGGATCGCACCTTGCAGGCTGCAAAAATTGCCGCTGATAAGCGAGGCTTCCACATTCACTATGCGTTAAAAGCTAACTTTAATGATAAGGTGCTTTCGGCGATTCAAGCCGTAGGTTTTGGTGCAGACTGTGTATCAGGCAATGAGGTTCAGAAGTCGATTGATATGGGCTTTCCGGCCGATAAGATTACATTCGCAGGAGTAGGGAAGTCGGACAAGGAAATCAAGATGGCACTAAAGCATCAGATTTTTGCATTTAATGTAGAGTCTATCGAAGAGCTTCAGGTAATCGACGAGCTGGCTGCTGAATTGGGCGAGCGCGCGAATGTTTCCTTAAGGATAAACCCAAATGTAGATGCACATACGCATCACTACATTACTACGGGATTGGATGAGAATAAATTCGGTGTTCCAAATTCAGAGCTAGAGCAGGCTGCTTCTGTGCTTAGAGATTGTAAAAACGTTGATTTAGTAGGACTCCACTTCCATGTGGGTTCACAAATCACGGATATGAATGTGTTCAAGAGCCTTTGCGTAAAAGTAAATGAGTGGAAGAAGTGGTTTGAAGAACGCGGAACAACCATCAAGATATTGAATGTTGGAGGTGGACTAGGAGTGGATTATCATCATCCTGATGAGAACCCGTATCCTGATTTCGAAGCATATTTCGACGTGTTCGATAAGTTCTTAGAACGCACGCCGCAGCAAGAAGTGCACTTCGAATTAGGACGCGCTTTAGTAGCGCAGTCAGGAACTTTGGTTAGTCGCGTACTCTATAGCAAAAGCGGCGTAAAGAAAAATTTCCTAATTCTAGATGCCGGAATGACCGAACTGATGCGCCCCGCACTATACCAGGCTTATCATAAGATCGAACGCCTCGGCCTAGCAACAGAAACTAGCGAACTAAACTACGATGTCGTAGGTCCTATTTGCGAGAGCTCTGACTGCTTCGGCAAGGAAGTGACACTACCAGTATCCCAAAGAGGAGATCTAATCGCTATACGCACGGCAGGTGCCTACGGTGAAGTAATGGCCTCCAAATATAATCTGAGAGAAGAGATTAGGTATGTCTTTTCGGATAGTATTTAGTAGTTAGTACTTAGTAGTTAGACCTATTGCGGATATAGATATTAGACATTAGAAATTAGACATAAGAGTATGGCGGCTAGAGATAGTCGCCATCTTTTTTAGTATCTAGTAGTTAGTATTTAGTATCAAGACCTAAGGCGGTCAATATTTTCTCCATTTTCTACAGCAAACAAAGAATCCTGTCCATCCTTTCATCCTTCCTTTCCGGTTCAAAACTATAACGTTGTTTCTGAACCAGGAAAGCAAGGATTTAAGGATGGGCAGGATCGGGTCTAATGTCTATAGCCGCCCTAGGTCTAATTACTAACTACTAAACTGATATATGAATTTGTAGAATTATAACTGCGTGGAATAAAAATCAAGAAGACCACAACTTTGTTTCCATTATAGTATTAATTATAGAACATAATTATGGAAAAATTTTGTGGTCTTGATGTACATAAAGATAGTGTTTTTATGTGCATTCTAAGTGAAAACAACGAAAAGTATGAAGAGGTTTTTAAGACTTTAACCCCTGACCTTGAACGGCTTCTTGACACGCTTGTTGATCATGGTGTCGGACTTGTTGCCATGGAGAGCACCAGTATCTATTGGTACCCGTTATGGAATATTCTAGAATCGGATTTTGATGTTAAATTGGTCAATCCACTGTTCATCAAGCAGGTTCCTGGAAGGAAGTCCGATGTCAAGGATGCCGAGTGGATCGCTACGGTTTTGATGAAGGATCTGATTAAAGGGAGCTTTGTTCCTCCTAGCATCATCCAACAATTGCGGCTTTACAACCGTAAGATTACCAAGCTCAACAAACAATTGCGTCGCAGTGAACAGGAAATGGATGAGATGCTTCAAAGATGCAACATCCGTTTGAGTAATTACGTCTCTGATATCGGCTGCAAGTCCATGAAGAAAGTTGTTCAGGCTATCGCTAAGAATCATTTGAACCCGGATTATTTATTGAGCTTGGTCCATGCTCGGATTGTTAGGAAAAGCGGCGCGGAAACGATCCGAGCTTCGCTTACAGGAACATTCACTTCAGTAGACATCGAGATATTGAGGATGATCGTGGAGGATATCAATTTCCACCATGATCAGCTCGAATTCTGCAAGAAAGAGTTACTGAAGCTATGCTATCAGCATTTCAATCTTCAAATGGAACTATTGGTGACCATACCTGGAGTGAAAGAGCACGCAGCTGCCTGTATCATTTCTGAAATAGGGACGGACATGAAATTCTTTACATCGGCAACAGCCTTAGTAGGCTGGACCGGTCTTAGACCGCGGAACGACCAAAGTGCGGGTAAGATTAAAGGAAGAAAGACCCTACACGGAAATAAATATCTTCGCTTGATGCTCGTACAATGTGCTTGGGGAGCATCCAGAACAAAGGGAAGCGCTTTTATGGCGCGATATCAACGATTCAGAAAAAGAATGCACCACAACAAAGCGCTTATAGCAAATGCTAGAAAGCTGTTGGTGATAATTTGGAACATATTAGCCAAAAAGGAACCCTATTTTGCCCAAGCAATCTAGCAGGCCTTTTAAAGGAAAGTACCAAGGCCCTAGTATTTATGGTGGACTATACCCCGATTTCTAAACTGGCATAATAAGGAACTTTCTGGCAAGAAATTGCGTGTGAGCTAAAAGCTCGTAGAGGAAATTATTATTATTTAAAAGCGGACTAGGCAAATGCCTGGTAAAGCAAGACTATGCCTAATCAAATAGAAACAAGCCTTTAGATGATCTTTAAAGGCTTGTTCGATTAGTATTTATAGAGGAAATACTAACTACTTATTTAGAAATACAAATTTCCCGTCAAAGACATCCAATTGTATCACGGAGTCTCGACTTACTTTTCCGGAGAGGATCTCTTTGGAAAGCTCGTTGAGGACGCGTTTTTGGATAACTCGTTTCAATGGGCGTGCTCCATAAACTGGGTCGTATCCTAATTGTGCTAACCAATCTAGTGCGTCGTCTGTAGCGGATAGGAAGATGTTTTGTTCGGCTAATTGCTTTTCGACTCTTCCAAACTGCATGCGTACGATATCGCCGATTTCATCGCGGCTCAATGGTGTAAACATGATTACCTCATCGATACGGTTTAAGAACTCCGGACGGATGGATTTTTGAAGCAATTCAAATACCTCGTCTTTGGTCTTACCGACTACCTCGTCGCGGTTGCTGTCTGTCATCTTCGAGAAGTTCTCTTGAATGATATGCGAACCGGTGTTAGAGGTCATGATAATGATCGTGTTCTTAAAGTTTACCACGCGACCTTTATTGTCTGTTAAGTGGCCATCGTCCAACACTTGTAATAAGATGTTGAATACATCAGGATGTGCTTTCTCGATTTCATCTAAAAGGACAACAGAATAGGGTCTGCGACGTACTGCTTCCGTTAACTGGCCGCCTTCATCGTAGCCAACGTATCCTGGAGGCGCTCCGATTAATCTAGATACAGCGTGGCGTTCCTGATACTCCGACATATCGATACGTACGAGCGCTTGCTCATCATCGAATAAGAATTCCGCCAACGCTTTCGCTAACTCCGTCTTACCAACCCCTGTCGTACCTAAGAATATAAAGGAACCGATCGGACGTTTTGCATCACTCAAGCCCGCGCGAGAGCGGCGGATAGCGTCCGCAATGGCTTCGATAGCCTCTTCTTGTCCTGCTACGCGTTTATGCAATTCCTCCTCTAGATTCAACAGCTTTTCACGTTCCGACTGCACCATCTTGCTCACAGGAATACCTGTCCATCGAGATACCACGTCAGCAATATCTTCGGAAGTCACTTCTTCCTTCAGCATGCGGCTGCTTTGTTGTTTTTCCGAAAGCTCTTGCTTCAGGGTTTCTACTTTGTCCTGGGCTTCCTTTATCTTTCCGTAGCGCAGTTCCGCAACCTTGCCATAGTCACCTGCACGTTCCGCTTGTTCTGCTTCCAGTTTGTAATCTTCAATATTCTGAATCTCTTGGTTGACTTGATCAACCAATGTTTTCTCTGATTGCCATGCTGCCTTCAATGAGTCTCGCTCGTTGGAAAGATTAGCGATAGTTTCAGATAGCTCAGAAACTTTGCGCTCATCGTTCTCTCTTTTGATGGCTTCGCGCTCAATTTCCAGTTGCATGATGCGACGCTCTAGCTCATCGACTGCTTCAGGAACAGAGTCCATTTCTAAGCGTAGTTTAGATGCAGCCTCATCAATTAAGTCAATCGCCTTATCCGGTAGGAATCTATCGGTGATGTAGCGCTGTGATAGCTCTACAGCAGCGATAATGGATTCATCGAGTATTCTTACTTTGTGGTGTGTTTCATAGCGTTCTTTCAATCCGCGTAGGATGGAAATCGCATCTTGTGTATCCGGTTCATCGACCATGACCTTTTGGAAACGACGTTCCAAAGCCTTATCTTTTTCAAAGTATTTTTGATACTCGTTGAGGGTAGTGGCACCGATCGCACGAAGCTCGCCGCGCGCTAAAGCCGGTTTTAAGATGTTCGCCGCATCCATAGCGCCTTCACCACCGCCAGCACCAACCAGCGTATGGATCTCATCGATAAAGAGGATAATCTCTCCATCGCTATCGGATACTTCTTTCACGACCGCTTTCAAGCGTTCTTCGAACTCGCCTTTATATTTTGCGCCCGCGATAAGGGCTCCCATATCTAATGAAAATACGGTTTTCGATTTTAAGTTTTCCGGTGCATCGCCTTTGATGATACGATGTGCTATACCTTCAGCAATTGCTGTTTTACCCACACCAGGCTCACCCACTAAAATCGGGTTGTTCTTGGTACGACGGGATAGGATTTGCATAACTCGACGAATCTCCTCATCGCGACCGATTACCGGGTCTAGCTTGCCAGACTCCGCAAACTCATTTAAGTTTCTTGCATATTTTCCCAGTGCATTATAAGTTGCCTCGGCATTCTGATCGGTTACTCGACTATTGCCGCGAAGTTCCTTGATCGCTGTTTTAAGGTCTTTCTCGGTAACCCCTTGATCTTTTAGAAGACTAGAAACCTTGTCGTTTGCTGATAAAAGGGCTAAAAGGATTTGTTCAATGGATACAAATTCGTCATTGAATTCCTTCAGATAGCTTTGTGCTTTTTGCAGAACGGCAGCCGAAGAATTGCTTAAATACACGTTGCTACCGCTCACTTTAGGCAATGCTTCAATCTGTTTGTCAACCTCCGTGGTGATGTAATTGATATTCACGTTTAGCTTTTTCAGCAAATGGCCAACCACGTTTTCATCAACCGTTAAGAGGGCTTTAAGTATATGCGCCGGTTCGATTGCCTGCTGTTGATTTCCAACGGCAATCTCCGATGCTTTTTGTATGGCTTCTTGAGCCTTGATTGTATAATTATTAAAGTTCATATGTAGTTTTCGATTATTTGTTGTTTCTAACAGTTTAACAAAACGGATGCCCTTTGGTTTTTGAAACTTCCTAGATGTAAAAATGGCAGGTTAATTAATTTTAACCTGCCATTATTTCATAGTTGGAAAGAAGTTTAATCTACTATTTCACCAATTTATCGATCAAATTTTTCAATTCTACATTCGAAGGCCTAGGAGAATTGGTCGTTACAATCTTTCCATTGGCATCGATGACCATATAACGCGGAATGGTATTGATCTGATAAGCCTCGGAAAGAATATTCTTATTGCTTGCATGCAAATGGATGATATCTAAATCACCTTCTTTCCCTTTAACGTATTTTTCCCATGCAGCTTTGTCCTTATCTGTCGAAATAGCTATGAACTTCACGTTTTGATTTCTGTAGTTTTCCGCTAGCTTTTCATAGAATGGTTCTTCATGTTTACAAGGGCCACACCAGGTTGCCCAGAAATCAATAACGATGATATTTCCCAGCAAAGACTTCTTGCTATACTGTTTTCCCGCTATGTCTGGAAATGTAAAGTCGATAAAGTCATCTCCCGGTTTTGAATCCGCCAGCTTAACTAACTTCGAATTCAATCGTTTTTCCTGATCGGCAAGGGTTAGATACTTTCGGTTTGGTTCTACCAATCTTAAATAAACGTCATAAGATTTGAAGTTATTTGATAACAGAACAATATACTGCCCTTTAATTGTCGGATCCGGGATAAAATCGATTGCGTTTTGTGCTTTATTTTCGCCTTGTTTAATGCTGTATTTCTTTTGCTGTCCTGCATCAATCACCAAGCTCATCAAAAAGCTATCTCCAAAAGGAAGGATCAATAAATTTTCATTTAGATATTTCGTATGATCTAGTTCCTTGTACAAACTGATAATCTCTTCAGCATCCGGATGAGCTCTTTTCGGCAGGTATTGGAACTGCAGCGCATAATAGTGGAAGAGATAATCCTTCAGTATTTCAAAGTTGCTTAAGAACGTTTGATTCTTCGATGTGGTTTTGAAAGGGGCAATTTGTGGTGCCAACTTCTCAACGATAGGGTAGAACTCCACATAGGTCATAGGGCCGCCTAAACGAATGCCTTCTTTCATATCGCTCAACATGGATTGAAACTTTTCCAGATCTTTATTATCCGCCGAATTCTTCCCGTTCAATTGGTAGCTCTTGCCGCCAATAGCAATATTTAGAACTTCCTTCTCCTTACCATAAATGATATGTCTGGCAGCGTTGTTCTGAGTTTGAGTAGACCCCAATAGATAAAAGCCTTCGTAGGTCGGGAAAAACTTGAATGCAAATTTTCCATTCACGACTTTGGATTGCGCGATCGGTTCTGTTCGTCCATTAACTACTTCGAACAGCACGACTTCTTGATAGAATTCGTCGGTCGTCGTTCCATTGATGATCATGGGCTCCTGAGCGAGGACCGTACTTGCGAAAAAGCTGATGATAGCCGTTATGATGATATTTTTCATAGCCTTAATCTTGAAGTTTTGTTAAATCTGAAGTAGGAATAGGCAGCCCTAAAGCAGTAATTTTTGGATAAACGGTCGATACACCGGTCATTCCCCATTTTTGGAAGAAATTCGTTAAGTTTCTGCCACTTATTTCGCATGCTCTCAACATAAAAAACTCCTTCTTCTGCAGATCAGTTGCTCCATTCGCCAATTTCTTTTCCCGTGTTTCCTTGTGCAACTGCGTGTAGAAATCAGATCCAAATGCAAGCCACAGTTGTCTGAACATCGCTAATTTGACAAATGGGTCTTCAATTCCGTCGAAGTTTTTACTTGGGGTAGGTAATGCCAGATAGCTAACCACCGACGGCCAGGTACCTCTAGCTTTTAATTCAGGTTCGCGACCTAGCTTTTCCTGTACGTAAAGACTATAAAGGTTCACCGTTACTTCCATCAGATCCGTCCATAGGTAGGATGCTTGCTGATGATGGTGGCCTATCTCATGCCATGGCCCCCAAGAATTGATATCTTTCGGTTTGACAAGCATGTGGGCCGCAAAGCTCGCGTTATAGAAGGTTCCATAGTGGAATGCAGCCATATAATATTCCGGGTTGTTTGACTCGGTCATTAAATGGTTGTGTAGATTTCTCGTGTGCAATGCTGATGAATTATCTAGACCTGCAAAATCTTCTTCCCATTCCCAAATGTTGTTCGCAGTTTTTAATAACAGTTCCTGATCCTCAGCAATATTGTCTAACGCTGTTCGTCTGCTAACCACAATAATCATCTTGCCGCCAAATAGCACCGCGTCCGGGCTGCTTGTATAGCTATTCAACATCCCTTTCCAATCTTCTTTACTTGTTTTTCCGGCGCGGTAAAATGGAGCGGGTTTAACACCGGATACAAATTTCACAATGGATTCATTTTTATCTAGCTCGCCATTATAGCGGATGTAGACTAGTCCCGATTTTTCAACTTTGATGCTATTGTTCCCTGGCGTCAATGTATAAGTTTTAACATCGGCATCCGGGTTGGCAGTTCTGTTGTAAGTTCCAATAATCAATACCGGGTAGTAATCACCACTCAATCTTTTTAGATTCACTACCAGATCGCTGCCTTCTTCCGCGAACCATCCTGTCGGAATGAAATCGCTGCTTGTGAAGTTCTGATTCAATCGAATCCGCTCTGCCTCGGCCGATGTTATGCTTTTTAGTTGGAAAGCACTATCTAGGGGATAAGGAAGCGGGGTTGGAGGCGGAGCCGGCGCAGGGAACTCATCGTCATCCTCAGGGATAATCCTATCGAAGGAACTATCCTTACAGGAAATTAGCGCTAAAAGAAATAAAAAATATATAAAGTTCTTTTTCATGATCATATCATTTTTAATAACCAGTCGGAAATTCAACACATGCCACATCTTGGACTTTACCTAAGCCCGAGAAACTGTAATAAGTCGTGTATTCCATATTAAATTGTGGCGCTTCAAAGAAGTCTACCTGTCCGGATGTTTTAGGATTGGTAGGATCATAGGTCGCTACGATAAGGGCTTTGATAACCGGTAGAAAACGGCGTCCAGCTTTATCCACTTGTGCAGGATTAATTGCAGTAGTGTAAGTCACGTAGTTTCCTTTATTATGCGTTAACATAGTTATCTCGCGATTGCCAAAGTCTTTCATCAATTTGGTCTCTTTGGTGTCAACATCATATTGGTAGAGCTTTCCTCCAACAGCATATTGAAGGTATCCGTAAATCTGATCGATTTCAAAGTGTTTTGCTTGTGCAATACCCGGTAGGGAAGAAATATCATCAAGATATCTCGCTTCAAACGTCGTGATATTATTAGTCGTCCTTGCAAGATGAAATTTTCCATCTTTGGTCAATACCGCATAGGCGGATCCATTATTGATGTTGGTGCTGCCCATCCAAACCAAGTCCATTCCGACTGCGTTTGGATTGAAAGCAGCGCCAGCCATCGATAAGGATCCGGTTAGCGCGGTGTTGTTAGCAGTGCATCTTAAAAAGCGTTGATTCTTTTTGTCATACACTAAAGCAACATTCCCAGTAATTTGCATTCTGTTCACAGCAATAAACGGAGCAAGTTCAACCAGTTCACCATTCAAAAGATTGGCGGGATTACCGAAGTTGATGTTTGCGATGTTTACACGTTTGTGCAAAACACCGTTGTACATTCCGTATCCCTGACTGGTTGCAATCGGATATATTCTGTCTAGGCGCGGCAATTCCATATTGTTCAGGGTCTCGAAGCTGAAGTTGAATCGCTCGCTCCATTGAAACCCTGCAGTGACGTTAATTTTCTCCGTTTTCTTGTCTGTTCCTACATAAAGCAAGTATCTGTTTGTTCCTGTTGCTGCTGTTGTATTTGCCCATCCTTCGATAAACTTTGGTTTACCTTCCAGTGTAAGTTGTGCTCCCGTTTCTGAATCGATAAAGTAAGAGGCAAAGTCTCTATATTCTTTCGGGTGACTATTTGTTTCTAAATCATACTCAAAGTAGTCTAATTGCGAATTGTTGTCAACCTCCGATAAAACTGCCCAACCGCCTTTGATCGATCCTGTAACCTCAATCTCAAATTTCCCGGTCCAAAGAATGCCTGTTGACTTTTCCTTTACGCGGTAGTACAAAGTGTATTTTCCGAGACTTAACGCCAATGGAATATCAAAGTTTTTACCCGTATGCAAAAGCTTTCTGGCCGTGCTAAGCTGCACTTCACCATGATTGAAGCTAATCCATTCGAAGCTGTAGTTTTCTTCTTTAAAATTCGGGTCTTTGGAGAATTCTAAAGTAGGGTTGATATTGGGCGTACTTCCGAACTCGATTAAATAATGGTCTTCAATTCCATTAATTTCGACCGAGTTGATGTCTTTGTAATCGTAATTACCTTTGTCTTTTGTGCAGGCAATCATGACAAGTGCACAAAGGACATATATGCTATATTTTAAATATCTTAACTTCATGGTTTTGTTGAACATTAGTTTGGAATTGTAATAGGGTCTCCGTTTCCATCAACATGAATGCGACCTGCCTCTTTTTCTTTCAGTAACCAGTATTTGAAATAGTTTTTCCAATAGGTCATTGTGCTAATTCCGAAAGCAGTATTTGGATTTACGGTAGGGTCGGTAAATAGCTCGACATCCAGATCAAATATTTCCAATAATAAGTTGAACTTCTCTTTAGAATATTTCCCTAATGCCGGTTCAAAACGTGAGCTATATTGAATCCACGCATATGGCGCACCGAAGATATCATCAACGACTAAGCTAAAATCTAAAACAGAAGTAGCTTTGGTTTTTGCGATATTAAATTGCTCTCTGAAGTAGGTGTTAAAGTCTGCGGACTTCACAAGTTTCATTCGCAATTCCAAGGGTTCCGTCTGCAGATCTGCCGTGCGAATCAATTTAATGGACACGCTTGACTTGATAGAATCGGCTGGTACAAACAGTTTATCATTTTCCAATACAAAGTGGGTTCCCTCTTTTAATGTTGAATTGGGGTCGAATTTAATCGAGAATTCCCGATCCGTACTTTGTGGAATACCCGTGATCCGAACAGGAATGTCTATCGTTTTTTCTTTTACTTCTAATTGTTCAAAAGCAAAGGAAAATTTATGCTGTGTCGTAGGCACGGATTGATTGGCAGTAGCATAGGGTGTATAGAAGTAAATGCTGCTTCCCGTTGCTTCTTGGTCATATAGGTCGAGCTTATCTTCGTTACAAGCCGATAATGCGAGGAGAAAAAGACTCGCAAAGAATAGTTTTATTTTTAAAGTATTCATTTTCATGTGTCTTTTTAGCGGTTATCAGTTTCGTTTAATGGAAGAGGAACTACCCATGCATTGGATGGGATCGCCGAGGTCTTGTCCCCATTTGGAGAAACAATTGCCGAAATTCTATTGCGCTTATAATAATACCATACTTGACCCTCACCATAGAATTCTTTGAGATATTCCTTGTAGATTTCATTGCTGATCTGAGATGCTGAAGCTAAAGAACTAAGGCCGCGTTGGTTTCTGATTTTATTAAGAAATACCAATCCATCCGCAGTGTTAGGTGCGGTCTCGGCAGCAATGTAGAATAGTTCACTTTTGCGAATCAATGGAATCGTGAAGCGCTGTCTATAGTTTCCATCCTTATTGGTAATGTCCGCGAATTTGAAAAAAGTAGGATAGGCTACGCCGTAAGAAGGAATCTTCCACTGCGTTTCAAATCGATAGTCATTGCTGGACTTTTCATAAATGTTTTCAATAAACGTTGCAGATCCCGATGAAAGGATAGACTTAGGCTCTAATTCGAATGAAAAGTATTTATCGTAGTTTAAATATAAACGATCATTGCAAACTCCGAATAGCATCTCATTCACAAATATCCTATCTGGATTCCTAGGGTTCTTCGCTTGATCGATCGTCACCCAAGTAAAGTTGTCGGTCAAAGCGATGGTTTCATTAGCTAGCTTAAATGCCTCCTCCTTATTATTTCTCCATAATAGCGCTCTTGTTTTCAAAGCCATAGCCGCTACATAATTAAATCGAAAATTATTATAGTTGTTATAGCCTACTTCAGCGGAATTATCGTCTTTTAGGTAATCCAACGCTTGATTGATATCTTTCAATATCAAATTCATCGCTTGATTTGCCGGAAGTATCGTTTCGATTTCAGGACTCAATTGTGTATAGTATGGAATCGCATTTTTCGTAGAATCTACACTATTGTAAACCGGGCCGAACAAACGGAGTAAATCAAGATGTACATAGGCTCGAATTGCTAATGCTTCGCCTTTTAGACGTGTTCTTTTTGCATCTGGTAAAACTGTAGTACCTTGTTTGTCAAGTGCTGCAAGCAGATTGTTTGCATTGCCGATACTCGTATAGGCCTGGCTCCAGATATTGGAGAATGACTCGAGCGAATAGGTTGCATTGTAGTTCCAAGTACATAGGCTCATGTAAGGTGAGCTTGATTCCAATACATGGAAGCGGTTTGCTAAAAGCTCTACCGTTGTTAGGGTCATTTTATCACCGTATAGGTTGTCTTTTGCCAAACCCAAATAAAGTCCATTCATCGCTTCGTCGAAGCCTACTTCGGTTTCAAAGATCTGATCTTCGGTAAAGCGATCTTCTGGCGCTACTTCCAGCCATTTGCTACAAGACGTTGTGCAGAATAGGATGGATGCTAATATATAGATTGAAATTCTTTTCATGGCTTATTTAATATTTGCTGTTAAACTCAAGGAGAATGAACGTGTATAAGGATAGTCTATACCTCGCTCACGCTTAACCGTAGAGAAATAGCCTATATCGTTCATGTATCCCGTTATTTTTAAATTGCTCATGCGGATTTTGTTCAACCAGCTGGTGTTTCTGATGTCGTAACCCAAGCTAATGGATTCGATTGCCAACCTGTTTTCCTGTTGCACAAATCTTGATGACATAGGCGTAGATTCCGGGTGGCTATCTAGATCGCTGTATTCACCACCTAAGTCAATCAAATTGATGCGTTTGTAAGAGCTGACGTCGCCAACTTGCTTCCAACGATCATAAAGCGCGCGCTTATCCTGATTGGAATTTAAAAGCTGCTGCATGCTGATATTCTCCACCTTGTTGTATAGAGCCGAGTTAAACACATCTTGATTATACAGATAGCGGACAATGACATTTGCCGAGAAGCCCTTATAAACTAAGTTTGAGGTGAATACCCCCTGTAATTTAGGTCTGCTATTTCCAACGACTACAGCATCATTATAATCGTATTGAAAGCTATATGTTCCATCTTTCTTCATGAACAATTCGTTTCCGGTGGCAGGATCAATCCCTAAGGAAGGAACGGTCCAAATGTCTGCCGGATCGCCGCCATCTCTATATTGGATAAGCGATTTGCTCTGTCTCAGATTGCTGTTCATACTTTCAAGAATGCTATTGAAATCATTATACTCTTGTTTGTATGTCGATCCCATTAAGCCTATCGTCCAAATGATACGGTCTTGTAATTTGTAAATAGGGGCATACTTTGCATATACTTCGACACCGTCTACCGTCAGGTTACCAGCATTAATCGGATAACGTGATAAAGAAGTTGAGGATGGAAGTGCGACTGCCACAACAAGAGGATCGGTGAATTTTCTATAGGCATTCACATATCCTGACAATCGGCTATTCCATGCTGCGAAATCTAATCCTAATGAGATGGTCTCGGTATTCTGCCATTTTAGTTTCTTATTCCCTAAGGAGCTAACGTTGACACCCTGACCCCAGAAGTTATAGCCAGATTCGTAATCATAGGTTGTGATCGACGTATAGCTCGTGAAGTTTTGATTTCCGGTGCGACCGTAGTTACCGCGAAGTCGCAATAAGTTGATAGCGGGCGCGACGTCATTAAAAAACTGTTCTTTGTGAAGGTTCCAGGATAAACCACCCGAGAAAAATGGCGAATAGAGATTATCTACGCCGAAGGCGGTAGAACCGTCGTAGGAAAATGTAAAGTCGGCGTTGTATTTATTATCATACGAGTAGTTGAACGTACTGATCAGGGAATTCCGGCGCTCAACGATTGCTGAAGATTGCGGTCTGGAGTTTTCAAGATAGCCGTAAGCATATCTCGCTGCTCCCGTACTAAACGTAGGGAACCCGACAGCGATAAATCCTGCAGAATTAGCATTCGAGTTGAATACCTCTGCATGAACCTGTCCGTTTAAGCTGTGTTTTCCAGCGAAAACCTTATGGTAAACCACACTTGCATTTGCTGTATAGTTCAAGCGGCTCATTTCGGAATTCGTTAAACGACCTTTTTCAAGCACGTTGATCAAACGATATTGCGTGTGTCTTGGCGATATAAATACATTGTGCTCGGTATCGTCTTTATAGATCTGTAGGGCACCGTTAAGCGTCCAATTACTGTTGATATCCCAGCGTATCTTTGTATTGTTTGTTATCGCGTAGTTTTTGGTACGGTCAAAGCTCCCGATTTCGGAAAGATAAAGCGGGTTGCTAATGTATTCCACTTCGCTGCTGTAACCGCTTGACACGATCGCTAAATAGGGCTGCGAGCTGGGTGCTTTTTCGTAGTAGGGATTGGTATTGACCCAGTTGCTGAAGCTTCCATAATTTGATTCTTGGGCGCTGTAGCCATTAATATAAAGCATATTGCTTGCACGGAAGTTCTTATGTCGGAAATCAACGTTTAAGCGTGTTCCCCAGGTATCTCTCGAAGAACCTTTCATCGCCCCGTTATTCTTGCGGTAATCTCCTCCGATACCATAAGTAAGCGATCCGTCGCCACCGTTGACCATAAGCGAGTTGCGTTGCGATACGGCGGTTTGCACAGGATCGCTTAGCCAATAGGAATCAACCCCTCTCGCAATGTTCTTTAGTCGTTCGGCGTAAAGCGCATCTAATTCGA
This sequence comes from Sphingobacterium hotanense, assembly GCF_008274825.1. Taxonomy (NCBI): domain Bacteria; kingdom Pseudomonadati; phylum Bacteroidota; class Sphingobacteriia; order Sphingobacteriales; family Sphingobacteriaceae; genus Sphingobacterium; species Sphingobacterium hotanense. The sequence goes on from NZ_CP030848.1 coordinate 2,012,812, forward strand.
TTTGCGTTTCGTATTTATCACGGCGCGGGTGGATGGTGTAGCGCCCGGATAGTCTTTCAAATTCAACCTTTTCGGCAGCATTCATCATATTGTAGCTGCGAAGATCGGGGGCATCTATGTTGATGTCTGTACTGTAATTGATTAATAGTTCGCCGGGTTTTGGCGCTATTGTTTCAATAACAATAACTCCGTTGGATGCACGTGAACCATAAATAGCGGTAGAGGCAGCATCCTTAAGGATCGTTACTGAGGCGATGCGGTTGATGTCCATATCGGTAATGGTTCTCAAGGTCGTCGGGAAGCCATCTAAAATGAATAAGGGCTGATTGGGATCTTCCGAGAACTCGTCTCTCAATGCATCCGTAGCAATACTCGTTTGTCCACGAAGTTCGATGGTTGCTAATGCATTTGGGTTAGAACCTGCTAAGTTATTCTCCATGGATAGGAAAGAAGGATCTAATGCTTTTAGCGATTGAATAACATTGGTATTCCCAACCTGCTTAAGCTCCTCGGTATTGAATGAAGCACTTGCTCCGGTAAAGGTTTCTTTTTTACGAGCAGAAATACCCGTCACAACGACCTCTTCCACACGATTGTCGGTTGATTCTAGAACGACGCGAACCGTGCTTCCTTGCACCCTGATGACTCTAGTTTCATACCCGACATTGGATACTTCAATCTCTTGGTTTTGGATGTTTCCAGGAAACGTAAAGCTACCATCGCTGTTTGTGGAAGTTGCTTTTTTACGGTCGGAAATCAGTCGGATAGACGCTCCTGATATCGGATTACCCTGCGCATCGACAACTACCCCTTTGGTCGATTGCTGCTGTTGGTTTCTCTCGTTTGTAGTCGTCTTCTTTTTGGGAAGAATACTAATGGTTTTGTTTTTGATCTGATAGTCAAGCGGCAGATTCTGTAATACGGATTCGACAGCCTTATCTACAGGCACATCTTTCAGTTCGATGGATATTCTCGGATATTGATTGATCATATCTGCATCGAAGAATAAGTCATAGCCCGACTGATGTCGGATTTGGAAAAGTGCCTGTTGCAGCGACATCGTTTTCCGAGGGATCGTAATTTGTCCCGACACTAAACTACTGCTCAGCAGCAGTGCTGCAAGAATGGTAGTTCGTCCCATCTTCAATCCTCCTTTGTTCAAGGAGAACTCACCCCTAAAGAGTGTTTTTAGAGAGATTTTCATAATTAGTTATAAAAAATAGGGTTAAAAGTTTGATACGTATATTGTTTTGGCGTTTATTCTAAAATTTAAGTTTTGAGAGGAACTCATGATGTTTAGAATCTCCTGAAGGGATTTGTTCTTGGCTATTGCTCCGGTGAATCGTTTCTTTTCGATGTCGTTGTCAATTTTGAATTTCACATCATACCAACGTTCGAGTTCTACGCAGATTTCGGCGAGGTCGGCATTGATAAAAATGAAGTCGTTATTGATCCAAGCAAGACTGCTTTCATCGTATTCACGCTTAATAAGTCCGGATGCGTTGAGCGTTGCTTCTTGTCCTGGTGATAAAATAAGCGAATGATTGGCTTTTAAGGCCCTAACTTCAACTTTACCTTCGACCAAGGATGTGCGGCTTTCGGCTTCGCCGGCATAGTTTTTAACGACGAATTTGGTTCCTAAAACTTTAACTGCCTGTTGTTTTGAGTTGACGATAAAGCTGCTGTGATTGGCAGTTTTCTTGATTTCGAAATATCCTTCACCTTCCAGATACACCTCACGTTTATCCTGTTGGAATCGGGTCGGAAAACGTAGTGAGGAAGCGGCGTTCAAAGTAACTTTGCTGCCATCAGCCAGTAGGATAGAAGAGATTGTTCCCTTCGGAGTCGTTAATGTATTATATGCTATTGGAGCATCGCTATTATTGATTTCTTCTTGTTGGTATAATAAATTCCCTTGCTCGTCAACACGAATGCTTAAGCCTTCGCTTGTTGTAATATCTTGCTTTGTATTCGGATTGATAACAATGGTTTTTCCGTCTGCCAATTTCAATTCGACCTGATCTTTAGCCGGCATAATGCTAGCGACTTCAGAAAGGGGGAGGGTCTTTGGATTTTGATTGATATAGATGGCTATCGCAATAGCATAGGCTAATACTGCGGCTGCTGCGACCTTCCAATAATTGTTGAAAGCAAAGACTTTTGGTTTTCGCTGTAGTTCTTTGCTCAAGTCTTTTCGAATTTGCTGTTTATGAAGATTTAAAGTTGCTTGATCAACTTCTTGTTCATCTTCGGATACAGCGTACCAGAACTCGACAGCTCGTTTCTCTTCATCAGAACATTGCCCACTGAGGTATTTGTCGATAAGTATTTTAAAATCGTGTTCGGTCATGTTAATGGTTTATCAGTACTGCATTATCAGGCAGTATATAGATAAGACGACTTAGTATAGTGTGAGTTGTAGATTAAAAGAGAAAAAAATGCGTATAGGGGTGAAGTTTTTTTCTTAAAATCTTTAATGCGTTGTGTATCTGTGTTTTAACTGTTTTTTCGGAGATGGCTAATTGATCGGCAATCTCCTGGTAACTCAAGTCTTGTTTGCGGCTCAGCTCAAATACCTGCCGCATCTTTGCAGGTAGGCTGTCTACCGCTTCCGAGATTATCGTTTATATTTGTTTTTCGCGGATGCGGAAATCTGTCGACTCCACGAGCTTGTAAGTATGTAGAAACGATTGATAGTACGTGTCGACTATTTTGTTGTGCTTAATTAAGTCGAGAACCTTATTGCGCGCAGTGATATACAAGTATCCTCTAATATTTGTGATGTGGGTCAGTGAGTCTCGGTTTTCCCAGAGCTTCAGAAATACATCGTGTGTGAGGTCTTTAGTAAGTTCGTAGTCCTTGGTTTTGTTGTAGATATGAATATATATATCCTCAAAAAAACGATCATATAGCAGATCGTAGGCAGCATGATTGCCTTCGCTAATCCTATGGATTAGCTCGATATCGTCTATATGTTGATCGTTCGTATTCATATCAAATTTAAGCCACCATCAAAAACTTTTGAAAGTTTGCTCATAGGTCGATGTGTAATCAATAAGCTGTAAATGAGTAGTGACAAATATAAAAAAAGCTTTTACTGAATATAAATGATTTGGGGAAATTTGCCAAAAAAGTTCTCCTTGAAAATCAGTGCGTTAATGGTGTTTTAATGAAAAGTCGGCATTTTTCTTTGCAAAAAAGGTTAAAATTCTGATATTTGCATCACCAAAAACAAGCCTCCTTAGCTCAGCTGGTAGAGCAACTGACTTGTAATCAGTAGGTCATTGGTTCGATTCCGATAGGAGGCTCAGAAAAGGGTAAAGAAAAAGCTCATCGAAAGATGAGCTTTTTTCGTTTTTTATGGGGGTATCCTTTTTATTATGAACGTGTCTGTTTTCAAAGGCCATCAAGAACTTTCATCCCTGTGGTTTTTTAATTGAAATATAAGGGATCATGTACAAAAGTTGTGGAGGGGATAAAAAATAATTAGATATTTGTGCTTTGATATTTATACAGATGCACGAATCTTTCAACGCGTTAATGCCCTTAATTATTCCCGAAGGAGTTTCCGATTATTTTGAGATGACCCACTATTCCAAAGAAGAAAAAAGACTGGATATCTTTCTGGAGGAAGTCAATACTACACCTGAAGAATATCAAGGCCAGAAGTTGATTTCCAAGGGGTTTTTCGAACCCGTTACCCTTCAAGATTTTCCTATCCGTGGCATGCAGGTCTATCTTCATGTCAAGCGCCGCAGGTGGCTCAACCAGGATACCGATAAAGTAGTCTACAGAAATTGGGAACTAGTAGCCAAAGGGACGCGCATCACACAGGATTTCGCAGCTTTTTTAAAAGGTATCAGCGGACAACCAGGCTCATAGCATTCAGACCATCAGTTCATTCTATGGGATATCAGCCAGTAAACTAAGGAGATACTACCGCAATAAACTGAGCGGTTTCCAGGATTGGGAGCATCGCGAAAATGCGCGAGATGGATTGATCTTCCCACAGAATGTCAGCGGCCATCTTTCTATTGACGAGACCTGCCTATCCCATGGCGAGCTCTATACCGTTGTCACCAATAAAGAAGCACGGGGCAAAAAAGGGACCATTGTAGCCATACTGAACGGGACAAAATCAGAGAACATTATCCCGATCCTTCAAAAGATTCCACAGAGATTACGAAATAAAGTTCAAGAGATAACGCTTGATTTAGCCGGTAATATGGGATTGATAGCCAAAAGATGCTTTCCCAATGCTGTTCAGGTAATAGACCGTTTCCATGTTCAGCAACTTGCTGCCGAAGCGCTTCAGGAAATAAGGATAAAGCACCGCTGGCAGGCCATTGACGATGAAAATCAGGCAATTGACCAAGCACGAAAGAATAAGGAAACCTATTTTCCGGAAGTCCTATCCAACAGTGAAACCATCAAACAGTTACTTGCAAGAAGCCGATACCTGCTTTATAAAAGTGAACATAAATGGACTTTGGAGCAAAGAGAAAGGGCTGCTGTACTCTTTGAGCGATATCCTGATATTGAAAAGGCGTACAGGCTATCCCAAGAACTCTCTTGGATATTCAACACCACCATAGATAAGATCTACGCCTTTACAAGGTTGGCAAAATGGGCGGATAAAGTGGAACAGGCCGGCTTCAAGTCATTCAACACCGTCTCCAGAACCATAAATATCCATCACAAAAAAATATTGAACTACTTCGACAACAAGAGTACAAATGCTTCAGCAGAATCTTTCAATGCAAAACTCAAAGCTTTCAGAAGTCAGTTTAGAGGTGTAGGTGACATCAATTTCTTCCTGTTCAGATTGACCAAATTATTTGCGTAATCCACAGGTTTTGAAACTGATCCGAAAAGTGCATAAAAAAAAGAGCAACTTTTTACAGTTGCTCTTATGTCTTTGCGGAGAGGGCGGGATTCGAACCCGCGGTACCGTTTCCAGTACGACAGTTTAGCAAACTGTTCCTTTCGGCCACTCAGGCACCTCTCCGGGTTTTGACAGTGCAAACATAAAGCAAAATTTTCACTCTACAAAGCTGTTATCGCTAATTTTTAACAATTTTTTCATACGAAATGACAACCTGCTGAATGTCAATTCCTTTTTTTAGCTGTCTTTTTTCTTGCTTAGATCGTAATCTATACGTACATGATAAATACTCTTCAGCATAGACTTGAAAATCTTAGATACTTCGGTAATATCACGCATAGTAATATCCGCATTTGCAAACTGGCGCTGCATTAGCTTATGATCGATAATCTTGTCGACAAGGTTATTGATAGACTCTTCTGTAGGCTCTTTTAACGCGCGGGAAGAGGCTTCAACCGAGTCGGCCATCATCAATACTGCAGTCTCTTTGGAGAATGGTACTGGACCAGGGTATTTGAATATGGACTCATCGATAACCTTATCTGGATTGTCTTTTACGGCTAGGTTGTAGAAGTAGTCAACTTTAGTCGTTCCGTGGTGCGTACGGATAAAATCAATCACTACCTCCGGCATCTGATGCTTTCTCGCCATCTCGATCCCTTTCAGGACGTGCGAGATAATAATCTGTGCACTTTGTTCCGGCGTCAGCTCTTCATGTGGGTTATCATTCGTTTTCTGATTTTCGATAAAATAAAGCGGGTTGATCATCTTCCCGATATCATGATATAAAGCACCGGCACGAACTAAAAGAGGGTTGCCACCGATCTTATAGATTGCTGCTTCAGCAAGGTTTGCCACCTGCAATGAGTGTTGAAAGGTGCCTGGAGCTTTCAGGGATAGCTCGCGCAATAAGCGGGAATTACTATTGGTTAATTCCATCAAAGTCAAATCAGACACGATGCCGAATAACTTCTCAAATGCATAGATCAGGGGATAGGCTAGAAGCGTTAATCCGACACTGACAGCAAACGGTAATATATCTTGCCAGTAAATGGTCGAGAAGGAGCCGTTACGCGTCAGCACTAATCCGATATAAGCAAGTATATAGGTCGCCAAGATAATCACACTGGACACGAGGAATTGCTCTCTTTTTACAAGCGTTTTAATGCTATAGATGGCCACCATTCCGGAGGTGAACTGCAGGAACACGAAGTCGAAACTGTTTGGTACAAATAGGCCGGCTACCAAAACCATCAGGATATGGATATTGAGGGCGATACGAGTATCGAACAACAATCTAAAGATGATCGGCACACTACAATAAGGAATGTAGTATAGGCTCGGGATCTTCATCTTGATAGCCCAGCTCAGTACGCCTAGCATAACAAGGATAACAATGAAGATAATGAATAGCAGACGATTGTTGTTGAAGATATCTCTACGGAAGTAGAATAGGAATACCATCAATAGGGTCATCGCTAAGGATATCAGGATAAAATGGCCAAACATTACGAGATTCTGCTCGCCGGATATTCGTGACTCATCCTCAAATACTTTGCGCAATGACTCCAGTTTTTGGTATGCTTCGTTATTGATGATCTTTCCTTGTTCGGCAATCAACTCATCTTTTTGAACCATACCCCGCGTCGTCGATATATTCGCTAGGGCATTCTGTTCGATTTTGTTGGTTTGGCTTTCATTAAACACGAAGTTAATAGTGACATAACTCTTTAAAACTTCGGCAAACCAGGATTTATGTTCAATTAGGTTGTTCTTCTCTAAAGCTTCGCGCAGGTACTTATTTGCAGATTCTATAGTAAAACAATCGACGGTATTCTTTTGCTGAGCGACATTATCATGAACCAAGACGAAGTTGTACTGCATGGCTGTCGCATCATTCTTAACCGAGTCATTTCCTTTGACTTGGAATCGGTTATTTAAGGAAATGATTCCGCGATTGTATATATAGTTGAGGAGAGCAGTGCCGACCTCTCTATACTTTGAAATATCGGTTCCGGAGGAGTCGAGCTGGCTAGACTGCCATTTCTCATTTAGATCGGTATTGAACTGATCGATCTGTTCCTTGCTAGCAACGTCGTTAAGATTGTAGATAGGCTGTACCGTACGGAGAATATACTGTTTATCGCGGGCAAGTTCTTCCGGTGTCTTAAGGATGGCAAAGTTATAAGGGGAAGTGAGATTTTCGTGATTCCATGGTTTTCCCTTCTCGTATTCATATTGGAAACGGGGTTGTTTCGGTAGGAATATACAGATTAATATAATCGTAATTACTACCATCCCATATTTCCATAGGGTTGAGTTTTGCTGCAATTTGTCTTTCGGGTAGTTAATCTTTAGTTTCGCCACGTTCTTATAGTCTTCCTTATCAAACAAATGTAATTATTTTCGTGCAAATGCCCCTTATTTCTGAAAAGTATGGGGATGTTCGTCATTAGCGATTATTACTTGCTATCTTTGCAAAAAAATTATGACATGTCTGCAAAACAACATTTAATCGCCCCATCAATTCTAGCGGCTGACTTTGCTAAACTTTATGATGATATCCAAATGGTAAACAACAGCGAAGCTGATTGGTTCCACATTGATATTATGGATGGTGTATTTGTTCCTAACATCTCTTTTGGCTTTCCGGTAATGCAAGCAATTGCTAAGCATGCAAAGAAACCTATGGATGTTCACTTGATGATTGTTGACCCGGATCGCTATTTGAAAGCATGTAAAGATAATGGTGCAGCGATAATTACGGTACATTATGAAGCTTGTACGCATTTACACCGTACGCTAGCAGCTATAAAAGAATTGGGATGTAAAGCGGGCGTTGCTTTAAATCCGCATACACCGGTTTCCTTATTAAAGGATGTTATTCAGGATATCGATTTAGTTTGTCTGATGTCGGTTAACCCAGGTTTTGGTGGTCAGAAATTTATTGAGCGCACTTACTCCAAGATTAAAGAACTTCGCGCTTTAGCTTTGCAAGAAGGTACAGACTTGATTATCGAGATCGACGGGGGAGTAGGAACAGGAAATGCAGGTAAATTATTAGCAGCAGGTGCTGATGTTTTGGTAGCCGGAAGTTTCGTTTTTAATTCTGAGAATCCTCTTCAAACGGTGAAGGAATTAAAGGAAGTAGACCCTACAATTCAGCTGGTTTAACACTTGTTTAGAATATTTCCAAATTGCAGCAAGGTGGCACAAATGCAACTTTAACTTGGTTTTTTTTGTATTTTTGTTCTTGTTGGCGTAAGTAAATATTTATTCCAATAGAATTAGTTAAAAGTAAATCATATTTAAACAAATAATACATGGCTTTTGATATAGACATGATCAAAAAAGTTTATTCACAGTATGATGAGCGTATTAATGCAGCTCGTCAGGTCGTGAATAAGCCTTTGACATTAGCAGAGAAAATTTTGTATGCGCACCTTTGGGATGGTACCGCTACGGAAGCTTACGAGAGAGGTAAGTCTTATGTTGATTTCGCACCGGATCGCGTTGCGATGCAGGATGCTACGGCACAGATGGCTTTATTGCAATTTATGCAAGCAGGTCGTCCGAAGGCTGCAGTTCCATCAACAGTTCACTGTGACCACTTGATTCAAGCTCGTGATGGTGCAGACCAGGATTTAACACGTGCGAAGCAAGAAAGTTCAGAAGTGTTCAACTTCTTAAGTTCTGTATCTAATAAATATGGTATTGGTTTCTGGAAACCAGGAGCAGGTATTATTCACCAAGTAGTGTTGGAGAACTATGCTTTCCCAGGTGGTATGATGATCGGTACGGACTCACACACAGTAAACGCAGGTGGCTTAGGAATGGTTGCTATCGGTGTTGGTGGTGCTGATGCTTGTGATGTAATGGCAGGTTTACCATGGGAGCTTAAATTCCCTAAATTAATCGGTGTTAAATTAACAGGTAAATTATCAGGATGGGCAGCTCCTAAAGATGTAATCTTGAAAGTTGCTGGTATCTTAACTGTAAAAGGTGGTACTGGTGCTATCGTTGAATACTTCGGCGAAGGTGCTGAATCATTATCATGTACTGGTAAAGGTACAATCTGTAACATGGGTGCTGAAATTGGTGCAACGACATCAACTTTCGGATATGATGCTTCTATGGAGCGTTACTTACGTGCGACAGACCGTGAAGAAGTTGCTGATGCAGCAAATGCTATCAAACACCATTTAACAGCTGATGCGGAAGTATATGCTAACCCTGAGCAATACTTCGATCAATTAATTGAAATTAACCTTTCTGAGTTAGAGCCATCGTTGAATGGTCCTTTCACTCCAGATTTATATACTCCAATCTCTCGTATGCGTGAGGAAGCTGGTAAAAACGGCTGGCCTACAAAAGTAGAGTGGGGATTAATCGGGTCTTGTACTAACTCTTCTTACGAAGACCTTTCGCGTGCTGCTTCTATTGCGAAACAAGCGATCGAAAAAGGATTAGTAACGAAAGCAGAATTTGGTATCAACCCAGGTTCTGAGCAAGTACGCTTCACTGCAGATCGCGATGGTTTATTGAAAACTTTCGAAGATCTAAACGCAACGATCTTTACTAATGCATGTGGTCCATGTATCGGTATGTGGGATCGTGCTGGTGCAGACAAGCAAGAGAAAAACACGATTGTACACTCGTTCAACCGTAACTTCGCAAAACGCGCTGACGGTAACCCGAATACATTTGCATTTGTAACTTCTCCTGAAATGGTAGCAGCTATCGCTATCTCAGGTGACTTAGGATTTAACCCGGTTACAGATACATTAACAAACAAAAACGGAGAGCAAGTAAAATTAGATCCTCCTACTGGTGATGAATTACCAGAAAAAGGATTCGCAGTCGATGATCCAGGATATCAAGCTCCAGCTGAAGATGGTTCATCGGTTACTGTTGATGTTTCTCCAACTTCAGATCGTTTGCAGTTGTTAGAGCCATTCGCAGCATGGGAAGGTACGGATCTTAAAGGCTTGAAATTATTGATCAAAGCTAAAGGTAAATGTACAACTGACCACATTTCTATGGCAGGTCCTTGGTTGAAATACCGTGGTCACCTAGATAATATCTCTAACAACATGTTAATCGGTGCAGTAAACTACTTCAACGATAAAACAGATAACGTTAAGAACCAGTTAACAGGCGAGTATGGTGCAGTTCCTGCAACCCAACGTGCTTATAAGGCTGCTAATATCGGATCTATTGTTGTTGGTGATGAAAACTATGGTGAAGGTTCTTCTCGTGAGCACGCGGCAATGGAGCCTCGTCACTTAGGCGTTCGCGCGGTATTAGTGAAATCATTTGCTCGTATCCACGAAACGAACTTGAAGAAACAAGGTATGTTAGGATTAACATTCGCAAACAAAGAAGATTACGATAAAATCCAAGAAGATGATATCATTGATATCAATGGATTAACTGAGTTTGCTCCGAATAAACCATTAACGTTGGTATTGCACCATGCTGATGGTACATCGGAAGAAATCTTAGCAAACCATACTTACAACGAACAACAAATCGGTTGGTTTAAAGCTGGTGGTGCATTGAATATTATTCGTGCAAACCAAGCTAAATAATAGCCCAACAGTTTAAATCTTAGCAATAAGATGAAAATATTAAAGCCGCTCATTTCCGAGCGGCTTTTTCTATTTAGTAGTTTTCCGAAGTGAGCTTAGCTAATCCAATAGCTTAGCAGTGATGAAGCATATCATTGTTCTTTTCTATTCATATTTCGGTAGCTTTGTCGGAGGATTCTAATCCCTATTACATTTCGCAAAACCATGAAAGCAATTACTACGATACTGAGCATTATTTCTATACTTACTCTAAATGATGTATCCGGTCAACAAATTCCCTTTGAAAAAGATCCTGAACGTAATACGACCGTCACGTATGAGGAACTTCGGAGTTATTATCAAGATCTTCTCAAGGATGAGAAGCAAGCGAAGATTATGGATTTAGGAAAGACCGATGTAGGGAAGCCGCTTCAGCTGATCGTCCTATCGAAGGATGGCGATTTCGATCCGCAAAGCATTAAGGCGAAAGGTAAGGCCGTACTTTTTATGAATAATGGAATACATCCCGGCGAACCGGAAGGCATTGACGCGAGTATGATGTTCGTAAGGGATTTGCTAACGCAAAACAAGCTCTCCTCGGATGTCGTTATCTGTCTGATACCGGTTTATAATATTGCTGGGATGCTCAATAGGGGAACAACGAGAGCGAATCAGAACGGTCCGAACGCCTACGGTTTTCGCGGTAGTAGTCAGAATTACGATTTAAATAGAGATTTCATTAAGGCTGATACCAGGAATGCGATGCTGTTTAATGAGGTATTCAGTACTTGGGATCCTGATGTATTCTTCGATACGCATACTAGCAACGGCGCCGACTATCAGCACATTATGACCCTGATTGCGACACATCCAGATAAGTTACATCCCAAGCTAAGCAGCTACATGAAAGAGCGCTTTACAAAGCCGCTATATCGTGAGATGGACAAGAAAGGATATCCCATGGTTCCCTATGTTGACTCGAAAGGCGAGACTCCCCAATCCGGACTGGTATCATTTCTTGACGGTCCGCGTTATTCAACCGGCTATGCAGCATTACATCATACTATTGGCTATATGCCCGAAACACATATGTGGAAACCCTATAAGGATCGTGTAGAATCAACTTACGCATTGATGGAGATCTTGCATGAAAACCTAAAGAGAGAGGCAAAGCATATCGTAAAACTTCGACAGGAAATAAAGGAGGAACTAGTACATCAAAAGCAATTTGTAAATCGTTGGGAACTGGATACTACAAAGGTAGAGCAGATTCCCTTCTTGGGATTTCAAAGCGGACACCAGACTAGCAGGGTTAGCGGGCAGCAGCGCTTGTATTACGATCGTAAGAAGCCGTATAGTCAGAATATTCCACATTATTATAGATATCAGGAGACATTGAGGATTGATAAGCCCAAAGCGTATATCGTTCCGCAGGCCTATGAAAAGGTAATTCAATTATTGAAAGCTAATAGAGTCGATATGCAGCAATTGAAGCGGGATACGATCATAGATGCCGAAATGTATTATATATCCGATTATAGAACATCTAATAGGCCCTATGAGGGACATTACCCCCATACTGATGTTGAGTTGGAAGTTGTAAAAAGAAAACAAGCGTATTTTGAAGGAGATTGGGTCATTCCGACCAATCAGCAAGCCATTCGTTATATCATCGAAACTTTAGAGCCGCAGGCTACAGACTCTTTCTTCAACTGGAACTTTTTTGATGCTGTTCTTTCTCAGAAGGAGTATTTCTCGGCGTATATCTTCGAGGATTATGCTGCGGAGATGCTTGAAAAAGATAAGGATTTGAAGAAATCCTTTGAGGAGGCGAAGATTAACGACGAGAAGCTACGGACAAGTGGGACAGCCCAATTGCAATGGCTTTATCAGCGTAGTCCATTTTACGAAAAAACCTTTAAACTGTATCCCATAGCAAGACTTGTGAACTAATATTTTTCTGCTGACATACCCTTGTCAAATCTGCTACTAATTTTGGCTATATCATTAATCAACATTTAAAGAGATGAGCACGAAAGAAATTATTAGCAGAGACGAGTTTTTGAATCATTGGCAAGGACATCGTACATTGACAAGGAAGACAATCGAAGCATTTCCCGAAGCGGAGATATTTAAGTTCTCAATTGGCGGCATGCGCGTATTCGGTGATTTAATCAAAGAATTACTGAGCATCGCTGCGCCAGGATTGGATGGAATTGTCCATAAGAAAATCGAGGGCTATTCTCACGAGTTGCCGGAACTAAAAACGAAGAGCGATCTTCTCAACGAATGGGATCAACAGACCTCGCAGATTAACGAGCTTTTTAAGCAGATTCCCGATGAGCAGTTTCACGAATCCTTTAACCTATTCGGCGAATATGAATTTCCGGTTTATCAGAATCTATTGTATTTCGTAGACAATGAAATACATCATCGCGCGCAGGGCTTTGTGTACTTGCGTGCATTAGGCATCGAACCGCCATTTTTCTGGGATAGATAATCAATAACATAAAAGAGGGCCAAGCATTTTTGCTTGGCCCTCTTTGTGTTGCTATTGGAGATTATTATTTCTGATAAACAGAGTTTACTTCGTTGATTTTCCATCCATCTTGGTCCATGTTGATCGAAACGTAGTCGATTCTTTTAAAGTTTCCGAAGTCTAAGGTAACACGGGCTAAACTATAGTTTCTATTTTTCTCAACCAGCTCATAACTCACTTCGCAATCATATTGAACCCCTTTATTTTTCTTTAAGAAGCTGATATAATCTTCTTTTCCAGATACTTTTTGCGATTTTCCAGCATTGAACTTTTGTTTGAAATTGTTGTCGAATAGATCGTTGATGTAAAGTGTGTTTCCATTTACTGTTGCGTTGATATATTCATCAACTACATTCTCAACTACGGCTTTGTTTAAGGTCTTCTTTTCCTCCTTAATAGGGTTTGCAAATACGTTTACTGATGAAACGAATAATAATGCTGCAATTGCGAAAGTTTTAGTTAGAGTTTTCATGTCTTTTATTTTTTAATGTTTAATTGTTCTGTTTATTATTTCTTATTTGATACTCCAAAGGTAGGGTAAGGATGGATGCAGCCCTAGGTAGATTAGGCTGATGTGCAAGAAAATTCGGTGAAAGTCGGGGAGGGTTCGGTAAAAATATGCGGAGAATATTTACCGAGTGTTAAATTCAAAAGAAAAAGCCTTCACTACAGATAGGAAGGCTTTTAAATGTAAATTCTACTGATTCGTGTTATTGACCAGAGGTTAGCAACTTGATTCGATGCGTTTTTCCCCAGTCTACCAATTGCTGGATTAGGTCGCCTGCAGAACGTCCGTATTCAGTTATGGTATAACGAACGGTAATAGGCTTTGTGTTTTGTTGTTCACGATGAACCAGATGGTTTTCTTCTAGATCTTTTAATTCTTTAGTGAGCATTTTTGCAGAAATCCCAGTAATTTCTCTTTGCATCTTTTTGAAAGTGTTAATCTGATCATCACGAGTAATTAAATAATGGAGGATAAGCAACTTCCATTTTCCACCTAGCACTTCCAACGTGTCGCGCATAGCGAGCAAATTGAGACTACATTCTGGTGGGTCGTTTTTTAATGTTTTCATACTAATGTGTTCGGGGGCTAATTAATGTATTAATAGTGTAATGTTAAAGCACATCAAAACTAAGTAATTTATTTATTAACGAAAATAAATTCAAAAAAATTTCGTCAGTTTTCACACAATTTAGCATAGATTAATATTTGTGGTTTTCTGTGTTCCCTTGTTAAGACAGGTAGATAGTGCTTGTAATATCCAATATCATAGTGGATTAGCGGTTTATTGTCGTATTAAAATGACAATTACTGAATTACCACTTTTGAATAGTGGCAATAAAACATACATTTAAAGTATAAAATATAATACTATGAAAAAACTTGGACTCCTTTTGCTGATAAGTGTATTTTTTATCGCATGCAGTGAAAACGACGTTAAACCACCTAAACTAAAAGATCAAATTGCTGCAGATTTGCAAAATACTGTTTGGACGCCCCATCGCGTTGAAATTATAGAGGGTGACGATGTCGAAGGTACTGTTGTTGATAAAGGGCTGGCTGAAATAAAGTCCGTTCGTTTTATCGACGATGTTTTAGAATGCACGGGTAAGGATGGCGTTACGAACCGCTTGGGGTATGATGTTTCGAATGCCAATAAAGTAGATGAAATTCCAGATATCATAACGCTGAACGTTAAATCTTCATATCCTTTCTTTTACATTTTTATAGACAAGAATTATTCAAGCCTTGAACTGCAGGTGAAAGCTGATAAAAATTCGAATTTTCATCAGAAAGCATTTTACTCTAAATAAAACTGAATTTTTATTTATTAAGTTTCTAAATATAAAAAGCAGACATAATTTGTCTGCTTTTTCACTTCCCAATTAAACTTATTCTTTTTAAAGTCCTTTGCGACATTTTTTACACGCGCTTTATACATTTATTCGATATCTAACGTTTATAATTAATGGAAAAGCATTTAGATATGATAAACAATCAAACCTTAAGCAATGAGCGTATTTTACAGGGATTACGTTTGTTGAATGAAAAACACAAAGCATACCTGGAGGATGAAGGGAAATGGTTAGATGGTGGCTTCGAAACTTTGGTAACCATTGATGCTAACCATGCTGACCCAGATTTATCGACTTTAATGGTGAAAAAGGAAATATACATGATGTTGCCTAATGATATTCGCGACGATGTGCAACGTGTGATCGATGTTGAATAGGCGATAATTCCACAACATCAACAAATCAAGAACAGATCAGGATAGTTGAATTGTGGGATGATCATCATTAAATATAAGCGGGATGGATTCCCGCTTTTTGTTTTCATAAAGCTTTTTTTCTGAAGGGGTCTTTTGTCAATGGCCATCAAGAACTTTCAACCCTGTGGGTGTTACGATGGAAACATGGATGTTTTACGGTACTTAATAAAGTTAATGGTTGTGGGCAAATCCTAGCATAGCAAAAAAGCTCCAATCTTTCGATTGAAGCTTTTTGTGCGGAGAGTGAGGGATTCGAACCCCCGAACCTGTGACAGTTAACGGTTTTCAAGACCGCCGCATTCGACCACTCTGCCAACTCTCCGCGACAAAAGTACAAATTCTGATTTGTTCTCCAAATAAAAAGTGAAAATAATATCCTCAAAAATGCCCTTATAGTGCTAATAACACTGATATTTAAGCGGTTATTGTTAAAAAATATTTTAACCTTAATCTCATCAATTCTATAATATACTTTGAAAGATCATTTTTAATAATAATTGCACTGAAGGGGCCTAAAAGGCCTTTTTTGAACATTTGGGACATGGAACGTAAATTATGTTGTTGGAAAGCAATCACTTATTACCTATTGTATAAAATTTATGTGAAAAATTTTGCTTTTTACCCTCAAATAGCTACTTTTGCTTCACAAAATAAAAGCGCCAATAGCTCAGCTGGATAGAGCAACGGTTTTCTAAACCGTAGGTCTTAGGTTCGAACCCTAATTGGCGTACTTCTTATTTAAAGCCTTTCAAATCATTGAAAGGCTTTTTTTATTAAAGCGCATATTAATAGTTCTTTAATCCTTCGGAGTTTTTGATGTCCATTAATAATCCGAGTTAAACCTCAAGCAACTGTATTCACATTATAAAAAAACGCGCCTCTATCGGCTTGTTGAATCCACTCTAACTGAACATCCAGCACACTTAATGAAATTTCAAAGTTCTTCATGTCCTCGCTACTTACGCCTTCTAGGAATGCCTGTTTTATCTTTTCATTCCAATTCGAAAAGCTTGTTGAATTCTGTAGAAGGTGAGTATTATAGATTTCTAACAGATACTTTTCGTATAAATGCAGTAACTCTTTGCTGTCATTCGATTTTCGGAATTCAACTAATATTTGGACAACTTCACGAACACCTGGATACAACGTTTTATTGACATATTGAAATAGATGGGCTTTTTGTGATTGATCGATCGGTCTTTGATCTAGAAACTCGATAAAAATCCAAAGTCTATCCGAGTAGCAGGAAATTAGTTTGTTGAGATCGGATAAATTGGTGAGAAAGTCTTCCTTAGTTTTTGCAAACACAAGATAGCGACTGTAGTCATTGAGATCAACTTTCGTCTCGACTAAATCTAAGGCGCGAATATTATTAACTATATCCATGGTTCGTTCAAGTTCCAACTGATATTTCCAATCTCTATCCTTGCGTTTGTGGACAATGGTGAAGCCAACCCGTTTAAATGCGGTTAATAGGGCCATGCCTAACATGAGGATGTGCAAGAAGATTCCCGATAGTTGAAAACCATTCGGGTTGAACGAATAGAATAAGGACGTTAGCGTCAGTATTATGGAAACAAGGATCACACAAATCAACAGGGATTTGGAATAATAGGGTATAAGGTTGACATTCATGATATTGAGAGGTTTAAGTTTTTGTCTAAATTAATAGTTTAATATTAATAGAAAAATAATTTAGTTTTAAGGAGTGGTTATATTTCGCGAGGAAACGCGATGGTTGGCTCCTATAAATATTAGGTAAAGATAAATTTGTTAGGCGAAACATAATCAACGATTCTATATGGTAGTTGTTCTTTACTTATGAAGATTCCAAAATTCAGCAAGCGGCAATACTGGTATTTCAGGTGGTTTTTCCTCTATCCATTCCTTATTTATATCTTGGGGCGAATAATCATGCTAATATTTTTGCTCATGGATTCTCCTGAGTAAAAACATTTTTTCAAAAAAAACATTTTATATTTTATACAACTAATTAATAAACTAACTGTTCAACTTTTATGATGGAGGACAAAAATTTTATCGGCACGCTGATATGGATCATCATCATCGTTTTAGGGATTGTACTTATATATATCGTTTATAATCTCTTTTGGGCGACTGTAGAGGAGGTAGAGGAGGGTATTAGTTTAATTGGATAAACCAAAATGCCATGAAAACAAACACAAGATTAAGGTCTACGATTATATGGTTAGTAATCGTAATCCTACTTATCATTGCTTTATATTATGCATGGTATTACTTCTACTCTGGAATCCCCGAATCTCAACGCTTTCCAGAATAGTTTCGGCACGTTATAAGCTGTCCAAATATTTTAGGTCTTCATCTTTAATAGAGGGAAGTATAAATTCCTGCTGGACGCCGGATTCTTTAGCTTCCTTATCCCAATTTAAAAGGACTGCATTGGTTTCATCTAAGTTCTTTTTATAGAGCTTAAAAATTGCCTCTGAAATGCCAATTTCTTTGCCATTTTGAGCCGTCAGTATGTATTGATTATCTTTTACTTCTATATGAGAGTACACGCGGCGTACAATTTCTTTGACCTGTTGCAGTGTTGAGTCTGGGATTTTAGACTTTCCTGTTACATAATCTGTGTCTTCTAAATACTTGATATCGACATCGAGGATATCGGCATAACCACTGCCTGAAGTCGTTTCGGCTTGTACATTCTTTACTGTCTCGCCAGAATTTGATTGGCAGGAGGCAACAATAAATAGACTTAAACCCATTAAATATTTTGCAGAAGACCGTTTCATAGTAATTGGAATTACATTATTACTAAATATACTCTATTTCTTTTCTTAAAAGAAAAATTAGCAGGATTAAAAAAAATCTAACTGTTATGTTTAACATTCTTTATCGAAACTGTCTTAATCAATCTCGCGGCACAATGTTCCATTTTTTTAAGTTTCAATTGGGGATCCGTGAGCTCTTTATCCAAACTTGCTCGGCATACTTCCCTTTCAAAGCCCTTTCAGACCCAATGCATAACCCTATCAAAGCCCTTTTGGAGCGGGTTTGATAGGGATGCACATTGGGTTTGGTTAGGATATCAGTTATCGCAGCTGTCTTTTTGGATGTTTTTGTCTTTGTTTACTAGGATTTCCTTATTTTTACCTGACACACCTAATACATGAAATTTATGCATCCAGTTTTGAAGAATATTCTAGCCATTGTGCTTGGTTTGGTCGCGGGTAGCTTGGTTAATGGGGGAATTATTCAGATAAGTTCTTCCATTATCGCTCCTCCAGAAGGGGTGGATGTGATGACGGCGGAAGGATTAAAGGCTGGTTTACATTTGTTCGAGCCTAAACATTTTTTAATGCCATTTTTGGCGCATGCCCTAGGAACATTGTTTGGAGCTTTTGTCGCTGCTAAGATCTGTGCAGGACCAAAATTGCTTTATGCGATGATTATTGGTTTTTTCTTCCTTTTTGGCGGTATTTCGATGATCTTTATGGTTCCATCGCCTCTGTGGTTTAGCATTGTTGATTTAACACTTGCTTACCTTCCCATGGCTTTTCTGGGTGCCCGATTAGCGAAATAGTCGTCCCTTTCGGTTAATGTGAAAAGGAATACCGAACATGTTTATTGAAGAAATAATATTTCAATAATCGATTGTTAATAATATTTTTCTATTTTCAGGAAATTATTTTTAACAAGGGTCGATGGTTATAGTTTGTTTCATTTAACATCTTTGCTTTTTTATATGCGGATGTTTTTCCTTTCAGCACTAATAGCGCTCTTATCTACTTCCTGTGCAAGTATTTTCAACGGTCCTTACAAAAAAGTCCAGGTTCATACCACCCAGGCTGCTACCGTTTATTATAATGAAGGTTCAGTAAAAACGGTCGATAATATTGCTTCATTTGAGGTTAAGCGTAAAAAAGATACGATGCAGTTTTCGGTCTTGCAGGACACGAGCATGCGCACATACGCTGTCAATAAAAAGCATTCGTTTGCTTTTTGGAGCAATATCCCCTTGAAGTTTGGGGTTGGCATGTTGGTGGATTTTACGAATCCTAAGCGCTTCACCTATCCATCGCATATTTATTTAGATTCCAGCAATACGAACAAAGGATATGATACCTTTGAAAAAAAACTGCCGAAGGGTAGATGGGAATTTCAAGTGGACATGCCGTTCGTGAATCTATTTCATCGCGAGGATCCCTACGGATACCGAGAATTGCAAGAAGGATTTTTCGGTGTCGGCCTAGGCATCAATCACTTCTACCGAAATAATACTTACCTTAATTTCTCGGCCCATTCTTTTTTACTATCTAATTATCCGCTGCCGCCTCCGTTTATTGTTTTCGAACAAAAAACAAATAAGGAATTCAGCTATCAACTCACGCTGTCCAATAACCATAGAATTCAAAAGTTTAATCTAGGCTATGGCTTAGCTTATGTTTTCAATCGTACAGGCTACACTGTTCGGCTTCCAGACACAATGGAGCCGCAAACGCTTAATCTGCTAGCCTCTACCAGAGTTCTGCCAGGAGGAGATGTGACGAAGATCGCAAAGAGTGTCGAGCCGGGGATATTTGAACAGCATTGGAGGAATACGCAGTCTTTTGGTATGTGGTTTCCTATATCCTACGAATTGACAAAGGGAATTAGTGCCTCGTTTCAGTATAGACCGACTTTTTATAGAGATAAGAGTACGATGGAGTCTAAGTTTGAGAATTTATATTCTTTTGGATTGATCTATAGAATGAAGCTTTAAAGTCCCTTAAATGCTAATTATTTAACAATGCATTTTTAGAGTGTGCTAAGTCTTCTGCCGGCAAAGAGGCCAGGAAGCTTTTGTATTTTCCGAGATAACTAATTAAGTTCCACTTTGAACAATATGGATTAATCTGTGTTGTGCTCGTTAGATTCCGGATACAGGGCGTGACTTGGTTCCAATTGGAAGTTGCCTCGCCGGCAGTATTATTCCATACCGAGCACTCTATTTTCCGACTTGCCATGACCATTCTGTTGGTTTCACTGATTATGACATTCATAAATGCGGTATTTGTTTTTGTCGCGGCATTAATTTCACTTTCAAACTGTTGCTTTAGTAGGTATATCCTCTCATTGGCTTTTTGTGTGGAACTATTGGTTGCCGCTATATTACTGTCAAATTGTGGTTTAATTTCGATCGTTTTATCTTGGATTTTTTTCTCAAGTCCTTCGGACAGGTAAGAAATTTCCAGGTTTAAACCTCTATTTTTAGATTTTAAGTCTTCTATTTCTGCTGCTAAAGATTTAGCTAGCGCCAAACTTTGTTCAATTTTTGAAGCCGCAGCTGTATCCATCTGATATTGTTTGCTCTCTATTCTTTTTTCGTTCGCAACAATTTCCTGATTTTTAAACTCTTGCAGTTCCTTAGTCTCAGTTTCTATTCTGTTTTTTACTTTTTCGCTTTCAGCTCTGAAGGCATCATTATAACGGAAAATGCGTGCTTTGTTGATTTCAATTTGATCGTTTGCAATAAGAATATCACTTGCTACATCACATAGCTTGCGTATCAATACTTCTTGCTTATTTTGCGCTTCCTGCAGTACTGTAGTTTCATAATTTTTGCTCAGCTTGGTAACTTCCTCACAGAGTGATACATTGTTTTTTGTAAGCTTATCCGTTTCCAAAAGATTTGCTTGAATAAATTCATCGGTATTTTGGATGCGTTGAAGTTGTACTTTTTGTATCGCTATTTTTTCATTATACTGTTTTCTAACATTTTCTAATTCCGCTGTTGTTGCAGGGATCGCATAACCTTTTACTTCCCCTAGGTGTTCTTCGAAGTCTATTCCAATTTTTTCCAAATCAGTTTTCCAGCGATTACACTCGCTGCAACGGGCACCCACTTTCATGTCGCCCACTAGGGCGTCTCTTTCCCGTACGAGCGCATTAATTTTATCGGTGATTTCTTGTTTTTTCATCCTCCATTTTTCTTCTAAAGCAGGTAAATCGCGCTTGAGTTGCGCAATTCGATCTTTATTTTTTTCGTACTGGAGTACCTTGGATTCAATTGAATTCACGTAAGAAAGCCCAGAGGTTTGCGTCTGTGCATGACAATTAATAAACGTTAAAAGTGCTATGATTAAAAGAAGGGGTCTCATATTCTATCAATTAATTGCTATATATTCTATAGTTCGCCACTGCTTATTGGGATTCTTGCGAAGCAATTTATAAGGACATCCTGCCTTACTATTCACCAAAGGGATCGTCTTCAGCTTTCATCAGATCACGAAGATATTCCAACGCTTTTTTTAGTTTGTTGAAGTTGCTGGGGTCAGACTGTAAATAGGATAGGTAAACCACTTTTACAGATTCACTAACGCGATGTTGTGGATATTCTCTAATCTCATGACATTCTCCATAGTGGCTATGATTTTCATTCGTTACTTTCTTAGTCGGTGCGAAAAAATTGATATTGCGTTGTGCCACATTGTTGACTAAGGTTATTTTCAGCGTACCAATCGGTTCACCGCTAATAACATTAACTTCATGGTCTATTGCGACGATATGAGCAGGGTTCAGTATCGTTTCGTGTTCCTGGATTACAAAGTCGCAAGGATAAGTGGTATCTCCATAGCCATCGTTCTTATAATTTCTTCTTCTTTGATCAAAACGAAGATTCTCGCCCGAGAGACTAACGCGGTTTTCTGTATAATAATAAGTAAAATTCTGTGCGACACTTACATCACGAATTGTTCGATAGTGACCAACAACTTCGTTTGCCTTTTTATTCAAATAATTGATTGTTTCTTCTTTTGTCAATGTAGCGTTTTGCGCTTGGCAAATCATTACGCAGAAGAAAAATAAAGCGATAGGGATGACACAGCGGATTGATGTTTTCATGATGCTTCCATAATTAAGTTTCCCCGGTAAATTTCACCTAATGGGTATTTTGATACAATACCTAACAGTAGGTATTTATGGGTTCAGCGGCACCAATAAAGGTTTTAACTTTCCTGTGCTTCTTTTGACTTTAATTCTATTCTTATTTTCCACGAATAATTAATAAATTGAAATGCTCATTAGGAATTAATCTATTGCGCATTTTTTTTCGTTCTCATGAGTTTAGAAATCGACAAACTTCGTTACCCCATAGGGAAATTTATTCGGCCGACACAAATTGATCAACAAACCCTAACACTTTGGATCGAAAGCATTCGAAAGTTTCCGGAACGATTACGTAATGAAATCGCTACACTCTCGAAAAAGGATTTTAATAAAACCTATAGACCAAATGGCTGGACGATTACTCAATTGATCAATCATTGTGCAGATAGCCATATCAATAGTTTTGTTCGATTTAAACTGGCTTTAACTGAAGACACCCCCACAATTAAAACCTATCAGGAAGATCGATGGGCAGCTTTGGCAGATTCTAAGGATTTTCCTGTCGAAAGCTCATTGAAGATCATGGATGGTATTCACGAGCGCTGGTCTCATCTTTTGGCGAGCTTGAGCGATGAAGATCTTAATCGATGCTTCAAGCATCCGGAGACTGATGAATTGATCGATCTACGTACGAATATTGGGATTTATGCATGGCACTGTAATCATCATCTTGCACACATCATTAACGCGAAGTCGGGCAAATACTAGATGCTTCCGACGCTGAGCTTTTTGCTTTTCATTAGTGCTAAAGGCATATATTGCCTATCTTTGTTGTTTATTTATAGGAAATGAGTGAACAAAAGACGAATATTGGTTTAATTGGTAGTGGAAGTTGGGCGACCGCCATGATCAAGATGCTAACGGACAACCCTAAAGATAAGCAAGTAAACTGGTGGGTCCGCAAGCAAGAAGACATCGATTATATAAAATCCTATCAACATAATCCTTCCTATTTAAGCGCAGTTGAAATTAAGCTACCTGAAAGTAGATTATATATCGACGCCAAAAAAGTGATTCAAGAATCTGATATCATCATCCTTAACACACCTGCAGCATATCTGGAAGATGCTTTGGCCGATGTTACGGTAGAAGATATGCAGGGTAAGATCATTGTATCGGCAATTAAAGGAATCATTCCTTCTTTAAAAGAGATTGTAGGCGAATATCTTGTAGATCGTTATTCGGTTTCGGCAGACGATATTATTGTCGTCGGTGGGCCTTGCCATGCGGAGGAGGTTTCATTAGAGAAACTTTCTTATTTAACCTTTGCATCGAAGAATACAGCAAATGCGGCATTTGTTGCGCAGTATTTTCAAACGCATTATATCAAGACCGTTATTTCTAATGACGCTACTGGTGTAGAATATGGTGCAGTCTTAAAGAATATTTACGCCTTAGCGGGTGGTATTTGCCATGGGTTGGGATATGGCGATAATTTCCAGGCGGTATTGATTTCCAACGCTATCCGCGAGATGGAGTATTTTGTAGATGCGATAGAGCCGCAAGATCGTGAGATCAATAATTCGGGCTATCTAGGCGACCTTTTGGTGACAGCCTATTCACAATTTAGCCGTAACCGGACCTTCGGGACGATGATCGGCAAGGGCTATAGTGTCAAGTCTGCGCAACTGGAAATGAATATGGTTGCCGAAGGGTATTTTGCTTCAGATTGCATTCAGGATATTATCAACAGACACCATTTGCAAATGCCTATTTGTAATACGGTGTACGATATCTTATATAAGAATAAGTCGGCAATTTTAGCCGTTAGAGAGTTAGCAGATAAATTATCATAGATGATTACAAAAGAGCAGATTGCTGAAAAATATAAAGAAATACAGCACGAGATTACGCAGGCTTTAGAAAAGTTGGACGGGGTTTCGGTTTTTGTAGAAGAGAATTGGGAACGTGATGGCGGCGGCGGCGGTCGCACGCGTGTGATCCAACATGGTGATATTTTGGAAAAAGGAGGAGTCAATTTCTCCGCAGTACATGGCGAATTGCCTGCACAGATCAAGAAGGCCTTTGGGGTCGAAGAAGATCAGTTTTTTGCGACAGGCGTTTCTATTGTTATCCATCCGAATAATCCATGGGTTCCTATCATCCATATGAATATCCGCTACTTTGAGCTCAATGATCAAATTCGTTGGTTCGGCGGAGGTATCGATTTGACACCACACTATGTTGTCGAAGAAGATGCGCAATATTTTCATGAGCAATTAAAATCCGTATGCGATAAATACAGTCCAAATTTTTATCCGGAGTTTAAAACTTGGGCTGACAATTATTTCTATATCAAGCATCGTGAAGAAACGAGGGGAGTGGGCGGTATCTTTTATGATAAGCTGACTTCGGAGAAAGCAGGAATTTCTGAGGAAGATATATTTGCTTTTTCATGTGATTTGGGGCGCTTATTTCCGAAGGTCTACACTGAAATCGTCAATAGACATCGCCATCAGGAATATACAGATCGTGAAAAGAACTGGCAGTTACTGCGTCGCGGTCGTTACGTAGAATTCAATCTGGTTTATGATGCGGGTACGAAGTTTGGTTTAGAAACGAATGGACGGATCGAGTCCATCTTAATGAGTTTGCCGGAGCAAGCCAACTGGTTTTATAATTTCAAGACTGAGGCTGGTTCCTTGGAGGAAAAAACACTTTCTCTATTGAAGAAAGACATTTCCTGGGTAAAATAATACTTAAAGCAGATTTCATGGTATCTTTTGAAAGATTCATTTTAAAAAATGGGTTGCGTGTACTCGTACATGAAGACCCACATAGTCCAATGGCGTGCGTTAATATTTTATATGACGTGGGCGCTAGAGACGAACAGCCCGATAAAACGGGCTTTGCACATTTATTTGAGCATTTGATGTTTAGCGGATCGGTACATATTCCTAGTTTCGATCAGGCTTTACAGCGAGTGGGAGGCGAGAACAATGCCTTTACTTCAAATGATATCACCAACTACTATATCACGCTGCCGGCTTCTAACCTAGAAACTGCTTTTTGGTTGGAAAGCGATCGTATGCTGAGCCTGGCATTCAACGAGCAAGGTCTGGAAGTGCAACGATCGGTGGTGATTGAAGAATTCAAGCAACGCTATCTAAATCAGCCTTATGGGGATGTTTGGTTGAAGCTGCGTCCGATGGCTTATAAGGAACATCCATATCGTTGGGCGACCATTGGGAAGGAAATCAAACATATTGAAGAGGCTACACTTGCCGACGTAAAGAGTTTCTTTAGTAAATATTACTTGCCAAGTAATGCAATTATGGTAGTTACTGGAGATGTGAAGACTGAGGAGGTGAAGTTACTTGCTGAAAAATGGTTTGGGGATATACCGGGAGGTCAGAAACCTGTGCGCAGTTTGCCTACTGAGCCATTACAGCTCGCCGCGCGCAAGGAAGAGGTCTTTGCCGAAGTGCCTGTGGACAGTCTTTATATGGCGTTTCACACGGTCGACAGACTGCATAAGGATTACCAAACGGCTGATTTAATCACCGATATTCTGTCGAGAGGTAGCTCGTCGCGTTTGTATCGAAGTTTGGTTAAAGAGAGACATTTGTTCTCAGAAATCAATTGCTATATTCTTGGCAGTATCGATTCGAACCTGTTGATGTTGGAAGGAAAGCCATCCGAAGGGGTAAGCCTGGAGGAAGCAGAGCGTGCGGTATGGGAAGAGTTGAATAGGCTTAAAAATGAGTTGGTTACGGATTATGAGCTAAACAAAGTGAAGAACAAGATTGAGTCAACTTTGGTGTTTGCTGAATTATCCATTTTAGATAAGGCTATGAACTTGGCATTTTACGAGCTATTGGGTGATGCCAACAATTATAATAAAGAAATAGCGAAGTATATTGCTGTTGATGCAGCGGATATACAGCGCGTAGCAAAGGAGATATTTAGGGCAGAGAATTCATCTGTATTATTTTACCATGCACAAAAGTCGGCATAATATGATCAATAGAGAACTTGCACCGGCATTGCATGCCATCGATGAGATTACGCTTCAGCAGCCAGAGCAATACGACTTTGCGAACGGACTGAGGGTATTCGTATTTCCTGCTCCTGAACAAGAGCTGATCAAAGCGGAATTTGTATTCCGAAATGTATTTGAAGGCAATGAGAATCCTGTTGCCAATGTGGCGTTGGGTAATCTGTTGAAAGAGGGGACTTCAAAATTGTCTAGCGCCCGCATCGCTGAAGAAATTGATTATTACGGCGCCTATCTGGTTCCTGAATACAGTTTTGATCACAATGCTCTAACTCTGTATACCCTTCGGAAGCATGTTGATGCAATCTTGCCTATTGTGCACGAGGTCTTGACGGACGCTATTTTTCCGGAAAAGGAACTGAATACCTATATCCGAAATAATAAGCAGAATCTGCAGATATCGATGGAAAAGTCGGATTTCTTAGCTCGAAGACGTTTCTACCATGAGTTATTTCCGAACACTCGTTATGGGATATCCCTAACGAAAGAGTCGCTCGGTGCCCTCGATCGCGAACAGGTTATCGCACTTTATAAAAAGCAGATTCAGCCTAGCAATGCTACTTTGTTCTTGTCAGGTAACATTACGGCTGATGTGTTGGCTCATTTTAAATTGTATTTCGAGCAACAATGGACAAATCGCGAAGTGGTTCAGGAACATGGATTTCCTGTATTAGAGCCTATTTTGCCGGTTTATAGTTTCATTGATAAGCCATCCGCTTTACAGTCTGCTATACGCCTTGGAAAGCGCAGCATTCAACGTTCTCATCCGGATTATCCGGCATTGCAATTTACGAATACCTTATTGGGCGGCTACTTCGGTTCTCGCTTGATGAGCAATATCCGAGAAGAGAAAGGTTATACTTATAGTATCGGATCCGCGGTGGCGAATTTAAATCATGCGGGTTTTTTCACGATTGCCACTGAAGTAGGCGTAGAATACACCGCGAATACTCTGACAGAGATAGAGAAAGAAATGGATCGTTTGCAGCAAGAGCTGGTTCCTGAGCAGGAGATGGAGCTTGTCAGAAACTACATGCTCGGGAGTATGTTGGGCAGCCTGGAGTCGGTATTCTCCCATGTAGATAAGTTTAAATCTGTTTATTTCTCGGGCTTGACTTTGGATTACTATCATTATTACACAGACGTCATTCAGCAAATAAGCGCAGAAGAAGTGCGAGACATAGCGGCACAATACCTGCGATATGAGGATATGTTAAAGATTGTGGTAGGGAAGGAGTCTGAATAAGTTAAAAAACCCTGATTTCAGGGATAAAATATCCCTATGATTAACTGTAGGTTTGTTATACCGTAAGATACTTGATCGTATCGATAAGGTGCAAAATTTACAAAATTAAAATATCGCTAATCATGGAGAAGAATGATTTAAAAGTTAACACAGCAGGCTTACAAGACAACAAAACTATTGCTATTATTGCTTACATTACTTGGATTGGGCTTTTAGTAGCCTTTATCATGAATAAAGACAAGCAAGACCCTTTCGTAAAATTTCATATTCGTCAAAATCTGGGACTTTTTGTCATCGGGATTCTTAGCGGATTATTGAACTTTATTCCATCGGTAGGTGCGATGATCAGCTATGTAGTTTTTGCCATACTTTTCGTGCTGTGGATCATCGGACTTCTAGGGGCTTTTAGTGGAAAAACTAGTCCAATACCTTTCGTTGGCTCGATGTTTCAGGATTGGTTCAAAGGAATTTAATACGACTAATTTTATACTCTTTATATTGTTGTTATTAGCTCTCTAATTGATTAGAGAGCTTTTTCTTTTCCTATCGTTCGAAACGATGCTTTGCCGGCAAATGAAGTTTGAAGAAATCGAGTTAGGGCAAAACAGTGTGTTTGGGTTATAAAAATTTAAATGATATTTAACATATTTTTGGTTTTATGGTAGTTGTATTGTCTTTATATTAGAATAACTATTAAGGGGTTGAGTTTTTATAGCCTAAAGCAATCGACGAATATGAATTATCTAAAGTTTTTATCCTTAGCCATCGCAGGTGCTATGTGTCTACCGGCGTTCGCCGCAGAATTTATAGTCAAAGGAAAAGTAAAACACTCGGAGGGGCGCTCCAAAATTTGTTTGGGCTATCTTGGGGATGATGGAAATTATTTGAGTGACACGACCAATATTGTTGATGGTAATTTTACGATCAAAGGCCAAGTGTCCAGTGTACAGAAAGCCACGCTACAATTCATCTCCGATGATAAGGCTCAGCGCTATGTCTACTTAGAGTTTTACTTGGAGCCGGGAAATGTCATGATTGAAATCGATGAGGATATTCGGGAAGCGCAGGTGACTGCCGGTACTGAACAAGCTTTGGCAGTCCAATTAAAAGGACAAATCGGCGGTCTTCGCAAAGAATTGGATTCAGTCTTTTCTACCTATCGGTCTGTTCTGGCGAAGAAAGATAGTGTATTAATGAAAGACTATTTAGCTACAGTTGCAAAGCTGAGTTCGGCGATTAATTTAGCCGAATTGGATTTTGTGAAGCGCAATCCTGAGTCCATGGTGGCGTTTGACGTGGTAAAAGCGCGATCTTACATTATTGACGTAAAACAATTTTCTCCATTTTTAGCGGCCCTTGGTCAAAAGGCAAAGGATTCAGAAGAAGGTCGCGAAATGTCCAATAGATTGGAGATTGCGAAAAAAACGAGGGTTGGAAAGCCTATGATCGAAGTCAATCTTGCAGATAGTACTGGCAATTTGATGAAGCTTTCTGAAGTTAAAGGGAAGTATGTGTTACTGGAGTTTTGGTCGTCTTGGTGTGGGCCTTGTCGAGCAGAGCATCCAAACCTTAAGAAAGCATATGCTGAATTTAAGGATAAGGGTTTCGAGATCTACGCAGTTTCATTGGATAGTAGGAAAGCAGATTGGTTGAAGGCTATTAAAGATGATGATCTACCGTGGATACATGTTTCGGACTTGAAAGGATTACAGTGCGCCGCTGCAGTTGATTATGGCATCATTGCAATTCCACAAAATGTGTTGATTGATGATAAAGGAACAATTGTAGAGAAAAACCTCCGTGGAGATTCTTTACAAATCACACTTTCAAAATTATTGAACTAGATTATCATTCGGAAAAATAGAAATCTGAATACCATCCTCACCATATTTGCGGAGGGCATTAGCTTCTGCAGGGTTTCCTATATCCATTTTTGAAATGGAACACATTCAATACAATGATTCATTCGCCTTCATCAAAGGCGAATAATAATTAAATTGAAGAATGAAGTTTATGGTATGAGTGGTGCGTTTTTACCCTTTCGACCACATTTAGAACAGTAGCGAACGGTTTTGCCTTTGCTATCGATGCGGCTTGTCCATACATGAAAGCATATAATTTTTGTTTTGAATAGTACGTATAGAACTAAAATTACAACGGAAATAATAGATATCGTGATCATCTGCATTAATTAAAATATGTACAGGCATCTTCAAAGATGCTTTATAAGCTCTTTCTTAGATACCCGTAACAGCGCGTTACTCATTAGTTGTAGGGGAAGTCTTCAAATCTTGCAGCAATCGATTGAATACAAAGTAAAAGTAGTACAAAATGTTTAATTAAGCAATAATTTATTGTTATTATTATAATTCGTAGATAATATTGAATTAATATAGAAAGACTATTTGTTTTATCGTTAAAATTAGTCGATTAATAGCCATAAATGCTCAAGATTGTTCAATACGGTGCTCGGTCTAGCTTTGTTATTCAATAGGTCGGTGTCACTGCCCTCTAAATGCCAATTTAAGTCCTCGTCAGCAACTTTTAACATCTTAAAGATTGAATCCTCATCTTTGGCACTAAAATCCGCTTGTAACAGATTGATGCCTCTCTCGCGAAAGATATCTTCCGCCTCTTCTTTAGTTACCCGACGAAGTTTAGGAAGGATCTCATCAAAACGCTTAAGTTCCGCTGCCATTTCGTTTGGAAAGTGGTCGGCTAAGTAAGCAGTGTATAAATCTCTATTTTTCGTTCTTAACGCTTCATTTCTATATGCTATTCTTCCTGGAGAGAGGTTGAAATCAAAGTCTTCCGGATTAGCAATAAATCCAAATTGTCTGTCTAAATTATCTATACGTTCTTCTAAGGTCATGTTCGCCAATTTTTTAAATCAAGTTGATAGTTTTTAAACGTGAGTTTTTGGAAAATGTTTTATCGTATCAGCAGTAGATTTTTTATAAAGAGTTGAAATATATTACAAAAGTGTTTTTTCTATTCAATTATATTCATAATTTAGTTTTATAAACTTTAATAAGCTTAAATAATGTTTTTCAAGCCAATAAGAAAATAAAACTATATTATGCTAAAATCACCATTTAAAACCTTTGGAACTAACGGATTATGGAAAGTTATGGCGACAGCGTTGTTGTTGTGTACCATTGGATGTGAAAAAAACACAGTCCAACCTAAGAAAGAGGTAGAGACACCAACGACTCCTGAAGAGCCTAATGTGATTAATCCAAATCCTTTAGTGTTAGAAGAGTCATTTACTGTAATGTCTTTTAACCTAAGGAATCCAACAAACTCAGATCCTTTTACGCAGCTACAGCGGATGAGCAAACTGACAACTCTAATGAATGATAACGAGGTGGACATCCTAGGGGTACAGGAATTGGCGAACAACGATGTGGAGGAGTATGTAAACTCTGCAATGGATCAAGCGGGTTACGCGGTTTATAAAACGGGAGCTGCAAACGGATCGCCAAAATCCATATTCTATAAGAAATCGAGATTTACCTTAGTTAATGCCGGCCATTTGATTAAGGAATTCGTAGCAGGAACTGTTATCTCTAGCGCGAAGTGGGTCATTCTAAAGGATGTGAAAAATAATAATGAATACTTTGTTATCAACTCGCATTGGTATCACACTGCTGATGCTGGTGAATATCGTAAAGAGTTTGCTCAGATTTTATTAGATTGTATTAAAGCAAACCACGGTGGCCGTCCTGTTATCTGTTTGGGTGATTTTAACGCTATCCCAGGCACAACCGAGATAAATACGATCAAAAACGCGGATGGCTTCAATATGGTCGATGCGCTAATGGAATCGCAAGGAGATCCAACCTTCCATAACTGGACGGGAATAGGAACAAAGAAGATTGACTACGTCATGAGCACGCGCGATTTAGCTTTCCGCAGTTAC
The DNA here is from genome assembly GCF_008274825.1 of Sphingobacterium hotanense. Taxonomy (NCBI): domain Bacteria; kingdom Pseudomonadati; phylum Bacteroidota; class Sphingobacteriia; order Sphingobacteriales; family Sphingobacteriaceae; genus Sphingobacterium; species Sphingobacterium hotanense. The sequence goes on from NZ_CP030848.1 coordinate 2,044,156, forward strand.
AAGGTCGTTAAAGACAAATATACTGTGGACGGCAAAACAATGTGGCCATCAGACCATTTTCCAGTGTTCGCTCGATATATTCCAGCAATTTTTGGAGCTGCCAAGCAAGATGCTTCAGCAGCGTCGACCGATGCTAAAAATCAATACTATTTTGCTGACGTCAATGGCGATGGAAAAAAAGATAAAATCAGTTGGGATGCAGGTGCTAATGGGGGCAAGGTTTCGGTTTATTTAGCAAATGGTAGCGGCGGATTCCAGAGCACAGCGATTGTTCATGACGCATCTGCAAGTACATCGGCTGATTCATACTATTATTTCGCTGACGTGAATGGCGACAAGAAAGCTGATTTAATTCGTTGGAATAAGGGATTGGTTTCAGGTAAAACGCAGGTTTACTTAGCATCTAGCAATGGCAGTTTTTCTGCAACGGCCATCGACAATCCAGAAGGTACATCTGCTGGAACAACGACTAAGTTTTACTTTTCCGATGTCAATGGTGATGGAATGGCTGATAAGATCTATTGGAATTCTACGCATGATGGTGGAAATATTCGTGTTTATTTAGCTACCGGAGATGGTAATTTCTCAGGTTCTGTGAAAAGCTCTTCCAATGTGGGCAGCACTACAGCTAGAACTAACTATTATTTTGCTGATATTAATGGGGATGGTAAGAATGATTTAGTTCGTTGGCAAGCAAGTTTAGATAGCGGAAAGGCTATGGTATTCCTTTCCAATGGCGACGGAACGTTCACCAAATCTGTTGATCACTCTAACGCAGGAGCAACGAGCGGTTTGGAAAGTACTAAATTCTACTTTGCTGATGTGAACGGCGATGGTAAAGCCGATAAGATCTATTGGAATGCTTCAAACAACTTAGGAGAGCCGAAGATTTACTTAGGCACGAGTACAACATTTGAAAGTCCGGTTTATTCTTTGCGCGGAACCTCGCAGAAAGAGACTACGAATTATTATTTCGAGGATATTAATGGAGATGGCAAAGCTGATCAGATTCGTTGGAATCCAACTGAGAATAACGGAGCTATTAAGACTTATTCTGTTCGATAACTCCGGAAGATCCTTCCATAGTATAAACAAAAAGCCACTAGCAAAAACTAGTGGCTTTATTGTTTTATCGTTTATCCCACCAAACTTTCGAAAGGAAGGAATCACCATTGCTCATTCGTCCGACCGCTTCGTCATAGTTTGCTTTGTTCAATTCTGACTCATCGCTGGAATAGATGGCACGACGCGGAATTTGTCCGTTTGTCGAACCTGGATTTGGACCAGCCGTTAGGCGAGGGTATCCTGTTCGTCGCCACTCGGAGAATGCCTCCATATTACGACCAAACAGATGAATCCATTTTTGAGTGGCTATTTTCTCCATCTTTTGATCGTTTGATAGTCCTGTCAATGCTAGGACGTTCTGCTCGTAAGTCGCAGGAAGAGTGGAAAGGTTATAAGGTGGCAATGCTGCCGCCGCCTTTACTCCATTCAAGAAATTGCTCTCTACATCCCCCGCGCTCAATCCCCATCCAAGGATAGCGGCTTCTGCTTTATAGAAACAAACGTCCGAATAAGTTAAAGCATATACAGGAATTGGTGTGAAGCTTTGACTGAAATAGGTAGCTCTATTCGGTGTGGAGTAATTCGCCCGAATCAACTGTGATAGCTGATTGTCTGTCAATGCAACGCCGATCCCTTGATAGGTTGTGTTTCCATTGATCGTAACGGGCTCTGCCAGTAAAGGAAGGCGAGGGTCGTTATACTCTTTTAATTTATCGACTAAGGTATTAGCGAGGTACCTTAAATCGGCACTACCTGTTGTCAACTGTCTTAAAATAGGATTTTGATTCTCAGCTTGTGCATTGTTGAAAGTTGCAACAGCAGCGTTATCTGCGTTGCTGCTTAATAAGCCGTAGCTAGAACCTATCGCTTCCGTTACTGTTTGCTGTGCTAAGCTCGCGTTAGCATAACGGATGCGCATTCCCAAGCGAAGCTTTAGGGAGTTTCCAAATTTCTTCCATTTGTCGATGTTTCCAGCATAGAAGAAATCAGAAGTGCCGTAGCTGGCGTCGCCTGTCGTTAATTTGCCCAATGCTGCATTTAACTTCAGAATTAAAGCCGGATAGATGTCCTCTTGTTTGTCGAACTTTGGAGTTCTGTTAATTTCGGTGCTCGACTTTGTAATTTCCGAGAAAGGGATATCTCCAAAAAGATCCGTTAGACGTTGGAAAAGGAATACCTCATAAATTTCTGCGATAGCCAGTTTACTTCTCCCTGCGGGATCATTTTCTAGACCTTTGAGCTCTTCGCGAATTTGTGCAATATTTCTAAATAACTGATAATGCTGCGACCAGATTAGGTTTTCAGGACCTTCAAAATATCTTGAAACAGGGACAACCGGACCGCCTGCCCAATGTTGGATCCATGAACCAAATTTAGTGTTCGGGAGCTCACCAGATTCTTGAAAAGTACCATCACGTAATACGCGGGCCATTAAAAGTGCGGGGTCGACTTCGGTCACCGAAGTCGGGGGAGTGTTTATTCTTTCGAAATCCTTTGTACATGACGCCGATGTCATCAATAGGGCGCCGATGCTTATATAGGTGATATATTTTAGAGTTTTCATTGTTTTTATTGATTTACAGGCCCATTGATAAATTAATTCCAAAGTTTCGCATCATTGGAAGAGATGTGGACTCAATACCAATCGATGAGTTATGCACGTTAAACGATGCCGATTCAGGTGAGAATCCATCTGTTTTTCGTTGGAAATAGAATAGGTTTCTTCCGTAAACTCCAAGCTTTAAGTTCTTCACTGCTTTATGAGGAAGGAAGCTCTTCGGAAGGTTGTAGGATAGGCTGATTTCACGCATCGCGATATAGCTCATATCGTTGATCATCTCTTCAGATACCATGACTTCTTTATCGCTGGCGACCATGTTCCAGTAATCCTGTGCATTTACCTGTTTGCTGTTTTCTACTCCCGTGCTTACCCACTGGCCGTTTCCGTTCTGAGAAGCTACCATCCCTGAAGCCACATAAGTTCCATCACGACCCTCCAAAGTTTTCTTTGAAGTACCATAGATAATCTGCTCGCGATTAGATTGTGAGAAGATAATGCCACCCTGGCGAATATCCACCAATACATGTAATGCAAATCCTTTATAACGTAAGTTATTGGAAAATCCGCCAATCCAATCCGGTTGAGCATTGCCTAAATCCGTTTCCACGCGGCCGGATGTACGAAGTGGTAAACCTGTATTTGGATCGATCAATCTATTGCCAGCGTCATCTTTAATCCATGCGAATTGCGTACCGATCAATTGCCCGAAAGGTTTTCCAACTTCGGCTACAACGTTGATACCTCTGTCCGTTGCCAATAAGAAAGTTTCTACGCCCGGATAAAGCGATTCTACTTTATTGCGGTTTCTGTTAAAGTTAAATTGACTGGTCCATTCGAAGTTTTCCGTTTTTACAGGAGTACCCGATACGACAAATTCAAAGCCTTTATTGGAGATTTCACCTGCATTGATCCTATTCTTGACATACAAGCTTGACGGCGAAATAGGAACATCTAAGATTTGATTCTTCGTACGTGCTTCATAGTAAGTAAAGGATAGCGACAATCTGCTTGATAGGAACCTAAAGTCCGCACCGGCCTCAATAGAGGTCGTCAACTCATTCTTTAGGTCCGGATCAGGAATGATCTCTGTATAAGACGCCATCGGAATACCGCCATGCGTGTACTGATTCAGACTATAGGCACCAGTCAACTGATACGGATTCCCTGAACTACCGGCTTGTGCCCAAGACGCTCTGATTTTAGCATAAGGCATTGTCGAAGATTTCCAGTTGAAAGCATCACTTAATACCAAGCTACTACTTACAGAAGGGTAGAAGAAAGAATTGTTCTTTTTGGACAGGGTAGAAGACCAGTCATTACGTGCGGAGAAATCTACAAACCAATAATCGCGGAACGCAAACTGTCCCGACATATAAGCGGAGTTGATCTGTGATTCAATCAGATCAAAAAGATACGTGTTAGTCGTTGTGTTGTTGATAACGTAAAGGTTCGGAACAATAAACTGATTTCCCGTATTACCTGTTAAACGGAGATAGCGGCTTAGATGACTCGCTCCTAAGTTGAAACTTAGATTGATATCATCGTTTGCTGCAAAATTAGAGCTTGCTAAGAAGTCGTAATTATCCTCTCTGCTGCGAATAACCTCTTCACGGATGTCGCCTTTTCTATTTAAACTTTGATAGGTGTTAATCGGACGATATCTAAAACGCTGATCTGTATAGAAGTCCGTGCCGCCTGTAGCCGATAATTTTAACCATGGCATAACATCGTAGGATAGTCTCAACATCCCGATCAATCTATCGCGACGATCTTCATTGTGGTTTTCATTGATTGTCCAGAAGGGGTTAGCCGTCGAACTATTCGTTGCATAGGTTTTTTCCAATCCTTCAAAAACGCCGGAAAAGCCCAGTTGTTTTTTTACCTCATCGGCTGTCCACTTGTAGCTGGAAGCGATACTATTGCTTAAACTTCTAGGCTGACTGATGAATAAGTATGCTGGGTTATCCGCTGCATCTGAAACCGTCGGTCGATTCTCTGCTTGTTGGATTATGTAATTTGCTTTAACGTCAATATGTAGCTTATCGGTAATCTTTGCTTGCGAGCGAAGACCGAAGTTATTACGGTTTAACGTATTTGTAGGGATATATCCGTCGACATTCGTATTTGCATAAGAGAAACGGTAGTTAACTTTTTCATTTCCACCATCCACACTTAAGTTATTGACCCATTGTTTTTCGGTTTGGAAGAAACTTTTATATGTATCTGCTGCGGGATTAAGAGCTAAGACATTTCCATACATATCTTCATATTGCTGCCCTTCCATACGCGCTCCCCAGCTTGCACGCGTTGTTCTGTCGCGGCCGCCGGACATTTTAGGAATACCAGCGTAGTTGTTCGCCAATGCTTCCGCCATCGACACGATAGTGCCATCGTCCTTACGGAAGTGGGTAAATGTTCCGTTCAAACCCTGCCCATATTCATTTTGAAAATCCGGTAATACCAGTCCTGTACCGATCGAGTAATCAGAATTGAAGTTAAAGTTTGTTTTACCGGCTTTTCCTGATTTCGTGGTAATCAGGATAACACCATTACTACCGCGTTGACCATAAAGTGCCGCAGCGTTAGGTCCTTTTAATACCGACATGCTTTCGATGTCATCCGGGTTTATATTTCCAATACCATCGCCATAATCGGTTCCTCCCCATTGAGAAGGGGCAGATAGGTTCTGATTATCAATCGGAACACCATCCACCACATATAGCGGCTGGCTATTCCCGATCAGCGAGTTATTCCCGCGGATGACAACCTTGGCAGAGCCACCAGCACCCGATGCGGCACGGCTTACTTGTACACCAGCAACTTTACCGGATAGGGCATTCGCAACGTTCGCTTCTTTGCCGTTAGTCAGCTCGTCGCCTTTAAGCTCCGCAACGGTATAACCTAGAGCTTTTTTGTCACGCTTGATACCCAAAGCCGTTACTACAACCTCTTCCAGGTTCTCAGCACTCGACTCTAATGTCACCGATAGCGATACTTTGTCGTTGCCCTTGATGTTATAGTCGCTTAATGTCTTCGAGCTATAGCCTAGGGAATTGAAGGTAAAGCTATAGCCCTGTCCATCTGGAATCTGACTGAAGCTAAACGTTCCTGCAGCATTAGTCACGGTAGTCTGTCTAAACGATTGTGTTTTGTTTTCAATTATAACTGTCACGCCTTCTACCGTGTTTCCATTGCCATCTCTCACGACGCCATTTACGCTAGCAGTGCTTTGTGCCATTCCGACCTGAACGCTCATGCTCATTGCGCCGCAAAGTGCCATGTGCAAGGCCCATGTGCTCTTAGGCCGAGAAAAGTGGAGCAGGAATGCTGTCAGCACTCCTTTTTTCTTGTGTAAATAATTACTCATAATCAATTAATATTTGTTTGTACTTAGTTTTTCAATGCGACGATGTCCGTTTTGTGCAAATAGTTGATTTCTTTGATGATATCTACATAGGCATCGGGGGTATCCTTGAACGTCCCACTGAAATAGAAATTGGGCGCAAGGTAGGATGTTGTTTTTAACTTAATGTTAAAGTTATGCTGTAAAATGTTTAATAAATCTTTTATTGGAATATTTTTAATGATAATTCTCCTGCGTTCTTGCTTGTAAAAACCTTCTCGATCATATTCATTGTTCACGGTTTTTACCTCGGAGACAATTTTCTGTTGCAGATGATCAACGACGATTTCTCCGGATTTTTCAAAAAGCTTTTGGATAGGCTTTTCACTTTTTAAATCCCTATCTATTATATCAATTTTACCTTCGATCAGTTGAACGCGCGTCGATTTTCCATAAATTTCATCGACGATAAAGGTGGTGCCGAGAGCCGTAGTGATCAGTTTGTCGGAGAAAACTCGAAATGGACGGTTTTTATCTTTTCGTACTTCGAAAGTCGCTTTACCTTTCAGTTCTATTTTACGCTCCTTTAAACTGGCAAAGTCTTCCGCAAACCGTATTTCAGATCCCTTTGCTAGCAAAATTCTGGAGCTGTCACTGCAATAAATCTCCATGTCATCATTGCTCGAGTTGATATAGAAGAGGTTTCCAACGGGCATTGTCGTTGATTCAGATTTCGGAGATTTTTCCTGCGCAAGTGGGAGAGTAGGCTCCTTTTCTTTTTGGAGATGAACGACTATGCCAATAGCTAACAACACAGTAGCGGCGATAGCCGCATTAGTCATTACTAGTGAGCGTTTATTTGATTTGCGCTGAGAATCGATTCTTGAAATAACTTGGACTTTCAATTTATCCTCTTCTGCATATCTTAAATCGCTTGTCAGATCCCAGTCGTTGGAGGAAAGGAATTCATCAAGATCGACATCGTTCTCTTGCAAGAAGCGTTCAATCGCAGCCGATTCTTCCTTGTTAGATTTGCCTTGGAGGTATTTTTCAAATTGGTCTCGTGTCATAACTATAATGAATACGACGGAAACTTTCGGTACCCCTAATGTTAAATAAATTTTATTCGTCTTTATTAGTCGCTATAGCAACTTCAAAAAGATCAGTAGCGCGAGAAAGTTAGAAAAAGATTTACGGATGGTTTTTAAGGCGAGTGCAATATGGTTTTCTACGGTGCGAGGTGAAATATTAAGTCGTGCGGCTATCTCCTTGTAATTAAGATGCTCAAATCGACTTAATTTAAATACAAGCTTCCGCATGGGCGGTAGTTGATCGATCAGCCGCTCAACCTTTCCTTCAGTTTCTTTCCATTCGAGTTGGGTTAAACTATTCGGGGCATAGCTTGCCTGTGGAAGGCTCTCCATAGCATGTTTTCGTCGATACTCTTCTTTAACGATGTCCAGCAAGATGCTACGGGTAATGGTGAATATCTGAGCGTCTATAGAGCTAGCGATGTTTTTTTGCGTTATGTTTCGCCATAATTTGATGAATACCCGTTGCACCGTTTCCTCGGCAATATAGGTCGATTTGGTTTTCGATAAAGCGTAATTATATACCTTTCTATTCCATTGCTGAAATAGAGTTTCAAACTCACGAGAGTCAAAATGTTGGGTACTGGACATAATTAGGCATGGTAAACTGTACCCTAATGTAGTTATTTTTAATTATATTAGAATAATCGTAAACCTTTTCCTATGAACAATTTAATTCTCAATCGTCGCGATTTCATTGTTGCTGGTTCTGCCCTGTTTAGTCTTTCTGCATTACCCGGCTTGTTGAAGGCAAATACATTCAAAGGGGTTAGTAAAGTCGGTCTAATCGGTGCGGGATGGTATGGAAAGAGTGATTTGTTCCGTCTTTTACAAGTTCGAGACATCGAAGTATTAGCGGTATGTGATGTAGATAACAAACATTTGGAAGAGGCAGCGCGGCTAATCAGCGAACGACAGAAATCAAAACAAGTACCTAAAACTTATTCTGATTATCGAGAGATGCTTTCTGCACATCAGTTCGACTTGATTCTGATCGGAACTCCTGACCATTGGCATGCACTGCAGGCTATCGCGGCAATGGAAGCCGGTGCTCACGTTTATTTACAAAAACCCATCTCTGTTGATGTGTTAGAAGGTGAAGCCATCTTAGCGACAGCGCGCCGCTTAAATCGAAAAGTCCAAATCGGGACGCAGCGGCGAAGTACAGAACATATGATAGAGGCAAAGGAGCAAATTGTTGATAAGGGGCTATTGGGGAATATCTCGCATGTCGAGATGTGTTGCTATTATCATATGCGGAATAATTCGAATCCCGAAGTGAAACCCGTTCCTGAATTTCTCGATTACGAGTTATGGACGGGACCTGCACCCTTACGGCCTTATGATAACCTCCCGCATGGCGGTTGGTGGCGATCGTTTATGGAATATGGAAATGGCATAACCGGCGACATGTGTGTGCATATGTTTGACACTGTTCGATGGATGCTTGGTTTAGGTTGGCCAAAGCGAATACATGCAAATGGCGGTATTTATGTGCAGAAAGAAGGGAAAGCTAATATAGCGGATACTCAAACCGCAATTTTCGAATATGATAATCTGAATTGTGTCTGGCAGCATAGGACCTGGGGACGGCCCACTGACCCTGAATTTCCTTGGGCATTTATCCTCTACGGCGATAAGGGGACTTTGAAGGGGAGCACCCTGAAATATGAGTTTACTCCGATGAAAGGGGAGAAGATTGCAAAAGATGTTGTTTTGGAAAAAGAGGCATTTCCAGAAGATTTGAAAGAGCCGCGAATCGAGTTGAACTCGGCGCCAGCGACCAGACAACATATGAAAAATCTCTTGTCGGCTATAGAGAAAGATCACTTACCGGTTGCCGATATAGAGCAGGGGCATATTTCCACAGCCTCTTGCATCCTCGCTAACATCTCGATGAAACTAGGAAGAGCAGTTCAATATGATCCAGTACAAAGAGTATGCATAGATGATGCGGAGGCAACAAATCTGTTAAAAAGAGCGTATAGACCCAATTGGGCACATCCATATCGCTAAGCGATTGTAAACTAATCGCTAATGCTGTTTTTATACAGGAGTGGGAAAATTTCTTGCTAATGAACAACACGATGTTATAATTTTCTCTGTAAAAGTTTGCGCCTTTTTAAAATATAAATGTACAACTTGCTGTAATAAATAATCCTAATAGGAATAAATATTTTCCATAGTAGATATCATAGTTTCCTATGCAACGAATTTTTGATTTGAATTCGGTGTTATTTGTCTAAAATGCACCTTATGAAGCTATTTATAAGGTTTTTGTTGGATGCTGTACTAATTCTGGTAGATTGCTATAAAACTTAGGTACTAATGGAAGTTCAATCATAATGATAAATATAGTTTAATAATTTAAAATATACCCTAATATTTAAGATAAACTATCGAAAACAGGTAATTATTTGTTTTTATTTCGCATTTGTGACTAATATCATTCTCTTAATATTAAAATAATGTAACATTTGTGTAAAGCAATTGATGTGTATTAGTACATATCTTGAAAGGTCTATTTATAAGGTATGAAAAATAAAAAAGAACTGTTGGATCTCGGCACAGAAGCGGAAGCAAAAGCCGGTTTCAACTACAATGAAGGCTTATTAAGCCAATTTTTTGAAGGCACAGTACTTGAAAAAAGAACGCAACAGTATGTCGCTCCAAAAATATCGCTAGTGGTATTGGCGATGGAGGAAGGTATAGCTGCAGGTTCTGCGGTTGCTGTTCCGAACGACTCGAACGGACAAGTGATGCAAGAGTGGGAAGTAGAAAACATTGACAAAACAATTTTGTGGTAATATCTGAGCATAAAAATCCTGTTATTCTCTCTTCCTAAAACAACGATTAACGACATAGGATTTTAATGGCCACGATCAAACTTGCCCTAGTTTGTTGTGGCCATTTTTTTTCAAGCACTATCAAGAATTTTCACCATTTTGCTGTTTTGACCATCTCTTCGTGGTCGGTTCTGACCTCCGTCGACAGCTTCCCGAATCATACCCCATATATACCCTAATCAAAGCCCTTCCAGAACGGGTTTGATTGGGTTATACATTGGTTTTGAAAGGGCTTTGAAAGGGAAGTGGACAGAAGTAGGTCAGGCTGGTATAGGAGCCAGTATTTCGAAAGATAAAATGCAGGTAAAAACCTATCATCAATTGACCGATAGGAAAGCCATTAAAATAAAACACCCGCAAAGGCATTGATAAAGCCTCAGCGGGTGTTTTTTATGAACGTGTCTATTTTCAAAAGTCATCAAGCAACGGATGCCTGTTCTTTTTTCAATAGATGTGGCTAAGTGTTATTTTCAATCGATGCGCAGTTGCTCGATGTTTCCATTGCTCCCTGCCAGATAAATATGTTTTCCTGATTTAGACTTTGCAACTACATTGAAACTTGCTTCCGATATATTTCGCCAGCTTTGTCCGCAGTCGGTAGATAGATCTGTTCCGGATGTGCCGGTTGCTACTAGGACATTTTCGTTTATATATTTTACACTAGAGCGATAACCAGCAACTGGACTGGAAGGCTTCGTCCATGAGCGTCCAGCATTCGTAGTCAACAAGATATTGTTTCTATTGTCCTTATCCATACTGTAGTTGCCACCTACCAGCACTCCTGTATTCTGATCCCAGAAGTCTAGCGAGAAAACGCCGGTTGTCGCGTCGCCAGACCATATCGGAACGTCGACCACATCCAGGCTGTTTTCTTTTTCATTGCGTTTGTAAAATGAACTGTATCTTCCGCCAGAGGCGAGATACACTAAGTTGGGAAAGACTTGAATTCCTGAACCACTTGCGGCAAAGCCAGCTTCGCCTTCTTCCGCTAACAAAAAAATATGATTGCTAACGTCTTTCCATGTTTTCCCTTTGTTTGTGGACTTTAATAGCTGAAAAGATCCATCGATAGGGTCGCCATATATAAATCCGGTCTTGCCGTTAAAATCCATGCCATCTAAGAAAATCTCAGCGCGGTCGTCTCTATACACTTCTTTCCAAGTCTTTCCGCCATCCGTAGTTCGTAATACGACTGCCGGACTGCCTGCACTGACAATGATGGCTTCCTTAGCTGAAAAAACTTCAATATCTCGAAAGTCCATATTTTCATAACCTTTCGGATTCAACCAAGACCATGTCTTACCGGCGTCGGTGGATTTGCCAACGGTGCCTTTGCTGCCACTTACCCATACTACATTTTCCTTATAGGTTTCCAGGCCTCTAAAACTCGAAGGAATGTCTTTGACGAGATTATGGAAATGTTGTGCCTGAGCGCTTAGGAGGCTAGTTGCAAAAAGTGCAGTAAAAAGAAGCTTTTTCATCATCAGCTTAAGTTAGTTCTTCCATTAATTTATCGAATGCTGCTTGCAATTTGCTGAGTTGGTCCTCTAAAGATTCAACGCGTTCTTCCAAGGCTGCAATCTTACTGGTCGTGGCGGGCGAGTCGCTTGTGCTGGATGTATCTTCAAAAGTTGCTTCGTCAAATGGACTGAATAAATGTACATAGCGTGCTTCCTTTTGTCCCGGACGTTTTGATAATTGCTGGATATATTTAGGCTCTTCTTCAGCAAGTTTATTCAATAGCTCTTGAACATCTTCCAATGATTCAAAATCATAAAGCCTGCCTGAATTGCTGTTAATCTCTCCACCCGTCAATGGACCGCGTAAAAAGAGTAAACATAAAACAGCAACTTCCTGTGGCAGTAATGGAAATTGAATGGCTAAGTTATGTTTGTATTTGGTAACACGGCTGCCACCACCAACGACGGTAGATATCAAGCCTTTTCTTTTCAAGCTATCAAGAGCTGAAATAACGGTGCTTTCATCGTATTGTACTACCGGCTTTCTAGATGTCTTTTGATTGCAGGCTGTCTGCAATGCATTAAGCGTCATCGGATAATATTCTGGAGTTGTCTTAGATTTTTCCATTAAAGAACCTAAAACTCTAATTTCTTCTGCTGTTAATTCTGGGATTTGTTTAATCTCTTCCATTTTCGAAAATTTTCTTAGGATTCTAAATATACAGTTTTCTGCGAATTCACGAAATTTCGAGGGATATGGTTGTTAAAAAGGAAGATGCCCAGGCTTTGAGAACCTGGGCAATCTTAAGCGATTATTACATTATGAAGTCTATGAGCATTTTAGGGTTTTGGATAGCCAGATCCAATCAATATATCGCCAGTTTTTGCACTATGCATTTTTATACGTGGGTATTCCTCACCTGCCGCTGGAGGCAAGAAATTCATGTGGATAACGGCCTCGTCAAATGGTGCTAAGAAATCCACAAAATCAGGCCAGATATTCTTAAGCCTAGGCGATAGTTTGTTTGCTGCAGGCATGGTAATTTTCTCAGACTTCGGATTGATAAATCCGATAACATTCGTGCTGTTGAGGAAGTTGAGCGCCAGTAGGTTACTTGCATAGCTGATTGAGTCTACTTGCTCACCATTGCGCAACTCAAACTTGTATTGATTAGCAATTCCAATATGCGTATCCAATACAAAACCACCCAAATCAGCAAAACTATGTATTGCTTTAATATCGAAGGAACTCACTTTCATTGGCGCATTTTGTTGATTGATCTTGTCGACTAATGCCAGCAACTTAGTTTTCATCCTCGGCGTCCAATCTTTGCTGTATGATGGATCATTGGCCAATCGAGTAAGGTCTATCTTCATGTTTTGAGGGATCTTAAGCTTGGAAACAACCTCGTATATCAATTTCATTTTAGCATCTGCTTCTTCTAGGTAAAACTTGCGCGTCATGAACTCCGAGGTTATAAATGCGCCAATTTCGGTATAACTATAGAATGGATATTTTGATAATTGCAGGTTTTCGTTTCTCGTCGCATTTCCTTCCGAAACCCATGCGGTGTATTGCGTTCTTTCTTTGTTCCAAATAAGTCCTTTAACTTTCAGTTTCTCGACTAAGGTGATTTCGCGATTGAAAATCAAGGTGTCGCCCAAGGCAGAGGTACTGTATAGTACGCCTTCAGAACCCATAGGTTGATATATCGGTGAATTCGTTACGTAATCAAAGATGTCTCTGTATTGCGAATGAAATATCCATACCGATGAGTTAAATGGATCTACAACCATCTGCACCGGCGTCCCTGCATAGGTAAAAGCCATAAAAGGTTGCTTATAATAAAAGTTCTCTTGATCTTGATAATCTTTGAGGATTCCATTGTTCAATATATGCTGTGCTTCAGCAGAGCCCATGTCAATAATCCGAGCTGTCAAGTGGTCGCCGTATTGAATGCCTTCCAACTGGAATTTTCCATTTTCAAAACCTACGAAAGCATAGGAGTGATCGGCGCCTCGTGTCAACTCTTCGCCCATGTCACTAATAAAGGCAGGAAATAGAGACGCCTCGGTAAAATCGATCGTCGCTGAAACCTTATTGGTGCCAAACTTAATTTCTAATTCTGCGGGGTTGGCATATTGTCTCGACTTGCCTAGCATCGCATACTGCCCATCTTTGTACGTCAGATAGTAGGTCTGAAATGACTCGTGCTGTTTCGGCTTGACAATGAGTTCAATTACCTGACCTTTCTGAAATGGGTCCAGATATTTAGCCTTCAATGTACTGTCGGTAACCACATGACTCTTCTCGATTTCGTAATTCTCAAATTCATTCTTTTGGCAACCCGTAATCGCCAAGAAAACGAGTAGTGCTATATATGTAAGCTGTTTCATTTTATATCTGTTGAATGGTTAATATGGAATGCCCTCAAAAAGCACCTTATCAGTTCGTTTGTCGTAAAAAGCGATAAGTAATTGTTTGCTTGTTTTGGTGTATTTTAAAGAATAACGACCGTCGATCAGTGATTCCTTGAAAGCGTTCTTGAGATTCGGAAACTGCGCAGCATACACAAACTGAGGGCCCTCATAATACATCGTGAATACCTCATCCTCGTCGTAGGTATAGCGATATTGATAAGGAAATGTAAACTTATTATAGAATTCATCTGGCGTTGATTTTCCGGCTCCTGGCGCGTTCGGACGGTCCTGATCGTAAAAGCCAAAATTAACGTTCAACAAGAATCTTTTTTGCGCTGGCTTAAACTGTACCGTTACATCGTAGAATCGTACCGATGCCGTGATTACGCCTAAAGAGATTCCCAAATCCGCGCCCGCTGTATTGCCTAAGAATAATTGCACTTCTCGGCGATGCGGCCAATCCAGCGTTTCAGCCTGATAACCGGTGATCCAACGTGTATTGTCGTAAGGAATTCGGATAGTTGTATATGCGCCTGTTCGGAACATCTTGAATGCAGCGATCGATGGAAACTCTTGTTCGACTACTTCAACCGTTTTTCCCTGAATATCTTTTGCTTCCAGCTTCCCATTGTTTAAGATTAGTTCATTAACCTTAATTCCATCACTCTCAAATGGCTGATTCAAGCGGATGCTATTTACCCCGTTGTATGCGATTCCTGTACGATGGATGAAGACGGAGTCTGCCGATATATCCTTCGCGAATACTACTTGGCGTTGTTCCAAAGAAAGGGTCATGACGTTGAGGTTATTGCCAGTCTTTACGTGCAAGCCTACTTTTCCGGCAATTGCCTGTGCGAAGCGAGCTTTAGTATCCTCATATTTAAAATCGGTCATAAAAGCTTTACTTTCATCTGCCGTTGCGCGCACCATGATGGCGTCGGTTTTTTGCAGATTCCCTTTTAAATAGATGGTATCTTGATTAGGGCTTGATTTGAGGATGGAATACTCAAAGTCTAAGCGATGTCCCCAACCGATTTTTTCACCACCGTTCATCATCGTATTCGGGTCGGCAAGAAAGTGTATATAAGAATAGGTCGCGAACGAAAGTGTCGAAAGCGAAGTAAACTTGATACTATATTTGCTCTCGCTAGTTTTTGTTCCCATTTCTGAATTAAAGTCGCTGACCATCGTCACGCGCTGATCTTTTTCATTGAATTTCATGAAAAATGAAAATCCGCCTTTGTTGGATGGGTAATCCTTAATATTCGGATAAGCTAAGAATTTCCACCCGTTCGGGCTACTGGTCAGCAATGAGTCGTAATTAGAAAAATTAGCGTCGATCTTCTCCGTCGCGTAGTTTCTAAGGGTGCTTTCTTTTTCGCAGCCCCAGGTAAATAGCGCGGCGGAAAGCAATGCAATAATATATCTTGTAAATATTGGTTTCTTTTTCATAACTGTATGGATTAGCTTTGGTTACCTGCGATATAGCCGTTAATTCCTTGTTGAACATCGACTTGTAATTGGCGGAAATCCATATTCCATTTGTCTTTGAAATATTCCACGACAAGTTGTTCTTTGATCTTCAGTCTATTTTTACCGGCAGGGGTAGACTTGTTCGCGAGATCATCGTATGCTTTCTGACCAAAAACCAGCAAATAGGCAATAGTTTCTACAAAATCTTCTTCCGCCGATGCCATTGCATAGTTTCTTACAAATCCTAAGTCAAAGGCTTCTTTATCCGGATAGTTGTGCCAAGTGGTGGTGTAGTATTCAGGATTCACGTATTTAAACTGTGGTGAGAATATCCGGGTCTGATGAAGGATATGAGCGGTTTCGTGCTGAACGGTGTAGTTAGACGACTGTACAAACTGTCTGGATTTATCGTATTTATTGACATCCATTAAGGTGATCTTGTTCGCGCCTTCAGCCTGCCCCAATACCACGGTTCCATTGTCATTATATTGCCCGCTGCCGATCAACACCCAAAGCTTAGGGATGATTCTCTTCACAAATGCACTGTCGCTATTTTTTAAGTAGGGGTGAACCATACATTGCTTCACTAATTCCATCGTAGGAATAACATATTCTTCTTTCGCGGGAGTCGTGTTTTTCATGAAGTCAACTTCTAATGGATCGTATTGATATTTGACAGCCACGTTAAATGGCTCGGTCAGATTCTTCTTGATCCAAGCGTCTATTGTTGGGTTTCCTGCGGGCTTGTAGCCTCCTAGGTTTGGTATGGAATCTGATGATACCGAATCATTTTCCTTGCACGATTGTATTCCTACGAATAAGAGGCAAAGGATAAATAAACTCCAACCGGTTCTACGAATGTCTATCTTGTTTATCATAGTCTTTTTCATAATGTCTTCACTTTTCTATTTATCTCGGATTTCTTTCAATTCCACTCATCTGAACTTCTAAAGGAATCTGAAGAATCCTTCGTGGATCATTTGCTCCAACCGTAATTCCTTCAGGATTTTCCACTACATTGTGATGAACCGGAATGCGGTGTCGAATCATGTCTAGCCAGCGCATGCCTTCAAATGCAAACTCACGGCGTTTGAAATCTAACAGTCCAGTGATATAATAATCCCGCTTGTTCGGGTTAGTAAGCGTAGAGAAATTACGCTGCATTAATAGATCCGATATCTTACCGCCGCCAATTACTTTTTTATCCAGGTAAATCTGAAAAAGTTGTAATGCGCGATCATAATCGCCTATTTCGATACTCGCTTCGGCCCAATTGAATAAAACCTCATCTGCTGTCAGTAATATCGCGATGTTATATGTTTGCAATTGGTAGTCGTAAGGTCGAAACTTAGGGATGTTATATACGTTCTCTTGACCGTATAAATTCCATGCATAACTACCCGCGATAGGAGGGGTTTTCCACATGAAGGCCGTTGCGAACACGCCATTGGCACTGTAGCGCATCATAGCATAGTTATGTACCTGCGAAGGTGCTGTAGCCATTAGCAAGTTGGTAGGTTGTGTTCTTGAAGACCAGGTTTCGGCTAAGACAAAGTAAGGTAAAGGCTTGTAAGAGATCACGTCGCGGATACTTGAACTAATCAATACATCATTGGGAAAAGCAAGCTTTGCATATTTGATGACGCTTTCGAAATCTTTTTTGAATAAGTAAAAACGTGTCGCAAAAGCATAGGCCGAACGTTTATTGAAGTGATAAGCATTTGCTTCCGAATTCGCGCTGTTCTGATCGCCAATCAGTTTAATACCTTCTTCAATATCCGCCTGAATATTGTCGTACATTGATTTTACCGTACCACGACTATATTTCTTAACCACGACATCTTCCACTTCCTTAACATAAGGAATTCCAGGATTTGTTTCAGGACTCGGATCTTGATAGGAGCGAGCAAAGAATACACTCAACATAAAGTGCGCATAGGCTCTACATAATAGTGCTTCGCCTTTGTAGGTAAGCAGTTGTGCTTTATTTCCTTCACTTTCGATATACGCCAAGGTCTGATTTGCGGCTGCAATTGCTTTGTAGCAGGCTGCCCAATAGAATTCCGGTGTATCGGGACCATTGCTCAAGACATTTTCGATAAATAAATATACATCGCGGTTAGCAGGTATGACTAAGGAGCCACCGAAAGGTCCCTTGTCTGAAAAGTTATCACTTAAGCTCTCCGACATGATAACATAGGAAGCTTGAGGATAGGCCGTCGCAAGCAATTCACGAGCGGCATTTGCCGAATTCAGTTGAGCGCGATTATCCGGATCTACCTCAAGATATTTATCACAGCTTGCCAGGAAGAATAGCGAAATAAAGCCAAGTTTATATATGTTCTTAAATTTCATGTTGTCGATTGATTTTAGAATCCTAATTTTAATGAAAATGTATAATCTCTAGAGAGCGGAAGGGCAACACCACCCGACGCGAAAAACTCAGGGTCTTGTCCGTTCAAGCGATCATCCGCATAGATAAGCCAAATATTATTTCCCACTAAGCTCACCGACGCCGATTGGAACTTGATTCCACTGACCCATTTCTTCGGAAGATTATAGCTTAATCTAACTTGCTTCAAGCGAATAAAGCCACCATCTGCAACGCGAGGATCCGAGAAGTTATAGGCACTGTTTGGATATTGTCCTGACAATAATTGCGCTTCTCGCTTACCTAGAATAGAAGGAACTTCATTATCCGAATTGAGTACCCAACGGTTCACGAAATCCCAGGATAGTGCATTCAAATCTGTGTAAGTATCAAAGAATGCGGGGTTCATCCGTATTTTGTTGCCCATAGATCCGGTAATCAACAGGTTAAGCTGTAGATTCTTATACGATAGGATATGGTTGAAACCACCTGAAAGAGTCGGGTCGATTGGGCCGTCATATATGAGATTGTTGACGAATGGCGAATTCATATATACATTGTTGCCCACAATACCGTCTTGGTTGACGAACAATGGTGCACCATTCACAGGGTTAAGACCAACGTATTTCACTGAGAATAATCCGCGCTGTGGGAAGCCTTGCAATGGCCCACCGTTCGGCGATGACAAGGTGTTGATCGTTGGATTACCACGTAGATCCTTGATATCCGATTGGTTATATCCAAAGTTTAAGGAAGTATGGTATCTCCAATCGTCATTTTTCACGATGGTTGCACCTACGGTTACTTCTAGGCCCTTTGCCGTTAAGTTAGCGTAGTTTGCTGTTTTAATGGTTTCTCCACCGATTGAAGAAGTGCGAAGGTCGCCAATAAGGTCAAAACTCTTGTGGTCGTAATAATCCACCGTCAAGGTGTAGCGACCATTAAGGAATGCCATATCAGTTCCCAGGTTCCACTTATACATTTTCTCCCAGGTCAGCTCAGTATTTGCTAGGCGCTCGATATTCATGATAGGTTCGTTCTCAACAATATCCGGACGAGGGGATAGGGAGTTGCGAAGTACCAATCCTGAGTTCTTTGCAATACCTATACTCGCTACTAGACCATAACTTGAGCGCAGTTTCATGCTGGAAAGTACTTCTTGGTTATCAAACCAAGGCTCACCATCGACGTTCCAAGATGCAGAGACGTTCCAAGTCGGTAACCAACGGCCAATCTTACTTTTACCCATTGCGTTCGTACCATCGTAGCGAATTGTTCCACCGATGTTGATTTTATCTCTGAAAGAGTATGTTCCGGTTCCGGCAAAGGCTAAATAGCGCTCGCGCGTAGGTTGAACGTCATAATACGCCTCACCACGCATGGCATAGTACAAGAATATATTTGGATCGATGTTAGGCACACCTCCGCGATCATATTGATAGCCGACGCCCTTGTACTCCGTGTTATTCCGTTCGATATAACGTAGTTCTTGGAAGGTGAATAAGTCGAGGCGATGGTCTTCACCAAATTTCTTGTTGTAGTTTAGGGAATTACGGAACGTGTAATTATCCATATCTACTGTGCCTCGATTTCTGAAACCGCCATAAGGTAAGACAGAGACTGGCTGCGCCTCGGCATTGTTATAGATTCTAAGCAAATAAGGGTTGATGGCAGCAATAGTAGAGTTTTCGCCGTCTACATCGTAGATAGTTCCCGCGCGAAATGCTTTCGGCATATTCGAATTCTCCTGGATCATATGATCCTGTGATGTTTTTACATAGCGATAAGCGGCATCTAAGGAATAAGTCAGTTCTGGAAGAATTTTATATTTCAGTTCTCCCTGCAACTTAAAATCTGTAGACTTGATATCGAGATAGTTGTTATCGAGCTCTTCTAAAATATTGAAAGGAGCAAAGTTATTTCTTACATAGAAGTAACTGCCATCCTCGTTGTAGATAGGCGTAGAACGGCTGGTATTCAACGCGTAGTTGAATGGGTTGATATCGAATTCTCTGTTGAAACCACCTTGGTTGCTTGTGGATCTCTGCAGGGTGCCCGGGGCATTCTGATCGCGGATATAGGCGTTTGCCAAAAAGCCGTAACTTAATTTATCATTGGGAGTAAAAGTGGTGCGAAGATTTGCCGTTAATCGACGTGCTTCATTTCCTTTTGCCCATCCCTGATCCTGCAACATACTTGCCGAAGCGTAGGTCTGTATCTTTTCACTACCACCACTTAGCGACAGCGCATGCTCCTGACGTAAGGAGTTGTTGAATAAGGCATCAAACCAGTTGGTGTTGATTCGAGCAAAACGATCTAGGTATTGGGCTTTTGCTTCAGGATCATTGACTACGTTGAAGCCGCCTGTAGCAGGATTATAACCAAGCTCTTTAGCCATCGTACCATATACGCCATATCTTGATTGCTGTAGAACATTCGTATAAGTCAACCATCCCTTCATTTCCATCTCGTTAAAGATTTTCATCTGGTTGTATGAGTCCAAAATATCAAAGGAAGAGTAGCTAGGTTTTAACGATGTCGTAAAATTACCCGTGTAGGAGGTGATTAATTTTCCAGCTTTACCTTTTTTAGTTGTAATCACGACTACACCGTTCATTGCGCGCGCACCGTATAAGGACGTTGCGGCAGCATCTTTCAAAATTTCGAAGGTTTCTATATCGTCAGGATTGATACCAGCAACGGCAGAGCCTAATAGTGTACTAGGGTCGCCCGTAGATAACTGTTCGTTCGATACATTGACAACATCTTCTAAAACAATTCCATCAACAACCCATAATGGTTTATTCTCGCCGGTAATAGAAGTCGCTCCGCGAACGCGAATCTTTGGCGCCGCGCCGAATGTGCCCGACACGTTTTGAACAGTAACCCCCGCTACTTGTCCTTCCAACATTCTACTTACATCGGCCACTCCATCGCGACGGATATCTTCGGCTTTCAATGTTGTAGATGCCCCGGTGAAGCTTCGCTTCCGGATCGTCTGATATCCTGTAACGACGACAGCATCAATATTTTGATCGGTACTCGTTAAACTAACATTTAATGGCGTACCACGATAAGCAACCTCACGTGATTCATAGCCGATGATTCTGAATTGCAATACCGCAGTAGAAGATTGCAAACGTAAGCTAAATTGCCCATTAGCATTTGTCGAAGTCACGTTGTTCGTTCCTTTTTCGCGAACAGTTACGCCCTCTAATCCGGCATTACCGCTACCACGAACTGTTCCGGTCGCAGTGGCCTGTGCTGCACTACGGTCGTTACTATTCGTTTTTAGATGACTTAGCGTAATGATGTTGTTTTCGATAGAATAAGCTAGCGGTTGGTTTTTGAAAACTTCGTTCAATGCTTTTGAAAGACTTACATTACGAAGGTCCACCGTAACGGTTTTAGCAATTCTAAAAAAGGATTCGTTGGCCAAGATATTGCAGTCGGATTGTTTTTGGATCTCGTCCAATACCGACTTTAAGCTGGCGTTTCGAACCGACAGGGTAATTTCTTGCGCATAGGTCAATGCAAATGCTTGCAAGTTGCTTAATATCAGCGACAGCAAAATGAACTTCAGGCGTAGAAATCTCACTATTCCTTTCTTTTTGGAATGATGAGAAGCCTGACATGCAAATTGATCAGAATCAATTCTTGTTGGCATCATAGTTTTAAATTTGGCTAGATAGCTCTTAGCACAACGCAGTAGAGATACGACGTTCTAGTAGCTATATTGGTTATCAGTTAGCGTTATTTCGGTAATTTGTAGGGCTCTATTGGTTAATTATCGAGCTGGTTCTTGTAAAGATTAAGGATTCACATAAACTCTCCTTTCTTTACTTGTAAATTTTAAAGTCGTATTCTTCGATAACACTTCTAATAATTCGTTTAAAGGAACATTTCTTGAGACATTTCCATAGATAAACTGATTTTGCATGCTTGTCATACCGAAAACAAATTCGACTCCATACCAACGTTCTATATCTTTTAAAACCGTGTAAATATTGGTGTTTTTATAGATGAAGCGATTGGATTTCCAACCGGTTATCACATCAGTTTCTACCTTACGCTTAATGAGCTCATTGTTTGATAGATAAGCCTGTTCTCCTGGATTTAGTATCAGACCCTGCTCATTACCGGATGCTTTAGCATCTGTGACTTTTACCTTACCCTCAATTAAGGTTGTCAGTTGTTGACTTTCATCAGGGTAAACGCGGATATTAAAATGTGTGCCGAGTACTTCGACAACTTGCTTATCGGTTATTACTTGAAAAGGTGCATTCGGTCTTTTTTGGACTTCAAAATACGCTTCACCGCTTAAGGTAACTTGGCGGCTATCTTCCGCGAAATTTACTGGGAACTTTAAGGAAGACCGGCTGCTGAGATAAACTTTAGAACCATCGGGGAGGAGGAAAGAAGTGAATCCGCCGGTTGAAGTTTGGACCGTGTTAAATGCAACTTTTGTTTTCGGTAATTCAGCATCTGAATTGGTTTCGAATAATAGCTCATTACGATCATTCTTAACGACCTTGTATGCATCGTCTTCAAATAATACACCTGAAGCATCCTCCCGTATGATGATCTCTTTCCCATTCGGCAAAGTGATGATAGACTCGTTTTCTGCAGGAACAATAGATTGTTGAACGGCTAAAGTGTGCTGAGCAACTTGCTTATCCGTTTGGAGCTTCCATATTATACCGAGTCCAAGGAATAGAACTACCGCCGCAGCAATCCATTTCCACGGATTGATTGAACGTTTTTCAGTTAGAAGCGGAATTACGTTCGCATCATTCTCATTCGCACATTCCTTAGCTATATCTCCCCAAATTCTTGTGATCTCCGAATCTAAATCTCGACCGTTTGAATGGCCCAACTTGGCATCTACATATAAATCAAAAGGGCGAAGGTCGAGTTCAGCGAATACAGCTTCTAATTCAGAAGTAGACAATTCGTTGACCAACAAAAAGAACT
Source organism: Sphingobacterium hotanense (assembly GCF_008274825.1). Lineage (NCBI taxonomy): Bacteria > Pseudomonadati > Bacteroidota > Sphingobacteriia > Sphingobacteriales > Sphingobacteriaceae > Sphingobacterium > Sphingobacterium hotanense. The sequence goes on from NZ_CP030848.1 coordinate 2,066,761, forward strand.
GCTGAAACTCGTCCTTACTGAGGCTATTGTTGACATATTTTTTAAGTAATTCTGCAAAAACTGGAGAACTTGACATAATCTAGTGATCGGTTATTTAATGTTATTACGTTAACCAAATCAAAAAGACACTAGTGGAAAATGAAAAAAAAACAGAAATTAAATCAATTCATTGATAATGAATAATATAAAATACAAATGATTCTTGTTGTTCATTAATAATTCGCGAACTGATTTAACAGCAGCCGTTAGGTGATTGGACACCGTTGATGCGGATACCTGCAATATAGGGGCCGCTTCGGCATAGGAATAGCCTTCTAATTTGCAAAGTCTGAATACACGTTGCTGTTGCAAGGGGAGTTGCTCGATAACTTGATCTATAATCTTATTTTTCTCTTTTATTAGATATTCCTCTTCTACAGAAAGGCCATAAACCATGCTGTTGTTCCAGATTTCTTCTTGCTTCTTTAGATTTTTTGCGACTTGACGCAGATAATCGATTGATAAATTATTAGCGATCTGGTATAGGTAGGATTGAAAGGATTTTTCCAAATTGATTTGCTCACGACCATTCCAAACCTTAATAAAGGTCATCTGAAGAATATCAAATGATTGTTCCTCATTTTTAGTGATCGATTGGATGTAGCGGTAAAGTGGTTTTGAATATTTTAAATAAACGGCTTCAAACGCTTTTACATCTCCTTCGACTATCCCTTTTATCGTTAGATCCAACGGCCTTAAATCGGATGGCATTTTTGTATTTAGTGCTTTTGAAATGAAGTTGAAATTATATAAATTTTCTATGAGAACATACAAGAAAGTTGAAAATATTCAAATTGTCAAGCAAACTTTTGATAAATCCTTCTTTTTGAACCACAAAGGAGCGTAAAAATTTATACTGTTATTTTAAATTGTATCGTATGCCTAGAACAACATGTAGTTCATGAAAATAAAAATCTGCCTGAGATTGTTGAGGATTGTCGGAAGATATGCGGATTTTAATTAGGAGACAAAAAAGAAAAACTTGTCTCTAGGAAAGTATGTTATTTATTTTCTTAGGGACAAGCTTTTTGATAGGAATATCTGCCTAAAGCAGAATTACTTTTGGATTTTCTTATTTCTTCACTTTCGCTTTTTCCAGAACCCAATTCAATATTTTATCCTGCTGTTCTTGGAATGTCCAGTGTCCGGTTTCTTGTACCAGATAAAGGTCTCTCGGTGCGTTGATTAAGTTATACGCTGCGTAGTAGGAGGTTGGAGGGCAGGTTTCATCATTATATCCCCAGGTGTAGAATCCAGGGACTTTGACTTGCCTAGCGAAGTTTACCACATCATAATAAGCAGAGTTTTTAATTTTTACATCTGTAGCCATAAATGGCGCATTTTGTTTATTGAACATATGTGGCCATCCACCGGCGCGATTGTGCAAATAGCCCGTTACATCACTTAGTGCCGGATATAGGGCTACCAGATGTTTGACACGCTTGTCCAAACCTGCCGTAGTAATCGATAAGGCACCACCTTGACTACCGCCCCATACAGTTAGGTTGTTTTTATCCACCTCTTCTAATTGCGTTAAGAAATCGACAGCGCGAATACAACCTAAGTAAACTCGCTTATAATAATACTGATCTTTATCGTCTAAATTGAAGAAAGGATAGCTTCTTAAAGCTCCGGCAGACAGGGAATTGTATAGTTCTGTTTCATGCGTTACAGGAATACCGTGGATACCGATCTGAAGTGTGACTAAGCCTTTCTCCGCAACAGATACCATACCCGCATAAGGACGAATGCCGGCTCCAGGCACTTGTAGTACTGCTGGGTATTTACCAGCTTTCTTTGGCTTGGATAAGATGCCATAAACGCGGCTGTTATTGATGTTCGAAAAATTAACATGATAAACATCAACCGTTGCTGTTGAAAGCTCAGGAAGCAATGTCATCTTCGGATCTAGAGCAATATTCTTTAATGCATCGATTTCTTTATTCCAGAACGACGTAAAATCATTTGGAAGAGTCTGCGTTGGCTGTATTTTATCGGGGCTGATTGCAGCAGTTGCAATTCCTCTATATTCTTGACCATCGTATTTGTATTTTACCTCGCAGCGAATAAAGCCGGGCTTTTCGCCTTTTAATGGTTTTCCGACTTGAACCTCCGATCCGTTGACTTTTAGATTCCCGGATTGTAAAGGTTCCATCTTTTCCCAGCCGATGGTATAACTTACATCAGCATCTTGAATCGGCACCTGATGTTTGACAATCGATACTTTAAAGCTTATTTCTTCATTGTTGGCATAGGTCCAATCCGCCTTGTTGGGCGTTACTAATACCTGAATTAGCTGGTTGCTTCTCGATTGTGCAAAACTGAAGTTCCAAAGGGACACAAGCACAAGCAAGGATAGTAGAAATCTCATTCCTGAATTAATGTACATGGTTTAGAGTTTAAGGTTTTATAAATGTTGCTGCAATTTAATGAAAATTCAAATAAACTAAGATTAGAATATGCGTTCTAAAAGGTTTTCATCCGGCATCTCATGGCCACCGTCGAATATGATGACCTCGACTTTATTCTCATATTGTTTTCTATAGATAATGTCTTTTCCCATAAAGGCTTTCGATTCCACTTGGAAGTTTGGACTAGTCCGTCGTTTCAATAAGGTATAGCTATCCTCCACAGGGATAAGTCGTTTGCCTGCGTCTTTATCGAAATCCTTTACGACTTTGTTATATAATTCCAGACTATGCGAAATAGGAACCGAACCGGTATAACCATCGTTGATCCCCGCATAAATGTGTAATGTCGCGTCTTTTCGTTGTTTTACTGGAGTTGGCATCAAGAGGACCGAACGCTTTCTGGCCTCTTCGAAATTTGGCTTATCGTTCCGGCCTCCCGTAATGCGAACAATATCCTTTGCATATCCATTTTTGCGACCCAGCGATTCATAATACCAATCCTCCAAGTTGTATATCCCCACGAAAGCATGGAAGGACTTTATCGGATGTTTGCTGCGCATATACGTTAATCCACATGCGAAGCCGCCTCCGCTGACGCCTACTACATGAATATTGTGACGATCAACTTGAAGAGAATCTAAAGCCCATTGAATTGCATCGTCAATGTCCTGTATTACCAGCTCGCTACCTGCAGCCTCCGGTCTTTTATTAGGACCACGAAAATCCGGATGTAAATAATTGACGTCGGCCTGCATACAGTATTTCAGTAATGGATCTCTTTGAGTGAAGTTGCCGCCCCAGGTATGCAAACTGATAATCAATGGTCGTTTTTCCTTGCTCTTACTTTGGTATAGATAAGATTGCTGAATACTAGCGTCCTTTGTTGATTTAATTCCAATTTGTCGTGTTTCAATAGGCCAGGTTCCGCTAGCCCTATCATCCCAATTGACCTTGCTTTGTGCATTTAAACATACTACGGGTAGTTTTATTGCAAAGCAAACCATCAGCATGCCGACCTTTAAGAAATTGGTATAAGTTTTTTTCATAATAGAGGCTGTTTTAACACAAGTTACTTCATTTTCCGATGATTTATTTTAAAAATCGTCGGAAACGCTGTCGGTAATATTTCTGTGATAATTCAATTATTGAAAGAAGTTTCTTTTTATCATTGTGTACGGACACAATAGCTATATTCGATCCTATAACCTTTACAAAAAACTGAATTATGAGAAAAGACTACTTGTTTTTCTTGGCAGTATCCGCGGCACTCAGCCCAACGCTTCTGCACGCAAAGATTCCGATCAAAACGTACCATGAGTTTAAACTTCAACAGGCGCAAACCTTCGAGGTTCGTGGGCAAGTTGTATCCTCGGAAAGCAACGAACCACTGGCAGGTGTAACCATATCTGTGGCAGGCTCTACAAAAAAGACAGCAACTGATGATCAAGGTAATTTCACAATCGAAGTGAAACAAGGGGATAAACTATACTTCAATATGTTGAACTTCAGTACTTATGAATATACCGTCACACGAGCTGAAAGCAATTTACAAATTAAGCTTCAAAGTACTACTGCTGACCTAGATGAAGTTGTGGTCATTGGATACGGTACGGCGAAGAAGAGCGATCTGACGGGTTCAATAACTCGCGTGGATGCAAACCAATTTAAAAATCAACCGACAACACAGTTGACAGAGATGCTAAATGGTACAGTTGCGGGTTTTATTTCCAACCAGAGTACTCGCGCTTCCGGCGAAAGCGATATGGAAGTGCGCGGGCCGAAATCATTGAATGCATCCACTAGCCCAATGATCGTATTGGATGGTGTTATCTTCAATGGTAGTATTGCGGATATCAATCCTTCAGACATTGAAACGATGGATATCTTGAAAGATGCGAGTTCAACGGCGGTTTATGGTGCGCGAGCTGCAGCTGGTGTTATTCAAGTAACGACTAAAAAAGGCGTTACAGGAACTCCGCGAATTACGATGGAGGCTAATTTTGGTGTGGCGAATTTAATGCACGCATTCAAGCCGTATGACGGACCAGGATACATTCAATTCAGAACCGACGTTATGCGCGGCTACAATCCAACTAAGCCTAATTTCTACTATAATAATCCAAACAACCTGCCTGACGGTGTAACGCTCGAGCAATGGAGAACGGCTAGTAATAATCCGCAAGCAGATAATACCCGCGAATGGTTAAGCCGATTGAATTTCTATGATATCGAAGTGGATAATTATATGGCTGGAAAAGAGATTTATTGGCTGGATGAGGTTTTCAGACAAGGTCTTAAACAGAATTATAACTTAAATATATCAGGGGGTGCGGAGAAGGTAAAATACTATTGGTCACTCGGTTATCAAGATAATGAAGGGATCATGCTAGGTGATGATTTTAATACGATTCGAAGCCGTATCAATACCGATTTTACCATCACAAACTGGTTATCTGCAGGTATCAACGCGCAGTTTGCAGATAAAAATCAAACCCAGATTATCCCGAGTATCAATGCCATGTTCAACATGAGTCCTTACGGAAGTATGTATGATGAAGATGGAAATTTGGTTTGGTATCCTAACAGTTTTGCTGTGGCTACGCCATTGATCAATAACCTCGGTGGTCAGGACCAGAAAAATAAGATCAACAGCTTATTTTCATCTGTCTATATGAATATTAAACTACCGTTTGATATCAATTATAAAGTTTCCTTCCAGCCACGATATGAGTTTGCAAAACTCTATGATTTCTATCCTTCAACTACTGTTACAGGAGGATCTACCTATAAAGATGGGTATGCAAAGCGCGAAGAGGAATCGAGCTTTGAATGGATGCTAGATCATTTGGTGCATTGGAACAAAAAGTTTGGAATGCATCAGCTTGACGTGACGTTGTTATACAGTGCGGAGAAGATCGATAGTTGGCATTCGATCTTAACGAATCAGAGCTTTAGTCCAAACCAGTGGTTAGGCTATCACGGGATTCAATTTGGATCGGATCATAAAGTAGCATCAGAAGATAAAAGAGCCACTGGCGATGCAGCAATGGCACGTTTGAATTATACGCTAAACGATAAATACTTATTCACAGCATCTGTCCGTCGCGACGGTTATTCGGCATTTGGGAAAAAGAATCCAAGAGCGGTATTTCCAGCTTTTGCCTTCGCATGGAGACTATCTCAAGAACCTTTCTTCAATGTCGATCAAATCAATGATTTAAAAATACGTGCTTCGTGGGGTAGAAACGGTAACCGCTCTATCGGAGAATATGCAGCTTTAGCAACGGTCAATTCAAACCGTTATTATAATGGAGTGACGACACAAATTGGGGTTTTCAATAATACGCTTTCGAACTATGACTTAAAATGGGAGCAAACTGAATCTTACAATTTGGGAATTGACCTAGCCATGTTCAAGAATAGATTGAGTATTACGGCTGATGTTTACGACATGACGACAGTCGATTTGTTGATGAACAGAAAACTGCCTGAGATTACTGGTTATACCAGTATTGTATCCAATCTCGGTAAACTGAGCAATAAGGGTTGGGAACTTTCAATCAATACGGTTAACATCGATAGAGAAAATTTAAGATGGAATAGCAGTTTCGTTTATTCAGGAAATAGAAACAAAATTGAAGAACTGTTTGGCGACTTCGGCGAAACGACCATTAGTGGAGTAACGGGTTATCAAGAATTGCCAGACTATACCAACGAATGGTTTCCTGGTCAATCAATCGACGCAATCTGGACCTATAAGATAAATGGAATATGGCAAGCCGAAGAAGCCGAAGAAGCAGCGAAATATGGCTTGAAACCAGGAGATTTTAAAGTGCAAGATCTCGATGGAAACTTCAAATATGATGCGTTAATTGACAAGCAGTTTATTGGATATGAACGTCCTCGTCATCGACTAGGTTTAAGAAACTCGATCGATTTCTTGAAAAACTTTAACGTTACTTTCTTTTTAAGAGCGGAACTAGGTCATCTGGGCAATCTGCAGGAAGCGCAGCGCGCAGGAGGTACCGATACGTATGACAAACGCAGTACCTATGATCTCCCATATTGGACAGCAGAAAACAGAAATAATGATTATCCAAGACTGAATGCTCTAACAACGGTTTTTGGTGGCGGTATACGTACATATAAGTCTGCAGCTTTCTTGCGCTTGCAAGATTTATCTTTCTCTTATACCGTTCCTTCAAACACGTTGGAACGTCTTAAAGTTAAGAACTTACGAATTTTCCTAGCGGCGCGAAACGTCTTTACGATAGACAAATGGCCGGGCTGGGATCCAGAAACAGCCTATCCAGGGGCAGATCCGACGACCACATATACCAATGCGTTGAATGCGATGCCTATGCCACGTACATTTTCTGCCGGCGTAAATTTCTCACTATAATTTAAACTGAAATATCATGAAAAAACTAAATATAATCATAGCGGGATTCTTTCTGACGATCATAACGCTCTCTTGTAGCAAATCCTGGCTAGATCCAGAGCCGCTTTCGTTTTACACGCCCGAAAATGTTTATCAGGATCCACAAGGCTTAGCTTCTCTCGCTGTCACGTTGAAGAGGGATTTGAAGCAAGAGACGCACAATATGAACAAAGGATTACATAATCTAATTATGGAGTTCGCTGCTTCTGATTTGGGATCCCCTTGGTCACAACTTGATTTTTACAAATTGACTCCGAACAATGATGTGTATTACAACTTCCTGAAAATGTTTGTCTTAATGTTTGAAAATGTGAAGAATTGTAATGTTTTGATTTCAAAATGCGAGACGGTTCAATTTAAAGACGATAATGAAAAGAACGCGATGCTTGCACAGGGACTTTTCTATCGTTCTTATTGGTACTATCGTCTGGTTCATAGTTATGGCGATGTCCCATTTATTGGTGAGGAAATCGAAGGAGCCAAATTAGATTTTCAATCGCATAGTCGCACAGCAATTTTGAAGAAAATTCAAGCAGATTTAGAATTTGCTGCACAATGGCTTCCAGTTTCGGCAGCGGCAGGCGAACTGACCAAGGGAGCTGCTAATCACTTATTGACCAAAGTATATCTCGCGAACTTGGAATTTGATAAGGCTATCGCTACAGCAAGTGCTGTCATCAATGGGCCCTATGCTTTAATGACGGAGCGCTTTGGTAAAGACGCGGCGAACACGTACAGAAACGTTATGTGGGATTTGCATAGGCCTGAGAACGTGTCGCTGGCAAACAATAAGGAAACTATTTTGGCAACAATAGACCGCTTTGAAGCGCCTGCTGATGCTCGTTCTGCCGGCTTGTTTACTATGCGCTACTACGGATGTTCATGGTTTCAGGCGCCTGTGCGCGATAGTGAGGGGAAAGCAGGCATGGTTGCTTCAGGTCCAATGTACGACTCATTGGGAAGAGGGAATGCGAATGTGCGCTTGACCGGATTTTACCAATACGATACTTGGTCGTATAAAGGCGCGACATGGAAAACAACGACCGATTTAAGAAGAGCTGATGCAAACTGGGTGGACAACCATGAGTATAAATATAACAACCCGAATTCAAAAGATTTTGGAAAACCAGTAAACCCAGCATACTTCGCAGATCCACTGGATACGTTCCGTAGTATTTATGCGGTTCCGCATTATAAATTATACGCTCCGGAGCAGAATAAAACCGCAATCCCACAAGGAGGAAACGGCGACTTCTATGTATTTAGATTAGCAGAAACTTATCTGTTGCGTGCTGAAGCCTATTTCTGGAAGGGACAATTGGATTTGGCCGCTGAGGATATCAATAAAGTTAGAACCCGTGCGAAGGCCTTACCAATGACGGCTGCGGAAGTAACGGTAGATTTTATTATGGATGAGCGTGCAAGAGAGTTGTTTACCGAGGAGCCACGGCATTCAGAAATGGTCAGGATTTCGTTCATCTTAGCGGCGAAGAACCTACAGGGCTATTCCTTAGCGAATTTCTCGGAGAAGAATTATTACTTCGATCGCGTGAAGCGGAAGAATCCTACCTACGATCAGAAAATCTCGATGTTAGGAAACGTGGCTAATATTGCTCCATTCCATGTGCTTTGGCCAATTCCTTCTACAGTGATTACTGCCAATACAAAAGGTGTGATCAATCAGAACAAGGGCTATGATGGAGCTGAAAGAAATGTGCCACCAATTGAAACAATCCCTTAATCGAGCAACTATGAAAATAATCAGTGCAATCCTATTAGGGCTACATTTAACGGCTTCGCCAAATATTGAAATTCCGAAAGTATCGAGCTCCGTTGAAATGTGGCAATCTAAGGGCCAGTGGGAAACCCTATTTGATGGAAAAGATGCTTCCAAACATTGGACTAGTGTCAAGGGCGGAGGCTTTCCAACGCAAGGTTGGAAAGTCGAGGATGGGGTTTTGAAACTCGTTCCTGGTCAAAAAGGAGGCGACATCATCAGCAAAAAGGTTTACAGCGATTTCATTCTAGAAATGGAGTTCAAATTGGATAAAAACACTAACTCTGGTGTGAAGTATCTGGTGAGCCCTTTGCAAACGAAGGCTGGAAAGGTTGAACTAAACGGCCCGGAATATCAGATGATCGATGATTTTAACCATGAATCAGTCAAAGGTGGCATCAGTCCAAAGACGGAAACCGGATCGGCCTATTTGCTCTATGCGCCCGATAAGAACAAAGTGCTTAGGCCACACGGACAGTGGAACAAAGCGAGAATTGTTGTCAAGGGTAATTCGGTTGAGCATTGGCTGAATGGTAAGAAGATCTTAAGTTATGAACGCGGTACGGATGAGTTTCGTGCCTTGGTCGCAGGAACAAAGTTTGAAATGTATAGCTCGCGGTATGGCGAAGCAGTTTCAGGACATATTATGCTGACGGATCACCAGGATGCTTCTAGCTTTCGAAATATTCGGATTAAAAGAATTTAAACTATGAAAGATAACCATATTTCCAGAAGGAAGTTTATTGAAAATAGCAGTATTGCACTCTCGGGGATCGCCGTATTACCGGGTAACCTAAGTCTCTTTGGATTATCAAATGCAGCGAAGAGATTACGGATAGGGGTAATCGGTGTAGGAAGTCGTGGCAGAGGCTTATTAAGCCTACTTAAAGATATCAAAGACGTGGAGGTCGCTGCAATCTGCGATCTCCGCGAAGACAATATCCTTGCGGCAAAGAAAATGATAGCCCCCTCTGCAAAAGTCTATAAGGACTATAAAGAGTTAGTAAAAGATAAAAAGGTTGATGCCGTAATTATTGCGACGCCTTTGTATCTGCATTATCCGATGGCAGTGGATGCCTTGCAAAATAAAAAACACGTCTACCTGGAAAAGGCGATCTCCTATGATATTCCGCAAGCGATTGATTTAGTGAAGCAAGTGGAACGGTCGGGGATGGTCTTTCAGGTGGGACATCAATACCGATACTACGGATTATATAAACGCATCAAAGAGATTATCGATAAAGGATGGCTAGGAAAGGTGCTGCATTATGAATGTCAGTATCATCGCAATTCAAACTGGCGTTTTCCGGTTCCCGCGGGCATGGATGAGCGCTTCGTGAATTGGCGGATGTACAAGGCCTCCAGTGGCGGACTGATGACTGAGCTATGCGGTCACCCTATCGATGTGGTGAACTGGATGGTTGGTGCTGCGCCTTTGCGAGTAACCGGTATTGGGGGAGTGGATTATTGGAAAGATGGTCGAGAGAACTATGACAACGTCCGAGTGGTTTATGAATATCCTAATGGCGTAAAGTCTAGCGTTTCTTCCATCTTGTCGAATGCCTATAAGGGTTATGGTATTCGTATACTTGGCGATAAAGGATCAATTATAGTGACGCAAGATCAAGCCCGTTTATTTTCGGAGAATGTAAAAAGAGAAATAGGGACTGTCGATGGCGTGACGGGTGCTACGAAGGCTGTTCATTACGGCGACGGCGAAATAGTAGACTTTTCAGATTTAGATCCATTGAAAAAGGACCCTACTTACTACGCTTTGGTCGACTTTTTGGAATGTATTCGGACAGGGAAGAAGCCTGCTGCGGATGTGTATACAGGCAGAGATGTTGCGATTGCGAGCCACATGGCGAATATTGCGATGGAAACGCATCAGGAACAAGTGTGGAAGCCGGAGTATAGTATTTAGTTCATCATTCAATCAACATATCAACCTATACAATGCATCGGAGCATAGAGCAGTATCGAGCCTTGATAAACCCTTTCAAAGCCCAATCAATCCCAATTCGCAATGGTTATGATTGGGGTTTGTATTGGGTTTGAAAGGGCTTTGAAAGGGTTTAAAGCAAATCTAGTTACGACGCCTGCAGGAAGATGCGGTAAACAGTGTTGAACCCTTTTTGTGCAGCTACTAAAACATTTTATAAAAAACAATTACCGATAACGGTGCCGTAGATTAGGATAGAAGAGGCTTGGATATCGTCTACAATTCCCGTTTCTTTAATTAAATATCCTACTAACCAAAACTTAATATTATGTCAACAGATAGAAGATCATTTCTTAAGTTATCTGGACTTGCCGGTCTAGGTATTCTTTCCAACAAAGTCTCTGCAAGTCCGTTGGACGAGCAAAGTAACTATCATCAAATTCTTCGAGAGTCTCAGCAAAGCTATAAGCCAATATTTAATATGTCGGGTTATGCTGCACCAGCCTTATCCACGGTACGTACCGGTTTTGTGGGCGTTGGAAATCGTGGTTCGGCAGCGGTTTACCGTTTGAGTATGATTGAAGGCGTATCCATCAAGGGGATTTGTGATATCCGTGATGAGAAAGCACAAGCGGCGAAAAAGCGTATTGTGACTTCCGGTCATGAAGCAAAGATATATAGCGGTAAGGCGGAGTCGTGGAAGGAGATGTGTCGCCGCGACGATATCGATTTTGTTTATATCGCTACCAACTGGGCTCTGCATGCGGAGATGGCTATCTATGCGATGGAACAAGGGAAGCATGTTGCGGTTGAGATTCCAGCGGCAGTGACGATTGAGGAATGTTGGCAGTTGGTCATGACTTCAGAACGCACTAAAAAACATTGTGTTATTCTGGAGAATTGCTGTTATGATTTCTTTGAGATGCTGACGCTGAATTTGGCAAGACAAGGCTTTTTCGGTGATATTGTTCACTGTGAAGGCGCTTATATCCACGATATCTTGGAAAGTCTGTTCAAAGATGAGGCGCGATTTGAGAAATGGCGCTTGATGGAGAATGCAAAGCGCAACGGAAACCTATATCCAACACATGGTTTGGGCCCGATTGCTCAAGTTCTTAAAATCAACCGTGGCAATAAGATGGAATTCATGACTTCGATGGCTTCGAATGATTTCTCCCTTCGACCAAAGACGGAAGAGTTGGCAAAGACCAATAAGGAATTTGAGAAGTATCTTAAATATCCTTTTCGTGGTAACATGAATACATCAACGATTAAGAATAATGACGGCAGTACCATTATGCTTCAGCATGACGTAAGTACACCAAGACCTTATTCGCGCATACATTTAATTTCAGGAACAAAGGCTTTTGCTCAGAAATATCCATTGCCTGCGAAATTGGCTATTGGGCATGAAAAATTCATGGATGATGATGAGTTCAAGAAAATTGAGGCGGAGAACACGCCGAAGATCATCAGTCAGATTGGTGAGATGGCGAAAGAAGTAGGGGGGCATGGAGGCATGGACTTTATCATGGATTGGCGCCTGATCGACTGTTTGCGTAATGGCTTACCTGTTGATATGGATGTTTATGATGCGGCTTCTTGGTCGTCTATTGCACCGCTGAGCGAATGGTCGGTAGCGAACGGTTCAAAACCCATTGCTATTCCTGACTTTACGATGGGCCGTTGGAAAGCCAATAAAGTCCACAATATCCATTTGGAAACAGGGGGCAATACCAAAGTATTAAAATCGAATAAATAACTTAAAGCTTAGAGAATATGAATGTAGAAATTTTCCCGGATCGGGAATCTTTAGGGGCTCATGCTGGAGCAAAGGGAGCGGAACTGATTAAAGAAGTTATCCGTGAGAAAGGCGAAGCAAATATCATTTTGGCTACGGGGCAAAGTCAGTTTGAGACATTGGAGACTTTGATAGAAGATAAGGAAATAGATTGGTCTAAAGTCCGTATGTTTCATTTGGATGAATATATCGGTATGCCGATTACGCACAAAGCAAGCTTTAGGAAATATTTGAACGAGCGGTTTGTTGATAAGGTCGGAACTTTGAAAGAAGTGGTGCTTATTAATGGAGAAGGGGATGCGCAGGAAGAGTGCAACCGCTTAGGAGATATTATTAGAAATTACCCAATCGATGTGGCCTTCGTTGGAATCGGTGAGAATGGTCACTTAGCATTCAATGACCCGCCGGCAGATTTTGACGTAGAAGATCCTTACCTCGTTGTCGACTTGGATGCTATTTGCAGACAGCAGCAAATGGGCGAGGGATGGTTTAATAGCATCGATGAAGTGCCATTGCAGGCAATTTCGATGTCTATCAAGCAGATCATGAAGTCGAAAAAAATAATCTGTGCTGTACCCGATGAGCGGAAGGCGCTTGCGGTGAAGAACTGTCTGACGAAAGAAGTTTCCAATCTACATCCGGCGAGTATTTTGCAAAATCATCCTGCTTGCTATTGCTATTTAGACAAAGGATCAGCTTCTTTGCTATAATCTTTAAACCTTTAACCTAACTTATGAACGCACAAGTTTTAGATAGACGCACTACCTTAATTTCCATAGGCATCATTGGGACGATGTTCTTTGTCTTCGGGTTTGTATCCTGGGTCAATGCCATTTTAATCCCATATTTTAAGATTGCCTGTGAGCTGACGAATTTTCAATCTTATTTAGTTGCCTTTGCTTTCTATATTTCCTATTTGGTTATGTCTATGCCGTCGTCTTATCTACTCAAGCGCGTTGGTTATAAAAGGGGGATTACGATTGGTTTCTGGATCATGGCTGTGGGCGCTTTATTGTTCGTGCCGGCGGCTTACGGCAGAACATATGCGATATTTTTGCTCGGCTTGTTCACGCTAGGCTCTGGCCTTGCGGTATTGCAGACTGTAGCGAATTTATATATCACCATGATCGGTGAGAAGGAGCGTGCAGCACAGCGTATTAGTATAATGGGGATATGCAACAAAGGGGCCGGGATTCTGGCCCCCCTTGCGTTCTCTTGGGCTATTCTGCGCCCGACGGATAATGAGTTGTTCAAGCAGATTCCTTTAATGGATGAAGTGACGAGAGCACAAACGCTCGACGAGCTTATTTTGCGTGTCGTAGTGCCTTATATAGTCGTTGCTGCGGTATTATTTCTGATAGGGCTTTTCGTGAAATATTCACCGTTGCCTGAAATTGAAAACCGGGAGGAAGACAAAGATGCCGAATCGAAGTCTGGTGTTTTTCAGTTTCCTAACTTGGTATTAGGAGCTGTCGCTATCTTTCTGCATGTCGGGACACAAGTTATCGCCATTGACACCATTATTAATTATGCGGGTGCAATGGGGCTTTCCTTGTTAGAAGCTAAGGCATTACCGTCTTATGTATTGACGGCAACGATTATTGGCTATCTTTTGGGTATCACCTTGATACCTGCACTGATATCACAAAAACGCATGCTGCAAATATGTTCAATCGTTGGGCTAATCTTATCCTTATTAGTTTGCCTAGTGAGCTATCAAGTGAATTGGCTCGGCCATCATTTGGATGTGTCCATTTGGTTTTTGGCGATGATCGGAGTTCCTAATGCTTTGATATGGGCCGGTATTTGGCCATTGGCATTAGATGGACTTGGCAAATACGCAAAACAGGGTTCCGCTCTCTTAATTATGGGGCTATGTGGGAACGCGATATTGCCGATGATCTACGGGTTGGTTGCAGATTCTCACGATGTAAAAACGGCTTATTGGGTATTAGTTCCATGTTTTTTGTATATTGTGTTCTATGCCTTCATCGGGCACCGTTTTAAATCTTGGAAATAATCAACCTAACGATGATCAGTATAATTAATGTGAAAATTATTACCCCTTTTCGAGTTATTGAGAAGGGTTATGTGAGTATTGAAAATGGCCGGATCGTGGCTGTTGAGGAATCAACAGATTGGCCCAAAGCGAGTAGTAATCACGAAATTGTCGATGCGCAAGGGCATTACTTGTCGCCGGGCTTTATCGATATTCATATTCACGGTGGTGGCGGTTCGGACTTTATGGATAACGACATTGATGCCTATCTTAACATTGCGGAAACGCATGCGCGTTTTGGTACGACGGCTATGTTGCCTACCACCTTAACCAGCGAACAAGATTTACTCTTGGAAACGTTTGAGGTTTACGCAAAATCGTTGGAGAAGAATGAAAAAGGAGCGAGGTTCTATGGTCTGCACCTGGAAGGGCCATACTTTGCGATGGAACAGCGCGGTGCTCAGGATCCTCGATATATTCGGAATCCTAATCCTGAGGAATATGAGCCCATCTTGTCTAAATACAAGCATTTGATAGCTCGATGGAGCGCAGCACCGGAATTGCCAGGAGCGTTGACCTTTGGGCAGCGGGTCTGCGAAGAGGGGATTTTATTGGCTTTAGCACATACGGATGCGGTTTACGACGAGGTGGTAAAAGGAGTGGAGGCTGGTTATAAATTAGCGACGCATCTTTACTCCGGCATGTCGGGTATGACGCGACGGAATGCATACCGATATGCAGGTGCGATAGAATCCTGCTTACTGATTGATGATATCGATGTGGAAATTATTGCGGATGGGACACACCTGCCGGAGCCATTTTTGAAACTGATCACGAAGGTTAAGGCGAAGAATCAAATTATTTTGATTACCGATGCGATGCGTGCAGCAGGAACTGATGCGACAGAAAGTATCTTGGGTAGTAAAGAAAATGGTCTTGCTGTGGTGGTGGAAGATGGGGTTGCTAAACTTCCGGATCGTAAATCCTTTGCGGGAAGCGTAGCGACGGCTGATCGATTGATTCGCACGATGACAAAGATAGCTGGTTTGGAACTTAAAGATGCTGTGCATATGCTTACCGTTAATCCTGCGAGAATATTAGGTTTACAGCATCAGATTGGAGCGATCAGCAAGGGCTTACAAGCTGATTTGATATTGTTTGATGAAAATATCCAGGTTCAAAAAACCATGATAGAAGGTCGCTTCGTTTATGAGAAGTAATAGACGTGGGTTTATTGATTAATTAACATATAGTTGGTAGCCACTTCGAGAACGAAGTGGCTATTTTTTTTGAATGTTAAGTAGAATCTCTTGCAATGAGTCGGCATGGGATAAGTACTGAACGCGGCTCGAACTGTTTATTTTTGATATGCTTGATCAATAGTTCACAACTTTGCTCGCCAATTTGAAAGGCCGGTTCCTCTACGGTTGTCAAATTAGGCTCTATCACGGTGCACATGGGGTCGTTTGTAAATCCGATAACGCCGACTTCCTCTCCGACACGTTTTTTAGCGTCTTTCAGCGCTTGAATTGCTCCAATAGCCTTACGGTCGTTTACAGCGAATATCGCATCAGGAAGTTCTTCTAATGCCAGCAATTGCTGAGTGTCGGCATAGCCATGCTGAGGAGAGAATCCGGAATGTATGATATACTGTTCATAAACGGGAATTTGAGCTTGTTTCAAAGCACTTAAATATCCCCTTAATCTTTCTTGTGTGAATTTGAGGCTTTCCGGCCCTGCTAGGTGTGCTATGCGCTTGTATCCTTTTCGAATTAGATGGCTTGTCGCCAGGAACGCTCCTTCAAAGTCGCTTTGCATCACTTTGGATGCATTGATTTCATTCGGAACGCGGTCAAAGAATACTAAGGGAAGGCCTTCATTTATTAGTGATTCGAAGTGCTCTATGCTGCTGGAATTTGAGGATAAAGATATCAAAAGACCATCAAGGCTTGCGAGGTCCAGGTTTTCGATGAGTTGTTTTTCGCGCTCTTCTTCATCATTGGTCACAAATAGAATGATATTGTATCCGAGTTGATAGGCTGCTTCTTGTATTCCGGATATGACCGTGCTGAAATAATAGTTTGTAATAAACGGGATGATAACGCCAATGTTTTTGGTGCTTCCGGAGGCTAGTGCAGCGGCATTTTTATTGGGTTTGAAATTGAGTTCTTTGGCCAGCTTGAGTACTTTTTCTTTGGTTTCCGGGTTGATGTCATGCGCATCGCGCAATGCTCTAGATACCGTAGAAACAGAGATGCCCAGCATTTCGGCAATATTCTTGATTCCAAATCCTTTCTTGATCATAAATAGCTTTTAGGTTTTGCCGTAAGATAGCTAACCTGAAGGAAGATTACAAGAATTGAGGGAGAGGATGCACTCGTTTGACTGGCGATATTGGGAGAGGATGTATAGCTTTTTTATTTAACGTGCGATAAAATATACCCCAGAAATGATCAAGGTAATGCCAATTACTTTTGATAGGGTGATTGGCTCATGAAGAAAAAAATATCCGAGGATCAGCGATGCGATGTAACCTAAGCTCACGAGGGGATATGCTCGACTTAGTTCTAATTTGGAGAGTACATCTAGCCAAAATACCAAGCTTAAGCCATAACAGAGCAAGCCGCCCCACAAAAAAGGAGTGGCAGTTAACTGTTTAAACTTTTCTATTGCTTGCGTAGCAGTGCCCAATAATGCGGCTTTCTTGAGTAGGAGCTGAGCGACCGCGCCGAGACCGATACTTAGAATCAGGCTGAGTAGGTATGTTTTCATTTGAAATAGTTATAATGTCCTTTATCAGCATATTTTATCATCGCCTTATCTCCGTTGCTGTCTCCAAATGCTGTGATTTGGAAGGAAGATCTGTCGTCAATTAAACTTTTTATCCTCACGACCTTTTCGTCGCCATGACAGTTGTTGGATGAAAAATTTCCTGTAAGTTTTCCGTATTCGTCGATTTCAATCTCAGTAGCTAGTATTATTTCAATATTTAGTCGCTCTGCGAAACATTTTACCCAATTTTGAATGCTTGCTGATACAATGGCTTTTTCGGCTTTGGACTGTTCTAAGTAGGTCAATGCTGAAGGGCGCATGATTTCAAGAAATCGGCTATCGCAGTAGGATTGGCAAAGTTTGTTGAAACTATCGATATCCGTTCCCTTGAAAAAGTGTTTGAAGATCTTCTGTTTAGTTTTGGCATTGGAATAAAGCTTCACTTTCATCAAGAACAGATGGGGTAAATACATTCCAAAGCCTAGCAATAACTTTGCGATTCCAAACTGGAACTTGATCAGATCGACGAAGGTATCCTTGCGGGTTAATGTTCCGTCAAAGTCAAATAACTCGAGATGCTTTTTATTCATTTAAATAGATGATTAGGTAGAAGGATAGGATCCAGAGTAGGAGGCCTGATTGGATAAAGCGATCTTTGAGGAGTATTTCTGTAGGGCTTCCGGTTCTTTCATAAACAAGTGCTAATTGTAAATATCGAACGATTCCGCCTAAAACAAAGATAGTGGTCAAATAGATATGCGGTGAGTTAAAGCGTTCAATTACTTCAGGGGATACGGTGTACATGATATAGCAAACAATGGTTATTCCTCCAAGTAAGCACAATACTTGGTTGATAAACTCTAGGTTATATCGATTAGTATTCTTTCGGAGGACTGTGCCGTTATTTTTTTGTATTACCAAATCGTCGCGACGCTTTGCAAAGCCAATGAAGAGTAAGCAAAAAGGTCATGATGATAATCCAATGTGTCAATTCAATATTTGTTGCCGATCCGCCCATTAATATTCTTAAGACGAATCCTTTTGCAATTATCATCACGTCGATAATAGCGATCATTTTTAGAAGGAAACAGTATAAAATATTTAATACGAAGTAACATACAAGTATGAATATTTGTTGCCACATGTTGGTCTGCGACAACAAATAGATTATTGAAAATGCCAAAACAACTAAAACCACGCAGATAATGATTGCTGTTCGGATGGAGACCGCGCCTGAGGCGATTGGTCGATATCGTTTTTTCGGATGTTTTCTATCTTCTTCGATATCCAAGATATCGTTAATACAGTAAATAGCGCTTGCTACGAAGCTAAAAGCGACGAACGCTAAGAGGCAATTCGCTAGTAAATCCTTGTTTCCAAGCTCGCCGGCGAAGAAAAGCGGCAAGAACACAAATAGGTTCTTGGTCCAATGTTTAGGCCTTATTAGTGCGAATAAATTTCCCATGCTCTTATTGCTTTTTGATAGAATCTGCCAGCGATCGAGACCTTAAAGGCTTCGTCTAATTTTATCCCTGCGGGTGAGTAAGTGAGAAAAAAGAAGATGGTAAATATGTATATTCCTTTATTGAAGATCCATTTATTCCGTGGATTATACACTGTGGCTGAAATACGATTAGAAAATGGTCTAAGCGCGTTTAACACTCCGGTGTTTTTTGCAATTATTCCTGAGAATTTATCGTATATAAATATGGTAGTTAAGTTCAGGTATGCAAATAGCCTTAAATAATCGCATGACAAGACCGTAAAGAGTGGCAACATCAGCATGAAAACACTTAACCAGATAGTTATAAAGATTTCAAAGTTTTCTTGCTGCGATAATTTAGGGTATTTAAAATTGCAGTTCGCAAATACATAGATTATTACGACGAATATGAGTAAGAAAAAGAAGATGCCCGGAATTCCAAAGTTGTCAGTGTTAAAGAAGTTCAAATCTAAGTGAAATTTGGCAGTTTCTAATGTGTCCCAACCTAGCGCCCTTATTGATAGCATTTTTTCAATGGAAACATCCGCCCCATATTGACTTTGCAAATAGGGGCGCCATGAGTCGAATATGCTATCGGCAATTGTCTTGTCGCCTTTATTTAAGAAATTGATTAAGTTGCTTCCCAACAAGGGTGTTAGTGATACGGATTTCTTAATCCAACCATTTTGAGCATTGATAGGATCCGTAAAAAAATATATTAACAGTTGTATTGGAGCTCCATAAAACAAGAAGGCTTCATGTAGGAATATTCCCAGAATAAGTAATGCTTGCCAGTATAGGAGTGAAGAAAGCTTCTTGTTTTTTTGATAATTATATAAATGATAAATCGAGTAGTAAGCGATCAAAAGTAAGAGCGGATCTTTCCGTAATCCTGAGAAATGAGGATGGAAGTAGAAGATACTTACCCCGATAATGGGCAGAGCAGCATAGAATAACCGAATACCGACTCTTTTTAATGTCTTAAGAAATATTACGCTTAACCAAAGGATGCTAATCGTGGATATCGACTTGATAAGCATTTCTGGTCGAAGATCAAATGAAGAATTTATCTGAAAAAGGACTTCTCCAGCAAATCCTCTTCGAACAATACCAGCTTGGTAGTTAACAAGCCATTCCGATAGCGCATCAGTTCCCCACATCCCGTTTAACAGTTCAGTTTGCAGTACCTTAAGACCTAATACGCTGTATAAGATGATTATAAATATGAAAACAATGCGATTAAAGTTCATTGTTAAGAAATTAATCTATAGAAGATGTAAATATGATGTGATTGCAAATATGATATCTTTATTAATTAATTTATAAATTATTAGGGTATTTATGAAAGAGTATCGAAAATAGGTAATCTCTATGTTTAGTTTGAGAGAGTTTTCCTTTGATGTAATATGGAATGGATGGTAGTTGTAAATGGCAGAATCTTCGCGCAGGAGAATGAAATTTAGGCTGGGATCTTTTTGGAAAAACGGGTCATGTACAAAAGTTGTGGAGGGGATAAAAAATAATTAGATATTTGTGTTTTGATATTTATACAGATGCACGAATCTTTCAACGCGTTAATGCCCTTAATTATTCCCGAAGGAGTTTCCGATTATTTTGAGATGACCCACTATTCCAAAGAAGAAAAAAGACTGGATATCTTTCTGGAGGAACTCAATAATACACCTGAAGAATATCAAGGCCAGAAGTTGATTTCCAAGGGGTTTTTCGAACCCGTTACCCTTCAAGATTTTCCTATCCGTGGCATGCAGGTCTATCTTCATGTCAAGCGCCGCAGGTGGCTCAATCAGGATACCGATAAAGTAGTCTACAGAAATTGGGAACTAGTAGCCAAAGGGACGCGCATCACACAGGATTTCGCAGCTTTTTTAAAAGGTATCAGCGGACAACCAGGCTCATAGCATTCAGACCATCAGTTCATTCTATGGGATATCAGCCAGTAAACTAAGGAGATACTACCGCAATAAACTGAGCGGTTTCCAGGATTGGGAGCATCGCGAAAATGCGCGAGATGGATTGATCTTCCCACAGAATGTCAGCGGCCATCTTTCTATTGACGAGACCTGCCTATCCCATGGCGAGCTCTATACCGTTGTCACCAATAAAGAAGCACGGGGCAAAAAAGGGACTATTGTAGCCATACTGAACGGGACAAAATCAGAGAACATTATCCCGATCCTTCAAAAGATCCCACAGAGATTACGAAATAAAGTTCAAGAGATAACGCTTGATCTAGCCGGTAATATGGGATTGATAGCCAAAAGATGCTTTCCCAATGCTGTTCAGGTAATAGACCGTTTCCATGTTCAGCAACTTGCTACCGAAGCGCTTCAGGAAATAAGGATAAAGCACCGCTGGCAGGCCATTGACGATGAAAATCAGGCAATTGACCAAGCACGAAAGAATAAGGAAACCTATTTTCCGGAAGTCCTATCCAACAGTGAAACCATCAAACAGTTACTTGCAAGAAGCCGATACCTGCTTTATAAAAGTGAACATAAATGGACTTACGAGCAAAGAGAAAGGGCTGCTGTACTCTTTGAGCGATATCCTGATATTGAAAAGGCGTACAGGCTATCCCAAGAACTCTCTTGGATATTCAACACCACCATAGATAAGATCTACGCCTTTACAAGGTTGGCAAAATGGGCGGATAAAGTGGAACAGGCTGGCTTCAAGTCATTCAACACCGTCTCCAGAACCATAAATATCCATCACAAAAAAATATTGAACTACTTCGACAACAAGAGTACAAATGCTTCAGCAGAATCTTTCAATGCAAAGATAAAAGCTTTCAGAAGTCAGTTTAGAGGTGTAGGTGACATCAATTTCTTCCTGTTCAGATTGACCAAATTATTTGCGTAGTCCACAGGTTTTGAAACTGATCCGGAAAAACGGGAGAAATGGGCTCGCGAGAAAATAGAATGGCGATAAAATAAAAAAGCCCATCTTTCGATGAGCTTTTTTCCAAGTACCTAGGGCGGAAACAAAACCTAGTAAACAACCTCTACCCAAAGGAAGTCAATTCTTTGTTAA
The DNA here is from genome assembly GCF_008274825.1 of Sphingobacterium hotanense. Taxonomy (NCBI): domain Bacteria; kingdom Pseudomonadati; phylum Bacteroidota; class Sphingobacteriia; order Sphingobacteriales; family Sphingobacteriaceae; genus Sphingobacterium; species Sphingobacterium hotanense. The sequence goes on from NZ_CP030848.1 coordinate 2,088,480, forward strand.
TCAATTTGTTATTTATTTTAGCGGTGTTATAAAAACATGATGTTTGGACAATGTTTGTATATTTTTTACACCTTTTTTACACCCTGAGATATGGCGAAAATAAATAATAAAACAAAGGAGAATCCTAAGCTTTTACAAAAACAATTAAATGACGGGCGGTTAAGTTTATACCTTGAATACTACTTAGGGTATAACAAGTTCATTGATCCAGACGGTGTGCTAAAGATAAAGCATAACCGAAAGAAAGAGACATTAAGCCTGTATCTGTATTCAAATCCACGAACGGCAGAACAGAGACAATTAAATAAACACAATCTAGCTTTGGCGATGGAGATCAGAGCTGAAAAAGAAAAAGAATTACGGTATGCAGATGTTGGCAAACCCAGTCCAATCAAGTTAAAGATTAATTTTTGGGATTACTATCAAAAATATGTTGATGCTTATGATAAAAAAGATGTTAGGGTAATTGTCGGCTCTTTCAATAGGTTTAAGTCATTTGTAAATGAAAGGTATCCTAATCTCTCTCAGGTACTCAAGCCAGACCAGATTGACCGATTCATGGTTCAGAAGTTTGTTGATTATCTGCAAGAAAATTCTGTTGGAGAGGGTGCAAGAACCTATTTCGCACGGTTCAAGAAAGTGATAAAGTCTGCTGTCGATCGTGATATTATCAGGAAGAATCCCTGTGATGGTATTAGGTGTATTGCTCAGGACAACATTATATCAAAAGATATCTTATCCATTGATGAATATCGAAAATTGGCTAATACCCCATATCAAAATCAACATATAATACGGGCTTTTTTCGTAAGTTTATATGCAGGATATCGATTTTGTGATGTCAAGTCGCTGAAATATAGTGATATTGACTATGAAAATAGGATAATTCGAGTACAGCAGGAAAAGGTCAAAGGCAAATCAAGTAACTCGGTAGTGATTACTCCATTGAGCGATAGTTTGCTTGGATTCATTGGTTATCCGACCAATCCTAATGATAGGGACGAATTTGTATTTGAACTTCCGAGCCATACCGGATGTTTAAAAGCGTTAAGAAAATGGACTGCTCGTGCAGGCATCAAGAAACATATTACTTGGCATTGTGCACGTCATTCCTTTGGATTTGCACTATTATCTGGAGAAAATAAGGTAGACATCAAAACAGTTGGTGCACTAATGGGACACAGCGGATTGAAACACACGGTAAGATACACGCATACAAATGATATTTTGAAAAAAAATGCTATTGAGTCATTACCGACTCTAACATTGGAGGAAACGTTATGAATACATTGATTTACATTAATAAATTCTATTGTAAAAACATTACACGGATGATAAGAGAATTCGGGGCAGAAATTCTCGAAGAAAACAAATCATATTGTCTAGGGGTGATCAAATTTATCGGTAAGGTAATAATGACGCCTATAGCTTATATTATATCTATATATACTATCAATAGGTTTTCGATCGGGTATCTGGAAGCAGTTTTTAAAGAGAAACAGCTTAATGATATTGGTATCAAGCGTTTATTGTTGGAAGAATACCATTTCTATCTAAAGGTCAAGACGATTTCGTTTTATTATTGGGGATGGGAAAAAAGGAAGATCGATGAATGCTTTGAATATTTCGAAGCGATGTATGGTTTTAGAAACTTCACAGAACGTGAAATAAAAAAGATAGTTAAATTTTCTGTATTTGATGAAACGCATATACCTATCTTATACCGTTGTATTAGAAAATTGAATTTGTTTCGAACGGATATTTCCCAAGAAGACGTAAAGGACATCTTTCTGGATGAAAAAGAAGGAAAGAGATTACCCGTGAGGCATAATGGTGAATTTGCGCATTTTTTTGCAATTTTGAATAAGCATAACCTAGTTCCTAAGAAATGGGGAAGTATAGCAGAAAACAAACGGTTTTTTGTTAATGAGGAAGGAGAAGTTATAAAAGCTTCGAACTTCTCATCCTCCAAGAATGCACATGCATTCCTTAATAGCAAGGAAGAAATTGTTGAAGCATACTGTGAGGAACTAATAAACTGTTAAATTTCCTTTAGAATTCACTTAACTCTAAAAGCTCTCAATGTAGAGCTTTTTTTCTTTTTCTTCTTTTGCTTTCATGATGGTCGCGACATCAATGGTTAAATCATAAAATGTTAAAATCATGAAGACAATTGAAGACAAATTGAGAAAGATTGAAAAGCTTCTCCTCGGAAAGAAAGAAGCATTGACTTTTGACGAAGTGTGCAATTATACTGGAATTTCACCGTCCTATATGTATAAACTTACTTCGGCTAGAAAGGTTCCACATTATAAACCTCATGGGAAGCTGGTCTATTTCAAAATTCAAGAAATAAACGAATGGCTACTAAAGAATCCGGTGGCTACGGAGGAAGATATCAAATCTGAAGCAGTAAGACGAGTTTTTCATTTCTAACGATATAGAACGTATGAAAGAAGAACTAAACTTGTTGGCTGTCAAAACTGCCAATCAGACATTAAAAGATGCCTCTTTACTTCCTGACCCTACGTTTCTCTATGAACCGTTAGTTGTTGAGGGTGAATTGACAATCCTATTTGCGGATACAGGTATCGGAAAGACAGCGTTGAGCGTTCAGATCGCTATGCATATCGCATTATGCTATGTGCTACTGTATGTTGATTTGGAATTGACTGATAAGCAATTCGAAAAGCGATATCGAGATTCAGACGGCAATCATTTCCAGTTTCCTGAGAAATTCTATCGTGCTACATATGAAATCATGCACGAGATACCTGAAAACGGCAATTATGAGCAGTTCTTTATCCAGTCGTTAAAAGACAGAATCAAGGAAGTCGATGCTAAAGTAGTTGTATTGGATAATATGACGAAAGTCACTGCGTCTTCTACAGATACTGCAAAGTCAACGATTCCGATTATGAATGCTTTGTCGGCTATGAAGTTTGAAGAGGGAATTACCTTTCTGATCTTGGAACACAACAAAAAGGTAGAGGAATGGAAGCCTATCAGCCTCAACGACCTGCAAGGATCGAAAATGAAATCCAATTTCGCCGATTCTGTTTTCACGATAGGTCGATCAGCATTTGACAAAAGTCTTCGCTACATCAAGCAACTCAAGGTAAGAAGCGGCGAATTAATCTATGACGAGGAAAATGTGCTGTTGTGCGAATTGTCGACCAACGAAGGTTACTTGGGATTCAATCAGCTTGGATTCCGCCATGAGAAAGAGCTTTTGAAATCGAAAGAGGCTTCTAGTTACGAAGAAAACATCGAACAGGTGTTGGAATTGAAAAGCAAGGGCTATTCTAACGTTCAAATTGGCAAGCAACTACAGTGTAGCGAATCAACCATCCGAAAATGGCTAAAAAAAGCCGAACAATAATTCTTACATATTCGTACGCTCGTACTGCCTCGCACCATTCGCACAGTTCGAATGGTGCGAGGTGTACGAATTGTGCGAGCTAAATAAAATTTTATGAATAACGACAATATAATCGAAGCTTATTTGGCTTTAAACGGGGTTTTCCCTGCAAAACGATATAGAAACTATTTGATTTACCATGCGCCGTACAGACCGGATCGAACTCCATCAATGAAGGTCGAGAATGATCAATGGTTTGATTTCGGACTAGGGGAAGGTGGAGGCCTGAAACAACTGCAACAGAAGATGGGTGAAGTGACAAACTTATTTTATCACGAAACTGGTAATACACACGAATTTTCCAGTCGTTCAGAAAACGCTATGAGATTAAACTACACGAAAGATATCGGCACCAACGAAGTTCTCAATCAATACCTCCAAACTAGAGGGATATCTATACCAATAGCAAAGAAATATTGCAGAGAAGTATATTATTCGAACTGGAATAAGAAATTCTTTGCGATAGGATTGCCGACTATAAATCCCAACTCTTTTGCACTAAGGAATAAGGACTTCAAAGGAAATCTTGGTTCCGGTGTTTCTTTTTTTTCAAATGGATGTATTGGTAAACGATTGGTGGTTTTCGAAGGTTGTTTTTCGATGCTAAGCTTTTGGCAGATGTTTAAAGATTTCCAAAATCTGATAGGTGGAGATGTACTAGTTCTGAATTCTTTGGCCAATAAGAATCATTTGGATGGCTATGCCTCGGAATATCGACAGGTCAATTTATATCTGGACAACGACGATGCCGGAAAGCTTGCCACAAAGGAACTAATGAACAGGCATCAAAACGTCGATGATCTTTCAGCCTTATATGAAAATGTCAATGACATGAACGATCATCTACAGAGTTGGAACGAAATGATTTCGTCTATCAAATTTACTGGTAGATAGAAAAGTGCAAGATGTACCTTTTCCCTGACAAATACATTTTGTCTTGGGAGAAGGTTATCCCGTTGGTCTCTAAAAATTACAGCAATGAAAAAAGAAAATCTAAATAAAAAAGTCGAAGTCCGGTTCAGTCCGTCGGATTTTCAAAGGCTAAAAAGTTTGTCTAAATCAGCAAATATGAGCGTGAGCCGATATATACGAACCGCCTGTTTTAACAGGAAAGTGGAAGCTAAATTTACGGATGAAGAACGGTCATTTTTTCGCAATTTGTCGATGATCGGTAACAATCTAAACCAAATTGCAAAAACAATAAACTCGCAGATTAAAGATAATACTATTGAGTTCAGGTTAATCAATTCACTGGATCACCTTGATTTTTTTATCAATAAACTTTTGAAAGATGATAGCCAAGATCATTAAATCCAATGCAGGATTTGCGGCTTCTTTAGATTACTGCCTGAACAGAAAGGAAGCGAAAATCATCTACAGCGACGGGATACGCCTCGGAGATCCAAAATTTCTAACAAAGCAGTTCGAACTGTTGGCGAAATGCAACGAGAGAATCAAGAATCCTCTCGGACATATTGTGCTTTCCTTCTCCAAAAATCTCGATGGAAAGTTGTCGGACAATTTGATGGCTCTTATTGCTCAAGATTATCTTGGCAAAATGGGAATATCGAACACAGCTCTGCTGGTTGTACGTCACAGTGACAAGAGACACCCTCACGCTCATATAATTTTTTCAAGGAATGGCTATAACAATCGCAAACTAAATGAAGACTATTCTAAAATACGTTCGCTAAAAGCTGTCAGGGAGATCAATCTCAAATATGGATTCACCAAAAGAAGGGAACAATCACCTTATACGGATAGTAAAAACAAGTATTACCAAACAAAGAAAGAAATACGCTACTACTTGCAACAGGGAACTTGTGGTAAAAACGCCTGTAAAGACTGGCAAGATTTAACCCACTACCTCAATTCAAAAGGGATAAATGTCGAATTTAAATCTAAGGGTAATTCTGAGGAAATTCAGGGAGTATCCTTTTCAAAGGATGGTTTTAGATTCAAAGGGAGTGAAATTGGGAGGGAATTCTCTTTTTCAAAAATAGAACAGTCCTTTAATGTTATAACATTGCCTATCAACAATACGGAAGAAAAAGGTATGGGGGCCGGATATGAAGTCAAGCCGTCGGAATTTCAATCTCAATCACTTCTAGGATTGCTAGACCTTGGCGGAGTTATCACTCCAGAGCCGGAAGATGATCCGCCGAAACGTAAACGCAAACGTAAAATTTAAATTCTACAGAAATGGAACAGATAAAAGAAAAATTACTGCAGATAGAAACATCTGTAGACGCATTGGTACGTGACCTCGTGAAGGTTGCTCCGATGATACATGAATCAAACCAAGACACGGTTAAATTGAATGACAATCTGGTTAAGGGACTGAATAGGTTGCAAGAACTTGTTTTGGAACGGGAAAAGCAAGTCGATGAATTTTTGGCTGCACTAACCCCATACTTCTTGACAATTGAACAATACCAAAACATTGGAGCCAATATTGACACAATAGCCAATACTGCTGTCGAACGGCTGAATTCGAGTAAGTCTTCGCTATTACGATCAATAGATAGTATCCCGAAAGAAACGAATGTGGTGCAAAAGCATACGTTAGATTATAAATCACTTCCGATCATTTTGATATTCAGCTTTATGGCTACCATTATTTCCTTTGGGTTAGGACAGTTTTGGGAACAAGGCAAGCAACTTGCCGAAAAACGTTCTTACGAGATACGTTATCGCTTGATGGCTTTGGAAATACCGGAATTTGTGCATGAGGTTGATTCTGTTTTCCGCAGGGATAGTGAGCGTTTTGAAAAACTTGTTATTAAGCGTGAGGAAGAACAAAGGCTTATTCATTCAATCAATAATAAGCGGGACGAAATTAAAGGTTTAGAAGAATAGTAATTATAGGCTTGGCGCTAGTCCCGTCAAGCCTACTTTTAAAGGTAGAGCACTAAAGGAAGAGAGAGAACCATTAATTAATCGCAAAGTTACGTCGCCAGCTTGACAAACCTCAGATCGATTCCCAATGCACCCAATAAAAAATTTCTAAAAATGGGTATCCATTCCTGTTGAACGGAACCTCCTTCGCTTCGCCATTTTGCTTATTTTTTCTTTCGTTAGTCAAGCTCTAGGCTCGTGACCGGATTGGCGTTAATTAATTTTTTCTTTCACTTTAATTTTTAATGCCATGAAAAATGAATTCATTGCCCACGAACTCCGTTTATCTTATCACAAAAATGACAATTTATCGTTACCTGATTTCACCGCTGTTAATAGCTCCAAACGCATGAATAAGGCTTTCAGAAAGATATGGAACATTGAAGAGATATCCGTACGTGAGAGCTTTTATGCCATTTACTTCAATACTAAACTGGATGTTGTCGGTTATCAAAAAATTGCTGACGGAGGCTTGGATATGGTTTTAGTCGATATTAGGTTATTAATGTCCAACGCTTTACTATCTAATTCCACACGTATAGCTGTTGCACATAACCATCCGTCAGGAAACCTTATTCCAAGTCAGGCCGACAAACAATTGACCAATAAGATCGAAAACGCTTGCCGGCTGCTTGATATCCAGATCGTTGATCATATCATCCTGACCGATATAGCATACTATTCATTCAAAGATAGTGGGGATTTATGATCCCCATATCTTACTCAAATTCAGTAGAATCAATAATCTTGTCTGGTTCAGCAACATGGATTGCGTAAACTTGACTGCTCAATTCATTCGAATCGAATTTTGTAGACTTGGAATTTACTTTCTTTCCGTCAATATAGAAGTCCACAGTTACAGACAGCGGCTCCAGGTCATTGACATCCTCCTTAATGCTCGAAGCAGTCATAGCGATGGAAAATGTGCTTACAGGATGGGATGTTTTAATTGAAAGTTGGGAGTTTGGTATAACATCGTAATTCGCGGTTCTAATTACTGCCTCTGGTAATACGATATTATTTTCATCCGTAATATTTGCGCCAATAAAATTGAAGCTGTCATCTAACCCACCGTTGACACTCGTTCCTTCCAAGCCTAACCCTAATGAATAGCTAGGGAAATTTGAGCTGAAAGATAGCTTTACTTCAACTACTTTCTTTTCGAGGGAATTATCAATGTCACTTTCATCGTCTTTTTTACATGATACATTCATGAAAACAAAAAGGCATAATATGCCCAAAATAGTACCTCGCATCATTAATTCTAATTAAATTATTCCAGTAAACTTATTTTCTCAATTGCTGTCTTAGATAGTCATCTAGCATTTTCTCCCTATTTCTTAATTTTCTTTTTCTCTCTTGGTTAGAGGCAATCGCCCAAATAAATAACCCCCAAGCGGAAAAAGCCACAATAGCGCCAACGAACATATTCCCATCTCCAATAAAGCCTTTCATAAGCGCAATCACGCTGATGATATTGACAACGAAAAACCAAAATACCCATTTCATAAATCAAATATACAAAATCACACACATATATGAAGGTGTTTTCTATCTTTTCTTTGTGCTAATTGCATCTATATGCAAAAGGAGTCAATCAGCACTGATATAGAGCAATTTGTAATCAATAAGGTAAAGGAAATCCGTATCTCCAAAGGTATTTCCCAAGCTAAATTGGCGCATATGATTGACCTTTCTGTCGGATTTGTCGGCAATGTCGAAAATCCGACACATATTGCCAAATGGAACTTAAACCACCTTAATCGGATATCTAAGGAATTGAATGTTCCGTTTAAAGACTTTTTCCCTGAAAAAGGAATCTAAATACATATCCAATACGATTTCTCGATTTTTATTTGAGTAAATTTGCTGTATTAAATCAAGTATGGTAATTTGCTGAAAGATAAACCTTTAAAAATAGTAGCTATTTCAGATACACATGGACAACATAGATCGCTTAAGTTGCCCAATGGGGATGTTATTATCCACGCAGGTGATGTCAGTAGATCGGGTCGCCCTGAACAAATACAGGACTTTTTGGATTGGTTTGTTAATCTAAAATTCCGACATAAGATATTCATTGCAGGTAACCATGATTTTTTCTTTGAAAACGCCCATGCCGATGTCATCGATAAAATGATTCCCGACGGAATTGTTTATCTCAATGATTCCAGTGTCGAAATTGAAGGTATTAAGATTTGGGGATCACCCATTACACCCTGGTTCAACGATTGGGCTTTTAATCGTGATAGAGGTGGTGAAATAAAGAAACATTGGGATCTAATACCCGATGATATTGATATTTTAGTAACACATGGTCCACCTTTCGGTATTTTGGACGAAACGGTTTACGGAAAGCGAACGGGGTGCGAGGAATTATTATTGCGTGTTTACCATGTGAAGCCTAAATACCATATTTTTGGACATATCCATGAAGATTACGGTAGCTTTACAAAAGGTGAAACCACCTTTATAAATGCCGGTGTGTTGGATGATTGGTATGAGATGAGAAATGAACCGGTGAAACTCCACCTTCATCGTAAATTGAAATCACCGTCATATTGACATTACTTTCTACTTTTGTCTATCTAATTGAATATTGCTTTTAGTATCTTTATCCACCTTTTTAGCTTAATCGGAATGCAGAAATCGGAAATCAAAGAAAAATTAACTGACCTTGCGCGAGGTATTGATAATAGCAGTTTCATATACGACTTTTTGTCTTGTTTTGGATTGTCCAAAACGACCATTGCCCGTTTACGAAAAGGCGACTATAATCTTTCCAAGAAAGAGGGAGAATTATTTTACAAAGGCAAAATATTCTTTAAGGCAGAGGAAACAGATCAGCTTATTCATACGATCGATGAATTAGGTAAAGATGAGAAAATCTTAAAACAGAAGCCCCGATTTATCGTTGTCACTGATTTTGAGAACGTGTTGGCGACCGATACCAAGTTAAAAACCAATAAGGAGTTCTCCTTAAATGAGTTGCCGGAGCAAGTTGATTTTTTCCTGCCGCTATCCGGTGCTGAAATATATCGGGTCAGCACAGACGATAAAGCAGATAGAGAAGCAGCTTATAAACTCGCTGAACTTTACGACATGCTCGTTGTCGATAACCCACTTTGGGTAGCGCAAGGTAGCCACCAACTGAATCTGTTTCTATCGAGGTTGTTGTTTTGCTATTTCGCAGAAGACACGGGTATTTTTTCAGTCAAAAGTATATTTACAGAAACCTTAGCGAATAATACAAAGTCCGATGGATCCGATGTGGATGCATTTTTATCCTTACTATTCAAAAAACTCAATACAGAACAAGGAAATGGGGAGTTGCCTAGTTACCTTGATGCTTTCCCTTATGTCAATGGTGGCTTGTTTCGTGATGCTATCGTATGCCCCGAATTCTCTCAAAAATCACGGCAGATTTTATTGGATTCCGGAACGTTAGATTGGTCGGAAATTAACCCCGACATCTTTGGTTCCATGATACAGGCGGTAGCCGATCCGGCCGAACGAACCAATCTGGGGATGCACTATACGTCCGTGCAAAATATTCTCAAATTGATCAAGCCCTTATTTTTAGATGAACTCGAACAGGAGTTTGAAAAAAATAAAGAAAATCCACGCGGCTTGGAAAAGTTGCTCCAACGCATGTCCAAAATTAAGTTCTTTGATCCGGCATGCGGTAGCGGAAATTTTCTGATCATTACCTATAAAGAACTACGCAATCTGGAAATACAGGTCATCAAACAGTTGATCGATCTGGATAAATCGCAACGCAAAATATATTTCACGTCCATATCGCTCACGCAGTTTTACGGGATAGAGATCAAGGACTTTGCACATGAGATGGCGATATTATCCTTATGGCTGGCAGAACACCAGATAAACCAAGTTTTCGAGACCGAATTATTGGATTATGGGCAATCGAAGCCGATACTGCCACTCAAAGAAGCGGGCAACATTGTGCAAGGGAATGCGGCTCGAATGAATTGGGAGGAAGTTTGCCCGAAGAAAGCAAATGATGAGATCTATATTATTGGTAATCCGCCGTATTTGGGAGCGAGGATTCAGGATGCAGATCAAAAATCAGATATGGATTTTGTATTTAGTTCTTTCACAAAATATCGTGATCTAGATTATATTTCCATTTGGTTTTACAAAGGCTCGAAATATATAGAGGGCGTAAATGGAAAGTTGGCATTTGTCTCTACTAATTCCATTTCTCAGGGACAGCAAGTTGCTCTTCTTTGGGATAAAGTATTACGGGATAAAATCGAAATATTTTTTGCACATCATTCCTTTAAATGGACGAATAATGCGAAGGGTAACGCGGGGGTCACCGTAATTATAGTGGGTTTAAGAAATATCGATAACAGTTCTAAATTTCTGTTTGTCGACAATATAAAGCGAGACACGAAAAATATTAATGCCTACCTTTTAGACGCTCCCAATGCCATTATAGCCGAAAGAATGAAGTCTATTTCCAATTTTCCTCGGATGAATTTTGGAAATATGCCAAACGATGGTGGAGGGTTAATATTAGATGAACAGGAAAAAAACACGATGTTGGCGCAATCGCCAGACGTGCTAAAATTTATCCGAAGACTGGTTGGTTCTACAGAGTTTATCAACGGAATTAATAGGTATTGTCTATGGATAGAAGACAGCGAATTGGACGAAGCTCTTCAGTTCGAAGCGATAAAAACTAAAATCGAGGCAAGCAGAAAGCACCGTATAAATAGTAAAGATAAAGGAACAAATAAACTGGCTTTACGTGCTCATCAATTTAGAGACAGAAATAGTGCTATTGATAGTTCTATTATTATTCCTCGGGTTTCTTCTGAAAAAAGAGAATATATACCTATAGGGTTCTTACCCTCGGATCAGGTTGTATTAGATTCCGCGATGGCCATTTACGACGCTGAACCTTGGCTCTTCGGCGTGCTACATTCCAAAATGCATATGGTTTGGGTAGACGCTGTCGGTGGAAAACTGAAAACAGATTATCGTTATTCCGCAAAGTTGTGTTACAATACCTTTCCTTTTCCTTCTATTAATGAAAGACAAAAAGAGACCATCACACAATATGTTTTTGACATATTGGACGAGCGTGCGAAATATAGCGAGAAAACCATGGCGTGGATGTACAACCCAGAGACGATGCCTTCCGGGTTGAAGCAGGCACACCTGGCAATGGATCTAGCCATAGAGCGTATTTATCGTTTAGCGCCTTTTAATTCAGATGAGGAACGTCTAGAGTACTTGTTCAAGCTGTACGACGAAATGAGCAGAAAGGATACCTTGTTTGCTAAAGAAAAGAAAGGAAGAAAGAAGAAATGAACATTGAACACCAATATAAGCAAGACTTTGAGCACGTTCTAACGCTGATACAGGATGCTCGTGACCGTGCATATAGCAAAGCAAATAGTGAACTGGTTCTATTGTATTTTAATGTAGGGAAAATTGTATCAGGAAAAGTAGACGCTGGCACTTGGGGCGAAAAAACTGTACAGCAGTTGGCTGATTTTATTCAATCGAAAGCACCTAATTTATCGGGTTTTAATCGTCGTGGCCTTTACCGGATGAAGCAATTTTATGAGCTTTACACTCCTGAATCTGATGTTTTTACGCTTTGGGTGGAGACAATGTCTCCAATAGCTACACAAACGGAAAACGAAAATGCAATAGTGTCAACAGCGTTGACACCATCACAACCCACTGACGAGTTGTATAATAAATTTGTGTCAACAGTGTTGGCACAAATACAATGGTCATCTCACTTACACATTCTAAGTAAAACCAAAACCGCAGAGGAAAGCCTTTTCTATCTTCTTCAGGCTATTACTCAAAAATTGTCGGTAAGAGAGTTGGAACGGCAACTCAACACGGCAACTTTTGAGCGCACGATGTTATCAAATAAATTGATATCTTCCACGACATCAGGGTTGCCAAAAGATTTATTCCGTGATCCGTATATGTTTGAATTTTTGGACTTGCCTGATGGGCATACGGAGAAGGACTTGGAAAAAGCAATAACGCTTAATTTGCAGAAATTTATTCTGGAAGTCGGAAAGGGCTTCACTTATATGGGTAATCAATACCGATTGCAGGTGGGCAACAAAGATTATTATACCGACTTATTATTTTACCATCGAGATCTACAGTGCTTAGTGTTGTTTGAATTAAAGATTGAGGATTTTGAACCAGAATTTTTAGGGAAACTAAATTTTTATTTAGAAGCCTTGGACAGAGATGTGAAACGACCACATGAGAAAGCAAGTATAGGAGTTTTGCTTTGCAAAGGAAAAGACAATGAAGTAGTAGAATATGCTATGGCACGCAATACAAGTCCATCCGTGATTGCCGACTACGAAACAAAGTTGATAGATAAAAAGATATTGGCAAAGAAGCTACATCAATTGGCACTGGCACTAGATAAATCGGAAGACAGATAGCCGAGTGAAAAATTTTAAGTATCTTAAAAAACAAAAAGTCACATAGGAATGGATCAAAAAGATATTAAACATCCTGAATATATAAAACCGATCAACTTGGTAAACGTGACCTATGCACAAACTGGTCAAAGCAAATCGACGAATGCTTTAGGTATGCGAGAAATGCAGGCAAAAGCTTATGAAGCTCGATCCGCTCAATACTTGCTTCTAAAAGCACCACCTGCATCAGGAAAATCCAGAGCCTTGATGTTTTTAGCTTTGGATAAACTGGTTAATCAGGGAATCAAAAAAGTAATCGTCGCCGTGCCGGAGCGTTCGATCGGCAATTCATTTGCGCCAACCGAATTGACTAAATACGGATTCTATGCCAATTGGGAGCCTAACCAGCGATTTAATTTATGTACAGCCGGAAGCGATAAGAGCAAAGTAAAGGCTTTTCATCTTTTTTTGGAATCTGATGAGCGTATTCTGATCTGTACACATGCCACACTTCGTTTTGCTTTTGAAGGATTGAAGGAGACGGATTTTAACGATTGCTTGTTGGCGATAGATGAGTTTCACCATGTTTCAGCCGATGGAGAAAATATTCTCGGCAATGTTTTGCGGAACATTATGTCTAAGTCCAGCGCACATATTGTAGCGATGACAGGCTCTTATTTCCGGGGGGATAGTGTTCCGGTACTGTTGCCGGAAGATGAAGCTAAGTTTACGCCGGTTACCTACAATTATTACGATCAGCTGAATGGTTACGAATATCTTCGGTCATTGGGGATAGGGTATCATTTCTACCGAGGCCGCTATTACAAATATGATCCGGAAAAGGGAACGTCGGCATTAGAGGAAATATTGGATGAAAACCTTAAAACCATTATTCATATACCGAGCGTGAATTCAGCTGAATCCTCTAAAGAGAAGTTGGAAGAGGTTAATCATATTATCGACTGTATAGGGGATTTGGAATATCAGGATACGGAAACAGGTGTCTTGTATGTGAAAAGCAAACGGTCTGGTCAGATATTGAAGTTAGCTGACCTCGTAAATGACAACCAAAAAGAACGGGATAAAATCGTGGCTTATTTGCGAGGCGTCAGCTCGCCGGATGATATCGATATGATTATTGCGCTGGGAATGGCTAAAGAAGGCTTCGACTGGCCTTATTGTCAACATGCCTTAACGATAGGCTATCGAGGATCATTGACAGAAATTATCCAGATCATTGGGCGCGCGACGCGTGACAGCAGCAACAAATCACACGCACAGTTTACTAATTTGATTGCGCAACCGGACGCAGTTGATGACGATGTCAAATTGGCCGTCAACAACATGTTAAAAGCCATTACAGCTTCTTTGTTGATGGAACAGGTGTTAGCCCCCAACTTTAAGTTTAAGCCTATGGATGATGAGGACGAACCGGATGATGATGAAAATACAATAAAAATTCGTGGGTTTAAGAAACCAACCTCACAACGAGCCAAAGATATTATAGAAAGTGATCTAAATGATCTGAAAGCTAAGATTTTGCAAGATGATACGATGTTGAAGGCAATGCCTGGCAACATAGAACCTGAAGTTATCAATACAGTCATTATCCCACGGATTATCCGAGAGGTATATCCCGATTTGAGCGCGGAAGACGTCGAAGCTGTACGTCAATACGTCGTTGTCGATTCTGTCATCAAAAATGGAGAAGTAGAAGATCATGGTTCAAAGAAGTTTATTCGTATGGCAGGTTCATTTGTCAATATTGACGACATACATATTGATCTTATTGATACAATCAACCCGTTCCAAAAGGCTTTTGAGATCCTATCTAAGAATGTGACCAAGTCAGTATTAAAGTCTATCCAAGATGCCATAAATATTACAAGGATTGAGATGACGCAAGAGGAAGCAATTGCCTCTTGGGATGCTATAAAGCGATGGAAATTAAATACGGGAAAGGCTCCTGATATTAATTCTTACGATCCAAAAGAACAACGATTAGCGCAAGCTTTATTATTTTTGCAGGACGCAAAACGGAAACAGAATAAAAATGGCTAAGACATTGGACGATATTTTCGAGGATGACGACTTTGGATTATTAAACGCCAAGGAACCCCATCGTAATTATCTAAGCACAGATGAGGATCGTCTTATCGATGCATTTGAAGAGCTGAATTCTTTTTTTGAAAAGAATGAAAGAGAGCCCGCCAAAACATCAATGTCCGAATATGCGTTATTTGCTAGATTAAAAGAATGGCGTTCAAATCCAGAAAAAAAGAGTTTACTTAAACCATTTGATCGATTTAATTTGTTAGGGGAGGAAGAGCACATCAAAATTGAATCTATAGAAGATATTTTGGCAAATGATGATATGGGATTGCTGGATATGGAAGGTGATACATCCATTTTTGATTTTGTCCACACCCCAAAAAGTGGGAGCCGTGCAGACGCGGAGTATATCGCACAGCGTAAAGCATTGCCTGAAAAAGAATTTCAGCGATATGATCGGATGTTTAAGCAGGTACATCAGGAATTAAAACAAGGGAAACGACGCTTGTTGCCGTTTTCTGATGCTGAAAGAAACCTAAAAGATGGGAATTTCTATCTTGTAGATGGTTTGCTTGCTTATCTGGAAGTTTCCGAGGCGGAGAAAGTTGTTAAACCAAAAGATGGTGTACGCTTGGAAGGTCGTACGGTGACGATATTCGAGAACGGCACATTCAGTAACATGTTGTTTCGATCCTTGGGGAAAGCTATTCATAAGAATGGTAAAATGATTACAGATACCGATGAGAATCAACAGAATCAATTATTTAAGAATGCCAATATTGCGCAAGAAGGAGCATTACAGTCAGGATGGATCTATGTGCTACGATCTAGATCATCAAATCCTGAAATTAATGGCTTAAAAAACTTGTATAAACTTGGATTCTCCAAGTTGCCCGTCAAAGAACGGATTAAAAATGCTAGTAAAGAAGCAACATATCTATTTGCAGATGTAGAAATAGTGGCTAGTTATAATTGTTACGGAATTGAGGTACGAGCTTTAGAAAACCTCTTACATCGTTTTTTCGGATCCGTATGCTTAAATCTAGATATTTATGATCAGAGTGGAAATCGATTTGTTCCAAGAGAATGGTTTTGCGTTCCTATTAATGTTCTCGATGAAGCTATTGAACTTGTATTAAATAACACTATTTTCAATTATAAGTATGATGAGACACAGGAGAGAATTGTGTTGAAATCATAACATATCATCGATGAAAGAAAATCAGATTATGATGTTAGATTTAGTTTTGTTGACGTTGGAGGGGTAAAAATATAAACTACTATTAACCATAGGAAACAATATAAATTATGAAACAAGAAATATTTAGACTTGCAGCTATTCTTTATGCTGATAATAATTATGAGGTTAGTTCTAAAACACTGCATAGAAAAGTAATTGAGTCTATATTTATTGATAATAACAATGAATTTATTGGTTTACATTCATTAATAGATAAACTAAAAAAACAATATAATTTAGATTTTACTGAAGAAGAAATTAAAGATGTAACTAATGATTTAGATAATTTTATTACTTCAAATTGCAAAGTTGAAGAATTAAGAATATCTCTGAGTGGAAAGAGATTTGAGACTATAAAAGGAAAAATTGTTTATAACAATTTAGATTATTTCATTGAACAATTCCATAAAGCTAATAATCAGTATAATTTAAAAGATTTAAAAGCAATAATTCATAGGTTTTTGTATGAGATATTTCAAACTAATATATCAAGTTTTAGTAAGCTTGTAGATCCTTCAGTTCAAATTCAGGATTTAATAAATATTAATGATCATAACTTAAATAGTATTGAGATTGAAATAATAAATACTTTTTTGAATTGGGAAAATGATGAAAAGAATAAAATGATCTTTGATATTTCAAATTTAGCTCTTGAATATTGCTTAATTACGAATAAAAAAGGGATAAATTTTAAATTAGAAAATCTAAAAAATAAATGTTTTTATTTAGACACAAACGTAATTTTTAGAGCTATAGGAATTAATGGAGAAAATCGAAAAAATAGAACATTAACATTTCTTGAAAAATTTAAAGAAGCTAGAGAAAATTTATATATATCAAAATTTACTCTCGAAGAAATAAAAAGAACATTAGATTTTTACATTAGTCAAATAAACAGATTCAATACTGCTAAAATAAATTCAGATGTTTTTAAAAAATTTAGCAAAAGTCAAGATTTTGTAGATTACTATCACTCATGGAGAAGAACAAGAGTTAATGATTCAATTGATTTATTTAAAGCTCATATATTCTCTTTAATTGAAGAATTGAAGAAAAAATTCGATATTAAAGATGATTATAAAGAATATTTTGACTTGAAAGATCCAGATGTCAATGATTTAATATTGGATAAAGGGTCACAAATAAATACTTTCAAATCAGATGGAAAGTCTTCACCTTATTTAGAAGCAAGTATTATTGATGCCAAAAATGTGTATTTAATAGAAATTTTAAGAAATGGACATTATAATAATATTTTTGATTGTAAATATTATTTAATTTCTGCCGATCAATTATTAAGAAAATGGGATTATACACAAAATAGCTCAATTCCTATAGTTTTATTACCATCTCAATGGATGAGTGTTTTATTGAGGTATTTAAATAGAACTAGTGATGATTTCAAAAGTTTTGTTAGCTTTTTAAATATTAATAATGGAGAAAAAGGCATTTCAAATGATAACCTCCAATTAATTCTTAGCGGTATCTCTGAAATAACATCTGATTTTACTCAGCAAAGTAATATTGTTTCTGAAATGATTAATATAGGATTCAAGGGCATTGTTGAAAAAAGCAATTCAGATGAAAAAATCATTGAAAAATCTAAATTATTTGCCAAATCTCATTTAGAATTAAAAATAGAGGAATTAGAAAAATCAAAAGAAAGGCTAGAAAATAAATTTGAAAAATATCAAGAACACACTTCATCAGCAATAGAAACATTGAAACAAAGTAAAGATGATGAAAAAGAGTTAAAGAATGCTGAGATTGAAAAAAGTAATAAAATTAAAAAAGAACTAATTGAAACTAAAGCAAAACTTGATTTAGCTAATTATAAATCGAAAGGATATTACTGGGTTTCATTAGCAATAATTTGTATAGTATATTTTATATTATTATTTACTTTTCAAAATGAATCTTGGAATATTATTGCTGTATATACAAATTTTGCCAATTCATTACCAGAAGGTTCAATGCAAAAAGAAGTTTGCAAATGGATTTGGTTAATTCCAACAGGATTACTACTAACTAGTATTAAATTTATTTATAATAGACTATTGGATTCGGATGGTCTAAAAACAAAATTTAATGAATATTTAGAAATTAGAAAAAAAGAGATTAATTCATGAAATACACAAAATGTTGGAGCTAGCTCGAGAAATAAAACAGATCGTAGATAATACGGCGAAATATCCCGATTGGTCTGATCGTGACGATATCAAAGCACAACTCAAGATGGACATCATCGTCAAACTGCATCAATATGGCTATCCGCCAATTACACAGGATGATGTGTACAAGAATGTACTAGAGCAAGCTGAAAATTTTAAGAAGAATAGGTAGAAGATATGAATATTAAGAAATACTTAAATCAATACAATCTCCCTTTTGAAGTATTGGTCAAAAAATACAACACTGACTTTGAAAAAATTTATCAGCAAGAATTATCTAAAAACTGGTTGGTTCCAATAGAAAGTAAGCTTAATTGGTGTAATGAGGAAGATAGATGGCAAATTGAAAAAGTAGTTGTTAAATTAAAGTCATCACAAACTTTTGATTCTGGAGATATTGATTTACTATCAACTTTTGTTTCAAAAATTAATTCTATAGTAAGGATTGGTAATAGATTAAATAATTTTAAACAAGGTACAGTTTTAGATAATAATGATCAACTTGATTTAGTTGATTTTTTTAATGAAATATCTTTAACGGATAGTTTGAAGGGATTTAAAGGTAGATTAAACTCTAACCTTAGGGCATTTTTGCCTCATATGTTCTCTGTGATTAAACATTGCCAAGATCACACTAAATACCCAATATATTATAAGTTTTGGAAACAAATTTCTAAAGAAGTCTTGTTGTTGAATGATGACTATGATTCAATTTGCGAATTTTATACATCATTTCCCTTGGATAATAGGACAACAAAATTTGGTGCTTATTATGGATTAATCGCAACTAAATTAATTGAAGATTTTAACGTTCTTGATGACTCTGATAGAGAAAAGATTATAAAATATTTAAAAGATAAAGTTATAAATCTAGACGAGTATAGAGTTTTAATGGACAATATACCTAATACCACAACTTTGAATGAAAATAAAAAATACTGGTTATATCAGCCTGGAGAAGATGCTCGATTATGGCAAACCTATTTAAATGAAGAAATCATTGGTCTGGGATGGGATGATCTTGGTGATTTGGCTAATTATGATTCAAAAGATGCAATTGTCAAAGCTTTGCAGACAATTTATAAAACTGATTCATCGAAAAAAAATGATGCCACAGCGAACTGGGATTTTTACAATACGATGGAAGTCGGAGATATAATAATCGTTAAGAAAGGTAAAAGAAAGTTACTGGGGTATGGAGAAGTTGTTTCGGATTATTATTATGATGCTGATCGTGATGAATATACTAGCATTAGAGATGTAAAGTGGATAAAATCTGGTGAATGGAACGTAGATTTTGACTTAGTGTTAAAGACTTTGACTAATATTACTCAATATGATGCTGAAATATCAAAAGGTCAAAAGTATTATGAATACCTATTATCAATTATGAGTGATACAAATAAATTGCAAGATAATAAACTAGTTAATCTCTTAAAATATAAAAAACAAATTATACTTCAAGGGCCTCCAGGTACAGGAAAGACTAGAGAAGCGAAAAGCATCTCGAAACAGCTTATATCGTATGACGAGTTTAATAAAAGTGACATGTCTTTGATTAAATTAGGAGAGTATTTTAAAACAAAGACAGATAAAACACCTTTTATTATAAAAGGAATATCAGAAAGTCAGCATTACTTTAAAGTGAAATCCGATAAGGCAACTAATGAATATACAGTTAATTTTAAACAGATAATTGACTGTATCAATGCCAAAGGATGGAATGATCCTACAGATAATTGGAACTCTCATGGAAACTCATCTTATTTACAAGTATTGGCTAAAGCTATATATGATAGAAAGGTTGAGAAATTAGAAACTAAATATATCAAATTGTTGCAGTTTCACCCGAGTTATACGTATGAGGATTTTGTAAGAGGTATTGTTTCTAAGCCTAATTTGGATGGAGATGGTGTAGTTTATGAAGCGGAGAACAAGATTTTAGGAGAATTCGCAAAGCAAGCGCTGGATAATTATATAGCTTCTAAACAGAAGGTAGTTTCAAATACTAATGATGATTCTGTTTTTGAATCTTTTATTGAATATATTAAGGATGAAATAGCTCAAAGTGAGCTTCATAAATATGATATTACAGAAGCTGTATATCTTTTTGATGCAGATGAGACACGCTTTAAATATAAAGGAGATAATTGGAAAGCCCACGCTAAAGGATTAAATATGAAGTTTTCTGAGTTAAGAAAAATTATTGATTCTGAAGCAAAGGAAAGACAAGACATTAAAAAAATGTCTGATTTAGAAGAATTAACTCGTCAACATGCTACGTATTTTATAAAAATTGTAGAGAAATATTATGATTATAAAGGAAATAATAAACATATATATAAAACAGAACAAAGTGTCCAACTAAAAAATTACGTTCTTATAATTGATGAAATCAATCGAGCAAATCTTTCTTCGGTATTAGGAGAATTGATTTATGCCTTAGAGTATAGAGGAGAATCCGTAGAATCTATGTATGCAGTAGACGGTGATAACAAGCTGGTATTACCTCCTAACTTGTATATTATAGGTACGATGAATACCGCAGATCGTTCGGTTGGGCATATAGATTATGCGATACGTCGTCGTTTTGCTTTTGTGGATGTCTTACCAAAGGATTTGTCAGATGAAAAGGAGATTACTTTTGATCAAGCCCTATTTAATCAGGTTGCCAAACTATTTGATGAAAATTTATCCCCAGAATTTAATAAAAAAGAGGTGCAGTTAGGTCACTCTTATTTTATCGATAAGTCTAAAGAAAAGGACGGAATTTCTATGTCTTTGCGCTTAGAATATGAAATTAGACCAATTCTTTTAGAATATGTGAAAGATGGCGTTTTGATAGGTGATAATATCGAAAACCAAATTGAAAAATTATTCGCTTCAATCTAATGGGGATTCGTCTATCGGAACACAGATCTTATTTTATTAGACTTCTTCAGGATGAAGAGCTTTTGGATGATAGTACACAAGTACTGTGTCTAAATGCTTCGGAGTTTGAAAGATATCAAAATGTTGTGTCCAAGTCATTTAATAAAAGTAGTTATCGTTTTCTTTTTGGTAGAAAAGATTCCTTTTATGAGATTAAAGCAGATTATTGCATCGGCATAGATTGGCTTGGGAATACAGGTCGAAATCTTTATGTTGAACCAAAGTTAAACACGACCTCAGCTGAAGCATTTAATCAGCAATTAGATCAAGAAGAGGACGGGTCTGTACGAGACAGCATTTCAGAAAGTGGTGTTTTTTGCGAACTTGATTATTTAAAGATGTTATTAAAAGTAACATCTGTTCGTGAAAGTAATGTAGAAGTTAAAGATTTAGTTCAAATTGATTGGGATGTAGAACAAATTCCAATTGATCAAAAAGATGATAGACTGACTCCATTTTTGATCGTTCGTTTTCTGCAAACATTGAAATCTATTGTCCGAAAGGGTTTAAAGAAAAATTATTATAAAGTTCAAGAAAATCTTAATAATCGTATTAAAGGCAAAATTCTAGTTGGTCAACATATTAAACAAAATATTTATAAAAATCGTTTTACAGCTACATATTGTAAATATCAGGTATTTGGTGAAGATCATATTGAAAATCGTTTTTTGAAGAAAGTTCTCCGATTTGTTATTAGTTATGTAGAAAATCATAAAGTTCTTCTATCCTCAAATTACAAAGTACTACAGGAAACAATAAGATATTGTAGACCAGCATTTGAATTAATATCTGATGATGTTAGTGAAAATGAATTAAATCAAATAAAACATAATCCATTTTACAAAGATTACAAAGAGGCAATTCATATCGGTAATCATATTTTAAAAAGATTTGCCTTTAATATTACGAAGACTTCTTCGGAAAAGGTCGCTACACCACCTTTTTGGATTGATATGCCTAGACTATTTGAAATGTATGTTTTCAGTAAAATGATTGAGGACAATCCTGATTCAAAGCGTGACATATTATATCAATTTTCAACTTATGGTAACGCGTTGGATATTTTGGTTTCTAAGGATGGTTATCAGATGGTCATCGATGCAAAATATAAACTTCATTACCAAAATAGTCACTTACATCAAGATATTAGACAGGTAGCTGGTTATGCACGATTAAATAAAGTTCGTGATAAACTTAATGTTACAGATGATAGCAATGTTGATTGTTTGATTATTTATCCTGATATCAAAAATGGAACTGATGATTTTACTTTAGTAAATATAATTGATAAAAGAGAACCAATTAAGGTTTATCATAAGGTATATAAGTTAGGAGTGAAGCTTCCATTAATTAGTTAATTAACTAAAATGTTGTTACAACCAATAAAAATATCACAAAATAAAAACGCACCATCTAAAAGGTGGTGCGTTTTGTGGTGTAAATTTTGTAACTGATTTATTATCAGCGCTAATTGTGGAGTCGGAGGTATTTGAACCCATATTTTCTATGTTACAAAACACCTATCTATAATTTAGTTTTTTCAAATAATATCTCGCAAACTTTTACGGATCAAGCTGAATTCTTGGGGGGAATGTTAAAAATTTGTTAGTTTAGCGTCCTTAATACAGATATCCCTTGCAAGAAGCCGAACGTAAATTACTATCCCTATTGATGCCCGAAGGGCTTTTGGAATACTTCCAGATTTTAGAAGTCGATCAGGTCGACAATCAACTCCATATTTATTTAGATGAACTTAATATTGCTCCGACAGGCTATGAGAACAGCAAGTTGGAGTCAAAGGGGTTTATGCCTTCTACTGAAATTTCAGACTTTCCTATTCGAGGCCAGAAAGTTACGCTACATATCCGCCGTCGTCGCTGGACAGTCTTGGATACCGGAGATATCATCACAAGAGATTGGAACCTAGTGCGTGAGGGCGCTCGAATGACTACGGAATTCGGGCTTTTTTTAAAGAAGATATTTGGATAGCTATCCTGTAAGCGCCCAATTGGTAGGATTATTCTTTCAAATGGACGGCAAGCAACTACAGGATCAGTACAAGAACCACCTCAGTGATTTCCATGACTGGGACCAAAAACCTCATGCTGAGAGCTGGACATTGTTTCCTGAAAACATTTCGGAACACCTGAGCATCGATGAGACCAGCTTCAGCAACGGTGAATTATATACCATTGTTAGCAGTAAATCGGCAAAAGGGCGTAAAGGAACGATTTTAGCAACTATAAAGGGTACCCAGGCTGAGGATATCATGGCTGTTCTCGAGCGAATACCCTTGCGATCCAGGAATAAGGTAAAGGAGGTGACCATGGATATGGCTCCCAACATGGCCAAGGCAATCCGTAGATGTTTCAGGAATGCCAGGCGTGTGGTCGATCGGTTCCATGTCCAAAAGTTAGCTTACGATGCCGTTCAGGAACTCCGTATCAAATATCGTTGGGAAGTCTTGGATGCAGAAAGCAAGAAGATAATGGAATCGCGAAAGCGAGGAACCCCATATGAACCCGAGTTATTGCCCAATGGCGATACGCTCAAACAGCTATTGGCTAGATCCAGACACCTCTTGTTCAAGCATCCCAGCCGATGGTCAGAAAGCCAGAAAAACCGGGCTGAATTGCTGTTCATGCGGTTTCCTAAGCTAAAACAGGCTTATGATCTTGGAATTGCCTTAGGAGACATCTTCAACAAATGCCGGGACAAAAAGGTCGCATTTACCAAACTAGGCCTGTGGCATAATCAGGTTGAGAATGCGGGCATTGCTTCCTTTGAGAGCGTAGCAAGATCCATTGCAGCTCATCATCAATACATTCTCCATTACTTCGACAACAGAAGTACTAATGCTTCCGCAGAATCATTCAATGCAAAACTCAAAGCTTTCAGAAGCGTCTTCCGTGGCGTTAGGGACACAACATTCTTCCTGTACAGAGTGATGAAATTGTATGCTTAAAAATCTATTCCCCCCAAACTTTCGGTATGATCCACTTTTACACTTTCTTTACACCTTATAAAAAACAAAACCCTTGAATAACAATGTGTTATCAAGGGTTTGAAGTACCTAGGGCGGGAATCGAACCCGCACTCCCTTAACGGGAACAGGATTTTAAGTCCTGCGTGTCTACCAGTTCCACCACCTAGGCAACTGAGCGAAAGACGAGATTCGAACTCGCGACCCCAACCTTGGCAAGGTTGTGCTCTACCAACTGAGCTACTTTCGCTTGACGTGGTGCAAATATAGAGAGAAAAATCAATTCCTAAAATTATTTTTTAAAAAAGTCCACAGAGAGACATCAACTTGTTGGCGCTCAAGCCATATTTTTTTATTTAAGCCTAGTATTCAATCATAGATATTTAATTAAAATAGTATTCTCTAAATTCTGAACCGACACAGCTATTGCTTAATTTTAGAAAATATCAAATCGTTTTCATATCCTTTTGATTGTAGATACCTGATCAGCTTTGCTTTCTCTTTTAAAGTCAGGGATGAGGGATCTACCTTAATCTTTTTTGAAATTAACTCAGATAATTTCTCTTCATAGTCGTCTAAATCTATTTCCCTGAGCGCAATTTGGATCAGAGGCTTTGAGATTCGTTTAGCTTTTAGATGCTGAACAATTTTTATCTTTCCCCAGCCTTTCATTCTGAATTTTCCTAATACAAACGCTTTTGCAAACCGCTCTTCGTTCAGGAAATTATCGGAGATTAGGTCTGAAATTATTTGCTCAACATCATTGCTATGTAACCCCCAGCTATATAGCTTGTCGCGGACTTCTTGTTGTGCTCGCTCTTGATACGCACAATAGCTTTCAGCTTTCCTCTTTGCTTGCAAGGGGGTAAGAACCTTAGTTTTTCCCGATTGATCTTCCATAACACAAATGTTCAAAAAATGATGAACTTATAAAAAAAATGATGAAATTCGTTCAATATTTGATTTAAGATGTATACTATCGATTTAATACGCGAGGTTTTAGAGTTAAAGAGTTATAGAATAGCGGATTATAATCAACAAATTACAGAACTAGTATACGACAGTAGAAAGGTTAATCAACCTGAACATAGCTTGTTTTTTGCGCTTACTGCCGCCCGTGATGGTCATGATTTCGTAAATGATGCTTATCTGCGGGGAGTTCGTAGTTTTGTTGTTTCCAAAAACGTGCCTTTCCTCGAGACACTTTCTGATGTTAATGTGCTGATTGTTGCAGATGTATTAGATGCATTACAACGCCTTGCCGTGTATCATAGGCTAACCTTTGATGGGACGGTGGTAGGAATTGCAGGAAGTAATGGTAAGTCGGTCGTGAAGGAATGGCTGTTCCAATTATTGTCCATCGATAAGAAGGTATATCAGAGTCCGAAAAGCTATAACTCGCAGCTTGGTGTCGCGTTGTCGCTTTGGAATCTAACTACGCAATATGATATAGCATTGATAGAAGCAGGGATTTCAGAACCGGGAGAGATGGACCGCTTACAATCGCTTATACAGCCTGAAGTAGGGATTTTTACTAATATTGGGTTAGCCCATTCGCAACATTTTATTTCGAAGCAAGCTAAACTGTCAGAGAAGTTGAAACTATTTCAACGATCTAATGTGCTTATTGCTGGCTCCAAATATGTTAATGCCGATCAAGTTTCTTCAAATATTAAATTATTGCAGTGGGGAGAGGAAGAGAGCGATTTAATACAATTGTTAAGTCAACAACCATCAGGAAAAGGAACTGAATTAACAATTAAGTCTAAAGATAATATCCACACTTTTGAAGTCCCTTTCAGGGATAAAGCTTCGATCGAGAATATACTGACCTGCTTCACGGCAATGACGTACTTTGGTTATACCGAACCACAGATCATTGAACGGTTGCAGCAGCTAAGACCTTTAGAAATGCGTTTGCAGTTGAAAAAGGGAATTGCTAACAGTTCCCTAATCGATGATTCGTATTCTAATGATTTAGCATCTCTTCAGATATCATTAGATTTTCTTGCGCAGCAAAATCAGCACCCTAGGAAAACGCTTATTCTGTCCGACATGGAAGGCTTGTCTAGCAGTGAGAAGTTGCAGGAGAAGCTTCTAGGCATACTTACTCGAACATCTCTTAGCCGAATGATATGGGTTGGTCCTGATTATCAATGGTTGGACAAGCTATCAACAACAACGATACAGCGCTTTGCAAGTACGGAGGATTTGCTCCATCAGTTAGAGACTTTAAACATCAAGGATGAAACTGTTTTGATCAAAGGAGGGAGGGCGTTCCGTTTTGAACAGATTGTACAGCGATTGACGTTGAGATCCCATGGAACCGTTCTTGAAATTAACCTGAATGCGCTATCGCATAATCTTATGCATTATCGGGCGATGATCCCCAATCAAGTGAAGCTGATGGCTATGGTCAAAGCTTTCTCCTATGGAAGTGGCAGCTTCGAAGTTGCTAATCTGCTGCAGTTCAGCAAAGTCGATTATCTAACAGTAGCTTTTGCTGATGAAGGTGTCGAGTTAAGGATGGGAGGCATCTCATTGCCTATCATGGTGCTGAGTCCAGATAGCGATACTTTTCAGACGCTTCTCCAATACGAGCTAGAGCCCGAGGTTTACTCCATGCGTTTCTTAAATCAATTTATAGACTTCTTAAAAGCCAATAAGCGTGAAGGATATAAGATTCATGTAAAGTTAGATACAGGCATGCATCGATTGGGATTCTTGCCAAATGAAGTTGATGAACTTATCGAGTGCCTGAACCAACATAAGGAAGTTAAAGTACAATCCTGCTTCACCCACTTGGTTGCTTCCGGAGATGCTAATCAAGATGATTTCACCCAACAGCAAATCGATACATATACAAATTGTGTTACCAAATTAGAAGCCGGAGTCGGTTATTCCTTCATCAAGCATGTTGCGAATACATCGGCAATCGTACGCTGGCCGCAAGCGCATTTTGATATGGTGCGCTTAGGAATAGGGCTCTATGGTGTCGATATGGACAACGGAAATGGCCTTTTAGAGAAGGTGAGTACCCTTCGAACAACAGTAACGCAGATAAAAGATTTACCGAAGACCGAGACTGTTGGTTATGATCGAAAAGGCGTGTTAACACGTGACAGTACAATTGCTACTGTTAAAATTGGGTATGCTGACGGATATAATCGTAAATTTGGGAACGGAATTGGAAAAATGAAAATCAATAATCAATTGGTCCCAACTGTAGGTACTATCTGTATGGATATGTGTATGCTAGATGTGACCGATATTGAAGTCAAGGAAGGGGATACCGTGGAGGTATTTCCGGATATCATGCAGGCGTCCAAGGATATTGGCACCATTCCGTATGAACTATTGGTCAATATATCAAGCAGGGTAAAAAGAGTCTATTATTTTGAATAAACATGTTGCGTAAATTCTTTCAACAATTCTTTTATTATTTAATCAAGGGAACCTTGGTCGTTGCGCCTGTTGCGGGAGCAATCTTTGTGATTGTGTGGTTAGTCGCTACCCTAGATGGGGCGTTGAACATTACTGAGCACTTCCTAGAAGATGAAACCGGACATCCCCTCTATATTCCAGGGATAGGGATTCTCTCTGTCATTCTTCTGTTGGCACTGGTAGGTCTTATCTTTACTACACTAGTAACGGCGCCGATCCGAAATTGGATGACGCGGACAATCAACAAAATACCATTATTCAATACATTATATTCATCGATCAAAGACTTTACGGAAGCCTTTGTTGGTGATGCTAAGAAATTCAACGAACCTGTACTGGTCGAAGTGAACAACTTCGGCTTGAAGAAAGTGGGATTCTTAACGCAAAAAGATTTGAGCAGCATAGGATTGGCAGGTGAAGTTATTGTTTACTTTCCATATTCCTATTCTGTTGCAGGACAGGTTGCTATCATTAGCGCTGATAAAGTACATAAGTTAAATATGACAGCCACGGATGCGATGAAATTAGCCGTTTCGGGCGGTGTAAGTGGCGTTGAACCTTCAAAGAAAAAAGATGTTTTGGAAAAAAAGCAATAATAAGCAGTCGCAAGAATCAAAGGATTTGTGGTTGCCTATTGGTGCAGCGCAGTCGTTTTCTATCAGCGAACTCGATACTGAACTCTTGGATTTGTTTGAAAAGAAAGAGAAAACATTGGAAACGAAAGAGCGCTTTACTAATTGGTTTAAACAGACAGAAAATCTCTCTAGAGACAGCATGCATAGAATATCGGAAGAAATAGCGCTCTTGGAATATTATATCTCTTTATGGAGTATGCTTCATCCAGAAGAGCAGCATGTTAAAGTTGATTTTAATATCGCAGATCCGTCTTTACAGGTTAATGCGTTACTTTTCCTCCCACTGGTTCAAAATGCGCTGACAAACGGTTATAATACGATGCCTGAGCATCCAATTAAAATTCGCTTAAGCAGTACAACTAATCAAATAAAGCTGGAAGTTAGCAATCATGTCAATCACTACCTAAAAGATCAGTCCGATAACGACTATATTAACTTCCTTCAAGACCGCTTAAAATTTCATTACCCCGATAAGCACAATCTATTCATCAATAGTAATAGTATGCTGTTCAAGGTGGTAATGATTTTAGATGTTAGACATTAGATTTAAGATATTAGACGTTAGATATTAGAAACTGCAGCAGTGCAGTTTTTTTTTTTGGAATGGGAGTAAGGAAGGATGTCTTTGCACCTTTGGTTTAGAGAGGAAGAGGTAGATTGTTTTGAACCAAGAAAGGAAGGATTCAAGGATGGACAGGATCCTGCTAATCCTTACATCCTTTTTTTCCTGGTTCAGAAATAGTATTTAGTAGTTAGTACTTAGTATTAAGACCTATGGAGAAGCATCCTGCTCATTCTTGAATCCTTCTTTTCCTGGTTCAGAAATAGTATTTAGTAGTTAGTACTTAGTATTAAGACCTATGGCGAAACATCCTGCCCATTCTTGAATCCTTCTTTTCCTGGTTCAAAAAACTAATACAAAAAATATGGCGCCTAATCGGCGCCATATGTCTAAGATCTAATATCTATACTCTAATATCTAAATATTATCTATCACAACTTGCTCTAAACGATTCTTTCGTATCGAGATTCGTATAAGCGATTTCTAAGGTGCTTTCTGAGATGGTAATCGTTCCGATTGCTTCAGAATTAAAGAAGATTGTATTGTTTTCTCCTTTTTGCATCACGATTCCTGTCAATGAAGGGATGTTTCCTGCATCTGTTTTGAAGTCGAAAGCATACTTATCCCCAACTTTGTACACGCGAACAGAACCAGGGCCATACGCGACACTTTTGCTGTCATCCAAAAGATTAGTATATCCGACATCGCCAGTATAATTTCCAGTAAATAATTCATTATCTACGGGATCATCGTCTTTCGAACAAGCAGAAACTGTAAACAGGACAACGAACAAAAGACTTAATAATTTCAATGTGTTTTTCATAGTACAATATTTATGTTTTTCTAATAGTTATTGTACTTAGTGAACCAAACACGATGCCATTATGACTGCAACATAGCTGTTACATTTTCTTTTTAACACTTCTTAACGCTTTCAATTTAGAATAATTTAAGCTGCTGGTCAGTCTTTTTAACGAGTTGTGAACAGTCGAACTCAAAATGCTCTACGTTCAAATTATTGCGTTTGCAGTGCATACGGAAACTATCTTTTATCATTTGCGCCAGTTGACCCGTTCCTTTCATCCGATTTCCGAACTCGCTATCATTGACCTTTCCATTATGGCAACTTTGGATGCTGTGCCAAATCTTATTTGCGCGATCGGGGTAAGCCTTATGTAGCCAATTCTCGAATATCTGTCCGATTTCACCATTTAATCGCACGGTCGTATAACCGGCCCATTTCGCCCCAGCATTGGCTGCTGCTTGCAGAACTTTAGGGATCTCATGATCTGTTAATCCAGGGATCACAGGAGCACACATGATGCCTACGGGCACTCCAAGCTTGGAAAGCGACTCGATCACATGTAAGCGCTGTTTAGCAGTTACCGTCCTAGGTTCGAGCTTCAATCGCGTATCTTCTGTTAATGAATTGATGGAAATGTAGACCACGCATAGATTCCGATTGGCAAGCTCGCTGATGATATCAGCATCGCGCAGGATCAAGCTGTTCTTTGTAATAATGCTTACCGGCTGGCCATATTGGCTTGCAGTCTTTAAAATTCCACGAGTTAATTGGAATTTCCGCTCTAAGGGTTGGTAGCAGTCTGTATTGCCGGAAAGCGATATAGGCATACCTGTCCAAGATTTACGGCTGATAAATTCACGGAATAACTTGACGCTATTCGCTTTCACCATGATTTTAGTTTCGAAATCCAAACCGGCGCTGTATCCCCAGTACTGATGAGAATTGCGCGC
Organism: Sphingobacterium hotanense; assembly: GCF_008274825.1. Taxonomy (NCBI): domain Bacteria; kingdom Pseudomonadati; phylum Bacteroidota; class Sphingobacteriia; order Sphingobacteriales; family Sphingobacteriaceae; genus Sphingobacterium; species Sphingobacterium hotanense. The sequence goes on from NZ_CP030848.1 coordinate 2,119,009, forward strand.
ATAGCAATAGATGCATCCATGCTCGCAACCCTGATAGGGATTGGCTGAATATTCCATGCCCACATCGGGGCTTGTCACCTTATTTACGAAACTCTTGGGATGTACGATCGTAAAGTGAGTTTGCGGCTTTTCCTCTTCCCATTCATCGATCCCCTCAATAATATCTTTACTATAGCACTGTTTAAAGAAGATGTTCGATACATTCTCCTGTGCACCACGACCTTGAATAAATTCAGTAGCCATATTTCCTCCTAATATTTTTCTAAAATACTAAAAATATTAGTAAAAATACAGCGCTATATTGTCATATTTTATACGGACTCAGTCGTTTCTTTTTTGGTCTTTGCATATAGATAGCTGAAAATCTCGAGCTGCGAGCGAAATGCAGGCTTTTTGTTGCTCACATATTCATTCGTCTGCAGGTTGTCGAAAATCCTAGCTTTTACATTATCTTTAAGCTGAATCTGTAACAAATCCTTAAGCTCAGTTTTCAACTTCTTATTATTGATTTTCACTGCTGCTTCAATACGATAGTCTAGATTCCGCGTCATCAAATCGGCCGAAGAGATATAGGTCAACTCTTTGCCAGCAGCGTAGAAATAGAACACACGGGCGTGTTCTAAATATTCATCTACAATGCTGATACCATATAATGGCTCTTTAAATTTCTTCTGATTGATGGCACAGTAGACGCCACGAACAATGAGCTCCACCTTTACGCCGGCAATTGCAGCCTCATACAACTTTTTGATACATTCTTTATCGCTCAGGGAGTTGATCTTAATGATGACGTGGGCTTTTCGACCAGCCTTCGCCTCGATGATCTCTTTATCTATAAACTGCAGAATTTGCTGACGCATATCCAAAGGGCAGGTCAGTAAGCTTTTACAGTTTTTAATCGTGTTTTCTAAAGGCAACTTCGGCTTTTGTAAGGCATTGAATATCTTATTGATATCGGCCATTACGCTTTTGTTGCTGGTCATCAAACAGTGGTCTCCGTAAATTCGAGCCGTCTTCTCATTAATGTTTCCGGTGCTCACAAAACCATACTGAATCGTTTTGTTATCTACCCGCTTTTTGATAATACATAGTTTGGCATGTACTTTCCTGTTCGGAATACCGACAAGCACCTTCACGCCCTCCATTTCGAAACGTTCTTTCCAATCCAAATTATGCTCTTCATCAAATCGCGCACGCAATTCCAACATCACCGTCACTTCTTTTCCATTCCGCGCTGCATTCACTAAAGCATTCGCGATCTTGGAGTTCGTAGCCATTCTATAGATGGTAATCTTGATCGTTTTTACGTCCGGATCCATTGCAGCTTCCCGCAACAGATCAATCATCGGCCTAAACTGATGATATGGAAAGGAGAGGAGCACGTCTTTTTTCAAGATGACATCCGTCACACGCTCGACATCGCAGAGGTCAGGATGTTCAAACGAAGTTCGCTCAAAGGGCTTCTTATAGGATCTGAACACATCCGGGAAGTCCATAAAATGCTTGAAATTGTGGATTTTCTGTCCAGGGATGATGCTGTCTCGTTTTGATAGATCCAGTTTTCGAATCAAAAACTCCAAAAGCATCTGGTCCATGTCCTTATCAAATACAAAGCGTGTTGGCTTGCCTTTACGTCTATTTTTTACGCCTTTTGTAATCTTTTCTACAAAGGTCGTGTTCACGTCATTGTCTAAATCAAACTCAGCATCTTTGGTAATCTTGAAGGTATTAGCTACAAATTCATCAAAGCCGAAATAAGAGAAAATATAAGGCAGATTAACTTTTACCACATCTTCAATCAAGATAATATGCTTCTGATTCTTAGGAGCCGGCAGAATCACAAATCGACCATGCTGGCTCGATGGTAATTCAATGATGGCAAACTTCGTCTGATATTGCCAGTCTTTCTTATACATGGCAACACCCAAATAAAGACTTTTGTCGCGCAGGTAGGGCATAGGGCGTACCTCATCCAAGAGCAGCGGAATAATACTGCTTTCCACCTCTCGGTCGAAATAGTCTTTCACAAATGCCAATTGCTCCTCCGACAAATCCTCCGCAGTCTTAATAAAGACACGTTGTTTTGCCATTTCTTTCTGAACATCTAACCAAATCTTATCAAACTTTTTCTGCTGCTTGATGACGATATGCGTTATCTGCTCTAAAATAACGTTGGGATCTTCATAAAAAGATCCCAACACTACTTTGGTATTAATCTCCGCAGCGCGCTTTAATGCAGCGACACGGACACGAAAAAACTCGTCTAGATTATTCGAGAAGATACCTAGAAACTTGATGCGTTGTTCCAATGGAACCTCAGTGTCTGCAGCTTCTTGCAATACACGAGCGTTAAAACTTAACCAACTAATATCCCTTGGGATAAACTTTTTTGCCATTTCTAGTTCTCTCATATTAGCCCCGAAATTATCGGTGCTGTGTTAAATTTTTATTAACTATCTAAAATCAAATTGTTAAATCACTTTTGCGACCCATATCTCTTTTGAATATTTATTGCCTCAAACTTTTTGTCGTCGTAGTGCGGCTCTTCAATATTTAAAGTTGTAGGAAAAGGTTTATGTTTATCGAAAAAGAAGACTTTAGTAACCGAACCATAGTCATTGGTAGGAAATTGATCCGCACATTGATCATATTGTGCATTCATCGGATCACCGACCGTTACTGCATAAATCCGAATAATGCCACCCTTATTCTGCTCATTCCGCACAAAGGCGACCTCTTCAAAATCTCCGGGCAAATCTTTAATCGAAGGCTGCGAATAAGCATCCCAGATAAAATACCCTAATAAACAAATGAGCGGAATGGCAAAAAACCAAACCTTTTTACTTTTCTGTTGCGCCATCTATCCCTACCTCGATTATAAACTAACTTGGATGCCTAACAATTTATAAAACTCTTTCAAAATCGCTTGGTGACCTGGCCAAGCAGGCGAGGTTACTAATTTTCCGTCAACAACAGCTTGGTCTGCAGGAATGTTTTTCCAGGTACCGCCTGCCAACTCTATATCCGGACCAACAGCCACATAAGCTGTCAATGTACGTCCCTTCAATACCTGCGCAGTCGTTAATACCTGTATACCATGACAGATCGCTGCAACGGGCTTATTTTTCTCAAAGAAATGCTTCGTAATTTCGATAACGCGTTTATTTAAACGAATGTACTCCGCTGATCGACCTCCTGCTATGTAAAGTCCATCATAGTGATCCGGATTTACCGAATCAAAATCTTTATTAATTGCAAAGTTGTGCCCGCGCAATTCTTTATACGTTTGATCGCCGGTAAAATCGTGAACTGCCGTAGGTACGACATCACCTTTTTTACGATCTGGAGCAATAGCATCTACTTCGATACCTACAGCACCCATCGCTTGGAAGGGAACCATCGCTTCATAATCTTCAACATAATCTCCAACTAATAATAATACTTTCTTTGCCATGATATTTAATTTTTAATTATTGTTCTCTGTTAACTTCGTCGCCATCATTCGTTTGGTCTTACGCACCTTAGCCTCCAATTGACTACGCAATAAGGGCGTAATGATGCCAACGCCTTCTTTAAAATTCTTGCTGTATTCCGGCAGTGAAAAGCTTTCCAGAATATCAGCGCCATCTTTCGGCATGCGGGACAATGCGATATCCAAAATGCATTGACCACCGCCTTTGCCATTGCTGGTCGCTAATAGAAAAACAGCTTTTCCATTAAATAGTTTACGACCTTTGATTCTTGAGGTCCAATCGTAGATATTCTTGTATGCGGTGGCGTAGTTTCCGTTATGTTCTGCCAAGGAAATTAATATCAGATCTGCCCAATCGATCTTTGCTGCGAATGCTTGCGCAGCATCAGGGCTGCCAATCTCCTGTTCTCGATCGACGGAGAATAGCGGCATTTCAAAATCGTTCAAATCTAATATTTCAATGATATCGTCTGTTTCTTTATAATATTTGGAAACCGAAGTGATAAACTTCTTGTTGATGGAGTTCTTGCTGCTGCTACCAGCGAAAGCCAATATTTTCATGTCTTAAATTTAGCGAATTATTAGGCATAAAAAAAGCCTATGATTAATCATAGGCTGTAATTTCTGCTTTACCTTCTGTACCAGGCGACCCTGAATATACTTGACCTTGCGGTACTCCCCGCAGTCCCGGACCAGACATGGAAATTTGTGAATAAACACGTTGCAAGTCTGATGTAGGGTTTACGCGAAGTCCACCTTGCTGTACATCGATCAATAAATAGTTCTTTCCTTTTTTATCGGTAGTCTGTGGTTTGATTCCGGTACTCGCATAGGCGAAGTTTACTTTTCCACCATTTCCGTTAGGAAAGGTTTTGGTACCGTTCATTGCATCCCATCCGCGCGCAATCACATAAAGCGAGCCTAACTCTTGTAGATTCACCTTGATATCAAAGTTCGTCGCGTTGTTCTTACCGTCTGAACCTGAAATAACCGCGTTTTTACCGATAATAGCATGACCAATCTCTAGTTTTACATCCTTCTTACCAAAGAATTCCAACTTGGCTTTGTCCTTCATAATCAATGTGTCGATACGAACGATCATCGACGAATCACGGCTCACGAAATTTTTAGTCTTCTTTTTTCCAACTTCCAATTTCGTTATATGTTCTGTTGTTTGCGCCTGGCTATTCAAGCCGAGAAACAACATACTTAAGCTTAATATTAAATATTTCATATGTTAACCTCCTGTCTTTTAGACTATATTAAAGTTAGAAAGTTTATTCCAAACCTTTCATATATTTTACGATCAAGGCAGCTGTTTTCTCGGAAGCTCCCGGCGTCCCCATCTTTTCAATCAACATGTCGTAGTTCTCTAATACACTTGCTCTGTGTTCAGGATTCAGCGTTAGCTCTTTTAGTTCCTCCGAAATGCTCATCGTATCGCAATCGTTTTGGATAAGCTCGCGGACAGACAGATAATCGTTTATTAAATTAACGAGCGAAATAAAACGCACTTTGATCAACCGACGAGCAATCATTACCGTAATCGGGTTGGCTTTGTAGACAACGACTTGCGGAACGCGCAATAACGCAGTTTCCAAGGTTGCCGTGCCTGAAGCAACAACAGCAGCTTCAGCATTTTTCAATAGATCATAGGTTTGGTCGAATACGACAGGAATGTCCTCATCGCCAATATAATTTTTGTAATAGGCTAAGTCAAAATTCGGAGCTCCCGCAATAACCAACTGATGAGCCGGAAACATGCGGTTCAGATCGACCATGATGGGAAGGAGGTTCTCGATTTCCATCTTGCGACTTCCGGGCAATAAAGCAATGATAGGTTTATGCCCCAATCCATTATCCGCCTTAAAATTAGGGTTGAACTTATAGGCAGCAATGGCATCCAACAATGGATTCCCAACGTAGTCAACATTATAATGAAACTGCTTGTAGAACTTGACCTCGAACGGTAGGATACAAAACATGTGGTCTACCAACTTCTTGATCTTGTACACCCTTTTTTGATTCCATGCCCATATTTTCGGAGATATATAATAGCAAACCCTAATGCCCAAGTTCTTAGCAAAAGCAGCAACCTTAAGATTAAAACCCGGAAAATCGATTAAAATTAGCGTGTCTGGTTGCTGTTTAACAATATCTTCTTTTACCTTCTTAAGGTTCTTGGCAATGCTGCTCAAATTCTTTAATACCTCAATAAAGCCCATAAAAGCCATCTCTGAAGTATGTATCAGTACCTGCTCGCCAGCCGCTGCCGCCATCTGATCGCCACCAACGATATTAAAACTTGCCTCCGGATCTTCCTTTTTCAATGCTTTAATCAAATTCGCACCATGAAGATCACCCGAAGTTTCTCCTGCTATAATGTAATATCTCATGTTTTATATTAACCCTTTAAATATACGGAATCTTTATAGGATGATGCAATTCCGCCCTTTTTGCATAAATATTTCTTCAACTTTTTTACGGATCTCGCTTTGTATAGAACCCTTGTAAAGCCCTTTCATACTCCAATCTAACCCCAATCAAACCCAATTCCAATTGGGTTAGATTGGGGTTAGATTGGGGAGTATTTAGTAGTTAGTATTTAGTAGGTAGCCCTATGGTGGGAATTAGATATTAGACATTAGATTTTAGATATAAGAGTATGGTGTCTACTGAGGGATAATAGGATTGGGAGGCTGCTTCGTCTGAACCAGAAAAGGAAGGAGAGTCTGTTTTGATCCAGAAAAGGAAGGATGCAAGGATTATCAGGATTGGGTTTGAGGTCTAATTTCTGATATCTAATGTTTAGTCCGAACCAGGAAAGGAAGGATAAAAAGATTAGCAAGATCCTGCCACTCCTTGTATCCTTCCTTTCCTGGTTCAGACAAACTTCCCTTCCTTTCTTAAAAACAAACATTCCGTACAAAACATCCCGACAAAAAAAAAGGCGCCTAATCGGCGCCTAATCTAATGTCTAATGTCTAATATCTAAAATCTAATATCTATATTCCAAGTTCAACCTGGAACATTCCGCCCCAAGCGGCTTTGTTATTACCGTTGTTTAAGTAACCATCTTTAAAGGTGTAGTTGGCATTCAGCTGGAATTTCAAGCGGTGTGCTTTCATGTATTTTGTAAGACCGAGTTCGATAATCTCTGTTTGGTCTTCGTAAAGAGCGATATCACCGTGTGGCATCACATAGGTATAGCGACCGGCAATTTCATAACCTTTGTTCAATAGGTATGACGCTTGTTGGTTTACACCCCAACCTTTATAGGCGTAAGTTTGTTCAGGATCTTCTTCATCCGTAAGGTTGAGCGGATTGTCTACATCTCTGCGCATGTATTCCGCAGCGTACGCAAATCCCATATACTTAAAGATTGCGTCTGCAAAGGATGTTTTTAAGGTAAACGGATTTTGAACATAGCGACCTAATTGACCACCTTCGCGGATTGTTTTGTCGTTATAGCTAAAACCACCACCGATCGATATTTTTGGTGTTTCTTCGCGCTCTAAATCTCCTTCGGAGTAGTCGTTGTCGTTTGTAAATTTACCCAAGGGTAAGAATTCGATTCTACCCGTATAAGCTAATCCTTTATCGGTAGCACTTGCAGGACGACCTTCACCGGTTGAAATGGCAGCTTTCGCATTGAAAGGCATATCGCCAATCTTCTTGCTCAAGTTTAACGAAACCCCAAAGTCACGGTCTAAGGTAAAGTTGCTGTTTACTAAAGAACGGTCTGCGAACTGTAAGGAACCTGATGAATTCACACGCTGGCGGTTACCTGGAAGCTTATTCTGTCCGAATGAAATATAAAAATCGTCTGAGAAGTTATAGAACATCACCGCGTCACGGACAATATTAGGGATACCGGTATCGTCGAAGTCCTGGTCACTACGTGTAAATGCCAACTGAACGGTATAGGAAATCTTCGGCGTATAGATATAACCGTCCATACGCATTCTTAAACGACGAATACGAGCGTCGAATTTACCATTATCTTCTCCATCGATTACATTGCTAAATCCCAAGCGGTTCTGCATACGAAAGCGGAAGTTGGTGTAGAATAGAGAATCTTTGGATTTGTATTGGATTCCTTTGAAGTTTAAGATCGTCGCACGGTCATCGCGCTCTTGCGGATGCCCCTGACCATACACCTCAGTGATCGCGATAAGAGCTACAATAAAGGTTAAGGTAAATTTAGTAATCCTGTTCATTTTTAAGTATATAGTTATATGTGTGGTTCTTGCTGACTTAAGCAGTGGAAACTTCCAAGCCCCCAAATAATATCGACAGAGTCGATGCCTATAACCTTGCGGTCAGGGAATACTGATTGTATAATATCAAGTGCTTTTTGGTCGTTCTTATCATTAAAAACAGGCACTACGACTACTTTGTTTGCGATGTAGAAATTTGCATAAGAAGCCGGCAATTGCTGATCCTCATAAACAACCGGGCGTGGCATCGGCAGCTCTACGATATTTAAAGGGCGACCGTCTAGCAGGCGCATTTCCTTTAATTTCTCCAAGTTCTCTTGAAGAATAGGGTAGTTCTCGTCGTTCGGATCTTCTTCCACAACGGTTAGGACTGTATCCTCGTTCACAAAACGTGTGATGTCGTCAATATGTCCGTCTGTATCGTCGCCAATAATTCCATCGCCTAACCATAATACCTGATCCTGACCGTAATAATCCATCAGATAACCTTCAATTTGTTCTTTATTGAGGTGTGGATTTCGGTTTTCGTTCAATAGGCAGGCTGTAGTCGTTAGGATGGTTCCGGCACCATTGAATTCTACTGATCCACCTTCCATAACGATAGGAGGCGTAAATAGTTTTAATCCAAATTCTTGGGCTATTCTTGTTGGAATGACATCGTCTAAATCATAGGGTGGGTATTTTCCGCCCCAAGCATTGTAACCCCAATCGACCACGGCTTTCTCTCCGGTTTCTTTGTTGAGAAGGAACGCCGGACCATGATCACGACACCAAGCGTCGTTGGTCGGATTTAAATGAAAGCTAACGTTGTCTAAGTTTGCACCCGCGGCTACGATATGCGACAGGGCGAAGGCCTTCATTGCTTCATCAGCCACGTTAATACGCACTTTTTGATCTGCTGCTACCAGTTTGATGAATTGGGAATAGGGCGCGTAGATGGTTTCTAGCTTACCCGGCCATGATTCCTCTTTATGTGGCCAGCTTAACCAAAGCGCTTCTTGAAGTGCCCATTCGGCTGGAAAAGAAAAACCTTGCGCCTTAGGTGTGTCTTCCTTTTTATATAGTGGGGATGTGTTTTCTGAGTTCATATTAACATGACGTAAAAAAACTATGCTCTTGGATGAGCATAGTCGGTATTATTTGATTTTATTCTTTAGTCCTCGTCTATAAATCGCTTAGTGATAGGTGCATATGTCTCAATTCTTCTGTCGCGAAGGAAAGGCCAGTGCTTGCGGAAGTAATCGGATTGATTCAAGTCTATTTCAACCACTTCCACTTCTTCTTGATCGTGGGATGCAAGATATAATAGTTTTCCTTGTGCGTTTGCGACGAAGCTGCCGCCCCAGAATTTCATTGCTCCATCTTGCTCAAAACCAACACGGTTTACTGAAACAACAGGAACGCCATTGGCAACCGCATGCGAGCGTTGAATAGTCTGCCAAGCATTATATTGATCTTTGTTTGTTTCTTCGTCTTGATCTGTTGCCCAACCGATAGCCGTAGGGTAGAACATAATCTCGGCACCCATTAGCGCCGTGATACGAGATGCTTCAGGATACCACTGATCCCAACAGATCAACACGCCAATTTTTCCGAACTTCGTGTTGAATACTTTATATCCTAAATCACCAGGAGTGAAGTAGAATTTCTCATAGAATGCTGGATCATCCGGGATATGCATCTTACGGTACTTACCTAAGTAAGAGCCATCTGCATCCAAAATAGCAGTTGTATTATGATATAGTCCTTGCGCACGCTTTTCAAATAACGAAGCAATGATAACGACGCCAAGCTCTTTTGCTACAGCCGATAAGGCATCCGTAGATGGCCCCGGGATAGCTTCAGCAAGGTCAAAATTATCGTAATCCTCTACATCACAAAAATATAAGGAGGTAAAAAGTTCTTGCAAACAAACGATTTGGGCACCTTTTGCTGCTGCTTCGCGAACTTTCTCAATCGCTTTATTCAAATTCTCTTGTTTATCCTTTACACAGGACATTTGAACTAAACCAACTTTTACTTTACTCATTTTTACAATTACTTATAAGGTTTGCGCAAAGATAGGATAAAATAATGAGGTTAGTTGAAGGGGGTACCCATTATGGGGCAAAAATACGTAGTAATATTGTAATTTTTTGTCCTTTATAGTCCTTGCTGTTCAGTACCCTTGGATGCTAAGTTCTGGGTTTTATTACCTTTGTGTATGCGCAAAATAATTCATATTGATATGGATGCATTTTATGCTTCTGTCGAGCAGCGTGACTTCCCTGAGTTTCGCGGAAAGGCATTGGCCGTTGGTGGCTCGCCTAGCGGACGGGGAGTGGTGGCGACGGCAAGTTATGAAGCGCGCAAATTTGGGGTGAAGTCTGCCATGTCCTCGCGCATGGCTCTGCAACTTTGTCCCGATTTACTTTTTACTCGCCCTAGATTTGACGTGTATAAGGAGGTTTCGAATCATATCCGATCCATCTTTCATCGCTATACCGATTTAATCGAGCCACTCTCATTGGATGAGGCTTATTTGGATGTCACCGAAGATAAGTTGAATATAGGATCGGCGATCGAAATTGCAAGACAGATTAAGCAGGCAATCCACGAGGAGCTTCAGCTTACGGCGTCGGCAGGTGTGTCGGTGAATAAATTTGTGGCTAAGATTGCGTCAGATTTTCAGAAACCAGATGGATTGACTTTCATTGGTCCCTCCAAAGTAACTAAGTTTTTGGAGGCTTTGCCTATCCATAAATTTTTCGGAGTAGGCAAGGTGACGGCCAAGAAGATGAATCAAATGGGTGTGCATATAGGTGCTGATTTGAAGAGATTTAGTGAGATTGAGATACAGCAGCACTTTGGGAAGTCTGGGAAGTTTTTTTACCAAATGGTGCGTGGCTTGGATGAGCGTCCAGTCCGTCCCAACCGAATTTCGAAATCCGTCGGTTCTGAGGATACCTTTGAATCGGATCTAACCGATCCGGAATTGATGAAGGTGGAAATCGCTCGATTAGCAGAACGCGTTTTTGCGAGGCTGGAGCGGGGGGAGAAGTTTGGTAAAACCGTTACCCTGAAGATCAAGTATGCGGATTTTTCCCAGATTACGCGGAGCAAAACAGGACTGGTTTATCTTTCGAGATTGGATGAGATACAAGAATACGCATACGAATTGCTCGATAAGGTGGATATGCAGGATAAACGGGTAAGGCTTTTAGGGGTTACGGTATCAAATTTTCAAGGCGAGCATCCCGAGACACCAGAATATGTACAGTTAAGCTTGTTCTAAAGGTTCGCCAACCAGGTATTGCACGCGGGATGGGTTCAATCTGGCAAAATTCATAGCGAGGTTGTTCATGTAGAAATTGCTGTGTACCAGGCTCTCATTTTCTACAACATCGTCGATAGCATTGAATTCTAAGTCGTTGTCCACGAATCCTAACGCAAATACTTTGTTTTCTTTATAATAGATATAGCTCTTCTCCTCGGCATGCCTTCCACGATCAATGATCACAAAGCTTCGCTTGCTATTCTGAATGCTTTCTATCGCTTCTAAGACCCTATCGTTGTATTCAGTGATATCTGGAAGCTCTTTTTTTAAGAGCCCCTCAGCGCGTTCCGTATTTGATTTTTCGCTATTAAAGAATGAACACAATCTAAATTCTAGCGAGTAGGAGTTGATTAATTGAAGCAGGAATTGCGTGGATTCATGTACCGTGTTGAAAGCGAATAATGGTGTAATGTGCTTTCTGATTTGGCAAACGGAGAGCCGTAAGTATCCATTTTGATCTTCATAGCTAATCAATCCATATTTGGGGTCGTATTTTTTGAGCGCGCGGTTATAGATTGGCCATATCTTTTTAATCATATCGCATTCCATCAGGAAGGCCATCAATTCGGTGCCTGACTCTTGAAAATCGATATCGCTGATCTCGTTTATAAAATGCTGTCTTCGCTGGCCGGAATTGTTTCCGGTAAAATGGCTGATGACACGCTTTTTAATATTTACGGCCTTGCCTACATAGATTATTTTACCCTTGTTGTTTTTGAAAAGGTAGATGCCCGTGCTGTTAGGCAATCGGTTAAATACCTCTACAGGAATATTGGTTGGTAAGCGCTGTTCTTTAGCGTTGGTCTGTTCTACGAGTTTAATAAAATGTTCGCTATCAGATTCGTATAGTTTTTTAAATAAAGTAACGGTTGCCTTCGCATCGCCTGCGGCACGGTGTCTATCTTCAATGGTTATTCCTAAGCTTTGACATAGTTTCCCCAGGCTATAACTTGGTAGGCCTTTAAATATTTTGCGTGATAATCGAACAGTACATAGTCGCTGTGCTTTCCACTCATAACCGGCGGCTTTCAATTCGCTTTGAACAAATGAGTAATCGAAATGAACGTTATGTGCTACGAATATGCAACTACCTAATAGGTGGTAAATATCTTCTGCGATATCTTCAAATACCGGAGCATTTTCGACCATCTCATCAGAGATACCTGTTAATGCCTGAATGTGGAAGGGGATAGGTTGTTGTGGATTGACCAGGCTCGTGTACTCGTCTACTACTTTCTTGCCATCGAAGCTGTAAATGGCAATCTCTGTTATTTTACTCGCAGAGGCGTATCCTCCCGTAGTTTCAATATCGACAATAGCGTAGCGTGGCTTCTTCATTTAAACAAAAATAATACTAATATTCTTATTTACTAAGATTATTAGTATTATTTTCTGCTTTCTCGTTGAATATTTTATAAAAGCTCTACGCCTTTATCTAAAAGTTCTGTCTTTTTTAATTGATCCCAAATGCTCACTTGTACCTGTCCGATATGCTCCAGTTTTAGCATAAACATACAGATTCGAGATTGTCCGATTCCACCGCCAATAGATTCCGGAAGCAAATCGTTCAATAACATCTGGTGGAAAGTCAATTTCTGACGGTCAAGGCTGTTGCGGATTTCCAACTGCGTTAATAAGGCTTTCTTGTCTACACGGATCCCCATAGAGGATAGTTCAAATGCTGTGTTTAAGATAGGGTTCCAAACCAGAATATCACCATTTAAGCCATGATAGCCTTGTTCATTGCCGGTGCTCCAATCGTCATAATCAGCGGCGCGGCCGTCATGTGGTTCTCCATTCGTCAGTGAACCTCCGATTCCATAGATGAATACCGCTCCGTACTCTTTCGCAATAGCGTTCTCACGTTCTTTGCCTGTACTATTTGGGTATTTTTGAAGTAGTTCCTCTGCGGAAATAAAATGGATAGTTTCTGGTAGAATGGGCTCAATATGTGGATATTGCACATTTACCGCTTGTTCTGTGTCGAAAATGACCTGATAGATTTTCTCTACCGTTTCTTTTAGATAGGCTAAGTTTCTATTTCCTGAGAGTATAGATTTTTCCCAATCCCATTGATCTACATAGATAGAGTGGATAGGTGAATAGTCCTCGTCAGGACGTAAAGCACGCATATCGGTTAAAATACCTTCTTCTGGTTCTAGTTCCAGCTCCTTCAAGCGGATTCTTTTCCACTTTGCCAAGGAGTGTACTACTACCGCGCGTTGGTCTTGTAAAGATTTGATTGGAAATGAAACAGGTCGTTCAATTCCGTTTAAATCATCGTTAATACCCGTTCCATCCAATACAACGATTGGTGATGATACTGGAATTAAGTTTAAGGCTTGCTTGAGTTTTGTCGCAAACGTTTCTTTAACAAACGTAATTGCTTGTTCTCTTTTTAAGATATGACGTCCCATTAATTTTTAATACAAATAAACATAGTGATCGTGATTCTAATAGCAAAAATCGCGATATCATAATTGTATTCAAAAATACAAAAATGTTAATGATTTCGGTTATTTTTTGTAAAAATAAATAGTGAAAAGTGGATTTCTCAGTATTGATTGCAATGCAATCGGTTGATTGCTTAAAAAATACGATATGGAAAATTGCCGGTTAATAGGATGATTACTGAACGATTTTTGATGGAGATAGCAATGGGGTGATAATATTGGCGTGATTATCAGTTGATTGTGGGGGTATTGGTTTTGAGCGTGAGGCTTTCAGATTAAAAGCTATTTAAAGCGCTACGAATTGCCGCTCCTTTAGTAAGGCACTCCGCGTATTCTGATTCTGCTTCGGCATCCATCGTAATGGCACCTCCGGTATGAAAGGAAAGATAATGTGTCTCAGCGTTATAGATCAAAGTTCTGATAACGACGTTAAGGTCGAAGTTTCCATCCGGCGAGAAATAGCCAATGGCACCGGAATAGACGCCACGTCTTGAGGTTTCGTATCGATCGCATAACTGCATGGCCGATATCTTGGGCGCTCCGGTCATAGAACCAGCAGGGAAGGTGTTCTCTATGACTTCGCAGTCCGTCATAGTGGGATTCTTTTCGCAAGAAATAGTGGATATCAATTGATGCACATGCTTAAACGTGTAGAGCCCTAGTTTCTCTGTGACTTTTACTGTGCCCGGCACCGCACTTCGGGTAAGATCATTTCTGACAAGATCAACGATCATGACGTTTTCAGCAATTTCCTTCGGATTGTTCGCGAGTTTATTCTTTAGCATTTCATCCTCAGTTTCGTCCTTTCCGCGTGCGGACGTTCCTTTGATCGGTTGGGAAATCAAGGTGTTTCCACGTTTCGCCAGAAAACGTTCGGGAGAAGCACTGAGAATATAGGATTGCTTGACTTTAAAAAAGCAGGCAAATGGTGTAGGGGAGATCTCGTTAAGCTTGTTGAACAATGCCTCTGGATTTTCGATCTTCGCATCATCGTCAAAAAACTCCTGACAAAGATTTGCTTCGTAGATATCTCCGCGCTGAATATGACCTTTGATTTGATCGAAGGCATGGAAATAATCCTCACGAGTCATGCGAGACTTAATGTCGCCTGAATACTGAAACGCTCGATTGAGATTCTCTGAATTCAAAATAGCTTGATATACAGCAGAAGGATCTTCTGCCTGAATATGTAGGCTGTTGGATTTGAATTGTAAGATGATCTTTGGGACAAAGAAATAAGCGTCAGGAAATCCCGTACGATTAGGGAACTGCGTTTGTAGATCCTCAAGCTCATTCTTGAGATCATAACTAAGAAATCCCGGAATCCATTGATCAGGAAACCGGGATTTAAATTGTTCTAAGCGTTCGAAGGTTGATTGTCCGGCTTTAGAAGTGAAAACCTCCGCAGCATCGATAGCCATCAAACAGTCAACTTGCGAGTATTGGTTGCTAAAACCATTGGATTGAAATAAGCACACATGTTCAAAGCCTTTAGACCACTGTAGGGCCTTAGACAAAAACAATTCACTATGCACTTCAAAAATGGCTTCGGCCATATCTGTCTTATAATACGATAGTTTGCGTACGATCAGGACCTACAGATAGATACTTGATAGGAACGTTCAGTTCTTGCTCTAAGTAGTTAATGTAGTTTTGTAATGCTGCAGGGATTTCGTCTTTCGAACGGATTCCTGTAAGATCTTGATTCCAACCTTCCATTTCCTTCAATACAGGCTCTGGTTTGTTGGTAATAATCTCATAAGGCATATAGTCGATCTGTTCGCCTTGGTAGTTATAATGTGTACAAACGTAGATCTTCTCGAATGTATCCAATACATCTGCTTTCATCATGATCAATTCAGTAACGCCGTTGATCATGATGGCATATTTCAATGCCGGTAGATCGATCCATCCAGTACGACGAGCACGGCCAGTTGTAGCACCGAACTCATGTCCTAACTGACGTAATTTCTCACCAGTTTCGTTTTCCAATTCCGTTGGGAAAGGACCTCCACCTACGCGCGTTGCGTACGCTTTGAAGATACCGAATACTTCGCCAATTTTATTTGGAGCAATACCAAGTCCCGTACAAGCACCAGCAGTTGTTGTGTTAGAAGACGTTACGAAAGGATAAGATCCGAAGTCAACATCCAATAAGGTACCTTGAGCGCCTTCAGCTAATACTCGTTTGCCGTCCTTTAGATACTCATTAACTAAGTGCTCAGAATCAACATGAGGGATAGTTTTTAAGAATTCGATAGCATCTAAGAATGCTTGTTCTTTTTCAGCGAAATCAGGGATTTCACCGTAATGAGCTAGCATGGAAAGGTGCTTTTGCTTTAACTTTTCGTAGCGCTCCTTAAAGTCAGAAAGGGTAGTATCTCCGACGCGAAGTCCGTTACGGCCAGTTTTGTCCATGTAAGTTGGACCAATACCTTTTAAAGTAGAGCCAATTTTACCTGCACCCATCGTGCTTTCAGAAGCAGCATCTAATAATTGGTGAGTAGGTAAAATAAGGTGTGCTTTACGAGCTAATACCAACTTGCCTTTTCCTACTGGATCGAAGCCAGCAGCTTTAAGGTTGTCTAGTTCTCTTTTAAGGATAATAGGGTCGATTACAACGCCATTACCGATTAGATTTAGAGTATCTTCGTTGAAGATTCCAGATGGAATGGTGTTAAGGACGAATTTCTTGTTGTCGAATTCTAAAGTATGTCCAGCGTTTGGACCGCCTTGAAAGCGAGCGATCAAATCGTATTTCGGACAAAATACATCTACGATTTTTCCTTTTCCTTCATCACCCCACTGCAAACCCAAAAGCACATCAACTTGCATAGTATTTATTGAAATTTATATGTTAAAATTATTGTTTGTTTTCCTGAAAAAATAAATGTTCGGAAAAAGGGAACCTATTAGCCTTTTTCCGAACAAAGGTATATATTAATTTTTCGAATGTTAAATTAATTTGAAATTACTGCTTCTTCTTTTACAGGTTCTTTTACGGTCTTCGATTTGCGGCAATCAGCGCAAATTCCGTATAGGTTTAAGGAGTGGTGTTTGATCTCGAAATTCAATAAATCTCCAATCATCGTTTGGATTTGATAAACACGAGGGTCGCAGAATTCGACCACCTTATTACACTCAATACAGATGACGTGGTCGTGTTGTTTATAGCCATAGGATTTTTCAAACTGCGCCATATTGCGGCCAAACTGATGCTTGGTAACTAAGTCGCAGGAAACAAGTAGCTCTAACGTGTTGTAGACCGTTGCACGGCTTACGCGATACTTCTTGTTCTTCATATGTATATATAAAGATTCCACATCAAAGTGATCAGAACGTGAGTATATCTCCTCTAAAATAGCGTAGCGCTCTGGAGTCTTTCTAAGATTTTTGTTCTCTAGGTATGCTTCGAAAATCTTTTTAACAGTTTCGTAGTTTTCGCCCTGTTTCATAGTATTCGCCAAGTTTTAAGATTCAAAATTACCAAAATAGTATGGTATTATCTAGTGCTATTGTCAAAGCGCTGTAAGTCTTTAGTTCTCCGACTCATAACGCGTAACGCCTGTGATGCCAGGGATTTGTTTTAGATGTTTTATCAGACTATCCAATTGACCGACATCATTTACAAAGACCATAATATCGCCTTCGAATATTCCTTCATTGCTGGAGATGGATAGCGAGCGGATATTCACATTGAAATCCTGAGAGATCACTGTGGTAATCTTATTCACCAATCCGACATCATCAATACCGATAATGCGTAATCCTGTCAAGAAAGAAACATTATTATGTAAAGATGCCCATTTAGCTTTGAGAATACGATATCCGTAATTAGCCATCAATTTAGATGCGTTCGGACAGCTCGTTCTATGTATCTTAATGCCATCGTTTACCGTTAGGAATCCGAATATATCGTCTCCCGGAATTGGGTTACAGCATGGTGCTAGAGTGTAGTCTACTTTTTGATAATCATCGCCGATTAGGATCGTATCGTCTTTCTTGTTGATTTTTTCGACAAGTCCATTGATATGAGCTTGGAACTGATTCTGATTCGCGTCTTCGGATCGCTCTGCAGCTACGAACTCTCGTAAGTTCTTAATATCGATGGTTCCTTTTGCAACATTGAAGAATAATTCCTGCGAGCTGGGAAACTTAAAGAAGTTCGCTATTTTATTGATGTTCTCGGTGTTGTAGGTAATCTTCAGAGATTTCAACTTACGCTCTAAGATCTCTTTTCCGTCCTCTGCTACGCGTCGTTTTTCTTCCTTCAGAGATGATTTAATCTTGGATTTAGCCTTTGCTGTTACCACAAAGCTTAACCAGTCTTCCTTGGGAGTCTGTTTGCTCGAAGTAATAATCTCTACTTGATCGCCATTTTGCAGCTCTTGGCTTAGTGGCACAAGCTTATGATTCACCTTCGCACCGATACAAGTAGCACCGATATCGGTATGTATCTCGAAAGCAAAGTCTAGCGCAGTAGCACCATTCGGTAGCTGTACTAATGTCCCTTTAGGCGTAAAGATGAAGATCTCGTCGGAGAAAAGGTTCATCTTGAAGTCATCTACGAAGTCCATCGCATTGGACTCTGGATTGCTTAAGATATCACGTACTTTCTGTATCCACTGATCAAGTCCGTTATCAGAGTTCGACTCCTTGTATTTCCAGTGCGCCGCGAACCCCTTTTCAGCAATCTCGTTCATGCGCCTTGTTCTGATCTGCACTTCCACCCATTGCCCTCTAGGACCCATTACAGTCGTATGTAAGGACTCATATCCATTCGCCTTAGGCGAGGATACCCAGTCACGTAATCTATCGGGATTTGGGCGATAAAGGTCAGTTACTATAGAATATACTTTCCAACACTCGGTCTTTTCTTTCTCATCTTCCGTGTCGATGATGATACGAATTGCGAATAGATCATAAACTTCTTCAAAAGGAATAGACTTCTTACGCATCTTGTTCCAGATGGAATGGATAGATTTCGGACGGCCGAAAACAGAAGCGTTAATACCTTCCTCTTTTAATATTTCGTTGATTGGCCCAATAAAATCTCCAATGAACTTCTCACGTTCCGCTTTCTTCTCGTTTAATTTCTTAGCAATAAATTTATAGGTATCCGGATCGGTGTATTTCATGGAAAGATCTTCCAATTCCGATTTAATAGCATATAAACCTAGGCGGTGGGCAAGGGGAGCATATAGGTAACTCGTTTCTGAAGCAATCTTAAGTTGCTTATGGCGCGCCATAAACTCCATCGTCCGCATGTTGTGCAGGCGGTCGGCAAGTTTAATCAGAATAACACGCACATCATCTGCAAGCGTCAGCAACATCTTTCGGAAGTTCTCTGCCTGCATAGAGCTATTGGGGTCAAATATTCCAGAAATCTTGGTCAACCCATCGATAATACGGACTACCTTTTTTCCAAATTGCTCTTCAATATCTTGTAATGTAACGCTGGTATCTTCTACGACATCATGTAACAGGGCACAGACGATAGAGGTAGTTCCCAAGCCAATTTCCTCTGCAGCGATCTGTGCTACAGCAATTGGATGGTAGATATATGGTTCACCAGATTTTCTACGCATATCCTTATGGCTTTCCAATGCCAAGTCGAATGCTTTACGAATCTGTTGTTTATCGCCTTTTTGTAATGTAGGTTTGCAAGCTCTTAATAATGCACGGTATCTTTTTCGGATTTCCTTATTTTCAGCCTCTATATCAATCACATATTCTTGCATAAATCTCCTGTAAATGACTATGATAATTAAATATTATTTGCTAAATTTAGTGGGCAAATAATACCGAAAGAATGTTTTTTGTATTGTATAAATATACGAAAAAAAGTTAATATTAAGCTGGAGGAAATAATTAATTAAAGATGCGTAGCAGTATTAATAAGTGGGTTTTGATGGGAATTTTCTTCCTTGCTGCAGCAACATTCAGTCATGCACAAACATTGACGAAGCCGCAGTATGGTGAGGGAAAAGCAGAGGTGGTTGATCATTATGCCACTACGACTTTAGATAATGGTGAGGTTGTCCCTTGGTTTCCGATCGAGGAGGTCGTTGTCACAGCGGTGCGTCATTGGAAAAGTGAGGAGGAGAGGCAACGGTATTTAAGGCTTAAAAGAAATGTCATTCGCGTGTTGCCCTATGCTATTTATGCCCAAAAACGCTATGACCAATTGGATCGCGATTTAGCGACCGCTAGTTCCCGCCGGGAAGAAAAGCGACTCGTCAAAGAATGTGAGCGAGAGATCAAGGAAAAGATTACGTCTGAAGTAAAGAATCTATCGATCTCGCAGGGTAAGATCCTGATTAAACTGATTGAGCGACAAACCGGAAATACTAGCTATGACTTAGTAAGAGATATGAAAGGCGGCGTATCTGCCTTCGTCTACCAGGGGGTAGCAAAGTTGTTTGGTCATAACCTAAAGAGTACCTACGATCCTCAAGAGGATTTCGAAATAGAGAACATCATTCGTGAATACGAACGCGTTCGCCCAATTCCTAACCCTTAAAACCGATAATTATGAGAGCTACTGTTTATGATTTTAATGCACTGGAATTTAATGGACAAAAGAAATCATTAAAAGACTTTGAAGGAAAAGTATTACTGATCGTGAATACGGCGAGTAAATGCTTTTTCACAAAGCAATTTAAATCACTAGAAAATCTGTATAAGAAATATCGCGATCTAGGCTTCGAAATACTTGCTTTTCCATCCAATGACTTCAGAAATCAAGAACCTTTAACAGGTAGAACATTAGAAACCTTCTGTCGAGTTAATCAGCAAGTCTCATTCCCGGTTTTTAAACGAATCCACGTAGTAGGCGAGTTTACCGACCCACTTTACAGATATCTGTCCGACGAGTCAGCAAATGGAAAGGTCGGCACAGCACCTTTTTGGAATTTCCACAAATACCTTGTTAATCGCCAAGGCGAGGTTGTCGATCATTTCTATTCAATTACCAGTCCTATGTCAAAAAAGGTCCACAGTAGGATAGAAGAGCTCCTTACCAATCCCTCATAGATTTATTATTTTGTACTTTTGTACAAAATGGAATTCATGAAATTAGATTTACTAGTGATGACGGTGCATCCTGATGATGCTGAATTAGGTGCTGGTGGTGTAATCGCCAAATATGTAGCTGAAGGTAAGTCCGTTGGAATCATTGACCTTACTCAAGGAGAGTTAGGGACGCGTGGCACTGCAGAGACCAGAGCGACGGAAGCGGCAGAAGCTGCCAAAATATTAGGTGTAGCAGTGAGAGAAAACCTTAAACTCCGCGACGGATTCTTCCAAAATGACGAATCCAACCAGTTGGAAGTCATTAAGGCAATCCGAAAATATCAACCTGATATCGTGATTACGAATGCTTTAGATGATCGCCACCCTGATCATGGCAGAGCTAGTAAATTGGTGAATGACTCCATTTTTCTCGCCGGTCTACGTCGTATCGAGACCACAGTCCATGGGGCAGAGCAGGAGCCCTTCCGCCCAAGACTACAATTACAATTGATCCAAGATAAATATATTACTCCCGATATCTTAATCGATATTACCGATTATTGGGACATCAAAGAGCGTTCAATATTAGCCTACACCACGCAATTTAACGCTGGAAGCGACGATTCTGAACCACAGACCTATATCTCTAATCCTGATTTTATGTCTTCAACGCGTGCGAGAGCACAAGAGCTAGGTAGATCCATTCAAGTCAAATATGCCGAAGGATTTACAGCGAGAAGATTATTGGGGGTAAAGGATTTGTTTAATCTGATTTAGATAATAGACATTAGACATTAGACATTAGATTTTAGACGCCTGTATGGCGTCTTTTTTTTGTGGGGAATTTTCATTGCGTGTTGGATTAGAGAAAGGGAAGTTTGTTTTGAACCTTTGGTTTAAACAGAGAGTAATTGATGAATAAATACTTAATAGAAGATGTAAGGTATTACCTAACGGAAGCGTTAGGATGAATAAGGCAGGTTGAACATTATTTTGAAGTAGTCAACGAGGACTTTTCCTGGTATCTGTGCCTACCTTATTCATTGCCTAAGGCCAAACTAGAATAGTTTTATTATCAAAGGTACTTCAAAGGTACTAGGTAACGGGCAATTTTTCAATCATTTACATTAAAAAGTTTAGATCATGAAAAAAGATCGTATTACCTTAGGTGTCGACGTGTCTAAGAAGACATTGGACATCTGCCATTGGGGCACACATGATTTCATTAAGATCGAGAACAACAGTTCGGGATTTAAGCAATTGGCAAAGTGGATGCGAGGGAAAGGTTTTGTATCAAGCCAAGTCTTCTTTATCATGGAATATACTGGTGGATATGAATACAGATTCCTGCAGTATTGCGAGTCAAAAGGTCTTTCGTATACACGCAAATCTGGTCTAGAGATCAAGAAGTCGATGGGCATGGTCCGTGGCAAGAGCGATAAGCAAGACTCCTTTAGGATTGCCCAGTATGGGGAAGAAAAGGCTTATATGCTCGAACCAAGCGGTAAATTGAATTCTACAATATTTGATCTTAAGCAGCTGATCTCCTTTCGTAAACGTCTAGTGAGAGAGATGGCCGGTTACAAAGCGAGCAGCTCTGAGCGCAAGGCGATGTACGGGAAAGACGCAGGGAAGGCGATCCTGAAGGTCAGTAAAACAATGATAGATGTTTATAAGAAAGAGATCTACAGAGTAGAACGAGAAATCTTACAGCTCATCGAAAGCGATGAATCGCTCAACAGGAACTATCAGATCCTCAAAAGCGTCAAAGGGATAGGCCCGGTCAATGCCTGGATGACGATCGTTTATACGGAGAATTTCAAGGCTTTTACCGATCCCCGAAAATACGCTGTCTATGCCGGTGTGATACCATTTGAGCACACTTCCGGGACCAGTATTCGCGGTCGAAAGCGAGTCTCGCATATGGCCAACAAGGCCATCAAGCAGGAGTTGAACCAAGCGGCAAAGATTGCCATTACACATGACAAGACGCTCCGAGAATATGCGCAACGGAAGCTCACAACCAAAGCTTACCCGTTGGTCTTGAACAATGTGAAATTCAAGCTGATTCTGATCATGTTTTCCTTGATCGGACGACAGGAGATGTATCGGGAAGATTATCATTATGCAGCGTGATAGAAAAAATATTAAAGAAAATTTGCATATGTCAAAAACCTAGAATACCAGGAAAGGAAGGATGCAAGGATTGGCAGGATCTTGTTTATCCTTGCATCCTTCCTTTCCTGGTTAAGACGAACGTCTAAGCAATCCTCCATCCTTTTATCCTTCCTTTCCTGGTTCAAACGAACGTTAAATTTTTCCCAAAATATCGTCCCTTTCTTCAAAAACAAAAAAGACACCGTGCGGGCGTCTAAAATCTAATATCTCACATCTAATATCTAAAAAACAAAAAAGGTCATTTCTCTCGAAATGACCTTTTCTGTTTTTTGAAGTAAGATTACTCAGCAACTACTTCGAAAGGTACTTGAACTTTAACTTCTTTGTGTAAGTTTAAGTTTGCAATGTACTCACCTAAGTTTTTAGGCTCAGTTTCGAAAGTAATACGACGGCGATCTACATCAAATCCTTGTGCTTTAAGAGCGTCAGCGATTTGAATGCTATTTACTTTACCGAAGATTTTGCCAGACTCACCAGCTTTAGCACCGATAGATAATTTTACCGACTCTAATTTACCAGCTAATTCTGTAGCATCTTTCTTGATTTTCTCTTGTTTGAACTGAGCTTGTTTAATGTTCTCAGCTAATACTTTTTTTGCAGAAGCCGTAGCCATTGCTGCAAATCCTTGAGGAATTAAGTAGTTACGACCATAACCTGGTTTTACTACTACGATATCGTCTTTCTCTCCAAGGTGTTTAACATCTTGTTTTAATATAACTTCCATTATCGTATCCTCCTTATTTTAATGAATCAGTTACGTAAGGTAATAATCCGATGATACGCGCACGTTTCACCGCCTGAGCTACTTTACGTTGAAATTTCAATGATGTACCTGTTAAACGACGAGGTAAAATCTTACCTTGATCATTTACAAACTTCAATAAGAAGTTCGCGTCTTTGTAGTCGATGTACTTAATACCGTTCTTCTTGAAACGACAGTATTTTTTACGGTTGTCCTCTACTTTAGGGGCAGTTACGTATTGGATATTCTCGTTTGCCATTAGTTTGCTACCTCCTCAGCTTTAGGTTCAGTTTTCTTGTTGAATGCACCGCTACGTTTTTTCTCGTTGTAAGCAAGAGCATGCTTGTCAAGAGAGATTGTTAAGAAACGCATCACGCGCTCATCACGTTTGTATTCAACCTCTAATTTTTTAATTAATTCACCTGGAGCCTTGAATTCAGTTAAGTGATAAAATCCAGTAGTTTTCTTCTGGATTGGATACGCTAATTTTTTCAAACCCCAATTATCTTCAGCGATAATTTCGGCTCCGCCTTCTGTTAAGATACTTTTGAATTTAGTGATTACTTCTTTCGCAGCATCTTCTGAAAGCAACGGGGTAAGAATGATTACAGATTCGTACTGTTGCATTGTTTGAATAATTTTGTTTATTAATATTCCGAGTTATTTTACGGAGATGCAAAAATAGAAAATAGATTCCGAATATGCTAATTATTTGTGAATATTTTAATTAGCTCTAATTCCTGAAAATCTTTGTAGTGGAATATTTACAAAATCAGTTTTACAATCGCACAAGTTTGCCATTAAAAAATTGCCTTATGATATTTGTGGCGCAGATTATTCTAAAGAAAAACAAAATTGAGGGTTACAATTGAAAGACTTCCCATGTGGGTGAAAGTAGCGGTATCTATTACCGCAGGAATCGCAATCGGATGTATCATCGCTGAAGTATTGTATTATACAATAATTTAGATTGCATACGAGGTATATTTATCATCAAGCGAGTCTCTTCGCTAAATACCTCTTTATTGTTTGACTAACTTCTAAATATTACATAATTAAGAAGCTATCCGAAAAGGATAGCTTTTTTTTGATATTAGATATTAGACATTAGATGTTAGACATTAGAAATTAGATTTAAGATGCAAGGCGCCGAATAGGCGCCTTTTTTGATATTTTTTTTGAACCAGGAAAGGAAGGATACAAGGATTAGCAGGATCTTGCTAATCTTTTCACCCTTCCTCTTCTAGTTCGGACAAAACATCAGAAATTGGACATTAGATATCCGATCCTGACAATCCTTTTTTCCTTCCTTTGCTGGTTCACAAACGAACCCATTTTTTCTTTCAACTTGATCCTGTCAATCCTTGCATCCTTCCTTTCCTGGTTCAAAACAAAATTCCCTTTCTAAAACCCAAGGTTCAAAACAATCTTCCCTTTCTAAAGAAAAGGTTCAAAACAAAAAGACATCAGACATTAGAACCAATCCTGCTAATCCAGTTCTCCTTCCTCTCTTGGTTCGGAAAAATCGATTACAACAAGATACCGGTATCTAATATCTAACGTCTAATATCTAATGTCTAAAAAAAATTTTTACGCTAATTTACCTAGCGCTTCTTTTATTCTTCTTAAAGCTTCTTTCAAATTCTCATCGGACGCTGCATACGACAAACGAATGTAGTTGTTGTTTCCGAACGAATCGCCACCAACAGTAGCCACATGCCCGTAGTTCAACAAGTAAAGCGCTAAATCCGCGGAGTTCTTGATTTCATTTCCTTCAGGATCTTTTTTTCCGAAGAAAGAGCTGATTTCAGGGAAAAAATAGAATGCTCCTTGAGGAAGGTTTGTTTTTACACCTGGGATATCGTTCAATAAGTCGTAAACCAATTGACGACGGCGAGCAAAAGCTTCCTTCATTTCTAAAACACTTTCTAAGCCTTGCTCGTATGCCACAATACCGGCACGCTGAGCAATTGAACATGTTCCAGAAGTCGTTTGACCTTGCATCTTATCGTTCGCTGCTGCAATCTCTTTATTTGCAGCGATATAGCCTAAGCGCCATCCAGTCATCGCAAAAGCCTTCGAGAAACCATTTACAATGATTACACGATCTTTAATAGAATCAAACTGCGCGATAGACTCATGCTGGTCGCCAAAATTAATATGCTCATAGATCTCATCAGAAATGATGAAGATATTTGGATGTTTCTCAAAAACTGCAACTAATGCTGCCAACTCATCCTTAGTGTAAACCGAACCGGTCGGGTTACAAGGAGAAGAGAACATGAATACCTTAGACTTCGGTGTAATCGCCGCTTCTAACTGCGCAGGAGTAATCTTGAAATCAGATTCTATTTCTGTGTCGATATAAACCGCTTTACCTTCAGCTAAGGTTACCATCTCCGAATAAGAAACCCAGTAAGGTGTTGGAATGATTACCTCATCACCTGGATTTACGAGCGTTAAGATAACGTTGGATAAGGATTGCTTAGCACCGGTTGATACTACGATTTGAGAGATATCATAATCCAAACCATTTTCGTTCTTTAATTTATTAACGATAGCTTGACGCAATTCCGGATATCCCGGTACTGGAGAATATCTTGTATAGTTTTCGTCCAAGGCTTTCTTTGCTGCTTCTTTCACGTGGTTTGGTGTGTTGAAGTCTGGCTCACCTACGCTTAAACTAATAACGTTGATCCCTTTTGCTGCTAATTCACGACCTAATTTGGTCATCTTTAATGTCGCTGATTCGGATAGATTGTTTATCCTGTCTGATAAATATGATGCTGTACTCATGATATTGCAAATATATTATATAGCTTTCACTTAAACTGATAAATATGTAATAAAATCTTTATAAAGATGAGACTTTTTTAATAATTCTAGGAAGAAATACCATCGAAATTAATTCCTAATTTTACCGACCTAAGCGGAGGGATGATGAAATTGAAATTTGACGGATTTATAGTGGCTTTAATCGCTATGATTATCCTAGCCTATATATACCCTGATTTAGTACAGGCACAGAATGGACAGCTATTTGAAACGATTAGTACCATAGGGGTATCCCTAATTTTCTTTTTCTATGGACTTAAATTAAGTTTCCGTGAAATAAAAGATGGGTTGAAAAACTGGAAACTCCATGTATGCATACAACTCTTCACCTTCGCATTGTTCCCACTAATCATCTTACTCTTCAGGCCATTTATCCAAAATGCCATACAAGAGCAGTTTTGGCTTTCTTTTTATTTTCTTGCCGCATTGCCTTCTACCGTATCCTCATCGGTCGTGATGGTATCTATTGCACGTGGAAATGTGCCTGCCGCTATTTTCAATGCTAGTATTTCGGGATTGATAGGCGTGCTGGTGACGCCGCTTTTAATGCAGTCATTCATACAGTTTGAGCAAGTCAGTGTATTGGGCGATGTCTACTGGGGGCTCATAAAGGAGATTATTATCCCGGTAATCCTTGGACTTCTACTACAGCCATATTTAGGCAAATGGGCAAGTAAATATAGTAAGCAGCTATCGAAATTTGATAAGGCTGTCATTCTTTCCATTGTCTACAGCAGTTTTGCAGAATCTTTTCTGTCGGACGTCTTCCATAAAGTTGGTACTATATATCTGAGCGCACTATTTATCGCCGTTATTGTCTTCTTTTTCCTTGTTTATGGGATAGTTTATCTCATTACGCTTTATGTCTTGAAATTCAATCGTGAAGATCAGATTACTGCCTTGTTCTGTGGTTCAAAAAAATCGCTGACCCACGGTTCGGTATTTAGTAAGTTTCTGTTTGCCGGAAACCCTAATCTTGGCCTGTATTTCTTGCCGTTAATGGTTTTTCATGCCTTTCAGATCTTCGTCGTAACGATTATTGCACAACGCTATGCTAATCAATACAATGAGGAAATCTTGACGAAAAAATAAGTTAACTAAGCGATAAATTCTTTAGTTTTGTGCCTTCAAACTAGCAAATATAATGTCTAGACAAATGAGATTGGTGTTGCTGTCCTTAGTGACAGGGATTGTGTTGATGCTGATAAAATTCGTTGCATATTTTATTACCGAGTCAAACGCAATCTTCTCCGACGCCGCAGAGAGCATCGTAAATATCGCCGCATCCGGATTTGCATACTATAGCATTTATCTCGCGGCTCAGCCCAAGGATGAGAACCATCCTTATGGACATGGAAAGGTTGAATTCTTCTCCGTGTTTGTCGAAGGAGCGCTCATTTTTATCGCTGGTAGTGTAATCCTAGTCAAAGCATTCTACAATATATTCTTCCCACAGCCGGTAGCCAATGTAGAGGAAGGGATGCTACTTATCTTCATTACTTCCCTCATCAACTTCGGGGTCGGATTTTATCTGATGAAGCGCGGACGCGCCCTACGCTCCTTGACCATTGAGGCCGATGGAAAGCACCTACAAGTCGATGCCTATAGTTCCATTGGATTGATTGCAGGTTTATTTATTATGAAACTCACCAAGCTGCCGTGGATTGATTTAGCCTTATCAATTGCTTTAGGCTGCTTTATCTTATATAATGGTTATAAGCTACTTAGAAAGTCTATCTCTGGTTTGATGGACGAGTCTGATCAAGAGGTTGTTGATGAAGTAGTCGCGATCTTGAAAGAGAAAAGAAAACCAGAATGGATTGATGTACACAACCTCCGTGTGCAACGTTATGGACAGGAACTGCATATTGATTGCCACCTCACCTTGCCAAACTATTATGAATTAACAACAGTGCATGATTGTATCTCGGAATTTGACAACCTATTAAATGAAAATCTGGAATCGAAAACCGAATTTTTTATTCATGCAGACCCCTGTATGCCAGAATGTTGCCATTACTGCGCTGTAGAAAATTGCCCAATTCGATCCGAAGAATTTAGGAAGCATATTGAATGGACGACAGTCAATGTGACGAAGAACATGAAGCACTTCCGAAAAGCCTAATGCCTTTTTAATGTCATTTCCGTCTCGGAAAATAGCGTTGTTAATGTACTTATCGGTATATTTAATTCAAATTTTTCACAAATGAAGCAGATTCTTTTAACCATCATGCTAGCTGTTTTTTCGATCTCGCTGTTTGCTCAGACTAAGAAAGAAGAGGTTGCTAAAGTAATGGATTCATGGCATCAGGCTGCTGCCAAAGCCGATTTTAAAGCTTATTTCGACCTGATGGATGAAGAGTCTATTTTTATCGGTACAGACGCCACAGAGCGCTGGGATAAGCCGGCATTCATGGCTTATGCCAAGCCTCATTTCGATAAAGGGAAGGCTTGGAACTTCACTCCCTTAGAACGACATATTAATTTTTCGAAAAACGGTAAAACCGCATGGCTGGATGAATTGTTAGATACGCAGATGAAGATCTGTAGGGGATCGGCGGTGTTAGAGCTAAAAAACGGTAAATGGTCCATCAAGCACTATGTCTTGTCGATGACGGTTCCCAACGATGTTTCGCACGTTGTAATCAAGACAAAAGCGGCAATAGAAGATAAAGTAATACAGTCAATTAAACATAAATAGAGAAACCCTATGCTAGTAAAACATGAAGTGGATGGCAATAAAGGAGGATTTTATGCCATCGAAGAAGGTAAGAAAATAGGAGAGATGACCTATTCCGCTGCCGGACCAGGAAAGATTATTATCGATCATACCGAAGTGGATCCTGAAGAAAAGGGAAAAGGCATAGGACACGTCTTATTGATGAAAGCAGTCGAGTATGCTCGAGATAACAACGTGAAGATATTACCATTATGTCCTTTTGCAAAAGCGTCGTTCGATCGTGACGTAACGATTCGTGACGTCCTTTTTTAGCAGATCAGAATGGGTATCAAAGCAGTAATTATAGGTGGGTCGGGTGCCACTGGAAAAGAACTAATAGATCAATTATTGGAGCGTCCCGAAGTGGAGCGCGTCACTGTGCTTTTGCGCCGTCCATATTTTAAATCCCATAAGAAATTGAACGAAGTCATTGTCGATTTTAATATGCTTGCTCAATACAGCGAGCATATTGAAGGCGATATTGCCTTTAGTACATTAGGTACAACGATTAGAGATGCGGGAAGTCAGGAAGCTCAATGGAAAGTTGATCACGATTATCCGCTAACTTTTGCGGAGATTGCAAAACAAAATGGGGTGAATACTTTCGTTCTATTATCCTCGATGCAGGCTGATCCAAATGCAAAGCTCTTCTATCCAAGGATGAAAGGCACGTTGGAGCAAGCAATATATAAGCTGAATTTCCCTTCCTATATGATATTAAGACCGGCCATCATTGACCGCCCAAATACCGATCGTGCGGGTGAAAAAGCAGCTGTGGGCATAATCAATTTTTTAAACAAAATTGGTCTATTCCGTAGGTTCAGAGCCATTCAAACAAAAGACCTGGCGAAAGCCCTGATAACAGCCAGTATAGACTTTCCGAAAACAGGCGAGCAACTTTACGAATCCAAGGAGATACTCAACGGAATAAAAAGATAATAACCTTTCATTTTCCTTAAATCAGCTCAAAATAATTCGAAACAGACAATCATTTTTCATGTGTAGGTATTATTTCGGTATTTATGGCTATTTTATTATCAATTTGTTATCTTTAGGCGAATTTTAAAAAAACAGGTTGTTTTATCACTTGTTTTCCATTTTTTAAAGCAAAACAATATCATTTCAATAGAAAATTATGTCATCTAAAATCATTTACACAAAAACAGATGAAGCGCCGTTATTGGCAACGTATTCATTTCTACCCATTGTTCAAGCATTCGCAAAACCTGCGAATATTGAAATCGAATTAAGAGACATTTCATTAGCAGGACGTATCCTTGCAAATTTCAATGATTATTTATCGGCAGATCAAAAGACAAATGATGCATTAGCAGAATTAGGTCAATTGGCTACTCAACCGGAAGCAAACATCATTAAGCTTCCTAATATTTCTGCGTCTATCCCGCAATTAAAAGCGGCAATTGCGGAATTACAAAAAGCAGGATATGCAATCCCTAACTACCCTGATGCTCCTGCAAATGCAGAGGAAGAGAAAATCAAAGCATCATATGCTAAGGTTTTAGGATCGGCAGTAAACCCGGTTTTACGCGAAGGTAACTCTGATCGTCGTGCTCCAAAAGCAGTGAAAAACTACGCTAAAGCTAATCCGCACCGTATGGGCGCATGGGCTTCAGATAGCAAAACTAAAGTTGCTTCTATGCAAGATGGCGATTTCTACAGCACAGAGAAATCTGTTACCGTAGAAAACGACTCACAATATAAAATTGAATTCGTAGGTGCTGACGGTTCTGTAAAAGAATTAAAAGGCTTAGGAAATCTAAAAGCTGGTGAAGTAATCGATTCATCCGTATTGAATATTGCGAAACTACAATCATTCGTAGCGGATGCGATCGCTGAGGCTAAAGCGGCAGGCGTGTTATTATCTGCACACTTGAAAGCAACGATGATGAAGGTTTCAGATCCTATTATCTTCGGTGCAATCGTTGAAGTTTATTTCAAAGATGTATTCGCTAAATACGGTGAGTTATTCGCTGAATTAGGCATTAACAAAAACAACGGTCTTGGCGAAGTTTATGCGAAGATTGCCGGCAATGCAAAAGAAGCGGAAGTGAAAGCAGCAATCGATGCAGCTATTGCAAAC
This sequence comes from Sphingobacterium hotanense, assembly GCF_008274825.1. Classification (NCBI taxonomy): domain Bacteria; kingdom Pseudomonadati; phylum Bacteroidota; class Sphingobacteriia; order Sphingobacteriales; family Sphingobacteriaceae; genus Sphingobacterium; species Sphingobacterium hotanense. The sequence continues at coordinate 2,150,059 of NZ_CP030848.1, forward strand.
GGTCCTGACTTAGCGATGGTAAACTCGGATAAGGGTATTACTAACTTACATGTTCCTTCTGATGTTATCGTTGATGCTTCTATGCCAGCAATGATCCGTATTGGTGGTAAGATGTGGGATAAAAACGGTGCTGAGCAAGATACATTGGCTCTTATTCCAGATCGTTCATACGCAGGAATCTACGAGGCTGTAATCGATGACTGTAAAGCAAATGGCGCATACGACCCTAAAACAATGGGATCTGTGCCGAACGTAGGATTAATGGCTCAGAAAGCTGAAGAATACGGATCACACGATAAAACTTTCCAAGCGGCAGCTAACGGAACAATCCGTGTCGTTGATGCTTCTGGAAATGTATATATGGAGCAAGCTGTTGAAACAGGCGATATCTTCCGCATGTGTCAAACAAAAGATGCACCTATACAAGACTGGGTTAAATTAGCTGTAAACCGCGCTCGTTTGTCTGATACTCCTGCAGTATTCTGGTTGGACGAAAACCGTGCACACGATAGAGAGATCATCAAAAAGGTGAAAGCTTATTTAGCAAACCACGATACAGACGGTTTAGATATCCGTATCCTTTCTCCAATCGAAGCAACAAAATTCTCGGTAGAGCGTATTCGTCAAGGGTTAGATACTATTTCGGTTACTGGAAACGTATTACGTGACTACTTAACCGACTTATTCCCAATCCTAGAACTAGGTACTTCAGCGAAAATGTTATCTATCGTTCCATTAATGAACGGTGGTGGTCTTTTCGAAACTGGTGCTGGTGGTTCTGCGCCTAAGCACGTTGAGCAGTTTTTAGAGGAAGGTTACTTACGTTGGGATTCATTAGGTGAGTTCCTAGCACTACAAGCTTCTTTAGAGCACCTATCACAAACTCAAAACAACCCGAAAGCACAAGTATTAGCAGACGCCCTAGATGAGGCAAATGCGAAGTTCTTAGCAAACGATAAATCGCCAGCTCGTAAAGTAGGACAGATCGACAACCGCGGTTCTCACTTCTACCTTGCTTTATACTGGGCTGAGGCATTGGCAGCACAAACGAAAGACGCTGAATTGGCAAAAGCATTCAGCGAATTAGCAAATGCGCTATCAAGCAACGAAGCAAAAATCAATGAAGAATTGATCGCCGCTCAAGGGAAAGCACAAAACATCGAAGGATACTACTTCCCGAATGATGAGTTAGCATCCAAAGCAATGCGACCTTCCGCAACGCTGAATGAAGCTATCGATAAATTTTAAAAAAATCGGGGTTGTCTAAGACGAGGGCACTGAAAAAGTCCCCTTAGAAAAAAAGGTTAAAAAAGGGAGTCGAAAACTACAGTTTTCTGCTCCCTTTTTCGTATTTTAAGGTAGGCTTTAATGGACATTAGGATGCTCTCTACCCAACAAAAAATACAGTTCAGTTCCTATTCAGGATTGTACGATATTATCGTACCAAAAGATAATCTACTTCGAAAAATCAACGATCTTATCGATTTCAGTTTTATCTATGACGAGCTTTTGGCTAAGTATTGCCAGACGAATGGCCGTACAGCGGAGAGCCCTATCAAGATGTTCAAATACCTTCTGTTAAAAACGATCTACACCGTTTCGGATGTAGATGTCGTTGAACGTTCCAGATATGATATGTCCTTCAAATATTTTCTTGAAATGGCACCAGAGGAGGATGTGATCAATTCAAGTTCGCTTACCAAATTCCGCAAACTACGATTAAAAGATATGGATCTGTTGAACCTGTTGATCAATAGGACCGTAACGATTGCTCTTGAAAAAGGCATTATAAAATCAAAGTCTATTATCGTAGACGCGACCCATACCGTTTCCAGATCGAATCCGCACACAGCATTGGCAGTACTCAGGGAACGCTCCAAACTATTAAGAAAAGCGATATATCAGATTGATGGGGAATACAAGAGGAATCTACCACAAAAGAATGAATCCAACGACCTGGATCAAGAGCTTGCTTATTGCAGGGAATTACAGAGGGTCCTTGATGAAGATCAATCTATCAGTGAAATACCGGCTGTGAAAGAAAAGCTGAATCTGTTGAAGGAAACCATTGAAGACACAAAAGAATACTATCTGCTCTCTAAGGATGATGAGGCCAGACTTGGACACAAGTCAGTGGACGGCAGTTTCTTTGGCTATAAAACACATCTGGCGATGACTGAGGAACGCATCATTACAGCAGCGGTCGTTACTACAGGCGAAAAAGGTGATGGCCCTGAACTACCTAGGTTATTAGAGATCAGCCAGCAGAATGGAATGCAAGTGGATACAATAATAGGTGATGCCGCGTATTCGGGAAAAGAAAATCTTCAGTTGGCAAAAGAACAAAACATTGATATCATCGCTAAATTAAATCCATCCATTACCCAAGGCTTTAGGAAAGATAAAGACAAGTTTGACTATAATAAAGATGCGGATATGTTTGTTTGTCCCGCAGGACATTTGGCCATCCGCAAGGCGCGTCAGGGAAAGAAGGAACAAGGTACAAATCAAACGGAGACCTATTACTTTGATGTGGAGAAATGTAAGGTCTGTCCTCTTAGGGAAGGATGTTACAAGCAAGGGGCCAGAACCAAATCCTATTCAGTCTCCATAAAATCCGAACTCCATAGGGATCAGATGGCTTTCCAGCAAACCGATTATTATCGAAGCAAGTCTAAGCAAAGGTATAAGATCGAGGCCAAGAACAGTGAGCTCAAGAATGTCCATGGCTATGGCAGAGCTGATGCTTATGGAATCCATAATATGGAAATGCAGGGCGCAATGGCCATCTTCACCGTAAACCTGAAAAGAATCCTGAAATTGATATAAAAAGGTGAGATATTGCCTCAAAAAAGCCTAGATGGGATGCTAAAAACTCAAATAGCAAGTCCTAGTCGCTTACACCTTCAATAAGCTCATAAAAAACAAACTTCCAGAAACCCTTTGAACAAAAATGACCGAGTAGGGGAAAACCTATACTCAGTCATTTCTTTAAGTCTCATTAGAAAGTTGAGGCTTTTTCAGTGCCCTCGTCTAAGACAACCCCGATTTTTTTTAAAGTAGTTAGTATTTAGTAATGCGAATTAAGGGTTGAAAATAGGCTTTATGAAACAGGCTGTTAATTTACCGAACACATGTACTAATAGTCCTTTGGTAGATCTGACCTTACTTGCGTTTTGTATCTGTGTTTTTTCATTTATCCAATTAAAAAAGGATTCGATTGGTTGTCTTACCCTAGATACTGCTCTTGAAAACAGATCATTATAAGCACGATCCCTGTTTTTTAAACAATCCGGCTTTCCTTGGGTTTCCCTTATCGGGGTATACATAATTGATTTCTTTTCTTTATAAAACCACTCGAAGAATGGGGCGTCACGGTATATCTTGTCACCAAAGAACGTCCTACCTGCGATGGATGCCCAATTCTCCTTAAATATGTTCAGGTCACTTTCAGATGCCTTGCTTATTACTATGCTTTCCGGACGAGGCAGCGTGGATTTGTTATAGCTGTTGAGCGCATGAAGTTTTAATCCAAAATACCAAAGCCTCTTCGTTGAGCAGAAGCTTTTATCCGTTATCTCCAGAGCTACCTTTGCTCTTCTAGTCCCACTGCAGGTTATGATGGGCATAGAGTCCAGTAGGGAAAATTCTCTGGAGCACTCTTCTGGAGCAAAGTCCTCTATAACTGACTGACAGAGAGATCTCAAAACATCAAAAAGGCGGTTGATACGGGTGTTGAATGCTACGTACGAAGTTAGCTTGGGAAACCAATCCATCAGATAATCCGAGGCGAATTTATGAATCTGCTTGATCCTTAGCCGCTGTTCCTCGTGCACACTGAATAAATAGATGGTCAAAACCTCCTGATCAGTAAAGTCAGGTTTGTTATTGTTTGAAAATCGCTGACAGTAATATTGCAGTTCACTGTCATATTTATCACACACATACTGGTATAATTTTATTAATTTTAGAGCCTTGGCCTGATTGATCATGTTCTTTTATAATGCTTAAGGAACATTATAAATATACTGATAATCAGGCTTTTATACAAGTTTTCAACCCTCTTTTTAAGAAGCTTTTTCCAATATATTTCAACCCTTAATTCGCATTAGTAGTTAGTATTTAGACCTATGGCGGAATACTGGAGATTAGATATAAGGATTAGATGTGAGATATAAGACATTGAAAGGGTGCCGATTAGGCGCCTTTTTTTGTGTCAAGATGAAAGGATGATCAGGATAATTGGTTTTGCCATATATTGATCGCCAGAGGTCTAAATACTAACTACTAAATACTAACTACTATTTTGCACCAGGAAAGGAAGGATGCAAGGATTGACAGGATCATGTTGAAAGAAAAAATGGGTCCGTTTCTGAACCAGGAAAGGAAGGATGAAAGGATAATCAGGATGGTTTGTATTGAATCAAGAAAGGTAGACGCTTGATCTTGTCAATCCTTGTATCCTTCCTTTCCTGGTTCAGAAAAAATCTAGTTTCCAGCCATAGGTCTAAATACTAAATACTAACTACTACTTTCAAATTATTATCGTAATATTGCGATATAAAAATTATAATGATGGGAGTTACGAAGACAGAGATTTATAAGGATGAACAAAACAAGTTAGCATCATTGCTTAAGGTTTTGGGGCATCCGGCGCGAATAGCAATTTTACAGCATATTATCAATCAAAAGGCGTGTATTTGCAATGATTTAGTGGAAGAATTAGGATTAGCGCAAGCAACTATTTCACAGCATCTGAAGGAATTGAAAAGTATTGGGATTATTCAGGGTTCCATCGAAGGGAAATCTGTTTGCTATTGCATTGATGAGCATGTTTGGAAGGACTTTCAAAAGGAATTCAATGTGTTTTTTAATCAGGAAGTTAAAGTGAATCGCTGTTGCTAACGGCATTTTTTTAAGCATTCATATCGGTATATTACGATGTTATTAATGTGAATTAAACCATTTTAAAAATAATAGAGATGAAATTATCAGAAATCAAAAAATCTTACCGTCATTGGAAAATGTCGAATTTCAATTGGAAAACGGAACATTTGTGCCGGAACATTTTCATGTTACGGAAGTGGGCTTCATTTTAAAACGCTTTATAGACTGTGGGGGTAAAATTCGAGAAGAACGAATTATTAATTTTCAATTGTGGGATGCTAATGACTTTGAGCATAGACTAAAGCCGGAAAAATTGTTGAAGATTATTGAATTATCAGAAACAAAATTAGGCATTGAAGACGCGGAGGTGGAGGTAGAATACCAAGGCGAAACGATTGGCAAATATGATTTAAATTTTGAAGACAAGCGTTTCATATTGATGAACAAGCAAACTGCATGTTTAGCCGAAGATGCTTGTGGTATTCCTCTAGAGAAGCAGAAAGTGAAACTTAAGGAATTGAAAAATTCATGCTGCACCCCCAATTCCGGCTGTTGCTAAATGCTAAACTTTACAAAAATGTACATTGAACTTAGCGAGACTATTGTTAAGGAAATAGATTTCCAAAATATAAGTGAAGATCGCAAATTGATTTTGCGGCCTTTGATAGATTTTATTCAGCAAAAAATAGCGCATAAGAAAGTCGCAAATATCAATTTTATCTGCACCCATAATTCGCGCCGAAGTCACCTAGCCCAGATTTGGGCACAGGTAGCGAGTGCATACTTCAAGATTCCAAATATCTATTGCTACTCCGGGGGAACAGAGGCAACAGCACTCTTTCCAAAAGTCGCCGAAACATTATCAGAACAAGGATTTAAGGTATTCGGTATAACCCAAAGTGATAATCCAGTTTATTCGATAAAATTCAGCGATAATAGTTTGCCAATTATTGGTTTTTCGAAAGCCTATGACAACCCTTTCAATCCAACATCCGAATTCGTTGCTGTTTTGACTTGTTCGCAGGCAGACGAAGGTTGCCCTTTCATTATTGGGGCAGAAAAGAGAATCCCGATCAGGTATGAAGACCCCAAAGTTTCAGACGGCACTCCCGAGCAATCTGTAGTGTACATGAAACGCAGTTTGCAGATAGCAAGCGAAATGTTTTATGTTTTTTCAAAAATTAGTCCATAATCTATGCAACCAAAGTTAAAGTTTCTAGATCGCTACCTGACCTTATGGATCTTTCTTGCTATGGCAATTGGCGTAAGTATTGGTAACTTCTTTCCAAATGTTTCCCAAATTACCGATGGCTGGAACGTAGGTACTACAAATATACCGATAGCAATAGGATTGATACTGATGATGTATCCTCCTTTAGCAAAAGTAGATTATTCTTTATTGCCTAAAGCGTTGAAGGACAAAAAGGTAATCACTATATCTTTACTGTTGAATTGGATAATTGGAACTGCGCTAATGTTCGGATTAGCGGTCTTATTTCTACGGGACGAACCCGACTATATGACGGGCTTGATCTTAATTGGATTAGCACGATGTATTGCCATGGTTATCGTATGGAGTGATTTAGCAAAAGCGAATCGGGAATATACCGCTTTATTGGTTGCGCTAAACAGTATATTTCAAATTCTGTGTTACAGTGGCTTGGTATGGTTTTTTATCAATTTTCTGCCCAGTAAGCTTGGGTTGGCAGAGTTCAATGTCAGTGTGTCAATGGAGGACATTACTGAAAGTGTCCTGATATACTTAGGCATACCTTTTCTCGCGGGCTTTTTAAGTCGGTCTATTTTGGTTCGTTTGAAAGGCGTTGAATGGTACAACAGAAAATTTGTACCGAAAATATCACCCATCACCCTGGTTGCATTGCTCTTTACAATTGTTTTAATGTTTAGTTTAAAAGGTGATAAAATTGTTGAGTTGCCATTAGATGTACTAAAAATTGCAATACCCTTAGTCATCTATTTTGTCCTGATGTTTTTCGTGAGCTTCTTTGTAAATAGATCCTTAAAATTCCTTATGATAAAAATGCGTCAATAGCTTTTACGGCTACAGGGAACAATTTTGAACTAGCGATTGCAGTGTCGGTGGCAGTTTTCGGAGTGCATTCGCCTCAGGCGTTTGTGGGTGTAATAGGGCCGCTCGTGGAAGTGCCGGTATTGATCTTACTTGTGCGAACCAGCTTATGGCTAAAAAGTAGATATTATGCATAAAAATCGTTAAAGCCCAATAGCCGGAATTTGTGATTAAATCCACTTATCCTTATATTTAGGTTTATACAACATAAACCTACATCGATGAAAAATAAATCTGCCTCTAGGCGTCAATTTTTACAACAGTCTTTTTTGGCTGGTACGGCATTAATTACTGCACCATCTCTATTTAACAATACTGCTCATGCGGAGGAGCAATCTACCGTAAATAAACAGGATAGTTTGAAACTCGGTATCGCGGGATACAGCTTTGTTCACTTCAATTTGGAGCAGTCATTAGCCATGATGAAACGTATGGATGTGCGATATTTGTGTATTAAAGATTTTCATCTTCCTTTTGACAGCTCGGCAGAACAGATTGCAGCATTTCACAAAAAGTTGGCGGATGCTAATGTAAAAGGCTATGCCGTAGGTCCGATTTATACAAAAACAACTCAGGATATAGATAAGGCGTTCGACTATGCGAAACGGGTAGGGGTCGACTTGATTGTCGGCATCCCGGAAATAAAAGATCTTCCATACGTTTCTCAGAAATGTAAGGAAACGAATATTCGATACGCAATCCATAACCACGGTCCGGAGGATAAGATTTACCCGAATGCGACCGTTATCTGGAATAATATCAAATCGCTAGACAAGAACGTAGGTATGTGCTTTGATATGGGCCACAACATGCGCGATGGTCAAGATCCATTAAAAGACTTATTACGCTATAAAGACCGAATATTTGACTTGCACCTCAAAAATGTAACCTCTGCAACCGCAGAAGGTAAAACCTGTGAACTAGGGCGCGGCGTCATCAATATTCCAGCGTTTGTAAAAGGCCTTCAGAAAATTAAGTACTCGGGATCCTGTAGTCTAGAATTCGAAAAAGACATGAAAGATCCACTCGCCGGCCTAGCCGAATCGGTAGGCTATTTTAGAGGCGTGTTAAGTGCAATTTAATTTTAGACATTAGATATTAGATGTGAGACATTAGAGTATGGCGCCGACTAGGCGCCTTTTCTATTTGTGGAGATTGGGGCAAGGAGTTGGTCTATAATTTGAACGATTGGATTGAAAATGAACTAGGGTGTCTTGAGCAAGCAAAGGAAGGATGTAAGGATTGGCAGGATGCTTTTTCTGAACCAGGAAAGGAAGGAGGTAAGGATAATCAGGATCAAGTTTGCCGAATGTTTCGCCATCGGTCTTAATACTAAGTACTAAGTACTAAATACTATTTCTGAACCAGGAAAGGAAGGATTTTATGATTTTCAGGATCAAGTTTGCCGGGTGTTTCGCCATCGGTCTTAATACTAAGTACTAACTACTAGATACTATTTCTGAACCAGGAAAGGAAGGATAAAAGGATAATCAGGATCAAGTTTGACGTCGAACATCAAGTTTGAGCATGATACTAAACTCCTTAACTTTCCATTTGCTTAAAACCCTTGTAAAGCCCTTTCACTCCCCTTATATACCCAAATCAAACCCGCTTGGAAAGGGTTATGATATGCGTCAGCAAAGGATGTGAAAAAGTAATCCATAAATAATCACCAAACGCAATCCCGTCAATCCTTTTATCCTTCCTTTCCTGGTTCAGAAAAAATCCTGAAAATCCTTACATCTTTCCTTTCCTGGTTCAAAGACAATACATCAATCCTTTTATCCTTCCTTTCCTGGTTCAGACAATACTCTAATATCTAAAATCTTATATCTAATCTCTAATACCCACAAACCAATCTTTTTCCTTAAATTAGTTTCATAGCCATTTATAAATGAGATTGATCGCTCTTCTATGTATGTGCTTCATGAGTTTTTATGCTCATGGGCAATCCGAATTTTCTTTTCTAACAAAGAAACGGCATGTTGATTTTGAGCTTGTGGGCAATCTTATTATTGTTCCGGTCAAGTTGAATGGTGTTCCGCTTTCTTTTCTTTTGGATACCGGGGTGAAGGAAACTATTCTTTTTGCGGGAAAGCAGGATTCCGTACCGCTTGATAATGTACATCGCGTGAAATTTTCTGGAATTGGTATTGAGGATGGGGTAGAAGGAATTATGGCCATTGCAAATGATTTGGAGATTGGAGGCACCTTACGGGATTCCTCGCATAATGTTTTTGTCATCAACGGCGAAGAACTGGATATCTCCAGTCATATTGGGATGCCCGTTAATGGGATATTGGGAGCACGATTTATACAGCAATTTATGCTGAAGATTGACTACATCAAGAGCCGGATTAGCCTATATGATCCCCAAGACTTTCCGGAGAAGATTATTCGAAAATTTACGAGAGTTCCTATTCATCTGGAACGTGATCGACCATATACGGAGGTGGATATCCGTTTAGCTGATGATCGGATGGAGCACGCTAAGATGCTTATCGATATGGGAAATTCAGATGGACTACTGATATTTCCATTTGTTCTAGACTCCTTTCAAGTGAAGGAACCTAATGTATATGAGTTTATTGGTCGAGGTTTTAACGGCGAGATTTATGGAAAGCGGAATAGAATTGCCGGTTTCGACTGGGCTGGATTTCAGATTAAGCAACCCATTGTTTCGTATCCCGATTCCAATGCCGTCCACGCGGCGAGATTAGCAGAAAGTAGGATAGGATCTGTGGGAAGCCAGGTGCTGCGCCACTTCCATGTGATTTTGAACTATCAAGCGGAAGAGATCTATCTGCGGCCGAATAAGAATTTTGGGAAGCGTTTTGAATTCAATATGAGTGGGATGGAAATAAAGCATGATGGCTTGGTATGGGCACAGCGCGAAGTGCCGACCAGCATTGGTAGCCGAAGCAAAGACGATCCTCATGGAGGTGTAACCGCATGGCAATCGCAGATATTGAAATATGAATTTAAGTTATTGCCGGTGTATGTGGTAGCAGGGGTACGGAAAGATTCGCCAGCGGAAAGGGCGGGAGTACTGAAGGATGATGTGCTGATTAAGATCAACGGCAAAAAGACGGAAAACATGAAACTGAAGGATGTATTGCATAAACTGCAACATAAAGATGGCGACCTGATCAATTTAATCGTAGAAAGAGCTGGAGAACAGAGACAATTGCAATTTAAATTGGTCGATCCGATACCGTACAAGGGAAATTGATGGTGAGGCGTGCGGGTGTTGGATGTTGAATTATTGGAGCTTGTGTGGTTCGAGGCAATATAATTTTGGTATATATAGTTTGAGATTGTATAGTTTGAGCCCTTTAGTGAAAGGGCTCTACGCAGTTCGTCCTAGCTAATTCCTATATAGTTTGATTGGAATTTATAGGCGCTATATATGACGATATACCGGCCAGCAGATACATAAAAGAAAAAAGCGTCTTTTCAGACGCTTTCTCTTTATTCATTTACAACTCCCATTTTACTGAACTTATCAATTCGTTCAGCGACTAGGGGGTCTTTATCTTTTTGTAGTAATACCGCTAAATCCTCTAGGATTCTGTTTTTCACATTGATTGCTGTAGTTTCCGGATCTTGGTGTGCTCCACCTAGGGGCTCGGCGATGATTCCATCGATCAATCCGTTGCCTAGCATATCTTCAGCCGTTAATTTTAAGGCTTCAGCAGCGCGTTCCTTGTGGTCCCAGCTTCTCCATAGAATAGATGAACAAGACTCGGGAGAGATTACCGAATACCATGTGTTTTGCAACATGTAAACACGGTCGCCAATACCAATACCTAAAGCACCTCCAGATGCACCTTCGCCAATAACGATACAGATTACGGGAACTTTAAGTACCGACATCTCCAGTAGATTTCTAGCGATTGCTTCACCTTGACCGCGCTCTTCAGCTTCTAGTCCTGGATATGCACCCATGGTATCAATTAATGTCACGATAGGTTTGTTGAATTTCTCAGCCATCTTCATCAGGCGTAGAGCCTTGCGATAGCCTTCAGGGTTTGCCATTCCAAAGTTGCGGAATTGACGTTCTTTCGTATTCTTACCTTTCTGATGTCCAATCACCATTACGGGTTGCCCAGCGATAGACGCGAAGCCACCAACGATAGCTTTATCATCTTTGACTGTACGGTCACCATGTAATTCAATAAAATCGTCACAGATTAGGTCAATATAGTCGAAAGTTTGAGGACGGTCGGCATGGCGTGACATTTGCACTTTTTGCCATCCGGTCATGTTGTTGTAAACCTCAAGCTTAGTTTGTTCAAGTTTTTCTTCCAGTTCGCGGATCGTTGCTCCCATATCTACTTTGGTTTTTTCTTCTACTTGCTTTACCTTTTCGATTTGAGTTTGTAAATCAGCGATAGGCTTTTCAAAATCAAATGTTGTTTCCATCATAAACTATTAGCTGCCAACATAGGCGAAGCTAAGTTAATTGTTTTTTAAGAAATTATGAAAACTAAATTGGTGGGGTAAACAAGGTTATACCGGCTAATCTTTATTTATCAACTGATTTTGAGCGGAATAGCGAAGTTGTGGAGATTGCAGTTTTGTGCAATAGTTAAAATTTAATAACTTCATCGGCATGATTGCAAAGGCTGAAGACAACAAACCTAGATTTCCATATGTTTTTTTACTAAAAGTGTTTTTAGTGATCGGGTTGATTGCCGCCGACACTTATCTGGCTGCGGAGATAGCGCAACGGACAAAGCTTGTGCAGGTGATGCGAGGCCTTTATAGCTTCCTGATCCCGAGTATCTTCCTTTCTGTGATACGTTATATCGTCATCTTCTTGTACAATGCAAGACATAAGCAGCGCGCAGTACGAGGAAACTTCGTTTTGGGCGTGAATCGATTGACGGCTGTATTGAACGTCGTCTTCGCACTGATAGCCCTATTGATCAGCTTTGGGATCAACCCAAAGGACTTTATTACGAGCTTAACGATCGTCGCGATGGCGATTGCGGTTTTGTTCCGCGACTATATCACCAACATGATTTCCGGATTGATCGTTATGTTCTCGGAACAGCTTTCTGTAGGGGATAGAATCAAAGTAGGCGAGCAACGAGGAAGAATTGTGGATATTACCTTCGCTAATATTGTATTGCAAGACGAGGAAGATGATATTATTATGGTTCCGAATAACCTGGTGTTCACTTCCACATTTATGAATCTTTCCGCGCATCAATCTAGTTTATTTACGGTGCGATTTGAATTGCCTTTGCAGGCATCTTTAGAGGTAGAAGAGTTAGAAGAGGCGCTACGCGTAAGCTTAACGACGCATCCGAATCTAAGCGATAAGCCCGAGGATTTTCAGCTGAAGGTGATTGAACTGGGGAAAGACTTTGTCCGTTATAAGCTAGATCTTCATGCCGTAAGCAACAGCAATCGCATGCATAGACAATTGGAGAACGAAATATTGAAAGAGGTAATCAAATTTGAGCGTAAGGTACTTAAATCTTCCTAACCTTCACACGCTTTACGAAGTGGTGTGAACCTTTCTTTAGGATGAGATCTGCACGGTAGCGAGTAGGGAGGATATTTTCATGTAAGTTTGGTCGGTTGATCTCATTCCATATCTGCGTTGCCATCTCCACGCTTTCTTCTACGCTCATATTCGCATATTTATGGAAGTATGATTTCTCGTTTTGGAAGGCGGTTGCTCTTAAGGATTCGAATCTGTCGATATACCAAGCCACGATGTTCTTTTCGTCGGCATCCACATAAATAGAATAATCGAAGAAGTCGGATACGAAGACCCCATTTTTGCGCGAGTTGACCTGCAATACGTTGATCCCTTCGACAATCAAGATATCAGGTTGTGCAATCGTAATCTTATCCTGCGGCAGTACGTCGTATTCCAAGTGGGAATAGATTGGGACCGTTAATGATGATTTGCCAGATTTGACGTCCGAAAGAAATTGCAGTAGCTCTTTTGTATTATAGCTTTCCGGGAAACCTTTTCTATTGAGGATGTCGCGGCGTATCAGTTCCTTGTTGGGATAAAGAAAACCGTCGGTAGTGACTAATTCTACTTTCGGTTTGTTCGGCAACAGCGATAGGACCTTGCGTAATACCCTCGCCGTTGTACTTTTACCGACAGCTACAGACCCGGCAATGCCGATGATAAAGGGAAGTTTACTGTTATTGCGACGGAAGAAGTCGTTGCTTTGACGGTGCAACTCTCGGAACCCGGTGATATGTACGTCCAATAGATGAGCCAACGGAATGTAGATATCTTCGATCTCTTCCATCGTTAAAGGCTCATTTAGGGCGTGCAATGCACCTAAATCCTCTTCAGCTAGCATATTACTCAACTGACCATTCAACCGTTTCCACTCCTCACGTGTAAAGTTTTGAAATGGACTGGTAAACGTATGTTCGCTAATAAAAGGCATAGGGTTCTTTTTTATTCGAGCGCAAATATACAATCTTCAACAATTTTCCGGCTATTTTGTTGTATCAATTACATTACTTTCTATCACAATTGGATTCTGTAACATCTTGTGGATAGGACATTTATCAGCGATTACATAAAGTCGTTTGACCTGATCTTCATCGAGATTTCCCTCAAATGTAATGTGACATCTGACATATGTCGTCTGTTGTAAATCACTTTTCACAACCTCACTGCTCAAGTCTATATTTATTTTTTTGACATCCCATTGCTTGCGATTTGCATACATGCGCATGGTGATCACTTTGCAGGAGCCAATGGATGCTAGAAGCAATTGGCTGGGGGTGAGGCCTTTATTTTGGCCACCTAAATCTAGGGGTTCGTCTGCTAAAATGGATAGATCGCCGTAGGCTACTTTCGTTGTGTAATTCTCTTCCTCTATAGTAACCTGTACTTCGTTTGCCATATGTTATTGATATTCTAAAAGTCCTTTAATAATTAGTGATCCTGTTGCGGGGTTGGTTGCTAGCGGTACATTCCATAGATCGCAGATACGCATCAGCATTTGTATATCGGGTTCGTGGGGGTGCTTGCCAAGAGGGTCGCGGAAAAAGATGATGCCGTTGATCTTTCCCTCTGCTGCCATTGCCGCAATCTGGGCATCACCGCCCTTAGGGCCGCTAAGCTTGAGTTCCACTTCTAAACCGGTTTGTTGTATATAGGAGCCAGTGGTTCCGGTTGCTACCAAATGGGCTTTGGCGAGTTCCTCCAGATGGTCTTTTACGAAGGCCACCATCTCAGCCTTTTTACCATCATGTGCTATTAATGCAATAGTTTTTGCCATGTTGTAGATAGTCTTTTTGTGATCTTTGTTGACGTCCGTAAGATAGTGAAAATCTTGGAAAGGCTATATCGGGAAAGTGTCGTATTGAGAAATTGAGCTATTGTATGCGGTTGTTCTAATCTTAAGAAAGTTTGTAAAACTATTTTGCCATTAACTGATAATGGCATTTGTTAAATACGTCGCGTACTAAAGCTTGTCTTTGAGGAATTTCCAGACGGAATATCCTTCTTTCTCTTCCTTTTTCTCTGTGTTTTCTTTATCAGCAATCAGGTCTCTCGCTAAAGCATCGAGCAAATCTTCATTTTCGCTGATGAGTTTGTCGGCTAAGGATACCAATTTCTGTATATTAGTTTTGGATGCCGCGTCTAGCGACGGTTCAATGGAAGAGAGATTTGTTGGTTCTAAACGAATGTAATTGTTTGATTTATGGATCGATCGAAACAGTTGCCGCAAGAAGAAGTCATTGGATTCCGATGACCCGCTTGACATGATATCTACTAGTGCAGGACCGATGGAGATGGCTTTTTTCTTTTTGAAGTCGTCGTAGTTATAGGCGTTTTTTGCAAGACCAGTCCCTAGTGAAAGGATATGTACATCGTCTATTTTAAAGGTCTGAAAAGTTTTGAGCACCTCGATCAACGCGCATATGCTGGGATTATGAGCAAACAGACCTCCGTCGACCAATGGATAACGCGTACCGGCGAGTGAAAAGATTTGCGCAACGGAAAAATAGGTGGGAGCGGCAGTGGTCGCCCGACAAACATCACGCACAAGGTAGTCGCGTGATGGGCCATGAGAGATTGCTTTCTGTTGCCTAAAGAGGTGGTTCTTTCGAAGCTCAATATTGTAGGCTGTCATTAAGCAAGGCTTGATGAGCTGGCTGAGTTTAATATCGCCCACATAATCGTTAACCGTTTTTTCAAGCACTTTTTCATCATAAAGTTCCGCTAAGAGTCCAAACTGGTTTAAGAAACGTCTCCAGCTGCTGGTGGTAAATATTTCGGTGCCATGTTCTAAGTAAATGTCTAGAGCTTGTTTGGCTGTGTATTTTGGACGATTGCCGTTTTCGGCATCCGGACAGAGTAGAAGGGCGATGAGCAAGCCGCCCGTGCTGGTGCCTGCGAAGAATTCAAAATAGTCAGCAATATGAGCGTCAGGGTTGTTGGTAAAGCGTTTGATTCGTTCGTCCAGTGAGACGACAACCATCCCTGGGATAATGCCGCGAATACCACCTCCGTCAATAGATAAAATACGTTTCATTGTGTTTCAGCCCGCTAAGAATTATTTTGAAATATAATGCTGCTTAAGTTACGAAAAATTATATATTTGCACCCACATTCTCAGGAGAGGTGTCAGAGTGGTCGAATGAGCAGACCTGGAAAGTCTGTATACGGGATGACTGTATCGAGGGTTCGAATCCCTCCTTCTCCGCATCCTCACAAGGACAAAATATCAAAACCCTATTAATTTCACAATTAATAGGGTTTTTCTTTTTATCATTATCCAAAAACCTCCCAAAAGTGTTATTTCCAGCGAGACTTTAGCGAGACCTCGCCCATCTACAACAAAAGGTCTCGCTAAAACAGTCAGCTAGTTGACCAAGAAAATTCAACACCCGTACCATCAGTTGAACATCTTGACACAGCACAATTCAAACGATAATTTGAAAAAGCAAAATAAGACCACCACGATGAATGCAAGAATTACAACTCACATGATGAGGACGGGTTCTTATATATACATAGAAAGATAGAACGTATCGCTGAAACTTTAAAGAAAGAGTATGGCTATCCAAAGCTGCGTTATGTTGATCACGACTTAGAAGACGGCGTCCACTTCGGATTCGATGGTGAAAACCTGCATTATGTGGTTACTTATGAGGAGGGGTGAGTTAGGAATGTTGAGGATAATTATTAAGTTGGATAAATGTCCAAAACTATGATAGTTACGTCGAAAATCAGAAAGTCACTCGTGAAAAACTGGAAAAGCGATGAATACGTAGAAGATATGATTCTAAATCTTCAATCACTTTTACTTGAGGAAGAAGGATATATTTCAGCCACCTACCTGAATCACAAAATATAAGAATACTCTTATTCTCCTGAAGACGAGTTCTTTGAGAACGCCCTGTACTTTGAGGTAGGGTGAGGTTTACATCTACCAGGTGTAGGCGTTTTTTGTTATATTAGTGTTTAACCAAATCCATTATGAATTTATACTCTATAGTCGATCTTCCCATTGATGAATACATCACAAATGAAATATTCCCCGGCTCAGTCGCTCCATCACTCAATGGAACGTATGCAGAAGGGGAAAAGCACCTACTAAAGCATATCATTAAGCAGACCAACCAATTTAAAGATCCTTTGCTCCGACAGTATGCTCTTAGAAAACTACACGATGCATTTATTAAGCTGGATTTTACAGATGAACAGAAATTGAATGGTGAGCAATTTACAGAATACAGATTGAAAGTATTTAACGCAGCATTTCAAACCGTAGTGAATGGACTTGTCTTGGAATTGCATGATGCAGGTGTAAATGTTTATGAAGAAACGTTTTCTCAAAACGATTATGACGCGTTAAAGTCTAAGGTTGATGATATTGCTGAAAACCTATATGATTTCATTACGAAGCAAAACGACATGAACAACTTTAATTTTAATAACTACGAGGAGCTACGAGACTTTGTGATGCAAGACGTTGACAAAGTTGCTTTGTTCGGTAAGGATACAGTGAAACATTTCATCTTCGGGAAGATATCCGACATGGCTTTTAAAGCTGGCGCGATGACCTTGTTGTCTTCCGTTCCAACAGAGTATGAATCTCTCGCTAGTTCTATCAAACAGATCTTGTAACCGAGGTGCCTTAAACGATTGCTCATTTTCAGTAAAGCAAAATATTTTTTTTGCTAATATGTTTAGTCTATAATATTTTTAAACCAAAATGACACTAGTTATTTTAGTAAATATTTAATGTAAATTTTAGCAATGGCAGCAGGTAGACCGACAGACTATTGTGAAGAATATAATGAGCAGGCGTATAAGTTGTGTCGCTCGGTGCTACTGATGCCGAATTAGGAGATTTCTTCAATGTAACTGAGCAGACAATTAACAACTGGAAAGAGGCGCATCCTGAATTTTTTGAGTCCATCAAAAAGGGCAAGGACTTAGCAGATGCAAAAGTAGCTGAAAAGTTATTTCATAGAGCGTTAGGATTCGAAACCACAGAGGTGATAACAGCAGCTTATCAAGGCTTTATTACCGATATAAAAGAGGGTTAAGAAAGTTTATCCGCCCGATCCAACAAGCGCAGTTTTCTGGCTTAAAAATAGGCAACCTAAAAAGTGGAGGGACAAACAAGATGTTGACCATACATCTAGCGATGGGACAATGTCAACCAAGCCAACAACGATAGTGTTTACGAAGGGGAATAGTGGGAATGGAAGTATCGGAGAAGCAGAGTCTAAAAATCAGTGATAAGTACGAGCCTTTGTTTGAGTGGTTTTCTGTAGAAGACGAAAGCGACCCACTTTACAAAGTTGACACAATCATAGTAATCGGGGGGCGTAATAGCCAAAAGTCTTTTGCTGTCGGGACAGGAACGTGTATAGCTGCAAAAGACTTTATACTGTCCGTTCTTTATACTCGATACTCAATGAGGGCGACAGAGGACTCTATCATTCCGGAGTTCAACGAGAAAATAGAAATACTCAATTGCGAGACTTCGTTTAATGTATTGAAAGATCGCGTCATTACCAAAGATGGCAAAGCCAAGATAGTCTTAAAAGGGAAAGAATCTTTATTGGAATCGAGCTAGTAAATCGATACGGGTTTAAATTCATCTATTATTATATATTCTGGATGTTCGTATTTGTATTTTCTTACTAAGTTTCTCAATAGACCAAGTTCTAATTCATCAGATACTTGCTTGTCACAAATATAGAATCGAACTTCTCTGTAGTTTTCATTGACCTCTGACCAAGCTAGTAGCTCAGATCCGGAATGTAAATAAACCCCAATTCCTTTTAACTTGGTCTTTTCGTTTATAATCTGATAATAATCAAAACTTAATGGTTCAGAAGGTAACTTGCTAAGGAGTTTGATCTTTCTTATCATAATTTGTATTGATTTCTAATTGTAAAACATACTTTAAAACAAGATAACAAAATTTCCTCAACTGAATATGATAGCAAACAAGGTTTGATAAACGTTGCGCCCTATAGGATTTCAATCAGGTTATTACTGTTTCTAATTCCCATAGTGTCCTCTAGATCACCTGTTTGATTCGCGACCTACAATTTAGTTTCCCAATAATTCTTTATGCATTTTACCCATTTGTTACATCGTTTTTATGTAGCCTTCGTTTCGCTTATCAAAAGAAACTTTTAAATATGCTCTAGTACGCAATTTGAACGTTCGTTAAGCGAGCAATATCGGCCGTGGATATCCATTAAAGGCGTGCGACGTCATAATAAATAGAGACTTTGCTATCGAATTAGAAGTCAATGTGAAGCTCGCCATTTAGTACTTTAACCAATAAAATCATGAAATATATTTTTACAATCATTAGTTGTATTGCTCTGCATTTTCCAGAAATGGAAAACTCGTCTGTCATTAAAAATAATATTCCTGATGAGGGAAAAGCTATATTAGTGAAAGTGAGTTTTTTTCCATCTTTTCATTTGCCAGTCGAAACAATATTCAATTTGAATGAAAAATATTTTGTCTTTTATAGCCCAGTTCCGCATTCTGTAGATCTACCGCAATCAATACTATCGCACAATAGCAGCGACGAAGAGGTTAGGGAAGAGTACCAGAATTACCTCGATGAACGCCCAAGATTAGTACCGTTTAAATCAAGTTTAAGCGATAATGATATTGTCAGTATTCAAAATATAGTAAAAACATTTAGTGATTCGGATTTTAGTGATGAAGTTGAAGAACCAGCGACTGATGGCATGTCGGTTAACATCGCGATATTACTATCCAATAGTAAATGTTATCAATTAAATCCTTTGAATGTTCCAAGTCAGAAACAAAGGGAACTATATCAGCAGATTTTGAATATCATTATTTCCAAAAACATCAATGATAACAATGCCGTAATTCTAAAAAAGTTAACAGAATACGATTAGTTTCTGCAAATCTCGATCAAGTAGAATTTAAACGTTTAATTCATTTCTAGCATTTGCAAAGATACCGAAGAATCAACCTTTTTGACACTTGAAGAAGAAGTCAATCCCTAGTACAATTACAACATAGAACCGACTGCCTCAACAAAGAATATCAACCTATTAAAGCGATTTGTGGAAACATTTTGTACATTAGATTAATACAATAACACGTAGCGTAGCATTCAATGTACACTGACGAAACTAACCTTTCTTTACTCATTTCCTTGCTCTCTGAAGAAAGAGACCGCCTTCAGATCCTTATCGATCAAGCAATCTCTGATCACGAATATTTAAGTGCGCATTATCATGCTGTGGCTTTAGAGAAAGTCAGTCTAAGTCTTTATAAGCTAAGAAATATCGAAGATCCTTTATATAGTGAAAAGGAATTTTGGAAAAGAACCATAGAACTTTTAAAAAAAGACATAGAATCAGAAGGTTCAAGCGATATGTTGGAATATTACGAAAGTTGTATTCTAAATGCTAGAGAAGAGTTGGAAAAACTAAGTCAGGAAGTTAGGCAACCTAGCCACAACGAAAGCCGTCAATTCGCTGCTGTCCTAGAACAGTTACTTGATAAGAAGGTTAAAAACCTAAAACTTTTCTTAGATAAGACGGATAAATTTTACTATTCGCATTAGCTATGCGAATAAGGCTGTAAAAGTCAGCATGCCGGGAATAAAGACACTTCTGAACAAAAAAATTATCTCTTACCACAACCTTGAAAAGCTTAGAAAAATAAGCTTTGAATACACATTAAATGAAACTAAACTGACTTTGACAATTAATGGGAATAAGGAAGAGATTCTCAAACAATTTAATCATCTGTTTGCCAAAATTGTCTTCGAAGTTTTCCAATTCAGCGATTTCAAAGAGGCTGCTTATCTACAATTTGTAGACAAAACCCAATCATGATTGCCTCAACAACCTAATTTCCTGCTATATTCTTTATATTTAATTCAATAAGTCAGTCTTATTCGACTGACCCTATGAAGAATATAAAAAAAATAGCAATTCCTATGCGTCAAAAACATCTCCTGTCTCTATTATTTCTGTTCCTCAGTATGGGCGCATTTGCCAATGATGGTACTTACTTTGCGGCTGGAAATCAATTAATCCCAATCCAAGAAACCGATATTTCTGTACAAAAGGAGATACTTACCGTCAAAAAAATCAATAATCAATTTATCGAGGTCGCGGTCTACTACGAGTTTTTCAATCCCTCAAAAGAAAAAGAACTGATCGTTGGATTTGAAGCCATATCGCCAAGCGGAGACGTCGAAGGTGCTCCTAAGAAGGGACTTCACCCTTATATGCGCGATTTCACGGTAAATATGAACGGAAGTCCGTTGAAATATCAAGTTGCCTATGTTGCTGATTCGCTTTACAATCAGAATGGGAAGATCATGAACATCGACCTCGCGAATTTCGATGGCAGCACGAGTGGCAACTACGTTGACTTTTTCTACGTTTACCATTTCAAAGCCAAGTTTAAGAAGGGGATGAATATTGTTAAACATACCTACACCTTCGATGTCTCTGGAGGTATCGACTATAACTTTCAATTCGACTATGTGCTTACGGCAGCAAACCGTTGGGCTAATAAGCAAATCGACGACTTTACATTGAACATAGAGATGGAGGATTTTGAAGACTTTTATATTGATAAGACTTTCTTCAAGCGCAAGGACGAGTGGAAGATTGAAGGGGTAGGAAAGGTAAGAGATATTAATGCAACAGCAAATTCACCATTAGATTGTAACGCTTTGGAATTCGCAGTAAAAAGTGGAAAGGTTAGTCTTTCAAAAGAAAAACTTCAGCCCGAAAGGAGAGCTTTCCATTTATAGTCATAACCTCTATATCCATGAAATTCTAAATGCGGACAAGGACTTCTACCTACCGTTTTCAATTTATCAAGCCGATAACATCAATTTCGAAGAACCTCTCTTGAGCTTCCAAAAGAAGATATTGAGAAATTTACCCTTCGCCAGACGTGGGTTTGTATTCAACGACCCCGAGTTGAAAAAATACTACGAATCGGTCTATTGGTATATGCCAGACCCTAGTTATTCTCCGGCTATCAGCAAACTCCATAAATCAGAACAACAATGGATTGAAAAATGGAAGTGAGGTGGTCTTTTAGTTAGGAAAGCAAGGATGTGAAGATTGACAGGATCCTGTTAATCCTTGTATCTTTTCTTTCCTGGTTCAGACAAGAAAGACATAACACAATATATTGACCCGATCCTGCCTATCCTTGTATCCTTCCTTTCCTGGTTCAGACAAGAAAGACATAAGACAATATATTGACCCAATCCTGCCTATCCTTGTATCCTTCCTTTCCAGACAAACCTCTAATCTCACAGCATACATCTCACGTCTACTGTCTCACATCTTACATCTAATCGCTATTGCAAATCCAAAATAGAAGGCCTGACAATAGCCCATACGCGTTTATGCTTCACCTTATTATCCTCGTATCGAACCTGGTATTCCGGCATTAGAATATGGCAGGAGATTCCTACATGGCCTGCGACGTTTCCTTGATAGATCAGCGAAACTCCCAGGTCGTCTTCAATCCATTGTTTTTTTTGCGGATATTGGGGTGCCATCAGCTGCAGTTTGAGCTAGGGCGCTATCATTATTTGGAATTCCTAGTGAAGCCAGTGCGAACCCGCCGCCATTTCCATCAACTACAGTCAGCATCCGCGTTTCGGGATTATACTTATAAACAATCTGAATGTGGTCGGCACCTCCTTTATCCGAGTTGTCTACGAGGACAATGTCGCCAGGCAGAATATCCAGCTCATATTCGGCTTCGATATCTTCAAAGGTGATCATCTTCCTGGCAGCATCCTGTGCGCTGTGCTGTTCTTTCAATTGCGTGTTCTCTGGATAATCCTTACGTAGTACACCGGAACCGTCAAACGCTATCTTACCATAGGATCCAAATAGCGAGATATTCCTAGTGTTCATGAATTGACTGGTTGTTCTGCTAGGCACTCCAGCTTGGGCATAAAAATAAGCAACTGCTTTCCCGCACCATGATTCTTCGCTGCCTTTTTTGATTCTGTTTTCTATGCTGCTTTGCGGCTCAGATAACGCTTCAAAAGCATAGTCTGCAATCTCCTGAAGCTTGGCGACCAAAGGCGCTCGCTGTTGCTCATAGCTATCTAAATCGACAAATTCATACATTTCAATCTGGCTACCATTCGGATATTGCCAACTGATCTTTCCGTATTCAAAATAACTCACTTTGCCACCAGCGACGCAAGGATCATCCATTTCATCAGACCGTGGATAGCCTAAGCTGGAATTCGTTTCACCAACTTCCTGATATTTCATCAAGATATTGCCGTGAACTTCAAATATAAGCTCATCCGGACAAGCATATAACACACAGTTCTGGCATATCGCTACACGACCATTAGGCAGATTCGATTCACTAAGAATGGCGCCCGTGTCAAAACCGCGACGGGCGAGTTCTGCGATTTTAGTACTGAAATTTTCCATGATCTATTATTCAAAAGTTTAGGATCGCTACTGTAGGGGAGTGCCGGCATAACCTCGCATATCCAACCCAATGCCTGTATCCCGGGATTTATTAATTCGTTTTTACTATTTATTTGGCTGTCGGCAACATTGAAAAAGCCCAAGCTGATACTGTCTCCAGCATTGGCAATGTCTTGCTGTGACCAATTAGCGCGAATCCTCAGGTTTTTGACCAATATCATCGCCGTTGTGATGCATTTCAGTTCGCCTTGATTGCTACTATCTTTCAATCCGTTGGAGAAGAAATTCTTCTCCAACGCTTTAGCATACCAAAGTTTTGCGTAGTGCAGCAACGAACGGTCAAACCAATCACGTTGTAGATTCACCATACAGTAATCAAATGAAAGTTCATAGCCATCTGCCTGGGATTGCTCCTGTACCACTAGCTTTTCTTTATGCAATTGATGGGTGAGTGCGATCCTTTTTGACAACAGTGGTTTGACCATAGTTGGATTGATTTCACTGCTTAGCATAGGCTTCGCTTGAAGATTGATCGCTTGACTACCCATCTGAAGTCGTTTTGTTCGGAGGAATTTATGATTGAGTGGCTTTTTGACTTTTTGTTCATGAAACAGCATATTATTGAAAATTCCCTTATGAGTTACGATGCCTTCAAATTTAGTTTCCACGGCTGTTGTCAACCGGGATTGATCTATTCGATTCCACTTAAGATTAAAGCTTATGGGTTTATCCTGCTCGTCCGCTTTCTCTGGAAATTTCTGAGAGAAAGATTTACTCGTCCATATTGCTGCATTTTTATTGTACCACGCTTCCGGATGTCCTGTGACTAGGAAATAGGAACCTGATGCTGTGACGACGGACGCTCTTTTTCCTTTTTCAAGTTTCCCCATCGCTTCCGCCTTCGCACGACTGAAGATCGTTCGGTAATCTTCTCTTTCGGCATCATCAAAAGATCCTCTCGGAAAGTACTGGAGTATACCAAAGTTTCTAATAAGTCCGTCAATCTGGATGTCCCGAACGTCATGCTCTCCTGTATGGCCGGAAGTCGCTCAGCAAGAATAGACAACTGTTCATTGGCCCTCGTCTGGCTTTGCGGATCGTTAGGGTCAAGCTCGTCTATCATGCAGCCAATGGGTTCAAAAGCAATGAACAACTTGCTCTCCTCTAGTCCATCCTTAAACTGGCTAAGAAAGAACTCTTGTAGTTTTGCTTGAAAGTCCATGATTTCTTATCCATTGTTTTCCTCTTCTTTTACAGGCTCCTCTTTTTTGGGTTCTTCTTTTTTCTTCTGTGTATAGTTGGCACCGTTCAGTTTAGGCGCGAATGGCATAATAGAGGATACAAAACCGATGAGTTGGACACCGTCGACACGTAATTGCCTCGTGTTTTGATCAATCGTTTGGTCCCAATGGTATTTATCTTTTCTATAGCTGGCAGATCCGCTGCCGGATACGAAGAGATTCCCAAAACTAACCGATCCACCATTCTTTAAGGTGTCTGTAATCTCGTTTGAGTCGAAGGAAGCAGAGCTCCAGGATATCAATACATCTTTAATGAGGATCATACTGGTGACAACAGAGGGCAACAAGACGAATTGTTTCGGGTCGTCAGGTTTAAATTCCTGATCAACTTTAGCCGTTGAAATACATCCTTCGGGATAATTACCCATCAGAAACCAGTTCCCAATATTCATCAGTGAACTGTCCATCCAGGGGCGGTTAATGTTTGCAAGACAGTAGGAGAAAGTGATGGTAAGTCCCTCAAACGACGAGCTGATATGTTTTTCTGAATGCGCTGAGGAGTGGTTAACCGATCCTCCGAGGCTTCCAAAGAGTCTAAATCCGGAACTGATCCTTGCCGACATGTCTTTTTTGGTAGATAAGGTGTCGAATGTTTTCTTAGAATGGTAGTCGGTTTGGCTGTATGTATTCCATCCGGGACCATTCTTGGAGTACCATTTACTCGGTGTAATAAACGTATATGGAAGATTGCCGATGCCTGGCATATTGATCAGGCTATTCTCATACTTTATCTTTGCGCGTCGAATCATCAGAATAGCGGGGTCTATACCTTGCGCCGATAGGAGTGCCATCGCTTCCTCTATCTCTTGTTTAGCGCCTCTAGATTGCCATTTATCCCATGCGTAATCGACATCATCTTGATAAATCTTACCCTGCATCGGCCAAAGATTGAACTTGAGCGGGTCGCTTAATGCGTTGGCATACTGGCGATCGCGTTCTCTTACCGCATCGTAATATTCATCTCGATACTGATTGTATTTCTCATATTTCGGCGTGTCATTGCCTTCTTCATCAACCATCAATTTCTCCGCTCGCTCTAGTGCGGCTTTGATAGCATCATTTGCCTCCAATCCAGATTCTAAACCATTCGCCCCATTGATGATGGCGAACCATGTATCATTAACCTTCGCAGCGTTTGGCCAGGCACGATAGGTGTCATCAATAGAAATCTTAGTGTCTGTCAGGGAGAATGTCTGAAGATAGGCATTCATCGATTGCCCAATAGAACCCGAGGTCAACAAGATATCTTCCAAAGCAGAGGATGCCGAAGCCGCATCGGTGTTCGCCGGATCGGTAGCATCCGTCGTTCTTGCTTTATTTTCGCGGGCAGACTTCACTGCCTCGGTCAAATTTGATTGCGTTGGTGTCCATGGGTTTTTAAAGTCTTCTTCCGGAATCGGCAATCCAATAGGGAGGAAGGATACAAATTGATTATTCGGAGTCTGTCCAGTACTAGGATCTACACCTACGGCTTTCCATTTTAGATCCTCCATAATCTTAAATACATCGTTATTCATGACTTTTAAGTTTAGTGGTTATTTAATAAGTAGAATTAAAAATGAGGATTAATGTAAGCGCTTGAAAAACAATATGATGAAAGCTGTTTATTAATTAGCAAAGCGCACGATTCAACGAGGGAGCCCGGCAAATTGTAATATTCTAGGCTATGTAGATATAAAGTAGATAGCCCATAATCGCGTATTCGGTCGATCTATGCCATATTTATATAATTATGCTAAGGTTCGATTTATTTTTTCGGGTCTTTGGTTCTTACTTTGTGTCAGTGATAGCAAAGATGAGTATTATGAGAAAACTGAATTTTAAGAGTGTGATTGTCGCCTGCAGTTTGTTGGCAGTTATCAGTGCGTGTAGTAAGAAATCGATTGAACCAGTGGAACCCGATCCTGAGAATCCAGAAACGCCTACACCGAAACCACCGACACCAAAGCCTTTGACATTCTTCTACGCCGGCTATAAGTATCAAACGGATTATAAAGGAGCCGGTAGAAATGCAATTTTAAGCATTAATGACTCGATCGTTCTTCTTTCTCCATCATTGCGCTCGGATGCTCTTGCAATTGCAGCAGTAAACAATAAGGAGGCACATGTTACAGGCTATCAGAAGACGTCGTCAGGACAGCAGCGTGTTGCCTATTGGAAGAATGGCAAGATTTCATTCTTAACACAGGCGGGAAATAATAATACAGGAACAGCTATCAATGTAATCGGCAGTAAAGTTTATGTAGGAGGGACTAAGATTACAATGGAGCATATGGTTTATTTCTTTGGACAAATGGCGTCGAGAAGAGAAAGGCATGCTGTTTGGCACAGTCAGAAGTGACATCCATTACTGAGGTCGCAGGCGAACCGTATCTATCGGGGCGTTTTGCTAGCAATGCGCATATGTTCAACGACGAATGGGCACTTGCGATAGCAGGACCGAATACCTATGCAGATTATATCAATGCCATCAATAAAGATGTCTATGTGCTTGGACATGCAAATTACAATAGCAGTTCCGACGCTGCAGTAGTATGGAAAAATCGAAAAGAAGTCTTCAAGCTTCCCTTAGGCGACTTTGCTTCCGACGTCCTTGGAACTATGGTTGGCACAGACTATTATTTCGTCGCCAACTTCTATAACGGTGGCAAGGGAACATCTGTAGTTTATAAGAATAAAACGAAACTTTACCAACTTAGCGGAGCAGCAAGCATCACCGCAACAGCAATTCGTGTAGTAAGCGGGAAAGTTTATATCCTCGGAAATTACCTAAATGGCGCGAAATCGTCTGCCGTACTCTGGACCAATGGCAAACCGAAAGTGCTTTTTGGCGAAGGAAAGAAGATTTATTTGAATGATTTTGCAGTGAATTAGATTTTAGACATTAGATGTGAGATATTAGAGCGCAGCGAGAAATATTCCAGCGCGTCGATGTGAGTTATTGCAATATGATAACGATAAAGTTTGTTGGCTGTAAATACACTATACTGCGTTCTCTTTTTAGCCAGTTTACTCTAATATCTTATGTCTTATATCTGATATCTAAACCTAATATTGCCAACCAACAAACCGCTGCACCAGTCCGTTTTTGTCGAATACCCAAACTAGGTGGGTGAAGCAGCCGCCGTCGCCGACTCCTTGGCTGACGTAGTAGTGGTTGTTATAGGTTTTGATTTCGAATTCGTTGCCGGCATGCAGGATTCCCCAGATTAATGACATGGGGATATCGACTATTTTGTTCCCGATTGTTGCGGTTGCTTTAGTTATTTCGGTTTTTGGTGTTCCGCAGTCGGCTCCGAAGTAGTGTTCACCATTAATTGTTTCAATGGATTCCGAACCGTCAATATAGCCGATTTTCTTTCCCGATTTGCTAAAGGGTTTATGCTTGTATTCGAATTTAAAGACTTTGGGGTCAGCATTTTTTAGCTGATCGAATAGCTTATATTGCGAAGTATGACTATATCGATAGGTGTACTCCTCGTTTGCTGTATTCAGCCTGCTCATGGGCTCTTTGATCACTACAACCTCTGACCATACTGCATCATTTGCCGAAACTCCAATTTCATCATTGAAAGCAAGGATTACCGTATTAGTTTTAACCTTCGCGATGACTTTACTCTTGCTATCCGGCTTTTCGCGAATGTTAGCAGATCCATCCGGACTGCTGATCACTGCGACCTGAGAAAATCCCGCATTAACAATTAGTAGTATCGAGATTAAGGTTAATAGTCTCTTCATAAGGTTTTTGACATTATACAATCAAATCTAACACCAAAGTTTCCATATCGTTTAGGTATATTTAGTAAAATTCGTTTGAAGACCAATAATCGCACAAATAATTCGCATGGTACAGAAGTATAGGGCTGATCTATGGGATCATAAAAGGGCAGAGTTTGTGCTGTACTAAGCTATAAACGATAGGAAAGGCGCATTTTTTGTGAACATAGTATGGAATGGATCGGTAGATCAGACCAATAATAGAAATAAACACGTGTTTTTATGAGACAACAACATCAGCATATCTACAATGAAAATGGGGTTTGTGAAATATGTAGCCAAACGGAGAAGGTTTATCGGCAAGCCGATGCTGCCGATCTTCTAACAAAAAAGGCTGCAAAAAATGCTCATGCGCATCCGCATGAAGATAGCAACGAACATAACCATGATCACGAGCATGCCGATGATGATGTGCATGATCATGATCACAGTCATGAAGTAGGAGGTAGTCTATTCAAACTATTTCTACCATCGATTATTAGTTTAGTGTGGTTATTGCTTGGTCTTTTTTTCGACCATTTCTGGAAGATGGATTGGTTTACGGGCTACGTTCGTTTAGTTTGGTATTTGGCGGCCTATATTCCAGTCGGGCTACCGGTTCTGAAAGATGCGGTGAAAAGCATCGGAAAGGGCAATTTCTTTTCCGAGTTTTTTTTAATGGGAATTGCAACTCTCGGGGCATTCGGTATAGCCGAATATCCGGAAGCAGTTGCTGTCATGCTATTTTATGCGGTCGGCGAGAGTTTCCAAACATTGGCAGTATCTCGCGCCAAATCCAATATCAAGAAGCTATTGGATCAGCGACCTGATGAGGCCACAATTATCCGCGATAGCAAGACGCAAACCATTAAAGCGACGGATGTTCAGATCGGCGATATCGTTCAATTAAAACCTGGAGAAAAGCTAGGGCTGGATGGAATTTTAATATCCGATGCTGCATCGTTTAACACGGCTGCACTAACGGGCGAGAGTAAACCTGATACGAAGAACAAAGGCGAGCACGTGCTTGCCGGGATGATCAATCTACAATCCGTTGCGCAGGTTGAAGTTAATACAGCCTATGCCGATAGCAAGTTGAGCAAAATACTCGAGCTTGTTCAACATGCCAGCTCGCAGAAAGCGCCTACAGAACTGTTTATTTCCAAGTTCGCACGCATCTATACGCCTATCGTGGTCTTTCTTGCTATCGGCATCTGCTTTTTTCCATACTTCTTTGTTGCAGACTATGTTTTTCAGGATTGGTTATATCGGGCTCTCATTTTCTTAGTTGTTTCTTGCCCTTGTGCGCTCGTTATATCAATTCCACTGGGTTATTTCGGTGGGATAGGTGCAGCCAGTCGCCACGGCATATTGGTAAAAGGAGGCAACTTCCTCGATGTTTTAGCAGGATTGAAGCATGTGGTGATGGATAAAACAGGAACAATGACAGAAGGGGTGTTCAAAGTGCAGGAGGTCAATTTGAAAGACCAAGTTGCTCTCCCGGACCTAATGGATTATGTCAACTTACTTGAAAGCAAGAGCACCCATCCCGTTGCTACCGCGATACATGAATATGTAGGCGAGATTAAAGAGCAGCTCCCGCTTCAAAATATAGAAGAAATTGCAGGGCATGGACTCCGAGGTGAAATCAATTCGAAAGAATTCCTCGTAGGTAACTTCAAACTTTTGGATAAATACAAAGTCGCTTATCCGATCAATCCTGCCGATATCGCCTATACGACGATTGCAATTGCCTATGACGGACAATATCAAGGCTATATAACAATTGCAGACACCATTAAAGCGGATGCCAAAGCAACGATCAACAAGCTACACAACCTGGGCGTTAAAGCAACGATGCTAAGTGGAGATAAGGAAACGGTAGTTAAGCATGTGGCCAAGAATTACGAATCGATCAGGCTTTCGGTGATCTGCTTCCGGAAGATAAGGTAAATCATTTTAAAGCGATTAAAGCCAATGATCAGGTTGTAGCCTTTGTTGGCGATGGTGTCAACGATGCACCTGTTGTCGCATTAAGTGATGTTGGTATTGCGATGGGTGGACTTGGATCTGATGCGACGATTGAAACCGCGGATGTCGTTATTCAAGATGATAAACCGATGAAAATCCCTGTCGCTATTCAAATTGGAAAGAAGACCAAGACCATCGTATGGCAGAATATAGGTTTTGCATTTGGTGTAAAAGCAATTGTACTAATCTTAGGGGCAGGCGGACTGGCGACCATGTGGGAAGCGGTGTTCGCCGACGTTGGAGTTGCGCTGTTAGCAATATTGAATGCTGTCAGGATACAGCGATCGAATTTTAATAGCGATCATGATTAATGTTGGTAATCCCTAAAAACCAAATGGATCATCTGGTGGCAAGGGTTTTCGAAATTCGTTAATGATACGGTACGGCGGAGTAGATCCTTCTTGAACTTCCAAATTACCTCTATCGGAATCTGCTTTAATATAGATATCGTTAATAAAATTGCTGCTAATTTGATAACCTGCATCAATGTATTCAAATGCAATATAGTCTTCGTTAGGATAGTAAAGGGTTCTATTTCCCCAGCTATCGATCTCGATTAAAGCATTGTTGCCTCGATTATCGGAAATTTCTAGGCCGATTCGCGTATTTTTTATAGTGATTTGTTGTCCGGAATGTGTCGTAATCTTGGTTTTGTTCGATAGATTCTTGCTAATGCTACTTTTTTGGCCGTCCTCGCCATCAATCGTGATTTTACCAACAAAGTTACGCTTGAAATTCAGCCAATTTCCCTTATCATCGACTACTTGGGAGTTCCCCATCAAACTACCGCGTATACTAACGGAGTGTTGTTGATCGTCGCTAAAGACGATTTCCCCACCTTGTTCGTTCGATATGGTAATCGTCTTGCTTTCCAAAAATCCGAATTTATTTTCCGGCCAGTATATTGTAATCCATGAAATAGGTTCGGCGTCCAATCCAAAAATATCCTCATAGATCGGGAAAATCGTTTGAGAAAAACACAATTTCTGAAAGAACATCGCCTCTTTTTCCTGTTGGCTCAGCTCAATCTTATTTGCACGGTTTTCTTGAGCCCCCAAGAAAAGACCTTGAAAAAGCAATATGAGGGTAAAAACGATATGGATTTTCTTCATAGATACAAGATGTATTTCTTTAGCGAATATATCAAAATCTTGCTTTCTTACATACCACATCTTAACAAGTATGAGTCTTTCGCTTTTCATATTCCTTTTAAACCCAAATCAAAGCCCTTTCAAAGCGGTTATGATTGGGCTTTACATTGGGTTTGTATTGGGTTTGAAAGGGCTTTGACTAGTAGTTAGTAGTAAGTATTTAGTAGTTAGACCTATGGGTCGTCTGAACCAGGAAAGGAAGGATGATAGGATTGTCAGGATCCTGCTAATCCTATCATCCTTCCTTTCCTGGTTCAAAGACAAAACATCCCGCTCATCTTATCAGACAAAATAACCTGCTCATCCTTTTATCCTTCCTTTCCTGGTTCAAGACAAAACATCCTGCTAATCTTTTTCAAGACAAACCTTCCTTACATATATGTTTAAAAATTTTCGTCTGCATAACGTCACTAAATCGATAAGTGTTGTTTACTTTTGGGGATGCAAAACCGTATTAACACTATCCATTCTTTTATTAGCGAAGAACGCGCTATACTTTTAAGCCATCCACTTTATCAGAAAATCAAAACAGTTGAAGATCTTCGGAAATTCACCGAGGGGCATGTTTATGCTGTTTGGGATTTTATGTCCTTATTGAAGGCTTTGCAGATTCAATTAACTTGCACTCAAGTGCCTTGGTTTGCGAGTGAATATCCCGATACCCGCTATTTGATCAATGAAATAGTTCTGGCCGAAGAGTCTGATGAGTATTTTGATGGGCGCCGATTAAGTCATTTCGAAATGTACTTAGACTCTATGCAGGCGCTAGGAGCAAATTGTGAGCCTATTCAAAGTTTTGTAGCTGGTCTGAACGGTATATCGGACATTCACGCGGCAATCGATGCACAGTCGTTTGACCCACGCATCAAAGACTTTTTACATTTTACTTTTGATTGTATTGCCAGCCAGGAGCCGCATAAAGTTGCTTCGGCTTTTACTTTTGGTCGTGAGGATCTAATTCCGGATATGTTCAGTTCTATTTTGGATTCCTTGAAGCTTCAGTTTCCTGACACCGACTTAGACCGTTTGATCTATTATTTCCAACGCCATATCGAATTAGATGGCGATGAACACGGTCCATTAGCGATGCGCATGATCATGGAGTTGGCAGGGGAGGATGAAAAGAAATGGGAAGAGATGCAACTGACCGCTAAGCAGGCGTTGCAGAAAAGAATTGCGCTTTGGGATGCTATTGAGGCGAGTTTATAATGATATTAAACTTGTATGTTTCCATAGAAGCAGGTAATAATAAAATAGGCTGTCTAAAAATAGACAGCCTATTACTTTATAGTATATCGGGATTAGTTTTCTGAAACTGTTCCTAGGTTAATCGTACCTACATTTGTTACTTTTCCTTGCGTTACAATAACGTCTTGTGATACAGTGTCGTATCCAGGTTCTGTAGGTTCAATTACTAATTTATAAGTACCTTGATCTACACCTGGGAAATAAAATTTACCTAATGGATTAGTGATTGTTCCTATTGTATCTGTTCCTGTAATAGCATATACATTTGGCCATGCGGAGAATGGAGCAACAACCCCTTCAATTGCACCCGATGTTGCTACTGGGATGGCACGAAGAACTGGTTTCAACATCCATTTGCCATTTCCAGTTTGGTGCACGGATTTCGCAGCATCAAAATCGATCAATAGCGTATAAGCTACATTCGGGATTAAGTCATCATGTACTTTCAATTTTACGCCAGATGATTGTCCTGATGGCGTTGTTAATGGATAACGTTGTCCATCGACAACGATCTCATTTCCTTCGTCCTCTAATTTTAAACGAATTTCTTGAATTCTTCCTGATGGTACATCATGTGCGGCAATTACCGTATCTCTTCCGAAACGATATTGAAGAATGTCAAATGGGTCAGCATCTACGTCGATTACTTCCGCGCCACTTACAGTACGGATTTCAATTTCATCGATGTTCAAATAAATGGCGTCGTAATTTGCTGGCGCATCGGTCATCTTAATAGTTACCGGAGTTTTACCAGTGGGAATACCGTCATCTGTAGAACAGCTTCCAAAAGCTAATGTTGCAAGAGCTAGTGAAAAGAATAATGTATTTTTCATAGTAATATCTGAATATTGCATTCATCCATAGGCAAAGCTTGTGCCAATTGTAATCTAATTGTAAAACGGTAGTTAAGATTATGTAAAGATTGGGCGGTCTAATTTTGTTGCAATTCGATATGCGGCGTTCATCAAGCCGACATGGCTATAAGCCTGCGGAAAGTTGCCCCATTGACTTCCATCTTCTTCATGCACATCCTCGCTGAAAAGTCCCAAATGATTGCTGTAGCCCATTAGATTGTGGAATATTTCCTGTGCTTCATCGATTCTCCCCACACAGGCGAGGGCCTCAACATACCAAAATGCACAGACTAAAAATGTAGATTGCGGCTTTCCAAAATCGTCTTGATGCAGATAGCGATAGAATAGGCCGTTTTTTCCTTTCAGCACTTTTTCCAATTCGTTCAGATGTAGCTTGGCACGTTCAGAATTGGGGTCTAAATAGTGCATCATAATCAACTGCAGCGTACTGGCATCCAAATCGGATCCTTCTGATGCATTCCGAT
Organism: Sphingobacterium hotanense; assembly: GCF_008274825.1. Taxonomy (NCBI): domain Bacteria; kingdom Pseudomonadati; phylum Bacteroidota; class Sphingobacteriia; order Sphingobacteriales; family Sphingobacteriaceae; genus Sphingobacterium; species Sphingobacterium hotanense. Next base: position 2,183,818 of record NZ_CP030848.1, read on the forward strand.
ATACTTTTCGCTCCTCGTCATAGCATGATTCTATATGTGCCGCTGCTTTGTCTTTAAGTTCTTGGGCTTGGATCTCGATATCTTGATAACCGTTTTGCTTCGCGATCTTCAAGGCAGCGGATGCTCCAGCCCATTGGAACAGGTTGGAATAGGCATGTCGGTTAGCGATATGTCGGAATTCCCAGATACCGGCATCCTTTTCATCAATGGTCGTAGCAATCTTATCCAGGATATAGACTAGCCAGCTTTTTGCATCTTTACGCTCGTCCGCAGGGAATCTGAAATCGGTAAATAAAGGAAGTAGGGCAATCATCGCTTGTCCGTAGACATCGTTTTGTATATGTTCATAAGCTTGATTTCCAATTCGTACCGGCTTGTTTCCTAAATAGCCTTCTAGGTAGTCTAGGGTTTCTTCGGTCAATGTACGTCGACCAAGTATTCCGTAGAGTGGTTGCAATCTTCCACTGTCGGATTGTGTGATTCCTGTAATATAGGTGGCAAATTTTTCGAGTTCATCGAATTTTCCGATGTTGGCTAGCGCGGTCAATACATAATAGCTGTCGCGAACCCAACAGTAGCGGTAATCCCAATTTCTTCCAGAACCTGGTGACTCGGGCAAACTCGTTGTGCTCGACGCTATGATAGCGCCGGTATCTTCATATTGGTGCAATTTGAGCACCAATGCGGAGCGGATAATTTGGTCTTGATAGAAGTTAGGCACATCAGCTTTCTTCGTCCAATTACGCCAATATTGCTTGGTTCTGATCAGGAAATCCTCAACAGTTTTTTCCAAAGCGGCTTCGAATGCGCTGCCATAATTCAATACCATATATTTCTTTTCGGAAAGGATGATACTGCTTTTGTCCTCGTCGAAGAAATGACTTATAGGGATGTTGGTGGTCAACCGCATGTGTTCATTGTCGTAATTGAATTGCACATGATTGCTTCCTCTAGAGCGGTGGAAATCTGCCAATCCATAATTCGCTTTTGGGTTGCAGGTAACTTTTATCTTCGGGTTGCCTTCGAGCGGCTCAACGATTCGAATAAGCATCAGTGGCTTATAGAAACGTTCGTATTGTTCAAAGCGAGGGGCAAAATCGGTTACTTTGAAACTGCCCTGGTCGCTATGGACTTCAGTAACTAATATATTGGTGTTCTCTAGGTAATACTGTTTGGAATATACATTATCTCCCTGCAATCGTATGTTAAACTCGCCACCTTTATTTTTATCGAGCAAACAACCAAAGACAAAGCTGTCGCGAAAGGTTGGCCAGCAGAGCCAGTTGATGTTTGTGCTCTTGTGTACATGAGCGATGAAATTGCAATTACCAATAATGCCAGAGTTATATAAGTGTTTTTTATTCATTCAATCGTATTTTGTGTTATAACTGCGTCAATTCAGTCAGTAATTGTAAAACCTCTTCTTTATTTTCAACGAAATATTTGGCTGCAGATTGCTTATTCCCGACTTTAATCGTTACAGCATTTGCCGGTAATTCGTTAAACATATCTTCATCCGTAGCGTCGTCGCCAATACAAAGGATATAGTCCGGGTTGATCTCATTAACGAGTTGAACTACCGCTTTCCCTTTATTGATCTCCATGTTTTTGATCTCGATTACCCGATCGCCATTGATGATCTGCAAACCGATTTCATTTGCCAAGGGGTGTAGTTCTTGTAATAGTTCCTGTGCTTTTATTTTTCCTAGGGCATGATCGACTTTGCGATAATGCCAGGCTAAGGAGTAAGTTTTCTCTTCAATCAGCGAACCTGGCGTTCGGTCGGTAAAGCGTTGAAGGATACTACGTACAAAGACCTTCCATTCGTTCGATAAGCCTTCCTTGATATGCCATTGGTGGTTTGGAAAGTTGGACCAGATACCATGTTCGGCAATGGTAAAGAATGATTTGTCGGGAAACCAGTCTTGCATATTGTCGTATTTACGACCGCTTACCAGAGAAAGCGTATTCTGTTTATCATTTGCGATGTTTTCTAGTAATTGATGGAGTTCAGCAGTAGGGGTTGCTTTCGCAGCGTCCTTGTTGAATCCAACTAACGTTCCGTCATAATCCAAAAGAATCAACCTGTTGGTCGCCTGCTTATAAGTCGACTTGATCGAGGTTCTGACCTGATCTTTGACTTTACGTGTGATGGCCTTGTTTTGCTGTTCCTTTATTTCTCGAAGTCGTTGGAAAAAGAGATTGACCCAATGGAATACATTGAATTTCTCTACCACTTGCTGACTTGCTTGCATGCGTTCTTGTTTCTCGCTCTCAGACATCATCAACGCCTCATATAAGATATCGCTAGAGTCTTCAATAGCATAAGGATTGATCAGTAAGGCATCGGAAAGCTCTTTGGATGCACCAGCAAACTCGCTGAGTACCAAGGCTCCAGTCTGGAGTTGCTTGCTGGCGATGTACTCCTTCGCAACCAGGTTCATGCCGTCGTAGAGGGAACTCACTAAGCATACATCGGCGGCAGCATAAACTGCTGACAGCTTATCAAAGGGTAGCGATTTATAGAAATAAGAGACGGGTTGCCATCCTGGTGATCCTAAGACCGCATTGATATTGCCGACTTTACGGTCGATTTCGTTACGCAGCTTCTTATATTGATTGACCTGATCTCTGGAAGGGACGATGAGCATGTAAAGCACGACCTTCTCCTGCAGTTCTGGATATTTTAACAATAACTTTTCGTAGGATGCAAGACGTTGTAAAATGCCTTTACTGTAGTCCAGCCGATCTACAGAAAGGATAATCTTTTTATCCTCGAAAAGCTTTTTGAGCTCGGCGGCATAAAGCTGCGTTTTCTTGTCGATTGCTTGGCGTTTGTATTTTTCATAGTCTATACCCATAGGGAATACATCAACGAAGCAACTTCGACCTTCTAATTTGATATGGTGATGATGGATTTCAGCGTTCAGCAAGGTCTGATTCGCCTCCAGGAAATTATGTGCATTCTCATAGGTATGGAATCCCACTAAATCGGCACTGGAAAGGCCATCTAATAGCTGCTTTCTCCAGGGCAACATACTAAAGAGTTCGGGAGGAGGGAAGGGGATATGATGGAAATATCCTATACTGCTGGGCTGACTTTGCTCCCTAATATATTTGGGCAATAGCATCAATTGATAGTCATGAACCCATACGGTGGTTTCCGCCTCGATATAAGGAAGAGACGCTTTTGCAAACTTCTCATTTACCTGTTCGTAGGCATCCCAATAGTCGTCGCGAAGCTCGACGTAGCTAGGTCTATAGTGACATAGTGGCCAGAGCACAGCGTTGGAGAAGCCTTCGTAATAATTTTTTATTTCTGTCTGCGTTAGAAATACCGGTATAAGATTTAGCTTATATAGTTCTTCGCGGATGTGCTGTTCCTCTTCCTCGGTTTTAGGAATAATTCCCGGCCACCCGATCCACCAAGAGCCGTTATCTTTGTAAAATGAGCCTAGTCCGGTCGCTAGCCCACCTTCACTTGCGGTAAATTTCAGCTTTCCTTTTTTACGTTCTATTTTGACTGGCAATCGATTGGAGATAATAAGAGTTTTGCCAGAATTTGTTGGGGTTTGATTTCGCATACTGCATTACTAACAATTTAGGCCGATTTTTGTTTGCTTTATTTCTATTTTCCTAATTAACTCGCATTGATAGGAGTTAAAAAATATCGGAAATAAGATTTAAAATGCCTTAAAGGTTAATATTTAACCATTACGGTTAATGAAGTTGCGATTTCCCTCATACTATGATAATATTTTCCATAATGGGAAGAATCTTAATTAAAAAAATAAATAAGTATATTTGTAAAACGTTGTGCAAAACGATGTTAACCAGGATTTATTAACTGTATTTTTTGAATATAAAGATTCGGCGATGTTGAATAGGGCAATCAAACGTTACGGATTATTTGGGCTCATTATCGGTCTGTTTTTTTCCATCCTTTGTATACATGTCATTCTTATCTTAAATGTGATTATTTTGCCTATACCTTTGGTATATGGGCCACTTCTATTTTTCATTTTTAAGGCGAGTTTGCAGGAGCGAGTAGATGCGGGCACGGTGTTGCTTCACCTAACGCCGCTGATTTCGTTTTTGATATTATTCCTGTTGGATCCGACTGGCTGGTATCCAGAGGTTCATGTACCATATATGCTTACCGTCTTTTGTTTGCTAACCGGATATCCTGTTTATATACTTTTCAAATCTTCTAAACTTAAGTCGGAGACTGCAGAGGTCAATAAGATCCTTTTTGTCGAAAACTTGGCTTTGTTAGGGGTTGCTGCCGCTTTCTTTTTCGGCTTGCTGTTCTTTAACGAGGTCATGCATCTTGATTTTGATGTAAACCCGCTTTTTGTTGTCATCGCCTTAATGATTATTTCCATGGGACTAATCGTATGGTATATCTACACATCGAGAGTGGATAAGAAAAAGGAAGCCCTGCCGCTGGTTGATGAGTTGGTACATCTCAATTTAGCGAGAGAAACGATTGAATTCTATAAGGAGAAGTTAAATAGCATAATGGAAGGTGAGCAGCTTTTTCTCGATGCTAATTTAAGTTTGGAGGGGCTATCGGTTTATGCTAATATTCCGAAGCATCATATATCTTATATCATCAATACCAGCTTAGAAAGCAACTTTTACGAATGGTTAGCGAAATATAGGATCGCATATTCCATTCAGCTTTTAAATAGTGGAACGGATAATTTGTAACTGGAATTCCTGGCTAACCTTTGCGGGTTCAACTCCAGGACATCTTTTACGCGATATTTCAAACAGTTTAATGGCATATCGCCATCCGAATACAGACTTAAAATATTGCAGAATATATGATTTTCACGTTTCTATATTGTGCAACGTCTATTACTTGTTTGCTGGGACTGCAGGTTAGCTACTATGTCAATCATAAAACAGTGATGGACAGACTGGCGCAGTTTTTTCTACTGACACTGCTCATACATATTTGCCATGCGGCTATATTTAGAGATCTTCTTCCCGGGCTTATTTATGTAGATCGTTCGGCACCATTTGGATTGATGTATGGGCCTTTCTTATATTTTGCATACCGCGCAATCGAACAAAAGGCGATTACGGCAAAACAGGTCTTGTTACACGGATTACCCTTTTTGATTGGTCTGATCGGGCATTTTGTTTTTATCTCATCCTATTCGTTTCGTATGGAATATCGAAGCGAGTACTACTTAGTATTATACAGCTTAATGGGTCTTTCTTGGTTTTTTTATCCTGTCGGCGTTTTTATTATCAGTAACAACGGAGCAAACCGCGCCCGCCTAGAAAGAAGAATATATTATTATAGCGTAATCCTCATTCTGGTCTCGTCAATATTTATGCTCACCCTCGTTTTGAATAGAATGATGGAAAAAGGAAGTGCGGATGCGCCGAGTTCAGGCGCTACTATCTTTTTCATTATGCTGCTTGGTAGCTTGCTGGGCTACAATTATCTGCTGGGCCGGCTTCGGAAGCCCCTGCGCTTGGAAATGCAGTCGTTTACTGGAGACTTAAATGTGGATCCTTTTGAGCGTAATTTGACCGGTTTGACTTATGCTGAACAACAGGGCATAAAGCTTAAGATTATAGATTACCTTGTAGAGAAGTCATATCTCGACACTGAGTTTAGCATCGATAAGATGTCAAAGCTGCTGAACGTGTCAAAACCGGTAATACAACAGTTTTTTAAACTGCATTTTAACGATAGTTTTCTGAAAGTAATTAATGCCTTGCGTATCAAGGAAGCTTGCATATACCTAAGTGATGAAGCTTTGATATGAATATCGAGGAACTGGCCTTGCATTGTGGATTTAATTCTCGAGCTTCCTTCTATAGAAATTTTAATCAGGAGATGGGCTGTTCTCCAATCGAATTCCGTGAGAAGTCGGTAATGAAGTAATCATTAGTATGTATAGGCATATTCTTTCCATATTCTTTTATTTCAGCATTGTTTTTATTGCGTTGGGGCAATCGAGTAATTTCGACAGCCTTTATAATGACTGTCATAAACAATATATGGAATCAGACGTAGAAGGGGCGGCAGCGATTGGAGATTCTGTTTTCGAGGCTGCAAAAACTGATGAACAAAAGATCAAAAGTTATATACTAAACAGCAACATTCAGCAAAGCTTGGGGAATATACAAGGTGCTATCAAATACGCGACGATTGGTGATCGCTTAGCCCAGTTGACAGGTTATAACCGATGGAGAGCCGTGTTTTCCAAAATACTGGCCACCAATTTTCGCGAACCGGGCTTATACGAACAGTCGCGAGCATATTTGGCAACTGCAGAACGTATGTGTGATCTGCTAGATGATGCAGATGTAAGGGCTGATATTCAGATAGAGCTCTTTCAGGAAAAAGCGCTCTATAAGATGAATACCCGTAGCTATCGCGTCGCACTTGAATTGCTGGATAGCGCAAAACGACTTATTGCACTTGATTCAGAATCAAATAGTACCTTAAGACTAAAAAAAGCGGCAAATTATCATTTGCAGGGTATCTGTGAGCTAGAACTTGGTAATGCCGATTTATCCTATGAACTCATGCATACTTCCTTGAGTTTTTTAAGTGAAGTTGATCGAAATATTATTCCGTTTGTTTATCGTGGATTAGCGGAGCTTCATCTGAAATTATCCAATCTAGATTCTTGTAAGCATTATCTGGACTATACGAGTGCATATATCATAAAGCCTGGACGGCTAAGGCTGAAAGAATTATACACGGCTACTAGTGCAAAGTATTATATGTTATCTGGAAATGATAAGATGGCAAATGAATTTTTGCAAAAACAACAGGTCTTGGATGCCGACAGATATTTGATTGGGCAGGAGATTTCTTCTCGAATTATTATGGAATTGCGCAAAGAGGATTTGGAGAATCGTAAATATAAGCTGCTATTTTGGTGGTGCATTTCTGTTACCTCTGTCATTGTGATTCTGTTATTAGTATATCAAATACGATTTAGCCGTTTTAATAGAGTGATAGTCACAACGAACCTGAACTATAGGGAAGAACCAAAGAAGCAAGAGTTGTCTAACCATCTCGCGCAGGAGAATCGCAGTAGTACAGAAAGCAGTGGTACTGATTCGGAATTAAACATAGCATTAGAAACGGAAACAAGACTAATCAGAGAACTTTCGGCTTTAGAACATGAGAATTTCTTTTTAGAGCGGGATTTAACACTTAACAAACTTGCTAGTCGGCTAAGCTCCAACCAGAAATACGTTTCTCATATCATTAAAAAATATAGGAATCTTGATTTTAATGATTACCTACAACATAAGAAGATCAATTACCTCTTGGAGAAGATCAATACAGATCACACTTTATTAGATTATAAACTGGCATATTTGGCAGAACTTAGCGGCTTTTCCTCACACAGTAAGTTTACTACCGCATTTAAATCGGTCATGGGTAAAACTCCGTCCCAGTATATCGAAGAAATCCGTAGCGAAGTCAGTATTTAACTTTAATATCAACTTAACTTCTTGAAAAATAGGGGACATTCCTTAATTATTGGCTCATTTTAGTTTGAGACAGTACCTATCTTTTACAATTCTTCTGAGAAAATTCTCAAATTCGTCAATATTTTATAAATCCTTCTCGATCGGTATCTCAAAATCAGTAGACTTTTGTGATAAAAATCATTGTTTCCTCAAATCATCTTTTCAAATTATACTGATTTTGATATAAACATGCAGAAAACAGGAAATGTCCACCGGTTTTTTCTCTGTCCAATTTCCGAATTTTTACCAATTTTTTTTCCGAATTCAGAAAATGGATAGGAGGGAAAGCTATGGGTGGATGTTTTATAATGTGTTGAAAACTAATATTTTAAAAAGTGTATCACTATGTCTTATTTTCCCAAGTGGTCAAAAACCTACAAAAATGAGATAATTTTCTTTTGTGTTGATTCTAATTTTGAATTAACAACAAACAGGAACAAAAAGAACACAAATCAGCATTACTAAATCGTTTACCTTATTTTAAAACATTATGGATATTACCTATTACATTCAATATTATGCGCTATATCTGGAGAGCAAGTTCTTCGGGTATCCGCTGATCATCCGTCTAACGGTACTACTTGTATCGATTCTGGTGCTAGTATACATTTTTAGCTTAATTCGCTTTTTAGCTATTAATCTATATCATAAAGCTATCGAGCGCAGAAAGAATCGCATTGAAACGAAGATGGGGGATCGTATCAATGCAATTATTTTTGAGGAAAGAAATCTATCGGAAGAGCATGTTGCTTTTCAGCTTGCTGATTCCATCCGATTAGTGAAGAATAAACAAGATAAGATGGTGTTTACTGATATCATCATTGATCTCATCCAGATCGGGTCTGGGAAAAAGAACAAAGTCAACCAACAGAATGTTCGAGCATTGTTAAATGCATACGCAATTCCATGTTTTTGGGAAAAAGAACTTTTGTCAAGCAGCTCGAGCCGTCGTCGTAATGCATTACGTAAGCTTGACGACCTAGGCAATGGTTGCGCAGGAGCAATAATAATGCGATCAGCTTATCACAAGGATAAAGGGCTAAGGAAGCATGCGCGTGCTGCAGCGTTGCAGTATGATACTAACGATCCGTTCAAGTTCTTAGAGGATAGCTTTGATTCTGACTTCAATGCTTTAGATGAAATCCTGATACATCATTTCTTGACGAGCAGAGCTAAGAGCGGACCTCTTCCCTTACTAACTCGTTGGGTAAGGACTTCCGAGAATGAGGCATTTAAAGCTTTTATGATTAAAGAAATCGGATTCTTCAAGCAAACAGAAGCTACGCCAATTCTTGCCAGCATGTTGGAAACTGAAAGTTCTAGCATCTTAAAAATATCTATCATCGAGACCCTTGGGAAATTGGGACATCAGGAGGTTGAACCTAATCTTTTCAAGCTATTCCCGATGACTAGTAAAGATGTACCACGCGCTATTATCAAAGCTATTACCCACTTCAAAACTGCGGAAGGACTAGGCTTTCTCTGCTATAGCTATAACCGGATTTTCGACAATGAGCTTAAAATTGAAGTGGCATATGCTATTCAGCAATACGGCGAAGAAGGTAGTACCGCATTGAGAGAATTATCAGCTAAGAGCAACGAGTTTGGAAAGAAAATCTTTGACCAGGTGAATTATCAATCAGGTCTTTAACCATAAGGGACAAAACAGATGTTAGATATATTATTTTCTATCTATGGGTATGGCATATTCTTTTATGCCACATCGATTACGCTCATATATTTGTCGCTTGCGGTAATGGGCTACTTTAATATTTGGCGTCATAAAACAAGATATACTGTCCGAGAGGAGCGTATTTTGGTCGAATATCCTGAAGCAGCACCTGGTATATCCATTGTAGCGCCAGCTTATAATGAAGAGGTAATTGTTATTGACAGCGTAAAATCCTTACTAAGTCTAAACTACCCGAACTACGAGATCATCATTGTGAATGATGGGAGTACGGATAACACATTGGATCTGCTGATCTCAAATTTTGAAATGGTCGAAGTGCCTTATGCTTATATCAACAAAGTTGAGTGTAGGCCGATGAAGCGTGTATTCAAATCGTTTAACCCATTGTATGACAAAGTCATTGTTGTAGATAAAGTCAATGGAGGGACGAAAGCTGACGCGATGAACGCCGGTGTAAACGTGGCGAAGTACGACTATTTCATCAATACAGACGTAGATTGTATTCTTGCGCCAGATACGCTTACCAAAGTTATTCTACCGGTTTTAGATTCGGATATCCCGGTTATTGCTGTAGGTGCTACGATGCGTATGGCGAATGGATGCGAGGTACAGGAAGGGAAGATTACGCGTGTAAGACCTCCGAGACAGGTGATACCGACCTTTCAGGAAACCGAATACCTACGTTCGTATTTGGTGGCAAAGATGGGTTGGTCTGCTATCAATTCCATACCGAATGTGTCTGGAGGGTTTGGATTGTTTGAGAAGCAAACAGTGATCGACTGCGGTGGATTTGATACAAATTCACATGCGGAAGATATGGACATGACATTGCGAATGATCGCTTACAAACGCGAGCATAAAGAACCTTATCGTATTGTCCAGACACCATTCACATGTTGTTGGACTGAAGGTCCGCCAAACCTCAATGTCTTAGCTCGTCAAAGAACGAGATGGGGAAGGGGCTTATTACAAATCTTCTTCGTACATCGTCGCTTTCTATTCAATAAGCGCTATGGGCGCATGGGACTCGTAATTATGCCTTATGCCTTATTCTTTGAGTTATTAGCACCGATAATTGAGACGACCGGTGTGTTCTTCCTAATCTTTCAACTCTATACCGAACAGATTAACTTCAACACCTTTTGGTTAATGCTGCTCTACGTTTATCTGATTGGAGTAAGTATCTCGACCCTAACAATTGTATTCGACTTGTCCATTAAAAAACAGTATAAAACATTTGCAGAGTATTTAAAGCTAATTCTCTTTTCATCGTTCGAAGCGTTTTTCTATCACCCTTTTGTAGTGTTTTTCTCTTTGAGAGGATACTGGCAATTCCTGACTAAGAAAAAATTCAAATGGGGAACTATGACCCGCCAAGGATTTCAATCGAATACCGAGTCAAAAGCAGCTTAAACATGTCAATAAACCGTTAGCTTAAAATTTAATGAACCGCAAATATACATATCTTCGCACGGGAATGTTCATGCTCTTGCTATGCACTGGCAGCATGGTCGATTTCTCCGGCAATAGGCTTTATGGCCAGCAAAAAGTCAGCATAAGCGACAAGGGCGATGTTGTTAAGAAAATCAACAGCCTATATCAAGCAGGGAAACTACAAGATGGAAAGCAATTGACAGAAATAAACTTGAAGAAATCCCCTAAGGATTCTGATCTTAAAATGTTGTTGGGAAAATACTATGTATTGACCAAGCAATATGATAAGGCACGTTTCGAATTGAATAAATCTCTGGAATTCAATCCTGGCAATGTTGATTCCCGACATCTTCTAGTAACAGTAGAAACTGAAACCAAACGGTATTCAAGTGCTATTTGCTATGTCAATGAACTATTAGAGGTTAATCCCTATTGGAAGGGACTTTGGCGCAAAAAGATAGAGCTTTATAGACTTCAGGGTAATGAAGTGGAAGCCAACCGTCTCTTAAAGCGTATTTCTCAAATCTTTCCAGAGGATGGACAGATTCAGGACGACCTCAATTATCAAATGGAATTGACTGCGAATAGCAAGCGTAAGTCGGGACGTATCGACGATGCCATCGAAGTGAATAAATTACTGCTGCAGGAAAAGCCAAAGAATATCGAAGTCTACATGGACCTAATCAATGGCTATATAAAGGCGGGTGATTATAATAGCGCTTTGGTAACAACTGAGCGGGGTTTAAATGCCTTTCCAACCAACAGCGCCTTGAGGCAAAAGAAAGTCGCCTTGTTAGAACAAAATAAACGCTACGATGAGATCCTTGCCTTTATCAAGAATGACCCTTCCGCTATCAATGGCGGGCAATACCAGTACTTTCTATTAGAAGCGGGGCGATCGGCCAAACAGAACGATCCGGCAGTGCTTTATGGCAAGATCCTCGACGCGACTCCAGGCAATGATGAGGCATTCCAAGTTGTATTCAATAGCTTAGTAGCGCAACAGCAATATGACGAAGCGCTACATCGTTTACACAGCTTTATGCGCATCAAAGGTAACTCGAAGACGCTCTCAGCAAAGGAACTAGAATTATACCGTTTAAAGAATGACCAGTCTAAGGTAAATCAATTGACAAAAACCATGTTCTTGAACTATCCTAATGATAGCGATTTAAAAGATGGCTATGTGAGGGTCATTAGCTCAGAAATTAAAGATCATCTAGCTGCAGAAGAGTGGAACTTGGCAGAAACTAAGCTTCGCCAGTTGATTCCGCATGCAAATGCCGAGTATCGCGACTTTATCAACAATGGTCTGCTTAACGCTTATTATCAACAAGGGAAGTTCTCCGATGCACTACAGATTCTCGAAGAAATGCATCGTGCAAACCCAAGTGATGCCAACTTAGCAATAAAAAGTCGAGCATATATATGCGCCTTCAGCAGTATGATAAGGCTGTAAGCAGCTATGAAGGTCTATTAGCGAGTTTAAAACCTGATCAGCAATTCTATTACCTATCTGGTTTTAACGATATGATGGCTCAGGTAGTAAAAGAAAGTACAGAGGCACAGCGTTATCGAGATGCCATGAATTGGGTAAACCGTTGGTTGGACGTTTCTCCGAAAAATCAGCAAGCGTTGCTTTATGCAGTTAACCTATCCCATCAAATGCAAGATAAAGGGCAAATGCTAACTTTTGCGAAGCGTGCTAATGAAGCATTTCCAGATGAAAGCATATTTAAAGTTCGCTTAGCATCGGCGATGCAATTGAATGGTGCTCCGACCAAAGATATTTGGGCACTAATGGGAGAAGAAGTCATCCGAAACCCTTATCATAATGAAGTTGTAAATGCCTATGTGCAAGCCTCACATGATCATGCAGCTCAATTGTTGTCTGAAAAGGCTGAAAATGAAGCCCTTTTAGTTGCCGATAAGGGATTGCAGTATAAGCCGGCGAACAAGGAGCTGAAGTACCTCAAAGGCCTTGCTTACGAGAAATTAAAGCAATACGACTCCGCCTTTTATTATCAGTCATTCTATGAGCCGAGTTTATTGGAGCTGGACGAGTTCAAAGCAAATTTAAAATACTTGAACTACAAAATGTATCAGAACGAATTCGCAATCAGTCATATGCGATCTCGTTATGGCGACTATTATTCGATCCAGACCATTTCCGCCTTAGAATACATGCGTATGTGTGCTAAAAACAACTATACGGCCCGTGTTTTCTATTCAGGTAGAGAAGAAGGCAAGGGGGTTCAAGGACAGTTGGAATGGGGCAGAAATTGGAGTAGCCATTGGGCATCTCGAGTAGATTTTAGCGTGTCTAACAAATATTTCTCTAAATTTGCCGTTCACGGTGCTATTATTCGAACATTTCCGAAGGACTGGGAATTAGAATTGGGCGTTGGCCATAGGAAACTTTATAACGATGAAAAGTTGAGTTCCGCAGTTGTGGGCGTTGGGAAAGACTTCAACCAGTTCAGGCTGCAAGCCAAGTTCACACAGGCAGGATTGCAGGAGAAGTGGGTCTATAATGTAGCAGCGCAAGCACGATATAGTTTTGATAATCCTAAAAATTATGTTCTAGCGTTGGCAAATATGGGGTCAACACCCGACGTTGATATTCTTGATTACCAAAGGCTCAATACCCTTTCGGTGATGAATAGCATGGTAGGAGCAGGCGTCGGACGCTTGTTAACTAAAAACGTATCAGCAAGTGTAATGGGGACTTGGTATAATTTTCAAACAAGCCCAAATCCTGAACAGTACCGTAATTTATATAACTTATTTTTGCAAGTCAATGTTGCTTTTTAATATCATCTTCAGTTGCTTTATCATGTTGTTTACCTCTTGTGAATCAGATTTCTATGGATTAGATGCGAATGCTTATGTTTTGACCGCAGAACAAGACGCGGCCAGCGAACAATGGCAGGAATATCTATTCAATCATCTGAGCAAGCGGACTTCAAAGAAAGATCTATTCAGTCGAGCTGAAGACAATGAGAACATCCCTGCAAACCATAAGCAAATACATGTAGAGATAGCAGCAGATTTGAATAACGACTACTGTATTCAGCATACCAAAGATAAACTGCATATACGCGTAAAGACGAAAGCGATTGCCACTTGGATGAGCTATCAACTGATCGAAAGCCTGGGACAGGTCAAAAAGGAAATAAAAACAGAGGACCTGCCGCCTGCCTATCTCACATTTACTAATCAATGCAAGGATTTCGATTTTACTTATCGTGAACCACATTACGCGCCAAATACTAACGTAGAATATGCAGCATTATTAGGGACAAACAATTTAGATACCGAATGGGGGATCTGGGGACATAACATTACCCGCATCATACAAGATGCTCCGGGCGTATGGGCCGAAGTAAATGGCAAGATTACACAAGAACAGTATTGCTTTAGTGGTGATACCTTGTACAATCAACTAAAAGAATATATTCAGGACAATTTTAGCGATAAGCCTGAAGAAGGCATGAAGTTTATGATTGCTCCAAATGATAATTTGCTGTCATGTACTTGCGACCGTTGTCAAGCTGCAGGAAATACAGATAAAAATGCCGCGCCTGCAGTTGTACTATTGATCAATAAATTGGCTAAGCAATTTCGCCAGCATCAATTCTTCACGATCCGATATCATTCGGTAAATGAGCCGCCTGCTTATGCGTTCGAAGATAATGCAGGACTCTTTTTTAGTACCATTGAATTACCAAAAATTACCAATTTCAAGGACAATTCGAAGTTTCAATCGTTTATTGATGAAATTGAGGCTTGGAAATCGAAAACGAAGACCATTTATCTATGGGATTATTCATCGAATTTTGACGACTACTTAACACCCTTACCATCCCTAAACGTCCTGAAAGCACAGCTTCAAGGTTTTAAGGAAGAAGGGGTCGAAGGTATATTCTTAAATGCCGCTGGATATGATTATAGTAGCTTCGATGATCTTAAGACATATGTTGCCGCTGCGTTAATGATAAATACAGAACTGGAGATAGATAAACTGACAAAAGCATACCTTAAAAAGTTCTACCCAAAATCACATCAGCTGCTCGCTGACTGTTATTTACAATTGGAAGACGATTTTGCTACAAAGGCTAAACCGTACTCGCTGTACGCAGGCTTTCCAGAAGTGAAATCATCATATTTTAACGCGAGTAATTTCTTGAGCCTTAACGAGTCGCTTCAAAAAGTTTTACCGAAAACGAAGGGTTATGAACGAGAGGCATTGGAAAAGCTATTGGCGGCGTTCCGATATACACGTTTGCAAATTGCTTACAGCAACGGCTTGAATAAAGGAGGAGCTTTCGAAGTTGTGGATCATTATGTCCGTCCAAATCGATTTGCAAATACGTTGATGAAGCAGTTGAAAAAGGATGTAGACGATGGAAAATTAAAGGTCTTCAAGGAATCTAATGGCGATTTGGGCGAATATCTAGCGCAATGGAACGCTTACGCAGGAAAATTGCAGAAACCAAATCAACTAAAGTCTACGAAGCTACTAAGCGTGGTCAGCAATGAAAACGATGTCTTAGACAAAACGCTTTTGGCAGATGGCATACTTGGTTTTAACAACGACTTTCACCAAGGATGGGTAACCGCAAGCAAAACCATGACGCTTATTCTCGAGGAAGGAGCATTCGAACAGATGAAAGAGATGAAGCTTAGATTTCTAAAAAACACGCGTCATCAATATGGAGCACCAACAAAAGTAGAGGTGCTGCAGGGAGGAAAGGTTATCTTCCGCACCGATATCGTCGATACTAACGAAGGAGATTCGGTCTACACGCTAACTATTCCGGTGGAAAAATTTGAAGCAAATACCATCTGTGAAATAAAAATCAGTACAAGTAATCCACAACTATCGAGACTAGGTTTGGATGAAGTTCAAGTTTTTAATTAAAAATTTTAGTAAAATGAGTAAATTAGTATATAGTTGTTACATACTGTTGATCATTTTTTCCTCTTGTACTGATTTCAAAGGAAAAAAGACAAAGATTGAGATCATCGATAATGATCGTCATTATTACCCGATTCTTACGGGCCAAGAGTTAGATGTTGTCTATAAATTTAAGAACACAGGAGATGTTCCCCTGCTGCTCACGGACATTATTACATCTTGTGGCTGTCTGGTCGTTAATAAAATCACAACGAAGAATGTTCCTCCCGGTGAAGAGGGAATCATCAGTCTGCGATTCAATAGTGCAAAAAACGTGGGCTATGCGAAGCATTATATTGAGCTTTACGGCAATTTTGCAACGACCGACAAAGAAGAGCTGATATTTGATGTGAATGTGGTCCCGAATGCATTATACACGAAGGACTATGAGGAACTTCATCAGGAGGCAAAAGATAAGAATGGGGCTATCGAAGATATGGTCGATGGCAAAGAGAATAATCTAGGATATTACCTGGACTTAAATTAGATAATTCATTAAATAATAAACAACAAGGCGCTGCGAAGCCTTTAAAACTATAATCTGCGAAACACAAATAAATTAAATCTGCGAATTAAATATTAATAGTAAAACAACCAAATTGTATGATTGCAAAAAACGAATCTTCTAACACGAAGGCTTACATGAGCCATGAAACAGAGGGCAAACTTTTGAATGCACTAAACGAATGGGAACAAGAACGCTACTTCCTTAATCCAGCTTGTTCCATTACATCGGCAGCTCGAGAAATCGGCTGTAATTCCAAGTATCTTTCTTATGTCGTAAACAAGAACAAAGGAAGTGATTTTCCAAATTACGTGAATATTCTGCGAATTTGCTTTTTGGAAGACTACCTGCGTAAAACCGAACAGGCACGAAGCTTTAAACTAGCTTATTTAGCGGCTTACTGCGGTTTTTCATCCTACGGAAAATTTGCGAAATCAATTAAAGATCATCGGGGGCTTAATCCAACCCAGTTTATCGTTTATTTTGATCAAAACATCGCGTAAAACTAAAGGGCAACCGTCGTAAAAACGGTTGCCCTACTTTTTCATTATTTACTGAATACGCTTACTATTCTTAAAAAAAGCTCAAACTAGGGGAGAAGTACTTCCTGGGTATGCTTCTTAATGTTAGCCGAGATTTTCTCGATTGGGAGGTCATCAGAATCTGAACCAAACGGGTCTTCAATCGATTCGCCGATCATTTCCAAGGTGGCAAGAACATAAAATATGAATGGAACGGCTGCAGTAACAAAATAGCCCATGGAAAATACCAGTCCAATAGGTAGAGTCGCTGTATATAAAACGATAAAGGTTTTGATAAATGCGCTATAACCTAAAGGTATTGGTGTATTTTTTATGCGTTCGCATGCACCCGTTACTTCGGTGAGTGCTGTCAATTCTTTATTGATCAGGATAAATTGATCTCCTGAAAGTTTCCCATCTTTATACAATATATTGGTCTTCTTGTAGATTAATGCAGCAACCTGATTCGGGCCGTGCTTCTTTTCATCCAATGCATTTAGTTCCGGGTGCTCCACTTCATCCAGCATAAACTTCGTGTAATCCGAACGCAGGTAGGTGTACAAGGTTTCGGCAAACAAAGCAATCGACTTTCTATAAAAGCTACGGTTTACTTTATCTTGTGGGTCGAGAAAAGCATTCATCTTGATGGCAAGCGTGCGGCTGGTATTCGTCAATGCGCCCCATTGTTTGCGCGCTTCCCACCAGCGGTCATAAGCGGTATTCGTTCGAAAAACTAAAAGCAACGACAGGACAAAGCCCAATAGGTTATGCACGGTAGTAATATTCTTGATCCAGCTCCGATCAGAAAGTTTCAGATACTCTAGCTCTAGATATGCCAGCCCCCAGGAAACAAATATAGAGATGATAAGATAGGGTAAAAGACGTTTGAATATTTTGCTATTGTGAAGATAACTAATGGTCTTAAACCAGTCCTTGGGGTTATAAACAATCATGAATAAATATTTTTTGACTATGCGGCAGAAATAGCCTAATTTCACGCAATATGTCAAAAAGCAGGAAATCTGGCAAGAAAAAAGTGCAAACAGATAAACAGGTTCAACGTAAGTTGTTGATTTGGAGCATTGCCATTCCACTCGCTTTAGTGTTCCTAATTTTTGCTATCCAGCATCGCGCCGGTATATCTTATCTTTTTGTGAAATGGTTTGAGAAAGGAAAGATAGAAAGAGAGGACTTATCGAAATACGATATCCGTAATAAAGAGCTCATGCGGCGCTATGACGATAAGATTTACGGCATTGATGTCTCCCAATATCAAGGTGATATTTCCTGGGACGAAGTATTGACGATACATGACGAATTCCCGGTTGATTTTATCTTTGTCCGCGCGACGATGGGCGAGCGTGCGAAAGATCGCGCATTTAAAGAAAACTGGAAAGCGATAAAAAAAAGGAATAAGCTTCGCGGGGCATATCATTACTTCCGCCCCAATGAAAACTCAACCAAGCAGGCTAATAACTTCATTAAAACAGTGAAACTAGAGTCGGGAGACCTTCCACCGGTGTTGGATATTGAAGAAATGCCGAGAAACCAGTCGATGGACAGTCTGAAAGTAGGTCTAAAGCGCTGGCTGACGCTCGTAGAAAATCATTATGACATAAAACCAATTTTATATTCCGGAGATAAGTATTTCGCCGACTTCCTAGAAAAGGAATTCGAAGATTATACCCTGTGGATTGCTAACTATAACTTCTGGGTAGAACGACCAGAGAAGCACTGGAACTTCTGGCAGTTTTCGGAAAAAGGATCTGTTAGAGGAATAAAAGGCCCAGTCGATCTAAATATGTTTACCGGCACGATCGAAGATCTTGAAGAACTGTGTAGGGATTAGATTTTAGACATTAGAGCGTAGTTTCGAACCTATGCTTCTAAGTATTTGTTATATTAAAATAATAGATAAAACAATGTTAACAGTTTGCTAGTTCTTATATCTAAACTCTAATGTCTTAAATCTAATAAAAAACTATTCTAGCATTTTGCTAGTTCTTATATCTAAAATCTAATGTCTAAAATCTAAACAAATGGCAAGTTTTAATGAATTAATTCAAGGTAATAAAGTAGTACTAGTTGATTTTTCGGCAGCATGGTGTGGTCCTTGCCAGACGCTAGCACCGATATTGAAGGAAGTAAAGGAAGAAATTGGTGATTCCCTCAGCATCATCAAAATTGACGTGGATAGAAACCAGGCCTTAGCGGCAAAATTCCAAATTCAAGGAGTACCCACATTAATTCTTTACAAAAATGGCGAACAGGTGTGGCGACAAAGCGGTTTGCTACAACGAAGCGAGCTGGTGAAATTGATCCGCAATCTTCGCTAGTATTTAATTGGTAGTTAGTATTTAGTAGTTAGTATTTAGGCCTATGGTCTGCTACTTATTCCGATTTAGGTTGGTCAGGACTGCTTTTGAAATATCCCATATTTTAGCCTATTCACTCCCATATCATAGCCCTTTCAGAGCGGCTTTGATTGGGTTATTAAAGGGGAGTGAAAGGGCTTTGAAAGGGTTTTAAGTAAATGAAGGTTTGAGGATTGATTATAGATGGTGGGAGTGTGAGGAAAGTTGGTCTTTGACCATTGGTTTAAACAAGAAAGTTGGTCTTGAACCAGGAAAGGAATGATTTAAGGATTTGCAGGATACGTTGTCTTGAACCAGGAAAGGAAGGATGCAATGATTGACAGGATTGGGTATTCGTTGAATGAGGGCACAATTGTCTTGAACCAGGAAAGGAAGGATGCAATGATTGACAAGATTGGGCAGGGCATTGAATGAGGGCACTATTGTCTTGAACCAGGAAAGGAAGGATTTAAGGATTGACAGGATCCTGCTAATCCTTAAATCCTTTTTTTCCTGGTTCAAAACAAAACATCCGGCTAAACAATACATCCTGCTAATCCTTGAATCCTTCCTTTCCTCGTTCAGAAAAAGTACCCTTTCTAAAAATAACCCCTATAATCTGCACAAAAAAAGGCGCCGATAAGGCGCCCTGCTCTAATGTCTAAAATCTCATATCTAATGTCTATATAGCAGCCATAGGTCTAAATACTAACTACTAATGCGAATTAAGGGTTGAAAATAGGCTTTATGAAACAGGCTGTTAATTTACCGAACACATGTACTAATAGTCCTTTGGTAGATCTGACCTTACTTGCGTTTTGTATCTGTGTTTTTTCATTTATCCAATTAAAAAAGGATTCGATTGGTTGTCTTACCCTAGATACTGCTCTTGAAAACAGATCATTATAAGCACGATCCCTGTTTTTTAAACAATCCGGCTTTCCTTGGGTTTCCCTTATCGGGGTATACATAATTGATTTCTTTTCTTTATAAAACCACTCGAAGAATGGGGCGTCACGGTATATCTTGTCACCAAAGAACGTCCTACCTGCGATGGATGCCCAATTCTCCTTAAATATGTTCAGGTCACTTTCAGATGCCTTGCTTATTACAATGCTTTCCGGACGAGGCAGCGTGGATTTGTTATAGCTGTTGAGCGCATGAAGTTTTAATCCAAAATACCAAAGCCTCTTCGTTGAGCAGAAGCTTTTATCCGTTATCTCCAGAGCTACCTTTGCTCTTCTAGTCCCACTGCAGGTTATGATGGGCATAGAGTCCAGTAGGGAAAATTCTCTGGAGCACTCTTCTGGAGCAAAGTCCTCTATAACTGACTGACAGAGAGATCTCAAAACATCAAAAAGGCGGTTGATACGGGTGTTGAATGCTACGTACGAAGTTAGCTTGGGAAACCAATCCATCAGATAATCCGAGGCGAATTTATGAATCTGCTTGATCCTTAGCCGCTGTTCCTCGTGCACACTGAATAAATAGATGGTCAAAACCTCCTGATCAGTAAAGTCAGGTTTGTTATTGTTTGAAAATCGCTGACAGTAATATTGCAGTTCACTGTCATATTTATCACACACATACTGGTATAATTTTATTAATTTTAGAGCCTTGGCCTGATTGATCATGTTGTTTTATAATGCTTAAGGAACATTATAAATATACTGATAATCAGGCTTTTATGAAAGTTTTCACCCCTCTTTTTAAGAAGATTTTTCCAATATATTTCAACCCTTAATTCGCATTACTAAATACTAACTACTAGTCAATATTTGCCGTCTCATCGCTTGTTTCGCCCTGGACATTAACGATTAGCTTATCGATTCGGTGACCATCCATATCGAGTACTTCAAATTCGAGGTTTTTGTAAACTACTTGTTCACCTTCTTCTGGGATATGGTCGAGTAGGAGGAATACTAATCCTGCGACTGTCGTTAGGTTTCCGATTTCGTCTTCGTCATCTTCGGTGAGGTCGATTTTGAAGAGTTCGATGAAATCGTCTAGTTGGTAACTGCCGTCGATTACGTAAGAACCATCTTCGCGTTGTCGGATTGTTTTCTTTTCGTCATCCTCTGGCGAGTCAAATCCGCCGACTAATGAGCCGACAAGATCAGCCATCGTGATGATACCTTGCGGACTTCCGTATTCATCAACTACTACGGCTTGCATAACGCCTGATGTCTTCATAGACTGCATGACATTGTATGCATAAGTATTTTCATTGATGAACGGGATAGGCTGCAGTAGGTTTGTGAGTTCTGGCTCATCACTCGTTAAATACTCTTTAAATAACGTTTTGATATGCACAACGCCGATAACATGGTCGAAATTACCATTACATACCGGGTATTCTGTATGTTCGTCTGCAAGAATATAGGCTTTGTTCTCCTCGAAGGACTTTTGTATATCCAGGTATGTGATCTTAGATCGGTGTACCATTAGATTGATAGCACGTTTATCTCCAAGACTGAGTACGCGGTCTACCATATCATGTTCAATGCCCTCAATAGCCCCGCTATCGACTCCTTCATCCACTAATGCCTTAATCTCTTCTTCGGTTACTGCATTCTGATTCGATTTGATGTTGAATAGTTTGACAATAAAATCCGTAGAGACGCTCAATAACCAAACAAAGGGCTTCACGATCTTACTTAGTAAGTTCATGGGAAGAGCAATAAAAGAAGCGTACTTCTCCGGAATGGCCATACCAATTCGCTTGGGTACTAATTCTCCGATAACCAGCGATAGATAAGTGATGGTTAATACGACGACAATAACGGCAATCTGCGAGCTGTAAGGCGCCAAGAAAGATACTTGGTTCATTTGCTCAGCAAGGAAGGTGGAGATCGAGCCCCCACTAAAAAAACCTGTCAAGATACCAATTAAGGTAATCCCGATCTGTACCGTTGATAAGAAGTTGTTTGGATTATCTTTTAATTCCAATGCTTTTTTAGCACCTGCATTTTTTTCGCTAGCCGCTTGTAAGCGCGCCTTTCGGCTGGATACAATGGCAATTTCTGATGCTGACAGGATTCCGTTTAGGATGATTAAGATTAGGATAATGACTATTTCCGTGACCATATAAAGGCAAATTCGCTTTGATGTCCTAAAATACAAAAAATATATACATTATCTCGTTTTAAAAGCCATTTGTTAAGAATAAATATAGATATGTTAATTACTGATTTACGTGTTATTAACAAATAAAATAGTGCAACCGTTTGATTGAAAAAAATATTTTTAATATTGGTTAGTTATGTAGATATTGCGAACACTTACACAGAAATTATGAAATGAAAAGTGAAGTAATGTCAACCAATACTATAGAAAACAGCATTTTATCAGCAGAAAAATTTAAGATCCAAGGAAATATTGTATCCTCGGTGCCTTTTGGTTCAGGACATATTAATGATACCTTCAAGATCGTTACTGATTCCGATATAAACGAACAATACTTACTTCAACGCATCAATCACCACGTTTTTCGCAATGTCGATGGATTGATGGATAATATCGAGAAGGTATGTCTCCATTTGAAACAGAAACTTGCGCATTTAGGGCAGGAAGAAGTTGCTAAGCGTACCATGACTTTAATCCCGACTTGGGATGGACAGCATTACTATAAAGACGAGAACGGTGATTTCTGGCGTGTGTTTATCTTGATTCCAGATACGCGCAGTTATGATATTTTGGAGACTACGGATCAAGCGTTTTCTGGCGGTATGGCTTTTGGCCAATTTCAGAAGCAGTTGAGCGATTTGGATCCTACAACCATTGTTGAAGTACTTCCTAACTTTCATAATATTGAATTCCGCATGAACAACCTTCGCGAAGCGATTGCTAACGATCGTGCAGGTCGAGTTGCGGAGGTTCAAGACTTATTGGATTACATCTTCGAGCGTGAAGACAAAATGCGTACGATACTTGAATTAGGACGCGCAAATAAATTACCGCTTCGTATCACGCATAACGACACGAAATTCAACAATGTTTTGTTGGACAGCAACGATCAGGTGCAATGCGTTATCGACCTAGATACGGTGATGCCAGGCTATGTGGCTTATGATTTTGGCGATGCCATTCGCACAATTATCAATTCGGCGGCAGAGGATGAAGCGGATGTTTCAAAAATCGTGTTAAATGTTCCGTTATTTGAGGCTTTCACGGCGGGTTACCTGTCTGAAGCTAAGGAGTTTTTAAGCGAAATTGAAGTGGAGTCATTGATACATGGCGTTCATTTATTGCCATACATGCAGGCCGTTCGTTTTTTAACGGATTATATAGATGGCGATACATACTATAAAATCGGATATCCGGAACATAATTTAGTGCGTACGAAAGCGCAATTGAAATTAGTTCAGGAATTAGAAGCAAATCATAAAGTTTTAACTGATATATTAGCAGCGAACTTAAATTCGAACTAGTATGAAGACCCTTGAGATTGAGAAAGTAGACTTTCAGGAATCGGCAGGCGATTACGCGTCGTTAGCCAAGAATATGAATTCTTTAGCATGGCATGACATCGCTGCCGCGCCGTGGAAATCAGAATTCCCTTACATTCCGAAAGTGCAATTTCAAGTTGGCTATAGCGATCAGGATATTCTACTTCACTATTCCGTTGAGGAGGAGTTTGTCAAAGGTCAATATATCCGTCCGAATGAAAATGTTTGGGAGGATAGCTGTGTTGAGTTTTTTGTGTCTTTTGACAATAGAGAAACCTACTATAACGTAGAATTCAATGTGTTAGGGGTGGGGCTCGTGGGCTATGGAACTTCTATCAAATCGAATAGAAATCGATTAAGTGCGGAAGAGATTCTTCAGATAAACGCATACTCTTCCGTTCGAACAGTGGCCGGTAAAAAGAGTTGGCAGCAAATTCTGCAGATTCCTTTTCATATTTTCAAGGCTAATGCTGAGGAATTACAAGGCAAAAAGGCATATGCAAATTTCTACAAATGTGGAGATGCTTTACCAAATCCACATTTTATAGCTTGGAACGATATTGATAACCCGACGCCGAATTTCCATTTGCCACAGTATTTCGGTGAAGTAACTTTCAAATAATCTTATTTCTTTACGGATTTTTCAACCCATTCGCTGAAGGCCGCGACATAGTCCTTTAGGAATTTTGCAGTGTCTTCATTCGTCAATTTACCTTGCTCGTCGAAGAGTTTAGCAGCATTTCCAATGTAAGCTTCAGGCTGCGCCATCGCAGGGATATCGACAAAGACTAAGGATTGACGTAGATGATGGTTTGCTCCAAATCCACCGATTGCTCCAATGGATGAACTGATCACGGCACCTGGTTTTTTACCCCATTTGCCTTTTCCGTAAGGGCGTGATGCGACGTCGATTGCGTTTTTCAGTACCGCAGGCACCGAACGATTGTATTCTGGCGTCACAAAAATCACAGCGTCGAGGGCTTCCACCTCTGCACGGAACGACTTGTAGCTATCCGGCAGTTTATCACCCTCTAAATCTTCATTATAAAATGGCAACTGTCCGATTTCGATGATTTTATATTCATATCCCTCCGGCGCTATGCTAATCAAGTGATTTGCGATCTTTTTGTTGAATGATTCTTTTCTTAAACTTCCGACAAATAAGCCAACTTGTATCTTTTCCATAATAATATCTCTTTACTTGTGCTAACAAATAATCGAGTAAAATGTTGTATAGTGGATGATATTCTTTGTAATTTGAAACAATAAATTGGTCTATGAAGAACGAACTTGCGGACGTTTGGTTTTATAATCAGGGTTGGGAACCTCATGATTTTCAAAAACAGTGTTGGAAGGAGATTGCAGCAAATCGTTCGGGGATTTTAAATGCCCCTACCGGATATGGTAAGACCTTTGCCATCTGGTTTGGCGTTATACAGCATTATTATTCGGATGCCTATCAGGCAAAATTAGAAAAACAGCGTAAGCGAGGGCTGCATGCGTTGTGGATTACTCCATTGCGGGCTTTGTCGAAAGAGATACATCGGGTAACGGAAGGGGTTTCTTTGGATCTGGATTTGGACTATCAAATAGAGCTTCGCACGGGTGACACGAGCACTGCTATTCGGCAGAAACAACGAAAGAATCCGCCGAAAGCATTGATTACTACACCTGAGAGTGTTCACTTAATCTTAGCGACGAAACAGGGTCAGGACTTCTTTAAGCAACTGGAATTTATCGTGGTTGATGAATGGCACGAGCTTCTAGGATCTAAAAGAGGCGTGTTGATCGAACTAGCGTTGAGCAGACTGAAGAGCATTAATCCGAATTTAAAGATCTGGGGCATTTCGGCTACTATTGGGAATCTTGAGCAAGCTAAGGATATTCTATTAGGGGCATCGAACAGCGGCGTAATGGTGAAGGCGCAGATCAATAAGAAGATCGATATACAGACAATCCTCCCGGACAGCTTGGAGAAATTCCCTTGGGCGGGGCATTTAGGTATTCGGCTGTTGGATAAAGTGGTCGATGTTGTCAATCAATACGGAACCACGCTTATTTTTACCAATACGCGTTCGCAAGCTGAGATTTGGTATCAGCAGATTATCTCGAATTATCCGGAGTTTGCGGGCTTGCTGGCAATTCATCATGGATCTTTGAGCGATGAAGTACGTATGTGGGTGGAAGAGGCTTTGCATGCCGGAAGGCTCAAGGCAGTGGTATGTACAAGTAGTTTGGATTTAGGCGTTGATTTTAGGCCCGTAGACTGCGTAATTCAGATTGGGTCGCCCAAAGGGGTAGCTAGGTTTTTGCAGCGCGCAGGGCGCTCCGGACACCGTCCGGATGCAACGTCCATTATTTACTATGTTCCAACAAACTCGTTGGAGATAATTGAAGGAGATTCCCTTAAATTCGCTGTAAAAGAAAAGATTGTCGAACAGCGAATCCCCTATATACGCTCATTTGATGTGTTGACCCAATACTTGATGACATTAGCAGTTGGCGATGGATTTGACCCTCAGCAGATTTATCAAGAGATCACAAATACCCATTGCTTCGAGTCGGTCAGCCAGGAAGAGTTCGATCAATGTATGAGTTTGCTATTGCATGGCGGTAGTAGCTTGAAGGCATACGATGATTTCCACCGTTTGGAATTAGTCGACGGTCTTTACAAAGTGACGTCCAGGAAACTTGCCATGCGACATCGACTGTCCATTGGAGCTATTGTATCGGATTTGATGATGCGCGTAAAGTTCTTATCGGGGAAACACTTGGGATCGATAGAAGAGTCGTTTATTTCTAAATTGAATGTTGGCGATGTATTTTGGTTTTCTGGTCGTCAGTTGGAATTGATTCAGGTAATCGCTAATGATGCGATCGTCAAACCTTCGCAAAAGAAAAAAGGAGTCGTGCCTTCCTGGATGGGTGGTCGTTTTGCGATATCACCAGATTTGGGAATT
This sequence comes from Sphingobacterium hotanense, assembly GCF_008274825.1. NCBI lineage: Bacteria > Pseudomonadati > Bacteroidota > Sphingobacteriia > Sphingobacteriales > Sphingobacteriaceae > Sphingobacterium > Sphingobacterium hotanense. The sequence goes on from NZ_CP030848.1 coordinate 2,210,211, forward strand.
GCAATCCGACATAGCTTCAGCAGTATTCACAAGAAGTCTGGACAGTCTCCGGAGATTAAGTTTCTCCAGCCACTATTCAAGGAACAGGAGCGCGTATCGGGTCTCCCGAAAGAAGATGAGCTATTGGTGGAATACACAGAAACGAGATATGGCTTTCATTTATTTTTGTATCCGTTTGATGGTAAGCTGGTTCATGAAGGAATGGCTCAGGTTATCGCTTATAGGCTTGGGCAGATTAGTCCGGCAACATTCAGTATCGCTACGAATGAATATGGGATTGAGTTATTGAGTGATACGGCATACGAGCTCAATGAGGATATATTGAAACAGATCTTTTCACCCCATAAACTGCATGCGGATATCAATTCCGGAATCAATGTGCAGGAGATGGCAAGACGAAGGTTTAGGGATATTGCAGGGATTGCAGGATTAGTTTTTCAAGGTTTCCCCGGAAAACAGATGAAGAGCAAGCATCTACAAGCTAATGCGGGTCTTTTCTTTTCAGTATTTTCAGAATATGAGCCAAACAACTTACTTTTGCGTGAATCTTACGATGAGGTCTTTGATTTTCAGCTCGAAGAGGGCAGGATGATTAAAGCATTCGAGCGTATTGATAGTCACCGGATAATCTTTCGGAAGCCGGAGAAACTAACACCCTTTGCATTTCCTATTTTCTCCGAGTCGTTTCGCGAGCGATATAGCAATGAGGATTGGCAAAGCAAATTGGAAAAAATTAAAATGCAGTTGATAGATGGCTAAGAAGCTTGTGTTGAATGGATTGGATTGTTTTTTGTTGCCGCAAAAAGCCATGTATATCGCAAAGTATCAGTTGCTTGTTGTTTCGGATTGGCACTTGGGTAAGTTGAAGCATTTTAGAAAAGAGGGCTTCTTTGTTCCAGCTCCGAATGTTACGGAGGAATTAGGTAGGCTAGATATATTACTTAATGAATTAGAGGTCAAGCAGGTCGTGTTCTTAGGTGATCTCTTTCATTCCAAATTGAATTCGGACTGGGAGCAGTTCTGTATATATACGAAAGCTAAGCCGCATATTACCTTCACTTTGACCAAAGGTAATCATGATATTTTGGAGGATGCGCATTTGGAAAGATCCGCACTCCGCATCGTTGACCATTTGCTCTTGGAAGAAGGGCTGGTATTGTCTCACGAACCGCTGCTAGGTCTTGATAGTCATATCATCAATGTGGTTGGCCACATACACCCGGGCTGCCAGGTGTTTTTAGCAGGTCGACAGAGCTTTCGGCTCCCTTGTTTCCATCTAGAAAATAGAGTGCTGACTTTACCGGCATTCGGAAAGTTTACCGGTTTGCATATTCTTCCTAAGACAAGCTTGACTAAGGTATATGCCATCGTAGACCAATCTGTGTTGGAGCTTCCTTAGGTAGTGTATCGAGCCTTGTTGAAATAACCCGCGTACAGTTTTTATCGTCACGAGAAGTTGGCCATAGTGACGCTGCGCATGTTCTGCCGCATGAAATAGTAACCCCAATTGTGTTGTAGGAATCATCTTTCGGCCGATGAAGCGTTCTTCGGTTAGCGTGATATCGTCAATCTCTTTTAAATCATTTGTCGCTCGCTCCACAGCATGATTCAGATTATCAAGCATCTCATCCACCGAGATATCTTGATTCGGACTATTTTCTTTGTCCAAATACTCGAATTGCTCTTCTGAAAGGGATTTGCCTGCTGCATAGGTGAACATTCGATCAATCACACCAATAATATGCAATACATGAAAGGCAGATGATGCCATACCAAAGGGTTTGATCCAGATGTATTGATCATCTTCGCTATTCAATAACTTGGGGATGTCTTCTTTGACTTGCAGTAATGCATGCGCGGCGGGTTGTAGTATTACGGAGATGCCTTCAATTGGCCCTCGCATCCAGACTTCTAGGTTTTGTTGATTTTCCATAGTTAAGGAGTTACGCTCTGTTTACCACCGAAGGTAATCATGGCCATCCCGAACACAATGACTAAGCATCCTAATACCTGTATCCAGTTCAACGATTCTTTAAACCATAAGGCCATCGCCAGCTGTACTGTTAAGAAAGTTCCTCCGGAACATACCGCAATTACGATAGGCTGTGAGAAGTTTTTGAACAGCTGTACTAAAAACCAGCTTGCTGAAAGAATAATGATGTTTCCAATAATCAATGCAGGCCATTGAAATTTCGGATTGATACCTCCATATTTAAAGATAATACTGGAAACGATTTGAGTTAGCCAGAAAGCCACGAAGTAGAGCATTTTTACCATAAGGTAAATATAAACATACTTGTGAATATTTTTAATCTGTCAATTCGAAATCCGCTTCCTTAACGTCTCGGGAGTTTCCGCCAATAAATACTTTGAAAGCACCAGGTTCTGCAATATGCTTAAGCTGTAGGTCGTAGAATTTTAGATCTTCTTCCGATATCGTGAAATCTATTCTTTTCGATTCGCCTTTTTTCAAAAAGACTTTTTGGAAGTTTTTAAGTTCTTTAACAGGACGTGTGATGCTGCCAACCATATCACGGATATAAAGCTGCACAACTTCTTCTCCATCGTAGTTGCCGGTATTCTTTAGATCTATGGAAACTTTTAGGGTTTCATTCATTTTAATCGCTTTTTTGTCGAGAATGATATCGCCATATTCGAATGTACTGTAACTCAACCCATATCCGAAAGGGTATAGGGGCTCGTTGCTAACATCCAAGTAGTTGGAGCGGAACTTTTGAAACCAAGCGCCTTCGGCTAAAGGACGCCCTGTGTTTTTATGGCTATAGTACAAAGGGATCTGTCCGACATTCTGTGGGAATGTCGCAGGTAGCTTGCCACTTGGGTTAATATCGCCAAATAAAACGTCCGCTATCGCTTTTCCGGCTTCTGTACCGCCAAACCATACGTTTAATATCGCTGGAACATGTTCATGCTCCCAAGTAAGCGTCAATGGGCGACCGGTAAATAGGACCAAGACTACCGGCTTGCCTGTATTCAAAAGCGCCTCTAGTAGTCGTCTTTGACTTGCCGGAATATTAAGATCCGTACGGCTAGAACTTTCTCCCGACATCTCCGAGCTTTCACCCAATGCCGCAACGATGACATCTGCGCTTTCTGCAGTCTTCAAAGCTTCGGCGATAATGAGTTCTGGATCGCGCTCGTCTCTAGGGATTGTACGACCAAACATGGTAGCTCGCTCTTGTAGAGCTTTGTCATCCGTTAGGTTAGATCCTAAATGCGTCGTAATCTTAACCTTACTTCCCAATGCTTCACGCATTCCTTCAACAAGGCTCTGCGTGTTAGCATGGTCTGCACTCACGCTCCATGTGCCTGGCATGTTTGCTCCTGTATTCGCAAGCGGACCAATTACTGCAACGGTTCCTGTCTTTTTCAATGGCAGAATCTGGTCATTCTTTAGCAAGACAAAAGACTTTGCAGCCGCTTCACGCGCAAAGACTAAGTGCTCCTTTTTAGAGATTTCTTTTTTAGCGCGCTGCTCATCGCAATAGCGATAGGGGTCTTCAAACAGTCCTAATCTATACTTCGCTTCCAATACATACCGAACCGCTCGATTAATATCCACTTCAGTAACTCGCTTTTCCTCTAACGACTTTTTCAGCGTGGTCAAAAAGCCTTCACCGACCATATCCATGTCTACACCTGCTTGTAAGGAAAGGGCAGATACTTGCTGCAAATCGCCTAATCCATGGTCGATTAACTCATTTACTGCTGTATAGTCCGTCACTACAAGACCTTTAAATCCCCATTCATTGCGAAGTAAGTCAGTCAGCAACCAACGGTTAGCTGTTGCTGGTAATCCGTTGATATCATTGAAGGAAGTCATGACGGACATCGCTCCAGCTTCAAGAGCAGCCTTGTATGGAGGCAGATATTCATTGTAGATCCGATGTAGACTCATGTCGGTGCTATGATAGTCTCTACCGGCTTCTCCGGCGCCATATAATGCAAAATGTTTAACACAGGCAAGCAAGGTGTTGTTTTTGCTAACATCGTCGCCCTGATAGCCTAAAACCATTTCTTTCGCAATGCGGGAAGTCAGGTAGGTATCTTCGCCACTGCCTTCAGATATTCTTCCCCAACGCGGATCTCTCGAGATATCGACCATTGGAGAGAAAGTCCAGTTGATACCGTCAGCCGTTGCCTCTACAGCAGAGATACGTGCCGTTTGGCGAATCAACGGCATATCCCATGTGGCTGCGAGACCAAGAGGTATTGGAAATGCAGTTTTATAACCATGGATAACATCCATGCCGAAGATAATTGGGATTCCCAATCGAGACTCTTTCACGGCTAATTCCTGTGCCTTTCGAATCTTAGCAGGTGAGCTCATCGAAAATATGCCTCCAATATTACCGGCTTTGATTTTCCCTTCGACGTCAGTTGAAACAACAGAACCTGTCGTGGCTTCGCCACCTGTTACTAGATTAAGCTGCCCGATCTTTTCTTCAATAGTCATCTTCGACAGCAGACCGTCGATAAATTGGTTCATTTTATTATTATCTTGCGCATTTACAAGGAATGAAAATGCGATTAAACTGCAGGATAATATGCCTTTACGGATATTCATTGATTCATTACTTTAAGTGTGGGCTTTTGAAGCCTAATTTTCTTAATCCTAACCTTACTTCCGGAGCATTCATAAATAAGTCCCAAATAAGGCCGGTTCTATAGTTTTCGATCATTACGACAATGGGGCCTTGATCGATCGCTAAGTATCGCTGTGGATACCAATTGTTTGTTTCGCTGAAAGCATCATAGAAACCATATTTGCCCCATACCTTATCATTAAGATTGTTGAATAGGTATTTTGCAAATGCGATGCTTTCATTGGGCGTATATGGCATGGATGCCAGTGCCGCAGTAGGAGATACGACCGATTTATCATTGTCCGGATGATGAGCATCATATCCATTGATTGAATAGCTTGCCGTCCATCCCCAAGCTTTGTCCGCTCCATAACCAACAAAGTTCTGTGGATTGGCTTCGGCATAAGCAATATTGATCTTAGCATGATTCACTACGGCATCCTCATAAGAAACATATTTGTCGGACAATCCTCTTGGGTCTAAGCCTAAGAAAGAATAGTGTGCCCAAAATAATGGACCCACTTCGCCCTCACGTGAGTTATGCTTAACTTCTGTCGGGATGTCAAACTTCTTGATATCTGATTTGATTTTACCATTTCTAGCCCATCCTTGATAATAGACCGTAGAGTCTATCGCATGGGTAGGTGAAGAAGCAGCTAAGACATAACTTATTAAGCACTCATCATAACCTTGAATAGCATGGTTCATCCCGAACTCGTGGACAGGGCTCCAGTGCCAGAATAATACATTCTTACCGTTTGTATAATGCTTCCAATTGATTCCTCTCCATAGGTTATCGGCTTTCTTGGCAATTTCTCGTTGTATTTCAGTGCCTTCTTTGAAGTACTCCCGTACTACTAGAAGTCCCTGCGCTAGAAATGCCGTTTCGACAATGTCGCCACCATTATCCTTTTCACTAAAGGCTTTTACTTCTCCAACATTGCCATGGTACCAATGTGCCCATGCCCCTTGAAAACGTGGGATGCGTGTCAAATAATCCATGATGCGATGAAGGCGTTCTTCCCCTTCGCTCTTGCTGATAAAGCCGCGTTCCATCCCTACAATCAAACTCATCAATCCAAATCCGCTACCACCAATAGTGATCACATTGCGGTCGTTTTGTGGATATTCACCGTCAATATGGATGCGCTCGCGAGCTAGACCTGTAATGGGCTCAGCTCCCTCCCAGAAATATTGGAAAGTTTGGCTCTGGATCTTAGTCAACAAAGAGTCGTTAGCAATCGCGAGACTATCTTTCATGTCATTGCGATCGTTATCATTATTGTTATTCTTAATTTGGCAAGATTCAAAATTCAGTGCCATCAGTATGATACCAGAGAAGGTTAGTGCTTTTATCGTCATATGCTATTCGTGGATATTGGCCCTCCCTTGTTTAGGAGGTATTTTCATAACTAGTATTCCTGAATGTTATCTACAGGTTCACTATAAACAAAGATGTCATCTATTAGTTTGAAATGAAAATATTAGCCGTGCTCATTACTACTACAACGTCAAAATACCTGCTCAACGGCCGTTGAGATATGGTGTAGTAATTTGAATACCTGTACTTTACTAGCGAATGGGTCTACAACAAAAAGTTTATAACGTGTAACATGTACACATTGATTGCTGTGAGGGGATGATGTATTGCTCTGAATACAATTTATGCAATTAAAGCTCTAATAAAAACTCTGTCAGGTTCTTTTCTGTTGGGAGGTTAAGCTTTTTACGGAGCCTGTAGCGTCTAATTTCCACGCCGCGGGTACTGATGTTCAATAGAGACGCAATCTCCTTACTTGACATATTTAAACGCAGATAAGCACATAACTTTAAGTCGTTCGGAACCAGCGCCGGATAATCTGACTTTAGCTTCTTGAAGAAATTCTCATGCGCTTCGTTAAAGCTTTTCTCGAATAGATCCCAATCGCGATCGTCGGAATGCGCTTCATCAATTAGTTTACTTACTTTCCGTAATTGGTCTGAACTCAATTTGTTACCGTTTGAATCATTAAGATTGGTCAACTCATGATGTAGGTTATTGAGCATCTCGTTTTTATAAACAATATTCATGGCAGCATTAGCGAGCTCACGGTTCTTGATTTCCAATTCCTGCTCTAATTGGTCGTTCTTCAGCGCCATCAATTTACGTTCATTGAGCTCCGCCTCCTTCGCTAATCGTGCTTCTTGATCAGCCAACATCTTCGCTTTCAGTTTTTGCTGCTCTTTCTTCAGATGCTGCTCATAATAGCGTTTGCCGATTATGAATAGTGCGGTAAGAATAAGCAAATAGATAACGATAGCCAACCAATGCCTATACCATGGTGGGCGAATGGTTATCTCCAAACTCGTAATCTCTGATTGTGTACCATTTGGCGCCATCGATCGGACGTGAAAAATGTAGTTGCCATCGGGAAGATTAGTAAAATCCTTAAAAGCTACTTCCTCCCAATCGGACCAATTATCTGTATATCCTTCCAGCCAATACGAATATTTTAGATTCGACGAAGAATACCAAGGACTCGCATAGGCAAAGCGTAAGTTGTTCTCGCCATAGGCAATCGACAAATCATCATAAAGAGGGGGAGTCCCATTGCTCGTGTTCCAAACTTGTGTAATGTATGGCTTTGGAAGATTAGCTTTTGCACTCAGCTCATTAAAATATATCGCAAATCCATTGTCCATCCCGATGATGGATGTCTGGTCATCCAAATTAAATATCTGTTCGTAGTCGTTCATCATCTTACCGCGAAGGGAATTCCACGACGATGAATCTATCTTAACTTTTCCTTCAGGTAAGAGTTCTACTTTAGCTATATGCGACTTCTTTACAAACCAATATTCGTTTTGTTTTATAGGGATAATCTTATTGGCCGTATGAAAGGATTTCAACTGTTCATTCAGTTCAACATATGGTTTAAAGGAGCCCAGGATGTTGTCATATTGATAGAAGCCAGAGTCGGTAGCAAAGACGATATTGTTTGCCAGGTTATAGACGCCATGCAGCTGGGTATTGCTCGGTAGATCGGCTTTTACAGCATTTATAGATTGCGCATCATCCTTACCTAAATTGAGCTTCATGCTGTAAACATTCTGCTGATTTGTCGCCCAGAATTCGGAATCGCTACGTTGAAGGATACTGCGGATGGGTACTTTAATTTGTTGGAACTGTTTGATAAAGCTAGGAGCTGGGCCGCCTTGCATCAGTCCGATTCCGGTATAATTTCCCTGCAACCAACGATTGCTGCCGCTAATCGCTGTAAAATTCCATGCACCCGTAACAGAGGAGATCTTCCGCATAGCATTGCCTTCTACTAAGAACGTCCCGTTATTATGTCCGCACAGCAGTTGTCCGTTCATATTGACCAATTGCCATACTTGCCCATGCGAGTTTGGGACAATACTGAAGTCCAGACTCTGGAAATCATTTACACCATTCCAATCACTTACGAATAGCCCCTGGTTAGTTCCAAGGTAAACCTTATTCTGAAAGATGATAGCGGCATAGACTGTTCCGATCTTTCCGGTTAGATCAGCATAATAATATAGCGGACTGTTGATATCAATACGGTCTACACCATTATCCAAACCCACCCACAGGTTAGCTTGCTTGTCGACCGTCATGCTAAGGACGGTGTTGTTCTGGAGGCCGTTGTTTTTATTGATCTGCTGAACAAGTTCACCCTTGCTATTCAGAATGTACACGCCATTCTGTATGGTTCCGAACGCAAATTGATCTCCATATAACTTAACGCCATTGTTGACCTGATAGCGGATAAGTTGTTGTTGCACTTGGTTTTGCCAAGGTGAAATACTTCCATCGTTCTCCATGATAAAGAGGCCATGGTTAGAAGTGGCAATTAATATTTTATCCTTATCGAAGGGTAGCATGCTAAGGATATTCATACCGCGCAGGACAGCCGCGCCCCTTACTTGCGCCAAACTATTATTGACCAATTCAAATAAGCCCGAAGGAAGTTGTTCAAAGAACATCCTATTATTTACCTGATGACTAAAGAGAAAAGGCTCGCCATCGGCGGTTAATGTTTTGATCTCGTTATTTTCATAGATGTAGCATTTCGAGAAGCTGTGGAAGAAGATACGGTTACCGACCGTGTTGATACGCCAGATCTCGTCATTCTTCAATCCAGTCTGATCCTTAACTAAGGGGGAAAGACTGCGGTACTTCATCTTACCAAACTTCCCACGTTCCCAAACACCAAATTCTCCAGACCCACCAACCAGAATGCGACCTTCCTTATCGATGTTCACACTCCGCAGACTACGTTGATTTTTTGCTTTGTGAAGGCGCCATTCCTGACCGTCAAAACTTAGAAGACCTTCCGTATTGGCTACATAAATAAAGCCTTCGTTGCTGACTGCGATACCCCAGTTCTGATTCCCTGCTTGGTAGGTGGACTTGTTATACTGCTTTACATACGGCGATCCGACCCTTGGAATATTTTGTCCAAAAGCGAAAGCGATAGTAAAAATAGAAGCAATAAAGAATATTAAAGTCCTCAAGGGCATAAGACAAATATACTATTTAGATGTTAGATGTGAGATATTAGACATTAGAGCGGAGCGTCGAATATTTCTACAATTGCTTAGATGGAGATTCGATGTTATTTGTGAGATAGGAGAAGGAGTTGAGGTAGTGAAAGGTTATCTGTAGTGCAATGAAAATAGATAGGGGCATTTGTATTTTTGCCCCTATATATTTCTTTATAGATCCATTGGAAGGAATATTTTTCCTAAGCTAGTCATTTCGGAAACGTCTGTTTCTTGTTCGAAGATGCCGAATACAGCGGAACCTGAGCCTGTCATGGAAGAGTAGACAGCGCCAAGTTCATAGAATCTTCGTTTAATTTCTCCGATTTGCGGATACAATTCGAACAGGCCGGCCTCAAAGTCATTCTTAATATGAAGTTTCCACTCTTGTATCGGTAATTGCACCGCGCGTCTTAAATCTATGTGTGGAGTCAATGGAGTGACGTTCTTATAGGCTTCGGCGGTGGAGATATGGATATTCGGCTTTAATATCACTATATAATAGTCGGAGAGGTCCAATTCAATTTCGGAGAGCTTGGTGCCGATATCCTCGGCATAGGTGGATTTATTCTGGATAAAGAAAGGGCAGTCGGCACCTAATTGCGCAGCATACTGTTCTAATTCTCTATCAGAAATGCCTAATTCAAATTGCTCATTTAGTAATTGCAGGGTTGCACTCGCGTCGGAAGAACCCCCGCCCAAGCCCGCCCCGATGGGGATACGCTTCAGCAAATGTATTTTCAGAGGCGGAAGATCGTAATCAGCCGCCAATAAGCGATACGCCTTCAAACAAAGGTTATCGTCATCAGCCTTCAAATCTGCCCCGTGAATCTCAAGCTCTAATTTATCAGAAAGCTGCGTCTCCACAGCATCATATATTTTAACCGGATAAAAAATAGTCTCCAAATTATGATAGCCATCCGAACGACGCTCCGTGATATGTAAGCCTATATTTATTTTCGCGTTCGCAAACTTTAGCATGGTATTAATCGAATGTTTTTATTCAAAATTGTATTTATTATAGAGCAATTACCCAATTCCTCTTCCAACCACATCCTCAAGAAATCAATCCGAATACTCCCGAATCTCTTCCAACCACATCCTCAAGAGCTCAACCCCAATTATCCTACCTATCAGGGTCTAAAATCTAATATCTAACATCTAAAATCTAGTTAAACTGCTTTCTTCTCGCCCAATATCCAATTCGGCTTTTGCTCTTGCAGATTAATGATTCGGTTGGTGTCTGCATACTGTTTTATATGTTCGACTGCTTCGTCAATATCATCTGTAAATAGCAGTAAGTCTTGATCTTCCGGACTAATGGTCTTTGCTTCAATCATCTCATTCACATGATCAATAATGCCTTTATGATATTCTAGACCCATCACAACAATGGGGAACTGCGATAATTTCTTCGTCTGTATCAAGGTGAGGGTTTCGAAAAATTCATCTAGCGTACCGAATCCTCCGGGCATAATGATAAAAGCGAAGGAATATTTACGCAGCAGTTCTTTGCGCACAAAGAAGTACTCGATATTAACGAATTTATCCATGTATGGGTTATGCATTTGCTCATGCGGCAATACAATATTACAACCCACCGAAGCACCGCCAACATCTTTCGCACCGCGGTTTGCGGCCTCCATAATACCGGGGCCTCCGCCTGTCATAATTGTAAAGCCCTGTTCAGCAAGCTTGCCTGAAACGCTGCGCGCTTGTTTGTAGTAAACATGGTCTTCACCAAATCGTGCAGATCCAAAAACCGTCACGCAGGGGCCAACAAAGTGCAGGGTTCTAAACCCTTTCATGAATTGAAAGAATACACCGATTACATATTTAAGTTCGTTCCAACGCCCTCTGGCGCCTTTCAGGAAACTGATCTCTTCCCTTACAAATTTATTACTCATGTTCTATCGGACTATTGATTAATTCCTCTGCCTCCTGCATAATATGTTTTTGCTTGTCGGCCGGAATCTGGATATGGCTTAATATTTTCGGATCCTTTAAAAGATCCTTTACGCAGATGCATTGATTCTTTAATAACATCGCCTTATCCTGTGTAGTTAAGTTAGTTAAGCAAGTAATCGGGTATTCACCAGTATTGTCTACACGCGCTTTTATGCTTTGTCCGTTCGGGTAATCCCAGGACAACAAATTCATTTTATAATATTCTCCAAACTTTATCGAGTCTGTCGTGAGGTATGCATTCGTGACTAACCAGCCATCCGTGAACTGACGATGCGCATTAAAAAATGGATATTCTATACCTGTCACATCCGTCACTCTAGATTTAAAGTACATCGGCGTGGTTACGGAAATCTTGGCATCCTCATCATTACGAAATTTACATTCCACAGCGAGCATCACATCGCCCTTAGCAGCGACAACATCAATTTCATGCGTTACGGCATGACCTTGCACTGTCTGTCCGGTTATGGCCTCATAACCGTCTTCCTGAAATAAGCGAGCTACCCATTTCTCAAAATAGAAGCCTTCAGGTCCCAACTCGCGAAGCGCACGCTTTAAACTATAGCGAGCAGCATAGGAGTTTTTCTTTGATTTTAACGCGTCGAAAGCCATTTCATAAAGCTCTCGGGTGCTGATGCCATCGTATAACTTATTTTTGATGGACGCATATACCATTTGAACTTCCCCGTCCGAGGCGCCTGAGCGCATCAAGGATCGTCTTAAGCTTGATTCATCAAAGGGAACAAGTTCGCCCGAATACTTCTTTACCAGCATAGTTAATAGTTTAAATGTGGATGAAAATACGAATAATAGCGAAGGCAATCAAAATTTATACCTAATCAGAAACAAAAATCGAATTTATTCGTTTTATAGATAGGATTATAAATTTGAACAACATGAGCGGAATATTAAACTATGCCTTTGATGCACTAAAGAACAAACTCGATGCGAGTTGTCATGATGGGAATGTAGGGACATCGGAACGTATATTATCTGTAGTCGCGGGCGGATTCTTGTTAGGAAGAGGAATTAAATCTATTGTAAAACATCCGATGACAGCATTTTCTGGAATTACTCTCGGCGGTGCGCTGATTTATCGTGGTGTTACAGGATATTGCCCAATCAAAGACTCGGTGGAGTCGAAAGAACCTGAGGCAACCGTTATTGAACATCGCTATTTCGTAAAATAGAACGATTTAATTACAACCAAGTCAAGGCATCTAATTTGTTAGATGCCTTTTCTTATTTTTGCTTATAGTGCTTGAATTCAAAGGTCAACAAGAAATTCATTTCTCTTGGTGTTTCAGCGGAAACAACCAAGGATTTTAAACCCTCATACATATTTATGAAGAAGATAGTAGTTTTTACCGGCGCTGGTATTTCTGTAGAAAGCGGACTGCCTACTTTTCGAGGTGCGGACGGACTGTGGGAAGGTTATAGAATTGAAGAAGTCGCCACACCAGAGGCTTGGCAGCGCAATCCTGAGTTGGTGCAACGGTTTTATAATATGCGCCGAAAGGATTGTATCCGTGTAGAACCTAACGCCGCGCATCGCTATTTAGCGAATATGGAAAAGGATTTTGATGTACAGATTATCACACAAAATATCGATGATCTGCATGAGCGCGCTGGTAGCAGCAAGGTTTTACATCTGCACGGACAGATCAGAAAATCACAATCCTCCAAGAACCCCAATTTGGTTTACGATATCGAAGGCGATGAGATTGCGATGGATGCGACTTGCGAACTCGGCTCGACATTGCGGCCACATGTGGTATGGTTCGGCGAGGCGGTACCCAATATGGTAGAAGCGTCTCGTCTGGTTCGTGATGCCGATGTGTTCATTATCATAGGAACGTCCTTGCAGGTTTACCCGGCAGCCAACTTATTATTCGATTGTAAACCCGGTTGTCAAATCATACTGATCGACCCAAATGCGAAGCAGGTGGCCATTCCTGCGAACGTTCATAAAATTGCGGAGTCAGCGAGTAAAGGTGTTGTTTATTTGGCGGAAATCATTGGCAAATAATATTTTGTTCCATTACATAAGTTATTGTAAAACAAGTTATAATGTCATTTTTGTTTAATCTTTTGTTTATATTAAAGCAAAGCTTGAAATCAAAAAAAAAACCTCTAACACGGAATATAATTCTGTATTAGAGGTTTTAAGATTTTAAACAACTATTTATCAGCTTGTTACGTATTTTAAATAAATGGTTTATTAATATTTATTGTATGTCCCGATTATCGCCTTCCTCATCTCAGCAAATAACCCAATAACCTGCTGAATAAACTCTTCATCGAGCATCTCAAACACCCCATTAACACCACCGACTACATCAGCTTCTGCTAACTTATAAGATTGTTCTAACGTCCCTTGTTCAAACTTGACGATAAACTTCTGGTTCATCCCGAAGATCGTAATCTTACAATCTGGATGTGGTAATTCGGCTAATACGCGCATGCTAAATAGAATTAAGTCACAAATAAAAAAGTTCCGACGAATGCCGGAACCTTACAAATATAGATATAAATAAATTAGGTTTAAACCACTCCTTGTGCCTTCATGGCTTCAGCAACTTTGATAAAGCCACCGATATTTGCGCCCTTCAGGTAATTGACATAACCGTTAGGCTCCTTGCCGTAACGAACACATGTTTTATGGATATTTTCCATAATCAATTTTAAGCGATGATCCACTTTCTCGTGGTTCCATTGCTGGCCGATTGCATTTTGCGACATCTCTAATCCGGATACCGCTACACCACCCGCATTCGCCGCTTTACCAGGACCGAAATGAATCTTCGCAGAATCGTAGACCTTGATAGCACCAGCAGTTGACGGCATATTCGCGCCCTCGGCCACGATGGTACAGCCATTTTTCACCAACTTCTTCGCATCCGCTTCATTGATCTCATTCTGTGTCGCACATGGCAATGCAATATCACATTTAAACTGCCATGGGTTCTCCTTTGCATGGAAGGTTGCAGAAGGATACTTCTTCGTGAATTTCGCCAAATCGCGTCCAAGCGTAGCGATATAAGCTAATTTCTCTAAAGTCAAGCCTTCTTTATCGTACAAGGTTCCGGTGCTATTTGACAGCGTAATAACCTTTGCACCAAGTTGAATACCCTTTTCTGCAGCATAGTAAGCCACATTTCCAGCACCCGAGATCGAAATCACTTTTCCTTCGATCGATTCGTTATTATAGTCTAATACACATTGAACGAAGTAGAGTAGGCCATAGCCCGTTGCTTCCGGACGGATGTAAGAACCGCCCCATTGTGGGCCCTTGCCGGTCAAAACGCCTGTAAAGTTATTTTGAATACGCTTATATTGTCCGAATAAATAACCGATCTCTCTCGATCCAACACCGATATCGCCCGCAGGAACATCCGTTTCGGCACCGATATGACGGTATAGCTCGGTCATAAAGCTTTGGCAAAAGCGCATGATTTCATTGTCCGACTTGCCTTTCGGGTCGAAGTCCGATCCGCCTTTACCACCACCGATTGGTAGGCTGGTCAAGCTGTTTTTAAATACCTGTTCAAATGCTAAGAATTTTAAGATGCTCAAGTTTACATCCGGCGCAAAGCGCAAACCGCCTTTATAAGGACCAATTGCCGAATTCATCTGCACGCGATAGCCTCTATTGATTTGGATTTGATTCTTGTCATCCATCCAAGCAACACGAAAAGAGAGTGCGCGCTCGGGTTCAACCATACGCTCTAGGATCCGAAGATCCGCAAAGTCAGGTCTATGCTCATTAATGTAAGGGATCAAATCTTCAATTACCTCGGTTACCGCCTGTAGGAATTCTGGCTCGTTCGGATTACGAAGCTCGACGTTCTTGATAAAATTCTTAAGGTTTAGGGACATTTATTAGTGATATTTTATTTAATGTATCGCAATATTAGCGAAAATTAATATTAAAAGCCAATTTTATACAAAAATTGTTTTCATGTTTTACGTGCGTCAAAATCTCATTCCTAATTGAGAATTTAGTTTTTCAATTTGTACATTTGTCAACTTAGATTGAAAAGAAGAGAATTTTTATGCCAGTTAAGATACCAGATAATTTACCTGCGATAGAACTCCTTAAAAAGGAGAACATCTTTGTGATGAGTGATTTACGTGCGGATACTCAGGACATCCGACCGATGAAATTGCTTGTGCTGAACTTAATGCCTCTAAAGATTTCTACAGAAACTGATTTTATCCGCCTGTTGTCGAATAACCCTTTACAGGTGGAGTTGGATTTCTTGCGCCTCGCAACTCATAATCCTAAGAATACGCCTGAAGAGCATCTGGAGCTGTTCTACAAGAACTTTGAAGATATTAAAGAGAATACCTACGATGGTATGATCATCACCGGCGCACCGGTAGAGATGATGCCTTTTGAACAAGTGACCTACTGGCCGGAAGTAACCAAAATCTTCGACTGGGCAAGGAAACATGTTTTCTCTACCTTATATATCTGTTGGGCTTCTCAGGCTGCACTTTACCATTTTTATGGGGTAGAAAAGAAACCTCTGGATAGCAAACTATTCGGAGTGTTCAAACATACGGCTTGGGACAAGAAAGACCCGCTGTTCCGTGGTTTTGATGATGAATTTTATATTCCACACAGTCGCCACACGACCATTCTCGCTGAAGACGTGGAAGCGAAAAAAGACATAACCGTATTATCTGCTTCGAAAGAAGCCGGATTAGCAATTCTCTCGACCCGTGGTGGCCGGGAATTGTATTTAACAGGGCACTCTGAATACGCACCATTAACGTTGCATGAAGAGTACACACGTGATATCGAAAAAGGACTTGAGATTGACGTCCCTGTAAATTACTACCAAGACGACAAACCGGAGCTTGGTCCCGTAGTACGCTGGGCAGGACATGCTAACTTATTGTTCAACAACTGGCTGAACTATTATGTATACCAAGAAACGCCATACGATCTGAAACAAGTTCCTGAACTTGGGGATATTAAGATTAATGGGTAAGTAGTAGTTAGTATTTAGTAGTTAGTATTTAGACCTATGATTGGGATTAGATTTTAGATATAAGACATTAGATATTAGAGTATTGGCGCCGATTGGGCGCCTTTTTTATTGTGGAATGTTTCTATGTATGCTAGCTTTCTTGTTTTGGAGTAGTTTGTTTTGAACCGGGAACGGAAGGATGTGAGGATGATCAGGATCGGGGGACACTAGCATTATGCAACTTCAACTCTACATTGACTTAAAACCATTATATAACCCTTTCAAAGCCTTTTCATAACCCAATCAAAGCCGCTTCGAAAGGGTTATGATAGGGGAGTGAAATGGGAGTGAAGTGGGAGTGATTGGCTAGTGAGCAGATGCTGTATTATCCTTTGGTTTAATTGATTGTACTGTTTTGAACCAAGAAAGGAAGGATTTTGAGATGACCAGGAGAGACTGTAAATCGTTCCATCCTTTCTTTCTTGGTTCAGGACAAACTCTCCATCCATTTTTCTTCCTTTTTACACGAACCTGTAAATCCTTGCATCCTTACTTTCCTGGTTCAAGACAAATTTTCCTTTTTTGTTTAAATCATATGTTCATGAAAAATTCCATTTTCTTCCTTTCTACACGATCCTGATCATCCTTGCATCCTTCCTTTCCTGGTTCAAGACAAATTTTCCTTCCTTTCCTGGTTCAAGACAAATTTTCCTTCCTTTCCTAGTTCAAGACAAAATCCCAATCTTTAAATCCTTTTTTCTTGGTTTAGGCAAGGAATTGAAAAAATTACTCAAACGATTGCGATTGCATTTAAGCGTAATGGAGGCCTATGGCTAATTCGCTGGGCTTTTTTTAGTTGATAATTCCTGTATTTTCGGGAACTATTACGACTTAAATATTTTATGAAAAGAACCATTTTAACTCTTGCGGTAGCATGTTTAATGGCGTCGATGGGTTATGCTCAGAGTGCTAAGGAAGTTAAACATACATATCAGCAATTATCTGTTTTTGAAGATCCTTTAGCGCTGACGCTTAAAAAAGGGACTTCTAAAAAAATCATCAACAAAATAGAGGATGAGCATATCCGTAAGCATGCCTTAAACGTTTTGGCGGGCAACTATAAGTCTGACTATAAACTGGCAGATTATCATGCGATCCTGTCACCTACGACCCTGGGTCATCAACTGAGCATAGGAGATGGATATAGTAAGTATCAGAATATAACGGGCGTATATTTACCGGTTGGAAAACATATCGTGCTTGCTGAAGGAATTGAAAGAGGGAAGGATATTAAACTAATTGTTCCGAACTGGTTAAGACAGGCACCTGATCCGAAGGAGCCGACAAAGGATCCGAAGGGATGGGGTATAGAAAAAGAGGTCTTCGAACTCCAAAATGGCGTTAATATTATTGATCTGAAGGATTTCGGCAGTTTAGCATATATCTATTATTTCTCGGAAAATCCGAAAGAGGAGAAGCCTATTCGTGTTCACTTTTTGACAGGGCAGGTGAATGGTTACTTCGATAGCCAGAAGCAGAACAATGCAGATTGGGATAAGTTATTGGATAAAGCAGTTTATGGCGTTGTCGATGCGAAAGGGAAATACATTCAAACAGCTTATCCGGTTGCTGATTTAAAGAAATATGCTGGAGGTAAGGGTGTGGAATTGATCAACAACTACGACTCTCTTGTACACCGTCAACACCGCATTATGGGACTGATCAAATATAATCGTGTACCGGAAAATAAGATCTTATCTCGTGTTAACTATAACTACTATATGTTCAGAGATGGCGATGGAGTTGCCTACATGGGCGGCAAGAGCGGTTATGCGATGGCGATGGTCTTAGATCCTGCACGTGTTATTAGTGGCGACCCCTGCTGGGGCTTCAGCCATGAAGTTGGCCATGTGCACCAAACAAGACCGAAGTTGAGTTGGGGCGGATTAGGCGAGGTGAGCAATAATATTTACTCGCTTTATGTGACGACTTCTTTCGGTAATAAATCGAGAATTTCTGAGCAAGGAAACTATGCTAAAGCGCGTGCTTCCATCATTGATAAGAAAATTTCCTACCTACAGGATCCGGATGTGTTCAACCGCTTGGTACCTTTCTGGCAATTGCAACTTTACTATGCTGGGCCAGGTAAAAAGGCGGATTTCTATCCAAATTTGTTTGAGACTTTCCGTCAGCAAGAATCGAAAGAGAATCCTTGGAATCGTGACAGAAATCCTGCGGTTCATCAGCTGAACTTTGTGAAAACCGCTTGTGAGGTTGCAAAGGAAGATTTAACTGATTTCTTTGATCAGTATGGGTTCTTCTATGTCGGCGAGTTCGAAATGGATGATTACGGCAAGTATGATTACCGTATGACGCAAGCTATGGTCGATAAATGTAAAGCGGAAATCAAAGCGTTGAATCTCCCGAAACCAAAGGGTGATATTAGCGCTATGAAAGATTGAGATTAGATTATAGATATTAGATTTTAGACATTAGAGTAGGGCGCCGATTAGGCGCCTTTTTCATGGGAAGGGTTGGCTTGTTTTGAGCTTAGAAAGGGAGGGGGAAATGATGGGGATTTTGTCTTTGAACCAGGAAGGGAAGGATGCAAGGATTGGCAGGATCGGGGATTGTCTTGGAGTAAGAAAGGAAGGAAAATTTGTTTTGAACCAGGAAAGGAAGGATGCAAAGATTGGCAGGATCGGGTATTGGGAGGTATGAAAGGCTGGGTCGAGTACATTTTTGGAGACGTTTAGTGAAACGTCTCTACGCAGTTCGTCATGGCAACCGCCTAGAAAATGTGTTCGTTAATCCTGATCATCCTTGCATCCTTCCTTTCCTGGTTCAAGAAAAAATCGTCATCCATTTTTTTTCTTTCCACTCGATCCTGATAATCCCTAAATCCTTCCTTTCCTGGTTCAAGACAATCACGATGTTTTCGTTGAAAAGGTTGTATTGAATTTTTTTTCTTGAACCAAGAAAGGAAGGATGCAAGGATTGGCAGAATCGGGTCTAATACCTAATGTCTGATGTCTAAAATCTGCTTCCGAATTCTTCCAAAGCATTATATTTGTCGTATGAACAGCAAGAAATTGGTTAGCGCGAAGATTGAGGATTTCTACAATCAGGCTTCGGAGGAGGATAGACTCAGCAAGGGTTTGGGGATATTTGAATTTGAAAGGATCAAAGCATTAATTTCTAGGTATTTGCCGAAGTTGGGGGTGGTCATTGATGTTGGTGGTGGTACTGGTAAGTATGCAGAATGGCTAGCCAAGGAGGGGCATGATGTTCATATGGTTGAACCTTTGGATAAGCATCTCAAGATTGCTCAAAAGCGTTCGGAAAAGGCTAAAAGGCCTTTTGAGGTGATTAAAGGGGAGGCGCAGCGTTTGGATTTTAAGGACGGGTTTGCGGATGTGGTGATAATGCATGGTCCGTTGTATCATCTGCAAAGTGAGGAGGCGAGGTTGCGCGCTATTTCGGAGGCGAAGCGTGTGCTGAAGCCTGGTGGAGTGGTATTGGGATTTGCAATTAATTATACGGCGTCTACTATTGTGGGTTTGTTGAATGGTTTGATTCATGGTCCTTCTTTTTTGGATATGTGCAAGTCGGAACTGACAACGGGCATTCATAATGCGCCTTCGGACTTGCCTTGGGTGATGGCGGAATCGTTTTACCATAAGCCTGCACAGCTAAAGGCGGAGTTTGAAGCGGCGGGATTGAGGTTTGATAAATTATACGCCGTGGAGGGTATTACCTGGCTGGACAAGCACTATTTTGAGAGTATGTTAAATGCTAAGAAGAGAAAGAATCTGGATTTGATTACCGAGATTACGGAAAATGATGAGCATTTGCTGGCATTGAGTCCGCATATGATGATTGCGGCGTTTGTTTAGATATTAGATTTTAGACGTTAGATATAAGATTTGGATTGGCGCTTTTTTGGCGCCTGTTTATTTTTGGGTTAGTTCGTTCGTTTGTATTTGTAGTTTCAAGTTTTAGAAATTAAAGATACTTGTGCGTTGAGCATACGTCCTCTTAGATGGTAAACTGTGCTATAGAGTTCGTCGGAGGTTAATACTTGATGGTGGTAGTTTTTGATGTTTGCGATGTTTTTGAGTTCTACTTCTAGATCAACTTTCCTTTTTGGTAGGCTAATACGAGCGAAAAGATCCATAAACAGGTGATTGTTTGTAAAGATGCCCTGTTTATTATGCTGATGATTGAAGCTATATTCTACAAAGAGCGGTTTAATCGGGGTATAGGCTAATTTGATAGACTGAATTAAATTGCTGCTCATAATACGGTCGCTTGGAACATGAAAAGCGACGATCTCACTTTTAAACCAGGAATAGTGGAGTCCATAATTTACGCTGAATTTCTTATGAAATTGCATGTCAATTGACGGGTTGATTACTACAGCCGATTGATCCAGCTTGGTTGCTTGTCTTTGCACGGCCATATCATCCTTAAGGTTTGTCCAACTCGCGTGGAGCTGCAGAGGGCCGCGGAGTGCGTTTATATATTGTGTAGCAAACAAGATCAATCCATATTCTTGCGATTTGTGAGCACCTGGGACCACGATTTTAGACAGCAAATTGTCGGTGACTAATGTTGCTAGCAGATCCGGATACCTGACGGAAGCATATTTTGCGGTGATATTCCCGAAGAATAGTTTTAATGGACGCTGTATATTGTATTTCAAAGTAAGTTCATTCTTCTTTTTCTCGCGCAGGTCGACCATGTTATTGGCTAAACTACGGTAGGTTTTTAATATTGGTTTGCAGAAAAAATTAGCCATATTGCCTATCGATCGATGATGTTGGAAGCGCAGCTGTAGATAGTCTTGCGAATTGAGGAAGAATTTGCTATTGAACAAAGGGTTAAAATAGACCTTATCTCTGCTCTTATCCAAATCATTCGTGGGGTCCAAATAGTGTATATGTTGGGCAATGACCGGCAAAGCGACAGAAAATTCCCACTGTTTTACTTTTGTTTCTAGCATGGGTACAAAGTAGAATTCGTTGTTGTGCCAGTCGAGGTTGTTTATTTGTTCACGGAGGCCGAGTTCGGAAAACTGATATTCTGAACCTGATAAGTCCAGCTCGCTGTTAAATTTTTGACGTTCGTTCAAAAGTCCTAGAAGATAGCTGTGTTTTAAGACTCCTTTGTTGAACTTATAAGATGCTCGAATTAGATTGGCAAAAATGGGGAGTTCTAACTGTTGGCGTGCGATATCTTCTTTTTTGTTCGTGGTGAATGGGTCTGCGGTAAATTGTTCTACCTGCAGACGTTCTTCGGAATCTTTATGTTCTATAGTCCATTGTATATCGACAATGTCTCCGTTTTTTAGTTTTGGGCTGTAACGGAAATGATTGCTCCATTGTAGGAGCTTATGTCGATATGGATGGTTCAATTGCATTGAATTTCCTAGCAGATCCGAAGTTTCCTTCCTTCGGTCAATCTCCATATAGGCATTGTTGCTGAGAAAGTAAGTGGGGCTGTTGATTTCGAATTGCGCTGCCAATACAGTTCCTCGTAGCACCGGCGTGCTGTTTGGGTCTTCTATAAAGCGGATGCTGTCTAGGCTTGCGAAGTTATCATTATATGAAAATACTAAGGGCTCTCTTCGCCCCAAATGTTGTTGTGCTATAAGCCGTAGTGATCCGTTCTGGCGTATTCGGAAATAATTGTTTGACGCTAGAAATCGACTTTTCGCGGTGTTGTTGATATAAGGATGTCCCGTTGCCGAGGTAATGGTCTCTTGTCGCAGCAGATTTTTTGGTAATGGATCTACGATTCGGCTATTTCGCTTAAAATCTGTATGGCCGATAAACATGCTGGATAGGTCTTTTCCCAAATTATTTCCATGTATACCATTTAGGCTTTTAATATTCTTGTTTAAAAGCATTGCTGACAGTTCCAGATCATATTGTTCGGGAAGGCCTAAACCCAGAGTTGAGCGTCCCATGACTTTTAGGGTCGCCTCGTCTTTTAACACCAGGTTGATGGCGATATCATCGCTCAATGTATTGTCTTGAAGCACTTTGTGGTGTATGTGACGTTGTAACACTTCGATATTTTCAATAATTTTATTGGGGATGGTCTTGCTTCCGAATTCATACTTTTCGTCTAACAGGTTGCTTCCATCGAGATAGATGGCGGTAATCTCCTTTCCATTAAAGCTTATTTTCCCAGACTCTGCCACATGCATGCCGGGCATACGTGCCAGAACATCTTCGATCGTACGATCTTCATTTCTGGCAAATGAATCAACTTTAAATACCAAAGTATCGCCATTCGCTCTTAACCTTTGCGATCGTTTGATATCCAGGGCTTGAATTTCGGTAGATTTAGGTTGGAGGATAAATTTATACGTTGTCTTATCTTCCGATAGCCGTGTTTTAGTCGGTTGAAAAGATAAGTGGCTAGTTTCCAAATGAAGCTGACTTATATTGATGTTTTCTGGAATTTTGATAATAAAATAACCGCTATTGTCGCTATTGCTATAAGCAAGTACCTTAGAGCCTGAGGTAAGCCTTATATAAACCGAGGGTATAGGTTTACCGTCCGAAAGGATATAGCCGTCTATATTTTCGGTTTGTGCAGTGATTTGTTTGGATAAGAACAGCATTATTGCAATTAAGATCTTCTTGAACAAGGAGGCTATCATGGCGCTATTTCAAATGGTCGATGGTAAGATTTTCTTAGCGGCTGGATAATTTTGTTCGTATCATCGACAAAGGTCATTTGATAGGATTCCCTGAATGGAGAAGTCTCATTTGGTTGGGCATTCGCCTGTCCTGAATACAGGAAAAAGATGGAGCCCAGCAATGTAAAGATTTGCTGTTTCATTTTTCTTGGTTATCTATAATTGGCTCCAACCCCGATAGGTGGGTTTCAGGGTTAATCAAATATAATTAATCTACAGTTAATTTTATTAATAATAATACCGAATGTAATCGCATGTAGTAGCTAAGTAGTATGTTGAGTAGAGTATTGCTGCCGACGTTGGCTAGGATTACTTCTTATCATACATCAATTTACAGGTTCGCAATTCTGCGCATTTTTGTATAACAAATCACAACAATAGAATAATAAGTTGTTTAAATAGAAAAGGAGTTATCATGGAAAATAAAGTATTAGGGTTACATCACATCACGGCTATCGCAAATCTTGCGCAGCGTAATTATGATTTTTATACCAAGGTATTGGGTTTAAGGATGGTGAAAAAAACCGTCAATTTTGATGATCCCGGCACCTATCATTTTTACTATGGAGATGAGAAGGGTTCAGCAGGAACCATACTGACCTTTTTCCCTTGGGAGGGTATCGGACGCGGTCGCAATGGGGTTGGTATGGCGACAGAGATTGCATATTCTGTTCCTGAAGGCAGTTTGGACTTTTGGACTGAACGTTTCGGTGAAAACAATGTGTTGACAGGAGAGGTTGTTGAGCGTTTCGGTGAATTATACTATCCATTCTTAGATCCGGATGGATTGAATTTATCCTTAGTAGTTCCAAAAGCTGGCGACACGAGAACGGGCTGGACCACGAAGGAAGTGACACAGGAGGTAGCAAGCAAAGGCTTTCATAATACGACTTTAACTTTGAGAGAACTGGAACCAACAGCAAAGGTCTTAACTGATTTATTGGGTTATCAGCAAGTGGCTGAAGAGGGCAATCGCTATCGCTTTGCTACAGACACGGTAGATTCCGCAAATATCATTGATATTTTGATTGATCCGAATGCTGGCCGGGCAATCAATACGGCCGGGACCAATCATCATATTGCTTTTCGCGTTAAGAACGATGAGGATCAATTGGAGTTGCGTGAAAGAATCATGAGAGCCGGCTTACAAATAACTCCGCAGATTGACCGTGACTACTTCCATTCGCTTTATTTCCGCGAACCAGGAGGTGTGTTATTTGAAATTGCGACAGAGAATCCGGGCTTTGATGTAGATGAGCCGCTAGATTCTTTAGGATCTGCGTTGAAATTGCCTAGACAATATGAAGGCAGCCGCACAGAGATCGAAAAAGTATTGCCACAATTGGAAGGATAATTAGAAAAGGAAAACGATATGCATCAAAGAAATATATTACAGGCAGGGAATACTAGCAATGCAAAGAAAGCTTTGATAATGCTACATGGTAGAGGAGGTTCGGCACAGGATATTTTATCCCTTGCCGAGCATCTGAACGTCGCGGATTACCTGTTGTTGGCACCACAAGCGACAAACCATACTTGGTATCCGCATTCTTTTATGGCGGAGGTTGCTTCGAATCAGCCTTATCTGGATTCAGCTTTGGCGTTGGTGGCCGAAACGGTTAAGGAAGCGGAAGCTCAGGGTATACGAGCGGAGAACATCTATTTCCTAGGCTTCTCGCAAGGCGCCTGTTTGACCCTAGAGTATGTAGCACGCAATGCTCAACGTTACGGCGGAGCTGTAGCCTTCACCGGTGGCCTGATCGGCGATGAAATCTATAAGGAGAACTACCAAGGAGATTTCGCCGGAACACCAATCTTTATCGGAACCAGCGACCCCGACTTCCATGTCCCCGTAAGCCGTGTGCAAGAAAGTACAAAGCTGCTGGAAGAAATGGGCGCCGAAGTAACTGAAAAGATTTATGCGGGAATGCCGCATACGATTGTCTCGGATGAGATTGAGGTTGCTAATAGGGTTGTTTTTAGATATTAGATCTGAGACATTAGATTTTAGACGTAAGATTTTAGACGTTAGGTTATTTGAGTTTGAACGATTGGGATAGACAGAAAATGAGTTTGTCTTGAATCAGGAAAGGAAGGATTTAGGGATGGATAAGATCAGGTATATCATCTTATGTCTGATATCTAACATCTAGTCTGGACGAAGAAAGGAGGATAAGATGAGTAGGATCCTGTTTCTCCCTAAACCCTTCCTTTCCTGGTTCAAGACAAATTTTCGCTTCCTTTCCTGCTTCAATACAAACTTTTCCTTCCTTTCTTGGTTCAATGCAAACTTTTCCTTCCTTTGTCAGTTCAAAGACTCTAATGTCTCAAATCTAATATCTAAAATCTAATTTGCTATCTTTGCCCCCATGTCATTTACGCATTCTCAAGATACAATTGTCGCGCTGGCGACTTCTCCAGGGGTTAATGGTGCTATTGCTGTGATTCGTTTGTCGGGTCCGGAGGCAGTGGCTATTACGGACTCTGTTTTTAAGGGGAAGGATTTGAGCAAGCAGGCTTCGCATACGATCCACTTTGGAACTATTCGTGATGGGGATCAGGTGATTGATGAGGTTCTTGTTTCTTTATTTATTGCGCCACACTCGTATACGAAGGAGAATGTTGTGGAGATTTCTACGCATAACTCGAAGTATATTATCGAGCGTATCTTGACGTTGCTGATGAAGAAAGGGGCGAGGGCGGCGAAGGCGGGGGAGTTTACTCTTCGTGCTTTCTTGAATGGCGGATTGGATTTGTCGCAGGCGGAAGCAGTGGCGGATCTGATTGCTTCGAATTCTGCAGCATCGCATCAGATTGCTATGCAGCAGATGCGTGGTGGTTTCTCAAATCAGTTGAAGCAGCTGCGTGAGGATCTGGTGCACTTTGCGTCTTTGATCGAGCTGGAATTGGATTTCGCGGAAGAGGATGTGGAGTTCGC
Source organism: Sphingobacterium hotanense (assembly GCF_008274825.1). NCBI lineage: Bacteria > Pseudomonadati > Bacteroidota > Sphingobacteriia > Sphingobacteriales > Sphingobacteriaceae > Sphingobacterium > Sphingobacterium hotanense. The sequence continues at coordinate 2,235,963 of NZ_CP030848.1, forward strand.
TAATCGCGATCAATTGCGGATTCTGATCGAGAAGATCTATCAGGTGATCGGGCGTTTGATTCAATCGTTTGAGCAGGGGAATGTGTTGAAGAACGGTGTGCCGGTGGTTATTGCTGGAAAGCCAAATGTGGGGAAATCGACACTGTTGAATGCTTTATTGAATGAGGAACGTGCTATTGTATCGGATATTGCTGGTACGACACGTGATACGATTGAAGATGAGATCAATATACATGGCGTTACTTTCCGTTTTATAGATACGGCCGGGATTCGCCAGACGGAAGATTTGATTGAAGCGAAAGGAGTGGAGCGGACAATGGAGAAGATGAAGCAGGCACGCTTGATTATCTATCTTTTTGACCCTACGCAGGATCATATTGCTGCCGTACAGCAGCAGATTAAGGAAGTGGAAGTTCTCAATATTCCATTTGTGACGATTATTAATAAAAGCGATCTTCTCTCCGAAGATCAACGCGCTGAATATGCAGTGCTAAACCCAATTTATATTTCCGCAAAACAACAGCAGGGTATCGAAGGGCTGAAAGACGAGTTGCTGAATCAGGTGAATCTGTCGCAGATTAATACGGATGATACGATTGTGACGAATATTCGTCATCTGGAAGCTTTGCAGCATACTCGAGAGGCTCTGGAGAAGGTGTTGTTCGGGATTGATAATCCGATTACATCGGATTTCCTAGCGATGGATATAAGGCAAGCGCTACATCATTTGGGTGAGATTACCGGGACGGTTACTACGGACGATTTGCTGGAGAATATATTTAGTAAGTTTTGTATCGGGAAGTAACCACTTCACACACTTTTTCACGAAAGCACTTGTTTTATAGCTTATTTGGTAGTTGTAAGGGTCGGAGGGAATTGTAAGAAGAATTTAATACAGATAGATAATAACCTGTTATGTCCTTTGGATTATATAGATATCGAGCAATTAAAACAAAAATTAGGCAAGATCAAATTCAAGAGGCGCGACAAGACAAATGCCGTTTTGGAATTAACGTGGAGCTAAAGACATAATTTTTCATCATAGTTTAGTCGACTTCTCAACGATTAAAAGTTATATTAGTTATATGCGAGAAAAGAGATTTATACTTTCTGTTTGTTTTCTTATAATACTCTTTTGCAAAATCGGTTCCGCTCAATCGCTGCAAGTTGGGGTATTTAACGTAAATGGGGTAGTGTATAAGGTAGATAAGATAGCAAATAACACGGATACTGTCGTAATACCAAGAGATCTGGTTCTTCAACCTGATAATCCTATAACAGTAAATGGTATTCCAACTGAAATATTAATCGAAGGGATAATAGTCAACCGTGACGATGGTTGGTTTAAATATGCAAAAGAGACTCATTCAGCTTCCAGAATTAGCCAATTAAAAGCTAATAACGATTGGATCAGATTTCATTATTGGTTAAAAAGTGACGGAACTTGTTATTATGGTTCGTTTAATCTCAAAAACGCTTCGAGTCTTACGATAACTGAAATAGCAAAGATGTATATGCATATCAAATCTAATTTTAAACCTTTTCTTATGAGCCCTGATGCACGACATTTGCAGCTCAATTCGATTCCAGTAGATGGCGGAATACAAGATTTCTAATCATATTATTTGAGACAAGCAGCACTAATCAAGGACTTTACTTATTTCAAATAAATATTCTGTAGTTGATGTAGGTATTTGATCTTTTCATTCGACCAAATACAGGTCCTGTAACCAATATGTCCGTCCAAGTTGATTGTAAAACTTGCTTTTTTTACAAGTGAAATACCTAGTACCAATTTAATCGGCAAACCCACACTCCAACATCACCTCTTCTGACAAAGGGATGGGTTGAAGTTTAGCTAAATCTATCAATGGGCATAACCCTCTAACACCACGTTTTCGGTTTTAACTACTAAAACCTTAAGTATGCTTTCGTTCAACTAAACTTGGTTTCCAATTTTTTATTCCCTACTATCTAATATATTGTTCTTATTTCTAATTGTTATTGCTACATTTGATTATAAACTAACTTTATGAATCTGCTATTTTTAAATATTGGAATACAGGAAGTCATCTTATTGTCGATGTTGATTCCAACAATTTTTTACCTATACTCTTTTTACAGGTTAGTTGTATCAAGGAATATTAATGCAAATGAGAAATTGTTGTGGATTGTTGCATTTCTAGTATTTAACCTCCTTGGGGCTATAGCATATTGGATTTGGGATTATAGTAATAATCGTGTTAGATCCTCTCGATACTAGCTCCCATTTTCTACTTTCTTAATGCCTCTTGAACTTTCGGCTAACTAACTAAAAACTTAACCATGTTAAACGTAATTTTAGCGTTATGCTTAATGTCAGTTGGGATAATCTTATCGAGAAGGGATGATAAAACGTTGAGGGTAACTGGATATATCATAAATGTTTTTTCGATTTTCCTAGTGCTTTACACGTTTTTAGGATAGGATAATTCCCGAAGATTGGAGAAGCGGATTAAGAAAAAAGCAGGTCCGAAAACCTGCATATAATTTTTTAATCTATTTTACCAATAGCTATTCGCCCCAAACCATTTACAGATACTTCGATTGTGTAGCTATCAAGCACGACTAGGTATTTACAGTATTTCTGTTTTCCCATAATCTTATATCCTACATTTCCTTAATCAATGCTACAGCACTTTCTTTATTCCGCTCGGTGGTCTGTTGGCAGGTTATTTGGGTCTCATAAAATGAAGGGGATACGGTTCTTGTTCTCCGAATCTTGATTGAATCATCAATGTTGTCTCATCTAACTTTAAAATATCAAAATCCAAAATAGCATTACCTTCGTATATTATCGTCAATGTTTTGTTATCTTCAGATAACGAATACTTAAATTTTACTGCAGCCTCATCATCCCAGGCTGTAATAGCTCCACCCCATTTCGTATCCAATCTTATCCCAGTAATCGCTAGCTCTGATTTTCCAAAATTGAATGACTTCTTCTTCAAATGTAAAATCGGCGCAGCGTAAATTAAATCCCATTCTCCTAGTATTTGAGATTTGCTGTCAATGTGATTTTCATTTTTAGAACAAGACCCTAGTACGACAATAATAAAAATAGAATAGATTAATTTTTTCATTCTGTTTATAAGTTGGTTCTTATAAATATAATAAAGAAATTGCCTAGTCGGAAATTTTAAAAAAAGCGTGAACACATTTTAAATGTCAATTTTCAGGAGTTATGAGAATACTCTTATATTTATTTTTCAGAGCTTAACTTAAGCATATGTAAATTAGGGTGTGAAATCTAGCACACTATATTAACTTCAAATCTCTCCATTCCCACATATCAACGATCTTAAGAAGAATTTTAATTTGCCCTCTCAAAACCGCTTACCGAAGTCCACGAATCCTTTCTAAATATTAGTTAATGACTTGATAATCAACGACTAAATACTAGGTTTTTTTTCACAATCCATCATTCTCCCAGATATCGACTAAATTCTTGAACTAGTCAAAATTCGCATGTATTTACGATTCAACTATTTACAATCGTGATGTATCGTAAAAGTTAATATTACGTTTCCTGAATATACATAAATTGTCAATTATTGATATTAGTTAGCTTTGTAGACTCAATTCTACAAATATTTCCAAAAGAAACGCCTTACTAAATATTACTAATAAGACAATATATTAACTAAATAATTTTGTTGAATCATTTCGTATCGGTTTTGCGGACCGCAAATTCTGGTGGAAAAACTTGGGTAAAACATCAACAGGAGAAAATGAAAAAACAATACTTAAAACCAACAGTCTGGATGGATGAAATTCAGATGGAAGAGGGCATCGCTGCAACATCAGCTAATACGCGACCTCAGGATGAGATGAACACGATCAGCGAGGAATGGCATCAGGAAGAAGATCAGAACAAAGAATTCGATTGGAACTTTTAACATCCTCAAGGAACACAAAGAAAAAAACATGTTTACTAGAATTATGAAGTTAAAAACAAATAACATATTGGCGTTTATTGCGCTGTTCAGCTTCTCTGTTCTCGGAGGCTGTCAAAAATCAAAAGATGAACCTACAGCAAAAGCAAACGCATCGGTGTTTGTCAACTTATCGGTAGGCGAGCCCACGGAAGAGAAGGTAACTTTTGCCGGAAATCGCTCTGCGCGAAAAAACGTTCAAAATATACAACGTTCGAACGTTTATTTAGATGGAGGAATGACGCTTGAAGTCTCGGTTACCGAGCAGGGCAAGACGATCAACTCGAGCAATTCAAATGCTACAGGGGCTCCGAAGGCAGAAGGAGCAAGTATCATAAGGGCATTGGCTTATGGCACAATGTATCGCATGGTGGTCTATGATGCCTCCAATAATTATGTGACTAGCCAAGACTATCAATACGGTATTACGCCACCCAACACTTCGATCGCCGTTCAGGCGGGAGCAACTTACACATTCATTGTATATTCAATCAATAGCACTGAATCCATTCCGGACATTGATGGTAGAGCGAATTTAAGTACTGCTAAACTCAGCAATATCAATGCGGATCTTATGTTTTTCAAAAGAACGATGGAAATACAGTTAGGAATGAACAATTTAGATGCTGTGCTTCAGCATCAGTTTAGCCAGATAACAACAAGTTTCGAAATGGACGATACGATGACTGGTGTTATCGAATCGATTAGCGGCGCTGCATTTAATCCTACAAAAGCGAATGGAACGTTGAATTTCGCAGACGGCACTTTAGAATTTCCGACTGAAAATGCTTCGGCGAATATAGTTTATCCTTTGTCGGCATTTGGCGGTCGTACGATAACAAGCGAGCCTACCTTTATCATTAGTCCAACCACAATTTCTTCTAATCTAACAATAGCTTCTATGGTTATCGATTCAGAAACAAAAACTAATATCAGTATTCCGAACATTAAGATAACCCCAGGTCATCGTTATAACATGAAGATTAAGATTCGCTCATGTCTTCAAGAGGTAACTTCTGCACCATTAGATTGGAACTATCCCGAAACAAGCTGGAGATCAGGTAGTCAGACCCTATATGGTATTTATAAAACTGATGAACGTAGGTATTATCAAAATGGAGAGACGATCACCAATACCTTCACAGCTCCGGAGGCTAATTACGGCTTTCAATTTGATATCCGAGAACTTGACAATGCATTCAATATGAAAGTGAATGGAAAATATATTTACCGAAGCGCAGCCACAGATCAAATACAATTTGAAACCTTTAGCACGACAGAGGGACAATTCACGAATATTGAATTTCAAGATGGTTCACAATACGGTGATCAGGTCGACATGATTTATCTTTTGAAAGGAACAAACGCAAATCCAATCATAAGAATCGTCATCAGTAAAACGGGCGAAGTACAAATGTTCGGTAGCAAAGTAAGCAACGGGCCACTATTCCCGCTTAGGTTAAAGGGCGATAGGACTTTCAATAAGGTCGACTGGAACAAAACAGGCAGCAATACGGTCGAAGTTTCACAAACAGTTGCCGGAGCGACAGTCATCATCGGGCGAGGCTACGGAAGGAAGACCGTGCGCTGTAACTAAAGTCAGAAAACTCAATTGCATTAATAATTTTCCAGAGCCAGATCCCGATCTGGCTTCTGTTTTTCTATATTTACAGTAAGCTCAAAAACTATTTTAAATTCCATACGTTTTAAAGTTATGAAACGAAATGAAGTTGAAGACTTGATCGAACAAGGGTATCACGTATTGCAACGTGGCGGTCCTGTGAAGGTAAAAGGCGATTTGTGGTATTACCTCGAAGAAATCGATGAAGAAGATACTGGCGTGTTGGTATTAACAGATATGTTGCGCTTCTCTGATGAGGAGTTGGAAATGGTGAGGGGATAGGATGCTCCCGCAACGATCTCTTTACTTTGTAGCCTCGTAAAACTGTACTAATCGAATATAAGCCGGGCACTTCTCTATTTCCCTTGACCAACGCTCGCAATCAGCAAATTGAATTGCTAAAAATTTATCCGGTTCCGATACGGTGGAAGAGGAATTGATCTGAACGGGTTCGGTAAATGACTTCCCCAATAATGCGGCTCTTAGTTCTGCTAGCGTCATAGCGCGAAGATAAATAAAAGTTTTTTATATTCCGAAGGCTTCCGGATAGCGTACCGTGCCTTGTATTCCCTTCAATGCGCCATCACTTAATTCAATAGCCATGCTATTTTCCTTTGGCACCTCAAAGGGTAAATGAATATCAAACGTATAAGTTGGCCTGTACCCAAAACGCGGGTAGTATTCTGCGTGTCCCAACAATATAATCGAACCAAAACCTAATTTCTTTGCAAGTTCATGCATGCCATTTATTAACTTTCCTCCAATACCCAAATTCTGAAAGCGAGGATCCACCGCTACTGGCGCCAATGCTAGAGACTCATAGCGATTTTCTCCATTTTCAATCGTAATTTTAGTACATAGGATAAATCCAACCAACTGTTCCTCATTCTCAGCAACCAATGCTAATTCCGGAATGTACGCATCCGACGCTCGCAATCTATCGACTAGATGATGCTCATCGCCATCTGTAAACTCAGCATTTTCAAATGATTTTCTCACAAGTTCTCTTATTGCATCGTAGTCGCTAGGTCTTTCTTGTCGTATTGTTACGTTCATATTCGGTTATTTTGCTTGCTGCAAGATATAAAATATGCGTTTAATGGAGTGAATCGCATATTCTTTATATTTAACGAAATTTAAAAAATTATTAACAATTAATTATCCTATCTTTGATATGATAATCAGGCTCTGCCTTTGCTTCTCTGAAACAGATCAGTTTACTCATCCATTTTAGTTTCGCTATTTCAGTTGCTTATTTGTTCTCCAGTCAACGGTGCAGAAACTATTCGAATTTGTATTCCTTCAGATTCTTTTAATACACATCATTGCTTGCTAACAGAAGATTATTTGTAGCCCAAGGGCTATAACGAAAAGGCTTTTTGCCAAAACAGAATATTTCATTAAATACATAAAACAATGCAAGAAGGAAAAGTAAAATTCTTTAACAACACCAAAGGATTCGGATTTATTACACCTAATGATGGTAGTGCAGATATCTTTGTACACACAACAGGACTTAGAGACAATATCAGAGAAAATGATACTGTAACTTTTGATGTAGAAAAAACTCCAAAAGGATTAAGCGCTACAAACGTGCGTATCGCATAACAAACTTGTAAGTATGTTATTAAAATGTGGCGAAGATGAAAATCTTCTGCCACATTTTTTTTTGCGGTAGGGTGGAGTTGGGACGTTGGATCGCATTTGACGGATGCTGTGTTGAGAGGGTAAGGAGGTAGATTGGATAAGGCAGTCACTAAGAAGTTCAACGGACTCCATGAGGTCTTACCGGGATTAGGTGCATTTACAATAAACCATCACTTATGGTGGCGAATATTGGTATGGTTTAATTAAGTGAACTTTTAGATTAGGCGGTAAATTTCTTCGTCATTAACTAGAATTATGATCCTTTTATTTTTTCGAATCTCCTAATTCGCACAAATTTTCATCATTTCATTTTGAAATGCTTAATAATTTATTAATATTTATCTAACTACTTATAAATAAAAACAAGCCAATTTAGCTTCCGATTTAAAAAATTATATTGTGACGCGACTTGATTCATCTATCAATGGTCCTCTCCATGCGTTCAACCAGGGGGACGAAGATGCTTTTAAAAAGATCTACAGCGCATGTTGGTCTAAGGTATTTTCTGATGCCTACTCTCGATTAAAAAATAAGGAAGATGCCGAAAATATCACACAAGATGTCTTCATCACATTATGGGAACAGCGTGGAAAGCAAGATATCCAAAATATTCCCGCCTTTCTCTACCGCCTTTGCAAGCATAAAACGCTGAATTACATCCTAAAAAAGCGTCCCGCTTTGCTTGCTGAACATGAACTTGAAATGTCAACGGATATCTCTCCGGCCTATCAGCTCCAATTTAAAGAGGCTGGAGCGATATTTAATACGAAGCTTAAACATCTGCCACCAAAACAGCGCTCGATTTTTAAGTTACGTTATGAAGAAAATCGATCAACGGTAGAGATAGCACAGGAACTAGGTTTATCCGTAAAAACCGTAAGAAATCATTTAGGTAGAGCAATAGTAACGCTTCGAAACATATTGAAACTTTTCTTGGCAGTCTCAACGGCTGTTTTTATTTAATACAAGAAAACACTACTCCTTTTCCCCTTATTCTCTAATTTATTTTATTTTTTTTCACTTTCTCGCTGGGCTTTCTACGCTCTTATCTGTCATTGGTATAGAGGGCAATGGGGGATTATCAATTTATGCATTTGCGGCTCAGACTAATATGAAGAATGAATTGAGAAAAATAATAAATAAATATTTAAAAGGGCGGACTAGTTCTACAGAAAACGAAATAGTGAATCAACTATATGATTCTTTAAAATCTGATGAGTTCGAGTTTGATAAGTTTTCCAGTGAAGAAAAGGATAATCTAGAAACACGGATGTTTGAGCGAATTCAATCCAGCATACAAACGAAGCAGCATACTGTGATTTCGAAAACTAGTTACTTAAAATGGGCGGCAATCCTAATCATACCATTACTGATCACTGGCCTATATTTCGCCAAATTGAATATGTCCTCCGATGAGGATCTATTATTAAGTGAACCGGGCAATTTTACTGCAAATCTTATTACTACTTCTGGCAAGTCCTATTCGTTAAGTTCTGCTGTCGATTTAACGAAGTTGCAAGCCGAGGGCCTCTATGAAGACGTGAGCGAAGAGGGGGAAACCATTGTGATGCATGAAATTCAAACCCCAAAAGGAGCTTTTTATCAGTTGATTCTCCCAGACAGTAGTTTAGTATGGTTGAATGCGGCTAGTACGATTCGTTTTCCTTCGAGATTTGACGAACACAAGAGAGAAGTATTCTTAAGCGGGGAGGGCTATTTCGAGATTAAGCACAATTCCTCCGCACCTTTCTATGTAAAGTCTGCGCATCAAACTACCAAAGTCTTAGGCACCAAATTCAACATTAACGCATATGCAGGGCAAGAGTCAGATTTAGTAACATTAATCGAGGGTTCCGTGGAGGCGCGTTCATTGAAACATGAGAAACTGATCATGACGCCCGGATACCAAGCTAAAATTGGTGCGAGTATTCGTTACGAGAAAGTTGATCAGGCAGGCGACTATGCGGCATGGCGGTCTGGCGATTTCTATTTTGATAATTATCCGATGACTGAGGTCTTACGGATGCTTGGTCGATGGTATAGTATAGAAGTAGACGAAACATCAATTCCCAACAACAGAATAAATGGATTAATTCCGCGTAATCTCCTTTTGAAAGATGTGTTAGCACTAATAGAAACCACTTCAGGTGTAACCATTTCAGTCGTAAATAGTAAACTAAAAGTAGTAGAAAAGAAAAATCAACATAAATAGATATTATTCAACTAGATCAAATTCATGAATTTTTTTAAAACCAAAAACCTCAATTTCTTGCTTTATGCCGGAATGGGTTTTCTTTGTTCTCAGGCTCCTGCTCGAGCGGAATCGGTTCAAAAGATCAGTATTGATGTTCGGAATGAAAGACTCGTCGATGTCTTTAAGCAAATCAAAGAACAGAGTAACGTTTCTTATTTGTTCGATGGCAAATTTACTCCAATTGCGAAGTCAATTACGCTAAAAGCTAATTCCATGGAACTTAGAGAGCTCTTGCCGCTAATTTTCCAAAATCAACCTTTTGGGTATGACTATGATAAGGGAGTCATCGTCGTTCGAGAGAAAACAAAAGATAGTCAGACAAGGAGCTCATTAACTCATATCCAGGAATTTGTTTCAGGATTTGTGGTTAACGAGACGGGTGAAGCACTAGGCGGGGCAACAGTGCAATTGGCAGATGGCTCTAAAACGGTGATGACAGATGCTAAGGGTTATTTCAATCTAGCGATTTCAGCGGAGACCGTTTCTGTACGAATTAGCTACACGGGCTATGAAACCAAAACTGTAATCCTGAAGCAGCAAGAGGCTCCACGCATCATTTTAAATGCACGCCAAAATATACTGGATGAAACAATTGTTGTTGGTTATGGTGTTCAAAAGAAAGCGTTGGTGACTAGCGCTGTTGGGAGTTTAAAGGTTGATGACTCCAACATGCGTCAAGTGGCAAGCCCCACACGCTTATTGGAAGGGAGAATTGCAGGGGTCAATGTTTCCATGGGGTCGGGAAACTTGGCTTCGGGTGAACGCATTTCCATTCGCGGAACGTCCTCCATCAGTGCCGGAAATAATCCACTTTACGTCGTTGACGGAGTACCGATCAATACTTCAGATATGTCGTTATTCTCATTTGGCGAGAACTATAGCCCATTGGCGGCATTTAATCATGCAGATATCGAATCTATCGAAATACTTAAGGATGCTGCTTCTGCAGCAATTTATGGCTCCAGAGCATCTAATGGGGTTGTCCTCATCACCACGAAGTCAGGAAAGGCTGGAAGAAACGACGTACGCGTGAACATAACGACTGGTTTCAGCGAATTTGCGAATCGAAATAAAATTAAATTGACAAGCTCGCAACAGTACGTAAATAGCTATAATGCGGGAGTGGATAACTACAATAAGCAATTTGGTTTAGCTGTCGGCCAGTCGGATTATAAGATTCGTATTTCAAATCCTTATGAAGGACTACCGGATACAGATTGGTTAGGGTTAATTGTACAAAAAGGTTATTTCCAGAACTATGATGCATCTTTTTCTGGGGGTAATACGAAGACAAACTATTATTTCGGTTTAGGTTTAACCGATCAATCAGGTGTGATCAAAAATAATGCGATTCGTAAGTACAACTTAAACTCAAAAATCAGTCATAAATTCAGTGATTGGTTGGAAATTGGAGCAAATAATATGGGGAATTTTATAAAGAATAATCAAGTTCCGGGTGCCAATTTAGGTTCTACAATTATTGCTCGTGCAATTGAACAGCGACCATTTGATAGACCGTTTAAACCCAATGGCGATTATTATGTTGGAGGTACGGATGAATTAACTCGGCATAATCCTTTACAAATTTTAAACGAACAGGATGCCTATGTAGATAATTATCGTTATTTAGGAACTTATTATGGGCAAGCCAGCTTTCTTGACCATTTCTCCTTCCGGACATCATTCTCAGCGGATATTGGATATACCTACGATTATACCTACTATAATGATAAACATCCCTATGGTACAGGAGTCGGTAGAATTATCGATTATAATCGTTTAATCCAAAACTTAGTATTTGATAATGTATTAAACTATAATAATAGCTTCGGTGATTTAACAGTTTCCGCCATGTTAGGGCATTCGTTCCAAAAACAAATGTCGAGATCATCGATGATCGATGGTCGCGGTTTTCCAACTCCGTCAATGCAGGTAATTTCTGTTGCGTCTGAGATCTTTGATGCCAGTGGGTCAATTGGAGAATATGCTTTAGAATCTTATTTCGGACGCGGTACTTTTTCCTTCCAAGATAAATATCTAATGACTGCGACGTTTCGCGCTGACGGTTCTTCTAAATTTCACCGTGATAATCGTTGGGGATACTTTCCGTCCATTTCCTTTGGTTGGAATGTCTCACGCGAGGAGTTTATGGGTGATAATACCAACGATCTGAAGATTCGCGCAAGTTACGGTATTACAGGTAACCAAGAAGGAATTGGACAATATGCGTATCAAGCATTAATGTCTGGAGGACAGAACTATGGAAATATAAGTGGAATATCGGTATCATCGTTCGGAAACAAGGATTTAAGATGGGAACGAGCGAATCAGTATGATGCAGGTTTTGACATTTCGTTCTTTAAGAGAAGGTTAAATATATCCTTTGATGCCTATTACAAGAAGACCTTCGACTTATTATATAGTAGGCCGATTCATGCGACCACCGGTGTAACAAGCATTGTAAGTAATATCGGTACAATGGAGAACAAAGGTTTAGAATTGAGCATCAATACGAATGTACCGATCGGACAGGTCGTGTGGAAATCGGATTTCAATATCGCGCATAACAAAAATAAAATCTTATCCCTTTTAGATGACGAACTACCAATTGCAATTGGTGATAACCGCGCTCTTCAAGTGGGAAAGAGTATTGGTGCATATTACATCTTTGACTGGGATGGACTCTACCAATACGACGGAGAAGTTCCGCAAGAACAATTTGATTTAGGAGTTCGAGCCGGTGATGTTCGTTGGAGAGATATGGATGGCAATAATATCATCAATGACAATGATAGAATAGTTACAGGAGATTCTAACCCTAAATTAACCGGTGGATGGAACAACAGTTTCTCCTATAAAGGTTTTCAATTGGATATGATGTTTACCTTCATGTACGGTACAGATATTTATGCGCAATGGAAATCAACTGGTATGGCCAACCTAGGATCCAATTATGCTAAAGATCTAACCTATGTTGAGAATGCTTGGACTGGGCCTGGAACTACAAATGTATATCCCAGAGCGTTAATTGGGCTGGGCCACAATACAAAAAATTCAACTCGCTTTTTGGAGGATGGATCTTTTATAAGGCTTCGTGCTCTGACCTTAGGTTACAATTTTGATAAATCACTTGTGGAACAGATGAAGTTAAAAGGTCTACGCGTTTTTGCTACTGCAGACAATCTATTTTTACTTACTCGCTATTCAGGATGGGACCCAGAGGTCAATAATAATTTGGATCCAAGATATTATGGCGTTGATTTATTCGGCGTGCCCCAACCTCGAACATTCAGTTTTGGTTTAAATGTTAATTTATAAGTTTATGAAATCTTTAAAATTTAAATATATAGCCCTTTCGACGCTGTTGATGTTTGCAAGCTCTTGTGGAAATCAGCTTGATTTATATTCACATTCGGCGATGTCGCCTGATGCTGTGAAAGAAAGTGATATACCGGCGCTGCGTATTGGTATGTATAACAACATGCAGAATGATCCCGGTGTACATAATTTTATTCTTTTTGATTTGTTAGGTGGCGACCTGCAAACCGGGGCAAACGCGTCACCTTTAAACTTAATTACTAGCACTTTATCGCCGTTAAACTCTGTAATCTCACGTGGCTGGAACGGATATTACAGTTCGCTTTATCAAGTGAATAATGTTATTGACATTTGTAATAAGCAAGAAGCAAGCGCCGTAAGGAATAAAACTTTGGGCGAAGCATATTACTTCCGAGCATTAAATTATTACAATCTAGTAACGCGTTGGGGAGATGTACCTCTACTATATGAAAATACGCTTGACAAGCCGTTTCGTACTGCACAGGCTGATGTTTGGGCGTTTATAGAGCAAAATTTGAAAGAATCTTCAAATCTACTCAGCGTTGCCGACTCGTATTATTATGTTTCTGCAGATGCTATTACCGCATTGCAAGCCCGTGTATATTTGGCGCAGGGCAAAAAGGCAGAGGCTGCACAAGCTGCTGAGAAATTAATAACCTCTGGAAAGTACGCTTTGGATAGTTTTGAGAAGATATTCCGAAAGCAAGCGAATAATGAAATTATCTTCGCCTTTGAGAATCTCTCGGAAGAGTCTTCCATTAATATTTCTGATTTGTTTTATTCATACGCCCATCCTAACAAAGGACAAGGTAATTATCGAATCACGGAAAAAACGGTGAATTTATTTGCCACTTCAGATAAACGTCGTACAATGACAATAATAAATATAGCGGGTACTGAATGTGTTAACAAATATCCAAGTGGACAAACTGGTCGTGATCCAGTTATTATTTCGAGAATTGCAGAGATGTATTTGATTTCTGCAGAAGCGCAGGGGCTTCAAAATGGATTAACTCGTCTAAACCAACTTAGAAACTACAGAGGGCTGCCAAGCATTAACCCATCATCAGAAGCAGATTTTTTAGATGCTGTATTGAAAGAACGGCAAATGGAACTGCTAGGGGAGAACTTTCGTTTCTACGATCTGGTGCGGACAGGTAAAGCTGTAAGCACTCTGGGCATCTTAAACTATCAAACTTTACTACCAATACCGGGAAGCGAATTACAAAGAAACACTAATTTAACACCAAATCCTGGATACTAATTATCAAATCATGAATAAGTTAAAATCAATATATTTATCGCTACTTATTGTACCCTTATTAGGTGCATGCAGCAATAAAGACGAATTTATCAAGGTCGAGGATCAGTTCAGCTTGAATCCTACGACGGATGTTGCGAAGAAGTTAGTTAGCGGAACAAATCTTTTTGTACATATTAAGAAGGATACGTCTTACACGGTTCAAGAAGGAATTACAGCATCTGAGATATCCTATATATCGCATACCGGCCTAGCAAAAACAATATTCACATTTGAAGTAGACTTGACTAAGCCAAATATTGGAATGGAGGTATCTACGCCGAACAACTCTCCGCAGTACGGCATGCAACAAATGACAAAGCAGGCAACTTTTGAAGATTCTGAAGGACACGAAGTTTGGGCGGGGATCAACGCTGATTTCTTTAATACTTCGAATGGGACGCCTCAGGGAATTTTATATAAGGAGGGAATAGCAATTAAAACTAGCGTCACGGATGGAATTAATACGTTTTTTGCTATCCTTAAAGACGGCAAGGCCTTTGTAGGTGATCAAGACGACTATGAGAATGTGAAAGGAGAAATTCAGGAAGCAGTTGGGGGAAGGGTAACTCTTATCAATAATGGGATACTAGCAACACAGACAAACGCAACATTAGAGCCTCGTACTGCTATTGGTGTTTCTCAAGATGGCAGCAAAGTTTATATTTTGGTTGTTGACGGACGCCGCTTCCATTATTCAAACGGAATGGCTTATGATGAACTTGGTAAATGTTTAAAGGCCATGGGTGCTTACGACGCCATAAACTTGGATGGCGGTGGCTCAAGCACATTTTTCGTCCGTAACACTCCAAACTTTACGGATGATAGATTTGAAATTAGAAATTGGCCATCGGATAACGGTGGAATGGAGCGCGCTGTCGCCAATGGTATATTAATTATCAAAAAATAAGTCAATGAAAGTCTATAAATTAACGCAGTTGTTAATCGTGTTACTAATTTGCTTGACCTCTTGTCAAAAGCTTGATCTTAAAAGTTTTGCCCCAGAAAATGGGACTATTTCTTTCGAAAAGAACAATTTAGAGGTTTCAAGTCAACTCGATACAATCGAAATAGCAGTCCAGTCGAATCTACCATTTAGATTAAAAACGGCCAGCAGTTGGATTAGTTTTATTAAAGCGAACAGTTTGGAATCCGGTACAGTACAAATTATAGTGGCAAGAAACCGAGAACTCAGCGAACGTACTGGCATGGTTGAAGCTTATATCACTGATGACGTAAAAACTAGCTTAACGATTGTTCAAAAGGCTGGAGAGGTATCGACTGAAGTAAAGCATTTTTACGTGAAATCAAGTGCAAGTTCAAATTCTGATGGTTTGTCATGGGAGAAGGCGACAACTCTAGATATGGCCCTAAAAGATGCGCAGAATGGTGATGTTATTCATGTAGCAGCAGGTGTTTATAAACCTGCGGTTAATTTATCAGGTGCCTCACAAGCGGGGGATATCACATTCGAAATCGCACAGAATGTGAAACTAATTGGTGGTTATCCCGCTCAGGCTACTACAGGTGCAGCTGCTAATGCCAACAACAAAACTGAATTGAACGGCGACGACCGCGCGACCCATGTACTAACAATTGTCGCTCCAAAAAGTAACGGTCATAAAGTAGAATTAGACGGATTTACGATTACTAAAGGTAAAGCTGGTGGTACAGGCTCAGTTGCAGTAAATGGTATAAATATAAGTCGTCAGCACGGAGCGGGTATCCTAATTGCAGGGTCTGTCGTCGAGATGAAGAATATGAAAGTTACCGATAATAGTTCATTTAATCACAATCCAGGGATCTATATCACAGCTGCGGCTGACGTTCTTATGAAGAACGTGAGTATAACAAATAACTACTCGACAATTGCGGCTTCTAACGGAGGGGGTATTTGGAATGACGGTTCGAAATTACAGCTGATTGATTCAGAGATTCTTGGTAATAGGACAGGGGGAGTTGGAGCAGGATTGTATAGTCTCAACTCTTCAGTCGAAAGCGTGAATATTCTTTACAACGTCACCATAGCAAACAATGTTGCTGGTGCTTTAGGATCCAACGCTGTTGGGGGCGGTATTTATGCACGTGAAAAATCATTGTTCTATGTGATCAATTCAACAATCTATGGAAACAAGGCCGGTGGAAACGGTTTTGGAGGCGGCATCGCGTTGTATGGAGGTACACAGATGAACTTAATCAATTCGACAGTATCGGGAAATCAAGGAGGAATGAATAATGCTGCAGTTGGTGGTTTTGCCGTTCAAAATGCTTCCGCTGGTAACAATAGTTTGTTCATATATAATTCCATCATTTCTGGAAATATAGGCACGGGTAGTTTAGAGCTTGGGGGACAAACATTTGCATCATATAGTATTAAATCTTCTATATTGTCGACTCAAGTATATGATTATGACGGAAAAGTAAGCACAAAAGCCTTCGATCCAACAACAGCTTTCAGTACGTTCGGAAAAAATGGTGGCTACGGTGAGACAATCCCTTTAAAAGGTTCTTCGCCCGCAACTACCGATGGTATGACAGCATTGCAACTACAGATACTCGGAATTAATTTACCAGCCATAAAACCCGATTATTTAATTCTCGACCAGAATAACCTTTCAAGAAATAACAAAACAGTCATGGGGGCAGATATCTCAATAAAATAGCACCCCCCAAAAAAAGAAAGCAGTGGAGTCCAGACAAGACTCCACTGCTTTCTTTTTTCCCTAACGCCTCCTTCCTTACTCTCCACTCTGCAAAGTCGGCAATTGATTCTTAACACTAATCTTCGTAGCACCAGCGCGCTCGATCATCACGGCTTTCCCAACATCCTGAAGACCTTTGCTCTCATAGATCTTCATTGCCGTTGACACATCGATAGCCTGTCTTGTTTGCTCATCCAGATCAAAAGCTAGCGTGATAAAATTCAACTTTACACCAAGCTTTTCCAGTTCTCTATTACTTTCCTCAAGCAAATGATTCTCGATATCCGATTGGTCCAATTCCACGATATCCTCATTTACGAATATCCGTTTTGCTACATCCTTTATCCGTTTATCGATCACCATATTCTCTGCCATTTCGAAGGATTTACCCAACGCATCTTCATTATCCGCATCCACATTCGCTTTCCCTAAGAATTTAGCTTGCTTAATAAACGACAACGCATCGGTAATCGAATAATCATAATCAATATGAATATTCGCCCTTACCTTATCTTTTAAATTGGAGATAAAGCGAGCTTCACCCTGCATTGGAAAATTAGGAATAACGACCTTCATGTAGCACATATTCAGACCGGCTTTCGGGACAGCATCTCCCGCCTCAATTTTCTTCCAGGTCATACCGCAGTCGCTAGATACCACAACTTGTTGGTTAGACTTTGCATAGTTACAAGATTGTGCGATTAGGGCAGCACAAGCCGCTGAGATAAACCAAATTGATTTATTAAAATTCATGGTTAAAATGGATTAGTTTGGTATAGTTACTTTAGCTTCAGCAAACTCTTTTTATCAAAAATGCTAAAGCGCATCAAATGTAAGAATTTGTTGGAATATTTACCTCTCAAGGAATAATGAAGGTATTCCAACACAGCATTAAATAAAAAAAGGGAGAATCAACAATTCCCCCTTTCCTTATCTAAGACTATTTTCTTTTATTCTTCATTGTCATTTTCGCCTTGGCGCCACCTCCATAATTGTAGGTTTTGCTATTACTTTCCTTCTTTTTATGGAAAGCACCGCCCTGACTTTCGTCAATAACCGGCTTCTCTTTTGGGGCATCAGAAGGGGTGTAGATCAACAGATCTTTCGGCAAGGGTTCTACAGGAATTTTCTTACCCAATGATTGTTCAATCTTCTTTACTTCCGGCAATTCGATGTCTGTAGCAAAGCTGATTGCGATAGCATCCTCATTAGAAGATTTTAAAACGTGTTTCACAAAGCGTTCAATCTCCTCAGGAATTTCGAAATGGAAAATAAAAGGGATGCCGCTCAAATCAACATCCGAAGTGTTTTCATTTGCAACAAGAAGTATTCGGCATTCCGGCAACTGTTTAAAGATGTTGACATCATCAATATTATAATCTTGTGGATTGACACCCTGATATAATGCTGCAACGCCTTTCTTGACGTGAAGTCTTTCGAGTAATTTGCGAGCTGTATGTACAGTATTAACAAACACAATCACCTTATCAAAAACCTCTTCGTCGCGCATCAAATCATTCAACAAATTGATCTTCGTCGTAAAGTTAGGAACTTGATACAGCAAAAGCTCATGCGTATCATGCGTATGATCGCCCAAATCTTCAACTTCAATCAATGTAGCAAATGGCATGAAAACATCGATCATCGCGTGAAGCTTTTCATGCTCCACGGTGCTAAATGCTAGGTACTGCACCTTTCCACAGCTTTGAGCAAGTTCTCGCACGGTATTCGACATGCCTTGTTTTACAATTTCTTCCGCATCATCCACAATAAACGTTTGTATACGATTCAGGTTCAATCCTAATTTCAGATAAACCGCGCGCGCGCGAGTAGGAGTAGCAACAACGATATCCACACCACGAACAAGATCTTCGATTTCCTCTTCCATACTTCCCGAAGACTTTAAGCCCATTATAGCCAAGTTCTTATTTTTGCTAATGGCATAAAATGCTTCAACAATTTCTTCGATCCGCTCCTCATTTGGCGCTAAAACTAAAACTTTAGGAGCCTCATCATCAGTGTATTTTAAACGCATCAACACTCCTAAAATATACGTTGTCGTTTTGCCGGCGCCTTCAGGAGCAATACCAATTAGACTATGACCTCCAACAATTCTGGAAAGGGTTTTTAACTGGAATTCCTTCGCAGTAAAATAACCTAATTCGTTCATGTTCGAATAAAGACGCTTGCTAAGTTTTAATTTATCTAAAGACACTGTTGATTTTTTTAATGAATGTGTAGCTGCAAAGTTAATTAAAATATCGCGGTTCTCGATTATTCAATGCGCTTGGTGGGTACTTGCAACGAAATTTCTATCAAACTAGATTTATATATTTTCAATATATTTGAGAACACACTAACGGGGCAAACCTCTATCTAGCTCTTCTTGAAGCTATCGCATTCTTTATAATTAGGATACCTGAGTAACATATTCTATGAAATATGGCTGCTGCATTGTCGAATATGGACCAAGGACTGACGAATATCGAATTAACTCCAATTAGTATGTTTTAATAAATCATTTTTATGTTTATGAACCAAAATCTGATTGTTCGCAACTTTCTCTTACGCTCAAACATCCTATGGATTGCTCTCTCCTTGAGCATTCTTCTAATGGTCTTCAGTTGTCAAACAGATCAAAGCAGCAGCTTATCTTCAAGCGAGCAACAGCGATTGGATAGCATCGCCAAGCGTGAATTTTTAAAATATTTTACGCTTGCCTCCGAACCTAGAGATGCTGACGCGGACACTTTGTTGAAAGCCTATGAGCGAACAGATGGTTTTAGAAAAAACATATATTATTGGACGACAAAAGTAGGGAAATTGAATTATGGTTTCAAAAATGATACGCTCGTCAATATCGTGGACGCCATTGACATACCTAAATCGAAACCCGAGGAATGGGTTCTTAAACAAATAATATTATTAAAAAGTAAATCCAACGATCGAGACATTAATCCTTCAGCCGTATTAAAACAGTTGATCGAAGTCCGTGCAGAAGCAGAAAAGCTCAATTCCATCTATCTATATGAGCTAGATAATCTTTTAGCGATGTCCTATTATTCGAATCGCGATACCGAGAATTCGTTGACACATGTCGAGTGGATGAAGCGTAATTATCTTTATGCCGACCATCCTAGATTTAGGCAAATGTATTACGATATACGTTTCATGCTTTCGCTAAATTTCAAAGACAAGATAAAAACGAAAGAGTTTTTAGATAGCTGCCAATCCTTGGCGATTGCATTAAACGACACGCTTGCGCTGATGCGATCTTACGATTTCGAAGCGCAATGGCTGAAGCGAACGGGAAGGACGAAAGAGGCTGTCGAAAAGGCAAGGGTGTATTTTCAATTTGCGAATGAGACAAAAAGATATAATGCTTTAAAGCGTTATCTTAACTTCGCAGAATTATTTCTCGCCAATAGTCAGCCTGACTCAGCAATTTTTTATTTGAACCAAGGTGTTAAACTGGATTCGATTCAGAAAAATGATACTAAGGATCTGGCAGGGACTTACTATAGTATATAGTGAATCATACGCTATGAAAGGTGATTTTAAGCGAGCATTCGAATACAGCAAAAAAGAAAATCAGGCTTACAAAGAAGCCAACGAAATTATTCAGAAGACTGAAATTGCGGAACTGACTGCCCGTTATGATGCGGAAAAGAAAGACGAAGCCATACAATCGCTTCAAACCAACAATGAATTGAGCGATAAATTAATTCTACAGCAGCGCTGGACCTTCAGTATATCAATCGCCTTGCTCGCCTTGTTAGGCTTCTTTTTGTTCAATTCTTACAAACAGAAGCTCTTTAAAGCACAGCATGATAAATTGCTGTTAGAAAATAAACAGCTTCTTTTAGAGCAAAAGAATAGACAGAATCAATTAAATCCTCATTTTATATATAACTCCATCGCCAACCTACAAGGGCTCATCAGTACCAATCAAAAGCAGGAAGCCAATCAATATTTGATCACATTGACGAGAGTAATCAGAGATATGCTCGAGCTGAATAGAAAGGACTTTATCCCTTTAGAAAAGGAAATCAGAAGTTTACAGAACTACGTCAATCTGCAGCAGATGCGCTTTAGTCATTCCTTCGATTTCAAAGTAGAATCGGTTGATTTAGATCTTGACAATATCCTTATTCCACCGATGCTAATTCAGCCATTTGTTGAAAATGCAATTGAACATGGGTTAATGAATCTCGATCGCAAGGGATGTTTACAGGTAAAGTTCTATCAGAATGAAGCAACCTTACATATCGAGATTACCGACAACGGAAAAGGGGCGACGGAAGAATCTGTCAAAAGTTTTGAAAAAGAATCTCTTTCCCATGTAATTACGCAGGAACGCATAGAATTGCTTTATGGAAACGATACTAAGACCGCAGGACTAAAGACTTTCCCAAATTTTAGAGCCGATGGCTCAGGGTATAAAGTCGAAATATACATACCACTAACTTTATTTTTTGATTAAATTATGCTGAAGATCTATATACTTGAAGATGAGGAAAACATACTTCGCTACATCCGTACTATTCTTGACGAAATTCCATATGTCGCTGTAGTGGGATCCGCAGCTTCTATTAAAAAGGCGCAAATAGAAATCCCTCGGGAATTACCCGACCTTATTCTCTCGGATATTCAACTGAAAGATGGAATCAGTTTGGAATTGCTCGCAAATCTAAATCTAGACACACATATTATCTTCATCACAGCATTCAATCAATATGCGATGGAGGCCTTGAACCTCGGCGCTATAGGCTACCTAACAAAGCCGATAGACCCAAATCTCCTTGTCGAGAAGATCGAGCAGTGCTATAAAAAAACATCGGAATTTAAATTCAATCAGCTACAGCTTAAGATTGCTGAAAATCATCTGAAGCATCCGTCTATACCCAAAAAGATTGCCCTACGGACCTTTGAATTTACGCAGATCGTGAATGTGGAAGACATTCTGTATTGTTATAGCGATAAGGGCTATACCACCTTCAACCTCAAAGATGGTGTAAACTTGATGGTGTCTAAGGTAATAAAGCATTTTGAAGCGATGTTGCCACCAGAACAATTTATCCGTTGTCATCAATCCTATCTAATCAATTCGCACTTTATTCATAAATACTATAAAGACGGACAATTGGAAATGAGAGATGGAAAAAAAATCCCTGTCTCTAATAGAAAACGAGAAGCGATCATGCAGTTTATTGAAAGACTTACCTAACTCTTGATTTTAATTTTTAGTTGTTTAAACGCACTTTTCAGTGCGTTTTTTGATTTTAGACGAGTCCTTTCTATAGCTTGCCAATCGTCGCCACTTCGAATATTCTCTAATACTTGACGCTTATTGATTGATACCTATATCAATCTTCATTCTATCAAAAAACTTAAAAATATTCCTTGATATTTAAATCAACAAACAAGTCAGAGATGAAAAAATTAGAGAAAATTGAAACCAAAGAAATATTAGCGACAGCGAATATTAAAGGTGGCTCGATCGGACTCCAATCAAGCTTTAGTAATGATACAGGTATTGTCACTGGCGGCGTTGATCCGACCTGCAATAAAAGCACGGGCTATGTAGTGGCAGATAACTGGAGAGACTATATCGATTTATAACAGAAGTACACACACACACACACATTAATACTAATAAAACCATGAAAAAATTAGAGAAATTGAAACAAAACAAATTGGTTAATACAAACCAAGTTAAAGGTGGCATTCTTGGCGGACGCGGTTTAACAAATGGCATCGACAATGGGGTTCTTCCGACAATGAGTAGTTCAAACGAACTATTTGGAGACACTACAGTTGCAGACCACATTGACGATGGTTGCACAAGACCGTAATTAAAACGAATAAACTAAATACATACACTTATAAATTAATACCTTATGAAAAAGTTAGAAAAACTAAACGCAAACAAACTTGCAAATACTGAGCAAGTTAAAGGTGGCGCAGGCATCTTCGTTGACTTCTCAGTAGATGTAGTAGACGGAGGATCAGTTCCAACAACAGAGCACAGACCGACAAAAGGTCGCTTAGTAGAGCACTACACTTGTGACCATGCTCCTGATAACAATTAAGTATTTGTAATCAGCTAATTTAAAGGAGCTGTCCATCGAGGGCAGCTCCTTTATTTTTTTGCTAGATCAAGAATTGTGTCTGCAGCATGAAAGGAGGGATTTAAGGTTTTACAGGATGTTTTGTCTTTGAAGGATATTTTGTCTTTGAAGGATAGTTTGTCTTGAACCAGGAAAGGAAGGATTTTAGGATTAGCAGGATCGTGTACAGTTTATTTAAAAGGGTATTGTTTTGAACCAGGAAAGGAAGGATTTTAGGATTAGCAGGATGTTTTGTCTTTGAAGGATAGTTTGTCTTGAACCAGGAAAGGAAGGATTTTAGGATTAGCAGGATCCTGTAAATCTTTGCATCCTTCCTTTCCTGGTTCTGAAAACCATTTTTTCTTTCAACATGATCCTGTAAATCTTTGCATCCTTCCTTTCCTGGTATTCTAGGTTTTTGACATATGCAAATTTTCTTTAATATTTTTTCTATCACGCTGCATAATGATAATCTTCCCGATACATCTCCTGTCGTCCGATCAAGGAAAACATGATCAAAATCAGCTTGAATTTCACATTGTTCAAGACCAACGGGTAAGCTTTGGTTGTGAGGTTCCGTTGCGCATATTCTCGGAGCGTCTTGTCATGTGTAATGGCAATCTTTGCCGCTTGGTTCAACTCCTGCTTTATGGCCTTGTTGGCCATATGCGAGACTCGCTTTCGACCGCGAATACTGGTCCCAGAAGTGTGCTCAAATGGTATCACACCGGCATAGACAGCGTATTTTCGGGGATCGGTAAAAGCCTTGAAATTCTCCGTATAAACGATCGTCATCCAGGCATTGACCGGGCCTATCCCTTTGACGCTTTTGAGGATCTGATAGTTCCTGTTGAGCGATTCATCGCTTTCGATGAGCTGTAAGATTTCTCGTTCTACTCTGTAGATCTCTTTCTTATAAACATCTATCATTGTTTTACTGACCTTCAGGATCACCTTCCCTGCGTCTTTCCCGTACATCGCCTTGCGCTCAGAGCTGCTCGCTTTGTAACCGGCCATCTCTCTCACTAGACGTTTACGAAAGGAGATCAGCTGCTTAAGATCAAATATTGTAGAATTCAATTTACCGCTTGGTTCGAGCATATAAGCCTTTTCTTCCCCATACTGGGCAATCCTAAAGGAGTCTTGCTTATCGCTCTTGCCACGGACCATGCCCATCGACTTCTTGATCTCTAGACCAGATTTGCGTGTATACGAAAGACCTTTTGACTCGCAATACTGCAGGAATCTATATTCATATCCACCAGTATATTCCATGATAAAGAAGACTTGGCTTGATACAAAACCTTTCCCTCGCATCCACTTTGCCAATTGCTTAAATCCCGAACTGTTGTTCTCGATCTTAATGAAATCATGTGTGCCCCAATGGCAGATGTCCAATGTCTTCTTAGAAACGTCGACACCTAAGGTAATACGATCTTTTTTCATGATCTAAACTTTTTAATGTAAATGATTGAAAAATTGCCCGTTACCTAGTACCTTTGAAGTACCTTTGATAATAAAACTATTCTAGTTTGGCCTTAGGCAATGAATAAGGTAGGCACAGATACCAGGAAAAGTCCTTAACGACTACTTCAAAATAATGTTCAACCTGCCTTATTCATCCTAACGCTTCCGTTAGGTAATACCTTATATCTTCTATTAAGTATTTATTCATCAATTACTCTCTGTTTAAACCAAAGGTTCAGAAACCCCTTATTTCTTTCAACATGATCCTGCCCATCCTTGCATCCTTCCTTCCTGGTTCAGAAACCCCTTATTTCTTTCAACATGATCCTGCCCATCCTTGCATCCTTCCTTTCCTGGTTCAGAAAACCTTTTTATTTTCAAAAAGATCCTGCCCATCCTTGCATCCTTCCTTTCCTGGTTCAGAAAAACTTTTTTTCTTTCAACATGATCCTGACAATCCTTGAATCCTTCCTTTCCTGGTTCAAAACAAGTTTACCTTAATCGTTCAGTCCACCAATACCTCAATACAAATCAATATAGACTTCCTCGGCTTAAAGCCCTTTCAAACCCAATGATAAGCCCTTTATGAACCCTTTCAAAACCGCTCGGAAAGGGCTTTGATATGGGTATGCATGGGTTTTCGTTTTGGTATAATATCAAGAAGCTTTAAACAAATCTCAAAAAGTATATCCAAGCCGTCATAGGTCTAACTACTAAATACTAACTACTAAATACTACAACCCGCTTTACGAATATACTTTCAAAGCCTACGAATATTGATTGATGGTTAGCAGCTTATTTAACCCCGGTTTTTTTGAATTGCTATTATTCTATTTTCACACAGTAAAGCGATTCCTGCAGAAAGAGCTGAAGGTGATCATACTAATGAAGGAAGAATGAGCAAAGTATTAATCTTAAGCCAGGCTAGTTTTGAGACCTCTACAGACTACCTCTGTAAGTGGTTAGGGTATTATGCTACTCCGTATAAACGCTTAAATGGAGAGGATCTGTTTATGATAAACAGTTTATCCGAATTGCCGCAAAATGATGACTATGCCGTGGTATGGTATAGACGACGTATTCATAAGTTCCCGAATGTCGGATATAGTTTCAGAGAAGAGCATTTTGAGAACGATAGAACGCTTCGTGACTTCCTAAACACGGAATTTAGAGCCTTATTCTTCTATATTCTTGAGAAGATCGACCTGAATAAATGGGTGAACAATCCCTTTGTATTCAATAGGATTAATAAGCTACATGTATTGCAGGCTGCTGAAGAACAGGGTATTCTGATTCCAAAGACGGAGGTGATGACCAGCAAGACTGCTCTCGTGGGGTTTCTTGCTACCTACAAGAAGCTTATTCTTAAACCACTCAGCGAAGTGATTTTCTTACAAGATGAGGGGGATATGCACTTCAATATGTTGTCGAAGGTTATCGATGAGAAGACGTTGAAATATGTTCCTCAGCAATTCTTTCCATCTTTAGTACAGCAAGCGATTGAAAAGAAGATGGAGATCAGGGCATTCTACCTTTATGGTCGATTCTATTCGATGGCAATCTATTCGCAAAATAATAAAAACACCAAAACCGATTTCCGTAACTACGATCATCAACGCCCAAATAGAACAGTTCCTTATAAATTACCGCAAGGGTTAGAGCGCAAGCTGGATGCCCTGATGAAAGGCTTAGGATTCAATACAGGCTCGATCGACCTTATTCTTACGCCGGAAGGCGATTACGTTTTCTTAGAGATTAATCCAGAAGGTCAATTTGGTATGGTTTCTCATCCTTGTAATTACTTTTTAGAACGAGAAATGGCATTAATATTTAAAGAGAAGATTTCCAATGAAGCATAGGTTTATCAAAAAACTCAAAAAGATGGAGGGTCTTCCTCTTTCAATCTATTTTCTGGAGAGGGATCAAATGGATTCGGACAAGACGCCCTATAAATTAGAAGAAGCCAAAGATATCAATTCCAAAGGCTATAGGGTGATTAGTTATTACAAACCGGTTTCAAAACTTTAGTTATGCGCTATCTGAATATCTTCGCAAATTGTAAGCTTGTCAAAGGGGCTAGCATGTCGCTGCTTTGCGATTTACAGCTTAGAAAATACTATCAAATTCCAAACGACATGGCTGAAGTGCTGGTATTTCTAGCAGACCATTCGGTGGAAGAAGCAATAGAGACTTTTGGAGTTGAAAACAAGGGGACAATACAGTCCTATATCAATTTTGTGTTGAAAATGGACATGGGTCTTCTGGATGACAACATTATCAAAGAGCTGGTACCTTTGTCGTTAGAGTGGGATGCTTTCTCTGAAATTACCAATGTTATTCTCGAGTTTAAGCCAGGAACGAGTTATGATGTCGCTTTTATTCAGGATTTACTTTCGCTGAACTTATCGGCGGTTGAATTAAGAAGCTACGAGCCGATTCCTTTTTCCGAAACAGTTCAGCTACTTTCCTTATTTAAATATAGCAAGATCTTGTCTATCAAATTGATTACCGCTTGGTCCAAGGAATATTCAGAAAAGCGGATAAAAGATTTAATGGAGACAGATTACAGGCTCAATACGGTTGTACTTCATGGAGCACCGAAAACAAAGCAAGTTAAGTTGTTCAGAGATTCCGCGTCAATTGTCTACAGTCAAAGTAGTCTGAACTCAAACCTGCAATGTGGGGTTATTCAACCTTCTTATTTCAGCACGAGCATAGAGTTGTTTTCCGAAAGCCAACTTCACAATACTTGTCTAAATAGGAAATTGTCAATAGACAAGGATGGCTTCATAAAGAACTGCCCATCGATGAAAGAAAACTATGGTCATTTCTTAGATACGTCTTTAGCAGACATCCTTGCAGATCCCGGCTTTAGGAAGGATTGGTTCATCAATAAAGACAGTATTGAGGTCTGCAAAGATTGCGAATTCCGTCATGTCTGCACGGATTGTAGAGCTTTCACAGAACGAACGCATGTCGACAAGGATGGACGCGATAGATCAAAACCATTGAAATGTGGTTATGACCCCTACAATAATTCATGGGAAGATTGGTCGCAGAATCCGTTGAAACAAGACGCCATCTCTTTCTATCAAATGGAAGATTTAATCGATAAAGCGTAGGATGGCAAAGTTTCCGTTTTATAAACAACCCGATGCCAAGGACTGTGGACCGACATGTTTGCGAATTATCAGCAAACATTACGGGAAGTCGCTTTCTCTACAGATGTTGCGCGATCTTTCAGAAACAACACGAGAGGGGTCCAGTCTTATGGGACTTAGCCGCGCCGCGGAAGCGATCGGATTCAAAACACTAGCGGTAAAGATCGACTTTAATACGCTTTTTGAAGATGTGCCGATGCCTTGTGTTGTTTTTTGGAGAAAGCAGCACTTTGTGGTCGTTTATAAAGTCGAGAAATCTGCTAATGATTATAAAATTTATATTTCCGATCCCAGCTATGGATTGATAACCTACAGGAAAGAAGAGTTTCTGGAAGCTTGGATTGGGAAAGGCGCCAATGAAACGACCGAAGAAGGCATCGTTTTGGTGCTGGAGACTACGCCGCGTTTTGATGAAGTGGAAGAGAACACGGATAAGAAATTTTCTATCTATAAATACCTTAAACACTATCTCTCAAAATATAGGAAATATATTGTTCAGCTAGCAATCGGACTTATCGGTGGAAGCTTGCTCGCCTTAGTACTCCCGTTTCTGACGCAAAGTATCGTTGATATCGGTATCCAAAATCAGGATCTCAATTTCATTTATTTAGTGCTATTTGCACAAATTATGTTGTATTTGGGGCAGATGAGCATTGAGATGATTCGGGCGTGGATACTGCTGCACTTATCCTCAAGAATTAACATTTCCATTGTATCGGACTTCTTTATCAAGCTGATGCGATTGCCTATTAAGTTCTTCGATACACGCGTAACAGCTGATATTATGCAGCGAATTGGAGACCATTCCAGAATCGAGCAATTGTTGACCAATAGCTCATTGCAAACGCTGTTCTCGCTTATCAATTTCATCATTTTCGGGATGGTGCTGTTGATCTATAATTATAAGCTTTTCCTCGTTTTCTTTTTCGGTGCTATTGCCTATGTGTTATGGATAACCTTTTTCTTAAAGAAGCGTCGAGAATTGGACTATAAGCAGTTTTCCCAGCTATCGGAAGAACAGGGCCAGGTAATGGAACTGATCAATGGTATGCAGGAGATCAAGATGAACAATGCCGAGAACTACAAACGCTGGCAATGGGAGGGCACTCAGATCAAAGTGTTCCGCATTAAGATCAAGGCTTTGAAATTAGAGCAAGTGCAAACGATCGGCGGTAATATCATTAGTCAACTTAAAGATGTATTGATCAGCTTTATTGCTGCTAGTTTGGTTGTTGAAGGGAAATTGACTTTGGGGATGATGTTGTCCGTGCAGTACATTATCGGGCAATTAAATACGCCCTTGATTCAGCTCGTTAGCTTTATTCGTCAATTTCAAGATGCGAAAATTGCTTTGGAACGTCTGAATGAGATTCATGAGAAAGACGATGAAGAACAGCTTGATCAAGCAAAACTTACAGACCTACCGGAAGGCGATATTCAACTTAATAATGTCTCTTTCCGTTATACCGGCTCAAAAACATCGGTATTCGAAGGGCTCAACTTAACCATTCCTTTCGAAAAGACAACTGCAATTGTAGGTGCGAGCGGAAGTGGCAAAACGACCTTGATGAAGATATTGGCGAAGTTTTACGATGCTGATCAGGGAACCGTAAAAATTGGCCCTACGGAGTTGAAGAATATTTCTGTTCATACTTGGAGGGCGAACTGTGGCATTGTTATGCAAGATGGATACATCTTTAATGAAAGTATTGCTCATAATATTGCTTTAGGGGATGATAGTGTAGATAAAATGAAATTGGGTCAAGCAGTGGAAGTGGCGAATATTAAAGAATTTATCGAAAGCTTGCCTTTAAGCTATAATACAAAAATAGGGTATGAAGGCTTAGGCCTTAGTGGCGGACAAACACAAAGGATGCTCATCGCAAGGGCGGTATATAAAGAACCTAAGTTTGTGTTTTTTGATGAGGCTACGAGTGCTTTGGATGCGAATACTGAAAAGATTATTACAGACAACTTGAACCACTTTTTGAAAGGTAAAACAGCGGTGATCATAGCTCACCGCTTATCTACCGTGAAAAATGCAGATAAGATTGTGGTGTTGGATCGTGGCCGAATCGTGGAAGAGGGTAGCCATGCCGAGTTAGTTGCTAGAAGAGGAGAATACTATCGTTTAGTTAAAAATCAGTTGGAACTTGGAAACTAATAGAAATACATTAGATAATATCCATCTTCGTTCAGAGCAGGTGAACGATGTGTTGGAGAATCCACCGCATTGGCTGATTCGTTGGGGAAGTACGGTGATCTGTTTGGTGATTGTTTTATTTTTTACGCTTGCCTGTATCATCAAATACCCTGAGTTTATTCAGGGATCGATCGTCATCAGTTCGCAGAATCCGCCGGAGAAGATTGAAGCAACAGTAAACTCGAGGATTGAAAAAATATTTGTTGCCGATCAGAAAACGGTGAAGAAAGGGGAACCTATTTTAGTATTACAGTCGAATGCGAACTACGAGGATATTCTTCGCTTAAAGCAGTTGCTAGATAGCGTCAAATCAAATTCCCTAGCTCAATTTCCGATCGCATTGACATCCACTTTTCGACTGGGCGAAGTACAGGAAGATTATACGGCTTTTGCCAAAGCTGTACAGGATGAGTTGCTATTTGCCAAGCTGAAACCTTATGATACTGAGGGATTAACAGCAGGTAAGAATATTAATGACTACGAGAATCGAATTGCCAACATGAAGCAGCAATACACGATCGAAGAGGCTAAAATGGAGCTCACGGAAAAGAACTACCAACGTTCGGAACAGCTGCAGCAACAGGGCGTGATCTCGGCTTTAGATTTGGAAAACGAAAAAATAAGATTGCTAGAGCAACGAAAGAACTTTAAAAATACGCAATTATCGCTTGCGCAGTTAGAGGAGAGTGTGCTAAATTTTAGGAAGATACAAGCGGGTGTTCAGATTAATAAGACTAAGGATGAATCGAATTACGCTAGCGGTAGTATTTTAATGTTAGAGCGACTTCGAAAATCGATCACACAGTGGGAGAGAAGCTTTCTTATTCGGGCATCCATCGACGGGAAAGTTAGCTATTTACAGTTTTTGGGAGAAAATCAGTTTGTCAAGGCTGGCTCAAATTTGCTGAGTATTCTACCTGCGAATCGGGACATCATTATTGGTCAAATGCTGATTGCTGCACAGAATCAAGGGAAGATACAGAAAGATCAACGCGTATTAATTAAGCTTGACAACTACAAATACCAGGAATTTGGCATCGTTACGGGACGTATTCAATCGCTCTCGCTGACACCGGACAAAGACGGGAAGTACTATGTTGAGGTGGCACTGCCGAATGGCCTTAACACCTCATACGACAAGCAGTTGAGCTTTGATCAGGAACTTACCGGCAATGCAGACATCGTAACGGAAGAACTAACGCTTGCACAAAGGATTCTTGACCAGTTGCGAAGTGTATTAAAGTACCAGAATAACGATTAGCATATGCAACAAAAATTATTAGCTGCTTTCTGTGCGTTATTTATCCTGTCGTTAGCGAACCGTGTTTTTGCGCAGGAAGAGTGGTCTCTGAAAGAATGTATGGACTATGCTGTACAACAAAATAGGAACGTGGCCCTATCCAAGTTGGATGTTGAAAATAAATCAATCGATATTCAGATTGCGAAGCGCGAAAAGCTACCTAACTTAAATGCGTTCAGTAATATCTCTAGTAATTTCGGACAGTCACAAGATATCTTTGGAAACAATGCTAGGAACGACAATTTTAGTAATAGCATTGGGCTATCAAGTTCTGTTTCTCTCCTTAACTTCGGACGTATTAAGAACAGTGTAATCAAAACTGAAGCCTTGGTCAATGCTTCAAAAGAGGATGTTGAGCTCGCTAGGCGCAATACGCGCATGCAGGTTGCCCAAGCTTACTTACAAGTGCTTCTACAGAAAGAAATGGCTCGATTGATAGATTCTAGCGCTATTTTCTCCAGCTTGCAGTTGCAGAAGATACAACGATCCACAGACTTAGGTGTTACTGCCTTATCTGTCTTATATGAAGCAAAAGCGAATTACAGTCGCGATGTGCAGAAAAAAGCTGCTGCTAATCAACAAATCGATAAGGCTATTTTGGCACTTAAGTATGCCATGAACATGCAGGAGGATCAAGAAATCCGTATTGATGATAAGATTTCGTTTGTCGAGGAGCTCTCCCGGAACGATGTAAAGGTTGATTTATATTCAAATATGATCTGGAATGAACATCCGCTAATCAAGAAGTATCAGTATTTGAATGAATCTGTCATTGCTGAAAATAAAATCATTCGTTCCAGTCTTTATCCGAGTATCGACTTGAGTGTAAATGTCGGGAGTTTTTACTTCAATAATCTGACTCAGGGGTTCGGAAAGCTCCCTTACATGGAACAGATTCAAAATAACTTTTCTCAGCAAGTAACACTTTCACTAAATGTTCCAATTTATAATCGGAATAGTGTAAAGTATAATCTTCAGAAAAATAAGATTGTAATTCAGCAAAATGCGGAACAACTAGCGCTTGGAAAGCAGCAATTTAATCAAGAGATGCAAGGTTATCTTTTGGATTATAAAAACTACGAGAACCAACTTGCTTTAAGCAATGAGGCGCTAGATAATACTCGATTGGCTTTTGATATCAGCCAGAAGAGTTTTGACGCTGGAAAAATAAGCATATACGACCTGAATACTTCCCGAGCAAACCTCCTGAATGCTGAAAGTGAAACCATACAAGTGCGCTATAACATGGCATTTGCAAAATTGCTTATCCAATTAATGGCAACCGGCGATATAACGTTTTAAGTTCACTGTTACTATCATTACTTTCTTCATTCAATAATGTTCTAAAGCCGCTAATGGCGTTTGTTTATGCTCAATGAGATGGATAGAATTGCAATTTTGTATTTTCGCATAACTTAGCTAATACCATTTAAACATGATCAAAATATATCATAATCAAATGTGCAGTAAAAGCCGCGCTGCGTTGAGTCTATTAGAAGAAAGAGGAGAGGAGTTTGTAGTGACGGAATATCTGAATCAAGTTCCTTCGAAAGAGGAGTTAGAAGGGATTGTAAAAATGCTCGGTATAAGACCAATCGATCTCATTCGTAAGAATGAAGAAGTATTTAAGCAGAATTATGAAGATATGGAATTAGATGATGAGCAATGGATTGATATTATGATACAAAATCCTATTTTGATCGAACGCCCAATCGTCGTGAGAGATGGAACAGCAATAATTGGTAGACCAATTGAGAAAGTTCTGGAATTGTTGAAATAGAGCCTGATTTGTGTCGGATGATACAGTATAATTTTCTGAATTATCTATTAGTTAGAAAATTACCTGTCAGTATTTTTATGAAAAAATATTTGGGTTAAGGAAAGATTAATTTTATCTTCATGTCAATTAACCAATTCTTACGCATTACCAAAATAAGTCAGATTATGAAGAAATCGCCGTAGTATATTTTTTTTACTTTACATTCGTGTACGTACACAGTTGAATATTGTGACATGCCAATCAATCAAAAGGAGGATTCTCAAATACCTCCCAAAATCGTTAAACCAATGAAAAATTATGAAATCGACTAAGTATTCTTTATCGAAATCGTTGTTAATTATTATTCTGTATAGTTTCTTTCCCTTCCTACTTTTTGCGCAGGCTGAGCGAACTATCAACGGGACAATTATCGACGAAACAACGAAACGACCGTTAGTTGGAGCACTCGTAAAAGTGCGATCAACCAACAAAAGCAGCAGTACCGCCGAATTGGGGAAATTTCAAATTCAAGCTAAATCCGGGGATGTGCTTGAGATAAGTTTTATCGGCTATGTTCGTAAAACTGTCACCATTTCTGCTGCAAGGCAATACAACATTACCTTGCAACCAGTAGAAGAGAAGATGGAAGAGGTGGTTGTAATGGGATATGGGCAACAGATTAGTAAACAAGACCTCACAGGAGCGGTAGCTCAAGTAAAAATGAAAGATATTGAAAAGGCTCCTGTTCCTAATATCGATCAGGCACTTCAAGGACGCGTCGCGGGCGTTCAAGTGTCCGGAACAGATGGTCAACCGGGGGAAGGATTAAATATTGTCATACGAGGAGGTAATTCGCTGACTCAAGACAATTCCCCATTGTATGTCGTTGATGGATTTCCAATGGAGGACTTTGCAAGTTCAAGTATTAACCCAGATGACATTGCTTCAATTAGCATATTGAAAGACGCCTCGTCAACCAGTATTTATGGTGCAAGAGGAGCCAATGGAGTGGTATTAATAGAAACTAAAAAAGGGCGTGCCGGTGCACCTGTGATTACATTTAATAATTCAATTGGAGTGCAGCAAGTTCAAAAAACTATCGATATGATGGACCCCTATGAATTTGTTAAATATCAAAAAGAATTACACTTAGGAAATGCAAATTCGATGTATTTAGATTCCATGAATCGAACAGTTGAAGATTATCGCGGGATAGCAGGTGTCGATTGGCAAGATCAAATCTTTAGAAGCTCTTTAAATAGGATACATAATTTAGGTATTCGTGGTGGGAATTCGCAAACTAAGTTCTCGATTTCAGGCTCTGTGAATGATCAGAACGGTATTATTATTTATACTGGATATCAGCGATATCAAGGTCGGATGGCAATAGATCAGAATATCGGCAAGAAGCTAAAAGTTGGCCTTACGGCAAATTACACGAAAAGAAAGACCTTCGGAGGTGTCATTCGGGAAGGAGAGGGTGTCACAATTACCTCTCACCTGTTAAGCCGTGTTTGGGCATATCGTCCAGTAACTGGTTCTGGATCCAATCTATTAGAAGAAGATATGGATGCTGATGCAGAGAATCAATACGATGCTCGATTCAACCCAGTTGTTACACAGGAAAATTCCTACAACATGAAATACTACACCGATCTTATAACAAACGGCTATATTGATTATCAAATCCTACCGGAATTGAAATTTAAGAGTACCCTGATTTACAGTAGTAATCAATATCAATTCGACGATTTCTATAATTCAAAAACCCCTCAAGGAACTTTGATTAGCTATTTCAATAGTAAAGGTGTAAATGCGAGCGTTAATACGGGTGGTCGTAACACCTTTTCTACGAACAACACGCTAAACTTCACAAAAACATACAATAAACATCACAAATTATATGCGCTAGCTGGATTGGAAATCCAAACATCGAATGTCAAATCATATGGATTCTCAGTACAACAGTTGCCGAATGAACGATTAGGCATGGCAGGGGTAAAACAAGGAATTCCACTTGATATTCGCTCAACTTGGGCCGATTATTCGCTATTCTCTTTCTTCGGGCGTTTAGATTACAGCTATAAGTCTAAATACATCCTTACAGGAACCCTGCGTGCAGATGGTTCATCAAAATTTTCTCCGGCCAACCGTTGGGGTTATTTCCCTGCAGGAGCTTTGGCCTGGAATGCGACTAATGAAGAATGGTTTAAGCAGCAAAAGGTTCTTAATACCGCTAAGTTACGCGTAAGCTACGGTATGAATGGAAATAATAGGATTGGTGAATACACGCGTTTCCCAATGTTATCATTGCCAATTGGTGGCGCATATTCATGGGGTAATGAATCACCGACGCTCGGTGCAATTATGACCGCTTTGCCATCACAAGAAATTAAGTGGGAAACAACCGAAAATATCGATGTCGGAATGGATCTCAGTTTTTTAAAAGGTAGATTGGAATTAATTGTCGACTTATATCGTAAAAATACCCACGACTTACTTATGAATACCCAAATACCGACTAGTCAAGGGTTTTCGTTCGCGATGAAGAATGTCGGCTCAGTAAGGAATGATGGATTAGAGTTTACAATTAGTTCGAAAAATATCGATAAAAAAGACTTTTCATGGACTACAGACTTTAATATTAGTTTTAACCGAAGTAAAATCCTTGCTCTTAATGGTGATCAGGATAAGATTTTAAGTTTCCCAAGCTTCATTTCACAGTATGGCACGAATCCATTATATATATCTGAAGTAGGGCGACCTGTCGGAATGATTTACGGATTAGTGTGGGAAGGGACCTATAAATACGATGACTTTAACAATCCTTCCGAAGGAGTATACACGCTTAAAAATAATATACCGAATAACGGAAATGCCAATGTAGCGCCAGGGGATATCAAATATAAAGATATCAACGGCGACTTGACGATCGACGGTAAGGACTTAACCATTATCGGACGTGGACTCCCAATACATATTGGAGGTCTGAATAACCAATTTACTTATAAAGGTTTGTCATTGGCTGTATTCTTTCAGTGGTCTTTCGGAAATGATATCTACAATGCTAACAGACTTCATTATGAAGGAAACGGGAATGTTCGAACCAACTTGAATCAATACGCATCGTATGAAAATCGTTGGTCGCCAGAAAATCCTGATTCAGATATATTCAGAGCTAACGGGCAGGGAGTTATTGGATGGCATTCCTCTAGAGTCCTCGAAGACGGATCTTATCTGCGTCTAAAAACTGTAGCGATTGATTATAACATCCCAGCTAGATACATCAAAGCCGTTAAACTTAAAGGACTGGCAATAGGTGTTGCGGGACAAAATTTAGTCACATGGACAAAATATAGTGGTATGGACCCTGAAGTTTCCACACGTAATACGACATTGATGCCAGGCTTTGACTATTCAGCTTATCCTATGGCGCGGACTATTGTTGGAACATTGAAAGCAACTTTTTAATTCCAGATTATCATGAGAGAATCAATAAAATATATACTGGCAGCGTTGATTTGTACAAGTGCGCTATCATGTAAAAAGTTTCTGGAGAAAACACCGTATGACCTTTCTCCAGTTGGCTACTATGAAACAGAAAAAGAACTTACGGCAGGAATTGCAGGCGTATATGATCGTCTTGCAGGCATATACGGATCGGTATGGCTCTACCGTTTAGGACTAGAGGCTGATGAAGGTTATTATGCACGTAATAATTTACCTCAAGGCCCCCAAAACTTTAATTTTTCAGCTTCTCATAATGATGTAGCTGTAATTTGGAGAACGCTCTACGAAGGGATCTTCCGTGCTAATTTTCTTTTGGAGAATATTGATAAAAACACAAGCATCAATGAAGATTTTAGAAATAGAATAAGGGGAGAAGCTTATGCCTTGCGAGCTCACTTCTACTTTATGCTTGTGCAACAGTTCGGTGGAGTTCCTCTAATTCTACAGGCAACCAAGGACTCAAATGAAAATATGGACATTCCTCGCACTTCTGCAAAAGAGATTTATGACCAAGTTCTTATAGATTTCAAGGCTGCAGAAAGCTTGGTGGCTGATATAAGTAGTGTCAAACATGGAGGGCGCATCACCAAATCAGCTGTAAGGGGAATGCTGGCTCGGGTTTGTCTATATATGGCTGGTGAACCTTTAAAGGATGTTGCCAAATATGCTGAAGCAAAAGAATGGGCTGCAAAAGTGATAGACGACGTGTCTGCAGCACATAAATTGAACCCTGATTTTACAGAAGTATTTAAAAACTATGCGAGAGACCAATATGATATTGGTGAAAGTATTTGGGAAGTAGAATTTTGGGGAAATAGAACAGATACTTATACGGAGACAGGGTTTGTAGGATTTGCGAATGGACCAATCACCAGCAATGCATTGACTGGCAACGGTTTTGGTGGTGTTAAAGTTACTGCAAAACTCTACTTCAAATACCTTCCAGACGATGAACGTCGCGATTGGACTATTGCCAATTTTACCTATGTTAACTCTGGACCGGAAGGGAATAAAAATATGCTAACCTCAACTGCCGAGGGAGCAATATACAATCGTGAGGCCGCAAAATGGCGTCGAGAATTTGAAACATTGAAACCCAAAGCAACTGGGCAAACACCGCAAAATTTCCCTCTGTTACGTTTTTCTGATATACTCCTTATGTATGCGGAAGCAGACTTCTATGCTTCAAATAAAACCGTAACTGCAACGGCGATTGAATACTTAAACCAAGTTCGAAGAAGAGCGCACGGAAAGCTCAAACCTGAAGCGGAAAATGTAGCAGAGCATGATATTAGTCTGCAAATAGACGCTTCTGAGTTTGAAACCACTTTGAGAGACGAACGCATGCGCGAGTTTGCATTTGAGCAACTTAGAAAGTTTGATTTAATCCGATGGGGAACTTTCCTTCTTGAAATGCGTTCGGTGGTCGATCGAATGAACGTGGTTAATCCAAATGCAGCAAATCTTTATGCAAAGGAACGGTTTGTTAATGCTCAAGATGAAAAACATCTGTTATGGCCGATCCCTTCAATAGAGATGACAATGAACAAAGCAATGGTACAAAATCCAGGTTGGTAAACTAATTAGACGTTATGAAAAACTTAATTTATCTTTTCAGCATATTGATTTGCTTAAGCTCCTGTAAAGACGTTTTGGATGCAGAAGAAGTCGAAGATTTCTCTGTATCAACAACAAAAAGTGTATTTAAGGTTGGAGAGCAAATCCCATTTACAATAACAGGCAATCCAAAACTCATTAACTTTTATTCGGGACAGTTTGGAAATGATTACGATTCCATCTCGGGTCGCATTGTGTCGCCTGGCGAAATTGAGTTCTCTTTTAATCTCCGGTATAATTATCCGACCAGAACTGGTAGCGAGTTTGCAGTGCTAGCCTCTTCCGATTTCGAAGGAGAAAGGACTTCATTGGCTGACGTAAATGCAGCGACTTGGACTGATATTACCGATCGTTGTATTATAAAACGAGAGGATGCCTATATTAGTTCGGGAATCGTAAATGTGTCAGACCTGGTCGTTGAAGGCAAACCTCTACATTTTGCATTTAAATATATATTCGATCCAAAAAAAGGTAGTGCCGGTTCGGTCATGTGGATTAATACCGTACTAGTTACTAGTACCACAGAGAATGGAAAACAAACATTAAGTTCATCGTTATTGAATGATTTTCCATTGTATGCAGCAGTCAGCAAGGACAAAAATCCTTATCGATCTGATAATCGCTCTACAAACCTAGTGATGTGGAACAATGCAAATGCAACTGTTGAGGGAATTACCTATACAAACACAACATATACCGAGGAATACTTTGTAAGCAAAGGTTATCCAGCAGGGCTATCGGTTGATAATGGGCCAGATAAGCCAATTACAATCAAAGCCTATTCCGACGCGAGAATCGACGATTTCCAATATGTTTTCGACAAAGCAGGCACTTATAAAGTGGTATTCGAAGCAATGAACACCTCGATAAATGGCGAGAAAAAACTCATCAAAGAAATTAACCTAACCATAGAAGAATAATGATAGTAAATCGCTTAGCAAAAATCCTCGTACTGCTCGCGTGCCTACAATGTGGCTTTCTCGAATCCAACATTGCGCAGATCAGCACCATGGGGATCGATGTTCAAGACCCAGGAGCAACGCTTAGTAAGGGACAGCAGATTTTAACCATTGGCTTAGACCATAAAAATTGGATGTACAATACTGGAGAAGACGTAGTATTTGAAGTGCAGTACAATGGTACTCAAAAGGAACCCATTGAAGTATCCTACGCTTATGGTTTAGAGCGCATGAAGCCGATGAAATCCGGAAAATTGAAAATCAGCAACGGAAAACTGCGCATTCCGGCGGGAAGCTTCAGTGCCCCTGGATTTATCCGCTGTACAGTAAACATTGATGAGGATGGGAAACAACATACCGCAACTGCGACGGCCGGCATAGCTCCAGAGAAGATTTTGCCAACAATAGCTAACCCGGAAGACTTCAACAGCTTTTGGGGAAAAGCTATCATTGATTCTAAGAAAACAGCTTTAAATACTAAGCTCACACCAATGGATAACCAAGGATCGGAAGTAGTTGATGTTTTTCAGGTTGAGTATCAATTCAATAATAAAGGCGATAGAAAATTCTATGGTGTAATATGCATTCCGAAGAAGGCAGGAAAGTACCCTGCAATCATTCGGTTTCCTGGAGCTGGCTGGGTACCATTAAATGGAGACATAAAGACTGCTGAGCAAGGATACATTAGTTTAAGCCTTTATATCCATGGAAAACCCGTAAATAAAGACTTAGCCTATTATAAGGATCTTCAAGAAAATGAATTGAAAGATTACCAATTCAAGGGAACAACTAATAGAGATTCCTCTTACTATAAAAATGTGATTCTAGGTTGTGTTCGTTCGTTGGATCTAGTGTATTCTCTTCCGCAATTTGATGGGGAAAATGTAGTTGCTTGGGGCTCTAGTCAAGGAGGTGCGCTGTCGATCATAACGACTTCGTTAGAGCCGCGAATTAAATATGCTGTGGCATTATGCCCTGCGATGAGCGATTATACCGGCTATCTGCATGGACGAGCCGGAGGTTGGCCCCACTATTTCCTAAACGATGCATTGGATGAGGATACTAGAACTAAAATGATAGAAACGCTTCCGTATTACGATGTTGTCAATTTCGCGAGAAATATAAAGGTGCCTATGCAATTCTCTTGGGGCTTCAATGATGTCACTACTCCACCCACATCGTTTTATTCCGCATACAATATGATCAAGGGAGAGAAAAAGCTTTTTATTATCCCAGAAGGAGTGCATAAGATTTATCCCGAACAAGTGGATAAGACATACGCTTGGTTAAAAGCACAGATTGCCAAAAATCAACCTCATTAATTCTTATGAATTCTAGAAGAAATCTATTAAAGGGCTTAGGAGCGGGCGTTCTTGTAGCTGGGATACAGGGAATCGCAAATGCAGAGGAAAAGGGTAAGCGATTAGTAGCGCGTGCGATCAAGATTATTGCGAGCACGCAGGAGCTAATCTTAGAAAAGGGGGCCGTTGAAGGAGAGATATTTAAAACATTGGGCTATTATCACGAGCATGACGCTGGGGGAGCTCTCTACCTAATTACAAAGAAAGGTCAAGAATCACCTGGTGCAATAATTTTAAAGAATGGGTTGGTCGCGGAACTCTTGGAAAGCAATTCGGTAAATTATCAAATGTTCGGCACGAAATCCGATGGAGAATTTGATGATGGTATGGCCATAGAATCAGCACATGAATATGCAAACAAATATAACATCCCGGTAATCAATAGGCATGGCGAGTTCTGGATAAAAGCAACCAATGACATCAACATTCAAACTTCTGTCGAATGGGGTGCAACAGTATTTCATATTGATGAGCAATTTAATACTCCAAAAGCGTTCAAGTTTAATATTACCTCAAGAAGAGCAATTAAAGATCATCGGTTGGATGCCAATGACAAGTCCAGCTTAGTCGAGCATCTAGTTCCGGGTGTTACTGAACTTGCGGCATTAAATCAATTCCGCGGTAATCTTATTTATGTGGAGGATAAGAATGATCGCATTGGTTATCGTGCAGGAGCGCGTTTCGATGGGCAGTCCTGGGCGAAGCAGGAACTCTTTTTTGTGGAAGATCATGGAAAGGTGATCGGCGATATCGCATATACTTTTAAAGATTTCACTAGTTTCGAAATTATACCAGTGGATGATACTTACCTTACGATCAGTGGCGGATGTTTTGCCCTATCTGGAAATAGTTCAGGAAAAGGATATACCAAAAACGGGATTGCAATACGCCGCAGCAGAACGATTATCTCGAAACAGGTTGTTCGGTTGGCCCAAGGAGCAGTTGACATAGCGCCAAATGCGCGCACCGGTTTTTATAATTTTCATAAAGTCTACGAGGTTCGATTAGAGGATATCAAACTTATCCCTTACGAGCAAGATCGAGAAGGTACAGAACATGATGTTCCGGCAGGAACCTACGGAATTTCGGGAGATCGCATCTTAAATGGAACCTTTCGAAATGTTACCGCAGAAGGGGGAAAGGTACATTGGGGCGTTTTCGGCACGAATATGAACAAGAATTTCACGATTGAACTATGCCGATTAAACCGTGTGGATGTTCATTTTCACTGTTGGAATCTTCGTATCCACAATACCCATATTGGCCATCGCGGTATATCTGTTACCGGCGGTGGTGATTTAACAGTTAGAGATTGCGTCATTGAAGGAAGAAACATTATTAATTTCCGACAAGACTTTGGTTCGAAGTGGGATGGCGATATTCGCATTGAAAACGTTCATTTTAAACCGTCATTTCCATCATCCGCCAATTTGTTAGAAATGAGCCCTTCCAATTTCAATTATCACTATCCAATCGTATTGGGACGAACTATTATTGTTCAGAACATTCAAATAGATAGTACCTCTATGAATCCTAAGGCGGAAATTCAGCTCATCAACTTTCCGAAATTCGCGAAAATGGACCATGGAGAACGCGTAGCCTTTCCAAGCTATATTGAGTTCAGCAATGTGTTTTGTCGGGGGGCAGTATCCGGAGTTAAAGGATTTCAGCTACTGAAGCCACAAGGGTTTTATGTGGACAAGAAAGGTAGTTTTGATAGCTATTTTTTCCAACCCAATGTACAGGTAAGAATCGATCGAGTAGATTTACTTGATGGAAAGAATTTGATCAATTCAAATAATCCCTACCACTTCTCTTTTGTAGGAAGCGACGATATTGATGTCGATGAACACTCGGCATTTATCGAAATTGAATTTATTAAATCGCGTGACTTGCAGCTCAAAGCCGACGCTGTACCTATGCAAATTAAAGTGAGAAACTCAAGTATCTCACGTTTCGAGTTTGGGGAACAGGGCGAGCTTCAAGGAGAACTCTATCTAGATCACTCCAAATTTGCGCCCAATGTGAACAAGTTAAAACAAGTTCGTTGTGACTATAAAGCAACTTTAGGAACTATTTTTAGTAACACAACTATACACAGTCCTCGAATTCAAGATAAATACCAATTTGATGCCTTTGAACTTTATAAATTTATAGAAATCAATAAGCAAGTCTTAGGCACACATATCAATACGCGATTAGGCAAGGAATATGTAGAATATCTTGCTAGTAAGAAAATCAAGTTAAGTCCTGCGTTCCTAAATCAGCTATTGATCAGTAGGGGAGAGAAATAATAAATAAGCTGCGCTATCCCTATCGCAGCTTATTTTGCTATAAATAGTTTTTCTATCTACCACTCAGAAATACTGGAACCATTGGGTTCATGATAATTGCTTTTGCTAAACTTTTGCTAAAGAGTTTTTCGAAGAAATTCTTATCACTATTCCAAGTAAGCAGGAGTACGTCAGCCTGCAATTCCTCCACGACCTCCCTAACCAAATTCGAACTCTCTTTGCTGCGGATCAATTGCATTTCAAGCTGTTCTATTCCCAAATTATTCTGTAGATGATAACGATGTTCTTCCAGTTTCAATTCTTCATACACAGTAGGGTCCTTAACTTCTGGATGCATATGGACAATGCTGTATTTCAATTTGTCGTCCGAAACAACCTCCATAAAAGATTTCAGCGTATTTTCATCTCCTTTTTGATAATCTGTAAACAACACTGCGTGCGACAGTTGAAAATCATGAGAACGTTCTGGGACGATCAATAAAGAACAATTAATATCCTTAGCCACGTCGTAGGTATTACTACCCAAGACATTTTTTCTAGCTCCAGTTTCTCCGTGTGTCCCCATGATGACTAAGGAAATTTGATGTTCGTTAATGTAATTTTGGATACTGCTGATGAACGTGCCTTGAACACAACAAAAGGTTGCTTCCGTGGAGGGGATACCTAATTTGGATTCGAAGGCATCCAATTTGGCTTGTGAACTGCTGCTCGCTTGTTCGCTGTCTTTTTCATTTGTAGAACGACTCTGAAAGGCCGATTTAAATGCTTGATAGACATGAACAAAATGTAAATCATATCCGTATTTTTTTGCAAATGCTCGGGCATACTGCGCAGCGATAAATGCATTATTAGAAAAATCAATCGGTACTAATATGGACTTTCTCATAGGACATAAGAGTTAAAATAAATATGGTTTTAACGGAACGCCTTGGAAGCGTTCCTTTCCTATAATATAAGCATTCTGAACGACAAAAGCCAAATTTTATATTAGTTGTCTCTTGTAATTACAGAAACCGCGTCAGTTTTCAATTTTACCTTCAGCCAGCTCTCCAATCGATTTAGATCGCCCTCATTTAACTTGTTCTTTCCATCGATCATTAAAATCGTTTGCAGATGGGAACTATCCTTATTGACATAGACGTTTTGTTTACCAATAGAAAACGGGGATACTTGCGGAAATAAGGTTGTAATCTCCTCAATGAGAGCCTTATCGTTGAATGTATAAGCTGCAAGCTCATTCCGAAGGTTCTGTATGGTAATATCTTTTTCAGATACGTGCTGCGATTGTTTATTGATCTCTGCGAGGATATCTTTCTTAAGATCCACGCTATCTTGACGGATCAGTAATTTCGTATTATCCAAATTATAATTTCCTAATCGATCATTTAAATCTTTAAGCTCACTATCCGAGAAACGCTTCGCAAGGAATGCTAATTCAATTCTTTTCTCTCTGCTGTTAAATTGCGTGCGTTCATAAATCACAGTGTATCCCTTAGCCGCAAACTCATTTTGGATAAAAGTAGAGACATTTTGAGTGAACTTTCTTTCCTGCAATAGACTGTACGCTAAATAGAAACTTGGCACTAACATAATAATCAAGAGAACTGTAATCGTTCTTGTAATACGTTTCTCGCGTTGTGCATCCACAAATTTGATCTTTGGATACTTTAATAGCTTTACGATGAAAAGTGTAGAAATACAGATGAAGAAACAGTTGATCGTGTACAAATAAATTGCCCCTGAGAAATATGCAAAGTTACCGATTGCCAGTCCATAGCCTGCTGTACATAGCGGCGGCATTAATGCTGTTGCAATTGCCACGCCTGGAATCGGATTGCCTTTTTCTTTTCGCGTAATCGCAATTCCGCCAACCAAACCTCCAAAAAATGCAATCAATACATCATAGATATTCGGAGCAG
The DNA here is from genome assembly GCF_008274825.1 of Sphingobacterium hotanense. NCBI lineage: Bacteria > Pseudomonadati > Bacteroidota > Sphingobacteriia > Sphingobacteriales > Sphingobacteriaceae > Sphingobacterium > Sphingobacterium hotanense. The sequence goes on from NZ_CP030848.1 coordinate 2,280,460, forward strand.
TCCGGGCTAACAATTCCGACTGTGCCTCTTTGAATGGACTGAGCAAAAAGTATAGAAAAGATACAAACAAACTTACCAATGTAGCAACGCCTAAGTTTTTTGCCGACTTCTTCAACAGATCAAAATCATAAGTTCCTAATGCAAATCCAGCCCCAACAATAGGCCCCATTAGTGGGGAAATTAACATCGCACCAATGATTACCGCCGTAGAATTCACATTTAATCCAACCGATGCAACGACAATAGCACATGCTAAAATCCATAGATTAGCCCCCTTAAAGGAAATATTCGATTTCACATTCTCCAACACAACCTCTCTAGACTCCTCGCCATAATGGAGATTAAAGGAACGTAGTAATTTGATCATAGATATTGCTTTATGTCGGGAAAATACGAAAATCTTCGTTAAATTAGAATGTAATTTAATACCCTTAAAACCTAAATTAACCTATTTAATCAATACCCGGCACAATGAGTGGTCTTAGCAAACAACTTTTCGAGATAGCATTCGACGAATATTTTGACTTAATATATGCGGGGTTTTTCCGCAAAACAAAATCGCATGAGACCAGTCAAGATCTTACCCAAATAACTTTTATAAAGCTTTGGACATATCGAGCATCGGTAGATCTTGATATTCCGATTCGAATCCAACTACTACGAAAGGCAAAATTTGTCTATATAGACTGGTTACGACACGAAGCATATCTGAGAGAACGAAAAAAGGATCTTCATCTCGAAGAATTTACCATTTTGAACCAATTAAATTTTGAGCTGAGAGATCAATTGGAAATGGCCATTCAACAACTTCCCGACGTGGGACAAAAAGTGTTTAAAATGGCATATATAGATGGATTTAAAACCAAAGATATTGCGTCAGAATTGAACATTTCTGTTCGAACTGCTGAAAATCATTTATATAGATCATTGAAAAAACTTAGAAAAATCTTATGTCTTATAATGATTTATCAGAATTTTCAATAATTTTTTTTTCGAGTGAGTACTTTTGGCCCTGCAGACGAACTTAATAGAAACGTCTAACACTTGAAAAAGCCTAATATTGAAAAGTTTCTGAATAATCAATGCTCCTTTGAAGAAGCTAAACTGATTATAAATGATATTCTAAAAAATAGAACATCGATTGACGACATTGATCTTTTTGATAATCTTACTTACGACGACTATAACCACGCAGATTTAATATTCAAAAAACGACTTCAACTAGAATACTTCCCTCATAGAAAATTTAAATCCCTTCTTCCATTGGCACGGATTGCTTCAGTAGCAATTATATTCTTCGCATTAACTAGTGGTGCGATAAAAATAGATGAAGGACACTTTACGCTATCAAGGACCACAACCTATTTTAATCCTGGAGAAGACGAGTCTTACGCAATTCTTCCAGATTCATCACACCTAATATTAATGCCGAATACCAGCATTACATTTCCTACAAATTTTAAGGTAGCAAGAAGAATACGCCAAGAAAGAGGAACAGCAACTTATTATGTTTTACATAATTCTAAATCGCCATTTGTTGTTGAAATGAACAATATTTTAACAACAGCAATAGGAACGATTTTTACAGTCGAAGCTGGGCAAGATTATCGAGCTAAAGTATTATTACATGAGGGTAGTGTGAGGGTAGTTGACAAGAGCAATAAACAAAACTTAAAATTTTATTTGAAACCTGGCCAGTTTATTGTTTTCGACAAGGAATTCCAAACGATAATCCACAGCCAAAACAAAAGGAACATTTTACCTGACTGGCCAAATGAAGCGTCAGAATCGTTTATCAATAATTCCACAGATCTCCAATGGACAAATGATAACGTCTCATTTCATAAGATAGAGGTTCAGGAAGTATTCAATATAATAGAACAATTGTTCGACGTGAGGATATTTGTACAGTCGGATAGAGTCTTGCTTAATAGTTTTACCGGTCGAATATATCGAACCGATAATTTGGAGAAACTCTTACGAAACCTTGCTGTCTTGATGAACATACATTATACGATTGATAAAAATGTTATTACGATATCGCAGATGGAAGCGGAGCCTACCTAAGAATCCATCTAATTGAAATAATCTAAACTCTATCTAAAACCATTTAAATACCTACAATTATGAGAAAAACACTTCATTTTTTGATGTATGTTATTTTCGTCAGTTTGATGCTGAATGTCTCAGCTCAGGGACAAATAACAACCAAAGGGCGAATAATCACAATTGATGGTGAGCCCATTGCAGGCTCGACCATTGAGATTAAGGATGTAAAGACCGGAGCTATACAAAAAGTTGTGGCAGACGAATCCGGAATATTTACTCTAAATAATCTATCCTCCACCAATAGTTATCTTATCAGAGTTATACATCTGGGATTTAAGGAAGAATTAATTAGCGATTTTATTGTGTCAGAGAACAATAATAATTCCCTATTAATTAGGCTACAACCAGTTGAATCGGACCTTGACGAGGTGGTAGTAATTGGTTACGGCACTGCGAAGAAAAAAGATCTCACCGGCGCTATTAGCAGTATCAAAGCTGAAACCTTAAGTGCCCAAGCTCCTAGAAACGTCCAAGACCTTTTGAGGTCAAATGCTTCAGGATTACAAGTTGGAATTGGAACTGATGCAAAGGCCGAAGCGTCTGTCGGAATCCGTGGGGATGGATCACTGACCGCTAGCAATAACCCCCTAATCGTTTTAGATAATGTGATTTATGACGGCGCGATGGCTGATATCAACCCAAATGACATTGCAACCATTGATGTGCTGAAAGATGCTAGTTCTGCCGCTGTATATGGTTCAAGGTCTGCAAACGGAGTTATTGTTATTACAACAAAGCGAGGAAAAGTCGGTAAGCCACTAATTAATTTGACAGCGAACAATGGTTTTGCTAAGTCCGCAAATCAGCCGAAAATATTAGATCCTGCGGGCTTTCTCTTGTTTCGTAAAGATTATAACGAAGGACGCGTAATGGACGAATACCTAGCTAAATATCCGGAAATGTTTGTCGACCCGACAAAATTAAGTAAAGTAGATGTTCTTACTTGGTATAATTACGATCAAGCAAGCCCTGTTTCAAATGTCACTCAAGAAGAATTAACGACGAAATGGCTTTCTCGACTCAATTTTACTACGCCAGAAATCGAGAACTATTTCGCAAATAATATCACACGTTGGGACGAGTTAGTTTTTCAAAATGCGTTTCAGCAAGATTACAATTTAAGCGTATCGAATTCTTCCGAATATGTATCACAGTATATATCAGCCGGATACACGGGTAGAGAAGGAGTAATTGTCGGCGATCGGTATAAGAACTTACGTGCTCGTGTCAATGTTGAATCTAAAATTACGTCTTATTTAACTACTGGACTCAATGTTCAATTTGCGTCGAGGGATGAAGGCTATTTAAAAGCAAATTGGAGTCAAATGACAATGATATCGCCATACGGATCGAATAATATAGGGGATCCTACAAGTAAATATCAAAGGAGACCAACAGGATTGGATCCAATCAATCCATTCTATGATAATGCGTTTACTGATAGGGAACAATTAAATCAGAATATAAACGCAATTGTGTATGCAAAAGTTAAGCTTCCGTTCGGAATTGAATATAATATAAACTTTACACCATACCTCAATTGGTATAATTATTATAACCATTATTCGTCTCAAGGAGAAAATTGGAGTGCTCTAGGAGGATCCGCTGATCGGAATCATTCTAAAACATATAATTGGCAGGTTGATAACATACTGCGATGGAATAAGCAATTTCACGATGATCATAAGGTTGAAATAACTCTTTTGGCAAATGCAGAAAAAGGACAGTATTGGTCAACTTCCACCTATGCTTACGGATTTACACCAAACGACCATTTAGGCTACCATTTTATGAATGCCGGAGCAACTGCGACCGTAAAAAGTAATGATACTTATAAGACCGCGGATGCCCTAATGGGAAGATTATTCTATACTTTCAAAGATAGATATTTGCTAACGACGTCGATACGTCGAGATGGATATTCTGCTTTTGGTAAAAAGAACCCGCGGTCTTTATTTAGTGCTGTAGCGTTAGGCTGGGTATTTTCTGAAGAAAATTTTTTTAATAAATCTGGAGTCTTCAATTATGGTAAGCTTAGATTTTCTTGGGGTGAAAATGGGAATCGCGAAATTGGCCAATATGCTGCTTTGTCACAAATGCAGTCTAGTTTGTTCCCATATTTAAACACGGGCGGAAATTTCTTTACAACATCACAGATATATGTAACAACAATGGCCAACTATAATCTAAAGTGGGAGAGGACAGGAACTTACAATGTTGGTTTAGATTTCGGGTTGCTAAACAATAGACTTACTGGCTCGCTAGAAGGATATCTTGCCACGACAACTGATCTTCTAATGGAGCGGTCACTGCCCAATATCACAGGGTTTAGCGACGTCATGTCAAATCTTGGAAAGTTGAGTAACCGTGGAATCGAATTGACGCTTAATGGAACGATGATCAAAAATGAAACGTTTTCTTGGATGCTTTCTGGAAATCTTTCTTCTAACCGAAGAAAAATCGAGTCGCTCTATGGCGACATAATTTCAGTTGTAGATGAAAACGGTAATGTGATTGAATCAAGAGAAGCCGATGATGAGGCTAACCAATGGTTTATTGGACAGGATCCAGATCGTGTATGGGCGTATGAGCGTCGAGGTGTTTGGCAATATGATGAATCTGAAATAGCTAAAACATATGGACTACAGCCTGGTGATTTTAAATATGTAGACCAAAATGAAGATGGCGTAATGAATAACAAGGATAAAATATTTCAAGGATATAGAACGCCAAGAATACGGTGGTCCCTAAGAAACGAATTGAATTACAGAAATTTCGATCTCTCCTTTGTTCTTTATTCCTATTTAAAATATTATGGCGCATTTCAACGTGCAGCAAACACTTATTCCTTTCCAGATCGGACATCAGATTACGATTTTCCAAGATGGACGAAAGAAAATCCAATCGATGATTATGCTAGAATAGGATCGAAAAATATCGGAACGAATTGGGTAAGCAAATCTTTCGTAAGATTGGAAAATATCACCCTTTCCTATAATGTGCCAAAATCCATTTTAAACAAGTTAGAAATCCAGAATTTAAGACTCAATCTTACAATGCAAAATGTCGCTGTCATGGCAAAAAAATGGTCCTTTTGGGATCCGGAAAGTGAAACTGTAACTCCTCGGACTCTAAATTTTGGAATTAATCTCACACTCTAACTAAAATCTAAATATTATGAAACGATTTAATATTACAATACAGATTATAATTTTCGTCGTTGTGCTTAATGCCAGCTGCAAGAAATCATGGTTAGACCCGAAACCACTCTCATTTTATACACCAGAAAATACATTCGATAAGGAAGGTGGCTTTGACGCGGCATTAGCTGCTTGCGAAAATATTATGCGGTCTGAATTTAATGGTGACGGGATGCCTCAATTGACTGAAATGATTTTGTCTGATATTGCTGTCGAAGGAACCACTGATAAAGCCGGACCACAAATGGATATCGACATTACCTTACTTCCAGATGCTAATTTAAATCATATAGACTTCACGAAAGTTGGCTGGTATTGGGAAAACGCGTATAAAGCGATTCAATATGCAAATATAATTCTTTCTAGAGTTTCTGATCTAGAGTTCAAAGACCCGGTTGAAAAGAAACGAATTATTGGACAAGCATATTTTCATAGAGCTTATTGGTATTATAAATTAGTTCACCAATTCGGAGATGTACCATATATTGAACACGAAATAAACGAACCTCGAACCGATTATTTTACAAACAGTCGCTGGGATATATTAAATAGATTGAAGTCTGAATTGGAAACTGCATATCAAGATGTTCCACAATCAACAAATAGAGGGCGGGTTAACAAGGGAGCAGTTGGTACGTTATTGGTAAAAATATACTTATCAATAGGAGAATTTCAGAAAGCTGTTGATATAGGAAAACAGGTTGTAAGTGCACACCCACTAATGACGAACCGTTTTACCCCAAATCAATCTAAAGCCAATACAAATTTGATGCATGATTTACATAGCGTAGCGGCAAAAATTGATTTAAGTAACACTGAAGGAATTTTATATGTTATGTCTTATCCCAATGTTTTGGGATCAATTCGATCTCAACTCGGTCGTCAATTAATTCCACGGATTGTGGGCGTGACTACACCCGATGGTAAAACAGGAGTAGCTTTTGATAAATCAGTAGAACCAGCTTTGGATATTAATAACAAATACGGCCGAGGTATAGGGCGAGCACGTTTGACAAATTATTATCAATATACGATTTGGACATCTAAAGAAAAGAACGACATTAGAGGAGTTCATAACAGAGATAGTTGGGTAAGTCCAGCAGATTTAAAATATAATGATCCCAATTTAAAAAATAGTGGAAATATTTATTATGGAAAAAATCTGGTTAAAAACCCGGCGATGTCTGTTGAGGATTCTATACGAAGTTGGTACCAATGGCCGCATTATAAAACATTTGTTCCTGATCCATTATCGGGAGACTGGAATTGGGGTGGCGAAACACCGATGTATATATACAGATCGGCTGAGGTATATTTACTTATAGCTGAAGCATATTATTGGATGAACAATTTAGCTGGAGCAGCTGAGATGTTAAATGTTGTTCGAGCAAGATCAAATGCTAATTTACTTTCAAGTTCAGACATAAACATTGGTTCAATTGTCGACGAGAGAGCGAGAGAGTTATATTTCGAAGAAAATAGACATTTAGAATTAAGCCGAATTGCTTTTATATACGCCAAAACTGGTAAAAATTGTGAATATTTTGGTAGAACTTACAAATTAGAGACAATATCAGGACCGGCTGGGTCGTCTTATAATAAACAATCCGGCTACAATTTTTATTTCGATTGGGTCAATGAAAAGAACAATTTTTATAACAAAGGTGTAAAGCATAGATGGGCTGAATATAAAATTAGTAACCATCACATCCTTTGGCCAATTCCGGCCGCCGCAATTAATGCAAACACGAAAGGAATAATCAATCAAAATATCGGTTATCCTGGTTCAGAAAACAATCAAACTCCTAAACCTTTATAGAAAAAACGATGAAAACTATATTATATTTAATTATCTTCATAAGTCTTGTTCCCTATAAAGGACTTTGTCAGAAAGTTAACTACGACGAATCCCTCGTTACAGCTTACACACTCCCTGATCTTCTGACTTCAAACTCAGGACTCAAAGTCAACAATAAACAAAAATGGGAGCAAATCAGACGCCCAGAGATTTTAGAGATGTACAGCAATCTCGTCTACGGCAGAACTCCGACCGAAGACATCCCTGTCAGCTACCAACTTCTTACCGAAAATAAGCAGGCTTTGGATGGAAAAGCGACCATGCGGCAAGTCAAGATGACCTTCTCCAAGAACGGTAAAACGGTAAATGCCCTGCTATTATTGATGCTACCCAACCATGTCAAAAAGAAGATTCCCATGATTGTAGGCTATAACTTTAAAGGCAATCATAGCACGATAAACGACTCCACAATTCTATACAGTGACAACTTTAAGCTCGTTCGTGAGCCTGATCATTTGGATTGGAAGCGTGGCGTTCAAGCACAGCGCTGGGACTACAAACAAATCATAGAAAGAGGATACGGTGTAGCAACTATGTGCTATCATGATATCTTCCCTGATAAAGATGGTTTTAAAGACTACAGCATTGCGGCTTTATTCTCCGATTACGAATCTCGAAAGGAGCAAGGGGATAACTGGGAAGCCATTGGTGGATGGGCATGGGGATCCTCAAGAATCGTCGATTACCTGGAAACCATACCCGAAATAGATAAAAACAAATTTGCCTTACTTGGACATTCCCGTCAGGGGAAAGCCGCACTCTGGGCAGGCGCACAAGACCCTAGGTTCAGTATCGTTATCTCCAACAACTCCGGTGAAGGTGGCGCAGCACTCGCCCGCAGAAATTACGGCGAAACCTTACAGATTGTCTGCAACATTAAGCCCGCCTGGTTTGCCAAAAACCTCAACGCCTATCACCATAAAATCGATGAGATGCCATTCGACCAGCATATGCTCATTGCCTTGATTGCGCCGCGAGCGGTCTATGTCGCGAGTGCCGAACAAGATCGTTGGGCGGACCCAAAAGGAGAATACCTCGCGGCATATCATGCCGGCCCAGTCTACGCCTTATACAAAAAGAAAGGACTCCCCAGCGAAATCCATCCAAATCTACATCAACCAATTTACAATGACATTGGATACCACATCCGCGCCGGAATCCACGATGTAAACTCATACGATTGGTACTGTTATTTGAACTTTGCGGATAAAAAATGGAAGTGAGTAAAAATGAAGGTTGTCTTGAACCAGGAAAAAAAGGATGAAAGGATGACCATGATCAGAAAGAAAAATAGCGGTGAAAATAACGCCCTGCAAAGATCCTGATCATCCTAAAATCCTTCCTTTCCTGGTTCAAAGACAGCAAAAAAACAATGAAAGGATGACCATGATCAGAAAGAAAAATAGGGGTAAAAATAGCGCACTGCAAAGATCCTGATCATCCTAAAATCCTTCCTTTCCTGGTTCAAAGACATCTAAAATCTAATCTCTCAAAATTAATCCAATCCTATCATAAGGAATTGCCTGAAACTTCGGCAGCACCTCTTTTATCCTGACGCTATCTTTTAGATTGAAGTTCTTGTTTTTGTAATCAACGAATGGATCGCTTTTCTCGCTATCTTTCAGGAATAACATATTAGAATTTACGTAGTTACCGGAAGCAAAATTACCGCATAGGAAAGCGATATTATTATCAGAGAAGTTGTACCGCATCGGCACAACAGCTGTATCTAGAATAGTATGCAATTGAGGGTAAGCATCTTTGTAAGCATCCGAACGAATATCGACGCGCTCTGTCAGTTTATTCTGAAGATCGGCCGCCATGAGGTCGGTTTTCCACTTTTCGATAGTCCATGGGCTATTGCCTAGAGCTTGCTTGCAGTTGATGAAGATATTGTTTGTGAAATAGTTGTTATAGCCGCCATTGACATGCACCGCGCCGAATGAACCTTTATCCGTTGGGTTACCGCATCGATTGAAAATATTGCCATAAACGTAATGGCCAACCGTACCATCGTCTAGATATACCGCACAAACGCGATTCTCATCATCCTTATAAACGTTCTCAAAATAGTTATAGCGGATCGTATTGTTTTGCTCTGCTTGGTTTCTACCGGTATACATGGCACCCATATCAGAAGCATTTTGACAAACATTGGCAATCTTGTTGTACTCAAAAAGCAGGTTATTCCCTTGAAAGCCGATCGCCATATGCGGGGCCGAATGCACATAGCAATGTCTTACCGTATGCCCAACACCGGTTACCCGTACCGCTGGCGCATAGGTCTTATTGAATAGGTTGAAGTTGGAAATCTCACAGTTTTGAACCAAATTATTTCCGGGAGTCAGCGTTCTGTTGTCACCACCGTTGATATAAATCCCACCAGATCCCATATTGTTGATATAGCAATTCTCGATTCGTACGAAACTATTCAAATTCTGATTATCGATTTCTGTCTTCAGATCAGTAGGATAAGTGTCACCCATCGAAATCGCGCGTCCTCCGAGATTCTCAAAACGGCAGTCCCGAATGTTCACATGACTAACATATCCCAAATAAACACCCAGTCCACGTGCAAATTTAAAGTCTATATTTTCTATGTTCAAGTAATTTACCCCCTCGAGCATCAGGAAAGGCTCAGCAAACTGAGTCAATCGAACATCCGTATCGCCCGCAATGGTATTGTTCGGGTACACAAAAAGTCGATTCGCATCCCGATCGAAAAAATACTCGCCGGGCTGATCGACCTCCTCTAGAATATTATAGAAATGAAAACCACGAATCTTATGAGAATGCTTCAAACCCCAATCTGAGGTGTCAGCACTGGAATGAAATCCATAGATATGGGGATGTGCTGTGTTGATCGTCTTCTTCTTGGTATCTATAGACTGAATCATTACATTATCATCCGCATAACCGTAGGCAAAGTATCCATAAATCCAGATATTATCTTTTTGTTTCCAATTCTTAATATCACCGAGATATTTAAACTGTGCCCCATACGGATTATCTACTTTGCCGTAACGAGCGATGGAACCTTTATTCAGTACGTCTGCAATCTTGACAATAGGTTCGCCATCATTTGGCCAACGACCTAAATCATAAGCTTCATTATCGATAAACAACATACTGCTTGAAGGAACCAACTCCTCAATGCTGTAACCGAAGCCGTGCGGGAAGAGTCCTTCGTCTAAAGAAGCACCCGAAGCATTCACATCAGCTACTAAAATCTTGTTTACAGCGGTCTTATGCAAGAAACTACGTTCTTTTCGATCCTTAACTGGAGTAAAATCCGACCCTTTAATCTTGATAGCTCCAGTGAACACGACTTCCTCGTTTTCATAAGCAGCAATAATCGTCGGTTTGCCCGCTGTTCCAGAAAGTGTTCGGTCAATTCTTGCCGCCCGATTAAAAGGATATTCACCCCCTCGCAAATAAATCTTTATGCCGTCCTGCGGTTGCCTTTGCTTCATCTCCTTAGCTTTGGCAAGCGCAGTTTCCAAGGTCTGTAGTGGTTGCTCCAGAGTGCCCGCATGTTGATCATTCCCATTCGGGGAAACATACAGGACGATTTCGGCTTTCGCAATAATTAGAGTAAATAGAAGAATCGAAGTAAGCAAATATCTTTTCATAAAGAAACAGGTTATGGATAGGTTTATGCGTTAGATCTTAATTAGTAAACAAAATAGGAATATTCTTGGTTTTTGACAAATAAAAAACCTGTTTTGTTTTGTGCTATAAAGATTTAGCAATTATGAGCCTATATAGTTTGAGCCCTTTAGTGAAAGGGCTCTACGCAGTACGTCCTAGTTAATGCCTGTACAGTTTGATTGGAATTTATTGGCGCAATATATGACGCCAATGCGTAGAGCCCTTTCACTAAAGGGCTCCCGAAATACTGGACATCGGAAAATTAACGTAAATGAGATCCTTGCATTAATAGAGTCTAAATAATTTGAGCCTACATAGTTTGAGCCCTTTAGTGAAAGGGCTCTACGCAGTTCGTCCTAGTTAACGCCTGCACAGTTTGATTGGAATTTATTGGCGCCATATATGACGCCAATGCGTAGAGCCCTTTCACTAAAGGGCTCCCGACATACTGGTCAGCTAATATGAACTGGCCATTGACTGGCGTCCTGGTGAAAAAATCAAATATTCAGACCCAAATCCTAATACGTATACTTCATTTGATATGCCATCCTTTCCGCATCCGATATTTCCAATCCTTCTCGAATAAATTTATCCATATCACCATATTGCTTTTCGATCTCGGTAAATGCTGCTTCGAGGTAGCTACGATCTACAGACATTAATGGCAACATAACTTGTGGATCGATGTTAGCAAATGCAGCGGCCATCTTAGGGTCTTTCTTACGCGCCATTTTTGGTAGGGTGTAATAATTCGTCATCAGATACTCATTGATTACTGTTTCTTTGTCAACACCCAATACAGATAGTAGAAGGGCAGAAGTCAAACCTGTTCGATCCTTACCCGCAGTACAGTGGAACAAAGATGGTTCTTCATTATCCAGTAGTTCGCGAACTAATACCTTGAAAGCATCCAAATTCGAATTGATAAATTCCTTATTGGCCGTAATCAACAAGTTTCTGGAATCTTCGGCAGTCATATCCCCGCTTTTAATCTTCTGCATTACGGCATTCATTTGTGCAGAATTATCACCATTAAAGATCGGGTGGTGTATCCAACGGATGCTCGCAGGCAAGTTATCTTTTGATGTGGCAATTTCCTCATCGCTTCTCAAGTCATATACTTTACTAATTTTTAAGCTCTCGATATATGGAAACTCATCTTCCTGAATGCTTCCTAAAGCATCGGCACGATAAAACTGACCCCATTTTACTTGTTTGCCATCTTTGGTCTTTACGCCGCCAATATCGCGGAAGTTGCTAGGACCTTCTAGAGGAATTAGGCGTTCGGAAATAAGAATGGTGTCGCCAGCCAGAATCGAAGCAAAATATAAGCGCTCATTCTCCTCAACAGCTACAATGCTATCCTTTGCTAAGCTGAAAGGTTTGCTATAGTCGATTGTCTCTACGGTCTTGCCGATAAAATAATTCCCTTGCATATTCTGTCCTGCGTAAATTCTATAAGATGTACTATTTACGCGATCGGCTCTTAAAGCTTCCTCCAATGTTCTGCTAACCTTTGGAGTTTGTGCTATGATGTTTAATGATCCAAGCATAAGAATGGATGTAAATGCGATATATTTATTGATATTCATGATAATTTGATTAAAATATTTGATAATTGATTCCAACTAGTCCTCTTAATGAATAATATTCCAGCTGTTCCAAACGGCGAGAATCACCATGGTAATAGCGTAATGGCGCATTCGTTAAGTTGTTCAGTTCGGCAAAAACAGAAACCTTCTTGTTAAATCTATAGTTGGCTGAGAAATCCATGGTGAAGTTTTCACCATACCAACGATAATTCTCCGGGTTGCCTTGAACAATCGCTAACGCCGATCCCTTGTAATTGCCGGCAATGCGTGCCATAAACTTACCTTTTTCGTAGAAAATTGCCGTATTAAAAAGATGTTTTGATTGATTTGGTAGTACTTCCTTGGCAATAGTCTTTGTTACCTGACCCTTTTCGTCCAAACTGAAGCGTGGCACCTCCATTTCCGAAGTCGTCATCGTGTAGTTCGCCTCGATACCAAATCCGCTCCAAAAACCCGGAAGGAAAGAAAGACGTTTCGATATTCCAGCTTCAAATCCCGCTAACCATCCATTCTCCGAATTCTCAGGCTGCGTAATACGGTAAGTAGTGCCATCGATTTGTTGGAAGGATTGCGAGGAATAGATTACATTGCTCAGTTTCTTATAGAATACACCGAAACTGGCAACCCCGATATCGTCAAAATAATACTCCGACATGAAATCAAAATTATGTGCGAAAGTAGGCTTTAAAGCAATATTTCCGCGAGAAATAACCGGAGGCGTGAAGATCAAGTTGATATTCTCTGTTGGATTAAGATCCGAAAAATTAGCTCTCGCAAATGTTCTCGTATAGGCTAAGCGGATATTCATCGCTTCGATGGGTTGATATTTCAAGTGAGCCATTGGTAATAAAGAACCAAACTTGCTGCTGTTTTCCACTTTATTGATATCAGCAGTAGGTTTCCCATCAACGTTTTTGCGGATTACTTCATTACCGTAGTAGGTTAAAGCAGTGTGCTCGTATCGCGCTCCGGCAATCAATTGTAGTTTGTCGGATAGCTTCATGTCAAACATACCGTAGCCTGCATATACATCTTCATTTCCGGTATAGAATGAGGAAGCAGCATCAGGGCTTGATTCACCTCTAGCGATATGCATCAATTTATTTTCATTGATATAGCTATCCGTTAACAATTGGTCTACCTGCGTTAATGTAATTCCGTCAAGCAATACCGAATGGTAATCAGCTCCTGTTTCTTTCATAAAGCCACCATTATAATCATAGGCTTCTGTCGCTAGGCTTTCTACGGTGATATTGGCGCCTCTATTGACGTAAATATCCATCGGACTACCACGACGCAGGTATTTGCCCTTAAACTTACCACCGGCTTTAAAATAGATGTTATTGTTCAATTGATATTTCAGGTCTAATTCTGCGATTCTATCGCGTTCAAAGCTCTGCGTCTGCAATTCGATCAATTGCGTTAATCTTAAGTCAGAAGTCTTAACTGCAGACTTTAATTGCGGTACGAATGATTGATAATTCGAACTTTGAAATCCAGCCGGTGCATCCATATCCAAATACATCTTACCGTCGGCTGCACGGTTCGCAAAGTCTACTTTGCTAGCAAACATGCTCAACTTATAGGTGTTTTTAGGATTGTCGGCATGAGACGGCTTCCTTGTCTCCATATCAGTTTCGTAGTTGCTTAGCTTCCAATGTATATTCAGCTTTTCGCCCAAGGTATTATGCGTACCGCCAATTTCAGCACCAAGCAATCCAATACCGATAACGCCTTCACGACGACGCTGTGTCAAAGTTTTCCCTGTATAAGAAAAGGTATGTTCTAGCGCTGTCTCCTGATCTTGGAAGTCTGTCCGGATGCCTCGAAAGAAGATTTTATGGCTTGGGTTGATATGATATGCTAATCCGGCATTTAATCCCATTGTCGTACGAACACCTTTATAATCTCGTAGCTCGAAGCTCTCCATAGCAAAATCCTCTTGATTATAAACAGCTTCGGTATTATCCGTAGCCCAATTTCTTTTCCAATAGGATCCACCAATAATTAGACTTAATTTTTTATTGAAGAAATGGTCTCCATACATAAAACTACCACTGTAAATTCCCTTTTGCGCCTGTCCGTTATAACCGGTCCCTAAAGAAGCCTTTAAGGTTTTGCTCACAGGAGCTGTACGGGTGACGAAGTTAATAGAACCGCCTATCGCATCGCCCTCCATGTCTGGCGTAATAGCTTTCGAAACTTGTACAAACTCGATCATTTCAGAAGGAAAGATGTCCAAAGGCGAAGTTCTGCTGCCCGAAGTATTGTCAGACGTACCTTCCGAAGTTGGCATTCTATTACCGTTCACCAAGGTCGAGTTCCATTGCATAGGCGTTCCGCGCACACTCGCATAGCGACCCTCGCCGTGATCACGCTCGATAGCAATACCCTGAATACGTTGAACAGCTTCGGCAGCATTGCGATCGGGCAACTTGCCAATCAAATCCGAAGCGATAACGTTCATAATTGCAGGGCTACTTTTCTGAATGCTTAAAGCTTTGGCCTGGGTATTAGCCATAATACCCTGTACGACAACCTCATCGATGTCTTGAGCATCATTTCCACTAAAGGATAGATCGCCGAGATAAACGTTGAATGGTTTCTCCGAAACGCTCACTGTTTTCTCAATCGGCTCATAACCCAGATAGCTGAACACCAGTTCATAGTTACCCTGCTTGATGCCGGTGATCCGGAATGTTCCATCCAGATTGCTTTGCGTAGCAATACTGTTGTCTTTTGTTTTAATAGTAACCCCGGGAAGTGCTGCTTTCCCGTCAATAATTCTTCCCGTGATGCTGTATTGCTGTTGTGAAAAAGCAGTATGCCAGCTTAGGAATACAAGAAAAAATAAGAAGTAAAAAATTCTTTTCATCACATGTTGATTTGATGCCACAAAGAGATAGGAAATCTGAAATGTTATCGACCGCGCTAATTAGGAGAAACTTTGTGCACGTCCGCGAACGTATAAAATATTGATAATCAGGGTTTTAATTGTTGTTAAGTTTCCTTTAACAAATTATTAGGAAATCTGCTTGATCTTTTCTTTAAGAAACTCACTCGGCGATTGACCGGTCTCCATCTTAAAATATTTATTGAAGGTACTCTTGGAATGGAATCCCGACTCGTAGGCAAGATTTAAAATATTCTGATCTTCTTGAACAATGCGTTGCGAGTGAGCAATGAAATAGGATACTCGTCTTGAATTGATATACTGATAAAAAGTAGTGTTCATTAAATTATTAAGGATAATCGAGAGATCATGATTGCTGATGGCTAAACTATTTGCAAGATCGGAGAGCGCATACTCAGGATTGAGAAAAGGTTTATCTCTTTTCATCAGCTCATCAATTTGAGCCACCAGAGGTTTTAATCCCTCGATCTTAGCACTATTCTTCTGATACTTTTCATCGTTGGTTTTCGTAAGAACACGACTAAGTTTGCCTGCAGACTGCATAGATAAACCCAAATAATCTTTATAGGTATTGATAAAATTAAAATACACAATCAGTAGGACGATTATCGAAGAGCTTGCCAATCCTAGATAGAGAATGACCTGATAATCGAAAGGCTTAAATAGCAAGGAACTTGAAATAAGAAAGCAGAGCAGAAAATTATAGCAGATGAAGCTTAATGCCAAGCCAATTTCGTTTGAGCGAATACGCTTTTTTACGCTATCCCAATATCTAACCAGCAAATAGATATCGCCTAGAAAACATGCCACAATCGTAAATCTGCGGAAATTGAGCACATACATATCGATAAGTCTAGCCAATCCTGGATGATTGGCAATGTGCTTATTGAAGAGCAATTCAATGAGAAATATAATTGCAGTACTAAAAAAAGGAATAGAGAAAAGAATAAGCTCAATTCGTCGGATGGGTTTCTCCGAGAAAATATGCTTGATATAGAGAAAGGC
The DNA here is from genome assembly GCF_008274825.1 of Sphingobacterium hotanense. Classification (NCBI taxonomy): domain Bacteria; kingdom Pseudomonadati; phylum Bacteroidota; class Sphingobacteriia; order Sphingobacteriales; family Sphingobacteriaceae; genus Sphingobacterium; species Sphingobacterium hotanense. The sequence continues at coordinate 2,296,789 of NZ_CP030848.1, forward strand.
AAAAGTAGAAAAGCCGATGGTTGAAGAAATGCCATACTCAAAATTGACCGGTAAATTTGAAAACTGAATAATCAATTTGGAGAGCAGCCCTAAGCTACAGCAAAATAAAATAATGAACAGTATCTGGTCTTTATTCTCCTTTCGTTTCAATGTCTTCGAAAAGAAAAAGCAAAAAACGACAATCTGCGCAGTTACAAGTAATAAATATGGCCCCATACTAGCAATATTAGTTTTTCTGTATTAACTTATTTGAAAGAAATTGTTATCTAATAGCGCTAAAGGATGTTCAATATTAAGAAATCGTAGGTGTCAGTTAAAAAATAGAGCAGTCCGAGTCCGCATGCGGACAAGTTCAAGTTATAACCCTTACTAAGCCCTTTCAAACCCAATACATAACCCAATCAAACCCAATTCAGATTGGGTTTGATTGGGGTTTGAAGTGGGGGTGAATGAACTGAAACCCAAAGAAGGATGTAATCTAGATATAAGAGATTAGATATTAGACATTAGAGTAGGGCGGATTGTGATTCGGAAGCAATTTTCTGAATCAGAGAAGGAACGATTATAGGATTGGCAGGATAGTTTGTTTAATCCTTTGGTTTAGAAAGGGCAATTTGTTTTGAACCAGGAAAGAAAGGATTTAAGGATTGGCAGGATGATTTGTCTTGAACCAGGAAAGGAAGGATACAAGGATGGGTAGGATGTTTAGCCTTAGGTCTTAATACTAAGTACTAATGCGAATTAAGGGTTGAAAATAGGCTTTATGAAACAGGCTGTTAATTTACCGAACACATGTACTAATAGTCCTTTGGTAGATCTGACCTTACTTGCGTTTTGTATCTGTGTTTTTTCATTTATCCAATTAAAAAAGGATTCGATTGGTTGTCTTACCTTAGATACTGCTCTTGAAAACAGGTCATTATAAGCACGATCCCTGTTTTTTAAACAATCTGGTTTTCCTTGGGTTTCCCTTATCGGAGTATACATAATTGATTTTTTTTCTTTATAAAACCACTCGAAGAACGGGGCGTCACGGTATATCTTGTCACCAAAGAACGTCCTACCTGCGATGGATGCCCAATTCTCCTTAAATATGTTCAGGTCACTTTCAGATGCCTTGCTTATTACAATGCTTTCCGGACGAGGCAGCGTGGATTTGTTATAGCTGTTGAGCGCATGAAGCTTTAATCCAAAATACCAAAGCCTCTTCGTTGAGCAGAAACTTTTATCCGTTATCTCCAGAGCTACCTTTGCCCTTCTAGTCCCACTGCAGGTTATGATGGGCATAGAGTCCAGTAGGGAAAATTCTCTGGAGCACTCCTCTGGTGCAAAGTCCTCTATAACTGACTGACAAAGAGATCTCAAAACATCAAAAAGGCGGTTGATACGGGTGTTGAATGCTACGTATGAAGTTAGCTTGGGAAACCAATCCATCAGATAATCCGAGGCGAATTTATGAATCTGCTTGATCCTTAGCCGCTGTTCCTCGTGCACACTGAATAAATAGATGGTCAAAACCTCCTGATCAGTAAAGTCAGGTTTGTTATTGTTTGAAAATCGCTGACAGTAATATTGCAGTTCACTGTCATATTTATCACAAACATACTGGTATAATTTTATTAATTTTAGAGCCTTGGCCTGATTGATCATGTTGTTTAATAATGCGTAAGGAACATTATAAATATACTGATAATAAGGCTTTTATGCAAGTTTTCACCCTTCTTTTTAAGAAGCTTTTTCCAATATATTTCAACCCTTAATTCGCATTACTAACTACTAGATACTATTTCTGAACCAGGAAAGGAAGGATACAAGGATTGGCAGGATCCTGTTGAAAGAAAAAATGCACTGTCTTTGAACCAGGAAAGGAAGGATGCAAGGATGGGCAGGAAGTTTTGTCTTTGAACCAGGAAAGGAAGGATGCAAGGATAAACAGGATTTTTTGTCTTTGAACCAGGAAAGGAAGGATGCAAGGATAAACAGGATTTTTTGTCTTTGAACCAGGAAAGGAAGGATACAAGGATGGGCAGGATGTTTTGTCTTTGAACCAGAAAAGGAAGGATGCAAGGATATACAGGATCCTGCCCATCCTTAAATCCTTTTTTTCCTGGTTCAAAACAAACTTCATAAAACGAAACAATCTTCACTATCAAAAAAAAATATGGCGACCATTTCTAGCCGCTACACTCTAATATCTTATGTCTAATGTCTAATGTCTAATGTCTAATATCTAAAAAAAAATATGGCGACCATTTCTAGCCGCCATACTCTAATATCTTATGTCTAATGTCTGACATCTAAAAAATAATATGACGACCATCTCTAGCCGCCATACTCTAATATCTTATGTCTAATATCTAAAATCTATTAAGCCTTCTTCGCCAAGGAGCTTAGGAAGAAGTATCCGCAAAGTCCAGAGATCAAAGATCCGATTAGGACTGCGAATTTAGCTTCTTCGATGAATAGCGGATCTTTGAAGGAGAGCATGGAGATGAAGATTGACATGGTAAATCCGATACCACCCAGCATCCCTACACCGATCATATGTTTCCAGCCTGCTTCTTCCGGAAGGTTAGCAAGCTTTGTCTTTACGCAGATATAGGAGGTCAGGAAGATTCCGATGGTTTTTCCAAGGAATAAGCCTAAGATAATTCCTAATCCGAGTGGAGAGGTTAACCCACTGATCATTTCTTCGTGAAGCGTGATATTGGTATTTGCTAATGCAAATAATGGGATAATAAAGAAGTTTACAGGATTTACGAGGGCATGCTCTAATTTCTCTAATGGAGATTCCGTAGCGTCTGGTGTCGTAGGAAGTGTCATAGCGACCAATACACCCGCAATTGTGGCGTGGATTCCGGAATGGTGAACAAAATACCAGATGAAAACGCCAGGAATTAAATAGGCCCAGATATTTTTAACGCCGAAGCGGTTAAAGGCAATAAGAAGCAACATGATTCCGCCGGCATACATCAGGTAGGTAAGGTGCATGTCTGAAGAGTAGAAGATGGCGATTACTAGGATGGCCAATAAATCGTCTACAATCGCTAAGGCAGCTAAGAATATTTTTAAGCTCGCTGGAACCTTCTTACCTAGAAGGGTGATAATCGCCAATGCGAAAGCAATATCGGTAGCCATAGGGATACCCCAACCATGATGAGTAGGCTCGCTAAAGTTTAACGCGATGTAGATTCCTGCCGGTACCAGGGCACCGCCGATTGCAGCCACAATAGGCAAAGCGGCTTTCTTTGGCGATGAAAGCTCGCCTTCGACAAGCTCGCGTTTGATCTCCAGACCCACCAAAAGGAAGAATAGCGCCATTAAACCGTCATCGATCCATAGTTTGACCGAGTATTTTAATTGTATGCTTTCACTTTCGTAGCCAATGACCTGTTGGAAAAATTGATTAAAACCTTCGGCAAATGGGGAGTTCGCAATAATCAAGGAAATGATAACACATGAAAATAGGAGGATACCTCCTGCATAGTTCGACGAAAGGAACCTTTTGAAAACCGTTAGATTAATCAGATTTGCCATTATTTTTTGAATAATAGTTCGTATGGAATGTGAAAAATAAAGGGGTAAATATATAAAAAAGAAAGGGATTGCTAGGCAAAAACCCATATGATTAGGGTAACAAACCTGTCTTAAATTTACCGCTCAGAATGAAGCTAGGCCGTTAAACTGCTCATTTTAATGCGATTTAACGGCCTAGCCTTAATGTCTTGATTTAATTCTTAATCTTTATAATTGAACCATTTGATAAGTTCTTTGAAGCTTGCTTTTTTACCGTACATCAGGATTCCGACACGATAGATTCTTGCTGCTGCCCATGTGGTAACCAGAAATCCGCCTACCAAGAGTAAGAAGGAGACGATGATTTGCCAGGTTGGCACGCCAAAAGGAATTCTGACCAACATCGCAATCGGCGAAGTTAATGGGATAAAACTCAGCCAGGTTGCAATACTGCCGTGCGGATCATTGATCAATACGCCAAAGGATAGTAAGTAGGCGAGTAGCAGAGGCATCGTAATCGGCATAGTGAACTGGTTCGCTTCTGTCTCAGAATCTACAGCTGAGCCTACAGCCGCAAATAGAGCGCTGTAAAGCATATAGCCTAAAAGGAAAAATAGGAAGAAGCAGATCAATAATTCTGCGACATTCACGCCGTTCAAAGCCGTCTGTATATCCATTGCTAATGCACTGGAGCTTGAGAGCTCTGCATTTTCTACATTCGCCTGTTCAAGCATTTGGTTCTGAAGATCTTCCTTGTTGATCAACGTATTGGTGGCTACGGTAAAAAGGGTAAACGATAGGACAATCCATAGTACGAATTGCGTGATTCCTACTAATCCAATGCCGATAATCTTACCCATCATCAACTGAAATGGTTTCACCGATGAAATAATGACTTCGACAATACGGCTGGATTTCTCTTCAATAATTCCGCGCATTACTTGTGCTCCGTAGAGGAACAAGGATAGGTAAATCAAAATGGATAAACCCATAGCAATACCCATTGCAATTCGGGTATCACTGTCCTTTGTATCGCCGGATTCGGTAATCTCCTTAGCTGAGGTGGAAACCTGCGTATTGATGTTCTTAATTTTATCTGCATCTATATTGAGCTCCTTATAGGCATGAGCCAATAAGATTTTCTCTAACTCATTTTCGATTTCCGATTGAATCTTAATATTAGGCTTTCCTGAGGATAGGAATTCTATCTTTCGAGTTTGAAAGAAATCCTCTGGAATAATCAATAAACTGGTTTTGTCGCCCTTTTCCTTAACCTCTTTTAGCTGTTCTTGCAGCTCGGTATTGGATTTCGCATAGGTAATGCGCTCGTTTGTTGTTAACTGTTGCTGTACTGAGTCTGTTTGATCCAGGACATATACCAGGGCCTTCGAGTCCTCAAAGCTCTTTTGCGTTAATAAAAAGGTTCCAACATAGAGACCAATGAAGAATAAGGGAACAAGGAAAGTGGTAAGTAAGAAGGATTTCTTCTTTACCCGACTTAAATATTCCCTTTGTACGATTAATAATATCTTGTTCATATATATAGATCTATGTTAGTTGTGTTGTTTAACTCGAGTAATAAAAATATCATTCATCGATGGGATGATTTCGAAGATCTGATGTATCTCGACTTTAGGAATAAGAACCGTCAATACATCATTCAGACTGCGATTATCGGCAATCTGTATCGTTAGCTTTTGTTCTTCGTCCTGTTGTTCGTGGTTAAGGACCTGGTATAATTCTTCTTGATGAATAGGATCGTTGCTGAGGGAAGCGTAGGAAATAGTATAGGTTTGATTTCTATACTCATTCTTGATTTCCCGAACAGAGCCATCTAATATTTTGCGCGACTTGTGAATGAGGGCGATATTATCGCATAGAGCTTCTACAGACTCCATGCGGTGAGTAGAATAGATGATCGTAGCGCCCTTTTTATTTAATTCTAATATTTCGTCTTGAATGATCTGTGCATTAACCGGGTCGAATCCAGAGAATGGCTCGTCCAAGATGATTAAGTCGGGTTCGTGGAGTACGGTAGCTACAAACTGTACTTTCTGTTGCATCCCTTTACTGAGGTCTTCAACTTTTTTATCCCACCAGGATTCTATCTGTAGCTTTTCGAACCAGTACTTTAGGCGTTGCTTGGCTTCGTTTTTCGATAATCCTTTTAATTGTGCTAAGTAGATCATCTGATCTCCAATTTGCATCTTCTTATATAGGCCACGTTCTTCCGGCAGGTAACCAATTCGTTCTACATGTTTTGGAGATAGCAGTTCGCCATCAAAATATATCTCACCAGCGTCGGGCGCGGTAATTTGATTGATAATACGGATTAGGGATGTCTTCCCGGCACCATTTGGGCCTAAGAGCCCGAATATCTTGCCTTTAGGAATAAATATGGACACATCGTCTAAAGCACGATGGTTTGCATACTGCTTGACGATGTTACGAATATCTAGCATAAGTTCGGTTTTTTGTGGTTAAATTAATTAAAATGCCGTTAACATGAAACAAAATCTTAAAAATTGAGAAAAGAGGAAAAAGTTTTTAGAAATCGTACCTTTGTGCCATGATCGTAAAAGACGCAGAATTTATTTGCAGCAATACGGAAATTGACAAGCTGCCTATTGCCAATCTACCTGAATATGCCTTTATAGGCCGCTCTAATGTGGGTAAGTCCTCGTTAATCAATGCGATGACCGGTAGAAAGGGTTTGGCTAAGACTTCTCAAAAGCCTGGTAAAACACAACTAATCAACCATTTCCTGATTAACAAAACTTGGTATTTGGTGGATTTGCCTGGTTATGGATTCGCACAGACATCTAAGAAGAATAGAAGTACTTGGGAGAAATTTATTCGCGCCTACCTAATCAATCGCGTTAACCTGCAATGTGTATTTGTGTTGATTGACAGCAGATTAGAGCCTCAGAAAATTGATTTGGATTTTGTTTGTTGGTTGGGCGAGCAGGGAATACCCTTTCAGATGATCTTTACCAAAGCGGACAAACAATCGGGCGTGAAGTCCGACCAGAATATTGCGAAGTTCCGCCGAGCGATGAAAAAATGGTTTGAGGAGCTACCCGTACATTTCCTAACATCGTCTGAAACGAAATTAGGCTGCGAACAAGTGTTAGAGAACATTGATGCTATTAACCAACAATTTGAGGCGCCGATCGAGTAATCCATGAAGAAGTATATGTCGTTGGTGCTATTTGCACACAGTATTTTCGCACTACCTTTCGCTATAATCGGATTTTTCTTGGCAATCAAAACAACAGGCTTCCAATTCGATTGGAAGTTATTTGTTTTAATGCTGGTCTGTATGGTCACTGCAAGAAATGCCGCAATGGCCTTTAATAGATACTTAGATCGTGATATCGACGCTTTAAATCCACGTACAGCTGTCCGTGACATTCCTGCGGGAAGAATATCGCCAAAGCAAGCATTGACTTTTACCATCATCAATTGTATTGTTTTTATGGTTGCCTGCTATTTTATCAATGCTATGTGTTTGGTATTGGCGCCTGTGGCCTTGTTCGTCGTATTATTCTATTCATACATGAAGCGGATATCGCCATTATGCCACTTGGTATTAGGGCTGGGATTGGGTTTGGCACCTGTCGGAGCCTATTTAGCCGTGACCGGAGCGTTCAGTATTGTTCCCATCTTTTACGGTTTGGCTGTGTTGACTTGGGTCAGTGGCTTTGATATCATCTACGCGTTACAAGATGAAGAATTCGACCGCGCGAATGGACTGAATTCAATTCCCGCTAATTTTGGCGGTCCGAAAGCATTGCGTATTTCGGAAGTCCTACACGTTTTGTCTTTTATATTCGTTAGTCTGCCTGTATTCTTTATGCCTACAGGCTGGTTCTATTATATAGGATTACTTTTTTATGGTAGTTTATTGATCTACCAACATCGAATTGTGAGCCCGACAGATTTAAGTAGGGTAGACCGTGCTTTTATGACCACTAATGGTATTGCCTCAGTGGTTTTTATGGTCTTTTACTTACTGGATATCGCCTTTATATAAGGCATGATATTGCTCACTTTTTAGGAAATGCACATAAAATTTAATTTGCATTCCATTTTGAAATCATTTTCTTTGCATGAAATCTATTAAAATTAAATGGCGAAAAATCTATTGATAGTCGAGTCTCCGGCAAAAGCAAAAACAATTGAAGGGTATTTAGGGAAGGATTTTCTTGTGAAGTCCAGCTATGGTCATATCAGAGATCTGGTAAAGACTGATGATGCAATTGATACGGAAAACAACTTTAAGCAGAAGTACGAAGTACCTGCCGATAAGAAGGCGATTGTCAGTGAATTGAAAAAGTTAGCGAAATCTGCAGAGACAGTATGGTTAGCATCCGATGAGGACCGCGAGGGAGAGGCTATTTCATGGCACTTATACGAAACGTTAGGTCTTAAGGATGAGAATACGAAACGTATTGTTTTTCATGAGATTACAAAGCCTGCCATTTTAAAAGCGATAGAGACGCCTAGAAAAATAGATTTCAACTTAGTAAATGCACAGCAAGCACGTCGTGTATTGGATAGATTAGTGGGTTTTGAGCTTTCACCGGTATTATGGAGAAAAGTGAAACCTTCCTTGTCAGCCGGTCGCGTTCAATCTGTTGCTGTTCGATTGATCGTTGAGCGCGAGCGCGAGATTAATAGATTTGAAGCAGAAGCATCTTATAAAGTAGTCGCGATTTTTAATACAGGGAAAGCCCGTGAGCAATTCAAAGCGGAATTACCACAGCGTTTCCAGACGTCTGCGGATGCAGAGAAGTTTTTAAAAGATTGCGTTGAAGCCAGTTTTACTGTTGGTAGTTTAGAGACGAAACCTTCGAAAAGAACTCCTGCAGCGCCTTTTACTACGTCTACCTTGCAACAGGAAGCGAGTAGAAAGCTTGGTTTTTCGGTGGCTCGCACCATGCAGGTCGCACAACGCCTTTACGAGGCTGGACGTATTACTTATATGCGTACGGACTCTGTTAATCTCTCTGATACGGCATTACAGGCCGCTAGAGCGGAGATTGTAAGTGCATATGGCGACCAATACCATAAACAAAGACAATACCGTACGAAGAGCGCGGGTGCTCAAGAGGCGCACGAGGCAATTCGTCCTACATATTTTAATGAACACTCGATTGACGGCGACAATTCTGAACGACGTCTTTATGAGTTGATCTGGAAAAGATCAATTGCTTCGCAAATGAGCGAAGCAGAATTTGAGAAGACAACAGCGAAGATCGATGTGTCTACTCGTAAAGAAGACTTCGTTGCCACCGGAGAGGTATTGAAGTTTGATGGCTTTTTGAAAGTGTACATGGAATCGACCGACGACGATCAGGATGGATTGGATGATGGCGATTCTGAAAACAAATTACTACCTCCATTGACAACTGGTCAGGACTTGCAATTGAAGAATATGCAAGCGACAGAGCGTTTTTCTCGTCCTTCTGCTCGCTTCACGGAGGCTTCTTTGGTGAAGAAACTGGAAGAACTTGGAATCGGACGTCCTTCTACCTACGCACCGACTATTTCGACTATACAGAATAGAGGATATGTCGTCAAAGAAGACCGTGATGGTAAGGAGCGTGTGTATGAAGTGATCAGTTTAGAGAACGGTCAAGTTTCTAGTACCAAGAAAACAGAAATTACAGGTGCTGAGCGCAGTAAATTATTTCCAACTGATATCGGTGTGCTGGTAAATGATTTCTTAGTTCAACATTTTAATGATATTGTCGATTACAATTTCACTGCTACGGTAGAGAAAGAGTTTGACGAAATTGCTCAAGGATATAAGGAATGGACAGATATGCTGTCAAATTTCTATGGTCCTTTCCATACCGAGGTTCAAGATACACTGGAAAATGCAGACAGAGCGACGCATGAACGTGAGCTTGGTGTCGATCCTGCTTCTGGTAAGCCTGTATCTGTACGTGTCGGCCGATTCGGTCCATTAGTGCAGATTGGTTCTGCCGATGATGAAGAGAAGCCTCGCTTTGCTTCTTTGCGCAAAGGTCAGATGATCGAAACGATTACGTTCGAGGAAGCGATGGATTTATTCAATCTTCCTAAGAAGGTTGGAGAGTTCGAAGAGAAGGAAATGACGGTTGCAATCGGCCGTTTTGGACCTTATATTCGCCACAACAGTAGCTTCTATTCTTTACCTAAAGGCGTGGATCCGCTAGACGTTACGGAAGAGCAGGCTGTAGAGATTATTAAAGAGAAACGTCAGAAAGATAAAGATAAGATTATCAGAGTTTTCGACGAGAATCCTGAAGCAAAGATTGAGAACGGTAGATGGGGACCATTCGTGCGTTTTGGTAAGCAGAACTTAAAGATTCCGAAAGGAACGGAAGTAGAAAAGATTACTTACGAAGATGTGTTGAAGTGGGCTGAAGAAGATAGCAAAGGCGGGACTGCGAAGAAAACGACCCGAGCGACTAAAACCACTAAAACGGCGAAAGCTGCTAAGCCAGCAGCGAAAGCTAAAAAGAAGTAAGCCATGAAAAAAGACTTACCTTTAAACATCGTTGAAGATATCTCGATTGCTGTGGTATTAGAGTCTGAAGCACCTGGATCTAAGGTTTGGAATGTGTATCTGATCAACGAGAAGGATAAAGCCATTCAAAACGTATTGGTATCTTCCAAAGGCTATGGTGAAAAGGATGGCCGTAAGGTGATTACTACAACATTGCGTCACTTTATCGGAGATATGGATGCTCACTCATCGCAAAAGATTGAAGCTATTGATATACAGGTTTTTGGTTTAACCAATGAGTATTGGCTGAGCTATTATATCGATGGTGTTATCTATGATAAAAAATATATTTTCCTGCCGGACAGTATTGTTGATGAGAATCTGATAAAGATTCCATTGGTTAATAAGCCTGGCGTAATGATCGGAGGAACAAACTAATGAAAAATGGCAACTTCGTGATTGCAATTGATGGATTCTCATCATGTGGTAAAAGTACCGTTGCAAAAGCTTTAGCGAAGAAATTGAACTTTGTGTTTGTTGATAGTGGTGCAATGTACCGCGCCGTAACACTTTATTTCCAACGCAATAATGTCAGCCTTAGCGATGATATCGCTATCCAAACAGCGATAGAAAACATTCATATTGATTTAGTTCCTTTAGCTGATAAAACGCAAGTGCTTCTTAATGGTGAAGATGTATCTGATGCCATTCGGACCATGGAGGTGTCAGAGTATGTAAGTGAGGTTAGCGCAATTAAAGCCGTTCGCCATGCGATGGTGAAGCAACAGCAAGCCTTAGGAGCAAAGCGCAATATTGTGATGGACGGTCGTGATATCGGAACCACCGTATTTCCTAATGCCGATTTGAAGGTCTTTATGACAGCGAGTCCTCAAGTTCGTGCTGAACGAAGATTTGCAGAATTGACAGCAAAGGGGGAGATCATCACCATGGAAGAAGTAAAAGAGAATTTATCCCATCGTGACCATATTGACAGCACAAGAGAGGAAAGCCCACTAAGACAGGCGGAAGATGCTGTAGTATTAGACAACAGCGAGTTAAATCAGGAAGAACAATTGGCTTTCGTTGTTGACTTGGTCAACAAACGAATGCAAACAGCATAAAAAAAGCTGGCTTATGATTAAGCCAGCTTTTTTTCTATTTCATATTGTCAATTTCGTTTTGTTCACGAAGCTTGTCAATATTGTTTTTCTCACCAAAATCATCGGTTTTAGTTTGAAATGCTTCCAATATCTCTCGGATAGCCTCGGAGTTATCAGCAGTTCGCTGATAAATTTCAGGGATCTTCTTCTCAATAGTCTTATCGCCTAATTCAATATTGTCGATCTCTACTTTTGCAATCTTTTCCAAAACCGCTTGTTGACTATTTCTAATGTCCTCCAATTCCCTGGATATTTTCTCCATTAAGTCAAATTTCTTCAATTTATCCATAAATTCTACTTCATTAGTTTATATAATATAAACGTGCCTTAAGGGATTTTGTTTTAAGAACTTTCGTTTTAACGTTTTTTAAGAATTGAAAGTGACGGTATCGGATTGGTTATGTTTATGCTGTATGTATAATCAGAGCAAGATAAAGATGGGTAAAGGAAAAGTTGTAATGCAGCTGAAAGGATTTCGCCTATGTGGATTATGCAAAAATCAGAAATTAAGTATTGGATCAAAAAGAGAATTCACTTTGCAGTTGCGAAAGATGTAAGACGTTAGTCGATTTGAGCCTTCTGTTTAAACAGGAAGGGAAGATGTTTGAACCAAGAAAGGAAGGATTATAAGATTAACAGGATCTTTGCAAAGTCCATTACAATTCCTCGATCTGCTAGTCTGTTGTTATTTACTCCATCTCTTTACTAACTTGGAAAAACTAGAAACCATTATCTCAATGTATAGCAAAAAAAAAAGACCCCTTTCAGGGTCTTAAATCTAATGTCTAATATCTTATATCTAATTCTTATGCATTATATGCTTTCAAGCCTTCTTCCAGACAAACCAATGCTTTTTTTAGATCATCTTGGTTTAACACATAAGCAAGTCGAACTTCGTTCTGGCCGGCGCCCGGTGTAGAATAGAAACCGGTTGCCGGTGCCATCATAACAGTCTCATTGTTATAATCGAATTTCTCCAACATCCATTGACAGAACTTATCCGCGTTGTCGATTGGTAGCTTAGCAACAACGTAAAAAGCACCACCTGGATTAGGACAGAATACACCGTCAATATTGTTCAGTCCATTTACTAATACATCTCTTCTTGCTGTATATTCTTTTGATACCGCTTCGAAATAGCTATCCGGAGTATCTACAGCAGCTTCGCCAGCAATTTGACCTTCTAAAGAAGGACTTAAGCGTGCCTGAGCAAACTTCAGACATGTTTGATACAACTCTTTGTGTTTAGTGATGATACATCCGATACGAGCACCGCATGCTGAATAACGTTTAGAAACGGTATCAAATACAACAACATTCTGTTCCACACCTTCCAAATGCATTGGTGACAAGAACTCACGACCGTCATAACAGAATTCTCGATATGCCTCATCCGAGAATAGGTAAAGGTCATACTTCAAACATAACTCGCGTAATGCTTCCAATTCATCACGTGAATAAAGGTATCCAGTTGGGTTATTTGGATTACAGATCGCAATAGCTTTCGTTTTCTCGGTAATTACTTTCTCAAATTCAGCGATGGACGGCAGTGCGAATCCATTGTCAATATAAGACATAATCGGCTTTACAATGATATCTGCAGAGCACGCAAAACCATTATAGTTTGCATAGAATGGTTCTGGGATGATTACCTCTTCACCAGGATTTAAGCAAGCTTGCATCGCAATTGTGATTGCTTCAGAACCACCGTTAGTAACCAAGATATCGCTAGGGGTGATGTTATAATTAAGTTTGTTATAGTATTCAGCCAACTTCGTGCGATAGGATAAAGTCCCTTCAGAAGCAGTATACGCCCATACTTTGAAGTCAATGTTCTTCAAGGCGTTTAACATCACTTCAGGAGTTTCGATATCTGGCTGACCAATATTTAGATGATAGATCTTTTTTCCATCTCTTTTAGCCTGATCGGCAAATGGTGTAAGCTTTCTAATGGGTGATGCAGGCATTTGTATGCCCTTTTGAGAAATTGTTGGCATTATAATTTGTTTTCGTTTTGACTGCGTCAAATTTACGAATAATCTTCGAAGGAAAGGCTATAAATAACAAAGCCATTCTGTTTAAAGAATGGCTTCGCTAAATAATATTCTAGATATTGTTTTATTCTACTATACCTTTTATCGTCAAAGTCTTAACGGGAGTCTTTGTATTTGATTTCACAATGAAAGACTTCGTAAATGGTCCCTTGGTTTCAGCATTGAACGTTACTTTAATTGTTCCTGCTTCACCTGGTTTCACCGGACTCTTTGTAAACTCTGCTACCGAACATCCACAAGTAGGTTGAACGTCAGCAATAATGATTGGCTCATCGCCAGCATTGTTGAACTTGTATTCGAAAGAAACTGGTTTGCCTGCTGGAATCTTTCCAAAGTCATGCGTTTCTTTTTCGAACTTAAATTCAGCTGTCAATAATGTCATTGCTGTTAAACTAATAAACGCAATTACCACCGCACATATACTTGTAATTTTTTTCATTGCTTCAATTTGTTTAGTTGTTTTTATTTACTTGTAATACTCAAATCTAAGACCAATTTTATGAAAAACCAGTCTATAGCATGCTTATTTGCTTAAATCAACAATAATATTACAAAAAGTTTAAATAATTCCTTCCTTCAGAATATCCTGAATATGGATAATTCCAGCGTATTTTCCTTCGTTCGTCACGACCAATTGAGAGATGCTGAATTGTCGCATAGTATGTAATGCATTTACTGCCAGTTCATTTCTGTCGATAGTCTTGGGGTTTAAGCTCATGATATCCTTAGCCGTTAACTTTGAGATATCCTCATGCTTTTCAAGCATACGGCGAATATCACCATCGGTGATAATTCCCAATATTTTATCATCATCCAACACAACCGTTGCGCCCAAACGAAACTTCGTGATAGATATAATGACGTTGCGGATGTCTTTCGTAGGCTCTACGATTGGCAGGCCATTATGATCGGATAAGTCGCCAACGCGTAAGTAAAGCTGCTTTCCTAAAGCACCGCCTGGATGGTATTTCGCGAAATCGCGATCAGAGAATTGTCTTTCCGTTTGCAAAGCTACAGCGATTGCATCACCCATGGCAAGCTGAACCGTCGTACTTGTAGTAGGGGCTAGGTTATTCGGGCAAGCCTCACGCGTAATCGTTGTATCCAAGATAAAATCAGCTTGTTCGGCAAGGAAAGAGTTCCGATTTCCAACGATCGCGACAAGCTTATTATTTGTCTGTTTCAAGAATGGCACAAGCACTTTAATCTCTGGAGTATTACCACTTTTGGAGATCGCAATGATCAAATCCTCTTTTTGAATTATTCCTAAATCTCCATGTATGGCATCGGCAGCATGCATGAAAATAGACGGTGTTCCGGTGGAATTTAGTGTTGCGACAATCTTTTGTGCAATAATAGCGCTCTTACCAATTCCTGTAATGATTACTCGGCCATTTAAACTAAGAATTGACTCAACAACCTTAACAAAATCATCATCAATTCTTTCTGATAATGCAAGGATATTTTTCGCCTCTAACTCAAAGGTGTTCACGGCAACCTTTTTGATATCTGTATTGTTTTTCACGTAAAATTTACTTATTTTTATTCTTCAATTTACATCACAAAAATACACTATTTAGGGCGTATTCCTAATGTTGTAAAGTCATCTAATTTAACATCGCTAGGTGAATGGAAATAGAAAAATCACTATTTGACAATTTACAGGATTTTTTTGGGTTTGATAATTTCAAAGGAGATCAAGAAGCCATTATCACAAATGTGCTAAACAAGAAAGATACCTTTGTTATTATGCCGACAGGCGGTGGCAAGTCCATCTGCTATCAACTACCAGCATTAATGAGCGAGGGAACAGCTATTGTTATCTCCCCATTGATTGCCCTTATGAAAAATCAAGTAGACCAGCTGAGAGCCTTCGGTGGTCGAGACAGCATTGCACACTTTCTGAACTCCTCATTAACTAAGAATGAGATTCTACGTGTAAAACAGGATGTAACAGATGGTAAGACCAAATTGTTATATGTTGCACCGGAATCCTTAGCCAAGGAGGACAATGTTGCATTTCTACGGAGTATTACCGTGTCCTTCGTCGCTGTCGATGAAGCGCATTGTATTTCGGAGTGGGGACATGATTTCCGTCCGGAGTATCGTAAAATCCGACAAGTCATCAATGAGGTAGGAGACAACATCCCTATTATCGCGCTGACAGCCACTGCAACACCTAAGGTGCAATCTGATATTCGCAAGAACTTACAGATGAATGATGCTCACTTATTTAAGTCTTCGTTCAACAGAACGAATCTCTACTATGAGGTTCGTCCGAAACAAGACGTCATTAAGGAAATCGTTCGCTTCATAAAGAATAATACCGGTAAGGCCGGAATCGTCTATTGTCTAAGTCGTAAGAAGGTAGAGGAGATTGCTGAGGTGTTGAATATCAACGGCATCAAAGCTCTACCGTACCATGCGGGACTGGATGCAAAAACGCGAGCTGAGACACAGGACAAGTTCCTGATGGAAGATATCGAGGTTATTGTAGCAACGATAGCCTTCGGTATGGGAATCGACAAACCAGACGTTCGTTATGTAATCCACCATGATATTCCAAAGTCTATGGAAGGCTATTATCAGGAAACAGGACGCGCTGGACGTGATGGAGGCGATGGCTTTTGTTTGGCATTCTATTCGGAAAAGGACGTCGAGAAATTGACGAAGTTCATGAAAGACAAACCGGTCTCTGAAAAGGAGATTGGTACTCAGATCCTAAAGGAAGTGATCGACTATTCGGAATCCGCAGTTTGTCGCAGAAAGCAGATTTTACACTATTTCGGCGAGAAATTCGACGAAACAGGATGTAACAACATGTGTGATAACTGCCGTTCGCAGAAAACTTATTTTGAAGCCGAGGCATCTCTATTGCAGGTCTTGAACTTCATTAAAGAGCAAGGCGACAAATTTGATGATCAGCATATCATCAATGTCATGATTGGTCAGAACAATCAGCCTATTTCTTCTTATAAGCATGATACACATCCTCTATTCGGATCCGGTAAAGAACTTGGGGTGAATTATTGGAATTCGCTAATCCGCCAAGCGGAGTTTTCGGGCTTTATCAAAAAAGATATCGATCACTACGGACTCCTTCAATTGACAGAGGCCGGCAAAAAATATATAAGCAACCCTTACCCGATTAAGTACATCATCAATCGTCCGATGGAAAAAGCGAGCGGAGATAGCTCGGATGACGCTGCTGGACATATTAGCACGCTGGATGCCGAATTATTGAAGATGCTGAAGGATCTTCGCAAGAAGATTGCGAAGCAGAAGTCTCTTCCGCCTTTTGTTATCTTTCAAGACCCTTCGTTAGACGAAATGTGTACTCATTATCCTATTTCTACGGAAGAGCTGAAGAAAATTCAGGGCGTAGGATCTGGGAAAGCAATGAAGTTTGGTGCTCCTTTCGTTGAGTTGATCAAGAAATATGTAGAAGACAACGATATCGACAGACCTCAGGACTTGGTGATCAAGAGCACGGCTAATAAGTCCGCATTGAAGGTTTCTATCATTCAGAATATCGATAGAAAGATCAGTTTGGAGGATATTGCATCATCCAAAGGCATTAGCTATGAGGATATGCTGAAAGAGGTCGAATCTATTGTCAACTCCGGTACGAAACTCAATATCGGATACTTTGTCGATGAGATGATCGATCCAGACCGTCAGGATGAGGTTTATGATTACTTCAAATCTGCAGAGAACGATAGCATCGATAGCGCATTGAATGAACTAGGAGAGGAGGATTATTCTTTTGAGGATATTCAACTCATGCGCATCAAATTTATATCAGAACTAGGAAATTAATAATACAATATGATCAATACTTATTTGCCAAATATTAAGAATGGCGACTCTGATGCTTTCTTTTTAATGGCAGGCCCATGTGCAATCGAAGGTGAGGATATCGCCCTTCGCATTGCTGAACGTATCGTTACGATTACAGATAAATTCAATATCCCTTATATCTTCAAAGGCTCATATCGCAAAGCAAACCGCTCAAGAGTGGACTCATTTACCGGTATCGGCGATGAAAAAGCTTTAAAAATTCTTGAAAAAGTAGGAAAGACCTTCGGTGTTCCTACAGTCACAGATATTCATGAAAGCCACGAAGCCGCAATGGCTGCCGCATACGTAGATGTACTACAGATTCCAGCTTTCTTATGCCGTCAAACGGAGCTTTTAGTTGCAGCGGCACAAACCGGTAAGGTGGTGAACATCAAAAAAGGACAGTTCCTCGCTGCGGAATCTATGAAGTTTGCTGTAGATAAGGTTAAAGATTCCGGAAATGACAAAGTATTCTTAACCGATCGTGGCAATACCTTCGGATACCAAGACTTGATCGTCGATTTTCGGGGAATTCCTACTATGCGCAATTTCAATGTCCCAACGGTAATGGATTGTACGCATTCTCTACAACAACCTAATCAGTCAACAGGAGTAACCGGCGGCAAACCGGAACTAATCGAAACTATCGCCAAAGCAGCTATCGCTGTAGGTGCCGATGGACTATTCATCGAAACGCACCCAGATCCTGCAAACGCGAAATCCGACGGCGCAAATATGTTGCACCTCGATCTATTAGAAGGATTAATGGAGAACCTGATCCGCGTGAGACAAGCAATAATTTAATCTAGATATTAGATATTAGATTTTAGATATTAGACATTAGAGCGTAGCGGGCTATTCTGACTACGCTCTTTTTTTAGTAGTTAGTAGTTTGTAGTTAGTATTAAGAACTTTAGCGGATAATGATTATTTGTTGTTTTGAACCAAGAAAGGAAGGATGAAAAAGATGAGCAGGATCCTGTAAATCCCCAAATCCTTCCTTTCCTGATTCAAGACAATAAACCTTTATATTGAAAACAAACCCGATCCTGACAATCCTCAAATCCTTCCTTTCCTGGTTCAAAGACAATCTAAAAAGGCACCCCCAATCCTGACAATCCTTGAATCCTTCCTTTCCTGGTTCAAGACAATCCGCTCGACATAATCCCCATACCACCAACCAACAACCCTACCCAAAATCCACAAAAAAAGCGCCTAGTCGGCGCCTTTTTAATATCTAATATCTAAAATCTAACATCTATTATTCAAAATACTCTTTGATACGTTCGAAGAAGGACTTCTCACTTTTACCCGGTTGAGGTTTAAAGTTTGCTGAGCCTTTCAATTTCTCTAACAATTCTTTTTCCTCTTTGGAAACAGTTTTCGGGGTCCATACATTCACGTAAACCAATTGGTCGCCTTTGTGGTATGAATTCACTTCCGGCAATCCTTTCCCTTTTAAGCGAAGGATTTTACCACCTTGAGTTCCTGGGTCGATTTTGATCTTTGCTTTACCGTCGATTGTTGGGATTTCCACGCTTGTTCCTAAAGCTGCATCTGCAAAATTGATGTATAGATCATAAATTACATTGATGCCATCGCGCTTCAAGGTCTCATGCGGAACTTCTTCAACCAAGATAATCAAATCACCAGGGATGCCACCGCGAGGGGCAGCATTACCTTTGCCGCTCATCGACAATTGCATGCCTTCGCTTACACCTGCAGGGATGTTGATGGAGATCGTTTCTTCACCGCGCTCTAAGCCTTCGCCTTTACAGGTTGTACACTTCGCAGTAATCTCAACGCCTTCACCATTACAAGTAGGGCAGGTGCTTGTTGTTTGCATCTGACCTAAGATCGTATTCGTCACACGACGAACAGAACCACTACCACCACAAGTGTTACAGGTATGGTAAGAGCTTTTATCTTTTGCGCCAGTACCGCTACAGGTATGACAAACAACTTGCTTATTTACTTTAACCTTTTTCTCGACGCCTTTCGCAATCTCCTCTAGGGTCAATTTTACTTTAATACGTAAGTTACTTCCACGTTGTACACGACGACCACCACGGCCTCCGCCACCACCACCGAAGAAACTTTCAAACGGATTGCCACCACCGAAGATATCACCAAACTGGCTAAAGATATCTTCCATGTTCATGCCGCCGCCACCATAACCGCCAGCAGCAGAATTACCCGCATGACCAAACTGATCATAACGCGCGCGCTTTTCCGAATTGCTTAATATCTCGTAAGCTTCAGCAGCTTCCTTAAATTTATCTTCCGCTTCCTTATCGCCCGGATTCTTATCTGGGTGATATTTAATAGCTAATTTACGATAGGCACTCTTAATCTCCGTCACTTCGGCAGTGCGGGAAACACCTAGGACATCGTAATAATCTCTCTTTGACATTTTATTTTTCTTATTGACCTACTACAACTTTTGCAAAACGTAATACACTGTCATTTAAGAAATAACCTTTCTCAATCACATCGATTACTTTATTTTTTAAATCGTCGCTAGGTGCAGGGATAGAAGTAATAGCTTCCTGATATTCGGGATCAAATGGCTGCCCGATCACATCCATTTCTTTTAGACCTAATTGTTCCATCGTTTTGCGGAACTTGGTATTTACTAGGTCAACGCCTTGCTTTACGCTGTCGTCATTCGGAATATCTTTCATAAAAGACATCGCACGATCGAAGTCATCTAACACAGGTAATAATTTCACTAACACATCTTTTCCTGCCGATTGCATTAAATCAAGCTTCTCTTTGGATGTGCGCTTTTTATAGTTGTCAAACTCCGCAACTAAACGTGTATATCTGTCATTAGACTCTGCCAATTTGTTGTTTAGGCTTTCTACTTCGTCAACTTCAGGGCTCTCAACGTTTGTCGTCGAATCTGTTTCTTCTGAATTTAAGTTTTCGTCTTGAATATTTTCGTTTTCGTTCATCATCACCGTTAAATTATATTCTTAAATCTGGTTCAATCAATTTTTTTGCCAATAAAAAAAATCCGACAGCCTGTCAGTGTTTTATATGTTTACACTTGCAAAATGTCGGATTATTCAGATTAATGTCAGTTTTTAGATGCTGACATTGTCATGCAAACCACCATCCGAGGTACGGATAATGCGTGCAGGCATATTTTTAATAATTTGATAATCGTGCGTAGCCATCAAGACTGCTGTTCCTGAAGATGCGATATCGCGAAGTAACAATACAATCTCTTCCGATGTAGCAGGGTCTAAGTTACCCGTAGGCTCATCGGCCAAAATAATCTCTGGGTTATTCAACAATGCTCTAGCAATAACTACACGTTGCTGCTCACCACCGGAAAGTTCATGTGGCATTTTCTTTAATTTCGAACGTAGACCTACTTTCTCCAACACATCAAGCATGCGGTTCTCGATTAAGCCTTTTTCCTTCCAGCCTGTAGCACGAAGTGCAAATTCTAAGTTCTTCTCAATCGTACGGTCGTTCAATAAGTGAAAATCCTGAAAGACAATACCTAGTTTTCTGCGCAAGAAGGGAACATCGTTTTCATGAAGCTTCTTCAAATCAAATCCAGCAACCATGCCTTCGCCATTAGCGATATAAAGATCACCGTAAATAATTTTCAATAAACTACTTTTACCTGAGCCAGACTGACCGATCAAGTAAAGAAATTCGCCCTGAGCAATATCTAAGTTTACATTAGATAGTACCAGGTGCTTCTGTTGGTATATATCGACGTTCTTAAGTTTAATAACCGTATTTTCTCTCATATCTTTCTATAAGTCAATTTTTTTTATCTGACCAAATGGCAATTCGCGAACTACATCCATGATATAATCCAATTTATCACCAAGGCCAATTTTATCAAGGGATTTATCAGGTCGATCTACTCGAAAGTATGCTAATAGGGTAAATGCATCATCACGCAATTGAACATAATCCGGAATCTTCGCAACACCCTTTACTTTGATAACATACATGTAAACAAAATTATAATTTTTTATTAATACACAGTTATATTAACGCTACAATTTAGCTTTTATTGGTTCGCACGTAAGAATTCCAACGTATTCACCCCATCCGCATAATCATCGAGTGCGGGACACTGACTAGATCCTAGCGGAAATACAGGCGAACCTACATTCAGATCAACCGCTGATGTAACGCACTGAATATCCAATTCATGCTTATTGATATACGTTTCAACCTGATCTAGCGAGCTATAGCGTTCATAGTGAACGACCGCAAGGGGAGAAGCCATACTTTCATCTTCCTTCAACAGCAAAAAGCCATTATCGAAATGTTGATTCTTATTGATCAGGTAGATCGACTTATTGAAATCGTAGTTGTTGTTGTATTTGAAATGATCTTTGATCCAGTTGAATGACTCCACAGCTTCAAAGAACTTCGCCACATCATAGTTCTCCGGAATAAAAACTTTGGAAACCGAACGACAGCCCAAACCAAAGAAATCAAAGATATCATGGCCAAGAGCCTTCAATTGCTCGTCAGTTTCCTCGCCTGACAACACAGCGATGGAATTTCTGTTCTTACGGATAATATGTGGTTTTTTACCGAAATAGTGTTCAAAGTAACGAGCAGAATTATTGCTTCCCGTAGCGATTACCAAATCAAAATCTTTCAGGATATCAACGATGGCAAAACGAGCAGCGAATGCCGGCTCAATCTCGACCAACTTATCCAAAACAAACTTCGTTAGACCCGCATCGTCCGACGAGGTCTTAATCTGTGCTTTAAAGCCAGTAATCAGCACACATAGGATATCATGAAAGCCTACAAGCGGAAGGTTTCCAGCAAGCACCAAGCCTACCATCTTATCGGTTTCCTGATCCGGAAAATCAGCTAGCCAAGCATTCAAATTTGCCTCCGTCAGCTGCGCGCCGAAAGCCTTAAATTGCTGTGCTACGTATCGAGAGGTGTACCAAGGATTTAAGCGCTCAACACGATCTAAAACTGCTTGAATTGCTGCATCATCCGATGCTAAAAAGGAACCTAACTGACTGAATGCTTGAATGCGTTGTTCTCGTACCAAAACTTACTATTTAGAATTATTCTCTACTATTTTTGTCTTATATTTGCCACATAAAAGTCAATTACTATTAAATTGATATACTTTATTTTTATCGAGTATATATTTAATGTTAACTTTGACAAGTGCAAAATTAGTTTATTATTTTATTGTAAGGACATAAATGGCAATTAAAATTACTGACGAATGTATAAATTGTGGGGCTTGCGAACCAGAATGCCCAAACAACGCAATTTATGATGCTGGAGTAACTTGGAAGTTTTCGGATGGTACTGCTTTGGATGGTGTTATTGATTTCGGCGATGGCGTTACATTAGACGCAAACGAATCGCAAGAAGCAATCTCCAACGAAGTCTATTATATTGTATCAGATAAATGTACAGAGTGTGTGGGATTCCATGATGAACCGCAATGTGCTGCAGTATGTCCGGTAGATTGTTGTGTAGACGACGAAGACGTTCGCGAATCTAACGACGAACTACTAGCTAAGAAAGCTTGGTTACACGCTGAATAAGCATTTAAATAAAAAAACAAAAAAGCCTGTCGAACGACAGGCTTTTTTGTTTTTTAGTAGTTGGTGATAAATGTTGTCTTTTAGAATTTGGTTTAGAAAGGAGAGTTTGTGTGAGTAATTGGTTTAGAAAGGAGAGCTTGTCTTTGACCGTTGGTTTAGAAAGCGAAGTTTGTCTTTGAACCAGGAAAGGAAGGATTTAGGGATTGGCAGGATCTAGTCTAACTGCTTAATATTTGCTAATGAACTCGTTTTGCTTAAAGCCCTTTCAAACCCCTTTATAACCCAATGCATAACCCAATCAAAGCCGCTTCAAAAGGGTTTTGATATGGGAGTGATATGGGAGTGATTGGCTAAGGAGTGGATGATGAATTATTCGGCAGCTTAATTGTTGCTTTTGTTTTGAACCAAGAAAGAAAGTATGAGGATGAACAGGATCCTGTAAATCTTTAAATCCTTCCTTTCTTGGTTCAAGACAATTTTTCCTTTCCGCATGATCCTGCCAATCCTTAAATCCTTCCTTTCCTGGTTCAAGACAAACATCCGGACAAGACATCCTGCCAATCCCTATATCCTTCTTTCCCTGGTTCAAAACACTTTAAAACAAAGAATCAAAACAAACTTCCCTTCCTGTTTAATCAACAGTTCAAAACAAACTATACCTCAGCTACTTAGAAATCTCATCCTCTCAAGCTGCGCCCTCCATTTCCCTAAATTATTTGCTTTACAGTGCTATTTTTTTATTTTTGTCAGGCGGAAAATTGAAAATAACGAATAACATAACCCCTAAATTAACTACATGTCTAAAAAAACAACGGGATATATTCTACTAATAACCATTGCGTTAGCCTCTATTATCACTCTACTATACGAATTTAACACTGTTGCTGTTCCGGCTACTGTTATGGTTGTGGTCCGTTGGGTTACGGCGGCTGTATTGGTTTTGAATGCCTTGGTTCGTCGAAATCTAACAACATGGATTTTGACCTGTATGATATTGGGTATCTTTATCGGTCTTGATTTACCAAATGCTGCGCGTGCCTTGCAACCTTTAAGTCAAGGGTTTATCAAGCTCGTGAAGACTATTGTTGGACCAATTCTATTCTCGACATTAGTATTTGGTATTGCCGGACACTCCGATTTAAAGCAGGTTGGGCGTATGGCTTGGAAATCCATGCTATACTTCTTCTTGGCTACGACTTGTGCGATCTTCATCGGATTGGCAGCCATCAACTTAACACAAGCAGGTGTTGGTATTGATATCGAGCACATGCCGCACGAAGAACTTCCAACAACATCGGCGGTTTCTGAGGCGGATAAAGTAGCGTTAGAGCATATCGACGAAAGTGCACATTGGCTGTTTAAGTTTACAACCTTCTTTAGAGATACATTCCCGGAGAATATTGTAAAGTCCATTTATGAGAATAAGGTATTACAGATTGTGGTTTTTGCAGTTATCTTCGGTATCGGTTTAGCGATGGTGGAGGAAAAAAAGCGAAAGCCGCTGGTCGATTTTACGGAAAGTCTATCCGAAGCCATGTTCAAATTCACCAATCTGGTGATGCTCTTCGCACCTATTGGTGTGGGCGCAGCGATGGCCTATACGGTTGGACACCTAGGGGTGGACATCCTGAAAAACCTCTTTATGCTTTTGGCAACACTTTACCTTGCCTTGATCATGTTCTTACTGGTGGTTTTATTGCCAGTTGCGTTATACTTAAAAGTTCCTATAAAACAATTTGTTAACGCTATTAAAGAGCCGGTTTCCATTGCCTTTGCAACGACGAGTTCGGATGCTGCGCTTCCAAAAGCGATGAGTGCGATGGAGAAATTTGGTGTTCCGCGTCGCATCGTATCCTTTGTTATTCCGACGGGATATAGCTTTAACCTCGACGGAACTTCGCTTTACCTTTCTTTAGCATCAATCTTCGTGGCGCAAGCAGCGGGAATTGATCTTTCCTTCGGACAGCAATTAGCAATTGCCTTTACCCTGATGATTACTTCAAAAGGGGTGGCAGCTGTTCCTAGAGCTTCGTTGATCGTATTGATCGCAACAGCAGATCAGTTTGGTTTGCCAGTGTTTGTTATCGCAGCGATCTTAGGTATCGACGAATTAATGGATATGGCAAGAACGTCGGTGAACGTTATTGGTAACTGTTTAGCGACGGTTGTTGTAGCGAAATGGGAAGGGGAATTTGATGAAGCGGCTCCGTTCCGCGTGGATTCCGACGAAGACGGAATCAAGGAAATTGCGGAGGTCATCGAAGAAGGACCTGAAAACGAAACAAGATCTTAAATAGAGAGGGGATGTTCATTCGAGCATCCCCTTCGTTTTGAATATATGAATTATTAATTGCCAAATTAAGATATATAGCCCTTCACGTATTGTTTGGTAATTTCATTTTGTGGATTCAACAGCACATCCTCCGTTTTCCCAAATTCCACGATTTCACCATTGTATAAGAAAAGTATATAGTCTGACACCCTGCGCGCCTGGCGAAGGATATGGGTAACCAAGACGATCGTATAATCTTCTTTAAGTTGAATCAACAGATTTTCTATCGTTTGTGTTGAAATAGGGTCCAAGGCGGAGGTAGATTCGTCGCCTAAGATAATTTCAGGCTCCACAGCAAGTCCACGCGCTAAACAAAGGCGCTGTTGCTGCCCGATAGATAAACGTGTCGCAGAGGCATCCAAACGATCTTTCACTTCATCCCATAATCCCACATTCACCAACTGTTGCTCAACAATCGCTTTTAAAGTATTTTTGTCCCGAATACCATGAATTTTTGGACCATAAGCGATATTATCAAATATCGACATCGGCAATGGAAAAGGCTTCTGCGAAAGCAGGCCCATTTTCTTACGAATATGCGTCACTTCTGCGCCTGGAGCATAAATATCCTCGTTGTTCACCAGTACAGAACCTGTTACCTCTACATCTTTTTGATCGTCTAGCAGTCGGTTCAAAGTCTTCAATAGCGTCGTCTTCCCGCAACCCGAGGGACCTATAATGGAGGTTATCGAGTTATTCGGAATATCCAGACTGATATTCTTCAGAATCTGTTTTCCTTCTACCGTTACGTTCAAATCCTTGATCTGAATCTTTGGAAGGACGATACGGCTTAAATCTTGTGCTTTTTCTGCTTCGACGCTAGGATATGTGAGCATAGAACGATGATTAAGATGATAATAGTTAATACTAAAGCAGAGGCATAGGCACGGCCTTGGACTTCCGGAATAGGACTGCTAAGCTGGAAGAATATAGCCAGTGGCAGTGTCGCAGTTGGCTCATCGATGTATTTAGGTAAGTTATCGCTGAAGCCGGTAGTCAACAAGACGCCGGCAACATCGCCAATAGCGCGCCCAAATGCCAATAAAACTGCTGTAAATAGCCCCGGCTTTATATATTTGATCATGACACGTGCTGTTTCCCAGCGCGTTGCTCCAAGGGAAGCCGTGACATGTCTCAGATCTTGAGGAATGGTAGAGATCAGCTCATCCAAAGTTCTCACTACGATGGGGATAGTCAACAAAGTTATGGTGATAATACCCCCAAGCAAAGATGCTCTAATACCAAGGAACACCATAATGCTAAACGCTATGGCGCCATAAACAATGGAGGGAATACCGAACAACACATCGAACAATAGCTTGGCACTTCGCGCTAAGGAAGAACCTTTCTTGACATAGATATTCAAATAAAGCGCGATGGGTATTCCGATTAACGTCGCTAACAAAGTCGAAGCACTAGCCAAGTACAGCGAACCCAAGATAGCGTTTAGAATTCCGCCTTCTTTTCCGATATAAAATCCTCCCTGTGGTACTTTGCTAATCATGTCCCAGGACAGGTAGGGCAAGCCTTTGTAAAGGATTGTTCCTACGATGAAAAATAAGGAGCCGGTGATAATGATACCGGAAAGCTGCATAAACATTTTGGCAAGCTTCTCTTGAAACAGTCTAGATTTTACAGTTCTCATCTTAATACTTTGCCTCCAGTTTATTTAAGATTAATCTTGAAATCAGGTTAAAGCCGAAAATGATGACAAAGAGCAATAGCGCTGCAAACATCAATGCCGAATCGTATAAAGGAATAGACATCATTTCTCCAAAATTATTCGCTATTAAAGCAGGAATGGGATAACCGGCGTCAAAGATTGATTTTGGGATTTGCGGGATATTACCACAGACCATCAATACGGCGACCGTTTCACCAAACGCCCGGGAAATGGCCAATACCACTGCCGCAAATATTCCAGGCTTAGCTTTCTTCAGTACAACATGCTTGATTGTTTCCCAACGAGTCGCACCAAGGCTAAGGGAAACAGCACGTAGCTCGTACGGAATAGTATTCAATACTTCAACCATGATGCTGACCATAATCGGAAAGATCATGACCGCCAGTACAATACCACCGGCAAAAACAGAATAGCCGGTCGTGCTGATACCAAATATTGGCGCTATATAAGTTCCTAAAAGAGGAACTACAAATAATACCCCCCAAACTCCATATAATACCGGTGGGATTGCTGCCAGCACATTCACTAATGGAAGCACCATATTGCGCAATCGGTCAGATGCATATTCGACTAAATAGACTGACGCGAGAATACACAAAGGGACTGCAATTAATAAGGATAACAAGGTAACCCAGATGGTGCCGAGGATAAAAGAAAGGAAGCCAAATTGCCCTTTTAACGGAGCCCACACGCTTTCGGTCAGTACATCCCATAGCGAGAACTCTGTTAGAAGTGGGGTTGCTTTCCATACTAAGCCAACGACGATGAGTACAATGACCAAGCTGGTGATCCCTAATAATCCCGCCGACACCCGCTGCGCTATCTTATCTTTTACTAATCTGTTTATCACCAATGCTTAATTTTTGTAATTGTTGTGCTATAACGTCTTTTTCCAAAGGCACATATCCATTCTCCAATAGATAAGCCTGCTGCTTTTCCTGTAATACAAATTCTATAAATGCTTTCAATAGCCTTGTCTGTTGATCATTACGAACGACGAACATCAGTTCGCGTGCAGGTGGAGACGGATATTTCTGTTGCGCGACAGCGTTGGTCAGTTGATCGATGCTATCATAGAAGTTTTCATCCGGATCGATCTTCCCGTTTTGGTTTAAGTCTATCGGCAGGGCAGCAATCTGCGCGCTGGCTTTCTTTGATTTTAAGTCGTAGACATAATTGATGTTGTTGAATCCGATAGCCAGTTTGTTGTCTTTGATAGCTTGAGCAAGTCCGGGGTCGCCGAATATTCCAATGCCTTTTAGATCTTCCTGATTGGCTTTAAAGAACTTAGCCCATGTTTCTGCTGCTCCGGCGGCATCTGAACGAACATATACTTCCAACGGCTCTTGAACAAAGCGGGAATCGATATCCGACCATAATTTATAATAACCTCCTAGAAAGATGTGTTTTAATTCCTCCTGAGTAAACCCGCGTTCTTTGATCAGCTTATAATTGGGGTGCTCGCTATTAACAGTACCAATAACAGCATCATTTGCAACAAGGACCGGGTAAGCTCCTTTTTCCAGCTCCTGTGCATGCAGATCGCGAGAAACCAATCCGATATCGACCATGTTGGTCAAGACATCTGCAATTCCTTTACCCGCTCCACCAGCAGAGATATTGAAACGTACGTCCGGGTTTTCTTTCTTGAAATCTTCGCTCCATAATACCGCTAATGGGTAGAGTGCGAAGGCTCCAGATATAGAAATATTACCAACATATCCGCGCTCCGAATCATAGCCCTCAGAAACTTTCGGTGCGCAACTGCTCAACAAAAGTGTTGTTAATAAACTGATAGACAATGATTTATTTAGCTTCATGAGCGTCTTTAAAATTACGTTTTGAAATTATTTCTACAAATATATACTAAATCACTAGATATTATATATTATTTTTACAGAAAATTTATACATTTGTCCATCGAACCTTAAGAATACTATAATATAAGGTAGATGTTATTGAATTATTAATAATACTAACTAGGTTAAAGATGCAGAGTTTTCGTACGGAATTAGAGAATCCAGTCGTTGAGCAAGAGATAATCGAGCTGGAGAGAAAGATTAGGAGTTTTCAGAAGGGGGAGATCCCAGATGAGAAATTCCGTTCTTTAAGATTAGCTAGGGGAGTATATGGTCAACGTCAGCCGGGTGTGCAGATGGTGCGTATCAAACTTCCTTTTGGCAAGGTTACTTTCAAGCAACTGCTTAAGATCGCTGATATCTCTGATGAGTATGCAAGCAAGAATTTACACTTAACTACCCGCCAAGATATACAATTACACTTCGTTAGCTTAGATAAAACACCGGAACTATGGGCAAAGTTAGCGGAAGATGATATTACATTGCGCGAGGCTTGTGGAAACACGGTTCGTAATGTAACGGCTTCAGCGACAGCCGGTATTGACCCAGACGAGTTGTTTGATGTGTCGCCATACGCGCAAAAAACATTTGAATATTTCCTAAGGAATCCTGTTTGTGCGGAGATGGGACGAAAGATCAAGATGTCTTTCTCGTCGTCAGATAAGGATTCTGCATTTTCATACATACACGATTTCGGCTTTATCCCTAAAATCAGGGTGGTAAATGGCGAAGAACAACGTGGTTTCAAAGTGATGCTTGGTGGTGGATTGGGAGCTCAACCTATTCTAGCCTATGAGATCTTTGATTTCTTAGCTGATGATGATTTCATTCCTTATATAGAAGCAACTCTACGCGTGTTCGACCGACATGGAGAACGCAATAACCGCAATAAGGCTCGTTTTAAATATCTCATACAAAAGCTAGGCTTAAAGAGCGTCTTAGCGCTTATTGAAGAAGAAAAGACCGCGATTAAGAACACCCAGGTAAAGGTTGATCGAAATTTGATTCAGCAACCTGCAGCTCCAACTGAGGAAGTAACCGAAGTAGAAGCGATCGACCAGATCGGTTTTGAAATATGGAAACAGACTAATGTTTTCGAGCAAAAGCAGAAAGGATATTATGGCGTATATGCTAATATTCAGACGGGCGATATTTCAACAGAGAAAGCACGTGTATTGGTTGCCGGGCTTCGTGGGCACATTGCGGATGATATCCGCATAACTCAAGATCAGAATTTACTCTTCAAGTATGCTCGCCAGGAATCTCTGGCTCATATTTACAATGTGCTGGCTAGCTTAGGTTTTTCAAAACCAGGGCATAACAGTACGGCGGATATCACCACTTGTCCGGGAACAGATACTTGTAACCTAGGGATTTCAAACTCAACGGAAATGGCAAGAGTATTGGAAAACTATATCCATGAGTTTCATACCGACTTCGTTTTTGAACAGCAATTAAAGATTAAGATTTCAGGCTGTATGAATTCATGCGGACAACATGGTCTTGCTCATATTGGCTTCCATGGGAGCTCTGTAAAGGCTGGCGGTGCAGTGATTCCTGCAGCGCAAGTGATGTTAGCCGGAGGTACAATTGGCGATGGAAAAGGTCGTGTAGCAGAGCGTGTTATCAAAGTGCCTACGAAGCGTGTTTTGCAAGTTGTAGATCTGTTGTTGACCGACTTTAAAGCCAATAAATCAGCTGAGCAGAACTTTCATGATTATTATGATCAGCAGACGAAAGACTATTTCTATAGATTACTGAAGCCGCTGGCTGATTTAACGACATTGACCCCCGATGAGCACATCGACTGGGGACATGAGGAAACCTTTGCGACTGCAATCGGCGTGGGCGAATGTGCCGGTGTTATTATTGACTTGGTTGCAACCCTGTTGTTGGAAGCGGAAGAGAAATTGGATCTCTCTAGACTCGCGTTGGAGAAAGGACAATATGCAGATGCCATCTATCATGCTTACAGTTCGTTTGTATGGACAGCCAAGGCTTTATTGTTAGATAAAGGAATAAATTCTTCAACACAAGCAGCAGTTATACAGGAGTTTGATACGCACTATGTAAACGAAGGCTTATTTAGTTTTCCGACTAGCTTCAGTGAGCGTGTTTTACA
The DNA here is from genome assembly GCF_008274825.1 of Sphingobacterium hotanense. Lineage (NCBI taxonomy): Bacteria > Pseudomonadati > Bacteroidota > Sphingobacteriia > Sphingobacteriales > Sphingobacteriaceae > Sphingobacterium > Sphingobacterium hotanense. Next base: position 2,327,419 of record NZ_CP030848.1, read on the forward strand.
AATCAATAAATATGAGCCCTCTAAGGAATTTGCAGAAGCATACCTTTTGCAGGCCACCGCTTTTGGCTTAGAAGGAGCGGAACGTAGGGAAGAATTAAAGGCGGTTAGTCAATAAAACAGGAGGGAAGAATGAAAGAAATTAAACCAAAAGTAACTTTAGTAGGCGCAGGGCCGGGAGATCCTGATCTCATCACTTTGAAAGGAATACGTGCTATAGCGTCTGCGGATGTGATTTTATATGATGCTTTAGTGAATGAGAGCTTGCTGGAGTACGCGAGCAAAGATTGCACAAAAATATATGTAGGGAAACGTGCGGAGCGATTATCGACTTCACAAGACCATATAAATCAGCTGTTAGTTGATTATGCGCTGACTCATGGGCATGTCGTTCGATTAAAGGGCGGTGATCCTTTTGTATTCGGACGAGGTGGCGAAGAATTGGATTTTGTTCGACAATTTGATATAGAAACGGCAGTAGTGCCCGGCATCTCCTCATCAGTTGGGTTAACGGGTCTTCAGCAAATCCCATTGACTTATAGGGGTATCTCAGAGTCTTTTTGGGTAATTACAGGCTCCACTAGCGATGGCCGTCTATCGAACGATTTGTACACTGCTGTACAGACCAATGCAACGGTTGTTGTTTTGATGGGTTTTTCGAAGCTGCGAGAGATTGTTGCGCTGTATCAATCTGAGGGCAAAGGTAATTTACCTATCGCCTTAATTCAGAATGGATCTTTACCAAACGAAAGGGTTGTATTAGGCCGAATAAACAGCATTATACAGGACGCTGAGCGTAGTTTGGTTGGAGTTCCGGCGATCATCGTACTAGGAGAAGTCGTTGCAAAGCATCAGGAATTTGAAGCAGTAAAACTTGAATTAGCAAGCATTCAAAACGTATAGTGCGATGAATACATTATTTCCTATTTACGTTAAGTTGGACCAAATCAACACGTTGCTTATCGGTGGAGGACCTGTAGGCTTGGAAAAGCTGCAAGCGCTGCTTAGCAATTCTCCAAATGCAAAAGTTAAGATTATAGCGCGTGATGTGATCGACGAGATAGTTGCCTTGGTAAATTCAAATGAATTACTATCCTTAGAAATACGCGAATTTCAAGAACGTGATCTTGACGGTATGGACTTGCTGATTATGGCCACAAACAATCCGGAATTTAATGAGGAAGTTAAACAGCTCGCTAAGTCAAGACATCTGTTGGTCAATGTGGCTGACAAGCCTGATTTATGCGATTTCTACCTCGGGTCTGTCGTGCAGAAAGGAAACCTGAAGATAGGGATTTCCACCAACGGCAAATCACCCACCATAGCGAAGCGCCTAAAAGAATTTTTAAATGAATTATTGCCAGAGGAAATTGATGAAACATTGAATCTCATGGCTTCTTATAGAAATAGCTTAAAGGGCGATTTCCAAAGAAAAGTGACCGTCTTGAACGCGCATACCGAATCATTATTGAAAGGAGCAGGATCATGATAGAACAATTAAAGAGCGATTTAGCAGGTTTGGACGCTCGGGAGATTCTGACCTATGTCAATGCGCGGTTTGGAGAGGAAGCGATCTTTTCGACGTCATTTGGAATAGAGGATCAGGTCATTACACATTTGCTATCGGAGATAAATGCTACGACTCGTGTTTTTACCCTCGATACAGGTCGTTTGTTTCCGGAGACTTATTATGTATGGAACAGAACGTTGGATATCTACAAGCTTCCGATACAGGCTTATTATCCGAGAACAGAAGCGGTGGAAGAATTGATCAGTACCAAAGGACCGTCGAGCTTCTATGAGTCGACGGAAAATCGAAAGGAATGTTGTTTTATCCGGAAGATTGAACCTTTGAAACGTGCGATCAAGGGATACAAGGTATGGATTACCGGTATACGGGCAGAACAGTCGGAAAACCGAGATCACATGGAATTCATCGAGTGGGATGAGGGTAATCAGATTATCAAGGTTCATCCATTGTTCAACTGGACCCTGGAAATGGTCGAGACGTTCTTAAAAGTCAATTTTGTGCCTTATAATCCTTTACATGACAAAGGGTTCCCGAGCATCGGTTGCCAGCCCTGTACCAGGGCGATAGCTGCAGGGGAGGATTTCCGTGCAGGCCGCTGGTGGTGGGAAGATAAAAGCAAGAAAGAGTGTGGGTTACATGTTACAAGTAAATAATAGATTAATGTATGGATTACTTAGATCATCTAGAGGCGGAAGCCATTTATATATTGCGTGAGGTTGCCGGGCAATTCGAAAAGCCAGCTTTGCTATTCTCTGGCGGGAAAGACTCGATAACGCTAGTACACCTGGCAAAGAAAGCATTTAGACCGGGTAAATTTCCTTTTCCACTCGTACATATTGATACCGGGCATAATTTCCCCGAAACAATAGAGTATAGAGATTGGCTGGTGGAGCAGATTGGTGAAAAACTGATCGTAGGACACGTTCAGGATAGCATTGATGCTGGAAAGGTTGTGGAGCAACGTGGTAAAAATGCTAGCCGGAATGCCCTACAGACAGTGACATTATTAGATACCATAGAGCAATATGGTTTTGATGCTTGTATTGGCGGAGCGCGTCGAGACGAAGAAAAAGCGAGAGCGAAAGAGCGTATCTTTTCCGTTCGGGACGAATTTGGGCAATGGGATCCGAAAAGGCAGCGTCCTGAGCTTTGGAACATATTTAACGGCAAGATCCAACGCGGCGAGAATGTCCGAGTATTCCCGATTTCTAACTGGACTGAACTAGATGTTTGGAATTACATTAAACGTGAGAATATTGCCTTGCCGTCGATTTACTTTAGCCATGAGCGTGATGTTGTTTTTCGGAATGGACAATGGATGGCTGCAGATCCAGTTTTACAAATTGATGATCAAGATATCGTCGAGCATAAATCAGTGAGATTTAGAACGGTAGGCGATATGACCTGTACAGCTGCAGTAGACTCTATCGCCGTGGAACTAGATGACATCATTGCTGAGATTAAAGCTTCTACGGTCAGCGAGCGTGGTGCTCGTATGGATGATAAGGTGTCGGAAGCTGCAATGGAGGAACGCAAGAAACAAGGCTATTTTTAATCAATTAAACGAAGACAACAGATGAACATTATAAAATTTATTACCGCCGGATCTGTAGACGACGGCAAAAGCACGCTGATCGGACGGCTTTTATATGATACCAATTCGATTTTAGATGATCAGTTGGAGGCAATACAGAAAGCTAATCGCAAAAACGATGATGGTACTGTGGATTTAGCAATTCTAACGGATGGCCTAAAAGCAGAGCGCGAGCAAGGTATTACGATTGATGTAGCGTATAAATATTTCCAAACGGAGAAACGTAAATTCATTATCGCCGATGCACCCGGACATATACAGTACACACGGAATATGGTTACTGGCGCTAGTAATTCCGACTTAATAATCATCCTGATCGACGCTAGAAAAGGTGTAATCGAACAGACTAAGAGACATTCCTTTTTAGCGAAGTTATTAGGCTTAAAGAAAGTACTCGTTTGTGTGAACAAAATGGATATGATGGACTACGAGTTGGCAGTCTACGAAAATATCAAGAATGATTACTTGCAGCTTGCAGCGAAGCTTAAATTAGATGATGTTGATTTTATTCCGGTTTCCGCTTTAAAAGGAGATAATATTGTTAATCGTTCTAATAGAATGAATTGGTACACAGGACCTTCATTATTAGAATATCTAGAAGAGGTTAATATAGAAACAAAGGAAAATAAAGGCTGGAGATTTCCCGTACAATGGGTTGTTCGTCCTCAAAGTGCTGATTTACATGACTATAGGGGCTATGCCGGTAGGGTATTAGGAGAGGGGTTAAAAACAGGAGAGGAGGTGATCATTCTTCCGAGCGGAAGCCGCTCTAGAGTCGCTGCAATCGAATTTAACGAGGAAAAGCTGGATGAAGCTCAAAATGGGGCCTCAGTAATCATCCATTTGAGCGATGATGTTGATATTTCCCGTGGTGATATGATTGTGAGTGCAGCCAATCCATCTCTAACAGAAAGAAACGTAGAAGCAAATATCTCATGGTTTGAAAACAAAGAACTGGATACAAACCAAGTTTATTTGTTGCAAACACACGCAAAAGTCACTAAAATTAAAATTCCTGAGATTTTATTTAAATACGACGTTCATACGCAAGATCAGATTTATAATGAATCAATTCGTTTGAATGATATCGGACGTGTACAGATTAGATCTGCTGAAGATATAGTTTTTGATAGACAGGAAGATTTTCCAGAGAACGCAAGAGCTATTATAATTGATCCACGAACGAATATTACTGTCGCTGCAGCGATTATACAATCTGCATAATAATGGCAGGGGGCTTTATCAGAAGCTCCCTTGCATACTACTATTTAACATAATATAAATTATGATACAATAATATAATGAAATAATAAAGTAAGGTCTTTGGCGATATCCAGGTTTATATTGTCGTTTAACACTATAAACTTACGTATTATAAAGCAGACAAAACAATAACACGTTTTAACAAATTATGAAATCTGAGCAGTACACACAAAACTTACTGCCCAGATGTTTTTAATTACTAATTCCCACGAATTGCCTTAATAATTCCTTCTAGGTTTTCATTGAATTCTAACAGCTGCGCAAACATCATATCATCTTTTGCTAAGCCGTTATGCTTGTTATTTTTTCTGAAGATTGTTTTTATTTCTTCCCAGCGGGCTTTCTCTTGATCAGACATTAGTCCTGCAAGTTCCTTTAGCTTCAACATGTTGCTTTCCGTATCAGCTGTCAAGGTCTGAGACTCATTTTCATAATGCAACATAATTAATTGCTGAATTTCTTGATCATTCATCATCGGCACCACCTGAGCTACGAGCTTGTTCATATTTCGATAAGAACCTTGAAGTTTAAATGCAGGTTCTGTGCGGTAATTATCTTGTATAGCAGCGCTTTGTATATAATTTTCATTCACCTTCACGACGATATTTCTAATCTTCAAGATATGCTTCAATACAGCGATACAGTCGTCAATTTTTTGTTTTTGATAGTTGCCTTCTAGTGTTGGTAACTGATCTGTTCCTGTTGTTACATAATCAATTAGCGCATAGAAATCATTAAATGATTTACTTGCTATCTTCTCAAGATGTACATTTTCAATTGCTGCATTTTCAATCAGACTCAGATTGAAAAGATGTTCGGTATCTCCTATCACATCCCCAAGATTATAGACATCAGCTCTATTGGTGAGCATGTCTGGAATTTTAAATTTAGAACCGCTTTCAGTATATGGATTTCCCGCCATAATTACGCAGAAACGCTTTCCTCTAAGGTCATATGTCTTGCTTTCGCCATCAAAAATACCGTCGATTTTTCGCTGACCGTCAGCCAAAGAAATGAATTTCTGTAAAAATTCGGCGTTTAAATGCTGTATATCATCTAGATAAAGCATAACATTATCAGACATCTCAAATGCTAAGTTGATCTTCTTCAATTCTTCGCGTTCTCCAGATGTCTTAGCTTCTGATGGATCGATCGATGTAATCGAATGCCCAATCGTCGGTCCATTGATTTTGACGAAGTGAAATCCAATGGTTTTGGCTAGGTATTCCATCAAGGTCGTCTTTCCATATCCTGGAGGAGAAATCAATAACAACATCCCCATCCGAGCCGTCCTTTTATTGTCTCCAGCCTCCCCTATCTGTTTTGCTAAATTACTGCCAATCAATGGAAAATAAACCTCATTTATCAACTTATTTCGCACAAAAGAAGTCAATACTTTTGGTTCTAATTCATTGACTTTTAACTCTTTTACATAGTTTTTATTAAGTTCTTCTTTCAGTTTAGTAAAGGACTGCAAGCGAGGAATCTTATTCTCCACGAAATCCTTTAATTTAGCAATAAAAGAATGGTATTGAACATCAATACGCCCTTCAGTTATACTAGGGTGATTTCCCTTTAAATCATCGACAATCAGTCGATCATTGGCAAAGATCAACTCATAATCATCTTTAGGAAAGAGTAAAGCTGCAGCGGTTTCTTCAATATATCTTCCATAATCTTCTGCTTTCTCTTCTTGCTCTACATATCCATATAACCAATTCGTAATCAACAAATAGCGATCTTCGTTCTTAAAACGTTCTTGATTGATATCCTGTTCATAATCCTTCAAGACTTTTTTCTTTTCGAGTAATCTTAAGAATTCTTGACGAAAATGATCAGCAGTCTCACTTAGTGTAAATCGCTTATACTTCGAAAAGGTTTGGAAAATATAGTTGGAAATATTTGATGGACTCACGCCCTCAAGATGCAATGATGATGGCCATTGATGAAATGATTTGCTGATTTGCTTAATAACTTCCTCGCTCCTTTTGGAATTGGGAAATGTCCGCATAACAGCGGCTGTCGCTTGAACTAAAGCCGCTAACTTATCCCGCGTATCCACTTCCAATTCATGCCAAAACAGCTGAGCGATAGCTCTCGTTTGGGAATCAAATCGCAACAAGTCAAGCTTATTGTCAATCTCTGCAAGGCAGAGGTATATCGCTAATGCATCAACATTATGAACTCCTTTAATATAATTTTCGGTGTAATTCTGCTCTACCGTCTGATTAATAAATTGCTCCGCATTGAAATTCGATTGTCCACGAGAGGCCAGTAAAGTTTGATAAGCTAAGTATTCCGCTCGATAAACCTCATTATTTTCTGAAACCAGTTCTTGTTCCCAAATGTCCTGATATGCTAATATCTCTGAACTTTTAACCTTCTGAAAGAAACTAGTACCTGTCAGATGATAGTATAATTCATTATTTCGTCGAATAAGTGTAAGACTCAGCGGTTGCTTATTGACTGTAAACTTATGCTTACCGAGAGCGATAATATTATCGCCATCAACATAAAGCTCCGTTTTATCTCTCAGAATTCTTAGCGCATCTTCTTGCGATTTTTTTAAAAGGTTCTCCAGATTCTCAGCTTTAGAAACATCTGAAAGATCTTTTAATTCAGCAACGAGCTGCCGAATCTTGTCTATCATTAAATCAGAAGCATAAAAGCTCTGAATATCCTCTCGCGAGTTAAATGTCTTAGACTTATTTTCGATATTCTTTAACACCCGAAGTCCAATCTGCTCTAATGAGGAACTTCGTTTATTGACTTGTTCGACCAGCTGTTCTCGGCGGGAATTGAATGCCTTTATTACTTCATCACGCTTATCAGCGATCTTCAGGACAAATTCATCGAACTCTGAGAATTTACTCTCCAGCTCTTCCAGTTGAACGATTATTTTGGTGTAATACTCATCAACTTTAAGTTCCGTCGTCGATAATTCCAAGTAATTTGCAACCGACTGTTCTAGAAGAGTCAATTGCGCAGAGAATTCCGCGACTGCCTCTGTGCTTTTCAATGAGGCTATTTTCCGCGTTAATTGAGCTCTGATCTCATTCAACGAAGCAAATATCAAAGATATCTTCTCAACGATTTTCGTTGTCTGCGTCGCATCACTTATTTTTAGGCTGTTTAAAATATCAATCAATAGCTCAAGCGCTGATGAAATTTCTACGATATTCTCTTCTATTGGTTTTGCATCAAAGACTTTCTCAATCCCTTCTACGTTACGCTTTTGATCAATGACCTTCTCCTCATATACAGTAAAAGCATCATCTTGAAGCAAGTAATTAACTGTTTTCTCAGATAGACTCTTATTGATTTCTTCAATTTTAAGGAGCAGCTTATCAACTTCTTCAACATCAATGTATCGAACATTCTTAATATCAATGAGCTCACCCTGCAATCTGCGGGTGTCAGATAACTGATGAACAAGCTGATCCAGATGTTCTACAACCGTGCTATTAATGCTAAACTCAAGTTCGCTAAGATGCTTTTTACTTAGCTCTAACAATTCAACAGCATGCTTTCGCTGTGCTTGGACCTTCACAAATTCATCAATCGCTGTGTTGGCGATCTGTTCGATCTGGCCAAGAGGAGCTCCTAATGCTTTTAGAGAAGTATCGTTAATCCAAAAGTAGCTATCCTGTAAGGCTCTGGATTTTTGGAGAATATCCTCATAAAGCCCTTCATAACTATCCTCCTTCCCTATCAGCTGTATAATTTCCTGTGCTTCAGCCATGGCTTGCACAATCTGTTTATTCCCAACCTTAAAAAGCGGATCATCTTTTCGTTCCTCGTTTTCTTTCAGTACCGCCATATAAGGCGTATCCCAAATCTGAACTTGGTGATGTCGCGTCGCCTCTGCTTCCGTTCTAAAGTAAATCAGATTGCCATTCTTGAAGATCGTAAAGCCATTGCAGATAATCGGTGTTTCAACCGTCTGCTGAATGATGTTGTATGACATCAAGATGTAGGTATTCGAAGATGTCTGTGTATAGACGTAAAGATAATCTTCGCCGTTTGGCGACTGCAATTTCTTTAAGAATGTGACATTGGAAAGCGTATTATCGAATATCTTCGAAGTACCATTCTGTAGATAATAGCCGTTTGAGAAAATGACACCCTGGTTGTCTGGAAGAAGCACTGCCGACTCATTCAAAGACTTCAGATTAACAACTTCCTTCGTTCGCTGATTGAAGATATAGGCTCTAAAATCCTCCTGATAAGGCTTTATGCGTATGGCGATTAAGTTTCCTAAATCCGCAAAGTAGTATTCAGCATCGTCCAGCTGTTGATCCGTATTGGAAACTTTCTCTGAATAAATTCCCTGTCCAGAATCTGTGTTGTTCTCAATTTTAAAAGTGATGTCGCCATGAAGCGCCTCAATAAAGACTTTATCTAAGATAGAGATGTGGGGGAATTTTCCTAAGCGTCTATCCTCAAGCCCTGTTTTTGTCCATTCAAACTCAAATTGGGCAGGAGTTTTTACCTCATGAATGCTTCTATCGTTTTCATAATAAAGCTTTCCATCTTTGATCAACCACTTAAAAGCTTTTAGATCCTCCGGATTCTTACTTGTCTGAAAAATCATATACAAGTAATTCTCCGTTCGACGGAATTTCGAAAAGATAGAATCGCGGTAATACTTATAAAGGTTCTGGTAATCGGTAATGAAGTTAGGATCTTTAATCAGGTCCAACGATTGTGGGACAAATTGTCCTTCTTCATATAGGAAAACACTAAATACATCTTCTAACTTAATTTCCGTACGGAGTCCGATATGCACGTTATATCCAAAGATACAGACATTATCCAACGCAATAATTCCGCGAGCGACACAGCTATTCTCCGTTGTAATACGCTGATTCGCTTTCAGCACGAAGTTTGTAGAATTAAACACCTCCTTGCGGGCGGTATTTAATTCTTGCAAACGCTTCGTTAAGTCATCTTTTTGCGCCTGTAATCGCTTCTGAATGATATCGTATGCTGCAGCGTCTAAAGACTCTTTATTTTCTGTCATCCTTATTCGTTTTCCTTCTTAAACAAATACTATCCTAATTTCTTGTTAGACAATCCTAAGTTTTTTGCCATGCCGATCAGTGAATTGATAAAACCTGTATCCTCCTCATCATCGGATGCCGTCGCAGCCTGTTGTAATTTAATCAATGCTGCAGAGACCGTTAGGTTTTTAATATCGTTCGAAGAAATACCGTATTTGTCAGCTAGGCTTCTCACTTTTGCCGCTAAATCGCCATTCCCCTCTCCTCCCAATAGTGCATCCTTGATCGCTGTTGCATGAGTAGAGTTATTGATCAAGTGATCAAACCCTTTACTGTTAGACACCTGGCGTACAATATTCTCAAAGAACATTGTTTCACCACCAACAATGTCAATCTTCGCCGATTTCAATGCTTCAGACAATACAGCAGATTGCGCTGTAGCAATATCCTTCTGTATATTGATATGAGCTAAATCTATATCGCGCTCTTTCTGCAATTGCAGTTTGAACTCTTCGTGCTCTTTTCCAACGCCATCCAATTGTTTCATGGCCGCCGCTTTCTCTTCGATACCCTTAGCCTCCGCTAAAGCTTTCTCACGAACAACTTCCGCTTCTGCAAGACCTTCCTTGCGCATTGCTTCTGCTTTTTTCTCGATCACTGCCGCTTCCTTGCTACCTTGAATCTCCTGTGCTTCAGCCTTCGCAACCATTACTTCAGCTTCAGACAAGCCGATTGCCGCTTCTTCTTTCGCTTGGGCCTCGGCAATAATCTTACGAGCCTCCGCTTCTTTCGCCGAAGCCTCTTTCTTAGCTTCCGCTTCAATCAAGAGCTCTTGCGCTTTCTTTTCAGCAATCTTGCGCGCAGCCTCTGCGTCAATAACCTTTTTTTCTGCTTCTTGTTCAGCAGCGATCTTCGCTGCTTCAGCCGCTTTCACAGTTGCAATCAAACGCTCTTCTGCTTCTTGAGATGCAGCAATAACGCCAGCCTGCTTCTTACGCTCAACCTCACGGAACACTTCAATATCGCGAACCGCTTGTTGCTCTTCAATAACACCTTTCTCCAATTGAACGCGCTCTTTGATAACGCCTTGTATGCTTTTTTGCTCCGATTCAATGGAACGTTGCTTATCAATCTGTGCTAAAGCAACAATACGCTCGCGCTCTGTTGCTTCCAATGCTCTATCTTTTTCTACACGTTCTGTCTCCACAGCATCCGTACGAAGTTTGCTCTTCTCTGCAATTATGATCTGACGAAGCTTATTCTCCTCCTGAATTGCCAATGATTCTTCCGTAGAGATACGAACAGTTTCAGCCTTTAAGCGTTCTTCCTCACGTACCTTCACAATCTCAGCCTCTTCGCGCGCTTTAATATTATCTACCTCGCGGCGCTGTCTTTCCTCCTTCTCAGCCAATTGTCGCTCCAGCTCCAGAATCGCTTCTCTCGCTTCAACGTTCTGTTTCTTGATCACTTTCTCCTCTTCGCGGCGAATTAGGTTAGCATTCATATTTTGCTTCGCCGTCAATTCCGTGATCTTCTTGATACCCTCTGAATCCAATATATTCTCTGTGCTCAGGAACTTAAGCTCCGTCTGCTCCAAGTAATCAATCGCACAGTCATCCAAAATATAACCATTCAAATCTGTACCGATGATATTTAAAATCTCATCGCGGAATTCACGACGCGCCTCATACAATTCAGTGAAATCAAATTTCTTTCCTACAGTCTTCAGTGCTTCCGAAAACTTTGCCTCGAAAATACTTTTTAACGTTTCAGGATCAGAAGCTCGGTCACAGCCTAAGTTCTGAGCAACGTTGATGACGTCGTCAACAGATTTATTTACGCGTACGAAGAATGCGACTTTGATGTCTGCACGGATATTATCCTTACAGATCAAGCCATCGCCCTGCATACGATTAATTTCAATTTTCTTAACCGAGATGTCCATAATCTCCATTTTATGGAAAACAGGAATCACATACATCCCTTTGTTGAAAGCTACTTTTGTTCCACCAACGCCCGAACGTACAATTGCTTTGCCTTGCGGAATCTTCTTGTAGAACATGCTTAGCACGACGAAGAACGCAAAGATGATAAATACGATAGCACCTATAGCGATAAGGACTACGCCGGTGATACCCTCCAAAAATAACAGTGTGTTGCTCATATATTAAAGTATTGATTTGGTTAAATATTGTTTAAATTGATATCTTTTTGCACTATATAAAACTTCTTGTTTGGGTCTTGATTCGTCACGATTACATCGTCACCATAACTTAACAAAGAGCCATCCTTACTCTTGACATTCAGTCGGATAACATCTAAGTTGATAACGACTTCTATTGCTCCTAGCTGTTCACCCTGAATCGTTGAACGCATTTTGCCCAAGCGACCTATAAACTCATGCGCCTCTTCCCCAGCATAGCCGACATTCTTATAAAGCTTAACGAATGGGATGGCAACATAATGTAATAGAAAGAAACTCAGAATAAATACCGGTATCAATATCAGTACAGACTTCCACCCGAAAGCCGCTAGGTTCAAAACGAGCGACGAAGCAATCGTTACGATCCAACTAATAAACTTAAATAACGTGACGAGGACCATCATAGGCGCTTTACCTACATATATAAAATCCATAACTTTCGAAAAAAATGAGGGTTCAACATGTTGTTCGGTCTCCAAATCAGCCTGCGTATCCGCATCCATATCTACATCTTGCACATCGGCACCTTCAAATTGTATATCAGCGTCAGTTCCCATCTCGAAACCATCCCCAAGCAGCATAGTAAACAACCAGTAAACAAGGGACATTCCTGTTAACAAAGTCATTATTGCATTGGGTAGCGGATTAAATAATATGTTCCAGATCTCTGTCATAATGAACGTTTAATGTTCTCTTTTAAATGTGTAGTGAAAACTCCAGGAACTTCCGCTGACTGATAAATCTTGCATGGAAACAAGTTCCCAACCTTGCTGTCCCAATTCATTCAGAATCTTATCGATTTCTGTTGCGTCTAAATTGGAACCCCAGAACCCCTTAGGTTCAATTTTAATTGTTTTGTATTCGAATCTTTTCATCGTTTTATAATCCTAATTTCTTTTTAAGGTTTTCTAAATCTTTTTTAACTGAATCGCCCGATTCCAAAGCATAATCAATGTCTTGATTCATCTTCAACTTTGCGAGCTCATTTATCGCCTCAGCATAAGCCTCATCCTCTTGTTCAGACGAGCGAAGCTTCTTCAACATGTCAACGGTACTGTTATTGTCGATATTGGCCATCTGACGGTTAGCAAATTCAGTGGCGCTATTAATTTGCTTCTTAGCAATAAGCGAATCTAGTTCTTTTTTCCATTTTCCAATATTAAATTTCAGTACATCGATTTTCTCTTCAATTTCCTCGACCTTCTTTTTATGCATCAAAGCCTGTTCTTTGAAATCCTCGGATTCATCTAAAAGCTGCTTCTGCAAGCGAAGTGCTTCAATTGCCAAACTTTCCGCCTTTTCTTTACTCAGTTCTTTGTTCTGAGCCATCAATAGTACTTTCTCGGCTTTCTCCTCGTAAACTATAGCTTCCGCTTTTCTATCGTCAATCGAATGTTCTAGGCGAATAACAACAGCTCGCGCTGAAATATACATCTCTTCGGTCGCTAGAAGCTGTCCTTTCATGTCGTTGATAACCTCTTGTGTCAGAGCGATAGGATCTTCCATTTTTTCAACCAAAGAATGTATTTCTGACTGCCCTATTTTTAATAATCTCTTAAATATGTTCATCTTCACTACTGTTTTGAAAACTCAATCAATTGTGCATAATACTCACTCATTAACAGCGATAGCGAATTAATCGCTGCATCGAACTCATTTTGATCTAGGTTGTGTGATTGTAAAGTGTACCTAAAAATCACGCGGCGTCCGTCCTCAGTCAATGCAAAAGCACCATGAATGATATCCCGATTCTTTTTCAGCAAGGATTTAAAGACGTCAAGGTTATCTCGCTTCAAAGAAAATAGATACTGTTCGAAAATGATTATTGGTGCTGTAACTCCAATAATTAAATTCTTGATCCCTTCCGCTTCACTTTCAACGACGAAAAAACCCTCCTCTCTATTCTTTGATGTAACGGTAAACCCTAGGTCTAATAAGTATTTTTCAACTTTGTTAAATGGCATTGGCTAATATTTTTATATATTTGCTAATAATGTTTGCATAAAGATAAATAATGCAAAATTATTTTGCAATAAAAATTTAATATTTTTGATAATGACCCAAATCGGAACGAATATTAAAAAATTACGTAGTGTTAAAGGTTTAAGTCAACAAGCCTTTGGAGAGCTATTTAACCTTACGAGAGGCAATATTTCGTCCTACGAAGAATTTCGCGCAGAACCGAAGGTCTCCGTGATTCTGCAGATTGCAAAATATTTTAGCATACCCGTCGCACACCTATTAGAAAAGAAACTTACCGTAAATGAGATTCTGAATTTTGAAGACCATTTTACCGAAGATTCCGCGCAGCTTGCTATAAAAAACATGGACCCTGTCCATTTTTTAAACCGGGAGACTATACAACAGTCCAGCGATAATAAAATCAGCATTGATGATCTGCCAATGTTTTATTTCCCAATAACCACAAAGAATCAAGTTATTGCGATTGAACACAACGGCCTGATTCATCATCCTGCAGCTTTTCCATTCGAAGAAAACAGCATCTTATTTTTCGAAAAACTACAACTCGATATTCTACATACCTTAGATAAGCACTTTGGCTTCTATATAAAAGGCAGCGACTATTTTTTCGGAACCTATGAGGTTAAAAACAAACAAATAGATTTACTGCTCAACGACTGGAAAAAACAAAGCTTCTCTGTAGAAGATATGGGCTGCTTCTGGAAACTACACGGAAAGTATGAGAAAATTGCGTAAAATTAGACGTTAGATATTAGATATAAGACATTAGAGCGTAGCGGGCTAGCCTGACTACGCTCTTCTTTTTAGTAATTAGACTTACGTCCCAATTTTAAGGAGACGTTTCTTTGTATGACGTTTGTCTTGAACCAGGAAAGAAAGGAAAGTTTGTTTTGAACCAGGAAAGGAAGGATGCAAGGATTGACAGGATCCTGTTCATCCTCAAATCCTTCCTTTCCTGGTTCAAAGACAAAATATCCTTCCACCCTTCCTTTCCTCGTTCAACGACAAGATACTAATCCCCTTAACCCTCCTTCTACTTAAACCCCTTGTAAAGCCCTTTCATAACCCTTTTAAAACCCAATCAAACCCACTTGAAAAGGGTTATGCTATGGGCCTGTAAGGGCAGAGAAAAAGAAGTCAATAGATTATCACTCATCCCAATCCTTAGACCATATTCTAACATCTCACATCTAACATCTAAAATCTAATCTACACATACTTCAACCGCTCCTCCTCCAGATCAATTTGATAAATCTGCTGTCTGATAATATCCTCGTCAAACTCGGCTTCTTTATTTAGGGTAGTCAGATATGCGCGCTGTTCGGCGAAGATATCCAATAGAATCTCCCTACTGGTCTCATCCATCCAAGAACTGTCTTGTACTTTCGATTGATCCTCCCAATGTTTTAATATCCTTTCCATTCCTGCATGACCAAGATATTGTTGCTCATACTTTTCCTTTACAAAAGCATAAACGTGTTGCTTAAGGCCGGTTTTCATTTTTAACCGCGTATTTCTTTCCAATTCACCTTCATTCTCCAGTCCTACAAAAAGCTTAGTCTTTTCAATTAGGTAAGGCAATGTTAAGCCTTGTATGACAAGGGTTAAAAGAATAGCGACAAACGTGATAAAGAGAATCAAATTTCTATAAGGAAAAGCTTCTCCATTGGGAAGGGTCAGCGGGATAGCAAGAGCCGCCGCTAGCGACACCACCCCCCTCATTCCGGTCCACCCCATTAATAAGGGTGTTGTCCAGCGCCGTTTTGAGAATTGTTGCTGGTGAGCAACTTGCGGACGAAAAATAATGGTTGCTAACATACCAGCATAAGCCGATAATATACGAGCAGCGATCAATACGATCGTAACTAAAACAACATACCCAATCGCTGTTGATAATGGCAGACCATTCGAACGCATTCCAGCCACAATTTCAGGAAGTTCAAGCCCGATAAGTAAGAACACCATGCCGTTCAATAGGAATACGAAGCTCTCCCAGACACTGTATCCCTTGATTCGACTGCTACTGGATAAATAGCTAAGTCGTTTCGAAGAAAGAAATAACCCTCCGGCGACAACAGCTAGAACACCTGAGCAATGCACTTGCTCGGCAATCCAATACATAAAATATGGTTCGATCAACGTCAGTGCGATATCAGATGGAGCATCAGTTGATAAACGCTTATGTATCCACATGAAAATCAATGCTATTAACAAACCAATACCTACGCCACCAAATAGCATCCAAAGGAAATCAACAGCAGCTTCCTGCCAGATGAATTGACCCGTGCCGACAGCTACCAACGCGAATCGAAAAATAATCAAGGATGAAGCATCATTAAGCAAACTCTCGCCCTCAAGAATGGCTTGTGTGGATTTGGGAATCTTAACAAACTTGGTAATTGCTCCCGTGCTTACCGCGTCAGGCGGTGACACGATTCCACCGAGAACAAAACCTAAGGCAATGCTAAAGCCCGGGATTATATGGTTTGTAACGATGGCAACTAGAAGCGCAGTAAAGAAAACGACCAAAAACGCAAAACTTCCGATAATGCGCCACCATTTCTTCATTTCTTTGAAAGACACGCCCCAGGCCGCTTCAAATAACAAGGGAGGCAGAAAAATAAAAAATATCAAGTCCGGATCGATTTTGATAATGGGGAGGCCCGGAATAAAACTTATTGTTAAACCTGCAACGACCAATAAAATCGGATAGGCGATCTTCAGCTTATTAGCCCATATCGTCAAGAATACGGTTAATAGGATAAGGACCAAAACAAAAGGTAGCAGCTTATGCATCATGTAGTTAGTGTGATAGTTTTTTTCAAAAATAGGGACACTAAATACGTTATTATCTGTTATATTTTTAGCTAACGTGGCTAGTCGAATAGCAAACTTATTTCGTTTGTGGTTAGATGCTGACATCCACATTTAGATAGGGAAAAATATTTGTGTGATGTAGAATCCATTTTGAGGAAGAAATATCCACTTTTTAGCGAGTTTTACTACATCATTACCACACGACATATTAAGTGTAAATCACACACTATGAAGAACATTTTGAGAGGTATTTTTTATCTGTAAATCAAATAATATCAAGATATTATGAATTATCTATAGTTAATTTGAGCAATAGTGTTATCACTGATGTAGAAATGTGTTAATGAATAATTTGTAATCAAACATATACATCACAACCTTTGTTATAGAAATACTATTACTTGTTTACCTTTTTATAAATCTATAAAACCAAATCATATGAAGCATCTATTTATGTTCTTATGTATTGTATTTGGGGTACAAATGTCGTATGCCCAAACCACAATTTCCGGAACAGTAAAAGACGGACAAAGCTCAACAGTTATTCCGGGGGTTACTGTTGCGCTCAAAGAAAAACCTGTATCGACGCAAACCGATGAAGCAGGTAAATTTACTTTAGAAGCCTCCCCTACTGATTCAATCACATTCACCTTTATCGGATATGTCACGAGGACAATGCCTGTTGGTGACCAAACCTTCTTCAATATTTCTCTGCAAAGCGCTGATGAGACACTGGAAGAAGTCGTTGTCGTAGGATACGGAACGCAGAGGAAGGTGGATTTGACTGGATCTATAGCTCAGGTAAAAGGCGAAGCCATTGCCAATATGCCGAATGCAAACCCAATTAGCTCCTTACAAGGTAAAGTTGCGGGTTTGACCATATCCAACTCAGGCACTCCAGGCGGTTCGCCTACAGTGCGTATTCGTGGTGTCAACAGTACCAATAACTCGAATCCATTATATGTGGTCGACGGAGTTCTGCATGATAATATAGACTTTATCTCGCCGCAGGATATTGAGTCACTAGACGTATTGAGAGATCCTTCTTCGATTGCCATATATGGTTTACGAGGTGCTAACGGTGTTATTGCAGTAACGCTTAAAAAAGCAGCTCAAGGAAGAACGGCAATCAACTTTTCAGGTTCCGTAGGATTCGATCAAGTAAATGATCGTATTGAAGTGGTTGATGCTGAGGGATTTAAAAGATTGTATGATATGCAGTTGGTTAACTTGGGGAAAGCACCATTTGATTATACAAAATATACGGCAAACACGGATTGGCAGGACTTAATCTTAAGAACAGCCATGACGACAAACAATAACTTAAGCATTTCAAATTCCACCGAAAAGTCATCTACCCACTTCAGCTTAGGATATAACAAACAGGAAGGTGTTGTTAGAAACGGTGATTACGAACGTTTTACAGCACGCTTAAATCAAGAGTTGAAAGTATCGGAACGCGTTAAAATAGGTGGAGACATTTCCGGCTCATACTGGAATATGAACCCAACGAATGTAACACTTACAAATGCGCTCTGGTCGGCTCCAATTGTTGGAGTTCAATACGACGAGAATACGTTCTATGGTATGCCTTCGTTCCAACGTGCGCAAGTAGGAAACGTAATGTCAACATTGAATCGTTTGGATGGTACTTCTATGCCTAGGGGATATCGTTTTGTAGGGAGTTTATTTGCCGAAGTAAAAATCATGGAAGGCTTGAAATGGAAATCTACGGTTTATACCGACCTTGGTTTCAATAACAGCCGTGGTTATTCACCGCTTGCTGCAAGATTCATCTATTTGGGTGAGAATGGCGGCGAAGATACTTTCTTTCAAGATGACCGCGTGTTTACATCAGTCAACCAAAAAAGTGAAGAGTTCAGAAGATTCCAGCAAGACCATACCCTTACATGGGACAAGTCTTTTAATGAAGATCATCGTTTAACAGCTGTTGGTGGTTTTACGACAGTGTTCAATGATAATACGGCCTTGGAAGGTTCTAGACGCGATACTTCAACCAATGTCCCTCCGACCTCGGATTTCTGGTATTTGGATATCATCAATCAGGATTCAAATCCTAAAGGCAGCTATTCCGGCAGAGGTTCACAAAACACCGTAATGGGTGCTTTTGCTCGCGCTAGCTACGCTTACAAAAACCGATACTTACTGAATGCAACGGTTAGACGTGATGGGTCATCGAAATTTGCTCCAAAAAATCGTTGGGGTACATTCGGATCAGTAGGTTTAGGATGGGTACTTTCAGAAGAAGCATTCTTTGAAAACATCGAAAAAATCAATTTCATGAAATTGCGTTTTGCATGGGGTAAACTTGGAAATCAAAATGGTGTTCCGGATAACGTCTACTTGCCAGGACTAGTCAATGCGAATACTGCAATCTTTGGAGACAATATCTATACTTCTGTGAAGGCAGATTACATTCCTGACCCGAATTTACATTGGGAAATTGTACAAGGGATGGATTTAGGACTTGACATAAAAGCTTTCAACAATAAATTTAACGCGGAGATTAACCTATATGACCGTACGACCAAAGATATCCTAACCATACTGACGCTTCCAGCTACGGATGATCGTTACTTCACCAACTTAGGTGAGATTACGAACCGTGGTATCGAGGTATCGATGGGATGGAACAATCAAATGGACGACTTTCGCTATGGTGTCAATGCAAACTATTCCTACAACAAAAACTTTGTCAACTCGATCGGTGATAACGTTAATTTCAGAATATTAGGAAATGACGGAGCGAATGTGACCGAAACGGGTCAATCCATTGGATACTTCTATGGTTACAAGCAGATAGGAATCTACCAAACCATCGATGACATTGAGAATATGGCTGTACAACCGGGATCTGCTCCTGGCGATATTGCCTTTGCCGACATAGATGGGGATGGTGCAATTACCGAAAAAGACAGAACTTATCTAGGTACGCCTTTCCCACCTCATAATTTCGGAATTAACTTCACCGTAGGATACAAAGGATTTGATTTACAATTGGAAGGTAATGGCGTTGCAGGAAACAAGATCTACGCGCAAAGAAGAACAAGAAACTTTGCCGACTTGAATTATGAGGTTAATCGTCTTAATGCTTGGACAGGCCCTGGAAGCAGCAATGTAGAGCCAATTTTAGATAATAGCCGTGGTAACAACTACAAGTTTAGCTCCTACTTTTTGGAGCCTGGAGATTTCTTCCGTATCCGAACAGTACAGTTAGGCTATAGCTTCAACGATGATCTTTTAGCAAGAACGTTCATCAGAAAGGCTAGATTATTCGTCAATGTACAGAACTTAAAAACCTGGAGCAAAGTCACTGGATATACACCGGAAGCAGCAATCGGAAGCTTGATTGCCGGGGGTACGGATAATGGAACTTACCCAATCCCGACAACTTACTCCTTCGGTGTTAACCTATCGTTTTAACTTTTTAAGAAAATTAAAGATGTCAAAATATATAAAAATTGCACTGAGTATAGGATGTTCAATCGTTCTTTTCAGTAGTTGTGAGAAGTTTTTAGACACTCCGCCTCAAGGAAAATATACAGAAGATACTTATCCATATCCAGAGGGCGGTACGCCCTACGACCGATTTATCTTTGCAGCATATAATGATCTTCGTAGCTACAATGTCCATGTTGATGGATTTGTAAATGCAACAAGTATTCGTAGCGACGACGCTGACAAAGGCAGTACAGCTTCCGATGGTGGTGCAGACGTGATCTCGATGGATAACTTCCCGGTATTAGCGACCAGCGGACGTGCAAACGCTCTATGGTTAGGTTATTTTGGATTAGTGAATCAAACCAACCGTGCGATGTATCAAATCGATAGTATATCAAAGGAAGGCCAAGATGAACAATTGAAAATTCAGGCTACTGCTGAAGCGAGGTTCCTACGTGGATACTCTTACTTTATGCTCGTACGTTTATTTGGTCGAGTTCCGAAATTTGAGACTTGGTCGTCGGACCCTGCAACACAAAACAATATACCGCAGAGCAGTGCTGCGGAAATCTATACATTCGTTGAAGAAGACCTTAAATTTGCGGCACAAAACCTTCCGGATACCTGGGATAGTAAATTTATAGGTCGTGCGACGAAGGGAGCTGCGAACGGATTATTAGCCAAGGTTTATATTACTCAGAAGAAATGGCAGCAAGCTTATGATGCAGCTAATACAGTAAAGAGTTCAGGTTTATATGACCTATCTCAAAACTATGCTGATATCTTTTCGGAAAAAGGTGAAAATGGAAGAGAATCGATTTTCGAAATCCAGGGTACAGCATCCCCCGATGAGACCACTAAGAACGGTATCCAATATGCCAATCTACAGGGCGTTCGTGGTGCTGGTAACTGGAATCTAGGCTGGGGATGGAATACACCTAGTGCTGCACTTGAAGCGGCCTACGAGGCAGGAGATCCGCGAAAAGCGCGGACTATTCTTTACTCCAGCGTTGCTGGTAAAACAAACGTCTCAATGTATAATGAGCCTATGCCGGTTTATCCAGCGGATGTACCTAACCCTATGTACAACCACAAGGTCTTAAGTGATCCTGCCATGAGAAATAGCATCAGTCGCGGCTCCTGGTGGATGAATATTCGCATTCTCCGCTATGCAGACGTAGTTTTGATGCTGGCGGAATCTGCCAATGAGCTTGGAAAGACTGATGAAGCACGCACTTTACTTAATTCAGTACGAGAACGTGCGCGTCGCGGTGCAGCAGCAGGCGTCTTGCCTGATGTCACTGACACCGACCAAGCGGCCTTACGCAATAAAATTCGTCATGAGCGAAGAATCGAATTGGCAATGGAACATGATCGTTTCTTTGATTTAGTGCGCTGGGGCACAGCACAAACAGCTTTACATGCTGCCGGAAAAACTAACTTCCAAAACTCGCGCGATGTGTTATTGCCAATTCCTCAGACACAGATCGACTTAACAAAAGGAGTATTAACACAAAATCCTGGATACTAGTCCGATTCTAACCAATCAATTTGAACGACATGAATAAGTTATTCTATAAAATATCACAAAGCTTACTGATCATCATGATGATGACAGTAGCTTTTTCCTGTAAAAAAGACGGGAATCCCAATAAATTACCGGATGCAGATATATCCCCTTCCCTAGTTGCACCAACCGATGGCTACATCCGTATCCTTGCTATTGGAAATAGCTTTTCGGAAGATGCGATTGAATCTCATCTCTATGAACTAGCGAAAGAAAGCGGCAAAACTGTCATCATCGGAAATCTTTATATCGGTGGTGCCTCATTAGAACTGCACAAACGCAACATCGAAAACAACGGAGCAGCCTACGAATATAGAAAGATAGGTGCTGATGGGGCGAGGAAAGTGTTTCCAAAAGTTTCAATACAAACGGCTTTAATGGACGAGCATTGGGATTACATTTCCTTCCAACAAGTTAGTCAAAATTCTGGGCAGCTACAGACAATAAAAGATGCGCTTCCGACTGTATTTAATATGGTCAAAGAAAAGGCATTAAATCCAAATGTACAGTACATTTATCATCAGACTTGGGCTTATCAGCAGAACTCCACGCATGAAGGCTTTGCAAACTACGACAAAGATCAGATGAAGATGTATGAAGCGATTGTGGATGTATCTAAACAGGTTAAAGACGTCGCTCCTATTAACATCATCATACCTGCAGGAACAGCAATCCAAAATGCGCGCACTTCACTTGTAGGCGACAACTTTACTCGCGACGGATATCATCTAACAATTCCATTTGGTCGCTATATAGCTGCATGCACTTGGTTTGAAACCTTGTTTAAGAAGTCAGCAGTGGGCATGGCCTATAAGCCAGATGGACTTTCTGCCTTCGAAAGCTCTATCGCGCAGAATGCTGCGCATTTAGCCGTATTAAAACCCTATGAAGTAACTCAGATGACCGATTTCCAAGGTGGTGTCGGTGGACCATTGACAAGCGCGGTGCTTATCGACTTCGGTAATAATGCCGCTTCAGAACGTTGGAACCAGTTAAGCTCATTCTTGGCCGGAACTTCTGCGAGTCTGAAAGATAGCTTGGGCTCTTATACCGGTATTAAAGCAACCATTACAGAGCGTTTTAACAGCGTTAATGCTGATGGACCGACTACGACTACGACTCCACTAAACATGCCTGCAAACGTTTCTAAATATTCTTATTTCGGAAACTCGAAGGCTGACTTTGGTGGCATGCGTATTGTTCAGTCCAAAGTTGAACTTACAGGACTCGATAAAGATTTAAAATACAATCTATCGTTCTTCGGAGCTCGTGGAAATGTAAGCGATAATCGGGAAACCAAATACATCTGTAAAGGCTTGAATGAAGTTTCTGTGGCACTAAATACCTCAAGCAACTCCAGCAACATTGCTGTAGCAAAAGACGTACAACCAGATGCTAATGGAAAAATAACCATTACTATCACTGCGGGCGAGAACAATAATAATGGTACAGGATTCTTCTACATTTCAGCGCTTCGATTGATGTCAAGCAATTAAGATTGATAGAACAATATTGTAGTGTGAAAGTCAATTGCATGAGGCTGTCTACAAAGGCAGCCTTTGTGCATTGATGAGTAAAATATCAATCCGCTCGATACAGTTTTGCTGTATCTACTAGACCCGTCAAATCAATTCCATAGTCTTGACGACGCCCCTCTTGCCCTTTAGGGACCACCTCAAAATGCACATAGGAGATTTTTAACATCCTTTGACCATTAAGTTCGGGATGGGCACGAATAACAGTGTCTACCCAGAATTCACTAGGGATAAACCCTACAGCTCGACTACTTATATCAGTCCCATCTACCTCCAGAACAACTGGGTTCATATCAAACTGTTTAAAATTATGGTTTCGAATGTATCCAATTCCGTTGCTATCTACATTTAAGAGGTTTTTAGATAAGTTAGATCGTATCAAAGTTATCCGACCTGTAAATCCTTTAGGGACTGTAATCGTTAGTTTGGGTGTATAAACCTTATATGATAGAATAATTGACGCTAATGATAAAATAACAGCGAACGTGAGTGTGAATTTTAAATTATCGAATATTTCCTAAAACAGTTTTGCAATAGCAGCAGAACCAATAAAAAGTGTAACCAGTATTACTACAGCACCAATTTGCGAAGGAAAAGAGAATGATGGGATACGGGACAATAATAACCCTAGCAAGAGTAACAATCCAATTGTAAATATCCAAAGAGTGATTATTAATATGTTACATTTCATATATGAGAAATCAATTGATAGTTGAACTTTTAACCCACATCATTTTAACCCTTACTATATGTCTAAACAGCGGGTTTATATAAATTCATGAAAAAATACGATTATTTCGATTGAAAACTGTAATAAAAAAATAAAGCTTGAGACAATCGGGCGACCGCTCAAGCTTTAAATAAAACCTCTTATCGAGGTAATCAACCTAAACCTAAGACAAAGGTAGATAAATTATTTTGAAAATCGCAAATATATTTGTGTAATTAAAGGCTGTACTTTAATGCAAAAACATTAACCAGTTGGAAATCAGGTTATTAATTTTAAAAGATAAAGGTTTTCAAACGGGGAGAATGAAAACCTTTAATAACCAATTATAAACCTAAATTATGATGACACAAAGATAGTGTACAATTTACACTTTTGCAAAGATTTTTTAAAATATTTTAAGAATCCCCCTCCTAGCCTAATAGAAAGCAATACCGTATATTTGTATATAAACAAAAAGGAGTTATATGTTCACAGGAATCATTGAAACAATTGGAACTGTTCAAAAAATAGAGTCAGAATTATCAAACCTGCATTTCTATATAGAATCTGCCATTAGTGACGAGCTAAAGGTGGATCAAAGCGTATCGCATAATGGCGTTTGTTTAACGGTTGTACAATTGGAGCCTGGAGTTCATAAAGTTACTGCAATAAAAGAGACCTTAGAAAAAAGCAACCTAGGTTTACTCAAGGAAGGTGATGCGGTCAATCTAGAACGCTGTACCCAAATCGGTGGCCGACTAGATGGTCATATCGTTCAAGGCCATGTAGATCAAACCGCAATCTGTGTCGCAGCTGACCCGCAAGATGGCAGTGTGCTGTTTACTTTTGAATATGAACCGGGACCAAAGAATATAACTGTGGAAAAAGGATCCATTACAGTTAATGGAATAAGTTTAACAGTAGTAAACTCGGAAAGAAATAGTTTCTCTGTAGCGATTATTCCATTTACATTGGAACATACTAATATGAAAGACCTTCAAGTTGGCCAAACAGTAAATCTGGAATTTGATATTATCGGGAAATATGTAACCCGTATCATGGAATTGAGAGGATAATATCGAAACTGAATTCTAGGGGTCTGAAATTATAGATTGGAAAAGCTGAAGCTAGAAATCTAAAATGGCATATTGGAATTCAAAAAATACATTTTCATATAAAACTTTCATGTTTCCTTTGAAACACCAACAGGAATGAAAGTTCTTGATGGCCATTGAAAACAGACACTTTCATATAAAAATTGTGTTGGGAGCCGTTTCGTAAAACGGCTCTACGCATTGGCGTACTATTTTTTGTCCCCTACAACGAAAATCCCATCACCTCTTTTTTCTTTCTAGACTTAAATCGTTCCGGAACGATATTGAGAATCTCGTTCTTCAGCGTATTGATCGCATGTTTCTTCACGTAATTCTGAGGAGTCACTAAGCTTATTTCTCTGACTGGTTCTGGTGACTTGAAATAACGAATATGTTGCATTTGCTCATCATTATAACTGACGATGCTCATCTCAGGCAGAATTGTTATCCCTCCATTTAGATCAACCATGCGTTTAAGCGTTTCCACGCTTCCCGTATTATAATCGAAAGTACCTTCAAGCGAATGGTTATGCTTATAATTACAGATACTGAGCACCTGTCCACGCATGCAGTGTCCTTCATTCAATAACCATAGCTTATCCTCAGACAGCTCATCAGGTCCTACCGCTTTCTTGCCAAACAATCCACTACGTTCGGAGACGTAGGCGACAAAAGTTTCATAAAACAGCGGCGTTTCTTGAATAGAGGGCTCATGTAAAGGAGTCGACAGAATCCCACAGTCCAATGTTCCGAGTTTCAATTCTTGAATTATCTGTTCGGTGGTATATTCCCAAATATGAAGTTTTAGCTTGGTATATTTCTTTAGGAAGTTGGAAATCACATTGGGCAGTAAATAGGGTGCAACAGTAGGAATCACACCAATTCGAAGATCTCCGGTGAGTTCTCCGCGCTCAGCCTGCAATAGTTCAGCGATCTTTTTACTTTCGGTCAGCACGGTACGCGCCTGTTCAATAATTTTCTCGCCGATCTCAGTCGGTACAACCGGCTGCCTGCTTCGATCAAAAATCTTAACCCCTAGCGACTCCTCCAACTTTTGAATCTGCATACTCAGCGTAGGCTGCGTCACAAAACATTTCTCAGCAGCGGCTACAAAACTGCGGTAGGTATCCACCGCTATAATATATTCTAATTGAACTAGGGTCATGCTATAAATTTTAACTATACAAATGTACGAAGGTGATTACGGAAATGCTACTGCAACACTCAAATAAGACATTAAAACAACTTTTATGTTGGCCTTGAAACAAAGACAAGAAAGAAAGTTCTTAAAGGCCCTTAAAGACAGACAATTTCTGAAAAAACAAAGGCACAGCAATCGATGCTATGCCTAAGCTCACTTAAGTATTTATCAGAATTGACTATTGCTTATTTCTATAGCGCAATTCTAACTCTAGAATAATATCTCTTTTCTTTCCTTCGATAAGGGAAAGATCACCAGCAACGAAAACTCCTTTTTTCCCGTTGTGGATATTTCTAATTCCGTATACGGTTGATTCGTCAGCGGGATCTGTCATGCCTTCATAACGATATAGATAGTCGATCTCATAGTCTCCCGCTTCTACAGACAGCTCGTCAAATTCGATATTAAAATCTACTGTATAGCCTGAGTCCGTAAGATGTTTTAATGCTTCCGATGCTGAAGCGTACTTGTAAGTTGATTTCTCCATGGTATTAATCTTCTTTACATTAAAAACAGCTAACTTTACTTATTGTTTTATCAAAGAAACCACAATATTCATGGCGATCATCCCTCCTACAGCTAAAAACACACCCGCTGAAGCATTCGAACGATTATTAGAAGTACTTTATACCCTGCGTGCTGAGTGTCCGTGGGACAAGAAACAGACGATGGAAAGTCTGCGACATTTGACCATCGAAGAAATGTATGAACTGGCCGACGCTATTTTGGAAAATGATATGCCGGAGATCAAGAAAGAATTGGGTGATATATTGATGCACTTGGTTTTTTATGCTCGCATTGCTGAAGAGGAAGAACAATTCAATATCGTTGATGTATTGAATGCTATCTGCGATAAGTTGATTTCTAGACATCCCCATATTTATAGCGATACGGTCGTAGAAAACGAGGAAGACGTAAAGCAGAATTGGGAAAGCTTGAAACTCAAAGAAGGAAATAAATCGGTTTTATCGGGTGTTCCGAAGAGTCTACCTGCATTGGTAAAGGCCTACAGAATCCAAGACAAAGTTAGGGGAGTTGGTTTCGACTGGGAGGATAAAAAAGAGGTTTGGGCAAAGGTGGAAGAGGAACTTGCAGAGTTCAAGGCCGAATTTGACATCAATCAGGAAGCGATAAATAAAGAACGTGCGGAATCGGAATTCGGCGATCTGCTGTTTTCTTTGATAAACTATGCCCGTCATATCGGCATCAATCCGGAGAATGCGCTGGAAAAAACGAACAAGAAATTCATCTTCCGCTTCAGCTATTTAGAAGAGAAAGCAAAGAAGCATGGTAGAGAATTGAAAGACATGACGTTGGAGGAAATGGATGTATATTGGAATGAGGCCAAAAGCGTAAAATAATATCTTATTACGCATTCTTTTTGATAACTTTAAGCGTACCAAGGTTTCCCAATATGAATTACTTCTTCAAGTTTCTTAAATGGTTAGCAATCTCTCTTGTTAGCCTTGTTCTCGTTTTGCTTATTGCTATGTATGCCTTTGGGGTAGATTATATATTAAAAGGTGTTTATGTCATCTATATGCAGGGTCATCAGACCGCCTATCTCGACGATTATCGCTATTTCGACAACCATAAGATCGACGCTGGCACCCCACAGTCTTGGGCAAAATCTACCGCTTACAACTCCGTCCCGCTGACGGATTCCTTAAAACGCATTCACGAACGTTGGGGATCTGTTGCCTACGTCATCATCCATCAAGATAGCGTTTGGTTCGAGGAATACTATGGAGGCTATTCAGACAGCTCAAAATCCAATTCCTTTTCGATGGCGAAAAGCATTACTGCTGCTCTTTTAGGAAAAGCACTGGAAGAAGGAAAAGTGAGCAGCCTGCAGCAAAAGGTGAAGGATTTTGTGCCCGAACTGGCTGGTCCATTCGCTGAGGCCTTGACTATGGAAAATTTAGTCTCCATGAGTTCGGGCATCACTTGGGATGAGAGCTATTATAATCCCTTCTCCATTACTACCCGATTATACTTCGATAAGGATATTCAGGGCGCCATTCCTGCACTTCCTGTTGACAAACAACCTGGTTTGAAGTTTATATACCAAAGTGGCGATACGCAGATGCTCGGAATCGCTTTACAACGCGCTACAAAATCTACCTTGAGTGAATTGATGTCCACTTACTTCTGGAAGCCGATGGGCGCTGAACATAGCGCTATCTGGCAGGTGGATAGTGAGAAATACGGAATTGAAAAGGCCTATTGCTGCATTGCCAGCAACGCCAAAGACTTTGCGAGATTTGGAAAACTATATCTAAACCATGGTCGATGGAACGGACAGCAGTTGCTTGATTCGGCTTATGTTGCCAAATCGATACAACCTAGATATCCCGAGTCACCACAGTATGGCTATGGTTGGTGGATGGGCCAATATAAGGATAAACGTTATTTCTATATGGATGGGCATTTGGGGCAATATGTAATCGTGGTGCCGCAAGATGAACTGATAATCGTACGCCTCGGTCATGGCATTGATAAGATTGGCCGAAATAACCCTCAATCTTCTTTCTATAACTTTATCGATCAGGCTTATCAGATGCTAGGGTCTCGTATTCAGTAGGATTAACTTCGGCTTTTAGCGAAATACCGAAAGTTTCATACCTTTGTTGCAATGAAAAATTTTGCAGCAATCTTTGATATGGATGGCGTTATCGCACATACTAATCCATATCACGCCAAAGCCTTTGAAGTATTTTTTGATCGTCACAAGATTTCTTACAACGAGCAGCAGTTTGAACAGCATATGTATGGCAAGCATAACAGCTATATATTTTCCCATTTTTTCGGGCGTAAGATCTTGGGTGAGGAACTGCTGAGCTTAGAAGATGAAAAAGAAGGCTTGTTCCGTGAGATTTATAAATCGGAGGCGAAATCCCTTCCCTATCTGCAAGAGTTTCTCACAGATCTTAAAGAACACGATTTTAAACTTGGAGTGGCGACATCGGCGCCTCGCGCAAATATGGATCTTATTCTGGATGCACTTGCGATCCGCCCATTTTTTCAATCCACTTTAGGCAGTGAGAATGTCAGTTTGCATAAGCCACATCCGGAGGTTTATTTGAAATCAGCAGCTAATTTGGGCGTAGATCCACACCATTGTATGGTTTTCGAAGATTCTTTTTCAGGCGTTACGGCAGGTTTGAACGCGGGGATGCAGGTTGTAGGCGTATTGAGCTCGCATAAGCAAGAGGAACTGCCTGTATGTACAAGCTATATCCCTCATTATAAACATATCGATGCTAAACAAGTGCTCCATATGATCCATTCTTATGTGGGATAATGCATTAGCATTAATACCATCACCGATGGGCTGGGTACTTTATTTTTTCTGTGCCATGCTTATCGGTACCTCAAAAACAGGAATCCAAAATGTTGGCACCCTGGCGGTACCCTTATTCGCCCTGCTATTTGGTGCGAAATATTCTACCGGTATTGTTCTCATTCTGCTGTGTATTGCTGATTTAGTTGCTGTTATTTACTATAGAAAGCAATTCAACTGGTCGGAAGTCAAAAAACTCCTGCCCTTTGCCGCTATAGGTTTGATCATCGGACTAATCGTTGGCGATTATATAGATGATCGAATCTTCAAAATTTTAATGGGCGCCTGTATTATCCTAGGCGTTGGAATCATGCTCTGGGGCAATCGGCAAGACAAAATAAACCAAAGTACAGAATTCACCAAGAAATGGTGGTACTCGCCTTTATTTGGACTTATAACCGGTTTTTCAACCATGATAGGCAACGCAGCAGGCCCAACCTTAACTGTTTACCTCTTCTCCAAGAAACTGGATAAATACACCTTGGTCGCAACCGGCGCCTGGTTTATTATGATCCTCAACTTTTCAAAAATCCCTCTCCAATTATTCGTCTGGAAGAATCTTTCCTGGGAAGGCTTCGTCCTTAATCTTTTAGCTATCCCCTTTATATTGCTAGGCGGCTTTATAGGAATCAAACTCGTAAAAATACTACCCGAACGAGAATTTAAAATCGTGATCCTAAGCCTAGTGGTGTTATCTGCTTTGATGCTTATTGTTTTTTAGATAGGAGACATTAGATTTTAGATATTAGAGCACTGCGACCGCTTTATTTCCGATCTTATGTTGCCCATATTTTCAATCGTTGGTTTAGAAAAATTTTTCTGAACCGGCAAAGGAAGGATGCAAGGATTAGCAGGATTGCGGAATATGACTGGATAATATATCACATTTATTATAATCTTTTGTCTCCCCTTTCTAACCCGTTTGCGAGCGCTTCTGAAAGGGTTATAGAAGGGCTTTGAAAGGGTTATGAAAGGGGAATGAGTAAACGCAGAGTAGATACTAATCCTTCCTTTCTCCGTTTAGAAAAATAAGAATGTAATATTTTGAATTAGGAAAGTGAGGATAAATTGTTTTGAACCAGGAAAAAAAGGATTTTAGGATTGGCAGGATCAGATATCCGCCATAGGTCTAAATACTAACTACTAAATACTAACTACTAACAAAAAAGCCGTTCTCTTCGAACGGCCCTTTTTGTTTATTTATTCTGTTTCTGGAACATCATTTGTTTCCGGTGCCTTATCGATCAATTCCATGAATTGGTCTAACTTCGGCGTAATAATAATTTGTGTTCTACGGTTTCGAGCTTTTCCTTCTGGCGTACCGTTGCTGGCGATTGGGTTATATTCACCGCGACCACCGGCAGTTAAGCGTTTAGGATCTACTCCGTAGTTGTTTTGTAATGCTTGTACAACAGAGGATGCACGCAATGTACTTAAATCCCAGTTGTTGCGGATATTCGCTTTATTAATCGGGTCGGAGTCCGTATTACCCTCGATTAGCACATCGTAATCTTTGTAATCTTGAATAATCTTGGCGATCTTCGATAGGGTCTCTCCTGCTTTATCAGAGATTTCGTAGCTACCGGATTTGTAAAGCATATTATCCGATAAAGAGATGTAAACAACACCTTTTAATACTTGTACATCAACATCCTTCATTTCTTCACGGCTCAATGAACGCGTTAAGTTGTTTGTCAACACCATATTAAGCGAGTCGCTTTTCGCTTTGGTATTTACTAAATGTTGAATGTATTTGTTGGATGCGTTGATCTCGTCTACCAGTTTAGAGATATTCGCATTTCCTTGGGAAGTATTGCTGATACTGTTGTCTAACGTAGCTTGCAATCTTGCTAGAGCCTCTTTTAGCGAAGCATTGTTCTTACGTTCCTGTTCTAGCTGATCCTCTAAGCTTTTTACTCTTGAACGACTTTCTGCTAGATCTACTTGACTTTTTTGATATAGCTCAGCAAGATCCCTATGTTGCTGTTCTAATGCTTGGTGCGTTTTCTTACTTACCCCGCAAGAGGAGATAAATAAAACGCTCAACAAGACTAATGGAATACTTATACGTTTGATCATAACTTGATATATTAAATTCTTATTACGTCTAAGATAAGCAAAAGCGGTGCCTTTTATATCAAACACTTTATTTAATATCGATAAAAGACAGGTTTTCAGCGTTACACGCCAGTGTTTTCGTTAATCAGAAGGTGAATGGGGTTAATTGTAAGGCTAATCTGTAACCGTGTCCTATCCGGATTCGGAAAGCATTACTCTCTGCGAGGGGTCAGTTTCCTTAAATTTTTCCATAAAATGGATTAAAAAATATGCTAGAGAGGCCATGAATAAAGAAAAAAACAAGAAAAAATGAGCGAAAAAAACGGGTTAAAAAATTAATCAGGCTCATTTTCAGTACGGTATCAAATAAGTTTTGGAGAGAGAATAAAAATTTCTACTTTTGTCGCGGAGAGTTGGCAGAGTGGTCGAATGCGGCGGTCTTGAAAACCGTTAACTGTCACAGGTTCGGGGGTTCGAATCCCTCACTCTCCGCAGAAAAAGCTTCAATCGAAAGATTGGAGCTTTTTTGCGTAGTGAGGGTTCGGACCTTGCGCCGGCCGGGGTTCGATTCTGGAAGGTTCAGGGTTGAGTATGGGGATTGCGGGGCTGAACCAATCCCTCACTCTCCGCAGAAAAAGCTTCAATCGAAAGATTGGAGCTTTTTTGCGTAGTGAGGGTTCGGACCTTGCGCCGGCCGGGGTTCGATTCTGGAAGGTTCAGGGTTGAGTATGGGGATTGCGGGGCTGAACCAATCCCTCACTCTCCGCAGAAAAAGCTTCAATCGAAAGATTGGAGCTTTTTTGCGTAGTGAGGGTTCGGACCTTGCGCCGGCCGGGGTTCGATTCTGGAAGGTTCAGGGTTGAGTATGGGGATTGCGGGGCTGAACCAACCCCTCACTCTCCGCAGAAAAAGCTTCAATCGAAAGATTGGAGCTTTTTTGCGTAGTGAGGGTTCGGACCTTGCGCCGGCCGGGGTTCGATTCTGGAAGGTTCAGGGTTGAGTATGGGGATTGCGGGGCTGAACCAATCCCTCACTCTCCGCAGAAAAAGCTTCAATCGAAAGATTGGAGCTTTTTTGCGTAGTGAGGGTTCGGACCTTGCGCCGGCCGGGGTTCGATTCTGGAAGGTTCAGGGTTGAGTATGGGGATTGCGGGGCTGAACCAATCCCTCACTCTCCGCAGAAAAATCCTTCATCGCAAGATGAGGGATTTTTTGCGTAGTGAGGGTTCGGACCTTGCGTCGGCCGGGGGTTCGATTCTGGAAGGTTCAGGGTTGTGTATGGGGCTTGCGGGGCTGAACCAATCCCTCACTCAGGGACAAAGACCCTTTCCGGATCGTCAAAAGAAATCGTTCCTTCGACAAAATATGGAATTCCCATATAAATAAGTTGTTTACCCTTTCCTTCTAGATACTTACCATCCTTCAACAATATCGCGAATGGCACCCTTTTCTTCTCTCGCCATTTGTATGGCCTATAGTTATAATCTCCTACTAGGGTGTCTCCTTTTGCATTTCCTTGAATTTCACCAGAAACAAAGAAACCGCCCGGCCCGGAACTTGTCATTTCGCCATGGAAACGAGTTGGATAGGTTGTGATTCTAATTCGGGTTGTATCTCTTCCATCAATAAAAATATATTGTTTCTCGTTGTTTTGAACCTCCTGCTTATTGGTGCAACCGTTTTGAAAAAGTAATACAATTAAACTATACAAGAGTATTGATAAATATTTCGAACCCATCATTTACGCGCCTATGAAGATTTTGAATTATACGAAAATGCTGAAGCGATATTATTTTCTTGAATATGGATCCAGCAGTTTCCAAAGATAAAATAAATGAGGATGGATATGTCAACGTTTCATTTTTTGGAAACGTTTTGAAAATAAACTAATTTTCAAAAAACTTTTATTATGAAATTACACTATCTATTACTCATAATGGTCACCCTGTTTACAAGCTGTTCTGGTCCGACAGCGCCCAGCGATCCTATTCCCACTCACGAAACTTTCACAATCAATTCCTCACAGGTTGGCGAAGTTAGGACGATCAATGTTTGGGTGCCGGACTCCTATAACGCCGGTCAAGATTCCTTAGCGGTGATGTATATGGCGGACGGCGGAATCAAGGAAGATTTTCCTCATATCGCGAATACCTTAGCAAAACTTGTCAAAGAAGAGAAAATAGAGCCTTTGATTCTGGTTGGAATCGAAAATACCGAACGCAGAAGAGACCTAACTGGATTTACGGAAGTAGAAAAAGATAAAGAGATCGCCCCTGTAGTAGGCGGGGCGGATAAATTTAGAGCATTTATAGCGAAGGAACTATTCCCCGAGATCGATAAACGCTATCGAACAACCTCTGAGAGAAGCATTATTGGGGAGTCAGCATCGGGTCTTTTTGTGATGGAGACATTTTTTCTAGCTCCAACTATGTTCACTAACTACATTGCTTTTGACCCCTCACTTTGGTGGAATAATCATTATTTGGTGGGAACGGCCAAGGATCATCTATCTAAATTTCCCGAAGACGGAAAAAGAATCTGGTTTGCCGGTTCCGGTGCGGAGGATATTTCAACATTCACGAAACAATTAGCTGACATTCTCGAAAAGGAGAAATCGTCCAATATCCAATGGCATTATGCTGATGAACCTAAAGAAAGCCATGCGACTATTTTTAGAGCAACGAAAGAGAAAGCTATTTTGTGGACACTTAATCCTAGTAGATAAGATAATATTCTATACTCACGATTCCTTTTCACACATTAACAGTTTTATTTTCCACAACAGAACAACTGTATTAATATTTTAACTAATATTACATTGTATTTACAATGAATTAAGTTTTATATAAATGGAGAAGTTTGAATTATTCGAAAATGAGCGGGCAACAGCATACGATAGTTTCGTCAAGAACTGGATACCAAACTATAATGTTTTCCTCAATATGATCCCACATCTTTTCAACGATTCGACAAATGATAAACTATTAGCAGTCGGTTGTGGAACAGGAAATGAGATTTTGGTACTCAAGCAGAATGGTTATAATGGCTCAATTATGGGCATTGACCCCTCCCCAGAAATGATTGCTCAGGCCACTCATAAGTTAAAAGACTATGAAGATATCGTACTGAAAGAAGTCTTGGTTTCTCAACTGACCATAGATCATCAATTTAATGCTGCAACACTGATATTGGTGCTTCACTTCCTGAAGGATGATGGTGACAAGCTGGATTTACTTCGCGATATTTCTATCCGATTAGAGCCGAAAGCTTTATTGATCATGCTAGATATTACAGGAAACGACATGGAAATCAGAAAGAATTTAGAGATCCTCGAGCAACTGCTTCCTCCCGATATGGATCAAAATGAAATTGCTAAACGCTTGGACCGCATTTATCGTGAGCTACACCATGTCTCGGAACAAAGGATAATAGAGCTTTTTACTGAAGCCGGATTCGAAGAGCCGACCAAGTTCTTTCAGAGCACAATCTACATGGGTTGGACGGCAAGAAAGAAAAACTAAAAGGTTACTGATTGGCAAAATCCCTCGAAAACTGATCAGCAGTTTGAGAGTCGAGATGGCTTCCGGAATGGATCACAACTTGATACTTAAACACTGCGGACTCGCCTTTTGCGAGTTTATATTTCAGTTCTTCTTGGCCTTTGCTAAACACTCTTTGACCGAGAGGGTTAGCTGCAAATAAGCCATACCCTCGCGCAAACCAATAGCTTGGATATCCAACGTTTTGGGGATGATCTAGGATAATAAGACTTACTTCTTCTTTATGGATGACCCCGTTCAACATTGCCCAACGACCTCGAGTTCCAAATACATCATCCCCTACTTTCCCTTCGCTGCTGTAATAAACACCTGTAACTCCCTGATTATCGACCCTAGCTACGGAATCTTCTATCCCGTAGGCGTCCGTAAAGGTCGTTTTCTGCATATAGGATTGCTCCAGTTCTCTTGCCACTCGAATGGCGAGTAATCCTTCTTTATTATCATCAAAGTTAACATCTCGCAAAGCATTCAAGCTAACACGAATGCTAATCATAATTTGCCCTTCCTTAGAAACTTGGAATTTATAAGTACATTCTTCACTCAATAGAGGTTCTGACGTTGGGAACAGCCAGAGTTTCGAAACTCGAAGCAACGCACTATTGTTGCTGGCCGCAATGCTATTCACCTTCTGATGAACGATAGCACCATACTTCATTCTTTCATTTGGCGATCTAGATGTGGAGTTATTCCAAAAATCTAAACCATTGACATCACCATAATTAAACCAAAGCCCCATTTGATGAGGATGGTCAGTCCGTTCGTTGGCACGAGGCTCGATTGGCCATCCTCTAGTAACAAAATTTCCATTTTTTGTCATCAAAGGAAAAAGTATTGGTTTTTTCAAACTATCGGCATACATGTATGAGGTATAGCGCTTTCCATCCAAAAGAATGTCAACACGTTGGCTGGCAGGAACCTCAATAATGGAGAACCTTTCTGCTTTTGTATTTCGGTTCTGCAGGCTTTTAGATGGCGCACATGAGTTTAGTATCACACATAGTATTAGGAGTATGTTTAGAATATTCTTCATCAATGCTTTTTAGAAGTAGTAGCTACCTTTCTTTGCTATCAAAGATATGAAACGGCAATTATTTAAAAATTCAGAGCTTTAGTGAGTCCAAGATATGAAAAACAATCTCTCGAATATTTCAATTTATTGTGCAATTTTTAAACAATTATTTGCTTGGATAACCTGGATTTTGAACAAATTGATCCCGATTAGTCACTTTATCCAATTCAGATTGAGGAACAGGTCGCAGTACATGAATATCTTGTACTCCGACAGCATCAGGATTAAATGCCTTTGATCTTTCCGCCAACTTATGAGTCCGTTTCAAATCAAACCATCGAAGCATCTCGCCCCCTAGTTCTCTTGCTCGCTCATCAAGCAGAAAATCTAATGTAATGTTAGAGGCGCTGACAGGAAGAGATGTAGAAGTCTTTCGTGCTCTTTCTCTTAATTTGTGGATGTAGTTCGCTGCCCCTGCTTTATCATTCAAATTGTATGCGCATTCAGCTGCATTTAAGTATATTTCTCCTAAACGCAATATGATGACGTCCTTATGCGAAGCTTCCTCTTTTGGCACTTTTCTCGACGGATCTAAATGTTTAGTCATTGTATGGTGCCAACTTCTCGCAGCAGGTTTTGGAGTACCATTGGCATCATAAATATGGTTTAAGCCATCAATAGCAATACCACGCTTAGCATAAGCCTGAGCGGTGGCTTCATCGACATCGTATAAAGGTTTAAAAAGCACGGTATCCGTGGGTTTTCCATCCTTGAAAGGCACACCGTAATCACTCTCCGATTGTGTACTTTCATTCCAGAGTGCTCTCCAAACGGTTTGAATTGTTCCCTCGGTCCTCTTATCTTCAGAAGCGTTAAACAATTTTAAAAAGTATCTCGTCATCATCGCATGTCGGTATTCACGTCCATAATAAATGGAGTGTCCATACATTCTAGGTACGATTTGTCCGGTTCTGGCAGAACGATTATAATTTCCTACCCAATATCGATGTAAACCATGTCCTCCAGTCGACAAATCGCTTGTGTTAAATTTATCCTCTGCAGAGAACTGAACAGCCCAGATTGTTTCAGCGTTGCCTTCATTCTTCACGTCGAATATATCTTCGAAATTAGGCAATAAACTGTACTGATAGTTATTGATGACATTGTCGGCCAGTTGCTTGGCTTCCGTGTAAAGTTTCTCTTTGCTATCATATCCCGACGCAGTAATCACGGTCTGATTATATCCAGCTAAAGCCAATAAGATGCGGGTTTTCATTGCATCCGCGGCAGGTTTTGTTAGGCGTCCGCGTTCGGCAGAACTAAGCGGCAGGTCCACTATC
Organism: Sphingobacterium hotanense; assembly: GCF_008274825.1. Classification (NCBI taxonomy): domain Bacteria; kingdom Pseudomonadati; phylum Bacteroidota; class Sphingobacteriia; order Sphingobacteriales; family Sphingobacteriaceae; genus Sphingobacterium; species Sphingobacterium hotanense. The sequence continues at coordinate 2,364,687 of NZ_CP030848.1, forward strand.
GCAGTGTTGATATCACTTAAGATGCGCTTGTAAAATACTTCAATAGGCTGTTGATTACCATCAGTAAGTATTGAATTGGTAGATTTTTCAGCAAAATGTGCTCCTGTCCCCCAGCTTTCTACTATCATCAAATTGAACCACGCTCTAAAGAAACTCAGCTCTCCTCTAACAGTTTCCGAACCATTAAAAGCTACAGTTTCCAAAGACTCTAATCCAAAATTCATGTTGTTGACTCCAGCATATAGGTGTCGCCAAAAAGTAGAAAAAGCTCCTAGCGTAGGCATGTTACTGGTATTACCAGATCCAATTTCTATTGCATCGACGCTGTTCACTGAATAGGTCGTAATATCAGAAGGGTAGACACCAGTAAATCGTAAATCCTCAACTATATTCCGACACTGAAAATATTGAGAAATGGAGAGGTTTTTCAACCCACTTTCAGTTGCCAAAAATGTTTCGTTGATCATACCTTTCGGTTCTTCTTCTAATATTTTGCTACAAGAAATAGTGGAACCGATAAGAATAGCAAGGCAAATATTAAAGCTTATATATTTATTTTTTTTCATGTCAATACTTTTATAGAGTTAAGTTTAATCCCAATACAAAAACACGATATGCAGAATAATCGAAATTTGGCGATTGAGGATCCAGGTCTTTATCTTGCTTATATAAATAGAAAGGATTTCTAGCACGACCATACAAATTAAGTGTTTTGAAAGGACCAACTTTTTCGCTAAATGAATATCCTAAGGAGATTTCTTGAACATTGATGTAACCTGCTTTACGGATACCAAAAAGATTTGCTCTCTGTTCTACGGCACGGTTTAGATACGGGTATTCGCCACTCGGATTATCTGGTGTCCAATAATTACCGGCTAGAGCCTGTGGTCCCCATCTTGTACCATCATAGAATATATTACCTCCAAGCATGCTGCTCTCTACAAGATGGCCAAATTTACCCTCCAAGGCGATAGCAAGGTTAAAACCTCGATAAGTAAAGCTATTTCTTATGAAGCCTCCAAATTTTGGAGACGTCTGGCCCAATACTACTCGATCGTGATCAGATCGATTACCCCGTCGTTATTGACGTCTCTAAGTTTTGGATCTCCAGGTTTTCTTTGATAAACCGCTGCTGCGTCCTTTTCTTCGGATTGCCATATTCCTAATTTATCGTAATCATAAAACACACCGATAGGAGAACCGATAAACCACTTATTTCCAACCATATCCTCGTCTGTCAAAAGACTGACGATTTTTTCTCGATTAGTGTAGAAATTGAGAGTTGTACTCCATGAAAAATTATCTCTAACGATATTGTTTGAAGTAACCATCGCTTCGAAACCTGTATTACTTGTACTACCAATATTTTGGAAAACGCTAGCTGGAGACGATCCAACACCTGATGAGCCAGGACTTTCAGATCCTGAAAAATCTGGTAAGCTTCTCTTCATTAGTAAATCCGTTGTTGCTGTTTTGTAAAACTCTAAGGTTCCACTAAGGCGATTGGACCAAAGTCCGAAGTCTAAACCAAAATTATAAGTACCAGAATACTCCCATCCCAATTCTTTATTTACCAAACCTCCCAACTTGTATCCATAATAGGTTTTTTCTCCAAAGTTATAAGTCGCTTGCATTGTATTGGCTAAAGTTGAATATGGGGCAATTGCGGAATTACCAACCACACCGTAGCTTCCTCTTAACTTTAAAGAGTTCACTATTTTCGAATCAAAGAATTCCTCCTCGTTGATTACCCAGGCTGCAGACACTGCCGGAAAATAGCCCCATTTATTCCCATCCGCCAACACAGAAGAACCATCTGCCAACACAGAAGAACCATCTGCTCTAAAAGAGAAATTAAGGAGGTATTTATTAGCATATCCATATTGAAATCGTCCAAGTAGCGAACCAAGTGTCCATTTTTCATAATCACTTCCAATCAAGATATTTTGGGTTGCAGAATTGAGATTCCAATCTTCAAGTTCCTCACCTGGGAATCCTTCTCCCGATGCAAAGAAACCGTTAGTTTTCTGCTGCTGATAACTAACAACGAAAGTTCCATTATAACTGTGCTTACCAAAGGTTTTGTCGTAGCTCAATATGTTGTCCCAAAGGATTCCAATCCGCGATTCGTCAGCCTTGCGAGCGTAATCAGCACGACCATAACGTAACGTGGTCATTGATCCATAGTATTCACGACGTTTCTGTTGTGCTAGATCAAGTCCGAAATTAGATCGAAGCTTAAATCCATCAAAAAAACTGTACTCTGCATATAATACGTTAAAGCTTTTAATGTAATTATCGTTATTGATATATGGTTCTTGGTAGTTTGCCAGTATATTCCAAGCCGCCGTTTGCTGCACTGAAGGATTCCATATCATATTACCTTCTGCATCGTACGGTGTGGCCGTTGGATTCATATACAAAAGATTTACATCAGGCGCCCAGAATAAATTTCGATCGCTATTTGAAAGACGAGACGACAATCCGATTTTCAACTCGTCATTGATGCGATGGTCAAGATTGACACTTAAATTGTACCTTTTGAAATCATTTGTCTTATAATAGCCTTCTTCATCACGATATCCTGCTAAAATCATCATTTGTGTTTTCTCTGAGCCGTGCGCAACACTAATGTTATGTTCTTGGTTCATGCTTTGCTTTCTATACATAAGATCCTGCCAATCGACAAACTGCCCACCTTTAACAATTTCAAGCTCTGCAGGTGCGAATACATCCTCGTCTTTCGGAATCCCTGATTCCCAGCCATTGTTATGGCTTGCTCTAAAGACGTCTCTTCGAAACTTTACATACTATTCGCCGCTCATCATATTCGGAAAACGGGCCCTATTCATCCCGACATAGGTATTATAAGAAATTGAAGTTGGGCTATTTGCTTTTGCACGTCGCGTAGAGACCAACACCACACCATTAGCACCTCGGCTTCCATAGATAGCCGTGGATGCAGCATCTTTCAATACTTCCATAGACTCTATATCATTCACAGGAATATCATCAATTGAGTTTCTTGGAATTCCATCGACAACATAACGAGGTTCATTACTTGCATTCAAAGACCTGTTACCGCGAATGCGGATTCTTGGCGCCGACCCTGGAGAGGTAACAGCACCAATGTCGACTCCAGATATTTTCCCTTGAAGCGCTTCCAAAGGATTTCCTGCAGGAATGGTATTCAGATCTTTCGCATTAACTGATGCGACAGCTCCGGTCAAGTCCCTTTTCTTCATTGCGCCGTATCCAACTACAACAACTTCCTCAAAATCTTGAGTCGTTGCTTCTAGGGTAATTGTTAAAAACGACTCGGATGGAGCGATGTTGATTTCTTTTGAATTATAACCGACATTGCTAATTTGTAAAACTTTAGCATCAGATGATGCTTCCAAAGAGAATGACCCATCATTTGCTGATAAAGTTCCTGCACCTGCAATATCTTTAAGTTTAATACTTACTCCTTCTAGGGCATTTCCCTCCATATCTGTAATCTTCCCACGAATTATCCTCTCCTGGGCGAAAGATAAAAAGCCGATCATCATGAACAATACAACGATGGGCACTCCTCGAAAGTTAATAGTTCTTTTTATCATAATTGTTTTATATCGGTTAGCTAGGTTGCAACTGTACGAATTCGTTACAGTAATTTAATTTAAGGAATCTTATCCTTTAGCATACAGCATAGTTCGCACAAAATCTACGCAATCGATACCGGCAACGATTGCATTAGTGAGTGAAGTTCTCGCTAATTTTAATTATCTTGTTATAATCAACCACTATAATCTATGTATAAGCCAATTACGATCAAGGATATTGCTCAAGCATTAGCTATATCGCCATCTACGGTATCCCGAGCATTAAGCGATAGTTATGAGATTAATGAAGAAACCAAGAAGCGTATTATTCAATATGCCGAGAAGCATATGTATAAAAGGAATCCCAACGCATCAAGTTTGCGTCGAGGTCGGAGTTATACTATCGGCGTCGTAGTTTGCGAAGTCGCGAACAGCTTTTTCTCACAAGTAATAAGCGGAATTGAATCTGTTGCGTATAGTAAGGGCTATCATGTGATCTTGTCTCAAAGCCACGATTCGTACGAAAGAGAGGTGCTGAATATTCAACATCTAGCAAACAGTTCGGTTGATGGTCTGCTGATTTCAATGTCAGCAGAAACAATGGATTTCTCTCATATAGTCGATCTTCATACGCGAGGTTTACCATTTGTATTCTTCGATAGGATTATCAATGAATTCGAAACTCATACGGTAACTGCAAATAATAAAGAAGGAGCAAGACAGGCAACACAGTCATTAATTGACAGAGGGTACAAGAATATTGCTCACTTAGCCAACGCCCCACATCTATCTATCACTAAAGAACGATTAGAAGGTTTTAAGCAAGCACTACAGCAGAATGATCTACCCTTCGATAAATCGCTGGTTAGATACTGCGTTTCTGGAGGAAGGAATCAGCAAGAAATTGAAGAAGGAGTCGGTTATTTATCCAATCATGATAGAGAGGTGGATGCAATATTTGTTGCAAGTGACCGTCTCAGTATGGGTTGTATTCAAGCGTATCATCAGGTAAAACCTTTAGACCCTCCCCCTGCTATTGCCGGCTTTTCAAATTCTGACACCCTTAATATGTTATATAGAGATTTTACCTGCATTCGGCAACCAGCTTTTGAAATGGGGCGTGCGGCGATGGAAAAGCTTATCCACCTAATTGAAAGCCGACATCCCGTTTATTCTTTTGACAAAATCGTATTGGAAACAGAGATGATAATTAACTAATATTCGTTTCTTCCAAAATATAAATGCCATTGTAGCTGTTCTGGGAAGATGGACTGAGCGCATGCCAGTACCAATAGGAATTTCATTGATCATAAATTAAGCTAAGATAGCGCGTTCTAAGATGGTAGAATCGTTTCGGAATATCTTAAAAAATCAAAAAATCCCTAACAATAACTCATCCCTCTTGTTATATCCTTAGGATCAAGGAAAATCAACTTGTGATAATCGCGATTTGAAATCCTTTTACTAAACCCCAATAAACTATGGCAATTAAAGCAGAAAAAGACCCGAAAATCAGTAAGGATATCAGAGCATTTTTGAAAGAATTAAATAGTTCAGGTGGCAAGCCTATGGAAGAAATGACTCCTGAGGAAGCTCGAAAAGTACTTGAAGATGCACAGAAATCCGTTGAGGTAGATGTATCTGGTATTATAGAAAAAGAAATGGAGATCAGCAAAGACGGCTTAACCGTTAAATCTATTGTGATCAAACCAAGCGACAAGAAGGACGAAAAGCTACCAGTATTTATCTTTATCCATGGTGGTGGCTGGGTATTGGGCGACTATCCGACTCACAAGCGGTTAGTTCGCGATCTTGTGGTGCATTCTGGCGCTGCGGCTGTATTTGTTGACTATTCTAGATCGCCGGAAGCAAAATATCCAACAGCGATCAACGAGATATATGCTGTAACCGAATGGGTTGCTGAGCATGGCGATGAAATCGGCGTTGATGGCAAAAATCTCGCTATCGCGGGAAATAGTGTTGGTGGTAATATGAGTGCGGTAACCTGTTTAATGGCGAAAGATAAAGGCGGTCCTGCCATCAAGTTTCAACTGTTGTTATGGCCGGTTACTGATGCGGACTTCAATCGCGCTTCATTTAAAGAGTATGCGGAAGAGCGTTTCTTAACGGCCAATATGATGAAGTGGATGTGGGACAATTATCTCCCTGAGGAGGAAAAACGAAAGGAATACTACGCAACACCTTTCAATGCTCCACTCGACAAATTAAAAAGCCTACCTCCTGCTTTGGTTCAATTAGCAGAAAACGATATCCTTTATGATGAAGGACTGGACTATGCACGCAAGCTAGATGAAGCGGGCGTCCCAACATTAATACAAACCTTTAATGGTTTTATCCATGATTTTGGACTTCTTAATCCGCTAGACCATATCCCTGCAGTAAAATTCGCGACAGAATTAGCGGCGCTGGGCCTTAAAAAAGCCCTCTTTGGAACGAAATAGAGCGCGGTTAGGACGATAAGACTGATCGTTAGCTTAGATTAGATAGCACCGCCGAGGAAAGAATTCCGTTCAGGAATCCCGGCTGTGCTATTTTATTTTGGAAGTTTTTCTTTTCAACGGTTATTAAGAACTTTAATACGAAGGACGTTTCAATGTAAGCATGAAAGTTTTTTACGCAATTGAGGCTAGTAAATACGATTAATAAATTAAATTAGTAATAGCTATACAAAACATCCCAAAATATTTAAGCCATGCTGACCAATATACATCCCAAAATCCCAATGCGAGATATGCGTATCAGTAAAGCATTTTACATCGATCAACTCGGATTTAATCAGGTTGGTGGAGATTATGAAGGCTATCTGATGATTAAAAAAGATCAGATCGAGCTGCACCTTTTCGAGTTCAAGGAATTAATTCCAGAAGAGAACTACCGTATGATCTATGTCAGAACCGACAATATTGACGCATTATATCAACAGTATCTCCAAAAAAACATAAGTATCCACCCCAACGCGCCTTTGCAGCAAAAACCTTGGGGCAAGGAATTCTCCATCCTCGATCCAGATTCTAATTTGATAACTTTCGGAGAGCAATAAACTCCTTAGCGACATTCAATCCAAAATTGTATATTTAATCATTACAGATTTAACCCTTATACAGAATTTATCAGAACTCATTAAACCTCGCTAAGCAATTCTTGAAATCACTACCTATATATAGCATACTGCAGGGTTTAATCGCGCTAGTTTGGCTTATCAATGGACTTCTATGCAAAATATTGAACCTAGTGCCGAGACATCAGCAGATCGTCGAGCGCATTTTGGGAGAACCCCATGCCCGACTCTTAACCATTTTGATCGGCATAGCTGAAATTATGATGGTAGTGTGGATACTTAGCAGATGGAATGCACGATTATGCGCCATCACACAGATTGTAGTCATTGGCGTAATGAATATCATCGAATTAATACTTGCAAAAGATCTATTACTTTGGGGAAGACTGAACATCGTTTTCGCATTTGCCTTTATGGTATTAATCTACCTCAAGGAATTCAGACTAAAACCTACGAAGAACAACAGTAGCTCATGATTTCGCTAAAGAATCACCACTTCGCTGTCGAGGCGTTTTTCGAACGCTCGCTGGTGCTTACTTTCGCAGTTCCTAAAGATGAATTAAGCGAAACCATTCCGCCCTGCTTAAAATTGGACGTATATGACGAGCAATGGGCGTTCATAGCCGTAGCCATGGTTCAGACAAAGAACTTAAAACCCAAAGGTTTTCCAAAAATATTTGCTAATGATTTCTTCCTGATCGGATACCGCATTTTTGTCAAATATCGCGATAATCGCGGAAGGACACTTCGTGGTCTTTATATCCTAAAGTCTGAAACCGACAGTAAGCGAATGGAATTCCTTGGCAACATCTTTACAAAGTACAGTTACACGACAACCGACATTCAATCTATCCATTCCGACCAACAAGAAACTATTTTTTCGGATAAGTCGAAGTTCTCCATCAGCATCGCCCATACCGACACGGAGATTCCGCTACCTACTGGTTCAGTATTTAAGTCCTGGAAGGAAGCGCGGCGGTATGCCGGTCCGCTACCATTCACTTTTAGCTTTGACGCGGCAAAGAAGGAGGTTCTAATTATCGAAGGCGTGAGAAAAGATTGGAATCCGAAACCTATTGCAGTAGTAAAGCATCAGCTCGATTTCCTCGAAAAGCTATCATTATCCCAATATCAACTAGCAAACGCATTTGCCATTTATAATATACCCTACTATTGGAAGAAAGGAAGAATAGAGAAATGGAAGTAAGCAGAACGGCATTTCAAGGCATAAAGAATATCATTCGTTTCAACTGGCATTTCTATGTTATCGCCGCTGTCAGCATTCTGCTGTTGATCGCCATTAGCCAGTTTCTATCGGGTATTCTAGTATATTTCATCTATGCAACAATTGGATTTACCATGCTCGGTATTCTCGCGTCGCTTGCTGTCTCCTATTATGTATACGATTATTCAGATCTCTATCAGCTTCACTGGATTGAAAAGGAAAACCCAAAACAGATACTTAGTGTCAATGCGGGGTTCGATGAAACGTCTGATCTGATCAAGAACAAGAAACCAAATACCACCTTAAGCATTATCGACTTCTATAATCCAAACAAGCACACGGAAGTATCGATAAAACGAGCGAGAGAAAGATATCCATCTCCGAAAGAAACCATTTCGGTAGAAACGGATAAATTGCCCTTTTCAGATAAAAGATTCGATCTAATCTTATGCGTTTTATCCGCACACGAAATACGGGATCAACGAGAAAGGACGAGGTTTTTTAAAGAGCTATCGCGCGTATTAGCTACTGAAGGGAAATTAATGGTCACGGAACATCTCAGAGATACAAATAACTTCTTAGCATTTCAAATTGGATTTTTTCACTTCTATAGTAAAGCCAATTGGACAACAGTGTTCGAAGAAGCTGGATTAAAGATGAAAGAACTCCATAAGAATAATCCATTTATTTCAACATTTATTCTTACACATTAGTCTATAATGGAAGTACATATCAACATCGTCGGGGCTCTCTTAATAATGCTTGCTACTATACATATCATCTTTCCTCGTTATTTCAACTGGAAAAATGAACTTGCGGGACTAAGCCTGATCAACCGGCAGATGATGCAGGTCCATACTTTCTTTCTTGCCTTCATCCTCTTCTTGATGGGAATTCTATGTCTGTCATCAGCAAGTGATCTCGTGTCAACCTCACTCGGAAAGCGAATCTGCCTAGGCTTTTCGATATTCTGGGGCCTCCGCGTGCTCTTTCAGTTTTTTATCTACTCTCCAAAACTATGGAGGGGAAAAGTAAAAGAAACAATCATTCATATCTTATTCACTTTGTTGTGGATCTATTTTACCCTTGTTTTCCTTTTTGTATCGATATGAGGGAAAAAGCATATCGATTCCTACGCATAATCAGCAATTTTTCGTAAATTCTAGACCATGAAGAAAGAGATCATTTTCGATGGTTTTGCCATACACAACAAGAAGTCATTGTTTGAAGAAATCAACCGTGCAATTATGAGCGATGAAGACTGGGAAATTGGCGAAAGCCTAGACGCCATCAATGATATTCTTTACGGCGGTGTTGGAAAAATCAAAGGGAATGAACCTATCCGATTGATATGGAAAAACTTTGAAGCCAACAAGGAACTATTCGGAAAAGAATTTACGATAGACTTTTATAAAGAAAAATTGAAGCACCCCGAAGTATTTGATACGGAAAGCATACAAGCAACGCTTGATGAACTAGAGAATGGAAACGGACAGACTTATATGGACATCCTCTTAGAAATTATTGCCGATCATCCGAACATCGAATTAGTCAAAGCCTAGTTCAAAAACTGCATTCTCATTCTCCAGCTTCTGCCCGATTTCGACTATTGAGTCGACTGAACTAATTAACCAAGCATATAGATAACCTCTATTTAACATCTAAAGATTCAATAGGCAAATCCTATACTTTAAGCCTAATCTATAATTATTCTTTGCGTTCTTTTTGGTAATTTTAATCAAGCGATTACAAAAGAGGTACGCAACAATCGTTAATGCGCTTATAATGACCAAATAAGACACAATGAATAAAAACATTCAATAGAAAATTACACAAATGGAAAACGGATCAAACGACATCAGCAAATGCCCATTTCATAATGGCAGTATGAACAAAATTAAGGTTGCAGGTGATGGCACTTCCAACCAGGAATGGTGGCCCAATAGACTAAAAATCGAACTCCTTCGCCAAAACTCAAATGTGTCTAATCCAATGGATGCTGACTTTAATTATGCGAAAGAATTTGAAAGTTTAGATTTAGCAGCAGTAAAAAAAGACCTTCATGATTTAATGACCGACTCTCAGGACTGGTGGCCTGCGGATTTCGGACATTACGGTCCCCTATTTATCCGTATGGCATGGCATAGCGCCGGAACTTATCGTGTTGGCGACGGTCGTGGGGGTGCAGGAGCCGGACAGCAACGTTTTGCACCTTTAAACAGCTGGCCAGATAACGTAAGCTTAGATAAGGCACGTCGTCTATTATGGCCTATCAAACAAAAATACGGCAAGAAAATCTCCTGGGCCGATTTATTGATCCTTACTGGTAACGTCGCATTAGAATCTATGGGCTTCAAAACCTTTGGTTATGCCGGCGGTCGTGAGGATGTTTTCGAACCGGAATTAGATGTATACTGGGGATCAGAGAAAACATGGTTAGGGGGCGACGTCCGCTATTCACATGGATCTGAAGGCGTCGAAGAAGCACACGGCGTACTTTCAGCAGACGATGATGCCGACGGAAAAATTCACTCCAGAGACTTAGAAAATCCGCTAGCAGCGGTGCAAATGGGTCTTATTTATGTAAACCCAGAAGGTCCGGATGGTAACCCGGATCCACTTGCTGCGGCAAAAGATATTCGTGATACCTTTGGCCGTATGGCGATGAATGATGAAGAAACCGTAGCATTGATCGCTGGTGGTCACTCCTTCGGTAAAACACACGGTGCGGGTCCTGCAGACAATGTAGGTAAAGAGCCAGAAGCAGCCGATATGGAACTGCAAGGTCTAGGTTGGAAAAGCAGCTTCCGCTCTGGCGTTGGTGCAGATGCCATTACAAGTGGATTAGAAGTAACATGGACAACAACTCCGACCCAATGGAGCAATAATTTCTTCGAGAATCTATTCAGCTATGAGTGGGAATTAACTAAAAGTCCTGCTGGTGCACACCAATGGGTAGCAAAAGATGCAGAAGACGCCATCCCTCATGCATTCGACCCGAACAAAAAGCAACGTCCAACGATGTTGACAACAGATATCACCCTTCGTGTAGATCCTGAATTCGAAAAGATCTCGAGACGCTTTTACGAAAACCCTGATCTATTTGCAGATGCATTTGCACGTGCATGGTTCAAATTAACGCACCGCGATATGGGACCATCGTCTAGATACTTAGGTCCTGAAGTACCTACAGAAGAGCTGATTTGGCAAGATCCAATCCCTGCAGTAAATCATCCACTGGTTAATGCAGATGATGTCGCAGCATTGAAAGCCAACATCTTGAATTCAGGATTAACGATTGCCGAGATGGTATCGACAGCATGGGCGTCAGCTTCTACCTTCCGCGGTTCTGACAAACGCGGTGGAGCTAATGGCGCACGTATTCGCTTAGCACCTCAGAAAGATTGGGAAGTAAACAATCCTGCTCAACTGCAGAAAGTATTGAATACCCTAGAAGGAATCCAAACTGCTTTCAACAATGGACAAGCCGATGGTAAGAAAGTGTCTTTAGCTGACTTGATCGTCCTTGCAGGTGCTACCGGTATTGTAGAAGCAGCTAAAAGAGCAGGCGTACAGATTACTGTTCCATTCACTCCGGGACGTATGGATGCCAGCCAAGAACAAACGGACATCGAATCCGTAGGTTATTTAGAGCCTATTGCTGATGGTTTCCGTAACTACAAGAAAGCTAGATATACGGTATCCACTGAGGAATTATTAATCGACAAAGCACAGTTGTTGACTCTAACAGCTCCTGAATTGGTTGTGTTATTGGCAGGTATGCGCGTATTAGAAACTAACTACGACGGTTCTAAGCATGGTGTATTCACCAATAGACCTGGTCAATTAACTAACGATTTCCTTGTGAATTTATTAGACATGAATACTGCATGGGAAGCCGTTGGTCCAGACAAAGAGCTATATCAAGGCAGAGACCGCAAAACTGGCGCTGTAAAATGGACAGGAACACGCAACGACCTATTGTTCGGATCGAATTCCGAATTAAGAGCAGTTGCAGAGGTTTATGCTTCAGCAGATGCTAACGATAAATTTGTTAAAGATTTCGTTGCAGCATGGCACAAAGTAATGAACGCTGACCGCTTTGATATCAAAAAGTAGCTTGTAATATAATTTTCATAATATAATTTTTTGTAATTAAAATGGGCTGTACCGTCAAAAGATGGTACAGCTTTTTTGTTCCTAACTGGTTTGGGTGAATGACTATGTAGACCCAATGTTTAACCATTGTTTAGCCCTTTGGAAAGGGTTCTGAATTGGTTATACAGTGGGTTTGAAAGGGCTTTATATTGGGACTGAGTTGAATTGAGATTTGAGATGATAGATATTAGATATAAGAGTTTGGTGTCTTGTCCTTTCCTTTGGTATAAATAGTGGTCTTGAACCAGGAAAGGAAGGATTTAAGGATTGTCGGGATCGGGTATGGTGTGTGATGAAGGATGCAAGGATTATCAGGATCACGTTGAAAGAAAAAAAGTGGCTGTTTCTGAACCAGGAAAAAAAGGATTCAAGGATTCTCAGGATCGGGTATGATGTGTTTCTACGCATTGGCGTCTATGCAGTTTTGAACTATATAGGTGGTAATTATGACGAACCGCGTAGGGACGTTTCACTAAACGTCTCCTGATACGTACGCTATCACCCTCGTCATGCGACGCTATTCTCGATCCTGATAATCCTTGAATCCTTTTTTTCCTGGTTCAGAATAGTAGTTAGTAGTTAGTACTTAGTATAAAGACCTATGAAGTCCGATCCTGCCAATCCTTAAATCCTTCCTTTCCTGGTTCAGAATAGTAGTTAGTACCATCTCCGTTCCCAGGGATCTCTTCCTGCAACACCTCTTCCCCTTCCAGATCAAAGTAAGTACAAGTATATTCTTCCAAATCCACCTTCCAGGAAGCAATTCCATTGACAGCGCACATTTTCACAAAGTATGGAAAATCTGTTTTTCCTTCTTGATGCTCTTTTAGTTCCTTTGCAAATTGCTGAACATTTAAGTTTTCGTTGATATTTAGGGGATCATATTTTACGGGCGAATTTGCTTTAAAAGGTTCTTCGCCATAGTAAACCTCTACCCCATTGCTTACCAGGAAATCAAAGGCGGTTACACCTAATTCTTTGATTTCCTGGATGTACTTAGGGAAGTCAGCACCCGTTTTTACTTTCGCATGAGCGTCATCAATTTGTTGGATTGTAAACATTTAGTATGTGTGTGATTATCTTTCTACCAGTTCCTTTACCTCTTCGCCATACATATCAACTTTCAGCTCTTTCACTTTAAACAGTTGCGACCAGCGGATAAAGGTTCCGATGAAAACAATTCCCATCAACAGCATGGCTATTCCGGCAAGGCTCGCCAATAGGTATTGTTCATTTGGCAAATATATGTCTTTCACCTGTACATAGCCCGCCCAAAAAGTGATGATTGCCATAAATATTCCGGGGATAGCGGCGCAGAGCGCGTATTTCTTCCTGTTCATACGAATCAGCATCGTTGTACAAACGATCAGACCGCAGGCAGCAAGCAATTGATTTGATATCCCGAATAATGGCCATATGCTGCTTACGTTGCCCGTATACACCAGATAGCCCCAGGAGAAGGTGAAGATAGCACTACATAGAATAACACCAGGCCACCAGTTCTTATCTTTAAATGCTGGAATTACTGAGCCAAGCATTTCCTGAAGGAAGAAACGTCCGACACGTGTTCCGGCGTCAATGGCTGTTAGAATAAATACCGCTTCAAACATAATCGCAAAGTTGTACCAGTAGGCCATGACGTTGTCCATAAACGGAACCTTGTCGAAGATATGCGCCATACCCACAGCAAGAGAAACGGCTCCTCCCGTTCTTCCATGCAGATCAATACCGATTCGGTCGATAAAATGTTGTAAATCCACTGCATGTAATTCCGGATGCATGGCTAGGAATTGATCGTAAGCAGCAACAGGTGTATTGATTGCAAAATAATCTCCAGGCATTAATGTACAAGCAGCAATTAGAGCCATTAATGCGACAAAGCCTTCTACCAGCATCGCACCATAGCCTACAAAAAGTATTTCACGCTCATTGCCGAGCATCTTCGGTGTTGTACCGGTAGCAATAATAGCGTGAAAACCGGAGATAGCACCACACGCGATCACAATGAAAATAAACGGTAAAACCGGCCCCCCGATAACTGGGCCACCACCATGAATAAAACTCGTAAAGGCAGGCATCTGAATGGTTGGAGCAACAAAGATAATCCCTACGGTCAACATCAATATGGTTCCGATTTTGAGGTAAGTAGATAGATAATCGCGTGGCACTAAAAGCAACCAGATTGGCAATACCGATGCGAAGAAACCATAAACAGCTATAGCAATAGATATGGTGCCGATGCTCCAATTGAACAGGTTCGCGATGGCAGGCATCTCCATCAAGTTATGTCCTGAAATAATACCGACAATTAAAAGTACACCGCCTAAGATACTGGCAAACGTTACTGAACCTTCTCTATAACGCATGATGAGCCCCATAATAATAGCAATTGGCATCGTTAATATAATGGTAAATAGGGACCATGGCGCTTCGTGCATTGCCGAAATACAAGCAAGGGATAATCCCGCAAGGGTTAATATCAAGATAAACAATACAGCAAGTCCGGCAATTGTACCAATAGGTTTAGAGATTTCCTTAGATGCAATGGTCGCTAAGCTTTCCCCTTTATGCCTTACGGAGGCGAAAAGAACAACCATATCGTGCACACCACCCCCCAATACGCAGCCGATCAATATCCATAAGGCGCCTGGCAGATAACCGAACTGCGCGGCTAAAACGGGTCCTACAAGCGGTCCTGCGGCAGCGATGGCAGCGAAGTGGTGTCCGAATAATACCTTTTTATCTGTTTTTACATAGTCTTGTCCATCGGCAAACTCGACAGCGGGTGTCGTAATTTTAGCGTTTAATCGCAGCACCTTATTGGCAAGAAAGATTCCATAGAATCGATAGGCAATAGCAAAAATAAGCAGCGAGGCAAAGATCAATGTCAGCGCATTAATCCCATTTAAGTCGATCATAATTTTTCTTTTTGGTAGTTCAATTACAAAAATGGAGAGCAAACGGTTTAGGTAAAGCTCTCCATTGTGGTCTAAATTTAAGCAGAATTATTTGTTATGCATAACATCTGATTTCAAAAACGCGTGCATTTTCGTCTTCCTGTGCTTTTTTTGCAACTAAACGGACGCGATCTGCCGAGATACCATCAAAGCTATGTACGACTTTGCGTAAGATATTTTCAGTTACCTCTTCTTTCTTCACCAGTGTGCTGCCATTGTACAATTCTAGGTTATAGTCCATTAGCATTTCAGGCTGTCGTCCACGCTTCTGGTTTTTCATCACACTCGCTTCTCCGGATAAACGTAAATGACGGTTAAGACCCGAATCGAAAGTAAATTCTACAGATTTCAAGTTTTGAGGCTTGCTCCAACTAAGCTCTATATATTGCTCGCCAGAAGCTAGGCTCGCTCGCCATTGATGGCTATCACCATCTTGCACGTCACGGTTATAACCATCGATAACTTTTTTCGCTTCGAAACCCGCTAGTTCAGAAGAAGCAGTAACCTTTGCTTGCCTTGCCAAATCCAGATTATCTTCATTTTTCACCTTCAGTATCGCTTGATCTTGGCGTAGTAGAATCTGCTGATATTCTTTAAGTTTTGCTTTGTTTTCATATAGCTTTCGCGGAGTCAGATTTTCCTTCACACAGAAGGCAGCTGCGGTACCGATCGCCTGTCCCATCGTCGCACAGGTTGCCATCACACGGGTTGTAGAAAGGGCGATATGAGATACAGATACGTTCCTTCCGGCCATCATTAAATTGTCGAAGGACTTGCTGTACAAACTACGTAATGGTATAGAGTACGGTCCTTTCAGAGCGATGGATCGGAATGGGCTGAGCGAAGTATCGTCCATCCCTGCCGGCAGGTGGTCATCCAATGGCCAGCCACCATAGGCTACGCGATCTTCGAAGTTTTCTTGTTTCAAGATATCGTTTTGTGTCATGACATAATCTCCGGTAATGCGACGGCTTTCTCTTTTTCCAGGGATGGATCCAAACCAAGATAAAGCCCAGTTTGCAGATTCGGGATGATTTCCGGAATTCTTGATGTAATCCCATACACCAAATACGACCGCCATCAAATCGTGGCGAATCTTTTGACCATCATGTACAATATTTTCCAATCCACCCAACTCAATCCACCAATAACCGTACTCCCAGGAATGGATTCTACGATGCTTAAAGTCGGAGAACTCATATTTTCGAGCCCAGCTAGGTGCTTTAAACGGCATAGGTTTATCATGTTTTTGCGATTGGAAGAGAAGGCTGTTTCCCATCGTGATATCGTCGCGTACATCGAGTCCGAGGGCTTCGTTGTATTCAGATTTTGCTTCACGACCGCGCATAAATTCCGCGCCTGCCAATGCTGCCAATGTTCCATCGCCTGTACAATCGGCGAAGTACTTTGCCTTTACATTGTATATTTCTTCAGTTTGTGAACAGTAGGCTTGTATTTCATCAATCTTCTTCCCTTTTGTTTTGACATTATAAAGCATGCTGTCAAACAATAAGGTGATATTCGGATTCGATACGATTTTATCATACATCACATAGTCGAGCATTTCCCAGCAACGCTGCGGGTTGATATGCGATTCGGTCAACATCACCTCTTCGAGCAAGCCTGTTTCTCTCCACACTTGTCCTAGAGCAGTGGAGCCACAAATATGCATACGTATCTCGGAACTGGCATTGCCACCTAATCTCGATCGATTTTGAATTAATATTACCTTTAAACCATTTCTAGCAGCAGCGAGCGCGGCACAGAAGCCCGCCATCCCTCCTCCTGCTACGAGATAGTCGGTTTCTAAATTACGGATAGCAAATACTGATTCTGGTCCTTTCAGCTCACTTTCTATAATTTGCTTCTCGCTGAGTGATTTTGCAATTACAGGATCCACCAGTAAAGCTCCAGAGCCAATTCCTATGGCTTTTAAAAAGTCTCTTCTATTGTTTTTCATAATTTAAAATTTTTGCGATTAGTTCTTTCTGCTTGGGAGATGCCTTTTCAGTTGCCCTAAAAGCTGTTAAAATGCTTTTTGTTTCCTCATTTGCAGCAGAAATAGAGTTTATAATTTCAGTTATTACATGTGGTTTCATTCTATCCAATTGTTTCAAGATAGAATTGTATTGATTGGGATCTTTTAGCACATCCGCTTCCAAAACATCGATAGCGTAGTGTGGTATAAAGTCATCTTGGGCAAAAAGAAGGTTGATTATCTCTTCTTTATACTTCGTGGCTTCCGTAGGCTCCAAATGCTTTAAGAAATATTCCTGATAAACGGGTATTTCCGACTTCGCAAAATAGCTTTGCCAGTTCCGTTTCTGATACTGTTGATTCGCAAGCGCATGTAGCTCCTGCTTAATCGGCCCATTGACGATATGCCAAAGCGTATAAACGGTGTATAAGGCACCTGGCACTGTTACATTGGAAAACAAGGGCGAAGTAGGCTTCGTCACAGCGTCGATTTCTAAAGAATATTTCTTTCCATCTTTATCCAGCAAATCTTCCACGTCGTAATCACGCAAGGGAGATAAGCTATCGATTAGGATGCCCTGCAAGCGCTCGTAATCTTTTTGGTCGAAATACTGGTGATCGAATTTTGTGAAGTGGAAATCCTCCTCTTTGCTGAAATGATGATAATTGCCCAATAGATCCCAGAATAGGTTCACCACGATCGGTAGACAAATCTGGTCGTTACAGACATTGGTTTGTAGTTGAGTACCGTAGTATAAAGTTTTAGTGCTAGGGTCTTCAACTACAAACACAGGGAAACTGAGGGTATCATTAACTGTGTGAGTCAATACGGGTTCTTGCTCTTTGCTGAGGGCAGTCCAAGATTGGGCCGCGACATTAAAGAGATTACAACCCACAATTGCAACAATTAATAATATTCTATTCATATGTCAAAATAGCACTAGCCTTACATGCTTTATTTAGGATGACTCTCATCCATCTTGCTTCAACGTTTGACGGGAAAACAAAATGTTCAGATTTATTACCTAAAACCTTAACTGTTTTATAATCGAACCATTCTCCATTTCCCGAAGGATCAAGTTGAATTTTGAAATCTACGGCTTCCTGAAGATTATGAGATAATTCTATGTTACGTTTATCGTAAAATCCAAAAAGATAGGGATCACTAACTTCATTCGCTTTTACGCTTGTATTGCTCAACGGCCCGCCCTTTCCTGTTGGCTTCCCTAGTTTCCAAAGATCATCAATTGCACCGACCCATACAGCTGCTTTTCCGTCCTCGGACCGAATTATATTATCCTGATCTCCTTTTGGATTTACTCCAGATAAAACCAACAATCCGCGATATGATGCAAAATCATGTATCGCCATATCATGGCTCGCTATTGGTCTAACTTTTGCAAATCCGTCGGCATTTTCTGCCGGAAGTTCAAAAAAAGTACCATGTAAATTCATCAAATCTCTCTCTGTCGCTACTTCCCTTGCTAATCTAGTAAGACCGTTTCGCGTTAGCTTGTCAAAGGCGGCCTTTGATTTAGGAAATCGCCATCTTCGTCCAAGATCATCAACGACCAAAACGGAACTTTCCTCGACACTAACCAAGTCATTCGGAATTTCAAAGTTCTTTTTAATGATTTCAACGGTTCCCGAATTATTAACAGGTTTTAGCTCCATATCACTATTAAGCTCATAGTAACCAGTTGTATTAAAAGTTTCACCTTGAATTTTTCCTGAGAGAACACCCAATTTTCGCTGGTTATTTCCTAAAGCGTACAGATATGCTCCCAAATACTCGTTATCTCCAATTTTCGACAAGTTGTTAAATAAATCAAGCTCTTTAATTGCTAGGTTTTCACCTTGATAAGAAAACATGGCAGAATAGTTCCCAGAATCACTAACCTTAATCCTAATCCATTCGCCTTTGATATCAACCGGCATTTCTTCGCTGATAGAGTGGTTAGCAGCTACGTTAATTGATTTGTAAGGAGTCCATTTTCCATTCCCGACAAGGTCTACTTCCAGATCAAATTTTGCAGGTTTATTATTATGATTTTTTAACCAAATATTTCGCTTTTTCCAACCAGCTAAGAGAAACGGCTCTGAAACTAGGTTTTCTGT
Organism: Sphingobacterium hotanense; assembly: GCF_008274825.1. Lineage (NCBI taxonomy): Bacteria > Pseudomonadati > Bacteroidota > Sphingobacteriia > Sphingobacteriales > Sphingobacteriaceae > Sphingobacterium > Sphingobacterium hotanense. The sequence goes on from NZ_CP030848.1 coordinate 2,383,785, forward strand.
CAAGGAATCATTTATCCAAACAGCACCCTCGGCAGTTGTCGAGCCGAAGTAATCCAATTGAGCTTCATCGACAAACCATAGATTTGAATTAGATTGGCCAGCACCTTCCAGATTTCCTTTGATCTTTCTTTTATTTAAAAATTCTTTTTGTGCAGAGTCATCGCAACCAAATACAAGTTGATTATTCCATTTCGCGAAGTCTCCAATAACTTTAAGGTATGATGAACGTGGCCTAATCCCCTTTGCGTTTGATGAAGTAAATGATTTAGGGAATTTCCAAAACATTCCGTGCATCGTCATCAAATAATCACCATTACTGTCACCAATTTCGCGAATTCGCGGCCATTCTGTATTCCAACCGTGAGCACCGTCGTAGCTCCTGCTTGCTTTCGGAAGTCTATAAAAAGACCAACCTTTTTTTGAATCTCTCACCGCCAGCAAGACTGATTTATGATCCCAACCGGTCGCCCAAATTGCATCGTTGTCTGCATTATTTCCGTAGATTCCACCTGGACCTGTAACTTCAACAAACTGGTTTCTACGGACTAATTTCCAAGACTTACCGTCCCATTCAGATAGAGAGCCTGCTGGTATATCATATTGCTTTAAAGCCTTTTCGCCAGACTCGCCATTATTTGAATAGACAAGAACACCTTGTCCGCTATACACTCCTTTTCCATGTGCGCCAAATAAATCAGCAAAATTCTGTTTTTTATTCTGATACTTTGGGAGCTTTTTTAAATAGCTTTCGCTTTTTAAATTAACATCAGTGTACAGTTCAGTAATTTTCTTTGAGGTAAGGTCATACTCATAAAATCCTTCCTCCATTGTCGCAAAATATATCTTCTTCTTTGGGTCTGTTAAATGCCTAGCTAAACCAGTGTGACGTCCGGGCATATCGAATGGTGAAATAGTAGTAACAACGCCTTTATTATCTATAACGTAAGGCCCAATAAAGAGACTATTGGTTTCTTTATGGATCATACGATTCGCGGGCGTACCTCCTACGCTTCCTTCGTAGACATGTTGTTTTTTTGATTTGTCAATGATGTACAATTTATCGGACGATCCAATGGGTAAATGCGGCCCATAAGTTATCACATACAGCTTATCATTCCAAGGTACAACGGCACCAGTCCCGCACTCACCTTCATCATTGTACATTGCTAGATTAGGGTAAATTCCGCTAAAGCTTTTTTGTTGTGCAAACAATAGATTGCTACTTAAAAACGAAATTCCTAAAAATAAGATCTTAATATTTTCTTTTATCATAATGCTAATAATTTGGGTTTTGATTTAACCCACTCGTTAGTACTTCCGTTGACGGTATTGGCCATATATATTGCTTCTTTGCGTCGAATTTTCTAATTGCTATTTGTTTGATTAAACCCTGACTATAGAATCCAGAAAAATCTGGTGAGCCATCTTCATCAATAGGCGGTGCAGTTGGTAAAAACCATTTACCGGTATTAACAACCTTAGAAACTAGGTCTGCAGGATCTAACAAACCAAAATTTGGTTTATTTAAGACCTTCTCGGCGATTTTCCATCTGATGATATCCATATAGCGAAGTCCCTCTAGCGCAAACTCCATTCTTCGTTCGCTACGAAGAATTTTTCGGAGTTCTGCTTGCGCAGTTGTAGTAACTTTAGGATAATTCGTAGAAGATTTATCAACTTTATAAGCTCTAGCCCTCACTTGATTTATAGCATCTAATACCGATTGGTCAATTTCGTTCAACTCAATTTTAGCTTCCGCATAGATCAGGAGTACGTCTGCATAGCGAATTATTATATTATCGGGTTCAATCCGCCAAGAATTTAGAAGCCAATCTGAATCCACGCCTTTTCTCCAAACCAATCCATTAAATGAAGCATATTGTGCGACAGCCCTATTGTCATTGTTTGTAATCTCTTGACCTGTAGATACTCTTTTAGTCTTCAAAGCTAAAGGATGCGGTGTGTAGATTATGTCTAAAAACGGCTGATCGAATGGAACAATTGTAGCTTCACAACGAGGATCTCGGTTTTCAAATGGATTCTTAGGATTGAAAAGCGGAGATTCGTCTACTGGTAAACCGTCTGTACAATAGTAAGAGAAAAACAAGTCCCATGAAGGATCCTTTGCAGCCCATCCACCATTATTGCGCGGAATATAATTTTGGCGATCTCCTAATGCTACTCCTAAAGTAATCGAGCGCGGCAAAAGAAAGATTGATTCGGGCGATTGCTTAGTTTTCGAGAGGAACAACGCTGAGTAATCCGAGTGCAAGTTGTATAATCCTAAAGCTATACATGCAGATGCGGCTTCTTTCGCGGTCGCAAAATCGCCCATGTAAAGAGCAATACGCGCTTTCAGTGCCATCGCTGCACCCTTGGTGGCACGCTTCACTTCCGATGAGCTATACGAACTTTTTAAATGGGTAATTGCGAAATCGAAATCCTCATAAATTTTCTTTAATAATTCATCTGGATTCATTTGACCTATCGTTTTTGCTTCCTCGATACTTAATGTTTTATCCAGATAAACGACATTTCTATAATGACTCAATAAAAATGAATACATAGCCGCACGAACAAATCTTGCTTCTGCTTTATAACCATTTATCTGTGATTCGGGTAAAATATCTGCAGCTCGATCCATACCTTCAAGCACTGTGTTAGCTCTAGCAATCGCTTTGTAGGTATTTTGCCAACCACTAGTAACGAACGCCGATTGACCATTTATCGTCGCATTCGTTATATCAGTTAATCCATCTCGGTAAATCCAATCGTCCGTCCAATCGTCGACGTCTTTAATCCATAGGGCCTCTCTATATAAATCATTGAGAGACATGATGAGCTCATCAGCATCAGAATTCCAAGTTTCACTAGAACCTTGAGATAATGGATTTAAGTCAAGCTTCTGGCATGAAAACAGAAACAGTGACAAAACCAAATATATTATTTTACTTTTCATGACCTTAGCTTTTAAAATTTGACGTTAATACCGAATAAGAATGATGACGTTATTGGATATGTAAATGACGTCATTTCTGGATCCCAACCTTTAGGGAACTTATTAATAGTGAAAATATCATTAGCAGTAAATGATAATCCAAGCCCTTTAACATGATACTTTGCTAAGAAGTTTTCAGGAATTTGGTACGAGACATTCACTGATTTTAGACGAAAATATCTTCCATTAATCATCCAAAAATCCGACATAGCATAGTTATTTGTTGCTGAGGTATTAGAATATCTTGGATATTTTGCGGAGAGATTTTGAGCATCAGTATTATATTTACTCCAAGTATTTCCGTCAAGAATTGAAAGGAAGTTTCCCCAATTCTGTTGATAAGGTTGTATCATATCGGTAGTTTGACGCACGTTTTGTTTACCGACCCCTTGAATTACGACATTTAATGACAATCCGCCGTAACCCAAATTAAGCTGTCCGCCATACAAATACTGTGGTAATGAACCTCCTAGAAACACTCTATCATACTCAGGGGAAATTATCCCATCAGGAACTCCATCAGGACCCGATACGTCTTTATATTTAACATCCCCAGGCTTTACATTGGCATTCAAAACTGGGGAACCTGCAACTTCATCTGCAGTTTGATACAACCCATCGGATAAATAGCCGTACCATTCATTGAATTCGCTGCCTTCCATTTTAACTTGATTACCCAAAAACTCGGTACCGCCTAAATCTCCCATAACAGATTTGAAGTTTGAGATATTAAAAGAAAGACCATAAGTAAGTTTATTAATGTTATCCTTCCATCCTACAGCCAACTCCCATCCCTTCGTATTCATTTTTCCAGTATTTTGATTGGGATTCTCGAAACCAATGAAAACAGGAATTTGAAGTGCAAGGAGCATGTCGCTTGTTATTTTATTGTAGACGTCGAATGTAGCATTCAATCTATTGTTTAACCCTACGAAATCGAGACCTACGTCATATGACTCTGTTTTTTCCCATGTGATATCACGAATTGCATACTGCCATTGAGAAGCTGATTGTTGTGATGTAACTTGATTTCCGGTATAAAATAACGCTGTGTTAGAAAACTGAATTAAAGATTGATAAGGGTAATTCCCAATACGCTCATTACCAAGCGTTCCATAAGATGCTCTCAGTTTTAAGAAATTAAGCCAAGAGACGTCTTTCATAAAGTTTTCTTCTGAGATTGACCATCCTGCGGAAACAGATGGGAAAACACCCCATCGGTATTCTTTAGCGAATCTTGATGAACCATCGTATCGTATGTTTGCTTGAATAAAGTACTTGTTGGCATAATTATACATTGCTCGCCCGAAATAAGAACGATATGCATTTTCATATGCTGAACCAGAGTTATCTCTAAATTCCAAAGGTCCCAAATCGAGGTATGGGTAGCCGCTAAGCAAATATTGATCGCGGCTCGCTGATAGATCTTCGTTATAGTAGTAGAAGAATTCGTATCCGGCCAAAAGGTTTAGATTGTGCTTACCGAGACTCTTCATATAATTCCCTAAAAATTGGGTTGTATATTGGTAACTCTCTACTCTACTTTCCGTAAGTTTAGTTGTTTCATAACCATTAATGTAACCTAATCTTTGTTCTGGGTTGTTCCAAGCTGTATAAGGAACTTTTGTTCGAAAGGCTTTAGTCCGATCGAAGTTGAAAATTGGTGCAATCACACCCGTCAATGTAAGGCCCTCAATCGGCTTCAAGTCGATTCCTACTTTACCGCCAAATTGGGTATATTGATATTTGGTTTGCCCCCCTTGAGTCAACATCCCATAGATATTATCGCCGTCCTTCCCAGATGCAGTCCTTCCATCATCCCACATCCCTGCATAAATTGGTGCTGTAATCCCCATTCTATATAATGGATCGATAGAAGGACGATTATCCGTTGTACGTTTAAAGTTCAAGTCAACAACAGCAGATAAATAGTCGGTTACATCAATATTATTGTTTATCCGTGAAGTTAATCGCTCATAATTGCGCATCACGTATAACGCGTCTGTATCATCATACCCTAATGAGAATCTAGTCCTAAGATTTTTCCCAGCCCCAGAAACGGATAATTGATGTGCCTGTCGGCCGGCTCTGTCTTTTAGCAGTATACTTTGCCAATCGGTAATAGGATATAGATTAGGGTTTTCTTTATTTAAGTTAAGGTAGTTATCCACTAAATCTTTTGCGTAGATCGGATATTCGTTTTGGTTGTTGTTATTATCATTCCAACGAAGCTCATTCACGAGTTGCAGATAGCGTTGCGCTCCTACGTACTCTGGCAGTTCTGTTGGAGATTCCCAACCTATATCCGTATTATATTCCAAGGATAGCACACCTTCTTTACCCCGCTTTGATGTAATTAAAATAACACCGGCAGCAGCTCTGGATCCATAGATTGAAGCAGATGCAGCATCTTTAAGCACCGTTACGTTTTCGATATCGTTAGGATTGACTTGGTCCAAGCCACTAATTGGCACTCCGTCTAGAATGACCAATGGATTCAGACCGCCGTCGGTGATCGTAGTGATTCCTCGAACGCGGATTGTTGCGGCGGCACCTGGTGCATTGTTATTTCTAGTTGCCATAACCCCCGGAACTGCGCCCTGTAATGCTTGGGACAACTGGGTTGTTTTACGAACGGCGATATCTTTTCCATCTACCGATGAAATGGCGCCCGTTAGATCTTTCTTCTGGACTGTTCCATAACCAATAACGACGACCTCATCGAGTTCATTATCGTCGGGTTTAAGACGTATTAAAATACTGTTAGTTTGGTTGGTTTTAGCAACAAAATTGGTGATGGAATCGCGCTGGAAACCGACGTGGTGAACATAGATGTTGTACAGTCCATCTATGCTAAGATTGTTTAGTGTGAAAAGACCTTGATCATTCGATCCTAAAGTCTCCTTTTTCTTCGTTTTCACATCTATCACCTCGATTGTTGCTCCCGGTATTGCTGCACCGTCAATACTTATCACCTTTCCATTAGCACGTACATTGGTCTGTGCTAAAGCTTCTTGGAAAAGTGATGATAGCCCATAGATTAGCAATGGGTAAATTACTTTACTTTTCATAGTCATAAATTGTTTATAATGGTTAATGGTTACTAAAAAATGTTTATTTAATTCTTATAATATTATCTTTTATAGTAAAGTTGCATCCATTTATTTGACAGAAAATTGTAAGTAAATTTTCTAGGTTATCGTTCTGGTATAGTTCTCCTGTAAAATTACCGTTGGTAATCTTTGGATTTTCGACATCAATGGAGACACCATAAAGTCGTTCCATTATGCTGAATAGGTCGGCATTTGATACGCCACTGAAGTTGACGACTTGATTGGACCAGGCAATCGTACTTTCCGAATAATTATTGCGGATCGACTTACGCTCCTTATCCCAAGCTTTTTTATGCCCTTCCTTATTCTCGTTGATATGGTTATAGGTAAAATTAACCTTACTGACTACTATAGCCGTTGGGTTATTCAAAATGATTTCACTATCGGTATTATCTGTAGGATCTTCTACAACTATCTTTCCTTCTAACAGCTTGATGATTAAATTTTCGTTATTGTAATCGTCGATAGAAAAGGTTGTTCCAACGGCCCGCGTTTGGACACCTTGATTGATCACACGAAATGGAAGATCTTTATTTGCATGAACGAAATAGGTAATTTCGCCGGCTACTTGGTTTAACTCTCTATCTTTAGCGAAGTTGGTCCGATAAGTAAGCTTAGCTGCCGGACTTAGTTTTACTCTGCTGCTGTCTGGCAAGATATGCCATTCTGCTGATTCTGTATCATTTACGATTTCTACCAATAAAGGAGACTCCAGATGCGAAGGGCTATCGTGCTTTCCTAGTTTGTAAAACGAAAATGCAACGAATAGTAATACAGCGGCTGCGATCAACAGGCGCTTGAGTAGCAGTCCCTGTTTAGGCTTCGCTAAAATAGCATCGCATAAGAGATCTTTTTCAACTTGGTCAATATGAATGATTTCGTTGTCGGCTAAATTTTCGAATAGTTGTATCTTATCCAGTTCGTCGTCATTGCCTTCCAAATAGGACGCCACATCCTTACATTCATTGTAAGAACATTGGTTTGACAAAAACTTTTCTAAGATCTCCTTTTTCACGGTTTATAATTTAGGCGTCTTTATATCTATATACGCTCATAAAATTAAAACTACGTACTCCATGAAAAATTATTTTTAAAGATGTAGCATAATGTAGATAAGGGCGAGTATTTTCCGAAGTTGTTGCACAGATTTATAGATATGTGTTTCGACGGTTCGGATGGAAACATTCAACTTCTCAGCAATCTCTTTATGGCTATAGCCTTCGATGTATGCCATATTGAAAACCTCTTTTCGCACCGGGGAGAGTCCATTGATTGCATTTTGCAGCGAGTCCTTGAGGTCGGTAGAGAGTTCATCGATGGGGATTTTTTCCTGTTGCTTGAGGCTATCGATCATTTGCCGCTCTTTCGATTCTTTTCTCAACCAATCGATAAAAACAAGCTTGCCTTTTCTGAATAATTGAATTTCGACGGTAAGCTCCGGGCTATAACTATCGCGATATCGCCAAAATTTGATGAAGGTCTGTTGAGTTAGGTCCTGCGCGATTTCATAGGATCCTGTTTTTTTATAAAACCCAGAATATATACGGTCGTAGTATTTCGTAAATACCGCTCTAAAACTCTCCTCATCAATTTGTAAATACATATCGAGCTGCGTTTATTCTAAATGGTTAGATTCTTTTTAATAGTACGGGCAGTAAGTATCCAAATTAAGGATAATTATGGAATTTTACTATATGAAATCAAATTTGAATCAAGCTATAGGAGGATGATTTTCCATGCATTCAGCAGTTCGTTGCGTTGAATTAATTCCTTCGCTTTTAATAGTTGATGTGTTCGTCTGGTCGATTCATCTCCGATAAAGGCATTCAGCAGCTCCTGGATTTCTGGTTGGTATTGATAAGCATCAATTTCTTGCTCCTCGGGAAGTTGCTTGACGCTTTTAAGCGTATTAATCTCTTCTTCTGAGAAGATATTTGAGGCTGTAACAATACTTGGTATTTCGATCATGACACTAATTTATCGCTTTTTTTTATATACTGCTTTTAGAATAAAAAAGCTGAACCAGTTAAAGTTCAGCTTTTTTGAATGATATTACAATGTTTTATAGTTTTTCGATCACTTTATTGGCAAATTCGCTTGTTTTAAGAAGCGTTGCGTCTTCCATTAGATTATAGAAATCCACTGTGACGGTTTTTTCTTTTATCGTTTCAGCTACTGCCTGTACGATGGCATCCGCTGCTTCGCTCCAACCCATGTAATCTAACATCATGACCCCGCTTAGAATAACCGAACAAGGGTTCATACTATCCGTATTGGCGAACCTTGGTGCTGTTCCGTGGGTAGCTTCGAAAATAGCATGTCCGGTTTTATAATTGATATTTGCGCCTGGGGCAATACCAATACCACCTACCATCGCCGCTAAGGCATCTGAAATATAGTCGCCGTTTAAGTTTAACGTCGCTACCACATCATAATCCTGAGGTGCGAGTAGAATCTGTTGCAAGAAGTTGTCCGCGATAATGTCTTTAACAATTATCTTTCCTGCGGCTTCTGCTGCTTTCTGTTCGGCATTAGCCGCGTCGGCACCACTAGCCTCTTTCGTCTTTTCCCATTGATTCCAAGTGTATAGCTTATCCCCGAATTCTGACTCCGCAAGTTGATATCCCCAATTTTTAAAGGCACCCTCGGTATATTTCATGATATTACCCTTGTGTACAATGGTAATGGATTTTCTTCCTTCAGCTATAGCAAATTCGATCGCTGCTCGTATCAAACGTTTTGAGCCTTCCTCTGAGACGAACTTTAACCCGACTCCCGTTGTATTAGTGAAGTTATAATCTACGCTTAGATCGTCTTTAAGGAAGTCTTGAATGCGTCTGGCTTCCGCCGTGCCTGCTGCGAATTCTATCCCCGCGTAAATATCCTCCGTATTCTCACGAAATACGACCATATCAACTTTTTCCGGATGCTTCACGGGAGAAGGCACACCTTCGTACCATTTTGTAGGACGCTGACAAACATAAAGATCAAGCTCCTTGCGCAAAGCAACATTCAATGAACGGATTCCTCCACCGATTGGTGTTGTTAAAGGACCTTTGATACCAACAAGATATTCTTTGAATTTGTCTAATGTTGCCTCTGGCAACCAGTTTCCTGTTTCATTGAATGCTTTTTCACCGGCAAGGACTTCCAACCAGTTGATCTTCCGTTGGTTATTATAGGCTTTGGCAATTGCTGCATCGAAAACACGTACAGAAGCATGCCAGATGTCCGGCCCGATTCCGTCTCCGATAATAAAGGGTATGCTTACCTGATCTGGGACATTCAATTTCCCTGAACCGCTAATCGTTATTTTATCGCTCATTATTTATTAGTTTTTATCTTTCCCAAACATGTTACCAATTTCACGGCTGATTTTGCGGAAAATAGGCGCAGTTTGAACATCTTCGTACTCATCGATATGCATATCTGCCAAACGAGCAGGAAAGATTAAGATTAAGTTCTGATTTTTGTAGTACTTCCCAACGCGTTTTGCCAAACCATCTAACGAGTCTCTATAGGATACTTCACCATAGCGGGAAGATACAAAGACAAGCAGCGAGTCTGCATTTGAGAATGTTGCCAATCCATAGATATTATCCCAATCTTCATATAGATCATAGCTTACCGGAATGCTGGATTTCAGCGTGTCTAGCATGATTTCAATAGCTTGTTTGGTTCTGAAATTACAAACATATCTGATTGGGAGCGAAAGCTCTTGTGCGAATTTACTCATCTTTTCCATCCAGTAGGCAAAACCGACTTCCGATTCAGCCAATGGGGGAACAAAAATAGTAATGGATTTGTTTGTGATAAATGGTTTGTCTAAGCGACACATAAAAAGACTGGCATCCGTCCGGTTCAAGATACTTTCGGTTTTCTCACCTACGATTTTTTCCACGAAAGATGTTGCCGAAGGCCAACCCAGGATAAGACAGTCTGCAAAAGCTTCACGCGAGGCTCGCCCGATACCGTTGGCAATGTTGAAATCGATTGCCGTAATCAATTCAACGTCGGTCTCCGAACCTGAAGCATATTTCGCCATTTTATCAAGGTTCTGTCTGGCGAGATGTACATTTCGCTCAGCCTGTTCATCGTTAGGAACAACGCTTAAAATATTTAATGGGTGGGGTGATTTCTTAGATTTGATCAATGTTGCAAAATCCAAAATCGCTTCCATATTGTTGAGGTTTGCAATAGGAATCAAAATTTGTTCCTCGTGCTCTTCTACATGCTCCATATGTTCCTGATCCTGATGACCAGCCATGACGATTTTCTTGGAAGCATTCTCCGTAACAATCGATGCAATGATACAGCTTACTAAGATCAAGACGATCGTACCGTTCAATACGTTTTCATCAATGATGTCATTGTTGTATCCTACCATGATGATCGCAAGTGTTGCGGCCGCATGGGCATTACTAAGACCGAAGATAAGGTTTCGCTCGTTGTTGTTGTATTTAAACACCCATTGAGTAGCGGTAGCTGCCAGGAATTTACCCACGACGCCAACTAGCGTCAATACACCTGCCACGTAAAATACCGTTAGCCCCTCTCCCTTTGTAAACACGCTGATATCAACGATCATGCCCACAGAAATCAAGAAGAATGGGATAAATATCGCATTACCGATAAACTCGACTCTATTCATCAACGCAGATGAATGTGGAATCAATTTATTCAGTGCTAAACCCGCAACGAATGCGCCGATGATTGGTTCAAGGTTTGCCATTTCCGCCAGGAAGGCAGCAAAGAAGACAACAGTAAGTACAAATATGTAGTGCGCCGTTTTTTCGCCTTCGATCTTTTCGAAGAACCATTTGGCAATCTTCGGGATCACACCGAACATTATGAAAAGGAAGATGGCGAAAGATACGCCTAATGTCACCCAGAACTCGTTATTGATGTCACCTTGCGAGGCGCCCTTGATCACTGCCAGAATTATCAGTACAGCAGTATCCGTAAGGATAGTACCACCAATGGTAATAGCGACAGCTTCATTTTTCGAAATACCGTAGCGGTTAACGATTGGATAGGAAACCAATGTATGCGTTGCGAACATACTCGCAATGAGGATACTCGAAAGTAGACTGTAGTCCAAGACATAATAACAGACCGGGAATCCAATAGAAATCGGGATGATGAAAGTAAAGAATCCAAACATCAGACTCTTATGTTTGGTCTTTTTAAACTCATTCATATCAAGCTCTAAACCCGCAATAAACATGATATAGAGCAATCCAATAGTGGAGAATAAATCAACCGCCGAATTTTTCTCCAGCCAATTTAGACCATGCGGTCCAATGATCATCCCTGAAATAATCAAACCGATTATACCCGGTACTTTAATTGGGCGTAATAAGATTGGTGATAAGAGAATGATGAATAAGACAAGGGAAAATATTAGGACGGGATTGGTTAATGGCGCTTCAAAAGCATGGGCTAAGTGGTCAAAAACTTTGTTCATATATATTCGCTTGTTTATGGTACAACTATTAAAAGTCGTAATTGTTTTTCTAGCGAAAGATAATGAAAATTCTAATTTTTAAGAAAAAAGAGGCCGTTAGCAGTTGAACTATTTAAACTGAATGGTCTTGATTGGCGATATTCGGCTAATCAGCATAGAAGGGATAAATAGGGTTATCAACGCAATAAAGATCAAAGCCAGGTTGAGCCAAATAACTGTAAGCCAGGAGATATCCATTGGCACGAAGGAAACGTAGTAAACCGACGGGTCCAGCTTGAAGAAATGTGTGCTGCGTTGGAAAAAATAAAGTGCAATCGCAAGAAAGTTACCTAACAAAAGTCCGTATCCGATTAAATAAAGCGAATTATAAAGGAATACAGTTCGAATTTTTCGATTTTGCATACCCAGCGATTTCAAGATACCAATCATCGGTGATCGCTCAAGGATACTGATCAATAAGGCCGATATCATATTGATGACTGCTACGACGACCATCAGCACAAAGATGATATTGTCGTTCATATCGAGCATATTCAACCAGTTGAAGATATCCGGCATTTGTTCTACGACATTCGTTGCATATAATTCGATAGGAAGCTGATCATTGACGTCTTGAGTTGTCTTTGCTAGCTGGTTGAAGTCCTTTACCCGTACTTCATAGCCGCCCACTTCGTTGTCTGCAAGATTGTTCAGCTTGCGAATTAACGATAAGGAACCGATTACATAGATCTTATCTAACTCTTCTGAGTTTGTTGTATAAATCCCCCGAATAGTAAATTTCCGCTTTCTAACCGGTTCTTGGATGAAATACATAATGAAATCATCCCCTACTTTAAGGTTCAGCCGATTTGCAATAAGGCTGGAGATAAGCAATTGGTTTTCGGCATTCTCTGCTTTGAAGTCTATAGGTTCTCCCTCTATAATCGTTTTGGAAAGGAACTCCTGATCATAATCCTGATCAATTCCTTTCAGGAGAACGCCTTCGACTTCGCCCTTCACGTTCATTATTCCGGCTTTGGTAGCAAAAGGATATACATTGATGACATTACTGTCTGCCTCCAGCGTTTGGATTTGACTCTTTGTAAGTGAAATTGGAGTATTGACATAGGAGTCGTTACGATCATTTTTTAAGATAATGACATCACCAAAGAAGCCGCGCTGCTTATCTGTGATTTCGCCCTTGAATCCTCGCAGTATCGCGACAGCCATAATAATTGCCAAAATTGCGAGCGTCAAAGCTCCAATCGTTACTCGCACGATTAGTTTCGAGAAAGTACGATTTCCAGATAGTGTGATTCGTTTGGCTAAGAAAAATGGAAAATTCAAGCTTAAATTAAATTTGTAACTTCGCAAAGTTATAAAAATTCGTTTCACATGCGAATTGAAATTACATTATCAAGATTCTAGTATGCGTATAATTTTCATGGGTACCCCCGATTTTGCGGTTGCCTCGTTAAAAGCTTTAATAGATGCAGGTGAAGAGGTTGTGGCAGTAGTGACGGCGCCTGACAAACCTGCAGGTAGAGGTCAAAAGTTACATCAGTCTGCTGTCAAACAATTTGCAGTAGAAAATAATCTTCCGGTTCTACAACCGGAGAAACTTAGATCTCCGGAATTTATAGAGGAGCTCCGCTCTTTCCGCGCAGACTTGCAAGTTGTGGTAGCTTTTAGAATGTTACCTGAAATCGTATGGAACATGCCAAAAAATGGCACTGTAAATGTTCATGGGTCGTTATTGCCAAATTATCGCGGCGCTGCCCCTATTAATCATGCAGTAATCAACGGTGAAAAGAAAACTGGGGTAACCACATTTTTGCTTCAACATGAAATAGATACCGGAAATATTCTATTAGCGGACGAGGTTGAGATTAAGGAAACTGATGATGCCGGAACAGTGCATGATAATCTGATGCACCTAGGAGCTAAGTTAATCGTAAAAACCGTAGATGCGATAAAGCGCGGATCAATAGATCCGATTCCGCAGAGCGGGCTTATCAATGAATCGGATATTAAACATGCTCCGAAAATCTTTAAAGAAGATTGCCAGATTAACTGGGAAAAAGATACTACTACGGTTTACAACTTCATTCGTGGCCTAAGCCCCTATCCTACTGCTTTTACGCATCTGGACAACAAAGTTTTAAAGGTATACAAAACAGAAAAGGAACTGATTCCGCACAATTATGAAGCAGGAAAATTTATCAGCGATGGTAAAACTTATCTCAAGGTAGCAACCCTTGATGGCTTTATTAAATTAAATGAAATTCAAATCGAGGGAAAAAAGCGAATGTATGTCGCAGACTTTCTTAGAGGCTATAAATCCGAAGAAACTATCATTGTTCCTTAAACTCTAAGATATCCCCGGGCTGACATTCCAGCGCCCGACAAATCGCATCCAACGTACTTAATCGGATAGCTTTCGCTTTCTGATTCTTTATGATGGATAGATTTGATAACGTTATTCCCACTTTGTCACTCAATTCATTGAGTGACATTTTCTTTTTAGACATCATCTGGTCCAAGTGAATCATAATTGGCATAAGTTTGCGTTTATTTCAGTTTCACATTCAAAACAAAATGTACCTAAAAATGTTTTAGTTACTAGATAATAAAAGGTGAGATTAAAAGTTTAGATAATAAAGATTGTAATATTATGATTGCAGTATCAGGTAAACTATAATATTTGGAATGATTTTTGTGAATAGTTTTACCTCAACTCACCACTGCTAAGTAACTCATTATGAGTTTATAATTTACAATTATATTAGAATTTAATGAAGAAATTTCGCTATGTTTGCGAACATTTCAGAATAGAAAGGTTTATATTATTAAATGAGACAGCTCAAAATTACGCAATCCATCACCAATCGTGAGTCCCAATCGTTAGATAAATACTTACATGAAATTGGAAAAGTAGATTTAATTTCAGCAGAAGAAGAAGTTATTCTAGCGCAAAGAATCCGCGAAGGTGATCAAGTAGCATTAGAGAAATTAACAAAAACCAATCTTCGCTTTGTCGTTTCAGTTGCAAAACAATATCAGAATCAAGGTTTAACATTAGGTGACTTGATCAATGAGGGCAATTTAGGCTTAATTAAGGCAGCAAAACGCTTTGACGAAACAAAAGGATTTAAGTTTATCTCCTATGCGGTTTGGTGGATTCGTCAATCTATTCTTCAAGCAATTGCAGAGCAATCTCGTATCGTTCGTCTACCGTTAAACCAAGTAGGATCATTAAGTAAAATTAGTAAAGCCTTCTCGAAACTTGAGCAAGAATACGAACGTGAGCCATCACCAGAAGAGTTAGCAGATATCCTTGAAACAACAGTGGATAAAGTATCTGATACTTTAAGTAATTCTGGCCGCCACGTATCTATGGATGCTCCTTTCGTGCAAGGAGAAGAAAACACATTACTTGACGTTTTAGAAAATAGCGACCCAGATACAGATAGTTCTTTAATTGATGAGTCTTTATCCGAAGAAATCAAACGTTCGTTAGCAACATTAACAGAAAGAGAACGCGAAATCATCGTTTTATTCTTTGGATTAGGATCTAATCATCAATTGTCACTTGAGGAAATCGGCGAAAAATTTAGCTTAACTAGAGAACGCGTTCGTCAAATTAAAGATAAAGCTTTACAGAGACTACGTCATACTTCTAGAAGCAAGATTCTTAAATCGTATTTAGGATAGAAATTTTATTGAAAGCATAAGTAAAGCGCAATTTAACAATTGCGCTTTTTTTATGCCCATTTGGCATTACCACAAGGCACAAAAAAAAATTACCTTCACATTTAGCAAAGGCAATTCATTAATCTTGATAAAAGAAAAATTATTTCTTGTGTAATTGTTCGTATAAGTCAATTACTTTTTTCTGTAAATCAATTACTTCAGCCTCACGAGCCTGTAATCTCTTCTGTAATTCATTAACTTCGTTCTGGATTTGCTTATCTTCTTCAGGATCTGAAGTGGATAAAAGTTGTACTAATGACAATCCGAATAACTTTGAAATTTGGTTCAGCCTAGAAAGGTTGACATCGGTAATTCCGGTTTCAATCTTTGAAAACGCAGGAATTGAGATATCCAATCGCTTGGCTACATCCTCCTGACTCCAGCCCTTCTGGTGTCTAAGTAATCTAATTTTTTTTCCTAATGCATTCATGGGTAAAATGTAAAATATTTATTTATTAAGTAATTATCAAATTTAAACAAATAAAGTATATTTCAAAATGCCAATATTAAAATTTTAGAAAATTTTTATAAGTATCTTAAAAATTTCTTAAAAATTTGTCTGCAAAGCTTGACATATTTACCCCATTGTAATTGTTTGAACTCATAAATAGCAAATTGTACCCAGTTGACTTAAAACCCTCTAAAAAGTGCTCTAAATCAGCTATTTGCGTTATCACTTGGAATGAAGGATGGTTGAACGCTTGAGTTAAATTTTCAATAGCATTATCCAATACTATATTTTTTTCCTTTAAAAGAGAAATATTCACAAAAACAGCCGCGAAATCTGACTCATTCATACTATTTGTGTACTCTTGAATAAAGTGTGGATCAAGACTATCATAAGCATTCAATTCGATAACCGTAACGAGTGCTTGATTCGGAAACTGTTCTTTGACTGCGTGAATA